>OZ244652.1:0-4021191 GCA_965218705.1 Chthoniobacterales bacterium
TCCGCGCGCGCCGTGCGGCGCGCGACCCGGCGCCGCTGACGGTGACGACCTGGTCGTTAAGTTTCAATCCGCGCGCGCCGTGCGGCGCGCGACCCTGGATGGCCGATAACCAGCGGAAATGGCAGGTGTTTCAATCCGCGCGCGCCGTGCGGCGCGCGACTATCGTCATCAAGCTTACCAGCGAGGACTTCTATGTTTCAATCCGCGCGCGCCGTGCGGCGCGCGACCCTGGATGGCCGATAACCAGCGGAAATGGCAGGTGTTTCAATCCGCGCGCGCCGTGCGGCGCGCGACCCGGCGCCGCTGACGGTGACGACCTGGTCGTTAAGTTTCAATCCGCGCGCGCCGTGCGGCGCGCGACAGGCGCAGATCGGTGGAATCAGCCGCGTCGGATGTTTCAATCCGCGCGCGCCGTGCGGCGCGCGACCGGCCCCATACAGGAGCCATTCGCGGCGCACGCCGTTTCAATCCGCGCGCGCCGTGCGGCGCGCGACCAGCTTGCTCTGGGCAAAGCGGACGAGCATGAGGTTTCAATCCGCGCGCGCCGTGCGGCGCGCGACGCTACCCACCATCGGCAGTAACGATCTCGTCGAAGTTTCAATCCGCGCGCGCCGTGCGGCGCGCGACCCGACATGCGCCGTATCATGGAGCGGCTGGGCGAGTTTCAATCCGCGCGCGCCGTGCGGCGCGCGACATGATCTCCGCGCTCAAGCCATCCTCCCCCGCTGGTTTCAATCCGCGCGCGCCGTGCGGCGCGCGACAAACCCAATACGTCAATTGCAACACGAACGACTGGTTTCAATCCGCGCGCGCCGTGCGGCGCGCGACGTGGTGTTGTTGGTGCCCGAACTGGAGACAGTGCGTTTCAATCCGCGCGCGCCGTGCGGCGCGCGACGATCCCGAACGACACCTACGGCGCCGAGCGGATGTTTCAATCCGCGCGCGCCGTGCGGCGCGCGACTGCGCGTGCGCCGCGTCACGTTCGACGCGCAATGGTTTCGAAACAGTGCGTCGTGCACAGCGCGCCAGAGATTGCCGGTCGCGCGCCGCACGGCGCGCGCGGATTGAAACGCTTAGCGGCTTACCGTCACAGCACTCGGCGTAGGTCGCGCGCCGCACGGCGCGCGCGGATTGAACTCCCGAATATCTTCAAGGTCTTGCGTGAAGAAAGTCGCGCGCCGCACGGCGCGCGCGGATTGAAACGGGCGCGAGGCGACGCATTTCGCTCCATCGCTGTGTCGCGCGCCGCACGGCGCGCGCGGATTGAAACAACAAATTTGTGGGCACCTCGGGCGGGGGCGATGTCGCGCGCCGCACGGCGCGCGCGGATTGAAACCTGCATTTCCCGCGCGGAAGCCGCTGGCAAATGGGTCGCGCGCCGCACGGCGCGCGCGGATTGAAACGTCGAATCCCAATCCACCATCCCACCCCAAGGCGGTCGCGCGCCGCACGGCGCGCGCGGATTGAAACCCCAGGATCGAACCCGATGGGGTGTCGGTCACGGGTCGCGCGCCGCACGGCGCGCGCGGATTGAAACTTGCGGCTCGCGCTCCAGCCCGTGTCGGCGTTGCGTCGCGCGCCGCACGGCGCGCGCGGATTGAAACCCGACGCTCATGGTGACGACCTCGATCGGGCGGTGTCGCGCGCCGCACGGCGCGCGCGGATTGAAACCTATTCCACCCGCTTTTATCTGAGCGGCAGCGGGGGTCGCGCGCCGCACGGCGCGCGCGGATTGAAACCTCTCGTTAGGCTCCGGGATCGCTTTGAGCGGGAGTCGCGCGCCGCACGGCGCGCGCGGATTGAAACTCGGTCGTCACGCTCTTGCCGGTGTCTTCCCACGGTCGCGCGCCGCACGGCGCGCGCGGATTGAAACTCAGACCATCCCTCAGCCGTTATCTGCCGGCCACGTCGCGCGCCGCACGGCGCGCGCGGATTGAAACATGGTTTTCCAGCCGCACGGTATGCGACTCCTCCAGTCGCGCGCCGCACGGCGCGCGCGGATTGAAACCCCAACCCTCGCCATCACCGACGCCGGGCATCATGTCGCGCGCCGCACGGCGCGCGCGGATTGAAACAACAGCTACGAGGACGCGGTCACTGCGCTCGGCTGTCGCGCGCCGCACGGCGCGCGCGGATTGAAACACCGGCACGTTACTGGTCGCGCTCGAGCTCAATCGTCGCGCGCCGCACGGCGCGTGCGGATTGAAACTCTCGCAGCATCTCCATCTCGGCGCTCTCTGCGGGTCGCGCGCCGCACGGCGCGCGCGGATTGAAACTCTGAAATATGACCGGAACGCGTCTCACATTCGGTCGCGCGCCGCACGGCGCGCGCGGATTGAAACATCGGCCCGACCAGCAAAGCGCAGGTTGTCACCCGTCGCGCGCCGCACGGCGCGCGCGGATTGAAACGAATACAAGATGCCGTTGCCTCCTAACTATCCCGTCGCGCGCCACACGGCGCGCGCGGACGGGGGATCGCTCACGAGCGGGCGCGGGTTGATCGGTCCCCTCGGTCCCCTCGGCACTAGTCTTCTGCGTTTGTTAACTGAAGACCGATCAGTAACCCAGGACGATGTCCCGCCTTGGGAGGACCAAGCGAGGGGCGTTGGGAGGGTGTCCCCGGCTACAGGGGCGCGCGGCAGGGCAAAATGGCGAGGGCAAGGAAGCTCTGCACCACTTCATCGTTTTGATTCAGGGTGAGGCTGCGATATCGGAGCAACCCGTAGCCAGGTTTCGACTCTGATCGACGCGCCTCCAGAATCTCAATTTCGACCCGGATCGAGTCGCCCGGACGCACCGCACGTGGCCAGCGCAATTCATCGAGCGCGCGACCGACGATCCCGCCTTCGACTTGCATGGTGTCGACGAAAAGCCGCATGGAGATGGAGGCCGTCTGCCAGCCGCTCGCCGCCAAGCCGCCGAGCAGATTCTCACCGACGTTGGGATCGATATGGAAGGGCTGCGGATCGTAACGTTGCGCGAAGGCGATCATTTCCTCTTCGGTCAGAACCTGGCGGCGAGAAACAAAGCGACTTCCCACGGGAAAATCTTCAAAGGCGCGACCCATGGCGCAGCTTCAGCGCATTGCCCGGCGGAAAGCAAGGTGTAAGCTTCGCCTAACGACGCCATGAACGAGGAAGAATTGATGAACGCCGCCATCGCTCAAGCACGAAAAAGTTTGAGCGAAGGCGGCATCCCGATTGGCTCCGCCCTGGCGCGCGACGGCAAGCTGCTCGCCGTCGGCCACAACAAGCGCGTGCAGGAAAACGATCCCGTCACCCATGCGGAGATCGATTGCCTGCGCAACGCGGGGCGGATCGGAAGTTTTCGCGGCACCGTCCTCTATTCCACGCTCATGCCCTGCTACCTGTGCAGCGGTGCAGTCGTGCAGTTCGGCATCCCGAAAGTCATCGTGGGTGAGAGCCGCACTTTCCCAGGCGGCCCGGAGTTCATGCGCAGCCACGGCGTCGAAGTGATCGACCTCGACCTGCCCGAATGCGCGAAAATGATGCAGCAATTCATTGCCGCGCACCCGCGGCTCTGGGACGAGGATATCGGTCGTTAGGATTTCCTAAATCCTGCTCCTGCTCTTGCTCCTAATCCTAATCTCTCTCCCTATCGCATGGATTAGGACAGGATTATAAGCAGGAGCAGGAGTTGGGTTAAACGCGGGAGCGGCGACGGCCGGAGCCGCGCGTGTACTTCACCGGCTTCCGTTTTGGTTCGATCTTCGTTAGGCCAGCGCCGCTTTTCACTTCCATGATCTGGTCGCGGAGCAGAGCCGCGCGTTCGAATTCCAGGTTGGCCGAAGCTTGCTGCATCTCGTCTTCCAACTCGCGGAGCAGCTCGGTGAGGTTGAAATCGCCGCCTGCTTCGTTCACCACCGAAGCAGCAATCTCGCGTCCGCGCAGAATGGTGTGGAGACTTTCCTGCACAGCGCGCCGGACGGTCTGCGGGGTGATGCCGTGCTTCTCGTTGTACTCCATCTGCTTGGTGCGGCGGTAGTCGGAGATCGAGATAAGCGCCTGCATGCTTTGCGTGACCGTGTCGGCGAAGAGGACGACCTCGCCGTTGACGTGGCGGGCGGCGCGGCCGGCGGTTTGGATGAGCGAAGTCTGACTGCGGAGAAAGCCTTCCTTATCAGCGTCGAGAATGCAGACTAACGAAACCTCCGGCAGGTCGAGTCCTTCGCGCAGAAGATTGATGCCGACCAATATATCGAACTCGCCCGCGCGCAGACCGCGCAGAATTTCCACCCGCTCAATCGTGTCGATGTCGCTGTGCAGATAGCGCACGTTCAGGCCGACATCGCGCAGGTAATCGGAGAGATCTTCGGCGGTTCTTTTCGTGAGGGTAGTGACCAGGACGCGTTCCTCTTTTTCCACCCGCTGACGACAAAGCTCGATCGTGTCGTCGATCTGGTTCTTCAATTCTTTGAGCGTGATCCTGGGATCGAGCAATCCGGTCGGGCGAATGATCTGTTCCACGACCAGCGGCATGCCGGGAGTGCGGACGTCGAACTCTTCCGCCGGCTGGTCGGTGCGGCTCACTGGAGGGACGGGCGCCGTCCCGTCCGTGTTTCTAAACGGGGAAGGGGCGGCGCCCGCCCCTCCAACGCCCGGGAGGACAAAAGGCACAGATTCATCCTGGCCGATCCGTTCCCGTTTGTGAGGGAAATAGCCGGTGTTGCCGACGATGCTGTTTTTCACTTCAAACTCCGCCGGCGTCGCGCTGACGTAGACGAGCTGATTCGCGTTGCCCATGAATTCCGGGAAGTTGAGCGGCCGATTGTCGAGCGCGCTGGGGAGACGGAAGCCGTACTCGACCAGAACGGTTTTGCGCGATTTGTCGCCCTCGTACATCCCGCCGATTTGCGGGATGGTGGCGTGCGATTCGTCGATCACGAGCAGGTAATCTTTGGGGAAGAAATCGAGGAGGGTAAACGGCTTTGACCCCGGCGAACGACCCGAGAGATGACGTGAGTAATTCTCGATGCCGTTACAAAATCCCATCTCCTGCAACATCTCGAGGTCATACTCGGTGCGCATTTTCAGGCGTTGGGCCTCCAGCAGTTTCCCGACCGATTCGAGCTGCACGATGCGTTGATCGAGTTCGGTCCGAATCGAAGTGAGCGCGCGGTTGAGTTTATCGGCCGGGGTCACGAATTGTTTGGCCGGGAAAAAAGTCATCACGCCTAACGACTCACGTCCGTGGCCGGTGAGTGGATCGAAACGCGTGATGGCGTCGATCTCATCCCCGAAAAATTCCAGGCGGATCGCTTCCTCATCCGCGGTCGCGGGATAGACCTCGACCACGTCGCCGCGCACCCGGAATTTCCCGCGAACGAAATTCATATCGTTGCGTTCGTAGAGCATATCGACGAGCCGGCTCAGGACGGCCTCGCGGGAGATTTCCTGGCCCCGTTTCACGGTGAGCAGCATGCGCAGGTAATCCTCCGGCGAAGTCACGCCGTAGATGCAGGAGACGCTGGCCACCACGATCGTGTCCCGCCGCGACAGGAGCGAACTGGTGGCAGAAAGCCGCAGCCGTTCGATCTCTTCGTTAATCGACGAGTCCTTCTCGATGTAGGTGTCGGAGCGCGGGATGTAGGCTTCCGGCTGGTAGTAATCAAAGTAACTGACGAAATACTCGACCGCGTTGCGCGGGAAGAACTGCTTGAACTCCGAGTAGAGCTGCGCGGCGAGCGTCTTGTTATGAGAGATGATGAGCGTGGGGCGATCGAACTCTTTGATGACGTTAGCAACGGTGAACGTCTTGCCCGAGCCGGTGACACCGAGGAGGGTCTGATGCCGATTATTCGCTTCGACCGACTTGAGCAGTTTGGCGATGGCCTGGCCCTGGTCGCCGCGCGGTCGGTAGTTGGATTCGAGCTCGAAAGGCATGACGCGCAATATGGTCCAGAGGTCGAGGCGACACAACGGAGCGCCGGGGCGAAAAGCGCTACGCCCGGGGCTCTCGCGCGCGCCCAGAAGAATCTCGGCGATGACGGAGCATCGCTCTCCAGCGGCGAATGTCCGAAATCGTCGGTATCGGGTTGCTTGTGCGGATGGCCATCGGCAGTAAATTTCCGAAAATTGAAAAAGAACTCTCTCTTTCTGAAGCTGCTTCTCCCGCTGGCGGCCGCCTTTTGCCTAACGACCACGCAAGCTGCCTCCACGGGTGGCTTTCTGCCTGCACCGGACCGGAGCAGTTGGCCTGAGGCCCTGCAAAGCGTGCCCTTGGAGCGGCTCTCTTCGGGCGCCATCAGCCTGCTCAACCGAGAGGGCAATTTGGTCCAGCCTTCCCAGCGGCTGGCGCAACCCGTCCGGGCCGAAGCAGCCACCGCTGTGACGCTCGACCTGCGGATCGCTCCCAACTTGCGCTTGGACGATGACCCGGCGCCGCTGCCCGCGGGAATGCGGGCCCAGGCGGAGCCGCATATCGCGCGTTCACCGGTCGATGCCGATTTTCTGACGGCCGTCTTTCAAGAAGGACGCTTCACCGACGGCGGGGCGCTCGACTGCGGATACTCCGTGACTCACGATGGCGGCCTCAGCTGGACGCGCGCGCTGATTCCCAACCTAACGACAACTTCGGGCGGCCCCTATCCGCGAGCGACCGATCCCGTGGCCGGGATCGACTTCGATGGAAACCTTTTCCTTTGTACGGAGGCAGCCACGAATGCCGATTTTAGCGAAGGCATCATCCTGGTCAGCCGATCGCTCGATGGTGGAACGACCGTCAACCCGCCAGCCACGGTTTTCCAACCGACCAACAGCTCGAATTTTCCCGACAAACCCTGGATGGCGATCAACACGTTTCCCGGCTCGGGCAGTCTGGGGCGGATTTTGGTCACCTGGACGCTCTTCGGAACGACGGACGCCTCGCCGATTTATCGCTCCTATAGCACCGACCAGGGCGTGACTTGGAGCGGCGCCGCGCCCATCCACGCCACCACCAGTAGCGCGCAAGGTTCACAGCCCGTTTTTCTGCATGATGGGCGCGTCGCAATCATTTACTGGAATTTTGACGGGAGCCTTGGCGAGGAGCTCGACATGGTTCTGTCGAGCGATGCGGGCGTGACTTATGCCCCGCCTACCCTGGTCACGCGAGTGACTCGCTACACACCACCCAGCATTCGCTCCGGCACGTTCCTGCCCTCCGCGACCGCGGATCGGACGACTGATTCCCTTTATGTGGTCTACCAGGCGCTCAACGCGTCCGCACAGCCGCGGATCATGTTTACGAAATCCACCAACGCCGGGGTGACCTGGTCCACTCCCATTCCCATCAGTGACAACCCTGATACGGGCGTTTTCAATCCCGCCATCTCCGCTTCGCCCGATGGAAAGACGCTGACGGCGTCCTTTTATGATCAGCGCGACAGCGGCGGCAATTCGGTGCTTTGCAATCTCTACCTGGCGCAATCCTTCGATGGCGGGACGACCTGGCAGCCAAATATTCGCCTAACGAGTGAAACGACCGACGCGAGTCTCGCCCCCCTCACCAGTGAAGGCTACATGCTGGGCGATTATCTCGGGATCGCACCCACGACGAGCCCGGATGTGCCCGCCGTGCCGGTCTGGGTCGATACGCGGACGGGGAATCCCGATCCCTTCATTACCCGGGCCGGGATCGCTCCTGAGGTGGATTTCACCAGCTTCCAAGCCGCGCGCTTGTCGCTTGCCCAGATTAACGATCCGCAATTGGGCGGAGCGACCAGCGACGCGGATGGCGACGGCGAGGATAATCTCTCCGAGTTTCTTTCCGCCACGGATCCGAATAACGCTGCCTCTGTCGTGCACACCTCGCGGCAGCTCAATGTCTCCACTCGGGAAATCGTGGGGACGGGCGACAACGTGCTCATCGGAGGATTTATTGTCAGCGGGACCTCTCCGAAAAGTGTCATCCTGCGCGCGCTCGGCCCGACGCTGGCCAACTTTGGCGTGACCGGGGTTTTGCAGGATCCCGTTCTTGAACTCCACGACAGCACCGGCGCTCTCATTTTTTCCAATGACAACTGGCGCGAGACCCAGGAGACGGCGATCGCTGCCGCCGGGCTCCAGCCTAACGACGATCGCGAGTCCGCCATCCTGGCCACGCTCGATCCCGGCACCTACACCGCGATTTTGCAGGGCAAAAACAACACGACTGGCGCCGGTTTGGTGGAAGCCTACGACCTCGATTCCACCTCGACCTCGCAGTTTGGGAATATCAGTACGCGGGGCGCGGTCGGGACCGGTGATGCAGTCCTGATCGGCGGCCTCATTATTTCGAGCGAAGCTTCCGGCCAGGCCAACGTGGTCGTGCGCGCGCTCGGCCCATCCCTGACGGCGAGCGGCGTCACCGGCGCGCTCCAGGATCCGACGCTCGAGTTGCACGACGTCAACGGCGCCCTGGTGGCTTCGGACGACGATTGGCGCGATACCCAGGAAGGGATCATCACCTCGACCGGCCTCGCGCCGAGCGACGACCGGGAATCGGCCATCTTTGCGCATCTGTCGGCGGGCGCTTACACCGCGGTGGTGCGCGGCGCGAACAACACCACCGGCATCGGGTTGGTCGAAGTCTATAACATCCCATGATCGAAGGGTGATCCTCGGTAGGGCGAGACTCTGTCGAGCTGGGGAAAACGGATGGCGGCAGGATTGGCGCTCGTCACCCGGCTCGACAGAGTCTCGCCCTACCGACGTCGGCGCCGCTTGACATCGCACCCCCCTCGTCGGATGCAGCGCGATGAATTCGGAAGGGATTCGCGCCACTTGTTAGGCAAATGATCGAGCGCGCCTTTGTCCTCGGCGCCGGCCTCGGCGCCCGTCTCCGCCCGCTCACCGACGACCTGCCGAAGCCGCTCGTGCCGATTTTTCAAAAGCCGCTCATTACTTTTGCGCTCGATCACCTGGCCGCCGCGGGCGTGCGTTCGTTTGTTATTAACACGCACCATCTCCCGCAGCATTTCGAGGCTCTCTTGGCGGATGGGCATTATCAGAAATTCCCCGTTAGGCTGATCCACGAAACGATCCGTTTGGAAACCGGCGGCGGAATCAAGAACGCCCAGGCGTCGTTAGGGAGCGAGCCCTTTATCGTTTGTGGTGGCGACGTGCTGACCGATCTGCCCCTGGAGCCGCTGATCGAGGAACATCTTCGGAGTGGCAACGACGTCACGCTCGGGCTACGCGAGACGGGCCTCGCGACCGATATCGCTTTCCGCGACGGGCGTGTTCTCGACATTACCAATCGCTATGGGCATGCTGGCCATTTGGATTACGCCACCGTTTCGGTGTGGAATGGCCAGATCTTCCATCGGATCCCGCCGGGAAAGCACATTTCTTTCTTCCCCATCCTGGCCCAGTGGATCGGTGAAGGCGGCAAGATCGGAGGAGTGGTCTTGAATGAAGGACGCTGGTTCAATATTGGTTCGAGCACCGAATATTTAGCCGCGCACCGCGCTATCTCCGGAGGATGGCGCCCGGCCTATGTGCCCGACCCGGCCTGGCCCCGGCCGATCGCTCCCGACGCGATCATCGAGCAGGGTGCTCAGGTGACCGGCTTCTCGTCCGTGGGTGCTGGTTGCCGGGTGGGCGCGGGGGCGATGGTCCAGGATTCGATCCTGTGGCCGGGAGCCGAAATTCCCCCTCGTTCCCAGCTTAATCGCTGTATTGTGCGCGCTCGGCGCCGCGCGGAGGGCACGCTGACCGATGCGATCATCTAATCTGAGCTGTGAATCGATGAATCAGGCCGTAACGAAATCAAAGATGAGGCCGGGATTTCAATGAGGGAAGCAGGAAACTTGATGCGAGCCGGAACGGCCTCGGGACGCTCCGGAAATGGTTCCCCTGCTACCGCGACATGATCGTCACCGACAATCTTCTTCGGCAGACGTGTCTCCATTTCCCTCGTTTCGAGGAGGCTGAGGTCAAGATTTCGCCCATCGATAAGGGCGGATCGGGACGCAAATTTTACCGGATTCGCTTCTCGCCCGATCAGACTGTGGTCTTGGTCAAATACACGCGCGACCAAGCCGAGAATCAACGCTACGTCGAGATTGCGGAGTTCCTCGCCGCGCATGCCGTGCGTGCTCCCAAGATTTACTTTCACGATTCCGATGAAGGTCTGATCTGGATCGAGGATCTCGGCGAGAAAGATCTCTGGAGCTACCGCGAGGAGCACTGGCCGACTCGTCGCCCGCTCTACGAGTCGGCCTTGGCCGAAGCCGCCAAATTGCATCGAATTCCGCTGACCGAAGCAGAGGGCTTCGAGAGTCATCTTCCGGCGCAGTTCGATGCCGCGCTCTATCTCTGGGAACAATATTATTTCTTCGAGAATTGCCTCGGGCGCTACTTCGGCGCGACGCAGAGCGATTTGCAGAAGCTGGCTGGTCTGCCGCAGCTGGAGAAAATCGCTCAGGACCTTGCCGATTACCCACGCGTGTTGATTCACCGGGATTTCCAGTCGCAGAACGTAATCGTACGCGAAGGGCAGGCCTGCCTTATCGACTTCCAAGGACTGCGCCCCGGGCTCGCCGAATACGATGTCGCCTCTCTCCTCTACGATCCCTATGTGGACTTGAGCGACGAGGAACGGGAAGAGCTGGCCACCTACTACGAAGCACAAAACCCAGTGGCCGAGGCCGGCTTTGCCGAACGGCTCCGGTTTTGCACGATGCAACGGCTGATGCAGGCCCTGGGAGCTTACGGTTACCTGGGTCTGGTGATTGGAAAAAAGGAGTTTCTGACTCACATTCCTGCAGCCTTACATTCGTTAGGGGAAGTGCTGGATGGTGTGGATGGACTCGGGCCGTTACGCAATCTAATACGCGACCTGGCACGGGCCCAAACTTCGTAACCCGCTTTTCCCGGTAGGGCGAGACTCCGTCGAGCCGGGGCGAAAAGGTGGCCACCCCAAAGAGATTCACTCCCCGGCTCGACGGAGTCTCGCCCTACCCCACACCTATGCTGAACGCACGAACGGATTGCTTCGACGTTCCGCTCCGATCGTCGTGGGCGGACCGTGGCCCGGCAGAACGGTGACACTATCGCCTAACGAGTAAAGCTTTTCTTGAATCCCGGCAAAGAGAAGATCGCGGTCGCCGCTCGGCAGATCCCAGCGCCCGACGCCGCCGGCAAAGAGCACATCTCCGCCGACGAGCAGCTCGTTTTCGACCGAGAGAAAACAGAGGCTGCCGGCGCAATGACCCGGCACCTCGAGCACGTCGAACTTCATCCCCAGAAAATCACGGGCCAGCCCTCCCGCAATGAGGATGTCGGGCTCGATTGGCTCGATTTCGAATTGAAAACCGAAATTGCGAAAAAAATTCGCGTCGGAGATCATGGGCGCACTCTCCGCGTGGACGGCGACCGGACAGTCGAAGCGGCGCTTAATTTTGGCCACATCGTGGATGTGGTCGATGTGGCCGTGGGTAAGCAACAAGAGTCGCGGCTCGACGCCCCGCTCGATCAACCAGTCACAAGCGCCTTCCGGAGCGTCGAATAGGATCCATCCTTCCGGCGCCTCCAGCGTGTAGCAGTTGGTCTCGAAAATGCCCCCGGTGAAAGTCTGGTAGTTGATCATCGTTTGCCACTCCTGCTCATGCTCGTAATCGTGATCGTGCTCAAAGTCCAAATCTGACCTGCTCGATTAGGAGCGCGATCACGAGCAGGAGGACGAGGATTGGCGCTGGGGAATGAAAAATGCACCAGCCAGGGCTCCCGAAGCAGATCTAAATTTGAATCTTCCGCTAATCGCGTTGTCTTACTCTTCACACCAGGCGTTTTGAGCCGCTCGCTGACCTTGCTTTCAAGTCGTTTTCTGCGAGTTTTTTTATCCCGTTTTATGAAAATTCCTCTTCGTCGATCCGTCGCGTTTCTGCCCCTAGTGGCAGTGGCGCTGGGTGCAGCCCCCGTGCTCGCGAAATCCGATTCCGAACAGATCGGCCTTTCGGTGGGGCGGCTGCTCGAAGAGGGCCATTATACCCATCATCCCCTCGACAACGAAATCTCGGGTAAACTCCTCAGTGGCTACCTCGAAATCCTCGATTTCAGCCACCTTTTCTTCACCCAAAAGGACATCGCAGCCTTTACGGCGAAATACGGGACCACTCTCGACGATGACATCCTTCTCGAAAACCTGAAACCGGCGCACGAGATCTTCAACGTGTTTCAAAAGCGCGTGGAAGATCGGGTTAAAAAGATCAAGGAATTGGTCAATCAACCGGTCGATTTCAAATCGAACGATACCGTTCTGCTGAGCCGACAAAAAGCGCCCTGGCCCAAGGATGACGCCGAGGCTGACGACCTTTGGCGCAAACGGATCCAGAGTGAGTTACTCCAGGAAAAGCTCAGCGAACATCCGATCGAGCCCGGCCCGAAACTGGTGGTGCGCCGCTACGACCGCATGCTGCGCAACGTGCACGAGGAGGATAACGAAGAGCAGATGAAGCTTTTCCTCGACGCTCTGGCCCAGGCTTACGACCCGCACTCGGAATATCTGAGTGCTTCCGACCTGAAGAATTTTAGCATCAACATGGGCCTCTCCCTGGTTGGGATCGGCGCGATGCTCCGCAGCGAAGATGGCTACGCCAAGATCGAAAGTCTGGTCCCGGGCGGCCCTGCCCAGACCAGTGGCCGTCTCAAGGTGGGTGACCGAATTAGCGCGGTGGCGCAAGGAGCCAAGGATTTCGTCGACGTGCGGGACATGCGACTCGACAAGGTGGTGGAGCAGATTCGCGGCAAGAAAGGGACCAAAGTTCGCCTTCTCGTGATTCCCGGGAGCACCACTGAACCTTCTCAGCGCAAAACGATCGAGCTGGTGCGCGACGAAATTAAGCTCAAGGACCAGGAAGCCCGCGCCGATATTATCATCAGAAAAGATCGCGAGGGAAAACCGGTCAAACTCGGCTGGATCACGCTGCCCTCCTTCTATGCCGACATGGATTCGCACAAGAAGAGCACGACCAAGGATGTGCTCACTTTGCTGCAACGGCTGAAAAAGGAAAAGATCAGCGGGCTCGTCATCGATCTCCGCCGGAACGGCGGTGGCTCGCTCGAGGAGGCGATCTCTCTGACTGGTCTCTTCTTTAAGTCCGGACCCGTGGTCCAAACCAAAGGCGCCAATGAGCGCGTTGTGATCTCGACGGATCCTGATCCCGGCATCGCTTATGACGGTCCGCTCGTGGTGGTGACGAGCCGGCAGAGCGCTTCGGCCAGCGAGATTTTCGCCGCGGCTTTGCAGGATTACGGCCGCGCGGTCATCGTGGGGGACAAGAGCAGCTTCGGCAAAGGCACGGTGCAAACCATTCTGGAAATCGGCCGCTTCACTTCGCTCCTGGGCACTCGATCGCAGGATGATGGTGCGCTCAAGCTCACCATCCAAAAGTTCTATCGGGTCGCCGGGGGTTCGACCCAATTGCACGGCGTCACTTCCGACATCCTGCTCCCGACTTTGACCGACCTGCCGGAGTTCGGCGAAGGCGCGCTGAAAAACGCGTTGCCCTACGATGAGGTGCCGCCAGCAAAATTCACCAAATGGTCGGACACCCATTCGCTTTTCCTCGACGAGCTGAAAGTTCGTTCCGCGGCGCGCGTCGCCGCCGATCCAGAATTCCACTACGTCATGGAGGATATGGAGCGTCTCCGCAAAAAGCTCGACGACAATCGCATCTCCCTCAACGAAGACGTGCGCCGTAAAGAAGTCGCCGAGCAAAAAGCGCGCAAAGAAAAACGCTCCCAGGAGCGCCTCGCCCGCAAGGAGGAAGAGCCGAATATTTACCGCGTGACTTTGGAAAATATCGATTCTCCGAAACTCGAGCTCATCATGTATCCGGGTAAAACCGCCGAGGCCAAGGGCAAAGGCGCCTCCGCCAAGGTCGCTCCCGAGGCCGCTCCCGATGCGGATGAGGATGAAGATTCCTCCGTCGACGGAAGTGACGATAGCAAGATTGCGGCGATCGATCCTGAGCGCGACGAATCGCTGAATATCCTGGCCGATCTCGTCCAGATGACGGCCGGTCCGAAAACGGCCAGCACGGCTCGGTAGTTCGTTAGGAGAGCTTTTGAACGTAGGAGCCGCCTTGGTGCGGCGATCGGACGGCCGTGTCGTCATCGGGACACAAAGGCCCCTTCGACATTCCGTGTTACGATTCGCCGCAGGCGGCGAGAAATCATCGACCGGCGTAGCGGCCCTCTGCTAAAGTCGGCCCCGATGCAGGGCCTGCCCAGAATCCTTTGCGCGCTTTTCTTAGCCGCCGCGTGTCTACAGATCTGCAGCTCGACCGTCGCCCAGGAGGGGAACGGCTCGGACGATCTCGCCAACGTCTACAACCAGGCCATGGCCGACTTCCAGGCGGGCAGCTACGCCCAGGCCGCTAGGGCGCTGGAAGCGCTCGTCGCTCGCGTCGCCGTGAGTCCGCAGGTGGAACCGATATTTTACACAATCGGCTCGGCCTACTTCAATGCGGCCGACTACCCCAAAGCCATCGCCGCGTTCAAGAACTACCAAGCTAAATTTCCTCAGGGCTCGCACGCCGGACAGGCTGCCTTTGCCATCGCCCAATCGAATTTGCTCAGCAAAAACTTCAAGGAAGCCGCGACCCAGATGGCAGCCTTGGAGAAAGATGCGCAGCTCCACGATCAAGCGCTTCTTTTTGAAGCGGAGGCTCAGAACGCGGCTAATAAGCCCGACCAAGCGATTGCTGCACTGGAAAAATTAACGAAGCCGGGCATTCGCACCGCCACCGCCATCCGTGGAGCCACCATGCTGGCAGAGCTCTATGCCAAAAAAGGCGACGGCGCCAAAGCCCTCCGTCTCCTGCCGGAGATTCGGCGGAACATCGCCCTGGCCGACGATGTCATCCAGCTGAACAACCTCATCGCTGAGTTGGGCGACAAATTTTATCACAACCAGCAATTCGAGGAAGCGCTGAGCTGTTATCGCTCGGCCCTGGGCCGGGTTGAAATCGTGAGGCTACAGCAGCAGCGAATTCTGAGTCTGGAGCATCGGATCGAAAAGAACCTGGCCACAGTGCGGGCGCAACCGAGCGAAATTACCCAGCTCGCCGCCGCCAATAGTCTGCTCAAGAGTGAGCTCGGCGGGGCGCAACAGCGTCTGGCCGAGTTCGAGAAACTTCCTTCGATGACTCCGGCCATCTACCTCCGGCTGGGGCGCTGCTTTTTCGAACTCGATCGGAAGTGGGAGGCGGTCGTGGTTAACCAGGATATCCTGGATCGATTTCCCCAGGCCACGGAGCGAGAACCCGCTCTCTTCGGGTTGATCGTGACGCTGGCGGACATCAACCAGTCGCAACGGGCCCGGGCGCGCTGCGAACAATATCTGCGCGATTGGAAAGATGGACCGAACGCCGAGACGGTCAGCTACCTGGCCGGCGCGGTCGCCTTGCAAGCGGGTGATGCGAAAGCTGCAAACGAGCAATTTCAGCGCATCCTCGAGACGCAGCCTAATGGCAAATTCCGCGAGCAGATTCGCTATTTGTTAGGCAACGCCAGCTTCCTGGCGGCTGACTACCACGCAGCGGTCGACAAATATCAGGATTATCTGCGGGAGTTTCCCCGAGGAGCCAGCAGCGAGGACGTGAAGTATCGCGTCGTGCTCTGCGCGCTTTTCGCAGGCAAATACGAGGAAGCGATGAACCAGTTGCAGGATTACATCGCCAAAAATCCCAAGAGCGAATTCCGGCCGGACGCTATGTATCGCCTGGCCGTTTGTCAGTATGCCGCCTCCCTCTACGACGAGGTGATCGCTTCCTCTCAGGCGTGGGAGAAAGAATTTCCAAATAATCCCCAACTCGGAGAGACGCTCGCCCTCCTGGGCGATGCTTATGCCGCGAGCGATCGCGAAGCGGTCGCCATCCCGATCTACATCCGCTCGTATCAAAAAGCGACGACCGACGAGGTGCTCAGCTATTCCCTCTTCGCCGCGAGCAAACTGCTCCAAAAACGGGGGGAATGGGACAAGGTCGCGGAGCTTTTCACCGGCTTCATTCAGGACAAGCCGGATAACCCCGCCGTGCTTACGGCCCTCTATTGGATCGGGAAGGCCAAAGCCCGAGAAGGCAAGATCGACGAGGCCAAACAGCTGGCCGCTTCCACGGTCGAGAAAAATATCGGCGATCCAAACCGCGATGGAGTCGAACAACTCCTCACCCAATTGGCCCAGTTCTGCGTGAAGAAAAAGCCCGTTGCAGCCAGGGACAGTGACCCCGGGTCCGGACCAAAACCCTCTTCCCGGCCGGGGCCAGCGTCCCCGGCTACCACTGACCCGGGCGCGGAGCTTGATCGCCTGCTGGCTTCGTCGGCTCAAGGCGATTCCGCAACGGCTAAAGCCCGCGTGCTCTTCGCCAAGGCAGAGCTGGCTCGTCTGCAGCGACAACCAGCCGACGAGGAAAAAAATATCGCGCAGATCGCGCAGGAGTTTAAGCCGGAAGATCTGAGCCCGCTGCTCCTTGGACGGGTGGCGGATTATCTTTTGAGCCAGGGAAGCTTCGACCGCGCCACCCAGTTTTATGAGCGGCTGCTCGACGACCATCCAAAAAGCCAGCTGGTCGATTACGCCTACAACGGTCTCGGGGAAATCGCCTGGCAAAAGAAGGAATATCAGAAAGCGCTCCGCTATTTCACCGACGGCGCCGAGAAGATCGCCGCGGGACAGAAATTGAAGGAGATCTCCCTCGGTCGCGCCAAGACGCTGCTGACGCTGGGCCAGCTGGAGGAAGCGCAAAAAGCTTTCGAGCAGGTCGCCTCCGTGCGGGAGTGGCGGGGTGAAGCGACCGCTTTCAGTATCTACTCGTTAGGCCAAATCGCCGCCCGCCGCGAAAAATGGGCCGAGGCCAATGCTTACTTTCAGCGCGTCTTTGTGGGCTACCAAAAGTTTCTCCCCTGGGTCGCGAAAGCGTATCTAGGGAGCGGTAAAAGTTTCGAGAAACTGAAGAAGCAGCAGGAAGCGGCCAACACTTATCGCGAAATGCTGCGCAACGAGAAGCTGGCTAACTTCAGCGAAGCGCTCGAAGCCCGGAAGCGATTGGAGGCGTTAGGCCAGGGATGAAAACCGGACGAGCAGCGAACTTTTGCCGAGCAGGCGCCCGCATTGTTAGGAAAGCGCTCCTCCTCGTCCTCGTCCCCTCCTCTCTCTCCGCGCAAAACATCCTCTTGAAAACCGGCCAAACCATCGAGACCAAGGGCGTGCGTCGTTCCGACGACATGGTGATGGGAAAAGTTCAGGTGGGTTCGAGCGGGGGGGAAGTCGGATATCAGGCTGCCGTCATTGCCAAAATCAATTTTCCCGAGCCGCCTCAGCTCAATACAACCGCAGCCCTGCTCTCCCAGGGTGAACCGGCCAAGGCGCTCGCCGAGATCGCTCCCGTCATAAAATACTACGAACCGTTTCGCGATATTCCAGGGAATTGGTGGGCCCAGGGGGCTCTGCTCAAAGTCTCCGCCCTCGCTGGCATGAAGCTCGACAAAGAAGCCAAAGCACTCGGTCAAGAAATTCGCCGCCATGCGACCGATCCCGAAACGGCGCGCGCGGCGCAGTTGCAGCTCGTCAGCGGCCTCATGCGCAAAGAAGACTTCGCCCAGGCTCTGCAGCTCTGCGACGCCGTCATCAAGGAAGGCACGGACCGCGGTGTGGTGGCGGAAGCCTGGGTGCGGAAAGGCGACGCCCTCCTCGCGCAACGCCAGTGGGACAGTGCCGTTCTCGCCTATCTGCATGTGCCCGTCTTTTATGAAACTGAAGAGCGCTGGATGCCGGAGGCTCTCCTGGGCAGCGCAAGGGGCTTCCGCGGACTCGACGATAGGGAGCGAGCGAAAAAGTCCTTGCAAGATTTAACCACCGAATACGCCAGCTCAGCCCAGGCCGAAATCGCCCGGGCCGAGCTGCAAAAAATGCCTAAATGAAAAAGATCAATCCATTTCGCCTAACGAACTGGCGAACCCTTGTCGGCGCCGCCCTCCTCTCGTTGACGGCCGCCGCGTTTCTCATCCTGGCGACGCCCGGGTTTGCCCAGGCGGCCTCGCCCGCGCCGCCCCCCGGCGTGCATTCCAAAACGCTCTGGGAACAAATCAAGGAAGGCGGCTGGGTCATGTTCCCGATCGCCCTCTGCTCCATCGCCACGCTTTACCTGATCGGCGACGGCGTGATCCGCACGAGTCGCAAAAAAGTGGCGCCCGCGGAGCAGGAGGAAGCGCTCAAGACGCTGTTTCGCCAGGGGGATTACGTGGGCGCGCACCATTACTGCAAAACCAATCCCTCTCCCCTCACGAACGTCTTACGGATTGGCATCGGCCTGCTCGGCGAAGGCAAGCAGATCGCCGAGGAAGGGATGATGGGCGAATTGGCCAAGGAAAATTCGCACATGCACACCTACATCAGCTACCTCTCCGTCATCGGCGTTTGCACCCCGATGATTGGTTTGTTAGGCACAGTCACCGGTATGATCAAAGCCTTCGCCAAGCTGGGCTCGAGTGGCATTGGCGATCCCTCGGGACTTTCCGCCGCGATCGGCGAAGTCCTAGTTGCGACCGCGAGCGGCCTCGTCATCGCCATTCCGGCCTTTGGCGCATTTTACTTTCTGCGTAACCGCGCCACGGGCGCGATTCATCACATCCAGGACATCGTCAACAGCCTCTTTCGCAAAATGCCCTACGAATCACTCGCCGGCGTCCATCTGGGTGACGAAGAACTTTTCGCCGCCACGCCTAACTGGCTCGCGGGCGACGCACACGTCCAGACCGATCCGGCCGAGCAACCGGTCTAACGAAAGATAAAGCGATGGCCGGCGGAGGAGGAGGCAGCGAAGCAGGCGAACCGGAGTTTCAGGTCGCGCCCATGATCGACGTGCTCCTGACCATTTTGGTTTTTTTCATGACGATTACTTCGGCGCAGGTCTTGAAGGTCGACAAATCGATCCAACTCCCGATTGCCAAGGATGCGCAAAAGAAAGACAGCACGCGCGCAGAAGCGATCTTGAATGTGAGGTGGAAGTTGCCGGCCCAGAAAGCGGAATTCGTTTTCGAAGAACGAACCTACCCGTCGGCCCCGGAAATGGTCGGCCCACTCAAAAACGCGCTAATCACAGGCGAAAAAAAAGTGACGGCGGGAGCTAATCCCACTTTCCGCGCAGTCATCCGCGGAGATCGCGACGTGCCGGCCCTTTACGTCTCTCAAGCCATGAACGCCTGCGCGGAAGCAGGGATTACCGACATTTCCTTTTCAGCGGTGAATAAGGAGTGAAATGACGAATTTTCGAATGACCGATGACGAAGGCGTTAGGAAGACCTGCCTCGTCGCGAACTTTATTCGTCATGGGTCATTCTTTCGTCCTTCATAATTCGAAATTCGTCATTCCAACTCATGCGACTCGAGCTCAATTCCAGCGAAGGCAATCTGGGCTTTCAAATCGCTCCCATGATCGACGTCGTGTTCGTCATCATGCTTTTTTTCATGGTCATGGCCGGCGCGGTCAAAGTTGAGAACGAGCTCAATACGCAACTTCCCGGTACGGCTGAGACCGCTTCCTCGACGGATTTCGTCGACGAACAAATCATCACCATTTCGGATACAGGGGAGGTTTCCCTCAATGACGAGCCGTTTGATTCGTCCACCAGCCAGGATCTGCCCCAGCTAAAGGGCACTCTCATGCGCCTGAAACAGAACGCCGACGCCGCCAAGACGCCTGCTGTGGTCACGATCATCAGCGACACGCAGGCTAAATACAGCCGGACGATCGATGTGCTCGATGCACTCGCCGTAGCGAAGATCGATAACGTGACTTTTACCGTCGCGGAGGAGGAGTAACGGGTTGTGGCTCCGGCAGTTCATTGGTAGGGCGAGACTCTGTCGAGCCGGGGATGGGACCTCTCCTCGCAGCAATGTCTCATCCCCGGCTCGACGGAGTCTCGCCCTACCAACCCAAGAGAAAACCCTGAAGACCTCAGGTGCTGGGCAGAAAATGCTCGACCGCTTCCGGGCCACCTTTGGAGGTGACCATGTAGACGGAATCGTGCTCGATCCATGTCGCGGTCGACCACTCGCCTTCCTGCGCCACGATGGGTTTAGCTCCAGGCTTCATCTCCGGTAAAGCCGAGCGATTCACCACAAAAAGATGGGCATAGCCTTCATCCGTGCGCTCAAAGCAGATCAAAGTCACTTTCTGACCGCGAAACGAAAGGATGCGGCATCCCACCGGCTCAAGGGCGGCCAGGTGTTTCGGCACAGCGACGGGACCGATCTGATGTTCGCCCAGCCATTGGTTTATCACGCCCAGCTCGTCGCTCGACATCTCAAGCCGCGGACTGATGCGGATAAAGCTCACCATTTCGCTGGAAAAATCCGAAATGATGGCCCGAGGAGTCGAGGCAGGGCGGAAAAGACCGACCAGCTGCGCGAGTAAAAACAGAAGAGCCGCGGCTCCCGCCAGTTTCACCACCCAACTCCACCGCTGCGGCCGCGCTGTCTCAGTCGCGGCGGCCTGGGCCAGAAGGCGGGTCTTAAGCCCCAAAGGAGCTGGGATCGCCTCGAGCTGCGACGCCATGGCTTGATCAAAGGCCTGTTCCTCGGCAAACCAACGTCCCAACTCGGGATCGCGTTTGGCCATTTCCAAGGCCTCGGCCACCTCCGGTTCATCGTCGGCGACACCAGCTTGGTAAGCCTGCAAGATCAGACGTGCCTGCTGCTCATCCATTTTATGATTCCCTCCCACCGTTGGTCGTTAGACCCACATCGTCCGCGAGCGCCTTGCGCAGATGCTCTTTGCCCCGCGAGATACGGGACATGACAGTCCCAATCGGCACTTCCAGGGTCTGGGCGATTTCTTTGTAAGAATGTTGCTGCAGGTAAAAAAGGGTAAGCGGCGCGCGGTAAATTTCTTCCAGCCCAAAAAGCGCGCGTTGTACAATATCGCCGTCCAGCTCGTTCACAACCGATGCGGGAATGGTCTGGGCGGCGATCGCGGCACTGCTGCTCTCCGCCTCCACAAAACGATCCTGCTGGCGTTTGCGACCCAGAAATTCGCGGTAGAGCGCCGTGAAAAGCCACGTTTTGACCTTGGTCGAATCCCGAAGTTGATGTCCTTTCGAAGCCCACAAGAAAAAGGTCTGCTGGGTCAGATCGGCGGCATCCGCCTCCTTGCGACTGAGGGAGAGCGCAAAACGGTAGAGCGGCATGTAGTAATCTTCCACGAGCTGTTTGAAGTCGAGAGCCGCCACGTTGCGATGTTAAGTCGGGGCGTCTTGCGCCGCCAAGAAAATCGGCACGTTGAGCTGAAAGCTCCCGCCTTTACATGTGGGAGGGAGCGAGGCGGAACTTATTCCTACTTGCGCCCGTTGGAGCCTGGGACGCAGACCCGGTGACGCAACGTGCTAATTACTCGGGACAGTAAACACTCCCAAACGAGCTGCCAGGGACGCGGCCCTCGCTCCAACGCGGCCCTTAGTAAACCCACTTCCCGTTCGCGGAAGAGAGCGCCGGTAATTCGCCCGTGGAATAATCGGTTTTGCCGATTGCTCCCCACATTTTGGTCCCTGTCGCGTCCCGCCAACGCTTGCTCATGCTTTCGCCCGTGTGGCAGCCCCAGCTTTTAACGTAGGCATTCCGGGCGAAAGCGTGTCGATCCATCTGTGTGAGCTCCGATTCATGCAACCACGACTTCGAGGCGCTATCGACCACGTTGCTGTAGTCAAAGAGGAAACAGGCTTTGTTGGAGTGGCCAAAATATTCCAGTCCCGAAATCTTCACCTGCCCCCGCGGCATCCCGTGATTGATGTAATCGATCACCTCTTTGCCGCGATCGAAGTAAACCAGCTTCAGATGAAATTTGTCGCGCACGCTGTTGATATTTGAAATCAGATCCTGATTCTCCTGCTTGCCGCGATCGACGTAGCCAGGCTTATAGACCAGCCAGGTAATCAGGACATCTGGGCCGAGTTCGGCGCGGAGCTGTTCCGTGCGCACTCGGCTGGAATGGATAAAGTTGGCCCACCAATGATCGTGCGGCTGCGCCTTGTATTGCTCCCATTGGTGAAGAGAAGGGCCGCCTATCAGCAGAATGTATTCGCTCTGCTGCGCCTGCGCGGCTGCGGCCAGGAAGAAACTGAGAAGGAGGAGGGCGAGACGCTGTTTCATGGCATTGCTTAAGAGCAGTATCTATGCGCGGAGGGATTTGGGCGCAAGCGCCGATCCGCTCTCTATCCCCTGCGCAGGAAACGTGCCGCTGGCTTCGTGCAGCCACTGGAGGCAGACGATTTCCACTTGAAATAATCTACTTCATCGACATGCTGCGGGCGCGATGCAGCGGAAAATCCTTCCATTCGTTTCGGCCACCCTGGGCTGCGCTTTCCTTTACGCCATCGCGCTGAGCGTCGCCCCGCAGTGGCACGAGCGGTTGCACAAGGATGCGGCCTCCACTCAGCATGAGTGCGCGGGCACGCTAATCGCGTCGGGCAAGTACCAGCACAGCGATACGCCCGTCCTGCTCGCGCCGCCGAAACCCTTCGTTCATCTTTCCTCCCTTCCCGCGCTGCACCCGGTCTGGGTCGCAGCCCCTTTTCTGGGCGCTGCCATTCTTGAGCACGCGCCACCCGCGCACTCCTAGCGCGTAGTCCCATTTTTGATTCTCCAACACGGCCCACGGCCGTGCCCGGCGAAGCCAAGGGCGCGACGCGCGCACGCCGCCAATCAACCGTCGCAGTCATCACTTGTCGTGGGGACTGCTTTTTTCCGCCACGTCATCTTCAACCTAGGAGAACATATTTTGAAAAATCGCTTTCTTGTTTTACTCGCGCTCTTCGCCAGCGCTCAGACCCTGTCCGCCCAGGAGGCCATCTCGTCCCCTGCTAACGCCAGCCCTTCGCCGGGCAATGCCCCCGAAACCCAACGCATCGTAGTGACCGGGGGCGAGATCGGACTCAGCTCAACCGATACCGTCCAACCCGTCACCGTGCTCAATGGCGATGAGCTGAAAGAAAAAGCCGGGCTCAGCCTCGGCGACACCCTGCGCAGTGAGCCGGGCGTAGCCGGGAGCGGCTTCACGGCCGGCGCAAGTCGCCCCGTCATTCGCGGCCTCGATAATAATCGGGTCCGCGTGCTCAACAATGGGACGGAGGTCTTCGACGTTTCTAATTTGAGCCCGGATCACGCGCCGAGTGTGAGCACCTTGCTTAGTGAAAGCGTCGAGGTAGTGCGCGGCCCGGCCACCATCCTTTTCGGCTCGGGCGCAATCGGCGGCGTGGTCAACGTAGTCGATAATCGCATCCCGGTGGAAGCCCCGCCCGAGCGAATCAGTGGGGAGCTGGCCGGCCGCTACGGCAGCGCGGAGACGGAACGGAGCGGCGCCGGGTCAATCACCTTCGGCCTTACCCCTCATCTCGTCCTTCACCTCGACGGCTCGGTCCAATACACCGATGATCGCGACATCCCGGGCTTCGCCTTGGACGGGCGCATCCGTCGCTTGCTCACTCCGGCGCAGGCCGCGGGCCGAAATTTCGGCCAGAATCCCGAGGGTACCGTGCCCAATACATATGTCGAGACACAAGATTTCGGAGCGGGCGCCTCTTACGTTTGGGAGAATGGCTATATCGGCGCTTCTTATTCTGAGTTCTGGTCGGAGTATGGCGTCCCGGATGATCCGGAAGTGGACGATCCCACCACGATTCCGGCGCGGGTGCATTTGGAAGTCGGTAAGAAGCAAACCAACCTGCGCAGCTCGATTGTCGATCCCTTTCCAGGAATCAAAACGCTCAACTTCAAGTTCGTTTACACCGACTATCAACATCTCGAAATCGACGGCAATGAAGTCGGCGCGACCTTTAAGACCAGTGGAATCGACTCCCGCCTCGAACTGGTGCACCAAGCCGTTGGCCCTTTCGAGGGATCGGTCGGCGGGCAGTTTTTCTTGAAGGATCTTTCCATCCTCGGCAACGAAGCATTTTTGCAGCCGACTCGGACGGTGCAGGGCGCGGCCTTTATTTTCGAGGAAACAAAATTGGGACCCATCGCGCTGCAAGCCGGAGGACGAGTGGAATACGACGATATTGAGATTGATAACGCCGATCCTAATCTCACCTCGCTCACTTCGCCGGGGCAAAGAAATCCGAATTTCCTGCCGCTGAGCGCAGCCGTCGGAGCACTCTACCATTTCGCTGACGACTGGGTGCTGGCCGCCAACGCGACTTATTCGCAACGTGCGCCAACTGCGGAGGAGCTTTTCGCGCGCGGACCGCACGACGCCACTTTTCAGTTTATCGTGGGTGATCCCAACCTCAATGTCGAAGCGAGCCGCGGCATCGATCTGAGCCTGCGCAAAACAGCGGGCGTCGTCACCGGCAGCATCAGCGGTTTCTACAACCGCTTCAGCGATTATATCGACTTCGCGCCGACGGCGGACTTTGAAGATGGTTTGCGCGTTTTCGTTTACACGCCGAAAAAGACAGAGTTCTTTGGCGGGGAAGTGAAGATCGATTTGCACCTTCTCCCGCTCACCATAACGCGAATGGCAAATTCCAGCGATGACCCGAAGTCGGTCAAAAATGTCGTCATGGGGCAAACCCCCTCTGACGAGCGTAATCCTAACGATCTCTACCTGCGGCTGCAATCCGATTACGTCCATGCGGAAGAGAACGGGACGGGCCAGCCCTTGCCGCGCATCACCCCGTTTCGTTACAGCGCATCGCTCAACTACGAGGGGGAGAATTGGAGCGCTAGCGTCGAAGGCCAGCGCGTCTCCCGGCAGAATCGGGTCGCGCAATTCGAGACCGCGACGCCCAGCTACACCTTCCTCAACGCCAGCCTCGGCTATAAATTTCGGGTCGGCCGCACGATCAACGATCTTTATCTGCGCGGGGTTAACCTAACGAATGAAGAAGCGCGCGATCACACCTCCTTTTTGAAGGAGGTGCTGCCTCTGGCCGGTCGCGGCGTCATCCTGGGGCTGCACACCAGTTTTTAAACGAGCGACGTTGAGAGAGTCTAATTCCGATGCGAGGCCTGGTATTTTTGCCAGGCCTCCCAGGCGCGCTCCCAATTCTCGTTTTTCGCCCAGGCTTCCGCTTCCAGATAATAAAAATAGGCCGGTATCCCGGGACGCTCGGTGAAATGGCGGATTGTGTTGAGCGCTTCGTTGCTTCGACCGGCCTCGACCTGCGCACGATAGAGCGCGTAGCCGGTCGCGAAATCGTTAGGCAGAGTCAGGAATTTTTGTTGCAAAGCCGGCCGCGACTCGCCGGCTGACGCCTGCGGCAGTGTCGGTGGTGCAGAATGTTGCCTAACGAGTTGCCACGCTTCCGCGTACTCATGGCGCGCCGCGTGCGCGCGGGCCAGACCGGGCCAGGCAAACTCCTGCCACTCCGGATGCTGAGCCACGGCCAGGATAAGCGCAGCGCGCGGCTCGTGTTCCGACCAAAGCTGGAAGAGTCGCCTTTTCTCTCCTTCCGGGAAGCTGGCCAGCCCGGGATCATGAGCGAGCAAAGCCGTCAAGGCCGCCTCGAACTGGGGCGGGGTGGCCCCGTCCAGATACTTGTTCGTTAGGCGCGGATGCTCCAAGGCGATGTCGCGGAGGCCGTCGTGCACCGTCTGGTCGCGCGCCGCCGCCTCGGTCAGCATGAGGGAATAAATCCCGGCCGCCTCTGCTCCCGGCCGGCGCAGAGCTTCACGCCACGCCGTGAGGGCCAGCGTCGGCCGCCAGGCGAGCCAGGCTTTGCCTTCCTCGAAGGGCAACTGAAACCCGCTCGGTTCCAGGAAACGGGCTCGCCGGAAATCGGCCAGCGCTTCCGCCGCCGGCTGCCGCTCTCCGATCCGGGCAATGGCGCGCAAATAGTAAAGCTGCCAATCGAGCGGCGCCCAGACGAGCGCCTCGTTAGTCAATCGGAGGGCATCATCAAAATGATGGCCGCGGTTGGCGGCCGCGGCGCGCTCCCGGGCGTTCACCAACCCGAGCCGGCCAGGCCACAATCCCTCGTTCCGCCAGGCTAAAAGCCAGGTCACGCTGATGCCCGCCAGAAGAAGCGCCACTAACCGGAAGACGATGGGCGTCCACCGCGCAGGCCGCGTGGGCAGAGCCCGATTCTGAGCCAACCCGAGAAGAAAAGTACCGGCTAAAAAGGAGCCGAAACGGTGGGCCGAGACATCGACGAAACCATGCAGAAGAAAAAGAGCGGCGCCCACGGCGGCGGCATAACGCAGCCGCTGGTTGGTCCCTTCGCGTAACGGAAAGATTCGCCTGGCAAAGCCCACGGCCGCGAGGAGCAGAAGCACCAGCGATGGCCAGCCCATTTCCGCCCAGACCCAAAACCAATCGCTCTCCGGGTGCAGCGAGCGGGTCACACCGCGTGAGACATCGCGAAAGAGAGCAAAAACAGCCTCGAAATTTCCCAAACCGACCCCGCACCAAGGCGAAGCTTTGATCATCGTCCAGACGTCCCGAAAAATAAGCCAGCGATAATCGGAAGTGACCGAGCCCTCGCTGCCGAGACGCAGGTGGAAACGCTCGATCGTTTCCCCGCCGAAGAGTAAAAGCCCGGCGAACAAAACGAGCAGGAGCGAGCCCGCGATGGCGAGGCCCGCGCCTGACCATTTTCGAAGGGCAAAGCGAACCAGCCACGCCGTGATCCCAACGACCAAAATCAGTATCCCGGCGCGCGAAAAAGCGAGCACCAGCGCACAGATCAAAATCCCGACGCCGCCTAACCAAAGGAGCCAGCGCTTGTCCTTCCGACGCAGGTCATCCTGCAGGCAGGCGAGCACGATAAGCGTGGAAATGCCGAAAAGATCGCCGGTCTGATTGCGGTTGGGGAAAGGCCCAAAGCCGCGTTCGTTATGCCAAAAGGGCAAGGCGCGGTGGAGTCCATACAAGATCACGCAGAGAGCGGCCAGCGCGATGATGCCGACCGAGAAAACGCGGGCGGCCCACCGAATATCGCGCCGGTGCGCGTCGAGAGTGGTGACGTAGTAGATCCAGGCCAGACCGGCGATGAGCACGAAGAAGCTGTCGAGGGTGAGCCACGGTTGCACCGTCACGGTGGAAGCCAGGGGAACCCCAAAATCCTGGGTAAAGGCCACGCGCCAAGCCGGCACCGCAAACCACCGCGCCGGGAGAAACGCGCTCGCCGCCAAAGCCACGAAAAGGAGCGCCACCACGTTTAGCCAGGGACCGAGCGAACGACGCGGCGGATGGAGCAAGAGAAGGATGGAAAATCCGGCGAACACCATCCCCATACTCCAACGCAGGGTCGCGCCGCCGAGGAAAGCTCCCAAGACCACGAGCACCGGCAGCGCCACCGCCGCCGCAGAAGCGGAGGAGTTCGAGCGACTTGAGACGGCTGGGTCGGAAGGTTGCATCGATTCGTCAGTTGCGGTGAAATAGGCGAGGCGTGGCGATTTTCGCTTTCAAATGCAAACCAGCGTTAGGTGCAGCAGGCGGCGAAGAGGGGATCTCTTCGGCCTGCCAGTTGCTTTGATCTCCAGCCGATAACCATGGTCACCCAGCGCACGCAAGGTTTGTATCGTTTCTTTCTGCTTTGCCAGATCGTGATCGTGGCGGCGCTTTTCTGGTTGGGCGTTTGGGTCATGGTTACGTTTTACTCGGAAGGCGCGCAGCTCACCTGGCGTCGTTACAGCATTTATTGCGCGATGCTCGTGATTGGTTTGCTGGGCGAATCCCTCAGCCGGGAAGGCTCGAAACGATATTTCCTGCAGGCCGAGTTCCTCCGCCAGCATCGCCTCGCGTTGCGGCAGACAATCGCCAGTGTCGGCGTCCTCGTTTTTTATCTGGTCGGAACGAAGGATGGATTTATTTCCCGATTCTTCTTCTTCAATTTTCTGCCCTGGCTCTATGTCGCGCTCCTTTTCTCCCATCATTTTCTCCCGGAATTTCTGTCTCGCCGGATTTTTCAGCGGAGAGAGAAAACGTTGCTGGTCGGCTCGCCGGCAAAGGCTCGAGCCCTGCGCCATTGGTTGCGCCGCAAAGCGGAAATGGGCCTCCGCACGGTCGGAATCATTTGCGACGACCCGCTCGATTGCACGCCGGATAAGATCCCGGTATTGGGCGGAGCAGATCGCTTTGGCCAGGTGATCGAGGAGCACGGCGTGACGCAAGTGATCATGCTGGAGTTTCCGCAATTCAATGAGACGAACCGTCATCTGATCGCCACCTGCGACCGGCTCGGGGTGCGACTGCTCATCGTGAGCGACCTGGAGGAGAAACTGCGTCATCCCATCACGCACTTCGAAGACGACGGCTTTCGCTTCATCGGTCTGCGGGAGGAACCCTTGGAAAATCCTTTCAACCGCGGGATCAAGCGCGCCATCGATATGGCGCTCGCTTTGCCCGTCATGCTGCTCCTCTTTCCGCCGCTGGCTCTGGTCGTCTGGCTGGCGCAACGGCTGCAGTCGCCGGGGCCTCTCTTCCATCTGCAAACGCGCGCCGGCATCCAGAATCGGCGTTTCAATATTTGGAAATTTCGGACCATGCATCCGAACCTCGATGTCACTCGCCAAGCCACCAGCGAGGACGAGCGCGTCTATCCGTTAGGCCGAATGTTTCGTAAACTGAGCATCGACGAAATACCGCAGTTCTGGAACGTGCTCCGCGGCGATATGAGTGTAGTCGGTCCGCGTCCGCACCTGATCGAGCACAACGCGCAATTTTCCCGATTGATGGCGAATTACCAGGTGCGCACTTTTGTGAAACCGGGCATCACCGGCCTGGCTCAGGTGCGCGGCTATCGCGGCGAGGCACAAACGAGCAAGGACATCCAAAATCGGGTCGCTTGCGATATCGAATATCTCGAGAACTGGAACCTGACCTTGGAATGCGGCATCATTCTGCGCACCTTCGTGCAGCTCATCGTGCCGCCGCCGTCTGCGTATTGAAGGATGCGCGCGCGTCCGCTGGCTGGACGCAGGTAGACGCTTCGCTCTGCGAAGCGCGGGCATGAGCGCCGCTTGGAAATTCGACGCCGCGCCACGGGAGACGCTTCGCCCTGCGAAAAACCGATACGGGCCGTATAGAATCGCGTTGCCGAGACCCGCTTTGCCCAGAGGAAAACGTCGACAAGCCTAACTAAACCGATCGGCGACTTTTTTCTGCTCGGCCAGCAGTTCGTCGGGCACGTTAGACTGGAGCGAGTCGAAAAATTCCTTCTGGCCCGCCAGCTCTTTGGTCCACTCCTCGGCCTTTACTGCCAGCACATCCTTCATCTGCTCCTCGGAAATATCTAACTCTTCCAAGTCGAGATCTTCCGGACGCGGGACGCGACCGATCGGACTCTCGGTCGCCCCACCCTTGCCCTGGCAGCGCTCGATGACCCACTTCAGCACGCGCATATTGTCGCCGAAACCCGGCCAAAGGAATTTGCCCTCAGCATTTTTTCGAAACCAGTTCACGTGAAAGATCAGCGGCGGATTGGAGAAACGCTTACCCGTGGCCAGCCAGTGCCGAAAATAATCGCCGATGTTGTAGCCGCAGAAAGGCAGCATCGCCATCGGATCGCGCCGCACCTGACCGACGGCGCCAGTGGCCGCCGCGGTTGTCTCCGAAGCCATGGTGGCGCCGATGTAGACACCGTGATTCCAATCATCGGCCTGGAAAACCAACGGCATGGTATCGCTCCGGCGCCCGCCGAAGATAATCGCGCTGATGGGGACTCCGACGGCATCTTCCACCTTGGGATCGAGCACCGGATTGTTGCGCATGGGCGTGGCGAAACGGCTGTTCGGATGGGCTGCCTTCTCCTTGGAATCTGAGCTCCATGGGTTGCCTTTCCAATCGATGGCGTCGTTAGGCCGCTCACCCCCTTTTCCTTCCCACCAGACATCGCCGTCCTTCGTGAGGGCGACGTTCGTGAAGAGAGTGTCGCGTTCGATCGAACGCATCGCATTCGGGTTTGAATCGTAGCTCGTCCCCGGCACCACCCCGAAGTAGCCATTCTCGGGATTGACCGCGTAGAGCCGGCCATCGTTCCGAATTTCCATCCAGGCGATGTCATCGCCGATGGTGGTGATTTTCCAGCCGGCAAAATGTTCCGGTGGGATGAGCATGGCGAAATTCGTTTTGCCGCAGGCGCTCGGAAACGCAGCGGCCACGTAATGCTTTTCACCTTCGGGCGACTCGACGCCGAGGATGAGCATGTGCTCGGCCAGCCATCCCTGCTTGCGCGCGAGATAGGAGGCAATACGCAGAGCGAGGCACTTCTTGCTCAGGAGAACATTGCCGCCGTAGCCGGAGCCGACCGAGATGATCGCGTTATCCTGCGGAAAATGGCAGATCCAGCGTCGCTCGGGATTGAGATCGAGCAGGGAGTGGACGCCTCGGTTGAATTCCGATTCCTTCTGTTCGCCCAGTTTCTCGGAGGCTGCCGCGCCCATGCGGGTCATGATGCGCATGCTTAGGACGACGTAGATCGAGTCGGTCACTTCGTAGCCGACCTTGGCCAGGGGTGAATCGGGCGGCCCCATGATGTAAGGCACCACGAACATGGTGCGCCCCTTCATCGCTCCTTTCAGCAAGCCTTGCAGCTTCTCGTACGTCTCCGCCGGATCGGCCCAGTGATTGGTGGGGCCCGCTTCTTTTTCGGTCGGCGTGCAAATGAGAGTGAATTGCTCGACCCGAGCGACGTCGTTAGGATTCGAGCGGTGCAGATAGCAACCGGGCCGTTTTTTCTGGTCGAGCTTGAGCAATACGTCCTGCCGGCAAGCCTCGCTCAGCAAAAATTCCTTTTCGGCCTTCGAACCGTCGCACCAGAAGATATTGTCGGGTCCCGTTAACGAGGCGACATCGTGCACCCATTCGAGGGCGGCTTGGTTGGCTGGCTTGTTCTCACCCATGCCACTGGGCGCTGAGATGGCAGGAGCGATATTTTCCATAGTCTTTTCGACCTCGCGGGGCGCGGGCGAAGTTTCAATTTGAACGCATCCGCGAAGAGGCCAAGAAAAAACTGACTCGAAGAATTGCGCATGAGTCGTCGACGCCCCTCGGTTGGCTCTCCGGTGGCGCCCCCTTTCAGCGTGCACTTTGCGACATTCTGCCGTGAAGCTCCCCAAGCGCACTCGGAAGTATGCCTCGCGTCGCTAGCTGGAAGCTTGCGCTACCCGACACCGCACCGTTTACTGTCGGTATGTTCGGCGTTGCGACCTCGGATGACTACCAGCCGGTAGCATGGATGGGGCGCTATCCCATCCACGTCACGACGCTCCTCGTCATTATCCATGTGGCCTGCATGATCGTGGGATGTCTGCTTCTGGCCGCGGGGGCGGGCACATTTCTCGGCTGGCTCAGCTTCGATAGTGCGCAGGTGCTCCTGGCCGGTCGCGTCTGGCAGATCGCCACTTACGCCTTTGTGCACCCCCCCTCGGGGCTCATCTGGTTTGCGATCGAAATGTATATGCTCTTCGCCTTCGGTCGCGAAGTGGAGCGTTTCATTGGGCGCCGCTCTTTCATCGCTCTCTACCTCCTCCTGCTCCTGGCGCCGACTCTGCTCCTCACGCTGGGCGGTTTTTGGCAACGCACCGGGCTGGCCGGTTCCGCTACGATTCACTTCGCCATCTTTATCGCCTTCGCCGCCATTTACCCTAACGTTGAGCTCTTTCTCCGCATCTTGGCGAAATGGGTCGCCCTGGTTTTTGTCGGCGCCTACACCTTGCAATTGCTGGCCTACCATAATTGGTCGGAGCTGGTCGTCCTCTGGCTGAGCGTGGGGCTCGCTTACGGTTTTGTGCAAAGGCGCGGAACGGAACCGCGCCTCGCCTGGCTGACCGGATGGACCTCACGCTGGCGCTCGAAACGCTCCCTGCAGGTCGTCCCGCGTTCCCCGAGCCGCCGCGTGGTCGAGCCGGAAAATATCTACGAATCGATCGATCCAGTCCTCGACAAGATCTCGAAGTCCGGCATCGGCAGCCTGACGGCGAACGAGCGCCGCATGCTGGATCGAGCGCGCAACCGATTGCTCAACAAATCCAAGTGAGCCCATCGCTGCGCCTCAGCGCGATCGTGCCGGCCTGGCACGATCAGGAAATCCTCGCGCGGCAGTTACCCGTACTCGTTAGGCTAGAAGGTCTGCACGAAATCGTGGTGGCCGACGCTTCGCCTCAGGCAGAGACCGCGGATTGGGCTCGCCAGCATGGAGCGGTTTATCTCTCCGCCCCGCATCCGAACCGGGGCGCCCAAATGAATCTGGGGGCCGAAAAAGCGAGCGGCGATGCGCTCATCTTTCACCACGCCGATTCCATCCTCACGGACCGTCACGTCGCCGCCATCCATGCCACCTTGCGCGATCCGGCGGTCGTGGGTGGGGCTTTCTATCGCAAGTTTGATGGTCGTCATCCGCGGCTTCTGTGGCTCGAAGGGGTGGCGCGATTTCTCACTCGGAATGGAGGAAGTTTCTTTGGCGACCAATCCATTTTTGTCCGCCGCGAGACGTTTCAATCTCTCGGGGGCTTCGCGCCCATCCCGTTGATGGAAGATATGGAATTCTCCCGTCGCCTGCGCCGGGCCGGGCCGGTCGCGGTCCTCGATCCGCCCCTGGAATCGTCCCACCGACGCCACCTTGGCCGCGGGGCCTGGCGCACCTCGGTGGAGAACGGTCTTTTGATCGCCCTCTATAAATGCGGATTGTCGCCCGCGCGCTTGCACCGCTGGTACTATCGCGAACGGTCGTTTCCGCCTAACGAATCACTCTTCGTCGCGCAACCGGTCGAAGAACTCGGCCGGCCTTAAGGCCGCCAGCAGCGCCGCGCGGGTGGCCGGTCGATGGAGCCGGCGCGCGAGTTCGCCTACACAAACAAGATAATCGTTCGCCATCCGCTGGGGCACGGCGATGAGGAAAATAAGATGCACAATTTGTCCTTCCTCCCCGAAGGGAATTCCCTCCCGGCTGCGGCCCACTCCCAGCAGCAGCCGCTCGACCAAATCTGTCCGGGCATGAGGAAAAGCCACGCCTCCAGGGGCCACGGAGGAAATCTTCTTTTCGCGCGTCATGACCGCGTCGAAAAACTCGCGGGCACGATTCAGCTCTTCGGTCTCGCGCAGCAACTCGATGATTTGCCAAATCGCTTCTCCCGCGCTCTCGGCCCGCAGCTCCAGCGCAACGTGACGGGGATCGAACGTGGAATCGAGCAAAGATGAGATCATAGGCGATGGAATTGATAGATTGACGCCCGGCACGGCGATGTCGAATTATTCGAAACGCGTGGCGACCGAAAATCACGACTCAGAGGAGGACAAGGCTCGCGAGCTTCACGACAGCCTTTACAACCAGGGCTACGTCAACTCCATGTCCCACTTCTACCGGGGCGAATTGGGACGCATCATGGTCTGGCGCACCCGGCTCGACACGACGACCAACTGGGCGGTCACGAGCAGCACGGCCATCATCACGATCGCCTTTTCCAACTCCGACGTGCCGCACCTGATCTTCTTTTTCAATCTGGCCATCGTCTGGATCATGCTCTGGATCGAAGCGCGGCGTTACCGGTTTTACGACGCGTTCCGCGCCCGCGTGCGCATGCTGGAGGCGCATTTCCTGGTCCCGATGATCATGGAGAATCGGCATCTGTTACAGGGGGAATGGAAGAAACTGGTCTGCGAAGATCTTATTTTGCCTTCGTTCAAGATCGGGAAACTGGAGGCGGTCGGGCGCCGCCTGAAACGGAATTACGTTTTCATCTTCATCCTCATTATGATCGCCTGGGTGATGAAAATCTTTCTGCACGCCACCGAACCGATCAACACGGTGGGCGCTTTTTATCGCGCCCTGCGCGTCGGCCACATTCCTTCCTGGCTGGTCGCGATCATCTTCGTCGGCACCTTGATCAGCGTGATCGGTATCACTCTGTATGTGGGGAAAAAGACCTCCGGCGAAATTTCTGAATTCGGGAATCATCGTTCGCTCTGGCGAATCTGAGTTTACGATGAGCCCGTTTGCGCAGCTCTGTGAAATCGTGGCGCGCCTTCGTGCGCCGGGAGGGTGCCCGTGGGATCGCGAACAGACGCACGCGTCGTTAGTTCCCGGTCTGCTCGAAGAAGCTTACGAAGTGGCCGCCGCCATTCGGAGCAAGGACGAAGCGAACCTGCGCGAAGAGCTAGGCGACCTCATGCTGCAGGTCGTGATGCATGCGCAAATCGCAGAGGAAGCCGGTCGCTTTTCCATCGATGAAGTGGCGCGCGAAATCAGCGATAAACTCGTTAGGCGTCATCCGCACGTCTTCCCTGTCGCCGGGGGCGCTGACGCCGGTTTGCCCGATGCCGGCGCCGTTTTGAAGCAGTGGGACGCGATCAAGCGCGCCGAGAAAGGCGGGAGCGACACCTCTTATTTTAGCGGCCTCACGAAAGCTCTGCCGGCGCTCATGCTGGCCCAAAAAGTTCAAACCAAAGCCGCGCGGGTCGGCTTCGATTGGAGCCGGGTCGAGGACGTCGTGGCCAAGGTGGACGAGGAGCTGGTCGAAACGAAGGAGGCGATGCGGGCCGCAAATCCTGACGCGGTCGCCGAGGAGCTGGGCGACCTCCTCTTCGCGGTCGTAAATCTCGCCCGCCAAAGCAAGCTTGAGGCGGAAACCGTGTTGGCGGCCGCGACGGAAAAATTCCTCATCCGCTTTCACGCCATGGAGCGGGAATTGCAGGCGCAGGGAAGACAGCTCGGGGAAGTTGACCTCGCGGCTCTGGACGAGATTTGGAACCGAGTGAAGACCCGTGCGCAGCTCCCGGGCATCTCCGGCCAAACCTCTGCATGACAACCCCCTTCCTCGCCTTTAAAATTCCCGCCTAACGATGGAGACCGAATACAAAGTCCGCCTCGAGATTTTCGAAGGCCCCCTCGATCTCCTGCTTTTCCTGATCAAGCGCGACGAGCTCGACATCTACGACATCTCCCTCGAGCGCATCACCCAGCAGTACCTCGAATATCTGCAGGCCTTCAAGGAGCTGAACATCGATGTGGCGGGCGAATTCGTCGTCATGGCGGCCAACCTGATCTATTTGAAAAGCCGCAGCCTTCTGCCCGTCGATCAACAACCGCCCGAAGAGGATGTCGACGAATCCGATCCACGCTGGGATTTGATCCGGCAATTGATCGAGTACAAAAAGTTCAAGGAAGCAGCGGCCGAGTTGCAGACGCGTGCGCTCCACCAGGAGCGCATTTTTGCCCGGGTCGGCGATGGGGTGGCGCCGGACGTCGCTTCCTTGCGGCTCGGCGAGGTCGGCATTTTTCAGCTCATTAATGCCTTCCAGAATGTGCTGAAGCGACTCGATGCGAAGGAAGATTTGCGCGAGATCTTCGGCGAAAATTTTACCGTCTCGGATAAGATCGAACGGATTCTGCAAAGTCTCGCCGAAGGCAACTCGGTGCGATTCTCAGAGTTGTTCGCGCGGATGGCGTCGCGCGTCGAAATCGTGGTGACTTTTTTGGCCCTGCTCGAACTGATTCGCCTGAAACAGGTGAAGGCGATTCAGCCTAACGAATTCGCGGAGATCGAAATTGCACCGGTCGCTGCCTGATGCCGCGCCTCCTCATTGCCGGCTGCGGATACGTGGGCCGAGCCGCGGCGGGACTTTTTCAGAAGGCAGGATGGGAAGTGGAAGGCTGGACGCATTCCGCGGAGTCCGCCGCGCTTTTGGCCGGCCAGCCCTACTCGGTGCACGCGGTCGACATCACTGAGCGCAACGCGGTGGAAAGCGCCGCCCAACAATTCGACGCCGTCATTCATTGCGCCAGCTCCGGCGGAGGCGGGCCGGAGAGTTACCGGAAGGTTTACCTGGAAGGCGCGCGCCATCTTCTCGAGGAGCTCTCGCCGGACCGATTTCTCTACACGAGCAGTACGTCGGTTTACGCACAGAGTGATGGTGAATGGGTCGACGAGAAAAGCGCTGCCACCCCGAGTCACGAAACCGGCCGAATTTTGCGCGAGACCGAAGATCTTGTCAGGCAGAAGGGAGGGGCCGTTCTGCGACTGGCAGGAATCTACGGACCCGGCCGCTCCGCGCTGCTTCGAAAGTTTCTGGCCGGGGAGGCGCGCCTCGACGGGGAAGGCGGGCGTTTTCTTAATCACGCTCACCGCGATGATATCGCGAGCGCGCTTTGGCATCTGGCGACACTTCCGGAGCCCGCTTGGATGAACGCGGGAATTGTCAACGTAGCGGACGATGAGCCGCTGACCCAGCGAGAGGCCTACGAATGGTTATCCGCGAAACTTGACCGGCCGATGCCTCCGGCAGCCACGCAACCGGCACAGCGAAAGCGCGGCAGCAGCAACAAACGCGTCTCCAATCGCAAATTGCGCGAAGTTGGCTGGAAACCGGAATACCCCAATCTCCCCAGCGGAATGGAAAAATCGGTCTTGCCCGCCTGCCCAGATTTGGGCGCTTAATTTTGAAGTCTACGCTGCCGCGATGTCGGACGGCGTGACAACAGGGGCGATGTCTTCAGTTTTGCAAGCCCACCAGACGCTGGTGAGGACGGAACCGGTGGTGAAAAGAAATACAAAGATGGTGAGCATGGGTTGGTTGGTTGCGCACCGTCTCTAGCAGCGGGTGTGCCGCGGGCCTTTACGAGGGGAAAGCAGCTGGTGCAACCAAAGAGTGCGTCATTTTTTTACACAGTTGTGTCAGGATAGATACAGCCCAAGTCTGTGTAGATGGAGGCCGTGTCATCTCTTTCGGTAGGGCGAGACTCTGTCGAGCCGGGGGAAGGAGGCCCGCCCAGGAAACCAACGTCTTCCCCGGCTCGACGGAGTCTCGCCCTACCGGAAGGCCATTGAGCCGAGGTTGATACCTTATCCCAATGGCGGCTCGATCAGCCCGAAGTCACCGTTCTTGCGCCGGTAGAGCACGTTGACGCGCGAATTCCGGGCGTTCATGAAGACGAGGAACTGCCGCGTCGACATTTCTAACTGCAAAACCGCCTCATCCACGAACATCGGTTTCACCGGGTAACGCTCCGTCCGCACTACCGCGTGCGCGTGATGCTCGTCCTCCTCGACCGGTTCCGGATGCAGAATCTGCTCCTCGAAATGACGGATGTCCTCTTTGCGAGGCCGATTCCGACGCATGAGTCGCGTTTTATATTTGCGCATCTGCCGCGCGATTTTGTCGGAAACGGCGTCGATCGCCGCGTAAAGATCGTCGGTTTCCTCGCAGGCTTCGATGGTGATGTGGTTGGAGCAAATGAGGACGATCTCGGCCCAATGCCGGTATTTCTCCACCCCGAGGATGACGTGCGCCTCGATGATCTTGGGGTAGTCGAGATGCAAGCCCTCGATCTTGCGCGTGGCGTATTCGTTGATCGCATCGGTCATGGCGAGATGCCGACCGGTGACGACGACGTTGGGGTGGGCGTTGGCTGTTTGCATGCGGCTCCTTCTTTACATCTGAAAACGCTCCCCAAGATAGAGCTGGCGGCTGATCGGGTCGTTGATGAGGAAATCCTTGGTGCCTTCACTCACGACGCGGCCTTCATCGATGAGATACGCGCGATCCACAATGGAGAGCGTTTCGCGCACATTGTGGTCGGTGATGAGAATGGCGAGGCCGGATTTGCGCAGGTTCACGACGAGTTGCTGCACGTCGTAGACCGCAATCGGATCGACCCCGCTGAAGGGTTCGTCGAGCATGAGCAGTTTCGGCTGGGTCACGAGTGAGCGCGCGATGGTCAGGCGTCGCTTCTCGCCGCCGGAGAGAGTGAGCGCGGTGTTTTTGGCGATGCGTTCGATGCCAAACTGATGGAGCAACTCCTCGCAACGATGACGACGTTCCTTTCGGCTTAAGGGCATCGTCTCGAGGATGGCGAGAATGTTCTGCTCGACCGTCATCTTGCGGAAAATCGATTCTTCCTGCGGGAGATAACCCATCCCGAGCCGGGCGCGCTTATACATGGGATAATCGGTCACGTCCGTGCCGGAAAAAACGACTCGGCCGCTGTTTGGCCTCACCAGCCCGACAATCATGTAAAAGGTGGTCGTTTTACCAGCGCCGTTTTTGCCTAACAAACCCACGATTTCACCCTGGCCCACGCGTAGTTTGATGCCGTTCACCACCGCACGACCCCCGTAAATTTTGACCAGCTCCTCGGTCGTGAGGACCTCCTTATGCTCGGGTACGGGAGCCGCCGGAGAGATGGGCTCGGCCGCAGGTGGTGGCGCCGTCTGGCTGATCATGGCTTGGGCGTTGGCGCAGGTGAAGAGACGGGCCCGGACGGACTCGAACCGGGCACCCCATTTTTCTGGTCCGTTCCTTCCTGGCGAATCTCCGTTCGACTTGGACCCTTGGTGGTTAACTGGCCATCCTGGTTCAAGATCATGACCGTATCGGCACTCGTGGCCACATGGGTATCCAAACCTTGTTGCACGCGCGGGCTGCCGGTGAGGACGACGTTGCCGTCGGACGAAGTGTAAACGGCTTTCTCGGATAAGCCGACGGCTTGGGAGGCGGGGCCGCCCTTAGGATCCGGTTTGGGGCGCGCCGGTCCACCCTTCGGATCTGTTTTCGCGCGAACCACGCCGACGTGACCTTCAGCAATCGCTTTCTCAAGGCCCTCGCCTTCCACTTTGTGAATGTAGACGGTCATCTTGTCGGATTGAATATTGAAGCGAGGATCAAAAACGCGCACGTGACCGGTGAAGATACCGATCCGTTTCTCGGAGTCGAAGGTGGCGGCGTCCGAATAAATTTGCGTGGTGATTGCTTCCCCTTTTTTCGGCTGACCCGACGGCTGCGGCGCGAGCGCCTCTTTTTTCTCCGCCGGGGATTTGATCTCAGGACGCAGAGATTGCTGGGCTCCGCTCTCCGAGGCGACGAACAGCCAAATTAGACCAACGAAAAGGCGTCTCATTTCTTCGGCGACGAAGCTCCCATGATCTCTTTCTGATTGAAAATCGTCATGTGGACGTTGCCATCCAGCTTACCGAGCCTCGCCAGGGTATCGAAACTCATGTTATCCCCGGCGATCTCGAAATCGTCACGCTTGACGGTGGAGCGTGTCTTGGACTCGATCACGCGAGTCTCCAAATTTAAGAGTGCGTCGGACATGTGGACTTTAAAATCGACCTTTTCCTTCACGTCATAGGTCGTCATATCGAGATCGGTAAACCGCACGTGATCTTCGTCGATCCGAGAAGCGGTAGCGGCCTCGAACCGGCCCAGGATTTTGCCCTGCAGATCGTAATTGGGCAGGATGAGACCTTTGGCCGCATGTCCAACCGTCAGCGGGATGTTCTTCAGGCCAAGCTCTTCCTTCGGGACTGCATCATCGGGCGCCGGACGCGGTTTGCGGCGTTTGCGATCACCCGCCGTAGCAAGGCAGCTACCGGCTAGCAAAACGACAAAGCAGAGGCGCATCCCGCGAAGACGGGACCCGCTACGAAACGGCAGCATGAATAGCTTTAAGCATGCGCAGATGCTTCGGCAAATCCTTTAGCGGAACTTGGTTGGGGCCGTCGGAGAGCGCGCGTGTCGGGTTGTCGTGCACTTCCATGAAAATACCGTCGCAGCCCGCCGCCAGGGCCGCACGGGCCAACACCGGCGCAAGGGCCGCGTCGCCCGAAGTCGCGTCGCCCGCCCCGCCCGGCCGCTGCACCGAGTGGGTGGCGTCGAAAACGACATGAAATCCATCTTCCCGCAGCCAGGCGAGCGAACGCATGTCGGCGACCAGATTGTTGTAGCCGAAAGTGGTCCCGCGTTCCGTGAAAAAGAACTTTTGCGCACCGAAGGCGCGCAGTTTCTCGGCGATGTTGCGCACGTCCCACGGCGCCAGGAATTGGCCCTTCTTCACGTTGACGACCCGGCCGGTTTCCGCGGCGGCTTGGATGAGATCGGTCTGCCGGCAGAGGAAGGCCGGAATTTGCAAGACGTCGATCCATTCCGCCGCGATCTCGGCTTCGTTAGGCGAGTGGATATCGGTCGTCACCGGCCTGCCGATTTCACGGCCGATCTCGGCCAGGAGTTCGCAACCGGCTCGCACATCCATCCCGCGGAAGGAACGGACCGAGGTGCGATTGGCCTTATCGTAGGAGGCTTTAAAAATGAAAGGCAGCGCTTCCTTCGTACAGACGTCCGAGATTTTTCGCGCCATCCGTCGGACAAATTTCTCCGACTCGATCACGCAGGGTCCCAGAATAAAGGCGGGCGTTTTCCCGCCCAGCACTACTGGGCCAATCGTGAGAGGTTTCACTTTCACAAGCGCGGCCACTCTCGCAAGAATCCGTCCCCAAGTCCAAAGCGAAACGGAGATGACTCTTTCTATCTAAGGGCTGCTACCTGCTATCCCGATAGCAACAGCAGCGGTGGCCACTGATCCTCGTTTGCTGGCGCAGGGCGGGGCCGTCTATAGGTCAGACGCGACAGGCTCGAGGAGTTCGGGGTCGGCCGGGAGTTCGTCGAGCGGGGAGGCTTCGATCGCGGCGATGGCGTAGCGGCCGCTGTCCCCTTCCGCGCTTAATTCCACAATCTCACCGAGACGATGGCCTAACAATGCCTGACCGATCGCAGTCTGGTAGGAAATAATGCTGCGATCGGGGTCGCCGTCCCAGGCGCCCAGAATCGTGTAGGTCTCTTCTTCGCTCGTCTCGGCGTCGCGCAGGGTGACGATGGTGCCGATGGAGACTTGCGAGAGGTCCGGGTTTTCAAAGGCCGTGCCCCGCGCCCGATGCAAGTCGTGTTCCAGCTCGGCTTTGCGCCGCATGAGGACGGCCTGCATTTCCTTGGCCGCTTTGAATTCGAAGTTCTCGCGCAGATCGCCGTAGGAACGGGCCACTCCGATCTCTTTGCTGTTCTCGGGAATCTTTTTGTTCACCAAATCCTCGAGTTCGGCTTTGCGCTTCTGCAGGCTGCTCCAGGAAACGACCAGCGCCTCGCTCTTTGGTTCGGCCTGTTCGCCGCTCACGAGGCTTTGCAGATCGGGGTAAAGCTTGATGATTCGCGCCATGAGCGAACGCTTGGTCAACTCGTCGAAGACGGGGCTGAGCAGGAGACGGCGCATGGCGTCGCGGGCCAGACCGAGCTCGGCGCCGGCGAAGATATCGGGAATGAGCGAACGATCGGAAAGCAGAAGATCGCGCAGACGGGTGCTGCGGCTGGCGCTCTCGTTATGCTGATCGCGCTCGCAGGCGGAGAGAATCGTGCTGAGTAAATCCGGGGTGATGAGATCGGGCCAGTCGCCGCGATTTTTGCAGAGCCAATAGAGCATTTCGCTGGTCGCGGCATGCTCGCGCAAGCTGCGATCCAGAGCGACGCGGAACTCCTCGGTCTTGCCGGCTTCGGCGAACACTTTGGGCATGGATGAGACTAGCCGGGCGTTGCTGCCTTGCATGAGTTGGAGGGCACGAACCGTCCAGCGTTCGCCCAGGGCGGCGGGCAGGACGTGCAGGACGCGGCGCTCTTTGGCCGACGGAAGTTTCGGCAGAATAGATGCGAGCCGGGATTCTTCTTCGACGATCAGGTGCTCGACGGTGAATTCGGGCCGATTGCTACGCAGCTTAGGCTCGCGCTGCAGAAGGTCGTCACGCCCGAGGACCAGTTCGAAGGAAAGAGCCGGGTTAAGCCGCTGATTGCGGCGCGCGGTTTCCTCGATGGTGTCGACCAGCGGCTGCAATTGTTTCGCCGGCTCCGCAAATTCGTGGTGCAGCTTGATGATCTGGTCGAGGGCGGCCCCCTGTTCTTTCGGCCGGCGCGCTTGACTGAAAAAAGTGAGCATCTCATCCGCGTGCGAGACGGGGGCGGCGCGCAATTCAATCGGGTCGCTCTTTTTCGCCGGGATCAGGAAGTGACCTTCTTTCTTGAGCAGCTTCTTGGTCGAATCCCACCAGCGCTTGAACTCGGGCTCGCTGAAAAGATCGCCTAACAACCAGCCGCTAATCTGCGTCTGCGTCGCTTTGCCGCCGAGGCTCTCGAGAATATTCCGGATGACTCCGGTCGCGTTCTCTTTGAGCTGGCTCTTGAGCGCAGGCAGGTCGGTCGCCTTTTGCGCCAGGAAATGCCCGGTCGGGATGGGCGTGAGATTATCCGCCGCATATTGCAGCTGCATCGGATGAGCCTTCTTCTTCTCGAAGTCGATCAGGATCTGGTTCAACAACAGATTCCAGTCCGCCACCCGGCCAAAGCCCCAGCTTTTATGCAGGCAAAAGTTGCCGGGTTTGAGTTGTTCGAGTTGTTCCGCGCCGGCGCTAGTGAGCTTTCCGGCCTCCACCAGCTTTTGCAATTCTACGTCCATGTAAATGTGGGGAGTAATGATGCATGCCCCCCCGCCTGAGCGCAAACTGATGTGTGGCGATTCCAATTGCCCGTCCCGGTCACCCGTGGAACTCCGCTACTGCCACTCCCGCTCCTGCTCCTAATCGTGCTCGTGCTCATGCTCAAACAAATAGATCGATTACGATCACGAGTAAGAGCACGAGTGCGGAACAAACCGGGCCGTTCTTCCTAGACTAGACGCGCGAGGCAGGCGCCGAGGCTAAACAGATCCGGCGATTGCCAAGCTATAGTTGTTACACAACACTAGCGGCTCGTGTCGGTCAGCATCTGGTTTTGGGTCGCTTTTCATTTCATCGTTCTGGTCGCGCTGGCCGTCGATCTCTTTAGTGATCGAGGCCAGGATCGTATCAGCCTCTCGAGCGCGGCCCGACGCAGTCTGCTCTGGATTGCCCTTTCATTAAGCTTCAACGCGTTCGTTTGGTTTTGGCAAGGGCCGGACCAGGCGATGGATTTCCTCGCGGGTTACCTGATCGAATACTCGCTCAGCGTTGATAACATTTTCGTCTTCAGTTTGATCTTCGCCTACTTCCGGGTGCCGCCTCGCTATGAGCATCGTGTGTTGATCTGGGGAATTCTGGGGGCTCTCATGATGCGCGCGATCATGATCGGGCTCGGCGTCGCCCTGGTCTCGAGGTTCCATTTCGTCATCTACGTTTTTGGCGCATTCCTGCTCGTCACCGGGGTGCGCATGCTGGTTGGCAAATCGCAGCCAATCGATCTGGAGCACAACTTCATCCTCCGGACCGTTCGACGCCTCCTTCCGGTCACGACCGATTATCATGGACCGAAATTCATCGCGCTGGTGGGCGACCGCAACACGCTCACCCCGCTCGCGCTCGTTCTGATCGTGATCGAAGTAATGGACCTCGTCTTCGCGGTGGACTCCATCCCCGCCGTGCTCGCGATCACGAGAGATACCTTCATCGTTTATACCTCGAATATTTGCGCGATCCTGGGCCTGCGCTCGCTCTATTTCCTCCTCGCCAATCTGGTCAATCGCTTTATTTATCTGCGGATCGGTTTGGCCGTGATTCTATGTTTCGTCGGGTTGAAAATGCTGGGCGAGTACTGGGTAAACATTCCCACCTGGCTCTCGCTCGTTTTCATTCTCATCGTATTAACGGTGACGACCCTTGCCTCTCTCTCGGCCACCAAAAAAACGCCGAAACGCGCCGCGTAAGAAAGAAAGATTGCTAAGCGGATCGGCGCAGAGTTTACTCGCTTGAACCGATGAAAATGCTCCTCGCTCTTCTCGTTAGCGTCGGCTTCGGGGCCACCGCGCTGGCCGATATCCAGGATCCACCCGCCGCTGATTACGGCCCGACGCGCAAATTGGCGCGAGGCGTTTCCAACGTCATTTGGGGTTGGTCGGAAATCCCGGTCACGATTGGCCAGATCAACTCTCGCGAAGGCAACTCCGCAGCCGCCAGCTATGGCGTCATTCGAGGCACGGGCCGCGCTTTCGCGCGATTTGGGGTCGGTTTTTATGAAGCCTTGCTGTGGCCGTTTCCGGTTTACAAAGGCACCTACTATCCTGTCCTGCGTGACGACACTCACTGGATTCATCGCGGTTACAGCGAGTTTCCGCCCGAGCTCGGGAACGAATCGAAATATAACTACGCCCGCGAGTACTAACGCGCCCAGCGGCCGCCGCGCTTCTTGAAAGCGATCCGCGTGAACAACCTGGCGGGGCGCCTTGGGCCGCTCTTCGAGGATAATTTTCAGCATTTGGGTGAGCTGGGCGCGGCCGTGTCCGTCTGGCAAGACGGCCGCTCCATCCTGGAATTGCACGGCGGTTTTCGTGACGCGCACCGAGAGCAGCCATGGACAGAGGAAACCATCGTCCTGTTTTGGTCCGCCACGAAAGGGCTCGGCAGCGCCTGTCTCCTCCATGTCCTGCAGGAACATTCCATCGCGCTCGATATACAAGTGGCGGAGTTTTGGCCGGAATTTGCTCAAGCCGGCAAAGAAAAAATCACCCTATCGCAGCTTCTCTCGCATCAAGCCGGGTTAGCGGCCTTAGACGAGACGGCCGAAATCACCGATCACGCTGCGGTCGTGCGCGCGTTGGAAAAACAAGCTCCGCTCTGGCCACCCGGCACGGCCCACGGTTATCACGCGCGCACCTTCGGCTTTCTCCTGGACGAACTCGTGCGCCGCATCGATGGGCGCAGGCTGGGCGCGTATTGGCGCGAGACCTTCGCCGATCCGCTTGGACTCGACATCTGGATCGGCCTGCCCGCGGAGGAAAACGTTCGAGCGGCGACGATCTACGCGGCCAAGGCGAGCACCGCGCCGGACGATCCTTTTTACCGCGCCCTCACCACTCCCGGGACGTTGCCCCGCCGCGTCTTCAGCTCCCCGCGCGGTCTGCAAGCGATCAGCGCCATGAACGACCCGGCTAATCGGGCCCGTTCCCTGGTTTCGCTCGGCGGCATCGGCAGTGCGTATTCGTTAGGGAAATTTTATGCCCTCTTGGCCAACGGCGGCGAGATGGAGGGACGGCGCCTCTTCACGGAGGCGACCCTCGCGCAAATGTCCACCACGCTGACTGCGGGAATCGATCAGGTCTTCGGGCGCCCCACCGCGTTTTCAGCCGGCTTCATGAAAGATCCAGCCGAGGCCCGGCCGCGCATTTTCGGCCCGGCGCGGTCCGCCTTCGGCCATCCGGGCGCAGGCGGGAGCCAAGCCTTCGCCGACCCGGAGAATCGTCTCGCCTTCGCCTACGTCATGAATCAGATGGAGCGTCAGGTCCTGCCTAACGCAAAGTCGCTGCGGCTGGTGGCGGCTCTCTATGATTAGGGCGTCGTGCCTGGAGGGATTCGAACCCCCAACCTTCTGATCCGAAGTCAGAAGCTCTATCCGGTTGAGCTACAGGCACAGGCGGAAGAAAAGAACAACCGGAAGCCTTCCAGCGCCAGAATAAAAGCGCTGGAGCTGGGGACGCTGTCAGCGGGCCACACCAAGGAAAACTCCCTGCCAAACGTTTGTGGCCCGAGCCGCCCGACCCGGGGAAGCGTCCCGGGCTACCACCTTACGCGGCGAGCAGTTCGACCGCGTCGACGGCGGCGATGATCTCGCAACCAACGACAATTTTTTCCAGCGAACAGCACTTTTGCAGTTCTTCCGACTCAAATAGATGCTGCCAGAAAGAAGTGACCGAAAAAGGTTGGTGGTCGCAAGAAAAGTCAGCGCTAAAGATCATGCGCGAAATTTAGCACCCGCTGTGCCAGCCGAGACCTCGCGCAAAAAAGAACCGCGGGGTGGCCAACGGGACTCGAACCCGCAACAGCCAGAACCACAATCTGGGGCTCTACCATTGAGCTATGGCCACCGTCGCGCTGCGACTCTAATTTTTTCCCCTCGCAATTGCAAAGGCAAAGCAGTCGCTGCTTCGGGAGCGTTGCATGGCGGGGAGCGCTCGGGTATGATCGGCGGTCTTGGCCATGAACAAAATTGGGCGGCTTCTCCTTCCTGCCTGCGCGCTTCTCGCGACGTGGGCTGCGCCCGTCTCTATACGCGCGCAGGAGGCCGATCCTTCCGAAGTTTTCCTCAAGGCCTACATGACCGCGCAGCAGGGGGAGAAACTGGAGCGCGAGAATCAGTTCAAGCCGGCGCTTTCCAAGTTTCGTTTCGCCGGCTCTTTGCTCGAGGAACTGAAGAAAGATAACAACAGTTGGCAGCCCGCTATTGTGGAATACCGCAGCCGCAAGATCGGGGAAGCGATCCTGCGAGTGCAGAGCAAAATCGACACGCGCTCCGACTTGGCCACGACCGAGACTTCGCCGCCCCCGGAAGTGAAGGCCGAGGCGGCCGCCAAGTCCAAAGGCGTAGCCCAACCGGTCGATGTGCAAGTGGCGATCCAAAACGCGACCCGCGACCTGCGGACTCGGGTCGAGTCGCTCGAAGCTGAGTTGCAAAAATCGCAGAAGGAAGTCACGGCGGCGCGCCAGGAGAAAACCGAGCTGAGCGGAAAGCTGCAGCAAACCAGTTCCGAGCTGGAGAAGGCCAGAGGCCAGTTGGTCAGATCGACGCAGGCAGAAAAAGAGGTGCACGAGCAACTTCTGGCTGCTCAGGAATCGCTCCAAGTTATCCAGTCCAGCGGGAATTCCGATCAGAAAGCGAGCGTGGCTCTCAAGAGCGAGATCTCGCGCTTAAAGAAGGCGCTGGTCACGGCGCAGGCGGGTCGCACCGCGGCCGAAAAGGAAAGCGGGGATGCCCAGGCGAAGTTGATCGATTCGCGCAAGGAAGTAGCCGGCGTAGGCCGGGAGCGGGACGCCATGCGGAAAGAACGCGACGACGCGATCCGCGATCTGAAAGTGGCGGGCGACGCGCAGGCGCGCGTCCAGGTCCTGATGGCCGAGAACAGCGATCTGCAGAAGAAGCTGGCGACGACGGAGAACAACGTGCGGCAAATCACCGCCGAAGGTCCGCGCAAAGCCAAGGAACTGCAGGCTGTCAAAGAAGAGCTGGAGAAATTGCGCACGCAATTTGTGGCCAGCCAGAAGGCCAACCAGGAATCTGAAAAAACCATCGGGACCCTTCGGACCCAATTGGATGAAGCGAGCGGGCAACTGGCCGCAGCCAAGCTTAACGGGGAAACACCCGCGGAGACGGAACGCCTGGTCAAAGAGAATCAGATGCTGCGCTCGATCGTGGTGCGGGAACGCCAGGAAGAAGCGCGGCGCGAACAGGCCAAGAAGTTAATGCTGGCTGAATTCGATAAGCTAAAAATCAAATCCGACGTCCTCGATCAGCAGATCCATCTGCTCGCGGAACCGATTACCAAGTTGAGCCCGGATGAACTCGCCTTGCTCAAAACGCCGGTGGTCGCCATCTCCGAGACTTCCCCGGGCACGGTGAAGGCCAGCCTCACGATGGCTAAGCCGCCGACTCCGCAAACGGTCAGTAATAATTCCACCACGCCCGCGCCCAACCCGCCCGCCTCGGCCACGGACGCCCCTCCCCCGGGTGAGAACGGCAGCGACGGGCCAGAAGTTGAGACGACCGTGACGCCGGGCGTCCCGCCGGACCTGCTGCCGCTCGCGCGCGAGGCTAAGGCCAGCTTCGACCAGGGTAACTATCGCAAAGCGGAAAAGCAGTACCAGGATATCCTAACGAAAAGCCCTAACAATCTTTATTCGCTCTCCAACCTGGGCGTCGTTCTTTTTCGCAATGGCAAACTGAAGGCCGCCGAACTGACCCTAAAAAAGGCCATCGCCCTTGCGCCCAAGGATGAGTTTACCCACACCACTCTCGGCATCGTTTATTACCAGCAGAGCAAATACGATGATGCCCTTTCCGAGCTGACCAAATCGCTCGCCATCAACCCGAAAAGCGCCACCGCGCACAATTACCTCGGCATTACCGCGAGCCAAAAGGGATGGCAGGAAGCGGCGGAAAAGGAAATGCTCCAGGCGATCGAAGAGAATCCGAATTACGCCGACGCGCATTTTAATCTGGCGGTGGTTTATTCCACCTCGCAGCCGCCTGCCAAGGAACTGGCGCGGCGGCATTACGAGAAAGCACTCTCGCTCGGCGCGGAGGCTGATCCGACCTTGGATAAACTGCTGCATTAGGTACGGCCCCTGTGGACGCTTCGCTCTGCGAAGCGCGGGCGTAAGTGCCGCCTGCTTGCGAAAAGTGAAACCCGCGCCTCCCAGAGGAAGGCGTCTCCATGAGCGATTCGCGCGGCGGAGGTTGAGCTCGCTAATGTTGAACCGTGACCGCCTCATTCCTGACCGCCGAATGGCGCGACCTGGTGATGCTCAATTTTCCGGTCGAGCCCGCCTTGCTTCAGCCGCTCGTGCCGCGGGGTGTCGAGCTGGATGATTTCTCAAGCATCACCTACGTCAGCGTGGTCGGTTTTCTTTTCCTGCGCACGCGCGTTTTCGGCTTTGGCATCCCATTTCATCGAGATTTCGAGGAAGTAAACCTGCGCTTTTATGTGCGGCATCGCGGACCGGAAGGCTGGCGGCGCGGGGTCGTCTTCGTGAAAGAGATCGTGCCGCGGCAAGCGATCGCGACCATGGCGCGGCTCTTCTACGGCGAGCCGTATTCGGCTTACCCAATGTCACACACCATCGAACACGAGGGCGACCGCAAGCATTGCCGTTATGCCTGGCGGCGCCGTGGTCGGGAGGAATTCATCAGCGCTTCGGCCACGGGTGCATCGGCTTTGGTCGCACCCGGTTCCCTGGAGGAATTTATCACCGAACACTATTGGGGTTACACCACGCGACGCGACGGTTGCGCGCAGTATCAGGTCGAGCATCCATCCTGGCGCGTCTGGACCGCGACAGAATCCCGCTGCAACGCCGACGTAGCCAGTCTCTACGGAGCCGGCTTCGTGGAGCCGCTCTCCGTTCCGCCCGCTTCCGCTTTCATCGCCGAGGGCTCGCCCATTGTCGTCCGACGAGGCAGCCCGTTGGCTTCACTTCCGGTCGGCGCTGACTAGCTCGCGCAGGACGAACTGCAAAATGCCGCCGTGCCGGTAATAATCGACCTCGATCGGCGTGTCGATGCGCAGCTTCACCGGCACCGTCTGCGCCTCTTCGTTGGCACGCCTGATTTCAAGCGAGAGATTCTGCCCAGGCTGAATCGATTCGGACAGGCCGGTGACACTGAAGACTTCCGAGCCGTCCAGGCCTAACGACTGCACGTCGGTTCCTTCTTCGAACTGCAGCGGGAGCACGCCCATCCCGACCAGGTTGGAGCGATGGATTCGCTCGTAGCTGGCCGCCACGACTGCTTTCACGCCGAGCAAACGCGTCCCTTTGGCCGCCCAGTCGCGACTCGATCCCGTGCCGTACTCCTGCCCAGCCAGAATGATGAGCGGTGTCTTCGTCTCGGCATATTTCACGGCCGCGTCGAAAATCGACATCTGCTCTCCGCTCGGTTGATGAACCGTCACACCGCCTTCCACGCCGGGAACCATCAGATTCTTGATGCGAACGTTGGCAAAAGTACCTCGCGTCATCACGAGATCGTTCCCACGCCGGCTCCCGTAGCTGTTAAAATCCTCCGGCTTAATCCCGCGTGAAACGAGGTAGCGACCCGCGGGCGAATCCGGCTTGATCGCGCCGGCCGGCGAAATGTGATCGGTCGTGACCGAGTCGCCAAAAATGCCTAACGGACGCGCGTCACGAATATCTTCGATGCGACCGACCTCCATCGTGAAATCGGCGAAGAAAGGCGGATCGTGAATGTAATCGCTTTCTTCGTCCCACTGATAGACCTCTCCGGTGCTGGAGGAGATGTCGTTCCACTTCGGATTTTGCTCGGCAAAATCGCGGTAGAGCTTGCGGAAAACTTCGGGGGTCAGCGCCGATTGCATCATGTCGCGGATTTCGCCTAACGACGGCCAGAGATCTTTCAGGTAAACGTCCTGGCCTTCCTTATCCTGTGCGAGCGGGTCGTTTTGCAGGTCCAGATCAATGCGACCGGCCAGCGCAAACGCCACGACCAACGGCGGCGACATGAGGAAGTTGGCCTTGATGTTCTGGTGCACGCGCGCCTCGAAATTGCGATTCCCGGAGAGGACGGAAGCCGCGATCAGGTCGTGCTCCGCGATCGCTTTTTCGATTTTCGGATGGAGCGGTCCGGAGTTGCCGATGCAGGTGGTGCAACCGTAGCCGACGATGTTGAAACCGAGCTGGTCGAGATATTCCTGCAGGCCGGTTTTCTGCAAATAATCGGAGACGACCCGCGAACCAGGAGCGAGCGAAGTCTTGACCGCGGGATCGATGGTAAGACCGCGCTCGACCGCTTTACGCGCGAGGAGGCCCGCTGCCAGCATGACGCTGGGATTACTCGTGTTGGTGCAACTGGTGATGGCCGCGATGAGGACGCTGCCGTGGCCGATCTGGGTGTGGCCATGATGAAAGATGTCTTTGCTCTCCGCCTCGATCTCATCACCCGAATCGGGGGTTGGGCGATTGGAAATCATCTCGACCTTGTTTTGTTGGTCGCCGGGCTCGAGCCCCTGATCTTCACGATCCGTTGAGACCATTTTTTCAGTCTTGAGAGCAGAACCATTGAGCTGGACAGGGTGCCGCTGATCGAGACGATCGCCGGACTTGCCGTAGCCGCCGTCCGGCAGTGACTTGGTCAGGAGCGAACGAAAAGCGCTTCCTAATTCGGGCAGGTCGATCCGATCCTGCGGACGCTTGGGACCGGCCACACTGGGTTGGACGTCGCCCAGGTTCAATTCAAGATCGACGCTGTAATCGATGTCGCCTTTGCGCGGCATTCCAAACATTTTTTGGGCGCGGAAGTAGGCTTCGAAAGCTTCGCACTGCTCGTCCGTTCGGCCGGTGGCCCGCAGGTAATTAACCGACTCGGCATCGACTGGGAAATAACCCATGGTCGCGCCGTACTCGGGCGACATATTGCCGACCGTGGCTCGATCCGGCAGCGGCAGGGAAGCGGCTCCATCCCCGTAGAATTCCACGAATTTGCCGACCACTTTCTGGGCGCGGAGCATCTGCGTGACATGCAGCGCGAGGTCGGTCGCGGTGACGCCTTCGCGGAGTGATCCGCTGATGTTTACGCCGACCACTTCGGGCGTGAGGAAATAGACCGGCTGCCCCAGCATGCCTGCTTCGGCTTCGATTCCACCCACGCCCCAGCCGACGACGCCGAGGCCGTTGATCATGGTCGTATGCGAGTCGGTTCCGACCAGCGTGTCGGGGTAATAAATTTCTGATTTCTGATTTCTGATTTCTGATTTCTGGGAAAGAACGCCCTTGGCGAGATACTCGAGATTCACCTGGTGCACGATGCCGATGCCAGGCGGGACGAGACCGAAAGTCTGGAAGGCTTGCTGACCCCATTTTAGAAATTCGTAGCGTTCACGATTGCGCTTGAACTCCATGTCCATGTTGAGCCGCAAGGCCGCGGCCGAGCCGGCGAAATCCACCTGCACGGAGTGATCGACCACCAGATCGACCGGCACGAGCGGCTCGATGATGTTGGGGTCGCCACCCAATCGTTCGACCGCGCTGCGCATGGCGGCGAGATCCACCACCAGCGGCACCCCGGTAAAGTCCTGCAAAACGATGCGCGCGACGACGAACGGAATCTCGACCTGAGCGGGCGATTTTGCGTTCCAATTGGCCAGGGCTTCGACATCTTTCCGGCCGACTTTTTTCCCGTCGCAATTGCGCAGGACCGACTCGAGCACGATGCGGATGCTGACCGGCAACCGGGAAATCGGGCCGACCCCCCGCTCTTCCAGCGCCGGGAGAGAATGATAGGAACCCTCACGCTCCGGACCCGCCGCGAATTTCCTGAGAGTGTTGAATTCGTTAGGCATTATTTCAGCTCCTCCAGCCTGGCTTTGATCTGGTCAAAATCGGGTAGTTCGCGCGCGTCCTCGCGCACCTCGGCATATTGAATGACGCCGTCGCGATCGATCACGAAAGCGGCTCGTTTGGCGACTCCGGAGAAGCCAAGATTCAACTGCGGCAGAAAAGAGTCGTAGGACACGCCGTAATCCCGCGTCACTTTGTGTTCGTAGTCGCTCAGCAGGGTCACATTGATTTTCTCCTTCTGCGCCCAGGCCTCCTGCGAAAATGGGTTGTCCCCGCTGATGCCGAAAACATCGCAGTTGAGATCACGGTATTCGCGCAAGCCATTGCCGACATCGCACATCTCGCTCGTGCAGGTGCCGGTAAAGGCCATCGGGAAGAAAAGGAGGAGCGTATTTTTGCGACCGAAATTTTCGCTCAAACGGATCGGGCGCGGTCCGTCTGCCGTCTTGGTGGGAAGAGTGAAATCAGGTGCTTTAGTGCCAACTGTGAGTGCCATAGAAGAAATGCTCCGGTTAAAGGTCTCGGGGAGACCTGCAGTATAGAAACAGGCCGGAGCGGGTCAAAAGATTTGCGGCCCGCCAAACCGCGCCGCGGGGAACGAGCACGGAACTCGTTAGGCGTCGCCGCCCGCTCGCTTTTTCGCGGTCCCCGAAACATGCTTTTGGGCAGAGGCGGAGGTTGACTTCTCGGTGGCGGCCTCTTTCACCCCTGAAGCGACTGGCTCAACCGGAGTGCCCGCTGTGAAAATGACCTTTTTATCCTGCTTCTTGAGCTTGGGTAGATGAGGCAGCGAGTCGGGAATGATCTTCACGAGCGCGCCGATTTGGATCTGCGCGTAGACCTCGGTCACGTCTTTGGAAGACATCCGCACGCAACCGTAGCTGGCCGGCCGGCCGATGATATTTTCTTCGGGCGTTCCGTGGATGTAGATGCAGCGGTTAAAGGCGTTGGCGTTGGCGCTCTCGAGCCCTCGCAGCCAGATGATGCGCGTGACAATGGGATCGCGTCCTGGGGCATTAGGCGCCAGAATTTCACCGGTAAAACGTCGCTTGTGGAAGACCGCCCCCGACGGAGCGTGATCACCGATTTTTTGCGCGACTTGCAGCCAGCCTAACGGCGTTGCCATACTCCCCCAGCGATCACCGAGTCCAAATTTGGAAGTGGAAACTGGATAGACCGCGGCCCGTTTACCATTTTCAATCACCATCAATTTCTGGTCGCGCACACTGATGATGACACGGGGCGGAATAGCCGTGTCGGTCGCGGCCTGCAAAGGAACCAGCGACAGAAGAAGGGCTGCGAATAAACCAAGCCTTATCCACATGGAAGGATGGAAATAATGGTTTTTGCGCATTTTGTCACGCAGGAAATGCAACTTCACGTGGGGCAAACAGGCTGAAACGCGGCCACCAACGTCCGAGAGAGCAGAGAGCCACGTAGAGAAAACCCACTTGGAACATGATCAAAAACGGCAGCGTCAGATACTGGCCATGAACAAACGCATACCAAACGAAATAAGTGAAATAGAGGGCAAAGCCGATCTCAACCAGCGGAAGAAACGATTTCATCGGCATGTAGCGGCGGTCTCGCCAGGAATGGGATTTGTTTTCGATCCCGTACTTTGGCGTCCGCTTGAATTCCGATTCGTGGTTAAAGAGCGCTTCCAGGACGGCCCGTGCATTGTTAATCGATAGCCCCACTCCCAGCGCGATCAGCGCAGGCAGGAGCAGGATTTCTTTCATCCAAGTGCGAGGATGCAATTCGCGCTGTGCGCAAATGTAGAACACCGCCACAGAGACGGAAGCGGTGAGGAAAATCGGGACATCGAGCAGAAACGTGCGCAACCAGCCGGATGGCGGGCCACCGGTCGAAGGATGCAAAAGGATACAGAGACAAGCGAGGAGCAGGTAGGCAAAATTGGAGGCGAGATGCCCGGTCGCTTCGAGCTTGATCGGCAAAGGGAGGGAGCTGCGCCAGATACGCGGGAGCAGCTTTTTGCAGGTCTGAATCGAACCTTTCGTCCAGCGATGCTGTTGCGATTTAAAGCCATTCATGTCGACCGGTAATTCCGCTGGCGTCACGACGTCGGTGAGGAATACAAACTTCCAGCCAATCAGCTGCGCGCGGTAGCTGAGGTCGAGATCCTCGGTGAGCGTATCATGTTGCCAACCCCCCGATTCCGAGATGCAGGATTTGCGCCAAAGACCGGCGGTTCCGTTGAAGTTAAAAAAGCGTCCACTGCGACTGCGCGCGACCTGTTCGAGGAGGAGATGGCCGTCCAGAAACATCGCCTGCACCCGGGTCAGAAGCGAGTAGCCGCGATTAATGTGTCCCCAGCGGGTTTGGATCATACCCACCTTGGGATCAGTGAAGAAATGAACGGTCGATTTGATCAACTCCGGGCGCGGCACAAAATCGGCGTCGAGAATGCAGACGAACTCGCCGCGCGCCGTGGCCAAGCCCGTTTCGAGAGCACCGGCCTTGTAGCCGGCGCGATTCGTCCGATGAATCAGCTCCACATCGAAGCCGCGCTCTACCAAACTCTCCACACAGGAGGAAGTCACTGCGCAGGTGTCGTCGTTCGAATCGTCCAGCACCTGGATGTGAAGACGATCCTGCGGGTAATCGAGTTCGCTGACCGATTTCAGGAGTCGCTCGACGACGTAGATCTCATTAAAAAGCGGCAGCTGCACGGTCACGACCGGAAGCTCGTCGAAATGGCCGGCCGGCTGCGGAGGCCGCTTCCTGTTTTTTAGAAACAGGTACACGATGAAATAGCGGTGTAACCCGTAGCCCGAGAGACCAATCAGCACACTCAAGTAACAGAACGTCCAGACTACATCCACAGCGCTTCCTTCCATACAAATGCCAGACGGTGCAGTTCGCTCGGGCGCACAGAGGCGACATGATGCCGCGTCCGCGGTTGGCGTCAAATCAAATCTCCCTCTCCGCTTTTTGCAAACGGGCTCGTGAAAAGTTGCGTTCTGGACGCAGTTCCCGATTGCTTTTCATCCCAGCAGGCGAGGTAAAAGCCAGCAGAGACCATAAATCGTTGGTTGCTTCACCCGGGAACTCGCCGAAAGCTGATCGGGCGGTGGGGAGCGAATTCGTGCAAGAAAAAGACAAACCGCGCAGTCAAGCTCGCGGGCGCCTTGAGCGTCTCAACGTCATTCTCATCATATTGATCGCGGGCTGGGCGCCCACGATTCTGATGCTGGTGGTCTCCTACACCATCCTCACGAACACCCTCGAATCGAAAATCCAGCGTGATCGCCAGACGTTCGTGCAACTAATCACGCATCTCGTGGGGGATGATCTGGCCCGCAGTGCGAAGATCGTCGATTATTATCAAACCGACCCGACGGTCGCGAAAATTTTTGCCGCTCGTTACCCCGATCTGGTCGCGCAGAGCTGGCTCCAGCAAACCTATTTCACTCATCCGCATATCGATGGGATGTTTCTGACGACCGCCAACGGCCGGCTCATTGCCTCGATTCCCGACGATCCCAGAATGTTGTTGAGCGACAGCGTATCCAAGTCCTGGCTGGCCGGCGCGAGCAACACTGAAAAATCGTACGTTTCACCAGTTCATCGGCGCTCGCCTGACAATCGTCTCGCCACCGATCTAGTCGGTCCCGTTCAGGGGCCGGATGGGAAGACCATTGGTTTTATTGGAGTCTCCGTCCTGGTCGAACGTATTGGCCGCCGTCTCTCTACGATCGATCTGGCCGATCAATCGCAGTGCCAGATTCTAGATCAGAATGGAGCAGAACTTTTCCGGAATGGTTTTGAAGCCAACATCAATCCCGTCTCCCAGGCCACCAAGACATTGATTCACGACATCCGGCTCGATAAGAGCGGCCATTTCGAGCGGAGCGGAAATCTCTATTCGTTTGCCCCGATCGAATCGACCGGGTGGATCACCGTGGTCAAGCAGCCTCGCGCGGTCGCTTATAAGCCTGTCCGCGACCTGCTCGAGCGCATGACGGTGCTGGCGACGTGGATGATCGTGTTCACCGCCATCGGCGCTTGGTTGGCGGGGAAATATTACAGCCGGCAAAGGGAAGCCGCGGCCCGCATCGAGCGGGAAGTCATTTTCAACGACAAAATCCTGGCCAACATGCCCAGCGGAATTGCGCTGGTGGATCCTGAGACCCGCCGCTTCCTGCAAGCCAACGACGCCTTCGGGAACATGGCTCGACGCTTCGGCAATTTGCCGCCCGAAAAAGAGATGAGCGAGGCCACTTACCAGGAGGTGAACATCGCTCCACCGGAAGCGATCGAGCGCGTGCTTTCATTTGGGACGCCGTTTCAGCTGGTCGAGCAGCCGCTGGAAGACCGCGCTGGGGTGACTCATTTCGTGAACGTTAATCTCCTGCGTTTGCAGGATTCCAAACAAACCATCCAAGGCGTGCTTTTTCTGGTCGAGGACAAGACGCGCGATGTCCGGCTGCGTCAGGAATTAATCTCTGCCAATGCGGCTAAAGACCAGTTCCTGGCTCTGCTCTCGCACGAGCTGCGCAATCCACTTTCGCCTGTCATCACCATGGTCGGCGAACTGGAAGCCCGCGCCAAGAACGATCCGGCCTTGCATCAGCCGCTCGCCGTCATTCGGCGCAATGTAGAACTGGAAGCGCGGCTCATTGACGATCTGCTCGACGTGACCCGCATCGCCAAAGGAAAACTGCAGCTCAGTTTCGAAGAAACTTCCGTGCACGAGACCTTGGAGCGCGCCCACGAAATTTGCCGGCAGGATATTCTGGAAAAGAAACTCGAATTCGAGTTTCGCCTCCGGGCCAAAAGCGAATACGTGAACGGCGATCCCGCGCGCCTCCAGCAAGTGTTTTGGAACCTGATCAAGAACGCGGTCAAATTCACCGCAGAGGGCGGCCGGATTATCGTCGAGACAGCCAAGCTGAGCGACGATCGCATCGTCATTCGCACCAGCGACACCGGCATCGGCATCGAGCCCGAGAAAATCGGCAAGATTTTCAACGCCTTCGAGCAGGGCCAGAGCTCGATTACCCGTAAGTTCGGCGGGCTGGGGCTGGGTCTCGCGATTTCCAAAGCCATGGTCCGAGCCCACGGCGGCAGCCTCTCCGTCCAGAGTGATGGAGCCAGCAAAGGCTCCACATTTAGCGTTATCCTTAATACCATTCCCACTCCCGCCGAAACCAAGCCAATGGTTCCCGCCGTCCCGCCGGATGCGGATCAGTCGAAAGACTCCTCGCCAAAGGGCCACTTACTCGTGGTGGACGATCATCACGACACCTGCCTCGGCATGAAAATGCTGCTCGAACGCCGGGGCTATCGCATCACGCTGGCTCACACCGCGACCCAGGCCATCGAGAAGGCGGAGAGCGAGAAGTTCGATCTTCTCATCAGCGATATCGGCTTACCCGACCGCAGTGGCTACGAGCTGATGAAGGAGCTGCGCGAAACGAAGTCACTGCGCGGAATCGCCCTGAGCGGTTTCGGGATGGAAAACGATCTCAACCAGGCCAAGGCCGCAGGATTTTCGACGCACCTGACCAAGCCGATTAATTTCGAACGGCTCGACGAAGCGATTCGTAGCCTTCTCGTCGAGGCGGATGGGGTTCGTTAAGACTTGGGCAGCCGAGCATCGACCAATCCGCAAATGAAGTGGAGCAGGAACTTGTGTGATTCCTGGATGTGAGCGGTGATCTCGCTCCGCACCAACAGCTCGATATCCGCCTTCCCCCGGGCGGGGCCGCCATCGCGTCCGAGTAGAGCGACTGTCGTTAGGCTCCGCTTTTTTGCCTCGTCCAACGCCCGCAGAATATTTTTCGAATTTCCGCTCGTGGTAATGGCGACGAGCACATCGCCTTGCTGGCCCACACCCGCGACCTGGCGCGCGAAAACTTCGTCGTAACCGTAGTCGTTACCGATCGCGCTCATGAGACTGCCGCCTTGGGCGAGATTCAAAGCCGGGTAGGGCCGCCGATCGGTCGTGAAACGGCAGCCGAATTCCGCGGAAAAATCCGCGCCATCGGCCGCGCTTCCGCCGTTACCACAGACCAGCAATTTGCGACCTCCGCACAGGCATTGCACCATGGCCTCAACGGCTTGGCCAATCGGGTCGGCCAGCTCAAGCAGTGATTGCAGCGTCGCGCAGGCGGTGTGAATTGATTCCTCCAATTGGGGTTTGATATCAGCCATATTTTTCTCCGGGATTGTTTGCGTGGCCGAATACCAGCGAGATTCGAGCCGCGCAAATGAATATTCGCCCGGGGCGACGCGTCTCTGTTACTCAGAAATCACAAATGAAACTGCGCATTTTGCTTGCTTTCACCCGTGAGATTATCGTACACAACGGTTCACCCTTATAGAACGTAAAGCAGTCTCAGTCGCAGTTGTCCGCTCGCGTTCCGAGGGACGACAGAAAAACAAAACTAAAACAGCTCGGAATCCTGGCGACCGAAAAAACTGTATACAAATTTTCCTAAATTTAATAAGTTCTAGAACGTTTGAAACACCAAATGTCTATGTTCACCAGAGAATCGGCTATTACTAACAACGGCGCTTCAGAAGCGAAGAAAACCGCCCCCGTCACCCTTTCGGTCGTCTTCCCCGCTTTTAACGAAGAAGACAACGTTCGGACCACCGTAGAGGCGGCCCGCATGATCCTGCCCCAAATTGCGCAGACCTGGGAGATTATCCTGGTCAACGACGGCAGCAAAGATGCGACCACTCCGATCTGCGACGAGCTCGCGGAGCAATACGAGGAAGTGCGCGCTATCCACCATGTCGAAAATCGCGGCTACGGCGCGGCTCTTAAGAGCGGCATTCTCGCGGCCCGCTACGATTACATTTTCTTCTCCGACTCCGACGGGCAGTTCGACCTGCGCGAACTCGAGAATTTGATCGATTGGGCGAGCCAATACGAAATCGTGACTGGTTACCGTGCCAAGCGGCAAGATCCCCCGCATCGTCTCATCAACGCTTGGGGCTGGAAGACGCTGGTGCGCATGGTCCTCGGCGTCAAAGTCCGCGACATCGATTGCGCTTTTAAGATCTTCCAGCGTTCCGTTTTCGATCGGGTCCAGATCCGTTCGGTCGGTGCCATGGTGAACACAGAGATCCTCGCTCAGGCGAAAGCTTTCGGCATGCGCATCCACGAGGTGAAAGTGAGCCACTACCCACGTCGCGCCGGTAAATCTTCCGGAGCGAATCTCCGCGTCATCGCCAAAGCTTTCCGCGAGCTGTTCCGCCTCTGGGGCCAGTTGCGGAACGTAACCCACGAGCAGCCCGGCCTGTATCACACCGATTCCGAATGGCATGAAGCCGCTGATCTCCGTCAGAATAACGGTTACAGCGACAACGGAACGAAGAGCCCGCGCCCGACTCTGAAACGGCCGGTAGGCTTTGCGACGCGTAGCGCGTAGCAATGTTACACTGGTAATTTCAGCAAGTTCCCCGATCTTGCCGCCGTCAGAGGGGCACAAATCGGGCAGGAAGGCATGACATTGGCACGCTTGGAATAGGCATTAGCCTAATTCGAGGTCGTCATTTTCGAAACACACCGGGGTGGCACGGACCGGTCACAAATCTTTGGAATCAAGAATTTTCATAAACAAGAACGGCTTTTCGAGCAACAAAACCAACTCTGTTCACCGGGCCGAGCTGTCTCCCGCCTATTTGAAGTGGCGCAGCATCTGCTAACCTGAACGTCCCCCGTCGCATACCTATGTTGAAACGATTTTTCTCTGGCTCACTCGACGACAAAACCGGGCCCGCCGCCGATTCCCGCGACTCTGCGAACGGATCGCGCCGCCGGGTTATGGTGATCGGACTCGATTGCGCCGCGCCCGAGCTACTTTTTGATCGCTGGCTGGACGACTTGCCCAATATCAAAGCTCTCTACGAGCACGGAGCACATGGGCCATTGCGTTCCTGCGACCCACCCATCACGGTGCCTGCTTGGTCGGTCATGATGTCTTCGAAGAGCCCCGGACGCCTGGGGGTTTATGGTTTTCGCAACCGCGCCGATCATTCCTACGATCGATATTCGATCGCCAATTCCCTCGCCATCAAGGAAGACCGTCTTTGGGAAATTCTCACACGCCACGGGAAACGCTCCATTGTGATTGGCGTACCCGGAACTTACCCGCCTAAACCATTCAACGGCACGATGGTCACCGATTTCCTGACTCCGGATACTTCGTGCGAGTACACGCACCCGCCTGAGTTCAAAAAGGAGATCGAAGACGTGGTCGGGGAATACATCCTGGACGTGCGCGATTTCCGGTCTGGCAATAAGGAGAAAATCCTGGCCGACATCTACGAGATGACGCAGAAGCGCTTCCAACTCGCGCGTCACCTTCTGGCCAAGGACGATTGGGATTATTTCATCATGGTGGAAATGGGAACCGACCGCATCCACCACGCGCTCTGGGATAACATGGATCCCGCGCATCGCTTCTATGAGACTGGCAATAAGTTCGAAAGTGCGATCCACGACTATTACGTGGAAGTCGATCGCGAGATCGGCGAGCTGCTCAAGTTCGCGGAGGAAAATACCGACGTCCTGATCGTCTCTGATCACGGCGCCAAACGGATGGATGGCGGCATTTGCGTTAACGAATGGCTCATGTCCAACGGCTATCTCGCGCTCAAGGAGCAGCCCTCCAGTCCGGTGCCGCTTTCCAAGGTGAAGATCGACTGGTCGCGCACGAAAGCTTGGGGCGACGGCGGGTATTACGCTCGCGTCTTTCTCAATGTGAAAGGCCGCGAGCCGGAAGGCACGATCGAGTCGGAGGATTACGAGAAAGTGCGCGATGAAATTATCGCCGGGCTCAAAGCCATCCCGGACGAAAACGGGAAGGACATCGGGACGCAAGTTTATCGGCCGGAAGACCTTTACGAGGAAGTGCGCGGCGTGGCGCCCGATCTCATTGTTTACTTTGGCGATCTCTACTGGCGCTCCGTCGGCACCATCGGCGGCGGCAAGTTGCACACTTTCGAAAACGACACCGGCCCGGACGGAGCCAATCATGCACAAGATGGCATGATCCTGTGGCGGCCCGCCGGTCATGGGAAAACCTCGCGTCGCCTCGATGGCGCCAAGATTACTGATGTGGCCCCGACCGTTCTAGAGATTCTCGGGCTCGAAGTCCCGGCCGATATGGAGGGTAAAGCGCTTGTTAACTAATGGGACCGCGCTCGGGGAAATTATGACGCCGCAACCAAAAAACTTTCTCAGCCAAATTAAAATGGTGCGCGCGCGTACCCCACTCCGCTTGAGCTTTGGCGGGGGCGGCACCGATGTTTCGCCCTACTCCGACACCCACGGCGGCTGCGTTCTAAATGCGACGATCAACCGCTACGTCTATGCCACCCTCGTGCCGAAGTCGGAGCGTTCGATCGGCTTTCGGTCCTTCGATTACGGCACCGTCGTTTATTGGACCCAGGAAGAACACTTTCACTACGACGGGCAGATGGATCTCGTTAAGGGCGTCATCAAACGCTTCGAGCTCGACAAGTTTCGCACCGACGGCTTCGACCTTTTCGTCCATGCCGACGCCCCTCCGGGCTCGGGATTAGGTAGCTCTTCTACTTTCACCGTCGCACTCATCGGACTCTTCCGAGAATTGCTCGGCTTGCCCATCACTTCCAACGGGATGGCTCGACTTGCTTACGACATTGAGCGCAACGACGTCGGGATCAAAGGGGGTCGCCAGGACCAATGGGCCGCGGCCTTCGGTGGTTTCAATTTTATGGAGTTCGATGGCGAAGAAGTCGTCGTCACCCCACTTCGTTTGAGCGAATATACGCTCAACGAACTCGAATATAACCTCATCCTCTGCTTCACCGGCAGCCGCGAATCGCAACCGATCATCGATAGCCAGATGGAAAGCGCGAAGAAAAACGAAGCCGCCCCGATGGCTGCGATGGAGCAGGTTAAGGCGATTGCCTACGAAATGAAGAAGGCGCTCCTGGCCGGCGACCTCGATCGCTTCGGCAACATGCTCCACGAGGGCTGGCTGAACAAAAAACAGATGGCCAAAGGCATCAGCACGCCGAAAATCGACGAGCTTTACGACGAAGCCCGGAAGGCCGGCGCGATCGGCGGTAAGATCACCGGTGCGGGCGGCGGTGGCCATCTTTTGCTTTATTGTCCTTTCAACAAGCGCCACATCGTGCGCGAACGGGTCCACGCCTTGGGCGCTTCAGTGACCGATTTCCGTTTCGATCCCGTCGGCATGCAAACCTGGCGAGTTTACAAATGATCGGCCTTCTCACCTCAACCCAGCCTGGCTTGGCGGATTCCCGCACGGCGCCTCGCCTTGTTTCGCGATGAGGAAAGACCCAAAACTCGTCGTCATCGGCCTTGATTCAGCCACTTGGACCGTCATTCGCCCATGGATGGCCGAAGGGAGCTTGCCTAACCTCGCCAGGATGATGAAAGGCGGCGTCTCGGGAACGCTCGATTCGGTCCTTCCGCCGATCACGCCGCCCGCCTGGACTTCGTTCATGACCGGCAAACAGCCGGGCAAGCACGGGATTTTTAACTTCGTCGAGACCGAGCATGGCGGCTACGCGATGAACTACGCCAACGCCACCTCGCGCCGATCGCCCACCGTCTGGAAGCTCTTGAACGAGGCTGGCTACAGCGTCGGCACGATGAATATTCCGTTTACCTACCCACCCGAGCCGCTCAACGGCTTCCAGATCTCTGGAATGGATACGCCGTCGGAATCCAGCCCGTTTGTGCACCCGCCCGAGTTGCGTGAAGAGCTGGAAAAACATCTTGGCGGGATCCAGCTCGATCTCCGCTTCCTCGGCGCGATGTCGACCGATGAAAGGCGCTATCAGGTTCTCGACGAGATGAAACAGCTCGACGAGCAGTGGACCAAAGCAGCCCTTTACCTGCTCGAGAAGCATCCGCAGGACGTCATGATGTTCGTCTTTATGTCGATCGACACGGTGCAGCATTACTTCTGGCAGCACATGGATCCGGAGCACTTCATCCACGATCCTTCCCTCGTGCCTAAATTCGGAGATGCGGTCCGCAAAGTTTACGAGCGGCTCGATGCCGCGGCGGGACAGATCATCGATCGTCTGCCGGCCGACACCACGGTGTTGGTCGTTTCCGATCACGGCGGTGGCCCGGTGGTGGATCGCACGATCTATCTCAATCGCTATCTCGCGCAGCTCGGCCTCTTGCACTACAAACCGCAGACCACTTCCAGCCTCAGCACTCTTCCCAAGAAATTGATGCGCTTTGGTTACTCGATGCTCATTCGCACGCTCAGCTCGCGTCAAAAGACGCGGCTAGCCGCCCTTTTCCCGACGCTGGTGAAAAAGAGCGAGATGGCTTACTCCTCCTTCACCAGTATCGATTGGTCGCGCACCAAGGCATATTGCAGCGAAGTGTTGGCAGCGCCGCCGAGTATCTGGGTCAATCTGAAGGGAAAGAAACCACAGGGAATCGTCGATCCCACAGAGTATGAGTCGTTACTTAGCCTTATCACTGCCAAACTGGCTGAGCTCCAAGACCCGCGCGATGGCAAACCGGTCATAAAGCGCGTCTATCGTCGCGACGAACTTTTTCACGGACCGTTCGCCCATGAAGGCGCCGACCTCATCCTCGACTGGTGGAGTGAAGACAGTCTTTTTTCCACTCAGCCCAGCTTCCCGGAAGACACCGACAAGCCGGCCCTCATTATTCGCGAGCACAAGCCTTCCGACACCTCGGAATGGGGCGGCACGCATCGTCTCAATGGCATCATCGTGGGCCGCGCATCTGCCTTTAAGTCTGGGGCTGACATTCACACCGCCCGTCTCATCGATGTCGCGCCGACCATCCTTCATCTCCTCGGAGTTCCTGTCCCTGACGATATGGATGGCGCGGTCCTGACAGAAGCTTTTCGTCCTGAATTTTTAACCCAGCATCCCGTCACCGCGGGAGCAGCGTCGGGAGTGTCCGCCGGCGATCGTGCCAGCGGCTATACCGACGAAGAATCGGCCAAGGTAGAGGAGAGACTCCAAGCCTTGGGCTACCTGGAGTAACCAATAACTACATTCCTTATGTTTGAAAACATACGCGCCGACATAAATCGCAAGGTCCACGGATATGGCGTCCGACCCGAGGATCAGACCATCTTTCGTAAACGCATCACGCCCATGCTCGAATTCGGGACCTTTGCGGTCATTGTCTACCGCTTCGGTTTCTGGGCCTATTCCATCCAGGTTCCCGTCATTCGACAATTACTCATCGCGGCCTATCTGCTCATCGACGCTTTTTGCATGATGACCACGGGCATCAAGATTCAGCGTGAAAGTGTGATCGGCCCAGGATTGGTGATTCATTGTTTTTCCTGCATTCACATCCTGGTCGAGAAAATGGGACATAGCTGCACGGTTAATCAGGGCGTCTCCCTGGCTACGATTCGCGGTTCTGGACGTCCTACGATTGGCAATAACGTTTACTTCGGTGCGGGTTGCCGCGTGATGGGCAAACTGACCATCGGCGACAACGTCATCGTTTGCGCAAATTCACTCGTGATGAGTGATGTGCCCAGTAACTGCACTGTCCTAGGCGTTCCTGCCCGCATTATCTCCCGGGAATCGCAGAGCCCTTACCTGAAAACCCCTGTGACCTCGTTACCCGCGAAGAGCAAAGCCGAGGCACCTAAGGCCGAAGCTCCAAAACCCGAAACCCCGAAGACAGAAGTCAAAAAGACGGAGCCGGAAAAAGTCGAAGCTACGGCGTGAACACACCCCACCCTAATTCGCGAAAATCGGGCGGATACACCATCGCCATGGTAGCCGCTTGCCCTTTCCCTGCCAACCATGGGTCGGCCGCCAGCATTCGCGAGATGTCCGATACCTTGACCGATATGGGGCACAATGTTCACATTGTGACTTACCCCTACGGTCAGGATGAGATCAAAGTACGACGCGCCAAGGTGCATCGCACCGCTCCCTTTCGCCCAGAGACGAATGCCAAAGTCGGACCTTCTTCGGATAAGTTTGTCCTCGACTATCAGCTCGTAAAGCTACTTTGCCGAGTGATTCGTGAGGAACAGGTCGATATCATCCATGCCCATAACTACGAAGGTGGCCTCGTCGGCATCATGGCGAAATGGATCACACGTCGCCCGCTTCTCTATAACGCGGTTAATTTGATGACGGATGAGTTAGCGGGTTATCGCTTTATTCGGCCCGCTTGGCTGGCCAATGGGATTGCGCGCGCCCTGGATTGGTTTATCCCCATTTTTCCCGATCACATCACCGCCGTCTCGCCGGAGCTGAGGGACTGGTTTGTCGACCACGGCGTTCCCGCCCGCAAAGTCGACATGGTTCCGGCCGGGATTGAGCCCGAATTATTTGATAATCCGTCCCCGGAAAAATTTCGCGAGCAATACCAGTTGAACGGCCGCCCCGTGGTCATGTACACGGGCGTCCTGAACGCTTTCCAGCGAGTTGACTATCTGATCCGCGCTTTCGCTGTCACTCTCCAGCAACAACCGGATGCTCTTCTTTTGGTCGTTAGTCCGCTGGTCTCAGCGACTCACGAAGAGGAGTATAAACGGCTCGCCCAGGAACTCGGGATAGCTGATTCGATCATTTGGATCGCGCCGCACCCGCTGGCTGATTTACCCAGCTACCTGGCGCTGGCCGACGTCACCGTGGTGCCGCGGCCCGAATGCCCCGGCCATCCGGTCAAGCTGCTCAATTACATGTTAGCGGGCAAGCCGACCGTATCGTTCGTCGGCGGCGCCAAAGGAGTGCGGCATATGCACGAGGCGCTCATCGTTCCAAATCACGACTTCACGGCCCTTGGGCATAGCATTACGACGCTGCTGGAGGATAAAGCTTTGGCTGCAGAACTCGGCGCGAATGCTCGAGCCACTGTTCTGGCGGAGTTCGACTGGCGGCAGATATGCCGTCGCATTGAGCATATCTACGACCAAATGCTCGGTGTTTCTTCCGAACTGCCTCTCCCGCGCGGCGAATCAGCGGCTCCCGCGGCCGTGGAGCACTAAGGGACTCCGTGCCATGATTTTGCTCGTTGAAGCCTTCTTTTTAAGATCGACAAGCTAAGACAAAAGGTGCACCCTCCCACCCCGACGATCCGCTCACTACCTTATGGAAACGAAAAATGAAATTGTGGACGCCCCCGCGCGTCCCCTGAACGTGGGCGGTCCGTCCCACCGGGCTCCCGCCTCCCCGATGAAGCGGTCGCACTGGATCATCTTTTTCGCCATCTGCGCAATCCTCGGCCTGCTCGTTTTTTTTACCATCATCCACGTCATCAACACGACCCCATCACGTGCTCGTCTGGTGCACGCGCCGGCACCGGTTGAGACCGTGCCCGTACGACGTCTGAACCTGGACGAGGTCATCGGTGGGAGCGGCTCGGTGGAGCAGGCCCAACTGGTGCAGCTCACCAGTCAGGTCACCGCTCAGGTGACGGAGGTGCCGGTCAAAATCGGAGATGTCGTGAAGAAAGGCGATCTCCTCGTGCGTTGGGATGACCGCTTGATTGCGGCTACACTGGAAGCCAATCAGGCCTACGTCGACGCGAGCAAGATTAAGATCAAAGATCAAACCCGCCAGGTAGAGCGTTACACTGCCCTGCAGGAGAAGAACATGGGGACCGCTCTCGAACTGGAGAAGGCCGAGATTGGGCTGGCCGAGGCCAAAGAGGGCTTGGCCAAAGCGACCCTTTCCCTGCGGCAGGCCGAGCTGGATCTGGAGAATTCGAAAATGGTCGCCCCGCTTGATGGCATTGTCCTCGAGCGTCTCGTGAACGTCGGCGAAAACACACACCGCGAGCAGGTCGTCATGAAGATCGGCTCGCTCAACAGCGTCCTGTTAGCCGCCAAGATCAGCGAAGATAAACTGCATTCGGTGCAGCTGGGTCTGTCCGCGGAGGCCAGTTTCCCCGCGTTCCCGGGCGAACGTTTTCTAGGCAAAGTCGTTAAGATCGATCCAAATGTCGATCCCATTACACGCACCTTTATGACCTACGTGGAGATCCAAAATGCCGATTTCCGGTTGAAGCCCGGCCTCTCCGGTTTCGCGAGGATTCGGCGGAGCGCGAAGGACGTCCTCGCGGTTCCCAGTATCGCCGTCATGAATCCCTCGGGCGAACAGGCGTCCGTTTTCGTCGTTAATTCGGATAATCACGCCACCTTGCAAAGCATTCGACCGGGCGTCGTCGTCGGGGCGATGACGGAGGTGAGAGAAGGATTGAAAGAGGGCGAGAAAATTGTCACGGTGGGTCAACTCTATCTTAACAACAATGACAAAGTGCGTACGACAGATAAATCTCTCACGAAATAGTTTCACCCTCGGACTGTTCGTCCTGTTCGCGTTTTCGCCCCTGCTCCTGGCAGGCCAGGAAATGGTCGAAGTGCCCAATCGCCCCCTGACGGTGGAGGATTGCATCGCGCTGGCCTTAAACGAAAGCCCGGACCTGGCGGCCAGCCGTCTCGACGTGGCTGCCGCGACCGAGGAAAGCCGAGCGGCCCGCGCTCGAAACCTGCCAGAAATTACGGCGAATGCTTCCGCTCAGATTTTCACGGGCTCTCCCACTAGTCGATTTTCAATCGTAAACGCAGGCGATACCGGCATCGGAATTAATCCGACCCCAACGCCGAATCCAAACCGGCCTCAGCCAAACTCGTCAAGAAATGTTGACCTTGGGAAAGTTGAGGTTTATTCGGCGCGCTTCTCTTTTCCCCTCTTCCGTGACGGAAGCATCTTGGGCATAAATACCTCTCCCATCGAAGCCAGTAAGCTGGCTCGCCGCCGAAATGTGGCGTGGACGTCGCGGCTGCGGCGTGAGCAAGTGATCTCTAGGATCATCGATTGGTATATTACCACCGTCTCTGCCCTGAACCGAGCGCAGTACTCGGAGCGTCGCACCGCGCTACTCGAAAAGCAGGTCAACATTACTCAAGAACAACAGGAGCAAGGCCTTAGCCTTCCTATCGACCTGAAGTTGGTGAGGAGCCAGCTAACTAACGCCCGCACCTTGTCGCGAATCCTGAGTCAGCAGGCGTCCGCTGGCAGGATCGAGATGGCCCGTGCCCTCGGCTTCGAATCGCCCGGTCAGCTTCGCCTTTCCAGTGATCTCCCGGAGCCACCGCCGGTTCCAGCCGCGGAAGATTTGCTCGGCCCTTCCTTGGCTGATCACCCGGCCGTCCAAGTGCAGAAAGCCGTCATTGACGAAGCGCAAGCCGATTACCGACTAGAGAAGTTTCGCCTCTATCCTTCTGTCACTCTGCAGGGCTCTGCGGTGCATATTGATGATTTTGGCTCCGACGGAGCGGAAGTCTATAGCGGCGCTCTTTCAGTCAATGTTCCCATATTTGACTTCGGGGCTCAGAAGGCTGCGGCTCGCGCGAAGCTTGCTCAATATCAGGCTGAACGTGCCCGCCTCTCTTCGGTCCAACAGGATACGGGCTTTCAGATCACCAATATCTACCAGAGCATTTACGTTTTGAGTCAAAACATTCTCACTCTCCAACAGGAAGTGGCTAAGGCTAATCGCGATCTCCAGGTCACCGGTTCTCAACAGGAACAAGGGATCGCTGCCCCTTTGAGCGCGATTGAGAAGGAGCTCCATCTCATTGCCAAGCAGGATGACTTGGATGGACTCCAGGTGAGACGTCTCATGCTCTATTCTGATCTCCAGAAAGCCTCCGGCGGCTCCTGGAAGTGGTTTAAATGAAACAATCCCAGCGGATCGTAAAGAACGCTGTCGTTGGTATCGCCGCCGGAGTCATCGGCGGGTTGGTCTATCTCGCGACCACCATCGCGATCGCGCGTAATCCCCACGTCTCCCTGGCAGAGTTCGGCAAATACCAGTGGGTTCTTGCCTTCGCCATGATTGCACAGTTGGTGGCCGATTCCGGTCTCCCCCGCATGATGATTCGCGAGATCGCCAAAGATCCGACCTGCGTAGGAAAAATCACTGGAACGGCAGCCGGACTCATCTGGGCCATCACCTTCGTGATCTGTCTCGTCGTGGGAATTATCGCATTCTTCCTGCCCTTCGGTCAGGACATGAAGATCGCGGTGATACTCATGACTTTGGCCACCTTGGCGACATTTCATGCCGCCGGCTATAGCGCAGTCCTCAGAGCATTCGAGGATAATGAGCTTAACTACATCGGCTTTATCATGCAGAAGGTTCTGCTTCTGCTCTTCATCCTGGTCATGCTCCATTTCAGGACCGGCATGGTCGGATTTGTGGTTGCCCACCTCATTTCGAATATCCTTCTTTGGAACTTTTACCACATCCTGGTGGCCAAGTTCTATACCAAGGTCAAACTGCAGGTGGACCTCCCCCTGTGGAAGGAACTCTTCTTCTCTTCGATCCCGATGGGAGGCGGCGTCATGCTGCGGCAGTTGGCCATGCAAATCGACATCTTCGTCCTGGGCGTGATGACTAATATGCAAACCGTTGGTCTCTTTGGCGGTCCTTACCGGCTGAGCTGGTCGACGCGAACCATTCCGCAGACCCTGTCTCTGCCTCTTTATCCCCTTTACTCTCGAACGGCGCACTTCTCGCCAAACCGCTTTGGAGACGTTTATCGGCAAAGTCTGAAGTTCTTCACTCTTCTGAGTGTGCCTTTCGCGGTCTTCTTCATCGCCTTTTCAAGGCCGCTGCTCACTCTCGCATTGGGTAACCGATTTTTGCCCGCGTTGCCAGCCATGCAGTTTCTGGGGCTGGGTCTTATCCCCTTCTTCATGTCGACCATTTTCCAATACCTCTTTGCCGCTCTGGACGCGCAAAAGAAGTTCTTCTTGAGTACGACCATTGGGTCGGCTCTGCGCGTAGGTCTGCTCGTCTCCTTGATCCCTAGTTATAACTACGTCGGACCTGCGATCGCCTTCGTCTGTGCCGAGACGATCACCGTCGGAATGTGGATCTACCAAATGCAGAAGCTGGGTTATCCCGCGCATTTGACGAATCTCTTTTGGCGACCACTGGCGGGTGGTATCGCGATGGCCGCCGTTTTATACTTCGTGGCCAACTCGGCCTTGCTCTGGCAGCTGACCGGGGCCGTCGTTTCGATTATCCTTTATGGAGGCATACTCCTGGTCCTGAGAACATTCTCCGGCGAAGAAATTAGCCAAGCCCGGGAAGGCATCGCCTTTGTCTCTCCCTTTGTTGCATCTTGGGCTAAGAGACTTAGACGTGACCCGTGAAAGTTTACGAGCGCCTGGCATCCTGGCTGGAGCGCCCGACCCGGTGGGCTGAGGCCGCCGCCGCTGTCTGGGCTCGCTACTGGCTGCTGATCATCAGCAGCGGACTAATCTTTGCGTCCGTGGTTCTAAAATGGGTGCAATCCCCATTTAGTCATAATCTCAGCGGCCTTAAACTCTCGCTTCTGCATGATCCGGGCATTACACCACATCTTTCTCTCGTTTCAGTCGGCGCATTGGGGATAGCTGTCCTCGTGGCCGGTCTCGTCGTGTCGCGCTTGTATTCATCGATGCTCGGCCTGGCGGCTGCGCTCGTGATCATGCTCTGGGCGATCACGCCGGCTCAGCTCGCCTTTCGCCAGCCTTCCATGCTGCAGCGTCTGACGTACGAGCTGGAAGTGATGCCTGAGCTCAATGCGTTTTCCAAAAATTATCTGCTCCAAAACTACGGCTCGCCGGAATCGGTCCCAAAGCGGCTGGTTCTCTACAGCGCCTGGGGCAGATTTTTCGCGGCCTATTCGTTTCTCCGCATTGGCTGGTATCTTTTCGGTTTGGGCGGTTTTCTGCTAGCGGTGTATGCGCTGTCACAGTCGCCCACTGGTCGGTTGGCCAGGGCGTTTACGCTGCTCTGCCTCCCTGTGGGCGCGCTTATCATCCTCCTAACTCCTCCGGCCATCGGGCAGCGCTATCACAGCAAAGGCGTTGTGGCTGCTGCCATGGGCCATAATCAGGAAGCGATCGATAATTTTCACAAAGCCATGCGCTGGGATAGCTGGCACTCTCATAGTCCCCTTTTGTATGCGACCGTCGGCCAGCTCCAGCGGGAGGCCGGCGTCTCCTACGAATCGCCGGAGCGCCACATGAATCGAGCGGGGGAATTACGCGAGGCTAACGATTACGAAGGGGCTATCTTTGAATATAGCCGAGCCGCGGAGGCCGGCGGCGCTGTCGCGGAGACGGCCCAGCGCGAGATCGCTAAAATGCGGATGGCTCTGGGGCTTGCGCTTTACCGTGAAGAGGGTATTGGGCCGGCCGTGGCCAGTTGGGAGTTGACGCTCGCGGAAGATCCGAGTTTCATCTACGTTCTCCCCTATCTCACGCGCGGATACTACGACTTGGGACGCTATCAGGACGGCATCGACACTGGGGCGCGTCTTATTAAGCTAATCAGGGGTCACAACAGTGTCTTGGCCGACGTCTATTCAATGACGGGAGATTGCTACGCCAAGCTCGGTCAAGATATTATCGCCCGTCAATATTATCGGCTCTCGATCGTAGCCGATCCAGTCCTGAACTACTGGGCTCTGACCGGCTTGGCAGGTGAATAGTTATGGAAACAATATCCAATAGGCCCGTCCCTAACGCACGGGGTCTCCGCTGGGCCTGGATTTTTGTAGTTACCTGCGGCCTTTTGCTTGGCTATTATGTCTATGAAACCTACGGCGCTCCCCGCCACCGCCAATATCAGCTCGATTTTGGACAAGCCCGTTGGATCGAGCCAGCCGAGTCTCCGGCACCGATCGCCTATTTCCGGAAGGAAATTGCCCTTTCCGCTTCGCCAGCGGAAGCTTGGATCGAGATTGCGGCTTCGGATAACTTCGAACTCAACATCAACGGAAAGACGGTCGGGAGTCTGAATTCCGTCAAGGTTTACGAGGCCGGTATCTACGACATTAAGGGGCCGCTAAGAGCAGGCCGTAACGTCATCGCCGTCTCGATTTCTCGAACCTCTTACCCCGGGGTCGCTCAACTACTCGTGCGCGGCCGTGTGACCGAGGCCGGGGGCGCCGTCACGGATATCCTCTCGGATGAATCCTGGAGAGTCACGAACAACACCGGCATCATCGCAGGGTCGCAGCCATGGACTTCGGTGCGTATCTCGGATGAGACCTGGCCGAGAGCGCGCGTATCACCACTAAACGGGCAGAATATTCCTTTGCGTTGGGTCGAGATTAACCCGCTTCTATTGCAGTTGCCTCCGGTAGGGGCCTGGATCATGGCCGAAAATGCGTCCCAAACGGCTATTTTTTCCAGTACGATTCCAGCGGACCGACCGAAACAGGAAACCTGGATTCAAGTCGCCAGTTCCGGTGATCTGGATTTAATTATTAATGGACACATCCTGACCACCTCCATGGCTGCCGCGCCGTCCGGTAAAGGTCTGCCCCGCCTCCCCCGGCCCGAAGCGACCCCGCCGGAATTCGACAAGCGGGGCCGGGTCAGAGACAGCGATAAAAAAAGTAGCAAGCAAGAAAACGAGTCGGGTTTCTCTCCGGTTGAGTTAGCCGCTTACGATATCAGCTACTGGATCGAACGAGGGCCTAACGAGATCGTGGCCGCGGTCCGCAGCCAAAATCAGCCGGCCAGTTTCTATGCCAACGGTTTCGTCGTTAAAAGCGATAAGATTGATCGGTTCGCGACGGGCGCCGAATGGCAGGTGGGTGAGCCCGGCACCGCAAGCGGGCCAGCCCGTCCGCGCACCATCGAGATTGGCCCTAACGGGGTCGCTCCCTGGGGTTTCTTGCCCCAGGAAAAAGCGCGACCTCTCGATTATTCAGGCTTTGCCAACATCTTCAAAACCTGGTTGATCATAGGTCTCACCCTGGCAGCGGTGATCGGTCTTTGGCTTATCTCTGCCGCTATTGTCTCTAATTGGCGGGGAGAACCATTGGTCTTCTCCATGTCGCGCGACGCATTGTTTCACGGCCCCGTCGTTGTCGGGCTACTCCTGTTGGCACTGCCCAACTATGATCCGCGCTTCCCCGACGAGTGGTCGTTTCAACCCAAGGTCGTCGTCGGGGCCTTTGCGTTTCTGATCTTGCTTCGCCTCTTGCACCTTCTTGTCGACAGATGGACTCCAGCGACCATGCGAGAGGGGGCCGCCAAGTTGCGCGCAGCGGCGAACTGGGAGGAACGAAAGCTTCAGGCCCGGGAAACCGTAATCCGGAGTTTCCGTTTACCCCAAGTCTTTGAGATTCCGTTTCGCGAACTCTGGCCTTACCTCGCTCTTATCTTGATCATGTTTTTGGGGTTGGGCCTCCGCTACCACAACCTCAGCTACGTGTCGTTTGATCACGATGAGATGGGGCAAATCGTGCGATCCCGAGGCGTCTTTAGCCTGGGCTTCCCCTACACCATAGCGGCGGGCGAAGTTCGCTGGACGACTACCTACGAGGCAGTCCCTTATCCATTGGCTATTTCCGGTTTTCTTTTTGGCTACTCTGAGTGGTCGATGCGACTCCCAGCCTGTCTCATGGGCACACTCTGTATCGGTGCGATCGGCCTCATGGGGCGGAGGCTTTTCGACTGGCGGGTGGGTCTCTTCGCCGCCCTTGTCTACGCCTGTTTGCCACTAAATATCCGCTGGGCCCAAAACGCCTTTTATCTTTCGCAATGCCAGCTGATGGCGATGCTGACGTTTTGGTTCTTTTATGAGGCGATTCGAACCCGGCCTTTTCGTAGAAACTTCCTCACCGGGGCAACCATCACTTTCTGTATCACCTATCTCTCTTGGGAAGGTACGGGCTTCATGTTGCCTGCGCTCTTCCTGGCTCTGCTGCTGGTGCGCTGGGGTGAATGGTGGTGGTTAAAGGAACTTCATCTCTATCGCTGCCTGTTTTTCATCGGCGCCATGATTGTCGCTCAGTATTGCTCGCGCATGATCGCGGGTTCGCCTTACTTGCAAGTTGGCTCGGGACTTTCCAACCTCTCAGGACCTTCTCTGTTTTTCACCACTCCCAGTTACGAACCGATGTTCTATATCGACAAGCTGCTCTTGTCGGAGAATCACGTTTTCTTTACCCTCCTGCTTGTGATCGGTCTGCCGTTTTGCTGGAAGAATCTTAGCTTCCGCTACGTCTTCGTGCTTCTCGCTGCTCTCTTTACTCTGCACACGAACTTCCTGGCCGCCTTATCGCCGCGCTATTGTTACTACTATCAGCCTCTTGTGCTCATGGGAGGCATCTCCTCCGCGTTTATGCTCTATGATCGCGTCCTGGCCTTGGCGCGCTCTGCCGGCGGGTCTCAGGTGGCCCGCTTTGCCGCCCATGCCACTGGCGTGGCCGTATTGATTCTGCTCTTCGTGCAAAGCAACGAATCCGTTTTGAAGCTTTATCAGCTTTCCAGCACGGGTGATACCCCGCAAATGATGACGCGAATGAACACCTATCGATACGATTATCGAGGCGCGGCCAAATTTGTGGATGAACACGCCCGGCCGGGCGATGTTATTCTTCCCATCATCCCCCACGTCTTTAACTACTACACCGGTCTGCCCGGAGATTACTTCCTGGATACGCTCTTCAGTTCGAAAGTGCCTTACAACCAGACTCTCGGCGAACCTCGCTTTAGCGATAAGTTTAGCGGCCTGCCGGTCATCCGTAACCTGGCAGAGTTAAAAGATGTGATCAACCGTTCCGGGCGGGCTTGGATCGTTTTGGCACCTTACGGCTCCACGGAGAAACTGAATAGCCCAGCGGTCCTGGAATATCTGCAAGCGAATGGCAAAGAAGAGTTCGAGAGTTATCGCGCCAAGGTCATGCTCATCCAAGCGGCGCAACCGGCGGGCGCCGTCGCGCAGGCCACTCAGAGTGCCGAGTAGACGCGATTGATCGCTTTGCGCGCAGCCGAACGGGCGTTAAAAAGAGTGGCTTCCACCGAACCCTGGGTCCGCGCGCGAGCAGCTTTCAATTCCGCGGCGATCCGCTGGACCTCGTCTGCCTGCTCCGCGACTGCTTGATCGAGAAGGTCTCGCGCGCATTCGTAGAGTTCCAGATCGTAGGCGTTCTTTTCGTGAATCAAATCCAGGGTGGCCTGAGGCAGGTCTTTCTTCTTCGGCCGGGAACGCGTGACGTTAAAACTCGAGTAGGTATTAAGTGCCCAACCGAAGCGCAATTTCATCAGAGCGAGGCTTTCTTCAAGACGCTCCGATAAGCCGACCACGCTGAAGTGGTCACGCAGATTTTCCTTAGCCTGAGCCAGTATCTCAGCCGTGCAAGGCTCATCATACTTGGCGCCCGCGACGATCTTGGATTGCACGCTATCACGCTGTGAACGCCGGACAAAATCCTCCAGGGTCCAGTTCTCCTTCCGCATCTTCCAGTAGAGCGGATGCAATTTGTAGCTCCGCATGAAAAAGTAGGCTGAGAGGACTCGATCGACCGGGTCGCGCAAAACGGTGATGTAAGTGGCCGGTTGGGGCAGCACCTTGTGCAGGCCAAAAGTCATATGGCCCTTAAACATCCGAATCTTGCGAAGCCGAGCGGGCGGCAATTTCCGCAGATGCTTTGAAGACCAGTTAAAGAGAACGGGGTCGACCGAATACATCTCTTTGAGCGGATATTCCCACTCGATCAGGCGATTGACCGTGGTTCCTGCCGTTTTGGGAAGGTGGAGAAAAATAACCGCCTCTTCCGGATCGCGTTTGCCGGAGATGGCGCGCGGTCGGCTGGCTGGCTGGGTCGTTGTAGAAGCGTCGCTCATCGTTAGCGATATTTACCTTCGGAAATCAGTTTCTTTTTGTAGGCTTCGTAGCCCATCTCGCGGGCCTCGTGCCACGTGTGCGAGACAGCTGCGGAGGTCTCCAGACTAAAGCCATCACCGTGCCAAAGCTCCCAATAATCTCCCGTGCCGTGGACCACGTTGAGGGCTGCCATTTCCATCGAACCCATCCGCTCGTTCGGCCGGGAAAGCCCCGCCAGGCTTTGGAAACCGTGATGCGCGCGCGCGCGATTTCGCTGGATAAGATCGTAGCTCATCATGCCCATATCTTCGCGGCGGCCGGTGAGCTGGCAGTTCTGAATCGAAAAACGTTGGGGATATTTTCCCAATCCATAGTCAACGATGTGCTGGCAGAAGGAGGGTGGCAAATCCAGCACCTTGGAAACGTGGAGGGAGAGATCTTGCTTGGGGAAAGCTTTTCCCCATTCGTCGATGAATTTCTGGTACACGCCTAACAATTTGCTCTCGTAATCACCCAGTTCCTGCCACCTGCGCAGGTCGGAACGTGTTTTGGGCAAGTGCATCTCTGCGCTGAGGTAGTTTGCGCAGGTCAAGACCACGCTCACGCAGAGCGGATCATCCGAGTAGTGCTCGCCGAGCTTCTGAATGATGAAGGCGAATTCGCGCTCGTAGACCGGGTCCCAAGGCACGGGAATACGGACCGTTTCCCCTGCGTTCGCCCGGTGTGGGTTAGTGATCTGGGTGCTGAACGGCGCCGCTCCTTCGGAGTAAACATAGTCGGGCGTATTTGCGCCGGGTTTCAGACAGATCTGATATTTCATCCCGAGGCTGCGCAAACCAGCCACCGCCAGGTCCAGCGGTGCGAAATCCACTGCGCCCTTCTTGGACTGGAGCGTTTTCCAATCCACGTGCAGACATACCCCGTCGAGATTGTGGTTAGGTCGTAACTCCTCCACCATTTCGCTCACCGCAGCCTTTCCTTCTGGCAACTTCTGCATTGTCCAGAGCCCGGTGCGAATCGGCGGGCCAAGCTCTGCTCCCTGGCTGGACGAGTCGAACCAAGTCGCCGCGAGAAGGACCAGGATACTAAAAGGACGGCGGCGCATGAGAGAGACCATCCGTTGATCGGCAGAATACCGCCAGGCCCTAGGCCTTTTTCAAGTGCTTATCAAAAAACTCTTTGATCATGGGCAGGAACTTCCCGCCGACCACGCCATGGCCGCGATGGGGGACAAGTTCTAAGGTCGTATCAACGCCGGCGCGCTTCAAGGCCGCAGCCAGGACTTTGGCCTGCTCAACCGGCACGGTTCCGTCGTTCTCGCCATGAATGATGAGAAAGGGCGGATCGTCTTTTGACACGTAGTGAATCGGGCTCGCCGCGATCGCAGTTTGTTTGCGTTGCTCCAAAGGTCCGCCGACCAGCGCATCGAGTGCTTCGGTCGCCTTGGGTCCCATCTCGGTCGCCTTCTCCGAGACTTGCCCATACATGGCGACCAGATCGCTGGGGCCCGACATGTCACACACTGCTTGGACGCGGCTTGAAAAATTGAGATTCTCACCTTTCCCATCCAACGCCGTCACATCTCCCGAAGTCCCGAGCAGAGCAGCCAGATGACCGCCCGAAGAATGACCCCAGGCGCCAATATCTTGGGCATCCAAGTGATATTTGTCCGCATTGGCGCGTAACCAGCGGATAGCGGCTTTGCAATCTTCGATTTGCGCCGGGAAAGGCGCCGTGCCAGTCAAGCGATACTCGATACTGGCCACGGCATAGCCCTCTTCGATCAGGGCTGTCGCAGGCGTGTGCTCTTTGCGACCGCGGCTCCAGCCCCCGCTATGAATCCACACCACCACCGGCACCGGCCGGGTGATGTTCTGCGGGCGGTAAAGGTCCAGCGTCAGTTCCGCGCCGTCGACTGTGCGGTAGATCACGTCGCGATCGATATCCGCGTTCGGGACCTGCGGCGGCGGCCGACGGGCCCATCCGACTTGCAGCGCGAGACTAACCAGTCCACCAACCAGAGCCATCACAGCCCAGTTCGGGAATGCAGTCCGACCGGGATTGGTGAAACGGCGTTTCCTCATGTCGCGGACGCAATCTTACTGACGAGAAACCGTCCCGTTCCCAGTGTGGATTGCCGGAAATTTTGCCAGGAGCTTGGTTTTTTCTTCATCTTGAGCTCCACCAATCCTTCCGTGACCACTGCAGCCATCTTTTGCACACTTTCCTCGAAGAGTTTCTGGCCAAATTCATAGAGCGCGAGGTCGTACTGATTGTGTTCCCGGATCATCTCGGTGGCGCTGGATTCGACCTGCGGACGCGACTTGGCCACTTTACGACTTTCATAATACGGAATCTCCCAGTCAAAAGTTCTGGCAATTACGACGAGACTTTCCTCAAAACGTTCACAAATTCCTACCACGCTGAAAGAACGCGTAAGATGCTCCTTGGCTTTTTCCAAGGTGGCTTCATCACAGGGTGCGTCGCCTTTCAGGCCCGCAATCATCTTGCATTGCAGATTCTGACGGTGAGGTGTCAGACGGATGAAATCCTCCACGCTGACCCGCTCGGAAGTAACCTTGCGGTGCATCGGATGGAGAGGGCGCCGCTGAATGAAGTAGTAGGAAGACAAAGTACGCTTTACCGGGTCGCGCAACATCGTGATGTAGGTCGCGCCTTGAGGCAGGCAGTCGTGGATCCCGTAGTAAAGATGGCCGCGCACCACCTGGAGGCGGCGTCGCCTATCCTCCGACAACGTCCGGAGTCGATCCGCTGTGGCGCGAATGCGGTAGGGATCCATGGTGAAGATAAGACGGGGGTTGTATTGCCACTCGATGATACGGTTCAGAGTCGTCCCCGCGGTCTTGGGAATGTGCAGAAAAATCAGCGCCTGGCGGTCCATCGGGCGAATCATAAGGGTGGGTCCGAAGTCCAGCAACTCCCACGCCGGAGACCTTGACCATGGGCGGCAGATGAATTAGCGACCACCATCACAGGGCGAGATTTATGCTGTGGTGAAATCGCTCCCTCGCAGTGGGCGTGATTCCTGCAGCAAGGCACACGACTTTTTCGAAATCTATGGCGTACGCATTACATCATCTGCTCGCGGCCAGTGCGGCCCGTGATCCTAAAGCCGAAGCGGTCCGGTTGCTCGATCGGGCCATTACCTATGGCGAACTCGACCGGCTCAGCAGCCAACTCGCTCACGCGCTCATCGCCCAAGGCGTGCAGCCGGGCGATCGTGTCGGCCTTTATCTGAAGAAATCGCCCGAAGCGATTATCGGCATCTTTGGCATTCTGAAAACCGGCGCCTGTTACGTGCCGGTCGACGCCAACGCTCCCGGCCAGCGGCTTGAGGAAATCGGTCGCCAATGCGGCTATCGCGCCCTCATCACGAGCAAGGCGCTCTACGAGAAATTGGGCTCGGCTCTCTACGATTCGGGCGAGTTACGCGCGATTTTCTTCGTCGATGAAGGTCCAGCGATCGCCCCGCCGATTCCGGCGCTCACGTTCGCAGAAGGTTTATCTTCTTTTCCCGAGGGAGATCCCGGGGTTCCGACCATTGATCACGATCTTGCCTATATCCTTTTTACCTCCGGTTCCACGGGCACGCCCAAAGGCGTGATGCTCTCCCATCTCAACGCCCTCACGTTTGTGAATTGGAGCGTCGAGACTTTCGGGATCACGGCGGAGGATCGTCTTTCCCAGCATGCTCCCTTTAATTTCGATCTCTCCGTCTTCGACATCTTTGTCGCGGTCGCGGCTGGCGCGGCCATCTCGCTCGTTCCGGAGGGTCTCTCGGTTTTTCCGCTGCAGCTTTCCTCCTTTATTCAGGAACAGAAAATCACCGTGTGGTACTCCGTTCCGATGGTGCTCATGCTCTTGCTGGCCCGCGGCAAACTCGAGCAACGCGACCTCTCCGCGCTCCGCATCGTTCTTTTCGCGGGCGAGGTTTTCCCGACCAAACACCTCCGCGCGCTCATGGAGAAATTGCCGGGTAAACGCTATGCCAACCTCTACGGTCCAACGGAGACGAATGTCTGCGCTTACTACGAGGTGGAAACGATTTCACCCGATCAAACGGCCCCGATCCCGATCGGCAAAGCCTGCACCAATACCAATCTAATCGCGATCAATCCCGCCGGTCAGCAAGTCACCGGGCCGGGCGAGGAAGGCCTTCTTTACGCACGCGGCTCGACTGTGATGCAGGGCTATTACGGACGCCCGGAAAACACGGCGGCTTCCTTTATCCCGAATCCATTCTCAGTGGGTCGCCAAGAGGATCTCTATTGCACAGGCGACTGGGTCACGGTCGATGAGAAGGGCAACTATCTCTTCGTCGGGCGCAAGGATCACATGATCAAAACCCGCGGTTATCGTGTCGAGCTGGGCGAAATCGAAGCGGTCATGGTCGCGCACCCGGCGGTGGACGAAGCTGTCGCGCTGCCCATTCCCGACGAGGCGATCGGCAACGCTATACACGCCGTCGTTACTCTCACCGACCCTAAGGGAGTCGATCTCGCGCAGCTGAAAACCCATTGCGCGCAGAAGTTGCCCGCCTACATGGTGCCCGAGAAGATCCAGTTTCGCGATTCGCTTCCCCGCACCGGCAACGGGAAAATCGATCGGCGTCTTCTGGTGGGAGAACTGACTCCGGCGCAGAAATAACCGCAATTACCCGCGCAGCAGGACGGTTTGCGCCCGCTCCAAGTCGGCAGGGATACCGATGTCGATGAAGGTGCCGCGCGCCACGACTCCGTAGAATTTTTGGCCGAGGAAGCGCGGAAACACCTCGCGTTCCAGCGAAATCGCGCTGCCTGCACGAAGCCCTTGCACGATTTCCTTTCGCAAAAGGTAGATGCCTGCGTTGATCAGTCCCGGCCCGGTGCGGCTCCCCTTTTCGACAAATTCGGTCACGCGGCCATCTTCGCCCAGAGTGACGCTGCCGTAGCGGCTCACTTCGGGCACTTCTTGTAAAACCATCACGATATCCGCGTGCTTCTCACGAAAGAGATTTTGCACCGCCGCCAAATCCCAATCCACATAGCTGTCCCCATTAAGAACGAGAATCGGATCGCTCAAGTAGCCCTCGGCCAGCTTCAGAGCACCTCCCGTCCCTAACGGCTCGTTCTCTCGCGAATAGAGGATACGCAGACCGATCTCCTCGCCGGTCCCAAAATAGCCGTCGATCTGTTCTGCGCGATAACCCGTGCCCAAGACCACGTCCAGCACCCCCTGCGCCTTCAAATCCTCCAGCAAGATCTGCAAGAACGGCACGTCACCGATCAAGGCCATGGATTTCGGCCGATCCGCCACCACCGAGCGCAGACGGGTCCCGAGTCCGCCACAAAGCACAAAAGCGCCCAGTTCACCCACTGCCTTGTCATTTTCCCCGATCGCGTTCATGCTGCGGCTGGGAAGCTAGCCGGTTGTCCCGGCTCGACAACCCTGGCGCGCGTTCGCCAAACCGCCGAAACCGGCGTATCTTTCCGTTCGCAATTTATGGATCAATTGGTCATTCAAGATTTACACGTTTCCATCGCTGAACAGGAGATCATCCGCGGCCTCAGCCTCACCATTCCGAAGGGTGAGGTGCACGCCATCATGGGCCCAAACGGTTCCGGCAAGAGCACGCTCGCCAAGGTGCTGGCTGGCCACCCCGATTACACGGTGACCTCTGGCGAAGTCCTCATGGACGGAGCCAACATCCTCGATTTGGAACCAGACCAGCGAGCCCGGCAGGGACTGTTCATGGCTTTTCAATACCCGAGCGAAATCCCCGGCGTGACCATCGCCAATTTCCTCCGTGCCGCCGTGCAGGCGCGCCTGCCGGAGGGCGAAGAGCTCGAGGCGACCGACTACTACGCGAGGCTTTACAAAAAGATGGATCTCCTCGGCATGGATCGCTCTTTCACTTCGCGCTCCGTGAACGAAGGATTTTCTGGTGGCGAAAAGAAACGAAACGAGATCCTGCAAATGGCCATGCTGGAACCGAAATACGCGGTGCTCGACGAAACCGATAGCGGTCTCGACATCGACGCGCTCAAGGTGGTCTCCGAAGGGGTCAACTCGCTCCGCGGGCCCGGCCTCGGCGTTCTCCTCATCACCCATTATCAGCGACTCTTGAATTACATCGTGCCCGATCACGTGCACGTAATGGTGCGCGGCCGCATCGAGCTTAGCGGCGGCAAGGACCTCGCCCTCCAACTGGAGGAGAAAGGCTACGACTGGGTCAAGGAGGACGCTCTGCAACCGGCTTCGGCCTAAAACAATTCCTGCTCCTGCTCCTGCTCTTGCTCGTAATCTCGGATGGAGCAGGATTAGGAGCAGGAGCAGGAGAAAGAGGAATACATCATGGTTAAGGAAAACAGCACTCTCGATATCGAACGCAACAAAGGGGATTTCTTTTACCCCGAAACTCACACTCACGACGCGGGCATCGGCCTTTCCGAGAAGACGATTCATTACATCTCTGACGTGAAAAACGATCCCGATTGGGTCCGGGAATTCCGTCTCAAAGCGCTCAAGACCTTCCTCAGCAAACCGATGCCGACGCATTGGGCGAGCGACGATCTGAATGCGATCGTCTTCGATAAGATTCGTTACTACCTGAGCGGCGGGATCCAGCCCAAGCGCACTTGGGAAGAAGTCCCCGACGACGTTAAACGCACCTTCGAGCGCCTCGGGATTCCCGAACAGGAACGCAAATTCCTCGCCGGCGTCGAAGCGCAATTCGATAGCGAAGCGGTCTACTCGAACATCAAGAAAGCCGTCGGAGAACAGGGCGTCATCTTCGTCGGCAGCGCCGATGGCTTGAAGGATCACCCGGAGATTTTCCGGAAATGGTTCGGCAAAGTCATTCCGACGGGGGACAACAAATTCAGCGCGCTCAATAGCGCCGTCTTCAGCGGTGGCTCGTTCATCTACGTGCCGCCCGGCGTAAAGGTGAAGCATCCGCTGCAGGCTTACTTCCGGATCAACGCGGAAAATTTCGGGCAGTTCGAGCGCACGCTCATCATCTGCGACGAAGGCTCCGAGCTGACCTACATGGAAGGTTGCACCGCGCCGAAGTTTAATACCGCCACGCTCCATAGCGCGGTAGTCGAGCTCGTTGCGCTCAAAGGCGCGAAGATTCAATACATCACCGTCCAAAACTGGTCGAACAACGTCTTCAACCTCGTGACCAAACGCGGCCTCGCCCACGAGGAAGCCGAAGTGAAATGGATCGACTGTAACATCGGTTCGCGCCTCACGATGAAATACCCGGGCGTGGTCATGAAGGGTCGCAAGGCGCGCGGCGAAGTGATTTCCATCGCCCTGGCCGGCGACGGGCAGCATCAGGATACCGGCGCCAAAATGGTGCACGCGGCTGATGAAACGACCAGCAACATCATCTCCAAAAGCATCTCGATCGGCACCGGCCGCGCCACTTATCGCGGCCTCGTGCATGTGCCGAAGCATCTCAAGAACTGCAAGAACAACACCGAGTGCGACGCCCTGCTCATCAATTCCCACAGCCGCACCGACACTTACCCGGCCATCACCGTGCGTGGCACTGGCAACGCCGTGCAACACGAAGCGAGCGTTAGCCAGGTCAGCGCAGAGCAGATCTTTTACATGCAGCAGCGCGGCCTTTCCGAAGCGCAAGCCATGAGCCTGAGCGTGAATGGATTTGTCAACGATCTGGTGCGCCAGTTCCCGATGGAATACTCCGTCGAGCTCAAGCGGCTGATCGAACTTGAGATGGAAGGCTCTGTCGGCTAGTTTTGCCCGCAGAAACGGACGCAGTTTTGACGGCGGTCTCGGGACCGCCGTTCGCGTCTCTGCCCGCTATGAGCAACCCGACCGCTGTCCTCGAAGCCAAGCCTAAAGTCGAGCCTGAGACCTCGATTCTGAGCGGAATGCAGGGACGCGCCGAGGACCAATTGCCCGCCTGGTTTGGCGAGCAGCAGCGCTCGGCCTGGACGCAATTCCAAAGCCTGCCCATGCCTGTCCGCACCGATCCGGCGTGGCGTTTCTCAAATGTCGGGAACCTCGAACTGGCCCCCTACCTCACGCCAGGGACGTTGTCCGACGCTGATGCCAGCGAAATCCTCGCGCGCTCGATCAGCCTCGACAAAATTTCCGGCCGGCTTGTTTTCGCCGACGATCAATTTCTGGAGCGCGATGTTCTCTCGGAGAAGCTCCGGCAGGCCGGAGTCATTTTTCAGCCGCTTGAGCGAGCCATGTTTGAACACGAGGATTTGTTCCGCAAACACTTCATGAACGAGCCGGCCTCGCTCGGCTCCGCCAAGTTTGCCGCGCTCCATGAAGCCTTCGTTAGGGCCGGAACTTTTCTTTATGTGCCGCGTGGAGTGGAAGTCGAACTTCCGCTGGAAACCTTCCACTGGTTGCACGCGGAAAACGCCGCCATTTTTCCGCACACCCTGATCGTGGCAGAAGACCTCGCGAAGGTGACGTTAGTGGAACATTTCCGTTCCACCGATCCGACCCGGGCCGGATTTGCCTGCGGTGTGAACGACTTGGTCGTCGGCGCTGGCGCTAAAGTAACTTACATCTGCGCCCAAGAGTGGAGCGCCCAGACCGTCAGCATTCAAATCAATGCCACCACCGTGGCCCGCGACGCGGCCGCTCTAAATCTGCACCTCGCTCTGGGTGGCCGCTATTCGCGCCTCGAAAGCCTGAGCCGACTCGCTGGCGAAGGCGGCCATAGCGACATGCTTGCTGTCGCCATCGGCGATCACGACCAGGAATTCGACGCCCGCACCTTGCAGGACCACGCGTCGCCCCACACTAATAGCGATTTGCTTTTCAAAAACGCGCTCAGCGGTCGTTCTCGCAATACCTTCGGCGGCCTCATTCGGGTCGAGCCGCATGCTCATTTCACCGACGCCTACCAAAAAGTGCGCAATCTTCTCCTCAGCGACGATGCCGAGGCCAATTCCATGCCGGGCCTCGAAATCCTGGCCGACAATGTGAAATGCAGCCACGGCGCCACCTCCGGCCAGATCGACGAGGACGAAATGTTTTACCTGCTCGCGCGCGGCATTCCCGCTTCCGTCGCCCGGCACTTACTCGTCGGCGGCTTCCTCAATGAAGTGCTCGAGCGCCTGCCCGACCCGGTGCTCGTCGCCAAGCTCGAGGAGTTGATCGCACAAAAGTTCGTGCGTCGTGTGCGTTAAATGATTGCGTCCGATCCGAGCGACAGGTATTCTCGCTCGTATGGACGTTAGTGGCACGATCGAAAAGATCCTTTGCCAGAAGAGCGGGCAGATTTGGTCGGTCGCTCCCGACGCCACCGTTTACGACGCCATCGCCCTGATGGCGGAGAAAAATGTCGGTGCCCTTCTCGTGATGGAAGACGAGAAATTGGTCGGGATCGTTTCCGAACGCGATTACTCGCGCAAAGTCATGCTGCGCGGCAAAACTTCCCGGAACAGCATCGTGCGCGAAATCATGACGACTGATCTGACCACCGCGCACCCGAGCGAAACCGTCGAAGGCTGCCTGCGTTTCATGACCGAGAAACACATCCGCCACCTCCCGGTGGTGCACGAGGGGAATCTGCGCGGTGTCATCTCGATCGGCGATTTGGTCAAAGAAGTCATCTCCACCCAAAACGCCACCCTCGATCAACTGCGCGACTACATCTCGGGCGGCTATCCTTCCTGATTTAGATCTCCCAGACCGTTTCCCCGGCGACCATCGTTCGCACCGCCCGGCCTTTCAGCTGCCAGCCGTCGAACGGAGTATTGCGCGAGGCGGATTCAAAGCGCGCCGCGTCCACTGTCCATTCCAACCCCGGGTCGATTAACGTGATATCAGCCGGTGTGCCTAACGATAAAGTGCCGGCCTCCAATCCAAGCAAGCGCGCCGGATTGATCGTCAGCATCTGAATCAGACGTGGCAAATCGATCGCCCGGTGTTTGTGCACGAGCAGGTTGAGGAACAAGCCCAGCTCGGTTTCGAGCTCGACAATGCCGAAAGGGGCTCGATCGAACTCGACCTCCTTTTCAAATTTCGCGTGCGGCGCGTGATCGCTGGCCAGGATCTCGAGCGTGCCATCCGCAATTCCGGCCAGCAACGCCTCGATGTCACGCGCCGCCCGCAACGGCGGATTCATTTTAAAGTTGGTCTCGAAATTTTGAATCGACGCGTCCGTCAACGCAATGTGGTGAGGACAGACTTCCCCGCTGATCGGCACGCCCCGGCCGCGCGCTTCGCGCAGGAGCCGCACGCTGCCCGCCGCGCTGATGTGCTGGCAGTGAATGCGGTGCTCGCAACAATCCGCCAGCAGAATATTGCGCGCGACGATGGCTTCCTCCCCCGTAGCCGGCCAGCCGGGTAAACCGAGCAGCGTGCTCCAGTATCCTTCGTTCACCACCCCATCGCCGACCAGGTTGTAATCCTGGCAATGATCCATCACGGGCACTCCGACCATACGCGCGTACTCCACCGCGCGGCGCATGAGTTCGTTATTCTGGATGCAATGTCCGTCGTCAGTGATGGCGACCACGCCTGCTTGCGCGAGTGAACCGATCGGCGCCAATTCTTCGCCGGCCAGGTTTTTGGAAATCGCACCGGTCACTCCCACGCGCACGCACGCGGCTTCGGCAGCCTTGTTTTTGATCCAGGCGATCGTGCTGGGACTGTCCGCTACCGGCGAGGTGTTGGGCATGCAGATCACGGTGGTAAACCCACCCGCCGCCGCCGCGCGTGCGCCGGACTCGATCGTCTCCTTCCAGGCAAAGCCCGGTTCGCGCAGGTGCACGTGGATATCGATGAGCCCCGGACTAACGACTAAGCCAGTCGCGTCGATCTCATTGATTTCACTCTGTTTCCCATCGCTGGCGAAAGGCTCGGCGATGCGGCCATCGACCACGAAAAGATCGGCGATCTCGTCGCGACCATTCGCCGGGTCGATGATGCGGCCGTTGCGAAGCACGGTCTTCATGAGGTCGTGACTCCGGCGCAGAGATAAAGCACCGCCATGCGGACGGCGAGGCCGTTGGTGACTTGATCCAGGATGACGCTCTGTGGTCCATCGGCCAGCTCACTGTCGATTTCGACCCCGCGATTGATGGGGCCCGGGTGCATGATCAGGCAGTCCGGTTTGAGCAGTTTCGCGCGTTCTTTCGTGAGGCCAAAAAGGCGAATGTATTCTCCCAGCCCCGGGAAATATTCTTTCCGTTGCCGCTCGTGCTGGATGCGAAGCAGGTTGACTACGTCAGCGCTAGGGAGCACTTCTTCCAACTCGTGGCAGACCGTCACTCCCAGCTGTTCAAACGCCCGCGGAACCAAGGTGCTAGGTCCCACCAGCGTCACTCGCGCTCCCATTTTCAGGAGCGCGAAAATATTAGAGCGAGCCACCCGACTGAAAAGGATGTCGCCAATAATGACGACGTGCAGACCCGCGATTTTACCTTTCTTCTCGCGGATGGTGTAGGAGTCGAGCAGTCCTTGCGTGGGATGTTCGTGGGCGCCGTCGCCGGCATTGATCACGCTTGCCCGCAGGCGACTGGCCAGAAATTGCGGCGCCCCCGCCGAGCTATGACGCAAGACGATAATATCCGCGTGGTTGGCTTCCAGCACGCGCGCCGTGTCCTGCAGCGTTTCTCCTTTCGTTAGGCTGGAAGTGGAAGCGGAGATGTTAACGATGTCGGCGCTCAGGCGTTTAGCGGCCAGTTCGAAAGAGGTGCGGGTGCGCGTGCTCGGCTCGATGAAAAGATTGATCAGCGTTTTTCCTTTCAAGGCCGGGACTTTTTTGACTTCGCGCGTCCCGACTTCCTTGAAGGCGTCCGCCGTCTCCAGGACGAGGTTGATCTCCTCGGCCGAAAGCTCGCGCAGCCCTAACAAATCTTTGCGTGTCCACTGCCTAGCTTCGCTATTCATCGGATGGCAAAAGCCAGACTCCATCCGGCTCCTCGTCGATAGTCGTTAGGCGGACGCGCACTTTCTCCTGTCGTGAGGTGGGCAAATTCTTTCCCACAAAGTCGGGGCGAATGGGTAATTCGCGATGACCGCGATCGATCAACGCAGCGAACTGAATGCAAGCCGGGCGTCCATACGAGGAAAGCGCATCCATGGCCGCACGGCAGGTGCGCCCGGTAAAGAGCACGTCGTCCACGATCACGACTATCCTCTCTTCCAGCGGCAGAGGAAGCTGCGAGGGACGCACGATCGGCCATCCCGCACGCTGGCTCAAATCGTCACGATGCATCGAGACGTCGATCACTCCAGTCGCGACCGGCACTTTCTCGATCGTCTGTATATCGGCCGCCAGGCGCGCCGCTAATTCGACCCCGCGCGCGGGAATGCCGGCCAGGATGAGCTTCGTGAGGTCGTGATTGCGCTCGATGATCTCGTGCGCGATGCGCCGCAGAGCACGCCGGATCGTTTCCGCATCGTAGACGCGGACTCCTTCGGCTTTTTTCGTTAGGTTTGGATTATTCATCTCCTTTGCGACCTCGCAGGATCGCCTTAAAGGAAAGCGCGCAATCAGGCCGGCGCTTTGACCAGCCTCAACTCGCGCACTCGGCGTTCGCGCCAATGGGATCGATGTCGCACGATCCAGTCGAGTAACGCCTTTTCAAATCCGATGTCGGTTCCGGCTTTCTCACTTTCGAGCCATTTATGTTTCATGATCTCCTCACGCTCGGCGAGGAACTCCTTATAAAGGACAGAGTTCTTGAGAAAATGCGAGCCGGCATCATCGGAAGAATCCGTGTGAGCGGTGTTGTTCATGAATTTTTTGATGACTCAGTCCTCTTGCTCGTTTCCAGCATAAGACGAACCCAGTCGCCGATTATTTAGATGAAGCTCCCGGAAGAAGGCAAGCATTAGGTTGTCGGCAACATTTCCCGGAGGCGCCGGGCCACCCGCAAAAACTCCGCGCTAATCGGCGAAGCTTCCTCCTCGATCACGATCGGCCTCCCGCGGTCGCCAGCCTCTCGCGTCGCGATATCGATGGGGATCTGGCCTAACAACGGGACACGAATCCGCTTCGCTTCCCGCTCGCCGCCACCGCTTCCAAAGATGTCGTAACGTTTCCCGTCGGAAGGTGATACAAAGTAGCTCATGTTTTCGATGAGGCCCAGCACCGGGACGTTCACTTTCTCGAACATGGCGGACGCTTTGCGCGCATCGATCAAGGCAACTTCCTGCGGCGTGGTGACAATAATGGCGCCGGAGAGCGCGACGGTTTGCACGATGGTGAGCTGGATGTCGCCCGTCCCAGGCGGCAAATCGAGCACTAAATAATCGAGTTCGCCCCACTCGACCTGCCGCAAAAATTGTTGTGTGTAACGCGTCACCATCGGCCCGCGCAGAATGGCGGGGGCGGTATCTTCGAGCAGGAACCCCATCGACATGAGACGCAGACCGTACTGCTCGATCGGGATGATGCGGTTGTCCTCCGTGGCCATCGGGCGTTCCCGCGAACCGAACATGAGCGAAATGCTCGGTCCATAAATATCGCAGTCGCACAGGCCCACGGCGGCTTTGGTTTGTTCGAGCGCGACGGCAAGGTTGCCGGCGACCGTCGATTTGCCGACTCCGCCCTTTCCGCTGGCCACGGCGATGACATGTTTGATGCCGGCAATCTTGGTCGCTCCCACGTTAGCGCCGCCACTGCCAGCCGGAGGCGCCTGAATGTCGATCCGCACCCGGGCTGCCCGGACGCCGTCGAGATTTCTCAGCGCTTCTTCCGCCTGACTTTTGATCGTTTGCGGAATGGCTGGATCGTTGGTGGCTAGCGCGAGTTGCACCGTCACCTCCCCATCGTGGGTCTCGATCCCCTTGAGCAGACCAAACGACACGATATCACGGCTGAACCCGGGATATTTCACCGCCTTAAGCGCGTCCTTGATCTGATCCTCGGAAATCGGCATGGGACGGAGAAGTTACCGTGCCCGCCCACGGAGTAAAGGTGAGCGCGCGAACAGCGGAACAGGTATGCGACCTGCTCCGTGTTTCCGCGATGCGTCAAATCAAACTAAGCGGTCGCGAACGCGCCGTCCTGAAAGCGCTTGGCTTTACCGAAGCGGTTTCAGGCGAGCAACTACGCGAGCACACGCGTCTGCAGCCAGAGGATCTGACCGACATCCTGAACGCGCTGCTCGCGGCCGGTTATGTGGAGAGCAAGCCGTATAGTGAAAATATCTCGGTCGCGGAGCTGCCGACGCTCGAGTTTGAAATCAACCCGGGCTATGTCCACGAGTTGAAGGCCTCCATGAACCGCTCATGGGCCTAGAACTTGTCATGCTCTCCCAAGGACCGGATGGAGGGACGGGCGCAGTCCCGTCCGTGTTTGGTGAGGCAGACGCGGACGACACCGCGGTCATCCCTCCCATCATCCAATAAAGAGCCCACGACACCTTAAGCCCCGAAAGAGATTTGTTAGGCGACCGCGGCTTGCTCCCCGGCCCTGCGCGTGCCGAAAAGCTGGCGAATCACATCTTCGACCGGCAGTTCCTGCACGTTAATATCGGAGACCGAACAGGCACCGAGCAGTTGGCGCGCGACCTCCGTCACTTTGGCACGGGGGACTTTCAGCTGAACGCTCACGGGCGTTTGCTCGACCACCTCACCCAGCCCCGAAAAATCGCGCTCCTGCTTTTCCGCAAACGTCAGGCGAATGATCTTGTGACCGGAAAAGCGATCGATGATGTCGCTGAGCGGCCCGTCGAAAAAGATCCTGCCGTGATCGATCACGATCACGCGCTGACAGAGCTCTTCGATATCCTGCATGTAGTGACTCGTCAGCATGGTGACGATGCGATGTTCCTGGTTGTAGAGCCGCAAAAATTCGCGCACGCGCTTCTGGCTCACCACGTCGAGACCGATGGTCGGTTCATCGAGGAAAAGGACACGCGGCTCGTGGATGAGAGCCGAGATGAGTTCCATCTTCATGCGCTCGCCTAACGAGAGCTCGCGCACCATGACGTTCATCTTGTCTTCGACTTCGAGCAGCTCGCTCAGGCCGCCCACCACTTTCCGAAACCGCGCGCGGTCGATTCCGTAAATCGCGCGATTCAGCTCGAGGGATTCCTGGGCGGGAAGATCCCACCAGAGCGCGTTTTTCTGGCCCATGAGCAAGCTGAATTGGCGCTTCATCTCGTCGCGGCGCTCCCACGGCACGAAACCGAGCACCCGCGCTTCTCCCGAGGTCGGATTGAGAAGCCCGGAAAGCATCTTCAGGACGGTGGTTTTCCCCGCGCCGTTAGGCCCGAGAAAGCCAACCAGCTCTCCCTCCTCGATCTGGAAGGAGATATTCTCGGCGGCGCGCGTTTCTTCGTATTTTCGACTAACGAGTCCTTTGAAGGAAGCCCACAGACCGCTCTCCTTACGGTAGGTGCGGTAAACCTTGGTTAGGCCTGAGGTTTCGATGACGCTCACGTGCAGTTGACTTTCCGTGTTATTTTAATACTGATTTGGTATGCCTGCGACTACAGTAAAGCTAGATGGCGAACTGCTGAAATCAATCGCTGCGATCAAGCCGCCCAGACAGACACTCTCTGCCTATGTGCGCGAAGCCCTGCAACGCGATCTCCGGCGGCAACAGATGCGTCACGCCGCGGAAACTTACATGGATTTTCTCCGAGACAATCCAGCCGAGCGCGCGGCCATGGATGAGTGGGAGAGAGCGCCTTTGGCGACAAGCCCGCGAGTTCGCCGCAAATGAAACGGGGCACGATTTTGTGGATCAATCTGGAAGACGCCCGGCCCCCCGAATTGGGAAAGACCCGACCAGGCATCGTGATCTCGAATTCGGAGCAAAATGCGCATCTCGAAACGGTCGTGGCCATTCCTTTTTCCACCCAGGCTCCCGAGGTTTGGCCTTTGCGATTGAAATTTGACTTGGCCAACCAGAAAACGAGTTATGCGGTTTTGCCGGGCATTCGGCAGATCAAAAAGACGCGTCTCCTGGATGTGATTCAGATGGCACCAGCCGAGTTCATGAACACCTTGGATCGAGCGCTTCTGGCCTATCTGACTGACTAAGTGGCAAGATGATTGTCAGGCCGCGCTCGGTCGTGATTTGGACGCTGGCTTCTTCACCAGTGGCAGCACTTTCTCAACGAGCGCGTCGCTCGTTAGTCCATGCTTCTCCCGCAGAACGGGGATGTTGCCGTGTTCGATGAATTGATCGGGCCAGCCGATCCGCACGACTGGGGTGTTGATCATCTGGGTGTGCAAATGCTCCATCACACCGCAGCCAAAGCCATTGTGCAAAACGTGATCCTCGAGCGTGCAGACGACCTGCACGCTGCGGGCAAAGAACTCCAGTGTCCCGGTGTCCATCGGCTTGATCCAGCGCGGGTTGATCAACGCTACGGAGAGACCCTGCGCCTCGAGCTTCTGAGCAGCTTCCTGCGCCATCTCCATCATGTTGCCGAGCCCGAAGATGGCCACGTCTTTGCCATGCTGGATGACTTCGGACTTACCGATTTCAAGCAACTTGGGCGCTGATTTCAGTTTCGCGCCGGTGCCGGCTCCGCGCGGGTAACGAATCGCAATCGGACCCGACTCGTAGTGCACCATGGTCCAGAGCATGTCGGCAAACTCGTCCTCATCCTTCGGTTGCATGTGGACAATGTTCGGCACGTGCCGCAGGTAGCCGATGTCGAAGAGGCCGTGATGGGTGGGGCCGTCATCACCGCTCAAGCCCGCCCGATCCATGCAGAGCGCGACATTTAGGTTTTGCAGCGCCATGTCATGAATAATCATGTCGTAGGCGCGCTGCATGAAGGTCGAGTAAATGGTCAGGAACGGCTTCAGACCCTGCGTGGCCAGGCCGCAGGCGAAAAGAGCGGCGTGCTCTTCGGCGATCCCGACGTCGTAGTAGCGGTCGGGATGTTGCGCCTGGAAGAAACCGAGACCTGTGCCGCTCGGCATCGCACCGGTGATGGCCACGATCTTGCGGTTAGTATCGGCAAATTTGCCTAACGTCTTCCCCAGGATCTCCGAGTAGGTCGGAGTGGGCGCCGGCGCGGTTTCGCCGCTGTCGATTTTATATTTGCCGAGGCCGTGGAATTTATCCGGCTTGGCCAAAGCCGGTTCGTAGCCTTTCCCTTTTTTGGTGAGGATATGGAGCAGGACCGGTTCGTCCTGCTTCTTCAGAAATTCGAAAGTCCGGGTGAGCAGAGAAATGTCGTGGCCATCGATCGGCCCGTAGTAGCGCAGGCCCAGCTCTTCGAAAATCACGCTGGGCACGAGCAGGTTTTTAAATCCTTCTTCGACTTTGTGGGCCAGATTCAGAACGCTGCGACCAGCAATCGCCTTGATAAATCGGCCTGCCTTTTCGTGCAGATGCGCGTAGGTCGGATTGGTCGCGATGTTGTTCAAATAAGTGGCAATCGCGCCCACGTTCTTGGCGATCGACCATTCATTGTCGTTGAGCACAACGATGAAACGCTTGGTCTGCGCGCGAACGTTATTGAGCGCCTCGTAGCTGATCCCGCAGGTCAGGGCCGCGTCGCCGGCCACCACTACGACGTTTTCATCTCCGCCTTTCAAATCCCGCCCGACGGCCATGCCGAGCCCGGCCGACAAAGCAGTGCCGGCGTGGCCCGCCCCATAGGCGTCATGCTCGCTCTCGGTGCGAAGCAAGAAGCCATTAAGACCTTCGTACTGCCGCATGGTGTGGATGCGGTCGAGCCGGCCCGTGAACATTTTGTGGACGTAACCCTGGTGGCTGACGTCGAAGACAAACTTGTCGTGCGGCGTGCTGAAAACGCGATGGAGCGCGATGGTCAACTCGACCACTCCAAGATTGGGACCGAGATGCCCGCCAGTTTGCGAGAGCACCTTGATCAACTCATCACGCACTTCCTGCGCGAGCTGCGGGAGGCTCTCCTCGGGCAACGCCTTAATGTCGGCCGGCGAGCGAATTCCGCTCAGCAGGCGCGTGGTTTCCTCGGTGCTCTCAGAAGAGACTAACGTCGACATCTTTTGGTTCTCCTTCGGTTTCAGGCTCAGCCGCGGAAGCCGCGACAAAATTTTTGACGACCGGTTTCCCGGGGCCATTGCGGGTGATGATTTCGATGCGTTGCTCGGCCGCGGCCAGGCGTTCCTGGCACAGTTTGACCAGCTTCATGCCCTCCTCATAGCGCACAATGAGGTCCTCCAGAGGAAGTTCTCCGGTTTCCATTTTTTCCACGATCGCTTCGAGTCGCTGCAGAGCTTGTTCGAAGTTCGCTTCTGGAGCGGGCTTCTTCCCTTGGTTCGACATAACGGCAAGAGAGCAATTAAGCATAGGCGGCCCAATTAAAAAGGGTGACTTGCCCTCGCCCAGCCCCTCCCGCACCCATGGCACAGCCGATGCTAAGGAAGGAATTCGTTAGTCGAACCGGTATGAGTTACCCCAAGCGCATTCTGTTGATCGAGCACGAGCCGCACCTCACCACCAAAGTCGGAGAGGCTTTACAGGCCACCGGGCAATATCTCATCCGGCAAGAAGAACACAGCCACCGTGCCCTCCACTCCGCCCGCCATTTCCAGCCGGATTTGATCCTGCTCGACGCGGCGCCGGAAAATCTGAAGGTCGATCAGATCGCGCAGCAGATTCAGGCTGACGAATCGCTGGCCGATGTGCCGGTCCTTTGCCTAACGAGCGTTAGCCGTCCGGGCCATCTCGGCTCGATCGGGTTTCTCGGGGGCTATACTTTCGTGGCTAATCCCTTTCTGGTGGAGGATATGGTGTCCTGCATCGGGGAAATGCTACAGGAGAAGCGGCGTTCGGAACCGTCGGCTGAGGTCGACGTCGCTCTCTGAGCGACGCGGCCGTGCGCCGGCCAGGCGAAAGATCTTCGTCCGAACGACCCGCTTCCCCGACGCTTCGCAGAGCGAAGCGTCTATACTTGTGCCTGGACGATCATCCGGCAAACTTCCGCATGCTCACACCCACTTCCGTGAAGGACGCTTTGCACCGAACCGCCCCGGCGGACGAGGTGCTGGTGCAGGGATGGGTGCGGACGCGCCGCGATGCCAAGGACTTTTCGTTTCTCGAACTGAATGACGGCTCGGCCCTGCGCAGCCTGCAGATCATCGCCAAAAACACGCTGCCTAACTACGCCGCCGTAGAGCGACTCATGACTGGCGCCTCCATTCGCGTGCGCGGGCCGCTCGCCGCTTCGCAGGGCAAAGGGCAAAGCTGGGAAGTCGTGGCGGACTCCATCGAAATCGTGGGCGCTTCGGACGAGAGTTATCCGCTCCAGAAGAAGGGTCACACGCCGGAGTTCCTGCGCGAGATCGCTCACCTGCGTCCGCGCTCCAATCTCTTCGGCTGCGTCTTCCGCGTGCGCAGCCGACTGGCCTACGCCATTCACCGATTTTTCCAGGAACGCGGCTTCGTTTACGTGCATACGCCCATCATCACGGGCAGCGACTGCGAAGGCGCGGGTGAACTCTTTCGCGTCACCACCCTAGATCCACAAAATCCTCCGCGGCGCGCGGATGGGATGATCGACGAAGCGCGGGATTTTTTCGCTCGCCGCACATATCTCACCGTGAGCGGTCAGCTCGAAGCCGAGGCTTTCGCGAGCGCGCTTTCCAAGGTCTACACCTTTGGGCCGACCTTCCGGGCGGAGAATTCCAACACCTCTCGACACGCCAACGAGTTCTGGATGATCGAGCCGGAAATGGCCTTCTGCGATCTCGATGGCGACATGGACCTGGCCGAGGAGCTGGTCAAAGATCTGGTGCGCGATATTCGCGAAAACTGTCCGGAGGAGATTGGACTTTTCGGCAAATTCGTCGATCGCGATCTGCCCGCCCGCCTCGACTTCGTCGCCGAACGACCGTTCCAGCGCATCAGTTACACCGAGGCGATCGAGTTGCTGCAGAAGAGCGGTCAGAAGTTTGAATTTCCGGTCGAGGACGGCCTCAACCTGCAGTCGGAACACGAGCGCTGGCTCAGCGAAAAATATTTCAAGTCGCCGCTCACCGTTTTCAATTATCCGAAGGAAATTAAGCCCTTCTACATGCGGCTAAATGACGACGGGAAAACCGTCACCGCCATGGATGTGCTCGTTCCCGGCATTGGCGAAATCGTAGGCGGCAGCCAGCGCGAAGAGCGACTCGACATTCTGGAAGACAACCTCCGGCAGCACCAGATGAATCTGGACGATTACAAATGGTATCTCGATCTGCGGCGCTACGGAACGGTCCCGCACGCCGGTTTTGGGCTCGGCTTCGAACGGATGCTCATGTTCGTGACCGGCGTAGCCAACATCCGCGACGTCATCCCCTTTGCTCGCACGCCCGGGAGCGCGGAATTCTAAGCCGAATCACGGGCGATCGACATAGAATGACTTCCTGCTTTCCTGCTTTCCTGCTTCGTCCTGTTTTCGCAGCTCGCACGTTTTGGCCACGGAGAGAAATTCATAAAAGCCGTGCAGACGTGCAAAGTAGTAACCTTCGCGTCCATCCAGAAAACCGCGCTGCCAAAGATAAACGTAAAGGAAGCGGAGCAGTGGCCGAAAAGGGAGCCGCTGCGAGAATTGCTTGAGCCGGCGACGCTGTGCGACCCTCGCACTCTGTAACTCCTCCGCGCCGGACTTTTTCGCGGCCGCGGCCGCGACGCGCGCTTCCCAGTTGGAATAACGATTATGTTTTTCGACAAAAACCTCGACCGACGGAAAAGCGTAGTGATCCAACTCACAACGCAGCCGTCCGGTCGCTCCCTGCACCACCACGTGCTCGTGCACCTCGTTGTCGCCGCTGGCCGTGGCGACATCCGTCAGTTTCTCGTAGCGCCCTAACGAGTGCCGAAAGAGGCGCAGATTCCAATTCGGATAGTAGGCGTGCTGCAGCCATCGGCCCATGAACATGAAGCGGCGATTAATCCAGTAGCCGACGATCTCCCCGGCTTCCGCGATCGCGCGGCGGAATTCGGCCTCGGCTCCGTCGGGTAATACTTCGTCCGCATCCAGGATGAAGACCCATTCATTCCGAAAGGGAAGATTCTCCAAGGCCCAGTTTTTTTTCTTCGGCCAGGTGCCGTTGAATTTAAACGGCACGACGCGCGCTCCCAACTCTTCTGCGATTCGCTGCGAGCCGTCGCTACTGTGGGAATCGACCACCAAGATTTCATCCGCCCACGGAATCGCGGAAAGGCAGCGCGGCAGATTTTCCGCCTCGTTCTTGATCGGAACGAGAACTGAGACTGGGACCTTCGGAGCTGAGTTATCCACGATGCAAAATAATCACAATCTCGGCCGAAAAACGGGTCCGAGTGAGGAAGGATACGACTCAAAGCAATCCTCAAGCCAGCCTGTAACCCGCTGGACGCGTTTAAGCGTGAACGGCAAGGACCTCCAACGTCAGTTGTAGCCGGGGACGCTATCCCCGGCCGAGGGACCTCCGGATTTGGCTCGAAAAAGGGATTCCGACCGAGAGTTAACCTATGGGGGACTGTCTCGCCGGACCCACCGGAGACAGCGTTCCCGGCTACAACTGCGCTTCTGTGCTGATCGAGCGCTGGCTCGAAAAGCCGTCGACCGTCTTCGCATAACGTGTGAAAGAGTGATTTCCATTCACCTCAGAACCCGTCTGTGGCATGCTGGCAGCTTTTCTCCTCTGGACGGGTGAGGGATTCACCCACTGGCCAACCTTTCCTCTTGAAGCGCATCACCCTCGACGAAAACTGGCCGGCCTCCTGGAAGACCTCCTACCGCTACGACCTTGAGGAGGTTTACGGTCAGATAGAAAACCGAGGTTATGCCTATGCCTACGACCGGCGCCGTCATACGACCTTGCGACTCATCACCGAAGTGCTCGATCCCGGCACCCGCATCCTGGACGTCGCGGCCGCGCAAGGCAATTTCTCCATCGCCCTGGCGGAAATGGGTTACGAAGTCACATGGAACGACATGCGCGCCGAACTGGCCGACTATGTGCGGCTCAAGCAGGAATTTGGGACCATTCACTTCTTCCCGGGCAACGCGTTCAATGTCGATCTCCCGTCCCCGTTCGATGGAGTGCTGATCACCGAAGTCATCGAACACACCGCTCATCCCGACCAGCTCCTCGTGCGGGCCGCGCAACTGGTGCGGCCGGGCGGATACGTCGTGATGACGACGCCTAACGGCGCCTATTTTCGGAATAAATTGCCCAAGTTTTCCGACTCATCCGATCCCACCGCTTACGAATCGATCCAGTTCAAACCCGATGCGGACGGCCATATCTTCCTGCTTCATCCGGAAGAGATCGAGCCCCTGGCCAAGAAAGCCGGGTTGATCTTGGAGAAGCTGAAGCTCTCGACCAACCCGCTGACCAGCGGACATGTAAAAACCGAGCCGATGCTGCAGAAGCTGCCTCGCTCCTTCGTTCAGGGAATCGAGCGGATGACTAACCGATTACCAACAGGTTTGATCCGGCGTCTCTCCACCCAGATGGCGGCCCGCTTTCGCCGACCTCAGTGAGACTCCCCGCTCGGTAAGAGGATGAAAGACAAATTTGGGACCCATCCGCAACGGATGCGAAGCAACGTCCGGGCTTTCCCAACCCAAAAGAAATTCGCTCTTTTCTGGCTTCCTGCTTTCCAAATTATTCCACCTCATTTCGCGCGAAATCGGCCGGGCGCCTATTCCGTCGGCAGCGGGGGCGCATCCATCAGCGCAAGAATACGCTGCTTCTTCTCGTCAAAAGCAAGCGCGCGAAAGGTCCGGATCTCTTCCAGGCGGCGCAGGCCATTGATCGTGTCGAGAAAACGGGTGTAGGTCGCCGCCAGCTCGGTCGTTTCCAGATAACGGCCCCGCAAATTCGCATCCCGAAAAGCTCCGGGATTCTGACTCTCGAAAAGGTGAAATCGCAGCCACCGCCGATCGACCCGAGAAACTCGCTGAGTCTTGCGAAAGAAGGCCACGAAAAGAAGCAGCACCAGATAAGTATCGACCCGCGCCTGCAATTCGAGGCCGCGCGCAAAATCCTCCGAGCCAATTCGCCGTTCGCCCGCGCGAAACTGAATGGCGGCATGGATGGCGTGGTTGATTTCCTCCACAAACATGATGAGCGACCGAATGTTTCGATTCGTTAGGCCAGCGCGCGGATCGTGCTGCTCGAGCTGCTCGATGAGCCAGCGCGAGTAATAAATGCCGACGTAAAGCTGGCCATCGACGGTCCGCAGAAAGGTCCGAGCCAGTTCGCTCAGCTCGCGCGCCGAAGCGCCCGCCAGCTTGGTCAATTGGCGACAGCGCCGTTGATCGATGAGGCAATCCTCGAGGTTGATGCCGACCTGCGCATAGGTGCGCTCAAAAAGCCGCTGGATCTGACTGAAGAGCGTTTCGTTCACAGGAGCAGACCCGCGCGATGATCGTCATCCAGGTTGATCAATTCATCCGAAAGGTGATTGAGCGCGACGCGCACCTCGTGAAACCGGTCGGCCAACTCTTCGTACACATCGTTCAACTCGCAGCGGCGCGCCGTCGAATGGCCGGCCACCAGTTGAAAATTGGTCCGGCCGATTTTCTCGTAAAACTCAAGGTCCGGCGCTCCTCGCCGGCTGCGTTGCTGCGCATTCTCGTGAAAGATTCCGCTGACGAAGAGCGAATAATTACCGACATGCGCCCGCAGGAGAAAACTTTGCTCCGCCGTTGCCCGGGTCAGCGCGATCAGCATATCGGAGATGTACTGGCGGCTCGATTCGTCCTCGCTGTGGGGAGACCGCAGCCCGCTCGCGCGCGAAAACGTCTCGAGTAAAGATCCGACATAATCGCACAGCTTGCGATCGGCGATCTGAGCCCTTCGCAGGACGTGCCGGGCCAGAACGTAAAAGTAAAAGGCCGACGAAATCGAGAGCTGCCCGGCGTCGGACAGGATCGAATCGACCAACCGGGGATCGTCGAGCACGGCGTCGCGCGCTTCGTCGTCGCTCAGGAGATCGACCAGCGAGACCTGATCGTTAGGGGAACGCCCCAGGGAATTGACGATGAAGTTGAAATCCACCGCCGTGAAGCGAGCCCGACAATTCGCCTGGATCATCGAAAGCCAATTAAAGCATCCGCAGTGCCGCCCGGTCAATGGAAACCACGCGACCCGACTCCCGAGCCACACTTTTCGCGCTCGCCCGTCTCCGAAAATCGTTTATCGGTGGAAAGCGAGAGCTTATCCAGCGATGCCTGACAAAGAAGAGCTGAAAGCCGAAATCGGGCACGTTCTTTTCGTCGATATCGTCGGGTATTCAAAACTGCTCATCAACGAACAGAGCGCGCGCTTGGAGCTGCTAAAGCGGGTGGTGCGTGAAACGGCGCAGGCGCAGACCGCCGGCGAGGAGGGAAGCATGCTCCGTCTTCCTACCGGTCACGGCATGGCCCTCGTTTTCCGTCATAATCTCGAGCAGGCGGTCGAGTGCGCACTCGAGATCAGCGCGGCGCTCCGGACGCATCCCGAGCTGCCTTTGCGCATGGGGATTCATAGCGGGCCGATTAATCCCGTGCTGGATGTCAACGAACGAGCTAACGCCGCCGGCGCGGGCATCGATTTGGCCCAGCGGGTGATGGATTGTGGCGACGCGGGACATATCCTTCTCTCCAAGCGCGCCGCCGATGATCTCGCTCCCTATCCACGATGGAATCCTCATTTGCACGATCTCGGCGAGATCGAAGTGAAACACGGCGCGCGCGTTCATCTGGTTAATTTTTTCACCACCGAAGCGGGTAACCCGGTCACGCCGTCGAGCATTCGGAAAACGAGAGAGCCCCTCGTTGTGCCGGTTGCGCCGCGATCCAATCCAGCGGCCTGCGCCTGTTTATGGCGGTTGCCATATTATTTTCGTTAGGCACAGGTTTTTGGTGGTTTACCCATCGGAGTGACCAGTCCGATGGGCCCCCAGGCTCGGCCGCGACGCCTGCGGCCCCTCCGGAAAAGAGCATTGCGGTGCTGCCCTTCGAAAACCTGAGCGCAGAAAAGGCCAACGCCTATTTCGCCGATGGCATGCAGGATGAGATCCTGACTAATCTGGCCAAAATCTCGGACCTAAAGGTCATTAGCCGTACCAGTGTCATGCAGTATCGCAGCGGCACCGTCCGCAACCTGCGCGAGATAGGCCACGCGGATTCACAAACTAAGTGCAACACGGACGACGTGTGGAGGGAAAGGAAAAAGAAAGGTTTGGAAGGGGAAAAAAGCTGGCCGGAAAATGGGGATGAAGTATCGGCAACTGAGTGGAGAAGAACGGAGCGCCTTGGCGGCGTTGCGACGGGTGGGATTGAAGCAAGCGGAGATCGCGCGGGAGCTGGGGCGGCACCGCAGTACGGTGTCGCGGGAACTGAAGCGCAACGCGGCGCCTCACGATGGCTGGTATCGAGCGCGGCGCGCGCAGCAGCGGGCGCACGCGCGGCGTTATCGGTCGCGGCGCAACAGCCAGTTTGGAGACGAGCACTGGGCGCGAGTGGAAGAGTTGTTGAGAGAAGCGTGGAGCCCGGAACAAGTCTCCGGAGAGTTGCGCATGCAGAGAGAGCTGGCGATCAGCCACGAGACCATCTACCGGCACATCTGGCGGGATCTGAGAAGTGGGGGCGACCTGCACGAGCATCTGCGCGGGGCGCGCAAGAGTTGCCGGAAACGCTACGGGCGTTACGACAGCCGGGGGCGCCTGGCCGGGAAAAGGATGATTGGCGAACGGCCGGCGAGCGTGGCAGGACGGCGTCAGACCGGCCACTGGGAGATCGATACCATGATGGGCGAGAGCCCGGGAGAGAACAGTCACTGCGTCCTCACCCTGGTCGAGCGCAAGAGCGGCTACCTCATGATCGGGAAACTCCAAGCCCGCACCGCCGCCGAGACCAACCGCGCCTTGCTCGGGCTGCTGGCGCGTCATCCGGGGCGGATGCGCACGATCACGGCGGACAACGGAACCGAGTTCCACTGGTATGGCGAAGTGGAAGCGCAGAGCCCGGTCAAGTTCTACTTCGCCACGCCCCATCACAGCTGGGAGCGCGGGACGAACGAGAACACCAACGGACTCATCCGCCAGTACCTCCCCAAAGGAGAAACGATGGCCCGTGTGACCCAAAGCGACTGCGACTTAATCGCCCAACACCTCAATAACCGACCGAGAAAAAGACATGGCTACAAAACACCTAATCAATGCTTCCTTCACACCTAGCAAATGTTGCACTACAAAGTTGAGCCTACGCCAACAACTCGGCGTGGCCCATCTTCTGGAAGGCAGTGTGCAACGCAATGAACGGAAGGTCCGCGTCAACGCGCAACTCATCGATGCGCGCACCGATGCCCACCTCTGGGCAGAGACTTACGATCGTGATCTCGCCGATGTGTTTGCGATTCAAAGCGACATCGCCCGGGGCATTGTCTCGCAATTGCAGGCTAGGCTGGCGCCAGAAGAAAAAAACAGGTTGGAGACCAAGCCCACCAGTAATCCTGACGCCTATCTGCTCTATTTGCAGGCAAACGAGTTAGGTCATGTGGCAGCCTCGAGAGAAGAAGCAGTCGAAGTGGAGAAGCTTTATGCGCGGGCGATCGCGCTCGATCCGGACTTTGTTCTGGCGCGGACCCGCGCCTCCATGTGGAACAGCCTGATGTATTCCATCGGACGCGATCCCGAACGGAAAGAGAGGGCGCGCAACATGGCGGAGGAAGCGCTGCGCCGGGCGCCCGAGCTGGGCGAAGCGCACTTTGCGCTGGGGCTTTGCTTTTATCGGATCGACCGCGATTATCCCGCCGCCTTGAAGGAATTGGCCATCGCCCGTGCCTCCTCCCCTAACAATGCCGAAATCTTGGAGGCGACCGGCTTTATTTATCGCCGACAAAATCGCTGGACCGAAGCGCTGGCCGCCTTCGCCGAAACACTGGAGAGAGATCCTCGCCGGGCCCACTTCGATGGCGTTGCGGATACCTTGCGAACCATGCGGCAGTGGTCAAAGGCGGGTGAGGCCTATCATCGTGGGCTGCAGCTGGAGCCGGGCCTGTCCGACGGCTGGGTCGGGCTGGCGTATGTCCAGTTTGCCCAGAGCGGGAACCCGACCGCGGCCCACGCCACTTTGGATCGGCTCTCGGAGGCGATGAAGCGAAAGCCCGCTGTGCAGGGCGCTCGCTGGGAGTACGCCATGCTCGCGCGCGATTTCTCGGCCGCCGCGCAACTCATTCCAGATCGGCCTATCGACGAATATCCCGCCTTCGAACCTGCCGGTTACTTCAAGGCCTGCTTGGCCTTGGCCCAAGGCGACCGGGAACGAGCACGCTCTGTGCTTGAAGAGATCCAACCCATCTACGAGGCGGGCGCGCGCGATCATCCCGACGATCCGACCTTCCACGCACCGCTGGGCAGGTTCTACGCACTCCTTGGTCAAAAAGAGAATGCTATTCGAGAGGGCCTTAAGGCGGTAGAGTTATGTCCCGAAAGCAAGGACGCAGTAGCCGGACCACTCTATGCCACCAGCCTCGCCTTTATCTATGCTCAGACAGGCGAAGTGGAGGAGGCCGTCACACTTCTCGCCCATTTGCTCACAATCCCTGCGGCCGAGAATATCACTGCGGCACATCTGCGTCTAAGCTGGGAGTGGGATCCGCTCCGAAACGATCCGCGCTTTCAGAAACTGGTTGCAGGTTCAGAGGCCCGGGGTCTCAACCCCTAGGAAGATCTGCCGATAGATACTGCGGGTAACGGCTTGTCCGTTTTTAGAAAGGCAGATGCGTCGCGATCCAGACGATCGCGATAGACAAGGCTATAACGAGCACAATGAAGAGCAACCGGCCTTCGCTTCGTTGCTTGCGCAGCGACCGCGGCCGCCGCTGGCTCGCCGCGTATTCGCTAAAGCGTTTATCCTGGAGAGCGATCGAAACATCGAGGCGGCGCCCCCCGGAGCTGGCGCGTTCGAGCAGTTCCTCGCGTTCACGGCGCGTTCTCTCTTCCGCCACCCGCGGCGCTTCCTCGATCATGCGCTGCAGGTCTTCCATCTTTTTGCGCAGATCGTTTTCGCGCGAAGCCAGCTCCTCCTGCTTGCGGTTGAGCGGGGTATTGGTTTGAGGATGCTTCCGGGCCATGGCGCCTAACGAAATCCGCCGTTCAGATAGAGGAAAATAGCGAGCGCGATCAGAGCAAAAACCATCAACGGCAGGGTAAAAGCCAGGCCGATCCGCAGCCATTGCCCGAAAGAATGGGCCATCCCTTGGCCCGTTTCGAACCCGGCACTCGTCTCCGGTAAAGGGATGCTGTCGTTGTCGGTCGCCGTAGCCTGCAGGCGGCTGCGCTGCTGGTTATACTCAGCGCGCGCATCGTCTACCGTGCTCAGGGCACGACTCAGTTCCTTGTTCAGGTCGGCTGGATTCCATGTGCGCGGATCGATCGCCTCGATCACCTCCAGATGCTGGCTGAAACTCTCGTGGGTGGCGCGGAGTTGCTCCATCTTTTTCTGCGCATCGAAGGCTTCGCGTTCTAAGACCACCAACGAGCGCGTCAGCTTGTCGGTCATTTCGGACCGGCCGTGATCGAGCTCTTCCTGGCGACGGCTCAATTCCTCGAGCTCGCGCTTCTGTTTTTCGATTTGCTCTTGTTGACGCTTGAGCTGGAGCAGCTGTTCCTGCGCCTTCTGGACCTGCGAATCGAGGTGTTCCGTATTGCTACCCTCTTCTTCGCTAAGCTCCAGCATTTGTTCGGTCGGGCGGATGCGGTCTGACATGGTTAAGGTGCTGCGGGCGTTCCGCCCGGAAGTTAGAGGGCGGCTTGGAGATTTCCAGATTTTTCAATTCAAAATCACAAAAAACCCGTCGCGCGAAAGTTTGCCTAACGACCCGGCATCATTTCCAGCAGGCTTCCGCGAAAGTATTCGCTCTCCGGCAAAGTCGGCAGCACCGGGTGATCGAGCGCCTGTTCGAACCGGCGCAGACGCCGTGCCGAACGGCGAGCGTCCACCAGCGCGTCCGCCATCATTTTGTCGAAGATTGGTCCGTCGACATGGTGTGAACACGAAAAGGTTGCGAGCAGGCCTTGGGGCGCGAGAAGTTTGAAGGCGCGCACGTGGAGTTCCCTATAACCGCGGAGCGCATCGTGCAATCCGCCTTTGGTTTTAGTGAAGGAAGGCGGATCCAGGATGATGAGGTCGAAGCGTTCCTCCGCTTTCTCGGCCCCGCGCAGATATTGGAAAACATCCTGTTCGATCCACCGCACCTCGAGCTGGTTGCGATCGGCGTTGTCCCGGGCGGCACGAAGACTTTCCGCGCTCACTTCGACGCCGACCACCTCCTTCGCGCCGGCTTTCGCGCAGGCCAACGCAAAAGCGCCCTGGCTACTAAAGCAATCCAACACCCGCCGGCCGCGTGCCTGCTGCGCCACCAGCTCGTAATGGGGGAGTTGATCGAGGTAAAAGCCCGTCTTTTGCGCGTGGAGCAAATCGATTCGCAGTTGCAGCCCGGCGACGCCAATCTCGATTTCGTTAGGCAAGGAACCACGCAGAAGTCCACTGTGCAGCTCCATTCCTTCTGCGCGGCGGACCGGCGCTTCGTTGCGCTCGACGATGGTGGGAAAAGGGGCGGAAGCAATACCACCCGTTTTCTGATCCTCGGGCGGTCCGCTGGTTGTTCCCCCAGAATTTGCCCGGCCCGAGAAATCCTCCAATGCCCTCACGATTAATTCTTTCCGCTGATCCATGGCCAGAGTGAGCGTCTGCAAGACCAAAACGTCGCCGTAACGATCAACGATGACCCCGGGCAGGCCGTCGCTTTCACTCCAAACCAACCGAGCCAGCTCCAAATTGATTCCCCGCCGCTGCCGATATTCGACCGCCTGCGCGATCCGTCGCTGGAAGAAATCGAGATCGAGATCCTGTTTCCGGCGCGAGAAACGCCGGGCCACGATTTGCGATTTCGAATTGTAGATCGCGCTCCCCAGGAGATGATCGCGCCCATCCTTGAGCGAAATGACGTCGCCGTCGTTAGGCGAACCGAAGACCTTCAACACTTCGCCGCTAAAGACCCAGTCGTGGCCGTGGAAAATCCGAGCGCGCGGTTTAACGACGAGTCCACCCATGGTGGCTCACTGACGCGCCGGGGGAATGCATGAGCAAGCGCGAAGTCAGCGCGCGTCGAGCATCTTTCGCTGCGCGCGACTCCGCCGCTGGAGGACAGGATCGTCGTGCTCGATCAGAGATTGCGTTGCAAGGAAACAAACTGACGTTCGCCACGGCAGCGAGAAGGTGCGGAAAAGTCCTTTGCCTGCTCCGAAAGTAGGAGATGATTTATCGTGACCGAATGAACAAACCGATGTCACTCCATCGCCTGAGAGCACGTTGACCCATCATGAAAAGAGAAGCCATCAACCACGCCGAAAACCGACATCACGACCAAATCCACCGGCCCCTCGGGCGAAGCCGAACGACATGGCAGACCCTGCTACCAAATCGCCTCTGGCAGCAGGCCATCCCGGTGGCGCTTTGCGCGGCGGTTGCGTTGCCTAGCATTTCGCCAAGGAGCCGCGCGGAACTCCCACCGCAAGCTTATCAAAGTTATCAAGAAAACTCTGCGGAAGCGCTCACCATCAAGGTGAAGTCGGTTAAGATCGCGAAGACCGAGGCAGATCGCGTCACGTCTTCTAAGGTCACCGCGCAAGCAGAGGTGACGGGCGTGACGCGTTCCGCTTCTGGCCTGCACCCCGGTGACACCATCCGCATCACCTACACACTTTCGACTCGCGAGGAGCCGATCGTGGGACCTTCACAGCCCGATCTTTTAAGGGAAGGCAGCACTTATCCGGCTTTCGTGAAAAAGGCCGATGCTGGCACCTACGCGCCTGCCGCGGGAGGTAAGTTTTAGGCTATTGGACTGACCGATAACGAGATTGACCGCAACAATCTGCAGGCGCTGCGCGCGCGATATTCGTTAGTCCAACCCCGGCACCCCAACCCAACTTCGGATCCGCATCCTTCACCCGGAGGACCTTCGCCGGACGTTCCCCTGGTCTTTACCCGGCGGTTCGCTCCCGTGGCCGCGTCGCCCACGGGATTCGCACTGGCAATTCGGGCATCCTTGCCTAAGAGTACCCGGCTCATCTCATTCTCTTAACCGCCAATTTCTTCCTGCGTGAATCCGACTCCTGTTACACCTGATCCGACCGCTCCGGCCCAGGCTCCCTACGCCAATCCACCCGGCGAACGCGCCGATCTCCGGCCTGAGAGCATCGACGACGCGGTCATCCGCCTCGCCGGCAATTCGCAGGACGGCATCCAGAGCGCGGGCGCCTTCCTGGCCCGTCTGGCCGGCCGCAGCGCGCAGGACGTCATGACCTACATGACGATTCCCTCCACCATCTCGGGCGGGCCATCGATCTTCCAGGTCCGCATCGGGTCGGGCGAAGTCCTCTCCGCCGGTGACGAAGCCGATTTCCTGGTCGCGTTTTACCAACACAGCTACCAGGACCACATCGATTTCCTGCGCGAGGGCGGCATCCTGCTTTACGACTCCGATAACGTCGAACCGGATCTTGATGATAAACGCTATGTTTACGTCGGCGTTCCCATCACCGGCCTGACCGTCGAGGCGCTCGGCGGCACCGCGAAGGACAAGGGCAAAAACATCTTCGTGCTCGGGTTGATCGCGAAGATCTTTCACCTCGACGTCGAGAAGCTGACGACCCTGATTAAGGAAAAGTTCACCGGCAAGGACGAGAGCGTCGTCAACACCGCGATCATGGCTTTCACCGCCGGCTACGGCTACCCGGTCGGCAACGTTCTCGCCACCCGCTATCAATTTGAGCAAGTCGTCAAGAAACCGGGCGATCGCGACCAGATCACGATGGATGGTAACCAGGCGCTCGCCTACGGCCTCATCGCCGCTGGCGTTCGTTACGGCGCCGGATATCCGATCACGCCGTGGTCGTCGGTTATGGAAACGCTCCGGCGCGAATTCCCGAAATACGGTGGGCTTTTCGTCCAGGCGGAAGACGAACTCGCGGCGGTCTCGCTCACGCTCGGTTTTTCCTACGCCGGCCACTTGGCCATCACCGGCAGTGCCGGCCCGGGTATTTCGCTCAAGAGCGAGGCGATCGGCTGGGCGTCGATGGCCGAGATCCCGATCCTCATCGTGAATGTCCAGCGCGGCGGTCCCAGCACCGGCTTGCCGACCAACGTGGAGCAAAGCGATCTTTTTCAAGCGATCTACGGCGGTCACGGCGACAGCCCCCGCGTCGTTCTCGCGGCGCAAACCGTGGAAGATTGCTTTTACATCGCGATCGAGGCGGCGCGCATTGCCCGCACCTACAGCACGCCGGTTTTTATTTTGAGCGACACCTCGCTCGCCACCCGTATCGAAGCTTTCGACGAGCCCGATCTTGAGAAGCTGATGCTCGATCCAAAGCCGGATCTCTCGCCGCGCGATACCTTCAAGCCCTACCCACTCGACGCCATCACCCAGCATGCCGCACCCGGCACGCGCATCCTCGATGGCAAATATCCGCTCATCACCGGCCTCGAGCACGACGAGATGGGTCATCCAACCGGCAGCCCCAAGCTGCACATGGGCATGACCGCCAAACGCCGCGCCAAGCTGCAAAAGCTGGCCGAGGAAATTCCCCTCCCGGAAATTTACGGCGAACAGGAAGGCGACGTCCTGCTCGTCGGTTGGGGCTCGACCTACGGCCCGATCCACGACGCAGCAAAACGCGCCCTCAGCGTGGGCGAAAAGATCGGAGCGATCCATCTGCGCCACGTCCATCCATTCCCGAACGGGCTCGAGAAAATCTTCGCCAAGTTCGAACGCATCATCGTGGTCGAGATGAACGACCAGGGCCTCTACGGTTTCGGCCAGCTCGCCACCCTGCTCCGGGCGCGCTTCTGCGATCCAAAAATTTCCAGCGTCACCAAAACCGACGGCCTCACCTACCGAGTCCGCGAGATCCTCGGCCGCGTTTTCGAAGGCAAAACTTTCCCGGGCCGCAACGCCCATCGTCCCAGCTCCGGCCCAGCCGAAGTCGCCAATGGCACGGCCGAACCTAACGGTTCCGTCCCGCGCGATACCGCTACGAGCGCCGCGACCGAGCGCGCCGAAGCGAACGTCTCCGAGGCCGCTGACCACGCCGGCGACAACACCGCGCAACGGCCCGAAACTTACGAAGCCGTCAAGCCGAGCAAAGACCGCGACTCAACTGCCTAACTAAGAACGCAGCCAGCATACCAAAGAAGATTTCGAATTTTGAAACCAGAAAGCCAGAAAAAAGAACCGATAACCCGCTTCCTGCTTTCCTATTTTCCTGATTCATCCCTCCCCCTTTCTGGTTTCCTGGCTTCCAAATTCAAATCACCAAAATGAGCACTGACACACTGACCGCCGAACCCCCACGCGAGAAACTCACCAAGAAAGCCATCACCGCCGATCACCCCACGTGGTGTCCCGGTTGCGGCGACTTCGCTGTCCTCGCCTCCTACTACAAAATCCTCGAGCAACGCCAACTCGACCACGAGAAGATCGTCACCCTCGCCGGCATCGGTTGCTCCTCGCGCTTTCCCTATTTCGTCAACGGCCACGGCGCCCATTTCATCCACGGGCGCGGCGTCCCGCTCGCGGCCGGCGTCAGCCTGGCTCGCCCTGACCTGAAAGTCTTCTTGTTCGGCGGCGACGGCGACGGCTTCTCCATCGGCGGCAACCACCTCGAGCACGGCGCGCGCAAGAACATCGACCTCACCTACGTCATCATGGACAACTTCGTCTATGGCCTGACCAAGAAACAGACCTCGCCGACCTCGCCGATCGGGTTCAAATCCAAGACCGACCCGCAAGGCGCGATCGACCAGCCCGTCAATGCGATGAAAAAACTGGTCGCGAGCGGCGCTACCTTCGTCGCGCGCACCCACGCCAGCCAGGTCAAGCACATGATCGAGATGATCGAGCGCGCCATGGATCACCCCGGTTTCAGCGTGATCGAATGCCTGAGCGAATGCGTCGAGTTTTACCCGGGCGCTTTCGACCCGGCTAACCCGCGCAAAGGCGGCGCCTTCCAGTTGATCGACGAAAAGAAGTGGGACAACACCCCGGAAGACGAAAACCGCCACGACACGACGGACGAGCTGGCCGCCTACAAGCTGGCCCAAATCCCCTTCCCCGGCGTCTTCGGAGTCTTCTATCAAAACGATCGCCCGACCAAAAACGTGCTGGAAAAGAAATGGGTCGACACGACCCGCGAAAAGCTCGGCCAACCGACCGATCTCGCGTTGCTGCAGAAGACCTTCGACCGGATGAAGTAATTTCTCCGTTTGCCTTGGAGACCTCGGCTCGCCCTAGCCGAATCCCCGAGCCTTTGCCCAAAGCTTGGGCCAGCTCCCGCGCAGTTGACGGCAGAGAAAAATGTCGGGATGATCCGTTGTCTCCTCGTTAGGCACACCTTCCCGGTTGATGATGTGCCCGACCAGTTCGCATGACTCGAATTTGCTCGCCAACCTTTCGCGCGTTGCACCGAGCACGATAAGCACCTCCGGCGGCGGATCGCCGTAGCCGCGGGCCCAAAAGGAATTCACCGGGCAAATCACCGGCGGCAAATGATACGCCGGTCCGTAGAGATTCAGCGCGCCCGCTTCGCCATAATTACCGGCCAGGATCCGCACCCGCGCACGATCTTCGGGTGGCAGAGAATCGCGAATCCGGGCCACCGTCTCCGCCAATTCCTGCCAGCCGATTTCCTCCCTGATGTCGCCATTGATCGCCACCATCCGATGCCACCACGGCGAATTTACCGGTGCGATCGGCAGGAAGAAGGCTGCGAAAAAAATGATGTTCGCCGCCAGCGCCAGCCAGCCGACGCCCCCGACCAGCGGTCGCCATCGCCGGGCCAGGCTGCCGACCCACTCCGTCGCCAGCACCGCCCCGCCCGCATACAAAATCGGATAGCCCGGCGCCATGTAATAGCCGCGGCCCCTCGCCAGCACGAAGAGCGCGAACGGCACCGCGAACATCCATCCGAGCGCCCGGAACCGCCGCCCATCGCGTTTCCAGAAATAGAAAAACAATCCGCCCAGCGCCACCGGTAGCGCGCAGAGGGTCACCTTCACTTGGTCCGGGAGAAAATCCTGGGTCCGGCCGATCCGCACATCGCGTGCGTGAATTGCCTGCAGAAAAGTTAGCGAAATAAAATCGTGCCGCCATTGCCAGAGCAGATTCGGGAGAAAAATCAGGACCGCCAGCGCCGCACCTAGCCAGAGCCACCCGCTGCGGAGATGCGCACGCAGCCCGGTGCCCAGAACCCCGGCCCCGATCCCCGCGACCAGGAAGAGCAGGCTGTATTTGCTCAGCATCCCGTAGCCGATCGCCGCCCCCACGGCCAGCCACCAGCGCGGATCGTTCGTCCGGCAGAGGCGCGCCATGAAATAGGCCACCGCCACCCAGGCCAGGTAATCGAAGGAGACATATTGCATCAGCGACCCGGTCGCGATCGCAAAAGGCGCGGCCGCGGTCGCCGCGAAAAGCTGCGCTCCCCGACCGCCCCCAAGCTCGCGCGCCATCAACCCGCTAAGCACGATCGCGCTCGCCCCGGCCAGCGAAGCGAAAAAGCGGAAACCGGCCAGCGAAGTCCCGAAAAGCTCGAGCGACAACCAGCCGAAGAACGGCGTCACCGGCGGATAAGCCACATAACCCCAGGCGAGATGGCGCGCATCATCCAGCGTCGCCAATTCATCACGATGAAACCCATAGCGCCCGCCCACGAGCGCATGCACGACCACCGTCAGCGCGGCCAGCGCCAACAACAGCCCGATCTCCGCGCGCCTGACCCTCTCAGGTTGCGTCTCATTCCCCGTCGGCATCGCTCTTTCATGCCTGCATTTTGCCGACGTGACAATGCCCGAGCCGCATCCGCGAGAAGGCCGGCCAACCGAGCGATCGCGCGCTCCTTCCGAAGCCGCTTGATCCGAGGGAACAGGCGCGCGAACCGAGGCGAAGCATTTCTCCGCCGCGACCATTCAGCACGCACAAATTTGCAGGAGGCGTTAGCCGGCGTCCGGCAGATTAGAGGCCAGCTTATGCGTCGGCTGATAAAGCTGCATGCCGTCAATCCCGGGCACGATCAGCATGATGATGCGACCGTAGATTTGCTCGTCGATCGGGCCGAGGAATTGCGCGCCCTTCGCCCGCAATTCCTCCACCGTCGCCTTAAGGTCATCGCACATGAGCGAGATCGCGTGATGCCGCGGGTGATCGTAACTCTTGCCCTCCCACTCGCTATGCGTCGGGTGCACCCCAAATCTCGCTCAGTCCTGATCGAAAAATCAGCCAGTCCTTATCCCAATCTTCGGCCACACACTTCCAGCCGAGCACATCCCGCAAAAACGCCCGCGTCGCCGGCGCGTCGTCCGAATAAATCAAGGTGTCAAAAATCACCTTCGCCATCACAGAACTTCCCCGGCGCCGGGCGACGCCTGATTTACCTCTCAAGTTTTAACTCAAGGTAATCACCGGGCTTCCTCGCTGAGGCAGCCGCTGCGATCTGCCCCGCCGGCGGTTCAAGCTTGATCCAGCTCGCATCTGACAGGACTAACACGGCAATTCTTCGGCCAGTCAGATTCTGCTGATCACGCAAATTGCTGATCGGTAGGGACGAGCAGATCCAAACTCGGCCTCTTCAAGGATTCCGCTTTGATGATCAACCTTTCGCCGACGCGATTAGCCGCGGCCGGGTCATCTTTGGCTATGTAACTAACGATTTCGCGAGATCACTCTCGTTCGTTTGGAAAAGACTACTGTCCAGCCCACTCGGAGAGTCCCTTGCGGAGGGCATCCGCGCTTACACCCTGTCCGGAATCAATTTCCCGTTCGGCTTCATCGAGCGATGCCAGGAGTTCTCGGTATTCCTCATTACCGGCCGGCTCGAGGCCAAACCGGCGGGATATCAGGCGCGATTCGAAATCCTCGCGCTCGGGGGCCGGCAATCGCTCGATCGCCGCTTCGATTTCCTGAATCGTGCTCACGCCTTCCATTCTATAATCCTGCGGACAATTGGAGCAACTGATTACTCTGCTGATCCATCTCCGCTCGGCCTGGGGGCTCGCCCTCACCGTTTTTGGTTGGAAAGCCCGGCCTCATCTTCGATTTTGTTACGGCCTCGCTTCCAAATTCAACCTGCTTTCGTAATCCGTCATCTCTCGTCCGACAAAAGAAGTGATCGCCACGGGATGCTGACGAACTTGATTTGCTTGCTCAGCGCCGCGCCACGATAGAATCTGCATCCCATGTCACAGGTCGCTCACGTCGCTTTACGTCCGGTCGCACCCGGCGATTTGCCGTTGTTCTTCGAACACCAACGCGATCCAATCGCGGTCGAGATGGTCGCCTTTCAATCGCGCGATCGCGTCGCCTTCGACCGGCATTGGGCGAAGATCCTCGCGGACGAGACGGGCCTGATTCGGACGATCGTGGTCACATCCGATGTCTCATCGGCACCCTCAGGTAAGGAGCACGTCGCAGGGAACATCGTGAGCTGGAATTCGGACGGGAAGCGCGAGATCGGCTACTGGATCGACCGCGCGGATTGGGGCCGCGGCGTCGCCACCGGCGCGCTCTCCGCTTTTCTTCGCCTGGAACAGACACGTCCGCTTTACGCCGGTGTGGCGAAGCACAACGTCGCTTCGGTCCGCGTCCTGCAAAAATGCGGGTTCACGTTCCTCGACTCCGCCAGCGCGGCATCAGATGGCTTTGACGATTCGCACGTTCTTCTGGTGCTCATAGATTGACGTAGCAGCTCTTCGGCGAGAAGCGCAGAGGTGAGTGCGACCGAGGCGACGGCTGAGATTTTCATGACGGCTTTTAAGGCTTTGCAGCGGAAAGAGCGCGACCCAGTCTTACAAAAGCTCGTCGCCGACGCTGAGTTGGCGGATGACCTGGCTGATACTCTCGCGCTGGGGGCCGGCGAGAGCAGCCACACACCCCACTACGCGAGGTGTTGAAAGATCTGCGGATCCGCGTGTGAGTTGGCCCGACTTCCGGTCGCGGTGCAAAAGCGGATCGCGCGCGTGCTCCTTTCGCTGGAAAACGATCCCTTCCCAGACTGCAAGAAGCTGAACAATCGCGATGACTGGCGCGTTCGCGTGGGGTGGGAGAATGAATAACCGCAGTGTGCAGAGTTTAAGATTTATTCCTGATTGATGAAACTCTGCGTCCTCCGCGTCCTCCGCGGTAAATCCACCGAGGTGCCTCGTAGCAAACCGGCTGCTTGGCCGTAAAGCGATTACTCAGCGGAAACGATATACTGTTCTAGCTTCCCGTCTGACATTGCGTAAGTGCTGACAGTTAATGTCTTCTTGCCGCAGTCAGCTCGATAACGGCGGGCTTGCATGCCGCCGCGCAATCCTTCGGCGACGAGCTCGAATTTGGTCGGAGAACCCAGCGGGCCGAGGCTACTCGCGAGGTCGTGCAAGGATTCGGTGCTAAAGTAGGCGTTGGCGTTATCGGTGAATAGGGACCGATCGATCTTACCCTTTTGCAGTTGGGTCAGAATAGCTTTCGCCTTTGCGACTGAGTCCTGGTCGCCGGTGGGTGCGAAGAGTAGCTCGCCAATCTTACTGGCAAGAGTGCCAGTCGCTCGTGAGGCATCCAAGTTAGTCAGCACAGTCACCGAAGCATGATCGTCGGGATAGACCGCATTCTGGGCCGTGAAACCTGAGACTTCTCCACCATGAGAGATGACTCGGTGGCTGTTAACCAGGCTGACACTGACGCCCAGACCGTATTGCGTGCTGGCGCCATTCTGGAGTAATACGGGTCTCTCCATCTCAGCGTAAGACTGCGGTTTTAAGATGGTGCGGTTCATGAGAGAGATATCCCATTTCGCGAGGTCCGAGGCTGTCATGGCTAACTCGCCGGCGGCAAACATCCAACCCTTCCCTTCCTTGGGCGCGGGTCGCATAGGTCCAAGGCCATAACGATGATAGCGATTCGGCGCGCCTTCAGGCAAAGCCGAGCTATTGGTGTCGAAAACACTTTTCATTTCCAATGGGTCGAAGATGCGTTTCTGCAGAAAGTCGAGGAGATGTGTTCCGCTGGCTTTCTCTACGATGATGCCGGCGATGACATAGTTGGTGTTGCTGTATTGCCATTTTGTCCCCGGTTCGAAGTCGAGCGGCTTCTGCGCCCAGCCTTTCAGGATTTCTTCGGCTGAGACGTCGTTCATCATCGAGGGCATGACGTAGTCCTGCGGCCAAAAATCCTGGTAGCCAGACGTCATCGAAAGGATCTGCCGGATGGTGATGTCCTTCGCGCGAGTCAGATCAGGCAACCAACGAGCGACGGGATCGTCGAGGGTCAGTTTCCCCTCCTCGGCCAGCAGAAGAATAGACGCGGCGGTGAACTGTTTGCTGATGGATCCGATGCTGTAGAGCATCTCAGCTTTGGCGAGGCGATGCGCGGCGACGTCCGCCATTCCGAAGGCCTTGGCGTAAGCGAGCTTTCCATCCTGCACCACCGCGATGGAGACGCTAGGCAGGCCAGCGTCTTTCAGAGCCTTGTTCACGGCTTCATCGACCTTCGCAGTCAGCTCTGCCGTCAGCGAATGGCTGGGCTGGCTCGGGCACGGCGACGGTGAGCCTGCCGGTTTGCCAAAGATAGGCTGACTCAACGCAAACAGGAGCAGGCCGACAACCCACAGGGCTGAGGCAAGTGGCGCGGAAGAGTTTCTCATGACCGCTAACTAACCAACAATCGTGCCCTCGGGAAGCTCGATCTGGTCGACGGGAGCTCATTGGATCGCCAGGAACCGATTTTGTTTTCGGACGCGATAGAATGGGCATGCTGCCATCGCCAAAGTCAGGCCCTAGACGGCCGCGCAAAAAGTTCCTGCGCTATTTCCCTGGAGGATTTCGAGATGAAACTTACCGGGAGTGGGAACGTGACTACAAATGGGAGACACACACGCGCTGGGAAGAATCGTTAAATCAGCGTGAGTTCCGACGATTGCTGCGAGAGCGCGCTTTTGCCGAAGTGGCCTCGCGCGCCGTCCGGACCGAACAACGTTCGCGGCACAGCATGATTTCTCTTTCGAGAAAATGGCGTTGCGCGATGCGGTGAAATCGCCGGCCGGCGCGCAGGCATTCGCCGAGGGCCTTTACGAATTCCTCCACGGCCAAAGGGAGATGAAACATCGCTTCGAGCGATGGTGCGCGGTGGTGGATTCCCTCCCCCGTAAACAGACCCGCGTGTTCACCTGGCCGCTCGTGACCGTTTTCAGTTTCATCGCGCAGCCCGAACAGCATTTCTTTCTCAAACCGACCGTGACGAAGCGCGCGGCGCAACGTCACGGCTTTGACCTGCACTATGAGTCGCGGCCGAACTGGGAAACCTACGCGAGCCTGCTCGAGTTTGCCGAAACGGTGCGGCGCGACTTACGCGATCTGCGCCCGCGCGACATGATCGATCTGCAATCTTTCCTCTGGGTGCAGGCCTCCGATGAGTATCCGGACTAAGGACGATTTCACACAGCCGTGGCAGTCACGGGACCGGCGGGAGTTGGCGCTTCCGCCGGGTCGGTCGCCGGCTTGTCGGTGATGAGCCGGCGTAGAAAGGGATTGAGCACAATGAGCGCGACGCCGACGGCGAGGCTGCCCGCACCGAGGTAACCGAAGAGCGTGGCGTAGCCGGCATTGGATGCGGCCGCGGTGGTCCCGCTCGGCTCGGGGATCATGCCGGAGAAATCGCCCGCGAAGAGCGAAGCAAGACCGGTCACCAGCATCCAGCTACCCATCATAATGCCTTGGTATTGCCTGGGCGCGAGTTTGCCGATCATGGCGTAACCGATGGGCGAGATGAGCAGCTCGCCGACGCTTTGCAGGATGTAGCTGGCGAAGAGCCAGGAAAACGCGCTCTTGCCGTCGCCGCCAGCCAGTTTGATCCCGATGGGGAGGATGAGAAAAGCCACCGCCATCAAAAGGAGCGAGGCCGCAAATTGCTTTGGCACATCGATGTTCCACCCGCGCCCACGCATTTGCGTAAAGAAAGCCGCGAGCAGCGGTCCGCCGATCACGATGACGACGGTATTGATGTTCTGAATCCACTGCGGCTGGATGGTCACCGGCCCGACCGTGAGGTCGACGTTGTGGATGGCAAAGAGCTGCAGGCCGCTCGGCGCCATCTGGTAGAGCGACCAGAACATGAGCGAACCGATCGTGAGAATGAGATAGGCGGTCATGTTCCGTCGTTCGCGGAGGTCTCGGTGCCGCACGGTGAGGTAAATGAGAGTGAGCGCCACGACAGCGCAGATCACCTTGAAGAATATTTCGGTGCCGCCCGGTCTTTGGAGCATGAACCAGACGGCCGGGACGAGGCCGACGAGAATGGCGAGGCCAGCGAGTTGGCGGAGGCGGAATTGCTGCGGCGTTTTCTCGAGCAGCGGCGTGTTGCGATCAGTCAGAGTCTTCCAGTTAAAGAAGGCGAGGACGATGGCGACGAAATTGCCGATGGTCGCGAAAATGAAAAGGCTGGAGTAGCTCTCCGTCGCCTGGAAGTAACCGGCGGCGGTGAACCCGACGAAGAAACCGACGTTCATCCCAGCGTAATTCCAGAGGAAGGCGCCCTCGCGGCGCGGATCGTCGGAGGTAAAGCGCTGGGTGAGCATCATGTTGATGCAGGTGACGTTGAGGCCGCTGCCGGTGAGGAAGAAGGCGAGGCCCAGGTAGAACATGGCAAGCGAGCCTAACGAAATAAAGGCGCAGCCGATGACCTGCAGCGCCATGCCTCCGACGAAGAGGTTGCGGTTCGAGAGGAAGCGGCCGCCGAGGTAGCCGCCGAAGAGATGCAGTCCGTAATTGAAAGCGCCAAACACGCCCATCAGCGTGGTGGCTTCCTTTATGCCAAGCTGGAGATGCTTGGTCGAGTAAAGGACGAGCGTCGAATAAAGAACCGCAAAGCCGAGCGTCGCGAAGATCTGGATGAAGAACAACGCGGCCGTCCCCTCCGGAGCCGCGGAGAAAAGGCGCTTGGTAGATTGCATCGGGCGCGTCCTTTGTCGCTTGCGAGGCGGGTCGATGTCAAGCTGCGTCTGCAGCGGCGTCCGATCTGCGCAGGTGGATGGGTTACACGGGACGTCCGTCCGAAGTCGCTAGGAGGAGGTCGGATTCCCACCTGGAGCCGCGGCGGTTTTCGCCTGTTTTTTGATCCACTCCTGCACCCGCTCCTGGAGCAGGTCGAGCGGCATGGCGCCGCCGTTCAGGATCTCGTCGTGGAACGCCTTGATCTCGAACTTTTCCCCGAGCTGGGTTTTGGCTTCCTCGCGCAACTTGCGAATGGTCAGCTGCCCCATTTTGTAGGCCAACGCCTGCCCCGGCCAGGCGATGTAGCGATCAGCCTCGGTCTGCGCGACGGCGTCGTTCACGTCGTTGGTGTGCATGAACTCGATGACCTTTTCGCGGCTCCAGTTTTTGTCGTGAATGCCGGTATCGACCACTAGTCTGACGACGCGGAACAGCTCTGAGTTTAGCCGGCCGTAATCAGAGATCGGGTCTTGGTAGAAACCGATCTCTTTGCCGAGCTCCTCGGAATAAAGAGCCCAGCCTTCGGTATAAGCCGAGTAGAGGGCGTGCAGCCGGAATTTCGGCAGATCCGGCAAAGTCTGCGCGATGCTGATCTGCATGTGATGCCCCGGGACGCCTTCGTGGTAAGCGACAGCTTCATCGAGGACGAGCGTGCGCTTGGTCGGGTCGGCCACGGCAACGACCACGCGGCCGGGCCGTTTCCCATCGGGCGTGCCCAAAACGTAATGGGTGGCCGAAGCCTTCGCGAAATCCGGGATGGCCTCAACGGTGACAGGCGCTTTCGGAAGCAGACCGAAGAGCTCGGGCAGCTTCGGTTCCATCTGGTGAATATATTTGGCGAAATCTTCCACGATTTGCTCTTCGCTTTTCGGCGTCCATTTCGGGTCCGCCTTGATCGCCGCCCGGAAGCTGGCGAGATCCTTGTGACCCTGGGAACGGGCGAGGCTGGTCATCTCGGCGGTGATGCGCGCGACTTCCTTTAAGCCAAGCTCATGCACTTCAGTCGGTGAGACGTTCATAGTCGTCATCGTCTTGACCGCTTCGACATAGCGCCGCTTGCCCTCGGGCAGACTTTCGACCGAGATTTGGCTGCGGCCTTTGGGCGCGTATTCCTTGCGGAGGAACTCGGTGAACTTCTGGTAGGCGGGCATGACATCGTCCTTCACCGCTTTGGTCATCTCTTCAGTCAATCGCTTCTTGTCCGCGTCGGAAAAGCTGGCCGGGAATTTCTCGGAGGGCAGGACAAATGGGTTCGCGGCGACGACGCCGTCACATTGCGCGGGGAGTTTTTCGAGCACGAGCTTTGGTGGCATGAGCCCATCCTTCATCCCCTGGCGCATGACCTCGGTCGTCTGCGCGAGCACGCGCGGAATCTGGCGGAGCCGCGCAATGTAATCCTCGTATTGCTTCACGGAATCGAGCGGCACGCTGAGCGGCAAATCGGCCAGCCGGGTGTGAATGCCATGCTGTTGGTTCACCGGCATTTCGTCATTCTTGAGGCTGTAGGCGACGTCTTCGCGCTCCAACTGGCGCTCGAGGATGCGGTGACTGAGAACGTCCTTGTCGCTCATCCCTTCGGTCGGAATGGCTTTCAGCCGCTTAAGGAAATCATCGGCCTCAGTGTGCTGGCGAGCGATCTCGGCCAGAGAATACTGAGACAGCTGCGAGTTGTAGCGGTAATCGCCATACGCGGTTGCGCGCTCGGGCGCGTTCTTGAGGCTGGCCTCGTAGAATTCATCGAAAAGAGCGTTCTGTTTGGCCACGCGATCGGCCACGCCCGGTGTCTGCGCCCAGGCGGGACAGGCGAGACTAAGAAGAAAAAAACAAAGAATACGTCGCATGCGACAGCCTAGCAGGGCGCTCTCCGCGACGCACGGAGGAATCTACCCAGGCTCGTTAGTCTGCAGGAAAGTGCAGCCACGTATAGGACCCACCGGGGACAGCGTCCCCGGCTACAACGGGCGCGCTTCGCGCTGGACCGCTGAGGGCGTCTTTGTCCCAATCCCACTCCTGCCCGCCCCGCTGCACGAGGGCGTCGACATCGCCAGAGAGCAGGAAACGATCGGCCACCAGCTTCTCCGCCGCAGCGCGGAATTGCTTCAGATAGTCTTCACGCGACGAATAACGCTCCGGGATGGCGCCCTTCAACCGGCGCGATCGGCCGATGGCTGCGACGGCGCAATGTTCGTGAATGTGGGGACGCATGCTGGTGGCGAGAGGTTCCAGATAGCGTTCGCGAAATTCCGCGCCGGTCAGGAGCGCGTCGGGCGCGGGAAGATCGGCGCCACTTCGCGCAGGCGGGCCAACGCGTTCATTTCGAAAGGCGTAAACATCCGAACGTGGCCCCATTGCCGGACGGCATCGGCGATCGCGCCGCGTTCCTAGATGGCGATTTCGTAGCCGCGCTCAAGAGCGGCGACTGCCGCTTCCAAGCCAATCGGGCCGGCCCCAACAATGGCCATGCGTTTCATGGTACAGTTATCGCGGCTTCCGGGGAGCGCACGCGCCTCGCGTGCTGGCGATGGCGCCTCGCTATCGCGAACTTTTTCCCGCTCGCATCACCGCTCCCGGTTTTCGGCGAGGCGCCTCCGTAACGCAGCGCGAGGCCGGGCTTTCCAAACAGCACGCGAGGCGCGTGCGCTCCCTGGAGTCGTCGCGATACGTATACTAAACTTGCTCATCGTTCGTTAGGCACGGCGCCGAGGGCGGGATTAGCGTCCGAGCCAGAGCGAGCGAGGCGGCTGCCTTCCAGATTGCCCGAGCTCGCATTCGAGCAGAGCGCGCCGAATTGATAACAGGTGATGCAAGCATGATGCCGCAATCGATAGCCCTGCATCGCGTCCTCCAGCGTGGTGCCGAGTTTGGCATCCGGCTTGTCGACCAGGATCGGACACACGTGCACGCCGCGGTCGCTAACGACGCGGCTGTTGTGACAAAGCAACTGTGTCTCGTCGTAACCCTGCATCATGCGCTCGGTCACGAACTCGTATTTCCCGTAACCCTGATCGCGTTTCGCTTCCTGCCCGATCTTGAGCGAAGGCAGCAATTTCATCCGCGGCCGCGTGTAACCGATCGCGGCCAGGCGTGCGCGGAACTCGCGCAGAAATTCATCGTCCTCGTGCATTTCCCACGAGCGCATCGAGGTGATGATGGGCAGAAACCCGGCGGCCACGAGCATGCGCACGCCATTCATCGCCTGATCGAAAGTGCCGGGGCCGCGAATCGGATCGTTCGTCTCGGGCGAGAAGCCGTCGATGCTGACGCGAAGTTCGAGTGAATAATCGGAGGCGTCGCGGAGCGCGGCGAGGCGCGCGATTTTCTCTTCGTTAAAGCGCGTCGCATTCGTCAAAACGGTGGCGGGGCCGACCGCGAGTGTGGCTTCGAGAATTTCGTAGATCGCCGGGTTGATGAAAGGTTCGCCACCGGTGAAATAATATTCCTTCACGCCGTAGCTTAACGACTCATCGAGATAGGGCTTGAACTGCTCGTAGGTCATCAAGCCGAGCGTGTGATTCTCGGGCGAGCAGGAGATGAAGCAGTGATTGCAACGCAGGTTGCAAAGCGTGCCGGAGACCTGGAACCAAAGCGCGTCGAGCGCAGTGAGCGGGAGGAGCGGCGGCCGATCGATGTCTTCGGGCGGTGGTTGGTTTAGCGCGACCATGTGAAAATTTCCTCCTTCTTTACGCGAACGAAAATCGGCGCCTGCGGGGCCATGGAAGTTCGGTTCGTGGTATCGACAATGAGCGTTTCGTCGCCCGCTCGCAGGCGGAGACGAAGGCGGTTGCCGAGGAAGGTGGAACTTTCGACCACGGCGGCGAAATCCGCATGTTCTTTTTCGACCAGCTCGAACGCTTCGGGACGAATCATGGCCCAGCAAGCGGAGGCGCCTCCCGGGGTCGAACCATTGGCGCTGGCAAAGGGTAGTCGGATTTTTCCGGAGTCGGCGTCGCGCTCGGCGGCGATAACGTTGGAGTCGCCGAGGAAGTTGGCGACGAAAAGATTGGCCGGCTTTTGGTAGAGATCGATCGGCGCGCCGCTTTGCTCGATGCGGCCTTCGTTCATGATGATCATTTCGTGGCCGAGACTCATCGCTTCGGTTTGATCGTGCGTCACGTAAATGGTGGCGATGTTGAGTTCGTTAAGGAGACGTCGCAATTCCACGCGAAGGTCTTCGCGCAATTTGGCGTCGAGCGCGGAGAGCGGCTCGTCCATGAGAAGAAGCGCCGGGCGAATGGCGAGCGCGCGCGCCATGGCGACGCGTTGTTGTTCGCCGCCGGAAATTTCCGTGATGCGGCGGTCGGCCAGATGTTCGATGCGGGTGAGGGCGAGCGTTTGGCGCGCGCGTTGCGCCCGCTCCGCCGCGCCCAGGCCGCGCACGCGCAGACCGAACTCGACATTTTTCTGCACGCTCAGATGCGGGAAGAGCGAGTAATTTTGGAAGACGATGCCGAAGTTGCGCCGCTCCGGCCGCACTTTGGTAATGTCGCGGCCGTTCAGATGAACGGTGCCGCTGTCAGGTTGTTTCAATCCGGCGATCAACGCGAGCGTGGTACTCTTGCCGGAGCCGCTCGGGCCGAGAATGGTGGTGATTTTTCCCTCGGCGAAGCGATGGCTGAAATCGCGGACCGCGTGATGCGCGCCGAATTTTTTCTGAAGTGAACGGGCTTCCAACATGTCGTTAGGCGGCCTGCTCCAGGCGGTTGAATTCGCGCCCGCCGATCCATTGTAGGGCGAGCAAGACGGGAATGATGACGGCGAGAAAGATGGTGGTCGCGGCGCTCGAGACGGCGAAGCTGTTCGACGTGTAGGTGGCATAAAGCGCCGCCGGATAGGTTTGGTGAAGCGGCGTGTTCAGGAGGTAGCTGACGTTGAATTCGCCCCACGAAATGGCGAAGACGAGAAGCGACCCGACGATGATGCCGTGCCGCAGATTCGGAACGATAACGAAGAAGAAACGTTGCCAGGCGTTCGCGCCCAGGCTTTGCGCAGCGCTTTGCAATCGCTCCAGGTTGACGCTGCGCAAGGCATTGGTCAGCACGCGCATCATGAGTGGAATGGTGTAGAGCACATGACCGCAAAGGATGAGCCACCAACGGCCGCGCACGATCGCGTAGGCCTGGATCAAGCCGATCGACATCGCGATTCCGGGAATGGAAAGCGGCAGCAACGTAATCTCCTCCAGCGCGCGGCTGGCGCGCGAATTCGTCCGCACGATGGCGTAGGCGGCCGGCACACTTACGACGACGCAAACCACGACGGAGAGAAGCGCGAGAAGCAGGCTGAATTCGAGCGAGCGACCGTAAAGTTGAAAGACGTAACCGAACCAGCCGGGGATGAAAAAACTGCTGCGCGCGGCCCAAGGTTCGGTCGTAACGCCGAGCAACGTCGGATCGAGAAACGCGCCCGCGAGCACGACCAAAACCGGCGCGGCCACGACTGCGAGCAGCAGCCAGGTGATCAGGTGAAGCGCGAAAAGGCCGAGGCGATCCATTCTCATATGCGTTCGGGCGCGCCGAGATTCCGCACCGTGAGATTGATGATGAAGGCGAACAGGACGAGCACAATGGCCATCGCCGCCATCAAACCGTTATTTCCGTAGCCAGTGATTTGTTGAAATATCTCGAGCGGCAAAACGGAGAAGCGTTTCGAAAGAATGAGCGCAACGCCAAATGAGCCTAACGATACCGTGAAGGTGACGGCGAAAGTGGAAACGAGCGGGCGCCAGATAAGCGGAAGAACGAGAAGGCGCAGGCGTTGCCAGGCGCCCGCGCCGAGCGAGCGGGCGGCCACGCTCAATTGCGGATCGAATTTTCGGAGCGCGGCCTCGAGCGTGAGGGTGGCGCGCGGGATTTCGAAATAGAGATAAGCGAGGACAAGCCCGCCTAGGCGATAGGCCCAGCCGCTCGTGTAGGCGGTGCCGGTCACGCGCTCGAAGAATTGCGGGAGCGCGCCGATCCGCCCGACCATGATGACGGCGAGAAAGCCGACGATGATTCCAGAGAAAGACATCGGCAATGTGAAGACGGCGCGGACCAGACTCTTGGCAGGGAAACGTTCGTTGGCAAAGAGCCAGGCGGGCGCCAGACAAAGCAGCGTGGAAACAGAGGCGACGAGCGTGCTCAGGACGAGGGAATTGAGCAGCGCGCGCCGATGCGAAGGATCGGTGAAGAGCTGGAGATAATTCGTTAGGCTAAACCCGTCCGCATCCTGCAGGCTGCGCGCAAAGAGGAGAGACAGCGGATAAACGAGGACGAGGACGAGGACGAGGACGAGCGGGCCGGTCGGAGCCATTTTTTTGATGGCGCTCATGGCAGGCCTGGGGAGCGCACGCTTGTAGCGTGCTGGTCGCCGCATTCTGCGGCGACGAACTTTTCTCCGCGCGCGCGCCAGCCGTTGGGCGACCTCCGAGGGAAGTTCGCGATGGCAGAATGCCATCGCCAGCACGCTACAAGCGCGCGCTCCCCAGATTGTCCTCCTCGCCTCTCGTTCTTCAATGCTTGATCTCTTTGCTCCAACGCGCTTTCACGGCGTCGGCATTCGCGGCCATTTTGTCTAAAGGCAGCGTTTTCGCTTTCGCGTAGGCGGACTCAGGCGGGAACTGGCTTTGCACCTTCTCGCCCAAATCGACTTTCATGACCGGACGGAAAAACGATTGCGCCATCAGCTTTTGCGCTTCGTCGCCCAGACACCAATCGAGATACTTCTTCGTCTCTTCCGGATGCGGATCATTCGCCACCATGCCCATGACCAGCGGCATGACGATCGTGCCTTCGCTCGCGATCACGGTTTCGATCGACGCCTTGTCGACATACTTCGCCTTGAGGCCGTTACCATCAGCGTTAATCCAGATTGGGACTTCGCCGCGGAGAAGATCGTTGTAGCTGTTGTCCTTCGCGTAGTTGAGGACGTTGGCGTCGAGTTTCTTTAGATAATCGAAGCCGGCATTCATGTCCGCGCCGCCGCCCATGAGTGCGTTGATTCCATAGACGAAGGTGAATCCCGTTCCCTGAATCGTCGGATCGTCGTAAACGACCATGCCTTTGTATTCCGGCTTGAGCAGATCGGCGAAGGAATGAGGAACCGGCTTTCCTTTCAGCGCGCTGGTGTTGACGAGAATGGCGATATTGCCGGTGTGGACGGTCCACCATTTGCCGTCGGGATCTTTCAAGCCATCGGGAATCTTCTCCCAGCCTTTCGGTTTGTAAGGCTGATGCAATCCTTTGGTCGCAGCCTGATAACCAATCGCGCCGGAATAGTAAGCGCAATCGGCCTGTGGGTTTGATTTCTCGGCTTCGAGCGCGGCCATCGCGGCCGAGCTGCCTTTCATGTCGGGTGGGATGCGCACGCCAGTTTCCTTGGTGTAAGCGGCGGTGACGCCGCCCCAGTTGGCGTAGTTCGGGATGCAATCGTATTGGATGACAACTTTCTCCTGGGCATAGCCTAACGAGCACAGGAGAGAAGCGATGAGAACGAGTAATGTTTTTTTCATAGGATGTTTTTGGTTAGAGATTCCAGACGAGGATGAGCTCGAAGCCATCGTCGAATTTGGCCGTGCGGCCGTTTTGATTTGTGACGTCCCATTTCACATACTCTGTGTAGAGAACAAGGTTCTTGGCTAACTGGGTGGTGAGACCGGCATCGAAGATGAATTGGTGACCGCCGGGATTATGATCCCAGCCTTTGGAATAGTTAGCCCGGAACGTAACTGGCCCCAGCTTATAAGCGGCGCCCACCCGCACGCTATTGACGTGATCGCTCGGACCTCCCGAGACATAGCGAGCTGGGTTCGTTGCCCCATAGGCATCGATGTATTCGCCAAAGACACTGAAGTTCTTATAAGTGAAGGTGAGATCCGCGCCCCAGACCCCGCGTGTCGGGTCGACCCCCGCGACAGCATTGGCGCCTTTGATTCCACCGACCAAACCCGAGACCCCAAAGGCCACCGTGGTGTCTTCGTCAATTTTCCAAGTCGGCACCAGTCGAATAACGCCGGTGTTTTCTTCGCTCAAGCCAAGGCCTGATTCCGCGCCCGCACCGGGGATGGAACCGTTCACCCCATCCGACGCGACGAAAAACTGCGCAACGGAATCAAGGTCGAGGTTCTCGAATAGTTTCCACTTATTCTGCCATTCGAAGCCATAATCCGGATCGAACTTGTAACCATCAAAGTAAGGCACGCCTTCCCACCAGGTTCCGTCCCAGGGAATGCCAAATTGGGTGACGAGCTGACCGCCCTTAAAGGTGCCGATCGGCGTTTTAATGTAGCCGTAGGCTTCATAGAACCAATATTCGTCGGAATAGAAGGCACGCAGCTTATCGCCGCTGTCGCGGAAGCGAAACTGAGTGTGCGCGCCGACCTCGGTAAAGAAGTCACCGTCCAGCTTAAAACTCGGATCGAGTGCAGCGTAGTAATAGTAAGTCCCACTTTCGCCTGGAACACCGTAGCCATTGCCATAAATGCGGTCGTCTCGATCGAGATGGAACCAGTGATTGGCGCCGATCGAAATGGGAAGATGGTATTTCTCTTTCCAGGCCTGGATATCGTCGTAAAAGCGGTCCGGAAGATTATCTTTGCCGTAAAAGAACTCCGCCAGATCATTCGAGCCGGAGAAGGTCTGGGTGGGTTCGCTAGTGGTCGCCGGAAAAGGCGGGGCGGCGGGCGCTTTGGTTGCGACCTGTGCGTCGGCCGGTCGCGAGGTAACGGCGAGGAGGGCCCCGACGCAGGCGTGGAGGAGAACCGTTCTTATAATGGGATAAGTCATTGGAAAATAGTAAATAAGGGTTAGGCGTAGCTCTGGTGAGGAAGGCCGATGCCGGTCGCGCGCCGGATGGCGCGGGAGTCGTCAGGAAGTGGAGGGGAACCTGGAGAGACCTAGGCGGGAGGGGGCATTTGCTGCCGCGCGAGAAAAGCTTGCCAGGCGGGGCCTCTGGAAAGGACAACCGGCGCCCTGCCTAACGAATCGATTTGTTCGAGGAGGAACCTCACCATTCGACTGAAGGCGGAGTGGGCTCGCGCGAGGAGATGGAGATCGGCCCAGGAGTCGAGGTCCTGTTTCACCTTGAGCAGGCTCAGATTCGTTCCGATCCGATCCTGGAGCTGTCTGCAATCGGTATTACGTCGCCAGCGGATGCCCCGCAAGAACTGCCGGTCGGCCGCCCGCAGCCCGATGAGATAACACCCTCCGCGGTGATCCGGGCCCACCACAAAGCGGCGGAGGGCCAATTCAGCGAAGGCATCGGAGATATCGGCGGCTGCGAGCGTCGGACAATCGCGCCCGATGATCACAATCTGCTCATAACCGAGAGCGGCGAGTTCCTCGGTGGCTCGCTCGAGCCGTTCGGCAAAATTTCGTCCGGTCTGCTGATGAACCTCAACTCCGGGAAGGACGACCGAACCTGAGGTGAACAAATGGACGTCGGCGGCGACTTCTGCGCGCAGACGTCCGAATTGGAACAGGGGACGGAGGGAATCGGGGAGCCGGCGTCGGGTCAAATCGAGACCAATGGGATCGGCAAAAACTAGGACGGCTTTTCGATTCACAGGCTTACGAGTCGTTTCTTCGCCGATTCTTCCCGATCGGATGCAGAAGACGAGGAAAATATTTATCGATGGGTCCAGCTGGAATGGCCGCTCCATTTTGCGCCCGGGTTGACGAGCGATTCGTTCCAAGCGACCTAATAGCCTCGTGAACCCCGCACGCAGAGCTGATTATCTCCGTTGGGCGACGGTGCTGCTAACCATCGTTGGCTGGCTTTCGCTCTCGAATCATTGTGCCTTGGCGGCTGTTTTTGTTTCACCGGTTGCCGGTTCTCCAATGAGTGAGACCTGTCCGGGGCACGAGCGGCCGCAGAAAAAGGAACATCGAGCAGAGCTTCCCTGCTGCAAGCTGCTGCGGGCCACGCCGGCCCCCGCTAAGATTGACGTCGGTCATGCTACGACCGCCTTTACCCTGCAGCCCGATCTCTCCGCTGACTTTCAGTTCCTCGACTCGCGCTCCGAGGCTCCCGCCTTCGCGCTCGCTACCGGACCCCCATGGGCGCACACCTTCGCTGAGTCTGTCCTGCAGCGGAGCCTTCTCGCGCACGCTCCGCCCTGTTTAAGCTAACGACCTGACGCGCTCGCCGCTCGCGAGTCTGCGCAGATCGTTGTTGTCCGGTGCTCCGATGGCTTCTGCCCATCGGCCTGCACGCGCACTTTTCGCTCAACCAGAACCTCATTATGCCTAACAAATTTCCATTTCGAAAATTCCGACTCTGCGCCGCGCTCAGCCTGGTCGCGGTGAGCGGATGCGCCGTTCATCTGCCGCCCACGCCGGCTTCCGATCCAGCCGATCCTCATGCTCCCGAGGCGGCGAGCGCGCCGTTGCGACCGACGCTGCTCGCCACCTCTCGCACTTTCGTTTCTCCGCACGCTGACGATCGGGAGCAGAGAGCCAAGCGGATGGACATGAGCAAAATGAAGGAGGGCACCAGGCAGCACGACATGGCGGGAATGTCGCATCAGGGCCACGATATGACCAGCATGGTGCCTAACGACAAGCCGAAGCCGGCTGCGAACGGGGAATCCTTTTACACTTGTCCGATGCATCCGGAAATCCACGAGGCGGGGCCAGGCCAATGTCCGCAGTGTGGCATGACGCTGGCCAGGAAACCCGCCGCGTCAGAAGGAACAAAACCATGAAGCGGCCCTTGTTCTTAACTCTCGTCGCTTCACTTGCCGCCGGCTGCGCCACTCCGAGCGCCTCGCTCGATCGCGTCCAGGACACGGTCGGCGCGCGGACCGGGAAACGCGTCCACTGGAATCGCGGCGGCCCGGAGGAGGCGCAAATCGAGCAGGGCGTGCAGGCCTTATTGCGCCGTCAGTTGACCGCGGGCAGCGCGGTGCAGATCGCGCTCTTGAACAATCGCGAACTGCAGGCGCGGTTCGAAGAAATCGGCCTTGCGCAAGCGGAGGTGATTCAAGCCGGCTTGATCACCAATCCAAATTTCTCCGCCAGCTTCCGGTTTCCCGATCGCTCGCCCTCCGGCACGAACATCGAGTATTCGATCGCGCAGAACTTCCTTGAGCTACTTGTGCTGCCCCTGCGCAAACGGATCGCCAACGCGCAATTCGTCCAAACCGAGATCCGTGTCGCTGACGAGGTGCTGAAGCTAGTGGCCGAGGTAAAGGACGCCTTCTACACTGCGCAGGCGCGGCAACAGTTACTCGACCGCCTGCGTGTCATCACCGAGACGAACGAAACGGCGGCGGAGTTTACCAAACGTCTGCACGACGCGGGTAACACGAGCGATCTCGAGTTGGCCAATCAACAGGGCAGTTATGAGCAATCGCGCCTCGAAGTGGCGCAGACTGAGTTACAAGTCCGGCGCGATCGGGAGCGGCTGAACCGGCTGCTCAGCCTCTGGGGCGCGCAGACCAACTGGACGATGGCCGATCATCTGCCAGAGTTGCCGGGCAGCGAAAACTCGCTGCGCAATCTTGAAGCGCGTGCGGTCGCGCAGCGGCTCGACCTGCAAGCCGCTCATATGCAGCTCAATCTCATCGGGCAAGCGCTCGCCCTGCGGACCAAGACCCGGTTCATCCCGGCTGAGGTCAGGATCGGGGTCAACACCGAGCGAGAAACCGACGGTTCTCGGGTCACGGGCCCAACGCTCGACCTGGAACTCCCGATCTTTAACCAGGGCCAGGGTGAGATTGCGAAGTTAACCGCGCAATATCGTCAGGCGCAGCGCGAGCTGGAAGCGATGGCGATCAACATCCGTTCCGAAGTGCGCGAGTCGCGCGACCAACTCGTCGCCGCGCGCGATCTCACTTCCTACATCGGGAAACGGCTGCTCCCGACGCAACAACAAGCGCTCAATCTCACCCTTCAGCAGTATAACTACATGCTGAAAGGCGCCTACGACCTACTCCTGGCCAAGCAAAACGAAGTCGCGGCAGAGCGCAGCTATATCGAAGCCTGGCGCGATTACTGGATCGCGCGCGCCGAATTGGAGCGCGCGGTCGGAGGAAACCTAGGGGCAAATTCGAAATCCGAATATCGAAATCCGAAATAAATGAAGAAACTGATAGAAAGTTTCGAAAAAAGAAAAAAGGGGCGCTTACTCCGTCTTGCGCATGATTGCGGCGAAGATGTTCATCAACTCTCGCGCCTCGTTTACAAGGCGTTCTCGGGGCACTTTGGATTCGGAGCGGCCCGCACAATCCAGCAAGCGCAACCAGTAAGCCGATTCTTTCGCTTCTTTTCGACAGGTCTTGATGCGGAGCAGGAAGTCTTTTCGACTCACCGACTCGTTTGCCTCAATGTAATTCGCGCCCACAGAACCAGAGGAGCGCACGAGCTGCCGCACATCTTCGACGTTGCCCGCGGTCTTCGGAAGTGGCTTTACAAACTCTCGCACCTCTTTCGCGAAGAGAAAGGTTCGTTCCTCCAGATCGTAAGGCCGGTCGGCCGGGCGTTTCGGGTTTTCCTCCATTTCTTGAATTCAACCTCCATTTGCTTCGAATTTCGATATTCGAATTTCGGATTTTTATTTTTATGATTACACGACGCAGATTCTTCTCGGGAGCCGCCGCGCTGGCAGGCGCCTCCACGCTCGCGCAGCGTATCGCGGGCGGATCAAGCTTACTAGCCGCGCAAGCCACTCCAACTCCAGCACCCGGCGAGAGAGTCAACTACCGCCCCGTTGTCACTCCGAACGGATCCACTCTTCCCTGGGTCATGAAAGGTGGAGTCAAAGAGTTTCATCTGATCGCCGAACCGGTGAAGCGTGAGTTCGCGTCCGGCATGATGGTGAATTGCTGGGGTTACAATGGACAGACACCTGGACCGACCATCGAGGCGGTGGAGGGCGATCATGTGCGCATTCTGGTCACAAACAAACTGCCGGAAGCCACCTCAGTCCACTGGCACGGTTTTATTCTGCCTAACGGGATGGATGGTGTCGGCGGCGTCACTCAAAAGCATATCCCTCCAGGTGAGACTTATGTCTATAAGTTCCCGCTCGTGCAGCACGGTGCGCAGATGTATCACCCGCACTCGGACGAGATGACACAGATGGCCATGGGGATGGAAGGCTTCTTCATTATCCATCCCAAGAACGGTTACCCTGAACCGGTCGATCGCCACTTTCTCATCTTCCTCCAGGAGTGGTCCATCGAGCCAGGGACTTTTACGCCTAACCCGAATGTCATGACTGACTTCAATATCTTTACCTTTAACAGCCGAGCCTGGCCCGGGACGGACCCACTCGTGATCAAACGCAACGAGCGCGTGCGGATCAGCTTTGCTAACCTGAGTATGGATAGTCATCCGATTCATTTTCACGGACATCGTTGGTGGGTCGTGGAAACGGATGGAGGTCAGATCCCGAAAGCCGGTTGGTGGCCGGAAGCGACGGTCAACGTGCCGCCCGGCACCACCCGCACGGTCGAGTTTATCGCCGATAACCCGGGCGATTGGCCGGTGCATTGCCACAAGAATCATCACGCGATGAACGCGATGAACCATAACATTCCCAACGTCATCGGGGCCGAGCAGAAGGGCGTGGCCCAAAAGATCGGTAAACTTGTCCCTGGCTACATGGCTATGGGCGAGGATGGCATGCATGACATGTCGGAGATGGCGGACATGATGCCCGGCCCGCGTAACACCTTGCCCATGATGACCGGGACCGGTCAGTTTGGCCCCATTGAGATGGGTGGCATGTTCACGATTATGAAAGTGCGCAATGGGATCACCACCTACGACGACCCAGGGTGGTATCAGAACCCGCCTGGGACCGTCGCCACTTCTATTTCCGACGGGGATTCAAAGCAGAAGCCTGATCAACCGATGCATCACCACCATTCATGAAAACAAAGTCTCTCTTACGTTATCTCACTCTTCTCGCTGCCGGCGCCTGCCTAACGTTGCCAGCCAACGGTTCCGAAGCCGACGCTCCCGCTGCGGCTGCAATCACGGCGGTAGCCGAGAAGTTTCACACCACCCTCGCCACCGGGAAACGAGACGAAGTCATGTCTCTTTTGCAACCTGACGCCCTCGTTGTGGAGGGAGGCACGATGCAAACCCGCGTTGAATACGAAGGCGAGCATCTTGGCGAAGACATCGCTTACGCCCGCGCCGTGCCGCGAAAACAGCTCAAAGTGGTCGTCCGGCAGGAGGGCAATGTCGCCTGGGTCACGAGCACCTTTCGTGTCACGGGCACATTTCAAGGAAAGCCGGTCGACAGCCTGGCTGCCGAAACCATGGTCCTGACCAAGTCATCAGCAGGATGGGCCATTCGTAGCATTCACTGGTCAAGTCACAAAGCTCTAAAAGGATGATTAGCTTAAGGCCCGTTCCAGTGTCGGCCTTCACTTGTTACTTAGGAAGAGACCGTGACCTATGAAACAGATCGACTTTAACCACCAACTCCAAGCTGCGGTCGCGACTAATCCTCTTCTATCGCTCCTGGGACAAGGACGACGAGACACGCTCGCCAGCAAAGCCTCGCTCTGGTCTTATGACAAGGGAGAAGAACTTTATCGCGCAGGAGATAAGGCGAACTGCTCCTGGGCCATTGTTTCCGGCCAAATCAAAGTCTGGAGAGAAAGTAACGCCGGCCAGCGGCTCATCATCGAGGTGGTGACCGCTGGAGAAATCTGTGGGGCGATGTGTTATGCCGAAGAAGATTGTCTCACCTTTTCAGCTTCCGCGATGGAAGAAGGTGTCGGCCTGCGATTCCCGACCGATGAACTGACGAAAGCGGCCGATGCAAACCCGCCCGTCTTGCGTGCCCTGTTGCGCGACATCTGCCGGCGTCTCTACCATGCACAACACATGCGCAGTCTCGCGATGGAAAACGTCACCGGGCGTGTTGCCTGCGTTCTGATCTATTTGCAGGAGAAGTTCGGGAACGACATCCCACACGGTCGCGCCACTTTGGCGGGATTAGCCGGAACCACGGTCGAATCTGCCATTCGCGCGACCCGCGTCCTGTCGGAGAAAGGCTTCCTCACGACGGTACGCAACAAGGTTTGCGTCACTTCCCTTTCCGAGCTGAAGCAATTTGCTCATAAGGACGGAGCCTAACGGACGCGGGGCGGCGCTTGTGCGCATTATGACGCGCATCATAGAAGGCTGCATTTTTCCCGAACCAGATGCGTGAGCCGGTGCGAAAACCGAGCAATGACATCATTCCGAAGTGGTTTATTAAGCGCGCTGAGCTGTGCAGCTGCCTTCGCTCTCTCAGGCAATGTTGCTCATTTATCTGCGGAACAGTTCGAGCAGCGGACTATGCCGAGCTATCTGCGCGGCCCTTATAACACCGCATTTTTCTATCGCGAGAACCAGACGTTCCGGCACGGCGCCGCGATCCATTTCGCGCACGGCAAAGCGCACGACATGCTCGAGCTCTCGCCCTTTGCGGAACATGTCGAGGCGGATTCGAAGTTCGATCGGGAGTGCATGAACTTTATCGCGCATCCGCCCCTAACCGAGCCGTCGATGGAGTATTACGGTCCTTACACCGGCCGCGGGATTTGGCAGCTCTATCGGGTGATCGATTGGACACATGTTCACCACGAACAGACCTACGACATTCTCGCCTCGACCAAAGTGCCGTGGGAACGGAAGGCGGAATACACCGACCGCTCGGTCGAGGCCTATCTCCAACGGATGAACCTGCCGCGTTCGATCGCGCCGCTCGATGTCACGATGCGACGCGCGGCCGTGATGATGAAGCCATACTTCACTCTCTTCCGAAATTATTACCCGCGTTCTTCGAAATTTTTCTTCGCGGCGCATTGGTGGCATCCGGCGGTTTATGAGGCGCAGATGCTGGGCGGCAACGGTCCGGCGCAAGATGCATTCGTTCACGAAGTGGATGGCCCGCTCTTCCAGCGCGTGCTGCAGGATCGCCCGCTGCGGATGTTGTTAGGCCGCGAAATGATGCCGCGCTACGCGCGCATGTCGCCGGAGAGCGCGAACATCTTCGATAACCTGCACATGCTGCACGGGATCGCCTACGACATCATGGCCTACGAAGGGTGGAACATGGATCAGAAGCGGGCCGAGATGGAGCGGGTGCTTGCAGCTATGAGTTATCAGCCGGGTGACGAGAAGCTGGTGCGGAAATTCCGCGAGCCTTATCCGCAGATGGACCCGCGAGTTTACAAACCCTGGATGAAAAGCGCCCAGGGCGAAATGAGCCGCATCATGATGGAGATGATGATGGAAATGATGCCGATGATGATGCCTCAGATTTCGCCGACGAAGAAGGCGGAAGTCATGGCGCAGTTCAAAATGAAAATGAAGCCCGCATGCAACCGGGCGAGATCGAAGGCTCACTCCATGACGCGCTCATGAAGATTTATCCGCAAATGAAGATGATGCCCGGCACGATGGAACCCGGCGAAGCGCCGCCCATGATGGTGGAGATGATGCTTAAAGGCTGGCGCAAGAAACACGGCGGGATGGCGGATATCGCGCCGTGGCCCATGAATAACGAACCGGAGGGATCCCTTGTTAGCCGCTAACCTCTTTTCGTCCTCGTCGTCGTCCTCGTCCTCGTCCTCGAATGGAAGCGAGGGAGGAAGATCGAGGACGACGACGAGGACGAGAACGATTTGCCAGCACAGCCTTCTCTTACTCGCACTCGTCGCCCTGCTGACACGGGCGAACGCGGCGGATCACAACAACCTCGATGAAGGACTCCCCACGCAGCTCAGTGACGCTTACCCGATCGAGTATTATGGGCGCGAAATCCAGACGAGTCTGAGCTACGAGCGCACGGCCGAAGGGGAAGATTTGTTCGTGGTGGAACCGCGGCTCGAGCTCGGTTTCGCGCCTAACTGGCAAGGAACTTTGCATGTTCCCTTCGAATTCGGTTCTGGCGCAGCCGAAGGGATTAGTGCGCTCGGGGTGGAAGCACTCTACAACTTCAACACTGAAGGCATCTGGCTACCGGGTTTTGCTCTTTCGGGTCGCGCGGATTTTCCCACCGGACCAGCGACTCACGGTATCGATACGACCGCGAAGTTTATTCTCACCAAAAGTATCGGACGCACTTCCTTCCTGAACCAATTGCACCTCAATGTCGCCTGGCTGCACAATGACGATCCGCAGCGTGGCGAGCGCGATAATCGTTATCAACTCGTCGCCGGCTGGAGCGCACGCCTCGATGCCGACACGATTGGGATCATCGATTACGTGCGCGAACAGGAACTCGAACGCGGCATAACGAGCGACATCATCGAAGTAGGCCTCCGCCGGCAAATCACGCCGCGCCTGGTTCTCTCGGCTGGCGTCGGGGCGGGCGTCAGCGACGATTCACCCAAATTCCGCGCCACGCTCGGTTTGCAACGTTCGTTTTAGTCCCGAGCAGCGTTCTATTAGTATGCAACTGCCGCCACTTCATCCGGCCATCGTCCATTTTCCGATCGCACTCATCACACTGGCGGTGATTGCCGAATTCATCGGTTTCTTCGGCAACAGCGCAAACGCACGCACCGTCGCGTGGTGGTCGCTGGTGGCGGCGCTCATCGGTGGGTCCATCACCGTGCTTTTTGGCTACATCGATATGTGGCGCGCTACGCTCGCTCCGGCCAGTCATGAATTGATTCACGTCCACCTCAGAGTCGGCTGGGTTGTAGCTGTCCTCCTCCTTCTTCTCACCATCTGGCGCTGGCGTTTGCGGGCGAAGGCCGTTGCTAACCCGGCAACGATGCGACCAGTGGGTGGCGCTTACCTCGCCTGCGCAGCGGTTCTTCTTTGCCTCACCTTGTTTCAAGGCTGGTTCGGCGGTGAGATCGCCTATTCCTATGGCGCAGGCTCCGCCGCCTCTGGCCAGGGCATGCGGCCGCGGCCTGAAGCGCAGAAGCCTGCCGAAGCCGTCGCGGATTCGTTAGGCAAACTCCCTTTCATGGGCCATGACGAGAAACACGAGCAAGCGGCCCCCGAGTCGCGGGGACAGTAAATAGATGAAGATAACTCAAATTCAATTCGATCGCTCGCCTTCGTTAGGCAGCGAGAGTCATTTGGAAAAGGCGCTCTAGGCAGTCCGCGGAGTGAAAGACGTGAAGGTGCAGGAACAAGCGAACCGGGGGACTATCCAACACGACGGCGCGGTCGAAGAAAAGCTTCTTCAGGCGGTTCGAGCGACCGGTCTTTCCCCACAGCTTATCCCGAGCGACGCCGAGGTCCTGTCGCCTTCCGTGCCAACGATGGATCTACGCGAGGAGAAGTGATGTCAGAAACGTTGCAAACCGTTGCCGTTATTTGCCTGCTCATCGGCGCTGCCTCAGCTGTGGTGATCATCATCGATCTGCTCGCGGGCCACCCGCAGCACATGTGGATCATGAATCTGGTCTGGCCGATCACCGCTCTGTATGCCGGGCCGCTTGCCCTTTGGAGCTACTTCACTGCCGGCCGGCTCTCGACGAAGCGCGTCGTCATGGAGGCGAAATCAAAAAACGAAGAACCGCCGGGGAAGAAGAAGCCGTTTTGGCAGATGGTTGGACTGGGCGCGACGCATTGCGGCGCCGGTTGCACCCTGGCGGACATCATCGCGGAATGGACGCTCTTTGTTTTCCCGCTCACCCTCTTCGGTCACAAAATCTTCGGGAGTTGGCTGGTCGATTATTTCGTCGCGCTGGCGATCGGGATCATCTTCCAATATTTTACGATCGCGCCGATGCGGGGGCTGTCGTTAGGCAAAGGTCTGGTCGCGGCGGCGAAGGCGGATTTCCTTTCGCTGACTGCGTGGCAGGTCGGGATGTATGGCTGGATGGGGATCGCGACTTTCCTTCTTTTTCGCCACGAGATCGAGAAGACCAACCCGGTCTTCTGGTTCATGATGCAGATCGCGATGCTCGTCGGTTTCCTCACCGCCTATCCGGTGAACTGGTGGCTGCTCCGCGCCGGCATCAAGGAAAAGATGTGACGCCGTCAACGCGGCCGGTCGCCATTCTCTTTTCCTGCTCCCGCGGACGTCTGGCTAACGACTGCTGACTCGCGCTTCCGCTTTGCTCACGGCGCGCTCCTGTTTCATCTCCAGCGAAAGAAAATAATTGAGGGCGGTGCGGATGATGGCGATGGCGCCAAGCTTGCCGATTTGGGTCCAGCTCGGAGCTATCGCAGTCGAAAGAATATCGGCGCCGAGCTGGAACTCAAGCGCGAGGGCGAGGTAACGCGCCAGAACCAGGCGGATAGCGGTGAACTCGCCCCCGCGCTTGGTGGCGAGATTCCTAACGAGTAAAGCCACCGCGACGAGAACGCCGATGCCGACCAAAGACGCGCCGATCGTCTCGATTCCCAGCTTCAACCATTGCACCAGCCAAATAATCGACCCTTCGATTGCGGGTGAGGCGGCTTCCACGGGAGCGGCTAGAGCAAGTGCAGTCAAGGTCTTTTCATCGGAGCATAAGTTAGCGGCTGCCGCCCAGACGACCGATCAGCCAGAGAGAAGATTTTTCCAGAACGATCAGCACGGCGACCAATCCAACGGCCAGCGCGAAGAGGAGCAGGTTGCTGTCGGCGCCGGCGCGGAAGGCGAAGGAAAGTGCGGTCGAAACCGCGGGTGGATGCACGGCGTCGGCGACGATCATGAGCACGATCGTGGCCACCATGGCGGCGGCGGCGGAGCCGTAGCCCGCTCCAAAAATGAGGAAAGCGAGATAACCCAGGACCGCGCTGCCGATCTGCGCGAGAACCAGGGTGCGGGTCGAGTTGGTTCCGTGCAGCGGATCGAGATAAATGAGAAACGCACTGGAAGCGAGCGAGGCAAAGAGAAGACGCTGCTGGCTGAAATTTCCACGAAAGCAAAAACGAGCAGCACCGTCACGGTGGGCAGGAAAGCAAGGATTGCTTCTTCTTTCCAGCCGAGCCGGCGTCGAAATCTGCGCGCGGCGCGATCGGAGGGTTCGATGCTTTGCAAATTTTCGTCACTCACTTCGGGAAACAATATCGTGCGCAGATGGGTGCGGGGATGTGCCCGCCTCCCCACCTCCCCGTCCGGCTTGAGCCGCAGCTGCGGGTGACCCTGCTGCTTTTGATCGCTCGACTTATACCTTACCCGGGTATAGGATCATCTAACATGAAACCGCCCGACGCCACCAAACTCAAGCCACGGATCCGCCGCATCGTTGGACAGGTCGCCGGGATTGAACGAATGCTCGATGACAATCGCTACTGCGTGGATGTGCTCAATCAGATCTCCGCTGTCCGTTCTGCCCTCGATGCGCTTGGTATCGAACTGCTGAGTAAGCACCTCGAGTCGTGCGTCATCGGCCACGGCAGCGGGAGCGAACATTCCAAAGCCAGGCCAATGAAAACCGCGCAACTCCTCGAGGAGGTCAAAGTCGCGCTCACCCGTTTCCTGCGATGAAGACGACTAGCCAAAAATTCGTCGATCCCATCTGCGGAATGACCGTCACACCCGAGACCGCGGCCGCCGTGGTCGAGCGCGAGGGCGAGAAGATCTATTTCTGCTCGACCCAATGCCGCGACAAATTCGTCGGCGATCACGCGGAAGAAGAAAAGCACGCGCATTCCTGCTGCGGCGGCGAACATCACTCCGCCGAGGAGACCGCGAGCGCGGCTGCGGCGCGGAAACCGGCGAGCAAATATTTCTGCCCGATGTGCGAAGGGGTCGAGAGCGACAAGCCCGGAAGTTGCCCGAAGTGTGGCATGGCGCTGGAGCGCAATCCGACCTACCGCGAGCCCACCATTTACACCTGCCCGATGCATCCGGAGATCGAGCAGGATCATCCGGGCGACTGCCCAGTTTGCGGGATGGCGCTGGAGCCGAAAAACCTCGTGGCCGGCGGCGAAGAGGATAACAGCGAGCTGCGCGACATGACGCGCCGGCTTTGGATCGGCGCGGCGCTTAGCCTGCCGGTTTTTCTTTTGGCGATGTCGCACTTGTGGCCGTCTGCACCGGCTTGGCTGCACGGAGATATTTCGCGCTGGGTGCAATTTCTTCTCAGTACGCCGGTCGTGCTCTGGGCCGGTTGGCCGTTTTTCAAGCGCGGCTGGCAATCGATCGTCAACCGCTCACTCAACATGTTTACCCTCATCGCGATCGGGGTGGGCGCCGCGTATTTCTACAGTACGATCGTGATGTTGTTCCCGCAGCTTTTCCCGCCCTCCTTCGCCGCGCATGGCAAGATCGGCGTTTACTTCGAGTCGGCCGCGATCATCATCGTCCTCGTTTTGTTTGGCCAGGTCTTGGAATTGCGCGCTCGCAGCCGGACCGGCAGCGCCATCCGCGCCCTGCTCGATCTCGCGCCGAACGAGGCGCGCGTCGTTCGCGACGGGGAGGAAAAAGATGTCCCGCTTGACCAGGTCGTGACGGGTGATCAGTTGCGCGTCCGGCCGGGGGAGAAAATCCCAGTTGACGGCCGGGTCGTCGCCGGCCGCACCGGCATCGATGAATCGATGATCACCGGAGAGCCGATGCCGGTGGAAAAAGGCGACGGCGATCGCGTGACTGGCGGCACTGTCAACCAAACCGGCAGCATCCTGATCGAAGCGGAACGAGTTGGAAGCGAAACCGTTCTCTCGCAGATCGTCGAGATGGTCGCGCAAGCGCAACGGAGCCGCGCCCCGATCCAAGGCCTGGCCGACAAAGTCGCCGGCTGGTTCGTCCCTGCCGTCCTCGTGATCGCCGTCATCACCTTCATCCTGTGGGCGATCTTCGGACCCGAGCCGCGCTTCGCTTACGCCATCGTCAACGCGGTCGCCGTTCTCATTATTGCCTGTCCGTGCGCACTCGGACTCGCCACCCCGATGTCCGTCATGGTCGGCGTCGGTCGCGGCGCGCAAGCCGGCGTCCTGATCAAGAAAGCCGAAGCGATCGAGCTGATGGAAAAGGTGCAGACGTTGATCGTCGATAAGACCGGTACGCTCACCCAAGGCCGGCCGGCGGTGACGGAAGTTCTGCCTAACGATTCAATTTCCGAGGAAGATCTCCTCGGCCTGGCAGCGGCGGTTGAGAGCAACAGCGAACATCCGCTCGCCGCGGCCATCGTGGCTGGCGCGAAAGAGCGCGGATGGAGCGGGAGGCAGTTGAGCGATTTCGAATCGACTACGGGCGGCGGCGTGAGCGGGCAGGTCAACGGCCGCCGCGTTCTTGTCGGCAAGCCCGATTATCTGCGCGAACAGAAGGTTGCCGGCGTGGATGAGCTCGAGCGTAAAGCGGCGAAATTGCAGGATGAAGGCAGCGGCGTCGTCTTCGTCGCAGTCGATGGCGAGGCAGCCGGGATCGTCGCGGTGGCCGACCCGATCAAGGAATCGACTCCGGGCGCGATTGAGCAACTGCACCAACTCGGGCTGAAGATCATCATGCTGACCGGCGACAACGAGCGCACCGCTCGCCGCGTCGCGGAGCAGCTCGGGATCGATGAAGTCGAAGCGGGCGTCGAGCCGCAACACAAAAACGACCGCGTCCGCCGCCTGCGCGAGAGCGGCCGCGTCGTCGCGATGGCCGGCGATGGCATTAACGACGCTCCCGCCCTGGCCGCAGCCGATGTCGGCATCGCCATGGGCACGGGCACCGACGTGGCGATGGAAAGCGCCGGCATCACTTTGTTGAAAGGCGACTTGCGCGGGATCGAGAAGGCGATCCGGCTCAGTCGCGCCATGATGAGTAACATCCGGCAGAATCTTTTCTTCGCTTTCGTCTACAACTCGTTAGGCATCCCGATCGCCGCCGGCATTCTCTATCCGTGGTTCGGAGTTCTCCTCAGCCCGATCATCGCCGGCGCCGCCATGAGCCTCAGCTCCGTCTCCGTTATCGCCAACGCGCTCCGCCTGCGTCACACAGAGCTTTGAGATTAGTTGTCTGGTTAAATTCAACGGCTTTCAAAAACCTGGGTCCGAAGAGGCTCGGAGCGGCGATATTTTATGCAAACGAACAACAATCAAAAAAGGGAGGTGAAGGACTATGTTGGAAGAAAATGCAACTTATCGCTGTCCGGATAGCGACTGCGGATGCGAGGTCAAAGTGACCAAGGGCGCGCCGGCGGCGGAAGCCGGGAGTGACGCTCCGACCTGCTGCTGCGGGACGAAAATGGAGAAGCAATAACATCCCAGGCGACGGACCGCGCCGGGCGATCCCGGCGCGGGACCGGCGACCTGTGACCCAAGAAATTTCATGGATTGGCTTTGGACGAGTTTGTACCACGCGCTGGCCATGCTCTGGATGACGTTCTGGGCGCTGGTGCTCGGGTTTAGTATCTCGGCGGCGCTCCAGGTGTTTGTCAGTAAGAAGCGGATGAGCCGTTCTTTCGGCGAGACTTCGCTCCAGTCGGTCGCGACTGCGACGGGGTTCGGCGCGGCGAGCAGCTCGTGTTCTTATGCCGCAGCCGCCGCGGCTCGCAGTGCGGTGCAGCAAGGCGCGGCGCTCATTCCCGCGCTCGCGTTTATGTTCGCCTCGACCAATCTCGTGATCGAGCTCGGCATCGTGCTCTGGATGTTGATGGGCTGGCGTTTTGTTCTGGCGGAATTTGTCGGCGCGTTTCTGCTCATCGGATTAGTCTGGGTAATGGTGCGCTGGGTGATGCCACAGAGCGTGAAGGATGAAGCGCGGAAGAAGGCCGGGGGAAAAGGAAGCGAGGACGAGGGCGGGAAGGAGGACGAGAAACGATCCAAATGGAGCGCGTTAGCCAGCGCGTTCATGATGGATTGGATGATGCTCTGGAAGGAGCTGCTCGGCGGTTTTCTGATCGCCGGATTTATCGCCACTCTCGTGCCAAAGAGCTGGTGGCAGTCGCTCTTCCTGACCGAGAGTGTGTCGCCGGCGTTACGTTTGCTCGAGAACGCGGTGGTCGGGCCGCTGGTGGCGATTGCCTCCTTCGTCTGTTCGGTCGGCAATATTCCGCTGGCCAGTCATCTCTGGGCGAATGGGATCAGCTTCGGCGGCGTGGTCGCCTTCATCTATGCCGACCTGCTCGTGGTGCCACTGATCATCATCTATGTGAAGTACTACGGCGGACGCGCCACGGTGTGGATTGTCGGGATTTTCTTTACCGCAATGGTGGTGGCCGGGATCGTGGTTGATCTGCTCTTCGGTCTGCTCGGTCTCCTGCCCGAGGGCGAGCGACAGGCGAGCGCGGTGCAGGAGAGCAGCATCTCGTGGAACTATACGAGTTGGCTTGATCTCATCGCGCTGGTGGTCTTCGCCACCTTCCTCTTTCTCCATCTGCGCAAGAGCCGGCACACTTCGTAAAGCGCCTGCGCATGCCGGGCGCGCCAGCACACTAATGGAGGAGACCTCGACGGCGGCCGGATTTGTGCTAGTAAAGGGGCATGTTCGGCAAGCTCCTTCTCGCTCTCGCGATCGGCCTTGCCCTGGTGCAGGCACCAATGGGCGCGGCGAGTCTGCCCTGCTGCGCTGAGCCGGCTTCGCACCAGGCTTCTCTGGTCGATGGCTGCTGTGCCGCGATGAGCTGCTGCGTGATTTCGGGCGACACTGCGCGACATCTTCCCACCCCGGCAGCGGTGGCCAGCGCGCCAGCCGACGTTCCTGTTCCCAGCCAGCTCGTTAGTCCCATTGTTTTCCCCAATGCCCCTAGCGTCGCGCTTCGTTCGCGACCGTCTCTTGTTGCCCATTCGCCACCGCCACTCGCGGTGACCGGCATTTTCCTCATCTGATTCGGGAGCGCTAGCCAGCGCTGTGTGCCGTTCTCGCGGCACTCGTTTCGGCCGTCTTATCGGCACGAAGTCCCTGAATCTTATGAAACTAACGACCATACTTTTTTGCAGTCTATTACTCTCCATCTCTGTCCGCGCTGAGCCGCTCGACCGGCTCGTGCGCGAGGTCCTGGACAAGAATCCCGCGCTGCAGGCGGCGCGTCTGAAATGGGAGGCGCTCCGGGAGCGACCGAAGATCGTCGGATCGCTGCCCGATCCGCGGCTGAATTATGGATATTTTTTCGAGAACATCGAGACCCGGGTCGGCGCGCAAAACCAGCGCATCGGCGCGTCGCAAACCATCCCATTCCCGGGCAAGCTTTCGCTAGCCTCGAAGAAGGCGACGCGCGAAGCGGCCATTGCCGCTTGGGAATACCAGACGCTGGCGCGCGAGCTGATCCTGCGGAGCAAGACTGCTTACTACGATCTCTACCTAGTGGAGCGGTCGCGGGATATCCTGAACTCGGAATTATCGCTCCTCGAAAACGTTGCGAAAACCAGCCGGGCTCGTTACGAGGCCGGCCAGGGCCAACAGGCGGACGTGCTCAAAGCGCAACTCACCACGGCCGATATTCAAAAGCGGCTGCTCGATCTCGCGGCGCAACGCGAAGCAGAGCTTGCGCGTTTGAACGCCCTGCGAAGTTTCCCCCAAAACACTCCTTTGGCTGTTGGCGCGGAGCTAGGCACGCCCACCTTGCCTGATCGATCGCGCGCTTTGGCGATCGCGCTCCAGTATCGCCAGGAGTTACAGCAGGCCGGAGTGGCGATCGAACGCGACCAAGCCGCCCTCTCACTCGCCCGAACGGATCGACTCCCAGACATCACCTTCGGCGTCGACTACACGCAAGTCGATCGCAGCATCTTCACCAACCCGCCCGATAATGGGCAGGACGCGTTCATGGCGTCGATCAGCGTCAACGTCCCGCTCTGGTTTGGTAAATTGAACGCCGAGGAACGAGAAGCGCGGAAACATCTGGCGCAAAGTCGCGCCCTTGCGGCGGATGTGCGGAACAACGTGCAGGCGGACGTGCAGGCGGCCTGGTACCGCGCGCAGTTAGCGCACGATCAGTTACTCCTTTATCGGCAAAGCCTGGTGCCGCAGGCCGAGCAAAGCTTCTTAGCGACCCAAGCCGGCTATGAAGCGGCCAGTAGCAATTTCATCGACCTGCTTGATAGCGAGCGCGCTCTGCTCGCTCTGCGCCTAGGCGCAGTCATGAGCGAGGCGGATCTGGCTCGCGCCATGGCTCTACTGGAGCGGGCCGTAGGAGTGGATCTCAACTGCATCGGCAAATGGAAGAACGGAGAATCAAAATGAAAAACCTATCGCAAGAAATGGTCTGCCCTCTTAGTCGGAAGATATCATCGTCCGTGGAGTCGCGTTTCCGGAATCGCTTTCAGCTAAGCCGTTATGCGGTGTTAGTCGCGTGCCTTCTAAGCCTTTTTGCCGCTGGTTGCTCAAAGAAAGAGACTGGCGGTCCAATAGCAGACACGAAAGCGCAGAGCGTAAAGCAACTCTACCAATGTCCGATGCATTCGAATGTGGTTTCGGATCATCCGGGGGACTGCCCGATCTGCGGAATGGAGCTGCAACCAATCAAGCACGTCGAGGCGAAGGGAATCGCCGGACGCTCCGCCGTCCAGCTCACCGAGACACAGCAGCAGCTGATCAACATCCGGGTTGCGCCGGTCGAGCATACCGACGCATCCAGAACGATTCGCGCGGTCGGCTCCATCACTTACGACGAGACGAAGGTGGCGGACCTCAACAGCAAGGTCAAAGGATGGGTGCGAAAGCTCTACGTCGATAAACCAGGTCAGCCGGTGCAGGCGGGTGAGTCGTTGCTTACGCTTTACAGCCCTGATCTTTACTCTGCGCAGCAGGAATACCTGCTCGCGTATGAGAAGACACATAGGCCTGCTAAGTCATCCGGGCTAAGTGCAGAGATGCGGCGCTTTTCGGCCACGAACAATCAAGCCGACCAGTCCCTGCTCGAGTCCGCGCGAAAACGGCTTGAGTTATGGGACATCAGCGAAGTGCAGATCAAGGCGCTGGAAGAAGCGGGAACGCCGAAGGATACCCTCGACCTGACTGCGCCGATGACCGGCGTGGTGGTAGAGAAGAACATCGTATCGAGCCAGATGATTACGCCGGGTATGCCGCTTTATCGCATTGCGAATCTCTCCGACGTCTGGCTCGAAGCGGAAGTGTACGAATCCGAGCTTCCGGTTGTTGAGGAAGGACAGAAAGCGGATGTCACGGTCGACGCCTATCCCGACACGGCTTTCGAAGGTGAGGTAGCTTTCATCTACCCGTATCTACAAAACAAAACGCGCACGGCCAAAGTCTGCCTCGTGTTAAAGAACCCTGACGCGCTCCTCAAGCCCGGCATGTACGCCAACGTCACATTGGAGGCGGGATTAGGAGAACAGCTGACCGTGCCGGCGAGTGCGGTCTTCGATACTGGCAAGCGCCAGTATGTTTTCATTCAGGCCGAGAAAGGGATCTTCGCACCGAAGGAAGTGCAGTTAGGCGGGAGGAGTGGCGAACGCACGGTCATCTCGAAGGGTTTGAATGGTGACGAACTGGTCGTGGTCGACGGAAATTTTCTCCTCGACAGCGAAAGCCAGATGAAAGCGGCGGTGAACGGAAGCGCCATGGAGATGCCGATGCCCAAGACTTCAGGCCAACATCTTTGATGCCGAAGCCGACTGCCATGCAATCACCGCCTCCCGTGCAGGAGTCCTTCATCGAGCGACTCATCGCCTGGTGCGCCCACAACCGTTTTCTCGTCCTGATCGGGACCTTCTTCGCCGTTGCGGCCGGGCTTGTCGCAGTTCGCAACATCCCCCTCGACGCCATCCCCGATCTCTCCGACGTGCAGGTAATCGTCTTCACCGACTGGCCAGGGCGCGCCCCGACCATTGTCGAGGACCAGGTCACATACCCTATCGTTAGTACCCTGGCCGCAGCCCCTAAAGTGAAATATGCCCGCGGCCAGAGTTTCTTCGGTCTTTCATTCGTTAGCGTGATATTTGAAGACGGAACGGATATCTATTGGGCGCGTTCGCGGGTGCTCGAGTATCTGAACCAGGTTCGCAATCAACTGCCGGAAAACGTCAACCCAGTTCTCGGGCCCGACGCCACCGGAGTGGGCTGGATCTATCAATACGCGCTGGTCGACGACAGGGGTCGGCATAGCCTGGCGGAGCTGCGCTCCTTGCAGGATTGGACGCTCCGCTATTATCTGCAGAATACGCCCGGAGTCGCGGAGGTGGCTTCGTTAGGCGGCTACGTCAACCAGTATCAGGTCGATATCGACCCGAACAAGCTTCTCGCCTTCCACGTCCCGATCAACAGGGTGATCGAAGCGATCCGCGAATCGAACAACGATGTCGGCGGTCGCGTGATCGAGTTCGGCGAGACCGAATACATGGTTCGCGGTGAGGGTTACATCAAGAGTCTGGGCGACATCGAGAAAGTCGTGGTCGGCCTGGGAGAAAACGCCGTCCCGATTACGGTCAAAGACGTCGCCCGGGTTCATCGAGGCCCGGACATTCGACGCGGCTTGCTCGAGCTGGACGGGAAAGGCGAAGCGGTCGGCGGGATCGTGGTCATGCGCTACGGCGAGAACGCGCTCAAGACGATCGCGGCGGTGAAGAAGAAACTGGAGGATTTCAAATCCTCACTCCCTGACGGAGTCCGCATCGTCACGGGCTACGATCGGTCCACCTTGATCAAGCGGGCGATCGCCACCCTGCGGGCGAAGCTGCTCGAGGAGAGCATCATCGTAAGTCTGATCTGCCTGCTCTTTCTCATCCATTTCCGGAGCGCGCTGGTCGCGATTTTGACGCTCCCGATCGCCATCCTCCTTTCCTTCATTCCGATGAGCGCGCTCGGCTTGTCCTCCAACATTATGTCCTTAGGCGGAATCGCAATCGCGATTGGCGCGATGGTGGACGCTGCCATCGTGATGGTGGAGAACGCGCACAAATGGCTGGAACGCTGGGAGCACGCGCGCACCCGGCGGGAAAGCCTCGGCGTGGCCGCCCTCACCGAAGAGGAGCGCGCGGTGGTGGACCTGAGCCGGACCCGCGTCATCATCAAGGCGGCGCAGCAGGTCGGCCGGCCGCTCTTCTTTTCCCTCCTCATCATCACGGTCTCGTTCGTGCCGGTCTTTTCGCTCCAGGCGCAGTCTGGCCGGCTCTTCAAGCCCCTCGCTTACACCAAGACCTTCGCGATGTTTTTTGCCGCTCTCCTCTCGGTCACACTCGCGCCGATTCTGATGGTCTGGCTCATTCGCGGAAAAATCCCGGCGGAATCGAAAAACCCGATCAACCGTTTCCTCGTCTGGGTTTACCAACCGCTCGTTAGGCTGGTGCTGCACTACCGCTGGACGACGCTCCTCCTCGCCGCCATCATCCTCGCGCTCACCTGGATCCCGCATCGCCGGATCGGCTCGGAGTTCATGCCGCCGCTGAACGAAGGCACGCTCCTCTACATGCCGACAGCTGTGCCTGGAATAGCGATCAGCGAAGCGAAAACCATCCTCCAGAAACAGAACGCGATCATCGCGAAATTTCCCGAGGTCGAACGGGTCTACGGGAAAGCGGGTCGGGCGCGCACCGCGACCGATCCGGCTCCGCTCTCGATGGTCGAGACGGTCGTAACGCTCAAGCCGGAGGAGCAATGGCGGCCCGGGATGACCTTCGACAAGATCAAGCAGGAGCTCGGCAAACAGCTTCCTTTTCCCGGTATGCCCGCGATCTGGTGGATGCCGATCCAGACGCGGATCGAGATGATGGCGACCGGCATTCGCAGCCAGATTGGAATCAAGGTGCTTGGGACCGATCTGGGGAAAATCGAACAGATCGCGACCCAGATCGAGAGCCTGCTTAAGAACGCGCCGCACACCGCCTCCGCCTTCGCCGAGCGGGTCACTGGCGGCTACTACGTCGATTTCAAAATCAAGCGCGAGGCGATTGCGCGCTACGGCTTGCGCATCGGCGACGTCGAGGAGGTGATCGAAAGCGCGATCGGCGGGAAGAACGTCGCAACCACGGTGGAGGGGCGGGAGCGGTTTCCGATCAATGTTCGCTATGCGCGCGATTTCCGGACCGATCTGCCCGCGCTGCGCCGGGTCCTGGTGGCGACGCCGGCCGGCGCACAGATTCCGCTCGAGCAACTGGCGGAGATCGGTCTGAGCACGGGCCCGCCGTCGATTCGCGATGAGAACGGCGTCCTTGCCGGGTTCGTGTTTGTCGACACTGCCGGAATCGACCTCGGCACTTACGTGGAGAACGCGAAGAAATTGATCGCGGATCACATCAAGTTGCCCGCCGGGTATTACATCCAGTGGGGCGGTCAGTATCAGTACCTGCTTAAGGCACGGGAGAACCTGCGCATCGCCATCCCGATCACCCTCCTGCTGATCTTTCTCCTGCTCTATCTGAACTTCCGTAATGTCACCGAGTCACTCATCGTGATGCTGAGCGTCCCTTTCGCGCTCGTCGGCGGCGTCTGGCTCCTTTATTTGTTAGGCTATAATTACAGCGCCGCCGTCGCCGTGGGGTTCATCGCCCTCGCCGGGGTCGCGGCCGAGACCGGCGTGGTCATGATCGTCTATCTCGATGAAGCGTGGGAGAGCCTGCGGCGGCGGGTGGCGCGGCCACAGGCGCAAGACCTCTACGATGCGGTCATGTTCGGTGCGGTGCAGCGCGTCCGGCCCAAGATGATGACGGTGGCGGCGATCATCGCCGGCTTGCTTCCGATCATGTGGAGTCACGGCACCGGCGCCGACACGATGAAGCGAATCGCCGCTCCGATGATCGGCGGAATGATTAGCTCGACCATCCTGACGCTGCTCATCATCCCCGCGATCTATTTTCTTTGGCGCCGACGCTCCCTGGCGGAGCGAGGGTGAAGCATATCGCCATCCGGCTTGCGCTTGAGCGAACAGCGATTCGCCGCCATCGCAAAACCTCGCTTCGGTTGACCGGGCCGCCTGGTTGCAGTATCGCAGCCCTGCGCTGATGACCCTGTTTCGCCACGGCCGGCATTTTTTGCTCCTTGTCACGCTGCTCCTCGCAGCCGGGCATTCCCACCAGATGTTAGGGCGTTTCATGGTTCATCATCACGACGCGGCTGAGGCGAGAGTGCATCAAGAATATCATCAGACCGATAACGATCATCGGCCGGACAATCATGACGAGAAAGATGCGGAGCACATGGCGGAACACGCCCTCTTCGCTGCCATCATGCCAGGCCTTTTCGTCTCGGCGCCGTTGGAGTTGCATGCTCTCGAAGGGGTCAGTGCTGCACTGACCCATTCGACCGAGCCGCGGGTCTCCGGCATCGATCATCCGCCGCAGCTCCTCGGTTAAGATACCCGTGGTCTGCCCTCGTCTCGCGAGGGCTCTTGTATAACCCGGGTCCTCAGGCGTCCGCGCGCTTTTGCGCCGCCCCATCGCCGCTTCGTCCCGCGACATCCACCAGACTCAATCTCCACCTCGATCATGCATTATTTAAATCTTATCCCCATTCTTCTCCTAAGCGGAGTTGTCTCCGCGCTCTTCGCGGGCGAAGCGCGCGCCGGTGCCGAAACGGAAGGTCCGCTCACCTTGCGCCAGGCGGTCGCGCTCGCGCTCCTGCATCATCCCGATCTGGCGGTCTTTGCGCAGGATATTCGTATCGCGGAGGCGCGCCGCATTCAGGCAGGATTCGGGATCAACCCTGCGCTGCATCTGCGGGTCGAAGATGTGACCGGCAGCGGCGACTTTAGCGGAGGCGAAAGCGCTGAGACGACTTTGGAAGTGGGGCAGATTCTGGAGCTCGGTGGCAAACGCCCGGCGCGGACGCGCGCGGCATTGCGCGGACGCGAATTGGCGGAGTGGGATTACGCCGCGCAGCGTCTCGAGGTTGCGACCAAGACCACGCAAGCCTTCGTGGCTCTCCTCGGCACGCAACGCCGCTTGCGGCTCGCGCGCGAGACCCTCGCGCTTGCGGAAAAATTCGCGCCCCTCGCGAAAGAGCGTGTGGAGGCGGGCCGCGCTTCACCGCTCGAAGTTTCCCGAGCCAATCTCGCCCGTGCTTCCGCCCGCATCGCGGTCGAGCAGGAGAGAGGTCAGCTCGCGGTCGCGCGGAAGCGACTCTCCGCGCAATGGGCCAGCACCAGCCCGCGCTTTTCCGAGGCGGTTGGCGATCTCGAAATTCTGCACGAGGAATTGCCGCTGTTGCCGGCTGCGACCGGCCAATTGCAGAACAATCCCCGCCTCGCCCGTGGCGCAACCGAGGACGCGCAACGCGCGGCGCAGCTCGCATCTGAACGCGCGAAAGTGTGGCCCGACCTGACCTTGAACGGCGGCGTCCGCCGCTTCGAGCAGAGCGGTGACACGACCGCCGTCTTCGGATTTTCGCTCCCGCTCCCGCTGGTTAATCGCAACCAGGGCGGGATCGCGGAAGCGCAGGCCGCGATGGAAAAAACGCGGCACGAGCAGCGGGCGGCGGCGGTCCGATTGAACACCGCCCTCACGATCGCCTACGAGGAGCTGGAGGATGCTGGAATTCAGATCAAGGAATACCGCGCTTCCGTTCTGCCGCAGATCGAGGAGTCCTATCGGCTGAGCAATGAAGGTTATGAGGCCGGGCGTTTCAGCTACCTGGAAGTGCTCGATGCGCGCCGCTCCGCCGCCGAAGCCCGCGCCCAGTATCTCGACGCACTCGTGCGCTACCACTCCGCCGCGGCCGAGATCCAGGGCCTCATCGGCCACACTCTCGCTCCCAATCCCAAGCCCTGACAACTCATGAAACCCATCGCAAAAATCATCGGACTCATCCTCATTCTCGTGGCCGGCATTCTCGTGACCTGGAAGATTCTTCGTTCGGCGCCGCAGAAAGCCCACGTCGCGAGTGAACACGCCGACGCGCCCGTGACAGACTATCCGCGCGGGCCGCACAACGGACGTCTGCTCACCGATGGCGATCTCGGCCTTGAAGTTACGATCTACGAACCGGACATCCCGCCGCAGTTCCGCGTTTTTCCTTTCAAGAATGGGAAGCCGCTCGATCCCGCCGAGATAAAACTCCTCATCCATCTCGACCGGTTTCTCGATCGCAAGGACACGATCAATTTCAAAAAAGAAGGCGACTACCTCGTCGGCGACAAGGTGGTGGAAGAACCGCACTCCTTCGACGTCACGGTCACGGCGACCTACAACGGCAAGCAGTCGCAGTGGAAGTATGAGTCGCACGAAGGCCGTGTCACGATGCAGGCGGCGGCGATTCAGACCGCGGGAATCAAGATCGAAGAGGCCGGCCCGGCGAAGTTGCGCACGCTCGTGCAGATGACGGGCAAGATCGTGGCCGATCCTGACAAGGTCGCGCACGTCACGCCGCGGTATCCGGGCGTGGTGCTCGAGGCGCGCAAGAAACTCGGCGACCCGGTGGCTCAGGATGAAGTCCTCGCGGTGGTGGAAAGCAACGAAAGCCTGCGGCCATACGAGATTAAGTCACAAATCGCCGGACGCGTGATCAAGCGCGACGCCGTCCTCGGCGAATCCGTCAACCAGGAGACCACGCTCTATGTCGTGGCCGATCTGGACGTGATCGCAGTGGACCTCGCGGTGCCGAAGCAGGACTTCGCGAAACTCAAGGAAGGCCAAAAGGTCGAGGTGCTTGGCGATGGCGAACTGAAAGGCGAGGCCACGCTGAATTATCTGTCACCCATCAGCTCCGAGACAACGCAGACATTGATGGCGCGAGCGGAGATGGCGAATCCGGAGATGAAATGGCAACCCGGTCTCTTCGTGACCGCAGAAGTGGTGGTCGAGGAAACCGAGGTGCCGATTGCGGTGAAAGCGAGCGCGCTCCAGACCTTCCGCGACTGGGATGTCGTCTTCATGAACGACGGCACCTCATTCGAGATCGCGATCCTGGAATTGGGCCGACGCGACGGCGACCTCGTGGAAGTGATCGAGGGACCACTCAAGCGCGGCACGAAATACGTGACCGAGAACAGCTTCGTCGTGAAAGCCGATGTGATGAAATCCGGCGCCAGCCATGATCATTAATCTTCAAAGGCCACGCACCCAACGACGCAGTTCGTCGTGGTTGCCGAGGAAAACGATGGTGAGCGCGTCACCTTCGGCGTGGAATCCAAACCGTCTGGCCAGCCCCGCGCGGCACTCGAAGACATTGCCTTTGAGTTTGCGGATGCCGAGACCACTATGGATGTGCGGATTTCCGAAAGCTGCGCCCAACTCAAGCAGCGCGAGCACTCCGGCGACCTTTTCGGGGTCGGGCAGAGCGCGCAGTTGTTTTTGCACGGCGGGGACCAAGACCAGCGACTTTTTCAAGGGCATCCTCCAGGTTGTCGGGCACAGAAATCAATCGACCTTCGCGGCGGAGCCGCCTTACTTCGGTCGCGACGCGTTGCTCGAACTTTTCCAACTCCTCGCTCGTGGCGCCGTACTCTCTCCAGGCATAATCATTCACTTCCACCTCGACTTTTCTGAGCGCGACGACGTGCTCGCCCATGATGACCGCCACATCGGCGCCCCGCGCCGCCGCGCCAACCCATTTGCCGAGGTTCTTCTTCGCCTCGGTGATCGTAAGCGTCTTCATAAGGTCTTTTTAACGCCTTTATAAAATCCCGTCAAATCTCCTTTCTCGTGCTCGATAAACTCATCCACCTCTCCATCCGCCAGCGGTGGATCATCCTCCTCGCGGTATCAGCCATCGCCGCGCTCGGCGTTTATAACTATCACCGGCTCCCGATCGATGCCGTGCCGGATATCACCAACGTCCAGGTGCAGATCAATACCGAGGCGCCTGGTTATTCCCCGCTCGAAGCCGAGCAACGCATCACCTATCTAGTCGAGACCGCGCTCGGCGGGCTGCCGGCCTTGGATTACACCCGCTCCATTTCACGCTACGGCCTCTCGCAGGTGACGGCGGTTTTCCGCGACGGCACGGACATCTATTTCGCCCGCCAGCTCGTGAACGAGCGCCTCCAGGAAGTGAAAGGCAAACTGCCGCCCGGGATTGAATCCGCGATGGGCCCGATCACGACCGGGCTGGGAGAAATCTACATGTACCTTGTGAAGGCCGACCCCGGCGCGAAGGATGAAAAAGGCGAGCCCTTCACGCCGATGAGCCTCCGCACCCTGCAGGATTGGGTGATCAAACCGCAACTGCGCACCGTGCCCGGCGTGGTGGAGGTGAACACGATCGGCGGTTACGAAAAGCAATATCACGTTGCGCCGCGTCCGGAAAAGTTGATCGCCTACAATCTCAGCTTTCGCGACATCATGGCTGCGCTCGCGAGCAATAACGCGAACGTCGGCGCCGGTTACATCGAGCGAAACGGCGAGCAATATCTCATCCGCGCGCCTGGCCAGGTGCTGACCCTGGAGGACATTGGCTTGATCACGGTTGGCACTTTCGATGGCGTGCCCGTTCATTTGCACGATGTGGCCGAGATCGGCATCGGCTCGGAGTTGCGCACCGGTGCCGCGACCGCGGAAGGCAAGGAGGCCGTCCTCGCCACCGTTTACATGCTCGTGGGCGAAAACAGCCGCACCGTTTCCCAGCGCGTCGCGCAACGCGTCGCGGAGGTGAACAAGACGCTGCCCAAAGGCGTCGTCGCGCAGACCGTCTATAACCGCACCGATCTGGTCAATGCCACGATCAAGACGGTGAAGACAAATCTCTTCGAAGGGGCGGTCCTCGTCATCGTTGTTCTCCTCCTCCTTCTCGGGAACGTCCGCGCCGCCATCCTGACCGCGCTCGTTATCCCGCTCTCCATGCTTTTCACGATCAGCGGCATGGTCACGACGAAAATTAGCGGCAACCTCATGAGTCTGGGGGCGCTCGACTTCGGCATCATCGTCGATGGCGCGGTCATCATCGTGGAAAATTGCATCCGCCGGCTCGCCGAAGATCAACACCAGCGCGGTCGCCTCGCCACGCGCGCCGAACGTTTCGACACTGTCTTTCAAGCCACCCGCGAAGTGGTGAAGCCGAGTCTTTTCGGCGTCTTCATCATCATGGTCGTCTATTTGCCGATCCTCACCCTCACCGGGGTGGAGGGGAAAATGTTTCACCCGATGGCGTGGACGGTTCTCCTCGCCCTCACCGGCGCGATGATCTTCTCGGTCACGTTTGTGCCTGCGGCTGTCGCCATTTTCATGAGCGGCAAAGTCTCGGAAAAAGAAAACTTCTTCATGCGCGGCGCGAAGTCGCTCTACCAGCCGCTCCTCCGTTCCGCCATCGCGAACCGTGGCCTCGTCGCAATCGGCGCCGCGGTCCTCGTCGTGCTCAGCGTCCTCCTCGCGTCGCGCATGGGAAGCGAGTTCATCCCCAATCTCGACGAAGGCGATCTCGCGGTGCACTCGCTTCGCATCCCCGGCACCAGCCTGACGCAGGCAATCGAGATGCAGAACGCGGTGCAAAAGAAGTTCCTCGAGTTTCCTGAAGTGAAGGAAACCTTCGCCAAGATCGGCACCGCCGAAGTCGCGACCGATCCGATGCCGCCGAGCGTCGCGGACGGCTTCGTCATGATCAAACCGCGCTCCGAATGGCCCAATCCACGACGCGACAAGACCGAATTGGTCAACGCAATGGCGGAGAAAATGGACGCTGAGTTACCCGGCACGAAGTTTGAGTTTCTGCAGCCGATCCAGATGCGCTTCAACGAACTCATCGCCGGCGTGCGCAGCGACGTGGCGGTAAAAGTTTTCGGTGACGACCTCGAGGAACTGCTCGAGATCGGCAAACGAATCGGCAGCGTGCTCGAAGCCGTTCCCGGCGCCGAAGACGTGAGCGTGGAACAGATCACCGGCCTGCCGTTGCTCACCATCCAAATGAATCGCAAAGCGATGGCGCGCTTCGGCCTCAACGTGGAGGGCGTGCAGGAGGTGATCCAGATTGCGATCGGTGGCAAGGAAGCCGGCGAAGTTTTCGAAGGCGATCGCCGCCATCCTTTGCTCGTGCGTCTGCCGGAAAATCTCCGGACCGATCTCGACGCACTCAAACGCCTCCCGGTGGAAATTCCGAAACCAACAAGCGGCGCCGCTGAGATGACGAAGGCGAGCCTCGAGCAGGGAGGGATGCCTTCTTTCGTGCCGCTGGGCGAGATCGCCGATTTCAGCATCGCGCCGGGCCCAAATCAGATCAGCCGCGAGAACGGCAAACGGCGCGTCGTCGTGACCGCCAACGTGCGCGGACGCGATCTCGGCTCTTTCATTGCCGAAGCCAAGCAACGGATGGACTCGGTCGAGATTCCGGCCGGTTATTGGACGACGTGGGGCGGCACTTTTGAGCAACTCCTCTCCGCCACGAAACGCCTGCAAATTGTCGTCCCGGTTTCGTTGCTCCTCATTTTCACCCTTCTCTTCATGGCCTTCGGCCAAGCGAAGGATGCGCTTCTGGTTTTCTCCGGCGTGCCCCTCGCGCTGACCGGCGGCATCGCCGCGCTTTGGCTGCGCGACATCCCCCTTTCCATCTCGGCCGGCGTCGGTTTCATCGCGCTTTCCGGCGTCGCGGTCTTGAACGGAATCGTCATGATTTCTTTCATCAACAACCTCCGCGAGTCCGGCACTCCGCTCCCCGCGGCGGTCTTTAATGGCTCGCTCACGCGCTTGCGCCCCGTGCTCATGACGGCACTCGTCGCCGCGCTCGGCTTTGTGCCGATGGCGCTAGCCACCGGCACCGGCGCGGAAGTGCAGCGCCCGCTCGCCACGGTCGTCATCGGCGGCATCATCAGCTCGACTCTGCTTACCCTGCTCGTCTTGCCGGCGCTGTATCGCATTTTCCATCGCGAAACAAAGCCGTCTTCGACCAAGGAGCGGGCGATCGCCTAACGAATGACTGCATCCGCAACCGGCCAAAGATTTCCAGACCGTCGCGGCGCGGCCTTTGCCTTGGCGGCCGCGGCGCTGTTCGGCGTGAGCACGCCGTTGGCGAAACTGCTCGTGGGCGCCATGCCCCCACAGTGGCTGGCTGGTCTGCTTTACCTTGGCTCCGGTGTGGGTCTCGCTCTTTGGATGGCGTTGCGCAGTCACGTCCTCCGTAGAGTCTCAGCGGAGGCCGGTTTGCAGCGATCCGACTGGCCGTGGCTGGCCGGCGCGATTCTGAGCGGCGGCGTCATCGCACCCGTCCTGCTCGTGGTGGGTTTGATCGGGACGAGAGCCTCCGTCGCTTCGCTCATGCTTAATCTCGAAGGCGTCTTGACCGCGCTCCTTGCCTGGTTCGTTTTCCGGGAAAACTTCGACCGGCGCATTTTCGCCGGGATGGTCGCGATCATCACTGGCAGCTTGCTCCTCTCCTGGAAAAACTCGGTCAGCGGAAGCATTCCCTGGAGCGCGCTCTGCATCATCGGCGCCTGCTTCGCCTGGGCACTCGATAATAATCTCACGCGCAAAGTTTCCGCGGCCGATCCTGTTCAGACGACCATGCTCAAAGGTCTCGTCGCCGGTAGCATCAATACTCTTATCGCCTGGTTTCTAACTCATCGAGTGCCGCACCTCGGGAGCATTTTGGCCGCAGGGACAGTCGGCCTTTTCAGCTATGGAGTTAGTCTCACGCTTTTCGTGCTCGCCTTGCGTCATCTTGGGACGGCGCGAACGGGCGCTTATTTTTCGACCGCACCGTTCATGGGCGCGGCGCTTTCCTTCCTCCTTTTCACCGAGAGACCGGAGCTGATTTTTTGGCTTGCGGCGGCGCTGATGATCTTAGGCGTCTGGTTGCACTTGAGCGAGCGGCACGAGCACAAGCATGGGCATCGGTCGGTAGGTCACGCCCACCTGCATACGCATGATGAGCACCACCAACATCCTCATGCCGCGGGCGCTCCCGCGGGCGAACCGCATTCTCATTTTCATACGCACGAACCGCTTGTTCATGCGCACCCACACGCCCCAGACATCCACCACCAACACGAGCATCGCGACGAACGAAGATAAGACTCATGGATAATCCCGTTCTAAAGGTTTTGGTATTCGCGCTTGGGCCTGCCGTCGCGATGGCAGTGGGCGGGTCAATCGCGGCTTTCCGCACGCCGGGTCCGCGCCTGACCAGCTACTTTCAGCACTTCGCGGCGGGCGTCGTCTTCGCCGCGGTCGCCACCGAAGTTCTGCCCGATGTCCTGCAGGAACGCGCGCCCGTTGCAGCAATCATCGGCTTCGCTGGCGGCACCGCGCTCATGCTTTTCATCCGCTGGTTGACGACGAGAAAGATTCCCGGCGCCAAGGGCGGTGCAAAAGGCGAAAAAAATCCTTGGAGCATGATCGCCGCGATCGGCGTGGACGTGTTCCTGGATGGCCTCCTCATCGGCATCGGTTTTACGGCCAATGCGCAAACCGGGGTGCTGCTTACCATTGCTCTCGGGATGGAGGTGCTCTTTCTCGGACTCTCCAGCGCCGCCGAGATGAGCGAAGCCGGCTGGTCGCGAGGCAAGCTCATCGCCACGATCAGTGGGCTGGCGTTGCTGTTGCCCGCGGGCGGCACGCTCGGCGCCAGCCTGCTCGGCGGTTTGAGTGGCGCCGGCTTGGAAGTGGCGCTGAGCTTCGGCGCGGCGGCGCTGCTCTACCTCGTCACTGAAGAGTTGCTCGTCGAAGCGCACGAGGTGCCCGAGACGACGCTTTCGACGGCGATGTTTTTTCTCGGATTCCTCATCCTCCTCATCATCGACATGCTCAGCCAAAGCGGCGGCGCGACTGGATGATATGAAACCATCACTCTTCTACGCTTTCGGCCCGTTACTGCCGATCATGTCGGCTGCGCCAGCGCAAGGACTGGACGGTATTCTTCCCGCCCGAAGCGGCCACAAATTTCAACCAAATGAATCAGCACGAAACTCGCGCGAATAAGGGTGATTGCTGCGGGCCTGAGCACGCGCGCGAGAAACAAGAACGGCCGGGCGCGACGCCAAAGGAAAGCGTCGCGGCGAATGCCGAAACCGTGCTTCGCGTGGCGGGGATGGATTGCTCGGAGGAAGTGGCGCTGATCGAAAGGGCGCTCCAGCCGCTGGAGGGCGTGCGCGCGGTGCGGGCAAATGTGGTGACGGCGAAAGTAACCATCGCGCACGACAAACGCGTGACGCAGCGGGCGCTGATTGACGCAATTGGCGCGGCGGGCTTGGAAGCGAAACCTGCGAACGCGCCGCGCGATGTCGGCGATGACGGTGTGCGCGCCGCTCAGCGCGCACGATGGATTTCGGTCGGGCTCTCTGCGGCGCTGACCGGCCTCGGATTGTGCGCGCAATGGACCACTCTCGGACCGGAGTGGCTGGCGGTCGCGCTCTTTGTCGGCGCGATCATCGCGGGCGGCTGGTTCATTTTTCCGAAAGCCGTCGGAGCCGTCCGCCGACTTGCGCCCGACATGAACTTGCTCATGACCGTCGCCGTCATCGGGGCGGCGATCATCGGCGAATGGGCGGAAGCCGCCGCCGTGGTCTTCCTCTTCGCGCTCTCGGAAATGCTAGAGGCTTTTAGCGTCCAGCGGGCGCGGCGCGCCATCGAATCGCTGCTCGATCTCACGCCTGCCACAGCGTTGGTGAAACGCGACGAAGCATTTGAGGAATTGCGCGTCGAGCAGGTGGAAATCGGCGACCTCATCGCGATCAAATCCGGGGCGCGCGTGCCGCTCGATGGCGAAGTCACGAGCGGCACGTCGGCCATCAACCAGGCACCCATCACCGGCGAGTCCATGCCAGTGGAGAAGAAATTGGGCGACGCCGTTTTCGCCGGGACGATCAACGGCGAAGGCTCGCTCGAAGCCCGCGTCACCAAGGCATCCACGGATACGATGCTCGCGAAGATCATCCACCTCGTCGAAGAGGCGCAGTCGCAAAAAGCGCCTTCGCAGCGCTTCGTGGATGTCTTTGCGAAATACTACACGCCGGGCGTCATGATTCTCGCGTTGCTCGTCTTCTTCGTGCCGCCGCTGGCTTTCGGCGGCGACTGGTTCACCTGGACCTACCGCGCGCTCGTCCTGCTCGTCATCGCCTGTCCCTGCGCGCTTGTCATTTCCACGCCCGTCTCCGTCGTCTCCGGCCTCACCGCGATGGCCCGCCGCGGAGTGCTCATTAAAGGCGGCGCATTCCTCGAATCCATCGGCCGCCTGCGCGCTCTCGCACTCGACAAGACCGGGACCATCACTGAAGGCCGCCCGCGCGTCCTCGCCGTCACCGCGCTTGGCGGCAAGTCCGAGGATGAAATCCTGCGCATCGCCGCTGCCATCGACACGCACTCCGATCATCCGCTCGCGCAGGCCGTGACCGCTTTTGCAAAGGAGCGCGGCATCGAGTTTCCGCGCAGCGAAAATTATCAGTCCCGCACCGGACGCGGAGCCGAGGCGGAAATCGACGGCCACAGATACTTCGTCGGCAATCATCGCTTCACCCACGAAATGGCCGTCTGCTCCGACAAGCTCGAACGCGAGCTCGGCGAAATCGAAAGCCGCGCCCTGTCTGTCGTCGCGGTCGGTCACCAGCCGCACGGCAAGTGCAGAGGCGAAGTCCTCGGCATCCTCGCCGTGGGCGACGCCATCCGCGCCAACGCCGAACAAGCCATCCGCGATTTGCATGCGGCCGGCATCGAACGCGTCGTCATGCTCAGTGGCGACAACCAACGCACCGCCGACGCCATTGCCCGGCAAGCCGGCATCGACGAAGCCCACGGCGATCTTTTGCCCGACGACAAAATCGCCCGCGTCCGCGCCTTGCTCGCCGAGCACACGCACGTCGGCATGATCGGCGACGGCGTAAATGACGCCCCCGCGATGGCCGCTGCCACCGTCGGCATCGCGATGGGCGCGGCCGGCACAGACACCGCCATCGAGACGGCCGACATCGCCTTGATGAAGGACGACCTGAGCAAAGTCGCCGAGACCCTTCGGCTCGGCCGCCGCACCCTGCGCATCATCCAGTTTAACATCGCCTTCGCCCTCGCGATCAAAGCCCTCTTTCTTATCCTTGCCGTCTTCGGATACACCAGCCTCTGGCTCGCCATTCTCGCCGACACCGGTGCGACCTTGATCGTGATTGCGAATGCGTTCCGCCTGCTCGGCAGTCAGCCTTAACCGCGAGTTGATAAAATCGCTGCTCAGCACTTGAATATATTCCTGTATGGGAATATTTAGGGCGGATGAAACTGCACGATTTAAAGGTGGTTCTTCGGCAACATCCCAGCAGCCTGCCTCGCTTTATTCTTCCCGATGGCGATCAGATTCCGGCTCATTTTCACATCACAGAAGTCGGTCATGTCGCCAAGCGCTTCATCGACTGCGGCGGAATGCTGCACGACACGAGCGAGACGTGCCTGTTGCAAACTTACGTGGCGGACGATGTCGATCATCGTCTTGATGCCGCGGGATTAGCCAGGATTCTTGATCTGGGAAAGCAGGTGCTCCCGCACGAGGACCTGGAAGTCGAAGTGGAATACGATTGCTGCGTGGTGGCGCAGTATCCGATTGCAGCCGCGCAGCCAACGGGTGAGCACCTCGAGATCCAATTGGGCGAGAAACACACTGATTGCCTCGCGAAGAAAAAATGCGGGATCGACTCCGATAAGGAACCGACAGGCTGCTGCTAAACGCCATGGATCTGGTTCAGATATATCAATGTTTTTGCGATCCAACGCGCTTGCGCATCCTGCATTTGCTCACCCAAACACCGTTGTGCGTTTGCCATTTTCAGGAGGCCCTTGGCGAAGCGCAAGTCAAGATCTCGAAACATCTGGCCTACCTGCGGGCGCGCGGGTTGGTAGCGACAAAGCGACAGGCAAATTGGATCATTTATTCCCTGCCGGTGAAGCGATCGGCGGAGCTGGAAATGAATTTAAAATGTCTGCAGGATTGCGCTGCTTCCGATCCGGTTTTCCGCAAAGATTTGCGGCGTTTGGCAAAATTGCGCGCGAATTGCTGCGAACCGGCTGGAGTCATTGCGCAAGAGGCGGTCACCTAAGATCCGCATGAAACGGCGCGTTCTTTTCATCTGCATCCACAACAGCGCGCGCAGCCAGATGGCGGAGGCGTGGCTGAACGAAATCTGCGGCGACCATTTCGAGGCGCAGAGCGCCGGCCTCGAGCCGGGCACGCTCAACCCGCTCGTGGTCGAAGCGATGCGCGAAGTTGGCATCGATATTTCCGGCAAAGGCACGCAAGCCGTCTTCGACGTTTGGAAAAACGGACCGGTCTTTGAATATTTCGTCACGGTTTGCGATGAAACGAGCGCTGAGAAGTGCCCCATCTTTCCCGGCCCGGCGCGTCGTCTGCACTGGGGCTTTCCCGATCCTTCCGTCCTGACCGGCACTCATGAAGAAAAGCTGGCCATGGTGCGCAATATCCGCGACGAAATCCGGGCCAAGATCGAGACTTGGTGCGACGAAGTTTGCGCCGCAGCGAAAGCGTCATGAAAGACATGCTTCGCCCGCGCCTCGCACGGGAGGCGGACGCGGAAGCGATCAATACGATTTATAACCACTACGTCCGCACTTCGGCAGCGACCTTCCAAGTGAACGACGAGACGACTGAAGACCGAATCGATGAGTTGCGCGACCGGCCGCCGAGCCAGCCGATCACGGTCTTGGAGGACGAAGGCGGAATCATCGGCTGGGGCGCGCTCTCGCCCTTCCGCTCGCGCTGCGCCTATCGCGACACGGTGGAGCTGACCGTTTACGTGCAGCCCGACAGCCATCGCCGCGGCTACGGTCGGGCGATTGTCGCGGACCTGGTTGCGAGAGCGCGTTCGTTAGGCTATCACACCATCCTGGCCGCTTCCTGCGAGGAATCGATCGGCAGTATCGCGTTGCTGAAGTCGTTAGGCTTCTGCGACGCCGGCCGCTTGCGCGAGGTCGGGAACAAATTCGGCCGGCGCCTGGATGTCGTCTATCTGCAGTTGATCCTGTAAAGCATCGTGTTTCGCACTTGCCAGCGAGCCCTTCATCTCGCAAAACCAAGGGTGTTATGCAGAGAGAAATTCGCTACCTCATCGTCGCGACACTCCTGGCTGGTTGCGCCCTTCCGCCGGCGTCTTTAAACGCGACGAGCAACCACCAGTATGGCGCAAATGAATATCCCACGATCGTCGATGGCCGATCGCCGGATGGGAAATACGCGATCGCCACGCATGGCGAGGGCGAATACGGTACGGAAAACTTCCACGTTTATCTAATGAACGCCGCGCTCAGTAAAAGGATCGGCCCTTTGGAAGAGATCGTCGAGACGCTGGATACGGGGCCGGATGCGTTTTATGCACGCTGGCCCGAGGATTCCAGCGAAGTCAGTATTCGCTATCGAATCGACCGGCACGAAGCGAACGAGGTGCGCTACCGCATCTCGAAGGGGCGCGCCACCCTTCTGAGTGGCCCTGGCGAGATCAAGGCCTTACGTTTCAAATAATGGCGTTTGCTCCCGGGAACATCGCCGCGGAAAATAGGATCAATGGGAGATAAGCAATGATTAGCTTCGATGACACGGATTACGGCGAAACCGACCTCATAAAGGGCCTACTAGCCGGATTGGCGGGCGGTTTGCTGGCTTCTTTCCTTATGGAACAATTCCAAAGCGCCTGGAGCGGGGCCGCGGAAGCTCTGCAGTCGGGCAAGAAACGTGGCGGACGCAAACCCGATTCCGCCACGGTCAGAGCCGCCAATGTCGTTTTCGAGAAGGTCGCCGGTCGCAAAGTGCCTCGCGAATATAAACCCCTCGCGGGCGAAGCGGTCCACTACGGCATGGGAGCAACTTCCGCCGCAGTCTACGGAGCGCTCGCGGAAGTCGCTCCTCTGGTCACCTTGGGCGACGGGACAGGGTTCGGGACAGGCGTCTGGCTGCTGGCCGACGAGGTCGCGGTCCCCGCTGCGGGACTCTCGAAGCCGCCGAAGGAAATTCCGGTCTCGACACACATCTACGCCCTGGCCTCCCACCTCGTCTACGGCTGGATCACTGAGACGGTGCGCCGGGCGGTCCGACGAGCCTTGTAAACATCCGTCGGCAACCTATTGCAGACTCGCCGATTACAGATTCAGCTGGAAGCGCAGAAAGAAACCTTGGAAGAGATGGTGCAGGAGCGAACCAAAGCGCTGGAAGAAGCCCTCGGCAAGTTGCGTGAGACCCAGTCGCAGCACTGGGAAGAAGAACCAGTCACGCTTTAGATCCCTTCGGTTCTGAGAGCCGTTTGAACAACGGCTCCCGGCCAGGAATCGGGAGGTTGGACATCGCCGTCGAAGTAGCCGCGCGCAACAATCGGCGCGGTCGGTTCGCCATGACCACGAGTCAGGTCCGCGATAGCGAACGCTTCTTTGTCTCGGAAGCGACCATTCCGTGGCCGGCGCGACGTCGGAACGCGGTCGGAGTAAGACCGACCCGCCGCTCAAACGCTCGGCGAAACGCATCGGAGCTTTGGAAACCGACACTTTCCGCCACGCTCTCGACCGTCGCGCAGTGCCCCAGCAACCGGCGGCGCGCTTCACCAAGGCGGAGTTCTTCCACAAAATCGCCTGGGGTGCATTGAAAGATCTGTTTAAAAACACGACTGAAATGGCGTGGGCAAAGGCAGGCTCTCTCTGCTAGTGCGTCGATGGTCAGCCGTTCGTGCAGGTGAGATGTGATCCAAGCTGGAAGTTCGACCACTCGTTCCGACGGATCCGCTTGAAAATTTGCTGCGAAAGAGTCCTCTTCCTCACCAGAAGGGCGCAGGCGCACCGTCAGTTCCCGAGCTACGGCCCGCGCCACCTGGCGGCCGTAGTCTTCCTCGATCAGGGATAAAGTCATCTCCACTCCCGCGCTCCCTCCCGCAGATGTGCAAAACCGGTCGTCCTTCAGGAAGGCCGCCGTCTGGCTCATTCGCAGTTTTGGGAAACGTAGAGCGATATCCCGTTGAAAGCGCCAATGAGTGGCGACTGAGCGGCCGTCAATCAATCCCGTTTGGGCCAGTGCGTAGATGCCAGTGGAAATTGAGCCGATCCGCCGGGTTGCAGGCGCTCGCGCCGCCAACCACTGGGCGGCTCTCCGGATGGCGTCCGGACGCCGTAGCCCTCGCCCTCCTGGGATTAAAATCGTGTCGAAAGCGCGCGACGAATCAATGCTTACGTCGGCCTCGAAAGTCAGTCCAGATTCCGAGACGAAGCTTTTCCTGTCCAAGGCTACAATAATCGGCTCGTAACCTGGGGCGTCTTTATCTCTCAGGCCACGAACCCGAGCCGTACTAAGGGCCTCCAGGGGCCCGGTTAAATCCAGCGCCGCCACTCCGTCGAAACCAAGGATTGCGACAGGACGAGCCAGAGGCGTGCTCGCGGGCTTTATTGAGCTCGGAGCGAACGTGAGATTCATCACATGGTCATCAGATATCTGAAGACGAGTCGCCAGACCCACTTCGACCAAAGGAACCGACCCAATTCGACAGAAAAGGGGAGAACCGCAGATTACGGACGCCCCACGCCCGGGCTTTCGCCCCGCCGATTAGCTTCGCGACTCGCTCTTTCGTTCAGAAATTTGGCTAACCTGAGCAGGGTCTCTTTGATCTGCGCTTTCGTCCAGGCCGCAAAGCCGAAGACGAAGGCCGGATCCAATCTCGCTTTAATGCAATAAATCGAGAGTCGCGCCGGACGAATCTGATTCGCGTTGGCAAAGTGGTGGATTGATGCAAAATCATCCACGTTACGGAGCCATGCCATCAAATGCAGCCCGGTATCCGGCACCTCCAGGCGGAAATGCGCGTTGAGCAGAAGGTTGAATTGTTCCACGAAATACGCCCGGCGGTCAGCATAGAGTTGCCGAACTCGGCGAACATGACTTAGGAAATATCCTTCCCTGATAAAGCGCGCCAAAGTCGCTTGATCAATCGGCGACGAATGCTGATCCAGCACGCTTCGAGTTTTGATCATCGGTTCGATCAAGCGCTCAGGGACAACCAGAAATCCAAGGCGCAACGAGGGATAAAGAATCTTGCTCATCGTGCCAGCATAAATGACATGGCCGGAGTCATCCTTGCCCTGCAAAGATGGCATGGGTGGGCCTGAGAACCAGAACTCAGAGTTATAGTCGTCTTCGAAAACAATCGCGTTGCGCCTTCGCGCGAACCCGATCAAGTCTTCCCTTCGCTTCGCACTCATGGTCATGCCAAGTGGAAACTGGGCCGAAGGCGTCGTAAAGATAAGACGCGGAGGCGGCTTCTTGGTTGATTCGTCTATGACCAATCCTTCGCGATCAAGCGGCCTCGGGACAATGGTGGCGCCGGAGAAACCAAAAACATTACGAGCTTGACCGTAACCTGGGTCTTCCACCCAGACTGGTTCACCTCGATTAACGAGGGCCAGGCTGGTGACCATCATCGCCTGTTGCATCCCGCTGACGATCACAACTTGGTCGGGTCTGCAGCTTACTCCGCGGAAGTCGCATAGATAGGCAGCGACCGCCTTGCGCAGATCAAGCTCGCCACGACTCGGCGCATAGCGCAACAGGTGTGCCCCTTTTTTGGCTAAAACCTGGGTGCGGAGGCTCTCCCAGATCGCGAGGGGAAACTCATCCACCGCTGGAATTCCGGGAACCAGAGTCCACCCCGGTGGACCAGCAATTCCAGTCTCGAGTTCCTTGCCACTACGCTTATCCTCGAGTTGGGCCAACCGCTTAGAAACTCGAATAGGCGTATCGATCGTCGGGGAAGCATCTGCGTGACGCGCCTTTAGGAAATGGTCGGGCGGTAACTCGGCCACGAAAGTGCCCGAGCCCACCGTCGAATGTAAGTAACCCTCCGTGCGGAGCTTTTCCAGAGCCAGCTTAACCGTGAAGCGCGAGATACCAAGGTCAAGTGCCAGCGTCCGCGAAGAGGGAAGCCGCCAGGAACCGTCGGCGAAGCTACCTCTTTCTAACTCCTCTTTTATTTGTTGGTAAACCTGCTGGTGCAAAGGTTCAGCAGCTTCGCGATCGAGCTGGATCATCTCGAAAGCGATGATCGAGCGTTTGCGGCGCCCTTTTCGTGAGGAGCGCTCTGCTCGTCGCCGGGTGTTCTTTAGAGCATGGCCAGGCATTAACGATTCCTTGTCGACTCATATCCTCGTGCGCAACCAGGCCCATGGCAACGGTCGGTCCAGCCAAGCGAGAACGTGAACGCCTTGCCGAAAACTGTTATGCATCTTGCCGTCTGAGATGACAGCCAGAACGGGAAGAGGCAGCGGTCTTCACCGCTGCCTCTTCAAGCTACTCAATTTTGACTGGGCTCAGAATTTCTTCGTCAACTGGACAAAGACAAATCGTCCAGTCGCATCATAAATGAAGTCTGGATAACCGACCGAGTTACCGCCAAAGCCGTAGGCTTTAGGAGGATCCTGGCCAAAGATATTGTCACAACCAACTGTGATCGTGGTGCCGTTCAAAACACGCTGCCAGACCGGCACACCGTATGCGGCGGTCTGCGCAACGGCGGACTCCATTGGCTTGCCGTCTTTGCCCAGTGACCCGTTTTTGTTGCATTACTGTCGTTGTTGCGAAACTCTTCATAACGGACTGCGGCCGTCAGCTCCAGGGCGTAAAAGCCCGGGAAGCTAAAGATTGGGCTGAAGATCGGAAACGATGCCTCCGCATAAACAGCAAAGTCTTTCCGGCCGGCATCCGTCGTCGCGAGAGGAGCTTGTCCAATAATGTCACCGTCGATAGCCTGTTGATCGTTGTCCTGGCTAAGTTGCTCCCGGCGAAACTGGCCTCCGAACGCAAACCCGATTCCGCCCGCTGGCAGTTTGAATAGCTCCGTCGTAAAGATATTTAAATCGAGCGTTGCTACCTCGGAAGTATTCACATTCGTTGGATGAATGGTGGCGAAGTCAGTGGAGGCCGCGTTACCCGCAATAGGTCTTCCGTCCAAGGCATCGCCAAACGGGTTAAAGGCATTCTGCCCGGCCAAGACACCACCCGGTTGAAAGATAGGATCATTTTGGTTAAGGATGCGATCGAAACGCGAAGCTGAGACCAGGGTCTGCGAGAGTGTGTTCTTGATCCTACTATAGCGGAAACCCAAGTCATAGCCCCAGGAGCCATCAAAAAGCCGGTCGCCTCTGACTCCGAGCGTGGCCAGAAAAGCATCTGTTTCGTTATCAATCAATCGATTGCCAAACTCCAAAAGCCGCGCCCTGGAACTGCCGGATATGATTTGGTTAAAAGGATTAAAAGGATTAAAGGCGTTCGGTGGCACTCCCGTGTCCGCGAATGTCGGCCCGCCAAGGCGTCGCGCCGTTCAGATTTGTCCGCGGCGGAATCGCGATGGTGACCGAACCGGGGGTGTCGAAGTCTCCGGTGGCGGTCGGGGCGAGAACGTTATGGGAGACTGAGTTCTCGTAGAATATGTCGCCGAAAAGGACCATCTGGTCACCGAAGACCTTATGAGTGAAGTTCACGAAACCGCCATAGTTTTCGAGTTCCGGGAAAGAGCTCGAGAATTGATCGAAGTTAAAGAACGATGACCGGCCAGCGCTATAAGTGTAAGCCGAGGCTGGGCTCCCGCCCGATGATCGGAAGGGCGCGTGACCAAAGAAGACATCCCCGGGAGCAAAGCCCGCGGGAGGCGTGCCGCCTGCTTCCACCATCGCATCGAAACTAAGTTGAAGATTCTCCGGGGTCGAGTTGGAGCTAAGAAATGGGGGCTTCGCCGAATAGCCGCGATCCTTGTTAAAGATCGCGTTCCGATGAAAGAAGTTCATTGTGCCGGTGATACTGGTCTTTTCGTCTCCGATACCAAAGAGGACTGAGGCACGGTATTCTCCCGAATCTTTGTCCGTGGTGTTGCCATACTCAACGCTGGCTTCCGCTCCTTTGTAGTTGTGGCGCAGCTTGATGTTGACCACGCCCGCGATCGCGTCCGCCCCGTAGGTCGTCGATGCGCCATCTTTTAGGATCTCAATACTTTCGATGGCTGACTCCGGAATCGAGCGCAAATCGAAAAAGGAACCAGTCCCGCCGTTGCCGGTAGGGAAAGGAGCTACACGTCGTCCATCGATGAGAACGAGGGTGGCTTCAGGTCCGAGGCCGCGTAGCGAGATAGCTGACGCGCCCGGTGTAAAGCCGGTGCCGTTGTTAGAAACGGGCACGCCGCCGCCGTTGGCGACCGGCAGGTTCTTGATCAACTCTTCCGCGGTCCGCTCACCTGACTTATTGATCAGGTCACGGTTGATATTCAAGACCGGGTTGGGTCCCACCTCTTCCGCCGTGGGAATATTCGATCCTGTGACGATGATACGTTCGGTCTCAGCCACATTCCCAGTGGCGCTCGTGGGCGGTTGACTAGCGGGCTGCGGAGCAGCCCCGGTCGCTCCGGGCGCATTGAGCGGCTGGGCCGGACTATCCGCAGCGGGCGATGGCTCTTGCGCGAACGCACCGGCGCCCGCGAGAAGTGGAATCGTGAGGCCGACCGCGAGGGCGACTCGGACGCTGCCAAACGTAACTTTTGCTCTTCTGATCATATGTTTCTCCATTGGTGTTTGATTAGATTTCGAATGGAGTATTCTCTCGCGCGCAAGAACACCGTTAGGACTTAAAGCCGACAGATTCAGACATCGACGCGCGCTGTTGCCCGGCGCGAAACGGCGTCTCTCCCTCGTAAAACATTCCCTCGACCTTGAGGCAGCCGGATAAGACTAAGGTTGGCTGACTCATAGCGGCCAAACAGAAATTGAACGCTAGTTAGGAATCGATTGTCCGAGCTTGCCTAACGACTACAGCAGCGTAAGAAATGTATCACGCGCCTCCAGTCGGGAGCGGTCGGGCAGAAGCCGTCGTATCTCTTCTCTCCGTCCGTCGTGAGAGGCGATCTCCCCGGTTTCGTTACTCGCCACCCGACAGGTTGGCGGCGGTGTCCCGTGGCCTTATTGTGACCATATAATAGCGGGTAATCAGAGCGATCGGTAAGCCGATCAGAAAAAGATGAACAAAAAAGTCGGGCCAGACAAAGTGGGGCTTGGTCTTGGGAAGCGGAACGGCCGATAACGGAATCACGATTCGCCGCATAAAGAAGAAGAGGGCGGCGCATAAAGCGGGCCGGCTATCCAAGCCCAGGTAAGGAGGAGTTTTATCCGAAGGCTGGCTGCGTAAAAGACTGCGGCGGCGCTAAGAGCGATCAGAAAATGGAGAAATGCGCCGAGACCGGCTGACTGCCAGCCGCCTCTGAAAGAGTCGCTCCCAAGAATTCCGCTGGCAATGGATTGGAGGAGTCGAGTCGGGCTGACTCCGCGCAACCAGTAGTAAATAAGGGCGTAAGTTATATCGCAGAACCCAGCGATAAGACCACCTAGAACTATCGCAGAGATGGCGGGGGGCGCTCCTGAGGGAGAATCGTCTGCGGGTAATTGGCGAGGCCGAGAATCAACTTGAAGTCTGTTCCACGATTCGGTTCCCATACAAAATCAATCATGCAGCCAAACCTAGCCCGGGGAGTAGGACATCTTATCGACCATCTCGGCTGTCTGAGAAGAAACTGAGAAGTCGTGTGGAGGCGCGATTCTGTGCTCTTCCGAAAGATGAACGCCCGCCTGATTTAAGGATTAGTGCACAGGCAAGCGCAGCGATGCAGCTAGGCGCGGCCAGCCGCGCCCACCTTGGCCCGCAGTGGTGGGCTCGCCGCCTCTGCGCCTTGCAGGTAGACACTCGCACCCGCACCGAAGCGTCGCGCGAACGCCCGCGAAAGGCCGTTGCGTTGGTGAACCCTACCGACGCCGCCACACTGCGAACCGTTTTGCCCCGGGAGGACAGCCGCCTCCGCGCTTCATGCAGTCGAATATTTTCGACAAATTCCCCCGGCGTATGACCAAAGACGCTTTTGAAGGATCGGGTGAAATTAGTCGGGCACATTCCCGACTGCCTGGCCATAGATTCTACCGTAAGGTTCTCATGCAGGTTGCGCATGATCCAGGCGACCAGTTCGCCGAAGCAATCGATCGGCTGGGTCCCCTCGTCTGCCCCCAGGCTATTCTCGTTAGGCCGATTCTGAGGCGCGAGGTAAAGCATCAGATCCTGGCTAACCGAAAGCGCTACTTGTTTCCCGTAGTCTGCTTCGATCAAGGCCAGGGCGAGATCCACCCCCGCCGTGAGACCGGCCGAAGTGTAGAAAGAACCGTCTTTTATCAATCGTCGCTTGTGATTGACCCGCAGGGAGGGATAGCGACGCATTAACTCGTGCGCCACCCGCCAATGCGTCGTCACCTCGCGCCCGTCGAGTAACCCGGTTGAGGCCAGAGCGTAAAGACCGGTGCAGATCGAAGCGATCCGAGGCGTCTCATAGGCGCGGCTTAGAATCCATTCCGCGAGCGGCTCGCACATCTCCTCGCGATGCAGACCGCTCCCCCCGGGCACGATGATCGTGTCGAGGGGTGGCGCGCTGAATAGCGTCTCCTCGGGATGAAAGACGATGCCTGATTCTGCCGTAAAACGTCGGTGTCACCCCGATGATCCGGACGTTGTAGCAGGGCAAGCGTCCCCCAAACCCATCCTGCAGGACAGCGGCGGCAAAAGCGTCCATCGGCCCGGTGAGATGAGAGGCCATAACACCATCGAACCCGATAAGACCAATTTCCTTCGCCCGCATCGCTCACGAGCCTGCGATCTTCCGACGCCAAGCGATAGGACATTTAACCGATCATCTGAGACTTGAGTCTTCTCCTGCAACGTTCCCCGCGGTTTCCCTCGCTGTAGCCGGGTCGATGAACCCCGGTGATGAAAGTTCCCCGCACAGGCGAACGCTCCCGCCAAGTTTCCCGCGGCACGGCCGAGGACAACGTCCCCGGCTCCAACTAAATCTCCACTTGGATTCGCCGCGAAAGCGAGCGAGGAAATTCCGCTCGTCGCCGCCATGAGAAGAAACGAACTGGAACACACGGCCTCTGTGCCCGAAGACCTCACCGGCCGGCCCCGGCGGGTTGCGACCGGGGGCGTGACCTGGCGGAAGACGTTTTCGGCCTTCCAGCACCGCAATTACCGGCTTTATTTTTACGGCCAGCTCGTTTCGCTCATCGGCACGTGGATGACCAGCACGGCCCAAGGCTGGCTCGTCTACCAACTGACTGGCTCAAAAGCGCTCCTGGGTATCGTGGCAGCCGCTGGCACCGCGCCGATGCTGGTTTTTTCGACCTGGGGCGGTTGGGCGGCGGACCGTTTCCCGAAACGCACGGTGCTCATGTGCACGCAGACTGTCATGATGGTGCTCGCCTTCATTTTCGCCGGACTGGTGGGTTCGGGACTCATTCGATCTTGGGAAATTATTGCGCTCGGTCTCTGCGGCGGCGTGGTCATGGCTTTCGACATGCCGGCCCGGCAATCCTTCGTGGTCGAGATCGCCAGCCGGGAAGATCTGATGAATGCCATTTCGCTGAATAGCGCGATGTTCAACGGCGCCCGCATTATTGGTCCCGCCATCGCGGGATTTCTGATGGCGAAAGTGGGTATCGCGCTCTGTTTCTTTATCGATGGCGTGAGCTTCCTCGCCGTGCTGGCAGGTCTTTGCATGATGCGCGTGACGCCACCGACGCGGACCGCACCCGAAGGCGGTCCCCTGGCCCAATCGCTCGAGGGCTTTCGCTACGTCTGGAATCATGTCCGGGTGCGTACCATCTTCGCCCTCTTCGCCATCGTGGGGATTTTCGGCTGGTCCTATTCCGTCCTCATGCCGGCTTTCGCCCACGACATCCTGCACCTGGGCGAACAAGGTTACGGCTTTTTGTTAGGCGCGAGCGGCGTGGGCGCGCTCATCGGCGCGTTCGTGACCGCGACGTTTGGCACTTTTATTTCCCCGCGCAAACTGGCCTTTGGCGGGGTCTGGCTCTTCTCCGCCATGCTCCTCATCTTCTCTTTCAATCGTAATCTAGTCATCGCCATGCTTTGCTTGGCTGGTGGCGGTTTCGGCATGATGCTCTTCTTTTCCACCTCGAACACGACGGTGCAGACCATCGTGCCCGATGAAATGCGCGGCCGCGTCATGGGCATCTGGGCGCTCATCTTCGGCGGGATGATTCCCTTCGGTGCGCTGGAGGCCGGCGCGGTGGCGCATTACTTGGGGACGCCCGCGACCATGGCGGTCGGCGCGGTGGTCTGTGCTCTCGCCGCCCTGGTCACTCTGGTGATTGTGCGCCGGCGCGATGCGCAACTGGCCGCCTCGTAGAAAGGTCAGCACAGCGTCCCTGGCTGCAACGCGACACAAAATGCGACTAACGAATCATTTTGATACAGCCAGGAAATGCAACCGCAGAGGACGCAGAAGTTAGGAAAGGCAGAACTAACAAAAACTCGGCGCTCTCTGCGTCCTCTGCGGTTAACAAAAACGCAACGCAGGTCAGGCGACCGTGGAAGCGAGTAGGTCTTCGATCTTGATGGGCAACTCTCGCACTCGCACCCCGGTGGCGTGATGCACCGCCGATGTAATGGCGGCCGCGATGCCAGCCAAACCGATCTCGCCAATGCCCCGCGCACCCAGCTCGTTGACCGATGTGTCGGGGTGATCGAGGAACGTCACATCGATTTCAGGCATGTCGGCGTTCACCGTCATGATGTAATCGGCGAGATTCGAATTGATCGGTGCGCCGTTCTGCGGGTCGTAAATCGTCTCTTCGAAAAGCGCCATGCCGATGCCCATGACGATTGCGCCTTCGATTTGATTGCGACCGGCCAGCGGATTGAGAATGCGGCCAGCATCGATCACGCTCACCACGCGATTCATACGCAAGCGCGCGATCGCCGGCTGCCAGGTCACCTCGACGAAATGGCAGCCAAACGATTGCTTCGAGACCTCCGGATTTTCCTCGCCAAAAGTCCCCTCGGCCTTGCCGTCGCCCGAGACGAAGCGCACGTTGCCAGCGCGCAGGATCTCCGCAAACCTCACGCCGCGCTTCGCGCCTTTGCCCACCAGCTTTCCCTGCTTGAATTCGAGTTCCTTCGCTTTGCGTTTGGCGAACGGCGAACCGGGTGCGGCGATGGCGACATTTTTCAGCGCGGTGATGGCTTCATCGCAGGCCTCGTAAACAGCGGGAATGAGCGAGCCGGTCACCATGGATCCACCCGAAATCGGCCCGGGCGGCAGGGTGGTATCGCCGAGGTCGACTTGCACCTGATCCAACGGGATGCCGGCCTTCTCGGCCACGAGCTGCGCCAATATCGTGTAGGTGCCGGTGCCGATATCCTGCGTGCCGGAAGCGACGCGCGCCGTCCCGTCATTGCGCAATTGCACTCTGGCTTGCGCCGGGAAACGCCCCGAACCCCAAGCCGCGCCGGCCATCCCCCAGCCCAGCGTCAAACCGTTGCGCTTCATCGAGCCGACTTTGGCTTTGCGTTTCGACCAGCCGAATTTTTGGGCGCCAACCCGCAGACATTCGAGGTAATGCCGCGAGGAAAATGGTTTGCCTAACGACTCGTCAATCTTCGGCTCATTGAGCGTGCGGAATTTGACCGGATCGATCCCGAGCTGGTCGGCCATCTCGTTCATGGCAGACTCGGTCGCGTAGAGTCCCGGGACCGCGCCCGGCCCGCGCATGGCAGTGGGCGAACCATGGTTGCGGGTGGCGCGTCCGAAGGCGACGCGCAGATTCGGGACGCTGTAGTGAAATCCGGATGTTTCGCCGCAGTCCTCCTGGTAATGGTCGAGGATTGCTTTGCTGAAAACGTAATCGTGCTGCAGCGAAGCAAGCCGGCCATTCCTCGTCGCGCCGAGACGGACGCGCTGCTGCGTACGCGGGCGATGCCCCACGCTCTGAAACATCATTTTGCGGCTGATGACGAGCTTCACGGGACGCTGCAATTCGCGCGCCGCCGCGACTGCGAGTGCGCAATGGGTCCAGGGCCAAAGCTTGCTCCCGAAACCCGAGCCCACAAAACGCGTGATGACGCGCACATTTTCGCGCGGGATGGCGAACATCTGCGCGAGCACACCCTGCATGTTGAAGACGGCCTGGGATTCTTCGTAAACCGTCAGCTCGGCTCCGTCCCAGATGGCGGTGGCACCCTGGAGCTCGATCGGGTTATGCGTCTCCACCGGCGTGACGTAGGTGGCGTCGAGCTTTACCGCGGCGCGCGCGAAAGCCTCACCCGCCTTCCCGCGTTTGCTCTCCTCGCGTTTCACCGGGCCGAAAGGAGCCATGATGACCGGCGGATCATCATCCGCCTCGAGCTTGGTCTCGACGTCGTGCTTTTCCTTTTTGTAGGAAGCACGCACGGCTTCGGCCGCGGCTGTGGCCTGCTCGAAAGTGTCGGCTACGGCGAGCGCGATGTATTGGCCGAAATAGCGAATGACATTGTCGTCGAAGGGCGGGCGGCGCTCGTCGTTCAGGCCGTCCATGCCGTTTTGGACGCAGCGAAAGATTTTGCCGATGTTGCCACGCCGAAAGATCGCATGCACACCGGCCATCTTTTCCGCCGCAGATGTGTCCAGCCTTGTGAGGCGCCCGGCTGCGATGGTCGCTTCCACCGGCACGGCAAAGAGCATTTCGGGAAAATGAAAATCGCCGCCGTACTGCGCAGCACCGCTCACCTTGAGCGGACCATCGATCCGCGGCGTGGCCCGTCCGATGATTGAAAACTCGTTTTTAGGTTTCTTCGCCATCTAATCGAGTGAGAAATTCGTTAGGCAGGAGCGAAAGCCTCTGGGGAGCGCCCGCGCCCTCGCGTGCTGGTTTCGGCGCCTCGCTCGAAAAGTTCGCGATGACGAGGCGTCATCGCCAGCACGCGAAGGCGCATGCGCTCCCCAGAAGTGTCCCGTGCCGTCATTCATCATCTTTCCGCCGTGACCTCCTGCAAAGCATGCACGAGGCAGCGCTTCGCCAGCTCGACTTTGAAGCCGTTATGAATTTGCGGTTTCGCGCCGCGCAAGGCCGCCGCGGCCGCTCGCCGGAAACTCTCTTCGTTGGCGCTCTGGCCTAACAACTCGGTCTCCGCCGCGGTCGAACGCCAGGGAATGGTCCCAACCCCGCCGAGCGCAACGCGCGCATGAGCGATCCGTCGATTTTCGACTGCGACGATGACCGCCGCCGAAGCGAGCGCGAATTCGTAGGAAGCGCGGTCGCGCAATTTCAAATAATGCGAACGAGTGCCCGGAGCGGGCGCGGGCAGTTCGACGTGCGTAATGAGGTCGCCCGGCTCGAGCACAGTTTCCCGCTCTGGGGTGTTGCCTGGGAGAAGATAAAACTCCGCGATCGGAATGGCGCGCGCCCCTTTTCGCCCGCGCACATGAATGACGGCTTCCAACGCGGCCATCGCAACGTTCATGTCGGACGGGTTGGTGGCGATGCAATACTTGCTCGTGCCGAGAATGGCGAGGCTGCGATTGATACCCGTGATGGCCGCGCAACCCGAGCCGGGCTCGCGTTTGTTGCAGGGCATTTCGGTCGCGCGAAAATACAGGCAGCGCGTCCGCTGCAGGAGATTGCCCGCGGTCGTGGCCATGTTGCGCAATTGCGCGGAAGCGCCGCTCAGGAGCGCTTCCGAAAGGACGGCGTAATTTTTCAGCACCAGCGGATGATGCGCGAGATCGGAGTTGCGCGCGGTGGCACCAATGCGCAATCCGCCTTCTTTAGTCGACTCGACTTGGTCAAAGGGGAGGCGCCTAATGTCGATGAGCGTCTCGGGTTGCTCGACATTCAATTTCATCAAATCAAGCAGGGTCGTGCCGCCGCCGATAAAACGAATATCCGCACCTTGCTGCGCGGTCTTCGCCTTGGCCGCGGAAGAAATGGCGTCCTTCGCATCGCGCGCACGAGTGAGAGAGAAGGGTTTCATTTCTTTTTCTTCCTCCGCACGGATTGAATCGCCGCCGTGATGTTTTGGTAGGCGCCGCACCGGCAGATGTTGCCGCTCATTAATTCCTTCACTTCCTCGTCGCCGCCGCCACAGGGTTCATCGAGTAAAGCGACCGCCGACATGATCTGGCCCGGCGTGCAGTAGCCGCATTGGTAGGCGTCGCAGGCCACAAACGCCGCCTGCATCGGATGCAGTTTCTTCGGTCCACCGAGACCTTCGATGGTCGTGATCTCGTCGCCTTCGTACATGGCGGCGAGGCAAAGACAGGAGTTCATCCGGCGGCCGTTGATCAGCACGGTGCAGGCGCCGCATTGCCCGTGGTCGCAGCCTTTCTTCGAGCCGGTCAGGTGCAGATGCTCGCGCAAACAATCGAGTAACGTCGTGCGCGGATCGATCTCCACCGCGCGTTTTTTGCCGTTGACATTGAGAGTCACGGAAAGGTTCTTCGTTTTGCTCCTGGCCGCCATTCGCTTTTGCTCGCAGGAGCAATAACTCAGGGGTTGCCCGCGGCGTCAAATTCACCGTCAAAAATGAGTTCGTTAGGCGCGAAATTGGATGGCGCGGCGCTTCAAGGCGCAGCTCCGTCACTTCGGCGAGCGATCAGATCGCCTGGCCGCGAGCCTTTCTCGATTTTCCAACCAGGATTCAATTTCAACGTCCAGCCGTCGCCCGACCGGCCGGACGAATCGGCGCCCGTCGCGCTGACTGTCGCGATATCTCCCTTGTCATGCACGAGCGCGCCATCGCGTTCCACTTCGAGCGAACCCCAATCGTCCGTCAGGCGCATGGTCGGGTAGATCGTGCCAAAACCTTCCAGCGGCACCAGCGTCTGCGGGTTGAACTGGTAGTTGGTGTTCTTGAGCGGCAGAGAAAGGACGGGCCCGTCCACAAGGCGCTTTTTGTAAGCAGCGAGCCGGGCCTTTCGTTCCCGGTCGCGTTTCGTTTCGCTGGCGCGCAGCTTCCCATCGTCGTAGCGAGCGGCCCGTTGCTCGATCGTTTGCGAACTCTCGGGGAGCTTGAGCGCGGCGCTCAATAGCTCGTCAAAACGTTCACCGGTTTCGATTTTCTTCCGCCAGCCCGGCGCGGCTTGATCCAGAAGCAGACTGTAGGCGGGACCGGTGGCGTAAGCGAACGAGCGGACGAAAGTCGGCGCCGTTACGAAAGCGGAGAGATCCTGCACGGCATACGCGATCCTTTCTGCGTCTGTCGTTAGGCCCAATTTCACGCCGGTGTATTCGGCCGTTCCCTCGTTCGTCTCTAGAGCCCCCTCTTCTTTGGCGGCGTCAGGGAAAAGTCGGTAACGTTCGTGCCGGAAGGCGAGGACGTCGGTAATCGCTTCGTTGCGAATGTCGGCCGAGCTGGACTCAAGGGCACTCGCCAGGGCTCGCCACTCCAGTTGCAGTAAAAAACGCCCTTCCGGGGTATCGAGATGATGATTGGGAGCTTCCGGCCGGGTCAGGTGCAGCGTCGGTTGCATGCGATGGAAGAGTTCGTGCGCAATGAGGACATGACGCTTGTCCGCTTCATTCGGTAGAGGCGCGATGAGCTGGGTCCAACGCGTGCCGGACCATTCGGTCGGCGTATTGGCGATGATGACTTCATCCGGCAAAATGCCGCGGAACACTTTTCCGTCGGCCTTCAATTTGCCCTTTGCATCGGCTTGATTCGCCAGCACGACATGGTCGGTGTAATCCACCAGAAAGATCGGCCCGCAAATGGAGACGCCCCAGAGTTGGCCGTGGTCGCGTTCGCAAATCTCTTTGGCTTCGGTAAACACGCGCGCCGCCTCATCGGCACTCGGCGCAGCGAAGCCCAGACGAGCCGACCCTGCGCCCAAACTTACGAATAACCAAACCACGTAACGAAGCGATTCCGCCAACTTCATGTAAGGTAACCGCACGCGAGAGGACGGAGATGATTTCATGGATTTACATTCCTACGACGGCCGACGCGCGCGGCAAGGGTCTTCCTATGAGAAGACCGATTGCTTTTATTTTTGTTTCGCTGTTCACAGCTATCCTCGCGATCGCACAGAGCGAGCCTCCTTCGATAACCGGCCATTGGGAAATCGTAATCACCTTTCCGCAGCGCGTTCGTAACTGCCGCTTCGAGGCATCGGCTAATGGCAAAGGAGTTTTTTCTGCGCGCACGCCCGAGCAAGCAACTCAATCAAGCTCGGAGGATGATCAGACCGCAGAATGGAGCGAGCCAAAAGAGGGCTCCATGACTCTTAATGGACCGATCGCATTTTTGCTTGGGAATGTCGGTCTTGAACGTGGTCGCCTGATTTTGCGCGGCCATTTCACGGATGCAGACTCGCTGGTCGGCGAGGCCACTTTTACTCCGATCTCGCAGACGCCCTCTAGCACGCCCGCACAGCCGGCCCAGACAGGCACATTCAAGGCACGCCGCAGCTCACGGTAATCCTTACTGAATTGTAAGAAGAAAGCTCGGGACGACTAAGGTTTTCATTTCATAACCTCTATGACGTCAGATGGTTCGCCTTTCGGTCCGCCACTGGCTACTCACACATGAAAAAACAATCCACATCACAATCCGCATTCCTATATATGCGAGTCTCCACCGGCCTTCTCCTCCTCACGGCCGGTGTTTTTTTGGCGCTGGTGGGCTTCGGGCAGTTCTCTGCTCATGCTCAACCGCGAAACACTTCCAACAGCACAGTGAACCCGGCCTTCGTGCCGCCCCTCTTCGACTGCAGCCAATTGAGCAGCCTCGGCTATAACCAACAGGAAAACCTCCGAGCCGGCGCCCTCCTCATCTATTGCGGGCAGGCGCAAGGCGGTTCCCCCATCCTCTACGGAGAGAATTCGGCTCTCGTGCAAGAGATGCTCGCCCCGCTTCTCGGCACGAGTGACGAAGATCTTATCACCGGCCAGGAAAACTCGCCTAACATTACCCAATCGGAGACTTTCGCGGCCGCGAATCCCGATAACCCCAATGAAATCGTGATCGCTTACAACGATTCCCGCGGTGTCAATGCAAATCCGACGAACATCTCGGGCGCTTCCGTTTCTACCGATGGGGGTAACAGTTTTACCCGCCTCACGACGAGCCGAGGCCAGAGCCCGTTTCCTAATACCTTTGGCGATCCAGTCATCCTCTATAACCGCCCCACCTCCACCTGGTATAGCGTGTGGCTCGACGCCGCTTGTGGCGGTCAGGGTCTCGGGGGGTTTAAGTCAACCAACCCATCTGATCCCAACAGCTGGGTTCATTACTGCGTGCACCAGAATTCCTCGGACGATCGCGAATCTGGCTGGGCCGACAACAACCCGAGCAGCGCATTCTATGGTCGCATGTATGTGACCTTTAATGACTTCAACCGCGGCGGCGGAGCGCTCTTTGTTCGTTACTCGACCGATAACGGAGCCACTTGGAACAACGAGAAACAGATCAGCACCGGATTCTTCCGCAACGTGCAACTGACGGGCGATGCGACTAACGGCACCCTCTACCTCGCGGCTATGAATGAAATGGGCGGCGGACTTAGTAACCGCGCCAACCTCTTCTATAAGTCCACCAATGGCGGCGCCACTTGGACTCAGGTCTATACCGGTCCAACCTTCGCTGGTCCGGGTAGCACGACTTGTGCTTCTAATAGCTACTTCGCCTGTATGTTTAGTGGTCCCTCCTTTTGGCGACACATGGGCTGGGGCCAGCCGGCCGCGCTCAATAACGTGGTGCACTACGTTTACGATTCACGTAACACCTCCAATGGCGACACCGGTAACGTATTCTATATCCGCTCGACCGATGGAGGCTCGACCTTCAGCGCGCCTTTCCAGTTGAATACCGACAATGGGACCCGTCCGCAATGGCAGCCAAATATCTCCGTTGGCGCCGACGGAAGTCTCGTCGCGGTCTGGTACGACGCGCGTGAGTCCACCACCTGCACCAAGGGTAACACCAGCGTGCCTTGCTACCGGATGTGGGCGCGCAAATCGACCGATAACGGGGCTACCTGGGCCGCAGATGAGGCATTCTCGGACGTCATCACCCCGCTGCCTAACCAGCCCGATCCGAACATCGTGACCGAGTACGCAGGCGACTATGACTACAGCTTCGCCTCGTCGTCCGACCATCTCCACACCTGGACGGATGGTCGCGTCGCGATCAATAACACCTCACAGCAGGACGCCTTCTTCGATCGGGAAGCGGTCGGCGGTGGTGGCGGCGGCGGTGGAGATATCAGCCTCATGGCTCGCCCACGGGCGAAGAATGGCCAGACCATCGTCTCACTCCGGTGGACTCCATCCGATGGCGGCAACATGAACATCCTGCGCGACGGCGTCATCGTTCAGACAACGGCCGACGATGGCAGCGGGAAGGATCGGATTCGAAACACGACCGGTACCTTCAGCTATCAGGTCTGCGAGACAGACACGGGCGACTGCTCGAACGTGGTCCAAGTCACTGTGCAATAGCCAGCTTACTTCCGGGAGCCGTCCGATCCGGCTCCCGGGAGACAAGTATTGGTAATATGAGCGACGCGCCAGCTGTAGCCGGGGACGGTGTCCCCGGAGGGGGGAAACTGTGGCCACGCGTCAACCCGGCCGGGGTCAGCCGACCACCGGCTACAACGACCCTCGTGTAGGCATAGTCTAGCGCGAGTATCTTCTTGCTGCCGCGTAAGCAAATCGAAATGGTCTCCTCATGACGAGCCGCCCCACACAGCGCCTGATTTTCGACGTTGAAGTATCGGGCGTAGAGATCGACCCGAAAACGCGCTGCGCCCATTACCACAGCGAGAACGACATCATCGCGATCCAGTTCAAGTGCTGCGGAAAATGGTTCGCCTGTCACGAGTGCCACACCGCGCTGGCTGATCATGACGCGGAAGTATGGCCGCAGCGAGCCTTCGATCAGCCCACCATTCTATGCGGAGCCTGCGGTCACCAACTCACTGCCACCGATTACTTCGCCAGTGACTCAAAGTGTCCAAACTGCGACCGCAACTTCAATCCCGGCTGCACCAGGCATCGCCACCTCTACTTCGCCGTCGCTTGACGCAACGCCCCATTCGATAGGTCCGCGGCTGTCGGGGAAGGACGGGCTGGTAGCCCGTCGTTCGGTGCAGCCTGCGCCGAACCATTAGAGTCATGCCTGATCCTCAACTTTTTAAAAAATTTAAAGCCGCTAATATCGTTAGGGCCTAACGTATGTAGCCTTTATATCATCTCCGAAGATGTTATAAAACTCTGGGATTTAGGGAGATCATAATCAAATCACTGACTCCGATGAGCCTCATCCGCGATGACGACAATGTTTCGCCTGAGTGAAAGTGCTCGAGAAACCTGTTCGTGTCGCCGTTGTCCCGGGTAGGGTGGGCATCTTGCCCGCCGAGCGACGCATCTTGCGTCGCGCCCTTTTGCCCCTCGTCTAAAGTTCGTCCAGGCGAGACGCCCTGACCGGCGGGCGAGACGCCCACCCTACCCGAGAACTTCTGCATTCATACTTCTGACTTTGTTAGCGGCGACGTTCGGTATTTCAATCCGCGCATCTCGGCGAGGAATTGGTCGGAGAGAATGCTGATGTCAGGCCGCTTAAGTCCTGCCGCGCTGAAGACGTCGATGATTTCGCTTCACTCGACCGGCCGAACTTGCGCAGCTTCGAGGGTTACGACCGCAGCGGTTTTGCCGTCGAGGCTGATGAACTCCACTTCGTAAGCCTGACGATCGTTATAAGCGTGAACCACCGTCCCCACGTCGCCCTTCTTCAGTCCTTTGCTGGGGGCGGGCACTTTCGGCCACTGGGAGATCGACACCATGATGGGCGAGAGCCCGGGAGAGAACAGCCACTGCGTCCTCACCTTGGTCGAACGCAAGAGCGGCTACCTCCTGATCGGGAAACTGGAAGCGCGCATCGCGGCCGAAATCAACCGTGCCTTGCTCAGACTGCTGGCGCGTCATCCGGGGCGGGCGGATGCGCACGATCACAGCAGACAACGGGACAGAGTTCCACTGGTATGGCCAAGTCGAAGCGTTAAGTCCGGTCAAGTTCTACTTCGCCACCCCCGCATCACAGCTCTAGAGCGAGGGACCAACGAGAACACCAACGGACTCATCCGGCAATATCTCTCGAAAGGTCAAACGATGGCCCGCATCACGCAAAGCGAATGCGATCTAATCGCCGAACACCTCAATAACAGACCCAGAAAAGCCATGGCTATAAAACACCTAATCAATGCTTCCTTCACAACCTAGTAAATGTTGCACTACAAAGTTAAGCCTAGGTGTCAATGCGATGCAGTCTCGACCACTTGGGCTGAGTGCTGAATAGGTGATCTGGTTCCGCTACGAGGTCGATGCGGCCTAGGCTCGCGGCGAACGAGTGGCCCTTTTCCAGCATCATTATCCCTTTTAGGTTTGGGAGGACTTCGCCGGACCCGGAATCGAGGAATGGCGCGCGGTGGTGCAGACCCGGCCGATCACCGCACTTTTTGCCGGTCATACGCACTACGGTCAAATGGCCAAGGATGGCCGAAATCTGTATGTTGCGACTCGATCTATCGGCGACCCGGAGGGAGGCCCAGCCGGCTCCGCCATCGCCCATCTCGACGGCGAGGGACTCGCCACGACCTATTTTAGCATCGAAGATCGCGGCCCCGTCGCCCTCATCACCCATCCGCGCCACGTGATCCTTGCCACCAAGCCCGCCCACATCATCACCGGCGGTGGTGAATGCAGAGTCCGAGGATGGTCAGGGGCTGAGATCAAATCAGCGGAAGGGCGCATTGACGACGGTGCGTGGGACGAACTGCGCAAAACCGGCGACATGACTTGGAGCTGCCCCATTCCTGGGGACACCCTGAGCAAAGGCGAGCACAGCTTGGAAGTCCGCCTGGCGGATGACCAAGGCTTTACTGGCTCGGATAGGTTGACTTTCGCTTGCGACCTTTCCGGCCGATACAACGCCTACCCCATGGTCGAGCCGGTGGTGAAAGAAACGAAATTTTGCTGAAGAGTGCCAGAGACATGCATCGGACAGCCAGCGCTAACGAATAAACCATATTTTTCGTCTCGAGAATTGCTCTGCTCGCGAAAATCAGCGACAGACAAGGATGGAACGTATTCGAGTTGCATCGCTGCAATACTTCATCCGGCCGGTCCAGACGTTTAATCAATTTCGCGATCAAGTCAGCGCGCTGGTGGAGACAGCGGTGGATTACAAATGTCACCTCCTCGTCTTCCCCGAATATTTCACTGTGCAGCTGCTCACGCTCGGCGACATACGCCGGCCGATTCGCGAGCAGATCATTGCTCTCTCGCGACAAGTGGAGCCTTATCTCGAACTCTTCAGCAATCTCTCCCGCAAGCACGAGATCTACATCGTAGCCGGCACGATCCCTGTCTTCGATGAAGAGCGGAACAAGCTCTACAATGACTCGCATTTTTTCAGCCCCTCCGGTGAATACGGAGTGCAAGGCAAGATGCACATGACTCGCTTTGAAGCGGAGGAATGGGATGTCTCACCCCGGGAGCGGCTCAAGGTCTTCGACACCGACTTTGGCAAGGTCGCCATCGCGATCTGTTATGATATTGAGTTTCCCGAGATTGCACGGGCCGCCGCTCATCAAGATGCGCAGCTTATTATTACGCCAAGTTGCACCGATGATCGGCAAGGGTTCTTGCGGGTGCGTTATTGCGCTCATGCCCGCGCCATCGAGAATCAGATCTACGTCATCCAATCCTGCACGGTCGGCTCCCTCCCGATGGTGCCAGCCGTCTCGCTAAACTACGGCCAGGCGTCTATTCTCACCCCCAGCGATTTTTCCTTCTCGCGCGATGGCATTCTCGCGGAAGGGACGGTGAACCAGGAGATGATGGTGATCGGCGAATTGAATCTCAAGACCATCCAGGAAGGTCGCGAAACGGGCACGGTACTGCCCTTGCGCGATAGCAAGCGAACCCAGGATATGCTGGATAAGACAGAGTTAGTGAAGCTGTGAGCGATCGTGGAGTCACGCGACCCAAAGTAAGAGTCCGCAATACGTCTCCGGAGGATTTCGACCAAATCATCGAGATGACCCGGAATGTTTATGAGGCCAGCCCGTCTTGGTCGATCGCGCAACTCACCTCGCACTTGGAAGCTTTTGCCGAAGGTCAATTCGTCGCGGTGGAAGAAGGTAGCGGACGGGTGGTAGGCATGGCGGCGAGTCTGATCGTGCTCTGGGATGACTATGAAATGACGACAAACTGGCGTGATTTCACCGAGCACGGAACTTTCTGTAACCACAATCCGGCCGGCCGCACCTTGTATGGCGCCGAAGTCATGGTGCGACCGAAAGAACAAGGTCGGGGAGTGGGTAAGAAACTCTACAAAGCGCGGCGGACTTTGGTGCGGCAGCTTCGGCTCCTCCGCATCCGTGCCGGCGCGCGTCTGAGCGGTTATCATCGTTATGCCATGCGCTTGAGTGCCGAACAATATGTCCTGCGAGTGATGGCGGGCGATCTGAGCGACCCGACTTTGTCATTCCAGATGAAGCAGGGTTTTGTCCCGCTGGCGGTGGCGGCGGATTATTTGCGTCACGATCCCGAGAGTCTCGGCTACGCCGCGGTGATTGATTGGCTCAATCCCGAGGTGGCAACGGCGGTGGATTTCAACGAGCGCCACACGAGCTTTTCGCAGTCGTAAACCGGAACGTTGATCGGTTGCATCGAAAATCGATGTATCCGGCCGCGAAAAAGGGCCCGGAGACGAGCGCAAAGCCCGCTGAAAACGAAAGAAGAGAGATGAAAACCTTTTCCCGACTCTCACTCGCCTTTCCTGCTCTCCTCTTGAGCGGCCTTTTACTCACCGGTCCTTTGGTGAGGGCCGAGTCCGCCCCCTCGCCTGATATCGCCGAAGAGCAGGCGAGCTTGGAGAAAAAGCGCCTTGAGCTGGACAAACGGAGCCTCGAGTTGGAGAAGCGCGCGCTCGAGCTAGAGAAAGCTCGGCAACAGCTGCAGGACCAACAGAGCGGACGCTCGCTCAGCATGAACCTCTCCGGGGACGTCCTCTTCGATTACGACAAAGCGGCTCTCAAACCTGCGGCCGAAGAGGCGCTCAAAAAAGTCGGCGTAGTCCTTTCGCAATTTCCCGAGAGCATGGTTGTGATCGAAGGTTACACCGATGCCAAAGGCGGCGAGTCCTTTAACGTGAAGCTCTCCCTGGAGCGGGCGGACGCGGTCAAGAAATGGCTGGTCGCAAACGGCGGTGTGCCGGAGGCGAACATCTCGACCAAAGGATATGGCGAAGAAAATCCCGTCGCGGCGAACAAGAACGAGGACGGGAGCGATAACCCGGCCGGCCGGGCTTTAAACCGTCGTGTCTCGATTATCGTCGAAAAGCCGAAGGGCGCTTCTGCTTCTCCCGCAGCCACGCCGTAAGACCTAGCAGTTTTCTTAATAATCGATCGGATTTGCTTACCCAATCCGACTGCCAACCGCTACCGGCGAAAGCTTAGTGGAAAAGCAAGGCTCTCGAAGCCCTGCAGCGCAGGGAACAAAAACTGTCCGCCGTGATGGAGGTCGGCCGGCTATAAGCCGATTCTTCCGGTTGGTAAATGCGGCCTATCAAACTTTGGACAGGTCAGCACCCCTCCCTCTAGGTGTGGAGGCTCAAGAGGTTGTTCATAGATAAATTGAGTTTGGAAATGGGGGGTTGGAGATGGAGAGCGGAGTGAGGGCGGTGCCAGTTGTAGCGATGGAGCCAGGGTTGAAGATGAGCGGCGCGGTGAGCGGAGTGGGAGTAGATGGCAGCGTAGGCCCATTCGCGTAAGGAAGTTTGGATGAAGCGTTCGGCTTTGCCATGGTGCGGAGTGTAAGGGCGGGTAAAGAGATGGCGTAGAGCGTGACGCTGACAAGCAGCGCGGAAGAGATGAGAACGATAACAGCTTCCGTTATCGCTCATGATGCGCTGGGTTTTGATGCCGAGGGAAGCGAAGTAAGCCAGCGAGCGCTCGAGGAAGAGGACCGCGCTGTGTTGACCTTCATCGGGCATAATCTGAGCGAAAGCGATCCGGGAAGCATCATCGATGCAAACGTGGACAAACCAGCACCCCTGACCAGACGACCCACTTTCGCGCGAGCTGATAATTCCATGCGGCGAACACAGCGAGACTGAAAATAGTGAAATAAGCAAACACGCCGAAAAGTGCCACCGGAACCGGTCCTATTTGCGCGTATCTGCTTGCCAAAACCTGTGAGCAGCCTGCGGATGCGCCACAGACTGCCGATTGGCCCGTCAGATGAAGAACGGTGAGATAGGCTGCATCGCGTAGCTGCCGGTGGCCGGGTTCTTGGAATCAACGAAACGACCATCAACAGCGCCGTTGCTGTTTCCCCCGGGGACGTAGGAGTAAAATGCCACTCCCGTTCCCGTGCCTTCCATTCTCACGCCAGCATAGCGAGTGGTCATACCATTGACGATTTTCATTGCCACATACCACGCGGAGCCCGCTGGCTGAGCAGCGATGCCGTTATCGTATGTATTAATGGTGAAAGTCAGCATATCTGCAGGCTCTGGCTGAGCGAGCTGGAACGATTTGAGATCTGAACCTGGCGTCGCAGGCGTCTGGACGATGCCCAAAGCGGCACTGGTGTCGCCGGCGGGGTCAGTCAGGATAGTCACCCCAGGGACATCACATGGGCTTTGCACCGGTGGAGGGATGGTGATGACGAGATCAATCTCATTGCTGAGCGGGCCTTCACCTTGCCCATTGACTGCTGACACGCGGTAGAAAAGATCCGGGTCGTTAGGTGGATTTTGATCCCTATAATTGGTGCTCGCGTCGGACGTCTGCCCGATGAAGACCTCGTTGCCGCTGCTGTTGCTGCGGAAGATCTTGTAATAAAGAATATCCGATCCGCCATTATCGGGTGCCTTCCAGTTGAGGATGACTTCGGAAGGGCTACGGGTTCCCGAGAGGCAAGGCGCCTTCGGAATGATAGGCTCGGGGACATCGAACTGACTGAAGAGCGGTTTGCCGCCGGATTGGCGCGCGACCCGCATAAAGGCGGTATAGTCGTTAGGCGCAGATCCATCGATGCAGCCTTGGCTGGTGCAGCCATCGCTGTAGCCGTAAAGAACGCGGCCTTTACTGTCGACGGAGATTTCGTTGGAGTCGAGGAGGTTGCGATCCTGTTCGCCGCCGCCCTTCTGCCAGATGCCCGTCATGCGCTGGATGGGGTCATTCGGAGTGGCGTTGACGGTGACCCAAGTGCGCCCTTCGTCATAGGTGGTCGCTATAAAGGAATACCAATTGCCAGCGAAATCCTCAGCCTCGTAGTCGCCCGGCTTATTGGTACCGAAAAAGCCGCAGGCCGCACGACCGGAGGTCCCGCCAATCGCTTCGGGATGGGCGGCATTGATGATTCCGTGACTCGCACCGACATCGACGTCGCGGATCCAGTTAATCTTGGTCGGATCGATCGGGTCGTTCCTCTTACCCACGGCAACGTGAACGTGCCCTTCGAGCCCACCCGCTTCGTTATTGACATAGCAAAAGTAAGCGGTGCTGTCAGAATCGAGGGCGATGGAAGGATCAGCCCCATCGGCCTGTGGAGTCGTGGTGAATGGCTGACCTGTCAGGTCATTCGTGCCGCTAACCGAGAATTCGGTCCAAACTGTTGTGCCGGCGTCAACGCTGATCGCGCCACCTTGCTTGTCGGTACAAGATTTATCGGGCAACCATGCGGTGCCGTCAGGCGCGACACGGACGTGGCCATGGAGGCCACCGCATCCCTGGGAATTCCCCGCGCCAGGTCCTGTGGCGACGACGGCTGGGCCGTAGAGCGAGCCGAGGGTATCGCTCCGTTGGCAATTCGCGCCCGCCAAGGTCTGCGAGCAATAAAGAACATATTCCCCTTGGGTCAGAATGGTCCCTAGAGTCGCGAGCGAGGCTGGGTACGGTCCGGCTCCCTGCGTCGAGTTCGAGGCAAAGGTTCGACCGGTCTTTTGATCAGTCCACAAGATGGGATCGAGACCAGTGTCTGTCACAGTGGAGGATCTATCTTGCCACAAGGCCTCACAGCACTCGGGCAATGGATTGGGTCGGAACGGGGGCGCTGCGATCTCCGGAGGAGTCAGCCGCCAGATTGGGCCGAGGTTCATCGTCATGATGCGACCTGTGGCTGGATTAAAGCCAATGTTGAATTCACCGTCGCTTGACTGAGCCGAGGTGTCGGGAGGAGCATAAAAGTTCTGGTAGCGCGGATTCCCGGGCACGGTCGGATCGGTGCCTCCGAAAGGAGGAGGTGGTGTTCCACCGCCGCCGCCAGCTGCACCTTCCAAGAGCTGGATGGAGACGTTCACCGCCTCGGCTGTGGCGGTGTAAAGAACAATGACGACTGTATAATTTTGAGTGCCATCAATAAGTGGAAAGACGCTCGCGATTTCGGGGTTCGCCTTTGGCGTGCCGATTCTGTAAGCGATCGGATGGAAGCGAAGCGTCCGCAATGCCGCCGTAGAAAGGCGCAGATCTGGGCGCTTGCCCGGCAATCCAGGCAAGCGCCCAATCTTACAGGCATTACCTGCGAGGTCTTTTGCGGGGTGATGGCGCGGGCACGGGCGCCGTGAGTGCGGTGCCCGATTTGGATTTCACGAAGCCAATGTCGGCGCTGTTGAGATTGCCATCGACCGTGACATCGCTGCGGAAGTTACCGCCTCCTACGACCTGGCCCGATCGACTCTTGGTCTGACCAATATCGGCGGAGTTTACCGCAGTGTCTGCGTTGGTATCGCCAAGGAGCACTCCCATCGGCACAGCGACGGTGCCGCTTACGGCACCGCTTAGCCCGAACAAAGTGACCGTGACGGTCTGCGCGTTGCTGATACCCTGCAGATTGACCGTCACGACACTGCCCGAGGCACTGAAGTTGGTGACAGAGCCGCCTAACGGCGCCGTAACAGTGGCGTTAGTGAGGCTGATGGGGCCATCAAACGTAAAGACAACTTGGAAGTTTCCGCCGGTGCCACCGGTGCGGCATTCGATCCCGTTCGACCCCACCGGGGGCAGATCGATATCGAAGGTCCCGGCAGAGCCGTGTATCTTACGTGAGACCGCGCCATTGAGACCCGGGACGGGACCGACCAGTGCATAAGTGCCAGCATTGGCCGTGAAATCGTTCGCGGTCGCGTTGCCCGTGCTATCGCTCGCATCGGTCGAGCGCATTAAGTCTCCCGGGTCGGGATAGGTGCGAACGGAGAACGCGCCGAGCAAATCCCCCGTTTGCGGATTACCCACTTTGTCTTTCGAAACCACGATAGTGATAAGGCCACCCGGATCGAATGTGCCGGAATCAGGCGCACCGAGCGGCATTGCCGTTGGCACACCAAGGACCAAGCCGACGACCTGAGTAAAGACAGTGCCGTACTCGAAGGTCACATTGCTGGTCTCATCGCTTGTCATGCCGACATAGAACTGTCCATCGGGTGCATTGGGAGAATTCCATATAATTCTCCAGCGATGATCAGGCGGGATAGTGCTGAGGTCGGCCATTTTGAGTTGAAAGACCAGCTTACCGACATTCGGGCCGGTTGTTGGTTCGACAATGGAAAGCGACTGGATATCGAGATCGGTGGTCCCGGTTTGATCGCCCGACGGATCAGCAAAGACGGTGAAGCCGGTAGTGGAGCTACCAACGTAGCGGGCGACCACCTCGTTATCGCCGCAGGAAGTCCCTTGAGCGTTGGTGGCCTGCACCTTGTAGTAGTAGTCCGTGCCGTTATTGGTGGCCGTGTTGTCGGTGTAACGCATCTGCGTCCCCGGCACGGTCGCGAGAAGTGTTTCGCCCCCAGGCACAGTGCCACGAAGGACGTTAAAGCCGGTAAGGGTGGAGCCTCCATTATCTCCTTCCGACCAGGCTACCGTAACGCGACTGCCGTTGCGTTTCGTGGTGACAAAAGGCGTGCCCGGTACCATCGCGACCGATGCGGGGTCGAAGGCGGCCAATAAGCGAGGACCGCCGGATTGCCGCACGATGGTGGCAAAGGCTGTGTAGGAATTTCCGATGGCCGTGGCCGGCGCCTGAGCGCACTCTCCGCCCGCGCAACCATCAGCCAAGGGCACCAGGACACGTCCCTGCTGATCGATTTGGAGATCGATAAAGTCGAGCATATTACGGCAGATATTCGAACCTCCGCCTTCCCAGACGCAGCCGCGCTGCACAGGATCGTTAGGCGTGGCATCGACCGTCCGCCAGGTCGCGCCGCCATCGAGAGTGGTGGCAATGTAGAGGTGCCAAATACCCGTAAACTTCGGCCCTTGTAGCCCGCCAGCCGTAGGCGTGCCGAGGAAGCCGAAAGCTGCACGATTCGCATCGGCAGCGATAACCGCAGGGAATACGACGTTGTTGATGCCGAAAGCCGCGCCGACATCGAGGGGCTGACTCCACGTTTGGCCGTGGTCATCTGAAGTCGTAATGGCTGCTTTGGTGTTGCCATCGGTGTAGCCGAAGTAAACGCGGTTATTGGCGTCGATGCCGATAGAAGGATCGCTATCCGCAGCATTACTGCCGGGGACTGTGCGGACCGTCCAAGTCGATCCGTTATCTTCTGAGACAGCAGCTCCCTGGACTCCGCCGCAGCCCTTATTCGGAAGGTAAACGGTTCCATCCGGGGCCACCTTGACGTGCCCATGGAGACCCCCACATTCGGTGGTGTAGGTGACGGTAGATGGACCGTAATTGAGACCGAGATCATCGCTGCGCGCGCAGCTGGCGTCGACCAATGCCTGCGAGCAATAATATACTGGGTGCAAGGCGGGGTTAACATTCAGTGGCGAATGGTAGGGGCCACCGCCGACGGTTTGATGATCGATGCCAGATCCGATGCCGGTGCCGTTGCTCGGAACCCACACGTCGCCATCATTTATCGAGAATGATGATTCGCCCGCCAGGACGTTTCCGGCAAAGGTCAGAAGATGGACAATCGTTTCGCCGGTGGTCCGGTCGGTAAAGAGAATCGGGTCGAAATCCACCTGAGAAGTGACGGGCGGGACGTTTTCCCAAACCGCGCGAGGTGTCGCACAGGCACCGTTGTAGGTGGTTCGCAAAGTCTGAACATCCGCTTGAAACAGGGAACGGCCTTCCGGGTGGCCGGTAATTCCTAGACCGATTCCAATCGACGGCTCCCCAGCGCGCAAGCCCAAGGTGTTTGGGCCCGCTGCAGGAGGAGTGAAAGTCTCATAACGCGGAGCAAAGCCGACGGCCGGCGCCGGAGCGGGGAGCGGGCCAACAGCCGCTGTCACGACTTGGGCCACACCGCTATATTGGTCCGCTTGAGTCGCCGCATAATAGATGGCGCGCACGGTGAAGAGACCGGTGCCGATGCTGGAATTGGCGGGATTGAGATCGGCCTGTTCCTGAGTCGTGCCGCCAGAGCCCGAAGACGCCACCACTGGACCGTCAAGGCCACCCTTGTGAATGGCCAGGTCGTAATCACTCGAATTCAAGGCCCAGTTGATCTGGACATGAACTTGTTTGCCGACCCAATCCGCCGGCGTCCCCGAAATGGTCAACGAATAGCTATCACAATTAACCCCTTCCCCGCACGCATCCTCTCCACCGGCGGTCGGCGGAATGCCGGAAGCCGTGCCGGTCCAGGCAAGGTTCGGACCCGCCGGGCTGACCGAGCCTCCCGAGGGCGCCGCCGCATAGGCGGCGAACATAAGAAAGAGCGCGCTGCAAAAAAGCGCACAGGCGAAAACGCCACGGAGAGTAAAGAGGCCGGTCTGATCGGATGACGGTTGTTTCATGAGTGTGTATTGATTCGGTTAGAAGCCCAAATTCGGACCCGTTAGTCTTGGGGAAGTTTCTACTTACTGTCGAGGTAAATGAGAAACATTAGCAAAATGTAAGGTCAGCAGTGGTAGCCGGGGGACCGTCCCGGGCCAACGGTGGCGATTGCGTGCAAAAATGGGTTGGTTCCCGGAATGAAGAATTTCTTACCAGGTGAGAAAGGCTCAGGCATGGGGAAACGTTCTGGTTCGGCAAGAGGTTCGAGGAGGAGGCTGTTTGCCTTCAATTAAGGAATCACGGCCTTTATGCACCTTTGTCTGGGTAATGAGGAGCTGAACGCAGGCCGGGGAGAGCGTCCCCGACTACAACCGTGCCTATTTCGCGGGCTGGTTTGACGCTGAGAGGCGAACGAGAGCAGGTGCGATGAGTTTTCTGGCCTTCTCGATCTTGGTCTCGGTCGAGTCGGGTCCTCCGATGCTAAGGCGGAGGTAGGCATCTCCGCGCAGGACATAAAGCGCGTCCCGGCCCATCCAGTAGGCATCATCTCCCACCCCTGCAATCTTACTCGGAGGGTGCCGCTCTTCTTCAGCTTCTCCCTCGTCTTTCGGTTTCTCCTCGGCTTCTCCGGCCGCTTGGGGAGCAAATTTCCTTTCCCAGAATTCTCTGGGACTTAGTCCCGTCTTAGAATTTGGATCCTTAACCGTAAGAGCCAAATTCACCGATTGACTGGGATCGCTCGTTTCGTAGTAACATTGCGAGACCAGAAACTGCCCGTTCGAAAAGGCACTACTCTTCACTTGTTTGATCGGCGAGCCCTGCAAGTCGCTGACCTCATCCGCCTTGAGCAAGCTGCAGACGTCCAGCTTTTTGGACGCGGGTGCGCGGGGAGGTGCTGGCGGCGGAGAAATTGCCTCTTGTTTCCTTTCACATCCCGGCGAGGCGGAGCAAAAGCAAATTAACACCAGGAGCAGAGGCCCGGAATGGCCGGAACCGCTCCAACTTCGTGAGAACATCCGAAGTCTGGAATAATAGTAAATTAGCGGCAACATCCTAATAGGGGATCGAAGGAACGGATGAGATTAAATTCAGTGTCTGAATTTCCCGCGCCAACGAATGGCGGAAAGAAAAGGGGCGCGCCGCAGCGCGCCCCTTCTGACAAACGAGAAAACCAAATGTTAGGCGTGCCGACGGCGGCGAAGAGCAACCAAGCCGACGGTGCCCAGACCGCCGAGAATCAACATCGACCAAGTGGAAGGCTCCGGCACTACGGTGACGGTGAAGGGGCTCGCCGGTGTATTGATACTTTGGAACGTGCCTGATTGTGTAAATTGGGACTGTCTCGGGCTGATAACAGTCGAGAATAGCGTGTATGTGCCGGGAGCGGCACCAGCTAGAGAAAAGGTGATTTGGCCCAAGTTATAAGTGCCCGCGGTGGCAAAGCCCGTCGCTCCCAGATCGCCCTGATCTATCGTGCCAGTCTGGGGATTAATGACGGTGTCCGCGTCGCTCAGATATCCCGACTGAGCTCCAGCCGTGTCGCTAAAGACCTTCGGAAATCCGTTATCGGTACGATCGGTAAAGACCAAATAAGTTCTATTCGTGATGCTAAGGGACGAGGCGAAGCCTGAAGCTGTGGGCGCTTCCAACCATAGCGAGTAGCCGGTCGAATCAAAGTTAAACATCCCACCGACGTCGATAGTGAACGTATCGTTCATATTAACGGTGACAGAGTTGTTGCCAGCGTTGGTGAATGTAAACGACGCCGAATTCTGTCCGAACGCCAGACCTGCCATCAAAAGAAGGCAGCTGATTGTGATGCTAAGTTGTTTTTTCATTTAATCTCGCAGTGGTCTATTGAGGTTGTGGTTTTCGTAAGGTTCGTGTTTTGTATCGGTTCGCTGCGTGTTTGTCACGCTTTTTTTGTATTTTTTTTAACTAAGGGCTGGCTGAATTTTATCGTTGCTTATGGTAGAGCTTTTTGGACTTGGATTCGGACTCTTAAGAGAGTGCGCCTTTTTTTGCGCTACTCAGAGAAGAACGGCCTCAGAGTGAAGCGAGTTGTCTCGATCATCGCAGTGTGTTCCGTAAATATGGCAGAAAAATCATTTTTGGGCGGCGCATGCTATCCATGACATTGTCGCGCCAGTGATCCGCCAAACACGCAGAAAAGGATGCGCGCAGAGGAGAAAAAATAGCTGGAGCGCGTAGACCACGCGGATCAAAGCCGCGTGAGTTGCGGCTCCCGGTCATGAAAAACAAAGAGTGTCTGCCTTCGGCGGTCTCGGGCGATTATCGCACCCACCAAGGGGCCGGCGCGTAGCGGCGAGAGTCGTTAGGCGAATATTCTGGGCGCGAGCGCTGTTGCAGGCGCGCTTCTCCCATTTCCCGACCGCGCGGGGTGCGACCAAACACCGTCACCAGCGTTCCCACCTCGACGGCCTTGAAAAAGGCGATCGCCTTTTGCTCCGGCAGGCGCACACAGCCGTGCGACGCAGGATAGCCCGGCAGGTAGCCGGCATGCATGCCGATCGCGTTATCGAACCGCACAAAATAACGCATCGGAGCGGGCACAAATCTCCCGCCGCGCGGCACTTTCATATCGGAATCGGCGTCGGCCACGATGGTGTTGCCGCGCGCATCCTCGATCCGGCCGTAGAGAGTGGAGAAGTGGTTGCGCTCTTTTTCCATGACCCGGAATGAACCGGTGTCCGTGAGATGCCCGTAACGGCCGGAGCAGATCGGGGTGGAGAGAACGGCGCGGCCGTTTCGGATGAGATAGGCTTTCTGATCCCGCAGGTCGATCTCGATCGAGGTCAAGGGCGTCCCGGCAAAAACCGAAGCGGCGGTCAAGACCGCGACAAAAGGAAGGAAAGAAGCGCGCAGCATAAAGAAACAAAATTAGCCGAAACTCGTGAAGCATCTCTTCGACGGGGCGGAGAGCGAAGATATTCAGAATTGCGGCGCGGCGGCTGACCGCGCTAGGGCGGTTTAGGTGAAACGGGTAGGGTGGGCGTCTCGCCCGCCGGCAAAGGCATCTTGCCTTTGCGAACTTTTATCCCGCTGCGCACTCAAAAAAAGATTGTTTCGGCAAGGTATTTGTTTAGCGCCGAGCTCGCGCCTAAAGCTGAGCGAAGGAGGCGAGGCGCTGGAGGGACGACCGCCGTGTCGTCCGGGTGTGATGAAACACGGACGGGACAGCGCCCGTCCCTCCAAAAGGAGCCAATGACGCTAAACAGCTACTCGGCAAGATGCCGCCGTAACGCAGGGCGGGAGCCCGAGGCCGGGCTTTAAAACCGGCGGGCGAGACGCCCACCCTACCCGAGGGTTCCCGCCCGCGCGGCTATGACTTTTTTTAAACCGCCCTAACTCTCAGCTGCGAGCCGGAGGGGTTGTGGCTACGAGCAGCCCGGCGAGGAAAATAGTCACGGCGGCGGAGAACAGGCAATAGCGGCAGTATTGGTGCAGGACAAATGTCTGCAGGTAGATAAACCAAAGGCTGGCGAGAAACATGAGGGTGACCGTAAGATTAAGAAGCAGGCGGGCGCGCCTGCCACCAAAAGCAGCGAAGACTGCGCTGCTAAAAACGGTGAAATAAGCGAGCAGCCCGAGCCCCGCGACGGGGATCGGGCCGAGATGAGAGTATTTGCTCGAGAGAACCTGCGAGCAACTAGCCGAGCCGCCACAGATGGCGGCCTGCCCGGTGAGATCGAGGACGGTGAGGTAAAGAGCGTCGGCTACTCCGAGAAGGGCGAGGAAAGCAGCCAGCGAATAAACGATGGTGCTCGCGTCTGGCCGGGAGGAGGCAAGGGCTGGTTGTTTTTGTCGCCGCGCCATTATGGTTGTGCCGGGATTTCGGCCAGCGCAGCCTCAACCGCGGTGCGCACGCCGGCCTTGCCCAGCGCGCGGCCGGTCAAAGATTTGCCATTGACGAAAATCGTCGGCGTCACCGTGACCCCGAGTTTGGCGGCCCGGTTTTGGTCCGACGCGAGGCGCTCTTTCACTTCCGTGCTGTGCATGGCCTGACGAAACTTTTCCGGATCGAGCCCGAGGGTTTTGGCATATCCGACAAATAATCCAGCCGGCGCCGCTGCTTTGCTCCAGACTTCCTGTTGCCGATAGAGCAGGTCGTGCATCTCCCAGAAGCGATTCTGCAAACCCGCCGCTTCGGCGGCTTGGGCGGCGGGCCGGGCGTTAGGATGGATGGAGAGGGGGTAATGGCGGAAGATAATTTTCACTTTGCCCGCAAAATCGTGCTCAATCTGATTCAGCGGCTCCGACAACTGGCCACAGGGCGGGCATTGGAAATCGCCGAACTCCTCGATCGTAATCGGCGCCCGGGCCGCGCCGCGCATATGCGCCAAGGAGGGATTGCCGGGCTCCGTCGCGCCCGAGGTCGCCGTCAGTGACGGAGCTTTCATCGCCTGGTAAAGAACCACCCCCACGGCCGTCGTGATGAGACCAACGGTGGCGACGATCAGGAGCGGCAGCCAGCGTTTCATGGGCCAATTAAGTAGACGGAAGTGCTGTCGCCTTCAAGGCTCAGGTTTTTTTGATCGGACGGATCGTCCCGCCCGATTTGCCAAGGGGAGTCAGGCGCTGCAATCTCTCCACCATGCGCCACAACTTCCTTAGCGTTACCCGTCGCATTTCACAGTTTAGTTTCCCCGGCGCACGGCCCTTGATCGCCGCCTCCTTCCTCGCTGCGAGTTTGCTTGGGCCCGCCGCTTGTGATCAGAGCACGGTGAAACGAACGGCCCTCCCCCCGGGAGAAACGCCTGCCGCCCCCGGCGATCTCTGTGCGCTGCTCAGAGCCGAAGAGCTGGAACGTATTTTCGGCGAAAAGCCCGCTAAGACCACAAAGAGCGAGAACATCAGTAGCGGTTTCCTCATTTCGCAGTGCGTTTTTCATTTTTCTACCCCCAGCAATTCCATTGTCGTCTCGGTGACCCGTCGCGCGTCGGGGCCGGGCGGTCGTGACCCCCGAGCGTTTCTGCAAGGGAAGATCGAAGAGCGCGAGCGGGGCGAAGGGGGAGAGAATGAATCTGAGAAGCCGCTCGATTTCGTCCCGGACGTGGGCGACAGGGCGATCTGGATAGGGACCTCGGTGGGCGGCACCTTTTACGTGTTGAAGGACCATCTCTACCTGCAAATCGGCGTAGGCACGACCAAAGACCCCGCCAGCCGACGAGAGAAAACAATTGAGCTGGGCAAGCTGATAGCGGCCAGGCTGTAGGCGAAAAAAGAACTAAGAAGGCCTCGCGCCAACGGGCCGTTATCCTCCCCCCTGGCACGGTTCCAAGACAGAGAGAGTGCGCCTTTGTGGCAACTGGATAAACCACAACGCGCTCGCTCCGTTTCCAGAGCGAGCGCGTAGGCAAGAGCCAAGAGGGCTTGGGCTAAGGCAGGGCCGTGCCGGATTTGGATTTCACCAAGCCGATGTCAGCGCTGTTGAGCGTCCCGTCGACGGTCACGTCGTTGCGGAAGTTTCCGCTGTCCACTACCTGGCCAGATCGCGATTTAGTCTGGCCGATATCGGCTGAATTGACCGAGCCATCGATCGTAGTGTCGCCGAGAAGCACATCCATCGGGGCGGCCAGCGCACCGAGAGTGGTACCTCCGGCAATCGCCCCATTAAGGGTCACGATGACGTGCTCCGCGTTTGGTATCCCGGAGAGGGTGACAATGACCTGGGTCGGATCGCTCCCGTCCACCGCCGCAGTCCCGCTCCCCGAGGGCGAGACACTGACTGTGCCGGCATTAGTGACGGTCGCGCCGAGACTGTAGACCAAGGTATGCGTGCCGCCCCGCGGTTCGACCGCCGCCGTGACGGCAGACGGCAGACTTCCGCCTTTTCGGCGCTTTCCACCGCCCCGACTGGGTGCGGGCGGCGGAGGCTGAGGAACCAGCGTGATATCGAAAACGCCCGCCGAGCCATGAGTCCGACGAGAGACGACAGTGAACAATCCACAGGCGGTGTTGTTATCCACCACGGTATAGCCTCCGGCGAAGGCCAGACTGTCTGGCGCCTGATCGTAGAGCGCTGTCGCAGCGACGCCGACTCCCACTGGGTCCGTGGTCTGCGACGTAGCCGACAGGAAACCGGTGATGACGCTTCCAACCGGCAAATCCAAATCGCTTGCCTTCACGATAATGGTGATGGTCCCGGAAGGTCCATCGTAGTTGCTGCCAGGTTCGGCTGGTTTCTCCGAGCCGGACTCGACAAAACGTCCATCAACTCCACCCGAATTGTTCGGGCTCGGAGTGTATGACTCAAACGTTTCGTTGGGCTTATAGGCCATCCGAACAGCGCGATAATAAACCGTCTCCACCGCCGTGGTGGTCGGATCGTCGCCGTTAATCTTCATCGCGACATAGGCAGCGAATCCTGGTGCTTCCGTGTCGGTCGCGTTGGGATCGGTCTTGATCGTAAAGACCAAGCGCGGAACGCCATCGTTTTGATACGGCTGCGCCAGTTGGATGGTGGCCAGGTCGGCTCCCGGAGGGGCTGGGGTCGTAACGATGCCTAGAGCGGAGCTGGTATCGCCGAGAGGATCGACCAAAAGAGTGACCCCGGGAACATCGCAGGGGCTCGCCACCGGCGGCGGGATAACGATCTGGAGGTCGATCTCATTACTGAGCGGACCTTCACCTTGACCATTCACGGCCAAGACCCGGTAGAAGAGATCAGGATCGTTCGGCGGATTCTGATCTCGGTAGTTGGTGCTCGCATCAGCAGTCTGGCCGATGAAGACTTCATTGCCAGCCGTGTTACTGCGATAAATTTTGTAAAAGATGATGTCCGCCCCCCCGTTATCGGGTGCTCTCCAATTCAGAATGACCTCGGAAGGACTGCGGGTGCCGGAGAGGCACGGTGGCTTGGGCAGGACCGGTTCGGCTGGATTTGGGTCGAATTGGCTGAAGAGCGGTTTGCCCCCGAACTGCCGCGCGACCCGCATGAAGGCGGTGTAGTCGTTAGGCGCGGTGCCATTGACGCAGCCGTCACTAGTGCAACCATCGCTGTAGCCGTAAAGAACCCGACCTTTGGCATCGACCGTGATTTCATTAAAATCGAGCAAGTTGCGATCGCGTTCGCCGCCGCCTTTCTGCCAGATGCCGGTCATTTTCTGAATCGGATCGTTGGGCGTGGCATTGACGGTGACCCAAGTGCGGCCTTCATCGTAGGTGGTAGCGATAAACGAGTACCAATTGCCGGAGAAATCCTCCGCTTCATAATCACCGGGTTTATTCGTCCCGAAGAACCCGCAAGCGGCGCGACCCGAGGTGCCGCCGATGGCTTCGGGATGAGCGGCATTGATGATTCCGTGGCCGATGCCGACATCGACGTCACGAATCCAGTTGATCTTCGTGGGATCAGTCAGGTCGTTTCTTTTGCCGACCGCTACGTGCACGTGGCCTTCATTTCCGTTGGCCTCGTTATTGACATAGCAGAAGTAGGCAGTGCTGTCGGAGTCGAGCGCGATCGAAGGATCGGCGCCATCGGCTTGCGGAGTCGTGGTGAACGGCTGTCCGTTGATGTCATTCGTCCCACTGACCGAAAATTCCGTCCATATTGTCGTGCTTGCATCCAAGGTGATCGCGCCGCCTTGTTTGTCAGTGCAGGACTTATCGGGCAACCAGGCGGTTCCATCAGGAGCCACGCGGACGTGGCCATGCAAGCCACCGCAACCTTGGGAATTGTTTGCACCCGGTCCGGTCGCGACTACGCCGGGTCCGTAAAGACTGCCCAGGGTATCGCTTCGTTGGCAGTTGGCTCCCAGCAGATCTTGGGAGCAATAGAGGACATATTGGCCTTGATTGAGAGGTGTGGTGAGACTCGCCAAGGATGCGGGATATGGTCCGGTTCCAATCGTCTGATGGTCCGCTCCGTCCACGGGCGCTGCGCTGACTGGATTCCAGAACTCGCCATCGTCGTCAGTGTAGGCGTAGATACCAGAGGCGCCCTGAGTCGAGTTTGAGGCGAAGGTCCGCCCTGTAACTTGATCAGTAAAAAGGATCGGATCGAGCCCAGTGTCCGTGACAGTGGAGGAACGATCCTGCCAGAGAGCCTCACAACATTCGGGCTGTGCGGGAGTCAGATTCTCCGGAGTGGTCAGGCGCCAGATCGGACCGAAATTCATGGTCATGATATGGCCAGTAGCCGGATTGAAGCCGATGTTGAACTCGCCGCTGCTGGCCTGTGCTGAGGTGCCGGCAGGCGCATAAAAGTTTTGATATCGGGGATTGCCCGGGACGGTCGGATCTGCATCACCGAAAGGAGGTGGCGGCGTCCCACCACCACCGCCGCCGTCGGCACCTTCCAAGAGCTCGACGCTGACGTTAACGATTTCGCCGGTCGCGGTGTAGGGCACGATAACGATGGTGTATTTCTGCGTTCCCGCTACTAGCGGAAAGATGCTGGCGATTTCAGGATTCGCGCCGCTGGCCGACTGATAGTTCGCGGTCTGCGTGCCGTCGGTCTCGGTGCAATCGTCGGGGTTGCAATCGGACCGAGGATTTTTGAAAACGTAAAGATCGTAATCCGAATTGCCGCTACCGGTATCAGTCCACGAAGCGGTCACCTTGATTGAAGCGTTTGGATGAGCGGCGACATAGCCGGAGGAGATGTTGGCGGTGAGCGCATAGTCGTCACAAGGCTGTGCTTGTTTGCCCCCCGGAACTCCCGCCGCATGGCACTCCGGACCACTGTCGACTTCGATCACCGGCGTCGGATTGGAAACATTAAACGGGCCGGCGGTGTAACTAAGGGATGTCGCCCCAGTGTCGGAGATTGTCCCGAGCGCTGGCTTAGCGGCAAAACTAAACATGGCGAGCCAAGCGCCTGCGGAGCAAAGCAGAAAGGCGCAAAAGATGCGTGGATTGAAGAAGCCGGATTCGGAGACGCGATATTTGTGCATAATTGGGAGTCTGTTTGTTAGATCAGGTTAAAGCAGCAGCGTTTTTACGGGATTATCTGCAGAAGATCGCGCAGTTAAGCGAAGTCGGCCGTAAAATTCAAGGCTTTTCAAAAAAGATTACAGAAAAGTTAGTTTCTGACGTGCGGTTTATCCCGACGCTTTCTTTCTCCGCCGGGCCGGTCCGAAGAGGTGCGTGCCCAGATGAAAAATTCTTCGAGTAGCGAAACCATCCAGGATCGATTTGTAGGGGAATATTGCTCGGAACCTAAAGCGCTGAGCTGAGTAAGGCCAAGGTTCACCGCGGAGGACGCAGAGCACCCCGACAGATGTTGGTATCGTGCTTGTGCTCGAATCTGCAGGGGATTGAGCAAGATCAGGAGCAGGAGCAGGAGCAGGAGTTAGTGAGAGTCCTAAAACCTCTGCGATCTCTGCGTCCTCTGCGGTAAATCAGCCCGGCGAGATCGCAGCTGCGAGCTATCGCACCCACCAAGGCGCCGGGTAGGAGGCGCGCGGGTCATTAGGCGGGAACGCCGGACGTTGCCGTTGTAAGCGTGCTTCGCCCAATTCCCGTCCGCGCGGCGTGCGGCCAAACGCCGTGACTGGCGTACCGACCGCGACGGCATTGAAGATGGCGATCGCCTTCTGCTCCGGCAGCCGGACGCAGCCATGCGAAGCCGATAGCCAGGCAGGTAGCCGGCGTGCATGCCGATCGCGTTATTGAAGCGCACGAAATAACGCATCGGCGCGGGGACAAAGCGGCCGCCGCGCGGAACCTTCATGTCGGAATCCGCGTCGGCCACAACCGTGTTGCCGCGCGCGTCCTCGATCCGGCCATAGAGGGTCGAGAAATGATTGCGTTCCTTTTCCATGACCTGGAAAGACCCCGTCGCAGTAAGATGACCATAGCGGCCTGAAGAAATGGGAGTCGAAAGAACGGCGCGTCCGTTGCGAATGAGATAAGCTTTTTGTTCCTGGAGATCGATCTCGATTGAAGTCGGAGGAGTTTGAGCGAGAGCCGCGGTCACCAGCGCCGCCGAGGCGAGAAGGAAGAGAAACGCTTGCGCCATCATAAAAACCGAAATCTTTTTGACGCTTGGAGCAAGAAAATATTCGGCCGGCGAACAATGACCGCAGAGAGCGCAGACGACTGTAGAGAATCCCGGGCGGAGCGTTGTCGTCCTTATGCGCGTAGCCGGGGGACAGCGTCCTCGGCTACAGTCGCACGAGCACGAGCAGGATCGCGAACCCTGCTGCAAATATGACGATCTCCAACCTCTGCGATCTCGGCGCCCTCTGCGGTAAAATTCTGGGACCGCCAGCGGATGACGGTCGCTTGACGTTGGGTGCACAACTCCGGGGCGCGCTCGGCCGGGGAGAGGGTCCCCGCTACAACGCTCTTAGACCGCGATCGGGGCTCTGATCGCGGGATGCGGGTCGTAGCCGGTGAGAGTAAAATCTTCGAACCGGAAGTCGTGGATATCGCGAATGGCCGGATTCAGCTCCATGCGTGGAAGTGGACGCGGCTCGCGCCTCAGCTGTTCGCGGGCCTGGTCGAGATGGTTTCGGTAGAGATGGAGATCGCCAAAGGTATGGACGAAATCGCCGCTCGTTAGGCCACAGACCTGCGCGACCATCCGAGTGAGGAGCGCATAGCTGGCGATATTAAAGGGGACGCCCAGAAAGAGATCGGCGCTACGCTGGTAAAGCTGGCAACTGAGCGCGCCATCCTGTACGTGGAACTGGAAAAGCGCGTGGCAAGGGGGCAGGGCCATGGCATCGACTTCTGCCGGGTTCCAGGCGGTGACCATGAGGCGGCGGCTATTCGGGTTGGTCTTGATCTGTTCGATCACGCGCTCGATCTGGTCGATGTGTTCATCGTTAGGCCCGCGCCAGTCCCGCCATTGCGCGCCATAAACGCGGCCGAGGTTGCCCGCTTCGTCCGCCCATTCATTCCAGATCGTGACCCCGCGTTCCTGCAGGTAGCCGACATTGGTGTCCCCGCGCAGAAACCAAAGCAGCTCGTGAATGATCGATTTGAGATGCAGTTTTTTGGTCGTGAGGAGTGGGAAAGTATGCCGCAAATCGAAGCGCGCCTGTGCCCCGAAAATCGAAAGCGTGCCGGTGCCGGTGCGATCCTCTTTCGCCTGGCCCTTTTCGAGCACGAGCCGGAGAAGATCCTGGTATGGCTGCATATTACCGAAATCTCTCGATCCGAATCTTCTGTGCTACATGATGCGCCACTTGGGCGTCTTGCCATCAGTCTCGTTCTCCCAAAGCCGCAGACCTCCGGGGTAAACGTTGCGATTGTGGCCCAGCTCGACGCCCTCGGGCAGTTTCTCGAGCAGGCGCGCGTTTCCGCCCCCTAGGACGACATAATCGGCGATGACGGACATCTTCAGCTGCTTGATCGCGCGCGTTGTTTCCCGTTGCCAATCCTTCTTGCCCAGTTTCTCCATCCCTTCGTCCCCGAGCCAATCTTCGATAATCCAATCTTCCTGATACGGGAGATCGCCCAGTTCGAGGGAAAGGACGTGACCCTTCCAGACTAGCGCGGAACCCAGCCCCGTTCCGAGACCCAGGAAAAGCATGCGCCCATCGCCGTGATAGCTGCCCAAGGCCTGGAGGGCAGCGTCGTTGATCAGGCGCACCGGTTTGCCGAGGGCCTTGGCGAAGTCGAATCCGGCCCAGTTTTTGCCGAGATGTTTTGGGTCTTTCGCGATCTTCCCGTCGCGGACGGGCGCGGGGATTCCCAGCGCGATGGCGTCAAAATCCCACTCTTTTGTCTCTTGCTTGATCTCAGTCACAGCTTCATCCGGGGTTAGCTTGGGACCGGACTTGAACTTGCGCCGCTTTTCCTCGGCGGAAATCATCATTTTAACGTTGGAACCGCCGACATCGATGACGAGAATCTTCTTCATTTGCGATCGTTAGGGAGATTGATCAATAAAATCGATTCAGAGTTTAACCACGGATTATGCGGATGGCACGGATTGAATGCCCGGCCCGCCTGATCGCGCCTGCTTTTTATCGGGGGTGAAGTTGGCTTTCGCTAGGTCCGACGCTTTGCTTCGCCAGGCATTTTCTTGATGGGGGCCAGGCGCATGCGTGAGGTTTTTTGCTTCTCCGCCAGTTTTTTCGCCTGCCGCCGGGAATGCTCGCGGAATTGCAACTGCGCCTGCGAACGGGGCGCGCCACCTTCGGGTCTTAGCCGCACGTAGCTGCCATCCGCCTGCAGCTCGCGCGCTTTGCCGTAATCGGTCAGGAAACGTGGTAGCACTTCGTTAATGATCTCGTTCCGCACATGCGGTGCCTCGATCGGGAAAGCGATCTCGACGCGTCGATAGAAGTTCCGTGGCATCCAGTCGGCGCTGGCCAGGTAGAGATCGGGAGTCCCTGCGTTCTCGAAATAATAAACGCGGCTATGCTCGAGGAAGCGGCCCACGATGCTGATGACGCGGATGTTTTCGCTCAAGCCCGGCAGCTTGGGACGGAGCGAACAGATTCCGCGCACGATCAGATCGATTTTCACGCCCGCGCAGGAAGCTTCATAGAGTTTCTCGATCACTTCCTGGTCGACTAACGAATTAAGCTTGGCCACGATGCGGGCCGCTTTGCCTTCCCGGGCGTGGTCGCGTTCGCGTTCGATCATATCGATCAGGCGGGTATGCAGATCGAAGGGTGCGACCAGCAGTTTTTTCAGGCCCGGGTAACCAGCCAGCCCAGTCAGGGTATTGAAAACAATGGCGACTTCTTCGGTCAATTCTGGCGCCGTCGTGAGGAGACTGAAGTCGGTGTAAATCCGCGCGGTTTTGGGATGGTAATTTCCCGTCCCCAGGTGGACATATTGCCGCAGCCGATCCGGATCGCGCCGCACGATGAGAAGCGTCTTACAGTGAGTCTTTAAGCCGACCACGCCGTAAACCACGTGCGCGCCGGCTTCCTCGAGGCGCCGCGCCCATTGGATATTGGCCGCCTCGTCAAAGCGGGCTCGCAATTCGACCAGGGCGGTGACCTGCTTGCCGGCGGCGGCGGCATCGATGAGCGCTTCTACGATGGGCGAATCTCCGCTCGTGCGGTAGAGCGTGATTTTCATGGCGAGGACGAGCGGATCGCGCGCCGCGCCTTCCACCAGCTCGACCACCTGATCGTAGCTCTCGTAGGGGTGATGCAGCAAAATATCCTGCTTGCGCATCGCCTCGAAAATATCCGTGTGCGGCGGCAGGGCGGGATCGCGCGTAGGTTGAAAGACCCGATCCTTTAACTTGGCAAAAGCATCGGTCGCCAGGAGCGGCGCGAGATGCGTCATGGAGAGAGGACCGTTGAGCCGGTAAAGATCGGGTGGCGCGAGCTGAAAAAAATCGAGGAGCAGATCGGCGAAATCGTTAGGACAATCGGCCTCCACCTCCAGGCGCACGGCGTTCCCGCGACTGGACCGGCGTAGCTCCTGTTCGATGCTGCGAAGGAGGTTATCGGCCTCTTCGTCGTCGACATAGAGATCGCTGTTGCGGGTCACACGGAAGGCGTGTACGCCGTCCAGAATGAGGCCGGGGAAAAGATCGGCCACGTGCTGTTTGATGAGCGAAGCGAGATAGATGTAGTTCCAACTGTCGTCGCCTTTCTCGCCCCGCGGCATGTGGATGAGGCGCGAGACCGCCCGCGGCACCTGTACAATGGCGTGCATCGGCTCGGCCCCTTTCCTGGCCCGTGCCCGCACGAGCAGGTTGTGGCTCCTATTGAGGAGTTGCGGAAAAGGATGGCTCGCATCCACGGCCAGCGGCGTCAGCATCGGGAAGACTTCCTGCTGGAAATATCGCCGCGCCCAGGCCGCCCGCTTGGCGCTGAGCTGATCGACGTTGTGGAGGAAAATGTTGTTCTCGCGCAGGAGCGGCTCGATCTGGTTGTTCCAGAGCGCGTATTGGTCCGCCACCATCGCGTGCACGACGCGCTCGATCGCTTCGAAGGTTTCCGTCGGGCTCATCCCGTCCGGCCCGACGTCGCTCGTTTCACTCGCAATCTGCTGTTTGATGCCTGCAACGCGGATCTCGAAAAACTCATCGAGATTCGAACTCACGATCGCGAGAAATTTGACGCGTTCGAGGAGCGGCTGAGCCGAGTCCTGTGCTTCCTCGAGGACGCGGCGATTGAATTCGAGCCAACTCAGTTCGCGATTGATGAAATTCTTCGGCGCCGAGAAATTGGGCGGGGCGTTCTCGTCGTTAGGCAACGGCATCGGCACGACATTGTCCGGCGGAGGAGCGGCGGAAGAGGTGGCGCGGGAAGGCATGGCGTAAGGGCGCCCGCGGAGGGCGGACGCGCGAGCAGAAGAAAACCTCACCCGCCGCTTCGCGCAAATCCTCGAATTTGACCTAACGAACAACCCGACAATCGGATTCGGTGACCCTTCCGGGGTAGACAAGTCCCGCTGCCGGGGACAGCGTCCCCCGGCTCCAGGATTGACGCGCGGCGCGCTTCTCGCACACTCTCCTGTCTATGGCACGCGAAAGGAAAAAGACAGGCGACAAATGGTGGAACCTCGAAGCGATGGAATGGGTCGCCGTGGCGCTCGCCTTTTTCGGGATTGTGGCGGTCTTCTGCATCTTTTTCATTCGACGCCACGTCCTCGATTATCACATGGAGCACACCTACGGGGTGAACGATCCTGAGTTCTTCGGCTCCGCTCTCGCCTTGTCCGATCCGTATCCGATCCCGGGTAATCGCATCACCCTGCTCCAGAATGGCGACGAATATTTCCCGGCCATGCTGGAAGCCATTCGCGGAGCCAAAAAGACGGTCAATTTTCAGGCTTACATTGTTTATTCCGACCCCACCGGCCAGGCCTTTCGTGACGCCTTGAGCGAGCGGGCCCGAGCCGGTGTCCAGGTGCGCGTTCTGCTCGACGGCGTGGGCAGCGGTTGGAGTCTGGATAATTCCGACGTTAAAATGATGAAGGAAGCGGGCTGTAAGTTTTCCTATTACCATCCACTGCTTTCCTGGCGGATCGATCGCACGAATCGCCGCTCGCATCGCCGCGTCCTGGTGGTGGATGGCAAGCTCGGCTTCACCGGCGGCGTCGGCTTTGCCGAACAATGGTCGGGCCACGCGCAGGATCCGAAGCACTGGCACGACGTGCAGGCGAAGGTGGAAGGCCCGCTCGTCGGGCAACTCCAAAATGCGTTCGAGGAGCATTGGATCAAAACCTTTGGCGAAACTCTGAGCGGAGCCGATCAATTCCCGGCCCTGCCGCCGGCAGGCGAAATGAACGCGCAGGTTATTGCCTCGCATTCCTTTTCCATGGCGCCGGTCCCTTTGACGCAGGCGGTCGCCTTTGCCGCGGCGGAAAAGCGCGTCTGGATTACGAACGCCTACTGCACGCCCAGCGATGCGCAGGTGGATCTGCTGGTCAAGGCCGTGCAGCGAGGAGTGGACGTGCGCTTCATCGTGCCCGGGGAGAATAACGACCAGCCTCTCACTAAGAGCGCCGGTCGCGCCGCTTACGGAAAATTACTCGAGGGCGGCGTGAAGATTTTCGAATACAACCCGACCATGATTCACACCAAGGGGATGGTCATCGACAGCCTCTTTTCGATCATCGGTTCGTCGAATTTCGATCCACGCTCCTCGGAGATTAATGAGGAACTGGATTTGGCGGTTTATGACCGCGAGTTCGCGCGCAAAATGGAAGAGATGTTTGAGAACGATCTCAAGAGTTCGACCCAATACACCTACGAACAATTCAAGAGCCGCTCGCTCTGGGAACGAGTCACTGAAGAGGTCATGCTGCCGTTTCGCTCGCAGCTTTAAGGGCGTTGGATTTAACCGCAGAGGACGCAGAGAAAAGAGGACGAGTTGATGCTTCGTTAGGTCGCTTCTGGAGGGGCCGGCCGATCTCAGCCGGCCTAACAAATTCTCGTCGCGTTCGTTGCGCTGCGTTCTCTGCGGTTAATTTCCACCCACAAAAGTGCGGAGCATTTTCAGATCGGGGGAGAGTACGACAAGGTCCGCATCCCGGCCCACTTCCAGCAATCCTTTCTCGTTCCAGCCCATGGCGCGAGCCGGCGTTTCCGTGGCCATGCGGACCGCTTCGTGCAGCGGGATTCCCACGACCTCGATCATTTGCCTAACGAGATCGATCATGCGCGCCGCACTGCCGGCCAGAGCGGAGCCGTCCGCCATCCAGCAGGCGCCGTCGCGCACCAGGCAATCCGCTCCACCAAGATCAAAATGGCTATGGTTAGGTAAGCCCGCTCCCGCGGTCGCGTCGGTCACCAGGCAGATGCCCTGCGCGCCTTTAGCTCGGTAAAGCAGACGCATCAAGGTGGGGCCGACGTGATGACCATCCGCGATCAGTTCGCAAAAGATCTCCGGCTCGCTCAAGGCAAACTCGAGCAACCCGGCCGTGCGTTCGCCGTTGCGGCGTCCCATGGAGGACATGCAATTGAAGGTGTGTGTGACTTGGCGCATGCCCCGCTCAAAGCCGGCGCGGGCTTCATCATCCCAGGCCGCGCTATGTCCTCCGCTGGCGGCGATGCCAGATTCCGTGAGGCGAGAAATCAGCTCCAGCGCGCCCGGTCGTTCGGGGGCCAGGGTGACGCGCCGGATGCCTTCGGAGCGGGCGAGTAATTCAGCCGCCCATTTTTCGGTTGGCTCGCGGATGAAGGCGAGCGGTTGCGCGCCGCGTTTGGTCGGCGCGATAAAGGGCCCTTCCACGTGCGCCCCGCGCAGTTGGGGAAGAGCAGCTTGCGCGGCTCCGATTTGCCTAACGACGCGCACGACCTGGTCGAGTGGTGCTGTCACGGTGGTGAGGAGCAGCGAAGTGGTCCCACCGCCGGCGTGGTAAGCGCAGATGGCGCGGAAGGCGTCGAGCGTTCCTTCCATCGTGTCACGTCCCATCGCTCCATGCAGATGGAGGTCGATAAAGCCCGGGGCGAGGAAGTGGCCGGCCAGATCGATCGCTTCGTCGCCGGGCGCCGGCGCTGCGCGCGTGAGTTCCACGATCTTGCCCTGCGCAATGCGTAGCGTGAGTCCCTCCTCGATGCGGTCGGGGAAAATCAGGCGTCCATTGGTTAGGATCATCGGCGGGACATCATTGCGTTTCCTGGGGCGGCAGTCCATCATCCTCCTGCATGAACCCGGAGTTCGATGTCGCGATTTTGGGGGGCGCATTCTCGGGCGCCGCCACCGCGCTGCTGCTGAAACGCCGCCGCCCGCAGACGCGTATTCTCATCCTCGAAAAAGCGACTGAGTTCGATCGCAAGGTGGGGGAATCCACCACCGAAGTCAGCAGTTGTTTCATGACCAAGATTCTTGGCCTCACGAGTTATCTTGGTCACGAGCAACTGGTCAAACAGGGTCTGCGTCTCTGGTTCAACAATCGGCCCGAGCAGCCTTTCGATGATTGTGTCGAGATCGGGGCGCGCTATCAGGCGCGGCTGCCGACCTTCCAGGTCGATCGGTCGAAGCTGGACTCTCATCTGCTTGGTCTGGCCGCGGCGGCTGGGTGCGAGGTTTGGCAACCGGCCAAGGTGACGCGCTGCGAGCTTAACGGCACGAAAGGGCAGTCGTTAGGCGTGCGCGTCGGAGAAGAGGAACGGCAGGTGGCTTGCCGCTGGGTGATCGATGCCACGGGACGAGCTTCGTTTCTGGCGCGTAAGCTGGGGCATTTTCGGCCCAACCCGGAGCATCCCATTAACGCGGTTTGGGCGCGGTTCACCGGGCTGAAGGATTGGGATAGCTACGAGTGGCGAGAGAGATTTCCCGACTACGCGGCCGCCTCCCGAACCGGCCGCGCCTGGGCGACCAACCACCTCATGGGAGAAGGCTGGTGGTGCTGGATCATTCCGCTCAAAGGCGGTGATTTCAGCGCGGGGCTGGTTTACGACAGTCGTCTTTTTAGTTTGCCACCGGGCGCGAATCTCGCTGAGCGATTGCATCACCACATCCTCCAGCATCCGGTGGGGCGAGAGATCTTCCTCGATGCCAAAGTGGTCGAGCACGATACGCGCGGCTTCTCGGCCCTGCCGTATTCCGTCGACCAAGTCTGCGACGAAGGGTGGGCAATCACGGGCGACGCGGCTGGGTTTATCGATCCTCTCTACAGTCCGGGTCTCGATTTTTGTTCCTACACGAGCACAGTGGTGAGCGATCTGGTGGCACGCGCGCTCGACGGTGAAGACATGGCGGAACGACGGCGCTATTACAACGAGCAATTTGCCATCACTTACCGGTTCTGGTTCGAGACGCTCTACCAAGACAAATACTTTTACATGGGCGAAGCCGATCTGATGTCGGCGGCTCTGCTCCTCGATGTCGGCACTTATTTCATCGGCCTCGTTAGGCCAGTTTATGCTGATCCCGAGACTGCTTTTCTGGCTTTGCCTTTCGAGGGGTTACCGGGCCGGATTTTTGGTGAGATGATGAAGTTCTATAACCGGCGCCTGAGCGCGCTGGCCAAAAATCGCATGGCCCACGGGACGTGCGGTCAACACAATGCGGGCTGGCGGGAGCTTTACGACGGTTTTGTGCCCGACTTCCGTCTCCACAAACTGATTCGGAAAGGCTTGTTCCGTTGGTGGAAAGCAGAGCTCTTCAATCTGCGCTTCCTCTTTGCGCGCAGGAAGCAATCACTCGGCGCGCCCTCCCCCGCGGCGGCGGAAGCCTCGTAGAGAGGTGCCTATTTTCTCGTGCTCCTGCTCGTGATCGTAATCGAAGCTGAACGGGCTAGGGGAATCTCGAGCAGGAGCACGATTACGAGCAGGAGCAGGAGCAGGAGTCGACGGTGGCGGGCCGGGGCAATTCGATGACTGTTTTGCGCGGCTGGCTTCGGCACTTCGGAGTGCGGGCTGTCCTTTGGCGCCATTATTTGGATTTTGGGATCACCAACATTCCGCTCTACCTGCTGCCGGTGATTCTTTCCTTTTGGACGACCTTCTTTTATTTCTTCGCGGCTCCGGCCCGGCGTGCGGTGCTGAGCAATCTGCGAATTATTTTCCCAGGCTCCCATCCGATCCTCAATCGCCTGCGCACCTGGCGCACGCTTTATAACTTCGCCTGGACGATCGCCGACGCCGCCGATCACCGATTGGCCAAACAAGAGTTTGTTTACGAACTCGAAGGCGAGGAGATCCTCGACCAATTGGCCGCGTCCCAGGGCGCGATCCTGCTCACCGCGCACATGGGCAGCTACGACCTCGGGGCAGCCGTCTTCGCGGAAAGATTCCACCGCCAAATTCGGATGGTCCGCGCGCCGGAGGCCGATGCGAAGACCGCCCGACATCTCGATGACTCCCTCCACCGGGCGGGAGCCGGCGCGCTCAAGGTGGCCTACAACACGTCGAGCATGGCGCTTCCCGTGGAGCTGCTCAACGCCATCCGCCAGGGCGAAATCGTTTCCATCCAAGGCGATCGCCCTTTGCCCCATATCTCGCAACGCGCGACCCGGCTCTTCGGGGAAGATGTGCAACTGCCGGATGGACCATTCGTGCTCGCCTGTGTCGCGCAGGTCCCGATTTATCCTGTCTTCATCGTGCGAACTTCGTTTCGGCGTTACAAAATCATCGCGCGGCAGCCGATCGAATGCCGGCGCGCGGGGGGCGACCGGGAGACGGCCATGGCCGAGGCCATGCTGCGCTGGAGCCGGACGCTGGAAAGCGTAATCGCCGCTCATTGGTCGCAGTGGTTTTCGCTCGTCCCGATTTTCCCGCGGCGATGAAATACGGAGCCGAACCAGGGTACGCCTATGCCTTGCCGCGCTTGCTCGCGCGCCTGACTGGCCCGCCGGTGCGACGGGCCGAGCTTTGCCGATGGGAATTATATGGGCTCGGTTTGCTCGTCCTGGCCATCTGGCTTGTCTTTGGCGGCCATCTGTTTTGTCTTTTCGTTAGGCCGCTTCCTTTACGTCTCCTTTGGCTGCTCGTCTTGCCGGTGGTGGCTTGGATCGCTTTTCTCCTGCTGGCTTACGTAAATGCACTCGTCCTCCGCGTCTTGCGGCGGCTCGGCCTTTATCACGAGATCACCAACAAACCGTTCCAAAGTCTTGTCCTTCTCGCGCTCACCACGGTGGTGGCGACCTTGCTGCTCCGGGAAGAATCAACCCTGATGTGTTCGTTAGGTACGCTCTGGCTGGGACTGCTCCTGCTCAATCTGGCGGCTGGCGTCCTGCTCAGAATCCTGGGGGAAAAGTGAGCAGGCGTCGCTTCCTCCTTGGCTTCGCTCTTTTGGCCGCCCTCACTTTTTTGGGGCTGGTCGCTTTTCATCCCTTCCTCGCGCTCGGCCTTCTTTTTGTCTCCCACATGCTCATTCTCTACCCGACCCTGGTGGCCAATGGCCAATGGTGGGGCCCGGTGGTGACACATTTCGAGACGCCGCAGCGGGAAGTCTGGCTCACGCTCGATGATGGCCCTGACCCTCTGCATACGCCACGCATGTTGGAGATCTTGCGGCGTTTTGAAGCCCAAGCGACCTTCTTCGTCATCGGTCGCCGAGCCGCCCAGTTTCCGCAACTCATCGAGGCGATCCGCGCGGCCGGTCACACCATCGCGAATCACACTGCGTCTCATCCAAGCGGATCGTTCTGGTGCCTGCCGCCGGGCCAGATCGCTGCGGAAATCGATGGATGCCCGGTGGACTCCCGTTATTTTCGCGCGCCTGCCGGATTAAAAAATTTCTTCGTCCATCCCGCGCTGGAGCGCCGTCAGCTGAGACTGGTGGGATGGACGGTGCGCGGCCTCGATACGATCAGCCGGGATCCGCATGCGGTCGTCGGGCGCATCATGCGTAAGGTGAGACCGGGAGCGATCGTTCTCTTGCACGAAGGACATCGAACGGCGACGGACCCGGATTTTCATCCGCGCTGCCTCGAGTTGACGCTCGCTGCCCTTACGAAAGCGAATTACCGCTGCGTCCTTCCTGACGAGGGGAAGCTCCAACCACGGTTGTAGCCGGGAACGCTGCCCCGGCCGAATGTCTCACCGGTGGCCGAACGATCACGGACGATCGCTGCAGGGGAGATGGAATTCCCGCTGCGCAACCTTTAGCCTGTCGCGGCCGGGGACAACGTCCCCGGCTGCAACGGCCGTCGCCGGAAAATGAAGAGGTGATTATTAAATGGCGTTCCTCCCCAGAGCGGCTCGATCGTGCTGGAAAATTCTTCGCGAGGGAAGGCGGCCAGGATGCGTTCGCGGCTGGGAAAATGGAGAGGCGTGGAGAGATTCCAACTGATGGCCTGCGCGAAACGTTCCGCCGTTTGCGTGAGCCAAAAACGCGTGTTGCAGTCCTTCGGGCAATCGCGAATCACCAGCATCCCGCCCGGCGCGACGCGGGCGGCCAGACTTCGCAGGAGGTCGGACTGTTCGTGAGGCGAAAGATAATGGAGGAGATCGAAGAGAACGAGCGTCCCGGTCTGCTCGATGGGTGAGCGGACATCCTGTTCGCCGAAATCGAGGTCATGATAGGACGCGCCTGCCACGGCCCGGGCTCGCGCGATTTTGCGGCCATCGCGGTCGAGTCCGATAATCGGAGGCAGAAAGTGGCGCTCACGTAGATAAAAAGCGAGCAACCCGACACCGCAGCCGACATCGATGAGCGGCTGCTCGGAACCGCTCAGTAGCTTCCAGGCGGCCGGGAAAACCGGATCGCTCCGCAGCTTGCGCCCAGCGTAGATGCGCAGCCAGCGTTCGCGAAAACGCGCCGCGACTCGCTGACAGGCGTCCTCATGCCCGGGCACAAGCGATCCTATTTTCATTGCGTGGTTCCGCGGCGCTGGCAAAATGAATGTTCCAATGGCCGACCTTTTCTCCGACTACGAGGTCGACGATTTCTTCGACGAGATGTTTTCCGCTTCCGGGGAGGCGCGTCCTCATTACAGCAGGTTACTCGCGAGCTTCAAGGAAATGGGCCCGGCCGACTTCGAGCGGAAGCGCGACCTGGCGGCCGCTAGTTTTCTCACACAGGGCGTCACTTTCACGGTCTACAACGACGACCAGGGCACGGAGCGGATTTTTCCTTTCGACCTCATCCCGCGCATCATCCCCGAACGGGAATGGGAAAAGGTAGAACGCGGTCTCGTCCAACGCATCACTGCGCTCAACCTTTTTCTGCACGACATCTATCACGGCCAAAACATCCTGCGCGACGGAGTCATCCCGAAGCAGATCGTCTGGCAGGCCGCCCATTTCCGGCCGGAGTTCATGCACTTCGATGTGCCACGGAACATCTACATTCACATCTGCGGCACAGACCTTATCCGCGACCGCGAGGGTAACTATCTGGTTCTGGAAGATAACGCCCGTTGTCCTTCCGGCGTTTCGTATGTGCTGGAAAACCGCCAGGCCATGAAGCGGGTCTTCCCGCACTTATTTGGCGAATACCGAGTGCGCCCCGTGGAAAGCTACGCCCAGGAGCTTCTTAACGTTCTCCGTTATATCGCACCGGACGGGAGCCAGGAGCCAACCGTCGTTCTGCTCACTCCTGGGGTGTATAACTCCGCCTACTACGAGCACTCCTTTCTCGCTCGCTCCATGGGTATCGAGATTGTGGAAGGCCGAGACCTGGTCATGCAGGATGGTTGTATCTACATGCGCACCACCAAAGGGCTGAAGAAGGTCGATGTTATCTATCGGCGGATTAATGATGACTTCCTGGATCCACGAATCTTTCGCAAAGATTCTGGTCTGGGCGTCCCAGGTTTGGTTGACGCCCATCGTCGTGGCTGTGTCAGCCTGGCCAATTCGATCGGAACCGGTGTAGCCGATGATAAGGTGGTCTATCACTACGTGCCGAAGATGATCCGCTACTATCTAAAGCAGGATCCGATTCTCGAAAACGTCCCGACCTACCTGGCGTCCGAGCCGAGCGACCTGAAGTATATCCTCGAGCACTTGCCGGAATTAGTCATTAAGTCGGCCAACGAGAGCGGCGGTTACGGGATGTTGATCGGTTCCCAGGCGAGCGCGAGCGAGCTGGAAGACTTTGCCGCGCGTTTACGTCAAGATCCGCGTAACTATGTCGCGCAACCAATTATCGCCCTCTCCCGCTCTCCCAGTTTTTGCGAGGGCTCCGTCCAGGGAAGGCATGTCGATCTCAGGCCCTATATCCTCTCGGGAGAGAAGGTCACCATCATCCCCGGTGGACTGACACGGGTGGCATTACGCGAAGGCTCGCTCGTTGTTAACTCTTCGCAAGGTGGGGGAAGCAAGGATACGTGGGTGGTGGAGGGGGAGGAATAGTGACTCGTCACTCTTTTTATGCTAAGCCGAGTCGCTGATTCTCTTTACTGGATGAGCCGCTACATCGAGCGGGCAGAAAATGACGCTCGTATTCTCGATGTGAACCTCCAGCTGCTTCTCGACCTCGGAGGCGAGGCGGATGCCATGCAGCACTGGGCGCCGGTCATCGCCTCGCTCGAGGAAACCGATCTCTTTGATTCGCTTTATGAGGCAGCCGATGAGCAATCGGTGACTGAGTTCCTGAGCCTGCAGAAAAAGAACCCGAATTCGATTATCTCCTGTCTTACGCTGGCGCGCGAGAATGCCCGCACCACGCGAGAACAGATTTCCAGTGAGATGTGGGAAGAGATCAACGGTCTCTATCTCTTTGTCCAGAGCAAGGAAGCCAGGGAATTGCTGCAAACGAGCTCGCATGAATTTTTTAAGCGAGTGATTACCGACTCACATCTATTTCAGGGTGTAACCAGCGCAACCATGACTCAGGGCGAGGGCTGGGAGTTTATTCGCATCGGCACTTTGCTCGAGCGGGCTGATTGCACTTCTCGCATTCTGGACGTGAAGTATCACATCTTGCTTCCCTCCGGCGAAAACGTCGGCGGGAACGTCGATACCATTCAATGGATGGCTGTCCTAAAGTCTTGCAGCGCGCTAGAGGCTTACTGCAAACTCTACGTTAGTCAGGTAGCGCCCTGGAAGGTGACGGAGTTTCTGATTACCCATCAGGAATTCCCGCGTTCCATTCGCTATTGCATCGACTTGCTCGATGAGTCCCTTCATCGCATCTCGGGGGTGGACGAAAGCCGTTACGGAAATGAAGCGGAACGCCTCTCCGGCCGTCTGCGTTCGGATGTCGATTATGCGACGATCGGGGAGATCTTTGAATACGGCCTGCATGAATATCTGGAGGAGATCCAAAAGCGTCTCGTCGAGGTCAGCAACGCCATGCATGCGACCTATTGCGCAAGCCTGAGCACGACCTAGGAATCATTTCATAGGCCGGCATCCTACTCCTACTCGTCCTCGTCCTCGTCCTCGAACGGCAGAGGAGCATCGAGGACGAGGACGAGGGACGAGGACGAGTCAGAGCTTACGAGAATCGTAAGCCCAATGTAAGAGCGCCTGGCGCTGTCTCGGCCGGCAATTTAAATCTCCGCGACGACAATGTTTCTTGAGCTGGGCTATATGCCGCCGGACGGCGCGCCAGCGTTTGATCTGGCGTTGATCATCCGGGCAGCGTCGTCCCATATAATAGCGACAGTACCATTGAAACCATCCGCGCGGATCCTCCTCGTAAAGCCAGCCTTTCTCACGCCAGACAGCTAAAGGTTGCGAAGCATTGACCTTAAAGCAGTTCAAAGCCGGGTTGTGGCGTTCCGGGCAGAGCTTGGCGCGCGCAAACCAGCCATCCGGGAATTCGCCCTGACAATCCGTCATGTACCGCCCGCCAAAGTCACCCAGCCGGAGCATCTGTTCGGGAGTGAGCTCGGGCTTGAAGCCCAGCGCAAAGTCTTTGCCGGCAGGCTTGGTCAAGAGATACTCGTAACCTGTCTGCATTCGGTCGTTAACGTTGATTCGCTTCGGTTTCATTCGCTGAACAAATAGGTCGATGACGGCGGTGCGCCCCGTTAGGGTGGACCGGATTGTTCGATGTTCATCAATCTCGGGCCAACCCTTTGCCCGACGTATTTGATGGATTGGAAGAGCATCCAGTAGAAGAGTCCCACTGCGACTACCGTGATAGCGGCGGTCGCCCAATGCACAGTGCGCATGCGAGCCAGGGTCGGCGCGAAGGCAATCACACCGAAAAGGCTCAGTAGCACGATGACGGCGTCGAAACTGGCTCGTTGCCAATAACCGCCCCCCAGGTGCAGCCACATGCCGAATTCATCGAAAGTCAGCGCCATGCCCAGGCCGTAGAGCACCGCGCAAACTTGCCGCATCCAGCTGCTGGGCCGGCCCGTGAAGACCAGCACTCCACCCACCGCGGAGAGGAGAAAGATCCCATAGTTCAGGTGATGCACGTGCGTTCCGCCCAGGTGTAGGAAGAAGTCTGGGATTCGTCGCGTCATGATCAGGATGACGAGGACGCGGGAAGCGATAAAAGTGAGGAGAAAGGTCGTGAAGGTGACTCGGGCGAGCCGGCGCATCGGGATGTTTGGTGGGGTAGTCGGACTCATCGCTTCAATTCGGAATTTTGGCAGTGGGGCTGGCCCTGGGCGAAGGGGTGGGCGACGAGGTCGGGGCTTCACCCGATCCGAAAGGAGTTGACTCCGGCTGGGCCTTTAGCCTTTCGCTGATTTGCGCGGCCAGCCGCCGTGTCTTGGCTTTGTCGGATCCATTTTTGGTGGCTTTAACGAAGTCATCCGTCTCGCGCCTCAACGCCGCATCCGTCTGCTGGCACAGCGCTTCGATCTTTGCTTTTAACCCGGCTGTGGCTTCCTCCTCGTTTTCGGCGCGACTTTCAGGAAAACCCTCGGGCGGCATAACGCCCTCTGCAATTTTCTCCGGCCAGGTCGGCATTTTCCAAATCGGGCTCGGTGCAGGCGTCGGGGTTGTCACCGGAGCGGCGAGCAACGGACTAACGAGGGCGAATATGATTGGGGCGAGGCAGCGTCGTGACATCCTGGTCTTTCCGTTCAGGCTACACAAAGCGGCGCGCGCCAGCCAGCCCAGTCCTTGCCCAAGCCGCCCGCGGATGCCATCTTTGCCGCCTCGCGCGCGCCGAAGTAGCTCAGTGGTAGAGCAGCTGATTCGTAATCAGCAGGTCGCGGGTTCAATCCCCGCCTTCGGCTCTCCGACTTCATGAATCCTTCCGAGCTGGAAACTGGCGTGGCCACCATCGCGCGGCGTTTGCGGCGTGGCCCGGAGATTCCGCCTGGCGTTTATCTCGCGCCCACCGCAACCGTTCTTGGAGAGGTATTGTTAGGCGAGGAAGCCAGCGTCTGGTTCGGCGCGGTCTTGCGGGGCGATATCAACCGGATCGCGGTGGGCACGCGCAGCAACATCCAGGATAACGCCATCGTGCACGTCTCGGGGCGAATTCCCTGCTCTCATTGGCGAGTTGGTCACGGTGGGGCACGGCGCCATCGTTCATGCCTGCACGGTTGGGAACGAAGTGCTTGTCGGCATGGGCGCGATCATTCTCGACGGCGCGGAGATCGGGGAGCGTTCCATCATTGGCGCTCAGGCTCTCGTGACGGCGAGAACCAGGATACCGCCCGGATCGCTCGTGCTGGGGTCTCCCGGCAAGGTCGTCCGGCAATTGGACACGGCGGAGCAGGAAAGAATCGCGCATTGGGCCCATAAATATGTCGAGGTTGCCCGGGCCTTTACCGCCGAGCGGCCGGCCCGCCCCGGGAGCGAATCCTAGCGCAGACGCAGAGCGAGCTCGCGCGCGCGGGTTCCGAGTAGGGAGGACGTTTCGCGAAAGTCCAGGCTCAAATCATCCAGCGTGAGGACAGCATCGAAGAGCGAACGCACGTCGGGTTGATTCGTGGCCTGCCCTACGATCGCGTAAACGGGTTTGCCCAGTTCCCGCGCCAGCCGGGCGACCCCGGCAGGCGCTTTGCCGGCCGGAGTTTGACCATCCAGTTTGCCCTCGCCCGTGACCACGAAGTCGGCGCGCTCGATTTTTTCTCGTAGACCGACGGCTTCCGCTACGACATCAAAACCGGGCCTTAGCTCGGCGTGGGCGAAAGCCGCGAGACCGAAGCCAAGACCACCGGCCGCTCCCGCTCCGGGCGCAGCACGGTGATCGCGACCGATGGTTTGTGCCGCGATCTCGGCGAGACGCAGCAGGGCGCGTTCGAGAATTTCGATCTCTGCGGGGCCAGCCCCTTTTTGCGGACCGAACACGCGGGTTGCTCCCTCGGGTCCGAGCAGGGGATTGCTGACATCATAGGCGGCCACCACAGACGGAAGATCGAGGTCGTTAGGCGGGACGATTTGATCTAAATTCGTTAGGGCGGACACCTCCTCCGCAAGGTTGTGCCCCGCCCGATCGAGAAAGCGGAAACCGAGCGCACGCGCGAGGCCGAAGCCGCCGTCGTTGGTCGCGCTGCCGCCGAGGCCGACGACAATCTGGGCGCAACCCTGCGCCGCGGCATGCCGCAACATTCCGCCCACCCCGAAGGTGGAGAGCTGAAGCGGCTGCCGTTCCTCCGGCGCAAGCAGGCCTCCGCCGGCCGCCGCGCTCATTTCGATAATGGCCTAACGAATCAATCCAGGCGTAGCGAGCTTCGATCGCGTGGCCGTGCGCGTCGTGCGTCGGACAGTATTTCCGGGTTCCGCCTTGCGCCAGGGCGATGACCCCCGCGGTGCCTTCGCCGCCATCTGCAACCGGCACGATCTCGAGCTCGGCCGTCGGGGAAACGGCTCGCCACCCCGTCGCGATGGCCTGCGCGACCGCTTCCGCGCCTAACGCACCCTTGAACTTGTCCGGCGCGATCAGAATGCGCATATCACATTCATCTCACGAGCGGCCGAGACCTGCGACTCCGGTCTGCGCTCGCCGATGGGACGAGGACGGGCTATCTCACTGCGAAGCGGGCGGCGGCTCGCTCGTTCCCCGTCCGGTTCGGAAGATCCGCAATTCCATCCGTGCACACTTTGGCATCTTATACTTTCGTTAGGCGACTGAGTCGCGAAGCCAGGTTGACGGCTGCGCTGGCGCTCCCGCTCGCAGCGGGGCAAGTCAGCCAGATTTTCATCTCGCTGGCCGACACGCTCATGGTGGGGCGGCTTGGGGTGCTCCCGCTGGCTGCGGCCACTTTCGCTAATAACGTCCTCTACGTGCCCTTTATTTTTGGTCTCGGGTTTTCCATGGCCATTTCTATTCGTGTCTCGCAAGCGCGCGGGGCTGGAGACAGACCGGCCGCGCGGGCGGCCCTGCGGCACGGTCTCTATCTCGCGCTGGGACTCGGCGTTTTCATCGTCATGGGCGGTTGGGCCTTGCAACCTTTCCTGGGAATTTTTAGGCAGGCTCCGGGGGTGGTCGAGTCGGTCCCGCGCTATTTCAATCTCGTCGCCGTTTCGATGATCCCGGCGCTGGGGACGATGGCGGTCAAGAATCACGCCGACGCGATGAACCGGCCGTGGACGCCGTTTTGGATCATGCTGGCGGCGGGCGCGCTGAATGTTCTCTTTAACTGGATCTTCATTTATGGAAAGTTCGGTGCGCCGCGCATGGGACTGGACGGTGCGGGAGTGGCGACGTTGCTCTCACGAGTGCTGATGTTCGCTGCCATCATTTGGTGGTGTCGGCGGGCCCAGACGGTGCGCGATTGGGTGCCGGTCCATTGGTTCCGCACGCCGGAATGGCCGGCGGTGCGTGATCTCGTTCGGGTAGGTTGGCCAGCGAGTCTGCAATTGCTCGCGGAAGTGAGTGCGTTTGTCATGGTGGCACTCCTCATCGGCACGCTCGGCCCGGCCGCGCTCGCCTCGCACCAGGTGGCGATGACTTGCGCCGCGACCATCTTTATGGTGCCGCTCGGTCTTTCCATGGCGCTTACCGTGAGAATGGGCGAAGCCTGGGGCGCGCACGAGTTTGAGCGCTTGCGCGCCATTCTGGTTAGCGGTTGGGGGCTAGTGCTGGCGTTTACCCTCTGCAGCGCGCAGGCCTTTCTCTTTTTCAATCACACCATCGCCAGTTGGTTCCTGACAGAGCCGACGGCCGCGTCGTTGGCGGCCAGTCTGCTCTTAATTTCAGCGGCCTTTCAAGTGAGCGACGCGATGCAGGTCTCGGCGGGCGGGGCTTTGCGTGGTTTGGGCGATGTCAAAGTGCCGGCCTGGCTGGCTTTCGTGGCCTACTGGGTCGTCGCCATCCCCTTGGGCTGGTGGCTCGCCTTCCGCGCGGCCTGGGGCGTGGCTGGGATGTGGTGGGGTATCACTTTCGGTCTCACTTTCACCGCGCTCGCTCTCGGCGTGCGAGTTTGGCGCAAGACCGCTGCTTGACTCCGCCCCTTTCTGCCGAATCGATAGGGATGACGCCCATCGCCAGGTCGATTCCCTATTTCGAGGTCTTTGCCTTTACCCAGCGCATGTTCGCGGGGAATCCGGCGGCGGTTTGTCTTCTGGAAGAATGGTTGCCTAACGATCAACTGCAGGCCATCGCCGCGCAGAACGATCTTCCCGAAACCGCCTTCCTGCTCGCGCGCCACGATCATTACGAGTTGCGCTGGATGACGCCTACGATCGAGGTGGAACTGTGTGGTCACGCAACCCTGGCTTCGGCGCACGTTCTCTTTCACCACTTGGGTGATACGGGCGAGACGATTTGTTTTCGCACGCAGAGCGGCGAGCTGCAGGTTGAGCGAAACGGCGACCGCCTCGTGCTCGACTTTCCTTCGCGTCCCGCCCGAGAAGTCGAGCCTAACGAAGAAGTCAACGCGGCCTTGGGTGGCGCGGAGCCCATCCAGATGTTGCGTGAGCGTGATTACTGCGCGGTCTTTGCCTCCGAGGCAGAGGTCGCTGCCCTTCAGCCGAATTTTGAAAAACTGGCGCGCCTCGACACGCAAGGCGTCCTGGTGACTGCGCCGGGGAAAGATTGCGATTTTGTCTCCCGTTACTTCGCGCCGGCGGCGGGCATTCCGGAAGATCCGGTCACCGGCTCGACCCACTGCACGCTCATCCCTTACTGGTCAGAGCAACTTGGAAAAAAGGAACTGCACGCGCGGCAAATTTCTCTGCGCGGCGGCGAGCTCTTCTGCGAAGATCGCGGCGACCGGGTCGGCATCGGCGGTCACGCGCTTAGCTATGTCGAAGGCAAACTCTACTTTTCTGCCTAACGAAACTCAGTATTCCTATAGTTTCTTTCCGGTGAAATGCTGCAGACGTTCAGCGAGGTCAGGGGAGGCGACAAACACGAAGGCGCGCCCGCTCTTCCTGGACTCGAGGAATCGTTGATCGACCAAGTCCAACAAGTCGGTCCGGGCGGTCTGGTAGACGACGCGGTGGCTGCGGCGATGGCCACCGATGGTGTAACGATAACCGGGATGTCGTAAGGCGTGAGCCAGAAGCGTCTGCTGGCGAAGGTTGAGACCCGCCTCCCTCAGGAGAATATCCGTTTCGCGCAGCTCATCGCTCTTATGTTGGATGTAATCGTGCAGCGACTGGATCGCCCGCCGAATGACGTCGCACTGATAGCGGAGAAAATAAGTGGATTTTCGGCAAGCGCCAAAACCTGCTGCTGGCAGTGGAGGGTTGGAGTCGTAAACCGACCCTAGAACACTAATTTAATACTAACAGATACTAAATTAGTATTTCGTCCCACAGTAAGTTACTAATTTAATAACTCTTAGTAAATGGTTTACATTTCAGATCTGGGCGATTCACGCACGATATGGGAGATAATCCGCTGAGTACGCTATTAGGCGCGGCGCCCTTACTCCATCGGTGGGCAGGTGCAGAAGAGGTTGCGATCGCCGTAGACGCTGTCGATGCGGGCGACGGCTGGCCAGAACTTTTGCTGGCGCGTCCAGCTGGCCGGCCAGGCGGCTTGCTCGCGGGTGTAGGGATGATCCCACGTGTCGGACGTGACTTGCTCGACGGTGTGCGGGGCGTTTTTGAGCAGATTATTTTTGCGGTCGGCGCCCTCCTGGCCGAGCGCGTCGATCTCGCCGCGGATCGCGATCATCGCTTCGCAAAAACGGTCGAGCTCTTCTTTAGCTTCGCTTTCGGTCGGCTCGATCATGACTGTGCCCGGAACGGGCCAGGAAACGGTCGGCGCGTGAAAGCCGTAATCCATCAGCCGCTTCGCTACATCTTCGACTTCGACGCCGGCGCTTTTGCAAGGTCGCAGGTCGAGAATGCATTCGTGCGCGACGAGGCCGTTCTTACCTTTGAACAAAACCGGGAAGTGCGGGTCGAGGCGCTGGGCGATGTAGTTGGCGTTCAAGATCGCGACCTTCGTCGCTTTTGTTAGGCCAGCCGCGCCCATCATGCGGATATACATCCAGGAGATGGTGAGGATGCTCGCGCTGCCGTAAGGCGCGGCGGAGACGGGTCCCGCCATCAGCTCGTCCTCGTCCCTCGTCCTCGGCGTCTTTTTAGAGAACGAGTAGGAGGCGTGGCTCGGGAGAAACCGCGCCAGGTGTTCCGAGACTCCGATCGGGCCCACGCCTGGACCCCCACCGCCGTGCGGGATGCAGAAAGTCTTGTGCAGATTCAGATGGCAAACATCGGCGCCGATATCGCCGGGGCGGCAAAGACCGACCTGCGCGTTCATATTTGCGCCGTCCATGTAGACCTGCCCGCCGTATTCATGCACGATCTCGCAAATTTCGCGGATGGTGGTTTCGAAAACGCCGTGGGTTGAGGGATAAGTGACCATGAGCGCGGCCAGATCCTTGGCCTGTTCTTCGGCTTTGGTGCGCAGATCGCCCAGGTCGATATCGCCATCTTCCAGGCAGCGCACCGGCACCACCCGGAAACCAGCCATGACCGCGCTGGCCGGGTTGGTTCCGTGGGCGGAAGTGGGAATGAGGCAGACGTTGCGATGCGCCTCGCCCCGCGCCGCGTGATAGCCGCGAATGGCCAGAAGCCCCGCGTATTCACCCTGGGAACCGGCGTTCGGCTGCAAGGAGACCGCTGCGAAACCGGTAATCTCGGCCAGCCAGCGTTCGAGCTGTTCGCACATCGCACGATAGCCGGCGAGTTGGTCGTTAGGCGCAAACGGATGGAGGCGCGCAAATTCCGGCCAGGAAACCGGAAACATTTCCGCAGTCGCGTTCAGCTTCATGGTGCAGGAGCCGAGCGGGATCATGGAATGACAGAGGGAAAGGTCGCGCGACTCGAGGCGACGCAGGTAGCGCAGCATTTCGGTCTCGCTGTGATGCGTATTGAAAACCGGGTGGGTCAGGAAATCGGATTTACGATTGGCGATCTGCGACTTGCGACAAGCTGGCATCGAACCCGGGAGCAGTGCGCGGTTCTCGCTGAAGATGGCGCGCAGGTTCTCGATGTCTTCGTTGGTGGTGGCTTCGTCGAGGGAAATGGCGAGGCGATGCGGCCCAAGGACCCGCAGGTTGCAATTGCGCTGTAACGCGCGGCGCATGAATTCCGTGCTGCTCCTTTTGCCAAGCTCGACGTGGATGGTGTCGAAGAATTCCTCGTGCACGATTGTGTAACCGAGTTGCGCGAGACTCTCGGCCAGACAGCAGGTGCGATCGTGAATGCGGCGCGCGATGTTCCGCAAACCCTCCGGCCCATGATAAACGGCGTACATCGACGCCATGACCGCGAGCAGGACCTGGGCGGTGCAGATGTTACTGGTCGCTTTGTCGCGCCGGATGTGTTGTTCGCGCGTCTGCAGAGCGAGCCGATAAGCGGGGCGCCCGGCGGCGTCGTGTGAGACGCCCACCAGCCGGCCAGGCATGTGGCGTTTATACTGGTCGCGCGTCGCGAAATACGCGGCATGCGGCCCGCCGCAGCCTAACGGCACCCCGAACCGTTGTGTGGTTCCGACCGCCACGTCGGCGCCCATTTCGCCGGGCGGCCGAATCAGGGTGAGGGCGAGCAGGTCGGCCGCTACGATGGCCAGCGCGCCCGCGTCGTGGGCGGCCTGGATGAGCGGTGCGTAGTCGATGATGGCGCCGTCTGTGGTCGGATATTGCAGGAGAACGCCGAAGATCTTTTCGGTGAACTCGAACTTATCGTGTGCACCGATCGTGACCTTGAGGCCGAGCGGCTGCGCGCGCGTCTGCACGACCGCGATGGTTTGCGGGTGACAACTTTCCGAGACGAAAAACGTATCGCGTCCACCGCCGACCACTGCGTGGCAGAGTGCCATGGCTTCGGCTGCGGCCGTGGCCTCGTCGAGGAGCGAAGCGTTGGCGATGTCGAGCGCGGTCAGGTCGGTGACCATGGTTTGAAAATTGAGCAAAGCCTCCAGTCGACCCTGCGCAATCTCGGCCTGGTAAGGCGTATAAGCGGTGTACCAACCGGGATTCTCGAGGATATTGCGCTGGATGACAGGCGGCACCACGCAATCGGAATAACCGGCACCGATAAAGTTGTGCAGGACCTTATTCTGCTGGGCGAGGCCGCGCAGTTCGGCGAGCGCTTCCTGTTCGGATTTGCCCGCGGGAAGATCGAGTAAAGTCGTTAGGCGGATGTCTTTCGGCACACTCGCGGCGATCAGTTGATCGAGATCGGGGAAGCCGACTGTCTCCAGCATGGCCTCGATTTCCTCGTCGTTAGGCCCGATGTGACGGGCCACGAAACGGCTGAGCTCTTCGGTTTCCTGCGGAGGTGAAGCGGGCGATTTGGGGGCCCGGGCAGCGGTCTCTTTTTCCAGCACTTCAGTCTCGACTGAATCCATGGCAAAACCCTACGAGGGAACGTTAGCGTTTCAAGGCAGGCGCTGGAGGGTCGAACACCGTCTCGTCCCCCGATTCTGAAACTGGGATGGGACGACGCTCGCCCCTCCCATCATCGGTTCATGGAAGTCTTGACCCCGTGTTCCTCCAGACGCGCGAGGAGCTCGTCGAGATGCGAGCGGTCACGGGTTTCAACCGTGCAAAGAACGTTGACGGCCGAGACGTCGGAGCTGGCAAAAGCCCGATCGTGCACGACCTGTTTGACGCTGGCTCCGATGGCTGCGATCTGGGAAGTGAGATCGGCCAGCCCGCCGGGACGATCGCTGATCGTGGCGGTGAAACGGGAGAGCCGGCCATCGGCCACCAGCCCTCGTTCAATGACGCGGCTGAGGACGTTGGGATCGATGTTGCCGCCACAGAGCAAGAGTACGACGCGCTTCCCGGCCAGCTCGGGCAATTGACCGGAAAGACAGGCGGCCAACGGAGTCGCGGCGGCCCCTTCCACGACGCCTTTCTCCAACTCGACCAGGCGCAGGATGGCGAGCGCGATTTGTTCTTCGTTCACGATCACGACTCTGTCGGTGCACTCGCGCGCGACGGCGAAGGCGTTGCCGCCCACTTGGGCAATGGCGAGGCCATCCGCCAGCGTCGGCCGCATCTCGGCGCGCACGGGTTTGCCGGCTGCCAGCGCGGCCGAGTAGCTGGCCACATGATCGCCTTCCACCGCGATGACTTTGACCTCAGGCCGGAGTGTTTTGACCGCCAACGAAACACCGGCGAGCAAACCTCCACCGCCGACGGGGACCACGACCGCATCGAGGTCGGGAACCTGCGCCACGATCTCGAGCCCAGCCGTTCCCTGGCCGGCGATGATAGCGGGATCGTCGTAGCCATCGATGTAGGCGTAACCTTTTTCCGCTCCGATCTCATGAGCGCGTGCTTTGGCGGCGGCAAAATCGTTCCCTTCGAGCACGACGGTGGCGCCGAGTTTCTGGCAATTGTTGATTTTAATGAGAGGCGCGAACTTTGGCATCACCACCGTGGCCGGTACGCCTAACAATCGTCCCTGGTAAGCGAGCGCCTGAGCGTGATTGCCGGCGGAGGCCGCGATGACGCCTTTCTTTTTTTGCTCGTCGGAAAGCTGCGAGAGAGCGTTGCGCGCGCCGCGTTCCTTGAAGCTGCCGGTGCGCTGCAGGTTGTCGAGCTTACAGAAAATATCCATCCCCGTCAGCTCGCTGAGCGGGATGGACTGCGGGCAAGGCGACTCGTAGACCGCGCCTTTGATGCGGCCGGCGGCGGCTTCGATGTCTTGGAAAGTAACGGGAAGATTGGACGTTTTAATGGCAGCTGCAGCCTAACGTCATTCCGTGGTGGCGGGCAAGCTCCGAAAGGGTTCGCGAACAAGCACGCACATGTCGCCAGGGCGGCGTGAGGTCGAGAGTGCGCATCACCTTTCCGTGTGCGCCACGGTGTTGATCTGGAGGGACGGGCGCTGTCCCGTCCCCGTTTTTCTGGCAGGGCATTTCCTCGCAGCCAGTTGGACGGGACTGCGCCCGTCCCTCCAACGTGCCTGCGCGTGAAGCTCCGACCAGCTGAGCGCCTAACCGGCCCGTTTTTCGTCCAGTACCATCCGCACTTTGCTGGCCAGGGTGACGGCGTCGAAGGGCTTGGCCAGGAAATGCATGTCGGGCTCGCCGCGATCGTGCGGTAGGAGCGACTCAGCCAGATAGCCCGAGATGAAGATGACTTTCGTTTGCGGGCTCGTCTGGTGCAGCCAATCGGCAAAATGGCGTCCGCTGATTTCCGGCATGACCATATCGGCCAGGAGGAGATCGACGTTCGGCGCGCCGCGACTCGCCAGGAATCGTTTAGCATCTTCGCCATGGGCAGCTTCCAGGACTTCATAGCCGAGTTCGCGCAGGATGCGCACGGCCAGATGGCGCACGCTCGTTTCGTCTTCCAGCACGAGAATCGTTTCGGTCCCGACGAGACTTTTGTGAGCGGGGCTTCTCTTGTAACGCGCCGTGGGAGGCGCCGGGACGCGGGGCAGGAAAATGCGAAAAGTCGTGCCTTGGCCCTGGACGCTCTCGACCAGAATATCGCCCCCGCTCTGCCTCACGATGCCGTAACTGGTCGCCAGCCCGAGCCCGCTGTTATGGGCTTCTTTCGTCGTGAAGAAAGGCTCGAAAAGATGGGTTTTGACCTCGTCGGTCATGCCGGGCCCGTCATCGCTCACCGCGATGACGACGTACGCGCCGGCAGGGAGCGTGCTGCTGGCGGCCGTTGCAGTCCCGGCATTCGCTTCGAGGACCACCGTCGAGAGACCAATCGTGAGGCGACCCCCATCGGACATGGCATCCCGGGCATTCACGGCCAGATTAAGCAGAATCTGAGTGAGCTGGCCGGCGTCGACTTTCAGGTGCGCCGCTTCCTTGGGCGAGTGAAGCTTGCATTCGATCGAAATATGATCGCCGAGGAGGCGAAGGAGCGACCTTTCCAGGTTGGCGATAAAACCGTTGACCTCGAAGACGGTCGGCTCGAGTGCCTGGCGTCGGCTAAACGCGAGGAGCTGATTAGTGAGAGAAGAGGCACGGGTGGCGGCGGCCCGAATCTCTTTGATATGCCCCGAAACCCGCCCCTTGACGCTGCCATCGGACAAAAGGAGATCGCTATAACCCAGGATGGTCGTGAGGAAGTTGTTGAAATCATGCGCGACTCCGCCAGCGAGCTGGCCAAAGGCTTCCATGCGCTGCGAGCGACAAGCTTGCGCCTGCAGTTGCTTGCGGCGACTCACGTCCATCATCGGCCCCGCCAGCCGGACGGCGACGCCTGCGTGGTCGCGCAAGATGACGGCGCGATCGAGAATATGGCGGTATTCACCATCCGCGTGTTGAAAAAGGTATTCGCCTTCCCAGCGGTCGACGGTGCTGCCGAAGGCCTGGCGCAAACTTTCCTGAATGCGTGGTCGATCGTCGGGATGGAGGCGGCGCAGCCAGAAACCGAGGTCGCGGCATTCATCGGGATTCGTAAAGCCCAGCAAGCTTTCCAAGCCCCGAGGCCAGGTGAGCGTGCCGTTGGCTACATCCCAATCCCGAATCGCATCGTGCGTAGCCTGGGCAACGACTTCCAGATAATCAGCATTCGTTGCTGGAACGATTTCGAGTAAAGAGCGAGCCTTCTTTTCAGCGCCGGTTTCATCAGCTTTTTCGTGCAAAGGAGAGTTCGAATGATCAGTTGCGGTTGGCATTGCGGACACGGCCGCGGCCGCGTCTCCCAAAAAGCTAGTTCTGTGCCCGGTTTGTCATTCCGTTGCAGGGATTTCCCTTGCCTTTCGATGAGACCGAAATATGGCGGCATTCAAAGCCATGACAGCCGATCCCAGCTCACGTTGATTCCAGATGTCACGATGAACCTGCGGATATTGCCCGTGCGGCAGTTTGGCTCGCTTCCGATCAATCGGATTATGTCACTGGTACCACCCTGTTCGTCGATGGCGGAATGACTCTTTACCCTGGGTTCGCCACCGGGGGATAACGGTTGCCGGAGGCGCCGCCGCCGGTTACATCATCCAGCAATGACCGTGACGGTGCGAGAACTGGCGGAATTGTGCTCCGGCGAACTGCAGGGCGACGCTAGCCTAACGATTTCTGGCGCCGCTTCCCTGGCGGAGGCGACCGCCGACGAAATCACCTTTTACGGCGATCCGCGCTATCTCGCTGCCTTTCGTAAAAGCCGCGCCGCGGCCGCTTTTGTCCCGCAGGATTTCCAGGAGCAGATTGTTTCGGTCCAGATTCGGGTAGCCCATCCCTCCAAGGCGTTCGAGCAGGTTGTCTTAAAATTTGCGCCCCCGCCCCTTAAATATCCATCCGGTGTGCATCCGACGGCGGTCATTGCGCCCGAGGCTTCGTTAGGCGAGAACGTCTCCGTAGGTGCCTACGCCGTCGTGGAGCCCGGCGCGCAGATCGGAGCTGGGACTCGACTCGGTCCGCATAGTTACGTGGGGCACGAAGCGGTCCTGGGCGCTGCTTGTCTCATCTATCCGCAGGTCACGGTGCGCGAGAGGTGTCGCCTCGGGGATCGGGTCATCGTGCATAGCGGCACCGTTATCGGGTCGGATGGTTTCGGTTTTGAAATGGCGACAGGCGGACACAGAAAAGTGCCGCAGATCGGTATCGTGCAGATCGATCACGATGTCGAGATTGGCGCCAACACCACGATCGATCGCGCCCGCTTCGGCCGCACTTGGATCCAGGAAGGAGTGAAGATAGATAACCTGGTCCAGATCGCGCATAACGTCGTCATCGGGAAGCATTCGATCATCGTCGCGCAGGTCGGGATCGCTGGCAGCGTGCGGATCGGCGCCGGCGTCGTCATCGGCGGTCAGGCGGGGATCATCGGCCATATCGAGATTGACGATGGCACGATGATCGGCGCCCAGACCGGCGTCTCGAAAAGTCTGCGAGGCGGGACATGGTGGGCCACGCCGAGCGTGCCTCTCAAGGAAGCCATGGAACACCTCGCCTGGGTTCGGCGGCTCGGAAAGCTTTACGCGCGGGTCAAGGCCTTAGAGAACAAGCTGTGACTGTAGGTAGACCCTTTCCTCTGGGAAGCGCGGGCGTGCGTGTCTCTTGAAATAGCGGCGCCCAAAAAGCCCCTACGGAACGAGAAAAATTTTCCCGCTGTAGGGGTCCTTCACCTTTTGCCCCGGGTTATAACCCGTCACGTCCACATAGCCACCGCTCTGGTCGTAGGGGCTGAAAACGTAGCCCGGTTTTCCCGGGACAGGTTTCGCGTAAGGCAACTCTGAAGGGGCGGAAGCGGTCGAGCGGGTCGGCGGCGTTTCCTCCTCTTTGGCCACGGCCTCGCGCTGGGTCACGCGCGGCGGCGGGGTCGGCTCCGCTTCAGTGGGCGCCTGCTCTCGGGTGGTGACGACGCGACGTTCCGTGCGGGCGGGTGGCTGTTGCTGCACCGGGTAGGGTTGTTGGGGAGCATTCGGATCCGCGTAGACATTGGTTTGTGTCGTGGTGGTCGTAGTGGTGTCGGACTCATCCACTCCCAGCGCCCGTCGGACAAGTTGATGCGGGGCGTCGACGACGCGGAAGGTAGTGACTGCCGCGTCATGCATCGTCCGGCAGGAGGGCAGCACAAAGAGCGCGATGAGCAGTGGAAGAAGAGGCCGTTTCATAATGTGACGTTTATTAAAAATTCGAGCGATCTGGCGTAGGCGGGTGGGTAAAACTTCATCTTCCCGAGGGAGCTGGGTAAACTGCCGGGCTGCGATTTCCATCCTTATCGATCGCCGCCAAGCCAAAGATGTAGTTATCCTTGGAGACTTTGGGGACGGTAAAACGCGTCGCTTTGCCTGCAGACATGCCCTCCTGCCAGAGCGGGGCCGTCGTCTCCCGCCAGAGCACTTCATAGCCGGCGATGTCGGGCTCCTTGTTTGCCTGCCAGGTGAGCGTGGTGTCGTTAGTCAGTTCTTTGGTTTCAAGCTCGACTCCGTCCGGCGCGGCTGGGGCCAGGGCGAGGCTGCCTAACGCGGCCGCATTGATGCGCGCAACCTGCGCGACGTATTTGAAATCGACAAACTCAGGCAAATCGCCGTACTGCACGTCGCCCTCCTTGCGCACGTCCTGGTGTTGGTGCCGGTAATCCTCGTTAGGTTCGGTCATCCGCACGGCCGGGTAACCCGCTTCCAGAAAGGGCGAGTGATCGCCTCCGCGCAGGTAACGATCCTTGCGATAGATGATGGTAACGGTCATACCCGGCACATAAAGTTCGCCGGTTGTCTTGATGGTACGGGCCAGCTCCCGGGCGCGAGAATCGTTCTCGCCTCCGGTTTTGATTTGGCGTAGGAGCGGTTCGGGCATTTGCAGCCAGGGCGGCACGCCTTCCGCAAAGAGACGGACGTGCTTGTCGTCCACGTGGCCATCGTCTGCATGGGAGCTGCCGATGATGTCGTTGGTGATCATGCCGGCGATGTTCCATTTTTTCTGCTTCGCCGAGCGCGCCCACTGGCTGGAGCCGTAGAGGCCTTGTTCTTCACCGGCCACGGCCATGAAGACGAGGGTGGCGTCCCACTTCTGCCTGGACATGACGCGCGCTAGTTCGAGGACGGCGGCCACTCCGGAAGCATCGTCGTTCGCCCCGGGCGCGTCGGCCTGGGCATTCAGCGGATCGGTTACCCGCGAGTCGTAGTGTCCGCTCACGACGTAGATGCGGTCGCGCGATTCCGGCTGCTCGCCGGGTAGCGTGGCGACCACGTTGACCACTTCGGTCAGGTTCGGGTTGCGCTCGTCCGGCGGCTGGTTGAACGCTTCCAAGGCTACTTTCAGGCGGCCGTCCGAATCTTTGCTGTAGCGGTCAAATTCCGCTTTTAGCCAGCGCCGCGCGGCGCCGATTCCGCGCGTTTCGCTCTTCGTCTGGGAGAGAGTGTGCCGGGTGCCGAAGCCGACCAGTCTGCGAATGTTGGTCTCAATATTTTCCGCCGAGATTTCCTTTACCACGTTAGCGATCTGCGGATTCGGGGAGGGGCTGGGCAAAGGCGCGGCAGCCGCGGCGCTGGCGAAGAGAAGGAGGAGTATGGAACGGCCAATCATTCAGATAAGGCTAGGCCGGGTTTCGGCGCGCGCCAGTCTTACTCCTGCTCATGATTACCCTCGTCATCGTCCTTTTGAGCGTCGATTAAGAGCACGAGTACAAGCAGGAGCAGGAGTCGATTAGCCCTGCTGGGTGACCCACTGAGTGGCGTATCGGACGACCTCGCGAGCGCTCGGGACGCCCAGCTTTTCCTTAATATTGGCCCGGTGGGCTTCGACGGTTTTCTTGCTCAAGTGCAGTCCGCGCGCGATCTCGTGCATGTCCTGGCCTTCTCCGATTAACTGGAAGACTTCCAGCTCGCGATCGGTCAGACGGTCGACTGCGGAACGCGCTTCCCCGCTGCCATTGATGTGATCGAAGAGCATCCGCTTCGTCATGGTAGGGCTGATATACATCTCTCCGTTGATGACGCTGCGAACGGCCTGGAGGATCGATTCAAGCGCTTCACGTTTCATGACGTAGCCGCGGGCCCCCGCCCGCAGCGCCCGCTCGGCATAGAGCGCCTCGTCGTGCATCGAAACGACGAGGACCGGCAGCTCCGGGCATTCGGCTTTGATCGCCTTCGTCAGTTCGATCCCATTCGCGCCACTGCCCAATCCGATGTCCACCACGGCCAGATCGAAGCTCTGCGATCGAATGGCATCGAGCGCGCTTCCGCCATTATCGGCCTCCGCCCGTATCTGGAGATCACTCTGCGAATCGAGCAGCTCCGTCATCCCTTTGCGGAAAAGCGGGTGGTCATCCACGAGCAAAATTGTGCGGCGCCGCAATTTGGTGCCTGTTGCCGTAGCCGTCTCCGATTTTGACATATCCTAAACTGGTGGCGACCCGCGGCTCTCGCGAGGTAAGACCAGCCCAGTTATATCGCGTCCCCCCGACCGAAAAGATGCCTCCTATTTTTCAGCTCACTGGGCAAAAAGGTCGGGACCGCGTTGGCTTCGATCCCTGGCCCTCCCGGCGTCGTGTTAACCCCTCTTTGCGCGCCAGAGTACAGCTGACCCGGGTGCCGCGGTCAATCTTGGAATCCACTTCGAGGGCGCCGCCGATGATGTCGGCGCGATATTTCATCATGTGGATGCCCATTCCCTTCGTCCGACGCTGCACCGAAAAGCCACGGCCGTCGTCTTCGATGGTGAGGACGAGTTTTCCGCGGTCGCGCCGGAGTGAGACGATGATGTTTTTCGCCTGCGCACTCTTGATCGCGTTGTTCATCGCCTCCTGGGCGATGCGGTAAAGGTGCAACGCGAGGGCGTCGTTCTGCACGCGGACGGCGCGAGGGCAATCCAGGAGGCAACGGGTCGGCCCTTGATTGTAGCGGTAAGCGAGCTCGCGCAGGGCATTGGCGAGGCCGGAAGCGCTCAATTCCACAGGATAAAGGCCCCGCGCCAGATCGCGCGCCACGCCTACATTGTCATTCACGATGCGCGCGGCCTCGGAGAGGACATCGGCGCCGGCCGGGTTGCGGCCTTTGATCTTGTGGGCGGCTGATTGCAGGAAAAAAGCGGCGGCCGCCAACTCCTGGCAGAGTCCATCGTGCAGATCCTGGCCGATCCCGCGTTTTTCGCGTTCGCTAATGAGCAGAATTTCCTCTTCAAGCTGGGCGCGCTGCTTGATTTCGGCCTGCAGTTCGCGGTTGGCGTGGCTGAGCTCTGCGGTGCGCTCGCGCACCCGATGTTCCAGCAGGCGGTGGGATTTGCGTAGCTCTTGCTCGGCCGTGCGCCGATCGGTCGCATCGCAGGCGACCTTGGCAAAACCGCGCAGGTTACCCTGCTCATCGTCGAGCCGGCGCATGACGCCATCGACCCAGAGGCGTGAGCCATCCTTGCGGATGTGCCAGCGTCGATCGCTGGCCGAACCGTCGCGCAGAGCGATGGCCAACTCCTTCTCCTCCTGCTTCACCGCGCAGTCTTCGGGGGTAAAAATAAGCCGGCCGTTCCGGCCCAAGGCCTCGTCGGCCGTCCAGCCGAAATTGCGTTCCGCGCCCGCGCTCCAGTAGATGATGCGGTTGCCCGGATCGAGCTGGAAGATGGCGTAATCCCGGGCGCCATCGACGAGCAGACGGAAGCGTTCTTCGCTCGTGGCCAGCGCCTCGGAACGATGTCTCTCCTGGGTCACGTCCTGGGCCACCCCGGCGACGCGGGAGATCTTCCCCTGCTCGTCACGGATGACGAAGCCGGTGTCACGAATCCAGCGGGCCGCGCCGTCGCTCGGCCGAATGATTCGATATTCCGCTGTGCTGCTCCGGCCCGCCAGAAGCCGCGGCATGGCTTGCCGAGCTTCCTCCCGATCGTCCGGGTGCACGAGTTCGAGCCAGCGCTCTATATTGGCCATGACCGGCTTCCGTGGCTCGCCCATGATCTTTTCGTAGACCGGGTTGAGATATTCGAGCTGGCCGGTCTTTCCGTCTACGATCCAGAAAATCTCGGATGAGTTCTCCGCAAACTGGTGAAAGCGTTCCTCTCTTTTCAGCAGGTCCTGCTTCCTGGCGGTGATCGGGACCCGCTTTTTCGAGCGGTCGCGGGCGGCGTTCAGTTTGGTGGCCATGGCAATGGTAGGCAGCCGTGCAATCTGCCCCTCCGCCCAGCTTGTGCCCCTTAGAGGAACGAAACCGGCCCGAGGAACGGTCGGGTTTTTCCAATGTAGACGCTTTCTTCGGGGGAGCGCGGGCCTGAGTTCCAATGCAAACTGCTCCTGCGTCGCGCAGAGGGCAAGGTTCACATCGCACGCTTGTCCCCGCGACAGGAGGCAGGCTCGGCTCAAAGAAAAGTTTGGTTCCGCCAGACAAAACCGGCAGTTGGCGGCGTCTCATTTTTAAAAGACCGTGAAGAACCAATGGCAAGCTCTCTTACCGAGGAGGATTGGAAAACCTGTTTCACCCAATGGGGACCAGCACTCCTTCTCTTCGCCCGACGCTGGACCAACTCCCGCGCGGAGGCCGAGGACGTCGTGCAGGACGCTTTTATTCGGTTCTGGCGCCAGCAGTATTCGATCGAAAATCGTGCTCTGTTGTATGCTACCATTCGCACGACGGCGCTCGATCGCTGGCGCAGCAACCAGCGGCGCGTCCGGCGGGAGGCAGCGGTCGCGCTGGAATGCGACCCCCATTTGGAACCGCACTTCGCCGAGCTGGATGAAAGCCAGCAACTTCTGGCAGCCGCGGTGGAACGTTTGCCTAACGAACAACGGGAAGTCGTTACTTTGAAAATCTGGAACGAACTCACCTTCGCCGAGATTGCGGAAGTCCTGGAGATCTCGCCCAATACCGCCGCCTCGCGCTATCGCTACGCCCTCGGCGCTCTCCGCAAAACCCTGCAACCCCATGAATGAATTTCCCGAACTCGAAGCCGAGCTGAAGAAACTGCGGCCGGCGCCGGTTTCCGACGCGCTGATGGCCCGGGTGGAGCAGGCTCTGCTCCCGGGCAACCAAACGCCGACCGCCGGCGTGCTCCCGCAGCGATCCCGGTCCCTTGGCTGGTGGTCGCTCGGCCTCGGCTTGAGCGCGGCCGCGGCCTTGGTTTTTATTGCTCTGACTTGGCTCGCCCAGCCGGCGCCCGTCACGCCTGCGGTGGCTCAGACGACCCCGTCGGTCCGAGCCGAGGTCGAGAGCGGCGGGTTGCAACCTTCGGCCCTCACTCGCGTCGTCTATCATCGGCGCGATGAAGGTCTCATTTTCTCGCCTAACCAATCGGAGCGTCCGCTCCGGCGGGTCCGCTACGACACCCGCGAAACGATGCAGTGGCGCAACCCCCAGACCGGGGCGTCGCTGCGCGTTTCCTATCCGGCGGAGCAGGTCGTCCTCACGCCGGTCTCCTTTCAATAAAACAAACCAAGCCATGAAAAAATCCGTTATTCTTACAAGTGCTCTGAGCACTCTTTTACCTCTGGCGGCGCTAGCCCAGACCCCCAGCTCCACTGCATCTCCCACGGTGTCTGCCACTCAATCCATTCCCCAAACGCCTGCGGTCGCGCCCGTCGCTCCCGCGCCCGCTGTGCCGCCCGCCCCTCCTGCTCCTCCCGCGCCGCCGCACCGGCATTCCGATAGCGACGAGCCCAAAGGACCGGTCACCTTCCTGGGAGTCGAGACTTCCGAAGTGCCGCGGGTGCTCTCGGAACAAATGGACCTGCCGCGCGGTTTTGGCGTGGTGGTTGACTATATCGTCCCGAAGAGTGCCGCCGAGGCAGGCGGCCTGCAGCAAAGCGATGTCATTCGCATGTTGAACGACCAGCAGATCGTGAATCCCAGCCAGCTGGGCAAATTGGTTCGGAGTTTTCCGGAAGGTTCTTCGGTCGATTTTACCATCATGCGCAAAGGCAAGGAGATGAAATTGAACATTAAACTCGGAAAGAAAGAAGGATCGGCTGGGCGCAGTCGCTACGGCTTTAAGCAGAAGTGGGACTTCGACGATTTTGATAAGAACTTTAATTTCGAGGCACCGGATATAACCTCGGTGCGCGAAGCGGTGGCCCTGGCCAAAGCCCAGGCCGGCAAGGCGCGCGCCGAGGCGGAAAAAGCCGTGCGTGGTCTCCGGATTGTGACGAGCGACGAAGGCCTGACCAAATCAACCCGCATCGACTTGGGGAAGGCCACCATCACTTTCTCCAATGACCAGGGCGAACTCCAGATCGAAAACGTGAATGGTCGCAAGATGCTGACGGCCAAAGACGCGGAAGGTAAGACGCTTTACAACGGGCCGATCGAGACTCCGGAAGACCGGGCCAAACTGCCGGATAACGTGCGCCAGCGTCTCCAAAAATTGGAACGTCAGGAATTGCCCGAGGCGCCCGAACCTCCGGAACCCCCTGAGGCCCCGGAAGCGCCCGGGGCGAACCAGTCAGCTCAAATGAAGAGCGCGCAACGAGCCGTCTACGCCCCTAACGAGCGCTCCGGCTGGCGTCGCAGCACCTTCGCCCTGTAACCGGTGCGCAACCGGGAGGGCGAGACTCGGTCGAGCCGGGGAGAGCGGTTCTTTCGTCGTGGTGGGTCTTCCCCCCCCCCCCCCCCCCCCCGGCTCGACCGAGTCTCGCCCTCCCAACGCGTTTGCGAGAGGGGCATCTCCCCCTAGAGTCTGGTGCGCTCGGGTTGCCGCGCGCGCCAGATGCCCGAGCTAAACCCGTCCGAGACGCCGCGCGATCCTTACGCGGCTTTTCGTTTCTCCGGATTCGCTTTTTACACCCTTGGGAATTTCATCTCCATCACCGGTCGGCAGATGCTGACCATCGCGATCGAGTGGGAGGTCTACGCTCGCACCCACTCGGCCACGGCCCTCGGCCTGGTGGGCCTCGTCGCCGCTCTCCCCATCGTCACGCTCTCGCTCCCGGCCGGTCACGTAGCCGATCGTTTCCGCCGCAAATCGATCATCCTCTGGACGCAAGCGGCCAGCGCCCTCTGCTCGCTCTGCCTGGCACTGGTCTCGTGGCGGCATCTGAGTATTCCGCGCCTCGGCATTTTGGTCTGGGTTAACGATGGACTGCGCTCGATCGCCACCGTTTTCGAACGTCATGTTTCTTTCCACTTCGACGATCTTTCCCTGCCGCTGCTTTATCTCCTCATGTTTTTAGCTGCGACCATCCGCACCTTTGGCTGGGCCGCGCGGGCTTCCTTTGTCCCGACCCTCGTGCCGCGTGAAACCTTCGCCAACGCCGTTACCTGGAATAGCAGCATCTTTCAAATCAGTTCCGTGCTCGGCCCGGCGTTAGGTGGTTTTTTGATCGTTAGGCAGGGATTCCCTTTTGTTTACGCGCTGGATGCTGCCTGCGCGCTGGGGTTTTTCTGCATGGTTCTGCCCATTCAAAAAATCCGCGAGAGCCGCCGCGTCCTGACCGGCGCCTGGCACAGTCTGGCCGAGGGAATTCGTTTCGTCTGGAGCAGAGAGATCATCCTCGCCACCATCACGCTTGATTTGTTTGCGGTGCTCCTGGGGGGTGCGACCGCGTTGCTCCCGATTTTTGCCGATCAGATTTTGCATTGCGGACCGATTGGTCTCGGCTGGCTCCGCGCCGCCCCAGCCATCGGCGCCTTTTTTATGGCGCTGGTCATCGCTTATCTGCCGCCGATGCGACGAGCCGGCCGCACGCTGCTCTGGTCCGTGAGCGGCTTTGGCGCGGCCACCATCGTCTTTGGCGCTTCGCACTGGTTCTGGCTCTCGCTCCTCATGCTCTTCCTGACGGGTCTGTTCGACAGCGTCAGCATGGTCGTTAGGCAAACGCTCGTGCAGTTGCTCACGCCCGATGAGATGCGGGGCCGGGTTTCAGCCGTGAACAATATTTTCATCGGCACTTCCAACGAGTTCGGTGCGCTCGAATCGGGTCTGACGGCAGCTCTCTTCGGCCCCGTCGTCTCCGTCATCGCCGGTGGCATCGGAACGATCCTGGTGGTCGCGGCGGTTGCCGTCAAATGGCCTGCGACGCGCAGGATCGGTGCGCTGGACAAGACTCTGGCCTAACGAATTCTACCTAGAATTCGCCATGGAGCGTGAGTGCGCCGTAGGGAGCGCCGCTCTCGTAGTGGTAACGCACCTCGGTGCGGTGATAATCGAACTGCCGATAAGGGACGTAGCCCCCTTCCAGCGTGAGGGTGAGCGAAGCATTGATTTTCCAAGCCGCGCCCACGCCGGCACGAATTTCTTCGTAGCTCAGCCAGGCATTGTTCAAGCCGGTATCGTCGTGATTGTCGCCGAAGTGGTCGTCGGTGCGGAAGGTGTTGGCCTTGATGTCGGCGCCGGCAAAGAGGGTGAGATTGCGATTGGGGCTATACTCGAGGCGCGGGGTGGGCAGAACGGCGCTGAGGACCCAATCGGGGGCAAATTTCCAGCGGATACCCCCGCCCGGCAAGACGGGAAAACGACTCTGGAAATTGACGCCTACGCCGAAGACGAGCTGCACTTCCGGGCTGTAAATATAAGTGCCGCCGAGGACGAACGGGACGTTGAATGCATCCCCATCGAGTTGATCGAACGATGTGCCGTACAAACCTGGCTGCGCTTCGAAGCGGACCAGGATCGAGTCGGAGAATTTCGTGTCGAGACCAACGATGGAGTTAAAGCTCTGCAGCGTGTTGGGCAACTGCTGACCGCCATTGGGAAAGCCAAAGGAGTAGCGCTCCCACTGTGCGCCCAAACGCAGAATTCCAAAGGCCACCCGCGGCGTGTAGATAAATGAGACATTCGAATAGTATTCGTCGAAGTCGCTTACGACTCGATTGCCCCGCTGGACGTCGGCGTCGCCGAGATAGGCTTGCTCGACCGTGAACTCGGCCGAAAAACGGTAGGGAACTTCTTCGATCATGGCTTGCTCGGTGGCGGTAAGCTGCTTGCCCTCCCCGGCCAAAAGCGGAGTCGCCAGCGTGAGCAGAAGAAGACTGGACAGGAAAAAGCGAGGAATCATCGGGAACCTTCGCGCTGAAAGAGCGTAGCTGCTCTTAAAATATCTTTGCGCATGGCAGATTCCGAGGCCAGGCGCTCGATCCCATGCAATTCGCCCAGCGAATTAGCGGAAACCAAATCGCCGCGCCACACCAGGGTGGAAGCGCGTCCGCCGATTTCGACCGGCCAGAGTTGGTAAAGCGTGAGCGCGACGTTGAAGCCGCCGCTCGCGTAGTAGAGCCCGTCCGCGATCATCGTCCCCTCCCCGGAGGCAGAGCGCTGGTAGGACGCCCCGAGCGTGAGGACGCCCTCGTCTTCCACCTCGAGTAATTCCCAATACAGGTCTGGCCGGATCGAGCCTTTGCCTCCGACCAGGCCGGTGGAGTCAAGGAAACGGCCGAACTGTCGCTGAAGTTTGCCTTGTTGCCTAACGAGGCTTGAAAATTCCTTCCCGGGCTGCGCGGGATTGGGGCTGTGATCGTAGGCTGCTTCCGCGCTGGCCCCGCCTTCCGTAAAAGCCTGGGCGCGTTTGGCCAGGACGCGAACCCAAAAACCAAAGACCGGTTCGCCCGCCGAAAAACTCTTCGCTTCGTCCTGGCTAAGCTGCAGTTGCGGCGACATTTTTTGGGTCGCGGCTTCGAGCGATTTGACCGCGCCATTCCCTGGCGGGTCGTTCAGTTTCGAGAAATTCGGCGCCGAAGGCGCGGCCGGCAGGTCGGAATGCAGATAAACTTTGAGCTCGCGATGGGCGGTCGGATCGAACCGTTTCATGGCGGCGATGACCTGCGCGGGCGGTTTGGGGATCACGAAGCAGCTTTGCGCCGAGAGGTGGCGCGGATTGCTCATGGGCGCGCCGGTGGCTGTCTTGATCTCGCCCTTGGCCAGTTCGTTCAGGTCCACTTTTCCGAAGACGGAAAATGACGCCATTTCCGAAACGGGATCGGCTGCTTGGCTCGACGGATGGCCGAGGGCGAGGACGAGGAGGAGAACGAGGACGAAAGAGCGAGCCGGTTTCATATGGTGGTTTTAGTTTTCGGTGGATGCAGCCTCTGTCAACGTCCAGCTGCAGGTTGCGCCTTGAAATAGGGGCCGTTTTCCTTAGTGAGAAGCGGATGAAGTCACGCCGGACGAAAGCAAGAGAATGAGCGAATCGATCATCTCTCTGCGTGGTCTTACGAAATCGTACGGCGACCTCAAGGCGGTGCGCGATTTGTCGCTGGAGGTAAAGCGCGGAGAAATTTTCGGTTTTTTGGGGGCCAACGGCGCCGGCAAGACGACCACCATGCGAATGCTCTGCGGGCTCCTGCGCCCGACCGCTGGCCAGGCCACCATCGAGGGAGCCGATGTCTGGCGCGATCGCTACGCCGTGCGAGCCAAGTTTGGCTACATGGCGCAAAAGTTCAGTCTCTATCCCGATCTCACGGTGCTGGAAAACCTGCGCTTCTTCGCCGGAGCTTACCGGGTCGCGCCGCGCGAAGTGGAAAGCCGGATCGACCGTTTGCTCAAGCAAATGGATTTGATCCAGAAGCGGGAGGCCGCCGCGGGCAGTCTTTCCGGTGGGATGCGGCAATTGCTCGCGCTGAGTTGCGCTCTAGTGCACGAGCCGCCTCTCCTTTTTCTCGATGAACCGACCTCGGGTCTCGACCCCGTCCATCGCCAGCAAATGTGGGATTTGCTTTACGATCTGAGCGACAGCGGCATCACGATTTTTGTGACGACCCATTACATGGATGAAGCGGAACGCTGCACGGAAGTCGGCTTCCTGCACGAGGGCCGGCTTCTGGCCAAGGCTTCGCCTCGCAAGCTGAAGGCCACCTTCAAGGCGCGCCTGCTGGAGCTGGAAGTCAAACCGACCATGCCCGCGCTCGTTAGGCTGCGCGAAACCTCCGGCATTTTGGGCGTGTCGCTACGCAGCGGCAGTTTGCGGCTTTATGCGCCGGAGGCGGAATCCCTGCTGGCTCAGTGGGAAAAGGAATGGCCTTTCTCCGATATTCGGTTGCTGGGACATCGTTGGGCGGAGCCGGACATGGAGGATGTCTTCACCGCTTACTCGCAGGGTTATGACGCGATGCTGGAAGAGGAGGCGCTCAACTGATGCGCCTCCCATCCCTGCAAGCCATCCGCAGCGTGGCGGTCAAAGAGCTCATCCACATTTATCGTGATTGGCGCATCCTCGTGCTGCTGCTCATTCTGCCGCCGGTCTTTACCCTTATTTTCGGGCACGCCTTTGAAGTCGGCGGTGCCAGCAATGTGCCGGCCCTGCTCGAAAACCGCGACCATTCGCCAGCCAGCGCGCAGTTCGTCGCGCAACTCAAAGAGGGCACCACCTTTCGCTGGAAAACCGGGGGCAAGATCGGACGCGATCCCCAGCTTTTGCAGAATCACGTGCGGGCCGCCCTGGTCATTCCGGAGGGGTGGGGGACGAGCTTAAAGAACGGCGATCCTACTCCGCTCCAGCTCTACCTCGACGGCAGCGACACTAATACTGCGAGCGAGTTGGAAGGCCGCATGCAGGAAAGCCTGGGCGAATTTCAAAAAAAACAGCTCGAAGCCACTGTCCAGAATCTGCCGGATAAAGTCATCGACCTGGCCAAGGAATTGCCTGTGACGGTGCGGAAGGAGTTTGTCTCCGCCATGAGCCAATGGGACGTGAAAACGCACATTCTCTATAACCCGCGCCAGCGTTTTATCGATTACGTCGTCCCGGGGATTATCGGGCTCATTTTGCAATTGCTCACCGTGACTTTGACAGCCTGCACGATCGCGCGTGAACGAGAGTCCGGCACGCTTTACCAACTCATGGTCACGACGCTCCGGCGCGGCGAAATTGTGATCGGCAAAATCCTGCCTTATCTGGCTATTTCGGTTCTCCTCATCCTGGTCGTCTTCTTTGTGGCCGGCTGGCATTTCCAGGTGCAATTCCACCAGCACCTCATGCTGGGACTGATTTGCCTGCTCTTTTTGCTTTGTTCGTTAGGCTTAGGCGTGCTGATCTCGGCGTTTTCCCGGACGCAGACCCAGGCCATTCAGCTATCTGTTTTCTTCCTGTTGCCGGTCTTTGTTTTGTCGGGCGCGTTTGCCCCGCTCGAGCAATTGCCGCGGGCGATTCGATATCTCTCGGAATGTTTTCCGCTGACTCATTTCTGCCGGGCTTTTCGGTTGGTAAATCTTTATCGGGCTGACGTGGGGTTTTACAGTAACGACTTGATCTTTCTCTGCCTTGGAGCGGTGGTGACATTTTTTGGCGCGGCCATTTTGCTCAAACGAATCCAGGAATAAGCGCCCGGCGGTTGTCGACGCTTCGCTCTGCGCAGCGCGGGTGTGAGCGCGATTCCAAACGTGCGTTCGTTGGGCCAAAAGGCGCCGGTAGCGTGGGAGGCCGTCGCCACGCTTAAGAACACAAAAGACGAAATGGGGCCTATCGGGCTGGGGCTTGAGCGATATGCGAAATTCCCTGACCGGACTAACTCACACCCGCGTTCCGCAAAGCGAAAACGTCTACATGCTTGGAGGCGGCGGATGAACTGCCGCAGCTAATGCGACTTCTCGACCGCGGCCCGGAAGGTCTTGATGGTCTTGATGGTTTCTTCGGTCATCAACTTACCCGCCACGAAACGATCGACTCCTCCGAGATAAGTGCGGAAAGGCGCGGAAACAAAACCGACCTGCCAAACCAGCGTACCGCCTTCGACCGGCCAAAGTTGCGTCAGATCAAGGGACATAAAGTAAGTGTCCGACGGATAGTAAACGCAGTCGATCAACTGCCACGAATCGGCGTTTTTCTGGGCTGCGAAAAATCCGAGCTGCAAAGTGAGATGATCGCGCACCTTGGTCGCTTCCCAGTATGCCACCGTTTCACTGGCGGCCGGGCCGCCGGCAGCGAGCGGTCGGGTCTTGAGAATGGGCTGAAAATGTTCGGCCGCTTTGGGGTCCAACGTGAGCAGACCGCGAAATTCAGTGCCGGGCGAAACGCTGCCCTCGCTCCGATACGGCGCGACGGCGGCCACGCCGCCTCGAGCCAGCGCGCTGCTCCGACCTTGCAAAATTTCGCGCCAAGCCTCGCTCGGCGATTTCTGGCCGAGCAAGGCCGTTTCTTCCCTGGTCAAATGCAGATCGCCGACCGCCTTTCCTCGCCCGGCTTGGGTGCTGCGCTGGAGCAGCCACGTGTCGCCATCGAAGGCGGTCTCGAGACGCAGATTTTGAAAGTCGCTCAGGCTGCCGGGCAGTCCGTATTCTCGATAAAGACGAACGTCGGCATCGCGCCGTTTGACCGGATCCCAATGGAGCAACGCATTCCCCACCACGGCCAGGGGAGCGCGGATGAAATAGCAGGATTGCAGGTGAACGCCGCGCGGGAATTGGCCGACGGGCCCGCGCTCGACTACGATCTCGCCGCGCTGCAATTTCGCCAAATCCAAGGGCGGCAGGATGGAGCTCGAACGCAGGCGCTCGAAGGGCGCCTCGGCGAGGGCCGCAGTGTTCAGGGCCCCGGCCAGCAAAAGGCCCAGGACAAACCTGCCTAACGAAAACCGCACGGTGCGTGCACCCCTAGAAGGCCGCCTTCAAGGCTACCTTCACGTAAGGTGACGGATCGGTCCGATAATTTTCGCCGGCCCGCCCAAATTTGAAATGCCGTTGGATCGAATAGCCCGCGGCGAAGTCAAAAGAGCATTGTTTTGAGATAGCGTAAGTGACTCCCAGGCCCGCCCGATAATCGCTAAAATCCACCTGAGTTCCGTTGAGTTTGGTTGGTTGGATGTTGTCATTGCGATCCGTGCGAAAAGATCCACCCACGAGCGAGCCGCCGAGGTAAAGATCGAGATTTTTCGTCGGCGAATAGATGATCCTGGGGTCGGGCAAAACGCCCATGAAGCGAATCTTGTCATTGGGAATCCAGATCACGCCCGCCAGGGGAAGGACCGGGAAACCGCTCCGCAAGAACGACGCGTAAACGCCGCCGAAGATGTAAAGGTGATCGGGTTGAAGCACAAAAATCCGCCCTGCCGTAATCGGAATATCGAAGGATGAGATGCCGAAATTACTTTGCGTATAAAAGCCGGGGCGCACCTGAAAAAACGCTCCCACATCTTTACCGTGCATGTAGTCGATCCCGAAGATGCCCGCGAGATCCTGCAGGTGATTAGGGACGGGCGCGGCGGTGCTGCCAAAGTCATAACGATCGTAGGCGAGGCCGACGTGGACATAGAAGTTTCCCTGCAATAGGAAGCGATGGCCGTACTCGAATTCATTCTGCAATTCGTCCTGCTTCCCAAAGCTGCCGCCGTGGTTCAGGTCGCTTTCGAAGACGTAGCCGGACTCGATTTTTAGAATATCGAGCGGGACAGCTTCCACGGTCGGCGCCGCCGGGGTGGGGACGATCGCCTTGGCTTCCTGCTCGGTGCCTCCCCTAACGAGCGAGGTCATGAGAAGGGCCGTCAGAGAGACGACGAAACAAAGAGATTTTTTCATAGAATGGCGATTCCTAACTCAGATTGGCCGAACACACAAAGACGAACCTGCGGTCTTGATAAGATATCTTACGCAATTTCTGGGCCGGAAACGCCTTCTGATCTCGAAGCGGTGACGAGGACTTTCGCTCCTCGCTAGCCCGTCGCGGCCGCTGCCTTGGGCGGCTCCATCGCGGCGGTGCGATCCCGAACGTTTCCACGAACTCGAGTTTCCTTTTGCTCGGCGGCTTCTTTCATTTCGCGGGAGAGCTTCTCCACGCGCTGCCGCATCACTTTGCCGGCTTTAAATTTTACCGTGGCCCTTGGGGGGATAACAAAGCTGCTGCCGGGCTGGTTGGGGTTGCGTCCCACGCGCGGCTTGGTCAGCCGGGGCTGAAAAACCCCAAAATTGCGCAACTCGACGGTCACGTTCCGGGCCAAACTGTCGGTAATATGGTCGAGCGTGCGCTGCACAACATCGAACACCTGGTGTTGGACCATCCCCGTTTGATTGCTGATCGACACGACGATGTCGCGCTTGGTGAGCTTGCTCATGTTACCAGAATCGTGCCCCGACGGTCGGACGAGCGGATGAAAACTAAAATTTTCCGCAGCACCCGTGAAAGGGTTGACGCATTGGAAACGCTTCGTTGCCTGCGGGTTCCGCCTGGAAAACCCTAGCGGACAGGCACTTTCCGCCCAAAAAGACGGGTAAAAAAAGCGCTCATCGCGCCTTGGTTAATCAGCTCGCGGCGTTTCGCTTTTAACTGGCCTTGGAGGAGGCCCATCTTTGTGAAAACGGCATTCCAGTCGATTTCCAGCCGGCGAGCCTCTTCTGGGCCAAGTTCGCGCACGCCCCGAAGGGAGGTGGCGCGTTGCAGGACATTCATTGTTTTACCGGAAAGCTCGGCGATTAAGCCTAGCTCAGTGAAGACGTGCTCGCTCTCCTGGAGGAGAACCGAACGGACTTCGGTGAACTGACGTTCCTGCTCGGCCGAGACAATCGGCTTCGCCTTATCGAGCGCGTAAGTGACGTAATCGTGCAGCTTTTTCCAACTTTCGATTTGAAGCGTCAGCAAGCGCAGTTGGGTGTCGACGGTGGTATCTCTCATGAACGTCCTGTGGCGCTGACCAGTTCCATGGTCTCATCAAGTTTTTGCAGGTTATCGATGAGCAGGTGGGCCCAAGGCCGATTGACTGTTTGCACCTGGCTGATGATTCCTTCTTCAAAGTAGAAACGGCCTTGCCGCCAGCGGAAAACTTCGGCGACGGCCACTTCCCCTTCGATCGAACCGTAAATGGCGTGGCGCATCATCCCGTGATGTAGATAAATCTCGCAGTTGCCCCGCCCGGATTTGAAAGTGAAACGACCGCTCCGCTGGCTCATGCAGCTCATCTGCAGAATCTCGGCTGCGGAAAACTGGTTCAGGTTACCAATCAGAGAATGGCATGGGTCGATCCCCTCGGCCGCCGGCAGAGACTTCCGCTGAAAAGCCGAAACTGCTTCTCGCAGTTGTTGGCGCAGCCGGGAATCGCTGCAATCAGTGGTGAGCACGTCGATATTCTGATCGGTCGCCTGCTCGCCGCTGCGGGTCTCGATCGTCTCGGGTGTCAGGCAGAGGATCCTAAGTGAAGGGAAATGCTGGCGGGTGTTAATGGCCCATTCCAGGATGACGGAGGTCTCGCCTTCGACCACGAAGAGGTCGAAGTCTTCCCGCATCAGGACGTGAATGGCGTCGGAAAGAGTCCGGACGACGCGCGTCTCCGTGTCCCGCATCATCGCATCGAACATGGCTAACACCCGGTCTTCAAAGACAGGATCGAGGTTAAGGATGAGCAGTCTGGTCTCCACGGCCGTTCATCTTAAGAGCAGGAAGCTTGCCGTCGATGGGGCGCCCACGAGCGCCGATTTGGCCTTCTATTTTCGCCATTCTCGCCGAGGCGGCGGGGCGGCGTAATAATCAGGGGCAATCTCATGGGCTGTGCGGAAATGGACCTTGGCGAAGCGGCGAAGCGCTTCCGCGCCCCCCGTCTCGACGAGTTGACGGGCCGTCTCTTTGACTCCCGCGGAAACCCCGCGACCCAGCGTCAAACCACTGCGCTTCCCGTGACGTTCCAGCCAATCAATGAACGACTCGCGCGCCAGGATCGACGCCGCCGCCACCGCAAAATCGGATTCCGCTTTCGTCCGCTGCTCGACCTCGATGTTCTGGCCGTGCTGCATGAGGGAACGCTCGACCACGCGCGAGTCGGCAAATTTATCCGAGAGCGCGCGGGGACAATCGGGTCGGAGCGCGAGGAGATTCTCGATGACCCGGGCGTGGCCCCAGCCGAGGAGACTGTTCAGGTTACCGAATTTTTCGTAGAGATCGTTATACCGTTCCGGTCCGATCTGCACCACTTCGAGCGCGACACCCGGAGTTTCGCGAATCATCCTGGCGAGGGCGCGAATCTTGGCGTCGGACCCGATCCGTTTGCTGTCCTGGATTCCATTCTCGAGGAAAGTGCGCGCGATCTCGCGATCGGTATAAACACCGGCGATGACGAGCGGCCCGAAGAAATCGCCTTTGCCGCTTTCATCGATCCCGAAGTGCGGCTCAAACATTTCCGGCGCGTGCACTTCCTCATAACCGAGCTTCGCCTCGCCCAGGATCTTCGGTTCCAACTCAAAACTCACGAAGTCTTCGATCCCTTTGCCCTGCAGGAGAAGCTTCGGCCCCTTCTCATAAACCGCCGCGCTCAGCTTCTCTTTGCGCGCGAAATAGATGGTGTAGGGCTTGGGCGAGAACTCGAATCCGGAGCCTTCCAAAAGGTGCCGAAGAGCGGTGACCTGGTCGCCGGTGAGCGGCGCGGTGTAGGTATTTAAGGGCGGCGCAGGCATGGAGGCTTGTCCCAAACACGGATACATGACTCTCTTCTCGCAGCGAGGACTTTCGCGCGGCGCCGCACGACCGCCTCCAGACAATCGCACCGCATTTTTTACAATGATTTGCAGCGCAACTGGCTTGGGGTTTTTGTGACTCGTGGCATCATTCCCGCACGCATGGGGGGACAAACACGATCGGGCCATCCTCAAGATCGCGCAGCGGACTTCCGCCGTGAACTGATCCGATGGTATCGCTGCGAGGGCCGCGACCTGCCTTGGAGACGCACGGGCGATCCCTACGCGATCCTGGTTTCGGAGTTCATGCTCCAGCAAACGCAGGTGGCGACCGTCATACCTTATTACCAGCGTTGGCTGGAACGGTTTCCCGACTTTGCCACCCTGGCCCAAGCCGAGGAGTCCGATGTTTTGCACGCCTGGCAGGGACTGGGCTACTACAGTCGTGCTCGTAATATCCAGGCGGCGGCGAGGATGGTGCAGGAGGTGTTCGACGGAGAACTTCCCGCGGATGCCGTCAAGATCGCGCAATTGCCCGGGGTCGGTCGATATACGGCGGGTGCGATCGCCAGTTTTGGATTCGATTTACCCGAGCCGATCGTCGACGCCAACATCGCACGCGTTTTGGCTCGCCTGACGAATTGGCGGCAGCCGATCGATTCCTCCGCCGGGCAAAAGCAGCTCTGGCGGACCGCGGCGGCGCTCGTTCCGCCCAAAGGAGCGCGCTCCTTTAATTCCGCCCTCATGGATCTCGGCGCGACCATCTGCCTGCCCCACCGGCCGCGTTGTCTCGAATGTCCGGTGCGCGATTTCTGCCAGGCCGCCGACCCGGCGACGCTCCCTGTGAAACGAAAGAAGCCGGCTACGATTCATCTCACGGAATGCCATGCTTTCGCCCGCCGTCGGGGCCGGCTCCTGCTTGAACAATCAAATAGCCGTTGGCAGGGAATGTGGATTCTACCTCGGCTCGCGACTCAACCGGCGCGATCAGCCATCTTGCGCCTCGATTTTCCGTTTACCCACCATCGCATCACCCTGGTTGTCTTCCCGGGCGACGACGTTCGGCCCGGCGAGCGCCAACGCTGGTTCCCGGTGCGCGCGATCGACGATCTGCCTGTCCCCTCTCCCCATCGACGCGCGCTGGCGCAGCTCCTGCCTAACGACTAGAGTAGACTTATTCCATGTTACACGGCCAAAAAATAGTGGTGGTGATGCCGGCTTACAATGCCGCTCGCACTTTGCGCAAGACTTATGACGAAGTGATGGCCCACGGGATCGTGGATCACGTGATTTTGGTGGATGACGCGAGTACGGACGAAACCGCCGCCATGGCTCGCACGCTCCCAAGTGTCCAGGTAGAAGTTCATCCCAAGAACCGGGGCTACGGCGCCAATCAAAAGACCTGCTATCGACTTGCGCTCGCCGCCGGCGCGGATGTGATCATCATGATCCACCCCGATTATCAGTACACGCCCGCCCTCATCCCGGCCATGGCGTCCCTCGTCACGAGTGGCCTTTATCCTTGCGTGCTCGGCTCGCGCATTCTCGGTGGCGGTGCGCTGCGCGGTGGAATGCCATGGTGGAAGTATGTGTCTAACCGCGGCCTGACCTTCTTGGAAAACCTTTTACTGGGGGCCAAACTGTCGGAATACCACACCGGTTATCGTGCTTTTTCCCGACCCCTCCTAAAGCGCTTACCGTTGGAGGAAAACTCCGATGACTTTATCTTTGATAACCAGGTCCTGGCCCAGATCGTCGGTCTGGGTTGTCCTATTGGGGAAATCACATGTCCAACCAAATACTTCCCGGAAGCGTCGTCGATTGGTTTTGTCGCCAGTCTTCGTTATGGCCTGGGTTGCCTTCGGACGGCGCTGGCCTTCCGCCTTAAATGAGTCGAGGCAAGAAAAGATCTGGAGCAAAGAAGAGCCGAAAATTTCTCCATCTCGGTTGGTGGATTCTTTTTGCCTTGGCATTGACCGTAATGATCTGCATTCGGATTCGTTTGCTCACGATTCCGCTGGAACGCGACGAAGGAGAGTATGCGTATGCGGGCCAACTGCTCCTAGAAGGCATCCCGCCCTACAAGCTTGCCTATAACATGAAATTTCCGGGGATCTATGCGGCTTACTCCGTGGTAATGGCTGCCTTTGGTCAAACCCCGGCCGGCGTGCATCTAGGACTTCTGCTCGTTAACCTGATAACAGTCATCTTGCTTTACCTGGTGGGGCGTATGCTTTTCGGTGAAGCAGGGGGCGCGGCTGCCGGCAGCGCCTATGCCATACTCGCGCTCAGCCCATCCGTGCTCGGGTTCGCCGCGCATGCGACTCACTTCGTCGTTCTTCCGGTAATGGGAGCTACTTTGATTTGTCTTCGCCCTCCCGAAAAGCGTACTCCGCCGATGCTTAGTAGTGCGGGCGCTCTCCTGGGCACGGCCATCCTGATGAAACAGCCTGGTTTGTTCTTTGCGGTTTTCGGAGGGATCTATTTGCTCTGGACTGATCTCCAGGCCCGCCTATCCTGGAAGACGACCCTTGGCAGAAGTCTCGCGTTTTTAGCTGGAATCGTCATCACTCTTGCGCTGGCCCTGTTCTATCTCTGGTGGGCGGGTGTTTTCGGCAAGTTCTGGTTTTGGACAGTCGACTACGCTTCCGCGTATGGCAGCCTCAATTCGTGGGATATAGGCCGGCAATACCTCGTTCGCAACTTCCCGCGGGTTGTGAGCTACGGCTGGCTGCTGTGGCTCCTGGCTGGCGTGGGAGTGACAGCATGTTTCTGGAACGAGACTGTGCGACGGCAGAGAGCGCTGCTGCTGGGATTACTGGGCGCCTCTCTGCTCGCCCTTTCGGCTGGCCTTTACTTCAGAGAGCATTACTTCGTTCTTATTCTGCCAGCTATCTCTCTTCTGGCCGGTGCGGCCATCACAGCTTTGATTGATCTTTTGCCTGCGCGCCGCCAGCTCCGACGAGTGCTTCCTCTTCTGCTTTTGGCAGTGGCTCTGAGTCTGCCCTTGCTCGGCAACCGAGGCTTTTTCTTCTATCTTTCACCCAGCGCCGGTTTGCGCAAAATATGGTGGTCCAATCCCTTTTCCGAGTCTATCCCCATTGCGAAATTCCTCCGCGACCGAACGACAACCGAAGATTCGATTGCCGTGCTCGGTTCCGAGCCGCAAATCTATTTTTACTCGCATCGCCATTCTGCCACCGGGTATATTTATACTTATGGTTTGATGGAAAAACATTCCTACGCGCGCCGAATGCAAGAGGAGATGATTCACGAGATCGAAGCAGCCCGGCCGAAGTTTGTTGTTTTTGTTTCCATCGAACCTTCCTGGATGCTTCTGCCGAAATCAGACCGGATGATCCTTGATTGGATCAACACCTATCTACAGGCGAACTATGCGGGAGTCGGGCTGGTCAATGTGTTTCGGAACCGCCCGTCTGAGTATTATCTTCCGCTCGAGTCTGCCGTACCTCGACTTTCTCCTTCCCGTATACTGATCTATGAGCGGAAGTGATAACCGGTGCGAGCCGTCGACGCGACCTCTAATGTCTTGGACGTGGCTAAACGAAAGGTAAAACCAACCCGCGGGTCAGATTGGCGGCAAGCCCCGGCCACAACAGGTAGAAAGCGTTCGTTTGAGCGCAGCTGGAAGGTTCCTGCGATTTATCTGGAATTAGTGGCGCTTACCTGGTTTGTGTTTGGCCGGACAGTTGGCTTTGGATTTTTTAATTACGACGACAGCTTCTATGTCTATCAAAATCACTACGTCAGCGATGGTTTGACGCGGGCTGGTTTCGTTAGGGCCTTTACGGACCCCTTGGTGGGAAACTGGCACCCCCTGACTTCTCTGTCTCTTATGCTTGATGCCCAGCTCTATGGGCTCAACCCTGGCGGGTATCACTTCGGAAACGTTTTATTTCATACCATCGCGGTCCTTCTGCTCTTCTTCGTTTTGCGAGCGATGACTGGTGCAATCTGGCGTAGCGCTATGGTGGCGGCCCTTTTCGCTATTCATCCTTTACGGGCAGAATCCGTGGTTTGGATTTCCGAACGCAAGGATGTGCTGAGCGCGGTTTTCTTCCTTCTGGGAGTAGGCGCTTATGGTCGATACTGCCGAAAGCCCGGCTGGACACGGTATCTGGTAGTTCTTGTCACGCTCACCCTGTGCCTCATGTCCAAGGCGATGCTGGTAACCTTCCCGTTCCTGCTCCTGGTTTTAGATTACTGGCCCTTAAATCGTTTCTCTTTTTCACCGCGTCATAGCAGTGACGACGAAGGGCAACCAAGGCGGACCGTGGGCCGGCTGGTGGCAGAAAAACTTCCACTACTTCTGCCGGTGATTGGCATTTCCCTGGCTACGCTCTGGGCACAGGGGCCGGCGATCGACGCCGCGCACAATTGGCCTCTCAGTTGGCGAGTTAGTAACGCTTTAGTCACTGTTTGGGTCTATCTCCGCCAAATGGTGTGGCCAAATCACCTGGCGGTGTTCTACCCGCATCCGCATGGAAGTCTGCCGCTCTGGCTGGTCGCGCTGGCCTTTCTCGCGCTCCTGGCGGTGTCGCTGGGAGCTTTCCTCTGGCGCCGGCGCTTTCCCTATCTGGTGACCGGATGGCTTTGGTACCTCGGGATGCTGGTGCCGGTGATCGGTTTGTTACAGGTCGGCTGGCAGGCGCACGCCGATCGCTACACTTATCTGCCGCTAATTGGAATCTATCTCGTAATCGTGTGGGGGGTCGCCGATCTGACCGCAGGTTGGCGCCGGCGTGGTGAGCTGCTGGTTGGATCGTCCGTCCTTGTGATCGTGACGCTCATGACTCTCTCCTGGCGGCAGGTTGGTTACTGGTCAGATACGGTCCGCCTTTGGTCGCATGCCCTGGCGGTCACGGAAAATAACGATGTGGCAGAGCGTGGGATCGGGACCGCTTTGTTAAGCCTGGGTCATGTCGACGAGGCGATCGCGCACGATCGTAAGGCCCTTCGCATCCGGCCCGGGGACGCCAATGCTTTGACCAATCTCGCCAACGCGCTCCTGCGCAAGAACGATTATCCCGAGGCCATCGAGTATTATCGCACCGTTCTGAAGGCTCGGCCTAACGATGCCGAGATGCATCGCAACCTCGGGAAAGCGCTCTACCAAAGTGGCGCCGCGGATGAGGCCATGACTCAATTTCGCGAAGTCCTCAGGATTCACCCGACGGACTCCGATGCCGCCTACAGCTTGGGTAACGCCATGCTGGAGAAGGGTGAGGCGGAGGCCGCGATTCCTCATTTTCGTAAGGCAATCGCATCCGATCCCAAGAATATCGCAGCGCATTACAACCTTGGGATTGCGTTGCAGCGCATCGATCAGTTGGAAGAGGCCATGGCTGAGTTTCGGCAAACCCTGCAGCTCGATCCCAGGCATGTCGACGCCCATAATAATCTGGCCATCGCGCTGCTCAAGAAAGGCGAGTCGGCCGCGGCCATCGCAGAATGGCAAGCCGCCTTGCGGATCGAACCAGCCAACGCCGAGATGCATAATAATCTGGGCGTGGCGCTGCTGCGGGAGGGAAGAGCCGCTGAAGGCCTGCGGCAATGGCGCGAGACCTTGCGCCTGCAGCCCGGCAAACTGGGGACGCGCCTTAGCTTGAGCTGGATTCTTGCCACGGCGCCGGACGCTGGCGTCCGTGATGGTCGGGCGGCGCTCGAATTTGCGCGCCAGGCTTTGCGCGCGGGCGCGGAGCCCAACCTGATGGCTTTTCGTGTGCTAGCCGCTGCGTCGGCTGAGACAGCGCAATTTCAAAATGCGATCAAAATCGCCACGGAAGGCGCGGAACGCGCCGAAGCGCAGGGAGCGTCGTCCTTGAACAATCTCCTGCAAGGCGATCTCGAGCTTTATCGGCAGAACATAGCGCTACGCGATCCGACCTACGGCGGGGTGGTCGTGGCCGCGCCCTAAATGTAGACGTTTCGCTCTGCGAAACGCGGGTGTGAGTCCGGCCATGGGAAGTGATCTTGCGGCATCGCTCACGCCCGCGTCTTCCAGAGGAAGACGTTTACAAGCATCACCCGCGCGCGAACGAACGTGAGTCGGGCCGTCCTTTAAAGCCAGTGACGCATTTGTATTTGTTATTCCGGTAGAATCTTTCGAAGCTGCAGCGCCATGAGAAGCATGACCGGCTACGGACGCGGCGAGAGCGATCGCGACGGTGCGAAAATCAGCGTCGAAATCAACTCGGTGAATCGCAAGCAGAGCGACGTCGTCGTCAATCTGCCGCGAGAACTGAGCGCCCTGGAGCCGCGTGTTCGCCAGATCGTGAGCGAGCGAGTCGCGCGTGGACGCACCAACGTGGTGGTGTCTTATGACCCAGCCGCGCAAAACGCGCGGACCCTCGCCCTCGACACGGCGCTGGCCCGTTCTTACCACGACAACATGCGCGCGTTACAGAAGGAACTCGGAGTGGCGGGGGAGATTACCATCGGCATGATTTTGCAGGCTCCCGGCGTGATGCATTTTGCCGAGGACGGGCTTGCCCCTAACGATGCCTGGCCCGCTTTGCAGGAAGCTCTCAACCGGGCGCTCGAGGAATTGATCAAGATGCGAGGCCGCGAGGGGAAACATCTGGCCAAAGATTTGATCGGCCGCCTCAAACTCCTGCGCAAAGCCCTTAAGGAGATCGGTAAACTGCACCCCGCCATGGCGGAGAAATATCGGGCCAGCCTGCTCGATCGCATTCACAAGGCTGGCCTCGAACTTGCCCCTAACGACGATCGCCTGATCAAGGAAGTCGCTTTTTTTGCCGATCGCTCCGATGTCTCGGAAGAGATCACCCGGCTGGAAAGTCATCTCTCGCAATTTGCGCATCACCTGCGCGGGGAAGAGCCGGTCGGGCGCACGCTCGAATTTATTACCCAGGAAATTTCACGGGAACTGAATACGCTAGGCGCGAAAGCTGGCGATGCGGAAATTTCGCGTCACGTCGTAGCCTGCAAGTCGGAGGTCGAGAAGATCCGCGAACAAATTCAAAATCTTGAATAAGGTCTTTAGTCGTTACGGCATCCTCTTCGTGGTTTCGGCGCCGTCCGGCGCGGGCAAGACAACGCTCTGCGATGCGCTCCGGCAGACATCCGATTTCGTTTATGCGGTCTCCTGCACCACCCGTCCGCCCCGCGCCGGGGAGATTGCGGACGAAGATTATCATTTCGTCTCCGCACCGGATTTCCTGGCTCGGGTCGAGGCGGGCGAGTTTCTGGAATACGCCGAGGTGCACGGCCAATATTACGGCACCTTGCGCGACCCTATTCTGAGTGATTTGCGCAAGGGCGTTGATGTCCTCATCGACATCGATACGCAGGGAGCCGGCGCCATTCGCGCCTATGACGATCCCTTTGTCCGGCAGGCGCTGGCCGATGTTTTTATCATGCCGCCTGATCTGGAGGAACTGCGCCGCCGCCTCACGAAGCGTGGGACCGAGACCTCGGCGCAGATCGAGTTACGTCTGCAGACTGCCGCCCGCGAAATGGAAAATTGGCGCGATTACCGCTATACCATTATCAGCCAGTCGATTGAGGAGGACTTGATGAAATTCCGCCAGATCATGGGGGCGGAACGCTACCTGAGCAGCCGCCTCATCATGGGATAAGCGATCAGGCCTCACGAAATGACGATTAACCAACAAGCAACGCTTCAACCATTTGTCATCCCGAGCGAAGCGAGGGATCTCGCAAACGGCGTTCGGTTTTTGTGTCAGCCTGTGCTCGGCTTGGCTTGCGAGGTTCTTCGCTGCGCTCAGGATGACAAGTTAAAGAAGACGCGCCGAAAATGAGTTCGAAAAAACAACAGAACGTCGTTCTCGGAGTGACTGGCTCGATTGCCGCCTACAAAGCCGCGGAATTAACCAGCCTCCTCGTCAAACAAGGGCACGATGTCCACGTCGTCATGACGAAGGACGCGATCGAATTCATCACGCCCCTCACCTTACAAACGCTCTCCAAGAATGCGGTCACGACCAGTTTCTACGACGAGAAAGAGAGCTGGCATCCGGGCCACATCGCGCTGGCCGATCGCGCGAATCTCCTCCTCATCGCGCCCGCCACCGCGCACATCATCGCAGAGCTCGCGCAAGGGCTGGCCGGTCATCCCCTGGCCGCCATCGCGCTGGCCACTCGCGCGCCCATCTTACTGGCGCCAGCGATGAACGGGAAGATGTGGGAACATCCCGCCACGCAGGACAATGTGGCGACGTTAGGCACGCGTGGGGTCGAGTTCATCGGGCCCGAAGCCGGTTTGCTGGCCTGCGGCTACGAAGGTCTCGGCCGCCTCTGGAAAGTCGACGAGATCGCTTTCCGCGCGGAGTTTCTGCTCGCCCGCCAGGAAAATTTGATGACGTGAAATTCGTCGTCACGGCCGGTCCCACCCGCGAGCCGCTCGACCCGGTCCGCTACCTGAGTAACCGCTCGTCGGGCAAAATGGGCTACGCCATCGCGGCGGCCGCCCTGGCCGCGGGCCACCACGCGACGCTCATCTCCGGGCCGGTCGCCTTGACCGCGCCGCCCGACGCCGAGTTGGTCCAGGTGACGACGAGCGACGAGATGTTCGCCGCCGCCGCGTCGCATTTTAGGAACTGCGACGTCTTCGTCATGTGCGCAGCGGTTTGCGATTACAAACCGGTTGAGTATGCGCCGCAGAAAGTGCCCAAGCAGCGCGATCGATTTTCCCTCGCCTTGGAGCCGACGCGCGATCTGCTCGCTAGCCTAACGAGTGCTCCGCATGATTGTTTCGTGGTCGGCTTCGCCGCCGAAACCCAGGCTCTGCCCGAGAACGCGCGCCGTAAATTGAAGGAGAAAAATTGCGACCTGCTCGTGGCTAACGACGTTAGCCGAAGTGACGTCGGGATGGATTCTGACGAAAACGAGGTCGTTATTTTTAGTCGCGACGGTCGCGCGGAGAAGTTGCCGCGCGCGAAAAAAACGGAGCTGGCGCGCAGTTTGCTTAAAATAATTTTAGTCACGCGCGAAAATTGTTTGACAAAAAAAACATGACGATTAGTGACACGATGAAAGTGAAGTTATTCACAAACTGTTCACAGACCGCTTCTGCGGATTGAAAGGGGGGATTCCCTATGCCAGCAAAGAAGAAAAAGGCTGCCGTCAAGAAAAAGGCACCCGCCAAGAAAAAGATGGCAACTAAGAAAAAAGCACCGGCCAAGAAAAAGAAATAAGGCCGACATCCACAGAAGGGCGGTGACAGAGCCGTTCTTCGTTCAAGTTAACTTTAACCCGGGAGAAGGATTCATTCTTCTCCCGGTTTTTTTTGCGAAAAATTTGGCGGCCTCGGTCTGGAATCAGGTAGCTTGGCACTGTGACAGACCATCTCAAAGTGGCTCAGGAAGCGGCCCGCGCGGCGGGTGATTTGCTCCGCATCCATTTCGCGCAACCGCGCGTCGTCAACGAAACGACGGCTCATGACATCAAACTCGAGGTCGATGTCCTCACCCAGGATCTGATCACGAAGATGCTGCTCGGCCGTTTTCCGGAGCACGCGCTTTACGGAGAGGAAGGAATCGTGGGAGACCAGTCGAGCGCACATCAATGGGTGGTCGATCCGCTCGACGGAACGGTCAATTTCTTCTACGGCATTCCCCATTTTTGTGTTTCGATCGCGCTCCGGCTGCACCGAGAGGTCATCGTCGGAGTCATCTACGATCCCATCCGCGACGAGCTCTGGACCGGCGAGAAAGGGGAAGCGCCTTTGTTGAACGGGAAACCGTTTCGGGTAAGTCCGCGCCGCACTTTGGCGGAAGCGGTCGTCTCCATTGGGCTGGCTAAAACGAGCGCGACGATCGAGGCGGGCTTGCCGTTGCTCGAACAAATGGCGCATCGCGTGCGCAAATGTCGAATGTTAGGCAGCGCCGCGCTCGATATGGCTTACGTGGCCTGCGGCCGGCTCGACGCTTACATCGAACAGGGCATCAGCGTGTGGGACATCGCGGCTGGTTGGCTTTTGATCGAGTCCGCCGGCGGTCGCGTGGAAGTGGAGCCGCGCGCGGATATGCCGGATAAATTCCGGATCAAGGCCTCCAACGGCCTGCTCCAATTACCGTAGCCTAACGAAATGAATCGCTCCGGCATCGGTTACGACGCACATCGTTTTGCGGAGGGACGGAAACTCATCCTCGGCGGCGTCGAAATCGCGCATTCGCAGGGGCTCGAAGGACACTCCGACGCCGACGTGCTCAGTCATGCCATCGCCGACGCCTTGTTAGGGGCGATCGGGGAGCGCGATATCGGACATCATTTCCCCAATACCGATGAATCGATTCGCGGGATTAGCAGTCTCGATATCTTGCGCCGGGTCGGCCACATTTTGCGCGAGCAGCATTGGGCAGTGTCCAACCTGGACGCGACTCTGATCGCGGAAGCCCCCAAGATCGGACCGCACCTTGAAGCCATGCGGAGCAAGATTGCCGAGGCGCTCGGGATCGAAGTATCGCAAGTCGGCCTCAAAGCCACCACCAACGAAGGCATGGGCGCGATCGGACGCGGCGAAGGCATGGCCGCGATGGCCGTGGCAACTATCAGGCTGACATGATCGCCGGTGCGCGCGAGATAGTTTGATGTCCGTCCGCTTTTTCAACACTTACTCGCGTGCGGTGGAAGAGTTTCGCCCGCTCGATCCCGCGGGCCGTGCCGTCAAGATCTACACCTGCGGGCCGACCGTTTATAGTCACGCGCACATCGGCAATTTCCGCGCCTATATTTTCGAAGATTTGCTGCAGCGGCACCTTGAAGCGCGCGGCTTTGTGATCGAGCGCGTCATGAATCTGACGGACGTGGACGACAAGACGATTCGCGGCAGCCGCAGATCGAATCTGCCGCTAGGGGAATTCACGGCCCCGTTTAAAGAGGCGTTTTTTGAGGATGTCGACACGCTTCAGATCAGACGCGCGCAAGCCTACCCGGCCGCGACCGAGCAGCGTTTCATACAGGCCATGATTGCCATGATCGAGAAATTGATCGCCCGCGAGCTGGCCTACCAGGCCGAGGACAAGTCGGTTTATTTTCGGATTAACCGCTTCCCGGGGTACGGACACCTCGCGCATTTTGATCTGGCCGAACTGCGTTCCACCGGCCGGGTCAAGAGCGACGAATACGACAAAGAACACGTGGGCGATTTCGCGCTTTGGAAGGCGTGGGACGAAGAGGATGGCGATGTCTGGTGGGAAAGTCCGTGGGGCCGGGGCCGGCCCGGCTGGCACATCGAGTGCAGCGCCATGGCCACCTCATTGTTAGGGGAACAAATCGATCTTCATTGCGGTGGAGTGGACAACATCTTTCCGCACCACGAAGCCGAGATCGCGCAGTCGGAGGGATGCAGCGGCCAGCAATTCGTGCGCTACTGGCTGCATTGCGCGCATCTGCTCGTGGAAGGCCAGAAGATGTCGAAGTCGTTAGGTAATTTCTACACCCTGCGCGATGTGATCGCGAAAGGTTACACGGGACGCGAGGTTCGTTATGCGCTGCTGCGGGTTCATTATCGCGCGCCGCTTAATTTCACCTGGGACGGCCTGGAGGAAGCGCGCCAGGCGTTGGCTCGCATCGATGAATGGCTGCGTCGTCTGGGCGAGAGTGCAACGGAATCGTCGACCGGGGAGAAAATCGAGGACGACAAATTCGGCGAGGCGCTCGATGACGATCTCAATATTTCGGCGGCCTTAGGCCAACTCTTCGAACAAATCCGCGAGAGCAATCGCGAGCTCGACGCCGGCCTCTCTCCCGCACGCGCCCGGGCCTGGCTGGATTGGTGGGAGCGGGTCAACGCCGTGCTGGCGCTGAAGGGCGGGGCGGAGAAGCCGGCGGCGGAAGTGACGCGTCTGGCGGAAGAGCGCGTGCAGGCGCGACTTGCCAGGGAGTGGCAAAAAAGTGATGAATTGCGAGATGCCATTCAGAATCTCGGCTGGGACGTGCGGGACACGAAAGAGGGTCAAGTTGTGACGCGCCGGGCAGGGACAGGATCGGAGACCGAGGGTGCCTAACGAAATGTTTAGCGTCACCGATTTTTTCGAACTCGAACGCACCGCGCATTCGAAATTGTTTGAGAGCCAGAAATACGTCTGGGAAGCGCTCAAACAAATCCCGAGTTATCTCCAGTTCCGGCTCAAGCCGGGCGTGCTGGGCGAGTTGGTCGGCAAGCCCTATGTGAGCGGCGCCGTTTTCATCGGCAAGGGCACGATCGTGGAGCAAGGCGCGATGTTAAAAGGCCCGGCCTGGATCGGCGAGAACTGTCACATCCGCAGCGGATGCTACGTGCGCGAGAATGTGATCGTCGGGAACGGCGTGGTCATGGGAAATTCCTGCGAGTTCAAAAACTGCATTGTTTTCGATGATGCGCAGATTCCTCATTTCAATTATGTGGGCGACTCGATTCTCGGGTACAAAGCACATCTCGGCGCCGGAGTGATCCTTTCCAACGTCAAACTCGATCATGCCGAAATCTCGGTCCTGGCGACCGACGGCATGATCGGGACTGGCTTGCGTAAATTCGGCGCCATTATCGGCGATCGCACGGAAGTCGGTTGCAACGCAGTCTTGAATCCTGGCTCGGTGATTGGTCGGGATTGCATCATCTATCCGGGGACCAATTTTCGCGGCGTGCTCCCGGCCAATAGCATCGTCAAGGTGCGCCAGACGACCCAGGTTCTAAGCCGGCGTCAGCCTAACGACGCCTGATCGACAGCGCGGGCGGATGGGCAGGGATTCGAACCCTGGTTGCCTTGCGGCAAACACGCTTTCCAGGCGTGCGCATTAGACCACTCTGCCACCCATCCCCGATCGTTCTCGTTCTCTCCCTCGTCCTCGGAACGGGATCGAGGACGAGGACGACGATGAGAGTTTATAGCTGCAGGCGGCGAAACAGTTCGTCGAGCGGAAGTTGAATGCCAATGTAAAATTCGCCGAAATCGGCATAGGCCGCACTCACTTCATCGAAGCGCATCTGATACACGATCGCTTTAATCTGAAAAGTGTCGTGGGCGAAGAGGGTCACGCCCCATTCCGCATCGTCGAGACCGGTCGAGCCGGTGATCAATTGCTTAATTTTCCCGGCGTACTGCCGGCCAACCCGCGCGTGGCCGCCCATGAGCGTGCGGCGTTCTTCATACGGGAGCGAATACCAGTTGTGCTGGTCGGCTCGGCGTTTGGTCATGTTATAAAAACAAACGATCGGCCAATCCGGCAGCGTCGGGTAGACGCGTTCGTGCCGGTAATGTTTCATCCGCTCGCGGAAGGCCTGCATGCCCTGCTCGAATTCCGGCGTATCGCGTTTCAGCTTCTGTTCCAGCTCGAGCGTCTCGGCGTATTGCTCGTCGGTGGTGGTGTATTCGCTCTCCTCGGTCAACGAGAGATAGCTGTAAACCGGCACGAGCAAATCCACGCCTAACGAAAGGGTCAGCTGTTTCTCGATCCGGTTGGCCACATGCAGATCCGGGGTGATGAGCATGAAACCAAGATCCGCCTTGGGCGTGAGCTGGCTGAGGGTCAGGAGCTGGGTCGACTCGAGCGCCCGCGTTTCCTGCACAAGAGTGGAGAGCGAGATCTTGGCCGCGCGTTGTTCGTCATCCGTGAGCGACTGCCATTGGCCGTAGTCGATGCGGTAAAAGAGATGGAGGCAATGCCAGCCATCCTGGGGGATGAGCGGCGCGGGAGTGGAATCCATCCCCGCAGTTTCCCCGAGCGCGGCGACGGGGTCAAGCAGGGGCGGATCGCGCTCTGGTTAGGCCTCGACCTGAGAGGCGCTGGGCAGATGGTCCAGGCAATATTCCTGGCCATCGCGCGCAACGCAGAATTCGAGATTCGCATTGGTCAGCTCGGTCGCCTCGCAGGTGGCGCAGTGGTGCAAGGCTTCGTCTTCCGGCCGGGCACTTTCCTCGAAGCGGCGCCGCCGATCTGTGACTTGATGCCGTGTCCGTGCCGCGCGGATGAGGTCGGGCCCGAAGAAGAGGAAATAATTAGCAAAAGCGACCAGCAGAGAAAAACGATACGCGTTCGGGCTGGAGAAAAATCCCAGCAAAAGAAGCCCGGCGGAGATCCAGGCCAGCCATTTCACTTTCACGGGCAGAACGAAGAAGAGGTAGATCACCTCGTTGGGATAAAAGGTGGCGAAGGCGAAGAAAAGCGAGGAGGCAAGCATGGTGTTGGAGAATTGCGCGCCGAAAAGGAAAGCGGCGATGGTGGTACCAAGCATCCCAACCAGGAAATAAAGGGTGAGCCGAAACGCGCCCCAGGCTTGCTCGAGCCGGTCGCCGATGAAGAGCAGGAACCAGAGGGCCACAAGGAGCCAGAGCGGCTGCATGAGCGAGCCGGGCGCGCCCATCGAGTGGGGGATGAAGATGTAGCTGACGAGCCGCCAAACTTCGCCTGCGCGAATCCGGACCGGACTGAGCGAGAGCAGGGAGATGAATTCCGGATTGATGAAGGTGAGCAAATAGACCAGGGCCGTGAGCGCGACCACGATGCGGATCAGGCCCGGGATAGCGAGCCAACCGAAACGGCGTTCGAGCTTGTCGAGGAAAGTCATGGTCGCGTCATCCTAGAGAGAGCGTTCGGCTAATCAAACTCGTCCCTCGGGTTTCACTCGTGCTCCCCCTCGTAATCGTGCTCGTGATCGACTCTTGCGGCCCGAGACAGGCGTGATTTCGATTACGAGCACGAGCACGAGCACGAGTAGGAGCACGAGCACGAGCACGAGCGGGAGGGAGCGCCTTGGATTGACACCCGGAACGCAACATCTAGGCTGGCCGCCATGATTGAGAGCGAGCCAAAGAAAACGCCGCTTTACGATGAGCACGTCCGGTTAGGGGGCAAGATGGTTCCTTTCGGCGGGTGGCTCATGCCCGTGCAATACAGCAGCATTCGGGAAGAGCATCTGGCCGTGCGCGATGCCGTGGGCATTTTCGATATTTCTCACATGGGCGAGCTGGTGGTGGGCGGCCCGCGTGGTGGTGAGTGGCTCGATACCATGCTCACCAACAACGTCGGCAAACTCAGCGTCGGCACCGGGCAATACACGTTTCTGCTCAACGATGATGCTGGTATTATCGATGATCTGATCGTCTACCGGATCGAGGAGCAGAAATTTCTCCTCGTGGTGAACGCGTCGTGCATTGAAGCGGATTTCGAATGGCTGCGGGACCACCTGCCGAGGACGGCGTCCCCGGATACAGGGTTGAACGGCGGCGTCGTGCTAGAGAATCAGAGTGATCAGTACGCGGGTTTAGCCATCCAGGGACCGAAGGTCGGCGAGCTTTTCCAGGCGGTGTTTGGGGCCGATCGAGAATTACCGGCGCGCAATCACATCGCGTCGTTTGAGCTGGGCGGATCCCCGGTGTGGGTCGCTCGCACGGGCTACACGGGTGAAGACGGGATCGAAGTGTTTTGCGCCGCTCCGGATGGATCGAGATTATGGAACGAGGTGCTGGAAAAAGGAGAGTCGTTAGGGATTCGCCCCTGCGGTCTGGGTTCTCGCGACACTCTTCGTCTCGAGATGTGCTACCCGCTCAACGGTTCCGATCTTTCTCCCGCGCACAACCCGCTGGAGGCCGGACTGGGCTTTTTTGTCGACCTGGCGAAGCCAAAATTTACCGGACGCGAAAAGCTGCTTCGAGAGAAGGAAGTCGGTCTCTCACGCCGGCTCGTTCCATTCAAGATGATAGGGAAAGGGCCGCCGCCGCGGCCGCATTATAAGGTCTTCCGGGAGGGCTCGAAGATCGGGGAGCTGACCAGTGGGACGCTTTCGCCGAGCTTGAATTACGGAGTTGGGATGGCTTATCTAGCAACACCGGCGCCGAAGCCCGGCGACGAAATTGAAATTGAAATCCGGGGCCAGAAATATCCGGCCGTGATTGAAAAGAAACCGCTCTACAAAAAATCATGAATGTTCCAGACGACCTTCTCTACACCGAATCGCACGAATGGGTCCGCCGCGAGGGCGACAAGATTCGCGTTGGCATTACCGACCATGCGCAAGCCGAGCTCACCGATGTCGTCTACGTGGAGCTGCCCAAAAGTGGAGCTACCTACGAAGCCAAAGGCACGATTGCGGTGGTGGAATCCGTCAAGGCGGCCAGCGACATCTACGCGCCGGCCAAAGGGACCGTCTTGGAAGTGAACAAGGCGCTGGAATCCACTCCGGCGCTGGTCAACACCGATCCCTACGGAGAAGGCTGGATCTACGTCCTGCAGGTCGAGGCCGGTGAAGAGCTAGCGGCCTTAAAGGATGCCGCCGCATATCGCGCATCCCTCGGTTGATGGTCGTGGCACGGTCGCAAGCGACCGCTAATAATTAGCAACCGCCCGGCAGCGAGCGCTGCCCCGATGAAATAAGATCGGGGGATGAAATTCATTTCCGCTGTCCTGCTGAGTGCACTCGTCGCGCTGGTTGCGCCTGAGTTGCGTGCCGATGAGCAGTTCTTCGGTTTCGCCCGAGGCGCGGAGACTCTGCCGCGCGGTCGGGCGGAGATCTACCAATTCAGCACTCTGCGGACCGGCAAAGACACCGGCACGTACTACGCATCCGATTACGAAACGGAAGTGGAATATGGCTTTACCGACAAGTTCCAGGCCAGCCTGTCCGTGGTTAACCATTATTTCTATAACCGTGACGTGGATGGTTTGCCTGACAAGAATAACTACCGCTTCGGAGGTGTGGAAATTTCTGGGAAATACCGGCTTCTAAGTCCGTTTAAAGACTGGCTCGGGCTCGCTCTGCGCCTGGAGGGAGGCTACCTGCTCAACGACGACGTGGGCGGTCTTCCCCAGCACGAGCGCTATCTCAAACCGGAAATCGATTTCCAGAAGGATTTTCTCGATGACACGCTCATCACGGTCTTCAGCCTGGGGGTCGAGTGGGCCTGGGGGAAACAACCAGCCGAAGAATATCCCAGAGAAGTCTCGATCGAGTCGGCGGGGGGCGTGACCTATCGCTTTGCGCCTAACTGGTATGCTGGCGTCGAAGCACATTTTCGGGCCGAATATCCTTTATTCGACCTCAATTTCTTCGAGCACCGCGTTCTTTACGTGGGGCCTTCCCTGCATTACGCCCAGGAGCGTTGGTGGGCCACTCTCACCTGGAATTATCAGGTTTATGGCAAGGGCGTCGATGAGACCAGCAGTGGCCAGACCTTCGCGGAGGAGCAGCGGAATCTTTGGCGGCTCAAGGTTGGGTTCAATTTCTAGGGTGCGATGAAACCGCAGTTCATCTTTGTCGCGGCGCCTCTCTCAGCCGCGCTCGTCAGCACCGGTTTCGCCGTCACTTATCTGAGCGTCGACCAGGCTCAACAGGCCGTGTTTCCGGGGAAGAGCTTTACGGCATCTCCGCTTCAATTGAGCGCAGCGCAGCGCAAAGCGATCGAACGGGAAAGCGGAGTCCGGCTCACTGGCACGCCCCCCCAGATCTGGCGGGTGAGTGATGGAAGCTGGTTCATCGTGGACGAGGTCATCGGCAAACATGAATTCATTACCTACGCCGTTGGCCTAACGAAAGAAGGACTCGTCCGCGGCCTTGAGATCATGGAGTACCGCGAAAGCTACGGCGGACAGGTGCGCGACCCGAAATGGCGCGCCCAATTCGTCGGCAAGAGCAAGAGTGCGCCGCTCGCGCTGGATCGCGATATCAAAAACATTAGCGGCGCCACCCTTTCTTCGCGTCATCTCAGCGATGGGGTCAGGCGGGTGCTCGCCTTACACGATGTCGCGCTGCGTTGAGGCCCGGCGGGCGCGCCCGTTGCTCGGCACGTTCGTCGAGATCTCGGCCCGCGCGCCAAACGAGACGGTGCTGCGGCGCGTCTTTGGCGTGGCCTTTATGGCTGTCGCGGAAGTGCAGCGTCTGATGAGTCGACAGGATCCGGCGAGCGAGATCAGCCGGCTCAATCGGGCGGCGCAAAAGCGAAGAGTCGCTGTCCATCGCTGGACTCGAGCCGTCCTGCGCGCCGCGCGCCGGTTTGCGGAGGAGAGTGAGGGCGCTTTTGACGTTACGCTCGGAGCCGATGGCAGTTGGCGCGACGTCGACATCGACGAAGAGGGTCGCGTTCGTTTTCTGGCCCCGGTCACGATCGATCTCGGCGGGATTGCGAAAGGCTTTGCAGTCGATCGTGCGGTCGAGGCGATGAAAAAAGCCGGCGCTCTCTCTGGCCTGGTCAACGCGGGGGGAGATCTGCGCGTCTTCGGTGAGGCTGCGGAGAGGGTTCGGATCCGGCATCCGCTCGCACCGGGTTGCGCGGCGGGGACGGTTCTGTTGCGCGAGCGCGCGCTGGCCACCTCCGCCTCCTATTTTGCGCCGGCTCTTTTCGATGGCCGTTCAGGAGCGGCATTGCTGGAGGAGGTCAGCGTGACGGTCGGCGCGCGCGATTGCTTGACGGCCGATGCCCTGACCAAAATCACTCTGGTTTTGCGGGACGAGGCGAGATCGCTGCTTGACCGTCATAACGCGGAGGCGTTCTTGCTTGAACGCAATCTTCCACCGCGTTGGTTCACTCGCATAGATGCGCCGCAACTCGATCCAGCTTAGCCGTCGCCACGAGTGGTTCGCGTATGGGGTGAGCGCGGCAAGCTTTGGCACGGGGGCAGCGTGGGCCTGGCTGCACTATCTGGTCGACGCGCCTAACGAATTTGGCGCGCCGAGTCTGGCGGAGATCTGGCTCTTGAAAATCCACGGAGCTGCCGCCATGGGAATCTGTGTGCTGCTCGGCACGTTGCTCCCGCTGCACATTAATTTTGCCTGGCGGGCGGGGCGCAACCTGCGCACGGGGCTCTCGCTCCTGGGGCTTCTTCTTTTCCTCAGTGGCACTGGCTACGGTCTTTATTACGTCGGAGGCGACACTCTGCGCACGTGGACCAGCCAGGCGCATCTTTGGACGGGTTTACTCTTCGTGCCGCTCCTTCTTATCCATGGGTGGCGTGGAAGGAAGAGCCGCCCGCGCGGGAAGCCATAGGCGCGAGCCTCATTTTCCACTCGTCCGGCAGAGCGCCCGTTTGCGATAAGAAAGGGATGCGAAAGTACGCCTGGGCTCTTTTTCTTCTTGGCTGCGTGTCGGTGGCGCCAGCCGCAGTCATGAACGTCGAGTTCGAGTTTACGCCCTTCACCGGCGATCCCGCGCGGGAGCAGGAAGTCACCGCTGTGCCGGGAGAGGCTCGGGTTTTGATCAATAATGTGCCGGTGATTGAGCAGGTGATAACGGCGGAAAAGTTGCCGGTTTCGGCTGAGCACGTGGTCGCCGCGGCGGTCTCTGTGCCGATGAGTTCGGTCGGCCCTGTGATCCGGCGGGGCCGCAATAAACTGCGCATCGAATTTGTGCCTAACGACTCCCAGAAGACCTACCGCGCGCTCCTGCGCTGGGAGGAAGTGACCGATCAGGCACTCGAGGAGGCGGGCGCCGCGGGAGAGGAGGCGGCCTCAAAATTAGCCCATGCGCAAGTGGACGATCGCTCTGAGGTGCAGGGTAAAGTGGTGTTTGAACGCGAGTTCACGGCCGATTTTGCGTTTGATCTGCCCTGGCATCATTATCCCCCGATCACCTCGTTAGGCGAAGAGGACAAGCAGAAGCTGGCCGCAGTCTTAAAGAAGCGGGCGGAATGGTTTAAGCCGGACTTTAGCGCGCTCTACCAGGCGCTGGAGGATAACGAGTCGCTCAAAGCGGGGGACGTCCGCAAAGCGCAATGCCTCGAATCTGCTTACCGGGCCGGTGTGCGGGTGACCGCGCCGGAGGTGGGCGACTTGGATTTCACGACGACCGGCGGTCCCGAAGTAGTGGTGACGAAAAAGAAGGGAGCGCTCTTCGGTTTGGATGAAACGATGTATGCGCTGGTCAAGGACGAAGAAACCAGGATGTGCGCGGCCCTGGCGCTCTCCATGATCTATGCGGGGAAGATGATCGCGGTGCGCAAATCGGACGGAACGTGGGAGATAGTCAATTAGCGATTACTCCTGCTCGTGCTCGTGCTAGTGCCTGAGGTTTTTCCCCTAACGATTACGATTACGAGCACGAGCACGAGTAGGAGTAGGAGCACGAGTAGGGCGTTGACGCCCCCCAATGCGCCTGTTTATTCCCCGGGTGCCAACCGATCTCCGACTCTTCAGCCGCGAATGGTGCTCCTGGTGTATCGACGCGAAGGAATATCTTGCTTCCCGCGGTTACCAATTCACCGAGATCGATGTTGGCCAGGACCGCGCCGCTTACGAGGAAATGAAGGAACTGAGCGATCAGACCTACGTCCCGACTCTTGTAGCGGGGGATGAAGTGCTTGCGAATTTCGACACCGATCAGCTGGAGAAATTCCTGCAGGAGCACTCGATCGTCCCTTAGATGTTATTCGGGCTTTTCATCACCCTCGGGGTCGCGGTTCTAAGCGTCGCCCTGCGCAGTTATCAATCGTCCATTTCGCAAAAGATCGGCGCCTTCGGCATCCTGACGGCGTCGTTTCTCGCCATCTATTACATCACCGGGAATTGGATTCTGGGCGTGATCAGCGCTGCGAGTTGGCTCTTCCTGCCGTGGCTGGAAATTCTGACTCGCATCCGCACGCTCCGGCTGCCGCGGGAGAAGACCTTGCGCCCTAAGAGTCCTCCTTCCGAAGATGTCTTCCCGACGCTCGATGAGATCACAGGGCAGATCGAGGGCGAGGGCTTTGTCCATCTCAGCGATGCCGGCTGGGACTGGGAGGATTACCGTCAATTCTTCCGCCTTTTTTACAAAGAAGAAGATCGCGCCCAGGCGACGATCTGCCTCAACGAGCAGAACGACCTTTCTTTCTATTACCTGCGCATTTCCTCCCGCGCCCACGACGGCACCATCTGGACGACTTGGAATTATCCGCTCTCCTACGGTCTTAAACTGACGCCGCAATTTCGGATCAATCGCCAGAGGCCCGACCAGTCGTTCTGGCAGCTTTACCACAGTCACAAGGCCTTCCTGCGCGACCACGCGGTCGAGATCATCGATCCGCTCGATGAAGAGCAGATCCAGCAGGAAATTGAAAATGATCTGCGCGACCAGATCGCGCATAATCTCAAAGCGGGCGTCCTCACCCAGACGCCGGGTGGCGAGATCAAATATTCGTGGCGCGGCATGATTTATCTTTGGTGCCAGTTTCTGCTCGACCTCGTCCGCCTCTAGGGTGGGGCGAAAATTCGCAATCAGAATGTCGAAACCCGAACCCACCTCGACACCCAGCATTTCGACCGAAGTGCAGGTGATGTTCTTCGACACCGATTGCGGTGGAGTTGTGCATAACATCGCCTACCTGCGTTTCATCGAAACGGCCCGCACTCTGTTGGCGGAGAAGCTCGGCATGAAGCTGGTCGAGATGGCGGAGACGCAACGTTATCCGGTGGTGGTGCGGACCGAGATCGATTACCGGCGTGCGGCCAAGCTGGGCGACCGACTGCGCATCGACGGCTGGCTCGACCGGCTGGAGCGGGTCCGATTTTGGTGCGGATTTGAGATTCGCCGGATCGACGACGAGATGTTGATCGCCGAGAGCCGTCAGATGCTGGCCTTGGTCCAGATGCCAAAAGCTAAAGTCCTGCGTCTGCCCGACGACTGGGAGCACTATCGCGGGGAAGAAGCGACCCGGCGGGGCGGAGCGGAGATTGAACCGCCCAGCCTTTCGGAGAGCCGAATAGCCTAACGAGAATGTCTTCCGGGAATCCCGCCCTTCGCATCGACGAGGTTTTTTTGACTCCGCAGGCGCTGGAACCACCCTCGATTCGGCGCGCGCTCTTCATCTTTTTGCTCTGCCTTTCGGCGTTGCTCCACATCGCCACCATCGGCTGGGGCGATCTCTATAATGAGACGGATGGCCAGTATGCCGGCGCTGCGCGCGAGATGCTGGCTTCACGCGACTGGCTTGCCCCGACGAACGACGGCATTCTGCGTCCCCAAAAACCGCCGCTCCTCTATTGGACGATTGCGGTGTCCCTGAAGGCTTTTGGCCTAACGACGGCGGCAGCCCGCCTCCCGGTAGCTCTCGCCACTTGCGCGACGGTGGCGCTGACCTTCCTCATCGGGGACCGGCTGGGAGGGCCTTGGCGAGGATTCCTGGCCGGGCTGATCCATCTTGGTTGCTGCGGCACTTTCCTTTTCGGACGCATCCTCATGCCGGAACCGCTCTTCAGCGCGTTCATTGCCGGGGCGCTGTATTGCGCGATTCGCGGCTACCAGCAGCGCCAGGGACGCCGCGCCTGGTTCCGCGGTTTTTGGATCTGTGTCGCCTTCGCCTGTATGACGAAGAGTCTGCACGGCCTGCTTTATCCGGCCGCTATTCTTGCCTTGCTCTCCTGTTTTTATCGAGAGGCGCGCCTGCGCTTTCGGGAATTGCTGCGCTGGGATGGGATTCTCGTCTTCCTCCTCATCGCCGCGCCCTGGCACATCTGGCTGGAGTGGCGTCATCCCGGTTTTATCGAGCAGTTCACTGCGCGTGAGTGGCTCGTGCACCTCGCGGGCGAAACCGATCCCGGCCACACCTACGACAATGTCCAGCGACACGTCTTTCTCGGTCTGCACCTGGCTTGGTGGTTTCCGTGGTCTCTGACCATTTTGCCCGGAGCGCTCCTGGCCTGGCGCCGTGTTTTCCGTCCGCGCGAAATCGAATTTGCCGATGCCTTGCCCCTTTGCTGGATGGCAGTCGTCTTCCTTCCGCTCTTCGTGATCGGGCAGCGGCAGGATTATTATTCAATGAGCATGTGGGGCGGGTTCTCCATTTTCGCCGCGACCGCCTGGGGACGGATGCCGCGCTGGAGCCGGCTGGGGGGAGTCGTTCTCCTTTTGGTGCTTGGAATCGTAGCCGCGTTCATGGCCTGGCGGTTGCCGGAACTCCTGCGCGACGCCAATGGCCATTGGGGCACGACGGCCGATCGCTCCACTGCCTGGCGCACCATCACCAGCATCCCGATCTCCACCTGGCTTGGTTTTCGATCGATGTTTGCCGTCCTCGGGCTGGCTCTCCTTTTCTTTCCCAGTGCCGCCCTCTGGTTCATCTGGCGGCAGCGCCCGCGTCTCGCTCTGATCGCGTTGGCTGCCGCGATGGTGCCGATCGGGTTGAGCATGATGGATGGCGTCGCCCGCATGGCGCCCTATTTCTCGCTGGCCGACGCGGCCGATTTCATCCAGGAACGCGTCGCGCCTAACGACAAAGTCCTTTACGAAGGCCCGATGCACGTCGGGAGCAGTCTGCTCTTTTACCTGGATCGGAAATTTTACCTGGTGAACCAGGACCCGGCGGCCGAGCCCGGGACCGCGCTGGGTCCTTCGCCCGATATCTTTCTCGATGAGAAAACGGTCAAACAGGCTTGGGGCGAGCCGGACCGGCTCTTTCTGCTCATTGAGCAAACTCGGCTGCCCTACTGGCGCACGCTGCTCGGCAGCGGCGGCATTCCGACCGAAGAATTGACCACCTGCGGCACGACCGTGCTGCTGAGCAACCGTCGTTAGGCTGACAGAGTGCGCGGGCCTTTACGGCAGCGGGGCGCGCATCGCCGGGTCGAGCAATCGTCCCCAAGCCGCATTGAAAGGGTGCACGTGCGTGACGGGTTTGCCGTCTGCGATCAACGGTCGTCCTTCATTGGCCCATGCAAAAATCGAGCCTTCCAAATTTTGCACATGCGTGTAACCGGCCTCGCGCAACCGTTCGGCTATTTTGCCCGAGCGATAGCCAACCGAGCAGTAGGTCACGATCGGCGTCTCTTTGGGCAGATCCTGGACGGCCTCTTGGGCGCTGGCTTCGGGATCGACCTGGCGGGCTCCGCGCAGATGACTCACGTTCCATTCCGCCGGTGTGCGCACGTCGAACAGGACCGGTTTGGGGCGGTTACGATCGTTCAGCCAATGGGCCAATTCCTCGGTCGTGATCCAATTAATCTTGCCGAATCTGACGTGCAGAGAGCGCTTCAAAAGAAACCAATCGATGCTCCGGCAGGCGAAAAGCCCGCAGCTGAGACAGAGAAGGGCGACCACCCCGACGGCCAGTCGCCCATGAGTCGGCCTCGCCGCGCGCCGCCACCCTGAAAGCTTATCCATTTGAAAAAATCCCTGGGTCGGCTACCTTCCCCGCTCATTTTCGGAGCACAAGCCGGAGTAAAATTTTATGTCGCAGCATCGTAGTCTTAGAGGAGCCAGCACCATCGCGGCCAAGCGGAACGTCCTGAAACGGTTCGAACGGGTCGAACTGCTCAAGAAGCGCGGCCAGTGGAAAGAGACGAGCAAAGTCATCGGCCTTCCGAAGACGAAGCCGGATCTCTAGGGAAGTTCATGGTTGAGAGTTGTAAGTTGAGAGTGGCTCTCGCCCTCCTCTCTCAACTCTCAACCAAGGACTCTCAACGAACGTGCGCCTCAACCGTTTCCTCGCCGCGGCCGGTCTCGGCTCGCGCCGGCAATGCGATGAACTCATCGAGGGGGGCCGGGTCACGGTCAACGGCCAGCCCTGCACGAATTTCGCCACCCAGATCGAGGAGAGCGACCACGTCAAGGTCGGGCATCGTCTCGTTAGGGCGGCCGCCGCTCTGACCATCGTCCTGCATAAACCAGCTGGCTTCGTCTCTACCCGGCGCGATCCGCACGCGACCGATACGATTTACGATTTGTTGCCGGCCAAGTTTGCCCGCCTTTTCAATGTGGGGCGGCTCGATGCGCAATCCGAGGGCTTGCTTTTGATGACGAGCGACGGCGATCTCGCGCAGCACCTGACGCATCCGCGCTACAAGGTGGAGAAGGAGTACGAGGTGACGCTCGATCGCCGCTGGGATCCAAAGTTCGGGCAAAAGCTGCTCGACGGGGTTTTTCTGGAAGGCAAACGCGCTCGGCTGGCGCGCGTGCAACCGATCGGCCCGACCCGCCTGCGGGTGGTGTTGCAACAGGGTTTGAACCGCCAAATCCGCCGGATGTTTTACGAAGTCGGCTACGAAGTGAAACGACTCGTCCGCACTCGCCTCGGGCATTTGCAGTTGAGCGATTTGCCGCGCGGACACTGGCGCCCGCTCACGAAAGCAGAACTGGCGGCGTTACGATCATCTTGACAACCACTGTGCTATTGTCCCGGCAAGCCACTGAGTAAACGTTTTTTTTCTTCCTTGGATAGTTGACTTTCCCGAATCCACGACGTCACGCCCGCGGGATTTTGTTGGAACCACGTCCCGACTATTTCTTCCGTCCAACGGTTGCGTAAGATTTCGTCGGTCGTGGTTTCTGCCCACGCCAAAGCAGTGCCCGGGCTGGTTTGGCCAACGGTCGACCCAAAGCTTGCAATCGCCATGTTCTGCGCTTCGCCAGAAAGGGCAGTGATCCATTGAACCGCTGTCTCGGGGTCAGCTTGGGACAAGCCTCCGACGATGGTGTCGATCGTTAGACTTTGTTCCGCGCCAGACAAACTGCTGATCCATTCAGCCGAAGCAGCAGGATCAGTTTTTGTCCAAGTCATGGCAACCATCTGAGTCGTTTCATCGCTCACCTTACCTGAGAGGCTTTTTGCCCAAGCTAGCGCGGCCACTGGATCTTCGGAAGCGATCTGGCTAGCAAGTATCATCGCTGTCTCCTGGCCCGCTGGCGTATCGATATGAGAACTGACATAAGCCTCCGCGGCACTATGATCACTCTGCCACCATCCCCTGATTACACCCTGCATAGTATCGCTAAGTTGGGTTTGGCCAGGGTTTCGCTGCGCCCATTGCAACGCTGCTTCGGGATCAACGGCTCCCCAGTTCTCTGCGACCTGCCTCCGAGTTTGCCAGAACTCTCCCTGCGCTTTGGCCAAATGGGACGGTGCGCCCAAGAATTGTGTCGCACGCGCCGGATCCACTTGGCTCCACTTCAGCACTCCTTTTGCAAACAAATCACTTCTAATCGCTGAGGGAGCCACGCTATCCGGAAGTTGTACGAGCGATTGCACCAAAGCACCGGAAGATGCGGGATCGACGGTATCGAACACCGCCGTAAGCGCCGCGATGCGAGACTTTCGCTTCCTGAAAGCAACAGCACCCTCAAATGCCGCACGGGCATCGACTTGAGTCCACGCCTTGAAGAACGTGTTTATTTTAGCGTTCGCGATGCTTCCCTGGGGAAGGGAATCCAATTGAGTCGCCAGCTCCGCAATTTTCTCGCTGCTTAAAGTTGAAAGCAGTCCATAGAGTTCGCGAAAAGTCAGCGTGTTGATATTTCCCAGTAGAACCCTGTTCGCACTGCCGTCAGCGGCACCTTCGTTTTTTAAATTCAATCCATTACGAATTCGATTTGGAAAGAACCCCTTGCTCTGTTTGCGCGAACCGCCCGTCGCTGATTTGTAGAGCCAGGTCGACAACGCGAGGACAGCGGCGACCGCGAGAGCGACGACTAAGAGGTTACGTTTCATCTCTACAACTCCCACGACAAGAGCCAACACTGACGGACCACCAGGTTTTTTGCGAGACCTGCTCCGAGTCGGGTAAGGTGATCGTAGGAGCAGCGGTATCCTTCGGCGCATCATGAATTCAAACCCCGCAGCTCTCGGCGGCTGGCGCGTGTAGAAAATACTGCCGCACTCGATTTGGCGTTTGCTACGATCCTTCCTCGCGCAGGATGGCGAGAGGCGGTGTGGATCCAACTCCGTAGCTGGTGAGCCAGCCGACCGCCACCGTCAGCGCGGTCACGACTACTGCCGTCAGAGCGAGCGGGGCTAACGACGGTGCGTAATCGAGCTTGAAAACAAAGACGGCCAGCGCCCAGCTTCCCACCAGGGCCAGCAAGATCCCGGTCGCGCTCGCCAGCAGACCGAGGAACAAATATTCCGCGCAAAGAATCTTCCAGATCTGCATGCGCGACGCGCCTAACGTGCGCAAAAGAACGCTTTCCTGAAGGCGCTGGTAGCGGCCGCTCCAGATCGTGCTGCCCAGCACAATCAAGCCCGTGCCGACGGTAAAGAGCGACATGATTCGAATGACGAGCGCCACTTTGCTGAGGATTCCATCGACCGTCTGAATGACCGAAGTGAGATCGAGTGCCGAGACGTTGGGAAATTTCGCGACCACCGCGTTTTGCAAATGGGCCGAGGCCGCGGGCGTTGGGACTCGGCTAACGAGCACGTTAAAGGTGGGCGCGTTCTCCAGCACGCCGGTCGGAAAGACGACGAAGAAGTTGGTTTGAAAACGTTTCCAATCGACTTCGCGCAGGCTGGCCACGCGGGTTTTGATCGGCACGCCCTGGACATCGAAAACAAGCGAGTCGCCAATCGTTAGGCCAAGATCGCGTGCAATTTCCTTCTCCACCGAGACAGGGACGACATCGCCGGGATGATAATCGACGTGTCCGATCCACTGGCCGCTGGTGATCTTTTCGGTTTCGCTCAAATCCGGGCGGTAGGTCGAGCGATATTCGCGCTCCAGTTCCCATTCCGGAATTTTGTTCTGCGGATCGTGCAGGATGTCGGTCGATTTGCGACCTTTCACCTCGACCAAGCGCATGGTCACGATGGGCGCCTCTTGCAGGACCGGCAATTGTTCCTGCCTAACGAGATCGGCGACGGCGCTGGTCTGGGCTGGTTGAATGTCGAAGAGAAAAATATTGGGCTGATTCTGAGCGTCGATCGACCGGAACTGACTCAGCAGAACGTCGTGGGTCAGATAAATGGTGAGGAGCAGAAAGGTGCCCAAGCCTAACGAAAGCGTCAGGAGCAGGGTACGATTGCGGGGGCGGTAGAGGTTGGCCAGCCCTTGCCGCACCACGAAACTCCCGCGCCGCGGCAGAAGTTTGCGCACCAGGAAGATGAGCAGCTGCGCCATCCCCGCGAGGATCGCGAGGGCGGCACCCAGCCCGCCGGCGATGAAGAGTCCATCCGACCAGGTGTTGGCGCGTGAAATGGCAAACCCCGTCAGGCCAAGCGCGATCACGACATAGACAAACCAGACGACATAATCCCGCTGCACGGGGGCGGAAGATTGATCGAGCGAAGCGCGCAGGGTGAGCAGAGGGGAAATGCGCCGGAAACGCAGGAGCGGTGGCAGAGCGAAAAGGAGACAAACAGCCAGGCCCACCGCCAGGCCGGCGAAGACTGAGGTCCAGGCGATCGCAGTGGGGAGCGGGAACGGAATATAATTTTGCAGAATCCCGGGGAGAAGGCGGTGCATGGCCAGGCCAAGACCGGCTCCGGCGAGCGCACCCACGGCGCCCATGGCCATCGCCTGCAGCAGATAGATGGCGACGGTCGTGCGACCCGCCGCGCCCAGGCAACGCAGGATCGCAGCCGTGCGGACCTTCTGTTGCAGATGCGCCTGGATCGCGCTGGCCACGCCGACGGCACCGAGCAGGAGCGAGATGAAGCCGACCAGATCCAGGAAGCGATAGAGATTATCGAGCGACCGGCCGAGATCCTTTTTTCGTTTGGCGACGGTGTCGTACTCGAGGCCGGCATGTTCGATTTGTGGCGTAACCTTGGCCACCTGGGTCGCGACGTCCGTGCCCGGGGCGAACTTCACGAAATGGAGATAGCGCGCCAGGCTGCCGGGCTTGAGCAGGTTGGTTTTGGCCAGGTCCTGCAGCGGAATGTAAACCCGCGGTGCGAAGCTGGCGGCCGGTGACGCTTCACCCGGCATTTTGACGAGCGCGCCAGCGATCTTGAAATTGGCTTCTCCGATTTTGATCGAATCGCCGGGCTTGGCTTTAAATTGGAAAAGGAGGCTTTCTTCAGGGACCGCTTCGCCTCCGTTGCGGAAGGTGCCCGAAGCATTGACCGGCGCTGTCTCCATCTTGCCGTAGAAGGGGAAATTCCCACCCAAAGCGCGCACGTAAACGAGCCGGGTGCCGCCACCTTTCGGGAACAACGCCATGGTGCGAAAACGAACTTCGCGCGCTGACGTCTCGCCTAACGTGCGCAGCATCTGCTCCTGCTCCTTGGTGAAAGGGCGCGAGCTCTCTACGATCAGGTCGGCCCCGAGGAGTGAACGGGCCTGCTCGTCAATGGCCTGGGAAAGGCTGGACCGAAAGAGACCGATGGCGATGAGCGCCGCCACGCCTAACGAAATCGAAATCGAGAACAACAGGAGGCGTCGCCGGCTCGAGCGGCTGTCGCGCCAGGCCATGCGGAAAAGAAAACTGCTGCTGGAAAAAGCCATGGTCGGAAAATTCCGTCAGTTGTTCGAGACGCCTCTCTTTGTCATCCCGATCCGGCGCAACGCGGCTCGGGATGACAAAACAAAAGCAGGCGGGTTCATTCGATCATCTCGCCACTGCGCAGGCGGATGGTGCGCTCGGTTAGCCCCGCCACCTCGGGATCGTGCGTGACCAAGACAAGGGCGGTACCCGCGTTGCGGTTCAGCTCCAGCATGATTTCGATGACCGTCTGGCTCGTTTCCGCGTCGAGGTTGCCGGTTGGTTCATCGGCAAAAAGGATTTTGGGCCGGTTAATGAAAGCGCGCGCCAGGGCGACGCGTTGCTGTTCGCCACCGGAAAGCTGCGTCGGATAATGATCGCTGCGTTCCCCGAGCCCGACGCGTTGCAGGAGTTCGAGCGCATGCGCGCGTGCCGTCCGATCGCCGCGGAGTTCCATCGGCACGGTGACATTTTCCAGCGCCGTCAGGGTCGGGATGAGCTGGAAGTTTTGAAAAACGAAACCGACGTGCTCGTTACGCACGCGCGCCCGCTCGTCCTCGCTGATCTCGGCCAGCGCAATGCCATTAAGCAGGACGGAACCGGAGGTCGGTTGATCGAGTCCCGCCGCCAGACCGAGCAGCGTGCTTTTACCGCTCCCCGATGGCCCCAGAATCGCGCAGGTCGCTCCCTGCTCCAGGACGAAGGAAACATCGCGCAAAACCGTCAATCGCCCGGCCCCGGTGGGGTAGCTTTTGGTGAGGTCGCGGACGTTGAGAATCGGGAATGAGCTCATTGACGGGTCGAGGCGGTGCGCTTTGCTTACGCGATGGTGAGACAACGCGCATGAGGAATTTGCGGCGTTGCTTTCTCCTCGTGGTGTTGCTTGTTTCTGCGGCGAGGCCGGTTATCGGCGGGACGATTCTTTTTCTGGGCGATAGCCTCACGGCTGGGTTGGGAGTGGAGCAGAAACAGGCCTACCCGGCGCTGATCCAGGAGACGATTCGCGCTCAAAATTTGCCCTACGACGTGATCAACGCCGGCGTCAGCGGCGACACCACAGCGGGAGGTCTGGCCCGGCTGGATTGGATTTTGCAGAAACCGCTCGACGTTCTGGTCCTCGCCTTGGGAGCGAATGACGGACTGCGCGGATTGCCGGTCGCGCAGACGAAAGCCAATCTGCAGGCTATCGTCAGCCGTGTGAAAGCGAAGTATCCGGCGATCAAGATCATCATCGCCGGTATGCAGATCCCGCCGAACATGGGCGACGCTTACAGCGCTTCGTTTCGACAGGTCTTCGCCGATCTGGCGCGGGCGAACGGCGCGGCTCTGGTTCCGTTTCTGCTCGAAGGCGTGGGCGGACACGACGATCTGAATCAGGCCGATCGCATTCATCCCACGGCCGCCGGGCACAAGATCCTGGCGGAAAATGTCTGGCGCGTGCTCGAGCCGCTCCTGAAAAAGGAGTGATGAAGCTGGAAGGTTGTCATGCCCTCATCACCGGCGCCTCGGCTGGGATCGGGCGGGAATTGGCCCGGCAATTGGGCGGGCGCGCAACGAAGCTGGTGCTGGTGGCCCGCCGCCAGGAGCGCCTTGAGGAATTGCGCACGGAACTGCTCGACCAGCATCCCCGCCTGCAGGTGGAAGTGCGCTCGGCAGATTTGTCGCGGGGCGAAGCAGTGGACGAATTGCTGGCCTGGCTTGAAGCCCAGGATTCGGCCATCGATTTGCTGATTAATAATGCCGGCCTTGGCGATCTCGGCGCGTTTGCCACGTCCGATTCGGAGAAGCTCGATTCCATGATGCAGGTCAATATGGTGGCTCTGACGCGGCTGACCCGCGGTTTGTTACCGGCCATGATCGAGCGCAAGCGAGGCGCCATTTTGAATGTGAGCTCATCCGCGAGCTTTCTATCCATTCCCGGTTTTGCAGTGTATGCGGCCACGAAAGCCTACGTGACCAGCTTGTCCGACGCGCTGCGCAGTGAGCTTCGTGGCACGGGTGTTAGCGTGACCGCGCTCTGTCCGGGACCTGTGGATACGGAATTCACGGAAGTCGCGCAACGCACACCGGAGGGGACGATACCCAGCCCCAAGATGGCGCACGTGTCGGTCGAGATTGTAGTGAAGGCCGGGCTGCGCGGCATAGAGCGCAACCAGGCGATCGTCATCCCCGGCGCGGTGATGAAGTTTGGCATGACACTCGTTAGGCTGGCACCGCGCCCGCTTCTGCGGCTGGCGGGGCGCTTTTCGGGAAAAAACAACGGGTAGCGCCCTGCTCCGATTGTAGACGTTTTGCTCTGCGAACCCCGGGTGTGGGTGGTGATGGAAGCGAGGATCTGTCCGGCCAGCCAGCTCACGCCCGCGCTTCCCCGAGGATCGAATCCTGGTTAGTTCGCGTATTTGACCGAACAACCGTAGGCCTTGGTTTGCGCCTTCGAGATGGGTTTGCCAGCCATCGCTTCTTCTAACGCCACTCTCACGTAGTTGGTCGCGCTCTTGATATCAGCCGGGTCGGCCGAGGCTTTGCTATCGATGGCGCCCTCGTAAATCAACTCCCCTTCCAGATTGAGGATATACATGTGCGGCGTGTTGGTGGCGTGATAGGCGTGCCCGACTTTCCCGTCGGGGTCCAGCAGGAATGCGCTCGATCCCATCTTCCATTCGCTCATTTGTTTTTTGGCCTCCTCCGCGGTGAGGTGACCCTGCGCCCCAGGCGCCGACGAATCGATCGTTAGCCAGGCCACTCCCTTGCCCGTGAATTCTTTCTGTAGCTGCTGCATGTTGCCGCTCTCGTAATGTTTCTTCACGAAGGGGCAGCCGGGATTAAACCACTCCAGGACGATCAGTTTTCCCTGGTAATCCGCTAAGGCGTGTTTTTTGCCGTCGGCTCCCGGCAGGCTAAAAAGCGGCGCGACATCGCCGACCTTGGGCGCGTCGGCCGCCAAAAGTGCGCCGGTCGAGAGAACGGTGAGGGCAAAGATAAGGAATTTTGTTTTCATAAGGGTCGAATTATTGGGCCGCAACCACTTTGGGCGCAGCGGATTGCAGACGATCCAGGACCAGAGCCTGGGTGAGTAATTCTGGCAGAACGACCGGTTGGTCGGGCGTTGCGGCCGGGTAAAGCACATAGAGTGGGACACCGACGCGCCCGAATTGTTGCAAAGTTTTTGTGATGACCGGGTCGGCGTTGGTCCAGTCGGCTTTCATCTTCACGACTCCGTGCTGCACGAAGGCGTTTTTGACCGCGTCCGATTCGAGCACAGCGGCCTCGTTGAATTTGCAGGTGATGCACCAGGCGGCCGTGAAATCGATGAACACGCTGTGACCGGCTGTGAGCTCCTGTTTAAGACGGTCGGGGCTGAACGCGATCCAATTGCCTTTCGTTAGGCTGGAGCCGGCGGTTTGGCTGGCGCGGAATTTTTGACCGATGAAATAAAAACCGCTGCCGAGGACGAGGACGAGGACGAGGAGAAGGACGAGTGTTTTTTGTCGAGAGGAGGTGGTGGGGAGGGAGAACGAGCCCTGCATCCAACAAGCCACGCTGAGGGCGAGCAGAAACGCGCTCACCCAGATGGCGGCGTCGATCCCGCGCGCCACACCGATCACCCACAGCAGAAAGAGCAATGTCGCGAGGAGGAGGAACCCCATGAATTGTTTTACGCGCACCATCCACGGCCCGGGGCGCGGCACGAAGCGGAGCCAGGCCGGCTGCGCACTCAGAAGCAGGTATGGCATGCTCATGCCGGCGGCGATGGCGAGAAACATGACAAGGATGATGAGAGCCGATTGCGCGAAGGCGAACCCGAGCGCGGTGCCGAGATAGGGCGCGGTGCAGGGCGTGGCCAGAACTGTCGCGAAGACGCCTTGGAAAAATGAGCCCGCGTAACCTTCCGTCGTGCTCCAGCCGAGCAATCCGCTGGTCGCGCCAACGGGCAGAGTGATTTCAAAAACGCCGAAGAGATTAAGTGCGAAAACCAGCACCACCGCGCTCATTCCCACCAGGAAATAGGGATTGGTGAATTGAAACGCCCACGTGATTTGATGGCCGGCGGCTTTCAGGCCGATCATGAGCAAGGCCAGCCCGATGAACCAGGCGAAGATCCCGGCGGCGAACGCAAGTCCATTGCCAAAAATACGCGCGCGACTGTCACGGGCGTGCTGGATAAATCCGAAGATCTTGAGCGAGATGACCGGCAAGACGCAGGGCATGAGGTTGAGGATGAAACCGCCGATGAAGCCGAAGAAAAGGAGCTTGAGGAGCCCGTCGGCGGGCGCTGCGGGCGAGGCGACCTTTTGCGCTTTGGGGTTTGTTTTGGCAGTCGTCTTGCCTAACGAAAAGGCGTGATCGCCGACCACGATCAATCCATCCAGGGATGGGACGTTCTCTTCCGCGGACTCAACTGGAATGACAAAAAGAAGAGAGCCGTCGCTCGTCTTCTCCCGGCGCGGATGACCGATCACGCTGTTTGGGTCGGGCAGGGGAAAGAAATCGACATCCGAATTCCGCGCCAGGCTTTTGTCGCCGAGGGTGAGACGAAACGATTGGGCCGTCCGGGTCCATTGCACGGCGCCGGCCGCACTGGGCGGGAGCGGGCGAGGCAGACGGTTGCGATATTTCGCGAACAGATCGCTCTGCGCGGGCGCGGCGGATGATCCCACGGGCAGATCGAGCTGCACTTTGGCGCTGCCTGGGATGCAGATTTTTTCGCAGACCAACCAATCGGCGGCCGCCGCCAGTTGCACCGACGGTTCGGTGATCCTGGCCGGCGGGGTGAGCGCGACCATGAGTAAAACTTCGTCGTGATAGCCGTAGATTTGGATATTGCCCGGCTCATCGAGCTTGAGCGGGATTGGCCATCGTATCGGGCCCGTTTTCCAGCCCGGCGGGAGGTTCCACTTGATCTCGGTGGGAATGCCGGCGTCACCCGGGAATTGCCAATAGGTGTGCCAGCCGGGCACCATTTTCAGAAGCAAACCGGCCGTAAAAGTCTGCCCGGCCACGATCGTGGAAGTGTCAGCGACCAGTTTGGCCTCGACCAATTGGCGGCCGTCGAACATCTGCGCGTTGGCGCGGGGTGTCGAGAAGAGCGTGACGAGGAGGAGGCTCGCGACAGCCAAAAAGCGACCCCTGTTCATGCCAGTCTGTAACATCGCTGCCGAAGAGCAGCAATGGAGCGGGAGACGGACGCTTCCCTTGTGGACGTTTCGCTCTGCGAAACGCGGGGGCCAGCTCAGCCGCCGGACAGCTTCCCGGACGATCATCACTAACCCCCGCGTTTCGCAGAGCGAAACGTCTACAGGGAGCTACTCTTCGCCGTCGTAGTAATCCGTCTCCTGGCCTTTGGCGATGGCTTCGTTGCCGCCTTCTTTGAAAGCGACCCACTTGCCGCTGTCAGGATAGTAACAGGAATCGCCGCGCGGGTTATCCGCGATGACGTAGTAGACAAAATCTTCCTCGTCGCAGGCCGAGAGTTGATGCGCCTCGCCGGGAGCGAAGAGAAAAGCGTCGCCCGCGCTTACTTCGGTGACGCCACCGCGGTCGCGAATTTTCCCCCGGCCCGAGACGACGAGGTAAAGCTCTGTCTCCGCGCTGTGACCATGATAGGGGCAATAGCTTTTCCCTTTCGGAATGCGGATCTGAGCGAGGTCGAAAGGGTGACGTTTGGCCAGATCGAGCGATTCCTTGTCGCGGCCGAGCGCGATGGAGATGTCTTTGACGAACTTGTGATACTTGCCCTTGGGCGAGGTGCGTTCGTCGGCCTTGATTTCGTCGAGGTTAACCTTTTGCATGGAATTAAATCCGGTGTGCCGGAGGTGAAGGCAAGGAAGGTGAGGTGAATTGTGGGTAGGGCGAGACTCAGTCGAGCCGGGGATGACAGGCGGAAGAGCCAAACCAGATTCGCCCGCCGGCTCGACTGAGTCTCGCCCTACCGAGGCGTCTACTTCTTCTCTTTGCGCCCTTTCGCTTCGACCTTTTGGAATTTGCCGCCGTTCCGACTGGCCAATGCGCGCAGCATGTTGATCTCATCGGATTTTTCCCTGGCGTTCACGTAGTAAATGACGTGCAGATGGGCCTTTTTCGTTAGATCTTTCTGGCCTTCCTCCGCCACCTTGTAGATCTCCTGTGGCGGAATCGGCTGCAGGCCGCCGCCCGATTTGGCGATGGTCGCATTGCCATCTGTCAGCATGTAAATCGTCTCCGGCTTGAGCGAGAAGGCTCTTGCGAGCGCCACGTCATGGCGCGTGCCGCCGGCTTGGCCGGAGGGAGGTTTGGCGCTTTTGTAATCGACCACTTTTTGGATGTGCTCGATCGCGGACACCTTGTTCTCGTCCGTCGCTGGAACTAACTCCGGCTTCCAGGCATAGGCTCCGCCCGACCAGCGGACGACATCAAAGCGCGTTTGCGGCGTGAGGCTTTGCACGAGCTTGATGGCCTCGTCGCGGATGACCTGAAAGTTCTGATCCTGACCGTGCTTCACGAGTTTGCGCCCGGAAGCGTCGTCCGTGCGAGTAAACATCGAGTCGGAGACGTCGATCATGATGACGACGCTCGTACTGAGGTCGCGGATGCCGAAGAAATTGATCGCCGCGCCATTGCCGCCGCCCCCTCCGCCTAACGATGTCGCACCGGCAGGACCAAAGAGGGCCCCGCTTCCGCCGGCCCCCATCATGGTGCGCGGCGCGCTTTCCGGGGTGTTGATTTCCGGCAGGGGCGGCAAGGTGACTTTGGCCAGACCAGTGGTGAGAACTCGTTTGGGCACCGAAGGCGGCGCGCTGGTCGATTGTGTTTTTTTCTGTAACTGCACGCGGTGCTCGAGCGCGCGTTCGCTCGGGTTGGGCGATTTCGGACCGGCGTTGAAAGTCAGTTTTCGGTTAGCCGAATATTTCGAAACGACCCAGATGGCTGCGACCCCGCCGAAAATGAGGTGAAACCCGACCACTCCGACCAGAACGGGCACGGAGTAGCGCCGCAGCTTTGCGGGTCGGGTCTCGGTCGAAGGTTCCTCGACAGCGGTGGCCATGCGGCGGCCACCTTAAGCGGGCTATGACAATCTTGGCGAGCGCGATCGATTCAGGATTCCGCCACCGTGGCGGCAAACACCTGCTCGATTTTCGCGAGCAGTTGATCGGGAGCGAACGGCTTTTGCAGAAACGCCTGGGTCGCGTTCGTCTCCTCGCCGATTTCATCTTCCGATCGCCCGCTGACCAGCATGATCGGCAAATCTGGATAGTCCTCTTGCAGCGCGTGCATGATCTGACCAAAGGTCGCGCCAGGGGTAATCGAGTCGAGGATGAGGAGATCCGGTTGTTCCTCGGCGAGACGAGCCAGCGCTTCCAGCCCGCTGCCGACGGCGTGGGTCTGATAACCGGCGCTGCTCATCACCTCGCACATGATTGTGGCAATGGCGGTTTCATCTTCCGCGATGAGCACCTTGCGCCCGGCGCCGTGGCGAGCGCCTCGCGGGACGAACTCTTCGTGAGTTACGACTTTCGTCACGGCCGGAAGATAAATAGAAAAACTTGTGCCTTGGTCGGGCGCGGTGCGCAGGTCGATTCCGCCGCGCAGATTCTGCACGATCGTGGCGACGGTGGAGAGCCCGAGACCCGTGCCTTTCCCGGGCGCTTTCGTAGAAAAGAAAGGATCAAAAATCTTCCGCGCCACTTCTGCGGGCATCCCGCCGCCGGAGTCGCTGACCGAAATCTGCACGTAACGGCCCGCCGGCAAATCGCCGCGAGCCAGGGGCAGAGGAGCCATCAGATCGACGTTGCCAGCCAGGAGCCGGATGGTGCCGGGCCCTTCGATCGCGTCCCGGGCGTTGATGCAGAGATTGAGGATGACCTGGTGCACCTGCGAAGCGTCCGCTTCCACGCTCCAGGTGGCGACCGGCGCATCCGAGGAAATCTCGATATTCTTGGGGAAAGTGGCCAGGGCCATGGCGACGACTTCGTCGACGATGTGGCGGGGATCGATGTGCGCGGAGCCGCCGCTTAAACCGCGCCCAAAGGATAGAATTTGCTTAACGAGTCCGGCGCCGCGCTTGCCCGAATCTTCGATCAGTTGGATGAACTCGCGGGCATCGTCAGAGGCGACCTGAGCGCGCAGGTATTCGCAACCCATCAGAACCGGAGTGAGAACATTGTTTAAGTCGTGCGCGATTCCGCTGGCCAGCAGGCCGATGCCTTCCAGCCGCTGCGCCTGCAGAAGTTGAGCTTGCAGTTCGCGCTTCTCCGACACATCGCGTTGCACGGCGACCCAGTAGGTGATTTCACCGTCCGGGCCGTGCAGCGGCTCGATGTACCAGTCGATCCAGAATTCCGAGCCGTCCTTGCGGTAATTGATATCTTCCCCTTCGAACGCTTCGCCTCTTTCGAGCTGACGCCGCAATCGGTCGAGCGTTTTGCGCGTCGTTTTGGGTCCCTGCAGGAATCGCGGGCTGCGGCCCGTTACTTCCTCCGGCAGCCAGCCGGTCATTTTGGTAAAGGCAGCGTTGACGTAAACGATGGCGGGGCCCGGTTCTTCCAGCTCCGTTTCTGTGATAACGACCGACTCGCGAATCTGGGCCAGCGCCTGTTGCGCGAGGCGCAGTTGATCCTCCGCCGCCTGACCGGCGACACCTTCGAGCACGTCTTGCACCGTCCGGCGGCTCTCTCGCATTCTCGCTTCCATGGAATCCATGCTCCCAGATGAGCAGGATATATTCCCGTTTCAGAGGGAAAAATGCCGTGGTAATGCCTACGTCTTTTTCCGCGTTGCCATGAGCACGTCACGCCCGACCAGATAGAGCAATACGCAAAGGACCGCGAAGGGAATCAGCGCGAGGAGGTCGGCGTGCGGGCCGGCAAAGAAGGGATTGTTCGCGTTCGCCCAACGTCCCAGCCGTTCGTTAAACGGAGCCAGGTTGGGAAGGCCGGCCATAATCGCGATCACGATGCCCGCGAGCGCTCCGCCCGCGATGTAACCAGAGGCGAGCAGAACGCCTGAACTCTTGTCGCCTTCCGCGACCAACTCGTCGTGAGTCAGGTCGTGCTCGCGGAACTTATGTTTGCGCAACCAGCGATCGACTCCCCAGCGGATCATGCCGCCGATAAAGATCGGGCTGGAAGAAGCCAGCGGCAGATAGACGCCGACCGCAAAAGCGAGCGAGGGAATGCCGCTCATCTCGAGCACAATCGCGATCATCACGCCTAACAACACCAGGGCCCAAGGCAGTTTGTGACTCAGAATACCCTTGATGATGTAGGACATGAGCGTCGCCTTCGGCGCATCGAATTTGGTCACGGCCGAGCCGTCGGGCCGGGTTCGGTGAGTTCCATTAATGCCCGGGTCGACCAGATAGATGACTTCGCCCCGATCATTCACGAGGTAGCGTTGGGCCGGGCCGCCCGCGGGATCGTTCCGTTGCCAGGAACGGTAGCTTTGTGGATCCGTGTTCGCCTGGGCACCCTTGATTCTCTCCGGCGCGCCCAACTCAGCGTCGTTAGGCGCCCGCAGGTCCGCCGGGAAATTCCGCTCCATTTTGTAAACGACTTCGCCGGAGTCGTTCACCAGATAATCTCCCGGGTCGAGTCCCGGCACGACTGCGTTCACGCCGCCTTTTTCGTTTTTCAGAATGCGGTAATGCCCGGTCGTATCAGGTTTCAGTTTGTCGTTGAAAACCGGCAGGTTGCCGGCTTGGACGCGCGCCGGTGGGGTGCTGTTCTCGACTTTTTGAAACGTCGTGGCTGGCACATAGACCGTGTAGGAATCATTCAGAACGAGGAGGATCGGACCAAGCGCAAGGGCGGAGGCGAGAGCGCCCGCAAGGATCGCGATTTGTTGAAACTTCGGAGTCGATCCGACGAGGAAACCGGTCTTCAGATCCTGCGAAGTGGTCCCGCCATTCGAGGAAGCGATGCAGACGATGCCGCCGATGGAGAGGGCGGTGACAAAATATTTCGGGCCAGTCCAGCCGACTAAAAGAAACACCAGACAGGTCAGGAGCAGCGTTGCCACCGTCATGCCGGAGATCGGGTTCGACGAGGAACCAATCTCACCTGTCAGCCGTGAAGAGACGGTCACGAAGAGGAAGCCAAACGCGACGATCAGGAAAGCGCCGAGCAGGTTCCACTGCAAATGGAGCTGCGGCATGACCATCATGACGAGGAGAAGAGCGATGCAACCGCCGATCACGACCTTCATGGAGAGATCCTGATCCGTCCGCGGCACGTCGCCGGTCCGTTCCTTGCGCCCTTTGAGATCAGCCAGACCGCCCTTCAATCCGTGCCAGATCGTGGGGAGCGAACGAAAGAGACTGATGATGCCGCCCGCGGCGACCGCTCCCGCGCCGATATAGAGGATATAGGCGCCGCGAATGTCGTCGGGACTCATCTGGCCGATCGGCATCGTGCCCGGTGCGATGATGGCGGTGGCCGATTCGCCGAAGAATTTAATCGCGGGAATCAGAACCAGATAAGCGAGCACGCCGCCCGCGCACATGATCGACGCGATGCGCGGTCCAATAATGTAGCCGACGCCTAACAAGGCTGGCTCGATCGTGGCGGAGATGGAGCCGGCTTTGAAGGGAGCGCCGAAGATTTTCTCGGGCGTATTCTTCCAGGCGTTGAAGGCATTCATCGCCGCCTGATAGAGGAAGCCGATCCCGAATCCGCTGAAAATGATTTTGCCGCCGCCGCTCACTGCATCCACAACTTCCGTCGACTCCGTGATCCCTTCGCGCGAGGCGGCCGCTTTCAGCACCTCCGCACAGGCGGTGCCTTCAGGGTATTTGAGGAGTCCATGTTGATCGACGATGAGCGCGCGCCGGAGCGGGATCATCATAAGAATGCCGAGCAATCCGCCCAGCACCGCGACGAGCATGACGCGGGTGATCTCAAGATCGAAGCCGAGGATCATGATCGCCGGCATGGTCACACCGAGCCCAAAGGCGATCGATTCGCCGGCCGAGCCAGCGGTTTGCACGATGTTATTCTCCAGGATGGTGGCGTCGCGCATCCCGAGCTTTGAGAAAAGTCGGAAGAGTGTGATGGAAATGACGGCGACTGGAATCGAAGCGCTCACGGTGAGCCCGACCTTGAGGACGAGATAGAGCGACGACGCGCCGAAGATGATGCCGAGGAGGGTGCCGACGATGAGCGGGATGATCGTCAATTCCCGCATCTGCACGCTGGCCGGGATGTAGGGCTTGAAATTGGCCGCCAGCGGGTTCGACGGTTTTGCCCCTACAATGTCGGGCATCTCGTTAGGCGGATTTCTCGGATCGACGTTCAGCATGCTGCAAACTCCTCCAGCTACGGAATTCGAAGAGCAGAGCGGTAATGGCCGCGAAAGGCAATCAGAAAACACGCGGTGGAGTCTACCGGGCCGACTTCGGTCGCTGTCGCGGGGAGTGGGCGAATCGACGCGAGGAATAAATCGCCCCGCAAAATTCTCATCGCTTCTACCTGCACTCCCCACGAAAGGTGGAGCCGTGCCGAGCAGATTGAAGGTCGCCCGCCGATGATCGATTCAGTGCAAGATCAGACCGCCACCTGGCTGAAGCGTCTTACGCTCGTCGGAGCGACGGCGCGTGGGTTCGTTTACCTGGTGGTCGGCGGGATGGCTTTTCGCGCTCTCTTTTACTCGGCTTGGGAGACACGCGGCTTTCCGGGCGCTTTCAAGACGATTACGGAAGCACCTTTTGGCCGGGTGCTTTGTGCAGGAGTGGGGGTCGGTCTGGCTGCGTTCGCGCTCGCTCGGGTGTTGGAAGCGGTCCTGGTCCTGCGTTCTCGCGGGAAGGCGGCATTGTTAGGCGAGAGCCTCGGTTTGCTCCGGGTGCTGGTCGATGGGGCCATCGCGGCCTTTGCGTTCCGAGTCGCTTTCCGTCCTTCGAGCGACGAGAGCGGGACGTCCGCGGCCTGGGCGGCGCAAGTCCTGGCGCAGCCTCAGGGTCGCTGGCTGCTCGGGCTCTTCGGCGCGGCCATCATCGCGGCGGGTCTCTATCAAATGAGCAAGGCATTCCAGCGGTGGGAGCGACCATTCTGGGCCGCTGCCCTCGCCATTTACGGGCGCAGCACTTACGCGCTTTTTCTCGTCATGTTCGGCGTCTTTGCTCTCCTCGCCGGAATTTTTCGTTCGCCTAACGAAGTCCATGGTTTAAGCGAAGCGCTCAGTTTCCTGCAAAATCGCTTCTACGGCGCTATCCTGCTGGTCGGGCTGGGGGGCGGCATGATCGCGCACGGGGTGATGTCGTCGATTGAGGCGGTCCGCAAATCTCGCCAGAAAGCCGAGAAAGAAACCTAGCTGACGACTGTTGGAGGGCAGCGTGAAGACCAGTCTGGTTTCGCTCGAAATACGATGGCCGAGAAAAGACCAAGAGCAGCGAAAACTCCCGCGCGTGCAGCTCGAGCTCCTCGCCCGCGCGTCACTTTGCGGCCCGGCCACGTTCTCGCCACCTTTGGCTGAGAAGTTCCCTGTTATGAATCAAACAACTGCCAGACCAAGCACAGACACCCATAACGGCTTCTGGCTCGGTTCGGACATCACCGGTAGCACCGTTTTTAACAACGAAACCGAAGAGCTCGGAACGATTAATGAACTCATTGTCGATAGAACCAAAGGAAACGTTCGCTTTGCGGTCGTAGACGTTGGTGGATTCCTCGGCTTGGGAGAAACGGACGTGTTGTTCCTTGGGCGGCCTTTAAGTGGCAGCCAGAGAACAACGGTGACGGTATGAATGATCTCCTCAACATGACGCGTGAGCAGCTCGAAAAAGCGCCGCGCTTCACTCACGAGGACTTCGATCAGTTTTATCCTCGCGAAATGTCAGAGCCGATCTTTCGTCACTACGGTGTCGAGTATCGAGCCTAAAGAATCCCAAAGTCTGCACGTCGACGGCGCAGCGCCGCAGCGAGCGGGCGATGATTAGCCGGTTCGCGCTAATCAGGATAATCAAAAGGGGTCCGCTTTAAACAGCGGGCCTTTTTTGCCATCTCCCCACTCAGAGTAGTTACTCCCCCAGTTGCGGCTGCCGGAGCAGATTTACCCACGCAAAACGCTGAGCGAGTGCGATCTGCTGGCATGCTGTACACCATCGCTGTCATACTTCTGGTCCTCTGGCTCATCGGTTGGCTGGGCTTTCATCTTCTCGGCGGGTTTATTCACATCCTCGTGGTTCTCGCCGTGATCGCCTTCGTGCTTGCCTTGGTGAGAAAGGTCTAGCCCGCCAACGCCGGCGCTGCGGCCGACGCATCCGCGGCCCGCTTTTCGCAGCACGAACTGACGACACCTTCACCTCCGTGACTCCGCGCGCTTCCCTCTCAGTCGGGGTGCGGGTAACGCTGGCCGCCTTGGCCTTGCTGCTCGCGCTCTGGCTCTTCACCCAGCTCCAAGGTCTCGTTGTTTTGCTGCTTCTCTCCACTACGCTGGCCACGGGAGTTTTTCCCATCGTGGAGTGGTTGGAAGGACGCAAGCTGCCGCCAAATGGCTGGCGCCTGCCGCGGTGGATTCCCATCTTTTGCACCCTTCTCGCCATCGTCACAGGCGCCCTGGGGCTTTTCTATTTTCTCGGCTCTGTCCTTTGGCGAGAAGGGACTCAGGCTTGGGACGATCTCCCTACCTACCTGGATGGATTGAGCGGCTGGCTGGCCAGGTTGCGCGAGCAATTCCCGCAGATCCCATCCACTCGCCAGCTCGCGCTCACCGCGCAAAAACAGATCGGCTCGACCGGCCAATATCTGTGGCAGACCACCTCCGCCCTGGTCGGCGTGCTGGGCGTCATCGGCTCCGCCCTTACCGTTCTGGTGCTCACTTTCTACATGCTTTTGGAAAGGGAGAAGTTGCGTGCGGCGTTCCTCTCTCTGATTCCCCCTGCGCACCAGAAAAAGGTCGATGAGACGACGGCGGAAGCCTTGCGCACAATGGGCGGCTGGCTCCGCGGCCAAGTCATCCTGGTGCTTCTCATGACCACCCTCATATCCATCGCGATGGCGCTTCTGGGATTGCCGCATCCGATCCTGCTCGGGATGGCGGGCGGCCTGGGCGAGCTCATTCCCATGGTCGGCCCGATCGCTGCCGGAGTTATCGCGGTGCCGCTCGCCTTTCTTCTTTTGCCGCTCTGGGTGGGGATCGCGACCGTGGTATTTTTTCTGGTCCTTTCCATCGTGGAGGGGAATGTGATCGTGCCTAAAGTCATGCAAGCCAACGTCGACCTCCCGCCGTTTTTCACGGTCGTGACGGTGCTCGCCGGGGCGACTCTCTACGGAGTGGCGGGTGCCCTTCTCTCCCTGCCTCTGGCGGCGGCGTTGCGCGTTTATCTGACGCGGCTGGTCGTGCCCGCGATTCAGAGTAAGTGACGTTCGCTGACCCGCGCGAGTGACCGGGCGACTCCGCGATTCCGTGACTCGAGAGAACCGTTAGGGCGAACCTTCCTCCACGAAACCCTGCACATCCGTCAAAGTAGAACGGCCGCTCTCCACCACCTCGCCAATGACGCTGAAGCTGCCGTCCGTCTCCAGGACGACGGCCATCGCCTGGCTTAGGTAGGCAAAGCCTTTGTTGCGCAGCGCGGCGCCGACTTCTTCCTCCGTCACGCGCGTCTGTTTCATGGCGTTGCGTTGGAAGTCACCGTGCCACAGAAGCAAAGTCGGCTGGGCTTTGACCAGATCGGAGACAGCCTTCGAGCGGACCGATAACCAAGTGACCGCAAACTGCAGAAGGACAAGAATGGTCAGACCCGTTAGGCCTTGGACAATGGTGATCTCTTTGGAGAGCAGAATTGTGGCGAGCGTGGAGCCGAGCGCGATCGTGACGACGTAATCGAAGGCGTTCCATTTCGAGAGGGTGCGTTTGCCGCAGAAGCGGAGCAGGAGGATGAGCGCGACGTAGGCGATCCCGCCGGAAATGACCGTTTTTACAATCGGAAACCAGCCATCGAAGAACATCATTCTGCTCCTGAATCGCTGCCGCTGGCTCGGGCGCGTCTGCCGAAGGCAAACCCGGGAAGGGGCTTGGCCGCGCGTTCCGGGTAGCGTCCATTCAGCGTCCATTCAGCCCTCCCAGCGATTGGTTTCTGGAGGGACGGGCGCCGTCCCGTCCCCGTTTCAGAATCTGGGACAGGCGGGCGGATTGATCATGATTTTTTTCCGACAACGCGACCCCCTTAGGCGGAGGCCGTCTCGAGATCGCAGTCCTCCTGGCGCTGGCTAAATTCGCGCTCCTTCGCTGGTTGCGCCCACTGAAGGATCGGGACGAAGAAAGTTCAGATCAGGGTTTCTTTTTCGGATTTTTAACCGCGGATTACGCGGATGGAAAGGTGGGCCTTTGGAGGTCCGCTACGGTTTCTGGAGCCCAGCACCAACGGTTCGAGTTTTCCATTACTCGGGTCGTGCCGAAAGGTGACCCAGGCGTGGCCTCTTCCCGCGGGAGAATCCGAGTTTGGCGCGGCCGAACTTCTCGGCGATCCAGGCGCCCGCGTTGCGCACGCCGCTCGCTTCGAAGCCGAGCGCGCTCATGAGGTTGGCGAGCTGCTCGTGATCTGTTTTTACGTCGGCCTGGAGTTCCTCAAAAAAAGCACCTAACGGGGTGTCAGCGTGGGCCTCGATTGGTGTTCGATTGGTGCTCGATCAACTCGAGCGCGCCGACAGCTTCCGCGTCATGGTCTTTTAGATAAACCTCGAGATCGTCATCGCTCATCTGGCTTCAGGCTTTAGTCGGGCGTGAGTCCTGCATCCTTTGCGCTCGCGGCTGCCTCGTCTTTGGCTTTGCGGGCAACTTCGCCCGCCTTGCTCGCCAGATCGGAGATTTTATCGCCGACGGTTTCCGCGGTGAGCCCCTGACTTTGCGCCTCGTCCAGCGCTGCGTCGCCGACACGCTTGGCGACTTCCTTGCCGCTCTCCAGCATTTCCTGGCCTTTTTCTTTCGCCGAATCCACCAGCTGGTCGGATTGTTCTCCAAGCAGTTGATCTTCGCGCTGGGTGCGCGGCAGGAGCACTCCGGCGAGCGCGCCGAGCGCGGCAAAGCCGATCCCGACAGCGAGGGGATATTCTTCCATGGCCATTTCCAGTTGCTCGGTTCCGGTCCGGTAGCCAGATTGGAGCCCGCGGCCGAGACTTCCGCCGGCGGAGCGTCCTTTTTCAATTGCTCCATAAGCCGCGTCTCCCAGGTCGGACATTTTATCCTTTAAGGTGTCGGCTGCGCCCGTGAGGGCTTCCTTCGCCTGCCCGGCCGCGTCCTTGGCTTTTTCGCCGAGTCCGGGGCCGCCGCTATCGCCTGGCTGGCTTACGCCACCGTAGCTTGCCGTGCCTCTGGATCCGGTGGCGCTATAGCGGTTGTCCACAGGTGCGCCAAGGCTGGGGCGATAGGCGCGCTGGTTCGCGGGACCAGAGTAGGTTTCTTCTTCGTCGCCTCCCGCGGCCGCGTCCACGACGATCCAGGCAATGCCCGCACCGATGAGAAGCGCGGGCATTGGATACTCTTTGACCTGTCGCGCGACCGAGCGATAGGCGTCTTTTGCCTTTGAGGTGGCATTACTTTCGGCCCCGCCGGTTCGCTTTTCCCACCAGTCGAGAGCGGAGTTAACTAGCGACCGGGCGGTCAGGCGCTCGCCGATTTCGTCCAGGGTCGCATCCATCCGTCCACGAACATCGCGGATGTCGCCTTCAATTTCCGAGGAGCTGCGAGAGTCGTCGTTCGTTTTGTGTTCGTCAGGATTGATCATGATACTTTTTGTTGGACCCACTCTTTGTCTTCCTTGAGAGAGTCGATGGTTTTGTTGGGTGTAAGCGAGGCGCTCTTCAATGTGGCCAGCGCCTTGAAGATGAGGATTGCGGCGACCAGGCCGACGATCACGCCCACGATAAGGAGGCCGAGAAAGGTGGCGGTACCTTCGTTGATATCGTTGGAGACCAGTTGTCCCCGGATGAGAAAGGCGACGGCCAGTAGGATGAAAATCAACGCGGTAAAGGCGGTCAGCCCGCCGGCGGCCAGGAAGCCAATGTTGCGCGCGAACTTCGTCATTTTTTCGCTCGCCTCTGTCTTGGCCAGGGTAATTTCCTCGCGCACCAGGGTGGTGGTGTCGTCGCGCAGCTGCTTAAAGAGATCGACGATTTGGGTTAGTTCACTCATGGCGTGGAAGAAGTGACGGGTTGATCGGTGGACGATTTCTGGCCCATTTCAGTAGCGGGCGCATACGGGGCGGTATATCCACCCGCGCCGCTCTCGCTGGGAGATGGGAGCGCGCGCGGCCGTGAGGCGCGACGAGGTTCTGCGGAATCCTGGGCGCGCGATTTGCGACGCGACGCCTTCAGGAAGCGCGCCGCGACCAGACCCGCCACGAAGAGCCCGCCAAAAACCACTTCAGGCCTGCGCCGGGCGAGCCCTTCGAGGTCATCGAGGAAATCCGTCGGATCCGCTTCCCGCAAGTAACCAGCCAAACGATCGAGTTGCTGCGCGGCGCGTCCGGCCGGTTCGGCGAGCATGTTTCCGTCCTCAGCTTGGAGCCGCTCGGCCGCGGCATGTGCGGCTTCCGCATACTCGTCCACCTTGTTCGCCAAGGTCTCTTTCTGTGTGGCGACGTAACTGGTCCCTGCCTCCTTGGCCTGCTGCGCGGCAGATGCGGCGCCCGCTTTGACCTGTTCGATCGCGGCATGGCCCTGCTCTTTCGCCGCATCCTTGAGTTTGCCGGCTTCGTGGGCGGCCGACTGCGCTTCGCTCTTTGCCTTTTTTGAGACGCTGCCCTGGCTTTCGCCCGGCGAAGTTTCCTGACTTGAGCCGCTGGCCTGCGAAATTTTTTCTTCGTTCATGTTATTTGGATTTGCTTGTTCTCCATGGAAACGAAGTGGCTGGCAGACTTGGCTCCCTGATGGCTCTCTGCTCGTCAGGTAGGATAACGACCTATTAATGAGTTATTGGTTCGGCGAACGGACGAGCCAAAGGCCACCCAGCTATTAAACATCTCGCCACCAAAGGATTGTTTGCAAGAGCCGGAGCGCCTCACGATTCGGCGCAGCCGAATCGTCCCGGCTACGGTTTTTGGTAACCGAGCACGTGGGCTTCCAGTTTCCCTTTCCGGGGATCCTGCCGAAAGGTCACCCAGGCTTCCCGCACCGAATGGCGCGGCAAGTAGGGCAAATCGAATTCTCCTGATTCACTCTCACCGCCGGGCAGGATCAATTTCACTTCAAGGTGGACGTCTTCCGCCGTCTCGTCCCCGTGGTTGTGAACCTTTACCGGGACGGCGAAATAATCGGTATGCGCTTCCGGCACCCCGAGCTCCATCTGCGGATCGGGCGGTTGCTTGCCTAACGAAAGCTGTTCCCGGACCAGAATGGCCATGGTCAACAGAAGGAGGAGGAGGGAGAGCGCGAAGACGCTCCACTCCAGCCAGTTTTTCTTTGGTTTTTTCATTGCACGAGAAGCCGGCCGGCGGAAGCGCCTAACGTGGTCGCGAGGCCGAGGACAATCGTCTCGGCCACCGCGGTGAGGGGGGCAATCTGGTCGAAACGCCCAAAGAACCAAAGCACGACCGCGGCCGTGGCGAGGGCGGCTGCATAGCTGGTCACCGTCCCGACCAGGACGGAGATAAGGCCGTTCTGGCGGACGTGACTCTGCGAGCCGGCAAACTCGATGTAATAAAGGATCAGCCCGGTCACGAGCAGGGAGAGAATCATCAGGGCAGCCAACTGTCCGATGGAGCTATCGGTCGCGATGGCCACGATCTCCTCGGTCGGCGCCACATTAGCGGCAAAAAGCGTCGCGCCGCAGATGGCGATGACGAGCTGGCCGCCGAAACGGATCTCGTTAGGCGCGGTTGTCTTGCTCTTCGCCTTTGAGTCGTCGTCCGACTGCAGGCCGAGCTGGGCGGTGCCGACCGAGATACCGATGGCGATGGTCATGGCTTCAATCACGATTTTTCCGATGATCTCGGCCAGGCTCATCTCCGCCGAGATGCGTCCGATCAGGATAAGAAGCGCAGCCGAAACGAAAAGACCTATCCCGAGCTCTTCGACCGAATCGATCAGAACCTCCGACCAGCAAGTATCCTCGTGCAGACCGGCGTAGCGATTGTAACCGAGAAGGAGGACAAAAGTGGCCAGGGAATAGCCGAGCAGACGGAGCGGCCCGGCGACAAAACCAGCCCACCAAACCTCCATGGTATAAAGGAGCGGCAGGCTGAACATGAGACCGCCGGCGATGCCGCGGGCATATTCCCGAAGCGATTGCACCACGGTCGGTCCCGCTTGCACCTTCACGACTGCGGAATTGAGGTCATGATCGACCGGGATTTTCTCATCTTCTACCTTCGCTAATCGACGCGCCGCCGGTTGTCGCGCCCTCGCGGCGGAGGCGGAAGCGCTTCTGCTTTCGTTGTTTTTGTTTGCACTCTCACGCGCCAACCGCCACTAACTATTCTTCTGTCATGAAACGATTCCATCTCTTCCGTCCCATCCTCGCCGGCTTGCTCGCCGGCATTCTCTTTCTTCCGGTTACCTTGCCAGCCGCGAGCGTCGCCGGCGATCCCGGCGGACACACCAACCGCGGCGTGAAATACGCCAAGAAAAAAGAATACGACAAAGCGATCGAAGAATTCAATAAGGCGATCGAGGCGCAGCCGAAGGATCCCAAGAACTACCGTAACCGAGCGCTCACTTATCGCTTGATGGGCGACGAGAAGAAGGCTCAGGCCGACTACGCGAAAGCGATCGAGCTGAACCCCGACACGACCAAGGGCCGCATGGATCAAGCCAGGATGTTCTTGCGCAAAAAGAAGCCGGACGAAGCGATCAAGGAGCTCGATCAAGTGCTCGAGGCTAACCCGCGCGAGCGGGCAGCGCTGCGGCTGCGCGGCTACATCTATCTGCAACAGGGCAAATGGAAAAAAGCGATCGCGGATTACGACGTCGCCATTAACACTATTGCGGAAGTGGATATCGAGGGACGCACCCGTCGCGCTTTTGCCTATCGCAATCTCAAGCAATACGACAAAGCGCTGGAAGATTTCGACAAAGTGATCGAAGCGGAGCCGAAAGACATCGAAGCTTATCGCCGCCGGGTTTACGTCTATCGGGCGATGAAGCAAAACGACAAGGCGATCGCCGATCTCCAGACCATTCTGAAACTGAAGGCGAAGGACAAAGACGCGCAGGAGCAGCTCGAAATCCTGCAGAAAGAAACGAAGAAACCGAGTTAGCAGGGCTCACCCCAGCCGGCTAAGAATGGAACCGGCCCCGCGCTGGCGCACGTATCACCCAGCATGATCGCACGACCCTTGCTCCGGCGGCTGGCCAGCCCCAGTCTCGTCCTCCTGCTCCTGTCGAGCCCCCTCCGCGCCGCCACCTCCCCGACGCCGTCGCCTTCCGCTTCGCCTAACGAACAGATTCTGCGGGCCCAGCTTTTCCTCGATGCCTCCGCTTTCAAACCGGGTGCGATCGACGCGAAATGGGGCGAGTTCATGCGCAAGGCGTTGACCCGTTACGATGAGGCCGAGGGGAAAAGCGACATCCAGTTTGGCGAAAAGGCGCCTGCCCAGTTCGGCCTCCCGCTCGATCCCTCGAAGCCGGCCCTGATCAGCTACACCCTTTCGCCTGACGACCAGAAGTGGATCGGGTCAGTCCCGCAAAGCCACGCTGCCCAAGCGAAACAGGACAGCTTGCCCTACGAAAATTTTCTCGAGTTGGTCGGCGAAAAATTTCATTGCCGGCGCGATTTCTTAAAGGAGATCAATCCCGGTTACGATTGGGGAAAGGCCAAGCCGGGCGATACGGTGCAGGTCCCAAACGTGGCCGCCCCTTTCGAGGTGCAGGAAGCGATCGACTTGAAAAAGAAGACCGAAGAGGCCGAGAAAAAGAATAGCCTAACGACTGAAGGAAAGAAGCCGGAGACCGAGCAATTCGCTCTCTTTGTCAGCGTCGCGGATAAAATTCTGGAAGTGAAGCAGAACGGCAAGCTGGTCGGCAGTTATCCGATCACCCCCGGCTCGAAGTCGCTCCCCGCCCCGATCGGGGAGTGGTTCGTAAAAGGGTTCGTCTGGATGCCGACTTTCCGCTGGGACGAAGCCATGTTACACGGGAGCGAGCGGAGCAGCGATTTCTATCAGTTGCCGCCTGGGCCTAACGATCCTGTCGGCATCATCTGGATGGAGCTGAATCACAAGGGGAGCGGCATTCACGGCACCGAAGTGCCGGAGACGATCGGGCGCACCACCAGCCACGGCTGCATTCGCCTCGCCAACTGGGACGCGCTCGATCTCGGGAAAAAAGTGCTGCCAGGCGTGCATGTCACGATTCGTTAGGCTTTTGTCGACGCTTTCCTCTGGGGAGCGCGGGTCTGGACTTATCCTGCCTGACAACGCTCGCTTCATCACTCACCCCCGCGTTTCGCAGAGCGAAACGTCTACATTAGTCTGATCACGTGAAAACCTTCTTCGCCACGACTTGGGAGAATCTTTCCAGCAGCTACTGGTTTATCCCGACCATCATGTCGATCCTGGCGACCGGGCTCTCGTTTCTCACCGTTCACATCGATACGCTGGTCAATGCGAAGTGGGCGCGCGCGGCCGGCTGGATCTGGGCGGGCGGGCCGGAGGGGGCGCGCAGCGTTCTCTCGACCATCGCAGGTTCCACCATCACGGTCGCCGGCGTCGTCTTCTCGATCACGATCGTCACGCTCTCTCTCGCTTCCTCGCAGTTCGGCCCGCGGCTCCTGCGTAATTTCATGAGCGATCGCGCGACCCAGTTTGTCCTCGGCGTTTTCGTGGCCACTTTTCTCTACAGCCTCCTCATCCTGCGCACGATTCGGGGGACTGATGCGTCCAGTTTCGTCCCCTTCCTTTCCGTGACCTGTGGCGTTCTCTTTGCCGTGGCTTCGGTCGGCTTTCTGATCTTCTTCATTCATCACGTGCCGCATTCGATTTTAGCCGAAAATCTCGTCGGTCGGGTCGCAGAAGAATTGCAATTCCGCATCGAGCGGCTCTATCCGGACAAACTGGATAACGAACCACGCGAACAGAAAAAAGATATCGATCGCCAACTGCCCGAAGCATTCGCTGAGGAAGCGAAATCGGTCGATTCGAAGAAGAGCGGCTTCATTCAAGCCATCGACAAGGAACGTCTGCTCAAACTCGCGGCCCGGGAAGGTCTCGTCATCCGGTTGTCTCGCCGGCCGGGAGATTTCGTGGCCGAGGAAGCCATCCTGGCGGTGGCCTGGCCGGCCGACAAGATCACCGAGGAAGTCGCGCAGGAGTTTTACGAAGCCTTCTTTTTCGGATGGCACCGTACGCCTAACCAGGACATCGAATACGCCATCGATCAGCTGGTCGAAGTGGCGGTCCGTGCGTTGTCGCCGGGCATCAACGATCCCTTCACCGCCATGAGTTGCATCGAGTGGCTTGGAGTTGCCTTGATCCAGGTCGGACGGCGTAAGATTCCATCAGCTCTGCACTACGACGAGGAAAGTCAGCTGCGCCTTGTCACTGACGTGACCGATTATGTCGGCATCGCCGCCGCCGCCCTTAACCAAATCCGCCAATATGGCCGTGGGAGCGTCGGGGTCGTGACGCGTCTGCTCGACATGATCGCGCGGGTCGCGCCGGAATTGAACCGGCCGGAGGATCGGCAGGTGCTGATGGATCACGCCGCCGCGATCTGCGAGGATGGTGCGAGGGAAGCGAAGCACGAGCGGGATCGGAACGATATCGAGACAGTTTATCTGCGCGCGAGAAAGGCACTCACCCGAGAAGATCGTTAGGCAGAAAGTCCGGCAGCTTCCTGCTCGTAAATATTCGGCGAATGATATCAGGATCGAGCATACAAATGCCAGGATGTGATGGAGCTGAATTCCTCTGGAGAATTAAAGAGCGATTACCTAAAGAAGCTGGCCGCTCATAGTCTCGGCATTCCCTGGGTCGCCTGGCATCTCTGGCGCCGTAGCCTGCGGCCGTGAGGGAAAATGGAACCGAAAGTGAGAACGAGAGCCGGCCTCCCCCTAACGAGAATACGTTGTGGGTTTTTTCGGCCCACAAATTCAACCTGCCCGAAGAGCATCGCCAAACGGCATTGCTGGTGCTCCAGGCTCTTCTCATTCACGGCAGCTTGACCGCGGAATTGCGCCTCGTTCTCCCCGCGGTGGGCGGGACCTTTATTGTCGCCGCCCTTATTGCAGCCGGATTTGACGAACGCGACGCCATGCGCTGCCGGCCGGCTGCCTACCCCGCCGCCCGGGCCGAGCTCTTTGCCGCTGGTTTCCCGATGGATCGCTTATGAAAGAGATGACTGCTTCCGAAAAGGGCAAGGAGACGGCCGCCAAGCTGATTAAACGACTTCCAGGATATCAGCCTAACGAAGATGGCCTTGATCGTGCTCGGCACCTGGCTGGCCGTTTATCTTGCGCGCAAGCTGCTGCCCTATCTGGCACGCCGCGGCCCGAGCCAATTTCGCCTCTATTTCCTGGGGACGGAGCCGATTCTGCGCCTCTTCTTTTTTCTCGCCGCCATCCTTTGGGTGGTGCCGATCATCTTCAACATTACAGTTCAAAACTTCCTCGTCATCGCCGGCGCGGCCAGTGTCGCGATTGGCTTTGCCTTGAAAGATTACGTGAGCAGTCTCATCGCCGGCATTGTCGCGATCTTCGAGCGGCCCTATCGCCTAGGCGATTGGGTGGAAATAGACGGCGATTACGGTGAAGTGCGCACCGTCGGCTTGCGCGCGATCCAACTCCAGACTCCGGCCGATAACATCATCTCTGTTCCACATGCCCGGATCTGGACGGAGAATATCTCTAACTCCAACGATGGCACGCGCACCTTGCGCTGCATCGCCGACGTCTATCTCGCGCCCGAGCACGATGCCGCGCGCATGCGTTCCGCTTTGCAAGATGTGGCCTTTACCAGCGCCTATCTCAGTTATGAGAAGCCCGTGGTGGTCATGTTACAGGAAACTTTGTGGAGCACCCACTACCAGCTTAAAGCTTATCCGTTTGACCTGCGCGATCAGTTTAGTTTCATCAGCGACCTGACCGTGCGCGGCAAACTGGCCGTGGCAGAAGCGGGCGGAATGGAGGTAACCGCCCCGGCCGCCGCAACCGAGAAAGGTCCACCACCTCGTAAATAAGAAAGCGCTGCTTCGGGTCGGCAGAGTGGTTGTTAGGGTGGGAGGAGGTCGGGAACGGGATTCTCCATCGACCGCACGCGCTATTCGCGCGTGAAGTAGACGACTTTGCCGCTTTTGAACCGCAGCACCAGCTGTGCGCTTTGAAACGAGTAGTGCGCGTTCTTTCCGTGCCGAATCGCCTCTGAGTTGATCGTATCGCCGCGGACGGTGAATGTGCCCCTCGAGATCCCGGACCTGGCCAATCACCGGAAGATCGGATCAGGCTTCGAGCTTAATAACGGCACGTCGCGGCGATTCCTGTTTGCGTCGGCATTTGTTCGGCCGGGATCACTGCGACCTCGCCGCCTCTGGCGCGCACCAGCTCGCCCAGGTCGTCGAGCAGATCGCCGCCTTCCGCTTGGTCATTTTCCGGCCGGTCAATGCTTCCGGTTTCCGCATCGACGCGGCCCGCGATCTGCCGGCCGGCTTCGAGCAATAACGTGCCGACCCGCCCGGCGACGGCGGCTTTCGCCACCTCTTCCAAGTCGTCGAGGCCCAGCCGGGACGCCTTCGCTTGTTCAAACTGTTCGCCCATCTTCTCCAGCCGGGCGCGGTATTGCGGCTCCATTACCTGCCAGGCTTGTTCCCGAAGTTCTTCGCCGGAAAGCGATGCGGGATCGATCTCAACCCCGTGCTCGAGAAGCGCTGAGTTATGGCTGACTTTCCGGAAAAGACTCTGGTGTTCCGGCAGAGCCGCCAGCATCAGCGGCAGCCCGGACGGCTGCGAGTGCTTTTCCATCACGGCGCGATCGACCGCCCGGAAAAAGCGCTCGTCGTCGATCTCGATCTCCGGTTCCTTGCCGCCCTGGCCGTGATGCATGGCTGGACCATTGCCGCCCGCGTTGCCGCCATAAGAGGCGACGGTGCTGTGCGGCTCGGTCAATTCCGAACCGAGCGCTTCCGTCAGGGTCCGCGGCACATCGGGGCCAAGTTCGATTTCATCGAGTGCATCGCGATCGCCTTCGAAAAGACGGATGTGATCGCGGGTCAAAGCCAGCACTTGATAACGATCAGTCGATTGCAGGAAGCGCCAGAGAGGTTTGGTGTGAAAAGTGTCGGCCACGATGGCCAGTTCGGGCAGCGTCCGGCGCAGGGTGAAAATGCGGAATGAGTCAGGGCCACCGAGGACGGCCAGGCCGTCGAGGGTGTGGTTCCAAAATTCCCCATCGTCCGCCAGGGCGTGAAAAGATTTAAGAGAGGAAGCGACCTTCTCCGCCTTATACTTTTCGCCGAGTGCTCGCTCGAGCGTCTTGAGCAGGTTGCGGAAACGAATCGGGTCCTGCTGATTCTCCGGATAATGGCGGTGGGTCGGCTGGTAGAGAGAAAGACAGGGCGGCTCGCTCCCTTCGGCGATCTCGGTGAGGGTTTCCTGGCTGAGTTGGTCGTTTTTCGAATTCATAGTTTTCCTGTTTTCGACTCGACGTTGAGCGGCCCGGTGGGAAATGATTTGCCTAACGGGATTTTTTGGTTTTGACGGCCCTGGCTTTTTTATCGCTCAAGACGGGCCGCATGCGGGCGTTCTTTTTGGTCGAGCCAGCGACTTTGGTTTTCGGGCGATTGGCCGAGTCCGGCATAGCTTTGCGCGCTTTCGCGGTCACGGTCATTTTCTTTTTGGTAGGCATAGGATTGATGAGGTCATCGCACGTTCGCGCAGGGTTGTCGTTGAATCAGCGGGAGGTTTTTGAGGTGGCGGCTTTCTTCCTCCGTTTCAGAAGCGCACCGTAAAGCCGACGAAGGGTTGATAATCGGGCGCCGCCCGGGTGAGGCCAAAATTGCAGCCGAAGTCGACAGAGGCGTTAGGCAGGATTTGATAGGCGAGACCGGTATCGAAAAAGGCGGCGTGGATCGCCGAGGAGGTGCCGGTAACCACGCTGTAAAATTCGACATAAGCGCTCAGCTTGTCGGTGAAAAGGGTGTGCCCCAGGAGGACCGCGTTAATGAAAGCCGGTTCGTAGCCTGTGTCGGCGCCGTTGCGGACGAAGTTGACTCCCGATTGCAGCCCAAGGGTAAAACCACCCGGCAGCGCTGCCTGGAAGGGGATGCTCAGTCCGCCCTCGATCGAGTCATTCCCGAGATCGTTGCTGTTCGTCGGGAATTTAAGAAACGGGATCAGTCCGAAGGCGACGTCTCCCTCATCATTTCCGTGAAGGTTGATCTTGCTTTGCAGAATGAGATCGCCGAAGCCGCGCCGCGTCTCGGTGCGACCTGCCGCACCGTCGCGGATGCGCAGGCGAAAGTAACTCGCATAGGACAGGTCGAGTTCGACATTGCTCGTGAGGCCGATGCGGAAATTGAACGGAAGCACGTTCCATTGCCGAACCGTGGTCCGGCCGCCCGGCTCATCGAAAAGATAACTGAGCACACTCGTCTCGAAGTAATAATGACCAGCATCGACGGTATAAGGCCCGGTCGATTGGCTGGGGCGATCAGCCGAGAAACTACGGAGCAAATTATCCGGCGTCGGGTGAAACAGATTGTATGGGCTCGTTTCCGCGACCGGCGTGTTCGGATCAGGCACGGGGCCCGCCCAGAGGCCCGGTGCAATCAGCAATCCGACGAGAGCAAGGCAAGCCCGCCACTGCGCCTTTGTGCCTAACGAAAAACAGTGTTTCAGCTTTCCTCCCGGGTTTTCCGTGGCCTATCCTCTTCCGACGGCAAGGAACGAGCCGCCGCTTTCCAACGCGGCTCCGGCGGCGTGCCCTCCCGCGGCGCGGGCCAGCCTTCGCGTTGTTGGCCGCGTTCGCCATCGGTCGATTCGGTTTGGTCGTGGAACAAATGCACCTGCGTTTCGTAGGGCATGTCGATATGCGCTTGGTCGAGCGCGAGTTTGATCGCCTGGATGACGGCGGCCTTCACTTTCACCACGTCCGCCCGGCGGCTGTGCGTCCACCAACGAGCCCGAATGGTCACCCAGCTCGCGCCCAAATCCCAAGGCAACGCTTCTGGGGGCGGATCGCTCTCCACCTCAGCGACCTCGGCCAGGGCGGCCTTGATCACTTCGCAGGCCTCGCCAATCCCATCGCCATAACCGACCCCGACGTCGTATTGGCTGCGCCGTTTTTCGTGGGCCGTCTTCACCAAGAGCGCGTGCGTGTAGATTTCGCTGTTTGGAATAACGATGCGCTGGCCATCGTAGGTCTTCATGATGGTGGCCCGGGTTTCGATCCGCTCGACCGTGCCTTCGTGGCCGTTCACCTCGATCTGGTCATTAATCTCAAACGGTTGACGAAAGAGGATGAGCAGCCCGGCGAGCCAATTCTGCAGGATATCCTTGAAGGCAAAACCAATCGCGACCGAGCTCACGCCGAGGCCTGCGATGAGGTCGCCCGGCTTCAGACTCGGGATCACGACGGTGGCGGCGAGGAGAAAGCCCAGAACCAGAATGGCAGCCTTGACGAAACCACCCAAAACCCGGCCCAGATTATCCCTTTTACGACGCGCACTCGATTTGACGATGAGATTGCGAGCGAGCCGCGCGAGGCCCCAGAAGACCACGAGAAGAATCAGCGCGACCGCAATGTTCGGGAGCAGGCGAGTGGCGCCATCGACCCAGCTATCGAGGCGAGTGCGAGCCCCGGCCCAACTGAAATCGATCGTCTGCGGCTGATCCTGCGCCGGGGCCGCGCTGAGTAAAATAAATGAGAGTGCCGTGGTCATTGGTGAGGCGGCCGCAGGATGACTGTCGGGCCGGAATTTTTGCGCCTGCTCCGTATTATCGGACGTGCTTCGAGATTTGGGTGTGGGAGATGGCTGGGAAATAATCGACTGTTCCGCTGCGCAGCGTCGATTCTTTGCTGACGGAGCCCCCTTTTTCCAGACGACTGTGAACTCCACACTCGAACACCTCAGCCAACGAATTTTGACCCGCGAAAATATCTGGTCGGTCATCGGTTTGCTCGCCACTGTCGCCGGCGCGACCGCCTTCGATTTTGTCGTGACGGTCGCGCTCGGTTCCATCCTGGCCACGCTCCTACTCTCCAAGGATATCGCTCTGGCCCGAAGGTCTGCTCGCCCTCGCCTGGCTGATTGCTTTGCAATGGCTGGTCGCCTGGCTGGCGGTGCGTTTTCCCTGGTGGTGCGCCGTGATTAAAAGCACACCGCGCCCGCTCGCGCTACGCAGCCAATTTCTTAAATCAGCGCTCCGGGAAGAGCGCGTCACGACCGAGGGCGTGGAAGCGGCCCCGCGCTCTGCCGGTCACCGATCTCTTGAGGAGGTGCAGGCCGAAGTCTTGGAAACGGATGGCAGCTTGAGTGTGATCACTTCCCAGCCGGGTCCGACGCAGGCATCGGCGTTTGCGCGAGCTGGCTGATTATCCCGCGGGAGATTAGGGCCGGCAGCTTTTTGGTCGGCGTAATCCGAATTATTTAAAACGCAGCAACAGGAGGCAAAAAAAACCGGCAAAGGATCTCGTGAAGGTTCTGTCACTAATCGCTCGCAGATAACAAACCCGCAAACCGGCGACTACGTGAAACGCAACGAAAACAAAGAGAGCAGCAAGACGGGCGAATTCATGGCAGTGAAGAAAGATGGCAAATCCTTCAAAGGCGTGGCCAAGGAGCCGGACGGCCGCGGGACCTGAGTCGCGTCCGTGCACGATTTTCGTACTGAATTTGTGAGGCTAGCCGGCGGCGTGTCCACGTGCCGGGGGTTGCTTTCGCGCAGCAATGCCACACGCGATCGGCCTTCTCCGCCTCCCTGAGCGGCAAACGATCCGCATCTCCAATTTCGTTAGGCGCACTTCTCCCTGCACGGACGATCTCGTAGCGCTAGAAAGTCTGGGACAACGCCAATACGCCGAAATCTGTTTGTCTTCCGGAGAAGCCGCGGGCCCTAAAAAAGTCCGAGAAGTTTCAGGACGATGACGATGACGACGATAACTCCAATGATGTAAAAGATGCTTCGGTTCATATTGCGCAGAAAGGGTTAACCGTTCGCCGGCGCGATGACGAGATTTATTTGTTCGCCGGAAAGGCTAGGTGGGATCCACCGCGGCATGCGGGTTCGCCATCTCGGCGACCAGGGCGCGGAAAACGCGCAGCTCTGGAATCCCGAACCTGCCCCCGAGATCATCGCGAATCCCGGTGAGATTGCGCGCCCCGGCGCGCGCAAAGGCCGCGGCTAATTCTTCCTGCTGCGCTGGTGTGAAAAATTGGTCGGGTCGCAGCGGAGCGCCGGCCTCGATCGCCAGCGTGAGGTGGGCCAGGATCGTGTCGCGGACGAATCCTCGCGCTCGCGCGATCGCTGCAATCGATTCGCTGCCACGAAAACGGCGCAGGGTTTCCTTTTCGCTGTCGTTCAGCGTCGCCTTGCGCGACGGGGGTTCGTTAGGCGAAGCAAAGGGTTGGCGCGGATGCGATGTCAAATATTCGCCAATCACGGCGAGGAAAGGGCCCGCGAAATCTTTCAGCTTCTGTTCGCCCACGCCCGGGATACGCCGAAACTCCGCCGGCGTCGTCGGGTAGGAGCGAGCCATTTCCCGCAGGGCCACATCGGAAAAAATGACGTAAGCCGGCACGTTGCGCGTGTCGGCCAGGGTGCGCCGCGTCGCGCGCAGGAGATCGAAAAGGGCCTCGTCGCACGCAATCGCTCCAGCGCGCTCTTTCGCTTTCGCCTCTGGTTTGTCAGGCTGTTTGGTGAGGGTGATGGAGGACCGATCTCTGAGCGCTGCTCGCCCCGCCTCCGTGACCTGGAGCGTCGCAAACTTGCCCGGCGCAACCTCGACCAAACCGAGCCGCAACAGTTCCCGACCGATGCCTTGCCAGACGTTGCGCTTGAGTTCGCGTCCAATGCCGTAGGTGGAAAGTTCGTTATGCCCGCGTTGCCGAATCGCTTCCGTATCGGCGCCGGTCAACACTTCCACGATGTGATTCAGCCCGAAGGCAAAGCCGCTCTTCTGCTGCACGCGCAGGACGCAGGAGAGAAATTTCTGGGCCGCGATCGTGCCGTCGAAGGTTTCCGGCGGGTTGAGACAATTATCGCAACCGTTGCAGGATTCGTTAGGCCGCTCTTCGGCAAAGTAGCGCAGCAGCGTGCTCCGGCGGCATTCCCGTGTCTCGGCGTAATGCACCATCTGGCGCAGTTGTTCGCGGGCGATGCGGGCTTCGCTTTCGCTCTTTTCCTCGATGAATCGGGTTTGCTTGACCACGTCGCCCGCGTTGAAGAGGAGCACGCAATCGCTTGGCAAACCGTCGCGTCCAGCCCGTCCCGTCTCCTGGTAGTAGCTCTCGATATTCTTGGGCAGATCGTAGTGCACCACGAAGCGCACGTTCGGTTTATTGATCCCCATCCCGAAGGCGATCGTCGCGCTCACCACGCGCACGTCGTCGCGCAGGAACATTTCCTGGTTCAGCGCGCGCTCGTCGGCCTCCAATCCAGCGTGGTAAGGCCGGGTCGTGATGCCGTCGGCATTCAGCTTTGCGGCAATCGAGTCGGCGCTCTTGCGGCTCGCGCAGTAGACGATTCCACTTTCGTGAGGGCGGCTCTGCAGGAATTCGTGCAATTGATCGTAGGGCGAGGCCTTGGGGACGACGCGGTAGGTCAGGTTGGGCCGGTCGAAACTCGCCACGTAGGTGCGCGGCGCGCGCAGGTTCAGTTGCTTGAGGATGTCTGCGCGGACCCGCTCGGTGGCGGTCGCGGTCAGGGCCATGATGGGAACGTTAGGCAGGAGTTCTCGCAGACGGGAAAGCGCGCGGTATTCCGGCCGGAAATCGTGGCCCCATTCGCTGATGCAGTGCGCTTCGTCGATCGCGATTTGGGTCACGTTCCACTCCGGCACTTTTTCGATGAAGGAGTCGAGCATGAGCCGTTCGGGCGCCACGTAAAGGAGACGAAACCCACCTTGATAAAGCCCGCGCAGCCGTGTTCTGGCCTGCGTTCCGTCGAGCGCGGAATTCAAAAAGGTGGCCGCGACGCCACTCGCCTGGAGAGCGTCGACTTGGTCTTTCATGAGCGAGATCAACGGCGAAACGACGATGGTCAGGCCAGGTCGCAGGAGTGCCGGCAGTTGGAAACAAAGCGATTTACCGCCGCCTGTCGGCATGAGGGCAAAGACGTCGCGCCCCTCGAGCGCGTCGCGTACGATCGTTTCCTGCAATGGACGGAACGCGTCATAGCCAAAGTGTTCCTTGAGGGCGGCGTTAAGTGTCATTTCGTGTGACCTGGGGCTCACAACTTCAAGCGTAGGTGGCGCGCTGGGTTCCTGCGATCGCACGTTTCAGGGTCGGGGATCGCAACTTTGCCTTTAAAGGGCGCCACGCTGAGGTGATATAGTTTGCCATCACCGGTGTATAGCGCGGCCCCACTATTCCCAGGCTACCGGCTCTTGGGACGAGATCTGACGAATTGCTCGGGAACGAGATTGAGATGCAATCTGGACCAGAAGCTTCTTCGGATGTGGGACGTTATCGGGATCGATTGGGAAGAGGTGCTCGGGAACGGATAGGAAAGAGGCCAGGGACGCGGCGTCGGCTAGGAGCCAGCTTTCCGACATGGGTCGAGTGAGTCGCAAGATGAAATTGCGGTGTTTTCCTTGTCGCAAGTGCTTCTGAAAGAGCGCATGCGCGCACGGTGCACTTTCCAGATCGGCTAGCCCCAAGACGGGTCCGAGATGGGCCGCCGCTTTGTTATATCGATGGGCGTCTTTCCAGAACGCGATTCTTCCTCCTTTGTTAATTGTAATCAAATCGTCCGTCAGCACGCCTATTGCGTCGAGCAGTTTGGAGGCAATCGGGATTTCTAGCGCTCCTTCGACGACGATGAGATTTATCCGCCGACTCATGCAGCGGATCGATCAAAAAGATCCATTTGCTTCGTCTGGGTTCGAGGTAAAATCGCCTCGCTCGCGGGGATTCCCGCCTGCATCAGCCTCACGATTTGATTAACCGAGGCGCTCTCGATAATTTTTGATCCCTCATCGGCAGGCTGGACGAGCAAAACTTCCTCAGGTGTGATGCCGGCATCCATGAGGAGACTTTCGCTATGCGTGGAAAGGATAACCTGTCGGCCGTCGCCCGCTCGTTGAGCCCGGGCGACGAAAGGCGCCAACTGGCGAACAATCGCAGTGTGCAAAGACAGTTCCGGTTCTTCCAGAAGCAGGGGTCCCGCCTTGTCCTGCAGCGCCCACAACAAGCCTATCAATCGAAGCGTTCCGTCCGATAACTGGGTCTCATTTTGGTAGGCGCCATGTGGACGCCAGTGCTTGAACTTGCCCTGTAGATGAGGCCGCCCGTGCTTATCGATGTCCAAAGTCAGTTTCTCGAGTTGGGGAGCAACAACTTTGAGGACTTTTTCGATTCTGCCTAAACGCGCTCGTCTCTGGCTGGGGGCAGTATTACGAATCCGGTCGAGCAAGTCTCGCCCAAACGGATCGGGGCCGATCTCATTTGACCTTGGCGCCTGTTCTTCCCGCAGCAGTTGTGGAACGAGGTGCAGATAAGAGATATCCCGGAAGAACTCCACCAGCTCGCGAAAGTCCTGATTCGCCGTCACCTGTTGGATAGCCGTCTGAGTTAATCGCTCGCGATCCGATTTGTCTTGGCTGTCAGGTCGCTGCAGCTTCGGTCTCGTGTGGCCGTCAGCGGACAATTTTTCGACTTTTTCCCTTACAACTACCGGAACCGGTTTCTTGAGTGATTGATGGCTAAAGGCGATCTCGTATCGCCACCCGCTACCATTTTCGTTCTGCACCGTGACCTTGATTGCAACCTCAGTATTTTGCCTTGCGTAAAGCGATCTCACCTTCGAAATGCCATCACGCAGGCTCATTGCCTTAGCCAAACCTCCGCCCTCCGCTACCAAGTCGCGCAGAAAACGTAGCGCATCGAGAAAGTTGGACTTGCCGGTAGCGTTTGGCCCTACCAAGAAAACGCGGCTCGCCAATGCGACATTCGCAGTCGGAAAATTTTTCCAATTCGTTAGCTCGATTCTTGTGAATCTCATCTTTCTTACTTAACCGATGGACCTAATGATCTCGAAACTAGGATGACCGCCAACCGGTCCAATCTCAAGCGTGTGGTGTCTTTGCTAAACTCCGCCGCGCCGTAGAACACGCCCGCCTGGCCGCCCATGAGCAGCGCTTTCACGCCCTGCTTCCGGACCGTCCAAAGGGCTTTGACTATCGGGCTCCAGATCAAGCGTACCTCCCGGCGACAGGTGAGTGGACGACGAGAGCTTCTGACTTTCTTCCCAGCGCTGGAGGGGTGGGAGTGGGTAACATGCGAGCCATTCGTCTGCGGATCGGTCGTCGAAGGCTGAGTCTGAATTCGGAGCCGGCACCTGTCGATAGTTTATTGCAATCGCGGCGAGAATACCATGCTGCCCGTCCAACCTAGTCCAGCGTCTGACGATAGCGCTTGATCCCGACGGTCAGGGCAATGAGCGCGAAAAGTGCGATGGGCCAGAGCTCGCGTATGATGTCGTTAGGCGTATTCCCCTTTAGCAAAATGCCGCGGATAATGCGGAGGAAATGGGTCAATGGAAAGACTTCGCCGAGATATTGCGCCCATGGCGGCATGCCCCGGAAGGGAAACATGAAACCGGAAAGCAGGATGGAGGGCAGGAAAACGAAGAACGTCATCTGCATGGCCTGCAGCTGATTTTTTGCGATGGTTGAAAAGGTGATGCCCATGGCCAAATTGGCCGCGATGAAAACGAGGGCGACAAGCAGAAGCAAAAGAATGCTGCCTTGCATCGGGACGTGAAAGAGAAAGTAGGCGGTGACCAGGATGACGCCGGCCTGCACGTATCCGACCATGATATAGGGAATGATTTTGCCGATGAGCACCTCGCTCGGGCGCGTCGGCATGGAGAGCAGATTTTCCATCGTGCCGCGCTCGCGTTCGCGGGTGATGGCGAGGCCCGTGATCATAATCATGGTCATGGTCAGGATAGTGCCCATAAGGCCGGGGACGATGTTGTATTGGGTCACAACTTCGGGGTTGTAGAGCGCATGGATGCGCAAGTCGATCGGGCCGTCGGTCGGGTTGAGGGAAGCGAGCGGGCCTTTCAGATCACTCTGCAAGGCGTTGCTCACGAGCGCGCCTAACGAACCGAGCGCATTCCCGGTTGCGGCCGGGTCCGTCGCATCGGCTTCGATTAGCAGGGCGGGGCGATCGCCTCGCCCCAGATCCCGGCTGAAATTTTCCGGAATGTTGACCACGAACTGCACTTCCCCGCGCGCCAGCAGGGCGCGCCCTTCCGCTTCGCTCTGCACTTGCCTAACGAAATCGAAATAGGTGCTGTTTTGCATCGCGGCCAGGACGGTCCGGCCTTGCGGACCGCGATCGGCCAGAAGCACAGCGGTAGGCAGATGGCGCGGATCGGAGTTAATGGCGTAGCCAAAGAGAATCAGTTGGATGAGCGGGATGCCGAACATCATCGCAAAAGTGAGCCGGTCGCGTCGCATCTGCGTGAACTCCTTCACCATGATCCCGCGCAGACGATGGAAGGAGAATTTCACGGCGAAAAGTTGTCGGTCGATTCCTGCATGAGATTGATGAACGCGTCTTCCAGTCCCGAGGGGATTCGCCGCCAGTCATAGGGCGCCTGGCGAAACGGAGCGATCGCGCTTTCCAGTTCCTGGGCGTTATCGCTGCTCACATGGAGCGAATTGCCGAAGGCCACCGCCTGTTGCACCCCGGGCTGGTGCCGCAGTTGCCCCGCCAATCTCGGCAGGTTGGGACCGGTGACCGACCATGTCGTTAGGCCGACCTACGCGACGACTTCGTCGACCGTGCCGTCGGCCAGTAATTTGCCGTAGGAGATGTAGGCCAGCCGATGACAACGCTCGGCTTCATCCATGTAATGGGTGGTGATGAGAAAGGTCAGGCCGTCGGCCGCCAGCACGTGGATTTGCTCCCAAAAATCACGGCGCGCCTTGGGATCGACACCCGCGGTGGGTTCGTCAAGCAGGAGCAATTTTGGGTGGTGAATGAGACAGGCGGCGAGCGCGAGGCGCTGCTTCCAACCGCCGGAAAGTTCACCCGCCAATTGATGTTGTCGTCCTCCCAGGCCGAGTTGAGCGATCGTTTCCCGCACGGCCGCGCGCCGGTTTTTCATGTCATACATGCGGGTGACGAACTCGAGGTTCTCCTGAATGCTCAGGTCTTCCCAGAAGCTGAAACGCTGGGTCATATAGCCGACTTCGCGTTTGATCGCTTCGCTCTCGCGAATCACATCGTGGCCGAGGACGTGGCCGCTGCCGTCGTCCGCGTTGAGCAAGCCGCAGAGCATGCGAAGGAAAGTGGTTTTGCCGCTGCCGTTAGGCCCCAGAAATCCGTAGATTTCGCCCGCCCGCACCTTCAGGTCGACGTGATCGACCACGGTGCGTTCGCCAAAACTTTTGGTCATGCCGCGAACGTCGATGGCCTGTTCGCCGTCCCTCATGGCCTAACGAAATCGACATCGACTGGCTGCCCCGGATGGAGTCGCGCCGCGATGGTCGGCGCAAAGTGAATTTCCACCAGGAAAACCAGTTTGCTCCGGCTCTCCCGGCTGTAGATGACAGGAGGGGTGTATTCGGCCCGCGGCGAAATGTAGCTGATTTTCCCGGCGAAAGGCTCGCCCAGCCCGTCGATCGTGACGTGTGCTTCCTGGCCCACCCGCAAGGTGGCTAACTTTGTCTCGGGCACAAAGGCACGGACCTTGATATTGCCCGGCGGCAGTAGGACGACGATCGGCTTGCCCGCCGCAACCCATTCGCCCTGGCGATAGAGCGTGTCGAACACGAGTCCGGCGCTCGGAGCATTCTGGATTTTTTGGGCCAGGCTCCATTGGGCCTGAGCCAGCCGCTCGCGGTCCTGGTCGCGGTTGGCGCGCGCGCGATCGAAATCCTGCGCCGCCGCGGGACCGCTTTGGAAAAGCTGCTTCTGCCTTTTGTAATCGGCTTCGGAAAGCGCGAGAGCGGCCTGGGCCTGTTCCTGCGCTGCTTTCTCCATCGTCGCATCGAGCGTGAAGAGCGGTTGCCCGGCGGTCACTGCCTCGCCTCGCCTAACGAGCAATTGATCGAGTGTTCCGTTGAGAGCCGAACTGAGGTAAACGAACTCTCCTTCGACGTAGCCTTGCACAGATTCACGCATCGGCTTTTGGCAACTGGTCGCCGCCAGGCTAACGAACGCGACGAGCAGCCAGCGACGGAGCGAAGCCTGGTTCATGGACGGCCTCCCGGGCGACGCAGGGCGCCATGCAAAAGCAGATCGATCAGGCCGGTGAAAGCGCGCCGCGGCGGCAGGCCCAGCTCCTCCAGTTTCTGCGGGTTCATAATCGCCTGGACCGCAGCGAGCAGCGTCTCGATCATCAAGCGGCTGGGAAGATCGGCGCGCACATGGCCGGCCTGTTGGCCTCGGCGGAAAAGCTCTCCGAAATGCTGGCGGATCAAGCGAGCGCGCCGCTGTTCGAGAGATCGAAATAGCTCCGGCGCCTTGCGCATATCGCGCAGGAAAGGCGGCTTCAGTTCCGCCAATTCCTTCTGCAGGCCTCGGAGCAGGGCTTGGAGCGCGTCGGGAAACGGAATGGTAGGTCCCCCTGTGACCTGTTCCAAAGTTGCACGGAGGCCTTCGAACTTGTCCTGCAAGACCGCTTTGAGCAGGGCGTCCTTGCTCGAGAAATGAGTATAGAGCGTCTTTTTACTCAGACTCAATGCAGAGGCGAGATCGTCCATCGTAACGGTGCGAAAACCATGACTGAAAAAGTGGCTGCGGGCCGCGGCTAGAATTCGCGGGCGAGCCGAGCGGCGCAGAGATGGCGCGCCTTGGCTTCCACCTGCTTCGGGTTTCCCCTTCGTCTTCCCTAAAATTTGCCGCGCTAACACTAAGGAAACTATAATAGTATTTTTAGTTTCCAAGGCGGCATGAAGGAGGAGTATCTTGAGGCCCATCCATGTGGGTTGAATCTCGCCTGCCTTGCCAGGGGAGAAGCAACCGGAGAGGTCCGCCGCTTCGTTCTTATAAGGGATGAAAGCGATTTATCGCTCGAAGCTGTTCTGGGTTTTGATCGTGCTGGGGGTGCTCCTCGTCGGCGTGCGAATCATGCTGCCTTTTTGGGTGCGTGATTATGTCAACAAGACGCTCTCGGAATTGGAGGACTATCGCGGCCATGTGCAAGAGGTCGATCTGGCCCTTTGGCGCGGCGCGTACAAGATTCGCGACATCAAAATCGTGAAGACGAGCGGCGATGTGCCGGTACCCTTCTTTTCTGCGCCGTTGATTGATCTTTCGGTGCAGTGGGCCGCTCTCTTTCACGGGGCGCTCGTCGGGGAGATCAACTTTGTGAAACCGCAGCTCAACTTCGTGCACGCCCCGAGTGAGGAAGATTCACAGGTCGGCCTCGAGGAACCGTGGACGCAGAAGGTCAAAGAATTGTTCCCGCTTAAGATCAACCGCTTCACGGTCGATGACGGCGAGATTCATTTTCGCGACTTTCACAAATCGCCGAAGGTCGATCTGGTCTTCGATCGTTTCCGTCTCGTCGCGACCAACCTGACCAATAGCGACAAACTCTCAAAAACGCTCAATGCCCACATCGAGATAGAAGCGCGTCCGCTCGGTGAAGGCAATATTCGGGCCAAGATGGACCTCGATCCCTACGCCCAGAAACCGACTTTTAATCTGGAAACAGAGCTGAAGGAATTGCCGTTGGTGAAGCTCAACGATTTCGCCAAGGCTTACGCGGGGCTTACTTTCGAGGAGGGAACGCTGCGGCTCGCGACGGAATTCAACGTGAAAGAGGGCGACTTCGACGGTTACGTCGAACCCGTCTTCGAGCACATGCAGATTTTTAGCCCTTCGCATGATTCGGACAACCCGATCAGCTTTGTCTGGCAGGCCATCGTGGGCGGCCTGACCAAGTTGGTCCGCAATCATCCGACGGATCGCTTCGGCACACGCGTGCCCGTGCATGGCTCCTTCGACAATCCAAAGCCGGCTATTCTGACCACGGTGCTGAATGTTTTCCGCAACGCCATCATTAAGGCGTTCGAAGGCTCGCTCGAACAAAAAGACCTGCCCAAGGTCGAGGAACACCCGGGCTAGATCCGGCGCCGCAGAACCATCAATTCCCCGCGGATGATCGCTGCGCCGCGTGTTGGCTGGCGTGGCGCCACGAGTAATAAAAGGACCAAACCACCAGCGCGAGAACGGCCGCCACCAAAATCCAGACGAATACCTCCTGTGGGACCGCGAATTGCACGATCAGAAGGATAAGCGCCCCGAAGCACATCAACCGTCCGCCTAACCGATGCGTGGCGCGCCAGGTCTCCGGATATTCCAGGGTCCACGGAGTCCGAATGCCGGCGAAGTAGTTCGGGCGCAGAGTGCCTAGGAAATTTCCGACCACGGCGAGAACGACCAGCGTAGCCATTACGACAATGCGCCCAACGTCGAGTTTCTGGCCTAGGGAAACCGCGAGCTGAAGGAAGAAAATCAGATCCGTCAAGCCGACCGTGGCCAGCCGCATGGCGGGGAGGGCGATGCGCATTCGACCCTCTTCTCCGCCACTCCTCCGCAGTTTTGGGTCCAGCCATGGGAGTAAATGGAGCAGAGCCACGGTCCCGACAGCGAGGATCGGCGCCAGCAAGAGGCCGGGACCTTTGGAGGCCCAACCGTCGATTTCGCCGGCTGCATTCCAGTGCAATGGAACACGATCCGGGATGCGATCCCAGCAAATGGCGAGAGTGAGAAAGGGCACGGCGAGCAGGGTGACTTCGAGCCAGAAGAGTTTGGATTTCATTTCTTTTTTCCTTTTTTAAGCAGATCGAGGATCCAGCCTAACGAATCGTCGAGGACGGTGGTTTCGAGCGAGTAGGTGACGAACTGACCCTTCTTGCGCGACGAGACGAGCTGCGCGTTACGGAGGAGATCGAGATGATAGGAAATGCTGGGGGCGGTCATGGAAAAGGCCTCGCCGATCTGACCCGCCGTGAGGTCCCGTTCCTTCAGCATCTCGAGAATGCGACGGCGAGTGGGATCACGCAGAGCTTTGAACAGCAGGTTCAACGAGTCTTTAATTAGCTAAATATCTAAATTAAGCAAGGGCTCTAGGTTGGGTGAGACAAAGTGGGGAGAGAAATTAGAAATCAGACGCGGGCTGCGAGATGCGAAAGGTCTGGGGGAGGACGGGCTGTCAGCCCGTCGGGTGGAGGTGGCGCCTCCACCCCGAGCCCCAGGAAAGCATGGAGAAATTGTCGCGTCGGGAGGCGAGAATTCGTGTCTTTTGCTTGGGTTAACGATCGAGACCCTCTGTCTTACTCGGGTCGCTCCATCTCGAAGCGGTCACTCGTCCGGCAATACCAGTTCGGGCTGGCCATTCGCCCGATCACTTGGAAGCGCTCGCTGCGAATGCGCAGGCGTTGCGGATCGATCAGTTCGTCGCGCACATGCACGCGTAGCACCAGGCCGATGATGAGACGATTGTCGCCAATCTGGAGCGTGCCCCACTCCTTGCATTCCAGGCTGGCGGGCGCTTCCGCGATGCGCGGCGGTCCTACCGCTGACGATGCCGCGGTCGTTAGGCCGGCAGCCTCCAGTTCGCTCGTCCTATAGGGAAGGGACGCGGCAGTTTGGTTCATCGCTTCCGCCACGGCTTCATCGACCAGGTTCACCACGAACTCGTGTGTCTCGCGAATGTTGCGTGCCGTGTCTTTCGGTCCGCCCTCAGGTCGATCGCCCGGCGCGAAGCCGATAATGGGCGGGCTGGCCCCGAGCGCATTGAAAAAGCTAAAGGGCGCCGCATTTAGTTTGCCGTCGCGGCTGAGCGAAGTGACCCAGGCGATCGGCCGAGGTGTGACGAGCGAAGCCAGCATCGCGTAGCCGCGATCAGCGTGTTTGCCTTCGAGATCGAGTTCCATGGCTTAGTCATACGCCAGCAAACCGTTTCGCGCTTCTAACCTGCTCCCTCGGGATTTCGTCACCATCTTTTTCAATGGAAGCGGCGGTCTCATCGCCGCGCGTTCGCGCTCTAGGTGTGATGTTTCAATAGGTTGTTCATGCGGGGAAGGATTTGGCAGAGTGGAGGGTGTGAAACATCCAAACCTACAAACCCAACCCGCACATGAACGTGCATCATAATGCCTGGCTCACCGCCCGAGGTCGAGAGCGAATCGTGCACGCCATCCTGGCCCGACAATTGAGCGTCAAAGCGGCCGCGCTCCAGAGCGGGCTCTCCGAACGCAGTGTGCGCAAGTGGTTGGCCCGCTTCCGGGCGGAAGGGACAACTGGATTACGTGATCGCAGTTCGCGTCCCCATCGCTCTCCGCGGCAAACGCCCGCCGCCCAAGTGGCCGTCGTCCTGGCTTTGCGCCGGTTGCGTCTGCCCGGCTTCCAGATCGCACGGCAGAGAGCACTTTCCCGCGCCACCGTCTCACGCCTCCTGCGCCGTCATGGCCTGGCTCGGCTGCGCGACTTGGAGCCAGCTCCTCCGGTCGTGCGTTACCAGCGCCAGCTCCCGGGCGAGTTACTCCACTTCGATATCAAAAAGCTGGGACGAATCGTGCGCCCCAGTCACCGCGTCACCGGTGATCGGCGCGACCAGGTCAGGGGGCTGGTTGGGAGCTTGTCCACGTTTGCATCGATGATGCTTCCCGGATCGCTTTCGCTCAGATTATGCCCGATGAAGGTCAACACAGCGCGGTTCTCTCTCGAGCGCTCGCTGGCTTACTTCGCTTCCCTCGGCATCAAAACCCAGCGCATCATGAGCGATAACGGAAGCTGTTATCGTTCTCATCTCTTCCGCGCTGCTTGTCAGCGTCACGCTCTACGCCATCTCTTTACCCGCCCTTACACTCCGCACCAATGGCAAAGCCGAACGCTTCATCCAAACTTCCTTACGCGAATAGGCCTACGCTGCCATCTACTCCCACTCCGCTCACCGCGCCGCTCATCTTCAACCCTGGCTCCATCGCTACAACTGGCACCGCCCTCACTCCGCTCTCCATCTCCAACCCCCCATTTCCAAACTCAATTTATCTATGAACAACCTCTTGAGCCTCCACAGCTAGGCCGCGACCGAAGTTTGTACAGGCAGACCGGCGTAAAGGTTCTCATACCGCTCCGCCGCTAAAGCCCAGGAAAAGTCGCAAGCCATGGCTCGTTGCACAAGGCATTCCCATTCCTCTTTATGGTCGAAAACCTCTTTCGCTCGCTTGATCGCATCCCAGAAAGGCTCGCTCCCATAGTCGTAGAAGAGGAAGCTGTAACCTGAGTCAGCCGATGGATCGTAGTCGGCCATGATTTGCTGCATGCCGGGCATTGCGCGGGCAATCGGTAGCACTCCGTACTTCAGACTGTGCATCGCACTAAAGCCCCCAGGCTCGATCCGGGAGGGGATGAGCGTGATATCGCTACCCCCTTCGATGAGATGGGCCAGCCTCTCATCGTAGTCGTGGCGGTAGGCGAGCCGGTCGGGAAATTTCCGCGCGGCAATGGCCAGCGCGGTTTCGTAGGAAGGGTCGCCCTTCCCCAAGATGACCAGGCGCACATCGTCGGCTAGGAGTCGATCGAGCACGGGGAGAAGAATATCGAACCCTTTCGCCCCCTCCAGACGCGTCACCATCCCGAAGACCGGACCGCGCGGAGCGGGTGCCAGCTTCAGCTCCTTCAACAAGGCATCGCGGGAAGCAAGCTTGCGTTCTGCCTGCCCGAGGTCGTAGCGAGTAGGCAGGAAAGAGTCTTTGGCTGGATTCCACCGCCGGTAGTCTGCGCCACCCAGAATGCCCGTCAGCTGCTGGGCGTGTTCGCGGAGAACGATATCAAGATTCTCCCCTAACGACTTCGTTTGGATCTGATGAGCGTAGGACTCGCTCGGAACCACGATGCGATCGGCGAAGAGGATGCCGCCTTTAAGCAGATTGAGCCGTCCGAAATACTCAAGACCGCGGGGTCCGAAGTAAGGTCCTGGCAGATTGGTCAGCGCGAAATCCCAAGTGTCGAAATCCCCCTGCTCGGCCAGATGATGAATCGAGAGAACCGTCGCGAAAGACAGCCGTCGATCGCGCACCAGGACCGGAACGAGCGCCGCCGTCCAGTCGTGACAATGCAGGATCTCCGGGCTCGGCGTCATCCGTCGCGCAATTTCGACCGCCGCCTGGCTGAAAAAGATAAAGCGCGCAGCGTTATCCGCATACGTTTGGCCGTTCTCTTGATAGATCCCGGGCCGATCATAGAGCTCGTCGCAACGCACGAAGAAAATCTGCAGGTCTTCCGCGGTGCGCCCTTCCAGCAGGTCCGCTGACAGTTTCTTCTCCCCTAACGAGATCTCCAGACTGACGCCGAGCGGCTTCGTCTTGATCTTCTTGTTCTCGCGAATCTCGCGGTAATACGGCATGGCGAGCGCGATCTCGTGGCCACGAGCTTTGAGTTCACGCGGAAGAGCGACGAGGATGTCAGACAGGGCGCCAGAGCGGGCCAGTGGCCAGCCTTCGCTGCTGATCATGAGAATCTTCATAGAGAATATTTAACCACGGATACACGGGTGGCACGAGTCGGATTGGAAAATTCTCTTGGCCACAGCTCCTCCTAATCTAGAGAATCCGTGACCGTAACCCGTCACGCAGCCGCGAAGAGCCGAGGCCCGGTTTCCCATCCACGGCCGAAACTGCTCTTCAGCCTCCTGACGGCAAATTGACCCGTGGATGGCTCAGATTGCATAAGAAAATGCATCGTGGAGGGTCGATCGATCATTATCCTTGGGAGCCCAGTAACTTGCTTCCCGTATGACCGAAATGTCATGCAAAAAGAAGTGACGAAGGGAATGAATTTTTGGCTCTATGAGTCAGCATTTTCGCTGAAAATGCAGCAGCAAATAAAGTCATATATGAAAAATGATATCTTTGGGTTTGTTCATTCGCACCGCCGCTCGGCGGCTTCTTATTACGCGAGCATCGCGTTTCTCGTCCTGATTGCCGTCAGCCTGGTCGGAGTCAACTCGAGCAAGGCGAAAGGCAGGTCGGCTAGAACCGGCCAGATCAGTTCCGTACAAGCGTATCAGCATGATCTTTCGCCCGCTTTGCGCGATTTGCCTTCGATGTGGCCGCCCAAGGAAACGAAGGAGGGAGAAGAACGGGAGGCGAATTTGAACCCAAAACTGCCGTTGCCTTACCATGTGGACACGCCGGATGCTCTGGTCGAAAATCCTCGCGTATCTGCCCTGGCTCTGCTCGCTCCCAGTATCCCAAGTCCTATCCTCAATTTTGATGGCATCCCTTTCCCGGGAGTAGGCTGTAGCTGCGCGCCACCCGACACAAACGGCGCAGTCGGCGCTACCCAATACGTGCAGATGGTTAACGAGGGCTATCAGGTGTTCAATAAGTCCACCGGCGCGTCAGTCCTAGGGCCAGTCGCGATTAGCTCACTCTGGACCGGCTTTGGTGGAGCATGCGAGAACGGAGGCTCGGGCGATCCGGTCGTGCTCTATGACAAGATCGCAAATCGATGGCTCATCAGTCAATTTGCCACTCCTACCGGCAATGTCCCGATTACCGACGAGTGCATTGCCATTTCACAGACTTCAGATGCCAGCGGTGCCTACTATCGCTATGGCTTTCATCTCGGCTCGAACTTTTACGATTATCCACACCTCGGCGTATGGCCCGACGGCTATTACATGGCCATGAATGTTTTTAATTCTTCCGGCTCCGCCTTTCTGGGGCCACAGGCATTTGCCTTTGATCGGGCGAAAATGCTGACCGGCGCCGCCGCCACGTTTGTGACGCCAGGAATCACCGGCGGAGCTAACGAGGATAGCTTTCTACCCAGCGATCTCGACGGCTCGAATCAACCGCCCGCGGGGACCGCAAATCCTTTTGTCTCTTTTCCTGGTTCCGGCACTTACAAGGTGCGGCTCTTCCATGCCGATTTTACGACACCGGGAAATACCACCTTTAACCTGGTCGGCAGCCCTGCCGCGGGCGGATTCACGCTGCTTTGCCCGAACACCCGCGCCTGTGTGCCGGAGCTAGGAGTATCAGCAAACTTAGACGGGATTGGTGACCGGCTGATGTTTCGCCTCGCCTACCGCAAATTTGGTGACGGCCATGAAGCCGTGGTCGGAAATTTCAGCGTGCTCGCCGGGGGCGTAGCTGGGGTCCGGTGGTTTGAATTGCGCGGAGTGACGACCGCACCGGTGGTCTTCCAGGAAAGCACCTATCAGCCGGACTCGACCTGGCGCTGGATGGGCAGTGCAGCCATGGATCAATCGGGTAACCTGGCGGTAGGCTTCAGTGCCTCCAGTTCATCCATTAATCCGCAGATCCGTTACGCCGGACGGCTCGTCAATGATCCGATCAACACGCTTGCGCAAGGCGAAGCTCATCTCTACGACGGGACGGGTTCCCAAACCAGCGGGCTGCAACGATGGGGCGATTATAGCGCCTTGACGGTCGACCCGGTGGACGATTGCACCTTTTGGTACACCCAGGAATACATCCCCTCCAATGGCACCTACAATTGGAAGACGCGCATCGGAAGTTTCAAATTCAGCCAGTGTACCTCTGTTCCCACGCCGGTCATTGCGGGAACGACCGCTACCATCACTAATGAAGGCTGCTCACCGGCTAACATGGTCATCGATCCCAATGAAACTGTGACGGTGAATTTTTGCGCCAAGAATCTGGGGAGTGGACCGACCACTAGTAATCTTACCGGGACCTTAATGAATACCGGCGGAGTAACCAGCGCGAGCGGGTCCCAAAACTACGGAGTAATAGCGCCGGGTGATACCGTTTGTCGGACGTTCACCTTCACCGCCAATGGTAGTTGCGGTGGAACGCTCACAGCGACCATCCATTTCCAGGATGGGACGACCGACTTGGGCGACGTCGTCTACACCTTCACCCTGGGCGCACTGACTTCGAATAACGTTCTCTCGGAAAATTTCGACGGGGTGACTGCGCCAGCCCTGCCCAGCGGCTGGTCGGCTTCGAATGCCAGTGGCACGACTCTCTGGGCGACTTCCACGACGACACCCGACACCGCGCCTAACGACGCCTTCGTTGACGATCCCGCCAGTGTCAGTGATAAGCGGCTTGATAGCGTCAGTATCGCGATTTCTGCGGGCACCCCCATGCTCACTTTTCGCAATTACTACATCCTGGAGAGCACTTATGACGGAGGAGTCCTGGAAATTTCATCGCCGAATATCAACGGTGGGGCCTTTACCGATATCACCAACGCGGCCGTGGGCGGCAGCTTCGTCTCGGGAGGCTATAACGGGACGATCAGCCCCTCTTTCAGTAACCCGCTTGCTGGTCGAACCGCGTGGACAGGTGATTCGGGCGGTTACATTACGACCGTGGCGAATCTCGGTCCAAACATTGCCGGTCAAACCGTCAAACTCCGTTTCCGCATGGGCTCCGACACGACTGTGAGCAAAACGGGCTGGCGGGTCGATACCATCTCCGTCACGTCTTCCTCCTATGTATGCTGCGACGGGACATCGACGCCGCCAGAATTGACGGCAGCTGTGTCCCGCCTGAATCACCCTGCCGTGGGCGATTTGGACGTGAACATGCCGCTGAGTGGAACCAGTGGCGTGGAAGATCGCCAGGCGAGCACCTATAACATCGTGCTCACCTTCGCCAATGGCCCGATCACTTCGGGGACAGCCATGGTTTCTTCCGGCACCGGCACCGCAGGGAGCCCAACCTTCAGCGGCAATACCATGACTGTGCCGCTGACCGGCGTAGCCAATGCTCAGGTACTGACCCTAACAGTCAGCAACGTAAACGGGCAGCTACCTTCGGCCAGTGTGGACCTCGGATTCCTGATTGGTGACTCGAACGCCGACCGCACGGTCAATTCCGCTGATATTGGCCAGACCAAATCGCGGTCCGGGGGGATCGTTGGATCAGGTAACTTCCGCAGCGACGTCAACGTCGATGGCAACCTGAACAGCGGCGATATCGGCTTGGTGAAATCCAAGTCGGGCACCGCTCTACCGTAGGGCCGACCAAACCTGGTCTTTCTGTTTTGAAATGCCCGTCAGGCTCTGTCTGACGGGCATTTCTTTTGCGGACCGCGAGCGGTCACGACTCCATCACCGTCTACCTTAGATTTCATTAATCAAATATTGTCCAAGACTTCACTATTTATCTCGACATCTGGTTATCAACTCGACTAAAGCCGCTACACGCTAGTCATGAGCGCATTAAGTGCGCTGCGACATTTCTCGTTTATGATCGAAATCGAGGGTGCGGTGTTAGCGCCATTCAATAACTGTCTGATTGCCGGTATTCATTAAACAAATATGAGAACCCGATTCACTTCCAAGTCAGGCTTCCTCTTTCTCCGGTTTGTTCTAGGGTTAGCTCTTTGTTCGTTTGGAGTCGTGCTGGCGTCGCTCAGCTTTAAGTCGTCTTTAAGCCCGGCCAAGCAGACGAGCGTGTCGCCAAGCTCAGAAGAAGCGGAGCAAGGCGAGCGATACATGCCAGTGCCGGACGGAGATCGGGACGGTCTGGATCGGATCGAGGCTGAATGGAATAACCGCGTCACTTATCCTACCGGTATCTTCAACCCGGACTGGGTGCGTCGCGCTGCCGACCAGGACGAAGCGATTGCGCGCGCCATCCCGTTTGGCACCCAAAAAGTCCAGCTCCGGCGGAACCGCGGACCTCTCGCTCTGGATCCCACTAATTTCACTGCGCTCGGGCCGCAACCGATGCGGATGACCGGATGTTCAGGCTGTTATAACTACACCACGACTTCAGGTCGGGTGAACGATATCGCGATCAACCCGGTGTCGACCAATGTGGCTTATATCGCCACCGTCGGCGGCGGCGTTTGGAAAACGACAAACTGTTGTTCTGCCACCACTTCTTGGAGCGCGGTCACAGACGACCCGCTCCTCGCCACGATTGCCATAAACACGATTACGCTCGATCCAAGCGATCCCAACACGATTTACGCTGGCACAGGAGACTTGAACTATGGCTCCTTCTCGATGGGCAGCCAGGGTGTCTTAAAGTCATCGGACGCGGGCGCCTCTTGGGCGCTTCTGGGCGCCGACGTTTTCGCGCCACCGCTTCCGCAGCCGCCGGGTGAGTTTCCACAGTATCAGGCTGTAGCCAAGCTGCGAGTCGATCCGCGCAACGGTAACAATGTTGTCGCCGGCACTAAGACGGGACTCTTCTTCTCTTACGATGGCGGCAGTAACTGGGCGGGCCCTTGCACGACTAATAGCTATAACACGATGCGCCAGGATATCACTGGGCTGGCCTTGATCGATACTGGGACGGAAACTCGCATTATCGCCGCTGTCGGGGTGCGCGGTTTCTCCACCACCGTGCAATACAACCTCAATCAAAATGGGGCGAACGGGATCTACTCCGGAACTATTCCGGCGAGCGGTTGCCCGGGAGACTTTGCCTCGATCACGACAAACGCGAATGGATGGACCGGTCTCAATGCAACTTCGGGCGACGCCTATGTGAATTCCACCACGGGCAACCAGGTCGGGCGGATCGATCTCGCAGTTGCTCCGAGCGATTCCAACTATATCTATGCCCAGGTTCAGTCCATTACGCCTAACTCCAACAGCGGCTGCGGCAATTCACCCGGTTGCCAGTTAGGCGCTTATCGTACAACCGACGGCGGTGCTACCTGGACGCAAATCCCCGGCTCGACCGGCGCCTCCCTCAAGAATTGCAGCGCTGGCGCGGGCGATTATCCCCAGAACTGGTACGACCAGGGAATCGCGGTCGATCCTAACAATGCCGAGCGCGTGTTCTTCGACACCTTCGAGGTTTGGTTCTGGGATGGAACCACGGCGGTGCTTCCCTGGAATGACACCACTTGTGGCTATGGAACGGTCAATAATGGCGTGCACGTGGACCAACACGTTCTGGCCTTCGTCCCAGGCTCTTCTAGCATCCTGTTGGCCGGAAATGATGGCGGTGTCCACGGCACGACCAATGCCAATACAGCCACTGCTGTAACCGATCCGACGTGGTTCAACATGGATACGGGTTTGAACACGATCGAATTCTACTCGGGGGATATCAGCGGAAATTTCGCAACCTCATCCTCGCCCCAGGCCAACGGCGGAGCACAGGATAACGGTTCCGCTTCCATTACTTTCGCGGGGAGCCCGTCCGGTCCCGTGCAATGGCAAATGGGTAAAGGTGGGGACGGATTTTACGCTCGCATCGATCCCGTCGGCACCGGCACCAGCTTGCGCTACTGGCAAGGTAACAACAGCGGCACACTCAACCGGTGCATCTCCAATTGCAGTGCCTCTGGCGCCAGCTGGTCGTCAAAGACCGGGGGGTGGACGGGAGATCAGCAGTCGTTCATTCTGCCCTACGACCTTTTCCATGGCGGTATAGCCGGCGGCGATGATTGCGGTCCCGCCAGCACAACCACGGGCTGCGGTCGCCTTATCGTCGGGACCACGCGAGTTTGGGAAACCATCACGGGGGCAGCTTCCTCCACCGTTAGTTGGTACATTACAAATAATCCTCCTGGTACGGCTGCCGGCCCCAATCTGACGAAAGGCACCCTGGGAAATCGTTCCTTCATTAACCAAGTCAAATACTCTCCCAAATACTACAGTGTCGCGATCGTCGGAACGAACGACGGTAACGTCCAAATCGGCTTCAACCTGGGAACTGGCGGAGCTAATCAAGCCAACTGGGTTAATGTCACAGGAAGTAACACCGTGCTGCCGAATCGACCTATTCTTGGTATCGCCCTCGATCCTACCGTCCCGGCCGCGAATCTTCCCATCGGGTATGCAGCCGTGGGTGGCTTCAATCCCAACACGCCGACGACTCCAGGTCACGTTTTCCAGGTGACTTGTGCCGCTTCCTGTGGGTCTTACAATTGGGCGGATAAGACGGGCAACCTCCCCGATATCCCGGTCGACTCAATCATTGTTAATCCCAAGTATCCCCAACAGGTCTACGCCGGCACCGACTGGGGCCTTTATTATACTGACGACGTCAACGCTTCGACTCCCGTCTGGAATCGCTTCGAGAACGGGCTCCCCCACGCCATGGTTTGGGATCTGCAGATTGACCGCGGCTCTACCACGCTTTCGGTCTGGACTCGCGGTCGCGGGGCCTACGTCTGGCCGTTGCCTTCGGCCCCCTTCCTGTTGACCAGCGTTGTCTCACGCAAAACCCACGGTGCTGCGGGCGACTTCGATATCGATCTGCCGATCGACGGAAGTGGAATCGAATGCCGCTCCGGCGGCGCGAACGGCGATTACACCCTCGTCTTCAGCTTCCCGAATACGATCACCTCCTGCGGCACCGCTAACATGGGCGCCGTCAGCAGCGGGCCCAATGCAAATCAATGCACCGTCAATCTCACCGGTGTGGCCAACGTCCAAAACGTGACGGTGACTCTCACCGGCGCGACGGATTCCACAGGCGCAACGGGTTCAGTCGCGGGCGCCATGGGAGTGCTCATCGGCGACACAACTGCCGATCGGGCGGTTAACTCCGCCGACATTGGGCAGACTAAATCCCAGTCCGGTGGAGTCGTGGGGATGAGTAACTTCCGCACCGACGTCAACGTCGACGGCACTCTTAATAGCGCCGATATTGGGTTGGTAAAATCCAAGTCGGGGACCGGGCTCTCGCCCTGATGCCTGTAACCTGAAGTTCCAATAGGGGTTTGTCTTTTTTCGTGGTCATGCGGAAGCATGACCCTTCGGGAGGGACGTGCTTCCGCTCTTCCACCTTCCCTCGATCAGTGGCGGACCTTGAGTGGACGCCTGTGTTGCGTCGGCGCAGAGATAGCATTGCGTTTGCAAGATCTGATCGCAGATGGTTATGCTCGTATCACTCGCACTAAGAATTCATTCTGTTCGCTCGCCGGGACCACTCGGCCGGACCCGGAGTCTTCAGCCACACACACACACACTCACTCACTATGCGAATTAAACGTTTCTTTGTATCCGGTCTTATTAATCCACGTCTGTTTCCGGGTCTTGCTCTCTGCGTGGCCGGCCTCTTGCTCGCGCTCCTCAGTTTGGCGGCGCTAACAGCTTCGAGTCCAGCCGGCTGGAATCTCGCCCCTGAGAAAATCACGCCCTGGGTCTTGGAACAAACGGCGAATGGCGCCCAAGCGGAATTCCTGGTGGTGCTTAAGGATCAGGCAGATCTGGCCAGTGCACGGGAGTTACCCACGCGGGAAGAGAAGGGCCGCGCGGTGCGTGATGCGCTCTGGAACAAAGCGCAGACTACCCAGTCGTCGCTCCTCCGCTGGTTGCGTGCGCATAAGGTCGAGCATCGTTCCTTTTACATCGTGAACATGGTCTGGGTAAAGGCGGACGCCACGGTCGCGCAAACGCTCGCCGCGCGTCCGGATGTCCTGCGTCTCGAAGGCAATCCCCTCATTCACAATGCGCTGCCCGAGCCCATTTCTGAAAGCGTGACCCCGGCGGAGCCGGAACAGATTGAGGCCGTCGAGCCCGGTGTGGCCTACACCCGCGCGCCGGAAGTTTGGGCGCTGGGTTACACCGGTCAGGGCATTGTCGTAGGAGGCGCCGACACTGGCTACCGCTGGGATCATACGGCGTTGAAGAGTCACTACCGGGGTTGGGATGGGAGCGTGGCCAATCACGATTATAACTGGCACGACAGCGTTCACTCGAGCTCGGGTCCTTGCCCCGGAAACTCTGCTGCCCCCTGCGACGATAACAGCCATGGCACGCACACCATTGGCACGGCCGTCGGCGACGATGGCATTGCCAATCAAATTGGCATGGCTCCCGGTGCGAAATGGATCGGTTGCCGCAATATGGACCAAGGCAATGGCACGCCTGCCTCCTATATCGAATGCATGGAATTTTTCCTCGCGCCTTATCCGGTTAATGGCACTCCCGCGCAGGGAGACCCGAGCATGGCGCCGAACGTCACTACGAATTCGTGGAGCTGCCCGCCCAGCGAAGGATGTTCGGCCGGCTCGCTCCAGGCGGCCGTCCAAGCGCAGCGCGATGCCGGCATCATGATGGTGGCCGCGGCGCAGAACAGCGGCCCAAATTGCTCGACCGTGCTGGACCCGCCGGGAACCTATGATGAGGTTTATACCGTTGGAGCCTTAAACACGGGAGCCGATACGATCGCCTCCTTTAGCAGCCGCGGCCCGGTGACGGCCGATGGCAGCAGCCGCCTTAAGCCGGACCTTAGCGCACCCGGCACGGACACTCGGTCCGCTCTCAATACGACGGTGGTTTCGTACGGCAACAAGAGCGGCACTTCCATGGCCACCCCGCACGTGGCGGGTGCCGTCGCCTTATTATGGTCGGCCCAACCTCTCTTGCGCGGGGATGTGGCCATGACAGAAACGATCTTGAACGAAACGGCTGTGCCGATTAACTCGAGCACCTGCGATGGCGGTGGCCCTGCTATTTCTCCGAATAACACCTATGGTTATGGCCGCCTCGATATCAAGGCAGCTGTCGACCGGGCGCTAACTCTCTTCGAATTAACCGGCGCCGTATCGCGCAAGACCCACGTCGGAGTCGGACCTTTTGACCTTAACTTACCACTCAGCGGCACTCCCGGCGTGGAATGTCGCAGCAGCGGTGGGAACCACACACTCGTCTTCACCTTCACCAATGATGTGGTCAGCGGTAACGTCTCTGTCACGGCCGGGACCGGTAGCATTTCGGGAAGCCCCATCCTTAGCGGCCACACCATGACTGTAAATGTAATGGGGGCGACCGATCCGCAAAATCTCACGGTGAAGTTGAGCAACGTAACCGACAGTTTTGCGCAAATACTTCCCGATAAGGAGGTGACGATGAGCGTGCTTATCGGCGACACCAGCGCCGACGGCTCGGTTAACTCTGGGGACATCGGCCAAACCAAGAGCCAATCCGGCAGCGTGGTAACTACCGCCAACTTCCGCGAAGACGTTAACATCGACGGAACCATCAACAGCGGAGACACCGGCCTCGTAAAATCCAAGTCTGGCACTGGGCTACCCTGAGTTTCAGGACCGCGCAAACAGATGACGGCGGGCCGCATCGGCTCAGCACATCCCGGTGTCGCAGCGCCATCCAACTTCGTCATTCGGCCGGCACCGCATCGATCGCGAAAGGCCCGCGACGGCCGATGCCAGTTTCCGGCCCTTGCATGGTAAGACTGTAACGACGGGGGCAGAAGGAGGCGAACGTGACCTTGCTCATCCGTGATCAAGGATGCGACCGCGCCCCTTTTCATGTATGACCGAGAAAGCGGTCTCGGGCCACCGGCTTCGAAATTTCCATTCCTCCTCTGAACGGTGCCGGGCGAATCGGCGACATTGTAATCATCCCTTCGACTCCGGTTGCCGGCTCAGAAGGTTGTTGTCCTAAAACAGGAGAAGCAGACATCACTAAACTTAGGAGTTAAATTGGAGTTTGATGAGTGCACTTTCCTTATCTGTAGGTTTCTGGAGAAACATTTTTCTGACCGCTTAACCGGCAGCGCGGGAGTGCGTTCCAAACCGCGTGAACATTTGGATGACAAAATTCACGTCCGATCGGGCGTTTGTTTTCGATTTTTGTGTAACTGCCCGTAATGAGTGCCCAATTCGGGCCAAACTCGGCCTACACCCTAGATTACATAAATGTAAGTGCCTTTTTTTGGCAATAAACTCGGGGAATCTATCCAAAGACTTCATCCCCATCGTTAGACACCAAGATTATGAGTAAATTCGTTCGCAAATCATCACGCCTTGCCTCATTCATCGTTCTCCTGCTGGGACTTGTTCTTCTTGGTCTTTCCGCATCGGAAGCGGCTCGCAAAAGCCGGCGCCCACCCAAGCCAGATGCAACGCCACCTTCCGGAACATTAAATCCCACAAACGGTAGCTCGACATCTTGGACGGGCGCGTCTGCTGTTGGGGTCTCGACGGATGAGTCCATGTGCGTCGACGGGGTCAATTGCGATACTTTTCTCATCACTCTTTCGGGAGCTCCCGGCGATTGGGCGGGGCGGAAGGCACACATCGAGATTCAGTGGCCCGAGAACGGGGACGACTACGATGTCTTCGTCCACAAAGGGGCGACTAACTCGGGACCGCTCGTGGCTTCAGCGGCGACCGGTGGAGCCAGCCCAGAAGTTGTGGAACTGGATCCCTCCAACCCGGCGATCGGAACCGGCCAGTTTTCCGTTCACGTTGTTTACTTCATCGCCCTGGTAGGCGATGTCTACAATGGGGTGGCCACGACCACCGGGGGCGTGAACCCCACACCGACACCGACTGCGACTCCAGGTACGACGCCCACGCCGCCGCCAGTGGCTGGCGCGCCACGTTACCAAATTTACAATTCTCCCCCAGGGGTGGCGGATGATGCCGGCGAGCCTTCCATCGGTATTAACTGGAATAGCGAGAAGTCGTTCAGCAATAACAAGGTCACGACGGGAGCTCCGAATCCGCCTATTCCTAACGGTGGAACATCAACCTATTACGGCGGATTTCTGACCTATATGCTCGCGATTACCTTCGACGATTGTTCTTCTCCCGCGAATGCGAATTGGGAGCAAAAGCCGGTCACACTCCCAGCTACCACGCGAGCCGCCGGTGATCCAATTCTCTTCACCGATCGTGGTTGGCCTGCCTATTCCGGCATGGCGGCGAGTAACGGTACCGGCCGCACTTTTGTCTCCCAGCTGGAAGGTCTAACCCCTGCGGGAAGCACCACGGAATACACGGATGACGATGGAGACAATTTCTTTCCCAGTGAGGGCGGGGCGCCTTCCGGCCTGGATCACCAGACCATCGGCGGTGGACCATTCCACTCCCCACTGCCCCCGGGTTTGACCTATCCGAATGCTGTCTACTATGCCTCGCAAAGCATCGCCGCTGCGACCGCGGAATTAAGCTTCGATGGTGGCATTACCTTCCCCTTGCAAACTCCGATGTTTACCGCTGTTGATTGTGCGGGTCTGCACGGCCACCTCAAGGTTGCTCCGGATGGAACCGCTTTCGTCCCAGACAAGGGTTGTGCTGCCGGTGGGGTGCCGCTCTTAAACGGCGGCGAAGCTTCCGTAGTGGTGTCGGAGGATAACAATCTCGCGTGGAATATTCGGCCAATTCCCGGTGCCGTCACGAGCGGAAACGACGATCCCTCGGTGGGGGTCGCGACTGATAGCAACACGATTTTCCTTGGCTATCAGGCCGCTAATGGTCATGCCCGCATTGCCGTTTCCCATGATAAGGGTGTGACGTGGGGACATGATACCGATGTCGGCATTATCGCCGGAGTCCAGAATTGCGCTTTTCCTGCGGTGGTGGCTGGCGATGGCGAACAAAACGGCACCAACACAAGCCGCGCGGCTTTCGCATACTTCGGCACCGAGACCGGTGGTAGTGATGCAGACCAACCGAGCTTTCCAGGTGTTTGGTATCTCTACGTTTCCACCACGTATGACGGCGGCCTCTCTTGGACGACCCAAAATGTAACGCCGGGCGATCCCATCCAGCGCGGTGGAATCTGTGGCGACGGCGCTTGCCGTAACCTGCTCGACTTCTTCGGAGCCGAGATCGACAAGCAAGGCCGCGTTGTCGTCGGAGGCGAAGATGGGTGTATCGGCGGTTGCGTCAATGGCGGTGCGAACTCGTTTACGGCGAAGGGATTCATCGCTCGCCAATCCGGCGGTAAACGGATGTTTGCGCAGTTCGATCCGGCGGAACCCGCCGTGCCTGGCGCGCCTGCGGTCACAGCCAATCTCAGCGGAACCACCGTTAATCTTTCATGGCCCGTTCCTGACAGTGGCGGGGCAATTATTGCCGGCTACAACGTCTATCGTGGCATCAGTGGGGTGTTCACTCTCCAGGCAACGGTCACGGACCCCAACTATACCGATCCAAGCTCCCCTCCAGCTGCCGCCTATCGTGTTACAGCCTTTAACTCGATCGGGGAAGGCCCTTATTGCCACGATGTGGTTCCGATAGTACCCCCGCCAGCACCTGATCCTTGTACTTTACCGGGCGTCCTCGTGATTAACGATGTCACCGCTGCCGGCGCGGATGATGATACACCTCCGAATTTCCCTCCGGATGGCAGCGTTAATATCCGGAAGCTGTTTATTGGCGAGCCATTCGTCAGCGGCGACCCCAATAAGTTCATCTTCACGCTGCAGGATGCGCCTTCCCTAACCGGGACGGCACCTCCAAACAGCCAGTGGTACATCATCTGGAATCGACATAACACCACTGCGGACTTCGACCGCGTCTATGTCGCGATGACTACCGATGCTTCTGGTGCAACGAGCTTTGAATACGGCAACTTTGGCGTCGCTCTCGATCCGACCAATCCGAGCCCCACGGCCAATACACCAGTCAAGGTGGGTAACGCGGACAGCGGCACCTATAATCCTGCGACCGGCGTGATCACTCTCACTATTTCAACGAGCAAGCTGGAGACTCTGGATGGTGGGTACGGGCCGGGAAATGACCTGGCCGGAGTTAACGTGCGCACTTTCTTCAACCGCATTGATCCTGGTCAGCGGTCACAGAATAACGCCTCCGATATCACGGGCGACGCAACGTATAATATCTCAGGTAACGCTTCTTGCGCCCCGGTGGCGAGCTTGGTCAACGCCGTCTCCCGCAAGGTGCACGGATCAGCCGGCCCGTTCGATATCAAACTGGCCCCGCTCGTTCCTGCGACTAGCACCGCGATTGAGTGCCGCACCGGTGGAACAAACAAGGCGTTCCAAGTGGTCATGACCTTCGCTGCGCCGGTCACGTTTACGGGAGCTTCGTCCAGCCAGGGGAACGCCACGGTCACGGGCAACAATACCAGTCAGGCTGTCATTAACCTGTCCGGCGTCAATAACGCTCAGACCATCACGGTAACTTTGTTGGGTGCCTCCACGGGTGGGCCAGCGACCAACGTCTCCGTCCCGATGGGCGTGTTAGCGGGTGACACGAATGGGGATGCCTCCGCCAACTCAGCCGATATCTCGCAGACGAAGTCCCGATCGGGACAGGTCGTCGACCGTGATAACTTCCGTTCCGATGTGACCATCGACGGTAATCTCAACAGCGCCGACATCGGTCTGGTCAAAGCCGCTTCCGGCACGGCCATAATACCTTAAGGCTTCGAGCCAAGATAGCAGATTGGATCGCGCTGGTTCTTCGGAGCCAGCGCGATTCGCTTTCTAAGGGCCCCGCTCTCCGGCTCCTCAACCGCAGTGGGCGCAAGATCCCGAACAGATCGCTCCCTCTTTGTTACCCCCTCTCTGCGTCCTCCGCGTCCTCTGCGGTTAAATATTCCTCGCGCACCCAGGCGAGCGCCTCGTCAGTATCCCGCAAAGCACCCTCTAACTGTCGCGTCTCAACCGCTTCCAGAATCTCGCCAAAGCGCGGACCCGGTTTGAGTCCCAGCGCGATCAGGTCGTCGCCCCGCACCAGCGGAGGCGGGATGATCGGTTCATTGGCGAATTCTTCCCGTTTCTGTTGAAGAAATTCATAGTTATCCAGCATCCCATGGCTGCCGGCGCAATCGACCCGGTGCAGCTCCAGCTCATCGCCAAAAGTCGGCCGCGCCATAAAACGCTTCAGTCGCGCCACCCGCATATTGGGCACATCCTTGAAGACCATGTGCTGGCGGACCGCTTCGACTGTCGCCTCAATCGTGGCCCGCGTAAAACGGAGCCGCTCCATGAGCGCTTCCGTCATTTCCGCACCCAGTCGATCGTGTCCATTAAACCGAATCCGCCCTTCCTCATCCACCCTGGCCGTGCCCGGTTTGCCGATATCGTGGAAGAGGACGCTCATCACCAGCGGCAGCGACGCCTGTTCTGGGAGCAGGCTTAACATCAAACGCGTATGTTTAAAGACATCGCCTTCCGGATGGAACTGCGGCGGCTGCTCACAGCCCTTGAGCGCGGTCAGTTCCGGCAAAATCTGCCGCATCAAACCACTCGCCTCGAGCAAATCCCAGCCGCGCACACGCTGGGGCGATAGGAACAGGCGCACTAGCTCTTCGCGAATCCGCTCGGCGCTGATTTCTCGGATGGTTCCTGCCGCCTCCACGACGGCGGCCCAGGTTGACCTTTCGATCTCGAAGTCGAGCACCGTGGCAAAACGAACGGCCCGCAAAAGCCGCAATCGATCCTCCGCAAAACGCTCCGCCGGCTCGCCAATGGCCCTCACCATACCAGCGGCCAAGTCGCGCTGGCCTCCCACGAAATCGATCACTTTCTCGTTAGGCGGATCGAAGAACATCCCGTTGATCGTGAAATCGCGGCGCCGCGCGTCCTCCTCGGGCGTAGCGAAGCGGACTTCGGCAGGATGACGACCATCGAGATAAGCGCCGTCGGCTCGAAAGGTCGCGACCTCGAATTGCATCTCGTTTTCCAGGACCACGATGACGCCGAAATGCGCTCCCACGGCGTAGGTGCGCCGGAAAATCTTCTGCACCTCTTCCGGTCGCGCACTTGTCGCGATATCGATGTCCTTAGGCGTCCGGCCGCGCACCAGATCGCGCACGCAGCCGCCGGCGAAATAGGCGACGTGGCCCGCCTCGCACAGTCGCGCGACCAGCGCCCGCGCGGTCGATTCCATGGGCGTCATCGGCTCGCTGGAGCGGTGAGGTTGCACGTCGCTACGCTCGCTGTTTGCGCGGGCACTGTCGAGCACCGGACGACCGCATCACCCGCCCTCCTGGAGGGACGCCCTCCATCGTCCAAGAAACACGGACGGGACCGGCGCCCGTCCCTCCAATCCGTCACGCCGCCTTTTTCGAGTCGCGGAAGGAATAGACCATGAAGCAGACGACCGCGATGCAGATGCAGGAATCGGCTACGTTAAAAGCCGGCCACGGGTGCGCGAAGGGCAGGTGAAGATCGAAGAGCAAAAAATCGATGACGTGCCCGTGCAGAAAACGGTCGGTCAGATTGCCCAGGATCCCGGCCAGGAGCAGTCCGAGAGCGACGCGTCGCCAAGGATCGCGCGGCTCTTTGCGCGAGAGCAACCAGATCACCACGACCAGCGCTACGCAGGAGAGCACGATGAAAAAGGTGTTGTTGTTGCTGAAAGAACCGAAGGCCGCCCCCGTGTTGGTCACGTGCACGAGCGTAAAAAAATTCGCCACCACCGCGCGGGGCAATTCAGGGTCGATGAAGCGCAGCACCAGAAGCTTCGTCACCTGATCGAGCAGATACAACGGCAGGGTGAGAAAAAGGAAATTTTTCATCGGAGAGCGGTGGCAATCACGCGCCTCGCGTGCTGCATTCGGCGCCTCGCCGAATGCCTCGCATTACGCTGAAACTACGAAGAGCATTTTGGCGAGGCGTGTGTGCTCCCTGGAATTCGCCGCCATTCTTCATCGCTTTTCGACGACCTCTGAGCAGCGCTCACACAAGTCGGGATGTTTTTCGATCGTGCCGACCGCGGCGCGATGCCGCCAACAGCGCGCGCATTTTTTGTGAGGCGTTAGGCTGATGGTCGCTTTCGGTTCGTCCGCGGACTCCAATTTCAGGTCGCTCAGGATGAAAAGTTCTTCCAACTCCGCACGGGGTAAATCCTGGGCCAGATCTTCATCACAGGATAAAACGACGGCGGCTTCCAAGGCATTCCCAATCAGTTTTTCCTGACGCGCCTTTTCAACCGCCTGGCCGATCACTCCGCGTAATTTCAGCAGCTCGTCCATCTGCTTACGCACGGCTGCATCCCGCAAGTTGCCCTGCGCCTGGGGGAACAATCGCAGGTGCACCGAACCGCCCAGACCGAGATAGCCCCACGCTTCCTCAGCCGTGAAAACAAGAATGGGGGCGAGCAGGCGGCAGAGCGCGTCGAAGATTTGATGCAGGGCGGCCTGCGTGGCTCGGCGCCGCGGCGAATCGGGCGCATCGCAATACATGCGATCTTTCGTGATATCGATGTAGAGACTGCTCAGATCGACTGCGCAGAATTGATTGAGGGTGTGGTAGACCTTGTGGAATTCGTAGGCAGCATAGGCCCCGCGACATTCTTCGATCACTTCCTGGAGGCGATCGAGAATCCAGCGATCGACGAGGGTGGGCTCTGTCGCCGGGGATGTTGCTGTAGTCGGGGACGCTGTCCCCGGCTCGGGATCGGCGACGTTTTCTCTGCCGAGGACAGCGTCCCCGGCTACAACCGCGCCGTCGTCTAACGGAAAATCGTGCAGATTGCCTAACAAAATGCGGAGGGTATTCCGGATACGCCGGTAGGTGTCGCCGAGTCGGGTAAAGATTTCCTCCGAGAAGGGAACATCGTCGGTGTAATTCACGCTGCTTACCCAGAGCCGCACCAAATCGGCGCCGTGTCGCCCCATAAAATGGCCGGCGTCCATCGGCTTATTGTAGGTGCTCGATTTGGAGATTTTCTTCCCGTCGACATCGACCACGAAGCCGTGGGTCACGCAGGTTTTGTAGGGAGCGCGGTCGTGCAACGCCACGCTCGTCATGAGCGAGGATTGGAACCAGCCGCGGTGTTGATCGGTCGCCTCCAGATACATGTCGGCCGGGTCGTGCAACTCGGGGCGCGCCGCGCAGACGGCCTGGTGGGAAACGCCGCTATCGATCCAAACGTCGATGGTGTCGTTGCGATGGCGTGTGCCTTCCGGCAAATCGAGCTCTCGCGCGAGCGCGACATCATCCAGCTCGAACCAAACGTTAGAGCCGCGTTGCGCGACCAGCTCGGCTAGTCTCCGAATCCAGGCGGGATCGAGGATCGCGTCGCCTTCTGCCGTATAAAAGACGGGCAACGGTACACCCCAACTGCGCTGGCGCGAGATCACCCAATCGGGCCGCGCCTCGACGGTGCCGGCAATGCGATTCTCCCCCCACCCCGGGAGCCAGGTGACTTTTTTGATGGCGTCGAGCGCCGCCTCGCGCAGGTCGTCGATGCGAATGAAGAATTGCTCGACTGCGCGAAAAATGATCGGCGTTTTCGAACGCCAGCAGTAGGGATAGGAGTGCTGATAGGTTTGCGCGGCGATGAGCATGCCGCGCTCGCCTAGCAGCCTAACGATATCGGCGTTGGCCTCGAAAACGTAGCGCCCGACCAACTCCGGCAGGCCCACTTCTTCGGTGTAGCGGCCCTCATCGTCGACCGGCGAGAGAATGGGCAAACCGTTGGTTTTACCTAACGAATAATCGTCGTCGCCGTGCCCCGGGGCGATGTGGACCGCGCCGGTGCCGGTATCCATGGTCACGAAGTCGGCCGTCAGCACAATCGCGGTGCGCGGTAGAAAGGGATGTTGTGCGCCGATCCCTTCCAGTTTGGTCCCAGGAAACGCGTTGGTCGCCGCTTCCGGTTCCCCCGCGGCGTCGTCCACCCTGCCGGGGAGACCGTCCCCGGCTACCATGAACCCTGTCGCGGCACTGAAATTGGGAACCAGTTTTTCCGCGAGGACGAACGTTTCCACTTGATCGCCGCGGGTGAATTTCTGCGCGACGTAGCGCTCTTTCGGGTGGACCGCGATCGCCAGGTTGGCCGGCAGCGTCCACGGCGTTGTGGTCCAAATGACGATGCTCGCTTTTCCCGCCAGGGCGCCGGTCGCGATCGGGAACTTCACGAAGACCGCTGGATCTTCCCGGTCCTGGTATTCGACTTCGGCCTCGGCCAGCGCGGTCTGCGCACCCGTGCTCCAGAAAACCGGTTTCATCGATTCGTAGACGAGGCCCTTTTCCACGAAGACAGCGAACGCGCGCAGAATCTCGGCTTCGTAGGCTGGGTTCATGGTCAGGTAGGGATGTTCCCAATCGCCCAGCACGCCGAGACGTTTGAACTGCTCGCGCTGGATATCGATAAACTTGCGGGCAAACGCTTCGGAGCGCTGCCGCACTTCGAGCGGCGAGAGACCGCGTGTCTCTCTCACCACTTTGTATTCGATCGGCAGTCCGTGGCAGTCCCAGCCCGGAACGAAGGGCGCTCGGAAACCAGCCATGGTCTTGGATTTCACGACCAAATCCTTGAGAATTTTGTTCAACGCCGTGCCCATATGGACGTCGCCATTAGCGAAGGGCGGGCCGTCATGAAGAACGAAAAGTTCACCCTCGGCCCGCGCCGCTTGGATCTGCTCGTAAAGACGCGTTTCCTGCCAGACGCGGAGCATCTCCGGCTCACGCGTAGCCAGCCCTGCTTTCATCGGAAAATCCGTTTTTGGCAGGTTGAGGGTATCCTTGTAATTCTGGCTCATCGCAGAGCGGCGACGCTAACATTCACCCCCGGAAAAGCAACGCGCGGAGGGGATTCACGCGACCAGCTTTCGCTGCAGAGTTCTGAGGAACGCAGATAACCCTCACGCGCTTGGTGATGGCGCCTCGCCAATCGCGAACTTGGGGGCTGAATCAGTCCACCGGGGAGCTGGCGGCGAGGTGCCGCAAACAGCACGCGAGGCGCGTGCGCTCCCCAGACTCTCGCCGCGCGACAAGGAGTGCCTAACAATCAGCCAAGGGGGGTCTGTCGCCTCTCTTTTTGCTTTGAGTCGGCGCAGATCGGAATAGAGTCGCGGTCCGATGCCGGTTGACGGTTCATTTTCATGAAAAGATATCTGCCTTTCCTCATCATCATCCTGGTCGGCCTGGCCGCGGTGGGAATTGCGGGCGCCCTCTACCGCAGCAAGATGCAGGCAGCCGCGGCGGCTCCTTCTCCCGCGCTGGCTGCTGCTTCACCTGTGGCTTCACCCGTGGCCGCTGCTTCACCCGTGGCCGCGACTTCACCCACCCCAGCTGGTTCGCTCGTGGCCGCAGCGAGCGTGACTCCACCCTCCGTTTCGGCACCCGATCCCGACTATGTTTCGCATCCCCCGTTGGTCCTGGCGCCGGAGTCCGATAGCCGCGATCCGCACACGCAAGGGCCGGCCGATGCGCCAGTGACCTTGGAGATGTATGGCGATTTCCAATGCCCGCCCTGCGCCGGCGCGGCCACTGTGATCCACGCATTGCAGCAACAGTTTGCGAAGAAATTGCGGGTCGAGTTTCACGAATTTCCCCTCGCCATGCATCAACACGCCCTCGCGGCGGCCATGGCGGCTGAGGCAGCCGGGCTGCAGGGGCGTTTCTGGGAGATGCACGACATGCTCTATCAATATCAGGATATTTGGGCCAAAGCCGACCAGGTAGCCGGGCTCTTCAACGCGTATGCAAAATCATTGGGGCTGGATGTAGCCCAGTTTCAGCGCGACACCAAAAGCCCGGGATTGCGTCAGCGGATCCAGGCCGATGGCAATTCAGGAGCGGCGCGCGGCGTGAAGAACACCCCGACCATTTTCCTGAACGGCCAGGAGCTGCGCCCTCCTTTCAGCTCCGGAAGTTTACAGCAGAGTATCGAGGCGGCTTTGACGGAAGGGAAGAAGAGCTGACATGGCGATGTCGAAGAACGAAAAGGCGCGCCCCGCCCAGGCACGAGCTGAGGGGAGCGGTTCCGGCAGGGTTATTTACTGGATCCTCATCGTCATCGCGCTCGCAGGCCTGGCCGACGCCACCTATCTGACGGTGGGACATCTCACAGGTGAGAATGCTGTTTGCGGTTCGGCGTTGGGCTGCTCCACCGTGCTCAGCAGCCGTTATGCGACGGTCATGGGCCTGCCCACGGCTAGCCTTGGAGCGGTCGCTTACTTCACGGTATTTAGCCTCTCGCTGTTGGCGGCGTTTGGTTACGCGCGCGTGCACAGTTGGCTCGCCGGCGTGATCAGCCTGATGCTGCTTGCTTCGCTTTACTTTCTCTATCTGCAAGCCTTTGTGTTGCACGCTTTCTGCCCGTTTTGCCTGTTTTCCGCTGCCCTCACGTTCCTGCTCGCGGGCCTTTGCCTGGCGTTTCCTGCGCCACGCACAATTCCGTAAGCGCTACTCCGCGGCCCGGGCGAAGGGATGCCCACCCAGCTTACGACAAAGAGCATCGCCGATCTCGGAAACGATCTCGATCTTTGTGGGATGATAGAACTCCGCATCCTCCAGCTGGTGGATGGTGTGTTCGTGGTCGATTGCGTAAGCGGGTAAATGAATCAGGTTGCTGGCGTCGTGACACAGCAAACCGGCACCAATTAATCGTCCGGTCGTGACCTCGGCGTAAAACTCCCCAAACCCATCATCGTCTCCAGCCAGGTGGAGCTTCCCTACATCGCGGCTTTCCGCCGAAGCGCTGACTAGCTTGCAGCCCTCCGCTTCCGCATCGGCTGGTTGGCAACCCGCATAGGCGAATTCCGGATCCGTGAAAATAACTTCGATGTTGGAGCGCTTGGTCCAGCGTCGATCCCCTTCCTGGCAGGCATTCTCGGCGGCGATACCGGCTTCGATATGGGCATGATGCACAACCATGCGGACGCCGGCCACGTCACCCGCGGCGAAGAGGTGTTGCGAACCTTTGACACGCATATCGTCGCCGATCTCCAGGCGACCTTTTGGTCCTGGCTCGACCCCCGCCGCGACCAGGTTGAGCCCGTCCAGCGCCGGCCGGCGGCCGACTGCTAACAGAACCTTTTCCGCGACGATGGGCGCCAACTTCTCGGGGCCTTCGGTTTCGATCACAAAATTTGCCGATTCGTCGCGAGTCACGCGAGCCGCCTGTCGCTGCGTGTGCACCTGCACCCCTTCCTGTTCGTAAATCTTCGTCAATCGCTCCCCAAACCGAGGTGGATAACAGGGCAGGAGATTTCTCCGCGAAAGCATCGTCACCTTCGTCCCGAGCCGGGCATAACGCAGGGCAAACTCCAACCCAATCGCACCGGCGCCGATCACCGCAAGCGACTTCGGAATGCGCGTATTGTGCAAAATCTCGTCACTCGTCCAGCATTCCTCCGCCGCGGGATCGAGCCCCTTGATGGTCGGCCGCACCGTGACCGATCCCGTCGCAATAATCGCGGCGTCAAAGTGAAAGCGCTTTCCCTCGCTCACCACCTCGTGCTTGTTCGCAAAAGAGGCGTTCGCCCGAATGATCTGAAAATTCTCGCTCGCCTGTTCCCGAATCGACTTCTGCCGGTAGGCCCGGAATTCCGCGATTTCGTTATCCTTCCATCGCACGATCTGGGCGAGATATTCATCGGGATGCTTCGGCTTAATCTCGAGCCAGCCGTGTCGTCGCGCATGATGCATCGCATCGATTGGCTCGAAGAGCGCTTTTGAGGGCATGCAACCCGCGTTCACACAGAGCGAGGCATGGTCGGCGTTGTCTCCCATAAAAAACAAAACGCGGGCTCCCTGCGCGGCCGCGACTCGCGCCGCGGTAAACCCGGCCGAACCACCGCCTAAGACCGCGATCGTTTTTTGGGTACGCATTTGGTCAGCATTGTCGCCCGGTTTGGACAGAAGGAAACGGTCCCCGATGCCTACCGAAAACGAGGGACGTGACTCGTGGCAATGCGCTTGGCGTCCCGGGTGGTTTCTAGCGGCGGCGCGCGCGCAGCTGCGTGAGCAGATTCTCGACTTCGCGCGCTCCCAACTCGGTCTTGGCGTAATCAAGCGGGACCGCTCCATGCAGACCTCGTTGCGGAGTTTTTAACCAAAGACGCGCTTCATCCAGATCACCGAAAAGACGCATGGCGTAGCCCAGAAGACGCGCGAAGGAAACGATCTTGCCCGATTCATCGGTCGTGAGGCGACCGGCCGCCTTACGTTCCGCGACCGTCGCTCGGGAAAGGCCCAGACGAGCAGTCAGCTCATCCAGAGAGACGTCGAGCTGACGCTGCAACGCCACAAATTCACGAAAAGCCAGCCCAGGGGCTGGCGCCGTCGTTATCTTCTTCGGCGGCGCCGCTTTCTTCGGGGCCGTCTTGTTTGCCTTCGGAGCGGTTCCGGGAGGCGCGGTCAACTTTTTTCCGCGCTTCGCCACCTTGGTCTTGGTCACAGTTTTCATGGGTTCTCCGTCTTATCAGATCGGCCAGCTGGCTGACAAGCCCCTGCGTTAGTCAAAGTGCATTGGTCAAGTCGGGGACTTTGTCGGCCCAAAGTTACTTGCCGGTCCCCTGGACGAGGACCATATCTTATCCTCATGGAAACGAACCCAGCCGAGTACGCTCACCCCGAAGCCTTGGTCGAAACGGAGTGGCTTGAGCAGCATCTGAATGACAAGGACATCCGGATTATCGAATCCAACGAGGACATCCTGCTCTACGATACGGGCCATATCCCGGGGGCCATCCATATCGATTGGCGGGCCGACCTGCAGGACCAGGTCATCCGCGACTATATTTCTCCGGATAAATTCGCCGAGATGTGTCGGCGCAACGGAATTGCGCCGGAAACCACCTGCGTTTTTTATGGCGACAAGGCGAACTGGTGGGCCTGCTATGCGCTCTGGGCTTTTCGTCTCTTCGGACACAAAAACGTCAAAATTCTCAACGGCGGCCGCGACAAATGGAAAGCGGAAGGCCGCAAGATGACGCGCGAAGTGCCGAAATACACGGCCACCGATTATCCAGTGCCGGCCAAACGGATGGACCAGGAAATCCGCGCTTTCGCCGACGAGGCGCTCGCGCAAAGCAAAGCCGGCAAGCCGCTCATCGATGTGCGTTCGCCGGGCGAATTTAAAGGCGAGATCACCCACATGGCGGAATATCCCCAGGAAGGCGTGCTCCGCGGCGGACACATCCCGGGCGCGCAGAGCGTGCCGTGGAAAACCGCGACGAACGACGACAACACCTTCAAATCAGCGACTGAGCTCGCGAAGATTTACTTCGACGGCGCGGGCGTAAACCCGGAGGTCGACACCGTTGTTTATTGCCGTATCGGCGAACGCTCCAGCCACACCTGGTTCGTCCTCACCTATTTGTTAGGCTTGGATAACGTGCGCAACTACGACGGCTCCTGGACGGAGTGGGGCAACAAGGTCGGCGCTCCGATCGAGAAAAGTGCCTAACGAGCCCGAACTAGAGCCACCAGAGACCGACCAGCAGAGTTACGATCGTGAGCGCCGCGCCGGTGCGATCCAGTCGGAAGGCGGGCAGCTTGCCGATCGAGATGGCGAGGTAGGTCGCGGCGAAAATAACGCCGCCATCTCGCTAAAGCCGCGATTTCCGAGAGCGAGCGCGACCAAGTTCCGAAATGTTAGGAATCAGGCTGTGGCTGCATGCGAGGTAGTTTCGTCTTCCTCTTCTCCCTCGTCCTCATCGCGAGTCTCGTGCATGGAAATCCAGAAACCAGTATCTTCATCCGAGATACGCGCAGAGATGGGAAATCCTTCATTGCTGAATTGCGGCGAGCAGATTTCTGGAGCGACCCAGCCCGGCGGTGAAAACCGGAGGAATCTGTGGAAGTTTGCTCCATGTATCCGCCGAAGCTCGACCAGATCATCGACCTTTTCGAACACCTCCCGGAGGTGGAACGCCGCGAAACGCTCGTCTCTTATTCCGACAGCGCGCCGAAACAAGAGCCGCGCGAAGGAGAAAAGTTCGATCTCGAAGACGTGCGCAAGGACGAGGAGTGCGCGGATAAGGTGGGCGTCTACCTGCAAGTCGACCACGAGGGCAAAGCGCACCTGCGCATGACGCTCGGCCCAGAAGTGCAAACCCTCACCCGCGCCATGACCTCGATCCTTTGCAAAGGACTCGACGGCGCTACGCCGCAGGAAATTCTCGATCTTCCGAGTGACTTCGTGACTCGCATCGTCGGAGCTGAACTCGTGCGCGTGCGCAGCCAAACCACCTACTATGTGCTGACGCGGATCAAGGGCGTGTGCAAAGTGTATCTCGATCGGAAGCGCGCCGCCGCCTAGGAGGTCAGGCGTTTTCGCCTGACTCGGCCGACGGCCTTCCAGCCCGTCGGCTCCATTTCTCGGGCCGGCTGGAAGACTGCCCGCCGAGTGAATCAAGATGACTGACTTCCATCCGAGCGGGCGATTCCCTCGACCTCGCTCCGTTTTTGGATAACCTCCCGCTGCGCATGCCGCGGAACGAACAACTCCAGAAAATCCTCCTCATCGGCTCCGGCCCCATCATCATCGGGCAGGGCTGCGAGTTCGATTATTCGGGGGTGCAGGCCTGCAAAGCCCTGCGCGAAGAGGGCTACGAAGTCGTGCTCGTGAACTCGAACCCGGCTACGATCATGACCGATCCGGAGTTCGCCGATCGGACCTACATTGAGCCGATCTCGCCGGAGGTGATCGAGCTCATCCTGGAACGCGAGAAACCGGATGCCATCCTGCCGACGATGGGCGGCCAGACCGCGCTCAACGCCGCCATGGAGTTGAACCGGAATGGCGCGCTCGTTAGGCATAACGTGCGGCTGATCGGGGCCAACGCCAAGGCTATCGCCAAGGGCGAAGATCGGCAGCTTTTCAAAGATGCCATGGTCAAGATCGGGCTCGATGTCGCGCGCTCGGGGATCGCGCGCTCTTTGGCCGATGCCGAGCGCGTCGCCGGTGAGATTGGGACTTTCCCGCTTATCATTCGACCGGCCTTTACGTTAGGCGGCTCGGGTGGAGGGATCGCCTACAATCGCGAAGAACTCGAATCGATTGTCGAACTCGGGCTCGACCTCTCGCCGGTCAGTGAAGTCTTGATCGAGGAGTCATTGTTAGGCTGGAAGGAGTTCGAGATGGAGGTGATGCGCGACCGGGCCGACAACTGTGTCGTCGTCTGCTCGATCGAGAATCTCGACCCGATGGGTGTGCACACCGGCGATTCCATCACCGTCGCCCCGGCGCAAACGCTGACCGATCGCGAATACCAGGCGATGCGCAACGCGTCGTTTGCGGTCATCCGCGAGATCGGGGTCGAGACGGGCGGCTCCAATATCCAGTTCGCCGTGAACCCGGAGGACGGCCGCATGGTCGTGATCGAGATGAACCCGCGCGTCTCGCGTTCGAGTGCGCTAGCCTCGAAGGCGACCGGTTTTCCCATCGCCAAAATCGCGGCCAAGCTCGCGGTCGGCTACACGTTGGACGAAATCCGCAACGACATCACGCGGGAAACGCCGGCCAGTTTCGAGCCAACGATCGATTACTGCGTGGTCAAGGTGCCGCGCTTCACTTTCGAGAAATTCCCGGAAGCCGATCCGACCCTAACGACGCGGATGAAGAGCGTGGGCGAAGCGATGGCGATCGGACGGACGTTCAAGGAAGCGCTGCAAAAGGCGCTGCGGAGTTTGGAGATCAAGCGCTTCGGTCTATGCGGCGATGGCGCGGAGGCGCGGGTCGATGCGGAGACGCTGCGGCGGAAGTTAAGCGTGCCGAATGCGGAGCGGATCTTTTATCTTGCGCAGGCGTTCGAGGATGGGATGACCAGTGAGGAGATTTTCGGCCTAACGAAAATCGATCCGTGGTTTTTAAGCAACATCGCGCAAATCGTGCAAGCGACTGCGCAATTGCGCGGCCGGAGCATAGGCAGCCTGCCTGTGGGGAAAACAGGCGGCTCGCCTGTTTCAGGCCCTGTTGCTGCAGGCGAGCCGCCTGCGATCCGGCCAATCTTCCGCGGGATGGACCCGCACGGCGACACTCACCGCACCCGGCGGAATCTTCCGCACTGGGAACAACCCGGCGCGACCTACTTTATCACCTTCCGCCTGGGCGATGCTGTCCCCATGGAACTTCAGGAAGAGTGGCGCGAAGAGTTCAGAATCTGGTTGAAACACCATCCCGAGCCGTGGGATGCAAAAATCGCTTTCGAATATCAGCGCCGTTTCGTCCAGGACTGGGAAGCCTGGCTCGACCAGGGCACGGGCCGTTGTCTGCTGCGCGAGCCTGCGACCCGGGAGATCGTTCACGAATGCCTGCGGCATTTCGCTGGTGAACGCTATCTCCTCGACGCGTTCGTGATCATGCCGAACCACGTCCATGTGCTCATGCAGCCGGCCGGGAAATTTTCGCTCGCGGAGATCCTGCACACTTGGAAATCCTATACCGCCAAGGCGATCAACCGGTCGTTAGGCGAAAGCGGCGCGGTTTGGCAGGCGGAGAGCTTCGATCGGATGGTGCGGGACGATGCGGAGCTGGAGCGCTACCGCGCCTATATCGCGGCGAACCCGGCGAAAGCGAAGTTGCGCGAGGAGGAATACGCGCTCGATCGCGGCGGGAAATTGCAGCGGAGCACAGGAAGCCTGCCTGTGGGGAACGTGGGCGGCTCGCCCGTGGCAGAATCCGATGCAGGCGAGCCGCCTGCAGTCCGCACAGGCAAGCTGCCTATGCTCCGACCGTTCAAACGCCTGGGATTTTCCGACCGGCAGCTCGCGCATTCGTTAGGCACAACCGAGGAGCAGGTCCGCGCGGAGCGCATAGCGGCGGGCGTCGTTCCCACCTACCGCCTGGTCGATACCTGTGCGGCGGAGTTTGAGGCTTACACCCCCTATTATTACTCCACCTACGGCTCGGAGAACGAGATCCGGCCTAACGATAAGCGCAAGATCATGATCCTGGGCGGCGGCCCGAATCGGATCGGGCAGGGCATCGAGTTCGATTACTGCTGCGTGCACGCCGCCTTCGCTCTGCGCGAACTCGGGATTGAGACGATCATGGTCAACTCGAACCCGGAAACCGTTTCCACCGACTACGACACGAGCGATAAACTCTACTTCGAGCCGCTCACGCACGAGGACGTGCTCAACATCTACGAACAGGAAAAGCCGGACGGTGTCATCGTCCAGTTTGGCGGTCAGACTCCTCTGAATCTCGCGGCCGGACTGAAGGCTGCGGGCGTCCCCATCATCGGCACCCAACCGGAGAGTATCGAGTTGGCGGAGGATCGGAAACTTTTCGCCGAAATGCTCGTTCGCCTCGAGCTGCGCCAGACGCCGAGCGGCTCGGCAGTGAGCGAAGATGAAGCGGTCGCGATTGCAGAAAGGATCGGATATCCCGTCCTCGTTAGGCCATCATTCGTTCTCGGGGGTCGCGCGATGGAGCTGGTTTATCATGCGGACGATCTCCGGCGTTATATGCAAAGTGCGATCGAAGTGAGCCCGGAGCGCCCGGTTCTGGTCGATCGATTCCTTGAGGACGCGATCGAGGTGGATGTCGATTGCATCGCCGATGGCGAGACCGCCGTGATCGGGGCGATCATGGAGCACATCGAGGAAGCTGGCATTCACAGCGGCGACAGCGCCTGTGTCGTGCCGACCTTTTCGCTTTCTCCCGAGATTCTGGAGGAAATCACGAGCGCGACCAAGGCGATGGCGAAAGAACTCCAGGTGCGCGGACTGATGAACGTGCAGTTCGCGATCAAGGACGAGAAGGTTTACGTGCTCGAAGTAAATCCGCGCGCCTCGCGCACGGTGCCGTTTGTGAGCAAAGCGATCGGCGTTCCGCTCGCGAAGCTGGCCGCGAAAGTGATGACGGGCGAGAAGCTGCGCGACCTCGGGTTCACGAGCGAGATTGTGCCGCCGCACTATTCGGTCAAGGAAGCTGTCTTCCCGTTTCTGCGCTTTGAGGGCGTTAACATTTCGTTAGGCCCGGAAATGAAATCGACCGGCGAAGTGATGGGCATCGACGCCGATCTCGGCCTCGCCTACGCCAAATCGCAGCTCGCCAGCAATTGGCCGCTCCCTGTCGCCGGCAACGTCTTCATCAGCGTAAAAGATAGCGATAAACCAAACGTGATCGACCTCGCGCGCGAATACGCCCAGCTCGGTTTCGGGATCGTCGCGACTTCGGGAACGGCCGACACTCTCGCCGACGCTGGGGTTAAAGTGACGAAGGTGTTCAAGATCGCCGAAGGCCGACCCAACGTGCGCGACCTGATCAAGAACGGACAGATCCAGTTCATCATCAACACGCCCAGCGGCAAGACGCCGCGTCAGGACGAAGTGAAAATCCGCACTGCTGCCCTGACCGAGCGCATCCCGATCATGACGACCGTGCGCGCCGCTTCCGCGAGCGCGAAAGGCATCCGCTCGCTGCAAAAAGGCCGGATGACCGTGCGCAGCCTGCAGGAATACCACGCCCAGGGCTAACTCGGCCTCACGTAGCGGAGGCCCCCACGGAGCGATCAAAACCGTCGGCCTAACGAAAAGCCGGAGCGCTCGTCAGCACGCTTGCTTTCGCCGCCGGCCTAACGAGCGCAAGCATCTTTGCCTAACGAAAGAGCGCGGGAAGCTTGAGGAGCGTGTTATAGACGCCCCAGATCAGCGGCACGCCCACCGCCACCCATGAGATCAGCAGCATGGCCCCGTTACCGGCCGATTTGTTTTCGTTCGTCATACGTTTCTCCTATTTGGAATCCGGATTGGCCTTGTGATAATAGCGTTCCGCGACCGGGCGGACGGCCAGATTGCAAATCAATCCGATGATCAGTAACCCGGCCATGAGATACATGGTCGGCGCGTAAAGGCCGACGCCGCTCGCCCCGCGCTCCTTTAGATAAACCCGAATATAATTGACCAGGACCGGCCCGAGAATGCCGGCCGCCGACCAGGCGGTCAGCAGCCGTCCATGAATCGCGCCGACCTGCATGGTGCCAAAGAGATCCTTCAGGTAAGCCGGCACGGTCGCGAAACCGGCGCCATACATGCTGATGATGACGCAGCAAATCGCGACGAAGATGACCGCGCTTCCGCTGTGTCCGGAGAACGGGATGAGGCAGTAAAGAATCGCGCCTAACAACAGGTAGATGACGTAAATCATCTTCCGCCCGGTATAATCGCTCGCCGACGACCAGACGAACCGGCCGGCCATGTTAAAGAGACTGAGCAGAGCGACAAAGGCGCCCGCGGCCGGAGCCAGGATTTTTCCCGGAAACATTTCCTGAATCATGGGCGAAGCCTGCTCGAGAATGCCGATGCCAGCGGTGACGTTAAAGCACAGCACGATCCAAAGGAGCCAGAACTGCGGCGTCTTGGTCGCGTTGGTCGCGGTTACATTCCCGCTCGTGATCAGGCCGTGCGATTGCGTCGGCGGCACATAGCCGGCCGGTTTCCAACCCTCTGCCGGCACCCGCACGATGAAGGAGCCAAACATCATGTAGCAGAAATAAAGCAGACCCAGCGCAATGAAGGTCTTTCCAACGCCCACGCTGGTCGCTGTCTTGAAAGTGTTCATCAGGAGAAGGCTCAGGTTCGAGCCGATGAAGGCACCGCCGCCAAAGCCCATGATCGCCATGCCAGTCGCCATGCCCGGTCGATCGGGAAACCATTTTACCAGGGTCGAGACGGGCGAGATATAACCGAGGCCGAGCCCGCAACCGCCAATCACGCCGTAGCCGAGATAAATCAGCCAGAGCTGGTGCCACCAGACGCCGAACGCCGAGACGATGAAGCCGCCGCCAAAACAAAGCGCCGCCACTGCCATCGTCTTACGCGGGCCGACCCGCTCGACCCAGCGCCCAAAGACGGCGGCCGAGGCGCCGAGGAAAAGGATGGCGATACTGAAAATCCAGGCCAGCTGCGGCTGCGTCCAGTCGTTAGGGGCAGACGCGGTGATCCCAATCGCCTTGGTCAGGGGCAACTTGAAAACGCTGAAGGCGTATACTTGCCCGATCGATAAATGCACCGCCAGGGCGGCGGGCGGAACCAGCCAGCGGCTAAAGCCGGGGCCGGCGACAGTGCTTTCGCGGTCAAAGAATCCCATGTGGCGGGAGTGAATCCGAAGCGTAGGCAAAGGGGAAGCATAATTTCAAGCCAAAACAACTTTCGGCACAAATGTCACATAGCCGTAACCAAAGCGGGCTTGAGCCTCTGACCAAAAAACAGTTCTCTTTCGCTGGAATGACTAACGGCCAGACGCGCCTTTTCGTGCGATAATTTTTCGATGCTTACTCCGGCCGAGCTTTTCATGAGGTGGCCCCTCGTGCGCCAGATCCTGGAACGCAAAGACGGCACCGGCATCGAGGCGATGTCGAATAAGACGCGCGAGATGCATGCGCGGATCGACGACGCGCAGGTGGCGCGTTCGGTTTGTCCCTACTGCGGCGTCGGCTGTGGGCAGCTCATTTATCACAAGGACGGCAAACTAGTTTCGATCGAGGGCGATCCGGAATCGCCGATCTCGCAGGGGAATCTTTGCCCAAAAGGCGCCGCTTCATTTCAGCTTCTCACGCAATCGCGGCGCGAGATGAAGGTGAAGTATCGCGCGCCGCGCGCGCAGGCGTGGACGGAAATCTCGCTCGAGCGCGCGATGTCGATGGTGGCCGAGCGCGTCTGGGATTCGCGCAAGCGCACTTTCATTCACGAGGAGAACGGCTCGATCGTGAATTACACCAAAGCGATCACCCATCTGGGCGGCGCCACCCTCGACAACGAGGAAAATTATCTCATCAAGAAACTCTTCGCCGGAGGCCTGGGCATGGTATGCGTGTCGAACCAGGCCCGGATATGACATAGCAGCACGGTGCCCGGTCTGGGCACCTCCTTCGGCCGGGGCGGAGCTACGACCGCGCAACAAGATCTCGCGAACGCGGACTGCATTTTAATCGAAGGCTCCTCCATGGCGGAAGCGCATCCGGTTGGCTTTCGTTGGGTGATGAAGGCGAAGGAAAAAGGCGCCACCATCATCCATGTCGATCCGCGCTTTTCGCGCACGAGCGCGCTGGCGGATATCTGGGTGCCGATCCGCGCCGGGACCGACATCGCGTTTCTCGGCGGACTCGTTAGGCACGTGCTCGAGAATGATCGGTTCTTCCGGGAATACGTCGTCCATTACACGAACGCTTCCTGCATTCTGCGCGAGGATTTCCGCGATACGGAAGACATCGGCAACGCCTATTTCTCCGGTTGGAACGAGCAGGAGCGGAAGTACGAAGGCGATAGCTGGCTTTACGAAGGCGACGATCTCGGGTTTCCGCAACGCGATTTTTCGCTCCAGCATCCGCGGTGCGTTTTCCAGAAACTGAAACGCCATTACGCGCGCTACACGCCCGAGATGGTGGAAAAAATTTGCGGCATCTCACCCGAGATTTTCGCGAAGGTGGCCAACGCCCTAACGAGTGCTTCCGGTCCCGACAAAACGGCCGCCATCTGTTACGCGGTCGGCTGGACGCAACATTCGAAAGGCGTCCAGATCATCCGCACCGCCGCCATCCTCCAACTCTTGTTGGGCAATATCGGCCGGCCCGGTGGCGGGATTCTCGCGCTGCGCGGTCACGCTTCCATTCAAGGCTCGACCGATATCCCGACGCTCTACGACATTCTGCCTGGCTATCTCTCGATGCCGCGCGCGGCCAAGGGCGAAGATTCGCTCGCCGATTACCTCAAGAAAAACAGCAAGCAGACCGGTCTCTGGGCGAATTTCCCTGCCTATTTCATCAGCTTGATGAAAGCCTATTACGGCAAACGCGCGACGAAGGAAAACGACTACGGCTACGATTGGATTCCGAAGCTGACGGACGCGCATTCCTATTACGATTTTCTCTACGATACGCTCGACGGAAATGTCGAAGGCATGTTCATCATGGGACAGAATCCCGCGGTCGGCGCGCAGAACGCGCGGCTCGAACGCAAAGCGCTCGCCAAACTAAAATGGCTCGTCGTGCGCGATTTGGTCGAAATTGAATCCGCTTCGTTTTGGTATGACTCGCCTGAGATTGCGCGCGGCGAACTGAAGACCGACGAAATCGACACCGAAGTTTTTCTTTTTCCCGCCGCTGGTCACGCGGAAAAGGAAGGTGCCTTTACCCAAACCCAGCGGCTCGTGCAATGGCGCGAGAAAGCAGTCGATCCGCCAGGCGAATGCAAGAGCGAGAGCTGGTTCATGCATCAACTCGCAAAACGTCTCATCGCCAAGGCGCATGCCTCGGACGATCCGCTCGATGAGCCGCTCCGCGCGCTCGATTGGTGGTATCCGGAAGACGAGCACGGCGAGCCGAAGATGGAAGCGGTCCTCGCGGAAATTAATGGCTGGAAAACCGGCGGCGCGCCTAACGACTCGCAATCCATATTCCGTTACGGAGTGGATGCGCAGCTCGATAAATATCAGGAGTTGAAAGACGACGGTTCCACCGCGAGCGGCTGCTGGATTTATTGCGGCTGTTTTGGGAGCGACGGCGTCAACAAACCGAAGTCACGCAAACCGACCAACTACCTCGGCGCGGGTTGGGGATTCGCCTGGCCGAGCGATCGCCGCATTATTTACAATCGCGCCAGCGCCGCGCCCAACGGCGAACCGTGGAGCGAACGCAAGAAGCTTGTCTGGTGGGACGCCGCGCAGGGCGAATGGACCGGCATCGACGTGCCTGACTTTAAGAAAGACAAGCCGCCCGATTATCTGCCGAACGGCCACACCGAAGGTCTCGGGGCCCAGCGCGGCGACGCGCCTTTCATCCTGCACGAAGACGGCCTCGCCTGGCTTCATGTGCCGCAAGGTTTGCAGGACGGCCCGATGCCGACGCATTTCGAGGCGCTCGAATCGCCGGTTGGGAACGCGCTTTATCCACGCGACACCAACCCGGTGGTCGATTGGTTCACTCGCCAAGAAAATCGCTTCGCGCCGCCCGGCGACCCGCGATTCCCCTACGTCCTAACGACCTATCGCCTGACCGAGCACCATACCGCCGGCGGCATGAGCCGTTTCCTCCCGCACCTTGCGGAGCTGCAGCCGGAGATGTTTATAGAACTGTCGCCCGAACTGGCGACCGAGCTCGGAATCAAAAACGGCGATGACGTTTGCGTGGTCAATCTGCGCGCGGCGGTCGGCGTGCGCGCACTCGTTAGTCGCCGACTCCGTCCGTTGCAGATCGACGGGAAAACCGTGCACCAGGTGGCGATGCCGTTTCACTGGGGCTGGGCCGGCCCCGTCCGCGGCGATACCGCCAATGATCTCATGGCGATCTCGGGCGAGCCGAACGTCATCATCATGGAAACCAAAGCGCTCGTCTGCAACATCGTCCCCGGGAAGTTGCCGACCGGCCCTGCCTATCACGATTTTCTCAACCGACACGCCTCGCAAAGCGGCCCGGCCAATCTCCATCCCGAGCAACCACCACCCGGCGCCCCCGAAGGCGGCAAACACACCGCCGGCCACGGCCAACACGGAAAGACTGGATGACCTTCATGCGCGTTGAATCTTCTGCCCGGGTAGCGCACGCGCCTCGCGTGCTGGTTTTTGCGTCCCGCGAAAACAATCTTTCTCTTGGCGATGACGCAACCAGGAAAGTTCGCGACGGCGAGGACGCCATCGCCAGCACGCGAGACGCGCGCGCTACCCGGATATCCCCGTTATGATCGGCGAAGGTATTCTCAGCACGAATCAGCAGCGGCACAGTTTTGTCGCGGATCGGGTCGAAGTCGGGTTCTTCACCGACCCGAGCGTCTGCATCGGCTGCAAAGCCTGCGAGGTCGCCTGCAAGGAATGGAACGAAGTCCCTGACGACGGCTACACCTGGACCGGCAATTCCTACGATAACACCGGCCACCTCGGCGCTTCGACCTGGCGCCACGTCCTCTTCGTCGAACAGGATCTCCCAAAGGGAAATCAGATCACCGGTCCGATGTCGTTAGGCGAAGGGAACGACGAAGATCCGTTGCGCTGGATTTTTCTCTCCGATGTCTGCAAGCACTGCGAGAACGCCGGCTGCCTCGAAGCCTGCCCGACTGGCTCGATCGTTCGCACCGAAGTCGGCTCCGTGCTGGTGCAGAACGATGTCTGCAACGGCTGTGGTTACTGCGTCGTCTCCTGTCCCTTCGGCGTGATCGATCGCCGGCCCGAGCCGCTGCCCGACGCGGGCGGCGCCTTCAAATGCACCTTCTGTTATGACCGGCAAAAGAGCGGGCTCACGCCCGCGTGCGCCAAAGTTTGCCCGACGGAATCGATCGTCTTCGGTCGCCTTGACGACGTATGCGCTCGCGGCGCCGAGCGTGTGAAAACGCTGCAGGCGAGCGGCTACACCGACGCACAAATTTATGATCCGACCGAGACTTCCGTCGGCGGCCTACACGCCCTCTTTCTCTTGTTAGGCGGTCCGGAAGCCTACGGTCTTCCACCGAAACCGGAGATCCCCACGATCTACCTGAAATCGTCCTGGACCGCCGCCGTCGCGACCGCGCTGGGCGCCATCGTCGCGGTAGGTGCAGCCTTCATCTTCTTCGCCTGATGAACTGCCGCGCCAAATCTCGGGTGGGGTGGGCGTCTCGCCCGCCGGCGATGGCATCTTGCCATCGCGAACTTTTCGGCCAAGGCGAACCAAGACTGTTTCGGCAAGATGCCGAAACCGGCGGGCGAGACGCCCACCCTACCCGAGACTGATGAGCACCGAGCAAAACTTTGAAGAACGCCTCGATTCGCTGCGCAAAGAAGCGAAGCACGGCGGCGCCGTGGTCGGTCGCGGAGTCGACGTGGCGGGCGGACCGATCCCGAAACGACCCGGCTACTACGGCGAAGCGGTGGTCAAACCACCCGTCTGGACCTGGGAAATCCCGGTTTACTTTTTCGTCGGCGGCGCGTCCGGCATGGCGCCGCTCATCGCCCTCGCCGGATGGTTTCTCGGGAATCTCGAGCTGATGCGCAACGCCCTCTGGATCACCGCGGCGGGAGCGATCATTTCGCCCATTTTGCTCGTGATGGACCTCGGCCGACCGCAGCTCTTCCTCAACATGCTGCGCGTCTTCAAACATCGTTCGCCCATGTCGGTCGGTGCCTGGATTCTCTCGGCCTTTGGCGGATTCGCGGTGCCGGCTTGCTTCATTTTCGAGCTCTATTTCAACCATGCCTTTGCGCCATCGGTTGATTTTCTCGTCCTGTTCGTGGCAGGTCTCTTTACGTTAGGCGCAGCCGTCTTCGGGCTCGGCCTCGCCACCTACACCGGCGTCCTCCTCGGCGCGACCGCCATTCCAGCCTGGCATCTCCACCGCGTCCTGCTGCCGATTCACTTTGGGACCGCTGGTCTGGGTTGCGCTGTTTCCATTCTCGAGCTGCTCGGCTTCCAAATCCGTCCGCTCTGGATGCTCGGAATCGCCGCCGCCATCATCGAGACGCTCCTCTGGCTTTGGCTTGAAATCGACCGGCACGGCGCGGCCGATCGCGCCCTCCATGAAGGCGGCACCGGCTGGCTCATCCGCGGCGGAGAGATTTTTAGTGGACCGCTGCCGATCGTTTTACGCCTAACGAACTTTATTCCTTTAGCGGCGTTCTCTTTCCTCCTCGGCGCGCTCTTCAGTCGCCTGGGCTGGATCGGCGCCGGCCGTGTCTCCGGTCGCGACCCGGAAGCGGTTTTTGCATCGCAGCGCTGATCGGTCCATCATGCGGTATGCCTAACGACCGCAAGTCCGCGCAGAAGAAGGAGGAATCCGAGGACGAGGAAATCCAGGAACGGACTTCGCCGGGCGGTCACATCGTCTACGAGGCGGTCCGCCAGGAAGGTCTCGACGAATTGCGCCGCTCCAACTCCGCGCTGGCCTGGTCCGGTCTGGCCGCCGGTTTGGCAATGGGTTTTTCCCTGCTCAGCGAAGGCATTCTCTCCAGCCGGCTGCCCGATGCGCCATGGCGGCCGCTCATCGCCAAGTTTGGTTATTGCCTCGGCTTCCTCCTCGTCGTGCTCGGTCGCCAGCAGCTTTTCACTGAGAACACGCTCACCGTCATCCTGCCGCTCCTGCGCCGGCCGAGCGCGCGCATGTTTGGCAACGTGGCGCGGCTCTGGAGCATCGTGCTGGTCTGCAATCTGGTCGGCGCCGCCATCATGGGTTGGGCACTCGGGAACGCCAATATCGTTTCGCCGGAAGTGCATCGCGCCATGGAGGAGCTAGCCGGCCAGACGATGGATCACAATTTCCTCACCCTCCTCCTGCGGGGAGTGCTGGCCGGCTGGCTCATCGCGCTCATGGTCTGGATGATGCCGTTCGCGGAATCGGCCCGCGTCTGGGTCATCATCATCGTCACCTACATTGTCGGGATCGGAGATTTTTCCCACATCATCGCGGGCTCGGTCGACAGTTTTTACCTGGTCGGCCTGGGCCAGAGAACACTCGGAGAATATTTCATCTACATGTTCCCGATTTTGTTAGGCAATATCCTGGGTGGATCCAGCATTGTGGCCACGATCGCCCACGCGCAATACATCGGCGGCGGCGAAGGAAAAAACTCGGACTAACGAAGCCGGCGACGATCGCCTTCCCGAATCGTGAGGCCCAGACGGTCGCACTGCTCGAGAAGCGGGATGAGCACGCGACGGCTCGTCCCCAGAACCTGACGCAACTCGCTCGCCGTCGCCAGGCCGCGCTCGCGGAGCGCTTTTCCGACGAGCGCCTGCATGCGGGCGCAGGTCTCGGCCGATAGAACCACCTCCGAGCCGAGGAGAACGACTTCGCCGCTCTCGCTCAGAAAACGGAGCGCCTGCTGCGCCGCTGCGTCCGGTGCGAGTTCTTTGCGCGATGGCGGGTCGCACGGTTTTGCTGCCAGGGCGGCCCGGATTTTCGCGCCCGCCGGAGCCAGGGCCGCGGGCAGCGACGGTCGATGGGCATCGCGTTTGATCATGCCTTTGCTCGACGAAAAACCGCGCCGGCCGAGATCGGCCACGAGGGCGTCGCGCACGGCGCCGTCGGAGATGGAGAGAGTGGCGCCGAGCGCGGAAATTGGGAGGCCGGGATGTTGCGGATGCGCCTTGTGTTCCGCCTCGATCGCTTCCGCCGCTCGGGCGCAGAGCGTTTTCCACCAATTGCCGTCGGCGACCAGTTCGCTATCTCGAAAGAATCTCTCAGCCGCGACGAGACGATCGATCGCTTCCTCGATTTCGCGCTTGCTGAAGTTTGATTGCAGGAGGAGCGAACTCGTTCGCCCGACGCCATCGCGCAGGAGCTGGCTCTGCAACAGAATCGACAAATCGTTAGGCGCAGCGGCCCGCATCTGGAGGAATGCATGCTGCGCCTGGGAGCGAAACGGAATGCCATCCGCTTCCGCGTCGAGAACGATCCCGCCAGCGACGGTCTGGCGGCCGGAGGAATCGCGCAGGATGAAACGGTCGCCGACAAAAACGAAAACGGGCGGGGCAAAATAAAGGCGCGCAACCGCTCGCTCGCCCCGGACCAGCTCGCGACGGTCGCGCAAAACAACCCGGGCTGTAAAACGAGCGCTGCCGTAATGCATCTGTAGCATCGACGCGCTCTTCAGTGGTCGCGCCGGCAGGAAATCACGGGACGATCGCTCGAGGAGAACGTCCAGAGTCTGGCTTGATTTGCAGGACGAGGCGGCGCTCAGAACACTGCCACGCGGAATGTCTTCCGGGTGAAGATCAGGCAGATTCAGCGCCGTCCGCATGGCCGGGAGCGCGGACTCGAGCGGTTGGCTGTGGCTTTGCAGGGCGCGAATACGCGTCGCTCGATTTTGGGGCCAGAGCTGAACCGGATCGCCGCGCGTCAGTCGACCGCCGCTCAATGTCCCGGTCACCACCGTGCCGCTTCCGTGAACGCTAAAGACGCGGTCGACAAACAAACGCGGCTTCCCTACATCCCGCGCCGTGGGAATGGCGGCGCCGATCTGCGCGAGCGTCTCCCTGATTTCTTCCAAGCCGCGCCCAGTGCGGACAGAAGTAGCCACGATGGGAAACTCGCCTAGCGAAGTCCCTTGCAGGCGCCGCCGCACGTCGGCGGCCACCGGCTCCGCGTTACCCAGATCGCATTTCGTGAGGGCGACCAAACCTTGGCGAACACCGAGATAATTCAGAATCTGCAGGTGCTCTTCGGTTTGCGGCATCCAGCCGTCGTCCACCGCCACGACAAGAAGAGCGAGATCGATCGAGCCTATCCCGGCGATCATGTTGCGGACGAAATCTTCGTGCCCCGGCACGTCAATCACGCCAAGGGAAAGGCCCGGCAGCGCGAGGTGCGCAAAACCAAGATCGACCGTTATGCCGCGCGCTTTCTCCTCCGGGAGCCGATCGGTGTCGACGCCGGTGAGCGCCATGACTAACGCGGTCTTGCCATGATCGACATGCCCCGCCGAAGCCAGAATAAGATGCTTCGCTGTCACGCGATAGTCGTTAGGCTAACGTGCACCGCGGTGGCGACCGCCTCATCCTGCTCCGGGAAAATGGTCCGCAGATCGAGGCGCACTTTTCCCCGAGCGATGTAGCCGATAATCGGCGGATGATTCCGGCGCAGCTGCGCGACGAGTTCGGCGGCGGAGAGCGCCTTCGGAGTCAGTTCGAGGGCCATGGAGGGGATGACGGTGCGAGGTAAGGCGCCGCCGCCGATCTCTGCCTGGCTGGCCACGAGGCGCGCCTGCAAGGCTAATCCCGCCCATCCCTCGACCAGCTTCTCGCCGCGTTTTTTCAGCTCTGCCTGAGGCATCTTCAGGAGCGCATGGACTGGCAGGTCAACGCCACGGAGATGTGCGTCAACCGTGGCGCCGAGCGCGGCGAAGACGAGTTTATCGCAACGCAAAGCCCGGAAAAGCGGCTCTCGCTTCAAGGCGGCAATGTCACGCGCTTTTCCCGCGATGATCCCAGCCTGCGGGCCGCCCAGGAGCTTGTCGCCACTGAAGCAAACCAAATCCACGCCGCGTCGGAGGACTTCGTTAGGCGTGGGTTCGTGTTCCGTGAGTCCGAGTTTCTCGGTCGCGACGAGGGCTCCGCTGCCGAGGTCTTCGACGAAGGGAATCTTCCGGGCGCGCGCCAACTTTGCGATCTCTTCGTTAGGGGGCGAACCAGCGAAGCCGCTCATGAAGAAATTGCTCCGGTGCACTTTCAAAATCATCCCGGTTTCGGGGGCAATCGCATTGGCGTAGTCACGCAGGGTCGTCTGGTTGGTCGCGCCGACCTCGCGCAGGCGTCCGCCGCTTGTTTCCAGGATCTCACCGATACGGAAGCCGCCGCCGATCTGGACCAGTTCGCCGCGCGAGACGATAACTTCCGGCTTTTTGCGGGTGAAATGATGCACGATCAGGACGAGCGCAGCCGCGCAATTGTTGACCACGGTGGCGGCTTCGCTCCCGCAAAGATGAGCAAGGCTGCTCTCCAGATAACCGCCGCGTTTCCCGCGCACGCCGCTGGTGAGATCGTATTCGAGGTTGCTGTAATTCGATCCGATTTCGAGCACCGCACGGATCGCTGCGGGACTGAGCGGTGCGCGACCGAAGTTGGTGTGGATGATGATGCCCGTGCCGTTTATGACCGGCTGCAAGCGGGGGCGTTGTGAGTCGGCGATTACAGTGCGCACTGAGGCGACGATCTCTTCCAGACTGTTCGCGTCGTTGGCTAAGCGGATGGTCGCGAGATGTCGCCTAACGATTTCGGTGACGAGCGGTCGCGGTAACCCTGTCTCACCGACGGCGTCGAGGACGCGACCGACCGCAGGAATGGTGCGGCGCGGAGTCTTCATCTGGGAAGCGCACGCGCCTCGCGTGCTGTTCGCCGCGCGTCGCCGCGGACTCTTCTACGCGCGGAGGGTTTTTCGACGGGACGGGGCGTATTCTCCGCTCGGGCAATTCGGCGAGACGCCGAATTGAGTACGCGAGGCGCGTGCGCTCCCCAGAGTTGTCGCGGTGCTTTCTTCACCTTGAGACGCTGATCAATGGTTTCCGCGCCGGGATGATCTTGCCGATGATCGCCGCGTCGTCACCGACCAGACGCAGGACTTCATTTAGGCGTTTTGAAGCGACACAGAGGAGCAATCCGCCGCTGGTCTGCGCGTCGACGAGGAGAAGGCGTCGCACGGCCGGCGTTTTGTTCCAGCGCACATGCGGCTTTGCAGTCTTGAGATTTTGCTCGGTGCCGCCCGGGACGCAATCCTGCTCGATCAAGGCGAAGATCTCGTCGCTGATGGCTGGGACGTCGTTCGTCGCCAAGTCCGCGCTGACCTTGCTGGCGCGGCACATCGAGGCGAGGTGACCGAGCAAACCGAAGCCGGTAATATCGGTGGCGGCGCGGACGAGGCCGCGCTCGGCCAAATCGGCGCCCACGATGTTGACGCGCGACATAAGAGCGATGGCTGCCTTCTGTAACTTTCGACTCGTTAGGCCGCGTTTGATTCCGGTGGTCGCGATGCCGCTGCCTAACGGTTTGGTCAGGACCAGGAGGTCGCCCGGTTTCGCCCTGGCATTGGTCAGCATTTTTCGCGGCGAAACGATTCCGGTGACCGCCAATCCGTAGATCGGCTCAGGATTACGGATGGTGTGGCCGCCGATAATGGCGCAACCGACTTCACGCGCTTTCTCGAGGCCGCCGCGCAGAATGGTGGCGATGATTTTCTCAGAAACCAGGTCGGTGGGGACGCCGAGGATGTTCAAGGCCGTGATCGGCCGGCCGCCCATGGCGAAGACATCGGAAAGGGCGTTGGCCGCGGCGATCTGGCCATAGGCGAAGGGGTCGTCGACGATGGGAGTGAAAAAATCGGTTGTCTGCACGAGGGCGCGGTCGCGATCGAGGCGGAAGACGCCGGCGTCATCGGCGGTCGCGGACCCGACGAGGACGTTGCGATTCTGATACTGTGGGAGCTGACGCAAAACTTGCGCCAGGGCCTTTTGGCTCAGCTTGGAAGCTCAGCCAGCGCAGGAAGAGAGTGAGGTCAGGGTGCGAATTTGCTCACGCGACACGCAAAACCACCTCCTTTCGTTAGGGGGAAGAATGCATCAAGAACGCAGGAAAGTAGGAAAAGGGAGGGAGGAGGAATCGCATCCTTTACGAAAATCTTCTTCCTGCTTTGAAAGCCCGGCCTCGCCTTCGGCTGCGTTACGGCCTGCTTTCCTAATTCGTTCCATCCGGAAAATTGGCGGAGAGGATAGGAATCGAACCTACCTCGGTCCTTGCGGATCGACGGCGATTTTGAAGATCGCGAGGGCCACCAGGCACCCTTCACTCTCCCGGAAGGAAAAGGAGGAATCGACGGCGTCGAAGTCGGGCCACTCGTGGGTGGCCAGTTTAGAATGGAGCAGTTTGCCATTGGCGGTGACTTCGAAGGCGCCGCCGCCGGATGGAACCAGGGTGAGCGAGGCGATGCGATCGGTGAGCTCAAGGATCTTAGCCGCCAAACTGACGGCTTTTGGCGTGTAGTCTCAGACTACGCAGTATTCGATTCGTACTTCGGTCTTCAAAAGGAAGCTCCTTTCCGAGTCGAAGCTAGCGGCGACGACTGGAGGGTCAAGCTCCAGCCGCTTCGTTCGGCGGAGCGCTCGAGGGAGTGGGGCTTAACTGGAAGGGTACTCAACGCTCACGGCCGCGTCGCCCAGAGAGCGACCTCCACAAGGGGCGGCGGGCTAAGCCGCGACGGCGTTGGCGGCGCGCTTGCGGGCGTTGGCGTCGAGCACGCGCTTGCGCAGGCGGAGGGACTTCGGAGTCACTTCCACGTATTCATCCGCTCCGATGTACTCGATCGCACGCTCCAGGGTCATCTTTAAGGGCGCTTCTAATTGAATGCCCTTGCCGTCGCCCTGGCTACGCATGTTGGTGAGGTTTTTCGCCTTGCAAGGATTCACCGGGAGATCCTCCGGGCGCGCATTTTCGCCAATGATCATCCCCGCATAAATCTCCTCTTGCGGTCCGATGAAAAGTTTGCCGCGCGCCTGAATGTTGTTCAGCGAATAGGCCTTGCTCGTGCCCGCTTCCATCGAAACCATCACCCCACGATTGCGGCCTTCGAGCTCGCCCTTGAAGGGAGCGTACTCGCGGAAGATGTGGCTCATGATGCCTTCGCCACGGGTCAGGTTGACCAGATCGCTCTCGAAACCGATCAGGCCGCGGGTGGGGATGATCGCTTCGACGCTGACGCGAGTGGCGTGGTGATCCATGCCGACGACTTCGCCTTTGCGGGCCGCCATCGCTTGCAGGACATCGCCCAGGTTTTCGTTAGGCACTTCGGCATAAAGCGTCTCGATCGGCTCGAGCAGGGAGCCGTTTTCGTCGCGCTGGAAGATGACTTCCGGGCGAGAGACCATGACTTCGAAACCTTCGCGGCGCATCTGTTCCACGAGGACGGCGATCTGCATTTCACCGCGCGCGTTCACTTCGAAAGCGCCGGAGGATTCCGTGTCGCTGACCGCGAGAGAGACATTGCCGCGGGTCTCGCGGATGAGGCGCTCACGCACGTGGCGGGCGGTGACAAATTTGCCTTCGCGCCCGGCAAACGGGGAGTCGTTGACGAGGATGCGCATCCGGATTGTGGGCGGATCGATGTCGACGAACTGGAGCGCGCTCCGCTCTTCGCGGTCGGTCAAGGTCTCACCGATGAAGACTTCCTCAAAGCCGCAGAGGCCGACGATGTCGCCCGCGCTCGCGTGCTGCGTCTCGACCTGCGCCATCCCGGCGTAGGTGAAGAGCGCGGTGACGTTGCTGCGCTCGCGGCGTCCGTCGCGATGGATGCAAACGATGGCATCACCGACGTTCACGCGCCCGCTCACGATGCGGCCGAGCGCGATGCGGCCGAGGTAATCGCTGTAGTGCAGGTTCGAGACCAGCATCTGGAAGTAGGGCTCCGCGGCGATGGTAGGCGGCGGGATGTATTGCACGATGGCTTCGAAGAGCGGGGTCATGTCCTCGCTGTTCTCGTGCACTTCGCGCATGGCGAAACCGTTCTTCGCGCTCGCGTAAATGATCGGGAAATCGAGCTGCTCGTCGTTCGCCTTTAGCTCGACGAAGAGATCGAAAACCATGTCGAGCACCTTGTGCGGCCGGGCGTTTTCGCGATCGACTTTGTTGATCACGACGATCGGCTTGACTTTGTTCTCGAGGGCTTTCTTGAGCACGAAACGGGTCTGGGCCTGCGGGCCGTCGTGCGCGTCGACGACGAGGAGCACGCCGTCGACCATTTTCATGATGCGCTCGACTTCGCCGCCGAAGTCGGCGTGGCCAGGGGTGTCGACGATGTTGATGCGGTAGCCGTTCCAGTTAAAGGCGGCGTTCTTGGCGCGAATGGTGATGCCTTTTTCGCGCTCGAGATCCATCGAATCCATCATCCGCTCCTCGGTCTTCTGGTTGGAGCGAAAGGTGCCGGATTGGCGGAGCAGCTGATCGACGAGGGTGGTCTTCCCGTGATCGACGTGAGCGATGATTGCGATGTTGCGGATTTTATCCATGAAATGATTTCCTCGGGTTTCGTCGTGCGTGCCGGGAGAGGCAGCGAGGGAGCAGGAGCGGCGGGCGCCCATCAACAGAGGAGCGCGGAATATGGATGGGCCATCGCCTCCCGTCAACCCAACGACACAGCCAAAGAAAACGGCGGGCCGGAAATCCGACCCGCCGTTCCTTAAACTGCGTTGATTAAATTACGGGAGCGGCTGGCTAACAGCGCTCTCCGCGTTGATGAATCCGTAGCCGTCGAGCGTGGTGTAACCACTGCCGAGACGGTTCTGGAAGATGCCTGAGAAGGCGCCTTCGCTGGTCGTTCCGCTGACGGTCATACCGCCCCGGGCTACAGTGCCTTCCGGAATCAACACGCTGGCCCCAATGAGGTCGGCCGAGTTTCCACCCACCGCGCCATTCGGACCGAACGCATCGGCTTCGTCGCGATCAACACCGAAGTTGAATCCTTCGCCACTGGTCAACGTGCCTTCGGTAATCTTCAGCTCCATCGTGTAGAAGTGCCCGCCGGTGATGGCTGGAGCAGGAGCCTGATTGAGGAAGCGCGCCTTGATATCGCTGGCCGAGACACCGTTCAGCGTCCCCAGGGTGAATGGGAAGCCCCCGAGAGAGAGGTCGCGAATATCGAAGACCAAACCAGGACGCGAGGTGAAGCCTGCCTCTGTAACGAGCGGCTCGGTCGTGTTTCCGCCAGTCGCATCGGTGCCTTCCGGATTCAAGACCACGCTGGTCAAGCTGCCGGAACCCTTGAAGGTGAGGCTGAACGCATTTGGATTGGTCTGAGCGATATTGCTGCTCGCATCTGAAGTGAGCGTCAGCGTCACACGCGAACTGCCAGCCCTCAGCTTGGCTGTGGCCATATACGGATCGAGGTCGTGCGTGAACGCACTAGCTTGCAGCACCTGACGCATTTGGGCGGGCGAGACAGAGCCAGGACCACCATGAGCTTCCAGGACGAGCGCGCCGATCGCGGCGGCGTGCGGCGCTGCAGCCGAGGTGCCGAAGAAGTTCGGGAATGTATCCTTATCCTGCGACGCATCCGAAACGAAGAACGTCGTATTCGCACCGTCCATGGCGGCGAAGGTCGGCTTTTCGCGAACTTCGGGCTTCGGCAACCGGTTGTTATCCTTGTCGAACACAATGATCGACGGACCAGGCGAGGTGAATCCTTCCGGAATGAACGGAGGATAGAAGGCATAAGCCGCCACGCCGTTGGAGCCTTCGGCGCTGTTATGGCCAAAGGTGATCGGAGTGTTGTTAATGGTGAAGTACTCCTGTGGCTCACCCGAGGTGAAGGTCACGTAGCGGATCCGGCTCGCCGGCGTCGGGGTGCGCGGCGGAATGTTTGAACGAGCGATGACCACTTGAATGAGGTTATTCGTCGTCAGACTGGGCGTGATTGCCGCGAGTTCGACTGGGCGATTGCTTTGGATGTTGTCCTCACCGCTGGTGCCAATGAATTGGCCGCTCTCGGTAAAGAACAGCATGTTGAAATCGGTCGTGACATACTGCTCGCAGCCGTCCGTCACTTCGTCGACCGAGTAGTCATACTGGCCACCGGTCTGGGTGCCGAACTGCGTGACCCGGACGGTGTAGGTGCCGCTCTGCTCGAGGGTCAGGAGCAGGACTTCATCCGTGCCCGTATCCTGAGTAATGATGGAAGTTCCGTCCGGAGCAATCACTTCGATGATCGCATCGAAAGCGGTGTTATCGGGGTGATCAGTTACCGTGATCTGAACACATTCGCCAGCTGTGCCGGAGAAGTTGAAGTCATCCGAGCCACCCGCCGGAACAGTGCCAGTGCCGCTGGTGATGTTCGCGCCGATAACGACCGGGTTGGTGTTATACGGATCGTCCCACTGGAAATCGAAAATGGCCTGCGGGTCTCCGATCAGGACCGTCTGGGCGATGTCCGTTTGGCCGCGATTGGGATTGAAGTTATGGAAGCCACCGGCATACAGGTACGAGGGCACATTCGAGAGGTCGATGTTGGTCCCTTTAGTGGCGTTAGAATTTGCCCGGACGAGGCGGAAATCCGAGTAATAACCCTGGGTGGCAGGACGGTTACCTGCGGAAGAGAAATAGGAGACACCCTGCGCCGTCACGTCGTCCACCGCCTTGGCGACCGTGGTGTCCTGGAACATGCCTTCGGTGAAATAGATGACGTCGTCGACGATGACCTGAGCGGCTGCGCCACCCTGCGATTTCGGCGCAGCGAGAAGGCGAATGTTATCCGCAAATCCGATCTCACCCGTGTTGGCAGTCGCGAAAGCGAGGTTAGCACCCGGGGCCATGTCGTGCACGATCTGGCACATGGCGCGGCCTTCATCCGTGCCGGTGACATCCTCGAGCACTTTGACCGGTGTCTGGTTGTTGGGGTTACCAGGGCCCGGCAGATCGCCGCTTCGCACGTCGTCGCGAGCCGTGATCGAGCCACCGCTGGTATCAAACGAATCGGACATGACACCAACCGTAATTCCCTTGCCCGTTATACCCGTGACAGGCGATTTGCTTTGGTCGGTAATCTGGTCAACACGGTGCTGATGAACACCCTGACTGGTGGTCGCGCCGACGTTCGTCACCGGGCGCAGAGTCAGGAAAACGCTGGCCACGCCTTTGGTATTGGCGAGTTCATGCACGCGAGCGGCAGGGATGTAAACTTCCATCGCACCGCCACCGTGGTTGAGATCTTCGGCCGAGACCTGGACATCGCGTAAAGCGACGACACGCTCCCGGGCTGAGGGATTACGGAGTTTTACGGTGACCATCACGCGACCTTGGGCATCGCGAATCGCGCGATCGCTCAAGTCGAGCGACGGAGCCTGACTGGAAGCGTTCAGGGTCGCGCCTGATTGCGCCGCAGTTTCGCGATCGACCAGTTTGCGGAGATCTGCTCCCATGTTTTTAGGACGATCAGTGGCGGCCGAGAGAATGGCCGGCAGGGCCAAGCTCATGCCGACGACCATGCTGGCAAGCCGGGCGCGCTTGAAGCCGATCGAGTGAGCGCATCCGGGATGCGGAGATGAGTTTTTCATAAAGAGACGAGTTCTATTCATTGATTGGATTATGGGTTTTCTAATGCCTAACGGGTATTCGAGGGAATACCAAGTGTTTCCAGAAGCCAAGCGTTTTACCGGAAAGGAAGGGCGAAAGTCAATCCTATTCGGTAAAAGGACGGCCAAAGTAGAGCGGCGACCAAGAGTCGAGCAGCCAGACGGCGCGATCAATTCGCATTCGTCATAAAGGCGGACCACGAGAGCGACCACTCACTCCGACCACCGCTGTAACGAGGTTACCACGGGTTTCCCGGAAGATCGATCTTTTTCCAGGAACAAGGTGCTTGTCGCGGTCTCCCACGCCCGTATGCATCTCGCTCCCTCACAAAAACGCGCACACGGCTGTCGACTATTTTGGCGACAGCCCATTAGCTGCAACTAACGCCTTCTGCAGCCACGCAGGGAATGCGGATTAAGCCAGAACTGGGTCCGTCCGTTCGGTCGCAAGGCCGGCGGGCGGATCGACCCATTTGCCGTGCTCGCGGATGAGGTCCTGCAACCGGTCGACGGCTTCCGCTTGCGGGATGTTGAATTTCACCGCGGTTTTTCCGACGTAAAGATTCACCTTTCCGGGGGCTCCGCCGACGTAACCAAAATCCGCGTCTGCCATTTCCCCCGGGCCATTCACGATGCAGCCCATGATGGCGATCTTAACGCCTTTCAGATGCACGGTAGCGGCCTTGATTTTGGCGGTGGTGGTTTGCAGGTTGAAAAGTGTGCGGCCGCAGGAGGGGCAGGCTACGTAGTCTGTTTTGAAGATACGAGTGCCGGCTGCCTGCAGAATGTTATAGGAAAGCCGGAGCGCTTGCCCTGGGCCGTGTTCGCCTTGCACGAGAATGGCGTTACCGATGCCGTCGCAGAGCAAGGAACCGATGTTGGTGGCGGCGCGCAAAAGCGTCGGCAGAAAATCGGCTTCCGGATTATCCGAAATCGTTAGGCAATCCTTCAGCAGAATGGGATGGCGCGGATCCAACTTCGCCGCCAGCAGGCGGTAAGCACCGATCACCGGAAGATCGAGTCCGTCCCGCACGGTGACCAAGTAGGGTTCTGTGGCTTGATTCAGCGTGGCTATTTGCCCATCGTCGCGCGGATCGATCTCAACGACGCCGGAATCTTCGTAAACAAACTCCGGCTTAAAATCGCCCATCCGCTCGACCTTATGCGCGATCTTGTCGAAATTGGGTTGTCGGATCGCCACCCGGACTGTCTCCTCGCCACCCACGGCGACGTTGGAGCCGGGATCGCGGACCCCGGACGGCTCGTAGGCCAACTCCGCGCCGGTCGCGGAACCGAGGCCAGCGACCCCGGCTACAGCGATCCTTTGCGAAGCTCGCGGTTGATAGGTAAACGGATCGAAGGAGAGGCCTGTCACAGGCAGCTCCAGATGCGGCGAACCCGAGGTCTGCGTGGCAATCGTCTCCACTAACGCCCGCGCCACCGGAATCTCGTGCACGCTATCTTCCGTCAACGACACGCGAATCGTGTCGCCAATCCCATCCCGCAAAAGCGAACCGATCCCGATCGCGCTCTTGATGCGCGCATCTTCGCCTTCGCCCGCTTCCGTGACGCCCAGATGGATCGGGTAATTCCAATCCGCGCCTTCCTCCCGCAGCCGCGCTACGAGCAAGCGGTAAGCCGCGATCATCACTTTCGGGTTACTCGATTTCATCGAGAAAATCAGAGCGTGATAATCGAGATCGCGCGCAATGCGGGCAAACTCGAGCGCGCTCTCCACCATCCCCAGCGGCGTGTCGCCATAGCGATTCATGATGCGGTCGCTGAGCGACCCATGGTTCGTCCCGATGCGCATCGCAATCCCGCGCTCCTGGCTCAGCCTAACGAGGGGCGTGAAGCGTTCCCGGATACGGGCCAGCTCGGCCGCATATTGTTCGTCGCTGTATTCGATGACTTTGAATTTCTTCGAGTCCGCGTAATTCCCGGGATTGATGCGGACCTTGTCCACCCACCGCGCCGCTTCCATGGCCGCGTCGGGTTTAAAATGGATATCGGCCACGATCGGCACGGCGCACCCGCGCTCGCGCAGCCCGTGCACGATGTGCTGGAGATTGGCCGCATCTTTCACCGTCGGAGCGGTGATGCGCACGATCTCGCAACCGACCTGCGCCAGCTCCATGGTCTGCGCGATGGACGCTGCCGTATCCATGGTGTCGCAGGTGATCATCGATTGAACCCGAATCGGATTCGCAGCACCGACGCCGACGTGGCCGACCATGACTTCGCGCGATGAGCGCCGTTGATAGCGCAAGAGATCGTCGCAATAAGAAAGCCGGCTCATGGAGAAAGATAGCAAAGCACGAACGCCTTACTTTGGAAACGCCCGTCGCGCCCCTGTTGTAGCCGGGGTCGCTGACCCCGGTCCGTTCCGCGCGTGGCCACACTTCCTTGTCCGGGGTCAGCGACCCCGGCTACAACGAGCGCGCTTCGCGCGTCTTGTTCAGACACGTTAAAACAGATATGAAACAGCAACCGGCGGGCGCGACGCCCACCCTGCCCGGAGATACGACCTCAGTCTTCTATGGAGTAGGGCTGGCTTCGACGGCCGCCGCTGGCTCCCGCCCACGCTTGTCGCCGATCAAGTCGCCAAAATCAAAAAAGCTAATATAGCAGATGTAACCGATGATGAGCACGGCGCAGCCGGTCTGCACGATCTCGAGGACGCGAATATTCACCGGCTTGCGCCGTATACCCTCGATCAGGGCAAGAACGATATGACCGCCGTCGAGCACCGGAATGGGCAGCATGTTCAAAATGGCGAGATTCACATTGAGGATGACACTGAACCACAGAGCCAGTTGCCAGCCCCGCTCGTTCTCGAAAAGCAGATAATAGATGCGGAAAATACCGAGCGGCCCGCTCAGATGCTGCAACTTCACGTCCGATTTCGGCGAGGCCACCGCTCCGATCGTATCGAGGGTGCTGGTGACGCTGTTGTAAACCTGCTCGATCGGGTTCGGATGCGAAATTCTCATCCGGCCGGAAGTATCCCACGCAATGCCGATACGCGGCGTTTTCTCCTTCGGCAGGATCTCGGGCGTGACCGTGACCTCTAGATTTTGCCCCTGACGATCGACCGCGAGGCGGATCGGCTCCTTCGGGTGCGATTCCAGGTAGGCGCCCAGCGCGACCGGGCTAAAAATGCGGTGACCATTAAACCCAAGAATAATATCGCCATGCTGCAACCCGGCTGCCGCCGCGGGAGTCTTCGCCTGGACTTCATCGATCACGGGCGTGATAGCTGGAGAAATCATGACCTGCCGCACGCTTTTACGCCGCCATCCGCTGCTCGGCGCGATGTAAGGCGTCACGGAGAGCGCGAGCTGCTGGCCACCGCGCTGGACCAGGAATGGAATCGTATGGCCTTCGCTGCGAATCACGTTCCAAGTCACGCTGTCATTCATGCCGGAGAAGCGCAGGACGTGTTTGCCGTCCACTTCGAGAATTTTATCACCTGCTTGAAGACCGGCCTTTTCCCCGGGCGAATTCGCCTCGACATAACCAATCACGGTCGTCATATCCGCCTCGCTCACCGGATGACCCACCGCCCAAACAATCGCGGCAAAAACGAGCGCCAGGAGCAGACTGAAGAGCGGGCCGGCGATGGCCACGATGATCTTGTCCATGACGGAAATGGGCGGGAGTTTGGCGCGATCCGCGTCGGTTTCCCCTTCGATGATATCCATGGGGGCGAGCTGCGGCAGGGCCACGAAGCCGCCCAAGGGAAGCGTGCCTAACGAATATTGGACGCCGTTGACCGTCTTCTTCCAGATCGGCTTGCCGAACCAGATCCCAAACTTCTCGATGACCAGCCCGCGCCAGCGCGCGGCCAGGAAATGACCCAGCTCGTGCACGACGATGAGGAGGTTAAAGAGAATAACCACCTCAAGGAGGATGAAGATGATGCGGAGGACGTGCAGTAACATGGCGGCGCTCGAAATTGGCGGACGTTAATCAGTGGCGCGACCGGCGGCTTCTTCCCGCGCCCAGCGGTCGGCCTCCAATATGACATCCAAGCTTGGCTTGGCAACGGAGGTGTGGCGGTTCATCACTTCCTCGACCAGCTGCCAGATGCGCGGAAAAGGAATCCGGCGATCGAGGAAAGCTGAGACGGCGATTTCATTGGCTGCATTCATTACAGCAGGCAGGGTGCCGCCCGTCTCGCCGGCGCGGCGCGCCAGGTTGAGCGCCGGGAAGTCATCCAGACGCGGGGCGGCAAAATCCAGCTTTTGCAGCTTCCCGAAATCGAGCGGCGGCAGCGAATTTGGCACTCGGTCCGGCCAGGTGAACGCATACTGGATGGGAAAACACATGTCGGAATGGGAGAGCTGGGCCAGGACTGAGCCATCGGCAAATTCCACCATCGAATGAACGATGCTTTGCGGATGAACGAGGACTTCCACGCGGGCCATCTCGACTCCGAAGAGCCAATGCGCTTCGATCATCTCGAGGCCTTTATTAAAGAGCGTGGCGGAATCGATCGTCACCTTCGGCCCCATGCTCCAGGTCGGATGTTTTAGCGCCTGTTCCGGGGTGATGGCGGCGAATTGCTCCGGAGGCGTCTCCCGGAACGGACCGCCTGATGCGGTCAAAATAATGCGCCGGATCAAGGTGGGAGGGACCTGCGAGGCCCGATCAGCTGCGGCATCGCTTCCCACCGGGGCACTAAAGCCCCTCCCACATGCGAGGCATTGGAAGATGGCGTTGTGCTCGCTATCGACCGGCAGGACTCGTAGGCCTTTACGCTCGGCTGCACCCATGACCGCTTCACCGGCCATGACCAGGATCTCTTTGCTCGCCACGGCCAGATCTTTCCCCGCCTCGATCGCAGCCAAAGCCGGACGCAGCCCGCCCGTGCCCACGACCGCGACCAGCACCATGTCGGCATTCGTTAGGCGAGCAATTTCCTCCAGGCCCTCTTCACCCACGAATATTTTCGGGTCATAGCGCAGGTCGGCACGGAGTTCGCCTAAACGCTCTTCGTCCACCAGGCAGATCGCTTCCGGCCGCACGCGATTCGCCTGTTCCGCCAGCTTCTTCGCGCTCGCTTTGGCGGCCAGGCCGACAATTTCGATCCGCTCCGGAATGTCGTGCGCCACTTTGAGCGCGCTATCTCCGATCGAGCCGGTCGCCCCCAGAATGACGATACGTTTTCGTTTCATGGAAGAAGACAGGATGAAACAGGATTACAGAAATTCCTAATCCGGTGAATCTTGTCCGATTCTCCTAGGGCACCCGTACGACCAGGCGCAGGTAAAAGAAGAGAAGCGGCGCGGTAAACAAAAGACTATCGATCAGATCCAGCGCGCCGCCGATTCCCGGCAGCATGTTGCCGGAATCCTTCACGCCGGTGCTGCGTTTGATGATTGACTCGGCCAGATCGCCCACCACCGCCGCAAACCCAAGCAGCAAGCCCAGCACCACGGCATGCGTCCAGTTGAGGACAGAAAGGCGCGGCGGCATGAGTGCATAGAGCCCGAGGCTGGCCAGCAGAGAAAAAGCGAGGGCGCCGAAAAAACCTTCCCACGTTTTCTTGGGGCTGATATGCGGGACAAGAGGGTGGCGACCCAGCACACTTCCCGTGAGATAGGCTCCCATATCGCTGAACTTGGTAATGGCAATGCAGTAGAAAACGTAGAACTGGCCGGTCACCTCGCCGTGGGGCCCGCGAGGGGTGACGTAGACAATTTTAGTCATGAAATTAAAGAGCCAAAGCACATAGAGCAGCCCGAAAAGGGTGTAAGCCATCGTGCGCAACGGCGCGTCTTCGCGCAGCCCATCGAACATCTGGCGAGTGATCACCGTGAGCAGGAAAAACCATAGCACCGCCATCTCGTAGTCGTAAGAGCGAGCCGGACCGTAGAGGGAAAAATAGTAGAAGCTCCCCACGAGCATGGCTGCACCGCAGATCATGGCGGTGACCTTGAAATTGGGCAGGCCCTTGTGATCGAGCATCCCGTAAAACTCCCAAAGGGCGATCAGCCCCACCGCGCTGATCAGGCCGAAGAAAGCCAGCTCGTAGCCCGAGAAGATAATGAGGAGGGAGATCGACCAAAGAACGGCGGTACTGGCAAAGCGAAAAATAAAAACCGAGCGCCGCGTGGCTGGTTTAGCCGTGGCGCGTTCCATCGTCCCGGACATGCAGCCCGCATCATCCCGGCCAACGAGCGCCTTGTCCAATGCCAAAATCCCGGGGGTGACGGCGCGCGGTGAAACAAAAAACCCGGTCAGGAAGACCGGGCTCCTTGAGGGGTGAACCGCCTTGGTGGGATCGGGACCAGGAAGGCAGTTCCTGCTGTATGAACCGTTAGTTCGCGGACCGACCCAGCTTGCCATCGGCGGATCCCCAGCTGCTGACCGAAAGACGTTTTCGGCCGCGGCCGCCTTGACCGCTTCGATTCCCTTGATGGCGTCGATCTGATGCGAGCTATATTTGCCCTGGCTTTCTTCCACTTCGCCAAAGAGCGGCCGCAGCACCTTCTGCGAGAAATACATCAACCCCCGGGATTTTGCGCAACCCGCGCGCTGGGTCGGCCACGCGGATAAGCCTCGGTCACATCGTAGAGCACCATCCAATGGTTGCCTTTCCAGTGCACGATGGCCGGCAAAGGCATGAGCGGCAGATTGCGGAGCGAGACGTTGAGCGCGCGGCGCCGCCAATCCCAGCTCCCGTGGCCGCGCGGCAGAGCGCCTTGAGGCTCGCCCCGTCGGTTGACGTGTGACAAAGCTGGCGAATCCGGGCCAGGCTTACCTTGCGACCATCCCGAGACTGGCCGCACCGCCATCCATCTCGTCGATTTGCTCGATGGGCACGATCTTGCGGATGCGCTTGCTCCTCTTGCGAAAAATAGCCGTGCTCATCCGCGAACGGATCCTCTTCTCCGGGAAGCGTTTTTTCAATTCGCGCACAGCCTCCGGCTCCAGCGCGAGCAGCTGGCAATCACTGTTGGCTTCGACTGAAGCCGCGCGCGGTGAGCCATTCAGGATCGAGAGTTCGCCAAAGAAATCGCCATCAACGTCCGGCTCCGCCTTTCCCACAACACGGCAGAGATGAAACCCATCGCCGTGCGCAATCGGCTCGAGAATGTCGCCCGGGTGGACGTTGAGGAATTTCTGCTGCAAATCCTCCGGAATTTCCTCCAACAAAACTTCCGGATGGCGATACGGAGACCGCCCCTGGGCGGCTACCTCTTCCATGCTAGAACAATGTCGCAAAATAAGACCAAAAAATGGGCCAGAAATCTTTCCAGCCCGAGGCTAAGAGCCCGCTACGCGGCGGACCAGTCGAGGACGATCTTGCCCGAGTGGCCCGACTTCATCAGCTCGATCGCTTCCTTGAACTCTGTGTAGGCAAAGCGATGGGTAATGACTGGCGAAATATCCAGACCGCTCTGGATCATCGCCGTCATCTTATACCAAGTCTCATACATTTCCCGCCCGTAGATTCCCTTGATGGTGAGACCATTGAAAACGACCACGTTCCAGTCGATCGCGGCCGTGTCGGGCATGATGCCGAGCAGCGCGATCTTGCCTCCGTGAAACATGGCCGGGAGCAGGTCGGTCATGGCTTTCGGGCTTCCCGACATTTCCAGCGCGACGTCGAAACCTTCCTTCATCCCGAGCTCCTTCATCGCGTCCGCCAGGGTTTTTTCGCGCACATTGAGCGCGAAAACATTCGGAGCCATCTTGCTGGCTAAATCGAGCCGGTAGGGATTGATGTCCGTGACCACGATGTTACGGGCGCCCGCGTGCCGGGCAATCGCCACCGCCATACAGCCTATCGGCCCGGCTCCGGTCACGAGTACATCTTCGCCGATGAGGTCGAAAGAAAGGGAGGTGTGGGTGGCGTTGCCTAACGGATCGAAACAGGACAGCACATCGAGCGGAATGTTGGGATCGGCGTGCCACACATTCGACATCGGGATGGAAAGAAATTCCGCGAAGGCGCCCTGCCGATTCACGCCCACCCCCTCGGTGTTGGGACACAGATGCCGACGGCCCGCCAGGCAGTTGCGGCAATGCCCGCAAACGATGTGACCTTCGCCCGTGACGAGATCGCCTGGTGCGAAGCCTTTCACGCGCGCGCCGACCTGCTCGACGGCACCGACAAATTCGTGACCGACCACCATCGGAACTGGAATGGTCTTTTGCGACCAAGCGTCCCAGTTATAGATATGAACGTCGGTCCCACAAATGGAGGTCTTCTTGATTCGGACCAGGACGTCATCGTCTGCCACCGACGGCACGGGCACTTCTTCCAGCCAGAGCCCGGGCTTTGCTTCTGCCTTGACCAGCGCCTGCATGGTTTTTTGCATGAGGCAAAATAATCAGGTCGGCGGCTAAAAAAAGCCAATTGTCACGGTCGGCGCGGACCAGACCACTTCGCCATGCGGTGCCAAACCTGACCCGCCCTCGGCATCGTTAGGCGGACAAAAGAAAAATGACGCCCCAAAAAAGGGCGCCATCACTCGCGTTCGTTCTGTCTCCCGGTTTGGACAGGAGACAGAACTGAACGGAAAAGCGGAGCGCGTGCGCTCCTGCTGATTGACTCTTACGGAGCAGTATGAAACACGTCGTCCTGCATCTCGCTGCCGATCGCCGTCTGGCGCTTAATGATGCCGCCGAGCGTCTGCTGCTGCACCGTCGCCAAGGTGGTCGCGTCCAGGTAAGACTCATACCAGAAGCGGTCGCCGTCGCGCGTGCGGGTGAACTGATCCTTGATGATAGCGAAGAACATTTCGCCCACCTGGCCGCCATTGACGTGATCCTCAACCAAGCCACCGACCCACGCATCCACGTCGTCTGGCGAGCTGTAGGCTGAAGCAAGGCGGGTCTGGAAATCGATATTCGAAGTCATCTCGGCAAAAGTCGCTTTTGGCGCCAAGCCATAGGCAACTCGCACCTGATTATAGCTACCCACGCCATGATCTCGGCCGCGCTGAATGTTCAGCGAAGGGAGGTCAAATCCCCCGGAGCGCTGGATGACAAAGTTGCGCACCGCATCGATGACGTAGGCGTCAACCTGCTGCGGCACCTGCTTGGCCAAGCCACGCAGGAAAATGTCGATGCCCGAACCAGTGACCAACTGCGGCTCGAAAAAGGTCGATCCCAAAGCGATATCGCCCGGGCGGGAGCGACCCCGCGAATCCACCCGCATCAGCACAGGCGGCAGAAAGGTGTGGCCGACCCGGAAACCGGCAGTCGTAAACTCATTGGCCACCCTGGGATCAACGGCGGAATTGTAGCCGGTGTAAGCCGGAATCGCGTTTGGTCCCAGCAAGATCGGGAGGAAATCCCGATAAGTGATCAACTGGGTTTCCGCATTCACGATGGCTCGCGCCCTCAGATAAATATTGTCGTCGGACAACGACGGATCAGCCGCCTTGATGATATCAGCCCAGTAATTGTGCTCACGAATGAAAACCGTGTGCATGGAAATAAGTCCCGACTGTTCGTTCGCGCGCACGTCACCGCCGAGGAAAAAATCCCCCGGATTGATCACCTTGCCGGGCTGGCTCTGTGGTTGATTGGCCAGACCGTTAACGTTAAACGGCATCAGATCGCCATCGCTCATCGCCATGTGACCGGTGCCATCCTGGGTCCGCATGGCGCGGCTGCGCGCCAAGTCGGATCCGTAGATCTGCGAAGCATCGAGGAACTGACTGTTCGCATCGATCTGCGTGCGCACGCCATTCTCCGTTGTCCAGCTGGTGCGCTGGAACGGCAGCGTCTTGTTACCACGGCTCTTCGGGTCAAACTGAGGGTCGCCCCGCGGCACTGGGATGTTGAGGAATTCCGCCGGATTGGCGTTGCGGATATTGCTCAAATCATGATCGGTGAATTGGCCCCACATCCAGACATAGCTGGTAATGTTGGCGCTATTCGGAAAGACATCCGCCTGGGCATTAACCTTGTTGCTAATGTCACGGGCTCCGAGGCGGCTTGCCCCAGCCGGGCTGGCGATGCCGTCGGTGTAACCATTCGTCTTGCGCAGGACCGTCGTCCCGGCCGTGCCGAGGTTCGATGGATTATTGCCCGCGCCGTCGACCGTCCGAAATTCGTTCGGATAAAGGGCTGGCGTAACAATGAGAGGAGCCGGAGCGGAAGGCTGTGCTTTGACAGCATCCGCATCGTTATGGAAAGCGTCGTAAACAGAGACCGAATTTCCGAGCAATTGCATCCGCTTGGCACTCGGAGTCTCGGCGGAAGCGGGGATGGCCAAACTCAGGCCGGCGCAGAGCGCACCCAGCATACAGATCGACTTTTGGTTTTTCATAGGATTTTCCTCGAGGAGGAATACGTGACGGTTGCCAGGGATTTCTGGTTAATTTTTGATTACAGCCCTGGGCGGAAATGATGGAAGTAGAAACCGCCCTTTTCGTCAAGGAAAATCCGCAATTTCGCGAGAAAACTTTGGTCCATTTTTTGACCTCCGATTTTTTACCCTTCCTCCGCGTCGACGGCGCCGTTAATTCGCGCCAGAATGCAGATGTGCAAGCGATGAGCAAAGAACAGGTCGTAGATGTGCTGGAGACCATCGCTACCCTGCTCGAGTTGGAGGAGGAAAATCCTTTCAAGATTCGCGCCTACACCAACGCCGCGCGCTCCCTCGAGATGTGGGGTGGCAACCTGCGCGAACTGGCGGCAGAAGACCGTCTCAAAGAGATCCCAGGGGTAGGTAAAGCCATCGCCGGAAAAATCGCCGAGCTGATCCTGACCGGTTCCTCCGATTTCTACGACGAATTGCGCGCTAAATTTCCCGCCGGACTTTTGGAACTGTTCACCTTGCCCGGGCTCGGCTCCAAGAAAATCAAAGCGCTCTACGAGAAGTTGCAGGTCGGTTCCATCGCTGAACTGGAGCGGGCCTGCCAAGATGGACGCGTCGCCGCGTTGCCAGGGTTTGGGAAAACGACTCAGGATAAACTGAGCCTGACAATCGCCAACCGAGCCAAACATGCCGGCAGTTTCCAGCTCGGCCAGGTGGCAGCCGAAGCCGAGCGACTGCAGGACGACCTGCGCGCGCACCCCGACGCGGCTCAGGTGAGCATCGCCGGGAGTTATCGGCGCCGCAAAGAAATCGTGCGCGACCTCGATTTCATCGTCGCTACCAAAGCTCCGGCCGAGGTCACGGAATTTTTCGTCAGGCATCCTCTCGTCGAAAGCGTCATGGCGCGCGGTGCGACCAAGACCAGTGTGCGCCTGCAATCCGGCATCCAAGCCGATCTGCGCGTGGTGAGCAGCGCCGAATATCCCTTTGCGCTTGGCTACTTCACCGGCAGCAAGGAACACAATATCGTCCTGCGCAGCCGAGCCCTGCAGCGGGGCTGGACCCTGAACGAATATCGTTTCGCCCCGGCCGAGCAGACGACTAAGAAAAAGCGCAACCTGCAAGAGATTCCGACGGTCCACGACGAGGTCGAATTTTACAGGGCGCTCGGGCTCGACTTCGTCCCGCCGGAGTTACGCGAAAACACCGGTGAGATCGAAGCTGCCGAGACCGGACGTCTGCCGCGCCTGCTCGAAGCGTCGAACTTGCGAGGTTGCTTCCATTGCCACACCAGCGCCAGTGACGGGCGCAATTCGCTCGAGGAAATGGCGGCCGCCGCGCAGGAACTTGGCCTCCAATACCTCGGCATCGCCGACCACAGCCGCAGCTCGGTGCAGGCCGGCGGTCTCGATGAAACGCGTCTGCGGGCACAGATGGCGGCGATTCGTCAGCTCAATAAAACCTTCGACGGCTTCCGCCTCTTTGCCGGCGTGGAATGCGACATCCTGCGCGATGGCTCGCTCGATTTCCCTGATGAGTTGTTAGGCGAACTCGATTACGTGGTCGCTTCCGTCCATTCCGCCCACACGATTTCGGAGGCGGAGATGACCAAGCGCATCATCCGCGCCATCAGTAATCCGAACGTCACTTTTCTGGCACATCCGACCGGCCGGCTCCTTCTGCGTCGCGAACCTTATGCGCTCGATATCCCCGCCGTCCTCGAAGCCGCCGCGGAGACCGGCACCTGGATCGAGATCAATGCCGCGCCCAAGCGTCTCGACCTCGACTGGCGCTGGTGGCCCTTGGCCAGGGAGAAAGGAGTAAAATGCGTCATTAATCCGGACGCGCACGGTGTGGAAAGGCTGCAAGAGCTCTGGTTCGGAGTGGGCGTGGCGCGCAAAGGCTCGCTCACGAAAGAGGATGTCGTTAATACGCTGCCGTTAGGCAAAATCGAGCGCGAACTCCGGCGCAAGCGATCTCGTTAGGCAAGAGATTTTCATGATACGCTAACGTCGAAGGGTATCTGACTAAAGAGGGGCTATCCGACAGGATCGAGGAGAGAGATCCCAATAAGTTTACGATTAGTCTTGACTCCGCATCACCTAATCAGATAGCTGTGATTAACTCCCTTAAATCCTATGTCATTTATACCCGCCCGCTTCCTCCTAGTCGCTACGACTATCCTCGTATTTCTGAGTCCTTCTCTTAACGCTCAGACCCGTCGGGGTCACGTGATACAAATACTCGTTAGTTTCGACTATCCTTTCACTTCACAGACAACCCCTCATGGCATTAACCAGCGCGGCGATGTGACGGGCGACTTTGTAGATAGCAACGGGCTGCAAGGATTTATTCGCTATCAAGATGGGACCTTCAGCCCGCCCATTGTCCATCCAGATGACACTGACGGAGAGACGTCCGCGAGAGACATAAATCGGTCCGCGATCATCGGTTACCGTTACGATCTGGCGACCTACGTTTTTCATAGTTTTGGACTGTCCAGGAACCAATTCACCGATCTTGACCTCCCTAATGTGATTTCAACGGTAGCTCTCGGACTCAATGCTTCCGGAAATTATTGTGGCCAGTTCGATGATGGATCGGGTGTCTTTAAAGGGTTTCTCGTTGTAAGCGGGCAAGTAACTAAGTTCGCGCTTCCAATGGCTACTTTCACCACCGCAAATGCGATTAGTGCTGATAATTCGGTCGCCGGTGTTTACGACCTTACCGATAATCATAATCACGGCTTTATCCGGGACGCGACTGGAAATTTGAGCTATCCGATTGATTTTCCCGGCGCAACCGATACCGCCCCGCGGGGCATTAATTGGGCGGGGTCATCGTGGGCAGCTACAATCGCGCAGATCTTGTCTCGCATGGCTTCATTTCGTGCCGCCGAATCGCTTCCTTTCATATGACTTTCCGAGCTCGACGGCAACGAGGCTGCAAGGTGTGAATGATCGCGGGCAGGTCTGCGGGGATTATACGGATTCCTACGGGCAGCACCACGCTTTCATTGGCCGAATTCGTTAGCCTGGCCGCGACGCCTTAGCAGCCTCTTCTCCCCCATCATAAGATTTCTCGGGCGAGTTTTTTCACTCACTCGAATTCGTTAAGTTGGAGCGTATTGCCTTCGTGTCGTCACGCAATTGTTACGAACAAGCGATTGAAGCACCGGCTTCGTCCATTAGGTCTAAAGGCAGTGCGCGGCACGATGGTTTGGGAGCTGATCAACCCGGCTTCCCCGCGCTTTGTGCAGTATATAACCAACCGCGACTTCAACGGCGATCCGGAGACGAGCACGGCGGGCGATCTCGGGCCGGAGGGAATTGTTTTCGTGAAGGCGAAGCAAAGCCCGAATGGTCATCCACTGCTTTTGGTGGCCAACGAAGTGAGCCACAATCTACCAGATGAACCCCACGCCTTAGCGAGGTTAAAGCCACTCAGCGCCCGTGGAAGCAGGTCGGATCTCGGTGGAGGGACGTCCGCCGTGTCGTCCGTGATTCGTTCTGGGGATGCTTCGCCGTTGTCCTTTTTCCAGAAACACGGACGGGACAGCGCCCGTCCCTCCATCACCGCGCCAGAAAGTTCATGATACGCCCTAGGCGATTCGGCCACCCCGATCCACGGAACGGCCGTGGTAACCTCATCTACGATCTGACGAACGATCCTCGCGTTCGCCCGAGATCGCCGGTGGGCAACACCAATCCTATCGCACCGGTCAGTCTCTTTGGTTACGCCTACGCCAACAAAGGCGAATCTTTCGATTGCGCTAACTGATATCGTTTATGCAGTCTTGAACGACGCGGTTCGAAGAGTTTTTCACCATCCGTTCGGAGACGATCAGCTTCGTGAGCTTTGGCGATCGGGTTGGGGCTTGGTGATCTGGCGTTGGCGTAAAGTCTGATCGAGCGGGCCTGAGGTCGTACCGGTAAACCCACACCCTGTAGTCTTCGGAGCCGAGGACTGCGCGGCCTATGAATCGGCCGGTGTGGCGGGCCGCTTCCAGGGGACGTCCGCGGTTTCGCGTTGCGGCATGAGCATGGTGAGACATTTGCAGGCGCCGCCGGCTTTGAGGAATTCGCTCATGGGCAACGGGTGACAAGTGAAGCCGCGTTCGCCTAACGACTGCATCAGCTTCGGCGCGCCTTCCGGCATAACCACGTTCTTTTCGAGGACAACAGCGTTGCAGGAGAAGTTGGCCGCTTCTTCTTCGACCACGTCGATGAGCTTGGGCACGTGGTTGCGAATGGCGCGCTGCCCGTATTCGTCAAAAGCAGCCGGGAACCAAACGGCGCCGCCATCGGTGAGCGGACAGAAGCAGGTGTCGATGTGGTAAAAGCGCGGGTCGACCAATTCCACCGAGATGACGCGACAATTGAAAATGTCGCCCACGCTACGATGCGAGCTGATGTCGGTGCGGAATTTGTAACCGCAAAAAAGCGCGTCGCCGGCAAAGAGGGCGTCGCCTTCGCCTTCGAAAAACTGGTCCTCCGGCAGCCAGACCACTTCATAGCCGTGCTCTTCCAGGCACCTGGCAAAGTGCGCGGCTTCGGCTGCGCGCTCTTTGTGCCGGAAATTGCTCGGGATAAATTTTTTGCCGACAGCGAGGCCGGCATTGGCGGTGAAGACCATGTCGGGCAGCTTCGGCTGGGGCGGCACCAGATCGACTTTGCAGCCGAGGCTGAGCAGTTTTTCATGCAGCCCGCGCCACTGCTTTTTCACGAGCTCGGTATCTGCCCCGCGGGCCCGACTCATCCAGGGATTGATTTCGTATTCGATGCCGTAGTGATCCGGCGGACACAGCAAAAGATCGCGCATAATTCCCCTAACGAATAGCCTGGAGACAGTCGGTCAACTCGCGCAGGAAAGGCTCGAGATCGGTGACCAAACCGACCGCCTGGAAAGAGCCTCGGTCGGCCAGCTTGGTGACCACGCCCGGATTGATATCGATACAGATGGTTCTGACCGTGGAGGGCAGGAGATTTCCGACGGCGATGGAGTGCAACATCGTCCCCATCATGACGGCCATGGTGACGCCCTCGAGTTTGGCGTGCATCGTTTTCTGAGCCTCGATGGCATCGGTGATCACGTCCGGGAGCGGTCCGTCATCCCGGATCGAGCCGGCCAAGACGAAGTCGATCTTGTGCTTCACGCAGCGGTGCATAATGCCGCTGGTGAGGACTCCTTTGTCGACCGCCTGCCGGATGCCGCCGGCGCCGCGGATGGCGTTGATGGCGCGCATGTGATTTTGCGTGCCCTGGCTGGTGAGCGCCCCGTGCTCGAGATTAACCCCGAGCGATGTGCCGAAAAGGGCATTCTCGATATCGTGCGCAGCCAGCGCGTTGCCCGCGAAGAGGAGCTGGACGAAACCCCAGTCGATCAATTTTTCAAAATGCTCGACCGCGCCGGAATGAACAATCGCGGGCCCGCCGACGACGACGATTTTGCCGTTTTCGTCACGACATCGTTTCAACTCGCGGGCCATTTCGCGGATGACCGCGCTCTTCGGCTTCTCGACCGAGACTTTGCTCGACATGAATTCGAAAAGATCGGCGCGCGCGGTTGACCGCTGCATCGGCACGACCCGCAGTCCCTGGTGGCCGACCACGATCTCCATGCCTTTCTTCACGCCGTAGAACTTAGTCGCGGTGGCTTTCCCGGCCTTTCGGTCGACCACGATGGCGGAGTCCATCAGGGCGGGGCCCACCTCGATCTCGCCTTCTTCGAGCTGGACGAAAGTCTGCTGGTTGGTGGTCACATAAAAGCCGTCCGGGAAGACGCCATCGGCCGGGGCGACAGCCAGTTGCACATTTTTACGCTGCGTGACCTCCGCGCCGTGTTGGCGCAAACGCAGAATCAACTTGTCGAGGTCGTCGCCATCATCGGCCATGACTTCGATGCGGGCGAAACTCTGGTCGTTGCGCTGTTCGCCCACGCGGATCTCTCCGATCTTGAAGGAGCCGCCGCGGGCGATGATTTCATCGAGTACCTTCGGCAAAATGAGCGAGTCGATGATGTGGCCGTGCAACTGAATGGTCTCCGAAGGCATCGGCGCAACTTAGCCAAGGAACGCCGCCGCGCCAGTTGCGGGGAAAAGCAACGATCCGAGCGCGCTATGTCGGCGCGCGCGCTCTTGGGCGGCTGGGCTTTCCACCTTGTCCCTCTCTCGCTCTCAGCTATTAGTTCAGCCGCCGGGAGAAACACGCGTGTTGCAAGATCCAGAAACATCGAAATCGACAGACCAGAGTGGTAGGTCTGGCTTCCAAATTTCGAATGAACCCGTGGTCCCGGGCGGCGAACACGAAGCTGCCTCGGACACGCCCGCTTCTTCTAACCAAGAGGATCTTCTTTACGCAATCGCCCGTGACCCTCAAACGCTGTTCGTTTACTGGGAGGCACAATGGCCTCGTCTTTTCGAGCAAGCTCAACTCGCCGCTCGATCCTTGCATCTGCGTGTCTTCCGCGACGACGGGCCGGTGGAGGCGACGCAGGAAGTGAATCCCTTCGCCGGCCACGCCTATGTCGCGGTTCCGTCCCCCGGAGCGCATCTCTACTGCGAGCTGGGATGCTTCGAGGGAGACAATTGGCGAGCCCTCCTGCAGTCGGGGAGGACGAGGACTCCCGAGTCACGCGTTTCCGACGATTTTTCGGCGCAATTCGCCACTCTGCCGATGCATCTGAGCTTCCAGCGTATGCTCGAGACTATCGGTCCCGCATCGGCTGAGCGCGCCACGCTGGCGCGCTCAGTGGCCGAAATGCAAGAGCGCACGCGCGCCATGCCGGAAGCGACGAGGCCGCAAAAATGGTCCCAGCTGCTGGCCGCGATTTCTTCCGCCTATCATACCGACGGGGCTCATTCCTCCGACCTGACCGCACTGCTGCAAGCGGCGCAACGCCAGCCGCCGCCTGCGCCGACGACGCCGGAGCAACAAGAGCGCTGGCGCCTGCTCGGGGAAACCTCGGGCGGAGCGAGCTGGGGCGGCGCCAGCGAACTGCGCGTAATGTAGACGCTTTCCTCTGGGCCGTAACGGATGCAAAGCAACGGCCGGGTTTTCCAGCGCGGGAGTGAGCTCCGCAAGAGGCAAAGCATACTTGCACCCGTGCTTCCTGCCGGCAAATCGTCATGCCCCAAAGAAATGTCGTTGCCAGAGCAAGTCGATTCCCGGTAAAGAAAGGGCAGGCGACAACAACCGGCTCCATCCGAGCCTGACGGCGATCAACCGCAGATCTGCAGAATTCCGTTTATGAGCACAGAAAAAAAACCAATGGAATGGGGCACGCGCGTGGGAGTGATCCTCGCCGTCTCGGGGTCAGCGGTGGGCCTGGGCAATTTTCTGCGTTTCCCGGGCCAGGCTGCAGCCCATGGCGGTGGCGCTTTCATGATTCCCTACATCTGTGCGCTGCTCCTGCTCGCTCTTCCGATCGGCTGGGCCGAGTGGGCCATGGCGCGCTACGGCGGCGAGCGCGGGTTTCACAGCGGACCGGCCATTCTCGGCCTGGTCGGCCGCGGGCGGGTGGCGCGCTACTTCGGCATCATCGCCGTTCTCGTCCCGATGGTCGTTTACATGTACTACGTCTATATCGAGGCGTGGTGTCTGCGTTACGCCTGGGAATATCTGATCGGCGGAATCCAACTGACGGGCCCAGTCGACCAACAGGTGCAAAACGCAGCCCTTTTCTTCGGCCATGCCACAGGGACCAACACGGATGGAGTGCTCAATATGAGCGCCGCCTTTTGGCTCATTGTGGTCACGATCAATATCATTTTGGTTTTTCGCGGGTTGAGTGGCGGTATCGAAAAGTTTTGTCAATTTGCGCTCCCAGCCATGGCGATCCTGGCTGTGATCGTTTTGATCCGCGTGCTGACTCTAGGAACGCCGCATCCGGATCACCCGGATCAGAATGTTCTCAATGGTCTCGGGTTTCTGTGGAATCCGGACTTTTCCAAGCTGGGCGACTTTGAGACCTGGCTGGCCGCGGCTGGCCAGGTCTTTTTCAGTCTCTCGGTCGGCTTCGGCGTCATTTTGAATTACGCCTCTTACATGAAGAAGAAGGACGACATTGCTCTCTCAGGCTTCACCGCCAGCGCGACGAATGAGCTCTTCGAAGTCGGTTTCGGCGGCCTCATTACCATCACAGCCGCGTTCGTTTTCCTGGGCGCCAGCGGCGTTGGAGGCGGTTTCGGATTGGGTTTTCAAACTCTGCCGGTTGTTTTCGCGCAAATGGGCGGAATCGGACGCTGGGTCGGGTTTGCCTGGTTCTTCCTCCTCTTTCTGGCCGCCATCACGAGCTCGATCTCCATGCTGCAGCCGGTGAAGACGTTCTTTGAAGAAGCGCTCGCCATCAGTTCGGGCAAAGCGATCGCGATGGTCTCGGTCATTTGCGGGCTCGGCTCCTTCTGGGTGATGTGGTTCAGCAAAGATATGGTCGCGCTTAACACGATGGATTTCTGGGTAGGGACTTTCTGTATTTTCCTCCTCGCCACCGTGCAGATCATTTGCTTCGGCTGGGTCATGGGCATTGAGAAGGGCGCCGCCGAGCTGGATCAAGGCGCGCTGATCCGAATTCCGCGGCCTTTTTTCTTCATCATGAAGTATGTCGCGCCGGCTTATCTCCTCGTCGTCCTGGTCGGCTTTATTCTTTCCAATGGCCGATCGGAGGCCGCGGCGTTGATCGGTAATCCGGTCGCGCTTTGGACGGTCGCGGTGATCGGAGCGGTGATTGTCCTGCTCATCGTCATGGTGGCGATCGGCGAACGCCGCTGGCGTGCGGCTGGTTTGGATATCGACGGGCGGCGCTAAAGAAGGAAGAATCAAGATATGACTACGGGTGGCTGGATATTTATGTTGTCGTCCCTGGTGCTCGTGTGGGGCACCACCCTTTGGGCCTATCGCAAGCTGCTGAGTGCGCCTCGGGAGAGTCCCACCGACAAATCCTGAGCGGTCCCCGCCACTTTGCGCGCCCCGGGGGGCCGCCCCGCCCGGCATAACTAAAGGTTGTTTGTGTCCATGATCGCCGCCTCTCTTCCTGCCATGCCGGATGTCCCGCTCTTTCTCGGGATCCCCATCGATTTTATCCTCTTCGGGCTCACCCTGCTCGGCGTCGCGATCTTCCATCATCACACCTTGCGCGTGGCTTTGACCGGGCTAGTCGCAATTTCCACGTATAAGATTTTCTTCACCGGCTTCAAAACCGGGCCCGGCCCCAGCGGGTTCATTTTCCATCTGGGCCACGAGTGGGTCATCCTGCTCAACCTTTTTTGCCTGCTCACGGGGTTTGCGATCCTCGCCCGGCACTTCGAGAAGAGCCATGTCCCGGTCATCCTGCCGAAATACATGCCGAATGATTGGAAGGGGGCGTTCCTTCTCCTCGCGATGGTCTGGATCCTATCCGGGTTCCTCGATAATATCGCCTCAGCCCTGATCGGCGGAGCGATGGCGCATCAGATCTTCCGGGCCAAGGTGCACATCGCCTATCTCGCAGCCATCGTAGCCGCCTCCAATGCCGGTGGCGCCTGGAGTGTGGTGGGCGACACCACCACAACGATGATGTGGATCGACGGTATTTCGCCCCTGATCGTCTTCGAGGCCATCATCGCGGCTTTTGTCGCTTTCTTCATTTTCGCGATCCCAGCCGCGATCACTCAGCAAAGGTATTCTCCCATTCTTTGCAGCTCTCATGAGCACACTCGGGTCGACTGGACGCGCGTCGGAATCGTGGCGCTTATTCTTGGCCTCGCCATCGGGACCAATGTGTTGGTGAATATCTACTTCCCGCAATACGCAGATCATTTCCCCTTCATCGGCGTGGCCGTGTGGGTCGCGATCCTGCTTTCGGTGATGGCGCGCCGGCCGGATTGGGAAGTGCTGCCGGAGACCGTGAAGGGGTCCGTCTTTCTGCTCGCTCTCGTGCTCTGCGCCTCGATGATGCCGGTGGAGAAATTGCCTCCCGCCTCCTGGCACTCAGCTCTGGGGCTTGGCTTCCTCTCGTCCGTTTTTGATAATATTCCGCTGACTGCGCTGGCCTTGAAACAGGGCGGTTACGATTGGGGTTTCCTGGCCTACGCGGTCGGGTTTGGCGGCTCGATGGTTTGGTTCGGTTCATCTTCGGGCGTGGCGTTGACCAACCTCTTCCCCGAAGCGCGCTCGGTCGTACTCTGGGTGCGGCACGGGTGGCTGGTGATCGTTTCTTACCCGGTCGCCTTCTTCGTCATGCTTCTCATCTGGGATTGGCATCCCGATCAGGCGCACAAAGAAGACGTCGTTCCCGTCACCCAGACGGCACACTGACGTTTCCCCGACCCGTCCGATCATGCTACGATGGCGGCCATGCAGGGTATGAAACGCCGCTACCGCCTGGCCCAGACGATGATTTGGCCGCTGGTGATGGTGTTTCTTGCCCTACTGGCGAACTCCGAGGCCAAGCCCGCCAGAAAATCGCCGGTCCTCGATGATCCAAAATTCCAGGCCTTGCCCATGGAGCGCTCCAGCCAGAACCATCTCCTGATCCGGGCGGAGATTAACGGCAAACCCGCTCTCCTTGGAGTCGACACTGGCGCGCCGGTCAGCGCGATCTCCTCCTCCCGCCGCGCACACTTCGGTCTGAAAGGTCTCCCGGGCAGCTCCAAACTCCCGGCGCAGCTGCGCATTAACGGCGGCTTTAACAGAGTCACCATCGCTCATCGCCTCAAGCTCGGCGCGCTCACCCTCGTCGACGAACCGATGGTGGCCATCGACCTGAGCGCTCCGGCTCGGGCCTCCCGCGAAATTCACGAACAGGAACTCGATGGCATCCTCGGCGCCGACATCCTTTTTCCGACCAACGCCGTCCTCGACTGCAAGAACGAGATTTTGTTTATGAAAGTCGATCCCGATGTCGAAGGCACCGTGCCGGGGATCAACCATCGGGGCTGGAAAAACATGCCCATTCGCGTGACCAAAGGTTGGAACCTCTACGTGGACGGCAAACTGAACGGCAAGCCGGCCCAGCTCATGATCGATACCGGTGCGTTCACGACTTTGATCCATCGTCCTTTTGTGCGCGAAATGCGCTTGAAAACCCGCGACACGCCCTACATCTCCGGCGCTGTTAACCTCGACGAACGCGGTCTCCAGCTAGCCATTATCCGTCGTTTCGCCGTGGGGCCGTTTTTGGTCAAGGGCAAGGAAGTCGGCGTCATGAATCTGGATGGTTTGATCCACGGCGATCTCCTGCAGGCGCAGCCGCCCGTCGCGGGATTGTTAGGCTCGGAGTTTCTCCGCCGCAATAACGCCATCATCGACTTCGGGACCCGCACGCTCTACCTAAAACTCTAACTCCTGCTCCTAATCCAGCCGCGCGGAAGATTAGGAGCAAGAGCAGGAGCAGGATTAGGAACGATTAGACTTTCGAAAAATCGAGTGCAGGACAAAGCGATCCATGTCACAGGTCTCGCATGAGACTCACTCTGTTCTGCTGCCTGCTCGTCTGTTCCCTTGGTCTGACGGAGCTTCTTGGTCAGGACACGAAGAAAAGCGCTGGGGAAAATGTCGCCGCCTCCAGCCAAAAAGAGGTCGCGGTGCTGAAGACCACCGATGGCACCATGGTCGTCGAATTCTGGCCCGAGGTCGCGCCCAAAACGGTGGCAAATTTCAAGAAACTCGCCCGCGAAGGTTTCTACAACGGCACTCTTTTCCACCGCATCATCAAGGATTTCATGATTCAGGGAGGCGATCCTCTTACCAAAGATCCGTCGAGAGAAGCCGACTGGGGACAGGGCGGCCCTAACCATACCGTGCCCGCTGAATTCAACCAACGGCCACACGTGCGCGGAGTCCTCTCCATGGCGCGTGAATCGGACCCCAATTCGGCTCGCAGCCAGTTTTTCATTTGCCTCGGCCCAGCCAAACGCCTCGACGGCCAATACACGACTTTCGGCAAAGTGATCAAAGGCCTCGATGTCCTCGACAAGATCGGCCAGACGCCGGTGACCCGCGGTCCCGATGGCCAATTGAGCAAACCTCAAACACGAGTCGCGCTTGAGAGCGTGAAAATCGTCCCGGCCGACTCCATTAAATAACCCGCGCCCGAGAAGAACTCGGGCCAGCTAACAAACAAAAGATCGTTCCTATGGATACAAATCAAAATGAAGTTGCCGTCTTAAAAACCAGTGCCGGCGAAATGGTGGTCGAATTCTGGCCCGACGTCGCGCCCAAGACCGTCGAGAATTTCAAAAAACTGGCTAACGATGGCTTTTATGACGGCACCGCCTTTCATCGCATCATCAAGGGATTCATGATTCAGGGAGGCGATCCCAACACTAAATATCTCGACAAGGAAAGCAGCTACGGAACGGGCGGGCCGGGATACAAAGTCCAGGCGGAGTTTAACGATCGTCCGCACGTTCGCGGCGTGATTTCGATGGCGCGTTCGGCCGATCCGAATTCCGCCGGCAGCCAGTTTTTCATCTGCCTTGGCACCGCCAGTTCGCTGGACCGCCAATACACCGCCTTCGGCAAACTCATTAAAGGCCTCGATGTCCTCGACACCATCGGCTCCACGCCTGTGAGCCGGAGCTCGGGGGGTGAAGCGAGCAAACCGAATAGTCGCGTCTCGCTCGAAAGCGCAAAGGTCGTCCCGGCCGATTCGGTCGCCTAGCAACGCTTCCTGCAGCGACGGTCTATGGCAGAACCCACCAACGCCCCTCGGCCCTCGTCGGCTGGCGCGACCACCAGAGTCGCCGCCATCCAGATGCAGTGTGGCCCGGAGCCGGAGGCCAATCTCGAGAAAGCCGTGGCGCGCGTGCGCGAAGCGGCCGAGCAGGGCGGGCAGATCATCTGCCTGCCGGAGCTTTTCCGCTCGGAGTATTTCTGCCAATCGGAAGACCACGCCAACTTCGAGCTGGCCGAGCAGATCCCCGGGCCGTCGACGGAAGCGTTAGGCGCGGTCGCCAAGGAAACCGGCGCCGTCGTGGTCGCTTCCCTCTTCGAGAAACGGACCGCCGGCCTTTACCACAACACCGCCGCCATCATCGGCGGCGATGGCGAATTGCTGGGCAAGTATCGCAAGATGCACATCCCGGACGACCCCCTCTACTACGAGAAATTCTACTTCACTCCGGGCGACCTGGGTTTCCGCAACTGGCCTACGCCGCACGGCAATATCGGAGTCTGCGTCTGCTGGGATCAATGGTATCCGGAAGCCGCGCGCCTCACGACCCTGCGCGGCGCCGAGATCCTCTTCTACCCGACCGCCATCGGCTGGCATCCCTCGGAGAAAGAGAAACACGGCTACGCTCAGCACTCCGCTTGGGAAACGATGCAGCGCAGCCACGCCATCGCCAACGGCTGTTTCGTCGCGGCCGTTAACCGCGTCGGCTACGAAACGCCGATCGGCGGCGACGGGATCGAATTCTGGGGCCAAAGTTTCATCGTTGCCCCCAACGGCGAGATCCTTGCCAAGGCGAGCGTCGACCGCGAAGAAATCATTTTCGCCGACATCGAATGGAAGCGCGTCGCCGAGCACCGCACCCATTGGCCTTTCCTGCGAGATCGGCGCATTGATGCCTACGCTGGTCTTGAACAGCGCCTCCTCGACTAGGTTTTGCTGCCTGTAAAGAGCTCCGTTTTGGTTTTTCCCATATCCGCGGTAAATTCCCGCATGAAAACTAATTCCTTACTCCGCCTGATTTTAGGCCTGCTCGCCGCAGGCATCTTTGCGATGAGCGCCAGCGCCGTTGAGCCCACTAAAGCCATCGCCGTCCTCCACCCCACCAAAGGCAGCAAAGTCCAAGGCACTGTCACCTTCACCAAGTCCGGCGACGAAATTAAAGTTGTCGCCGACCTCACCGGTCTCAAGCCTGGCCAACATGGATTTCACATCCACGAGTTTGGCGATTGCTCGTCGCCTGATGGCAAATCGGCCGGCGGCCACTTCAATCCAACGAATAGCGCGCACGCCAGCCACGACGCCGAGCAGCGCCATGAAGGCGATCTGGGCAATATCGAGGCCGACAGTAAGGGCAAAGCGCACCTCGAATTGACCGATAAGATGATGACCATGAGCGGCGAGAAATCGATCATCGGCCGCGGCCTCATCGTCCATGAGAAAGCCGACGACCTGAAAACGCAGCCCACTGGCGACGCGGGTGGTCGCGTGGCCTGTGGCGTCATTGGCATCGCCAAGCCCTAACCGATTCCTTCCGATTCCGCTTGCAGCGGTAAAACTCGGTCGTACGCTTTTCTCAGTTCTTTGTTATTGCTGAGTGATTGGGCGAGTCGCCCGGTCAGCGGGGGAACCGAATTTTCCGTGCAAGCGGATCGGGGCGTATGGCGCTGCGGCGCCAGGGACACTTGGTGGTCTCAGCCCGACAGCTAACCTCGTAAGCGCAAACACCGAGGACAAGGATTGTCGCAAGACCGTCCCGACACTCGTCAGGAAAAGGCATCTCTGTCCGCAGAGGAGAGCCGTGGGCCGAAGAAGCCCTTTAGAAAGTTAGTGATGAGCACTGTTAGAAAATTAATGGTGTTTGGGTTGGTGTTAGTAGTGGCAGCAGCGTTCGAAACCGTCTGGTGGAGTGCGCTGGAGCCGCGTTTGGCCACGGCTCTGGCCGTCGATCAGGTCAACGGCGGGAACGACGCCTTCCTGCGCTTGCGTCTCTTCGAAGCCGCGCGCTGGGGTGTGCAGGTGAAAGTCATCGCGATTCTGCTCGCGACGGCGCTTTGCCTCGTTTGGCCACGCCGCCGCCAAATCGCCCGTCGACTGCCAAAAGTCGGCCTTCTTCTGCTCGTCGCGGTTGGCGGTTCGTTAGGCGGATGCGTCCGACCTTACGACAAGCCGGAGTACGCCGAGATCGACACCTCGGAAACTGGTTTCCTTATTCCCCTGGAAGGCGACTCGGGCAGCCAGGCCAAGTTCCAATCCGAGCAGTATCTGCGCGATCTGAAAGTGGCGGCGAAACGGATCCAGATCACCCATCGCTGGTCACAGGAAGGTCGTGTGACTTGGAGCGGTCGCTGGATTCCCATGGTCCGCCTGATCAAGGTGAACCGTTCGCCCGTGACCCGGGAATGGACCGCGGAAAACAACAGCGGCACCGCGAACAAGAACGAAGCGATCTGGATCGAAAGCGCCGACAGCGTTGGGTTCAGCATGGGCTTTACCTGCACCGCCTTTATCGCCGAGGAAGACGCCGCCAAGTTCCTCTATTGGTATCCAAGCGGCTCGCTCGACCACGTCATGGACAGTGAAGTGCGCGGCCGCATCCAGCAGATCAGCGCGGAAGTTGCCGCTCGTTATCCGCTCGATGCCCTGCGCGAGAGGAAGCAGGAAATTTCCGACGCGGTCAAAAAAAACGTCACGCTGTTCTTTGTGAACCGCGGCGTCACCGTGACCACGCTCGGCATGTTCGGCGGCATGACTTACGAGAACGGCGAGATCCAGAAGGCCATCGACAACACGATCATCGCGCAACAGCTCAAGGTCGTGAACGAAGCGCGCTTCGACGCCCAGCGTCGCGAGAACGATCGCGTCGAATTGGAAGCACACGCGACCGCCGAGCGTGCCCGTCGTATCGCCGCGGGCGAAGCCGACGCGAAGAAGATCAACGCCGCCGCCGAGGCGCAGGCCATCCGCGAGGTGAATGCAGCGCTCGCGGAAGCGAAAGAAAACCCGTTGCTCTACCAGCTCCGATCGCTCGAAGTCGAGCGCGCCCGGGTCCAGCAATGGAACGGGCAATACCCAAACTACTACGTCGGCACCGGGGGAGCTGCGCCCGCGATGCTCCTCCCGGCGCCGGTCGCTCCGAGGTGAATCGGGGGCGCCCTCCAGAAAACTGGCGAAGGCCGCCGCCGAATCGGCGTGCCTTCCGCCAGAGACCCACTATAATCGCCGGCAACTTTTCTTCCCGCTGTGCACCGATACCTTCCTCAGCGCTTAAGAGAAAAAACCGGTCTCGGTCTTCTCGCGCTCGTGCTTATTGGCGGAGGCCTTCTGGCGGCCGCTCCGCCTAACGACTCCCAGGGTGTGCGGCTCGTCCTGGGAACGGAAGAGGTTTCACCGACCAGCACCTTCGAGCTGCGTTTCGACAAAGCCATGGCGCCGCCTCAAAGCGTTGGTCTCGTCGCATCGGGTTCGCCGCTCGTTTTCACGCCGGCTTTGCCCGGATCGTTCACCTGGCTGAGTCAACGCAGCGGCGTCTTCACTCCGAGTGAGCCACTCGCGCTCGCCACCACCTACCAGCTGCGTCTCTCCCCCGGGTTGCCAAAGGCGGACGGCAAACCATCCGAGGCCCGGCTCGTCGCGCAGGTCGAGACACCGCTTATGTCGGTCACGGATACTTCTCCATCGAGCTTCCGCGAGAAAGATGCGCCTTCCAGCCCCAAAATCGTGGCGCAATTCAACGTTCGCATTCAACCAGAAGACGTGGCGCGTTTCATCGAATTCCGCGACGACGCCAATCACTCGATCGCCGCGCTGACCACACCGGCGACGATCAAGGACGGATACTTCGATGGTCCCGCCAGCGACCAGAAAGCATGGCGGGATCGTCTTATTAAACAGCCTAACGATTCGGGTAAAAGCGACTCCTCCGATGAGGCCAGCGCGCCCGTCCCGAATCGCCTTATGATCCGCCCGGCCCGGCCGTTGGCGCCGAGCGACGGATGGCGCTGCGTTCTGAAGAAAGGCCTGCCCGCAGCGGACGGTCCGGAAAAATTGCCGGCCGATTTTGAAATCAAAATCGGCAAGGTCAAACCGTTCGAAGTCGAGAGCGTCGAGGCGCATAACACGATCCAAGAAGGCAAATGGCTTCGCCTCGAGTTCAGCAAAATCCTCTCACCCTTGATCAAGGAAGCGGATATTCCGCAATGGGTTTCGGTCACCCCCGCGCCGGCCAAAATTCGTTTCGACGTCGGCGAGTCCACGATCGCGGTCCACGGCGATTTTCGGCTCGGCCAGACTTACACCGTGACCGTGAAGCAGAATCTGCCAGCGGAAGAACCGTTCACGCTCGCTGCTTCATTCCAAAAGGAGGCGAGCTTTACGCCCATCCCGCCTCGCCTCTATTTTCCCGCCCTCACGACCACGCAACTGAGTGGGGGCCGGCGCACTTTCGAACTGCAGTCGATCAACCTCGCCGCGACTTCTCTGCGCGCGCGACTCCTCGATCGCGATTCAATCGTCTTCGCGCTCGCCGGCTACAAGAGCGGCTATGGCAAAAAAGGAAACAGTCCGGACAACGAACGGGAGCCGTTTCAGGGCCTGCCCTTCGAACTCGTGTCGGGCAAAACCATCCTCGAAGAGACGATCGAAACGAGCGCGCCGCGCGACCAAGTCCACACCGTCGCTCTTTCCTGGGATCATATTCTCGGCGGCCGCCGGACCGGTGCGGTCTTTCTCTCGGCCGAAGGTTCGATCGGCGGAAGAGGCGACGAAGCCGGAAACGTCGGCGCTCAGGCCATCGTCCAATTGACCGATATCGGCCTGGTCTGGAAATTCAACGGCCCTGACGCCTGGATCTACGCGTTTTCCCAGGAAACCGGTCTCCCTCTCCAAAACGCGACGGTGCGCGTCTTGACCAATGAGAACGAAACTCTCCTAAGCACAAAAACGAGCGCCGCCGGGATGGCTCATTTCCAGCGCGACCCGCGCAGCCAATGGCTGATGGCGGAGAAGGATGACGATTTTCTGATGCTCGAGTTTGGCCCGCATCCGATGACGAATGTCCCGCTTTACGCCTTTAACATCCCCTACGGTTCCTGGGAGCCGCGCAACCTCCAGCCGGTCTTCTTGTTTGCCGATCGCCCGCTTTATCAGCCCGGCGAATCTATTCACCTCAAGGGCATCGTACGCAGCAATGACGAGGCCGGGCTCGTCTTGCCCCAGCCGCTTTCCTTCCCGCTCCGCCTCAATGATCCGGACGACCAGAAGGTCTGGGAAAAAGAGGTCGCGCTCTCACCCCAGGGAACTTTCTCGGCCGACATCGCGCTCCCCGACGGCCGGCTCGGCAGCTACACCGCGATCGCCGATTTCGGACATAACGACACGCGTTCGCTCAGCCTCTCCGTCCAGGAATACAAGCCGGCGCCCTTCGAGATCGCCCTCACCACCAAGGACTCCTACGCGGCCGATGAGGTCGTTAGGGCAAATGTCGCCGCCCATTATTTTCACGGCAAACCGCTCTCTAACGCCCTCCTTCGCTGGTCGGTCGAAGGGAACGACACCGGTTTTCGCCCGCCCGGTTTCGACGACTTTACCTTCGGCCCGCCGGGTGAAGGCGGCGGCGAGGCGGAATCGGCCACCAAATTCGCCGCTCAAGGCGAAGAGCATCTCGCTCCCGACGGGACCGCCAAAGTGGCACCCGAGATCACGACCAATCCAGCGCAGCCCCAGCCGCGCCGTTGCTCGCTTCTGGTGGAAATCACCGATCTGGGACAGACGACCATTTCCGAGCGGCGCGCGTTCGTTAGGCAAAGTTCGGATTTTTATCTCGGTCTGCCACGCCCGGATGACGTCGTGGTTGCCGGAAAGCCCTTCCCGATCGAGCTGGTCGCGGTCGAGGCCGATGGGACGCCGCGGGCGCAAGCGGTCACCGCGCAGGTGGTGATCGAGAAGCGCAATTACCACACCGTGCGCGAAGAAGGCGCCGGCGGGGCGCTCAATTATCGCACCGAGACGCAATTCGCCCCCGTCTTCGACGAGCGGGTCGCGGCGCTGCCCCTGCAGAAAACGGGTCAGAAGTGGGAGGTGGCCTCGGCCGCGCCGACTCTTTTTACGCCTAACGAAGTCGGCAGCTATCGCCTGCGCGCGCTCGCGCAGGACGCGGCTGGGCATCCGATCGAGACCGGGTTCGATTTCAGCGTCAGCGCGGAAGAAGCGCAGAAGACCGATTGGGATTATCGCAACGAAGCGCAGTTCGATCTGGTGCCCGACAAAGCCACCTACGCGCCGGGCGAGGAAGCCCGCATCCTGGTCAAGACCCCGATCAATGGCGCCGCCCTCGTCACCGTCGAACAGGACCGGGTCCGGCGCGCTTTCCTCACCAAACTGGAAGGTAACGCTCCCGTCGTCCGCGTGCCGATTGAAGCGACCGACGCGCCTAACGTGTTCGTTTCTGTCCTTGCTTTGCGAGGTCGCGCGCAAAGCCCGCGCCGGATCAAGACGCCCGATTACCGTGTCGGTTACACCCAGATCAATGTCGCTAAACCGGAAGCCCGCCTGGCCGTGTCCCTCGCCGCGAGCGAGCGCGTTTATCGCCCCGGAGCGGAGGTCGCCACCACCGTGAGCGTCAACAACTCCAAGGGCCGCCCCGTCGCGAACGCCGAAGTCGCACTCTACGCCGTCGATGAAGGCGTGGTCACTTTGATGGGCTACAAGACGCCCGACCCCTATTCGTTTTTCTACGCCACGCGACCGCTTCGAGTGCAGACCGGTCTCAGTTTGCCTAACCTTTTCCCGGAAGACGCCGCCGCGCTCAGTTTTTCCAATAAAGGATTTCTCGTCGGGGGCGGAGGCGATGAATCCGCCTCGAACGCGCTGCGAAAGAATTTCCTGGGCACCGCCTTTTGGAAAGCCGATCTCCGCACGGGTGCCGACGGCCGCGCCATCGCCCGCTTCACTGCGCCCGATAATCTGACCCGCTTCCGTTTGATCGCGGTCGCGAACGCCGGGGCCGATCGTTTCGGGAACGCAGAGTCGAGTTTTGAAATCAACAAACCGCTCATGCTGGATCCGGCTTTGCCGAATTTCGCCACCGTCGGCGACAAGCTGATCGCGCGCGCCCTCCTCCATAATCGATCGAGTGAGGGCGGGGAAGCGGAGGTGACTCTCCAGCTCGACGACAAGACGAACGAGCAGGGACCGGTAGTCCGCCGCCTAACGATCGCCGCGGGCGCATCCCAGGCGATTGATTTCCCGGTCGAATTCAAAAACCCGGGCAACGCTCACTGGATTTGGAAGGCCCGTCTGCAAAACGTGTCCGACGCTGTGGAAAGCAATCTCCCGATTGGCTTCGCGGCCCCGCTCCTGCGCGAAATCCTGACTGACCGAACGCAAGCGGCCGAAACCAACCTGCTCGCGGCGGCCAATCCGCAGTTTCTGGAAGGGAGCGGCCGCCTCGAGGTCAGCGTCGCCAACACGCGCCTGCTTGGCCTGGCCGAGCCGGTCGCCTACCTCCTCCATTATCCCTACGGCTGCGCCGAGCAGACGATCTCGAGCATCCTGCCATGGATCGTGGCTCCGCAATTGCGCGCAGCGGTGCCGGAGCTGAACGTGCCTAACGACAAGGCGGCGCACGCGATCACGCTCGGGATTAACCGTCTCCTTGAAATGCAGACCGGCAATGGCGGGCTTGGTTTTTGGCCGCAAGATTCCGAACCAAGCCTCTGGGCCAGCGCCTACGGAGGCGTGGCTCTCGCTCTCGCCCAGCGCAACGGCTGGCCGGTGCCGGTCGCGACTCTCACGCGTCTCTGTGATTACCTCAGTGGCGCGCTCCGTAACTCCGGCGAATTGCAGGACAACTTCGAGCTCTCCGATCGCTGCCTCGCTCTCTACGCGCTCGCCCTCGCGGGCCGGCCGGAGGAGGCATATCACGAAGTCTTCTTCCAGAAACGGGCCCGGCTTTCCGGCGAAAGTCGCGCCCTCCTCGCGCTCGCCATTCTCGAGAGCAAAGGCCCGGCCGCCATGGTCGAGAAGTTGCTCAACTCGCAGTCGCCCGTGGCAGCGCAGGGCGACGTTTGGTTTGGCAGCGCCGAGCGCGAACTGGCGGTACGCCTTCTTGCCTGGTCGCAATTCCGCCCGGCCGATCGCGAAGTCGATACTTTGGTCGAAGAACTCCTGCGCGCCCGCCATAACGGCCGCTGGGAAAACACCCAAAGCAACGCCTGGGCGATGCTCGGCCTAACGAAATACGCCGCTCAGGTCGAGACCGGGGAGAAAAATGCCAGTGGTTCGATCGACTATCACGGCAGCCACGAGCCCTTCCAGCTCGACGAGCGGACGCGCGCCCTGGTTAAACAATTTCCGATCGTGAAGGCGCCTCCCGGTGCCGCGCCCGTCCCCCTCGCGCTCGCCAATCCGCAGGAGCGCACCCTTTTTACCCAGGTGAAGATGGAAGCGCGCCCGCCCGTCGGGCTGCAACCACGCCAGGATCGCGGTTTTCTTCTCCAGCGCAGTTATGAGAAAGTGCAGGACGACGGTTCGCTTGGGCGCGCTGACTCGTTAGGCGTGGGCGATCGTGTCCTCGTCACGCTCAAGGTCGAGGTCCGGCAGCCGGCCCATTATGTCGCGCTCGATGATGCGCTCCCCTCGGTCTTGGAAGCGATCAATCCGGAATTTAAAACGCAGGCGGCGCGCGGCGCGATCCAAGCGCGCGATAACTGGAGCAGCGACTATCGCGAGCTGCGCCGAGATCGGGCTCTCTTCTTCTGCAATCATCTCGCGCCGGGAACGTACACGCTTCATTACCTGGCGCGGGTGCGGGCGGCGGGCGACGTCATCGCGCCGCCCGCCAAGATCGAGGAGATGTATCATCCCGATTGGTTCGGGTTGAGCGAGGCGGTGAAGGTGAGCAGCACAGCGCTGCCATGAACAAATTCTGCTGCTGGGGCGCGCTGCTTCTGCTCACCCTTTGGCTCGCTTCGGTAACGGCCGTCCGTTTTTTGCCCCTGCCGGCGAGTCTCCAGGAGACGCCCTCCTCCGGAATTCGATTGACTGACCGAAACGGTACGGTGCTGCGCGAATCGCTTCTCGAAGGCGGCCGCTTCACTCTCCCCATCTCGATCGATCAACTGCCCCCGCATCTCCTCGCCGCCACGATCTGTGCCGAGGACAAGCGGTTCTGGTCGCATCGCGGCATCGACTTCCTGGCGGTGGCCCGCGCAGCCCGCGACGCCGTCACCCGACGCCGGATCGTTTCCGGCGCGAGCACGATCTCACAGCAGTTGATCAAGGTTGTGCAACCTCGCCCGCGCACCCTCGCCGCCAAGCTCATGGAGAGCGCCGAAGCGCTCCAGCTCGAGCAAACCTGGCACAAACGGCAAATCCTCGAGTCTTATCTCAACCGCGTCGGTTATGGCAACTCCCGGGTCGGCGCCGCCGCCGCGGCGGCCTACTATTTCGGAAAGCCGCCTAACGATTTGAGTCTGGCCGAGTGCGCCTTGCTGGCCGGCCTTCCCCAGGCGCCTTCGCGGCTCAATCCGCGCCGGCACCCGGATCGTGCCCGGCAAAGACAGCGCTGGGTCCTGGCGCGGATGAAGCAAGCCGGAGTCATCTCGGCCGCCGCCGCGGAACGCGCTGCCGCCGAACCCATCCGCTTGGTCTTCCGGCCGGCCAATTTTGACGCGCCCCATTTTGTCGATCTCGTTAGGCAGGAACGGCGGCTGCCGGCTGAGCGGGAGATACCGACCACGCTCGATCTTCCGCTGACCAATTTCTGCGTCCGCTCCCTGCGCCATCACCTCGATAAGTTGCGCGAAACAGGTCCGAAATGGCGCGGTCGTGGTGCTGGAAAATCGCACCGGCAATGTGCTTGCGCTGGTCGGCTCGGAGGATTATTTCGACCCCGCCGCGGGGCAGGTGAACGGAGCCTGGGCGGCGCGCTCCGCCGGGTCGACGCTCAAGCCCTTCACCTACCTGCTCGCGTTGGAGCAAGGCGCAACCCCGGCCAGCGTGGTCGCGGACGTTCCGGTTGCCTTCGCGACTTCGACCGGAGTTTATCGACCGGAAAACTATAATCGCTTTTGTTACGGACCCGTCCGGTTGCGGATCGCGCTCGCCAATTCGCTCAATATCCCCGCAGTCAAAATGCTGGCCTCAGTCGGGGGCGCGGGGCCGTTGCGAGATCTGCTCCGCCACTGCGGCCTCACCACCGTCCAGCGCCCGGCCGCCCAATATGGACTTGGCCTAACGATTGGAAACGCCAGCGTGCGGTTGCTCGAACTGGTCAACGCCTACGCCGCGCTCGCCCGGCTGGGAGAATTCCAGCCCTTCCGCCTGTTGCGCGACGAGCCGGCCGTGCCCTCGCGCAAAATCGGCGAGGCGGGCGCCTGTTATCTCCTCGCCGACATCCTAAACGACAACTCCGCCCGCACCTTGACTTTCGGCGCAAACTCGTGGCTGCGTTTCGATTTTCCCGTCGCGGTTAAGACCGGGACGAGCACCAGTTTCCGCGACAACTGGGCCATTGCCTACACGCCGGAATTCACGGCCGGCGTCTGGGTCGGAAATCCCGATGGCAGCGCGATGCGCGACGTTTCGGGAGTGAGCGGCGCGGCCCCCATTCTCCACGAGGTGATCGAACATTTGCACCACCACTTCGGCACTTCCTGGTACACGCCGCCCTCCAATCTGGTGGAGCGAGCAGTCCATCCGCTGACCGGCAAGCTCGTGGCGGAGGGTCAACCTGGAATCGTTAGGGAAAAATTCCTGGCAGGCCGGCTTCCGGCGCCCGAGTCTCCCGACGACTACGATCCGGAGGGACGGGTCAAGCTCGGGACCGAATATCGAGAGTGGCTGGCCAGCGCGCAGAATCAATTGGCCGGGCAGGTCGCGCCCATGAGCGTTGCGAGCGGGGATCTGCGCGTCCTCTCGCCCCTTCCGGGCAGCATCTTCTACCTCGATCCCGACCTGCCGCAGAGCGATCAACTTCAGCTGAAAAGCAACGTGACCGGCCCGCTCATCTGGGAAAGCGCGTCCTTGCCCTGCGCCAATGGTTCCGCGCATCTCAAAGAAGGGCGGCATCGAATCACGTTGCGCGATCCCGCCACCGGCGCCCAGGCCGACACCTGGATCGTGGTGAAGGCTCTTTGACTTCCAGGTGCTCTGCAGGAGATCGTTTCGTTTCCGCCCAGGATGATGCACACTTTCTTCCGTGCTTGAACTGTTAACCCTTAAACAAATTCGCCAAACCGTCCCGCAAGGCCCGCTCGAAGCGCGCGTCCACGTGCAACTCGAGACGGTCGCGGCCAAATTCACCCGCGAACAAAAACCCTACTGCGAGCTCACTCTGGCCGACGCAGCCGATCGTATGACCCTCCGCGTCTGGAGCGATCATCCCAGTTACCGCGCCTGCGACTCCATGCAGAGCGGCGACTTTGCCGAAATCACGGGCGAGTTTTACCAGCATCAACAGTACGGCCTCGATGTTCGGCATTGGAAAACGCGCCCGCTTCACCCCGAGGAAACCGCCGCTCTTCTGCAAGGCCCACCCGCGCTCCGCGCCAAACAAGCGGCCGACTGGGAATTCATCATCGCCACCACCTCAGCCGTCGCCGATCCGCGCCTTTACGCGCTCTGCGCCGAGTTTATTGCCCAATACGGCGAACGTTTCCGCAACAGCGCCGGCGCCCGCACCTATCATCACGCCCGCCGCGGCGGCCTGGTCGAGCACACCGCGCAGATGATGCGGGTCGGCGTCCAGATCGCGCCGCTCTATCCCGCGCTTAATCTCGATCTGCTCGTCGCCGGCATCCTCTTCCACGACTCCGGCAAGCTTTGGGAAAACCACCTGCCCGCGACCGGCTTCAGCATGCCCTTCGACGAGCGCGGCGAGATGGTCGGCCACATCGGCCTCGGCATGGAACTAGTCAGCAACCTCTGGCGCAAACTCGAAACCGACGAGCGCGCCGAGGAATGGCAAAAGCTCCGACCGCCCATGGAAGATATCCGGCTGCATCTCCTCCATCTCGTCGCCGCGCATCATGGCGAAATGCAGTTCGGCTCACCCGTCTTCCCGAAAACGCCCGAAGCGATGACCCTGAATTACATCGACAATCTCGACGCCCGTCTCGAGATGATGTTCGCCGGTTACCCGATCGCGAAACCGCTCGCCGAGCGCATCTTCGAGCGGGTTCGCCCGTTACCGGGAAACCTGGTCAAGTCGCTCGAGAAGTTCTCCGGGTGATCGTCGCTTCACCGCTCTGCGCCGTAAACGGATGCAAAGCAACGGCCGGGCTTTCCAACGCGGGCCAACCCGCCGCTCGCAAGGAAGCCGCTGCAACCACGCTCACACCGCGCTTCGCAGAGCGAAACGTCTACAATCGTCGCCTGGCTTCCGCCAGATACTCCTCATCGATCTCAAACCCCACAAAGTTCGTTAGGCCACAACGCTGCGCCGCCACCGCCGAGTTCCCGATCCCCAGAAACGGATCCAGCATTCGCTCCACTCTCGTTAGGCCATGGAGCAAGATGCAATTCGTAGCCAGCTGCACCGGGAAAGTCGCCGGATGGGGCCGCTCCTTGGACCGCTGCTGGATCGTTTCATAAGGCACGAACCAGGTGTTTCCACGACAACGCCGATCGTTCCCACCGGTATGCCCCCAGCGCGCGATATTGCTCTTATCCTGATACGGCACCCCGAGCGCGAGACGATCAAGCGGGGTCTTCCCGTTAGGCGTGAGGTGGAAGACGTACTCGTGACAATCATTCAGATAGCGCGGCGAATTGATCGGCTTGAAATGCCCGCGCGAGACCTCTTCGCCATCGTCGTTAGGTAAAGTGATCGCCTTGACCCAATGGATCGTGTTCTGGAGCACGAAAGACTTCCGCAACCGGAGCACCAGCTCATGCGGCAGCATCGGATTCGACGGCGCCGCTCCTACGTTAAGAAAAAGCGATCCGTTAGGCCGCAGCAGGCGTTTCACCTGGGCCGCCCATACCTCGCACCAATCGAGATACGCCTCGCGACCTCCCGTATCGACATATTTCCCGTAGCGAATCCCGAGATTGTAAGGCGGCGAAGTCACGGCCAAATCGACCGACTCCGCCGCGAGCCTCGCCATTCCGATCACGCAGTCCTCCAAGCGGAGATCGTAACGGGCGAAAGGCAGTAGCTCTTGACCGGCGCTATCCCTGATTCGAACCATTCCGAATCAGTTCGTACCAAACGACCTTAGCGGATGTACAGAAAAAACTATCGACCCAAATTGGGTCCCAAGGTCCGACTGAAAATGGATTCCAATCTATTTTCCCAACCGCCGTTCCCATACTCAAAGGCGTAGCGCGGAATTCTCTCTAACAGAACGTCAGGCAATTCGATGGTTCCAGAGTTCTCATCTAAGAGGTATTGCAATGTGATGAGCAATTTCTGGAATCCTCCATCCGATTCTGTCGAAGGATCTTGACGAAGAAGAGACTGCTTTTCGCCATCGTTCAGGGTGACTGTTTGCATATTACAGAAAACACTCACTTCCGGAAACGGCAACTTTCGGAATTGAGCCGGCTCCCCATGATGACAGTTCGTTTGACCTTCGTAAGTTGACGAGATGTCCGACAAACCCGCCAAGCTCATCATCGCCGGCCGCGAATTCACCTCCCGCCTCCTCGTCGGCACCGGCAAATTTGCCTCCAACGAGCTGATGCGCGACGCCCTCGACGCCAGCGGCACCGAGCTCGTCACTGTCGCCCTGCGCCGCGCCGATCTTTCCGGCAAGGCCGACCCGTTCGCCAACATCCTCGAATTCATCGACCGCGAACGTTACCTGCTCCTGCCGAACACCAGCGGCGCGCGCAACGCGGACGAAGCCGTCCGTCTCGCTCGACTCGCGGTCAGCGCCGGCCTGCCGAATTGGGTGAAACTCGAAATCCACCCCGACCCGCGTTATCTCCTGCCCGACCCCGTCGAGACCTTCGCCGCGGCGAAAATCCTCGTCGCCGAAGGGTTCACCGTCCTGCCCTACATCAACGCCGACCCTGTCCTGGCCAAGCGCCTGCAGGACATTGGCACGGCCACCGTCATGCCCCTCGGTTCACCCATCGGCAGCAACCGCGGCATCGAGACCCGCGCCCAGATCGAGATCATCATCGAACAAGCCACCGTCCCGGTCGTCGTCGACGCCGGCCTGGGCGCCCCGAGCCAGGCTGCCGAAGCGCTCGAGATGGGCGCCGATGCCGTCCTCGTGAACACCGCCATCGCCATCGCTTCCGACCCGGTCCGAATGGCCAACGCCTTCCGCCGGGCCGTCGAAGCCGGGCGCGACGCCCGCGAGATCGGCCTTGCCGAGACCCGCGCCACCGCCGCCGCCACCAGCCCGCTCACCGCCTTCTTCAGCGAAACCGAGCGCTAGCTTCCACCGTCCTCTTAGTCCTGCTCCTGCTCTTAATCCTTTCCGAGAATATCCCGCTCCGCTAAGAGATTAGGAGCAGGATTAAGAGCGAAACAGCCAGCACTCGTACCGCTGGCTGACTGTCTTCGCCTAGAACCGCTGCAACGCTGGAGGAGACGGGCGCTGTCCCGTCTAGTTTCCAACCACGAAAGCACAGCGGGCGTCCCTCCCGTCCATTAGTCTTCTTTACTCGTGCTCCTGCTCATGATCGCAGGCGTGCTCGATCTTTTGAAGAAGAAACCTCGACAAGCCCCGAGCCCTTTGAGAAAAGATCAGGCAGAAGAGAAAGTCATGAAAGTTGAGTTCCACCCGAAGAACAAACGGGTTCAGTCCGTCACCACCTACACCCGCCTCTGCACCATAGACGGCAACCCGATCACCCCACAGGATACCATGGCGGGCTACAACCGGGCCAAAATCGATCAGCTAAAAGCCGGACTCGGTATCTATGCCGGCATCCAGACCGAACAAAGCGGTGCCCAGGAATCCGCTAGACCTCAACCACACACGCTGTGAAACAGCACCATATCATCCACACTATACGATTCCTCGTCGCAGCGGCGGTCGTCGCATGCGGACCGCCGGCCGCGCCAGCGGCGGATCACAACGACATTATCGTCAAGCTGCAGCTTTCTGGCCAGCTGCGCCTAGACTGCAAAGCGCGCAAAGCCTGGATTGATCCCGAGCTATGGCAGGCCGGAGATGCGGAGGTCAAAGAGAACTTCGCTCGCACGATCTTCGGAGGCTGCCATTCCGTGAAAGGCGTTATGAGCATCACCATCTACGACGCGCAGTCCGCGAAAGAGCTTGCCACATACTCGGCCGAGAACGGCTTGAAGGTCGATTAAAGTGCGAGCGTCTCCGAAGGCCTAACCTTACGTTGCAGGGATCCGCTGGCCGGCGTTCGACCAGGATTCCCATGACTCTGATTACACGCTTATGAAACCACACCTCATATTTTCCGCTCTCTTCATCTTGTTCGCGAGTTGTGAGCAGTCGACCCAAGACATAAGCCAGGTCATTAAGACAAGCATGCAGGAGAAGTTCGATTCCGACGCGGACTTTAGCAAACATCATCTTACGGTCACATCGGTCGATGTGGTGCACCAGAACGCAAACACATATCAGGGTCTCGCGCATCTCAGCTACAAAGGCACCACTCACGACGTCGAGGTCGACATCACCGCAGACGGTAGCAATGTCATATGGAAAGCCCCGCCTGGATCTTTCCTTTTCGTTGCACAAGACGAGTTGAAAGCACTCCAAGATGAAATTGATAAATGACTTCGATTCGCATCAAAAATCATCTAACTAGGCGGCGAAGGGGCCGACTGCGAGCCGGGCGTACGACCGATATTTTATGACTGCCAAACCTCACCCGATGCGATGCGCGCTCCCGCTAGCAACAGCTCATCGTGTTCTCTTTAGACTTTAGGAGTATTATATGAAAACCACCCACGTTCGTTTCGCCGTATCCGCCCTTTTCTGCTCTTGCGCACTCATCTTGCTGCTGTTCGCGCAGGTTCACGCCCAGCTTCCCCCATCTCGGCACATTAAGCCCGAGATGATAGTCGACTTCCCTAAGTCTGGCATCGTGTGTCTCACCCAGGAGGCACTTCTCGAGCTCTTGCTCCGCTCGATGAGCGGAGAAAAGGCGAAGGCTGATGCCATGACACTCAGCGAAGACAATCCCGACGCACCATGCACGATGCTAAGCCCACGCCTGAAATACAAGGTTCTCTCGGTGCAATACAACAACCAGGACACGCCCGAAATGGGCATAATGGAAATCGTGGGTCAAAAGTCCAAGTCGGCACAAGGCGCGTGGACGATGACACTTGGTGCTCGCGTTGTTAGTAAGTAGTGCGAAAGTCCTAACTGTGCGATGCAGGATGGGAGGGCATCCGGAGTCGGCCCCCGTGGATAAAATCATTTTCGAAACCAATTAATCCAATGATAACTAAACAATCGCGCGAACGCCACCCTCGCCAAGTTGAAGCTGACATTCTCGCTCTCTCTGTGGAGCAAGTCCTTGAAATGGAACAGAACGGCCAAGATGTGTCTGACGCGAGGTTACTTGGTATCGAGGAATGGGAAGTTCGCATGCGGCGACAAGGTGCAATTGATTCAGAAATTGATGCTCATAGGCAGAAACTACGGCAGTCCATTTGCGATATCATTGACGCATGATAGCTGGCCAGGAAAAACTTAAGGTCTAGTCAAGCGATGATGCAGCAAACCACCGGGCGTGCTTACGACCGAGTTTTCCATGACTCAAATCCCGCCGCCATACGCGCCGTAGCCGTTATGCCTGTCCAGTCGTAGTTCTTGCATGGCTCTCGTAGATTGTCCCGAATGCAACAATAAGGTGTCGGATCACGCGTCGGCGTGTCCGCACTGCGGTTACGCGGTTGCGCCGCATCATGTTCAGTCACCCCCGCTTCCGCCTCCGTTCGTCCAGGCGCTCAAGTGCCCTTGCTGCGGCGCCGACGTGTCACCCAGAACCGCTGATTGCCGATTTTGCGGTTCGCATCTTCAGGTTATGGCGACTTCTCATCACATCGAGTGCGCCAGCTGCCATTCGGAGTTGATCGAGGGGCAAAGCTTCTGCCATGTCTGCGGCGCTCTGCAATTTATGAGCGATCAGTTGCGTCAAATCGCGACGAAGGTGCAGTTCTCGCAGAAGAAGCTTCGCGAGAGCTTTGTTCCCGGAATTCGCCAGCAATTCGCTCCAGAAGAGTTTATCCACGCACACACGTATGGCCCTGAGGAGTATTATATCCTTAGTGACCGCCGTCTTTACGTCGCCGCCATCAACAGTCGCGGACTGTTCGTCCGCAAATACGAGCTTGGCGACCTTAAATGTGTTATTGATATGCAGCGGGCCACGCGGATCACACATTGGTCTGAACCGTGGTACGGCCAGTTCGATGAGGAGGCCGCGAACCCGTTTATGTCTTTGCAGATCGAGACGTTCGACGGTGACTTCACCTTGGTCGTCAACGCGTTCGAGAGCAACGCCGGATTTTTCTTCGATCCGTACTATTTTCAATCAACGCTTGAGGAGGTGTTCAGCAACATCCAAAACCAACAGGTGAATCAGTTTGAGGCCCTGTGGCGCGCAAAGACCTAACGAGGCGATACCAGAGAACTGCGGCCTGTCCGTATGCAGAGATAGGGGTCAGTCTGTGAATCGCGGCGAACTGGCTCGGGCACTCATATCAGCCGGTGAGCGGCTTCCAGCTTGGTGTCTTCGGGGGTGTGTCGGCCTTTCTCGGCGGCATCTTATGTTGGAGGATCACACCCGATATGACAAAGGAATCGAACGAGCGACCCGTCGTTCAGTCTCGCTGAGCTCCTTCAGTCAATGCATCCCACGTTGCCCGAGGGGTCTATGTCTTTGTTTCGGCTCCTTCGACCAGTGACGTTAGTTCATTTGAACCAATCGCCACCTTCCGAGAGGCGGAAGGCCGCACGCTGATCGTCGAAGAAGAACGCGCCGAAGAGGCCGGGCTTTCCATCCTTTTCCGCGCCGCCTGGATCACCGTGATCGTCCACTCTGCGGTCGCGACCGCGTTGACCGAGGCTAATATCAGTTGCAACGTCGTCGACGCAGCCTTCCACGATCACCTTCTTGTTCCTATCGCCTCTGCGAACGAAGCTGTCGCCGTTCTGCAACGGCTGCAGGTCGCACTCGCCGGACTCCCACTGTCCCCCAATGACACTTGTTACTCTGAGGATGGGGGACCGAAATCGTCGCCGGCGAAGGACCATTCCCACGATTCTCGGCAGGTTTAGGATTGATCCAGGGTGGTCCATTCTAGAGGTTATGGCCGGGTGTCGCCGGTGCGCGAGCGTTCGAGGCGCATCTCTGCGTCGTTGTAGAACTCGATCTGATGGCCGCCGATCCGGCGTACGACGCGCCAGCCGTGGTCACGGGCGAACGCGCGCAAATCGTCGTCGCTCACGGAGTGGAAAAGTTTCAGCTCGGCCGGATGTGTGATAAAGTGCTCCGGACGGCTGGCGAGCGAGAGGCCGATGACCCGGGCCATCCCGTCGAGCACGGTGTGCTGTGGCTGGTCCATAATGCGCTTAGTCGCCTTTGATGGGTCGGCTCGGTGGAACGCGGCGAGGCAACGGCTCGTTGTGCGGCGACGGGGGTGGCTTCGGCGGCCGGTTCAGTTTTTGACCGAGGGATTGCTTGGCCTTGGCGGACGGGCTCGGTCCACGCACTTTGGGTTTCTTCATGGCAATGTTTTTAATCTTCTCCACTTCTTCATCACGCGCCAATTTTGCTGGTGGCAGGCGAGCGGACATTTCTGCGGCGACTGAGCGGCATGTCTCACCACGATGAGACGAGACTGGCGCAGTCAGGGAGCAGACGTGGTGGACGGCGGCGTGCGCTACAGGACCTGGGCTCCGGGGAAAGATAGGGTCGAGGCGGTTGTCTACGACTCCCGCGGCGAGGGGCGTCGCACGATTTCGTTAGGCAAAGAGGCCGACGGGTATTTCAGCGCGCTCGATCCGGCAGGCCAGCCAGGTGACCGTTACAAATATCGTTTCGATGACCAGGAATGGCCCGATCCGGCATCCCGCTACAATCCCGACGGGGTGCACGGCGCCGCGCAAGTCAGCGATCCCGCTGAATTTACCTGGCAGGATCAAGCCTGGTCGCCGCCCTCTCTCGCGGAGCTCGTCATTTACGAGCTCCATCTCGGGACGTTTACACCCGCGGGAACTTTCCGCGCGGCGATCGAGAAGCTGGATCATCTGGTGGAGCTGGGAATCACGGCGCTCGAAATCATGCCCGTGGCCGATTTCCCGGGCCGGAGAAACTGGGGCTACGACGGGGTCTCGCTTTACGCCCCCGCCCGGGTTTATGGCACGCCGGACGACTTCCGTATGTTGGTGGATGCCGCCCATCGGCGGGGTTTGGCGGTGCTGTTGGATGTCGTCTACAACCATCTCGGCCCGGCCGGCAATTACCTGGGCAGCTACAGCAGGGATTACTTCAATCCCACGCACAAAACGCCGTGGGGCGATGGCTTTAACTTCGAACTGAAGCCGGTGCGTGATTTCTTCGTCGAGAACGCCATTTACTGGCGGCGCGAGTTTCATGTGGACGGTTTTCGGCTCGATGCCACGCACACGATCGTCGATAGCTCGGAGCCACATGTCCTGGCCGAAATCGCGGCTTCCATTCATTCGTTAGGCGGGATCGTTACGGCGGAGGATGAACGCAACGAGGTCCAGCTCGTCTTGCCGGATATTCGAGGAGGGATGGGGTTGGACGCGGTTTGGGCGGATGATTTTCATCACGTCGTGCGCGTCATGCTGACCGGTGTGCGCGAAGGCTACTTCCGCTCCTACGAAGGCACTCTCGACGAACTTACGGCGACGCTTGAGCATGGGTGGTTGCTGGACGGTCCAGCGCGCAAGCCGCAGCGATTTGGCAAACCGTCGAAGTCGTCGCAGCTGGCTCCGGCACAGTTCGTCTTCTGCATCGCCAACCATGACCAAATCGGGAACCAGGCGATGGGGCAGCGCTTGCAGGGGATTGTCCCGCCGTCCGCCTACCGAGCGGCTTCGGCACTGCTGTGCCTGTTGCCCTACACGCCTCTCCTTTTCATGGGCCAGGAATGGGGCGCTTCTACCCCATTCGTCTACTTCACCGATCACGAGCCGAATCTAGGCCGTCTTGTGACCGAAGGCCGTCGCCAGGAGTTTAAAGGTTTCGCTGGATTTCGTGACGCAGCCGCGCGGGCGCGGATTCCTGATCCACAAAGTGAGGGAGCGTTTTCAGCCTCGAAACTTGGATGGGAAGAAATCGAGGAAAGCGCACACGCGCAGATCCTGCAGCTTTACCGGGAATGTCTCGCGCTGCGTCGCCAAGAGCCGGCTTTCCGAAATCGCTCCCGCGCCAACTATCAGGTGCTCGCGCCGGTGGAAGGAATCATTCGACTGCTCTTCGGTCATCCGGACGGCGAGCAATGCCTGGTGCTGGCGGACCTGGTCGGTGGACATGCGATGCCGCCGCTGGATGAACGCCGCGAATGGGAGCTGCTTCTCTCCAGTAACGAGCAGCGTTTTGGCGGCCAAACGGAAGCCCCTTTTGCCCTGCCGGAGCTTCGTGTGCTGCGCGCTCGTTAGGGAAGGAATTAGCGGCGCCGGCTCTGCCTAACGAGCCGCCACGATTGACCGGCGGGCGACCCGGCCAGAAGATGAGCCCAGCTCGTTTCATGACGGAAAAGATTCTGACTCTGCAACAATTGGCCAGGCGCGGGGAGGCGTTGCGCGCGGCGGGCGCTCGTCTCGTCCTAACGAATGGCTGTTTTGATCTCCTCCACGTCGGCCATGTCCGCTATTTGCAGGAGGCTCGTCAACTAGGGGACTTCCTGGCAGTCGCAATCAATGGTGATGATTCCGTGCGGATTCTGAAGGGCGAAGACCGCCCTCTAAATGCAGAAGCTGATCGCGCCGAAGTGCTTGCGGCGCTCGCCTGTGTAGACGCGGTGGTTGTCTTTCCTGAGGTGCGCGTGACCGATGTCATCCGCGCTCTGCGGCCGGCCATCTACGCCAAGGGTGGTGATTACACGGTAGAAACGCTCGACGCTGAGGAGGTCGCAGCGCTGCGCGAGGTCGATGCGGCAATCAAAACGCTTCCCTTGGTTCCGGGGCGATCGACTTCTCGTCTGATCGAGCGGATGCGCGCTTAGGTCATATGTCTCGCTTCGCCATTGCGATCCTCGGGTCGGGCAAAGGCTCTAATTGTCGCGCCATTCTGGAGGAAATTCGGAACGGGCGGCTAGCGGCCGATTGCCGCGTGGTCATCTCCGACGGGCCGGACGCCGGCATCCTTGCCATCGCGCGGGAATTCGGCCTTCCGACAGCCGTGCTCCCGACAGGGAAATACCGGACCAGGCTGGAGCCGGAAACGGAACAGGAACTCGTTAGGCTGTGCCGGGATGCCAGCGTGGAGCTGATCGTCCTGGCCGGATTCATGCGCGTGTTGAAGTCGACTATCCTCGAGGCGTATCCGGGCCGGATCATCAATTTGCATCCGTCTCTGCTGCCGAAGTTTCCCGGGCGCGAAGCCTGGGCGCAGGCGCTGGCTGCCGGGGAAAAGGTGACTGGGTGCACGGTCCATTATGTCGATGCCGGGGTGGACACGGGCGAGATTATCGCGCAGCGCGAAGTGCCGATTATGCCTAACGACACCCCCGCCACGCTCCATGCCCGGATTCAGGAAGCGGAACGCGCGCTGTTCCCGCAGGTGATCGGCGAGCTGGCCGCGGGATTCTCCGCGAATTAACCGCGCTCGGACTTTTGGTCGCGGCCTAACAATTCCTGCAGCGCCTGGGCGGGCGCTTTGCCCTCGTGCAGAACGGCATAAACCTGATCGATAATCGGGGTGTCCAAACCGAGTTTACGAGCACATTCGAAGGCACTCCGCGCGGTGGGGATCCCCTCGGCGATGGTCTTGGTGCCTTGGATGATCTCCTGCAGGTCTCTGCCTTTTCCAAGTTCTTCGCCTAGCCGGCGATTGCGACTGTGGCGGCTGAAACAGGTTGCGATCAGGTCGCCCGCACCACTTAAGCCATAGAAAGTGCGGACATCGCCGCCCATGGCGACTCCCAGGCGCAGAAGCTCGGCTAACGATCGCGTCACCAAACCGGACTTCGAGTTATCCCCGAAACCAAAACCGTCACTCACGCCTGCTGGAATGGCGAAAATATTCTTGAGCGCGCCGCCCAGCTCAATGCCAGTCACCTCGTGGCTGGTGTAAACCCGGAAGAGAGGGCTGCCAAGCAGCTCTTGCAACTCTTCCGCCACTTCCGGATGGCGCGAGCCCAGGACGGTGGCGCCGGGTAATCCGCGTGCGACTTCGATGGCGAGATTGGGACCGGACAGGACGGCCAGCGGATTATTCGGGAATTTTTCCGCCAGGATCTCACTCATCCGCATCCCGCTCCCGTGCTCGATCCCCTTGGTGCAACTCATCAAGACCGCGTCGCTTTTGTGCAGATGCTCCTGCAGTGACGTCGCCACCTCGCGCAGAGCTACGGACGGCGTCACGAAAACGATCAGGTTGGCGTCAGCGCAATCTCGCAAGTCACTCGTTAGGCTAATATTGCCGGGAAGTTCCACGCCCGGTAGAAAATCGGGATTCTTACGATCCCGCGCGATTTGCCGCACCCGCTCGGGCGTGTGCCCCCAGAGGATGATCTCGTGACCCGGCGCGGCCCACAGAACCGCCAAAGCGGTTCCCCAGCCGCCGGTTCCCAGAATGGCTATTCTCCGATTGCTCATTTTCTCTCGAAGCGTTGTTCGGCCCCTTGCAGCAGGCGTTTCATATTCGAACGATGCCGCCAAACGACCACCCCGGCGATAAGTATCGAAAATGGCAGCAGGCTCGCGCCCGTCACCCATCCAATCCGAAGATACACAAAAACTACTAGTGGGAGAGCGATCGCCGCCACCATGGAGGCCAGAGACACATATCGAGATGTCTTAAATGCCACGAGCCAAATTATTAAGACCGATAACACCGCAATGGGCATCAGCCCCAGGAGCACACCAGCCGAGGTGGCGACGCCTTTACCTCCCCGGAACTTTAGCCAGGCTGGGAACGTGTGACCCAGGATACAGGCCACGGCGGCCACTATCCCGACCAACTCGCGAGGGGACTGATGAGGGGTGAAGGCCGCAGCCAACGCAAAGGCAAGGCGGACGGACGCAAGTCCCTTTAGAGCGTCGAGGGCGAAAACGACATAACCCCATTTCTTGCCAACGACGCGCAGTACGTTAGTCGCTCCGATGTTTCCGCTGCCGTGTTCGCGGATATCGATTCCTTTCGCGCGGGAAATCAAATAGCCGTTGGGACAGGATCCGAAGAGATAGCCGAGGACGACGGCCAAGGTAAAAATCCAGAAGGAATCGACCATGGATCAGGCCGCCGGCGATGACGCCTTCCTTTTCGAGCCTCGCAGCCACACTGCAAGCACCCCCAAGTCGCTCGGCGTGACTCCGCTGATTCTGCCTGCCTGCCCGATGTTGAGAGGCCGTAGCCCGGCAAGCTTCTGCCGTGCCTCCGTGCGAAGTCCGGGAACGGCCGAGTAATCGACCTCCGTCGGAATCACGACCGATTCCGCAGCTCGAACCGCCTTCAAATGGTCATTGTGCCGGGCGATATATCCCTCATAGCGCGCCTCGGTCTCGACCAAATCCCAAATCTCTCCCGGAATGCCATCAAGTGATTCGATGGGGAGGCTTTGCCAACTGAATTCAGGCCGCTTCATCGCTTGGTGAAGGAGTTGGCCTTCCCAACGCACACGGTTGGCGAGGCCCCGCGCGCGAGTCATGAGCTGAAGCTTTTCATCGAGGAGGTCCGAGCGCCGTTTTCCAACCAAGCCTAAAGCCGACGCTTTCGCGGTTAGCCGCAGATCCGCGTTATCCTGCCTAAGGAGGAGGCGATGTTCGGCTCGGCTGGTAAACATGCGGTAGGGCTCGGTCGTCCCTCGAGTGACGAGATCGTCGACCAGCACGCCGAGATAGGCTTCGCTCCGGGCGAGGATGAGAGACGGTTTGCCGGACAAGCTTAAAGCTGCGTTCGCCCCGGCGATCAGGCCCTGGCCAGCGGCCTCCTCGTACCCCGACGTTCCGTTGATTTGACCGGCAAAATAGAGACCCGAAATCTGCTTTGTCTCCAAAGTCGGCTGAAGCTGGGTGGGAGGGAAGAAATCGTATTCCACGGCATAACCCGGCCGCATCATCTCGGCTTGCTCCAACCCAGGGATGGAACGGATAAAGGCAAGTTGAACATCATAAGGGAGACTGGTGGAAATGCCGTTAATGTAGAACTCCTCGGTCTGCCGCCCTTCCGGTTCCAAAAACAGTTGGTGCTGATTCTTCTCGGAGAAACGGACAACCTTATCTTCAATCGATGGGCAATAGCGGGGTCCCGCACCTTCGATTCGGCCACTAAAAAGGGGTGACCGATGCAGGTTCTCACGGATGATTTGATGCGTCCTCTCTGTGGTGTTCGTGGTCCAACAAGGGATTTGTTCCACATGGAGCATCCCGTCGCGCGCGGAGTTCAAGGTAAGAAATTCCTCATCTTCAAACTCCTCTTCTACCGGAAGATAACTGAAACGCACAGGAGGATCGTCACCGTCCTGTCGTCGGCACTGATCAAAATCGATGGATTTAGCACTAATTCGACAGGGTGTGCCCGTTTTGAACCGTCCGACCATGAAGCCAAGATCCTTGAGATTATCGCTGAGAGGCGATGATTGATCAGCCATGCGACCTCCGCGCTGGGTGCGATCGCCCACGTGTAAGAGTCCTTTCAAAAACGTCCCCGCAGTAATAATCACCGACCTTGCCCGAATCGAGAACCCGAAGTCGGAAACCACCCCGCAGACGTGGCCGTTCTCGACCAGTATCTGCGTCACACCGCCCTGCTTGAGATCTAAACCGGGCTGCCGCTCGATAATGGCTTTCATCCGGAATTGATAAGCCTTTTTATCACATTGCACCCGGGGCGCACGGACACTCGGGCCCTTGGTGCGGTTGAGCATCCGAAACTGAATTCCTGTCGCGTCCGCATTGACTCCCATCGCACCGCCTAGAGCATCGATCTCTCGCACAATGTGCCCTTTTGCTAATCCACCGATGGCAGGATTACAGGACATTTGTCCGATGGTATCGAGGTTTTGGGTGAGAAGAATGGTGCTCGCTCCCAGTCGAGCCGAAGCCAAAGCCGCCTCGACGCCTGCATGTCCCGCGCCCACGACGGCTACGTCATAATCCTTGGGCAAGAAAAATTGTTCCACGTGGATGTTTTCCTTAACGACCCACCGCTCGGAACGGCGTCGGTAAAAGCTCGCTGAGGCAAGATAGTGAGCGTGCCCGGTTGTTTCCCTCACTTAAGATCCGCAGGTCGGGCGCAAATTCAGCCAGAACCTGAAGACAAGCTCCACAAGGTAGAACCGGGCCTTCCATTTCGGCCGCAATCGCCAAGGCGGAAAACTCCCGGTGCCCGGCTCCAATAGCCGCGAATAAAGCCGCTCTTTCGGCGCAGATGGTCAGTCCAAACGAAGCGTTCTCCACGTTACAGCCGTTAAACATTTTCCCCTGAGATCGTCAAGAGCGCCGCTCCCACCCTAAAACCGGAATAAGGGGCATAGGCCCCATTGCGAGCCTCCCAGGCGCGAGCGAGCAAAAGATCCCAATTTATGTCACAGGACACTTTCATACTGGGTTAATCGCCTCGGGTTGAGGATCAATGGTTCGGACTTTAGGCTGATTTGCTGCGTCTTCCGCTTCTTTGAGAAGCCGTAATGAGATTCGGCCCAAGAGAGCGAGTATCGTCATCGAAAGCACCAAGCCTCCACCCCAAACCCAATATTCGATCATCCGCGGATGACTTTTGCCCCGCAACAGATTCAGACCGAGCTGGCCCAGCGTCCCGAGATAAGCATAGAGAAACAATCCCGGGGCCTGCCCAATCGCCACCCACAGGATGCAGGTCCGAAATCGGATCGTGGTGAGCCCGTATAGATAATTCAGCAAGCTCGTCGGAAAGAGCGGATGTAACTGGCTGAGTAAGATGATCTTCCACCCTTCGCGTTCGACAGCTGGCTCCAGCGCCTCCAGCGTCGCGCTACGAAGCAGCCTCCTCTTCAGCCAGCGTCGGCCGATCCAGCGGCTGAGGAAAAACGAAATCGCCGCGCCTGCGACGTTGCCTATCAAAATGATGAGAAAGCCCCACCAAAGCCCGAAAAAGAAGCCGCCCCCCATGCTAAGCAATCCCCCGGGCAAAAGCAGAATATTACAACAAGCGTAGAGAAGCGGGTAACAGATCGCGCTCCAGGCACCCAAGTGCATCACCTTTTGCTGTCCTTGTGCCACCCAGTCGGCCAAAGGGAAAAAGCGGCTCGCGATCACGACCAGCACTCCCACCAAAAAGAGACCGCCTAACTGAATGAAAATCGCCCGACGCACTTTCGACATCAGCGTAACTCTCCTCCCTCAGAGACCGCGTGCAAATGACGCCAGTTCTACCGTCGACGAGTAGCGCAGGAACGGCGTGATGAGATAGACGCCGGGGAAACGGTCCAAGACAGCTTCCGAGATTTCGCGAGCGATTTCCAAGCCCCGCGCGCAGCCCTCCTCACCGTCGCAACCCGCCATCTTCTGCCGCACTTCTTCGGACACCACGATCCCGGGCACTTCGTTATGCAAAAACTCCGCCTGTCGCCCGCTCAGCAGCGGCCAGACTCCGGTGAAAATAGGCACACCAAAACTGACCGTCCGCCGGGCCATTTCATCCAGGATGCGATGATCGAAGACTGGCTGAGTCATCACATATTGTGCGCCCGCTGCGATCTTCCGTTCGAGCCTGGACATCTGCGCGTCGATGTTCTTGGAATTGGGATTAAAGGTGCATCCCACTACGAATTGCGTGGCTGCATTGAGCGATTTGCCGGCGTGGTTGAAGCCTTCGTTCATTCGTTGCGCGATCGCGATCAACTGCACGGAATTCACGTCGTAGACGGAGGCGGCCCCGGGGTGATCACCAAACCGTGCCGGATCGCCCGTCAACGGCAGGACATGACGCATCCCCAGGGCAGCCATGCCGAGCAGTTCACTTTGGAGCCCCAGCAGGTTGCGATCCCGGCAGCTCATATGCAGGAGCGGGGTAATTCCAAAGCGCTCTTTGAGCATGGCGCCGATGGCCAGATTACTCACTCGGAGAATGGCCAGCGAGTTGTCCGCCAGGGTAATGGCGTCGCATCCCGCCTCCACCAGCGCTTGGGCGCCTTTGAAATACTTTCCCAATGCGAGTGTTTTAGGGGGATCCAGTTCACAAATAATGACTCGCCGCCCCGCGTCGATCTTATCGAGAATGCTTTCTTCGGCCGGAACCTGCGGTCTGGGCGCGGGTGTGCGCACTGGCTCCACCCTCGTCGCGATGGCTTTTTGTCGAATCGGCTTCAGCTCGGCCAGGGTCGCCGCGATCGCCGCGATGGAACGCGGGGTCGTGCCACAACACCCGCCGATGAGGCGAGCTCCTTGCGCCGCCATTTCCCGCGTCATCTTCGCGAAATATTCCGGCGACGTGTGATAGATGAAACGACCGTCGTGATATTGCGGATAGCCAGCGTTAGGAAAGGCCGAAATCAGGAACTCCAAGGGAACGCGCTCTAAGAGATGGACCGTGGCCTGCGGACCGTTCAGACAATTCACCCCGACCACATCGGCTCCGATCTCTTTCAGCCGCTGGAATGCCTCCACGATGGTCAAACCCGATGGAAGACGACCCTCTGATTCACAAGCCAGGGAGCAGAGCGTGGGAAGGTCAGAGAGTTCCAGTTTCGTGCGGAGAGCCAGTTCCAATTCCTCGGAATCGAGAAAGGTCTCCAGAAAAATGGCGTTCACTCCGCCGTCGAGAAGGCCCACAAGCTGTTCGCGAAATACCCCGGCACGATCGATGCCTCGCGTTTGCGCCTCGTCATCGCTGATCCCGAGCGGACCGATGCTGCCCGCCACACAAACATCCTTGCCCTGAGCGGCGTTCCGAGCCAGGCGCGCAGCCGCAGCATTGATCTCGTGCGTTTTCTCTCCCAGGCCAAACCGGTCAAGGCGAACCCTATTCCCGCCAAAAGTGTTTGTCTCAATGACTTGCGCACCGGCAGAAACGTAAGCTTCGTGAATTTCTCGCACCTGATCTGGCTCACTGAGACAAAGCTCTTCCAGGCACCTTTCCAGAGGAACCCCTCCATCTAGCAACATCGTTCCCATGGCACCGTCGCCACAGACAAGCCTGTTCTGGAGTTCATCGAGGATATCCACGGGATTAGCGCTTTAACTTTCGCTTCTGGCGCGGTCAATAGCCAGCGTTCTCTCTGGGAATGAACATCTTCGCTCAAGAGTGTGAACGTTCTACATCCTACGAACGTCCATTTTCCAAAACTAATCTTCGCCGCACGGCTTTTCTGGTAAGGTGAACGAAGTGCGCACAAATGCTCGAACAACAAAGAACAAAACCCAATAACCTTTGATCAATATCTCTGGGGACCCCCCAACTCTAAATAAAGACCCTTTGATCGATAGAAACTATCGCCCTTTTTTCCCTCGCAAAACGGCTCCTCTCCTCAAGTTATTCAGACTCTTAAGAAGAAGAGATTTGTTTCGCCTAAAAGAATATTTCTTCTGTTTTGTGAACAACCATTAGGACGGCGTGGTTTTTCGTGAAGAGTGCAGGAATAAGAGCGTCCCACGAAACTCTAGCCAGACAATGGTTCACGCCTGCTCCAAATGCTTCACGTCCGCTTCTGTGAGCGCAAGCGAAGCCCTTTTAGTATGCCGAGCAAAATAGTCTTGGATACCGCTGAAAGGCCCAGGACATTGATCTCTAGCGTCACCCAAACAGACGCGGCTTTGTTTCCTGAAGATCGCGAGAGTCTCTTTGAGCATGCCGCCTGGTTCTACGCTTTCTGCCGCGAAAAGCTTTTCCGCGATGACACGGAACGAATTCGCAGAGCCTTATGGGGAAGCAAGGAACCGGAGCCAGGGTCCAAATTAATAGAAATTGCTTGTGGTCCAGGATTTTACGCTCGCCGATTCGCCCATCGATATCCGCAAGTCTCCGTAGTCGGGGTCGACCGGTCCCACGAACAAATATCCTGGGCCCGGGGCAGGGCACGCCATGATCGGCTGCCTAATTGTCGTTTCGAAAGAATCAATGTCCTCGATATTCCATATAGCGACGGCGCTTTCGACGCCTTGATCGCGTCTCGTCTTTTCACCGTCCTGGCAGAAAGAGAGGCGGCGGTGTCGGAAATGCATCGGATTCTTCGCCCAGGCGGGAGATGCCTCATCGCGGAGCCACGGCTAGCCTTCCGAGCTTCGGTACCCCTCCTTGCCATGTGGCTTTTGGCACGAGTGAAGCGCTCTTCTAAAGGTTATTGCGAACCTCGGCGAGCAGTTGTTTTATCTCAGATGGACTTCCATGATCTCTTCCGCACCCAACCTTGGCGGAAATGCGAGATTTGGCAGGATAGGCGTTATCAATATGCCTTGTGCGAGAAAGAATGAGCGTCTCTCGGCGTCTGCTTTCCGTCCAAGAACCTGACTCCGAGCGATCCGGGCTCTGTGCCTGTGCGGTGATGACCAAGGCTCCTCGTGCCGGCCAGGTAAAAACGAGGCTAGTGCCGCCGCTGACCCCTGAGGAGGCGGCCAACCTTAATATCTGCCTCTTGCGGGACCTCTCCTCGGCGATCGCGCAGGCGGGTCCTCCAGCGCAAGGCGTCGCCTGCTACACCCCGATCGGGGCGGAGAGTAGCTACGACTCGATTCTGCCGGAGGATTTTTGGCTGATCGCGCAACGGGACGGCCCTTTTGGAAACCGCTTGGCTGGCGCGGTGGAGGATTTGCTGAGGACCGGCTTCGGATCCGTCTGCCTGATCAACTCCGATAGCCCCACAGTTCCCGCAGCAAATTTCGCGCAGGCGGCCCGTTTCTTAACTGAACCGGAAGATTCTCTGGTCCTTGGACCATCCGACGATGGGGGTTATTACTTGATTGGAATGAAACAACTTCATCGCCACGTCTTCGAAGACATCGACTGGAGCACGGAGCGCGTCCTGCAACAGACCCGCGACCGCGCGGACGAGATTGGCCTGAAAGTGCGGCTGCTGCCGGCCGGTTATGATGTGGACGAAAAAAACACCCTGCAACGGCTCTGCCAAGAGTTGTTAGGCCCTAACCAGAAACAAGCGGTGGCTCCCGCCACCCGCGCTTTCCTGCAGGAGATCGTTAACTGCGAAGGACGCGCCCGGTTTTGGCCAGAGGAAGCGTCGACTTTTCCTGGAGAATGAAACGGGCCCTGGTCACCGGCGGCGCGGGGCTGATTGGCTCGCACGTGGCCGACCTCTTACGCCAGCAGGGCTGGCAAGTGCGCGTGCTGGATAATCTAGAGCCGCAAACGCATCGGCATGGACGCCCGGCCTGGGTGCGGGAGAACACCGATTTTATGGAGGGCGATCTCTGCGATCCCGGCGTCATGAAGGCGGCTCTGACCGACGTTGACGTGGTCTTTCATCAGGCGGCTTACGGCGGTTATATGCCGGAGATCGCCAAGTATGTGCACGTTAACAGCTTTGGCACGGCGCAACTCCTCGAGATGATCCGTGAGGAAAATCTGCCGATCAGGAAGGTCATCGTGGCCAGCTCACAGGCTGTTTACAGGGAGGGCGCGGCGATCTGTCCGGAGCATGGTTTGGTTTTTCCGGACGTGCGTCCGGTCGCGCAATTGCAGACTGGCGACTGGCAGGTGCACTGCCCACTCTGCGGCAAGGCGACAACCAGCGCGCCGACTCCGGAACGCGCGCCCGTCGGCGGCGAAACGGTTTACGGTTTGACGAAAGTCGACCAGGAAAAACTCGTCCTGCTCTGGGGCAAGCAGACCGGTGTTCCAACGATCGCACTCCGTTATTCCTGCACCTACGGTCCGCGCCAATCCATCTTTAATCCCTACACCGGCGTCATCGCGATTTTTTGTACACGTCTGCTCAACGACCTGCCGCCCATTCTTTACGAAGATGGCGAACAGACTCGGGATTTTTCGTTTGTGGAAGATATCGCGCGCGCCAACCTGCTCGCGGTCGAAACAGACGCGCTTGACGGCCTGCCCGTGAACGTCGGGAGTGGTCGCGGCGTCTCTATTCGCGAGGTTGCGGAGCAAATTTCCGACGCGCTCGATATCCATATCGCGCCGGAAGTGAACGGCGAGTTTCGTCCCGGCGAAATGCGCCACCTGGCCAGCGGCACCGATCGCATTAAGGCGGCAGGGTACGCTCCGCAGGTCGATTTGGCCGAGGGGATCGCGCGGTATCTCGATTGGATCCGTGCGCAGACCGACGTCAAAGATTATTTCAGCGAAGCGGCCGATATTTTGCGGAACAAAGGGATCATCCATCGCGTTGCTCGCCGGTGAAGTCGCATCTCTCGGTCATCATTCCTGCGCTCGATGAAGAAGAGCCGATCGGGGCGGTGGTGAGGGCTTGCCTGGCAACTGGGTTGCCCGACGAAGTCATCGTGGTCGACAACGGCAGCACCGACCAAACTTTCGAACGGGCCCAGGAAGCCGGGGCGCGGGTCGTGAGTGCGCGGCGCGGCTACGGGAGAGCCTGCGCGGCGGGCGTGGCGGCGGCCGGCGAGCGCTCCGACGTCCTTGTTTTTCTCGATGGCGACGGGAGCGATTGCCCCGAATTGATGGCTAGACTCGTTAAACCAATCACGTCCGATGAGGCGGATTTTGTGATCGGCTCGCGCGTGCGCGGCCAGCGCGAACCCGGGAGCATGAATTTCCAGCAGATTTTTGCCGGGCGGGTCGCCGGGCTTCTGCTGCGGTTTCTCTACGGGATCCCCTATACGGACATGTGTCCGTTTCGGGCCATCCGTCGCGACGCTTTCGCGCGCCTGGGAATGAAGGAAGAGACTTACGGCTGGAATCTCGAAATGCAGATGCGCGCGGCACGGGCCGGGTTGCGTATTCTGGAGGTGCCGGTGGATCATCGTTGTCGCACGGGAGGCGCATCGAAAGTCTCGGGCAGTTTTCGTGGAACTTTGGTCGCTGGCGCCCGGATTCTGACCACCTTCTGGCGCGTGGCCCGCGAGCGCACGTAAGGCGCGGCCCTCCACCTGGCGTTCGTGAGCGTCGCCTAACGAAAGATGAGGAAATAATCGACTCCGTCTGCTTTCACAAAATCATATCTCGCGACCAACGAAAAACCGGCCCGCTGCAATTCCTGGACGACCTTTTTTGCCTCGACGCCGTGATCGCCGCCGCTGCCGTTGCGATCAATGATGCCGAGGCGCCCGCCCGGCCGGAGCGCCGCGCGCACATGCTCGAGCAACTCCAGCGGGTGCGCGAATTCATGGTAGGCCTTCAGGAAGAGAACGGCGTCGACACTTTTCGCGGGAAGCCGCGGATCGTCGGGCTTCCCGAGGATCGCGCGAATGTTCGGCAAATTTTCCCGGCTCGCCCGGACCTTGATCGCATCGATGTAAGGCGGATTGATGTCCTCAGCGTAAACCGTCCCGCTCAGGCCGACCCGCCGGGCCGCGCGGACGGAAAACCAGCCGCCGCCCGCGCCGACGTCCGCAACGTTTGATCCGGTCTCGATCCCGAGCAGGTCCATCACCCGATCGATTTGCAAATTTTGAGCGCGTTTCGAGTCTTCGAAGATGGCGAGATCACCTTTGTAGGGCTCACTGGTGGGCCGGTTGATCCCGGCCGATGGCCCGGAAGCGGCGCAACCCGTGCCTGGGAGGAGGAGGAGAAGGCCGAGGAGGTGAAAGGCGAGCGCGCGTGGAGTGTGATTCATTGCGGATAGTAGGATGTTTCGCGACGGGGGCTATTCCCCGCTGCAACATCGCAGGTGTAGCTTGCCATTGCAGTTGAGAACTTTTGACAAACAGTTGAGAAGTTTTGGGGTCTGGCGACCGTTTCGGCAAGTCTAAAAGCAGGCTAGGAACGACCTCTGCAGCCGGGTTTCAGGGGCCCTGAAGTTCGGATTCAGTCCTTGGCCTGGGATCGGGCCCTTTTTTACGCCCCGGAAAGGCCCCTGCAAGGCCGTTTCTGGCCGGCTGCCGGGCCGTTCGACGGTCGCTCCAGCCTGGCCGGGACGGGACCCCTTACACGTGGACGCGATTCTGGCTGAAGGTGACGATGGCGTTGCCGTTTTCATCGACCGCCTCCTGCACGACGACGGTAACGGCAAAAGAGCCGTCGCCGGCCGGGTTGGGGTTGGGGATTGGAGGAGAGGGTGGGCATAGGAAAGTGTATTTCGACAAAAACCGGACCGTAAAAGGCGTTCCGTTGAGTGAACCCGCATAAATCCGCGCCACCCCGTTGGCTACCTCGGTGCAGCGATACTCGGACGAGAGCGGATTGCCCGCGCCGTCCACGACCCGGCCGGTATCGTTGCTCACCGGACCATAGCCGGGATTGTTGATGTTGGTCGCTGCGTTAAAGTCGGCGTTGAGCACGACATCGACATTAAAGCCGGGAGGCGGTGAGCCGAAACTAAAGACCGGCGGCGGGTTGGCGGGCGGAACGAGCGGCGGAACCGGAGGCGGAACGGGTCCAGGGAAAATTGCAACGTCCTGAGTCTGCGCCTGGCGGACGAGCCCGAGCAGATCAGACGGGCCCAGTTGCAGCGGCGGGCCGACCGTGAGGTCCACCTTCCCGTCCAGAATATCTTCCTGCACCTGTTGCGGGTCCATGAACGCGTCCGACCACGACCCGAAACCGTGGAGGACCCGGAGGGTGTGACTGAGCCATGGGATATCGGGCAGATCGTCGTAGACGAGGCTGATACGGCCGTCCCAGGGAGCGATGGCCCGCGCCGCGTAAATAATGGCGGCGATGCCCGTGGGAATGACCTGGCCCTGCACGATCCTGGTGGCCACCAGATAACCCCCCACAGCGAAGTCCTGGACCAGATAATTACCCTGCAGCTCCTGAGTAAAAATGAGGGCGTTGAGGCCGGTCGGGTCGGGGCCGGCCTGATCTTGCGTGAGCGTGGCAAAGCGAGTCCCGAAACGGTCGTTGCGCTGCACGTAATTGATCGTCACTCCGGAGAGCGCAAGGTCGCGTCGCTCCGTCAGCTCGATCTCGCTCACGGCCGCGTCCGCCAGATCGAGCGCTTGCGGAGAGCGGTTGGCCCGGCTGCGGATGTGGAGTTTGGGCGGGTTGATCGAGTAATCCCAGAAAGCGGCTTGATCGGGCGTCCAGCGGAGGCTTTTGCGGATCAGCTCCGCGCAAGTCACATCGCGCACCCTGTCCAAGGGCACGTTGATCCCGTCATCGATCGTCCCGGTATCCAGGGGAGCGCCGTGCGCCTTGGCGTAGTTGAGCGCCTGGATGATTTGCTCGCGGCTCTCGACCCGGCCCAGGATGATTTCGGAGGTCGGCTTGGTGACGATGTCGAAGTCGCTCGCCTGCAAAACGCCGGATCCGTCGCCGGGCGCTGGGTTGGCATTGGGATCATCGACGAATTGGGCGGCCTCGGTGTAGATGATCTTTTCCAGATACCACCAGGGATCGGAGAGGATCACCCGCAGACCTTCCCTGGAGCCGTAGGCGCCTCGTTTTTCGCCTGTGACCCGGCCGCGGAACCAGGGAACGCCGTCGCGCAAAACGAGCAATGATTCGCCCGGCTCGAAGGGCGAGGCGGCGAAAATATCGTGTGCGCCGAAGCCGAGCGTGAGAGTGCCGACTCCTTGGTTGACCGAGACCCGAACCGCAGAGCGAATCCCCCATTGCTGAAAGCTCTGGAGCAGACCGTTGCCGTTGGCGCCCTGCAATGACCAGGAGACCGGCATAGTTTAGCGGCGCTCGAGGGCGCCGATCCGGGCCGCCTGGGCTTCGATGGTACGCTGCAGGCTGGCCTGGACCTGAGCGATCTGGCTCCCGATCGATTCGAACCCGGCTTGCGCGGCGGCGCCGAGCGAGCTGATTTTTTCGTTCACCTGGCCGGCCGCGCCGGTCACCTTTTCCGGGATCGGCTGGAGCGAATCATTAAAGCTCTTGAAGCCTTCGCTGACCGCCGCGTCCAGCTCGCCCACTGTGCCCGTGACGTTGCCGGCGCCGGTCTTGGCCGCGTCGATCACCTGCTCGATCGCGTTGCTCTGATCGTCCAGCGCTTGGGTTAACGCCTGGACATCTTCGGGGATGCCAGTAGCCTTGCTCAGCGCGGCTCGTTCCGAGAGCAGATTGGCCGAGCGATCGGCTGCTGCCGGCGTCCCGAAATCGGGCTGACTCGAGCGGTTGGCCAACTGCCGGTTGATCTCAGTGATGCGGGCGGCTTCTTCCGGGTGGGCTTGAGACGCGGCTTGGGCCCGATCGATCTCGCTCTGTTTGATCTGGTCGAGCAGCTCCAGCTCTTGCTTCAGCAGCTTGAGCCGATCCTCGAGCGAGATATTCGGCTTGGCGGCCGCTTCCTGCACCTCCTGCAGTTTGCTGACCAGGGCTTCGCTTTCTTTTTGCTGGTCGGCCGCGCCTTTGCTCACCTGCGTACTCAGCTTTTGCCATTCGATCGCGAGTTTGACCACGGCGTTGCGCTGGGTGTCGGCCAGGCCGATCGACTTTTGGTAGGCGTCGTTAGGTGAATCGGCCGCGATCCCGAGACCTTCCAGCGCCGTCCGGATCTCGCCGATCCGGGTGCGCTGTTCGGAGAGGCGTTCCGCTTCGGAGCGGCCGGCGTCGCGCGCCTCCCGGAATTGCTGGTCGAGCTGGAAGCCTTCGCGTTGGATCTCGACTTCGCGGCGGCGCGCGTCGGCCGCCTCCTGGATGGCCTGCGCTTTCCTTGCTTCCAGCGTTTCGGTCGCCTGAGCGATGTCGAGCGCGAATCGATCGAACTCGAGCAGGCTCCGTTTCTGCGCGATCTGCTCCTGGAGAGAGGCAGCCGTTTCGTCATCGTTAGCCAGGACCGCTTCGCGATACTTGTTAGTCAGCTGCGTCAGCTCGTCGCCCATCCTCTCTATATTAGAAGAGAGCGAGCTGGAGCTTTCCTGGCCGGCCTTGCGGATGGCGATCCCGAATTCATCGGCCTTGGTAATGGCGGCGGCCAGATCGGTCCCGCTCACTCCCTGGATGGCATCAGAGATTCCCTGAATGAATTCCTGCACTTTGCCAAAGTTTTTGACCAGAGCGAAAACGGCAATGGAAGCGACCGCGATGTGCGGGCCGAGCGAACCGAGCAAGGCGCTCAGGGTGCGGCCGGTGGAGGCGCCGGAGGAGAGTTCCCGTCCGAAAGTGATGGCTTCGTTGCGCGCTTTGGCCAGGCTCGCGCCAGCCAGCAGATTGACGCCCGCTTGCTCCGTGCTGGCGGCCGCCTGCTCGACTTTGGCGGCCGTGATAGCCGTTTCCGCCTGGATTTTTTGCCGGGCCAGGACGAGCGATTGTTCCTCAGTCAGATTAGTGCTCTGCTGCAATTGCAGAGCTAGGCGGCGCTCCGCGATCTCGGCTTGCAGCGCGGCCGCGTGCTCGCTCTCACCCGCGGCCTCGAGGCCGAGCGCTTCGACCTCCGACGAGACGAGCGCCTGGCGCTGGATGAGGATGCTTTGTTGCCGTTCCTGTAGCGCGATCCGGGCCGCTTCCTTCTGGTTGATCGCTTCCTCCGTCTCCAGCATGCGCCGGGCCGAGGCTTCGCTTTGCTGCTGGTAAGCCAGGTCCGCCTGGCTCGGGCCGGTGCGGCCGCCCCCGCCGCCCCCGCTGTTGGCCCGGTCCCGCGCTTCCGCTACTTTCTCGAGCGCGGCCTCTTCTTTCTCCGCGCCCGAGGTGTCGGCCGTCGTGCGGATATTGACGTCGAAGTCGGCCATGGCCTAACGAATCAACGCCATGGCGAACTCGGGGGAGTAATTGGCGAACGCATTGATGTTGAGCGCGCCGCCTGATGTTTGGAATGCGGTCATCTCGACATAATCTCCGGCCGCCAGCGTGTAGATTGTCGAAACGAAACCGTCCAGGGTTCCAGCTGAATTTGTCTGGGGTTCGTTGCGCGCGATGGCCGTCGTGCCGTTCACCAAGAGCGCGACAATGCGCAGGCCAGACGCATTCGAGGCAAAAACGAAATGTCCGGTGATCAAATATCGGCCGGGAGTGACACAGGTTAATCGGCTCGTGTTCGTAACGGTGCTGTGAATGTTTTCCGTATCGGCGCGCTCCGAATCGAACGTCAATGTTTGGACTGAATTATTAGCGACTGACAGGTTGCTACTGTTGTAGACCCGCGTGTAAACCGTCCCTTTCCAGCTCGGGTTGGCGCTCGCACCTCCGCTTATCAGCACGTCGCCGACGTTTCCCGCCGCGAGCCGCGTCCAGTTGGTCGCTCCGCGATAGAGGATGTCGCCTTGCGCGGCCGAGCCGATGAGATCGAGCGCTTCGGACAAGGTCAGCTCTTCCGGATCGCCCGCCCCGCTCGTTTTGCGCCCCAGGAGGCGCGCCGTCGCGCTCACATTCTGCATCTTGGCGTAGGTGACCGCGTCATTTTGCAGCTTCGCCGTCGCCACGCTGTTATCGGTCGGCGTCCGCGTATCCGTGAGGCGCGAGTCCCCTGGATCGACGTAATCGGTCCCGGCCACGGCAAAGCCTTTGACCCCGCTGGTCAGCTTCACGATGCCGTCTCCGGTGGCTCGCTGGATCTCCGTCCCGCTCGTGCCGCTAAAGAGGGCCATCTCGCCATCGACCGACGAGACCGCGCCCGCGCCGTGGGCCAGGTCGCCGTAGAGCTCGACCTCGCCTAGCACGAAAAAGGCGCTCGCGTCGTTCGTGCTGATCAAACGCAGCCGCCAATAACGATGGCCCACGCTTTGCCCGGTCACCGCGAAATCGTGCGTCTCGTTCGCGCTCGCAAACGCGAAACTGTCCGTCTGGATATCGCTAAAAGTGATGCCGTCGTCGCTCGCCTGCAGCTTCCAGGAAGCAGGTAGCGAAGTGGCCGCGTCGCTCCGGGTCTCGATCGTGTAATGATCGATCGTGAGCAGATTCCCAGTGCCCAGGTCGAACTGAAAATACTGCGCGGAAGCGCCCCCTCCGCCGTCGGTGTGCACCTTGCCATTGGCCCGATCGGTCAGGTTCGTGATCGCCTCCGAAACGACGTGGAGCCCGTTCGAGCTCAGGGCCACAAGAGAGGGAGCCGGGTTGCTCCAGGAGAGCGCGCCGTAATTGGTCCCGAAGAAATAGAAGACGCCGTTGGTGTCTCCATTGGAAACGTAGGTGTGCGTGTCGGTCGTGGCCGGCGGTCGCTTGACCGACACATCGCCGCTGCCGCTCCCGGCCGCCACGCTGGCGAACTCGATTCCATCTTCGGTCGCCTTCACTGTGGCCACTTTGCCCGCTTGTCCGGCATAACTGGGAGGGGTGTCGGAGAGCCCGAGAAAATCGCCCGCCGCGGCGGTGGCGAATTCGAGCCCGGTCCCGGCCGCGTTGACCCGCACATTCTTCAACTCCTGCCCGCTGTAGCTCGAGGGCGTGTCGCCCAGTTGCAGGAACGTCTTGGTGGCCAGGTCGGCTAACGAACTGCCGCTCTTGTTCACTTTGGCCCAGGCAATCTGGTTATTGGCGAAGGTCACCGTGCCGGCCGAGACATCAAAGGTCGCCCCGCTGTCGATCGTGAACGTCCCGCTCGTGATCGCGCTCGTCCCGCTGATTTTGGCGTTCTTGAGCGGGGTGTCGCCGGCCGCGCCGGCTGGACGATCGAGGACGAGGACGAGGACGAGGACGAGGACGAGGACGAGTTTTTTCATTCGTTAGGCTAGTTCAGCGCGATCCAGTTGAGCTTGTGATTGGCGTCCGGGGTCGGGCCGCTCAGGTCCACCGTGAAACCGTTCACGGTCACGCTGTCGGCGCGCACGGTGGCGAAGATGTTGGAGCCGGCCGAGGTCGGCTTGACCAGAGTGGCGGTCACCGTCACGACCGTGCCCGGCGCGAAAGCCTGCGGGAAAACGACCACGACGTTGTCGGCGCCGGCACTGATCGCCTGGGTGCCGCGCTCGATCACGTCGCCTGGAGCTCCGATAAGAAAAGGCGGTGGCGTGTCGGTGTAGAACGTCCCGACCTGAACCGTGTATTGCACGATCGCTTCCACCCCGTTGAAAGAGCCCTGCGGGCTGGCTGAAAGAACGGCGTTGTCGCCGAAGACATCCTGCGTGACTTCGCCGGGCGTTCCGCAGACGACCTGGACCGGGCCCGACTTGGGCAAGGTGGCAAAATGAGTGAGGAGATAGACCTGGCACTCGCGGTTGGTCGCGAACTCGCGCCTAACGGTGAAGCTGAGGGTCGCCTTGTCATTGCCGCGCGGGAAAAAACGGGCGGCCGCCGCGCGCACGATATCGACCGCCTCGAAGACCGTCTGCCCGTTCACGCTCACCTGTTGAGCCGGGTAATCGGCCCAATCGGTCAGCTGGATGCCGGCAAAGAAAATCTTCATTCATGCTCGCCATTGACGGTTTGGATCGCCCAGCGCTCGAATCGATCGCCCAGGCGCGTGCCGTTGCCCTGGCTGTCGTAGCGGGGCGAGGAAGCGCAGGCGGTGAGGAACGCGCAGAGAATGAGGAAACGAGCTTGCAGCATTGGTGCGACGAGGGCTGTCGTTAGGCTGGCGCGGCGGCGCCGATGTAGAAGAGAGTGTTGAGCGCGCCACCCGCGCCGATCGTGCGGCTCGCCTCCCATTGCAGATCGGGCACGCGCTGTTTGCTCGAGCTGTAGACCAGGCCGGCTTTGTTGATGTTGGTGCCGTAGAGCCGGAAGAAAACTCCGTCGCCGAAGATGTCGAGGTCATGCGCATAGCCGCTCGGCCGTTTCCCGCGCACCGCGGCCGGGCCCTGGATGAGCGCGGCCGCCAGCGCCGCCACGTCATCGATGCCTTGCGGCGTTCCGGTCGCAGTCACACCGAGGCCGGAGAAGATGGTGTCGTAATGGCCGATCGCGTCGCTCGTGTCTTCGGTGAGACTGAGCGAGAAGGCGACTTTCATGCCTTCGCGCGCGGCGAAGTTAGCCCAGGGAAAGAGGCGCAGGAGGACGCTGTTCGCGTCGATCGCATCGGCCCGGAGCGAGGTGCCGCCAGGCAAGCCCGCGAGGGTCGCGGTGAAGAGCGCCGGATCGAGCCCGCCGGCATCAGTGACGGTGAAACCGTCCTGGTAATTTCCCTCCACCGTTACGGCGGCGAGCGCGGCGATGGTGCGCAACGCAGCCTGCACGGCCGCCGCAGCCGCGTCGTAAGCGATCGGGGCGGTCGTGTCGTCGCCGTTATAGGCGGGCTGATACGTGCCGGCGCTCAACCAGGAGTTCTGGTAAGCCTGGACTAACAATGCGTCCGGATCGTAGGGGAGCGCGTTCACGTCGAGCGTATTGGCTTCCTGCACGAAAAGACGATTAGGATCGTCGACGGCGGTGTCGTTCGCGCCCACCATCTGGAATTCCACCTCGCCGATCAAGGTGTCGGCCGCGGTGAAATTGAGGTCCGGCATCTTGCTTACCCCGGCCGCTTTGAAGCGGACCTGTTTCTGCGTCGTGTCGAGCGGCTGGATGAGGAGCGGGTAATCGGCGTCGCCAAAGATGGAGCTGCCGATGAGGGCCGAGGCGTAAGGCCAGAGGATGCCGAGATGCTCAAATTCTCCGATCGGGGTGAATTTGGCCGAGGCTTTGATGCCAAGGTTTGTTTTGCCGAGCGACCCGAACGCCGAGCTGGGCAAATCCTTTTCCTCCTTCGAGAGATCGACGTTGATGTCGTCCTTGGAGAAAAAGTAGCCGTTGCGAAACGTGACCAGGGCGGGGCCACGGGTCGAGATGAGGCGGTTGATTTTTTGGCTCATAGAGTTTGTCGGGTTTCGGCGCTCGGGAGATAACCGGCCAGCCAGGCGCGAGCGCGCAGCGTGGCTCCGGAAGCTGCATTGAAAGGGGCGAGGTAAAGCTGCGCAGCGGGATTGCGCGGCACCGGCGCGGAGCCGTTCTCGGTGTAAAAGATGGCGGCGCCGGCGACTCCTGCGGTCAAGGTGACAGCCGATAAGTCGGATGCGTTCAGGGCCGGCGCCGCCAGCTTGGGCACGTCGATCGCCGTCCCGCCTTCAGTCAGGAAACTGATGTCGTAGCTGAGGAACTTGGGATCGTTGCCTAACGAGATGACCGGTTCGTCCGGCCGGAGCGCGGCCGCCAATTGGTCTGGCTTGGCCTGACTCCAGAGCGCCGCCGTGTAGATGGCCACGTCGAGCGCTTCTTTTCCGGTTTGATTGCGGGTCGTGTTCTCGAGCACGCGGCCGAGCACTTTGATCCCGGTAAAATTTGCACCCTTCACATTGGCCAGCGCGCCACTCACGAGCGGCGTGACCAGGACGAGCGCGATCCCGCCGGCCGTCCCGACGATCTTATCGATCCGGCCCTGCAGATCCTTGAGGCGTTCCGTGATCACGGGGATGTCGAGGTAGTAAGGGTCGGCCTCGGTGAGAGCGCTGACCGAGTTGCGGATATCGGAGAGAAATTTCTCATTGCCGTTCATCCCCGGACGCTCCGGGTTTGCCTAACGACATCGCCCACGCTGGGCGTGCCGGCGGTCGATTGGACGGGCGCATCGATCGCATCGTCCGGTTGCTCGACCACGTCCTGGCAGGAGGCGATCCGGTTGAGGTCGGTGTTGATCCGGGAGAGCTCGGTCGTCTCCGCCGTCGTCAGATCCTCCTCGAGGGCGTTCTTCAGATCAGCGATGATCAGTTTGGTAACGTCATCCTTGAGCCCCTGCGGAATGGTGGTGAGATCGGAGTCGAGCCGGTTCTGCCGGCAGCTCGCGATTTTGCGCCGGACGCGATCGATCACGCGTTGGATGATCTCAGCGCTGCGCTCTGCCTGGCCGGCCTCGAGCGCGGCGGTCCGGAGCGCGTCGACCAACGCCGCGATCTTGGCGTTGTTCAGGTCGGCGATGGTGATGGAGATCCAGCGGGCCATTTAAGAGAAGGATGAAGTCGGAAGGATGAAAAGAGAACGGCCGCTCTCAGGCTTGGGCTCCGCGGACGAGTCGGAGGCCCAAAATCCCGGAGCGGCCGGACCATGTTCTTATGAAGAAAGTGTCGTTAGGCGTTGTTCGCGTTGATCCGGATGGCGGCGACGGCGTTGGTCGTAACCAATTGTTCGTGCCAGTCCATCTTTAGGATGTTGTCGCGCCGGTCTTCGCTTTCGTAGGCGCCGGGCACCATCCATTGGCCCATGAGCCGGAAAGTTTTCATGAAGCTCGGGTCCATCGTGTTCGGCACTTCGTTGGAGGCGAAGACGATGATCGCTTCGTCGAGCATGAACTGGATGTCCTCGGCCAAACCTTCCGCCGCTTTGTCTTCCACCATGTCCGACATCTCGACCATCGGGTTGGAGAAGATCATCCCGCTTAGATCGGCCAACTGCGGCGCCACCACACTCGCCCCGCCCCGCGCGGCCCCGCCGCCGCCGCCCACAAAACGAGCGCGGGTGTCGGCATTCTGCCGGGTGCGCAGGAAAGCGGTCGTGCCGAAGAGGACTTTCACGTTCGCGCCGTTCTTAGCCAGCTTCTTCACGTCCAGGACAGCCTGGTCGATGATGTCGAGCGGCTTCACCGCGCCACTGGTGAAATTGTAATCGGCGCCCGCGCCCACCGCGGCCAGGGCTTTGTCGATCGTCTCGCCTTCGTGGGCCAGACCCGCGGAATCGGCCAGGAGCGTGGCGCCATACTTGGCGTAATTGAGAAGTCCGCCATCATCCATCGACTCGACGTTCGGGATCGGGAAATCGAGCGCGTTCGGCTCCAGGTTGAAGAAGGCATCGCCCGCGGTGAACCCGATCCGGGTGGCGCGGCCATCGTTCGAGCGCCGGGTGATGGGCCGCTTGTAGCGATGTTTGGCGTCGAAGATTTTGTATTGCCCGGTCATCGCCGGCACTTCCACGGAGGGCGCGAGGAAGTTCGCGATCTTGCGGATCGCGGACTGCGAGGCGTCCTGGGCGAAATTAACCAGGGTCGGGTTGGTCGAGAGATCGCGCAGACGGTTCGCGCAGAGCGCCTGGTCGCCGCCCAGCACAAGACAGGTCGGGGCGCAGAAGAGCATGACGGCTCCGGCCATCGGCTGCCCCATGAGGAAACAGAGGACAGAGACGGCGATGATCGCGAGGGCGAGGATTCGATTGGAGAATTTCATAATTAGGCGGTGGCTTGGTTGCTTTTCAGCCTGAAGGCCGTCCCGCTTCAAAAGCGGGACGGCTGCTTCAGGAGTGCCCTACCTGGGGCGTCGAATTCGTTACTCGTTAGGGCACAACGATCGCTTCGCGCGCAATCGGGCGGCAGAGGACGAGCTGGCCGTCCACGAAAGTTTCTTCGGCGACCAGGATGGCGTGATAAGTGCCGGCCGCGGCCGGGACCTTGCGCACCTTGCCGGCATCAGCGCCCGCGATCGCAGCCAGGGAAAGAAGATCGCCACAGACGCCCGCGCCTTTCGCTTTGACCCGGAATTGTTTGCCGGGCTCGAGCGGCGTGATGCTGGCGTTCTCGCCCGCGGCCGCGCCGTCATCGACCAGGAAATTGGCGTGATCAGTGATGGCAGCCGGCAGCGCGACGACGTTGGCGCCGGCGTTGTTAATCAGCAGCGCGAGGAAACCCTCGAGGCCGGTCAGATCGACGTTGGCCTTGCGCACGATCGTGCCGGCCTGGGTATTGGATTGCGTAGGATTCATGCTTTTGGTTTCAACTCGGCTTCGGCCTGTTGGTAGGCCTTCGTTAGGCTGATTTTGGGGCTGCTGTTTTTCACGAGCTCTTTCGCTCGCGCGGAAATTTTATCGGCTAGCTCGGTCTCGCTCGCGGCCGCCTCGGCTTTCTTCAGGTCGTGCGTCGGCTCGGGCGGAGTGTCCGTCGTCTTGCTCGCGTCGCTCGCCGTCTCCGGCTTTTTCAAGCCGTTCAAAATCGCAACGCCGGCTTCCTTATCGGAGAGGAGAATGTTGCGGATCGCGGCCTTGCTCGCCTCGTCGGTGAACGAGCCTTCGTAGACCTTCAGGATCTCGTCCGCGTCGGCTTCCTGCTTCTGCCGATAGAGGTCTTCCTGTTGCTTGTTCAGCTCGGCGTATTGCGCCTGCAGATCGTCATATTGCTTCTGCAGCTCTTCCGCGCCCGAGGCTTGCGTTTGCAGGTCGCCCATCCCGGAAAGCGCGCCCAGGACTTCCTCGTCGGTTGCCGTCTCGGCCAGGCCCAGCGCGGCGCGGAGCTTCTGCGCGAAAGTCTGCTCGACCGTTTCCTCGGCCGGCGTCTCCGGAACCGCCGGGGCGGGCGGAATGACTTCGTTAGGCTGGGTCGGTGCGTCTGCCATCTGCCGCGACCGTATCGGCCCGCCCAAACGAGGGCCAATGACTCAGGCGACTGGGGCGAGTCAGGGAGAGGAAAACCGGAAAGACCGGCCTAACCAACTCCGAATTGCTCGAAATATTCCTGCGTTTGCGCGCGCAAGCCGGTCGCGAATCCTTCCGCATCAGGCAATGCCAGCGGGTCTTTCTCCTGGGTCACGCTCTTCACCAGCCAATACCAAATCCCGCCGATCCGCGAAGCGGTCTGGGTGATTTTGCGCGTCCCGTCCTTGCGCACCCGGCCGTATTTGATTTCGCTCGCCCGGCGCTCGGCCAGCGCGACCGCCCGTCGCTCGCCATTAATGAATCGAATGACCGGTTGCAGGTTCGTTAGGCTGCGCGGGCTCCGGCCGTAAGCTTCCGCGATCGCCGGGAGCGCCAGGTATTTCCGGCCTGCCCCCGGCTTGATCGTGCCGCCATACACTTTCTGGGCTAGGCGCGGGTCGTTCACCGTGATCGTGGCCCCTTCCTGGTCAACCTGGGCCAGCGCGGTCGCGCTCCGGATCTGATCCCAGAAATGCTGTTTCGGCCAGCCCGTCCGGTTCGGTTGATTTTCCCGGCGCGAGAAATAATCGCGCATCGTGCGCTCGCCCCAGCCGCCCAGCGCGCCATGCAGGGCCCGGCGATCGCGGCAATTGCGTACGATCGCTTCCAGGCTCGGGCTGGCCGCGTCGTTGATATCGATCTTGATCTCGATCGCCATTTTGTCTTACCCTGGCACTGCCATGATGACTACGGACGGCTTCGACAGTCTCGCTGAGCGCATCGCGCAGGTGAACGATCTCCCGCTCGAGCTGGCCCGGCAATATCTCTCCTTCATCGGCGACACGCCCGAGCTGGCGGACGACGGCAAGGTCATCGTTTCGGACGAGGATGGGACAGAGCTGGCGCGCATCACGCTCCCGGCATCCAGCCCAGCCTGACGAACAACTCGCGCATAGCCGCGCGAATGGGAGCGAAATCAGCCGTTTCCCACTGCGAGATCGCCGGCATCCCCCGGAATTTGCCGCTCACGATCTTCTCCAGGCTCCCCAATAATGCCGGATTCTTGCTCTCCTCCGCGATGAACTGGGCGTAAGCGCGGGCAAAAAACTCTTCAGGCAGGGAAAGATATTTCTGATAGTCCACCGAGAGATTTTGGCCCGCCACCACCCGCTGGTAAGCCTGGCTTTGGCGCAGCGCCTGGAGCAACCCGCGCAGCTCGGGCGCGCCTTCCGAGGCGAATTTGGTCGTGCTCGGGATGCCGATGTGATCCAGCCAATGCCCCACTTCGTGCACCAGTCCAAACTCGGTGTCTTCGATCCCAGCCTTTACCCCGATGCTGATCGCCTGGTTGATGTTCTTCTTTGAATAATAAGAGCCGATCATGTCCTGCCCGACCCGATGATTGAACGGAAGCGGTTGCAACGGCCCGTCGCCGTGCACACCATCAATCGCGGCCAGGCCAGTGCGGAAGCGAGCCGCTTCCTCTTCGTTCGCGACCGACAGTTGCACCGCCCGGCTCACGGGCGACGCCACCGGCGCTGCGGCTGGCGCAGCGCTTTGGCTGACCCAGCTCGCGACTCCATCCACGATCTGGATCTGGTCGCCGAAGATGTCTTTCAGCCCGTTCTGCCAGGTCTCGTTAAGATCGGTCACGCTCGCTTTCAGGTGGGCGTTAAACTCTTCAAAGGAGCTCTTGACCACGTCGCCCGGCTTGAGCAGCCGGAGCGCTTCCGCTTCCCGCCGGCTGAGCGTGCGCAAGCCCATCCCGCTCCCGTAATCGAAGGGCGGGTAAGGATTGCCGAAGACACTCAGCTTGCGCCAGAGCGGGTCGCTGATCAGCGCCACCATCCGATCGTTGATCAATTTTCCGCCGGCAGCCTGAAACCGCTCCGGCCAATTGGTGCGCGGCACCTTCCGGGATTGCACCCGGATGAACTCCTGCGCCGGCCAGGCTTGCAAGACGGCCGGATCGTTCGCTTTCACCCACCGGGCATACTCATTCGCCATCTGCACCTGCACCCGGTAGATGAGCTTGAGTCGGCGTTCGCTCGTGATGTCCTGGATGCCGCCGAAGCGGTCGGCCGTCTCGGCCGCGTTGCGCGGGTCGAGCCCTTCTTCGCGCGCGATCTTCTGCATCTCGGCCACGAACTGCGCTTCGTTGACATAGACGCCGCGTTCGTTCCGGAGCTGGCCGATCACCTGTTCCACCCGGTCCTGCACCCGCTGCATCAGGCGCAGGTTTTCGACATGAGCGGAGAATTGCGCGCTGTCGCGCAAACCCTGTGGCAACTGGGCCAGCTCCGCGCTGCCCAGTGGCGAACCAATCGGCGTTTTGCTCGCGATCCGGGCCGCGGCAATCGGGTTAACCGCGATCGCTGGCATGTCGTTAGGCGGCGGTGACCGCTTGCGTGAGCGCGGCCTCGAGCGCGCCAGCCACGCCGCTCACGTCGGTCCGGAGCGCCAGTTCAGGCAAACGCTTGAGCGCAGCCGCCGCCGCTTTCTCCAACTCTGCGGGCGTAATCGGGCCCGCCTGCGCGAGCGCGATCAATTCGTCGATCACGCTCTTGGCCGGCGCCACGAATTCAGGCGTGACCTGCAGCTGCTCGGCAACGGCGTCGACAGGCGAAGAAGGAACCACGGATTGCGCGGATGACACAGATGAAGGACTAGGCGCAGCGGCTTCGTTAGGCGGATTTTTTCCATCCGTGGAATCCGTGGTCGTTCCCTTCCCCTGTGTCCCGACAAACTTCAGCTTGTAGCCAGCCTTCTCACTCAGTTCCTCTTCGTCCATTTGGAAGCCAGCGCTCGTCGCTTTGGCCGCGTCGTCGAGGATGTCGCTCGTGTCTTTCGGATTGATTTGCGCAAACTCCAAGTATGCCAGAACCGGCTCGTTCGGGTGCAGCCGGGCCAGGAGCGGCTTATCGAACTGCTCGTTCAACTTCGTCGCCACCTGGTTGGCGATCGCTTGCGCGATTTCGTCGAACGCTTCCTTCTGGGCGCCGCCGGCCAGCGTCCCGGAACCGCCTTCCGCCAGCACGGTCAGTTTGCCGGCCGTCCCCGCGATCACGATCTGTTCGTCGAGGTATTTGAGCCGCTCCATGAAAACGCCGGAGCCGCCCGCCCCGGTCGCACTTGGGGTTTCCAAAGTCGAGCCGTTAGGCAGGTAACCGCGTTTGCGCGAGACGACGCTTTCCGCGGTCGCCTGGTATTGCGCTTCCTTGTCCGCGGGAACGTTAGGCGGCCCGACAATAAATTGCGGCGGGACGCCGTAATCTTCCAGGAACCCGTCCCAGTCGGCATCGTTCACTTCCCGCTTCACCGCCAGGCGGGCGAAAATTTCGTCCGCCGGATCGTCGATCGCGTGAATGACGAAATCGCGCGGGTTGATTCCCTCGCCTGTGTTGGTTTCGCGCGCGTCGGCGTTGTAAAGCCAGTCGCCATAGTAACCGTTCCGGACCCAGAACCATTGCTCGACCAGGCGCAGCTCGGTCACCAGCCAGGGATCGTCGCCTTCCCGCGCATAGATCTTCTCCAGGTGCGAAAACCCGCGCAGATCGGCCAGGGCGAGAAAGGTAAGCGCGCTGCGCAGGTTGCCGATCGCGTCGTAAGCCGCACGCAGATCCTCCGCCTGCTTTTCGGCGGCTGCTTTCTGATCGTCGCCTACGTCCGCCATCTTGATGTTCCAATCGAGCCCGGAAAGCGACGCCAGCAGCCGGCGCTTCACCGCCCGCACCATCGGATCGTGTTTCTCGACCGCGCGATAAAGCCACTGCAGGCGGGCGTAGTAACCGCGCTGGCCGAGCGCGATCAGGTTGATCACGCCCGGCTGGTCGAGTCCCTGCAGCGGGTTGATTTGATCGAGATAGAAATTCATTTCGGGTTTCGGTATTCGGATTTCGTGCTTCAGCCGAGCATGCGGCGGCTGTGCCGGATTTCCTGTCTCGTTAGGCCGCGGCCGGAGCGCGCATCGTGCGGCTGGCCGAAGACTTTGAAAGTGCCGGCGGGCGCGGCGGTCTTGCCGGCGTGCAGCGCCAGAGCCAAGGCCCAAAAGCGGTCGGCATGTCCGTTCACGCCGCGATCCGCGGCGAAACGCACGTTGCCCGAAGCGGTCGTTTCCTTCTTCACCGCGCGCAGATCCGCGGTGATGAATTTGTCGTCGGGCACGCGCACCCGCATTTCCTCAAACGCGGTCCGCATCGGATAGGCCAGCTCTTCCTTGACCCGCGGAGTGAACATCACGCCTTCGACTTTGTAGTCACCCTGAAAGGTTTTCGCGCGCTCCGTAAATTGAATGCCGATGCCGGTTTCATCGATGCAGCAGCGGCGCACCTGGGGAAGGGAAAGGATCGCGTAAAGTTCCGCTTCCTGGGCGTCGAAGCGTTGCCGGTGCAGCTCGATGACGCGGCGGGTGTAGAAGGTGTCGCCGAGCTTCTCCAGAACCCAGATGACAGTGAGATCATGCCGCCGGCCGACGTCCACCCCGACAAAGAGTTCGCCCTTCGCGTCGCTCAGATCGGTCTGCCATTGTTCCTCGGTCCGGTAACGGCATTTGACGATCTGCTCATACTCGAGAAAAGCGGAGGCGTCGTCAGCCGGGTTGCAGCAATACTCCTGTTGCCAGGTCTCTTCATCGGCGCACTCGTTGCGCACCATCTGCAGGTAGTCTTCCTCATTCATGAGGAGACGCGGATCGGCCGGATCGATCCTGGTCCAGGCCTGCTTTAACTTGACCAATAGTCCTTCCCGGAGCGCGTCCTCCAGCGTGACGCGATGCAGTGAAAACCCTTTCGGATTCCCTTTCTCGCGGATCTCGTGAATCAGCTCGTTAAAATAATTGTGGCTCCCGCGGTGGGTCGAAAAGATGACGAGCCGGCCGCCCCAGGTGATGCCGGGATAACCGATCGCGAAGAGCTTTCGGTTTTCCGGGTTGAGCGCGAACTCATCCATTTTGCGGGTGCCGCGTTTGCCGGCCTGGGCATCGACGTTCGAGCTCAGGTTCCAGATGTCGCGATCGTTCGAGAGGGGCAAGCGGAGCGCGCTCATCTTCTTGCCGGCCGCTTCGATGATCGATTCGCCGAGATCGCCGGCCGCGATGTTGAGGACGCGCGCCCACATCTTGCAATCTTCCCCATAGAGCTGCGCCTGGATCTGGTCGCGCGACGAGACCCAGCAATCAAACGGCCAGCCGACACTGGCGGTTTCCATGACCGTGTCGTAAGCGTCGCACCAGGAGAAACCGAGCTGTCTTGATTTTTCGGCCATCTTCATACGCGACCGATCGGCATTCCAACGGCCCTGGAAGCCGAGGAAACGTTTCGCGCGGATCTGCGCCTCCCATTCCGCGCGTTCCCGCTCCGATTGTGGGATGAAAACCTCCATCGTTAGCCGAGCGCTCCCAGTTCGGCGTCGATCAGCGCCCGAGTCTCCGGCGTGATGCCGCCTTTTTTCTGCGCACTGTTCAGCGTCTTCTGCAGTTTCTCCTGAGCCGCGCGGTTCTTCTCTGCCCGCTCCGCTTCGCGCTTCTCGTATTCGGCTAGCTTCAGCTCGAGCGTGCGATGGGCCACGTCGCCCTGCCGCAGCCGGCTCACGGAAAGGCTGAGCGCGTCCACGTCCACTTCCGCTTCCTCGTCTTCCTCGGCTTTGAGGAGCTGATCGAAGATCCGTTTGCCGAGCAGCTTCGCGCTCGCATTGGCCAGGGTATTGCCGCCTTGCTCGATGCCTTCCACCTGCAGGGCTACTTCCTGGGCCATGCGCAGCCGGTCCAGGTGCCGCTGGAAGGTCGTGTCGCGATAGGCTTTCGCGCTCATGACCGACAACTCGATCCCGATCGCGGCCGCGCGGCGCTTGATCGCCTCCAGGGTGCGCTCCGAGCCAGGCAAGCCAGCCAGCTCGCGATTGAAAGCCTCGAGCTCCTCCACCGTCAGGGCCTGGGCGATTTTATTGCGATCAGACATGGACGAAAAAGCCAGGAGGACGAATCAGGAATACAGGAAAGCAGGAAAAAGATTGAGGAGCAGAGACCGGCTGTGGCAGGCTCGACGCGTGCCTGCTTCTCTGCGTTACGCACCAAAAAGGGCAGCCAAACACGCGATCGATCTTCTGCAGAAGCATGCAAAGGCACTCAGCAACTCGCCTCCAACAACGCGGAGCGCGGTTGTTATTCCTCTTACTCCGAGACCACCCAAGACGGAGAAAAGCGAAGAGGAATTGCGGCAGCAATCGATCGCTCGCCGGCAACGAGCGATCGATCGGTTTGTTTACCGTATGGCCCGTTCTCCCGTGATGAAGCGGCGCCAGCGCCAGCATGGTTGCGCTTGCCTTCAACCGATCCTGCAATCGGAAGTGCTGCCTTGCTGGAGGGCAATCGGTCAATGGTGGATTTATCGTGGGGTCAGCATCTGAGGGATTAAGCTTTCGTAAAACAGGCTCTAAAGTGCCCTGCATTCCACCGGAACAAGCGATTCCAGCTCGCTTGAAAAAAACGTGTAGGATCGGAGGGTTTGAGCCAACGGCGTGTTTTACGGGCCTTCTGGCGCTTTTCGACGCTCCAGGATCGCCTCCAGCGTGTTTTTCTCCGGGTGCCGGGTGTCTTGACCCTCTGATGTTCGGCATCCGTGTCATCCGTGCCATCCGCGGTTAAATCAGCCCTTGCCGCATGAGAAATTCATCGCCCGGCGCGCGCGTCACCCAGCGGCGCAGATCCGGCCGGAGCTCTTTGTCGACCGTCGTGATCCAGCCTTTCGATTCCAGGTAGCGCAGTTGGCGCTGCAGCTCGGCCCCGTCGATCTCGAACCCGCCTTTGGCCAGCCCCCGCAAGAGCCGATCCTCCGGCAGCCCGAAGACGCCGGCGAAATGGCAGAGCATCGTCAGTTTTTCCTGGAGCAGTTCCTGGTCTTCCGGTGTCATCGCGTCTTCTCCTTGAGCACGGCCAGCTTCTGCGCCAGTCGATCGAGCTTGGGGATTTCTGCCGAAATCCGCTGGTCCATTTCTTCCAGGTCCGAACCGATCATGCGCAGGGTGTCGCGCATGTCGTTTTCCAGAGTGAGCTTTCGCCCGATCGCTCGGGTGCGCTCTTCCAGGTCGCAGACGGCTTGCTTCATGGCGCCTCCTCCAGATAGCGGAGGAGCAGTTTATCGATCTCACTCTCGAAGAGATCGACTCGCTCCACTTGCAGGGCGACCCGATCGCGCAGGATGCCGAGGCGACAGACGATCGCGCTCAAGCGCTCGCGTTCTTCCACGAACTGGGCCAGGCGCTGCTCGATTTCGTCGAGCTGCGCGATCACTGCCCGGATGCGGCTTTTCAGTTCGATTTCCTCGCTCATGTCTTGCCGCTCACGTTGCGCCAAATGGCGTCCAGCTTGTTGTCGATCTGGTCGAGCTTGCGGATGTGCGTCTCGGTCCGCTCCTGTAAACGCGAGACCTGGTCGCGCAAGGCCTGGATCTCGTTCCGGCGCTCTTCGCCCTGATGCTTTGAATGGTTATACTCCTCCCGCATCTCCTTGCGGAGGGAGTTGATCTGGGACTCGAGGCCAATAAACCGCTTGTCCTGGTCCTTCTTGTATTCATCCAGCGCGGGGACACTGACTAGTCCGGCCAGAACCGCGTTAAGCGAGGGTTGCCGCCCAAAGGCCTTCTTGTAAAGGACGACCCCGCCCAGCACGAAAATGACGGCCAGGCCCACGCCGTAGAGCCCCCAGATAAAATCCACCCAGACGGTTTGCGGTGGGAGCGGAAAATCGGCGGCCAGGAATTCCATTCTGGTTTAGGCGGCCAGGGCGTGGCTGGTTTCGATGGCGCGCAGGGCCACGGAACCGCCCAGGCAGAGCGCATGCAGGAGCACGGCCGCGCCGAGCTGCTCGCTCACCGCGCTGGGCGACCATTTCCCGTCGGCTACGAATTTGCCTTTCGTGTAGTGCTGGCAGCCGCTCCAGAGATAAGGCGAGTCGATCCCCCGCGAGCGGTAGCCGATCCCGTTGAATTTCTCCAGCATGTAAAGGATGCCGGCGACGCTCCAATCGGCCCATTCATCCAGCCCGTCATAGCGCAGCGCGTCGATCGCGCTTTCCTCCCAGGAGAAAGGCGGGTTACCCAGGGCGGGGCGGCCCCGCGGGGTATGGATCGTGCGTTTGCTCAGCGGGTCGCCGTTGTGCAGGTGGGTCTGCCAGTCGAGATCGGCCTCCAGGGAATGGATGAGGCCGATGACGAACCAGGGGATGTTGGTCAGGCGGTTGGCCACCATCTGGTAACGCTCCTGCCCGGCCGCAATCCGGCTCACCTGTTTCGCGACCGCCTTACGGTCGTTAGGCAGAACCGTCAGGAAGAGACGAATGTAATCCGTCGCGACCGCGGGCGTGAGCTTGAGACTGGCCATGTAGCGCGAGCTTCCAGCTTGCGAGATTGCTTTAGGCTTGCGCTTCTGGCTGCCACCAGGGGCGGGCTTTGAGATCGGCGATCCTGGCGTCGAGCGCCGCTTCCTCTTCGTTGGTCAGCTCGCCTCCCTGCTTGAGATCGGCCGAGGCTTTCTCGGCAAACTGGAGAAGTGAGAGCGCCAGATTAAGCGCGGTAAAAACGGTGTCTGGATTCATGATTCGTTAGGCTCCTTTGCTGAGGTATTGCTGCGAGATGGTGATGGCCGATTGCAGGACCGCGATCGCAGTTTGCAGGCTGGCCTTGTTTTCCGGCGTGCGGTTGAGCTTGTAGGCTCTCGTGAGGGCGCGCGCGTTCTGCAGCCAGGCTTGGCCGTTGCGCCGGATCACTTCCGCGTAGTCGTGCGCCGCGGGCGCGACCGCCGCCACTCCCGCCCGGTTCGTGTATTCGAACTGGAGAAAGGTGTCGAAGGTATCGACCGCCAGGGCGGTCGTGCGCTCCGCGTTTACGACCACCGGGTCGGCCCCCGGCTGGACCGTCGCGCAACTCGTTAGGCTAAGCGCGCCGCCCGTCAGGGCGCCCAAGGCGATCGCGGGCAGGAGCACGACCATCATCAGGTTGCGCAGAGTCGGGCCCGGCGTCGCGCCGCTGACCAGTTGCTTGGTCGCCACGATGCGGCTGTAGATCGCGACCACCGTGCTGATGAGCGTGACCACGCCGAGAATTTGATCGGTTAATCCCGCCGAGAGATCGCCGATGTTGATGCCGAAGAGAGCGAGGAAGGTGGAGAGGGCGCCCACGAAACTCGCCCAGACCGTTTTGCTGGTATACCAGGGCTTGATTTCATCCATGCCGCCACCCTGAGCGCCCCCGCAAAAGAGGGCCAATGACTCAGGCGACTGGGGCGAGTCAGGGGCGCATTATCTGGGAGGGGCGTCTGCCTAACGATTAAGGCAAATCGTTTCGGCGTGGTTCACCAGCCACGTCTTAGCGTCAGATCGGGGGTCTGGGTGGAACCGCGGACTACTGCCGTCTCCGTCTTATTGGCGAATTTATCGACCACTGCGACGACGCTGCTTTGCGGAACGACTTCGGCCTGGGTGAAATTCGCGACCGTGTTATTCGCTCCCTGCACGGTCGTGTACGCATATTCTCCCGCCGGAAGCGCGACTAGAGCGACGATGTCATCACGATCAGGTCGAGGCTTCGCCCAAATCGCCCCCGCCTGGCCGATCAAGCGCAAGGCCTGTGGCTGCCCTGCGACAAATACAATCTGATCCTTTGAAGGCGCGATCCCGTAGTAGCCGGTCGGATGCGAATGCGTCGCCGGATCGCATGAGATGAGCAATCCTTTCTCGGTGATGCTAAGCACCCGGCCGTAGATTAAAACCTTCTCACTGGCGTGAGCTCCGCTTAAAGCGAGCCCCAAGGCCAAGGCAAACACAATGAGGAACTTTTTCATGCCACTGAAAAAGAGCAGCCGCGATGCCAGCTACTTCGGCTTTTTCTTCTCGCCGAACTCCGCTTCCGGTTCTTCGGCGATCCGTGCGATCTCGCGATTCACCTCCGCTCTTTCCACGGGCGAGAGGTAATTCATCAGGGCGCGCCGGATGATGTCCGACTTGTTCGTCATCTCCCGCGAAGCCTTGGAGTTGACGGCTCGGAGGAGGTCCCGCGGGAGCGTAAACGAGGTGGCAACCGTGTTTGGCCCTGGCTGATTCGGCATCCGCTCAAGGTATAATAAAAAATATTATTGGAAAGCGCGATTTCGCAGTTGACGGTATAATACTAGCTATTATACCTATCGTTATGAGCAAGATGAACCCGCGAAAAAAAGTCTTCCGCGATAACACGCCCTGCTCGGTGCTCCTCCCAGCGCCCCTGCAACGCGTTCTCGCCGAAAAAGCCCGCCGTGAGGACATGACGTTCTCGCAAATCGTCCGCCGCGCCCTTCGCAAGGAAGTCGGACACCACAACGGAGCCGCCAAGTGAACACCCTCAGCCTTCTGCCCCTGGGCCTGAAATACGACGGCGTCATGGAGTTCGGCCCGAAGCGCCTCCTCCAGCTGACCGAGTACGATCAGGGACCCAGCCACGGCGCCACCTTCTACGTCGACCAGCACGAGCGCCCGCTCCTCGAAGCGATCGCCGCTCGCCGCGCCGAAGTGCGCCAGAAATTCGCCGCCGCCTAAAAACGACTTTATGAAAACCATCCTACTCCTCACCGCAGTGGCCGCCTTCGGCATCTGCTCACCCATCCCGGCGCTCGATCGCTGGCAGGCCGATTTCCGCGCCCAGACCCGCGCGGAGATCCAATCCTACCTGGCCGACGCGCCCCATAGCACGGAGGAGCGCGCCCTCCTCCGCGAGATCTGCGCCCTGCCCGACTCGGTTTACCAATCGCAGCCGTCGCGCTGATTCCAGGGGATGGCTCAGCTTCCCGCCTCGCCCGCTCTCAATAACGGCTTCGATTTCCTGATCGGATTCGAGAAGCCGCTCATGCGCCCGGACGAAGCCGCCCGCGTCCTCGGCCGGAGCGTCAATTACGTTTACGCCTGCATCGAGTGCGGCGACCTGGAAGCGCACAAGCCGAAGAACCGCGAGGTCAACCGCTACATGGTGACCCGCCGCTCGGTCGCGCTCCACCTGGCCGAGACCGCCACCTACCGGAGCGCCGACTGGATGAACCGGGTGCGCTCGCTCCTGCGGGAGATGACCGCCGAGCAACTCGACGAGCTCGTCCAGGACGCCACCACTCTACGCCGGAGGAATTTCGTCGCGTGAAGGAGTTACCTGAGAACTGCGCGATGCGCGCCCGCAAAGTCATCCTCTTACCAGGAGAAGAAGACGAAATCGAGGTCTGGGAGCTGGAGCTGCACATGCCTGGAAAAAGCGTGCGCGTTGATTGCCACCAGGGGGACAAATTCGGTGGCGGGCCTCCTCCGATCGAGAGCGTCTTCAGGCTGTGGACCGCTCGGAAAGAAGCCTTCACCGAGATCCCGAGCATTTTATGAGCAACGAACTCGCTACGCCCAGTCGCCTCCCGGAAATGGGTAACCAGCTCGAAGAGCAATTCGAGCGCACGCACCCCGCCATGAAAGAGATCGTCGTCTTCTGGGCGATGGTCGAAATGTTCAGGGAAGAGGCGACTAGAATCGCACTGTGCGATTTTAGTCCACAGATCGGCCGCCATCGCCCCTCGCGTGAGATCGATCTCAAGAACCTCTTCGCGAAATACGCACCGTCGATCGACTACAAAAAGGCTGATCGTTACCACTGCGTCGGTCGGCACATTGCCTCGACCTTCAAGGAACATTTTCCCGAGACGCTCTTACGGAAGATAGAGATTTCAAGGTTAGCCGCTTTTTCTCCGGGCATGCTGGAGAAGATCGATCGGCGACTGCCGAAAAAGCAAAAACAGCTTTTCGATTACGCCGACGGGAAATCACAGCGCTCCTGGCTAGATCAGTTCCGCGAAAATCGACAAGGCGGCCGACGCACATCGACCAAAGAGCAGCTCACCCCGGAAGAAGCGCGCGCCAAGTGCATCGAGCTCGCCCGCGAATGGGCCGCGAATCGCCTAACCGACACCTATGTGAACGACAAGATGTGGCGCTTGGTCCCCGATCATGAAGCCGCCGCGCTCGCCAAACACCTGCAGACCTTGAGCAGGGAAATACGCGAGTGGATCGCCATCCCGCCGCGTCGGCGCGAGGCCATGAGTCTGGAAGAAGTGCTGGAGACGACGGGAGCATGATTGTGATCAGCGCCGCCGATCAACCAATCTTCCAGGGGCTGTCCGAAGCTCGCCGGGAGAAGGTTAATTTCTGGATTCCGCTCGTGAACGCGCTCCTCGGAAGCGAGAAGCCCTGTCAGCGCTTCCGGGAGGTCGCGCAGCAGGCGCGCGTCAGCGAAGCGACTGTCATCCGCAAGTATTACCGGGCTCGGAAAGAAGGATGGCGCGGGCTGCTCGATGGCCGCGGGGTCAACGCGATCAAGGTCCCGAACGATTTTATACCTTTTTGGCACGAGCTCGTCCTGAAAAACAAGCGGGTCACATCGAAGGCGGTCGCACGCTTTGTCGAGATGTGGCGGAAGCGGGAGCCAATTCCTGGCTTCGCGGGTCACCCGAACTGGCCGGCGTTGCCCTTCACTGAGCGCACCCTTTACCGGAAGAAATATCTCCCGCCGAAAGCCGCCGTCGCCATGGCCCGGCAGGGTATAGCCGCGGCTCGCGCTTTCCTGCCGCATTGCCTGCAGGACGTTTCACACGCTCGCCCGCTCGAGTATGTCCTCTTCGACGATGTCGAGCTCGACTTCCTGATCGTCGTTAGGGAAAGCCCGACTCCGGTCAAGCTGCGCCTGATCGTGGCGATGGATCTCTGCTCGCGCGTCATCCTTGGCTACGGCGTGCGCCCTGGCCTCACGAGGCCGGATGGCGTCGAGGATTCGCTCAAGCTCCGCGACATGAAGATGGTCGTGGGGCGGCTTCTCCGGACTTGGGGGATTCCAGTCGCGTATGCGATGAACTTCATCGTTGAGCGCGCGACGGCCGCCTTGCCCGATGCGACCAAGACCGCGCTGGCTGAGATCAGCGATGGCCGGATCATCACGCACGACACGTCGATGATCGTGGCGCAGGTCTTCGAGTTCCGCGACAAGGCGAGCGGCAATTCGTGGGGCAAAGCCTGGCTCGAGTCTTTCTTTAATCCGTTGCACGGCGAGCTCGCCGATCAGCCTGGACAAAAAGGCCGCCGCTACGATCTCGCGCCGGCCGAGCTGGAAGGGCGACGCAAGGAACTGGCTATGCTCGTTAGGGCAGGCCGCTCTCTCCCGATTGAGCTGCGTTACCAGTTTCGCTGGCCGTTCCTGGAACCCGCCGAAGCGATCCGTGAGCTCGATGCCGCGCTCGCGCGGTTGCATAGCCGCGAACACCACAGCCTGCAGGGCTTCGAAAAGACTCTGCTCTGGAAAATGTGCGAAAGCGATTCCTGGAAACCGGGCGCGGAGCTCGCGCTTTGGCCGGATTTGATCGGGAGAGTCCTCACGACTTCGCGCGTCGAGACACCGATGGAACGGCTGCAACGCAAGCTCGCGGAAGCAAACTTCGATCCCGTCGCGGACTGCTCATTGCAGCGCCTCATGGAAGAGCAGAAGCGGGTTCGTTTCGAGAGCTACCAATTCGCCTTCGAATATCAGAAGGAAGATTTCATTTACCTCCCGGATGACGCGCTCCTCGCGCGCCTCGAGCACGAGAGGCATTACCTCCTTTGGTTCCACCCGCAGGAGATGAACGTCGTCTATGTGACGCGCGACCGGCCGCATCTCGGCTACGTCGGCAAGCTGACTCGTTTTACGCGCCAGCGCCGGGGCGATCTCGAAGCGGCTAAGCAACAGCTGCGCGAGACGCAGCGGATGTTTAACCACGCGGTCAAAGCCGCGCAGGGGCCAAGTGTGAGTCGGCTGCGTGCGCGTGCCGCGGATCTCGCCCACAACACGGAAATCGTCCGTAACTCGCAGGCTCTCGAATGCGAAGTGGATGTGGTTTTGCCTAACGACCCGGCTGGTCCGAGCGCGGCACCGAAAAGTATTCTCACGATCACTGACGATATCGCGGTGCGCGAACAAGCTCTGCGCGACCTCAAGAAGCGCGAGCAGAAAGCCCGCGAGCGCACGCTCTCGTTCGACCAACTGCCTGACGCTCCCACGAAACGCGAACGCCGCGTCCTGCCCCCCGAGGAGTGTATTTAGCGCCTAACGACTTTAGCCATGCACAAACAGTTAACCGCACCGAACGGCACCGCCGACAATTCCATCCCCAGTGTGGAGAAGATCGAAAGCACCCTGGGCGCCCGCGGCAATCTTCCCGCCCAGATCGAGGAGGTCGCCTGGCTGGCCGATTACGCTCGTTCCCAGCGCATCACTTCCTTTGCCAAGCTGGCCCGCGAAGTCGGCTGCGACGCGTCCACCATCTCCCGCGTCTTCCGCGGGACCTATGAGGCCGACCTGGCCAGTTTCTGCGCGCAGATCCGCCATTTCCGCGAGGTCTACACCGAGCGGGCCGAGTTTGGCGACGAGCCTTACCTGGCTGAGCTCAGCGTGGTCAAGCGTATCGCCAAGTTCTGCGATCTCGTCCGCCTCACGAGACAAATCGGGATCATCTGGGGCCCCAACCAATCGGGCAAGAGCGAGGCGCTCAAATACTACGCCACCCGCAATGAGATGACTGCCTACGCCGCGCTTCCGGCGGGCGGGGCCACCATCGAAAGCATGAAGGAGATCGCCTACGCCCGCGGCGGTATCTCGGTCCGCAAAAGTCACAGCGAGCTGCGCGACATGCTCCTGAAGCGCTTCAACCCGCAGTGGCTCCTCATCGTCGACGAGTTCCACCAGACGATCATGGGTCGCACGATCAAGAAGGTCACCGTCGATCGTATCCGGGAGTTTAACGATCGCTCGAAATGCGGCGTCGTCCTCTGCGGGACCGATGTCGTCCCCGAAATGATGGAGGACAAGAAGTTCAAGGATTTCCTTGGGCAGATCAATAACCGCGGTGTGCTGCGGATGCGCATCCCGCCCGCCCCGACGAAAGAAGATCGGGAGCTGATCATGGCCGCCTACGACTTCGGCACGCCCGACGCCGAAGCGGCTGCGCTGGTGAGAAAGATCGCGAACGAGAATGGGGTCTCGAAGCTGATCGACTATTGCAACATCACCCGCCAGATCGCGGCCAAGGCGCACGAGCGGCCGGACTGGAAACATTTCCTGACCACGCACGACACGCTCACCAGTTGGGCCAAAGGGGAGTTCGGCAAATGAGCCTAACGAGCAAACCTTTCGGCTACCGGGTCACGATCCGCCGGCTCGGTGAACGTGCGCCGCACGTCTTTGGAGTGCGGACCACATTTCAGTCGATCGCCCGCGCGCAGGCGGAGAAGAAGACTCGCTTCCTCGCCGTGCTGCGCGTCGAGCCACTTACTGAAACCGAATTTCACCAGCAGTTCCCGCCCGGCGCCCCAAAAAAACGAGGACCTCGTTTCCTCTACAACCACTCAGTCTAACGAATCCAACCACAATGAAACCACACCACACCGCATTCCGTATTCCCCATTTCGCATTGGCCGCCCTCCTGCTCGTGCTCGTGCTCGCGCCCAGCCCGGCCCAGGCCTGGCGTTTCCCATGCCCCTGCTGCCCGTCAGCCACCCCGACGCCGACGCCCAAGCCAACGGCGACACCCAAACCAACCGTCACCCCTAAACCGACCGCTACGCCCAAGCCCACGGCCACACCGAAGCCGACCGCCACGCCCAAGCCCACCGTCACTCCAACGGGGACACCGTCTCCGTCTGGAACTCCGACGCCAAGCACGACGCCTTCCCCCAGCCCAAGCGCCACGCCTAAACCGTCCGCCAAAAAACTGCACGGCATCATGCTGCTCCTGAGCGCGGACCAAAAAATCACTGAAGCGCTTTTTACCGCGCCCGGCATGGACGGCGTGCGCATGCGGATCGGCTGGGATCAACTCCAGCCGACCGAGGATAAAATCGATTGGAGCCAGATCGATCTCGCCATCTCCTACGCCAAGAAACAGGGACGCACTCTCACCGTCGGGATCAACACGACCTCGGCCGCGCCCAAGTTCGTTTTGGACGCCAAGCCGGCCACGATCACGCTCGACGCCAAAGAGAAACTGGCCGGGATCAAAATGCCGGTCCCGTGGGACCCAATCTTCCTGGCTAAAGAAGAGGCGCTGGCCAAAGCGCTCGCCGCGCACGTCGATAACGAACCAGTCGTCACAGGCGTCGTCATGGGTGGGTTCGGTCAGACCGGCGAAGGCTACGTGGCCAAGAGTGACGCCGAAGTGGCGCAAGCCAACGCGGCCGGTGGCCTCACCGCTTACGTCGCCGGCATGAAAAAGCTGATCGATTCTTACGCCAGCTATTTCAAGAGCACACCGTTCATCTACACCGCGGCCAACCCCTACTCGCGCAGCGGCGGGCAACCGCAAATGAACGAGATCATCGATTACGGCTGCTCGAAATATCCGCTTTTCGGCTTCATGAACAGCCAGCTCAACGCCAAGACCCAGGCGGCCTCCGGCAATTCCACCGCGGCCATGGTCAAATATCACGCCAGCCATCCCGTCGGCTTTCAGTTTTTGACTTCTGGCCACGGCTTCAACGACCGGACGTTAGGCGGGTCGCTGGAGGATTGCCTCAAGATCGCCGTCAGTGTCCCGGTGAACTACGTCGAGGCCTACCAGAGCGACGCGACCGACGCGAACAAGAGCCTCTTCCAGACCTACAGCGCCAAACTTTCCTCCCCCTAACGAACCAACAACCAAAGGACGAACCATGCCTAAGAAGAAAACTCCGGGGAGCGGTCGCGACTCGCGTGCCGGAGCTGGCGACCCGCCAGCGCACTCGCTCAACATGAAGAAGGAATACCGCGCCGAGCTCAAACAGTTGGGCCAGGCCGAGCTCAAAGTGGCCCGGCAAATCAAGGAGTCGGAGCGCCAGTTCATCGCCGCTCATAACCGGCTCACCCGCCAACGCGATCAGGCGGTGCGCGGTTATTTCCGCGAGCGCGCCCGGATCGAACGCCGGAGCCAGATCCTCGAAGGGAGGCTCTCATGAGTGTGCGCCACGCCGTCGATCGCGGGCTCGAAATCATCGAGCAAATCGAGATCCTCGAACTCGAGCTCAAAGGCCTCCAGCTTCAACTGGAAGCGGCTGGGCTCGCGGGCGAGCAAGTCGAGCTGGCCGATCCCGATCGGGAAGGGCGCCAGTTCCTGGCCAAAGGAACGGAAGCGATCGTCCCGGTCGTTTTCACGGCGGATCTCCTGGTCAAATCGTTCGCGCTCGATTCGGCCGTGGAAGACCGGATCAACACGTCGTTAGGCGGGCACCAGCGGCTCCGCAGCCATTTCTTTACCCGTTACGTCATCTTCAAGACTTCGATCGATTCCGGGAAAGAATTCCGCCGGCAAGCCGGCGAAGTCCTGGGCGAGAAAGCCCCCGCCTTCGTGAGCGCCTGCCTCCAGCGCGACAAACACGGCATCCCCAAAAGCCAGGTCAAGATCGAATGGACCCGCGCGGGTAGGGTGGGCGTCCCGCCCGCCGGGGAAGCCGTCTCGGGTTCCCGCACTTCGCCGAAGGAGGTCGCATGATCCTTTTCGACGAATTCTTCTGCGCCGACTGCGACACATATCTTCTGGTCACCGACGAAGGCAACCTCTGTGCGGATTGCCGCGCGCTCCGTCCAGAGATGCTGCTCGAAGATCGAGAGGGTCGCAGGAAAAAGATCCGACCCTCAAATCACGGGTTCGAAGATTTCGATCGCGAAATCTGTCTCCAGGTGGCTGCGCTCGATGCGATCTATTATTCACGCGTAGGCTTATCCGCGTTTCGCCGATTGCAGTCGCGCTCGCCGCAGACCGATTGGCCGCAGGTCCTGAGCGAAATCTTCTGCGCCGTCCTCTTTGAACCGGACCCGCGCGCGCTGGGTTATCCGGCAGGCCGGGGCGCCTGCCAGCTCTGCGGCTGCACCGAAGAGCACGCCTCCGACGGCGGCTGCGCCTGGGCAGATGACGAGTGCACTATCTGCACGAGCTGCGTCGAAGCCTCGCTTCGGCTCGCGCTCACACCGGAAAGCGAGGTGCACGCGTGAGCCAGGACATTATCAAAGGCGAAGGCTGGCACTACAACGGACAGGTCTTCGCGACTCGCTCGGAAGCGACGATCGCGCGGATCGAATATCTCATTCTCGATAAAATGAACTTTTACGAGGAAGAGACCATGACGGCCAAAGAGATCGCCGACTTCATCTACGAAAATGGGACGTGCATCTTGGAAGCAATCTCAGAAAGGGATGGCGACTCATGAGCGGCACACCCGAAGAACTGAAACAGCCCTTCGATTCCTGGGCGTTGATCGAGCTCTTCGGTCACGCCCGCATCTGCGGCCGCGTGACCGACGCCGAGATCGGCGGCGGCTCCTTCATTCGGGTCGACGTTCCGGACGCGAACGGTGAAACCCTCTTCACCCGCTACTACGGGCCGAAGGCGATCTACTCGATCAGTCCGCTCTCGCGCCAGACCGCGATCGGCGTCGCGCAGAAGATCGACGCCAAGCCGGTCCGCCCCTTCGACATCATCGCCGACATCCAGCAATCCCGCGCGGTCGGCCTAACGGAAGGCGAATATGAGGAGGGCGAGGAATGAGCGGCCTCCTCAATTACACGACCACGATCGCGGCGGAAAAAACTGTCGGCGAAATCTACATGCTCCTCTCTCGCGGAAGGGCGCAGTCGATCATGAGCGAATACGACGGTTTCGGAAACGTGATTGCGATCGCCTTCCGTTGCCAAACGGAGTTTGGCTTGGTGGCTTTTCGCCTCCCGGCCAACGTGAAAGCAGCGGCCGGAGTTTTGAACAAGCAGGCGGCCGCCCGGCAGATCCCGCGAAAGTTTATGAACGATGTCGAGCAGGCGCGTCGAGTTGCTTGGCGCATTGTTAGGCAGTGGATCGAAGCCCAGCTGGCGCTCGTCACGCTCGGCATGGCGCAGATCGAGGAAGTCTTCCTGCCCTACGCGCAGAACGCGCAAGGCCGGACCGTCTTTGAGACCCTGCAGGAACAGAAATTCAACGGCCTCGCCTTGCCCGCACCGGGAGACGCGCGTCCATGATCGCCCTCACCAACGAAGGCGGCGCCCGTCATCTCTGCGCCCACCCCGATTGCAAGCTCTGGCTGCCGGCCAATCGTTTCGCTTGCCGGACCCACTGGCGCCAGCTCCCGAGAAAGTTGCGCGACGAGATCAATGCCGCCTTCAGCGCCTGGGAAATCGCGCACGGCCGTGAAACCGTCGAGCAGCTCCGTGCCGTGCAAAACCGCGCCCTCGCGCACTACCGGGAGGTCTGGTGAAAACGATCAGCCAATACCCGCTCGCCATCGGCGAAATCGTCAAGCGCAACGCCGTCCGCTCGGACCGTCGCGCCCGGCTCCTCTGCCTCCTCCGCCGTCTCACTCACCTGCAGTCGCGCCGCATTTCATCGACGCACGTCGCGCGCATTTCGCCTAACGAAACCATTGAAAGCAACCTGCCGCTCCGATGAAAAACTTAACCGCAGAGAGCGCAGAGGCCGCAGAGAAGAAGGAGTTACGGGCGAAATTGGCGGTACAGATCGAACAACTTGACCGCGATATTGCCGGAGCAGATCCGTTCGCTCACCCATCCAGATTAAACCGTGGCGGCCACTGTATATGCATGGTTGGACAGCCTCAGAATTGTGAGGAATGCGGGGCACCCTTTTACCGCAGCGGGGCCTATCTCTTCTGCGAGGCTGACAAAGAGAATCACTGGCGTTTCGTCGAGTGCTCGCCCGAAGTCAGGCGAGCGATTGAAGAACATTATTCCCCCTCTGCGACCTCTGCGGTCAAAAAGCCATGATCCCGCCCGAGATCGAAACCCTGCACCGCGCGCTCCTTGCCGCGCTCCGGGTCGATTATTTCCCGCCCGGCATGGGCGATCTCAACGCCTGGCATGATTTCCTTTTCGTCCTGAAATCGCTCGACGATTCCGCGGGCGGTTGCCTAACGAGACGCGACCTGCACGCCGTCGTCGCCCGGATGCGCGAGCAGAACCGGGCCGGCGAGGCGAAATGGTCCCTCCGCTTTTCCAAGATCCTGCGCGATCCGGAAGCCTTCCGCGATCTCGTCTTGGAAACCCGCCGGCAGAAACGCCCGCGCCGGCCGGTTGAAATCGTCTCGGTGCAAACCGCCGATGGCGCGCAAGTCCAGGTCGAGCGCGATCCGGCTGCCGAGGCCGACCCGATCCACGTCAGCAAACACCTCGAGGAATTCAAACGGAGGATGGGCCGGTGAAATACTTCATCCTTTTGCTGCTTATTCTTCTCGTCGCGGCCGCCGTTTTTGAACGCGACTACGTCGCGGCCATTCTCAGTGGTGGCGCACTTTTTTCCTTCTGTGTCGTGGGCGTGTTGGGAGGCTTCCGATGAGCGAGCCCCGCTTTACTCTCACCCTCGAAGGCCTGAGCTCCGACGCGCTCACCCAGGCGATGATCAAACACATCGAGGATCTCGGCTATGGCGTGACCGCGCCTAACGAATGCTGGGAGACCCCGAGCGAATTCCTCGCCCGGATCGAGGTCTCGAAGAATCTTCTCTCCAGCTCGATCCGCGATTGGGAAGCGCGCGGCCATCGCCTCCTTTGCGTCCGCGGCGGGCGCGGCCGGATCAAGGAATTGCTCAGTAACCCCGCTTTCGACGCCTTTTGCCGGAGGCACAAACGATGATCCTCCTCGGTTTCCTGATCGGCTTGCTCACCGGACTCCTCGTTTTTTGGCGCCCCTGGCGGAAGATCGCAATCAAACAGCTCCAGGATGATGTCGCCTGGCATCGGGAACGGTTGCAATGGTGGGCCGATTACGCGGGAGGCCTCGCCCGCCGCATCGCCGAGCTGGAAGACACGACCAAGGCCGATTGGTGGAGAGAGGACGAACCATGAGCGTCCATCGCTTCCCCGACTGGCTCGAAGGCGAGCGCTTCGACATCAGCTTCGATCCGGCCGCGCCACGCCGCTGGGTCGTGACTATCTTCGACGAGCAAGGCGCCCACAAAGGCTACGCCCCGACAATCGCGCACGCCGCCAGGCGAGCGGAGGCCGCCCGCCAAAAGAGCCGGATCTCTGATCTCCGCTCCGAAGGCTACGACGAGCGCAAAGACAAGCGCCGGCAGCGCCTGCAGTTCGTCCGCACTCATCTGGATAACGAGGACGGAGAGATTGCGCGCCTGATCCGCCCTCTTTACTCGCCCAACACCACTTTAACCGACATCGAGCGCTTCGTTTCCAAGATGCGAAAGGAGCTGGCCTCGTGAGGAAACGCTCTCGCGGTCCGCTCGGCTTCACCAAGGGCCAGCAGGGCGAATACCGCCCCATGGTCTACGCTGCCTGGGCTCGCCACTGCCGGTTCCATCCCGAGGCCCTGCAGGCGGCCGACAAAGCCGCTGCCAAACGGGACTGGTATGAAGACGAGCTGGAAATCGCCACGGGCCAAACCTCGACCCGGTTCTGCGATCGCAAACGCGATTTCGAAGCGGCCATGCAACACTTCGAAGAGCTGAGCGAGAGCGGGATCTATTGGGCCATGCGCGTCTACGGCGCCGATGCCCGCCGCTTCGCCTACAGCATCCGCGAGCTCTGCCAGGCGCACGACGTGGACGAGGATTACATGCGCGGCATGGCCCGGCGCAGTCTCGGCCTGGGCGCCGGCGACATCCTCCCCGAGCTGGCGAATTTCGAATACGAACAACTCATCGTCCTGATGGGCGAGCTGAAGCGCTTCCTCCGTCGCGGCGGCCGGCCGGGTGTTAAACAGGAGGAGGTTCCGTTTTGAGTATTTCAAGTTCGCGGCGGTGCATCTTTTCGTCGTGCAGGCGCTATCGTTACACCCTTTGGCGGGAGTTCTATTCGGTTCGCGCCACGGAGCCTCCTTTGCTCCCGTCAGAAGGTAACCGAGCGCACAATTTCCTCATGGTGATCGGCCTCAACCCGAGCACGGCTGACGAGACGCAGGATGATCCGACCATTCGCCGCTGCACTGGTTTCGCGAAGAGCTGGGGCTTCGGCGCGCTCTGCATGGTGAACTTGTTCGCCTGGCGCGACACCAAGCCGGCCCTGATGAAAAAAGCGGATGATCCGGTCGGTCCGCTCAATGATTATTACCTCTTCGAACTGGCGCAAGAAGCGGGACTCATCGTTTGCGCATGGGGAAAGCAAGGCGCCCACCGGGGCCGAGCGGCCCACGTCCAATCGGTCTTCGCCGAGGCTGGCTCCCCTATCTATTGCCTGCGTCTAAACGACGACGGCAGCCCTGAGCATCCGCTCTACATTCCGGCCGAAACCGAGCCTCTGCGCTTCCCGGCGATCGCGTCATGAGCGCATCGAAGCGAAATCTTTCTCACGTTCTCATGGGTAAAGGGCGCGGAGTCTCGATGCGCCTGGCTCGCGCGATTGCGAAGAAGTTTCGACTCTCTCAAATCGTCATCTGGACCGGTGATGAACAGGCGCGTCAGCGAATTGTTTATTGGGGAAGAAATGAAGCCGTCGCGATGCGAAACGCGGAGCTGGCGGCGAGTTACGCGCGCGGGATTGGTTGGCCGGACCGGTCGTGCGATTTCGAGACAAGCTATCTGCGCCGGCTGAAGCGGCGAATCGACGAGCTGGAAACCGCTCTCGCACAGATCGTCGACGGTTGCTCCGATCCGGTCGAGCTGGCTCGGGCGGCGGGTAATTTCCCGATCGAAGATGCAATCGACGCGCACGTCGCCGCGGATCGCGATGCGCGAGAGAAGTTGGGCGACTGGATTTTTTATCCAAAGGGGAAGCTGAGTCGCGACCAGCGCGGGCCAGGAGCCGAAGGATGACCGCCCAGCTCGCTCTCGACTTCGAACGCCGGCAGGAGCTCGACGCGCGGCTCTCTCTCTTAATAGAGACGCTCCGCGGCAGCGGCTGGATGACCGCCGCCCAGCTCCGCTCCCGTGGCTTTGCCGATCGCGAGCTGCGCGACCTGGTCGAACACGACGAAGCCGGCCAGGTCCTCAGCTTCCCCGGTTCCCCTGGCTACAAGCTGTTCGACGAGTCGCCGATCCCGGAGATCGAGCGCTCAGTCGCGCTCAAAAACCAGGCGAGGCGGATGCTCCGGCGCTTCATCCGTTACCAGCGCCGCCGGCACGGGAGGATCTGATGCACGCGCTCCACTGGCTCGAATACCGCCTCGACGTGGTTATTTCCGACGTGCTTTTCGCTCTCGGCTTCCGCGATGCCAGCGCCGGCTTTTTCGCGAACGCAATCTTGCACTGGAGGAAATTTAGTGGGCGATAAATCGAAAATCGAATGGACCGAGGCGACGTGGAATCCGGTCGGGGCCTTCCTGAAGGAAGACCATCTGACTATCGGACCGGACGGCGGGCCAAAGATCATTCCCGCGGGCACGCGTGGATGGTTCTGCACGAAGGTTTCGCCTGGCTGCGCGCATTGCTACGCAGAGGGCATCAACGTCCGCCTGGGGAACGGGCTGCAATATCTCCCGATCAACCTCGACAAGATCGAGTTTCGCCTGGTTAACCTCGATCAACCGCTGCGCTGGAAACGGCCGCGCATGATCTTCGTCAACTCGATGACCGATCTCTTCCACGAGGCGATCCCGGACGCGATGATCGACCAGGTCTACGCCGTCATGGCCTTGGCCGATCGGCACACCTTCCAAGTGCTCACAAAGCGGGCGCAGCGGATGCGCGATTACTTCATGGGTGATCGTGTTGTGGGTGAGATTCATGGTCGCTCCTGGAGAATCCGCGAAGCTGGTCATGCCCTGGGCGTCGCCATCGGCGAAAACGTCAACTTCGCGCTGCCGATCCGAAACGTCTGGCTCGGCGTCAGCGCTGAAGACCAGGAACGCGCCAATGAACGCATCCCTCTCTTATTAGAGACGCCGGCCGCGATCCGGTTCCTCAGCTGCGAGCCGCTCCTCGGCCAGATCGACGCGACCAAGATCTGGATGACGCCCAGCATTCACACCAACCCGCTCACCGGGACGCGCCTTTCGCCGGCCAAGATCGACTGGGCGATCATCGGCGGCGAGAGCGGCCCGAAAGCCCGCCCGTGCCACGTGGAATGGATCAGCGACCTCGTCCGGCAATGCCAGGAAGCCGGCGTCGCGCCCTTCGTTAAACAGCTCGGCAGCGTGCCGGTGACCGAGAACGCTAATCTGCACGATTGGCCGGACGACGCGGTCCTGCACGCCGGAAAGCCCAACGATGATGGCTTTGCATTTGCGTACGTCGGCCTGCACGATCGGAAAGGCGGCGACTGGAGCGAATGGCCCGAGGATCTGCGCGTGCGGGGAATGCCGTAGGCCAGCCAATCCGCTGCCGCCTGCCGAGCCTCGCGCCAACTCAGCTCGAGTTCTTGCGCTGTATCGCGGTGAGCATCCAGACGCGATTCTATGGCGCTGCAGCGCGCCTGCAAGCGCCATTCCGGGAGGCTAAAAGTTTCTCAACTGTTTGTCATTTTGCCCGTTTGAAGCCCGTTTCTTCTCAACTGCAGTGAATCTCTTCTCCCCCGCAGCGTGGCGGAATTCTTAGAGTGAAAATCAGCTTTTCTCTCGCTTTTTCAGCCCTTTTCAGGCTTCTCAAGTGCAATGGCAACAAGCACAGGACCCTCGCGAGGTCCCTCTCCGCGCTTCGCCGGCTCGGGATGACAGCTTAGGGAGGCCGGCTCATCTTCGCGGCAAGTCAGCGCGCCCATTGCAGGCATGCTAATTGCACGCACGGGAATAACTTAACCGGCTACTGATTCCCAACTCATTATGAACTCCCGCTCGACTGAATCCAAATCATCTCGTGGCGGCACGGGTATCGCGCTTCTCGCTGGTCTCGTGGCTGCCGTCGTCATGACGACGGTCATGCTCATCCTGCGCCACTTTCTCGGGGTCGCCACGCCGTTGGGGCTGATTGGCGATCGCATTTCGGTGCTCATCCCGCCAGGGCCGTTTCTCGCCCTCATGGGCAAAATTGGCGGTTACACGCCGATGAAAGAGCTGGGAGTCAGCTCCGTCATCGTGGGTCAGCTCGTGGTCGGCGCGATCGGCGGTTGGATTTACTCCGTCATCGCCCGGAAAGGGCAGCGGTTGCCCGGGACCCTTGGCCTCTTTGTCCTTCTCCCCACGATTCTCTTCGCCGTGGCCCTCTGGCCGGTGCTCGGCTCCCACTACAGGGGGTTGCCGATTCTTTCAGCGACGATGGTGACCCTGGCCGGCTTAATCGTGACCTTTGTCTGCTATGAGCGGACTCTTGTCCTCGGCTATAACTGGATGGCTAAGCCCGCGTCCGGACCGCGCGATTTCGAATACAGCCCGCATATCGGGCGTCGGGCGATTGTCCTGGGTGGGATCGGCGCGGTGGTCGGCTTGGGTGGCGCGGGCCTTCTCCGTAAACTCTATCAAGCGGCAACCTTTAGTTACGATGGTACCCAATACAAAGGCCCGGAACTCCAGGCCATCACGCCTAACGACAAGTTCTATTGCGTGACCAAGAATGTGGTCGATCCCAAGGTGAACCCGTCGCTCTGGCGGCTCGAGATCGGCGGCATGGTCGAGCAGAAACGGACTTACACGATCGAGGAAATCAAGGCCCTCCCGGCGGTGACCCAAGAGACCACCCTCATGTGCATCAGCAACCAGCTCGGCTCGGGGCTCATGAGTAATGCGGTCTGGAAAGGCGTATCCTTGCGCACGCTCCTCGAAGCGTCCAAAGCCGATCCCCAGGGCAAGAAAGTTCTCCTCCACGGCGTCGATAATTACGCTGACACGTTTCCTCTCGAGAAAGCGCTCGAGCCAACCACCCTGGTGGCTTACGAGATGAACGGCGAGCCGCTCCCCGACCGCCACGGCGCACCAGCGCGGGTCGTGGTGCCCGGGTATTTTGGCGAGAAGAACCTCAAGTGGGTTACGCGCATCGAGGTCGCCGGAGAAGAGGCCGAGGGTTTCTACGAGAAACAGGGCTGGGGGCCGGATTTCACGATCCCGACCCGCTCTCGGATCGATCAGCCGGGTGAGTGGGATAATGTCGGTCTCGGGCAGAATCCGAATGGCGTTCCGATAAAAGGCATCGCTTTCGCGGGAGATCGCGGCGTTTCGAAAGTGGAAGTGAGCACCGACGCCGGGAAGAACTGGGAAGAGGCAAAGATCGATTACCCTGGGACGAAGCTCACCTGGGTGCTTTGGAGTTACGACTGGAAACCGGCCGGCCCGGGCGAGCACAAGCTCACCGTGCGCGCGACCGATGGAACCGGCGCGCCGCAACCCCCCGAGAAAGTGCGCTCGCAGTTCTCCGGCACGACCGGTTTTCATCAGGTCACGGTTTACCTTTACGTCTAAAGGCCCTCCCTACTTTCTGAGCAAGGTTCACTTCGCAACCTTTGCAGGTAGTAACCGCCTTCCGAGCAAGATGAAAATCCGGGGTTTCTCCGAAACCCTGGGTGAAGAAGAGCTGGATAGATGCTCCGCGGCATAGCGCCAGAGAGTCTCGCTCACTTTCGGAGCGACTGGCCTACACCAGATCATCGCCTATCTCGGGGCGTGAACCATCTATGGCTGAATGCTATCGGTCCAAAGAAACTGGTACACCGCCAGGGCGTTAATCGCGAAGGAGATCGCGAGCAGAATACCCTCTGTCACTAACAATTTCCGCGGTCCATTGCTGACCAAGAGCAGAAACATCCAAGGCAAGCATACCATGGCGTAGCGATAGGAGAATTGCCAGCCGCCCGGATTGCCGTGGCACCAAAGGATGAAAGTCAATAACCCGATGGCGAGCCAAGCCGGTCCTTTATAGAGGCTGCCCTCCCGAAAGAGAAGGAAAAGAAAAGGACTGCTTAAAAAAATGGAGCACCCAAAGGCGTAAGGACGCAAATAGGGAAAAGTTGAAATATCCTGCATCCCTTCGAAGAACATTTTGTAAACATTCCAAGGAATTGCGTGAAGGGAGAACAGACCATGCTGGTACCAGGGCTCCTGCGCGAGATTAGGAATGCGCGCATAACCAAAATCGAAAATGGAACCAAAGCGCGCAAAGTTGTAAGCCGCCGTGGCGAGGCCCAGGATGACGGGAATGGCTAGAAAAAGGGCCAGCGCCTTCAGCCGATCCCGTGGCGTCCCGGTTGGTCTCGGCTTCTCCGATGGCGCGCCGACTATCCACCAATACATGAAGATCGGACAGGTCAGGATCACTTCGGTGCGATTGCCGAAAGCGAGGGCAAAGCAGGCGCCAGCCAAAAGGGGTTTCGCCCTAACGAGTGTAAAATAGAGCGCGCCCGCTTCTCCCAGGACCGCGAGGCCGAGCGCGATTTGCCAGGCGCCCGCGAACCCGAGATTGCACCACGACCACGCCCCGAAGATTGGGAACAGGGCGAGCAGCGCGCGCCGCGGTTTGGACATCAGGGCGCAGCCGGACAGCTCGTAAAAAACGTAAACGCAGAGGCCGGCGACGAAAGACGAAACAACCCCTCCGGGGAATCCGCCCATGAGGCCCATCGTGCCAAGCAGCGCAACGGGCAGCATTGAAATCACCGCACCCAGGGGAAAGACCGAATAGTATTCTCCATCGTTTGGCACCAACTCGTTTAGCCAGGAGAGCGGCGCATCCAGTCCTACGTGGCCATGCAGCAGCGCTCCCGCGATCCGATAGGTATAGTCGAAGTGTTGTTGCTTGGGCTTGATCGAAAGCGAGAAAACCAAAGCCGCTAGAAGCGCCAAGGTCAGCGGAAACATTTTTTGCTTGAATCTCGCCGCGGAGTTCTGGGTCGTTGCCATCTCTGCCATCGTAGAATAAACGTTGGGTAGAGAGCAATCTGCGCCTTGGATTAGTGATAGCCGCCGGTTCAAAGGAGAGGAGCGATCGGGCCCTTATCTTTGACATTGGGGGCACCACGCGGTCGTGCGCCCGCCGATCGTCGCGCGCTGAAGCGATTTCCCGTCACGGGGACAGTGGCCGCCCTTTTTCCAGCGCTGATGGATCAACCATGATTTCGGCGGATCGGAAAAGTCTCGGCCGATAATGCGCAGTGACGCGCGCGCGACGAAGCGCGTCTCGCGCAGCAGGGAGCGCCGCTGTGTTTCGGTAAGCTGTCCGGCCGAGAGACGCGGTGAGATGCGGGCCCGCCAGAGGATCTCGTCCGCCATCCAGTTACCGATGCCTGGGAAGCCATTTTGCAAAAGGAGAACGGCCTTGATGGGCGCGCGGGCGTGCCGGCGCAGGAAGTCGTCGAGAAACGCGGCGTTGAAGCGGCGATCGCTGAGTTCAGGATTTTCACCGTGCCACCAATCGGGCTCGGTTGGTCCGTGATGAAAACGAACGCGTCCAAACAGGCGCGCATCGCGAAAAACCAGGCTACGCTGGCCTTGCACGAGGACGAGGTGATCATGTTTAGCCGGAGCGAAATGGCGTTCCTCGACGCGCAGCTGACCGGTCATGCCCAAATGCAGACCGAGCCAGTTATTCCCCGAGAAAGTGAAAAGCATCTGCTTCCCGCGCGCGGTAGAACCGAGGAATTTTTGCCGAACGAGCTGGCGCTGGAGCGCTTTTACATCCGAGCCGCGAAAGATCCGTTTCTCACCATGGAGTTGCACCGACACGATGCGATCGCCCAAGCCCGGGTCCCAACGCTTGCGATAATATTCGACCTCGGCCAATTCCGGCATGCGCGGAGATTAGATCGCCAGAGGCCTCCATGCTACTCTTGGCCCGCATGGAGAAGGTCATCATCGTCGGGAGCGGTTGTGCCGGGTTAACGGCAGCGATCTATGCCGCGCGGGCCAACCTCAATCCGCTCGTCCTGGAAGGGCGCCAACCGGGAGGCCAACTCTCCACCACCACTTTGGTGGAAAACTTCCCTGGCTTTCCCGAAGGAATTGATGGGCCGCAGCTGGTCATGAACATGCACAAGCAGGCGGAGAACTTCGGCGCCCGCTTTTCCTATGCGGAAGCGACGGATTTAGAGACAAATGGAGCGCATATTCGCCTGCGCGCCGACGATGATTGGCTGGAGACCGAGGCGTTGATCATTGCGAGCGGAGCCTCCGCGCGCTGGCTCGGGCTCGAGAATGAAGAGAAACTGATCGGGCATGGCCTAACGAGTTGCGCGACTTGCGACGGCGCTTTTTATCGTAACGTCCCGGTTTGCGTAATCGGCGGCGGAGATTCGGCGGCGGAGGAAGCGCTTTTTCTCACTCGCTTCGCTTCCAAGGTCTATTTGATTCATCGGCGGGATCAGTTGCGCGCTTCCAAGATCATGGCCGATCGCGTCGCGACCTCCGGAAAGATCGAGCCGATCTGGAACGCGGTGGTGGTGAAATACATTTCCGACGACAAAGGCGAGATGACCGCGGTCGAGCTGCGCGATGTCGTGACCGGGGAGGAAAAGATTCTGCCGGTGGCCTGCGTTTTCGTGGCCATCGGACACGACCCAAACACAAAGGCCTTCGCCGGGAAATTGGAGACCGATCCGGACGGTTATTTGCTCGTTAGGCATCTGGCCGAGAGCAAGCATGCCGGTATTTTCATCGCGGGCGACGTGGCTGACCGGGTTTATCGTCAGGCCATCACCGCGGCCGGATCGGGCTGCGCGGCAGCGATCGAGGCCGAAAAATATTTAAGCGGACTGTAGACGTTTTCCTCTGGAAAACGCGGGGGTTGACCTGGCCGCACGCTCTCTCGCGTTTGAAAGCCCGGCCATTCCTTCGCATCCGTTACGGCCCAGAGGAAAACGGCTACATTAGCGTGCTTGAAAATTTGTGATCTCACCCAGTTTTACTCCCCGCTGAGCGGAGGCGTGAAACGCTATGTGCATGAGAAAATTCACTATGTGCAAAGGGCGACGAAGCACCAGCACATCCTCGTTATCCCTGGGGCGAAGACCGAGATGCAGGAAGCGGAGCGGTCCCGCATCTATTCCATTCGCTCCCCGCTGCTCTCGCGCACGTCTCGTTACCGCGCGCTTCTCAACTTGCGCGCCATCGAGGAAATCCTGGAACGCGAGAAGCCCGATCTTATTGAGTCGGGCGATCCCTATCAGGTAGCCTGGAAAGCGATCGCGTCGGGCGACGCCCTGCGCATTCCGGTGGTTGGCTTTTATCATTCGCACTTTCCCGAGGCCTACCTGCGCACGACCTCGCGCTTTCTGGGGCGGACCGCCACGGAGTTTGTCATGGATATGGCGCGCCGCTACGTCCGGCAGATCTACAACCGTTTCGAAGCGACCCTCGTTCCCTCCGCGCGGCTCGGCCAACTTCTGGCGCAATGGGGCGTGCAGAATGTGCACGCGGTCGATCTGGGCGTGAACACGGAGGTTTTTCGACCCGATCCGGATGACGCGGCGAACACCCGCCAGTTGCTCGGCATTCCGCCGGAGCGTTGCCTGCTTCTCTACGTGGGACGGCTCGCCCAGGAAAAAAATACGCTGACCTTGTTCGCCGCCTTTGCAGAAATCGTTAGGCGCGAACCGGGTCGTTACCATCTCATGATTGTTGGCGAGGGGTTGCAACGCGGGGCGTTGAAGGATCTCCAGGAACGCGTCGGATCCGTGACCTGGCAGCGTTACTCGACCGATTCCGCGGAGCTGGCTTGCTATTACCGGGCGGCGGACCTGCTCGTGCACCCTGGGGTCCAGGAGACGTTTGGCCTCATCGCGCTAGAGAGCCAGGCCTGCGGCACCCCGGTCGTAGGGATTCGAGGCAGCTACATGGACCGGATCATCTTTGGCAGCCAGCATCACTGGGCGGCGGAAAACTCCGTGCGAGCTCTTGCCGATGCCATTTCAGCGGCTGCCCGCGGTAAACTGGCGAAAGATGGCCTCCAGGCGGCGCAAGCGGTGCGTCAGCATTATGCCTGGGAGGTTGTCTTTGCGGAATTGTTCCGCCTCTACGAGAGAGTACGCGCCGACTTTCCCCCGGTCTAGGGTGTCGAACGTGCTGTTGCTTTGCGGCACGTTGACTGCAACGTAACCTCCCAAACTGTGAAACCGGCATCGCCTTACCAAATTCGCAATTTCCGCGCGTCAGATCGCGACGCGGTGCGGCGTCTCTGTTGCCAGACCGGTTTCCTGGGCACGCCGATCGATCCGGTCTATGAAGATCGCGAGCTCTTCGCCGATTTTCTTACCACTTACTATACCGACCACGAGCCGGAGTCATCCTTTGTCATTGAGGTCGGCGGCGAGTTAAAGGGTTACCTTCTTGGCTCGCGCCGGCCGTTGCTGAACCAGCTCTACTCTTTCCAGCAGAATATCGTACTTTTTGTGCGCGCCTTGTTTCGTTATCCGCGCTACAGCGCGGCGTCGCGGAGCTTTATCCGGTGGATGATCGTGAATGGCTGGCGGGAAGTGCCAGCGGCGCCGGCCAGCACTCCGCATTTTCATATCAACCTGCTGCCGGAAGCTCGCAAAGTCTCGACCACGCGCGCGCTCATGAGCGCTTATCTAAGTTATCTCTACCGCTGTGGGGAGAAACAAGTCTACGGGCAGATCGTGACCTTTGAGAGTCGGCGCGGGGAAAAGATGTTCGAGCGCTACGGTTTTCGAGTCATGAATCGGGCCGAGATCACCAAGTATCGCTCCTTCTACCCAGAATCCGTCTACCTCAGCACCGTGATCAAAAACCTTGAGACGGCCAAGCCACTCTCGGCTTACTCGAAATCCTCGGTCTGACTTGTCTCGGAAAAGTGTGGCGTTGCCCTTTAATCTTATGAATCGGATCGCCGGATGGGTCGTGAGCATTTTTCTCGCTGTTACCTGCTGGCCGATTCGCCAGCGCCGACCATTATGCCCAATCAAAAAAAATCGGAACCCGAAACTCATGCCACCGGGTCTTTCTAAGTAAAGATAACGGTCGAAGCTCGCGCCGCTTGATATTCATCCGGCGTGAGCAGCCTCTTGAGTTCTTCGCCTTCGCTTTTCCAATCCGCCGGCAGCGGAGAGGCAAAGACCTGCGGGATTCCGCCCCAGCCGACGTATCGAACGAGCACTCGCTTCTCGTCGCCCGACGCAACGCGATCTTCCTTCTCGAGGTGCCGCACTAACTCGATCGCCGCGAAGTTATCGCGGCACTTCTGCTTCAGTGAACCGGCGCCGAGCCGGTCGTCAGGCCGGATGCGGTAATTCCGGGCGTTTAATTCTCTTCCGGTGGGAGCAGAATGTCTTTCTCCCGAATCATCTCCCACGCTTGGTCGTGCGCCTGCTGGGGAGTCAGCTTCTGCTCCGTTTCGAGCTGCCGAGTGAGAGCTTCCATTTCGTCGAGGGTCATCTGTTGGGCTTCGAAGAGCGCTTCCATCAAGGTTCCTTTCGCCTCCATTTCGCGAACCATTTTGGGCCGGAACTCCCGCCAATGGCGCTCGGCCATCAGTCCGTATTGCGTCAGATAAATCCCTTCGGCCATTTGTCTTCCCAAAATCAAAAAGACTGAGCTGATCGTCGCGGGTCGCGACTTTTCCATTGCGCTTGAGCATACACGATGAGGTGCAAGTCTGGCGACAGGAAGGGCGGAAACTGCTCTACGTTCCGAGCATTTTGGGGCGGTCAAAGTGACCTTAAAGGGTCGGCAAGCAAACAGAGGAGCTTGGCGCCGCTTTATTCTTAGCCAGCATGTTGTTGAAGCGAATAGAACTGGAATGCGAGGCTACTTGTCGGCAAGAGGCTGCCGAGCAGGGGTCGCAAAGATGCTTGCGCGAAGCAAACGACTTCAAAAAGTGCTCCGATCAGAGAAATCGGGCAGTCGTTCTCTTTTCTTCTCTTCGGGTCAGTGTATCTGGTCCCTATGGGCTGGCTTTTCTGGGCGGTTCTTTCGGCGTTCTTTGCCGGGGTCACGGCGATCCTGGCCAAGATAGGAGTGGAAGGGGTCGATGCCAATCTGGCGACGGCCGTTCGCACTACGGTCGTCCTCGGTCTTACTTGGTTGCTCTTTTGGGCGCTCGCCCCGGCCCGCAGCTTAGCCGCGCTCTCGATGCGCAACTGGGTTTTCCTCGTCCTCTCCGGGATTGCTACCGGCTTGTCGTGGGTCTGCTACTTTCGCGCGTTGCAACTCGGACCGGCTTCAAAGGTGGCACCGATCGATAAACTCAGCGTTGTCTTTGTGATCGCCTTTGCCGCGCTTTTTTTGCACGAGAGGGCCGGCTGGACCACGTGGCTTGGCGGCCTCCTCATCGTGGCGGGCGCGGTTATTCTTACGATTCGCGTATAGTCACGAAGCGTCTCTTAAGAGGCGTGAATGAAAAAGTCGTAAGCCGCCCACGTAGATAGGTTCCTACTTTCACCGAGCCAGGCGGACGCGTTACAAATCTGTTATCTGCGTGGACGCCCTCGCGCAGGGGGCACAAACGGCTAGTTTCGGCGGCTTATGGCAGAACAAAAGTCTCATCCTGGCGAAGCCGCCCTGAGCAAGGTCCCTCAGGTCACCCTGCTCTTCTGGATCATCAAAATCCTCGCGACGACGCTGGGCGAGACTGGCGGCGATGCTGTGACCATGTCGTGGCTCGGGGAGACGACCGCCGCAGGCAATGGCTCGGGGTATCTCATCGGCACCGCCATTTTCGGGGTGATCTTCGTGGTCGCGGTGCTGGTGCAAATCCGGGCGGCAAAGTTTCACCCTTTCCTCTACTGGCTCACGATCGTGGCGACGACGACGGTGGGGACGACGCTGGCGGATTATTGCGATCGCTCGCTCGGGATCGGTTATACTGGCGGCTCGTCGATTTTGCTGGTCTGCGTGCTGGGGTCGTTGCTGATCTGGCGCTGGACGACGGGGAGCATCTCGGTCGAAACGGTGAATACGCCAAAGGTGGAGGTCTTTTATTGGGTCACGATCATGTTTTCGCAGACGCTGGGCACGGCGCTGGGCGATTGGGTGGCGGATACGAACCAAACGGGCTATCTCGGGGCGGCAACGATCTTTGGCGGCCTGCTTCTCGTGACGGCGCTGCTCTATTATTTCACGGGCATTTCGCGCGCGATTTTGTTTTGGGCGGCCTTCATTCTCACCCGTCCGCTGGGGGCCGTGGTCGGCGACTTTCTCGATAAGCCAGTGGCGCACGGAGGACTGGCGCTCAGCCGCTACACCGCTTCTCTGGCGCTGCTCGCGGTGATTATCGCGCTGATTCTGATTTTCCCGCAGAAGCCGGCCTCGAAGGCGCACTAGGACCAGCCGGTTCAGTAAAGCAATTGCACACCGAGATAGCCGATCAAGGCGCGGGCTTCCTCGGAATTGCGCAACTCGTGGCCGACGGAAGCGATGAGGATGCGCGACTCGGTGAAGCTGTGACGCAGGCCGAGATTGGCAATGAGGAGGTCGCGGGAAAAGTTGGTGCGCGCTGAGCCTTGCAGCTCGGCCATGACGGCGGTGGTTTTCCCGAGGTCGACCCCGCCAACCACGCCGTAGAGCCATTCGCTGCGCCCCACGGTTACCGCCCGCGGACCGAACTCAGCGTCGAGATGAAATCGGCCGAATGATTTCGAGGCTTGGAACGGAAGCTGAAAGCGCGCACCATCGTCGGCCAAGCCGCGGCGGACGGAGGAGGGAGTGGGGTTAAAAATCACTCGCGGAAACATCGAGACGTCGAAGCCGCTTTTCTCCTCGTCGAGGAAGCGCCACTTGACCGCTGCCTCCGTGCCGCCCAATCCTCCGACCAGGCCATGATCGCTGCGCTTTAACCAGGCCGGACCGCCTTGCAGAGTGAGCTGGATGTGGTCGCCGAGTCCGTAGTTCAAATCGATCCCGGGCGCGTCGAAAGAGGTTTCGCCCGGGCGGTGCGAGAAGATCGTCGCGAGATTGATCTCCCAATGGCGATTACCCGGCGTGCCGGGATCGTCGGTGATCATCGGCGGGCCGCCCTGCGCATGAAGCTGCGGGGCGATGAAAAGGCTCGTCGCGAACCACAGCGCCAGCGCGATTGTGAGACGGAACACTGCGGTCGTTAGGCCGGCGGACCGTAAACGAGAAGCTTGAAGGTATTGGGCACGATCTTTGGACGCTGCCTCGGCGCACCTGGCGCGGGACTCGGCATCGGCTCAAATTGCGCGGTCGGCAGATAGATCCGCTGCGTCGCGGGATCGATCGTCATCGTGCGCGCGCCGCGCGCGGTTTTCAAGGACTGCACGACGGTTAGCTTATCGGGCGCTTCCTCTTTCGCGATGATTGTCACCCCTTCTCCGCAGGAGGCAAAGGCGAACTGCGCTTTGTCGTCGAAAGCGCAGCCGTCCGGGCCGTTGGCGATCGGCACGGTGGCCACCACTTTGCCGTTCTCCGTATCGAGCATCGTCATGAGCTTGTTATCGCAGGTGCTGAAAAGCCGGTGATGCGCCGCATCGAAGGCGATCCCGCTTGGCGCTTCGCCCGGGGCCAGCGGCCAATGCGCCACCACTTCGTGTTTCGTCGCGTCGATCGCGACCACTTCGTTCTTGTCTTCCACGTTGCAATAGACCCGATCTGCCGCGCTATCGACGGCGGCAAATTCCGGGCTGCCGCCCAAGGTGATTGTGCTCACGACCTTGGCCGTCTTCGCGTTTAACACAGTGACTGAGCCACCGTGGTGATTGAAGATATAGACCTCCCCATGTTTCGGTTCGTAGACCAGCGCGTCGGGACTTTCCCCTGTTTCCACTTTCGAGATCGTCTTTAGCGTTTTCAGGTCGACCACGCTCGACTTCGCCTCCTTGCCGTTGCTCGAATAGCCACGTCCCGTTTCCGGCACGGCAATGAAACCGTGCACTCCCGGGGTGTCGGTGATCTCACCTGCGACCGTATTTTTTTCCAAATCGATCACCACCACTTTCGTGGCATGGGAGAGGTAAAGACGATGCGCCGCTGAGTCGACGGTGAGGATATCCCAGCCGCCTTCGCCGCCGATGGGAATTTCGCGCTGGAGATGATAAGGCCCATTGGCTTGCGCTTTGGCAGAAGGTGATGCGGCCAGTGCAGTCATCGCCGCCAATAGAAGTAGGAGTCGCTTATTTAGTAGGAGCATGGGTAAAGAAGATCGTTGCAGGTAACAACCTGAGTGTGCTAGTGACTTTCGTGGGCCTGATCCTCGGCCTTTTCCTTCGCCTGATCCGCTGGGTTTTCCGTGCTCACCTCCACGATTTTGCCTGTCTTGGCGTGCACCAGCACTTCGGTCACATTCTTATCTCCGGGCTTCACCATATCGAATGACCAAACCAAGGCGTGATGCTCGTGTTCGATTTCCGCGCTTTGGATTTTGGCGTTCGGTACTTTCGCGAGCGCAATCTGTTCTGCCTGCTGCTTGCTGACTTTTGCCTGGGCTTCGAGTTGGGCGTCCGTCTCGCCGGCAGCGACGAGGTTTGCGGTGAGCAGGCCGGAGAGGACGATCGCCGCGGCCCATCCGTGATTGCGATAAGTTCTTTTCATGGTCGCAACCTACCGCACGAACCTTTCGACGCAGAATTCGTTGGCGTTACAAATCCGTTATCTGCCTCGCAGCTCTGGCTCCAGGGTTGGAGAGGATTAACTTCGCCGCATGCGCGCGCTGGTGGTGGAGGATGAGAAAAAGCTCGCCCCCTTTCTGCGCAAAGGTTTGATCGAAGAAAATCTCGCGGTCGATGTCCTCCACGATGGGTCGGCCGCGATGGAGCGAATTCTGGCGCGCCCTTACGACGTCATCGTTCTCGACATCATGTTGCCGGGCCGCGACGGACTCAGCGTGCTCCGGGAAATTCGGAGGCAGCACGTCAATACGCCAGTGCTCCTCCTCTCCGCTCGCGGCAACGTCAACGAGCGCGTCGAGGGGCTGAATCTCGGGGCGGATGACTACCTGCCCAAACCGTTTTCGATCATTGAGGTGGTGGCACGCATGCGGGCGTTGCTCCGGCGTGCCTCCGGCGAGCACGCGACCATGATGCAAGTGGATGATCTCACGCTCAACGTCGTGATGCGCGAAGCCACCCGCGCGGGGCGCCGGGTCGAGCTGACGAATCGCGAGTTTGCGCTCCTGGAATATCTGATGGCGCATGCCGGCCGAGTGGTCACGAAAACGACCCTCTGTGAGCACGTGTGGGAACACCATTTCGATACCGGCACGAACGTGGTCGAAGTCTGTATGCAGCGACTGCGGCGCAAGGTCGATGAAGGACATGCGCACAAGTTGCTCCAAACCGTGAGGGGCACAGGCTACTCCCTCCGTGGGGCGGCATGAAGTTAAATACCCTGCGGGCCCGGATCGCGCTCTGGAGTGCGGCGGCGGCGACGGCCGCACTCCTTCTCTTCGGTGCTGCCGCGGCGTGGAATCTTCGCCGCGAGCTCTTGGAAAATATCGACCAAGAGATTCAGGATGAAGCCGCCGACTTCGCCGCAGAGATGGATGAACAGATAATCCAGACGAAAGAAGGTGGGAAAGCCATCACCCTAACGAGCGACGATTTGCCGCGCTTCCCTTATGTCGAAGTGCGCGACGCTGCGCAGAGATATCTCTACCGCGCGCCGGCCTTGGGGGATGTCGAAGTCATCCCACGCGCGCTCGGGGTCCATCCCTACGAAGTGCGGATAAGAGGCCGCATGGTGCGCTTCATGGTTTTTCATCGCCCGGGAATCTCCTATGCGGTAGGCAAGGATCTCGACACCATCCGGGAAGCCCGCGTCGGCCTCCTTCGCTCTTATTTTCTCACCCTCCCGTTCATCATCGTCGCGGTGGGTGCCGGTGGGTGGTGGATCGCGGGGCGCGCGGTGGCACCGATCGAAACCATTGCCGCTCGCGCGAACAAAATCTCCGCGTCGGATCTGAATCAACGCCTGCCTTTATCGCCGGTGCAGGACGAGATCGGCCGTCTGACCGTGGTCTTGAAAGCGATGTTCGACCGTTTGCAGCGGAGCTTCGAACAAGTCGCGCGTTTCACTTCCGACGCTTCGCACGAATTGAAAACGCCGCTCACCCTGATGCGTGCCGAGGGGGAAAACTCGCTCGAATCGCTCCCGCTCACGTCGGAAGCACGTGAGCTACTGGAGAATCTTAGCGAGCAATGTTCCCGCCTGTCGCTGATTGTCGATAGCCTGCTCCTGCTTTCGCGCGCGGACGACTGCCGGTTGGCCCTCGATCAGACCGATTTCGATCTCGCCGCGTTGATGCGAGCTTATGGAGGACGCAGAAATCCTAGCGGAACCGGCGAAGCTTTCGTTCGCGTGTCAACTAAGCAACGAGGTCTCCGTCCGTGGCGACCGTCGCCTGATCGCGCGCGCCGTCATGAACCTGCTCGACAATGCGATCAAATATAACCAGGCGTGCGGGCGCGTGACTGTGACCGCCGCGACAGAGAACGGCCAGGCGGAACTGAGAGTTGGCAACACCGGCCGAGGTCTTAACTCCGACAGCGGTAAAGAAATTTTCGACCGGTTCTACCGCGGCGATTTATCCCACAGCGACGAGACTCCGGGGCACGGACTGGGCCTGAGCATCGCGAGAGAGATCGCGCGCGCTCACGGCGGCGACGTCCACTTGGTGCGCTCCGATGTCACCTGGACCGAATTTTCCTTCGTGCTCCCGCAACCGCGCGCGGCGGCTGAAATTTGAACGCGAAAAGAAATGCCCTAACGATCAAAGTAGAAGCGACGCCAATGTTCCGCCTAAGTGGAGTGCGCGAAAGAAAGTAGGCACGATTGCGAAGACGACCAGAGTGCTGCCTTCCCGCAGCAGCTTAAGCTGGGGTAAGCTCCATTCGTAGAAGCCGTCCGGAATAGCTCGTGCTGTTTGATGCGCTCCGGACGACGAACATGCTGCAAGACCTTCCCCACTCATGCGCTTCGGTCATTGTGCCCGGAAAGCCGGTCAGAGGTTATGCGACGGGGAAAGAGGGCCTGCGGGACGGGCATCGTTGGCCGAGGGAAAAGTGCTGTGGGCCGGATCGCGTTGAACTCATAGGTGAGCATCGACTTCACCGTCAGCAGGAGAATGGTTTCACCGGTGTGAAACCTATCGATGCTCGGAGATTCGGCGTCGTTCGGATTTCATCGAAATAGACCAAACCGAACGCCTCCATGACGGCTCCGTGTTAGATTTAGAGCCGAATGAATCAGCACGGCGTCCAGGAAGCATACCTGAAGAAATCTGCCGTCCCGGATCCGGATGGCCGCATTTGGGTCTACTCAAAACGTGGAGGGCGGCCGGTGCCGAGACCGCCCAAGCAGTGTGCGGCTGAAGCGGATTTCCAGTCGGATGAGTTGGAATTCTACCAGCAACAAGTGATAGAGACTCCGGGAATTCGTGCCCTGCGATTGAGCGGTGCCCTCTCAGACGAGGAGTTCGAGCAAATATCGATGTGGATGGGCTTGCATATCATCCGCACCAAACAAGCGCGGGAGCAGCTTTTCCGGTCAGCCGCAGACTACGAGCGCCGCTTTATGGACGAGTTCCGCAAAGAGCAACAGTTTGCGCCGTATTACCGCTACGCTTACACGTGCGATATCACCCCGAGCCGAATTTCGTTGTCACTTCCGACGATCCGGTAGTCGAGTTCACCGCTCTGATTCGCGCGTGTGCGCTTTCGCCGCAGAAATTGATCGTCTTTTCGCCCGTCGAGGGGAGGTTGGAACACGAGCTGACTATGCACGATTTCTTCAATGCGATGATGTGGGGTTCAGCCGGCGATCACTTGTATTCTCATCGTGCTGATCTTCGACTCGATAATCTGAGAGTATTTGCCCGGACCTACGATCTCCAACCGGTGATTGAAGACGTTCAATTCGAAGTGTTGGGCGGTGAGGCAACGCGACTGATTTGAGAACGGAGCGCCCGTAGCAGGCGTCCAGAAGATGCAATCCGCGTCACGCCAATGACCGGTTTGGGGCGATTGGCTCCGCAGGCCTGTGCTGCGAGATGCAGTGGATTTTCGCATTCGTTTCCAAGGCGCGAAGAAAGTCTGGGAGCAATCGCTGGTTCTCCCGCGCCAACAGGGTTCGCAGGTCAAGATTGGCGATCATAAAGCAGATTCGTTCCGCTTCTGACGCGCGCGGATGCGCGGTGACCTGCTTCAAACCATGCCGATAGCGACGACGGAGCAGACGGGTCAGCCGAATTGGCAATCCCGGCTCACCTTTTTGAACTTGCCCGCGCAACTCCAGCTCTTCATCTGATTCCTGAATTGTCTTCACCTCCATGACGCACCATTGGCCCGCTGGATTGGACGCTTCGATATCCGGGAATGGATACGACCGCTCATCCAGGAGCTGACAATCCCGATAGCCGAGAGATCGCGCATAACTGTAACCGCGCACTTCATTGATGCTCTCGACGAGCTGAGTCCAACCGCGGTCGCCGTTCTGTGCAGCAACCCTGCCGGCGGCTTTGCGCAGAAACACCTCGAAGGAGAGCGGGTCAAGTTCACTCAGTAGACCCTCCCGGGTTTCAAATTGTCGTTCCGTGCCTTCGAACAATCGCGGGTCGTCATAAATGCCGAAATAATTGTCAACCGCCGCCGTCTTGCTGCGCTCGTAGAGTAGTCCAAGCCGGGGGAACCTCTTGATCAGAGCGGAATGCCGTCACCATACCGCCACGCGCCCGCAGTGTCTGTCAACGGAACCAGGCACAGACTTTGCCATCCGGTTCTATCGGAGGCAGGAGCTTGCGCCGGTGTCCACGTTCGCAGTGGATAACGACGGCAACGTGTTTCGCCAGATTTCGTAGCACGTGCGGTTTGATTTTATGCTCGTCGTGCTCGCTGAGTTGCTCGACCGCTTTCCCGCGGAGTACCCCATGATCTTTTTATGGTCTTTCTCTTGCCAAGAAAATCGGTGCTCTCGTTGGCGCCTTCTTCGTCGGCGGCTTTAAAGATCAGGCGATTGCGCAGATTGAGACTGAAAACACGCGCTTTCTCCCTGCCCAGTGGCGGAATGAATGAGCTCGATGACTGCGCGGCGGCGACGCACGTCGCTCGCGCTTCGCGGATCGCGTCGATGCAGTTGTAATCGCTCATTCCGTCTTCACTCGCGGAGACAAAGCGTTGCGCTTCGTCGGCCCAAAGAATGAGTCGAAGCGGCGAAGTGCGTTAGCGCTCGCGAAAGCACCTGGCTGGTCGGCGCAAATCTTCGATCCGGGCGTTCGCGTGACCTTCGGAAGTTGGCGGTCTCAAACTGAAGAGCGTCGCTTCGAGATAAAAAGCGGTCCGGCAAATCGATCGGGAACACCAGAGCGAGCCCGACTTTCGGGCAGGGCCGTTTGATTATGACCAATGCTATTCGATCCCCTTCTCGACGGCGTGCCCGGCGAAAATACTTAGGCCGATTCCAAACTCCAGCGCCGTTTGATTTCCGGCCAACTGGTCCGGGCCGTTTCATCGACTGCCGCAAAGTCGGGACTGCCCGAAGGGGCGGGACCGAGGCCCAGCCGATGCGCGAGCGACATGGCGTCGAAAGGCGCGCGCACTTTCACGTCGTTATCGAAATAAACGAAGACATCTCGTCCGCTCTTTGCGGTTGGAGCGGGAGACGCGATTCGATGGGTTCCCGGTGGTGTGCTGCCTTTGGCCCAGCCGCGAATCTTGCGCGCCCACTCCTCCAATGCCGCCTCCGGGTATCCGCTGACATAAAGCTCTTCGCCGCCGTGAAGCCGTATGTAGATAAAATCGCTGGTCACATCTTCGAGGAACGGCCATTTGCCCGCGGTGTCAGCCACGACCAGCGCGATGTCGTACTCGCGCAAGAGTGCGATAAACTCGTCCGTCTCGAAGGTGGGATGCCGAACCTCCAGAGCGTGCCGCAAGGGCCGGGTTCGATCCGTCGTCATCGCGGCGCGGCCGGCCAAACGCGCATCGTGTTTATGGGCGAGCTTCGCGGCAGCGGCGGTGTCGCGCGGGAGCAGATCAAAAAAGGAGGCGAGTCGGTCGCGGTCGAAACGAAAGCTCGGAGGCAACTGCCACAGAATCGGCCCGAGTTTCTCTCGCAGGCAAAGCACGCCCGAGGCGAAAAAATTGGCGAGCGGCACGCGCACATCCTTGAGCCGTTTGAGATGCGTGATAAAACGCCCGCCTTTCACCGCAAAGACGAACCCAGGCGGCGTCGCTTCGTACCACGCGCGATAGCTGGTGGGGCGCTGGAGCGAGTAGAACGAACCGTTAATTTCGATCGAGTTCACCTGGCGCGCAGCAAATTCCAGTTCGCGTTTCTGCGGCAGACCTCTCGGGAAAAAGACGCCGCGCCACGGAGGGTAAGTCCAACCGGAGATACCGACATGCATGGGTTTCATAAAGCCGCACTAGCCAAGCTGAGAACAGTTATGGAGGGCGCATGCATTGAGGCTTGGGCTGACAAATCTCGATCTCGGAAAGGAAGGAAGAGCTTCATGCCAACCAGAGAGGGCGAAAATGTATCTTCGGACTGGCTGAATCAATCACCCCTTTTGGATTGGCCGGGCGAGAGATAATGAAGCCGGCTGAGAATCTCCCCGCTACTCTCCCATCACCAGTTGCTGAAGTCGATTTCCGCACGGGACGTCCTCACGCTGGCCTTCGGTCGACCCAACCCGCTTCCGTGATACGCCCAATGCACTGGAGTGGAGTCGCAGCCTTGCGTCGGGCAACGGAGCTCGTAGCTCCCGTCTGCTTCTGGGACGACGACGATTTTGTGTCCGGTAAACGTTTCCGAGCAACGGATGCAGATGCGTTCGTCGTCAAGCGAATACCATGTGCGCGACCTGTCCCGATCGCGCAGGATCTCGAGTCGTCGCTGCTCAGTCAAGATGTCCATCGTTGCACGGATCAGACCACGCGATATCGTTAGGTAACGGCTTTCCCACTCTCATCGCTTCTGCGCGATCTCGGAGAATTCCGGTCCGGGAATTAACAGTAGGTCCATGGTAAAACCAATCCCGCGGGATGGCGTCACAACCTGGAGTCGGACAGTGGAGATGATACGCGCCTTGCCTATCCCGCCAGACGTCGATCATCCGCCCAGTGATAAGTCGATCGCAGGAGACGCAAACCCGACGATCATCGAGCGAATACCATTTCCTAAACGAATCATTTTCCTGAAGGATCGCGAGCTTTTCATCCAAGGCGACATGTGTATTCATGATCTGTTCCCGCAGATAGGAAAACCGTTTCCGCTGTCTGACGCAATCAGGCGAAAGACTGGTTGGCGTATAGGGAAAATCCCACAGGGAATCATTTGAGTCACCGTCCGTGGGATCGACGATCCCCAGTGTGTGGCTCTATAACAGTTTCCCATTGTTCGGTGGTGGCATTTTTGCTGGCACATTTCCTCGCAAGACAAAACGCACCGGGGTGGAAAGCGGTTTTAGATATACGCCTGACCTAGCGGACCTGTAGCCTTCGGAGCAGGCTGCGCGCGTTTTTGATCGCGTAGCCGTTACGGTCATTATTAAAATACGCCCAGATCCGCGTCGCGCCGCTCGCGCGGATCTTCAGCTTCCACTCTTCCAACTCACCGGGAGCATAGTCATGGCGATACCATTGTTTGGTCCCGTGAAATCGGACATAGATTTCGTCGGCGGTCTTGATCAAATCGCCAGGCAGCCGGGGTCCGCTGGAGGAGCAAAAGATCGTGCCACTCGCCCTGAACGCGCTATAAACGCGCTCGTCCCACCAACTGCGATGGCGAAATTCCACGACGTTACGGCGAGCTGGGTCAAGCTGAGAGAGAATTTGATCCAGCCGAGCGCGGCTATAGCGATAGCTAGGAGGGAGTTGAAATAGGAAACAGCCCATCCGCGGTCCGAGAAGGTCTGCGATGTAACCGAAATCGCGCACCAGAGTCTTCGTTCCGACAAACTGTTTCACGTGAGTGATGAGTTCGGACACTTTTACGGTGTAGACAAATTTCCGACGGCCCGCCTGCCGGAGCCAGGCACGAACTCCTCCCGGCGTCGGCCAGGAGTAGAACGGAGCGTTTAACTCCACGGTTTTAAAGTGGTCGGCGTAATGAGCGAACCAGTCTCGGGTCGGCATATCTTCCGGGTAAAACCCGCCCCGCCAATGCCAGTAAAACCATCCTGAACATCCTACGTTGATCTGAGGCAGAGATTCCGCCTTCGGACGTAGCATGAACAGCTCCTCTCCATTCTTGGAGGCGAGGCGGGCCGCGTGCATCTGGGCCGCGCGACCGACGTTTTCGGCACGTTGTTTAAGCCGGCGCGCGGCTCGCCTGGCGCGACGTTCCTCTCGGGTTGAAGTCGTCACGGTCGGGTTGTTCGCTTTCCCGGACGACGAGCCTGCTGTCTCTCCTTCTTCCGAGCAGTTCCTCTCGGCGCTTCGCTCTTCGATGCCGGTCGATTACTTTGCCATTGCGCGTCGTTAGCCTCGGCAATGGCAGCCATCGATCGCCGTGTGATCGCAGAAGAGTCGTCGGCCTTGGCTGACAAAGGCTTCAGCGATTCGCCCGCTTTGATTAGCAGCCACTTGTTACTCTCGGGTTCCCGTTTGTCCTTTACCAGAATCCACTCGCCCTTCAATTTTTTGCCCTCCATCACGAGATGCATTTTGCCGCTGTGGAAAGCAGCCGCATCATTGCCGCTGATGTCTTCGTAGACTCCGTAGTCCCAAACCATGACGGTGCCGGCGCCATAGTTGCCAGGGGGAATGGTGCCCTCGAATCGTTCATAACTGAGGGGATGATCTTCGACCTGCATGGCCAGCCGTGTTTCCCGCAAGGCGAAGGGCGGGCCCTTCGGCACCGCCCATGAGCGAAGCACCCCTTGCATCTCCAGCCGCCAATCATAATGGAGATGGCTGGCTGCGTGTTTCTGGATCACGAAGCGATGTGGACCTTTTCGTTTGGTTTTTTGGTCGGGTGAGACGGCTGCCGGTTCGGGCGTGCGGGCGTGATCGCGTTTGGCTGCGTATTCACGAATGCTATTATCGTGGGGGCGCGAGGGCTTCGCTTTTGTGTGGCGTTGCCAGCGGCTCAACTTTTGCGGAGGAGCTGCGGCAAGGGCCTTGGTAAATGCGACCGGCAGCTCCTGTTTTAACCGCAAGACTGGTTCGAACAAATCACCCGCCTTTGTGATCCGCTTCACCGCTGTCTGAGCGGTAAAAATAAGTCCTTTGGTTTCTTTGCCTTTCACCGCCCGAGTTAATTCCTTCCACGTGACGGGTAAAGATACCAGCGGCGCGGGTCCTTTCGCCCGCAGTGAGTAGGCTGAGACGGTCGTCTTGAAATCGGAATTCTGACTCCAATCGATCAAGACCTTTCCGGCGCGAAGTCTTTTCGCCATGTCAGAGACGACACCCTTTGGTAGCTGTTGACCGACTAACTCTGCGACCGCTTTGGCGAATGGTTGAGTCTTTTCATAAGATGCGTCTCCATTCAAAGGAACACTAAGGTGAAGTCCTTTCGAACCCGATACCTTGACGAAGGACTCCAGACCCCAGGTCTCAAAGACCTTCTTTAGGTGGAGCGCCACCTCGCCACACTCGATGAGACCGGCCGGCTCCCCAGGATCGAGATCGAAAACGATCGAAGTAGGACAATTCAATTCTGGCGCTCGCGCAAGGAAGACGTGTTTCTCGATATCCGCCAGGTTGGTTGTCCAGATCAGCGTCGGCAGATCATTACAAAGAACATAGTTGATCTCTTCTCCGCCTTCGCCGCGTGGGACAGCGAACGTTTCTACCCAAGAGGGCTTATATTTGGGCGCATTCTTTTCGTAAAAACGCTCTCCCCCAATTCCCTCCGGATAACGTTTAAGTGTATGCGGCCGACCGTGAAGATGTGGGAGGATTACATCCGCGATTTCTGCGTAATAAGCGATGACCTCACCTTTCGTAAAACCGGTCTCGGGGAAAAAGACCTTCTCGGCATTGGAAATCTGAAGATCATGCCCATGGACTAAGACATGCTGTTTTCGGCCGCTTCTCATGTGAGAGAGCTAGCTAGCAGGCCGGGTGGCATATTCGATAGCTCGATTTGCTTTTGAATATTTGCCTTCAAAGAAAGCGAAACCGTGTCACCAGTGACTGCTTTTCTCAGTTCGTCTCCGCAAGCACAGGCATCGCATCAACGGATCGGCGCGGGATTGTGAGCGGTGATTCGGCAGAGTCAGGATGGCTCGTTATTTTGTTGGGACGGGTTTTGACAAGCGGTGGCGCCCGAGTTGGAGTGTACTCATGCAAGCGGTCGACTCCACTATTGGCCACAGCCACAATGATGAGCGGCTCGATCAACCGTCGCTTGATCAAATCCTGAGCGGTCTCATCGACACCCCACTCGACGCCGGCGAAAGCGGTCGCCGCATCGAAAACATTTTGCCCGTCCTGCAAATATAAGACCGGATATCGGCGCCGCGCGTTCCGCCGATACCCCGGCGGCAGGTAAACCCAGACATCCCGCTCGTTCCGCAGGATCCGAGAGGTGAAAGCAGGATGGCTCTGAATGTTTCCGGTAAGGGTATGTCGTCGCCTCATCCCGGAATAAACGCATTAGTGCCCGCCCTAGGTTTGAGAAAAAGGAGCGCTCATGGGGATGGAGCTTCCGTCATTGCAACGGGACGGATGCTACGGATTCCCGTTACCGTCCATTGCGCCGTAGATTTGCCCGGTCGCGTAGCTTGCATCATTCGCTGCAAGCTGCACATAGATGGAGGCCAGCTCGACGGGTTGCCCTGGCCGGCCCATCGGCGTCTTGCCTCCGAATTCCTTCAGCTTCTCCTGGGTGGCGCCGCCGCTCACTTGCAACGGTGTCCAGATCGGGCCGGGCGCGACGCCGTTTACGCGAATGCCTTTCGAGGCCAACTGCTTTGCCAGCGACTTCACATAGTTGGTCGTCGCGGCTTTGGTTTGCGCGTAATCGTAGAGATCGGGCGAAGGATCCATCGCTTGCTCCGAGGTGGTGCCGATGATCGACGATCCCGCCGGCAGGTGTGGCAATGCCGCTTTGATGATCCAGAAAGGCGCATAAATGTTGGTCTTCATCGTGGCGTCGAAGTCTTCGCTCGAGACATCCAGTATCGAGGCGCGGGTTTGCTGACGGCCAGCGTTGCTGACCACGATGTCCAGGCCACCTAGCTCCTTGACCGCTTCGGATACCAGTTTTTGGCAGAAGGCTTCTTCGCGCAGATCGCCCGGAAGCGCGATTGCCTTGCGCCCTTCCGCCTTGATCAAGCCGATGACTTCTTTCGCATCCGCCTCTTCAGTTGGGAAATAATTAATCGCCACATCGGCCCCTTCCCGCGCATATGCGATCGCGGCCGCGCGTCCCATCCCGGAATCACCGCCGGTGATCAGCGCCTTGCGGCCCGCCAAACGTCCGGAGCCTTTGTAGCTCTTCTCTCCGTGATCTGGGCGCGGGTCCATCTCGCTCGCCAGGCCGGGCCAGGGTTGTTCCTGGCCTTTGAAGGGCGGCTGGGGATATTTTGTCGTTGGGTCCTGTAATTTTTCGGGTTTCATGCTTGATGTCTTAGTTCCCTCGGCGCCGAAGACTCGGGAGACGGCGAACCCGGCAAGGCCCGCGCCAATCCTCCGAGGGCACCTCGGCGGTTGATTTTGTTTGGTTCGTTTGTCATATCTGAATGGTTGTTTCCTGAGCAACCCTACGATCATCGGTTGGTCTTGCTGCGATGGCTTCGCTATCAGTGCGTTTTGGCCGTCTCGATCTCGGCATGGGCTTTTGCGAACGCTGGTATTGCTCGCTCGGAAAGTGCTGCGGGACTGTGCGTCGCGGTCGATTACTCGGTCGCTTCCTTCACTTTAGAATACGCATGTTGTGCAAGATCGGAGACCGAGCTTACTGCGAAGATGCCGGCGACTATTCGGGTGAGACGGGGACTTAGGTTAAAGCCATAAATGAAGGCCGACGCTACCCAGATTCCGAGGCAATAGGGACAGATGACGAGTTGGCCGATAGCTTTGCGCAAGCCGCGACCGCGGGCTTTCTCGTCCACCTCGCCCGAGCCCGCTGGCTTTTCGAACGCGGTGAAAGGCGCGCGCAGCGGCTGAGTCACTCGATCGCGGGCGAGCACACGACTCGCCTTTTGCGTCGCTAGGCCGAAAAGCAGCAAATCGCCGGTCGAGAATTCTTCTTGGAGCGGGGCGCGCCACTGCCAAAAAAGGAAGGCGGCGAGTCCGGCGTTGAATAGCCCGACCAGGGCGGCGTAATCCCGCATCGGTGCGTTTTGTTCTGAAGGACCCATTTACTTCGCTGCGCCACCAGGCTCCGCCATTTTGCGATGCTGCTCCGCGAGGACGCCAGCGGGAGTGACGTTAGCCATAGCGGATTGGAGCTTGTTCTTCCAGCCGCTGACCACGTCTCCTTCGCCCTTCTCCATGGCTTCGAACCCGATCTTCGCCACATCGGCAGGATCATCCTTCTTACCTGCGCCAACCCGTGTGTCTTCCATGTCAGCGCGCTGGAAGAATTCCGTATCGGTCGCGCCCGGCATAAGACAAGTGACGGTGACCCCGGAATCCTTCAGTTCTGCCCGCAAAGCGAAGGAGAAGGAATCCATAAATGCTTTCGTGCCGTTGTAGACTGCCTGGTAAGTGCCGGGAATAAATCCCGCGATGGAACCCGTAATAAGGATACGCCCTTGGCCACGGCTACGCATATCGCGACCTACTTTATGAAGAAGGTAGATCGTGCCGGTAACATTTGTATCGACGACATGGCGCGCTTCCTGGAAATCCTGATCGAGAAAAGCCTGCCCAAGACCGTGGCCGGCATTTGCGAGCAAGGCCTCGACCGGCCGGCCTGACGCCGCCGCATAGAGTTCATCTACGCCTTCGATGGTGGAGAGATCGACCTCCACGGCATCGACTGAAGCGCCCAACTGTCGAAAGTCGTCTGCGGCTTTGGTGATCGCCGAATCGTCCGCGGCGATGAGAAGGTCGTAGCCATTTTCCGCGCATTCTTTCGCGAGGTGATAACCTATGCCGGTAGAAGCTCCGGTAACAATGGCTAAGGGCCGATTGGCGGAGGTATTGGATGAAGAGGATGGAGTCATTTGTGAATAATATGATTAGTTATTTGTCCGGGAAGAAGAGCGTGCGATAAGGGCGCGGGTGCGACGAGCCAAGTCAACGATGAGCCTTTAGGGTTTGAGCACTACCTTGATGCAGCCGTCTTCCTTATCGCGGAAAGTCTTATAAAGGTCCGGACCTTCCTCCAACGGACGGTTGTGAGTGATGATAAAGGAAGGGTCGATTTCCCCGGCGTTGATCCGATCGAGGAGCGGCTGGGTGTAGCGTTTCATGTGGGTCTGTCCTGTCTTCATAGTCAGCGCTTTGTTCATGAAAGCTCCCATCGGCAACTTATCGACCATTCCAATATAAACCCCCGGCACCGAGACGGTGCCGCCTTTGCGACAACACATAATGGCCTCGCGCAAAACATGAGCGCGATCGGTCGCGAGCATGACCGCCGCCTTGGCCTTGTCCATCACCGCATCGAAAGCGCCGGCGCCATGCGCTTCCGCGCCCACGGCGTCGATCACCCGATCCGGGCCGCGGCCTTTGGTCATCTCCTGAAGTTTGTCGTAAACGCCGCCTTCGATCTTTTCGAAATTAATCACTTCCGCTTTGCCATGTTTTTCCGCCATGGCGAGACGCTCGGGGACACAATCGATCGCGATCACCCGGCCCGCGCCAAACATCCAGGCGCTCTGGATGGCGAATTGCCCGACCGGCCCGCATCCCCACACGGCAACGGTGTCGCCTTCCTCGATGTCCGCATTTTCCGCAGCCATGTATCCGGTTGGAAAAATATCGGAGAGAAAGAGGACTTGCTCGTCGGTGAGCGAATCGTTCTCGATTTTCTGCGGGCTCACATCCGCATAGGGCACGCGGAGGTATTCTGCCTGGCCGCCGGGATAGTGCCCGGTCAGGTGAGAATAGCCAAACAGACCGGCCGGGGCGTGACCCATGGCTTTCTCGGCCTTTTCCCGGTCACGATTCGTGGTGTCGCAGCAGGAGTAGAGTTCTTTTTCGCAGAAGAAACAGGTGCCGCAGGAAATGTTGAACGGAACCACCACGCGATCGCCGGCCTTGAATCGTTTTACGTTCGCTCCCACCTCCTGCACGATCCCCATCGGCTCATGCCCGAGGATGTCACCCTCTTCCATCGCCGGCATGTAACCGTCGAAGAGGTGAAGATCGGAACCGCAAATGGCGGTCGTTGTAATCTTGACGATCATGTCGCCCGGCTCCTCGATCGAGGGATCGGGAACGTTGTCGCAGCGGATGTCGCCTTTGCCGTGCCAGACTAGTGCTCTCATACCCGGACAACGCGGCCCGCCGGGGAATTGGATGGGCCTTTATCGGGCACGCATCGCAAACGGTCGCCTTTTCCCAGCGGAAGTTGCGCAACCCGAAAGAGCGGTGCGGAATCCATCATTGGAGGCGCTTCCCATTCGTTTGCCAAATCTCCAGAGCAGCAGGCTCGACCATGATTTCGATTTCGTGCCGACCGGAGGGCGCTTCGTCTTCTTCAGGCCAGATCTCATCATCAAAATGACAGGACGATCCTTCTTCCCAAACGATTCGCAGATGTTGAAATTTCACCGCGGGGACTGGGAATTCGCTTCCTTGATTCGTTAGGCGAGATTCGAGGTAACGTTCCAGTTTTGGGCGGTCGTTCTCGCTGATGGAGACGAAATCCAAGCAGCCGTCGGCCGTTTCCGCATCGGGCGCGAGAGAAAGGATCGGACCGATGGAACGGATGTTCATGGCTTCGAGCAAAATGAAACGTCCCGAAATATCTTGCCCGTCGAGATGAACCTGCCATTCGCGCGCGGAGTAATTTCGGAGCTCGCGACGCAGGCAAGCGACGTGACGCGCGGTTTCCTTTCGCCTCGATAACGATTCCCCGCGGTTTCCTTTTTTCACCCGCGCGGCCATTCCGCCGAGGTAGTCGGGCAACAGGCCTGCGCCCGCGGCTTCAAAAAATATCCGCTCGCCCCAAGGGCCTCTGGCATGGCCAATATCAAATGCGCGGCGGCGTCCGCGGGCCAGACGCGAAATCAACGGCTTCACGGCCTGCTCGAAGCCGAGGGAGCGAGCGAGATTGTTCGCTGTGCCCAGCGGCAGGATACTAAAGGGAATGGAGCGGCCGACGAGCCGACGAGTCACCTTTTCTACAGTTCCATCGCCGCCAGCGATCAACACCAAGTCGGTCGCCTGGCCGAGCGCGTTCTCGTAACCTTTCTTCTTGGTCGATTGATAGGCCGGCTCATGTCCGGCCTTCTCCAGAAGCGCCAACAATTCCTTGGCTTCGTGTTCCTGTTTCCCGGCCTCGGGATTATGCATGAGCAGGACGCGCATCAATCTTATCTCGCACGGGACGGCAAGTGTGCGTGCATCTTTACTCCATCTCGGCCAAAACCAGGCTAGAGCGCGTTTCTCTTGAAGATGAAAAGACGAATCCTGATCTCCAACGACGACGGCATCTATAGTCCGGGCCTGGCCACGCTCGCGAAAATCGCGGCACGGTTCGGCGAGGTGCGGATCGTCGCGCCCGATGTCGAGCAGTCCTCCATGAGTCACGCCATCACCTCTTCGCGGCCGTTGCGTTATCGCAAAACGGAATTGCCAGGCGGTTTCGAGGCCTACCGTGTGAACGGCACACCGGCCGATTGCGTGGCGCTTGGGGCCTACCATTGGCAAGATGTGGCATTGGTTCTCTCCGGGATAAACCTTGGCTCGAATCTCGGCAACGCCTGTTGGCATTCCGGCACCCTGGCCGCAGCGAAACAGGCCGCACTGCTCGGGCTCCGCGGGATAGCGCTTAGCATGCCGGTCGGAGAAGGCGATCCGGATTTCGCTCCGCTCGAGCCTTACGTGACGCAGGTCATCGAGCTGATCTTAAAAGAAGAAAGCCTGCGCTTGGTAAACGTGAATTTTCCTCCGCAACCGCGCGGGCTACGCTGGACGCGACAGGCCGTGCAGGAATACGACGGAAAGGTCGTCCCGGCTGAGGATCCGATGGGTCGTCCCCTCTTTTGGTTCACGGTCGTTCCGCTGAAGGGCGAAGAAGAAGGCACCGATCGCTGGGCGGTCAGCCGCGGCTGGGTCTCGATCACGCCGTTGCGACTCGACCTGACCGACGAGAAAGCCCTCGCGCACGCCCTGCATATCGATCCCGAAAAGTGATTTGCAGAATAAAATCGCAATCGTGAGTTCGCTGCGCACGGCAAGTTGGCCCAGCAGAACTTTCAGCTCGCTTGATCGATTTAGAAAAAGGGTGCTTGCCTAACGAGACAACGGTGAAAATGATCGCGTCCGGCCGCCGACCGAGAGCAGCCATCATTTCGCCCATGCCGGCGCGGAGTCGAGGGGTGAACACATCGAGCGCAAATTGGGCATGGGCGTTGCCTGCTTTCGCCGCGGGTAGAATGGGGCGCGTGTCGCCGGGCACGCCAGAAAGTCCTTTCAAGCCGCTTTTTTTGTTCAGCATTTCCTCCAGCTCGTCGGCGATTATCCCTTTTCGCAGCAGGTAAAGGAGGATACCGGGATCGAGCGCGCCGCTACGGGTGCAAATGGCATTGTCGTCGAGCGGCGTGAATCCCATCGTCGTGTCAATGCTGCGTCCGCCGACCGTCGCGCAGAGCGAACAACCGCCGCCGAGATGGCAAAAAATGAGGCGCAGTTTGGGACCGCGCTCGTCCTCCGGCCGGATCAAGGAATTTCGTGCTGTGCCAGGCGGTCGTGGTCGGCCCCGTCTCCGCTTCGCCGTCGCCCACGATGCAGGCGACAAGCAGCCCGGGATTATCGAGTGCCGCGCCGAACGCCGTCGCCAGCGCATAACCGAGCTCGCCGCCTTCGTGGATTGTTCCAGGGACGCCCGGATAAAGATGACTCGGGAAACCGCCAGGAGAACCCGCACACGGATTTTTCAACTCCCATTCCGTCGCGCGTCAGCTCCGGATAAAATTCACTCAAACTTCCCTCGAGAAAAAGATTGGCCAGATTGGCCGGCGCGCCGTGGCCGGGACCCGTGACGAGCAGAACACTGCGATCGTCGCGCAGGATGACACGATTGAGCTCGGTGCAGACGAGATTAGTGCCCGGACAAGTGCCCCCATGACCGAGCAACCGATTTTTGATCTGCCTTGGTTTAAGCGGCTCGGCGCAGGCGCGGGTTGGCCTGCAAGTAAATCTGAGCGCCCGAAAGATAATCGACCGCGCGGAAGTAGCGCGACAAGATATTGACTCTTCTTTGATCATCTGCGTCGTGCTCGGTTTCGACAGGATTCCCTTGAAAAAATCGCCACTGCGTTCCGAGCAGGATGCCAAGAACGGGACATTCCTGCGCGCGATCAGCTGACGGCCTGCGTTAAAAGGTTATGCCCGAAGAGAAGACAATTAGGCGGGCGCGTAAAGATGCCGCGGAAGGCAAAGCGCCTTCCACTCAAGCGGGCGAATTTGTGCGCGAAGAAATGGAACACATTCGCGAGGGAAAACATGGCGCGGCTTCAGCCAAGCAAGCCATCGCCATCGGCCTCTCGAAAGCGCGACGCGCTGGGGTAAAATTGCCGCCGCCGAAAAAAGGCAAGACCTCTACGCGCACGCGGAAACAAGCGAAACGCGAACTGACAAAAGCCAAGGAGTCGACGAAGAAAAAGTCCTCGGCCACACGCTCGCGGGCCACGCAGCGCGCCTTGAAAAAGCACCCGCGATCGGCTGCTTCGCATCGCGCCTTGTCGCGACAAGCGCATGCCGCGGCGAAAAAGAGGAGCGCGGCCGATCGTTCCCGCGCCGCGAAAAAAGCAGCCCGCACACGGAAAAGGAACAGCTGACCGAAATGGCGACGAAGAAACAAAGCGCAGCTGCGCGCAAGAACATCAAGAAAGCGGCGGCGGCCGCGAAACGGAAACGCACGATCGCGCATTTGCCGAAAAAAACGCGCACCGCGTTGGGCAAACAGGGAGCGAAAGTGGCCAAGCAAAAGCGTCAAACTTAAGGGTTCGGCGCACGGCTGCGCCTTCGCTTAGTGAGGTGAAAAAGAGCAAGAGCAACGAGACCAAGTCCAAGGAAGACTTAGTTTCGTTAGGCGCGCCGTGGTTGCTCTTGCTCGTGCCGCTGCTTCTGGCCGGATTGGTGGCGGCGTTCGTCGATCTCAAGCCGGTGGTCGATGAAAACTTCTTCTTCTCGAGTAGCGATCCTGGCTTTCGCCAATCAAAGAAAATCCAGGAGCGTTTTCCCACTCAGCCGCAAATTATCCTCGCCGTTTCGGGGGACGACGTTTCTTCCGCACGCTATCTCTCGCGCATCGGAAAGCTCACGCGGGAGATTCGGGAGGTCGATGGCGCGTGTCTTCGGTCAAGAGCCTCACCGCGGGACCAAAGAATTACGCCGACGCGATTGAAAGCCCGTTCTGGAACCGGCTCCTCATCGCGCCAGACCGCAAGTCGAGCAACGTCATCGCTTTCATCGGAACCAAAAAGACCGGGAGACTCATTAAGACTCTCGAAGGGATCGTGCAAGAGATGGATGCGAACAACTTCCGCATTCACATCGCGGGGCCGCCATATGTGGTCGAGATGATTCGGCGCAGCCTGGCCCACGATTTCCGCTACTTCAGCCTGACCGCGCTTGTCTTATTCGGAATCACGATGGCGGTGATGTTCCGCTCGCTTCGCATCTTCCTTGGCATGTTCGCAACTTGCACGAGCGCGGTTTTGCTGACGCTGCTTTTGCTCGCCGCCTGCGGCCAAAAGATCGGCATCCTCACGGTGAATCTAGGCACGATCATCTTCGTGGTCGCGCTCTCGCATCTCGTTTACATGACTTTCAACTGGGAGACGACTGCGGGCCGGAAGAAGAGTCAGTCTCCCGACCTCGCCAGGGCGGCCTGGAAGATGACTTTGCCGGCTTCCTTTTGGTCGATGATCTGCATTTCGTTAGGCTTCGGCAGTCTCTTGATCGTGCAGGCGAAGCCGTTGCGTGAGCTCGGTTTCGGCGGCGTCCTCGGCACGATTGTCGCCTTTGCTTGCGCTTACGGGATGTATCCGTTCTGTCTGCGCTCGGCCGTTCCGCGGGCCAGCAAATTCCTCGAGATTGCGCCGCCGCGCGGCTTTTGGTCGCGCCGCTTTGTCATATGGTCGTTAGGTATAACCCTGCTCGGAGGCGGGCTGGCTTTGGGCCTAACGAAGATAGATACCGACCCCAGTCTCTTCGCCTACTTCAAACCGCACGCGGAGTTGCGTGAAGGCCTGGAATTTGTCGATCGTCACGGTGGAGCGGACCCGCTTTCCATCGTGGTCTCGGCCGCGGATGGAAGCAAGCTGAACACGGACGCGGCTTACGACAAACTCTGGTCGCTGCAGAAGGCATTCGAGCAGCAGGACGAGGTGGGCGCGGTTGTTTCGTTGCCGATCCTCCTGGCGGAAGGCGATCGCAGACCGTTTTCATTTTTCCTGAGCTACGAGACGATCGTCCGCGCGCTGGACGAACCGAAGCATGCGCAGGTCGCAAAGAGTTTCATCAATGACGACCGGACGGAAGCGGCCTTTGTCCTGCGCATGATCGAGAGTCATCGCCGCGAGCAGCAGCTCGAGGTTGTTGACGAGCTTCGTTCCATCGTCCCAAAGCACGGCTTTAAACCGGTGCTGGTCGGCGGCATTTATTATTTGCAGGGACGGATCTCGCAATTGGTCGCATCGAGCCTCGTCTCAGGGCTTTTGTGGCTGAATCTTTTCTTTATCGGGATCGCCTGGTTCATCGCTCGATCCTTTCGCGTCGCCTTGGGCATGATCGCGAGCCTGCTGCTGGTTCCGCTTTACATGTTGGGCGGAATCGGCTGGTTTCATGTGCCGCTCGACATTATTTCTTCGCCGGCGACGAACGTCTGCATCGGCATCGCGATTGACTCGATGATCCATCTGGTGTTCGGCGTCCGCCGCGCACAGGCCGCCGGCAAAAAAGGCTGGGCCGCCTGGGTCGCCGGCCGCGAAGAACAATGGCGCGGGATTGTTTACTCCGACATTATCTTCGCCGCCGGCTTCGCCATCTTCATTCTCTCGGATTTCCCGCCGACGCAGCGCTTCGGAATGGTATTGTTAGGCGGCTGCATCATCGACATTCTCGCCAATCTCTTCGTCCTGCCCTTGCTCGCCGGAGCGCCACTTAAGAGAGGAGCGAAAGCGGCCTGATCGGGTCGCGGTGTGATAAGATGCAGGCCCTCTTCCGCAATCGCATCGAAGCCGGGCGGCTGCTTGCTGAGAAACTGATCCGCTACCGGAATCGGAGCGATGCGCTTGTGCTCGGTTTGCCGCGTGGCGGTGTGCCCGTCGCTTACGAAGTCGCGCGGCGGTTAAGTTTGCCGCTCGATGTTTTCATCGTGCGCAAACTCGGCGTCCCCGGTTTCCGCGAGCTGGCGATGGGCGCGATCGCTTCTGGTGGGGTGCGCGTGGTGAACGAAGATGTCGTTAGGCAGATTCCAGAGGCGGAGAAAATTCTCGCATCCGTGGCGGCCGAGGAGATGCGCGAGATCGAGCGGCGCGAAAATTCATATCGCGCCGGTCGACCAGCGCTTGAAGTGAAAAATCGTACCGCCATTTTAGTCGACGATGGCCTGGCCACGGGCGCGACCATGCGCGCAGCAGCGGAAGCCGTTCGGCGGCGCGGTGCGAGAAGAATTGTCGTGGCCGTGCCAGTGGGCTCGCCGGAGACCTGTCGCGAATTCGAAGACGAAGTGGACGAAACCATTTGCGCGACCGCGCCGGAATCGTTTCAAGCGGTGGGCCCATATTACGCCGACTTCACCCAGACGCGGGACGAAGAAGTGCGCGCATTGTTAGGCGTGGCGAGAGATTTTGAGGCGACGCCAGACGGGCGGGGCGCATAATTTTCCTGCGACTGCTGGAAAGCGGAGGTGCGTTTCCTGGTGATGAGAAAATTACTTTACGTCATCGCCGGCAGCGCGCTCCTCGTGGGGATGGCTTGCGCGCAAAGTGAAAGTCCGAGCGAAAAAGCGTCGAAGACCTGGGACACGACCAAGCAAAAAACCAAAGCCGCCGCGCACGAGCTGGTCGAGGCCAGCCGCAATGTCGCCGGCGCCGTGGTCGAGACGATCGCGCCGGACAAGGATGCGCGTCGAGTGAATGTCGATCTCACCGGCGACAGGCTCGACATGCCGGGCTCGATCGAATCGGGAAAGACGGCATTTGTGGTAAAGAACAGCGGCCCAGAAAAGCAGAACTTCGAGATCACCGGCAAAAAAATCGACCGCGAGTTCGTCTTCGCCATTTCACCGGGAGAAACCAAAACGCTGCAAGTCGATTTGCCCGCTGGCCATTACAAGGCGCTTTGCACCGTGACCGATCACCAGACCCGGCACCTCAAGATCAATCTCATCGTTCGTTAGGCGAATTTCGGGGCGACCGCAGTTCGCGCCGGGAGCGATCATTAGCAAGAAAGGAACACCTATGGCAAAAATCGTAAAAGTTATCGAAGTAATGTCGGAATCTCCCAATAGCTGGGAGGAAGCAACGCAGAATGTAGCGAGCGAAGCGTCCAAGAGCTTGCGCAATATTCGCTCCATCTACGTCAAAGAATTCAGCAGCGCGGTGGAGAACGACAAAGTGATCTCCTATCGTGTGAACGCGAAGGTCGCTTTCGAGATGGAAGCGTGAACGCGCCCTAGCACAACGTCAGGCGGGTAGAGAGGAGGAAAGACGGGCTCCGCGTTTGCTAGTGGAACAGCGTCCGTCTCTCCATCACCGCGGTGAGCGAGCGCACAATTCTCTAGATGTCCCAGTCATCCCTAAGACAAGACGCAGAGATCATTCGGGCCGCAGCGCGCGAAGTGAGCGCGGCGTCGGATCACGATGCGCTCGTGCAACAGGCGAGCGAAGCGCAATGCGTGCTCATCGGTGAGGCCTCGCATGGCACGCAGGAATTTTACGCCACACGGGCAGAGCTAACGCGGCGGCTAATTGCGGAGCACGGATTCCGAGCCGTCGCTCTGGAGGCGGATTGGCCGGATAGCTTTCGTGTGCACAGCTACGTGACCGGGCGGGAGAATTTCGCCGATGCGGACGAAGCTTTGCGCGACTTCCAACGTTTCCCGGGCTGGATGTGGCGCAACACCGTGGTGGTGGAATTCGTCGAATGGCTGCGCCAGTGGAACGCGCGTCGCCCTTTGAAACAGCGCGCGGGGATTTTCGGGCTCGATCTTTATAGCATGCACACTTCGATCGAGTCGGTGCTGAGTTATCTCGATAAGGTCGATCCGTCAGCTGCGCGGCGGGCGCGCGACCGCTACGGCTGCTTCGAGCACTTCAGCGTCGAGCCGCAATCCTACGGTCACGCCACTGTCCTGCGGGGCAAGGAGCCGTGTGAAGACGAAGTGATCGCGCAACTGGTCGAGATGCGCCGCCGCTATACGGAGCTGATCAGCCGCGACGGACACGTAGCGGAAGAGGATTTTTTCTCGGCGGAACAAAACGCGCGCCTGGTCATGAACGCCGAGCGCTACTACCGCGCGATGTTTCACGGTCGCGATGAATCGTGGAACCTGCGCGACATGCATATGTTCGAGACTTTACAGGAGCTTTTCGCTCATCTCGATGGCGGTGCGGCCAAGGTCGTGGTCTGGGCGCATAACTCTCACCTTGGCGACGCGCGGGCCACGGAAATGAGCGAGCGCGGCGAGTTAAATCTCGGCCAGCTCGCGCGCGAGAGGTTAGGCGCGAACGTTTTCACGATCGGCTTCAGCACCTACACGGGGACGGTGACGGCAGCATCCGATTGGGGCGGAGCGGCGGAGCGCAAACGCGTGCGTCCCGGCCTAACGAATAGCTACGAGGAGCTGTTTCACGCTACCGGCGCAGCGAAATTCTGGCTCGACCTGCGTGAGCCTAACGAGGCCACGAAGCTTTTGCGCAGGCCGCGGTTGCAACGCGCCATCGGCGTCATTTACCGGCCGGAGACGGAGCGCTGGAGTCACTACTTCGAAGCGCGTTTGCCGGAGCAATTCGACGCCATTATTCATCTCGACCAAACACATGCCCTCGAGCCGCTCGAACGCAACTCGCACTGGGACAGCGGCGAGCTACCTGAAACTTATCCGGCCGGAATATGAAGCGGCCCTTGGGGCTTCGCTGTGCCAGCAGTTCTCGTGAATCGATAGCTCCGGATCAAAGGTCGCGCGCGTGTCGTAGTCGAAGCGTGAGCTGAGTGATGGGTTAAGGAACGTAGTGCAGTGACGATAATGATCGGGTCATTCATCGGCGTGATCCGCGCGCCGGGGAGCACATTGCGAGCAGTTGTTGAAGTTGCTCGAACTCCGTCGTCATCTCCTGGATGAGAGCGTCATAGTGGTCATGCCGCCGCCCGGCTGTCGCCATGACCGCAGGTGATGTTTCGATGCTGCGCGAAAAAAAAGTACAAGCCGCTGTCGCCGGAGTTGGCGATCGACCATTGCCTGCCAATACGCACGAAGCGCTATTATAACATCGTCGCGTCCAGACATTGGTCGCACGCTCGGTTTCTTCGCGGCAGCAAAGAAGATCAGCGCGATAATCGGAATCGCAGAACCACTGCACTTGCAACCGAAGGTTGTCGTGCAAACACGTGAGCAAGAGCGCGAGCTGATCCTGAAAGACGTTACGGTGTTCCGGTGCGGCGGCGCTTAAGTCGGCGGGTTCAACGATGAAACCTTTCGAAGGTAACAGCCTTTGCGCAAACCGTGAAACACGATGAGATCGCGGACGAAGTAACCGCTAGGTGCAGATTCAAACATGGTGGTGGGAAGCGGAGTTTGCCCGCGTCGTTTCGCGCGAAGGTTGAGGACCAAAGCCGGGGCCTTTCAGCCACAGTTCAAAGAGATCGATGTCGTAACCCGACGGTTTGCCTTGTCTAAAGGCGAAGGCGTAGAGCAGCGCCAAGCCGAGCGGAATCAACGCAGGTATTAGCGCAGCGAGGAAGTCCCAGTGCCACATGCTGAAAAGAAGGAGTAAAGTCAGCACGCCTACAAACGCTCCGCCGGCCACGAACCAGAAGAGGTTGCCTTCCAGTCCCCACGTTTCGATCCCGAAAGCAGTGAAGAGCGCTTTCACGATCACGGGCGCGCCCGCGATGATGAGGCCGCCGATCATCGACAGCTTGCCGGCATCGGTATCGCCTCGCCGGATGGCAAAGCCACCACCTACGATGCAGATCGTGCCAAAGATGAAGCCGATGAGCATGACGATGCCCAGCGCTTTGCTCGCCCCGCCAGCGAGATCGCCAATCGTGGTTTGTGCGAGAAGAGGAAGGAAGTTGGCCGCAAGAAGTTTGGGGCGCTCGAAGGTTATCTTCCCAGATGATCGAGCAAAGAGATCTCGTGGTTTTGTTTTCATGTGGCGACATTTGTAGTGCGCCAGACCATGCAGGCTGCTCCGGCGCGAGAGCGACCTTCTGGCGTGCGCGCTGTCAGGCGGAAAGGGATGAACGCAATTTCCATTTCACCCGACCGACTCGAGCATCTCCGCCATTTGGAAGCGCATTTGCACGAGCAGATCCGCGGGCAGGATCATGTCATTCCGCGCGTTGTCTCTGCGATCAGCTGGAGCGGCGTTGAGCTGTCGAACTGAGTGTTAGGCCGCTGCAACCATGCGTCGATCAATGGCTCCTTGATAATGCACGTCAGCGCAATCCGCAGACGCGTTCGTTCGCCTGGCTGATGGGAAGGTTTCACAGAGACTTGTGCTTCGCCGCCGTAGGTATACGGAGTTTAACCGTGACGGCAAAGTTCGCCGCGTCGGCCGCGGCCTCTACGATTGCCCGCACGCGCATCCCATTCTTGGGCAAACAGGCGCCAGCTCCGACGCTGTCGTCTCTGCCGTCGCTCGAAACAAAAACCTTCGAATCCTGCCTTCCAAAGCCGTTGCTGCGAATCGCCTTGGCCTGAATACCCAAGTGCCCGCACAGTTGGTGTATCATACCGACGCCGCACCCGCGCGCGTGCAGCTCGGCAAACTCAAGATCGTCTTCCGCCGCAACAGCGGGCGCAATCTCGCCCTGGCCGGCCGGCCAAGCGGCGTCGTCGCTCAGGCTCTGCGCGATGTCGGCAAAGATCACGTGAAGCCACATCATCTAAAACGGATCCGCGACCATCTCCCGGCAGCAGACCGGAAAAAATTGAAGCAGGACATCGGTCTGGTGCCCGCGTGGATGCGCCTGCACTTCCAGGAGCTGGCTGGCACGGATGGCTAAGGACGCGTATCTCACGCTATCCCGGCGCGAGCGCTTCGAACTGCTCGACGCTGGTTCGCGAGCAGCCGGTCTCGCTCCTGCGATTCTGGAAAAGGATTATTGGGTCTGCCGCGTTCTCGGTATCCTGTTCGCTCTGCCGGACCTCGGACAACACCTCGTCTTCAAGGGAGGCACATCTCTGTCGAAAGTTTTTCGGGTGATCGAGCGGTTCTCCGAGGACATAGATGTTTCATTCCACCGGGATTTTCTCGGGTTCGGCGAGAACCATGATCCGGAAGCAGCATCGGGCAAAGAACAACGCCGGAGGATAGACGCGCTGCGAGATGCCTGCACCCAATGCCTCCGGGAGAACCTGCTTCCTGCGCTCAAAGCGAACTTGAGCGAAGAGCTTCCCTCTGACGACGAGTGGTTGCTAGAGATAGATACGCACGACCCACAGACGATTCTGTTCCTTTCCGCAGGCCGGATCGCCAGGCATTTCCTACATTCCACCCTCCGTTCGGATCGAACTCGGAGCGAGGTCGGATCACTGGCCGGCCAGCCACAACGTCCAATCGATCCTCGGCGAGGCCCTCGACCTACCGCTTGGCCTCGCAACCGTGCAGGCGCTCGCTGCTGAGCGAACCTTCTGCGAAAAGGGCACCCTGCTTCACGCGGAATAGTAACGTGATCCTGCGCGATACGCGCGTCATTACCACGATCTGGCTCGGCTCGGCGAATCAGACATTGCCGGTGCAGCTCTCGCCGACATCGAACTGAGAAAACGCGTGGTCGCGCACAAGACTGTCTATTTCGTTCAGCCTGGGCGCGGTATGACCTCGCGCAACCCGGCACCTTTCGCCTTGTACCTCCGACGGAGAGGTTGCGCGAATTGGAGAAAGATAATGAGTCGATGCAGCAGATGTTCGTTTCTTCGCCACCGCCACTATCGGATGTGCTCGAAACGCTTTCCGCGCTGGAGGAGAAGCTTCAAAAGCTGCCGGACTGATTACGGCCGGCGCACTCGCGATAGCTCTAGGCGTTGAACTCTCACCGTGATGATCTGCGCTCCTGCAACGAAGCGACCGGCTTCCGTAGGGGATCAGGGTCGGAGAGCCGAGAGCGTCGTGAGGACGGCGCAGATGATCACCCTCCAAAAGCAACCACCGCAAACTCGCGCGTATGTGCGAAAGCAACGCCGGCACAGTCTCGCCGCGGCGCAGCCGCATTAGGAGGGATTCAGAGAATCCTGGGTTCCTCAGGCTTTGCTCAGAAACTGTGAGCACATCGCAGTGATCGTGAGTTGACGGAATGAAGCGCGACGCGGAGCGGAGGCGAAGGGAGACGACTCGTGATGACTGCATCTCAGAAACCGGGGGAGCAAAGTCTTTGTCTTTCGGAGGTAGGAGCCGCGCCGCGGAAGGCCGGAAAGAGAAAGCTCAATGTCTTTGCGACAGGGCGAGCGTAGTGGCGTTCCATGATTTCCAGCCTTGAGCCGTCTGAACTTTGCTGCGCCTCCGTCAGCCTGGATTGCCTTCGCGAAGATGCCAGATCATTCGCCAGAGACGGTCAGTTTCTCCTCGCTCGATCATCTGAAGCGGCGTTGAGCCGTCGAATCGCTTGTTCGGTCGCTGCAACCACTCGCCGATTGCTTCCTCCTTCATCAGTTCGGCGAGAGCGTCACGCAGACGCGTTGCTTCGTTAGCCTTCGCAGGAAATTTCATTTCTACCAGCTCAATTAATGATAATGAGGAACGGGGCGTTCGAGCCATCCCTTAATCATTCCATTCACTCCCCGGCATAATTCGATGCATGAATTCGTCGAAGAGTGGAACGGTAAAGGCAGTGTCGCCGTGATTCGGGCTCCAGATCATCCCTTTGGCGATTAGTTGATTGCGAGTCGGCCCCAGCTTCGTCACCTCCCGTTTCAATTGCTCCGCGATGTCACCGGAGCGATGCGGACCAGGTCCAAGTTCCGCCATTGCTCGCAAGTATTTTTTCTCCGCCGGGGTGAGCCGGTCGAACCTGACGCGAAAGAAACTCTCGTCCAGCGCTGCCACAGCGTCGGTGGACGCGCGATCGACATCTTTGCGAGTGATGGGGGAGGCGGCTGCCGTATCCCACGTATGTTTGCCCCATTCCTGCAAAAAATAGGGGTAGCAGTGGGTCTTCTTTAGAATCTGATTCAACGCATCTTCGTCTATTTTTACTTTGTGCGCGGCAGCAGGCTTCGCGATTGCAGTTTTGGCGGCGGCAGGAGTGAGCGCACCGATTTCGGAGAAGTCAAAAAGTCGTTCCGCGTAGGACTTTGCTTTCCCCGTGCGACCTCTGAGCTGTGGCAACCCGGCGCCTACAAGAGAGACCGGAAGGCGACGTTGCGCGCAGCGATGCAGGGCCGTTATCAGGGCCGCCAACTGCGCTTCCTCGACGTACTGCAATTCATCGACAAACAGAATCAAAGCCGTCGCGGCCTTTTGTGCCGCAGCGCCTACCGTGTCCAGCAATGCTTGGAGGTCGTGCTCAAGATCGCCGTTGTCAGCCAGGCCCGGCTCGGGTTCGAGATCGAGACCGACTTCGATGTCCGCGAATTTTACTTTAAGCGCTCCGGCGAAACCGGCTAGTGCCCGAAGCCCTCGTCGCGCCAAATCCTTCGCCTTCTCGTTGTGAGACAATCGTAAAAGCGCCAGCCGCAACTGCGGCGCCAAAATTGCGGGCAGCGAACGACCCTCGGGCGCCTCAATGCGAATCGTATGGATTCCCGCCGCCTCGGCATCGTCGCGCATCCGATCGAGCAAGACGGTTTTACCTACACCCCTCAGACCGACCATCAATATGCTCTTGGCGGGAGATCCGTTCCGAATGCGCTCGGTCGCTATCCGCACCGTTTCGCGAACCTCATCGCGACCGGCGAGTTCCGGCGGTGGCATGCCTGCACCTGGGGCAAATGGATTTGAGACTGGATCCACGCTGGAGATTTATACCGAAATTAGCCGAATTACAAAACTTTTATAAACTCCCTAAACTCCGTCAAACTCCGCGCAGTTTCACCGCTAAGTTGTGCATCTTGGCGCAGCGTTGTAAAACGCGATCAGCTCCAACCGTGATGAACTGCGCACCCGCAGCGACGCGTCCGGTTTTCGCAGGGGAGAAAGGGGCGGAACAGCCGAGAGCGCCGCGAGGACGGCGCAGATGATCACCCTAACGAAAAGGCAACTCGGAGTCTGTGCTGGGGGAGTTGGCGGCGGAGGTCCAGTCTCCACGCGGCGCAGCCGCATCGGGAAGCGCTTATTTGCGCGAAGGCCGCTCGGGGCGGCGCTCAAGTCTCGATTTTGCGGAGCGCGCGTAGCGGCGTCTATGATTCATCCGCATCATCGCTTCGCCTCCGAGATTAAAGACTTCCCTCAAATTTAAGTAGCGATACCCTTGCGGAGGATGAAATCCTCCAGGCTGGCGGCGAAGGTCGGTCAACTTAACCGGTGTCAGTAAACGCCACGTGTGCGAAATCTCGATGGCGTATCCGATTTCAACATCGCCGTAGTAGGTCTCGAAATTCTTTTTCTTCAGCCCGGTCCCGGACCCGAAGCGCATCCAATTTTTCGCCGGCGTCGACTTGATCACCGCGGCGATTTGAAAAGCGCCGACCAAGGATTTTTCGTTCCCGGAGGCGTATACGATCACTAAGTCCCCGGCCTCGACGCGGGGAAAAACACGTCGGAGTTCAACCGTTTTAGTGCCATTGAAAATCCGCTCTACAAAAGTAGGACGGATCGAAATGAGAAGCGCGGTTCCGTCCTTCATCAGAACAGGTCGCATCCCCATGCGTAGATCGACGCAAATTGAGCATCCGAGATGCGGCGTGGAGCAAGAAGCGGCTGACGGATATCGAGGGCGTCAAGTTGGTGAAGAGAGATGGGTTTGGTGAATCGTTCAGTCATAGAGAATCGAAAGGCGAGAAGGTCATTGGTGAGGTCGTTCTTTGCCGCTTGGAAAACATCCTCCCATTGGAACACGCCAAGCCGCCGAAACCGTTTGAACAGCTCTTTCGGCTTACCGACGACGACGTCTTCCAGTCGCGAGCACGCTTTGACGCTCATGGAGCCGGCTCCGTCATTGCCTTTGCTCACATACCACAAGATACGGGCAGGTGCGGCGAGATGGCGATGTTGGGCGGAGCAGTAATAGACGCCTTCTATCCCGAGCAGGAGTTCCTCACGGGTGCCGAAGAGGAGCTGTGACACGTAACGAACCATGTTTTGAATGCTCGTCTTTTCCCAAAGTGATTCTTCCGTATTCGGCATGGCGCAACGCTTGCCATGCTGCCAATGGGGAACGCGCGCGCTGCTCGACGCTCAGAGCAATCGGAGCCAAGTGGATCAGAAGGCACTCCCGCTCGATCAGCTGGGCCGATGATGAAACCTGGAAGAATGGCGCTCACCGTCCACGCCAGATTTCGCGTTCCATTTAGAATAGTGTGTACAAAAGGCGTGTACAATGGCGCTTGAAAGCGCTGCGAAAGAGATGAATTTCCCCTCGTAAATGCCGGCATAGCTCAGTTGGTAGAGCAGCTGATTTGTAATCCGAAAATGGGGGTTTGCTATGTTTAGCTATTCTTGGCTATTTTTTACAAATCAAAGAGTTACGCCGTTCAACCTTTAGCTGGGGTTTGCTGTGATTTGCCCTGTTTTTGGGCTGGGGTGTATAAAGTGAGTGTATAAAATGGTGCGTCGAACTTCGGCGCGAACATTCGGAGAAATTTGCCGGCGTAGCTCAGTTGGCCAGAGCAGTCGATTTGTAATCGACCGGTCAGGAGTTCGAATCTCCTCGCCGGCTTTTCTTCGATCGGTTCTCAAAATCGGGTTGTCTCGAGTTTTTCCATGAATTCGTAGATGCGATTTCCTGGTGTGCGCGGCGGGAATAGTTCCTGCACGGGTACTCTCAAGACTTCCGCGAGATAGAGCAGCGTTTTATCGTCGACGTACGAAAGTCGCGCTTCGATTTTTGAAACGCCGCTCCGGCTGATGTCGAAGCCGACGATCTGCAATTTCGTGGCGAAATCAGATTGCGACCAACCGAGCGCGTAGCGGCGGCGCCGCACCTGCGGCCCAACATTGTTTTTGTAGCGCATGACGGTCTCCTTGCGTCACGCTGCTTTTGTCTCTGCGGTTTCGAAGCTCACGCGAGGCGCGGAAGTCGTTTGGCAGAGATCAATAAGCTTGTCGGCTGCGCGACCGTCGAGAGCGCGCGCAGCTTCTTCGCGAAAATTTGCGATCGGACGGAGGTAGTATGCGGACTCGAAGAGTTGATCCATGCATTCGCCAGCGAGAGCGAGAACATCATCGAAGGTGTCGCTTTCGGAGTCGATCAGCGCGAGGAGAGCTGGAGCCGGAAAATTTACCCGAGCAATGCAACCTTCCGTTCCTGCAGCAGTCCATCGGGAGCCTCCGCCGTTCGTGAGCGTGAAGTCCTTGGGATGGAGGCGTGCCTCGTGGATGAGATCGGCTTTGAGCGCTTTCAGGCGTTCATTCTGAGTGGCGATATCGCGATGAAGAGCGACAGCTTCGGTGACGAGTTTTTTGAGTTGAGCTTTGGTCATAAATAAATGCGGTTGATGTTTCTTGCCGCTCTTACTCCGGCGCACTTGCTCCGGAACTCGCGCGGCATGAAGGCTCTACACCCGCTTTTTTGATGACTTGGTTTCGGGAGGACCGCCCTTTCTCCCGCGTTCTCAAAGGAGCCGAAAACGTTCTCTGCTGACCTGCGAAAATTTTTGACAGGTTGAGATCCGGTCAAGTTCTGGCTGCTGCACTTGGACTCTTCAGCGAGGGCCGATTATTCGATCTCCTTCGACGAAGTGGCCATTACCGCATTCTTGTCGCCTTGTTCACTTGAACGTATTTTCGGAGCGGGCAGAAGAATAGGGACGAAACACGATGAAGAAAACCTCCACCATGACGGCCGAAGCGACGGGACCAGACTCATTTTCCTCCGCGACTGCGATCGCAGCGCTCCTATTTCTGGCAGCCAAATTTCCGCATCGCCAATTCAACAGCGCGGAGCTTTCCATCCTCTCTGGCATCGGACGCACCGCGATGTCACAAATCAAGAATTCTCAGGACACGCCGTTTTCCCTCGGCAAATGCACCTTGCGACGTTTGGACGGTTGGCTTGCCAAACACACAGGTTTTAAGCAACAATGATTGGTCGGATCGAAGGAATATCTATGGCACGCGGAGTTCGCAAGAGTATCACCATTCCTGGGCTTCTCGTGCCCACGGTGAAACGGCGTTGTGCAGAGTTTGGACACTGCATTTTCACTCCGTACGCCGTCGAGCTCGTCTGCTACGACCTGCGCTCGAATGCGAAACATTCAATCACGCTGGAGATCGCGCGCGATACGCAGACGGCGCAGGACGCCGTGGATCGCGAGCTGGTCGCGCGCTATCGTCCCGGCGCGCCACGCAAAGGACTCCTGGTGCAGCTCGTGGACCGCATCCATGCCCTGCAAAACACGGCGGCTCGTAGCCGGTACGATCTCGCGTTGCCGGCGCTAAGCGCAGTCGCCGAGCGCGTCACATTCCCATTCGAAATCTGGCGACTTGTCGATGTGCGTTGGCAGGAGATCGGCTATCGCTCTCTCTCAGCATACATCACCAGCCTCATTCGCTATGACCTGCTCGTAAGCGGGCCTCACTCATCGATGACTGCGGATTGCCGGTCGAAATTACAACGCAAGCTCACCCGAAAAACACTTGCCGATCGACGCCACGGACGCAGTCGGAAGATTTTGCTCGATCATTTAATCGAGGAGGCCGAAGGCCATCCAGTCTCCGAACGAGAGCTTGAAAAAGTAAAGATTCGAATCGCCCGAGAACTACGCCGAATCTCATTTCCGGCCTCGACAGCGGGATCGTCCGCAAGCCGCGATTCATCTAAACACGAACCGATACGGACCTCTTCCCGCGGAGCGAGCACAGTCAAGGTGGAGCGCAGCAGAGCGAGCAATACCTTTACGGCGCGCAGCGAGCGATAGACTTGTACCGCCGGTTCGTTTTTCCCAACCTAGCTTGCTTGCCGCATAAGAGCGGATGGTCGCGCGCCGATGCGGCTGCGCAGCAGCGGCATTATCGCAGGAGAAAATGCCCGCGAAGTCTCCGGGCGTGCGGGACAGTCCGCACGAAGTAGCCCGGAGTCTTCGCGTTGGCAGTGCTTTCGGCTAAACTCGCGCGCCCTGGCTTTGTTGCCGGGGTGCAACGGTCCGGAGCGTCCGCGCGGCGATCGATGCCATCGCCTTCTCCTGCTGTTCGGCAGGGAGGTTTTTGACTAGCTTGCGGTAGGCCTCCTTGAGTTCGGGATTCGCCTCGAGTTGTTTCATCACGCTAGTGCGGACCCGTTCGCGGCGTTCAAGCTTATTGACGTTTTGCAGGACGAGCATGCGCTCCAAGCGTTCCCGCGGCAGCTTTTGAATGTAATCCCACTCCTTTGGGTTGGCTTTGATGTAGGAGTCGATCTTAGCGTTGATTTCCACATTGTCGCGGAGCTTCGGGGCATCGTCGGCTGCATCGGCAGAGGCGCCGTTGCCGTTAGTCTTATCGGATCGTTTCAGGCTCATATATTATTAGTGTGCAGCGGCGGTTGTTTGCTGGAGAGCTTTGATGATCTCGCCACTGAAGAGATCGACGAGCTCGGAAGTGTCTTGATATTCGACGGCCAGGCTCATTAAGAACTCAGCCCCAGGAGAAGCACCAAGCCTTTGCTCGACTTGCTCATTTGCTTCGAGGTAGCGCGCGATCGTGTCGAGCGAAACGGTCAGGATAACGGGTTGGTTGTCGTCGTACATAAGCTTGGAATGTCGTCGGGTTACCACTTGTCCTCTGGAGGCGAAGGTTGTGTCAGTGGAATTGCTTTGCGGTTCTGTGCGTCGAGCGCGTCCAGTCGCTCACGAAGAGCGGCCACGTCGCGTTTCAGCGCGACATTTTCTTTGGCGACTTCTTCCGTCTGTCCCACCGCTTTACTGAGGTCCGCGAGGCGTTGATTAAGAGTCGTAGTCTGCTCGGTCACTTCGCGAGTGGCGGCCCGCTGTTTGTTCATTTCGGCTACGGCCGAGTCATTCGCGGAGGCATTCGGCCTAAGAACTGCATCCTTTCCGACGAGCGCTACTGGGTTTCGCGGTTGAAGATCCCAACTGGCGCTGTTGTCTATGCGATAGACCGGATGACCCTCGTGCATGATAAGTGGGTCACGGGCGTCGACGTAGCGGCCGAATCGGTATTCGCTGACTTGATCCGGAATTCGCAATCCCGTCGAACTGACGGGGCGGCCAACGGGAACGGCGCGCACGACTGTGATTTTCTTCGGCGAATGCGATGCGCACGCCGCGAGAAAGACAATTGGAATCAGAAGAAATCGTTTCATAGATTGAAATTTGGTTGAAGCATTGTTGGCCCGAAGTTGGATGAGACCGGCTCCGAGGCCGGAGCAGTCGGTGCTGGCAATGAAAATCCGGGCAGTGGTGTAGGAGTAGGTATTTCGGCAGGTGGTAGCGATGCCGTTCGCGTTCCGCCAATTTTCGCGTCCTTTTCGTCGATTGTCTGTGTGACATAGAGATAGAATTGTTTGCCCGCGGGAACGCGAACATAGAAGCCGTCGCGCTCGATCGTTTGCAGAATCTGTTGCGCGTACCGATCGAGCACACTCTGCGCCCCTTGCAGCGGAGCGTTTTGCAAACTCGGCAGCGCGAACGTCCCAAACGCAGTTACCTGGTTCTCAGTGAGAGCTGAAGCGGCGCCACTTAGCAGGGTAGCAATATAGAGCTTTACCTCGGCGAGATTATCGGTCTTGAGCAGCTTGCCGCGCAGCCCGGCGCTGCCGTCGGTGATACCCCAGCTTCCAGTATCTGGATCGAGCTCGTGATCCAGGGCGAGACCTGAGACGTTTAGCTCCTTCCCGTCTTGCCAGACCAATGTCCATCGGCCGTTGCTCGCAATTCGCTCACGCGTCCGATCGACCTGCGCTGAGCCATGCACTTCCGTTCCTGCCGGAATGATCAATTCTCCGTGATGAAAAACATCTTCCGTCACGAGACCAACAATCGGAGTCTTAATCGCAGAGGAGTCGACGGTGATGACTAACTCACACGGAATGAGCCGGCCGTACGGGGCGAAGTCTTCGCTTAACTTCTTGCCTTCCTTCGTCGGAGCGGCAGGCGTCTCTGCAACGAGACTCAAAACTGGAAGTGGTGGCGGAGTGCCGGTTTTCTTGGCTGATGGCTGCGTCGTCGCTTCGATTTCGGATTCTGCATTTCGCGGGCCGAATGGGACCATCTCGCGTTTCACCGTTTGAGGTAGCTGCGAACTGTTCGCGGCGGACTTCGACAGAGGCTTATGTGAAACAACGGGTCCCTGAGACGGGCGACGGCTGTTCACCAGGATGAGTAGGATGACGAGCCCGATCAGGAAGAGCAGCAGTGCTCCTGTAGGTGAACGGAAGAAATTGAGTAAGCGGCGCGGATTCATTGCGGTAATGGAGCTGGCTCGATGTCCTTGGAATCAGGCTGTGCGGTGTCCGCTGCTGGTTCGCGACGCGAAAGCACGAATGTGAAGTCGTTCTTGAGCGACAGGTCATTTGGACCAGTTGGTCCCCCGTTTATGGCCACATAACCGATCGTTGACTCATGCGGTGCGATCCCACTCGCCAAGTCCGTGACGGATGGCGTGAACACGCGATCGGCTACGTGGATTTCCAGCTTCTCCGGCGTGTGATCGAGTGGCTTGTCGGACTTGTTTGCAATGGCTAAGTGGAAGACGAGCGTGTCTTCGTCCGAGAAGCGAAAGACTTCGGTAAGTCGCACCTCGTAGTCGCCGCAATCGCTTACCAGCGGTTTCTCGCGTAGGTCGCGATACTCGACATTCGCAACTTCATCTGGGGCATGCGCCTGGAGTAACGGGAAAGCTTTCGCCTTGTCGAACAGTCCGAGCAAACGTGGGGGCGTCAGCGGAAGCGAAAGATGATTAGGTTTGTCCGGATTAGTTTGTAGGACGACCGAGTACCAGGGCGCGGCGCTCTCGTGCAACTCGAACGCATAAGTACGATTGTTCCAACGCACATTAAGATTGGTCGTCGCGTCTTTGGTTAGCGCTCGCAATGATAGGTAGGCGGTGCCTTTGGTATGCGCGATTTGGAATGCGCCTGGCGATTTGCCGTCGGAGGTTATCAGAGCTCCATCAATTGCCGCGATAGGTGACGGGAAGCTGATCGTAGTCACCCGAGATTCGGAAACCGGCACGGTGTAGACTCTGTGGTCGTCGAGCGTGAAATCTTGCACGCGGGAGTCGACGGCGTGTGCATTCGTTAGGCCCAAGGGCAAAACAAGGAGGATGAGTTTAATGAGTTGGTTCATATTTGAAATCCTCCACAGCGGTGGGGAAGCGACCGTTCTCCAGCATGTTGGGGTTACGACGCATCTTGAGTTTGAGGGTGAAAGGCACGGCCTCCGTGAAGAGGCGATCTTGGAAAATGCCGCTGCGAATCAACTGCCCGCTTACCTCCGTTAGGACGGTATCGCTGCGTGTTTGCAGAAACTCAATCTTGCCGACCTCCACCTTTTGATGGAGCTGCTTCGCCTTGAACTCAGGCTCGTCAGACGACCATTGCGCAGACGCTTTCGCGTTCGCTCGTTTCAGGAACATCTGTTTCAGTAGCTCTGGGTGATCGAAACCCTTTGGATTGCGCTCCAAGAATGCGACAGCTGCCAGCGTACTCTGCTCCGCGTGTAGCTCACGTGCTTCCTGAAATTGCAGCAAAGGCGAGACAAAGAATGTTCCCGCTGGATCGACGATCACGACGTGCTCGCGCTCTTTCAGGGTCTTGGCTAGCTGAATGCGCTCAACCGCGGCTCCGACCAGCACAACGACGACCGCGATAAACCAAAAGCGTGCGAGTCGATCCTTATCGACAAATACACGAAGCGGATTCATGCGCTTCTCGCGCACGCTCGGCGGTCGCTGCAGTGGCGTGGTTGTGCGTAGCTCGGGTGTGATGGTTTCCATGATCAATTTCTCGAATGACGAACAAGGAGTTCACGTACGGCAGCGTCTCCCGTCGGATCGTTCTTCTTTGGGCGGCGCGGTCGGCGCGGAGCGTTGCGGCTGCCGCCCATTGAGCCGACGAGATTACCGAGCGGCGAATACGAGCTTCCACTGATTGAAGCCTCAGCGGCTCCGAGGGTGGCGGCGGTCGCAGCACCTGCTCCGCCCGCCAACGCGCCGCCCACTCCGCCACTGCCACCAAAAGCTGCTGCCGCTCCGACGCCTGCAGCGGCACCCGCCACGCCGGCAGTGAATACGGTCGCGGCCAACGCCTGACCAACTTGCGTGCCGGTGGCGATCGCCTTCTGCATAATGATCGGCGCGGCAATTGTGCTGGCGATCAGCCAGATCGCGAGCGCAGCTAGGCCTAGTAAGTTTTGCAATCCATAACCCGCGCCTCCGCTCACTCCGCCTATGCTGAGGAAACTCTGATCCGTCATAAAGCTGATCAGACCGGAAGTGAGAAGCGAGGCCGCGCCCCAACCAAGCGGCCAACAGAGGACACCGGCGCATCCGAGAAGGAACGAAACGCCGATTGAGTGCAGCGTTCGGACCGCGAGAAAGCCGATGAAGATCGGCGCCAGCGCAAAGGCGACGTAAAGGATGAATTTTTGAACCAAATAGGCGTAGAAGACGATCACGCTCGCGAGAAATCCAAGAGCCCATAAGATCCCCGAAATGATCCCTTCGAAGATTGCTTGCCCGGTTAGCGTATCCCACCAAGACTTGGAACCGGAGCTCCCGGTTGTTCCTTTATTTAACGCGAGCGCTTGCTGGTATTGATCGTAAACTTTCGTGGGATCAGCTTTGAGTGTCTCCTTCACCGTCGTATCGACGATGGCCGCGACTTCGTTTCCCCAGGTCGGCAGGTAGGCCAGCACCGCAGCAAATGCGAAGGTGCGACCAATCGTGCGCAGATAAGCGCCCGGGCTACGTTGACCCGTAACTGTGGACGACACCACTCCCACCGCGAGAAGAACGAACGCGATCGGCATCAGCACGTGATTCATCTCCGTGCACTGATTAAGAAAGTTTGGAAACAATGTATTGAAGTCGTTCATTTTGGACTATTCCTTGACTTGTTAGGCCCGTTTTCAGTTACCGGTGGGAAAAGTGGGCGGAGTAGCTTCCAACCGAAAGACCTGTCCGTACCGCTGCAGGCTTTCCTGCATTTGTGCTTGCCGCTCTTCGCGCAGTGCGTCCTCCTGACGTTCGCGATCCGCGCGATTTTCGGCGTCTTGGGTAGTGACTTCCGCCGCGGCATGATCGATCTCGCGATCCACGGTGCCGAGCTCGGCGTTATAACCGACAAGAACGCCAGTTAGCTTTTGAGTCTCGGCGTCGGTAGTGGATGCTTGTAACTGTTGGGTCGTCGCCACGATCTGGCTGCGCAAAGTTGCGCGCCGCGCCAGCACATCATCGTTAACCGCCTGAAAGTTGCGCGAGCTATCCTGGATCGCGCCATACTTCCGATACAACGCCTCGGCGCGCGGGACGGTGGCTCCGCCGGGCGTCGTGAACGTCGCGCCTAAGCTCGTATAGATCCCGTTGCCACTGTATTGCAGAGCTTGAATGCCGTTGGTTGCGCGTTGCAGGTTGCCGATCGTTTGCCCAATGCCACTACGCTGCAGACTGGTGATGAGCTGATTAGCGCCGACAATGTTGAGGAGCTGCTCGGGGTTGCCGAACGCCTTCACGTAAGCTTCAGTTTGCTGAAGCTGCTGAGTCAATGTGTTGATCTGGGTGATCTGGTTGTTCACCATCTCGACATACTTCGCGAGGTCGACAATGTGATTGGCTTGGTTATTTGCGATAGCAGTAGGATCGATGACTACGAACTGCGCTCGCGCCAATGACGCCGCGGCTAACAGCGTCGCGATTGAAAGAATGAATTTCGTGGTCATTGATGTGCTACTCCTGAATCCGAATAGTCGCCGTGCTCGGCGCGAGGATGACGCCGTTCTCCTGGCGTTCCGGTAAAGGCACTTCGAGCAATCGAACGCGGCCTCGGTCGTCGAGCTGCGGTCCAAGCCGCTGCCGGTCGATGAGTTCATAGAACTGCTGTTTCGCTGCGTCGCTCCGTGCCTTTTCATATCCGGCATCGTATGACTTCTCCGCGTGGGCGTTGCTCCCAGCCTGGAGCGATTCGCTCAGGAGCACACCGCCGGCTGCCGCCGCGGTTGTGATCAACGGGTTACCGTTGCTAATTTTGTTGCCAATGAACGCACCGCCGGCCGCGCCGACGGCGTCGCCGATGATTCGCGTCGGGCTAACGTCCGCGCAGCTCGCGAGCGTTGCGCCCGCGAGAAGTGAGAGAAGGAGAGTCGCGTTTTTCATTCGGCGACCAGTGATACCGCGGGCGAAGGACCGCCCTGCTCCGGCCGGAGCGCAACCCGCGTTTTGTACGGCTGTCGGCCGTAGGTTTTGAAGGCCACCGTGTTGCACGAGGCCCACGACCTGCTTTCTTACACGCAATGACCGATCTTTGGATTCTCTCCGAAGAGCCCAAAAAAGATTTGAATTGTGCTTGCCAGAGCGCCGTCGCACTGGCTATCAATTCACCGCAGGCAGGCCGCGGAATGTTTTCAACAACCTTGAACTGACACCATGATTGAAGCCACCCTCGACCGTACACTGGTTCACGACGACCTGCTTGAGCGCGAGGAAACCCATTCCAAGGTCCACGCGGTGTTGGCTGAGTTGACGACGCCAGCCACGTTCCAACAATTTATCGTTGAGATGATGGAGAAGGCGGGATTGGATCGATACAGCGCGGAAAACGCATTTTGGGAGTTGCTTGATAACGGGGATATCCGCCTCTCGTCGACCTTTGAGGTCAAACGGCGTGAATAGATTTCGTCCCACCCGGCGCTAAGACCTGACCCCCGCATGCCGGAGCAGATCTCGGACCTGAGGATTGCCCGCCTAAGCGGCAAGGCTGCGGGAAAGGAGAAAGATCTACGGTCTTCGGGGCAGATTGATCGCGACAGGATCCTTTACTGCACCGCCTTTCGTCGGCTAGCGGAAATTACCCAAGTCGTTCAAGCGGCTGAAGGGCACCAGTTTCACAACCGTCTAACACATGTTTTAAAGGTTGCTCAAATTGGGCGGCGCATCGCGGAGCGGCTATTGAAACAGGAAGGCGGTTCTGAACTGGCTGAGACACTAGGTGGGTTAGATCCTGATGTTGTCGAAGCTGCGGGCTTGGCACACGACCTCGGTCATCCGCCTTTTGGACACATCGCCGAAGAAGAGCTGCAGCAGTTGGCAGATGATTTGATCCACAGCAAAGAAGGCTTCGAAGGAAACGCGCAGTCCTTCAGGATAGTCACAAAATTGGCTGTTCGGACCGGCGATCAAGGGCTTGATCTCACGCGGGCGACCCTAAACGCCATTCTAAAGTATCCGTGGACCAAACAAGAGGCCGGCTACGAAAGCAAAAAGTGGGGAGCATACACAACAGAGCACAACGAATTCGAACAAGCGCGCGTCGCCGCTCCTTATCTCAACAGCAAAACGCTCGAAGCTGAACTGATGGATTGGGCGGACGACGTAGCCTATGCCGTATATGATCTCGACGACTTTTACAGAGCAGGACTAATCCCCCTTGATAGGTTAGTCGAACAGTCGTCACGGCATATTGATGGCCTCTTCGAGAACATACAAACACGATGGCGTGCACAAGAGCGTGACGTTAGCCTATTACCCGCTTACCAAGAACAATTCTCGAGACTGCTCCAACTGATGTCGACGCGTCCAACACTTAAAGATGCATACAGTGGCAGTCGAGCGCAAAGAGCCGCACTGCGGGATGTGACATCTTTCCTGGTTAATCGATATGCAGGCGCGGTGGAACTGGCTTCGTCGACACATAGAGTCACTTCAGCAGACACTTTAATTAGAGGCTCCAGCGCAATCGCCGTTCCTCAGGAGATGAGAACCGAAGTGACGATATTAAAGGAGCTGGCGTGGGCGTATGTTATCGAGAATCCGGCCTTAGCAGCGCAACAAGAGGGTCAAAGAGAGATCGTGCGCCTATTGTTTGCCAAATTCTCTACGGCCGCTGAGGAGACGCGTTGGAACATTTTTCCAGTAAGCATGCGAGCCGATTTGAAGGCAAGCCGCACGCAATGGAGCCAGGATCCGGTTTTACGAATGAGAGTCGTCAGCGACCTTATTAGTAGTATGACAGAGATTCAAGCTATCGAGATGTATCGACGCTTGACCGGCCACTCTTCGCGTTCTGTGATGCAACGCATTATCAGATAACATGACTGCCCAAGCAAATCCCAAGGCTTACGCCAATGCCTATCCCCTAAACGAGGTAAGCTTTCACACAATCGATCTAGCGAATCCGTCGAATGGTTGGAAGCAACTACAAAACGCACTAGCCGAATCTGGACGCGAACTCTCTGACTGGGCGATCAGGCTTCTTCGGAGCGGCTTGGATGGCACGGTACGCTGCATTGCATACGAACCGTTCTATGTGTGTAAAGATCATGCCGATTTACACAGTCACTTTTACTCTAAGAAGTTCGCATCGCAGGGGCCGCACGTTGGACGGTTGCACTTTTTCAATAGGGCGGAGTTAGACAAAGAAGTTCTTATCCGGTCGCCTACGGATTACGAGCGGGAGTACATCGGATACAGCGTAATACGTCCCGTCGCTCACCAAAATATTGGGAGGACGATCATCGATCCAAGTAAAATTAGGCGCGGCGGCGTGAACGGGTTCTACGTCCTAAAAACGCGTTATTCAACGCGTATCTTCGGCTCAGAGCTTTCGGTCTCGGGATTCCCGTACACCTCCCAGGATAGCGATGCGACGCTCTGCGGCCATTCGGCGCTCTGGAGCATCTGCCGTTACCTTTCACAGCGATATCCGCAGTATGGCGAACTCTTGCCGTACGACCTGATCGCGATGACGCACCAGAGGCAAGGCCGGGTCGTCCCACATAGAGGTATGTCGTATGAGGACTATTCGACGATCCTGACCGAATTCGGAACTCACCCAGTGATTATCCAGGCCAAGCAAAGCCTCCGAGAGGCTTCGCTGTTGGCAGCTGCGTTCAAGGATATATGCACCTACATCGAGTCAGGCGTTCCGATACTCGCTTCAGTCGGAGGACATGCGGTCGCAGTCATCGGACACACATTGGACTTTACGAATACGGCGGAACTACAAGATGGATGGTTTATAGACCACTCATCATTTTTTGACTCTTTTATCATTAACGATGATAACCAGTTCCCTTACTCGAAACTTACAAATAACCCTTATCCCCAGGAACAGCAGACTGTAGTCGAAGGCGTCGCGAAAAACCGGTTCTTCATTCAGGATGTTAACGCTGCGGTGTGTCCTCTGCCTGAAAAGGTATTTCTAACTGCGGCTCGCGCACGCAACATTTGTGCCCGGGCTTTGAACCTGAAGAGGGAAGAAATAGAGCGACTGGGCGAAGCGCCTTTCGTCACACGGCTGTTCTTCACTAGTAGCGCAGCTTTCAAAAAGCGTAAGATCGACACCCTTTCGGGAAAGGCACAATTAGAGGGAGCGCCATTGTTCGTTGCTCAATTGCACCTGCCCCATTTTATATGGGTACTCGAGGTGGCTCCGTTTGTGGATTATCGCAACGGCACCTGCTGCGGCGAGTTTGTTTTAGATGCTACCGCAGGCTCACTCGACAACGCATTGATATATTCGTTGGTGGGTCGGGAGCTGGAATATGCTAACCGGAGGATCACGTTTGCCTCAAGTCCGGAAAGGTACTCGCAGTTCACGCATAACCTCGGCGAGAACTAGATCATCAAGACACTAGCAAGAAAGGCAGATGAAAATAAAAAAAGGAAAGTGGACCATCGAACAGCAGGCATTGCCTGCCGAAATTCAACTCGTTTTGCACAACCCGGCTAAGCTTGTAGCGAAAGCGGTGGCTTCGACGTTGTTAGCTAGGTTGTGCCGTGAACTCGCAGTACAGGCGCAAGCTGGGGAATTGAACATTCTTAGCGCACACGAAGTATGGGGCAACACTGAGAGCAGAGCTTCTGTATCTGGAGTGGAAGTGCGATTCGAAATAAACGCGCATTCATTCGAATCGTCTGGTCGAGAGAAAAGGACGCACGGCAACGTCAGAGAGTTGTTACCGGCATCGGAGCAGATCTAAGAAATCCTCTCGCTGAGAACGGAGACCACATCGCCGCTGTCGCGGAACTTTGCAGCGCGCTCATCGAATTGTGCACCGCTGCTGCCGCTGAGATAGAGCATCTCGGGTGAAGCGACGTTGTGCACTGTACCGCAGATCGGATTCTGCGCGTCGTTGTGCAGGTAGGTAAAAGCGGCGAACTTTTCGCCGGTCTGTTGATCGGGCAGCGGATACGAGAGAATAGCGTGCTTCGTCAGATCGGTGAGGCCGATGTCTGCGGCCATGTCGTTGAGATCGGCGCGATCATTTTGGCGCATGAGGAAGAATTGGCGGCTGTTGCCGAAGACCGCGGAGCGGATGCGGCTCTCTTTGAAGCGGCCGTATTGCTGGACGATCGAGATGTTCCAGCAATTGAACTTTCGCATCTGCGCATAGCTTTCCTTCACGATTTGTTCGCCGCCAGGAATGTCGAGTAGTCGCGCGACCTCCTCGTAGACGTTCCGCTTCCTTAGCCGGCGCGGCATGGTGATGATGTGCTGGCGCGTGTAGTTCGTGATCAGGAATCCGGCGACCGAGCGCAAGAGCTTCGCAGCTTCGGGAATGTAACCGAGCTCGAAGTGCGCGATCTTTCCGGTGAGTGAGATGTTGCTCGCGCCATCGAGGAGACAACCGTAGTTGCCGTCGGCGCACCACGGTAACAAACGGGTCGCGAGATCGTTGGCCGCAGGATCGGAGGCGTCGAGCTGGAGTAGCTCTTGCAGCATTCGATGGGTCGGATATTCCGAAGGCTCGAAGTAAGCGAGGGCAAGGTTGCGGACTTCCCGGCGGGTGTTCGGCTCCTTCAGAAAACGGAGCACTTGCTCTTCCGGAATTCTGGCGAGTTGGTCGCTAGCTGACTCAGCATCGACGCGCCTGCGATCGCGAAGATCGACGAAGACATCGAGGGTCGTGGCACCGGGACGCCCGCGCTTCAGTTCCGCTAACGCATATGCGTGCTGGGCGATTTGCAGTAGGCGATCGCCATTCTTACGGCTCCATTCCTCGAAGACATCTTCGTAGAGCAGCATGATGTATTTCGCGATCTGCGCCTCGCGCGCGAGCTGCTTGTCTTCGTCGCTGCTGACGCCGGCAATCTTGGCCACGAGCGCCATCGCCGATGCGAGATGCTCGGCGGTCAACGGCAACCCATGGGTATCGAGATAATTGATCGTTAGGTCGCCATCTGGCTGGATGATGATTGGGCGTGCGTTCGGTTCGACCGTGCGCGTATAGATTTCGTAAGAGAGACCTTCCTCGATGATAACCGTGTAGTCGTAGAATGCTTCTGTCTGAGATAGCAGATCGCAGACAGTGACACTCTTGCCCGCGCCGCTCATGCCGAGCAGGACCGCGTGTTGTGGCGTCTCGTTTCCTTCGGAGCCGGAGAAGGTCGTCACGCCGACGAGGTTCCGCTGGTTCCCTTCGTAGAGTGCTTCCGCATGTTCAAGATGACCTGTAAAGGTTGCGCTGAAAGGAAGCACGTCCGCGAGGTAGCGCGTCTCCGCGTAGAGCTTCCGATGCGAATAGCGGCCCCAAGGACAACCGGGCCAGCTTTGATAGAAAAGTTTCCTGGCTGTCGTTGGCAATGCGCAGACAAGATACTGTGCACCATTCATTCCGTTGATCGCGTTCTTGACCGCGGCCGTTTTCACCGCCAGTCCTTCGCGAGTTTCGTCCCACGCGCGAATGATGTACTCGACCTTGAAGGGCAGAGTGTGGCCTTGCATCAAGGCGGAGATTTTCTTCTGCTTCTTCTCCATCGCGGTGAGAAGCGACAAACGCTTTTCGCTTGCGAAATCACCGGCGAGACGATCGTGTGCTTTTTCTTCGCGATTGATTTCAGTGCGCGCTGAAAGGGACTCGATATTCACCGTGATGTTGTAGTCGAGCAGCGGCAGGCCTGTGAGCCGCTGCACCAACCCGGGATGCGTGGCCCGCGGCCAGCGATTCACCACCAAGACCGAGTGATAAAAGCCATCCATCCAAAAACCCGATGACTCGGTCAATCCCTGGGCTTCGCTATGCCAGCAATTCTCCTGAATCGAAAGCGCTGAATCAAAGGTGGCGAGCGTATCGTATTCGAAGCGCGAGCTGAGTGAAGGATTGAGAAACGTAGTGGAGTGACGGTAATGATCGGCGTCATTCATCGGCGTTATCCGCGCGCCGGGAAGGACATTGGCGAGCAACTGCTGGAGTTGTTCAAATTCCGTCGTCATCTCCTGGAGCAAGGCGTCGTAGTGCGCCTCTTGCCCTCCAGACGTCGCCATGAGCGCGGGCGATGTCTCAATGCTACGCGAGAAGAAAAGGACGAGCCGTTGCCGCCGAAGCTGGCGATCGACCATTGCCTGCCAGTAGCGAACGAAGCGCTCGTTGCGACAACGCCGTGTCCAGACATTAGTGGCGCGCTCCGTTTGCTCGCGGTAGCGAAGGAGATCGGCGCGGTAATCGGAGTCGCAGAACCATTGCACTTGCAGCCGCAGCTTGTCGTGTAAACACGAAAGCAAGAGCGTGAGCTGATCCTGGAACGCGTTCAGATGTTCCGGCGCCGCCGCACTTAGATCGGCCGGCTCGATAATGAAGCCTTTCGAGACGTAGCAACCTTTACGCAGTCCGTGAAAGACGATGAGGTCGCGAATGAAGTAACCGTTAGGAGCAGATTCAAACATGGTCGTGGGAAGCGGAGTTTGCCCGCGCCGTTCCGCGCGGAGGTTGAGGACCAAAGCCGGGGCCTTTCAGCCACAGTTCAAAGAGATCAATGTCGTAGCCCGAGGGTTTGCCTTGCCTAAAGGCGAAGGCGTAGAGCAACGCTAGGCCGAGCGGAATCAACGCAGGTATTAGCGCAGTGAGGAAGTCCCAGTGCCACATGCTGAAAAGCAGGAGCAGCGTCAGCACTCCTACAAATGCTCCGCCGGCCACGAACCAGAAGAGGTTGCCTTCCAGTCCCCACGTCTTGCCGGCGGAGTCATCAGCGCTGTTCGTTTCCGTAAAGCGCAGTTCGCTTTTCGAGCCGGAGTTCATTGAAACGGGCCAACGTCGACGGTGGAACTGTCGATCCCGAAAGCGGTGAAGAGCGCTTTCACGATCACGGGCGCGCCCGCGATGATGAGTCCACCGATAATCGACAGCTTGCCGGCATCGGTATCGCCGCGTCGAATGGCGAAGCCACCGCCGACCACGCAGATCGTGCCGAAGATGAAACCGATGAGCATCACGATGCCGAGCGCTTTGCTTGCGCCGCCAGCGAGATCGCCAGTCGTTTGCGCGAGAATTGGAAGAAGGTTGGCCGCAAGGAGTTTGGTTTTCATGTGGCGAGATTCTTAACTCGCCACGCAGCGCATGCTGCTCCGGCGCGAGAGCGACCTCGCGGCATGCGCGCTGTCAGGGTGAAAAGGATGAAAGCATCTTCCATCTCGCCTGACCGACTCGAACGCCTTCGGCATCTCCAAGCGTATTTGCAGGAGCAGATCCGCGGACAGGATCACGTCATCCCGCGCGTCGTCTCTGCGCTTCAGCGGGGTGAGCTTGGCCTAACGACACCAAATCGACCACGTGGAAGTTTTCTTTTGTTAGGCCCGACCGGCGTCGGCAAAACCGAATTGTCGATTTCGTTTACTCGTTATCTGCTCGGTGACGAGAAGCTCTTCCGCTTCGACATGTCGGAGTATCAGACTCAGGAAAGTCTCGGCGTCTTGTTAGGCGCGCGAATTGGCGAAGTCGGGTTGTTAGGCCTGGCACGCCAGAAATCCGCGACAGGCACCCTGCTTTTCGATGAAATTGAGAAAGCGCATCCGCGCGTGCTCGATTTGTTCCTGCAAATCCTCGATGCCGCACGGGTGACGATGGCGAGCGGCGAAACACTAGACCTCAGTGGCTTCTATGTTGTCTTCACATCCAACATCGCTGCGGCGGAAATCCTCAATCTCCAACATTCATCGTTCACAACGATGGAGCGCCACGTCCTGGCAAAGGCGCAGCAAACGTTGCGCCCCGAACTCTACGCCCGCATTGCGGAAAAGCTGGTCTTCAATCGCCTGAGCTATGACGTGCAAATGGAAATCGCACGTCTACACATAGCGCGAGAACTCTCGTTTCTCCGCGACAAAGGCTTCGAACTCACGCTGGGTCATTCCGTCGTCTCGTTCCTGATGCAACGCGGCTTTCATCCGCGCCTTGGCGCACGTCCTTTGCGCGACACCATCGAAAAACATCTTCGTGGAGCCGTGGGAGACGCCATGCTCGCGGAAATAGGCTCAAATGCATTTGAAGTAACCGTCTGTGGTGACAAACTCGCGTTGCGGCCGTTCCACGCATCGGCTGAAGTGGTTGATCGACTCGCAGTTTCTTGCACTGACCCGACTTCTCCCGCGTGAATCGATAGCGACCTCCTCTCTGTGGCGAGCGAGCACAGTCACAGGTGGAGCGCAGGTACGAGCAATATCTTGACGGCGCGCAGCGAGCCATAAAATCGAGGAGCGATTCCCGCGGCGGTTCCTCGTACTCTTGCGGTAAGCTGTCTCTCGTGATGATCTGCGCACCCGCAGCGAAGCGGCCAGCTTCCGTAGGGGATCAGGGTCGGAAAGCCGCGAGCGTCGTGAGGACGGCGCAGATGATCACCCACTCAAACGGCAAACTCGGAGTCTGTGCTGGAGGAGCGCGCGGTGGAAGCATAGTCTCCACGCGGCGCAGCCGCATCAAAGCCGTTAGGCTTAACCCGGATTGCCTTCGCGAAGGTGCCAGATCATTCGCCAGAGCCGATCCTTTTCCCCGCGTTCAATCACTTGCAGTGGAGTTGAACCGTCGAATGCCTGGTTCGGCTGCTGCAACCAAGGGCCAATCGCCTTGGCTTTGATGAGACCGGCGAGCGCGTCGAACAATCGCGTCACCTCTCTGATTTTCTGCGCACTCGACCGCTGCGGTGGCGTGCCTGCGTTCCAATACGAAACCGTCCGGGGTGACGCGCCTGTGACACGGCTGACGGCTTCGTTAGATAAGTTGTAGGTCCGCGATAGCTTTCGAATATCAGCAACTTCAACCGAGCCGGCAGACAGTTTTGAGGTTGAAGCGCCGTTGGTTCCGTTGAGGGCCGAATTCCTCAGCTCACCTCCCGCCGCGGCTTTGGGGAAGCTGGATTTCTTTGCCGTTTTCATCGCTATTATTGTTGCATGCAACCTTGCAGTTGTCATACCAAATATTTATCCAGTTCTTCCTCTCCCAATAATCTCATTGTCTCGCTTGTTCGTAGTCGATCACGAGACACGACGAGCTTGATTCCATCCGGCACGCGAACGGACGGACAGAGCAGCGCGCTCGCGCCGGAATTGCGTGCGGCGCGTCCAAGAGCCTGGCAAAGCGTTTCGGAGCCGCTGTCGTTGATGCGCGAAAAATTCTCCTCGATCCAATCCGCTAACTTCAGCCACGCCGGCAAAATTTTCCCGGTGAGATCAATCACGAGAGAGAGATTCCATTCGATGCCGCAGGTCAGGCGCGGCTTCAGATCGTCGGGCGACAGATCATAATCCTGCGCAAGTTGGAAGGCTTCCTCTGCGGCGGTGCCAGGTCGATTACTGGAATAAACCACCGGAAAACTTTCCGGCGCATTCCAACGACCGCCGAATTTCAGGCTGCCTTCACCACTCAGGATTTGTTCGGGAGCCGCGTGTTCCAGTTCGACGGAACGAAAAGTCACGCCAGCCCAACGAGCCGGCTTCGGCGACATTTTGCTGAGTCGAGAGACAAACTCCGAATAGCGTGGATTTGGCCGGACTTTCATTGATAGACAATCTTTCTCGCGAGCCACGACACGGTCGCGTTCTAGTTAACACTACGCAGATGATCCATTCGAATTGCTCCCAGATTGGCGCAATGGGCCGCAACATCTTTGGCGGAAACAGCCGGCAACGATGCTTCACCGTGATGATCTGCGCACCCGCAGCGGCGCGGCCGGCAGTCCGGATGGGGGTATGGGGCGGAACAGCCGAGAACGCCGCGAGGACGGCGCAGATGATCGCTCGAACGAACAGGCAAACTCCAGAGTCCGTGCTGGGGGACTCCCCGGCGGAAGCACGGTCTCCGCGCGGCACAGTCGCGTTAAGGTAAAACCGGATCGGCTCGAGGGCTGGTTCAGCTGGAGAGTGCTTGACAAGCCCAAGCTTGGCTTACATATTGCTCCCGTCGAAAAGACAATTAATCTACTCCCCGTGTGATACGCCGAAAGGCCTCACACGGGGTTATTTTTTTTCGTGAACTGTGGCTGCTGAACCTGCCAGCAAACGAACCTTCGTCTTCGTCGACGGGCAGAATCTATTCTACGCGGCGAAGCTAGCGTTCGGATATCGCTTTCCGAATTACGATATTCGAGCGCTGGCCGCAGCGATCTGTCAATCTCAAGGATGGCAACTCGACGAAATTCGATTTTACACCGGCATCCCGGATGCGTCTGATAATGCGTTCTGGAATCATTTCTGGACCGCGAAACTCGCGCAGATGGGCCGCGAGAATATCACGGTGTATTCGCGGCCGTTGCGCTATCGCAATGAGACGATTCGCCTGCCAGGGGGTCAGACACATACCTCGCTTGTTGCCTCTGAAAAGGGCATCGACGTCCGCTTGGCGATTGACATTATTCGCCTCGCTCATCGCGGTGTCTTTGATGTGGCGCTCGTGCTAAGTCAGGATCAGGATTTGTCAGAAGTAGCGGACGAGATCCGTATCATGGCGCAGGAGCAGAATCGTTGGCTCAAGATTGCTTCGGCATTCCCAGCGAGCCCGGCCTTTAAGAACACAAAAGGCATCTACCGGACCGATTGGATCAAGATCGTTCGCGCAACTTACGACGCCTGCATCGATCCGCGGGATTATCGTCCAAAAAAGCGGTTCCGTAGCCGTGCATCGTGTGGATACGGTTGAGCTTTTTCCGATGATCTGCGCACCTGCAGCGGCGCGTCCGGCAGTCCGCATGGGAGTATGGGGCGGAACAGCCGAGAGCGCCGCGAGGACGGCGCAGATGATCACCCTAACAGGAGAGGCAAACCCGGAGTCTGTGCTGGGGGAGTCGGCGGCGGAAGCGCAGTCTCCGCGCGGCGCAGCCGCATCAAGAATTTGCGCGATACCGCGATTTCAGCTCCTGCCGCGAAATTTGATACCGACCGAAAAGTACTGCCTCGTTGAGATTGGGGCACTTGACCTCAAAAGTGACTCCGCTTGGCGAAATCAAATCGTAGGGCGCGCTTCCGGTCGAAAACGTACCACCGATGAGGTCAGCGACAAATTGCTCGCCGCGCGCTCCGTCGATACGCCATGAAGAAGCACCTAATTTTTTGCGGAGTTGCCGATTTTCACTTCGAAGTTGGCTGTTTTGTGTCTCAAGGTCACGAATTCGGCTCTCGAAATTCATCAATCACGGTTACTGCGAGATTCATGCCAGGGTGGCTATCCGTCCAAACTTCCTTTGGCGCGGAAACTGCCCGCGCGACGCAGTGATCACGAGTTGGCGGAATGAAGCGCGAAGCAAAGCGGAGGCGAAGGGAGGCAACCCGCGATGAGTTCGATGAACCAACCGGGAAGCACCAGCAGTGGCAACACATTGACTGGCCTTTCGAACGTTTTCGAAATCCAATCGCTCAGCCATGCTGCGTTATCCCGCGCTTGATTGAGTCCGCAACGACCTGCGCCCCACGGATATTCCAGCCGATCATCGCCAACGGTTACCTTTGCGCCATCGATCCCCTTTACCTTGCGGCGCGTCTTCGTTTCAACGGCGAAAACGCCATTACTGCCGATAACGATGTGGTCGATGTTCCATGTCACGCCCGGTTTGTCCGTGATGAGAAAATCGTGAAAGACACGATAGCCGGCCAGCATCAGCTGATTGAGCGCTTCGCCGACATGGCGCTCGCCTTCGTATCCGAGACGACAGCGTCGGCGAAGCATGAACACATTGCGGAGCCCGTAACCGGACCATGCTGAAGCGACAATCGCGATCGCTGCGAAGATGATCCACATCCCGACCGAAACTGTGACGCGTTGCACCGCTACCAGTCCCGCCATCATCAGTGGCGAATACGCGGACAACATTAACTGAACGAGCCGGTCGTTCAGTTTCTCGTCGAGCCCGATCAATCGAACACGGAGCGACTCGCCCGGCGGGCGCAGGATCTTCTGAGTGAACGGCAACCGCTTCCTCCGATCCTTCCAATGGATCAGCCCGAGGACGCCGAAGATGACGCCGGCCAGCAGCGCAGTCTCAAGCAGGATCGCCCATAGCAGCATGCGCTTTTGGGAAGCAGATCGCGAGCCGGGAAGTGCAGCCGCGGTTTGCCATCCGCGATCGAAATCACCCCTCTTTGAAAGGAGGCGTCGGCGGTGTTGTTTCGATGGTCTGCAACGCTAAGTCGCGCGAAATCTTCCGAGATGGATATGCGGAGAGGACGAGGGAGGGAATGAAGCGCTGCGTGATGTCGGAAAAGGTGTAGCCGTATTTCCGGTCTTTCGCTTCGCCGAGTCCCGCGGCGATCGCGTCTATGTCAGCCTTTGTAAGGTCGGTGCCCGCCAGTTGAGTGGTGAGGAGCCGTTGGCGAAACTCGAGCGTAGGCCTGTTGAATTCGAACACTGCCGCCGCTCTACGTCGCACTGCGGGGTCAAGCGCATTCAGGCGGTTCGAGCACATGATCGTCAGACACGGCAGCTTCGCAGCTGCGATGTCGTCGATGCCCCTGATCAAAGCGTTTACGCCCGCCCGATCCTCGTGGTGCATCTGCGCGAGTTCGCGAGACTGCGCGAGCGCATCGGCTTCATCTATGAGCAGAATCACGGCAGAAGAAACCTTCTTTCCGTTAGCATTCTTTGGGCAGTGGGCTTTCACCGCTCGGAAGGCATCCGATATCAACCGAGTCATCTCACCGACGGCTCCGCTTCCACGAGCACGCAGGCTCAACGGAAACAACTCTACGGACAGGTGCGCCGTGCGCGCTAGGCGATCGCCGAAAGTTGTCGCGAGTTCAGTTTTCCCCGTTCCCACATCCCCCGCGAAAATGAAGAGAGGCGGTCTGCGGCAGACGAGGTCGAGTGCCGCGAGCCGGCTGCCATGCTTATCTTTGCTCCATTTTTCGAGAAGATCTGGCCGCAGTAACGCCTCCGCTTCCTTCTCAATCCGCTCCTTCATTTCATCCAAACCAACAAGCGCCTGGTAGCGCTCGTGCATATCTGGATCGGGGAAACTGACAATGTCGTCGAAGAGGCCGGGCGTCATAAACTAGAAAGGGCGAAAGGTACGACGGCCGAGCGAAACTCCGCTCGCGGAATAGTTGAGATCGCTAGCCCAATATCCTCGGCCATCTTTCGGACCATTTTTCGTGACCCGCTGGATCGGTAGCCCCGTGCAAATACGATCACGTTCGGCCTGCGGCAGCGCGAGCCAGGTGCCTGAAAAGGTCAACTGGTTGAAGTATGATGCGCTGGCAACAGCGACGCCGGACACGATCCGACCGGGCCGGTCATCAGTAGAGCTGAGGCCAGAGCTATCCACGACGTAACGCCAAGAGAGAACGCGCTGGTCGTCCTGCGCGAAACCAAACTCGTATGCCGCGACGTAGCCGTCGCGAAGCAGAAGGGCCAATTCAGTCCCATAGTTGTTGATGTCGCTCTGAGTGGGGCGCCCGTAGTTCTGCTGACAGCGTACCATGTCGGCAGTTACTTTCGAGGCGAGGTATTTGGCGTGGGTGAGCGTGAAAGACTCACTGGCCGTTCTGGTCATGGTGAAGCTCATGGAGTTATGCGTTAAAGGTGGCTCCCATAACCTCGCGCCAGCATTCGAGCGCGTCCCCCTTGGTCTGACAGGTGCGCGCGTAGCTAAGGGCATCGAGCGCTTTTTCGGCGAGCTCGACGAATGTGCGCCGGGTAGTTTCCGTTACGTTCGACGCCACGTTGTTCTCGGCATTTACAGGATCGAAAATTTCCACTACCCCGGTCGAGTTCGTCGGCAGCGCTGATGCAGGATAGTTGTCCCGGAAGGCGATTCGCTCCTTCAGCCCGGTCTTTTGCACATATAAAAAGAAGTGCTCAAGGCCGGTATGATAGTCAGCGAATTTGCATCCGTTGTCGGCCAGCTTTGCCGCAATCAGTTCGACGAGGAACGAGCGCATCGCGAATCCTTGAGTGTCCTTCTCCCGCTCGCGGATCCACCACTTCATCAGACGAATCACTTGCACGAAATGCTCGGGCTGCGCCGACTTCCGCTTCCGCAAGAAGTCAATGTGCAGCGGGATGCTGGTCAACACCTTCGCACCGGAGAACCGGTCAAAGAGGTAGCCTCGCCACTGCGGATCGCCCTCGTAGAGGATTGGAGCGATGTCCACATCGAGGCCGGTGCCACTGAAAGAAATCACCACACAGGGACCGTCGACATAAATGTTCTCCGGTGAAATTTGGTGGTAGGTAGTGCGAAGGCGGCCGGCCAACCATTCGAGCAACTTACCGAGGTCGTGCGGAGCAGATTCGCCCTTCACGTAGAGACCCACGTCGATGTCATTGATTGTCCGCAGCGCAGTTCTCTTAGCCAGGCTGCCGGAAAGAATCATCTTCGCCAGACCCATGTCGGGGTGTTCGGAGATGTAACGATCAAGATGGTCGCGCAGATTGCGGACCTGCTCCCGGTATTGATTGGCGCGCTCGCTCCTAAGGTTCACTTTGTCAGCTGCGAAAGCGGCGATGTCGGTTTGGCTAATTTCAGGTGCGAGGAAGTCGAAGGTTTGCATTGTGGTGGCTCAGGCGTGCGGATTTTTGATTGCCCAATTCTTGTTCATGAAGTCGCGCCGAAGCCGCCACACCCATGTCGGCACGAGTGGTGCGGAAGCTCTAGTAAGTTGGTATTCGGCAAGGAGCCGCTGCGCCTCGAACGCGTCGGGATTTCCAGCGGCCAGCAACCGGCCCGCGTCGATGTCAACATCGCCAGCCTTCTGGCTCAGCGCTGCGTAAGCGAGCCATGAGCGGAGCGTGCCGATCGAGATCAGGAAGATGAGCGTCGCAGCCACGAACTTTGCGGCGACAATCCCGACTGGAGTGCCGGACAGCGAAGTGGCGCTCAGCAGAAGGAGCGCGACGGCAATCCCGACCGTTCCCACGAATAGCGCTCTTAAAGCGCGGGCGCACCAATCAGCGAGGTGCTTCGTGAACCACGCGCTCTCGCACAGGTTTTCCAAGACACGCTCGGCGCCAGGAGGGTTACCGCTGGAGTAAGTGATGCCCTTGCGCAATAGGCGATCAGTCGCAGGTGGAAGTTCCCGTCCAAGGCTAACTCGCAAATCCGCGAGCATCCCACGCGATGGCACGATGCCGAATCCGGCAAGGTATTCATGCTGCCGCTTGGCGCGCTCTGCCATCCCTTTGAACTTGGACGCACGTCCGGAGATGAGCGCTGCCACCAAAGCCACCGGCAACGCAATCCAAGGATAACTCAGCGTGAACTCGGCGACAAATATCGCGAAGACACCGGCGACGAAAAGCGCAGCCTGCAAACCAATCGCCCAACCGGCCCACCATTTTGCTTTATCGTATGCTTGGTTGACCAAGCCTTCGATAACGTCCACGCAATCGTGGGAGGCGGAACCAGGCTGGGGATTTTCTGTGGTGATCATTCGGGCTTTTCATTCTAATGCCGCGACGGAATGCGAAATTTCCGCGAAGCCGCCACTTTTTCCTGCGGACTTAAAAAAGCCTCGCGAGATTACCAAATTGCGCGGAAAATCTGGGTTCCTGGCCGGCATTGATGTACACACATGCTTGCTGACGATGGAACCGACCCTTGCCGCCAACCCGGCGACACTCGAGCGGGTAAGGGAAGCCGTTACGCCGGAATTCCTGGAACGGTTGACGCACTACGCTTTGAGAAAGCTCGGGCAAAAATGGTGGCGCGGAGTTTGGGACGGGAAAGTTCCGGGCGGAGTCCAGGCGGAAGATCTCGCGATATCCGCGATCGAAGCCGTGTTAATCGGCGATCCAGATCAAGGCGGTCGATCATGGGACCCGCAAAAAGATCCCGACCTGATGAAGTTTTTCTGCGACATCATCGACAGCAAAGCGAGCCATTTGGTCGAACGAGCCGAGAACGCGCGCGAACGCGAACCGTACCCGGCGGAGGGCGAATCTGTGAGCGACTTTCTGGACCGAAAGCGCGACCATCGAAGCCTGCCGGAGGAGACGTTCCAAGTCTCTGCCGACGACGAAGCGGAGAACGAGCGGCTGTTTTTTTGCCCTGTTGGATGAAGTGAAGGGTGACCCGTTGTTGCCGAAGATTCTCGAATGCGAATGGGATGGAATCTGCCGGCGCGCAGAGATCGCGGCAAAACTCGGCGTCGATGTCAACGCGATCACGCAAGCGAAGAAGCGTCTCGACCGAATCCTGCCCCAGTTCCGGGAGAAGCACTCTCAATCCAACCCATTCAAGAACCGCTAACCTATGCCTGACCGACCCGAGCAAACCCCAGCGACTGACGCTGTAAGAGCGCTTGCTCAGTTTCTATACGAGCCTGAGACCGACGATTTGGAGCCGAAAGAAATCGTCTCTGAGTTACGTGCCGCCGGCGTGAATATGGAAAGACTAAAGCAGCGATACGAAAGCGTACTCGCTGAGGCTGACGGACGCGCAGTTCTCGCAAAGGCGCGGATGAGACGTCAGTTGTTCGCGGATCGACTGATCCAACTGCGAGAGCGTTTGCCGGACGTCGGTGATGTGCGGACGCAAATCCGGGAATTTGTTCAGGAAATTTTGGGGATCGGCCTGAGGCCGCGGTGGCGTGGCGAAACTTTGAGGAGGCAACTGACGAAGATCTAAGAACCATGCTCGAAGACCTGACCTTGTTGGATGAGCTCGAAAGAGATGACTCCGCCAGTTCGTCCGGCTGACCTGAGTCGCGCGAAAGCCGCTGCGTTCAAGCTCTCGAAGCGATACGGGTTCCTGCATCCCGCGCGGACGGCCCTTGAAGACATCGCGTGGGATCGAGGTGTCGTCGTTTCTCCAGGCAGACTTGAGGGGAGCGAAGCCCGAATCGTTCGGAAAGGTAGCCGAGGAACCATTCGTGTTCGTGCGGATTCTGGTGAAATGGGTCGCCGCCGTTTTAGCATTGCGCACGAACTCGGGCATTGGGAGTTACACGAAGAAAGCCAGTGGTTCGTGTGCTCATCGGCTAATCTTCGGGACTACAAGAAGAGTCCGCAGGAAGCCGAGGCGAACACCTTCGCGGCAGAATTGCTAATGCCCACCAGCCACGTTCGACCCCGCTGCGAAAGTTCGAGCCCTTCATTAGAATTGGTGAAATCGATCGCTGACGAATTCCAAGTGTCACTCACCGCCGCCGGAATTCGCGTGGTCCACCTCACGAAGCAAGAATGCATTCTCGTCGCTTCGAGGGATCGACGGGTGAGCTGGTGGATTCCGAAGGGCGACCGTTTCGGTGTGTGGCTGCGCAAAGGCCAACAGCTGTCGCAAGAATCCCTAGCGTGGAACGCTTTCGACGGCTCAGTCGCCGAAGAGGAAGTAGAGGACGTATCGACGGACGCTTGGTTTCCCGGTCGGCCCGCGGGCGTTGAGTTCGGCGTAAGCGAACAATCCATGTTTCTTCCTCGGTTCGGCGTTGTCTTAACACTGCTCACGCTCGGAGATGCCGAAGATGAATAGGAATCGGGCTCATGCTTTTGCCGCGAGCGAGGTGATGAAATGACTAGCGATGACCCACGGCTTCGCGAAGTCTGGAAACAGACAACGATTCCCGTCGTGTTTCGACAACCAGACGGCAAACCAATGCTCGTCCGCTTGCCGGAAGCGCTCATACAGCGTGATTGGCTCCGGAAGGGTCGCCGACGACTGCCGAAGTGGGACGCGAAACATCAATGTTGGGAGGTTCCCAAGGCGTGGTTCGACGATGTGGTAAAGCGGGCACAGGCGCGCTTCGGACGCGCCTATATAATCCAGCCGTTTCGTCGGCAGCAGAAGTGCGCACCCACATGTTGGAATGCAGTAGGAGCAGAATGTGAGTGCTCGTGTATGGGAGAGCGCCACGGGACCGGCAACCCCTCGGGGAGGTGGCATGTCGTATCCGACACGTTCGCGGCATTTTGGGGTCCGCGTGAATATTCCTGCAGGCTCATCGAGCGAGTGCCATAACCAGAAGCGCGACGTAACATGGCGCGGACAAAACTCCACCACTTCGTTCCGCAATTCTATCTACGACACTGGTGCGATTCGGCTGGGAAGCTTTGGGTGTATCCGCTCGACGGTAGTTCGCCCTTCAGAGCGTCACCACGTCAGTTTGCGGCGGAAACAAATCTGTACACCCCGAAGATTGGCGCTGAAGCGGTCCGACATGACACGGAAGATTGGCTCTCCGGGTGGGAAGGGCACTTCGCCAAGGTTTGGCCCGAAATAGTCGATCGAGCCGATAACCCGCGGACGCGCGCGAATGTTGCCCGTTTTATAGGCACCCTCATTGCTCGTCATCCAAAACACCGGGATGTCGTTCTTCAGTTGAATCAGTTCTTTCAGCGCGCAGCCGACGGCGTCCCTGACGATGAAGAAGTAACCCTTCTGAATAGGAAGGGCGAAACGAGATTAAAGGCGTCCGAGATTCGCGAGTTCGCGCTGACCGACGCGCATTCAGTGCGCACGGATTTTGTGCGACTAATGCCGGCGGCGTCCAAGGCAGCTTCGGATGCTCTAATGTCACGACGGTGGCTCGCGGTCGTTGCTGAAACGCCAGCATTCATCACCAGTGACGATCCTGTTGTGCTGCTACGCGGTTCTTGTTGGCGTCGGAAATACGGCCTCGGCACTCCAGGAACTATCGTCAACTTTGCAGTGTCTCCATTCCGTTTTCTCGTGCTCGCGGATGAGTGGGGGCGGACATTTAGCCATGGCGCAGTGGACGACGCGAATGTGTTTATTCGTCGCATCGTGTTTGGTGCAAATCGGTTTGTTTTCTCCTCGACGAAAAGTGAAGCGATTTCGCACGCGATCGCGGGGCGCGGTAATCGCCGGCAATCCCAAGGCGCGTGACTTCGACAAGTGTCGGTCCGTGATGATCTGCGCACCCGCGGCGGCGTGTCCGGCTGTCCCATGGGAGTGTGGGGCGGAACATCCGAGAGCGCCGCGAGGACGGCGCAGCCGCATCAGGAGGGATTCCGGGAACTTGGCGTTCCCGGCCGAAGTTGATCGCAAGCGGATTGCGGACACCACGCAGTGATCGCGGGTTGGCGGAATGAAGCGCGAAGCAAGGCGGAGGCGAAGGGAGACAAATCGCGATGATGACTACATCTCCGAGAAGGGCGAGCAAAGTCGTTGACTTTCGGAGGGAAGAACCGCGAGAGCGGAGGATGGAAGGAGAAAGCTCAATGTCTTTGTTAGTTAAGCAAAATGGATGACTGCGTCAGCCGGACTTTCTCCACCCCTGAAGATTACTCCCTTAACCACTCTGCGATGAGCGCACGTAAGACCGTTGAAGTGACACGTTCCAGCCCCACCAAGTTGACGGAGCGACAGAGGAGTTTGACCAATCGCTGATCCTTCAACACCGGTTTGCCGAGTCCGTACTCTTCTCCCCGATTATCATCTTCGATATACCACAAGCCACTGCGATTTCCTGTATGCAACAACCGGCTGCGAATGTCGTAAGCGGCCCGGACACGATCGACGAGTTCATTCCGATCCTTAATGACGCCCGAATCTGTCGCTGTTTCACGCTGGTCAAAGAACGCGTCCGGGACGACACCAACAACGAGTGCCGATACTTTTCGCTTTACTTGGTAAAGACGCCCCTGCAGGCGACTCACTATCTCCGGCCCGTTGATGCAACTCGCTGCAACGGAACGAAGATCGGTAAGCAATTCATCGTCGTATAATTGATCGTCCGAGTATTCCCGAAGTCCTGTGAGGACTTCTAATGTCGAAATTAGCATCGCGAAGGCGATTTCCGGACGTTCGTCGTACGTTTCCAATCCGAGTCGGTAAAAGTCTGCAGCCTGTATTAAGAGCGGCAGGTGGTCGTCAGAGCGGCCAACTTTCAGACATTTCGCAACCAGAGAACTGGCTTCGCTGAGATTTGAGTCGACTCCTCCCGGTTGCCGCGGCTTGTCGTTGAACGGTGGTTTGTCATAGCGATGAAATGGTCGCTCCTGCATGGAAGGCACCGTCAGGAGGCGACCAGCTTGGATATGACCCAAGTTAAGGATTAGTTTGCCATAGAAAGCACCCAACAAGGCGCTCATTTCCTCACCCACCCATTCGTACATCGGATACATCAGCGCTGACTCGTCGCGGACCGGCACTTCCACGGAGAGGCAAAAATGTGATCGCCGGAATGGGCCGTTTCCGATCCGGATAGACTCCCGCGCTCGGCGGTCAAAGCTTGGAAAAGCCAGAGTCAGCCAGAAACCCTCCCCGGCGCACTCACCCACAAAGTGTGCGGGTGAGGTAAACAAAAATCGAAAGATCGTTTCCGGTGGTCTGAGATCCATTGCCCGAAAGCTACAGGCCTGGCGCATCGACGACGCGGAATTCGTCACCTAAGACCGGCTTTCCGTTCTCGTCGAACCGAACTTTCGCCCAGCGCTTTTCTCCCGTCTTGTGCACGATGAGGACACGGCCGTATTCATCGTGGTCAGCGAGAATCTTCGGAGCTTCACGCGCCGTGTCGAAGGCATATTTCGTATCGACTAGGAGCGCATTCTCCGGCTTCGGTCGGTCTCTGATGCCGATGATGAAGTCGGGAAAGAATCCTTTCCCGCTGGTGAGAAGAAGTCGCACCGACCAATCCTTGTGCGGCAAATTGCGATGCCACCAGCGTAGTTTGCCACTCATGTCGGATTCCAGGAAATCGGCGAAGAGCCTTTCCCAGTTGTTCATCCCTGCCGGATAAACGCCGTAGACGTTGAAGCCCGATGTAGGGAGCGGCTCATCCGATGCCAACGCTGACGGAATCTCATCAGCCGGTTCCAGCTGTGCTCCTTCCGCAAGGGCGGCTTTCTGCGCATCGGTAAGTAACTGCGGATGCGTGACCAAAAGTATGTCTAGAAATTGCGCAACACGTTGCGGATCGCTGGCCTCGGGAAAGCCTACTAAAATTTCGGTCAAGCGTCGAAGAAGTGCGTGACGCAGTTCTTTCGCGTGAAATACCGGCGACTTGAACAGGAGCCGCTGCGCCTCAATCGCCATTTGCTCGGGAGAGAGCGTCGCGAAGGCAAACTCGGTCTGCCATTGGTGCGTGAAAATTTCCAGTGTTTGCTTTTGCACCTGCACCTGGCCTTTGAACACGTCGATCAAATGCTGAGCTGAGACCATGAACTTGCGGGCGCAATCCTCTTCAGTAGCCCTGAAATCTTCCGGCAAACTTTGCGTGGTGAACCGCCGCGGCGCGCTCGCTTTCAGTTCGTAGCGATATCGACCTTGGAACTGCGGCGGCAGTTTGGCAGACGAACCGCCGGAAGCCGGAGCGATTCCTTCGGTTCCGAGAAGCCAGTCCAGCGGGAAAGAAAACCCGCCACCGTGTACGGGATAACTCTGCGTACCGGCAGGCGCCGCAGTCGTGGCCGGTCGGCCCGCCGTCTCGGGTATCGCGCCGGGCGGCGGCACCGGAAAGAAATCGCCCACGCCATCCGCTCCGACGACCTGTACACTTGGCCGTCCTCCGATCCGCACAATGACAGTTGTCGGACTTACTTTTGCATAGGCGGTCTGAAGTTGATTGATCCGCTGGCCCGCGATGTCGATGCCGCCTTGCCCGGCCGCATCAGCCAAAAGCACATATCCGTAATTTAAAAGCTCCGGCATCGTTCGGCCTTGCAGCCGCCGATGCACTCGCAGGATTCGGCCAACTAACTGCACGCCAAAGTCTGGGTCTTTCGTTGCGCGCATCGAAACGAGCGTCCAGGCGCGCGGCGCATCGAAGCCGAGCGCAACAGCCATTTTGAAAATGAGCACTTCGCGCGACTCATCGTTAGCCAGCGCGAGCAAGCCGGCGTCCGGCTCCTTCGCCGTATGAACCGCAATTTGGGAATCCGTGAAGCCGAGTTTGAGCAGCTTTTCCTTCGCGCGCTCGACGCTCTTTGCCGTCGAATCGACCTGCACGAGCATTAGAGGCGTGAGCGCGATTTTTTGCTCCGCGAGCGCGGCTTTCAACATCTGATGTAATCGCCTGCCTTCAGCCAGTGCGGTCATCTCGAAGTCGATCAACGCCTCGCGTTCCTCATCGGCCTTCCAAGCAACGCATTTGATCCCTTCCTTCACTAAACCATCGCGGACGGCGTCGGCGCGAGAGATTGTGATGCGGTTCAGCTCGCCGAGTTGCGCGCGTTTCTGAAGATCCGCAAGATCCGCATCGTCAGGAGTGGCCGTAATCAAAATCGTATATTCCGGTCGGAGGACACTACGGAAAAATTCCGACGCCTGCGTCTCGCCGTGGAAACTGTGATGCGCTTCATCCACGACCACGCCGATCCGAAGCCCGAGCGAGCGCAGTTCCATGATGAGTTCATCGACACTCGGATTTTGTTCCCCGCTTCGGCGCACATTGCGCTTGTCCTTCACGCGTGTCGCCACCGTCTGCCAAGTCGTGACGAAGACATCGCCCCGCCGACTGCCGCCCGGCATTCGGTCTTCCGCCAGCGTGCGCAGTCGCAGCCCCGCGTATTGTTCGCGCAGAAACGCCGCGGTTTGATCCACCACGCCGCGAAATGGAGCGAACCAAAACCAAACGACATCCTCGATGTGGGAGAAATGCTCGACGATGTGTCCCGCGATCAGTGTTTTGCCTGAGCCGGTCGGGGCCTCGATCAGCAGATAGCCGTGCTGATGAATCGCAGTCGCGCGGCTGACCGGATCATTCCCCGAAGCATCGAGCAGTTGTTTCGTGTAACCAAAAACATCGAAGCCGCTCTGCACCGCATCTTCCTGAAAGCGCTTAAGAGTCTTGATCACCATTGGCTCAGCCTTTCAACCCAAACCTGCGCGCAAGACTCTCAGGAATGTGCTCGAACTGGACGTAATTAGCGCGAATATGTTGGCGTAGTAGCTCCGGTTGCCAGGAGTAAAGAATCACCGCACGACTCCCGCGAACCGCTTTACGGATGGCCGCCAAATGTTCGCGGCGAAAACTCGGCACATAGAGCAGCGTTTGCTCCTGATCGCCAGCGCTAAGACACGGGGAATCTTGATAAGGTGAGACTGTCTCACAGTGGATGAGTTGCAACGCCGTCCAGAATTGCGCGTGGTCGATCTCGGTTAGGCGTCCCTGCGGAATTCGTCGGCAAGTTAAATAAGCAAAATCACCGCCAGTCCCTGCGACCTGTTCCCCATTATAGGAAGTGTAGCCGCCGATGACTCTCCTTACTCGCTCCGCGCAAACATCGCGACAAAGATTCTTCTCGGGAGCGTCGGGGCTCACTTCCGCATTTGAAACTAGAATGCAGCGGCGATGTCCACCATCTTCGGCATTCAGCTTGTGAACGGCATGCGCGGTGGTGCCACTTCCAGCAAAGAAGTCCAGCACGAGCGCATCCTTGTCTGAGACGTAGCTCAATAGATGCTCGACCAACCCGGGCGGCTTCGGAAATGTAAAGGCCTTTCCGTCGCCGAGGATTCGCTTAACCGTATCGGTTCCTTCCTGAGTATAAGGTCCAACAACAATCGACATCGGTTTCGCACCTCGTTCTTCGCCTTCAGAATCGCGTAGATATTGCTTGTATCGGACTGACCACTTGCCTTTGGATTTCGAAAAGACCAGCTCGTCATTCGCTAGCGCTTCCATTGTGCGTTCCTTCGACCATTGCCATTGCTTCTCCGGCCAAATCTCTTCGTTTTGAAATGGAATTGGATACCGAAGGTTGGGACGCGTATCCATACTTGTAGTAGCTAATGGCTGAGTGAAATAAGGGCCGCGACTTTCAAGCTTCGCGTCCCGGAACTTGTAACGCTTTCTAGCTTCTGGATCTGGAGGCAGAGTTAACGTGCCCAAGGCCTCCTTATTCAAGGCGTAGCAAAGGACATATTCATGCAGACTCACCACATGTTTTGTTTTTGCACCGCCGCCATATCGTTTCTGCCAAATAACTGTCGCAATCGAATTTCCCTCACCGAAGACCTGGTTCATTAATAGGCCCAGGCCGAACAGCTCATTGTCGTCAATTGAAACGAAAATAACGCCATCTTCGCGCAACAGATTCTTTGCGAGCGCCAGCCGCTGATACATGAACTCGACCCATTTCGAGTGCCGCCAGAGGTCTTCCTTTTCGACGAAGCGGTCGTTGTAAATGAAGTCGCGGTTCCCGGTGTTGTACGGCGGATCGATGTAGATGCACTTCACCCGGCCGGCGAACGTCATCCGCAGATATCGCAACGCATCGAAATTGTCGCCCTCGATGATCAGATTGCGCCAAGGCGCATCACCAGCCGACAGCAGCGGATCAAGATCGAGCGCGACGAAATCCTGATTCAGCGCCCTATCCCGCTCGACCTCATTCGCCTCCCAAACCAGGCCAAACCGCGTTGCATCCTGCCGATCCCGCGCCTCCAGTAGACGAATCAGTTCGCCGTTGCTGAGATCGCTGTAATTTCTGGTCGCCACTGGAGGAACATACCTTGCCTGCGCCCCCGCTGGCAATAATGGCGACTGCGAGAGATCGCTATTGCGCGTTTCGCTGCAGTCCGGCGTAGATTGCTCGCGGTGGAATCAATCCGTATGCGACAGGAGGCGGCGGCTCGGATTTCGAGCGCCGCGTGGCTACTGCCTGCGTGTGTTCCGCTCTGGCTGGTGTGTCGCTCCCGCCGTTCGGCGAGTGTGCGACAACAATCTGGGTTCAGGCGGCGCATCTCGGCTGCCTTATAGACGACATCGCACTTGAAGCGCGTTCGGCAGACGGATCAACACGCCGTGTTTACGTTTCCGCCAAGAGTGCGGTCAGCCCGCGCGAATCGGATCAGCAGTTTAGAGAAACGATTACGCGCGCGTGGAAGCAATGGAATTCTGGGACGAACTTCGACCAGAGCAAAGATTCCTTTCTCTTAGCGTCAGCCGTATCTCGCTCACCCCGGATATACCTCTTTGGCCGGCTGACAGAGACAGCCCGCGCCACCGCCAGCAGCTCAGATTTCGAGCATCGATTATCATTGGAAGGCTACCAAAATGCGGCGGTTCGCGAGCTTCTGCCGGAAATTAGCGCGATAATCGAAAAGAATACCGGCGGCGCCCCGGGCAGTGAAAACCTATGGCAATTTTTGCGCGGATTTTTGGTTTCAACTTTCGACTTTGACCTCTCCGCGAGCCAAGACAAAGCGCGAGTTATAGGGGTGCTGCGACTCGCGTCGCAATCGCGCAGCCTGAATACCGCAGAAGCGTGCTGGAACGCGGTTTTCGAGCAGGTGTCGCGAGACACGGCCGACGCGCATGTATTCGACGAACACGTGCTGGCCGCGATCGCTTGCAATTACGATCTAGGCCGCGACGCGGCAGGTCGTAATGAAAGCTGGCTCAAGAATCTGCGCGCGCATTGTCGACTAACCAGGGATGGCATCGCCTCGACGTTGTATGTCAATAATCGACATCTATCCCGCGATGCGCCGCTACAAAATCTTCGTAGTCGCTTTACGGAAGCGCGTTTCGTTCTTGTCACCGGTCCCGCTGGTTGTGGGAAATCGGCGCTAGCATTGGAAGCCGCAGATCAAGTCGCGCGACCTGAGAACGTCTTTTGTTTCCAATCGGAGGAATTCGCGCATCCGCATCTCGATAATGCATTGCAGGCAGCGGGTCTTCGAGACCTCAATGCAGAAGAATGGACAGATGCACTTCCTTTTGAGCAAAGGGTTTTGTTCATAGAGGCGGCTGAGCGGTTATTGCAGTCCCGCGGCAGTCGAGAGGCATTCGCTCAACTTTTACGCGTGGCTGCTAGTGATCGCCGTTGGCTCGTTGTTGTGACGTGCCGCGATTATTTGGCTGATTATCTGCGGACTGCCTGTTCCGTTGAAGGTGGCTGGAGGGTCGCCGAGGTTCCGTTGCTGGATCTCGAGGAAGTTATAGAACTTACCCGCGGTTCGAAACTGCCGCAGGAGTGGCTCACGCAACCGACGATTAGCGGCGCATTGCGCAACCTGAAATGGTTGGACCTGACCCTACGCGCGGTCGACCTGCCGACTGGGGAGCTCTCATCGAGCGGCTGGTCGTCTCTCGCGCAATGGAGACGTTTTGTGTGGCAACAGCTCCTAAAGCCTGAATTGCACCCCGAATGGCAGGAAATTTTGATCAATATCAGCCTAAAGCGCGTGACGGACAACAAAGCTTGGATTCCCGTCGAGCACGGCGAAATAGACATCGCTGCATGTCTGGTCGGTGAGGGCATTTTGCGACGGCAAACCAATTTACTGAATCAATTCCGGCCAGAGCATGATCTCATTGAAGATTGGGCCTTATTATTGCACGCGGAACGGAGCTTCATGGATCACCGCACCGATCCAGCGCATCTGTTCGATCAGCTGGGGACGGCTCTTCTTATTCGCCGAGCATTCCGACAGTTTTTTGGAGAACGGTTGGAGGCTGACGGAAGTGCGGAAGCGCTCTCCTTTCTTCGCGATGTGTTCACAGGCCCGATGTCGAAGGAATGGAAGCAGGAACTCTCGATCGCTTTGCTCGGCTCGTCCGAGGCACGGCAGGCACTGAGCAAAACGGCAGACCTGTGGTCTGATGCAGACGGAAGCGGCCTTCGACTTCTCGGCCATGTACTGCGAATCGCTTATCTAACGAAAACAGAAGAGGACGAACCTGAGCGCCCGGTTGGCCCTGGGTGGGCTGCGCTGTTCGCATTTATCCAAGAGCAAGGTGATACATTTCTTCGGGCTCATGCTCAGCAAATTACTCATCTTCTGCTCGACTGGCATTCAGCTGTTACTCGCGATTGTCCCAAGCCGCCAGGCATAGGCTCTGCGGCGCAGCTTGTGTATGGGCTATGGATAATTGCAACCGAAGGGGAAAACCGATTTGAGGAGTACTGGGGAGAGGAGCACCGACATTACCCGCCGCTCGAGAATCGTCTCTCGTGGCTCGTGGCGGCAGTCGCTTCTGAACTAGAGCCGAAATTTTTTGTTAATGTCGCGCGCGTCGCGCTTCGAGACCGGGAGACATTTAATTCAGCCGAGTTTCAACGCGTGCGGCAGTGCCGGGAGTTACTTGAATTTCTGGTCTCGGATTACCGTGGCTGGACCCTCGCTCGTGCACATCCCCGAACGATGGTGCGTCTCTGCTTGCAATCATACGGCCTGAGAACCGAACGGGCGCGACGGCATCCACCGCGTTCGTATGGCGACCGATCCTGTGGATTGACCACACGGAACATGGACTTCTCTCCTCCATCGGCGTTTAGAGGTCCTTTCCTCGAATTACTGCGAGAGCATCCTGAACTCGGACAAGCATTCATTCGCCGATTAATCAATGAGGCGACGCGGCGTTGGGCTGGTCAACCTGAGGGCGAAATAGTCTTGGATCAGTCATTCGATGTGACATTGCATCTGGACGGCGCAGAGATATCGCAGGTTGCGGATCAAGGGTGGTGGCGGTGCTACAGAGGCTGGTCACCTTACGAGCATGTTCTGGAATGTGCACTTATGGCGCTTGAGAAGTGGTTGCTCGAAGACGTGGGTACCAAGCGCGTTGAAGAGCTGGAACTTATTCTCCTTCGACTCATCGCTGAAAGTACGAACGCCGCGGTGACGGCGGTCTGCGCGTCAGTTGCGACTGTGTATTGGTGGCATTGTGGCCGAATTGCAGCAGTGCTGTTGGATTGCTGGCCTCTGCTCGGACTCGACCGTCACCGTTGGATGAATGATCAAACGCTAGGTGGTTGGGGAGCTTGGCGTGGGGAACAATCGATCTATCTAGATGAACGCCGCGCAGCGAATGCTCTTCCACATCGACGCGAGCACCTGGAGCATATGATATTGAAGGCCCAGCTCGGTCCCGGAAGAACGCATATCTTTCCGGTGCTGGATGCTTTGAACGCTGAGATCACTCAGATCTCTTCCCACGACCTTACCGATGAGGTTCAAATGGCACGTCTGATTCTTCATCGAATTGACGCAAGAAATTTGCGAGCGGAAGCATCACCGGACGTTCCCGGTCAGATATTATTGGAGCCATTGCCGCCACCACCGGAATTGCAGCAGCACCTCGATGCAACCGCAGAGCAAATGCGGAGCAATTGGCGTCCAATGGAGTTGCAAAGTTGGGCCTCACAGATTCTTGAGCCAATCGGAACTGCGCGCCCTCAGCCTGAGCATTGGCGCGAGTTCCTAGAGAAAGCGCGCGAGTTTGATCCTGGAAGCATCGATGCAGAACGGGCGCTGGCGTTTGGCGATACGCCCACATTGATTGCGGCAGTTTGCCTACGTGATCATCATGGCGAACTAGCGCCAGTTGATCGGCGATGGTGCATCTCGCAAGTAACAGGTTCCTTACTCGCGCAAGCGCAGCTTACGGTCTGGAATTCAGGGACGTTGTTGACAATGTGGCAGGCGGAATGCGCTGCTGCGCGGGTTTGTGGAATGTTGGTGGCAACGTCCGCCACTGTTGAGGCAGAGGTCGCGGAAGCTAGCGCAATTGCACTCACCCATCCCGAACAGCGAGTGCGAGTCGCGGCGGCGGAGGGATTGGGTCATTCCACTTATGACCCTTTAATCCAGCTTCGGGCCTGTGAGCTAATGATTAAGCATGCTCGCTATTGCCGGATTATCGACCTCCGACACCGCGGTCCCGCGCGCCTTCCATACACGAATATTGTAACGTGGCAGGAGCGATGTTCGGTGATGCACGGCGAAGTCCTCGCGGAGGTGCAGCGGTTGCGAAAGCGTTTCCTTGCGCAGGAATCACCCGATGTTAGGCAGCTTGAACTATTCTATCCCCGCGGACATGAAGAGGAGGAAAACCTCTCCGCCATCGCGTTGCTGCTGCTTCATAACCATTCTGAAACAGCGGCGAAACTACTATTCCGAATTAGAGATTGGTTGACCGTCCAACTCATCGCTGAAAGCCACGATCAATTCCGCCGCCGAAGGTATGCAGTCGACAAGTGGCGCGATCACTATGGCAGTTTGTCTCGCACTAACCCGGTGAACACGGGAGATGTAGGTCGAGTTCTCTCCCAACGAGTTCTCGCCGGCACGCCGGCGGAAGGAGTTGAATTCTATCGCCCAATTTTGATCGGCGACCATACCGCGCCTCTGGGAAGTAAAGCCGGTGAGCTTCTGAAGGATCTCTGTCTGATGTTAGATCAGGAAGGCAAACCAGAGGTGTTCTGGGCTGTGTGGGAGAAGTTCGCAGGGGCTGCGCTTAACATTGGTGTGCATCTCAATGAGCAGCAATACTGGAAGCGACGGAAGATGTCCGCAAAAATGGCTTCTACAGCTTTCGACGCTCTTCTTGCTGCTCTTTTCCTGAATCGGATGTACTTCGGTCAGGACCAACAGTGGAAACCACTGGATGGGCAGCTTGATCGGTTTCGCGAGGCGTTCGCAACGTTCAAAGCGTTCGCCCTAAATAGATACGTGGCGTTCCTAAATACCGTCGGAGGCGATTTGCTGCCGCGGGCGTTCGTACCGATCTCCAATTGTGTGCACAACTTGCTGGTAAAAACCGGAAAGTCGCTTCTCACTCGATCGTCCGAAGTTCGTCTGCTTCGCCTCTTGAAGAAGCACAGCTCAGGCGTGGTCCTGACCGGCCAGCATGACGAGGCGATTTTGCACCTACTCGACGTTCTCGCTGATGCTGGATATGGCGAGGCATTTCGTCTCCGAGAAACGCTCGCGCGGTCCCCGGTATAGCAACCTTGTCAGTTTTTATGCCGATATCACAATGCTGTTCAAACAAGGTCGAACCTGAGCGCAATACTCGGTTGCAGTGTCAACATCCTCTTGGCCTGCGCTCGGTGCTGCTTGGCTTTTGGTTATGCCGAGGGCGGCGATGATCTGCTGCTGACGTTTCGCGGCGGCGGCGAGTTTCTCTTCGTTTTCAAAGGGTTGGTTGAGCTGTTTCATCAGGTCCGCACTTTGCCGAACCGATTGTGCGATATCCGTTTTGCGTTCGCGCAGGCGATCTTCGATGCTATCCAGCGCGTGCTCTAGGGATGCGATCGTGCCGGCCGGGCTTTCACTGACGTTGGCCCAGTAGCTGTGTCTGCCCTGGATGACAATCGTGACGCGCTCGTCGAAGCGCTCGATGGAAATGGGAAACCCTCCGACTCTGCCGAGCGGTTGGGATGATTCGAAGGGCTTCAACGCGGCAGCGAGGAAGACGAGCGCGCGACCGGCTTTCACGCGATCGGTGAAGGTTCCGTTCTTCACGGTCATCGAGAAATTGTCCCCACGCGTACTCGTGCGAGTCTTTAGATCTTCCCGAATGTTTCCGATTTCGCGTTCCAGAATTTGGGCATTGTCCGTTAGTCGGCGGATGTGAGAGCGCATTTGGTAGAGGCTCTCCGCGTGCTGCTTCTTCAACCGCGTCCATCGCATCACTTCGGCGTCGATCGCGGCTTTTTCGATCACGAGCGGGTTGCCTGACGCGATCGCTTTTACCTCGGCGTATGTCAGCGCGGCGGAGTCAACGTCTTCCGCCCGACGGACAGTGGCGTCGCCAGTCATTACCTGCGCAATGAAACGGCATTTCGTTTCGAGCGTTTGCCACATGTAGGCGTCGAAGCTGCCTTCGGTGACGTAGCGGAAGATTTTGACGTATTCGTTCTGGTTTCCCTGCCGGATGATGCGGCCTTCGCGCTGCTCGATATCGGCCGGTCGCCACGGGGCATCGAGATGGTGCAACGCGACGAGGCGGGTTTGGACATTGGTGCCTTCGCCCATCTTCGTCGTGCTGCCGAGAAGGATGCGCACTTTGCCTTCGCGGACGTTTTTGAAGAGCCCGGCTTTAGAAGCGTCGTCGCTGAAACTCTGAGCGAACGCGATCTCTTTGGCGGGAATACCGCGGTCGATCAGCTTCGCGCGGACATCTTCATAGACGGAGAACCATCCCGCGACCGGAGTCGGCGTGGATAAGTCGCAGAAGACGAGTTGCGCGCCGCGGCTTGACGCCGAGCCGAGCCAGATTTGATGGATTCGTTCGACGGCAAGATTCGTCTTCGAATCTGGATTGTCGCGCAGATGCGGAAGCACGAGCCGAACGTCGAGCGCAGCTTTGCGGCCGTCGGTGGTGACCTTGAGCATATTGTCGTCGCGCGGATCGATTCCGCCGCTCTTGATTTTTTCGACGCGCTTAACGAGTTGATCGACGAAGCGCTTCAATTCGGGACTGCAAGGTGCGCTAACGGTGATTGGGCGGCCTTGGTCGATTTCCGCCACGGGGAGTTTCAGCATCTCGGCGGTCTGGACATCGGCGACGTGGCGGAATTGCTGCATCAACTCGGGCACATTGACGAAACGGGCGAAGCGGCTTTGCAAACGATAGCCGCTGCCGTCCGGGCTCAGCTCCATCGAGGTGACGGTCTCGCCGAATGTTCCCGCCCAAGAATCGAAATGCTGGAGCGAATTGCGGCGCAACGCGTTCATTTGAAGGTAGCGCTGCATCGTGAACATCTCGGCCATCGTGTTCGAGATCGGCGTGCCGGTGGCGAAGATGACTCCGCCGCCCTTGTTGCGCGCCTGGATGTCCTGGACCTTGAGGAAGAGATCGAAGGCGCGCTCGGAAGCGGTCTGGGGCAGGCCAGCGACGCGCGTCATTTTGGTGACGTAGAACAGGTTCTTGAACTTGTGCGCTTCGTCGATGAAGAGCCGGTCGATGCCGAGTTCTTCAAAAGTGAGGGTGTTGTCCTTTTTCTCGTCGGCCGAGAGCGCCTCGAGCTTCGTCGTGAGGCGCTTCTTCACGCGCTCCAGTTCTTTCACCAGTCGGGTGCCGCGATCGGTGCGCTCGTCGCGAATCGCGCTCTCGATTTCCTTGATCTGATCGGAGATGAACTTCCGCCGCGTCGTGAGTGAGACGGGAATTTTCTCGAAGCTCGCGTGCGTGACGATGACGGCATCCCAGTTCGACGTCGCGATGCGGCTAAAGAGGCGCGCGCGTTTGCTCGCCTCGAAATCTTCTTTGCCGGCGACGAGAATGTTGGCGTTCGGGTAGAGCGTGAGAAGCTCGGAGGAGAACTGACCGAGCATGTGATTCGGTACGACGAACATCGGCTTGGTCGCGAGCCCGAGCCGTTTCAATTCGATGCCGGCGGCGACCATGGTGTAGGTCTTGCCCGCGCCGACGACGTGCGCGAGGAGCGTGTTGTCGCTCCGCACGATTCGCCAGACGGCATTCTTCTGGTGCGGGCGCAAGGTGATCTGCTGCGAACTCGACGGCAGGGTGAGATGGCTGCCGTTGAAGACGCGCAAACGGATGCTGTTGAATTCGGCGTTGTACTTCTGGCAAAGGCGCTCGCGGCGTTCGTCGTCCTCCCATATCCACGCTTTGAAGTGCTCTTTGATTTTCTCCAGCTTGTCGCGCGCCGCTTCGGTTTCCTGAACGTTAATGATGACTGTGCTGTTCTTCCGGTCGCGATCATAAACCGTCGGCGTCTTGAGATTGAGCGCGTCCTGGATCAGATCGAGCGCGGAGTAGCGCATTGTGCCCCACTCCGCCGTGTTAGCGACGTTGCCGCGGACATTCCAGTCCCCCTTTACGAACCACGTTCCTAGCGCAGCCGCGTGCGAAACGGTGACGCCATCGTTGCGAAGCGAGAAGCGCGCAAACTCCTCCACATCGCGAACTGGAATCCAGACTGCACCGAGGCGCGCGTCGATCTCGGAAGCGGTCAGGTCGTCGGTTTGGACCGCTTCGAGTGCGGTGACGTTTTCGTTGTAAGCGCCATCGCTCGACGCGGCCATACGCGCTTCCGCCAGCTTCGTCCGCACGTCACCGGAAAGGTATTGGTCGTCGGTTTCCCACTGTTCGGTTTGCGGATTGCGATAAATCAGCCCTCTCAGCTCGAGGAGAAAATCCTCGGGGTGCCTGCCAAGCAGCATCCGCATGTGATCCAGGTCCACCTTTCCGGTTTCATTCAACGAAAACACGAGCGCGTCCGGTGCGGACTGCGCAAAGCGCGGTCGTTGCGCTTGCTGGATGGTGCGCTCGCGAAAGATCGCGGCCTTTGTCGCGCGTTTGGTGTCGTCGTTGTAATCCTCGAGAGAACAGAGAAGCGGCAGGTCCGGATCGCCGCGGAAGGCGCGGCGATTGGCGCTTTCGTTCAGCGCACCGAACCGGGAGACGAAATGATCGTAGGTGAGGTTGAGCCGCCGTCGTGCGTCGATGACTTCGTCTTCGCCTCGATTCTGCAATTGTGTGCTCAAGACTTCGCGCACGGCGTCCCGCACTTTGATCATCCCGCGAATCCGGCGTGCGGTTTCGTCGGGCAGGTTCGTGACCGGCGTAAGCGTCGCGCCTGTCCGGATCGCGAGTGCGCCGTCGTGGATCGTGAAGGCGTTTTCCTTCGCGTGATCGGGCGAGACGATGATCGCGATCTCGTTCGTGTCTGACGGGCGTTCGGCTCTCCGGTAGATGCCTTGCGGGAGCGCGGCTACGGCTTCAGCGAGCGCCGCAGCAAGGTCGCGATCATCGGGAACGAGCGCTGGTTCGTTGCTCCGATACATCGTGCCGGCGTTCGCCATTTGGCCGAGCATCATGTGCGGACTGGCCGCGAAGTATTCGTTGATGTGAAACTCGACGCCGTCACGATTAACGTGCTCAGCGAGATTCAGCCATGCCGGTCCGCTCGGCTTTTCGCCATCGTGCAGCCTCCGCATGAACACGATGTCGGCTGTAACTTCGGTGTTCGCATTTCGTTTGAACGCGGTATTCGGGAGCCGGGTTGCGCCGAGAAAATCGACCTTGTCCGCGAGGTATCCGCGCAGGCTGGAGTTGACCTTATCGAGCGTGCCCTTCGAGGTGATGAAGGTCAGCAGCCCGCCGGGTCGAATTTTCTCGATGCCCTTCGCGAAAAAGTAGTCGTGGACGAGAAAATTGCGCCCGTTGAACTGTGGATCGTGCAGCTTGTAGTCGCCGAAAGGGACGTTTGAAATCGCGAGATCAAACGAACCGTCAAGAAGCGCGGCGGTCTCGAAGCCTTGCGCGCGGATGTCCGCGTCAGGATAGAGCTGACGCGCGATGCTTGCGGTTAGAGGATCGATCTCAATGCCGGTGAGTCGCGAGCGGGCGCTCATGTCCCCCGGCATCAGGCCGAAGAAGTTTCCGCTGCCGAGCGCGGGCTCCAGGATGCGTCCACCCTTGAAGCCGATCCGCTGAACGGCCTCGTAGATCGCTGAAATAACGGTCGCAGAGGTGTAGTGCGCGTTCAGTGTCGAAGCGCGCGCCGCCTTGTATTCCTCAGGCGTGAGGAGATTCTTAAGGCGCTCCCGTTCCACGACCCATTCTGGCGGCGCTGGCGTGGCGAACACTTGCGGGATTCCGCCCCAGCCGACGTAACGGACGAGCACTCGCCTTTCGTCATCTGTGGCGGCGCGCGACTGATTCTCGAGTTGTCGCATCAACTCGATTGCTGCGAAATTGTCGCCGCACTTCTGTTTGAGCGAACCTTCGCCGAGCCGGTCTTCCGGCCAGATGCGATAATTCCGCGCGTTTAGCTCAGGTTCTCTTCCGGCGGGAGAAGAATGTATTTCTCGCGAATCATCTCCCACGCCTGGTCGTGCGCTTGTCGCGGTGTCAGCTTCTGCTCCGTTTCGAGTTGCCGCGTGAGAGCCTCCATTTCGCTGACGGTCGTTTCCTGCGCCTCGAAAAGTGCTTCCATTAAGGTGCCGCTCGCTTCCATTTCGCCCACCATTTTGGGCCGGAACTCCCGCCAATGGCGCTCGGCCATCAGTCCGTATTGCGTCAGGTAGATTCCTTGAGCCATTCGAGTTTCCGAAGTCAAAGAGGCTGAGTTGATCGTCGCGGGTTGCGACCTTTCCATTGCGCTTGAGCATACACGACGGGCATCAACATGACGCAGAGATCGTGGGCTGATGCGCCACGGATGGAGCGAGTCGAAGACCTGAAGGAACGGTCTGCCGCTAAGATAGGGAAAAGCTGCGCCGACCGGCGGATTAATGGCCGCCTCCCACGTCAATATAAAAAGCAGCTGGGGTATCAGGGAAAGACCGATCCTAGGACCGGGCGGCCTTCGAAGGCCGTCCCCGTCCGGCGGAGCGATTTCAGGGACACCCTATGCCGTACGCAGAATCAAGAATAGAAACCCATCGGCGAAAAAGCAGCCTTACAGCGCGCTCGTATCTCACCGAACGCGAACATTATCCGATCATCGTTCACTCCCATCTGCGATGGGATTGGGTCTGGCAGCGCCCGCAGCAATTTCTCTCCCGCCTTTCGAAACACCATCGCGTTCTTTTCATCGAAGGGCCCGTGCCATCACATGAGGCAACGCATTCGGAAAGCATTTTGCGGGAGGTCGCTGATTTCCCAAATGTCGTTGTCCTCCAAATGAAAATACCGGCGGCGCGTTGGAGCGACGGCGCGTGGGTGGACAGTGAAAGGCGGCGCATCGTTGAGACGGTTCTAGCCGGCCCTTTAGGGCAAAGTTTTCAATCGCCGGTGCAATGGTTTTACGATCCCATGGCGGTAACGGCGTTTGCCGGCCATCTCGATCAGCGCGCGATCGTTTACGATTGCATGGACGAGTTATCGCTCTTCCGTGGCGCACAGCCGGAACTAGTGCGGCGCGAGCGCGAGTTACTTGCCCTCGCCGACGTAGTTTTCGCAGGCGGCCCGAAGATTTGGGAGGCGAAGCGGCATCTGAATACGAACTGCTTTTCCTTCGGCTGCGGGGTCGAGCACAACCACTTTGGCCGCGCGCGCGAATCGGAACTGGCACTGCCGGCTGACGTGGTGAGTCTCCCTCGTCCGATATTTGGCTACATCGGAGTAGTCGACGAGCGGATCGATTACGAACTCTTGCGCAAGTTGGCCGACACGAGCGCGAGCAGCGTCGTCATAGTTGGACCACATACGAAGGTTGATCCGGAGACTTTTCCGCGGCGCGCAAATCTGCATTGGCTCGGCGGACGCGAGTATGCGGAGCTACCGGCCTACGCGAAGAGCTTCGATGTTTGTCTTATGCCGTTCGCGATTAACGAAGCGACGCGATTTCTCAACCCGACCAAGGCGCTGGAATATATGGCGACGGGGCGACCGATCGTTTCCACGCCAATCCACGATGTCGTTCGCCAGTTCAGTGATGTTGTCATTCTGGCGAATGATCACGACAGATTCATTGGAGAATGCAGACGATCTGCTCGCCACCCGGATCGCACGCGAATCAACCGCGGATTGGCCTTGGCCAAGCGGAATTCTTGGGAAGCAATCGTGCGCCAACTGGAACAACACATCGACGATGTGCTCGCGAGTAAACGCCTCCTCAGCATTAACGCCGCGTGAGTTCTACCTACGATTATCTCATCGTTGGCGCAGGCTTTGCGGGCAGCGTACTGGCGGAACGTCTTGCAACGGACCTCGGGCAAAAGGTGCTTCTTTGCGATCGACGCCCCCACATCGGCGGGAATGCCTACGACCACGCCGATGCCGCGGGCATCCTCGTGCATAAATACGGACCTCATATTTTTCACACGAATTCGGCTGAAATTTTTGCCTATCTCTCTCGTTTCACTACCTGGCGCGGTTACGAACATCGAGTGCTCGCCAGCGTGGGTGGTCAGCTTCTTCCCATTCCGATCAATCTCGACACGATCAACCGGCTTTACGGTCTCAGCCTAACGGAAATAGAAGTCACCGGGTTCCTGGCTGCGGGCGCCGAACAGATAGCGAACCCGCGCACCTCAGAGGAAGTTGTCCTCAACCGGGTAGGCCGCGATCTTTACGAGAAATTCTTCCGGAATTACACGCGCAAGCAGTGGGGGCTTGATCCCTCCCAACTCGACGCGCAAGTGGCCGCCCGGATTCCGGTGCGGACAAATCGTGACGACCGCTACTTCACGGATCAATTTCAGTCGATGCCGCGCCACGGTTTTACCCGAATGTTCGAGAACATGCTCGACCACGAGAACATCGAGCTCGCGCTGGGCGTCGATTACCGCGAGATATGCAAGCGCGTAGGGTTTCGCCAATTGATTTACAGCGGTCCGATTGACGAGTTTTTCGATTTTCGCTTCGGCCAATTGCCCTATCGCTCCCTTCGCTTTGAGCATCAAACGATCGCGCGCGAATGGCATCAGCCGGTCGCCGTGGTAAATTATCCTAACGATTTCGATTACACTCGGGTAACCGAGTTCAAGCATCTGACCGGTCAGGAACACGCCCAGACGAGCATCGTTTACGAATATCCCGAGTCGAAGGGCGACCCTTACTATCCGATACCTCAGGCTGCGAACGCGGCTCTCTATTCTCAATATCGAGAGCTGGCGAAGAGTTTGCCTAACGTTCACTTCGTCGGCCGCCTGGCTACCTATCGGTATTACAACATGGACCAAGTGGTGGGTCAGGCGCTGACGCTTTACAAGAAATTAGCGGGCACAGAGGCGCGCGAAACAAATGGAAGCCATGGAACTTTGGGGCGGAGCCGAGTGCACGATCAACCGACTCGGCAATCGCTACTCCAGTCAGCTTGAGCGAACGGGCCACCGGCAGCGGGCGGATGAAGATCTGCGTCGGTTCGCCTCGCTTGGGCTGAAGAAGTTGCGCTTTCCCATTCTTTGGGAAGCGATCGCGCCGCGGTCACCAGAAGAGTGTGATTGGAGATGGACAGACGCTTGTCTCGGCCGATTGGAGGAACTGAAGCTCCGTCCGATCGCAGGACTGCTGCACCATGGCAGCGGGCCGCGCTACACCAGCCTGGTTGACCCCGATTTTCCGAACAAGTTTGCCGCTTTCGCCGCGCGGGTGGCGCAACGTTATCCCTGGATAGATGCCTACACGCCAATCAACGAGCCTCTCACGACGGCTCGCTTCAGCGGTCTCTACGGGCATTGGTTCCCACACGGACGCAGCGAGCCGACATTTGTACGCGCGCTTCTGAATCAGTGTCGAGGCACCGCTCTCGCGATGGCTGAGATTCGAAAGGTAAACCCCGGGGCCGTCCTCGTGCAGACCGACGATCTCGGGCGCACATTCAGCACTCCGCGACTACGCCATCAGGCAATCTTCGACAACGAACGCCGTTGGCTCAGTTGGGACTTACTCAGCGGAATGGTTCGTCCGGAACACATCATGTGGCGACACCTTATCGAAGCCGGCGCCAGCCCAAGAGAGTTAAACTCGTTAGGGGAGAATTCAGCGTCTCCGGACGTGATTGGAATCAACCACTATGTCACGAGCGATCGTTTTCTCGATGAAAAGAAAGAATGTTACCCTTCTGAGACACACGGCGGCAACCACTGGGAAACCTATGCCGATGACGCGGCGGTGCGAGCCTGTCCGGCCACTTCCGGTTTTGCCGGTGCCATCCGCGATGCCCATGCACGTTACCGCCGACCGATTGCGTTGACGGAAGTCCATCTCGGCTCCACGCCCGATGAGCAGCTTCGCTGGTTCATGGAAGGATGGGAGGCCGCGCTGGAGGCGCGCGCCCAAGGCATCGACCTACGTGCGGTCACGGCGTGGTCGCTCCTTGGCTCTTTCGATTGGAATAGCCTCGTCACCCAGCGTAACGAACATTACGAACCAGGAGTTTTCGACATCAGTGATGGGGCTGTGCGCGACACCATTCTTGCCAAGACGATTTCAGCTCTGGCCAGAGGTGAGCGTCCAAGCGATCCGGCCCTGGATACTCAAGGCTGGTGGCGTCAGCCTAGCCGATTTCGTCGACGCGATCCGGCTTGGCACGCCGGCGGCGGCGTTCAGGTTCTTTCTTAACTGCGGATGTTTTCTAGCCAGTCGCGTCGGCCGCCTGAAGGATCATCTGCCAGACGGCGAACAAGTGGTCTTGCGTTGTTAGGATGTTTCCTAAGCCCAAACGAATGGCGCTCCGGCCATGAAGTTTCGTCTGCGTAAGATAGGTCTTACCCGACGCATTTAGGGTCTCAACGAGATGGGTGACGGCGCTATCCGACTCCGTTGCGCTATCAAGCTTAAATCTGAAACAGACGACTCCCATCGTGACCGGGGCAGCGAGCTCGAATCGGCGATCTTTCTCCACCCACTCCGCCAATAGCCGGGCTAGCCGCATGTGTTCACGAATTCGCGCTGCAATTCCTTCGCGGCCAAGGGAACGCCAAACCATCCATGCTTTAAGTGCGCGGAAACGCCGTCCAAGTTGAACGCCGTAATCCATATAGTTAATATCCGCGCCGACCGAGTCTCCGCGCAGATATTCCGGGACAAGAGTGAAGACATCGCGCAGTCGGGCAATTTGCTTCACATAAAGCACGCTGAAGTCAAAAGGAACGAAAAGCATCTTATGCGGGTTGATGACCAGCGAGTCGGCCTCAGCCCAACCGTTTGTGACCCAAGCCGCCTCTGGCAAGAGCGCGAATCCTCCGCCGTAAGCTGCGTCGATGTGCAGCCACATTTGATGTTGCTGACAGATGCCCGCGATGTCCGCGACGGGATCTGTGCTCGCAGTGGAAGTAGTGCCTACCGTCGCGACCACGGCCAGAGGCCGATAGCCTTTGCGTAGGTCTGACTCAATCGCGTGACGAAGCGCACCTATCTCCATGCGGAAGTCCGAACCCGTTTTGATCCGGACCACGTTTTCTTCTCCCAGGCCAAGGGCAATAGCCGCTTTCTCAACCGAGCTGTGTGCCTGATCGGAAGTGTAAATGCGAAAACGGGGAAGGAGCCGTCCGGTGAGTCCAAGGCTGCGGATGGACTCTTCGGCTAGTTCTCGAGCCGCCGCGAGCGCGTGCATCGTGGAAATTGACGCTGTGTCGTAAACGACTCCTTCGAAAGTCGAGGGCAGGCTTAGCCATTCGCGCAGCCACCTAAGAATTACGGTCTCCAGCTCCGTCGCAGCGGGGGATGTCCGCCACGTCATCGCATTTACGTTGAGCGCGGCGCTAATCATTTCCGCCAAGATTCCGGGCGCGGTCGTGGTCGAGCCGAAATATCCCATGAAGCGGGGATGCCCCCAATGAACGACCCCGGGAACGATTAGCTCTTGCACATCTTGCCAGATTTCTGTGAGCGGCTCTCCCTTCTCTGGTGCGAGCAGCGGGAGCGCGCCAATGATCGCACCCGGTTTGGCGGTCGGCGAGATAGCTCGCGCTTCGATGTTTTGACGATAATCCGCAATCCAGTCAGCCACTTCGTGCAGAAGACGGCGGAATGAATCACCGGAGAGATCGCCCAATTCTCCTAACGAGTCTGGCAATGACATGCCTTAGCCGTGCCGGATTTGTTGTGAAGCAGCGCGACCACCTGTCTTCCAAGAGCGACCGATTCCTTTGGACAGGATGCGGTCGCCAAAAGGATAGCCGCCATACCTAAGGTACCAATAGAAAGCCAGGTAAGTGCTGACGGTTCGCTCGAATACCCAAAGAGGGGCAAAGAAACATAACGACGGGGGAAAGAAATCCGCCGCGCGACCTCGCCTGCGACCGCATAGCGCTAGCAAAATAGCAATTATCGCTACCATCCCAAGATAGGTGATAAAGCCGCCGAAACCCGATATGACGGCCGTGAGAATCAGTCCTAAAGGCAGAGCGATAAACAGACCGGTCTTAAGGCGCATCCCAAAGTCCTCATAAGCCTGGCGCGGACGTTGTTCGAGCCATTTTCGGAAGACGGGTGGGCGCTTCCGGACAAAAAGATTAGAAGCGTATGCGATTCGGCGACCATCGGCCGCGAGATGCCGCAGGATTTCCTCGTTATCGAAAAGGACATCGCCGTCGTAATCGCCGCTCTCGATCAAGGTCTCTCGAAGAAAAGCGCAAGTGCCCGGGTAGTCAGCAGCGCGGAGAGTGGCTCGATTAATCAACATCCGAGCCGCTTCTGCTTTTGCCCACCAAGGTAGTGGGCGCAGGAAATTCTGCGGTCGGACGACTTCAAACTCGCCGAGCAACGATAATACGGTTCGGATCTCGTCGGGCGTATATCGAATGTCATCATCAGCCAGGATGATTTTCTGACAACGCGCCGCATGCACGCCGGTATGCACTCCGTTCACCTTATCGTTACGGTAACCGAACCCTCTGTCGACGGAGATATGCGAACAATCCCCGCTCCACGCGGCAGCATGCCGATCGAAAACCTCTGCGGGTGAGCCGTCAATCACGAGAATTTCACAATTCATTTGGGACAGCATGGTGAAATAGGCCTTCAACTCGGACGCCTCCTGATCGTCGAAGGCCGGTCGTCTTATCGGGAGCAGATATGAGAAAACAGATGGCATCGCTGTATGATCGCGCCTCAGCGCTCCGGCGAGCCTAGTCGGTGCAAAATCCCCGCACGCCATGCAACGCATTCGCTGGGAGAGGTCCGGTTCGAGAACCGATCACGCTCAAACTGCCGTCGGTCTCTAACACTACCGCCTCTACATCCTCGAGTGATCCGTGGCCGGCAGAGCGAAGGGCGGCATAAATTCCCTCCGCCGTGATGCGCTCTCTCTTCAGGGCAGGCTCGTTCAACTCTCCCCTAAGAGCGAGCAGACGGGGCTCGCTCTTAATCAGTTTACACCAGGCCGGTGATCGCACTGCCAGCCAAGCCACGAGCCACTGCAGCCCGATCAGCCAAGCAAGCGCGACCAGGGCGTTGGCCAAGGGAACATCCTTCGAGAGCAGCGTAGTGGCGAGGATTGATCCAAGCGCAACGGTCACCACAAAATCGAAAGCGTTCATCTTTGATAGGGTTCGTTTGCCGGAAATGCGCAGTATCACCACAAGGCCCGCGTAAGCACAGAAGCCGACTACGATGACTCGCCCTAGATCGCTCCATGTATGAAAAAACATAGCCAGCATTCTACGTAGCCCGCCTCGATGAACGCAGCCGCGAAGAGGGGTTTACGCGTTCTCTGGGTAATGTTCAAAGATTCCGCGAACGGAGAGATAATCGCAGACTCGGTTCTGGAGACCAAGTTTAAGGCCTTTATCGAGGATGCAGCGTTTCCTTGTTTGGGTGCTCGCGCTGCTCTTAGTGCCGATACGTTTACGGTCTCAGTCTTTGAAGAGTTGGGTTGCATCTCGTGCGCGGCCAAGCTGGCCCCCGAGCTCGAAAAGTTTGTGCAATCTGAGAGGCGGCAAAGAAATCCGTTTGCAACGTTCGTAGCCATATTCCGCGAACCGCGAAGGTTATCGGAGAAGGGCTTTGAGCGCCTCCTTTGGTCTCAGTTGCAACAGCTTCACCGCGTGGATGCGGAGAGACATGGTTGGGATCCGGCTGTCGCCTCTGATCCACTTGATCCCCGCTTCTCTTTTTCTTTTGCGGGTCAAGCCCTCTATGTGGTCGGCCTGCATGCGCAAAGCTCACGGGTAGCCCGTCGCTTTCCGTATCCCACCTTGGTTTTCAATCCGCATGAGCAGTTTGAACGCCTACGAAATGAAGGAAAATGGAAACGAATGCAAAGTACCATCCGCTCTCGGGATTTAGACTTGCAGGGCAGTATCAATCCGATGTTGAGCGATTTCGGTGAGCGATCAGAAGCGCGCCAATATTCCGGCCGCGAAGTGGGTGCGCACTGGAAGGCGCCTTTCCAAGCCAGACCAAGCCGTGAGTCGGGAGGCTCCCGCTGCCCCTTTGGCCATTGAGAATGACAACGCAAATCCTCGCGCCGCAAACCGGAACTGCTTTCCAGCTGATGCGCGGTCAGCTGCTCAGAGTCATCGACCCGGAGGGCGAACAGGTTGCAGATCTGGTCGCCTTTAATAACTCCGATAGGGAGGAGTGGCTTTCCTCCGGACGGAGCATCGATTACGCGAACACGATCTACCTCACGAAAGGTCACGTTCTTTATTCAAATCGCAGTCAACCGATGTTAACCATCATCGAGGATACGGTAGGTCGCCACGACTTCTTACTTACCCCCTGCAGCCCGGACACCTTTCGAATCATCTATCACAACGATGAGTATCATCCGAGCTGCTTCGAGAACCTTTGTCGAGGCCTGAGTTCGTTCGGCATCGCTCCTGATGCGATTCCCACGACCCTAAATCTTTTCATGAACGTAGAGGTCGACCCGGGCACAGGCACCCTTTCAATTGGTCCCCCTAAATCGAAGGCTGGAGATAGTGTAACTCTACGAGCTGAGATGGATTTGGTCGTAGGGCTAACCGCTTGCTCGGCGGAGATGTCAAATAATTATAAATTCAAACCGATCAACTACGAGATCAGCGGGGAATCGCATGCCGCATAAGGTCGCAGGTCACCTCGCTTGCCTGTCCCTCCAGAAGGACCTCGTCTATCGCTGCGAAGTTTCTTGCGGCGATCTGACATCCCTCGCGCGATAATGGGATGATGTCGGTCGCTGATTTCCTTTCGAAATGGCCTCTCCTCCGGCAGATTCGGGAGGGCAAAGACGGAACTGGGCTCGAAGCGATGTCGGATAGGACTCGCGCGATGCATGCGCGCACCGATGGCGCGAAAGTGGCGCGTTCGATTTGCCCTTACTGCGGCGTCGGTTGCGGCCAACTTATTTATCACAAGAATGGCAAGCTTGTCTCAATCGAGGGCGATCCCGAGAGTCCGATCAGCCAGGGGAATCTTTGCCCGAAGGGCGCGGCCTCTTTTCAACTCCTCACCCACGGCCGGCGAGAGCTGAAGGTGAAATATCGCGCCCCGCGCGCGAAGGTCTGGACGGAGCTGTCGTTGGATCATGCCATGGACATGGTGGCCGATCGCGTCTGGGACACTCGCAGACGCACGTTCGTTAGGGAAAAGGATGGATCGGTCGTGAATCACACCGAAGGCCTTTGTCACCTCGGCGGCGCGACCCTCGACAACGAAGAGAATTACCTCATCAAGAAACTCTTTACCGGAGGCCTGGGCATGGTGTGCGTGTCGAACCAGGCCCGGATATGACATAGCAGCACGGTGCCCGGTCTGGGCACCAGCTTCGGCCGGGGCGGAGCCACGACCGCGCAACAAGATCTCGCGCGTTCGGACTGCATCCTGATCGAAGGCTCGTCCATGGCCGAGGCGCACCCGGTCGGCTTCCGCTGGGTCATGAAGGCGAAGGAAAATGGCGCGACCATCATTCACGTCGATCCGCGTTTTTCGCGGACGAGCGCGCTCGCTGATATCTGGGTGCCGATCCGTGCCGGGACCGACATCGCGTTTCTCGGCGGAATCATCCGCCACGTTCTCGAGAACGATCTCTTTTTCCGCGAATATGTCGTCCACTACACGAATGCTTCCTGCATTCTGCGGCCGGAATTTCGCGACAGCGGGGAAGAGCCGAGCGGTTATTTCTCCGGCTGGAACGAGGAGAAGCGCGCTTACGATCACGAGAGCTGGCTCTATGAAGGCGAAGGGCTGAGCTATCCGCACCGCGATCTTTCGCTGCAGGACCCGCGGTGCATTTTTCAAACGCTGAAGCGGCATTTCGCTCGCTACACGCCCGAGAGGGTGGAGGAAGTTTGCGGGATTCCGCCGGAGCTTTTTCACAAAGTGGCCGATGCCCTAACGAAAGCATCCGGGCCGGAGAAAACCGCGGCGATGTGTTACGCCGTCGGTTGGACGCATCACTCCAAAGGTGTCCAGATCATACGGACTGCCGCGATTCTGCAGCTCCTGTTAGGAAACATCGGCCGGCCCGGCGGCGGCATTCTAGCACTCCGCGGGCATGCTTCGATCCAAGGTTCAACCGACATCCCGACGCTCTACGACACACTTCCCGGCTATCTCGCGATGCCGCGCGGCGGAAAAGGCGAAGACAACCTCCAAGAATATCTGGAGAAGCACACCAATGTTACTGGACTCTGGAGTAGTTTCCCAAGCTACTTTGTGAGTTTGCTCAAAGCGTACTACGGCGAGCGCGCGACCCGGAGCAATGACTTCGGCTACGAATGGATGCCGAAAATTACCGGCGATCACTCCTATTTTTCGTTCCTCTACAAAATGTTGGACGGCGAGATGGAAGGCATGTTCTTAATGGGGCAGAATCCTGCCGTCGGCGCGCAGAACGCGCGGCTGGAACGTAAGGCGCTTTCGCGGTTAAAATGGTTTGTCGTCCGCGACATGGTCGAGATCGAGTCGGCGTCCTTTTGGTACAATTCGCCCGAGATCGAGCGCGGAGAACTGAAGACCGAGGAGATCGAAACCGAAGTGTTCTTTTTTCCGGCGGCGGGTCATGCCGAGAAGGAAGGGGCATTCACAAACACCCAGCGCCTGCTGCAGTGGCGCGAGAAGGCGGTCGATCCGCCCGGTGATTGCCGGAGCGAAGGCTGGTTCATGCATCAGCTCGCGCTCCGCCTGATAGCCAAAGCGAAAGCGTCCGATGACCCTAACGATGAGCCGCTGCGCGCGCTCGACTGGTGGTATCCAGAAACCGCCGATGGCGAGCCCGAAATGCCCGCCGTCCTGGCGGAGATCAATGGTTGGAAAACGACTCCAGATGTCACCGCCCCAGGCAGTGTGCATGCGCATGATCGTGCCGGTCAACTCCATCACGGTCCGCAGATCGACAAGTTTCAGGAATTAAAGGACGACGGCACGACGGCGAGCGGCTGCTGGATTTACTGCGGTTGCTATCCGAGCGATGGGATCAACAAAGCAAAGGCGCGCCAGCCTAACGACTACCTCGGGCATGGCTGGGGCTTCGCGTGGCCGGCCGATCGCCGAATCATTTACAACCGGGCGAGCGCCGCACCGAACGGGGACCCTTGGAGCGAAAAGAAAAAACTCGTCTGGTGGAGCGCGGAAGAAAAGAAGTGGACAGGCCAGGACGTGCCGGATTTCAAGAAGGATAAGAGCCCCGATTACCGCCCCGACGGCAAGCAGACCGGGCTGGACGCGCTCCCGGGGGATGCGCCGTTTATCCTGCACGAGGACGGATTGGGCTGGCTGTACATTCCGGCGGGCTTACAGGACGGGCCGATCCCAACGCACTACGAGCCTCTAGAGTCGCCGGTAAAGAATAAGCTCTATGATCGCGACACGAATCCGGTCGAGAACTGGTTCACGCGCGATGAGAATCGCTTCGCACCGCCAGGCGATGAACGCTTTCCATTTGTGCTCACCACTTATCGCCTAACGGAACATCACACCGCCGGGGGAATGAGCCGCTTCCTCCCGCACCTTTCGGAATTGCAGCCGGAGATGTTCGTGGAACTCTCGCCCGAAGTCGCGATTAGTCTGGGCGTTAAGAATGCGGATTACGTCTGTATCGTGACCCTGCGGGGCGCGATCGAAGCGCGTGCCCTCGTGAGTCGGCGGATGCGGCCGTTGCAGCTCAATGGCAACACGGTGCATCAGGTGGCGATTCCCTTTCATTGGGGAACCTCGGGCCCGATTCGCGGCGATATCGCAAACGATCTCTTGGCGATTTCCGGGGAACCGAACGTCACGATCATGGAAACGAAGGCGCTCGTGTGTAACATCGTGCGCGGCCGACGGCCACGCGGCGGAGATTTTCTTCCTTGGCTGAACAAATATGCGCCGCAGAGCGGACCCGCCGTTTTGCATCCAGAGCAGCCGCCCCTAGGCGCACCAACGGGTGGAAAACTGACGCCCGGCCATGGGCAACACGGAAAATCGGTATGAAGACGAAAACGCGAGCGCCACTATGATCGGTGAAGGCACCCAGAGCACGAATCAGCGAAAACATTCGTTCGTGGAGGACCACGTTGAGGTTGGCTTTTTCACCGATCCGAGCGTCTGCATTGGTTGCAAAGCCTGCGAGGTCGCATGCAAGGAATGGAACGAAGTCCCGGACGATGGTTTCACTTGGACGGGTAATTCGTACGACAACACCGGACACCTCGGCGCCTCCACTTGGCGGCATGTGATGTTCATCGAGCAGGATTGCGCGAAAGGAAATCAGATCGCGGGTCCGATGTCGTTAGGCAATAACGCCGAAGATCCCTTTCGCTGGATTTTCCTCTCGGATGTCTGCAAGCACTGCGAGGAAGCTGGCTGCCTCGAAGCCTGCCCGACTGGCTCGATTGTACGAACCGAAGTCGGCTCCGTTCTGGTGCAAAACGATGTCTGCAACGGTTGCGGATATTGTGTGGTCTCGTGCCCCTTCGGCGTGATCGATAAACGCCCGGAGCCATTGCCCGATGCGGGCGGCGCTTTCAAGTGCACCTTCTGCTACGACCGGCAAAAAAGCGGCCTCACGCCGGCATGCGCAAAAGTTTGCCCGACCGAGTCGATCGTCTTCGGAAGACTCGACGATCTTCGCGCGCGGGGGGCGGCGCGGGTGGAGGAGTTGCAGAAGCAAGGCTATAGCGACGCGCAAATCTATGACCCGCAGGAGACTTCGGTGCGCGGATTGCACGCTTTCTTCCTCATCCTGGGCGAGCCGGAGGCTTACGGTTTGCCGCCCAAACCGCAGGTCCCGACAATTTACCTGCGATCCAGTTGGACCGCTGCGATCGTCACCGCGATCGGCGCAGCGGGATTGTCGCTTCTGGCCTTCGCACTCTTATGAACCCCCTAACGAGTGCCACCGCAGCGCCGGAACGCAGAGGGTTTTGAGACGTGTCATGACCGACGACAAAAATTTCGAAGAGCGTCTCGAGACCTGGCGCAAAGAAGCAAAACACGGCAGCGCCGTCACCGCCCGCGGGGTCGATGTCGCAGGCGGACCCATCCCACGCCATCCCGGCTATTACGGCGAAGCAGTCGTTAGGCCGCCAGTTTGGACCTGGGAAATTTCGACCTACTTCTTCGTCGGCGGATGCGGTGGAATGGCGGCGGTGATCGGCGCCGCCGCGCTGGCGTCCGGCTATGCCGACGTAACCCGCGCAGCGCTCTGGATCGCATTTAGTGCGGCAATTCTTTCACCCATTCTACTTATCATGGATCTCGGGCGGCCCATGCTTTTCATCAACATGCTGCGCGTCTTCAAACGGCAATCGCCCATGTCGGTGGGGTCGTGGATCATCTCATTTTTCGGCGTCTGCGCGGTTCCGGCCGCGATCGCGATGGAACTATGGCAGCGGCAAATTTTCTCCGGACCATTAGGGATGTTTGTCCACGTGATCGCGATACTGCTCGTGATCGGCTGCGCCTTTTGGGGAATGTTTCTCGCCACCTATACCGGCGTCCTCATCAGCGCTACCACGATTCCGGCGTGGTTTTTGCATCGCAGAATTTTACCGATTCATTTCGGGACCGCAGGGCTTGGCTCCGCCGCTGGTTTGCTGGAATTACTTGGCTACCGCACGATGCCGCTCTTCGCACTCAGCGCCGCAGCTGCCGGCGTCGAAACGATTCTTTGGATCGCGCTCGAATTAAACAGACACGGCGCGGCGGATCTTGCGGTGCATGAAGGAAAATCCGGGTGGGGAATTCGTCTCGCAGAAATTCTCAGCGGACCCGTTGCGCTCATTCTGCGCTTCGTCGGCTTCGTTCCGGCTTCGTCGATTTCATTTTTGCTTGGCGCATTGTTAAGCCGATTTGCTTGGATGGCGGCGGGCCGCGTCAGCGGCAAAGATCCGCAAGCTGTTTTCGCTTCACAACGTTAGGATCGGGAGAGCCCCGCGTTCGGAGACGCTGCCTTCGACTGCACTTCGCCACTTTTGATCTCGATTGGCGGAAAGCCGACGATTTCGTAGGTGCCCGAAGCGATGCCGATCTTCGCCGCATCGAAATCCGCGATCACATCCCGGCTGATCGCATCTTTCACTCCTCGCACGCCGTGGGCATCCACCACAAAACGCACCGCCAATTCGATCCAGTTATCGGTCAGCCGATAGTAAACCTGCGGATCAAGATCGAGCGGACCGATTTGATAAAGTCGGGTCAGCCGCTGCATGATTTTGTCGCCTACTTTCGTGGCCGAGAGCGCGTGTCTCTTGGTTGCAGTGAGCAGGATTTCCTCGGCGCGTTTACGGTCGGCTTGATAGGAAATCGGAATATGAATTTCGTCCCACAGATAAGGAAAATCGCGGGTGTAGTTATAAACCGGTTCGTCGAAAATCTGGCTGTTGCTGACCGTTACGATGCGGCCCGTGAACTGCCGGCTGTGAACCCACATGGCGGGCTCGGCGGCTTGCACGGATGGTGGCTGACCCATCTCCATGATGGTGGTTTGGATGAAGCTCAGCGCGATAACATCGCCGCGCACTCCGCCCATGGTGATGCGGTCACCCACCGTAAAGGTTTGCCGCGCAGGATGACGAAGTAGCCGGCGAAAGCGGTGACGACTTTCTGCAACGCGAAGGCGAGCCCAGCGGTTACGAGTCCGAGCGCAGTCGTTAAGCGAGTGGGGTCGTCGAACCAGATAGATACGACGCCGAGAACAATGAGAAGGCGCAGAGCAGACTGATTGCCTGGTGCGTCCAGAAACGGCGGTGCCGCGCGTCCTCCGAGCCGCGGACGAAGAAGTGGGCCAGAGTCTGAAGCAGCCAACGAATGAGGATGACCGCGGCGATGAAGCCGAGGGTGAGCAACAGTTTGCGGCCGTTGTCTGCATTCAGGCCGACAAATTTGATTCCGAAAAGTTCCATGCCAACCAAACGCATGCGCGGGCTCGGCCGGTCTGGTCGAACCAGGCGAATTGGCACAGCCGCGACGGGCCGGCGCGCGCGATAATCTGTCGATGTGGATACGCGTCCGAAAATTTGCCATCTCTTGGGCGTTTCTCTTTGCGCTTTACTGTCTACTGGTCGGCAAACTCGCACCTTCTGAGATTCTGACGGGCGGGTTTGTTGCCGGCATAGCCGCGATCGCTGCCGCGGCAGTGCGCGAGCAAAGCGAAATCCATTATGCGACCAAGTGGAGCTGGCTGGCGCATTTCGCGCGGCTGCCCGTGAAGGTCTTATGCGACTGCTTTGTCGTCCTCGCCGCGGTCTGTCGGCGGCCGTTCCTGGCGCGCGGAAGCGGGCGATCAGCGGAGTTCGAATTTAATCCGGGGAACGATCACCCGGAATCGAAAGCGCGCCGGGCTCTTGTGACCGCGGGAGTCTCGCTCGCACCGAATAGCTTCGTCATCGGAATTGACCGAGAGAATCATCGGCTGCTCGTGCATGAATTGGTCCCGGCGAGAGACGCACCCGACAAGAATTGGCCGATATGAACGTGTGGTTGATCGCCGCGATGGCTTTGCTGCTTGCTGTCGTGCCTTGTGGTTATGTGCTTCTCCGCGCGCCTCTGATGGAAGCGGTGGTTGGGTTGCAATTTGCGACCGGGGCAGGCGTGCTCGTGCTCGTGCTGATTGCGATTGGTTTGGGCCGCCCTTCGTTTCTCGATATCGCCCTGACGCTCGCGCTCCTTTCCTATCCGGCGACGCTCCTCTTCGCGCACTTCTTAGAGCGTTGGTTATGATATCACGCGATTTGATCATCATTGTTCTGCTTGTCGCAGCGGTCGGCGCCGCGTGGCTCTGCTGCCTTGGCTTGCTCGTGATGCGTAATCCTTACGACCGACTCCACGCGATCGGTCCGGCGAGCATCTTGTCGCCGCTCCTGATTGCCGCCGCTGTTTTCGTGCACAGCGGAGTTTCGCAAGCCGGTATCAAGACGCTGGCGATCGCGTGCGTGCTTCTTTTCGTTAGTCCGATCGTCACTCACGCAATTGCGCGCGCAACGCGCATTCGCGAAACGGGAGATCTCCGAAGCGAAAAATGAGCGCCCTTCAATTTGTCATGTTCTTGCTCGTGGCCGCTGGCGGGACCGCCACCCTTTTTACCCGCGATCCGCTCCGCCAGACGCTTGTTTTCAGTCTCTATGGAATGCTGATGACGATTCTTTTCGTCGTGATGCAAGCGAGCGATGTGGCCCTTTCCGAACTCGCGGTCGGCACGGCGGCGACACCTTTGATGCTACTAGTTGCGCTCGCCAGCGTGCGCGCGACGGACAAGAAAAAATGAACGCGCGGGCCCGGCTAATCATGGTGGCGCTGGGCGCGGCGGGCGTAGCGCTCCTTCTCTTAAGCGCGATCGTGAGGCTTCCGGGATTCGGGAATTATCCCGGCCCTTATGGCGATATGATCAACTCGCTCGCGCCCTACCAGCGGCAGATAACCAACGTTGTCACAGCGATTAATTTTGACTACCGCGCGCTCGATACCTTGGGTGAAGAATTCATGCTTTTCGCCGCCGTCTCCGGGCTGGTCCTCTTGCTCCGCGGAAAGAAGGGTGAATCGCCTAACGATCCGCCCGCGCCGCCACTCGATCGCAAGATCGCGCCGATTAGCGACGGTATCCGCTGGTTCAGCTTCGGCCTTGTCGCGACGATCAATCTCTTCGGCATTTACCTCGTTTTACACGGGCACCTCACGCCGGGAGGCGGTTTCCAAGGAGGCGCTATTCTCGGGACCGCGTCGCTGCTCGTCTACGTTGCTAATGGCTATCGTGTCTACCGGAACGTCACGCCAAAAACCGCGATCGAGATCGTCGAGGCGATCGGCGCCGGGAGCTACGCGATCATCGGCATCGGCGCAATGTTGCTCGGCGGCGCATTCCTGCAGAACGTGCTCCCGCTTGGCCAGCGTGGTCAGCTTTTTTCCGGTGGGACGATCACGCTGATCAACTTTGTGGTCGGGCTCGAAGTCGCAGCCGGTTTTGCCCTCTTGTTCGCAGAATTTCTGGAAGAAACACGCGCCGACGAGCCGGGAGACGAGGAATGAAGTTTGTCCCTTTCGTGGTCGCAGCGTGGCTTTTTGTCGTCGGACTCTATGCGATCGTGACGAGCCGCAATCTAATTCAAATGATCGTCTGCCTCGCGGTCATGCAGTCCTCCACTTATCTCGTCATCCTTTCGGTTGGCTATCGTACCGGCGGAGTCGCGCCTGTCTTTGTGCAAAGTGAAGCGCCGCCTGGGACAGCCGCGGTGGACCCAGTCGGCCACGCGCTGGTGCTCACGGATATCGTCGTCGCGGCTACCGTGATGGCTTTGCTCCTCGCGCTCGCTCTCCAAGTGCATAAACGGCGCGGGACGCTCGATCCGCACAAGCTGCGACCGATGAAAGATTAGGGGATGCAAGCTTTGATCCCGCTCACCGTAGCGATCCCGTTGCTAGTGGCGGCGCTGCTGGCCGCGGGCACAAAAATTCTGCCCCAGCGAGCCGCGGATATCATCGGTATTCTTACAGCGCTCACCCTCACGGTAATCAACTGTCTGCTCATGCGCGCCTCGCTCGCAGGCACTCTGGTTTATTGGTTAGGCGGCTGGCAGCCGCGTAACGGAATCGCCATCGGTATTGCCTTGACCGTCGACCCGCTGAGCGCCGGTCTCGCGGCACTTGTCGCGTTTCTTTTTACCGCCTCGCTCATTTTCGCGTGGCACCACTTCGACTCGATCGGGACGCTTTTTCATACACTCATGCTCGTGTTTCTCGCGGCCATGACCGGCTTTTGCTTTAGCGGCGACATCTTCACTCTTTTCGTCTTTTTCGAACTCATGAGCGTGGTCGCTTTCGCGCTCACTGGATACAAAATCGAAGCCTCCTCGATCGAGGGCGCGCTCAATTTCGCGATCACCAATTCGATTGGCGCCTTTATGGTTTTATGGGGAATCGCGCTGCTCTACGGCCGCACCGGTGCGCTCAATCTCGCACAGCTTAGCCGCTCCCTCTCCGGCGCTTCTCCCGATGCTCTCGTCGTGGTTGCGTTCGTTCTGATCGCCTGCGGTTTCTTCGTCAAGGCGGCGGTGGTGCCATTCCATTTCTGGCTGGCTGACGCGCACGCCGTCGCGCCCACTCCGGTGTGCGTCCTGTTCTCCGGAGTCATGGTGGAACTCGGAATCTTTGGCGTCTTCCGTGTCTACTGGACTGTCTTTGAACCGGCATTTCGGCCGCACGAACCAAATATACGGATGATCTTTCTCGTGCTCGGGGCAGTCACCGCAGTCGTGGGAGCGGTGATGTGTTTCTGGCAGCGCCACCTTAAACGGTTGCTCGCCTTTTCAACGATCAGCCATGTCGGTATGATTCTCGTCGGCTGTGGGACCCTGACTGCGCACGGACTTGCCGGAGCTGGCCTCTACGTGCTCGGCCATGGCATGGTGAAGGGCTCTCTCTTTATGGCCGCCGGTATGTTGTTGCATCGGTTTGGCACGATGGATGAACTCGAACTTGCAGGCCGCGGGCGCGACCTAAAATGGATCGGCGCAATCGTGGCGATTGCCGGCCTCGGCCTTGCGGGTTTCCCGCCGTTCGGAACCTATGTCGGGAAAGCGCTCATGGAAGAATCGGTCGAACGCTTCGGACAGAGCTGGATCGTGTGGGTCTTCACCTTCGCCTCCGCTGTCACTGGAGGTGCCGTCTTGCGCGCAGTCGGGCGCAATTTTTTTGGTTGGGGGGAGTCCGCTGCCGGCCAGGGCGCATCGCCCACAGAGCCCGAGAAAAAGGAGACCAAAAGCGGCGGTGATAAATTGCCGATTATGATGGTAATGATGACGGCGATGCTGGCGATTGTGCCGGCAATATCAGGCATTATCCCACATCTCGGAACAGCCTGTCAGGCCGCTGCCGAACGTTTCGTCGCAACGGCCGTCTATTCGAGCGCAGTTCTCGGCGGGAAGGCTCCGGGAATTATCACCGCGACGGAATCTGCCGCGCCGACCGTCAAGGGCGTGGCATTCGGCGGCGCCGCAGCATTCGCGGCGGTCGCGCTTGCCGCTATTTCTCTTTTCGGCTGTAAATTGCCAGCGAAATTCCGCCGCGGACCATCAAAGGCGATCGAGCTGATGTTTGCACCTCTTCGCGCCATTCACAGCGGAGACGTGCGTGATTACGTCGCCTGGCTTGCCTTTGGCGTCACAATCGTCGGCGGTGCATTCTGCTTCGCGCTATTTTGAAAGACCAAGTCGGCGACCGAATGACTTGTAACTTTTCACTGCCCCCGAGGATTTAGAGCGAGGTTTCACGAGGTCGAATTATCCGGAGGTACTGGTCCTCAAAGGCGCGCAGTGCGGCGGGAACGGTTCGGCCTAAGCCGACAATTCCAGTCGGGACGCTGTCCCCGAGCAAGACGATGTAGTTGCTGCCCCGGACCGATAGCTTGGGCTGGCGGATGGCAACAGGTCCGCCAGGATGCCGTTCGCAGTAACGCGCCATCTCTTGCATCGCGGCTGTGGTTTTATCCTTATCGCAGACGTGTCTTTGACGGCCTCTTAGCATCCTGTCCATCGCAAAAAAGGAATCGACTCTGCGCGCGAAATGCGCTCGGGATTTTTCGCCGACCTACCGACACTTGAACATGCTCCGCGGGCGCAAGGGTTTTACCGATAAATCAATCCGGGCGACTCCTGAAATGGCTGTACGGCCGTCCGCGTGAGAACGACGCTCACAAAGGGGCGATGAAAAGAGCGCCTAACGTTTTACATCGCCGCGATCGCCCTGGCCTTTCGGGACTTTGGTCTTGGCCTTAGTCCTTCGGTCAGCGGCAAGCGATCGGCCAACCGAAACCTCCTTTTTGAACTCGCCCTCTTTGTTTCGGCGCACATAGCGACGATCCCCTGAGTGCGGCTCGATGACTGTTCGTTTGCTGGTTTTGTTGCTTTTTTTTGCTGGCATAATGTTCTCCTCAGTAATCGCGGCGAGCAGGGATAGTGGTTTCTACATTTGTGCTGCTGCGATTATCCCGAAGCCGTCGCAAGAGGCTTCGTGCGTTTTTGATGGCATAGCCATCTCGGTCGTTATTGAAATAAGCCCAGACGCGGATCGCTCCGCTCGCGCGAATCTTGTCGGCCCATTCGCCCAACTCAGCGGCAACATAGTTATGCCGATACCACTGCGTGGTCCCGTGAAATCGAATATAGACTTCCTCAGCAGTCTTGATCAGATCGTCCGGGAGTCTCGGTCCGCTACAGGAACAGAAAATCGTTCCGTTCGCCCGGAACGCTTCAAACACCCGCTCGTTCCACCAACTGTGATGACGGAATTCCACGACATTACGGCGAGCCGGTTCGAGCTGGGAGAGAATCCGATCCAATCGCGCGCGACTATAGTGAAAGCTCGGCGGCAGTTGGAAGAGGAAACAGCCCATTCGGGGGCCGAGCATGTCAGCGATGTACCCGAAGTCGCGGACTAGAGTCTTGGTCCCGGCAAACCGTTTCACGTGAGTGATCAGCTCGGACACTTTAACGGTGTAAATGAATTTCCGCCGACCCGCCTGTCGCAGCCAGGCCCGGACCGCGCCCATCGTTGGCCAAGAGTAAAAGGGAGCGTTTAATTCAACCGTCTTGAAGTGATCCGCGTAGTGCGCAAACCAATCGCGGGTGGATAAGTTTTCCGGATAAAAGCCCCCGCGCCAGTGCCAGTAAAACCATCCTGAACAGCCAACATTGAACTCGGGCAGAGAAACAAGCGAAGGAGGCGACTTCTTGTTTTCAGGAGCGAGGCGAGCGGCGTGCATCTGTGCAGCCCGACCGACGTTTTCAGCACGCTGTTTGAGCCTGCGCGCGATGCGTCGATCCTGACGTTCTTTTTCGGTTAGCGTGCTCACAACCAGATTGGCTAAACGATCCTCCGCGACCGCCGGATTTACGATCAGGGTAGACCCTGATTCTCAATGCCATTGGAGTCGGACAAGATCGTCGCGCGTGGCTTACAAAATCCAGACGCGCAAACCAGGCGAGGTTCGTTTCGTTGACACAGGGGCTTGGCTAACGTGTGCGAAGTGTATCGAACAGATGCGTGCCATGTCGCCTTTGTCAGAGGAGATGCAGATCGTCGACGAAGAGGGTTACGTCGTCGCAACAACAAGCGGCATTCAGGAAATGAACATCTGGCGCCGAGACGCCACTGGCGACTCGAGGTCGAAACGGTAAGGTTAGTCATGTCCGACCGGAACGAGCCGAACTCTGCTGATACACTTGGTGAGTCGGCCGACTTGAACTCAGGCGTGGCTCCGGATCGGTCCGAGGAAGATGGGGAGAATACCATTGACGATGTGGTCCCTTCGCGCGGGCGTAACACGCTTGCGGTCGTTGGCCTGGGTGGCTCGGCGGGTGGCTTGACGGCGATGCAGCGGTTCTTTGAAAATGCCGGCTCCAACTCAGGCGCGGCTTATGTAGTGATTCTGCATCTCTCGCCCACGCATGAGAGTTCTGCGGCGGAGATTTTGCAGCGCTCGACGCCGATGCCGGTGATGCAGGTCACCGCCCCGGTGAAAGTGGAACCGGACCACGTTTATGTCATTCCACCGGGCAAGCATCTTTCCATGACCGATGGCCACCTGTGTCTCACAGAGATTCAGCGGTTGCGCGGGCGGCGGGTTACGGTGGACCTTTTCTTTCGCACGCTCGCCGATACTCACGGCTCCCGAGCCACGGCGATCATTTTGTCCGGTGCGGATTCCGACGGGGCGATCGGTATCAAACGGATCAAAGAGCGCGGCGGTTTGACCGTGGCACAGGATCCGACGGAGGCCGAGCACGATAGTATGCCTCGCGCTGCGATCGAAACCGGAATGATCGATTGGGTCCTGCGAGCCGATGAAATGCCGGCGCGCCTGTCGGCCTTCCGCGCCACGGAAGCGCGCCTCAAGCTGCCATCGGAAAAGGAGATACCAGCGACTTCCCGTCCATCGCAGGAGGCGCACGATGAAGCGGCGTTGCGCGAGGTGCTCACCTTTCTCCGAATGCGGCTGGGGCACGATTTCTCGTACTATAAACGTGCGACCGTGCTCCGCCGCATCGCGCGGCGGATGCAGGTGAACGACACCGAGACGTTATCACTCTATCTCGATTTCCTCCGGACTCACGCGGGCGAAGCAGGGGCACTATTGCAGGACCTGCTGATCTCGGTGACGAACTTTTTTCGCGACCGCGAAACGTTCCAAGCGCTGGAAGCGCATTTGCCTGCACTCTTCCAAAACAAACAACCGGAAGACGAAGTACGCGTGTGGGTGGCGGCATGCGCGACGGGGGAAGAGGCGTATTCGATCGCGATGCTCCTTCTCGAATATGCGGGCACGCTGGAAGCTCCGCCTCGGATTCAGGTCTTCGCGTCCGACATTGATCCGACCTCCATCGCATCAGCGCGCGAAGCGTTTTACCCCGAGACCATCGCGGCGGACGTAAACGAGGAACGGCTGCGGCGTTTTTTTCAGAAGGATCGTCACGGCTACCGGGTCCGCCGCGAGGTGCGCGAACTGGTTCTTTTTGCCTTGCAGGATCTGCTGAAAGACGCGCCGTTTTCGCGGCTGGATCTCATTTCCTGTCGCAACCTGCTTATCTACTTAAACCGCGAAGCTCAGTCGCGGGCGTTTGCGATCTTCCATTTTGCGTTGCGCCCGGAAGGCCGCCTCTGCCTGAGCGTGTCAGAGTCGGCCGATGACGCGGGCGTGCTATTTTCCCCGCTCGACAAGAAGCATCGCATTTATCTGCGTCGTTCGGGGCAGCGGCCCACCGTTCCTGTGCTGCCTGGCTCGCAAGCTCGTGAACGCTTGCAATACGGTCCTACTGTGACGGTCGGAAGAGGGGGGTCGTTGGGCGACAAATCAACGAGGGTCGCTGTCAGCGAATCGTTTTCCGAAATGCTCGGAAAACCGTGGAGCGAAATACATTTCCGGCTGATCGAGCGGCTCGGCCCGCCTTCGCTGCTGGTCGATGGGAACTACGAAATCCTGCATCTTTCAGAAAGCGTGAGCCGCTTTCTCCAATTTTCGGGACAGCCCACGATGAATTTGCTGCAAGTCGTCCACCCGATGTTGCGTCCGGAATTGCGCGCCGCGCTTTTTCAGGCCGGCCAGACAGGAATTCCGGTCGATTTGCGTGGCATCCTGGTCGATTTCACCGGCGAGCGACGCGCCGTCGATGTGAGCGTGCGCCCTGCGCACGATCTGGCGCCCGGATGCCTGCTCGTGGTCTTTCGCGAACGCGAGGAAGCTGACACCGGCGAAAAGCCGCCGGGCGAAGCGCTTGCGATACAGGGACACGCGGCTGCGCTTCAGCAAATCGAAGCGGAACTCGATCTCACCAAGCGCCAACTGCGCGAAAACACCGAGCAAAGCGAAGCGCACAGCGAGGAAATGAAGGCCAGCAACGAAGAGTTGCAGGCTATGAACGAGGAGCTGCGGTCGGCGAGCGAGGAGCTGGAAACGGGGCGAGAGGAAGTGCAGTCGATTAACGAGGAATTGACCACGGTTAACCAGGAGCTGGAGATGAAGGTCCAGGAGTTGAGCCGCTCCAATAGCGATCTGCAAAACCTGATGGCCGCGACGAACATTGCCACCGTCTTCCTCGATCGCGAACTCTGCATCGAGCGCTTCACGCCACCGGCACTCACCCTTTTCAATCTCATTGCGACGGATGTTGGGCGTCCGCTCTCGGACCTCACGAATCACCTCACGTATCCCGAAATTACCACCGATGCGAAACGCGTGATTGAGCGGCTGGAGGTGGCGGAGCAGGAAGTGCAGCACACGGACGGGCACTGGTTTCTCGCTCGGATGTTGCCTTATCGCACCGCGGAAGACCGGATTGACGGCGTGGTGCTGACGTTTGTCGATATTACCCGAAGGCGCGCTGCGGAGGCTGCGCAACGCGAAGCCGATGTGAGAGCGCGAGCGCTGATCGCAAATTTGCCGGGTGGGGCAGCCTTTGTTGTCGATCGCGAATTGCGTTTCGTGCTGGCGGAGGGCGAGGCCCTAGGCTTGGTCGGGATGAAATCCGAGGATCTGGTCGGGCGCACTATCTTCGAGGCGCCCGATCCGGAGTTTGTGGAGCACTACGAACCGTTATTTCGGCGCGGTCTGGCTGGCGAATCGTTTACTCACGAACAGGAAACCCGTGGGCGCTGTTTTCTAACCCGCGGCGTGCCGCTGCGTGATCAAGCCGGTGCGGTTAGTTCGGTGCTCGCGGTGTCGTACGACATCGACGAGCAAAAACGAGGCGAGAAGGCGCTGAGAATTAGCGAGGAAAGACTGCGTTTGATGATCGAGAACGCGCACGACTACGCAATTTTCTCGCTCGATCTGGATCGCCGCGTCACGAGCTGGAATCCAGGTGCGGAGCGATTGCTGGGATATACCGAAAACGAGGTTACCGGTACATCGGCCGATATTATTTTTACGCCGGAAGATCGCGCTGCTGGCGCACCAGAACGCGAAGTCAACACCGCGCGCGAACACGGTCGCGCGAGCGATGATCGGTGGCATGAGCGCAAGGATGGTTCATGCTTTTTCGCAACCGGCGCCATGATGGCGATGCGTGACAGCCGAGAAGAAATCGTCGGCTACGTAAAAATCCTGCGCGACCACACCGAGGTGCGTCAGGCGCAGGACCAGTTGGAGAAAAACCGCGCTGAGCTATTGGAAGCGCTGCAGGAAAATGAGAAAGCGCGGGAAGAAGTGGTGGCGGCCAGCCGCGCGAAAGACCGTTTCCTGGCCATTCTCTCACACGAACTGCGCACGCCGCTGAACCCCGTATTGATGGCCACATACATCATGGAGCAGGGCAACGAGGATCCGGAAACGAAGCGCGAGATCATCGACATGATCCGGCGCAATATCGGCCTCGAAGTCCAGCTGATCGATGATTTGCTCGACGTGACGCGGATCGGAAGTGGCAAATTGTCGATCACGCATGAGCCCGTGGATATTCATGAAGCGGTCCGGCGCGCGGTTGAGGTGACGGACGGAGATGTGCATGCCAAGGATCTCCGGTTGACCGTTTCCCTAGAAGCGGAACGTCACGAGGTGGTGGGCGATTTCACGCGTCTCCAGCAGGTCATGTGGAACCTGCTCCGCAATGCTGCGAAATTCACGCCGAACAACGGGGAGGTTCGCGTCACCTCACGCAACGATGGCGACCGCGTCCTCGTTTCCGTCGCCGACACTGGAATCGGAATCGCGGAGTCCGGCTTGCAAAAGGTATTCGATGCTTTCGCACAAGGGAGTTCTGAGATCACACGGGAATACGGCGGCCTGGGTCTTGGATTGGCGATAGCAAAAGCCGTCGCCGAGGCCCATGGCGGCAGCATTTCAGTGGCCAGCGGAGGACGCGGCAAGGGGGCGACTTTTACCGTCGAGCTGCCGCTGCGAACCGGAGACGTCGATGCGGAAAAACCTGAGAAGAGCGAGTTTACCAATCCATGACGCCTCGCTCCGGCGAAAGAAATTAAGATGAAATCTCCTCGTTCACTGCGCATTTTGATCGTCGAGAACCACTCAGATACTCGCAGATTTCTGGCCATGTATCTCGAAGGCTCCGGCCATTCTGTAACGACGGCGGCGACGATGCAGGAAGCGTTGAAAATGGTTCCGGTCAGCGACTGCGACGTATTTATTTCCGACATCGGTCTGCCAGATGGCGACGGCTGGGAGTTGTTGCGGCGCGCGCGTTTTCCTCACCCCATCTACCCGATTGCAATGAGCGGATATGGCATGGGTAAAGATCAGGAAAAAAGCCGAGCGGCAGGCTATCGGGATCATCTGGTCAAGCCGGTGGATGTGATGCGATTGAACAAGCTCCTAGGGGAGGCGAGCGCCGAGCTCTCGGCCCAGCCATCCACCTGACATATTCGCCCGACACCAATGGCATCACCCAAAATTTCAGCCCGGGCGCACCCTGCAGAGCAGCAACGAATCGCTCAGATGCTGCATGATGGACCTTGCCAAGTGTTTACCTCCGCTCACCTGCTCGCCGTGGTTCTCTTGCGTGATGCCGAGGCTGGAATCATTAGAGATGTTGGACTGTACCGGGAACTGGCCGATTCAATTAAAGCGGGAGTAAACGAGCTGCACGAGGTGATGACTGAATTGCGTGCTAGCAAAGGCCCGCTTGAGAAGGGCGAACCGCTGCCTCGGACCCGAAATCAGCCATAGCCAAGGCCGCTCCGCGACCGATATTGCCTCATGTCTGCGACGAAGACTCCTACCGCACCAATCTCCACCGATGAAACGGCGGTGGCTGAGGTGGGGAAACGAATTTTTGTCGTAGAAGACCATCACATGATGCGCCAGGGGCTGCGCATCTTCATCAATCAGGAAACAGATTTTGAAGTATGCGGCGAAGCCGACAGCGGCACGGAGGCTCTGCCTCGCATCATGGAGTTGCGGCCGGATGCAATCATTTTGGACATTTCATTGCCGGGAATGAACGGCATCGAATTTCTTAAAAATCTCAAAGCGCAGCTGCCCGATATTGTCGTCGTTGTCGTTTCGATGCACGACGAAAGCGTTTACGCGGAGCGGGCGCTGCGCGCGGGAGCGCATGGGTATGTGATGAAGAAGGAAGCCGTCGGAGAGATCATAGTGGCACTGCGCCACGCCTTCGCCGGCGAATATCACGTCAGCAAAAGTGTCACCGGCGCGATTTTCAATAAGGCGCTCAAAGCGGGTGGCGACGGTAAATCCGCCTCGATCGCTCCGACCGCTCTCCTCAGCGATCGCGAGTTAGAGGTTTTCGAACTTCTCGGTCGAGGGAAGTCAACACGACAGATCGCCGAGACTCTCCGCTTGAGCGGGAAAACGGTGGAAACCCACCGCGCCCACATTAAGGAAAAGTGCGGGTTCACTTCCAATCCCGAAATGATCCAGCACGCGACGATTTGGATCCAACACGCGGATGGATGCTAAAGGCGCAGCGCTTTCAGCCTAACGGCATCAGAACATCAGGATTCGCGAACGACCTTCGTCGGGATTTTATCGTCGCGCATGGCGATGAATCGGCAGTGGCGCAGTTTTCCGCTATCCGTCCACTCCACGAAGCCGACTTGGCAAACCAACGTTGGTCTAACCCATCGGCATTCCTTCATTTTCGCCGCCGTTAGCGCTTCGCCCCAGCGCGAGGCTTTTTTCTCGGGCAGGTTGGCAAAGGGACACTCTTCGATTTGGAGCTTTTTCAGCAGCGGGAAAATCTCACCGCGAATTCGAGGCACGAACCCATCTTTCACTTTGGCCGCGTAGAGCAGGCGCTTCTTTTCGTAGACGCCTACAATAAGGGTGTCGAAACCGCGGGCGCCCGGCACATAACCTCCAATGACAAATTCCTGCTCCTGATTGGTGCGATGCTTTATCCAAGCTCCCGAACGCTCGCCCGCCTCATAGACCGAGCCTTGCCGCTTCCCAACCACGCCTTCGAGACCCAGCTTTTGCACTGCGGCTAGAATAGCATTCGTATCTCCTTCGAGCAGGGGCGAAAGGCGCAGTGGATCCCTCACTTCGGCGAACAGATTTTCCAACCCTTCCCGCCGTTTCTCGATCGGATGCTGAGTCGTCGTTTCCCCATCGTGATGCAACAGGTCAAAGCCGTAGAAAAAAATCGGCACCGGTTTTGACTCGCTGTTCTGCAAGAGTTGGAACGCCGGTCGGCCTTTCGGATCGAGTGCCACGATCTCTCCATCGACGGCGAAGTCGCCCTGTAACTCGCCAAATGCCGCGACCAGCTCAGGGAAGCGCCCGTTGAGTTTCTTGTTGTTGCGCGACACTAGTTCAACGGCGCTGCCGCTCTTGATGGCAATGCAGCGATAGCCATCAAACTTGATTTCAAATGTCCACGATCCGTCTTCTGGCAACGTTGATATTGGCTTGCATTGCATCGGCTCGACGAAGGTTGGTTTAACGATGCGATGACTGGATGGGGGATTTAGACGGTGTTTTTCTGCGGGCGTCGTGCTACGCCACTGAGCATCGTTGTCGAGAGCGATCTGCTTCATCGTGCGGCCACTGATAGCTGAAGTGTCATCCGCTTTGGCCGAAAGCTTCAGCGCCTTGCCAGCTTTGATGAGCAGCCACTTATTGCTGTCTGGCTCGCGCCGATCCTTAACCATAATCCATTCGCCTTTCAGCTTTTTACCGCGCATCACAACGTGCAGCTTGCCGCGGCGAAAGGCCGATGCGGGATTGCCCGTCAGATCATCGTATTCGCCTTGATCCCAAACCATCACAGTCCCGGCGCCATAATTTCCCTTCGGAATAGTGCCCTCAAAGTCGGCGTATTCGAGAGGGTGATCTTCTACGTGCATGGCTAAGCGTGTCTCTTGCAGCTTCGTTGGCGGTCCTTTCGGAACGGCCCATGAGCGGAGGACACCCTGCATCTCCAGACGCCAATCGTAATGAAGATGGCTCGCTGCGTGTTTCTGGATTACGTAGCGAAAAGGGCCTTCGTCTTTCTCCGTGCCAACTTTGCCGATACCTGGTTCGGGCGTCCTGCTGAGGTCACGCTTAGCTGTGTATTCGCGAATGCTTTTGTCCTTAGGCCCGGAACTACCGCGTTTGGTGTTGCGGGGCCACCGGCTCAACTTTTGAGGCGGCCCAGCGTCGAGTGCTTTGGTGAAGGCGACGGGAAGTTCCTGCTGCAACTGTAAAACCGGCGCAAATAGGTCGCCCACTTTCGAGATCCGCTTTATGGCAGCCTGCGCCGTAAACACGAGTCCCTTGATATTCTTGCTCCTAACTGCTCGTGCGAGTTCTTCCCAAGTGACGGGTAGAGATACCAACGGGTCCGGTCCCTTCGCGCGCAGCGAGTAGACGGAGACGGTTGTCTTGAAATCGGAGTTCTGGCTCCAATCAATCAGGACCTTACCTGTTCGGAGTCGCTTTGCCATGTCGGACACCACTCCCTTTGGAAACTGACGGGAGACTAACTCAGCGACCGCTTTGGCGAATGGTTGGGTTGCTTCATAGGGTGCTTCGCCATTTAAGGGCACGCTTAGATGCAATCCTTTCGAACCCGATACTTTTGCAAAAGAATCGAGTCCCCAGGTTTTGAAAAGTCTTTGCAAATGAAGCGCGACTTCGCCGCACTCTACAAGTCCCGCCGGTTCCCCTGGATCAAGATCAAAGACGATTGATCTGGGTCGATTCAAATCCGGAGTTGGGGCGAGAAGCACGTGCTTCTCGATGTCCCCCAAGTTTGTGACCCAAACCAACGTCGCACGATCGTTGCAGAGCACATAGTTGATGTCTCCCCCGCCCTCACTGCGGGCTACAGGGAAAGTCTCAACCCAGGAGGGCCTATACTTAGGCGCGTTCTTTTCGTAGAAGTGTTCTCCGTGAACGCCTTCCGGGTAACGCTTAAGCGTGAGTGGTCGCCGATAAAGATGCGGCAGGATAACATCCGCAATCTCGGAGTAAAAAGCGATGACATCGCCTTTGGTAAAGCCCGATTCGGGATAAAAGACCTTTTCGACGTTGGAGATCGTCAGATCACGTCCATCGATTTTAATGATCTGTTTTTTGCTCCCCATATCGTTGCGGCCATCCCGTTCGCAGGCCACTGGCCGCTCAAGGGACTTCGTCACTTTAGTACCACTCTTCGCACGTATCCTGCCTTCGGTCTGTGTCCGCACCGTCAGTTCTCAAGCATCAGGATTTTCCCTAAAGGCACCTCAGGGTCAGCCGTCCAACCAATTCTCCGCCTCGGGCGTCCGCGATCCCCTCTGATGCCGATGTTTCGGGTATATGGAACTCGAATCTTTACAAGACCTCTACATTCACGAATTAAAGGACCTCTACAGCGCGGAAAATCAGCTCGTCAAGGCGCTCCCGAAGATGGCGAAGGCCGCGACGAATCCGGAACTGGCGGATGGCTTCAAAACCCACCTCGAGGAAACGAAGGAGCATGTCGCCCGGCTCGAAAAAATCTTGAAGAGCCATGACGAGACGACGCGGGGCCCAAAGTGCAAAGGCATGGAAGGCCTGATCAAAGAAGGCCAGGAAATGATCGAAGAGGATGCCGAGGACGAAGTGCGAGACGCAGGTCTTATTTCGGCGGGGCAGCGTGTCGAGCACTATGAAATGGCAGGCTATGGGACGGCCCGCACCTACGCGGAGCTTCTCGGCGACGATGCAGGCGAGAAACTCTTGCAACAGACGCTCGACGAAGAAGGCGCCACCGATAAGAAACTGTCCAAGCTCGCAGAGAGCATCAACGTCGAGGCAGACGAGGATTAATTACTGCCTCCGCCCTGGGTCATCTCCGGATGACCTCGGGCGGGAAGCGGCGCCGGAAGTTAGACAACAACAGACTTCTAAGGACGACCTTGGATAGTCTAGCAAGGCACCGCGTCAATTAACCCGGGGCTGGGGGTCTTGTCTTCAGCCGCTTCAACACGTGTGACGTGTTTGCTGCGAATTCTCGTCGTGAGCGGAGGTGTCGGCGGCGGATAGAGAAAACGTAGAACGGCTTCCACCCGGCGAGCCCAAGCACTTTCGTTATGCTCCCCGTCAGGTATCTCCGTATAAAGGAGGTCGTCATACAGCCGCCAGCCGCTCCAGACCAAGTGATCGCGGAGAATTGCAGTCTTTTCCCAACCTTCCTCGCGACAACCGATGTCGAGCCAAATGCGCGACGACCGGGGCCCTTCTTCGAGTTCATCCACTATCCTATAAATCAGGTTATTATCCCACCAAACTGATGGCGAAAGTGCCGCGATGCGGCTGAAAGTTTCCGGAAACCAAAAGCCGAGAATCAAGGAAGCCAGGCCACCCAGTGAGGAACCGCCGAGGCCGGTCGACTCTTTCTCCGGCCGGGTGCGATAACTTGCATCGATGAAAGGCTTCAATTCCTCAACTAGAAAGCGGCCATACTTTCGTAGAAGACCTCGGCTTCTTGGACCCGATGTGCCTCCGCCCTCGGATTTGGCGCGGCTTGGCGTGTATTCATGAAGGCGGTCGGTGCCGCTATTCGCGACCGCAACAATGATCAGCGGCTCAATCAAGCGTCTCTTTATCAAGTCTTGGGCGGCTTCGTCTACGCCCCATTCCACGCCCCCAAAAGCGGTTGCTGCATCGAAAACATTTTGCCCATCATGCAGGTAGAGCACTGGATACCGGCGCCAGCTGGTTCGTCGATATCCCGGAGGAAGGTAAACCCAGATGTCGCGCTCGTTCCGAAGGATGCGCGATGGAAAAGCCAGGTGGCTCTGGATGTTACCGGCAAAGGTATGTCTCTGCGCCATTGCTGATAGGATGGATAAAGCCGCCGGCCACGAATGACCGGCGGCGATGCCCAGTTCCCGAACGCCTCTATTTGACTAACTTCTTCGCCTTCTCCATCAGCCCTTCCGCGGCAGCGGCTCCCATCAACTGTTCACTTTGCACGGGAGCATCCGGTGCTGGGGGCAGGACGGGCTTTTCCCCCAGCGGCTCCATTTTCTCGATCGAAAAGGTGCCGCGACCATCCATGCTTTCGCCGGAACTCCAGCGCCCTTCCGGCGGCGGCACGTCTCCGTCGCGTCCAAAGGTAAGGAAGGAATAGTTATAGTCGCCATTCTCGTACTCTTGTGGGAAGTCATTTGGAATCGGATGTGAGTTACGGCCACCGACTTCTTCCCACGCGGCCAGCCACTGGTTTTGATGCATGGTGTCCCGCGCGATCATATAGCTGAGCATGTCTTTCATTCCGGGATCGTCGGTCATGCGATACAACTGTACTGCGAGCATTCGTCCGGTCGACTCCGCGGTGACGTTGGCCAGCATATCTGCAGCGATGTTACCGCTCGCATAGACGTGGCTGCAATTGAACGGAATGCCATCGCTATCGACTGGCATGGCTGCCATGCAGGTCGACAGAAGATGCTGAATCTCCATGCCTCCCAACTTTGCGGCAATGAGGGGGTCTTTTGCCGCCTCGTCTACGGTTGCACTCGGTGCCCCTTCGAGATTTAGCGCAACCGCGGTGCACAACATTTCGATATGAGCGATTTCTTCTGTCCCGGTTTCCAGGAGCATGTCCCGATACTTAGCCGGCCCGCGCGCTCCCCAAGCCTGAAACAGATACTGGAGGCAAACGCGGATTTCCCCTTGCACGCCCCCGATCGCTTGCTGCAGAGCCCGGGCAAACAACGGGTTGGGCTTCTCAACCCGCACTGGATACTGGAGTTTTCCTCCATCGTGATAAAACATAATTGGTCTTCCTAATTGAGTTAATGACGCGATCGTTGTGAGAGCGTCGTGGATATAACGCATCAGGATGCGACCTCCTTTGTCAGGAGGCCCCCTTATGTGCTTATCGGGCAATTTCCTTGCTTGCCGACCTGTGAATTTGGCAGACCCGAACGCAGTTTTGTCTCGCAGGCCGAAGACCGCCCTACAGAAATTCCGTCCGGCAACAGGGAAAACCCGATACGGTGATCAGGTCACGAGATCCAGCTACTTGGAGTATTAAACCGTCTATCGATATGCACGTCCAAGCTTTACCGGCCTCGAGCAAGCGCGACACCTCCGGAGAGAATGCTCCGATGCGAGATTACGTAGTTCTGGTAGGCGTTTTTAACGCAGGCCTCGCAGCGTTTTTGTTTTTCGCTCGCCGCTCGCCATCCGAGACGGCGTCCGCCGGTGATCTTTTTCTTTTGGGACTGGCTACCCAAAAGATAAGTCGCGTTCTGACTCGGGACCGGGTGGCCCAGCCGATCCGCAAGCCTTTTACGGAATTCGAGAAGCCGGCTGGCGGCGGTGAGGTAGAAGAGAAACCCAAAGGTTCCGGCTTGCGCAAAGCGATTGGTCAGCTCCTTACCTGCCCATATTGCCTCGGTGTTTAGATCGCTTCAGCCTTTATCTACGGATTCAATTTCAGTCCGAGACTAACACGAATTGTTGCGAGCATTTTCGCGGTGGGCTCAATCTCGGATTTCGCTCAACACGGGTACGCGAAGGTAAGGGAATTGAACGAGTAAATTTTCCTTTCCGAGATGAGCAATAAGAAACTGAGCTCTGACAAGACAGAGGAGCCAAGCCTTCTCTGCCGGGTCTACGACGGGTTTCATTTGTTCGCCAGACGAACCTCGGCGGTACTCGGGACTCCCTGGAGTTTTGTGGCTGCGTTACTCGTCGTTCTCGTCTGGGGCATTACGGGTCTAATTTTTCGCTACTCCGACACTTGGCAGCTGATCATAAACCCCGGCACGACCTCGTGACATTTCTGATGGTCTTTTTGTTACAAAACACACAAAATCGCGATGCTAAGAACACCCGGCTGAAGTTGGACGAGATCATTCGGCGATGAGCGGAGCGCGGAACGATTTGCTTGCTTTTGATCGGTTATCTGAAGAGGAGCTGACGCGCTTGGAAAACGAGTTTCAAGAGCTGAGTGCTCGTGCTTTCGGCGCGGGAAGCGAGGAAAAACTAGGTCCTTGCGAAACAATGAAGGATAAGTTTTGTGAAATACCAGTCTCTCTTAGAGGATGGTCGCCTTTGGCGCGGGCTTGGTAGGCTTACCGAATACAGTTTATGAGAGGCTTCATTTTCGATCTCGATGGGACACTAGTCGACTCCAACGAATTGCACGTCGACTCGTGGGACGCCGCTTTCAGGCATTTCGGAAAGCGATTTTCCCGCGCCCAACTGGAGGCCCAGATCGGCAAGGGCTCGGACAACTATCTCCCGGAGTTTCTGTCGCAGGCAGAGATAAAGCAGTTTGGGGAAGAACTGGATGACTACCGCTCCGAACTTTTCAAAAAGGAATATCTCCCGCGCGTCCAGCCTTTCCCGCGGGTGAAAGCGCTCTTCGAGGCGATTTGTCAGTCCGGTGGAAGAATTGTGCTGGCGACGTCGGGTAAGAAATCGGAAACGAAATATTACGTTGATCTACTGGCCATCGGCGATTTGATCTCGGGAGAAACGACGGCGGATGATGCCGCTGAATCGAAACCCCAACCTGACATCCTGACGGCCGCCCTAGCAAAGCTAAAGGATGTGCCAGTCCACGAAGCGCTCTTGGTTGGGGACACCCGTTTCGACATGGAGGCAGCCGGCAAGATAGCGTTACCCGCTATCGGGGTTACCTGCGGTGGGACATCAGATTCGATTCTACGCGATGCCGGAGCCCTCGCGATCTTCCGCGATCCGGCAGCTCTCCTGGCAGAAAAGTTCTATCTGCACGATTGGCGGTGATTGTACTTTCAGGCGAGTTTGTTTCCGCGCTAATTCCCCCGAGAGCGCGCCGACGGCCGATCTATTTTGTGCGTTTGTCAGATGTGAATGGCTGTTCTTTAGTTAGCTGCGTCCCGACCTCAGCATCGCGCGGGGGCGAAAACGCCGAATCCTTATAGCTGTTTCCTTCCAACGGATGATCTATTTCTTCTCCGCTCCGCCGGGCTCGGCCATTTTGCGATGTTGTTCGGCAAGCAGGCCTGCAGGGGTGACGTTTGCCATAACGGATTGAAGTTTGTTTTTCCAGCCACTAACCACGTCTCCCTCGCCTTTCAGCATGGCGTCGAAACCAGTCTTCGCCACGTCGGCGGGGTCATCCTTCTTACCCGCGCCAACCTTTGTGTCTTCCATATTGGCGCGCTGAAAGAATTCCGTATCCGTCGCGCCCGGCATTAGACAGGTGACCGTGACTCCCGAGTCCTTTAACTCTGCGCGCAAAGCGAAAGAGAAGGAATCCATAAAGGCTTTGGTGCCATTATAGACTGCCTGGTAAGTGCCAGGGATAAACCCAGCGATCGAGCCCGTAATGAGGATGCGCCCCTGACCGCGGCCGCGCATTTCGCGACCAACCTTATGTAAGAGATAGATCGTTCCAGTGACATTGGTATCGACGACATGGCGCGCTTCCTGGAAGTCCTGATCTAGAAACGCATGGCCGAGGCCGTGGCCGGCATTGGCGAGTAGGGCCTCGACGGGTCGGCCCTGCGCGGCTGCATAGAGCTTATCGACGCCTTCGGTGGTGGAAAGATCCACCTCTACGGCATCGACGGTCGCGCCCAGACTCCTAAGATCTTCCGCGGCTTTGTCGATCATATTATCGTCCGCGGCGATGACTAGATCATAGCCGTTGTTTGCACATTCGCGGGCCAGATGATAGCCGATACCGCTCGATGCTCCGGTGACAATTGCCAACGGGCGGGTAGACGAATTATTGGAGGAAGAGGATGTAGTCATTCTTCTAGAGGTGTTGAGGTAGCTGATCCGCAGCCGTTATGGTTTGAGCACGACCTTGATACAACCGTCCTCCTTGTCTCGGAAGGTCTTATAGAGTTCTGGACCTTCCGCTAGCGGTCGGTTGTGGGTGATGATAAATGAAGGGTCGATTTCGCCCGCGTTGATTCTGTCGAGTAATGGCTGGGTATAGCGCTTCATGTGTGTCTGACCGGTTTTCATCGTCAGGCCTTTGTTCATAAAGGAACCCATCGGCATCTTGTCGACCATACCGATGTAAACGCCGGGTACAGAGACCGTGCCTCCTTTGCGACAGCACATGATTGCTTCGCGCAGGACATGGGCGCGGTCGGTGGCGAGCATGACCGCCGCTTTCGCCTTATCCATGACGGCATCGAATGCGCCGGCGCCATGGGCTTCTGCCCCGACGGCGTCGATCACGCGATCGGGTCCCCGGCCTTTAGTCATCTCCTGTAGCTTGTCGTAAACGCCTCCTTCGATTTTCTCGAAGTTAATGACTTCCGCTTTGCCGTGCTTTTCCGCCATGGCGAGGCGTTCCGGCACACGATCGATCGCAATCACACGACCCGCGCCAAACATCCAGGCGCTCTGAATGGCAAACTGGCCGACCGGGCCACAACCCCAAACTGCAACCGTGTCACCTTCCTCAATGTCTGCGTTTTCGGCTGCCATGTAGCCAGTCGGGAAAATATCCGAGAGAAACAGGACTTGCTCATCAGTGAGCGAATCATTCTCGATTTTTTGCGGGCTGACATCGGCGTGGGGCACGCGAAGATATTCTGCCTGGCCCCCTGGATAATGCCCGGTGAGATGGGAATAGCCAAAAAGCCCTGCCGGAGCATGGCCCATCATCTTCTCAGCTTTTCCCGATCCCGATTCGTCGTATCGCAACAGGAGTAGAGTTCCTTCTCGCAGAAAAAGCAGGTGCCACAAGCGATCGTAAAGGGAACGACGACGCGATCGCCGGCCTTGAATCGTTTCACATTCGCACCGACTTCCTGCACGATTCCCATCGGCTCGTGGCCCAGGATATCGCCCTCTTCCATGGCCGGCATGTAGCCGTCGAAAAGGTGAAGGTCGGAACCGCAGATGGCGGTGGTGGTTATCTTGACGATCATATCCGTCGATTCCTCGATCGAGGGATCGGGAACGTTATCGCAACGAATGTCGCCCTTACCGTGCCAAACGAGTGCTTTCATACAGGGGAAACGCGCCCCGCGGGAAAATTGGACGGTGTGAATTTCGAAACCCGATCGTCGCTGGCGATCGCAGCTACTTCTCTAGCGGTGTTTCCGCCGGGCCGGAAATGACCGTTCCATCGGTTCGAAAACGCGACCCATGGCATGGGCAATCCCAAGTCGCTTCGGCCTTGTTCCAACGCACGACACAGCCCATGTGGGTGCAGATCGCGGAACACTTCTCGACTTTGCCCGAAGCGTCCCGGTAAACCGCCATCTTCCTGCCTTTGAGCTTCAGGATTTTCCCTTCGCCAGGTGCCAAGGCGGCGAGCGATTCACCTTCCGAAGCCGCCAGGCGAGTCTTGAGAAGATAGTAAGGATAGTCGACGTTCTCCTTTAGATAATCCCACGCGCTTCCCCGGAGTTTCTTGCGCGAGGGCGCGAAGAGGTCGCTCCAAGGGTTCTTCTTTTGCGCAGCCCAGTCAGCGGCCATCATGGCCGTGAGCGTGCCGAAGGTCATGCCGTTTCCCGAGAAACCGGTCCCAATGAATTGGCCCGGGCTGGTTTCGCCGATGAACGGCAGGCCATCATTCGTCTCGATAACCTGCCCCGACCAGCGGTGGTCGACGATCGCACCGGAGGCAATCTCGCGCAGACCATCTTCCAGCCGCCGGTAACGGCTCTCGGTTTCCTGGACTTGGCCGGTCTTGTGATCTTCGCCGCCGAGGATTGCGTAATCTTCATCTCCCTGGCGATCCACCCGGAGATAGCGGTAGGGATCGTTCGTGTCCCAAAAGGAGGCGACCGGAATCGTTCCACGCGGAATACGAGCGCCGACGGCATAGCTGGTGTAAAGCGCGAGCTTGGTCTGAAAAGCCATCCCGCTGAGGGCTCCGGATTCCCCGGTGAGAGGGTTATGCGTGGCGAGGATTACCAGACCGTAGTTGATCCAGTGGCCGTCCACTTTCGCCCGCCGCTTCTCCTCGTCGAACTCTTGCGCGTCGCTCTCTTCGAAGACGAAACCGTTCGCGCTCGCAAGGCGCTGCGCGAGCGCGAAGACATATTTGAGCGGGTGAAACTTCGCCTGGTCCGAAAAGCGCACGCCTGGCCTCTCCATATGAGGTACGCGATCGAGGTAGGCCGCCTCAAAGCCGAACTCATTCGCGAGCTTTGCGTCTTCGTGAAATTTTTGCCGGTCGGCTTCCACTACATCTTCGAGCGGAGCATGGAGATAACCAGGCACGCGCGTGAACTCGCAGGCAATCTGTTCCCGGCCGGCAATTTCTTCGATCTGATCGATCGCCGCTGCGCCGGCATCCCAGACTGCCCGTGCATGATCGCGTCCGAAATTTTCGACTAACTGGTGCAAGCGAAGATCCGTCACGGCGGTGAGATGTGCCGTGGTGTGACCCGTGTCGATCTGCCCGATCTTTCCTCGATCGATGACAGCTACGCTCAGGCCCGCTTTGCGCAAAAGATAAGCCGTGGTGACGCCCGTAATCCCTGCTCCCACCACGAGAACGTCGACTGTTATCGCCCTGGAAACTTTAGGAAAGGGGCTTTTCGCTGCGGTGGCATGCCAATATGACGTGGTATCCATCCGCTTTGCATCGCTCGCCAAGGCCCGACCAGCCGCAATAAAATGTTCCTAGATCGATCGACGGCTCCTTCGCTTTGTCGGTGTCTTGGGATGTCTGGATGCGGTAATTTAAATTTCGCGACCGGCCAACACCGGCATTGAGAAATTTGCATGAACGGCAGTGCTTGACGGTTCTCCCGGGCGGAGTCGGACGCAACCTCAGCGGGAACGATCAACTCACATGCATCTGGCGATCCTCCGATTACGCTTCCGTCGTCGGTGACACCCGCAAGGAACTGCTCCGGCCACCAGGCGAACCCGCAAAGACAGCGCCCGTGAGGCTAATCTAGCTCTTCTTTTTCTTCCCTCCGTGGGACGCTTTTCCCCCTTTGCGGCCACCCTTGCGTGAGCTCGCCTTGCTTGATTTTTTCCCTCGTCCGGACCCGCTCTTTTTGCCGCCTTTATCTTCTTTGTTCACCGTCGCCCAAGCCCGGCTTTCGGCTTCTTTTTTCGAGGTCCCACGCTTCTCGTAACCCTCTTCGATATGTTCGGCTTTCCGTTTTTGTTTGCTGGTATAACTAGATTTGTCTCCTTTTGGCATACAGTCTCCTTCCAAGAAATTACGCGTTTGCCGCAGCTGGTGGATGGCAGAAATCATGTCGGAATGCATTCCTCCCAGCACCGCGACGGACGCCGCCTTTGTCATCGGAACCACGCGCAGACTTCGCCGTCTGATTCGATCGGCGGCAGAAGCTTGCGTCGATGGCCCTGTTCGCAGTGGACGACTACGGCGTTGTGTTTGCCCAGATTACGTAGCAGGTGCGGTTTGATTTTATGTTCCTCGTGTTCGCTGTAATTGCTCGACCGCTTTCCTGCGGAGTAGCCCCACGATCTTTTGATGGTTTTCCTTTTGCCGAGGAAATCAGCGCTCTCGTTGGCTCCTTCTTCGTCCGCGGCTTTAAAAATAAGGCGATTGCGCAAGTTGAGAGTGAAGACACGTGCTTTCTCCCGTCCGAGCGGAGGTATGAATGAACTGGATGATTGGGCTGCCGCCACAACCGTCGCTTGCGCTTCGCGGATCACGTCGATGCAATTGTAATCGCTCATACCGTCTTCGCTCGCGGTGACGAAGCGCTGTGCTTCGTCTGCCCAGAGAATGAGGAGATTGTCGCGGCGACGCTCTTCCGCCGGTCGGTCGAAGCGGCGGAGTGCGTGCGTGTAGAAAAGCATTTTCAGAAATGTGTTCACATAGCGGCGCTCTAACTGGAATTTCTGCGGCATCGCCACGCAGATGATTTTTCCACGATCAATTTCAGCGAAATCGAAGGTGTTGGTGGCGGGGCAAAATATCTGAGCGATCTCGGGAGTAATATATGCTTGGACGTAGTTGGCGATTGTTTCTTTTACGCCGCCGATTTGCTCTGAGGGCTGCGAGAGAAATCTATTCGTGAAATGTTCCGACAATTCTCGGCGGCGGGGCGTCTGATGCGACGACGCAAGATCAGTCATCGCTTCATCCAGGTCTCCTTGATCGAGCAGTAGGTGATAGACGTTCTCTAGCGTCACATCCGCGCCGATCTCGCGCAACGTTTCGAGCCCAGCGGCGATATGGATCTGCGCCTGGTTCTTGAAGAATCCTTTGTCCCCGGCCTGTCCTAACGAACCAGCCGTATCGACGACGGCTTTGCCGAATGTGTTGTAGGGGATGGTGCGATCCGAGGTGAGATTATAGGTGTGCTTCGGTTGCCAATACAGAGGCGCATCATCTGGCCGCACTTGCAGGAGAACCAAATCATCCTCGCGGCCAAAATGGCGCGCCATTTTCGAGAGCGTTTCCCAATAGACGCCTTTGTCGTCGATGCAGAGGCCGCCCCACATCGGCTCGTTTTGGAAGACTTGGAACAAGAGCGGTGTGATACCTGATCGTGTTTTGCCGGAGCCGGTGTCGCCGGTTATCAGCCAGCCACGGCAAAAATCGGCGCGCGTCCATTTGAATCCGCCGAGCCGAACGACCACGCGGCCCGCTCGCTTTCGCAAGAAGTGCATGACCAGAATCGTCGCAGCGATCAACCAGAGAGTTGTCGCGATCACAGTGCTCACGGCCGGATTCACAAGCAGCGATCAATCAAAAAGCCGGCGATAGCACCGAGCGCGACGAGTATGAGTTGCGTGAGGGCGCGGGCGCGATTGAGACGCGCGACGTTTTGTCCAAAGCGGCGAAGCTCCGCGACCAGATCGGCGGCTTGGTTGATGAACGACTTCGAGCGCCGGTCGAGCAATTCGATCGTGCTGCGAAAATCCTCGAAGCTGGGCGGCGTGGCATTCGGGTCTTCGCTGATTGGACGGGCCTGTTGCAGGTAAATCCGAACCAGCTCCAACACCGCGATCATCGGATCGTCATCCGCGATGCGATGTTTGCGCTGCCAATCGGCTAGCGCCACGGTCAGTGGATCGTTGGCATCCATTACACGTGCGATTTCTCTGCGCCGTCGGAAGGCATGAGCAGGTTGGTCGTGGCGTCGAGTTGCTGATAGAAACGCGATTGCCAGTGCTTCAATCGCTGCCGGTCGATAAGATCAAATGCCGGATCAGTGAGCGCCTGAGTGATCGTCATGTTGTGTTCATTCAAGGCGGTGACGAGCCAGTCGTAGAGTCGCGGCATCGCGATCTCGCGCGCGTAAAGCGTGTCAACGAGATGACGACGCGTCTTGCTGCATTCGTAGAGCTTGAACGATTCGCTGTGGGCTGCGTTTTTCACGATCACCCACCGGCAGTCGGCACCCAACGCCTCCGACAAGATGCGGATCTGCTCCACGCTGTCGGCTTCGTGATTGACTGGACACACGACGGTCAGTCGTGCGCCAAGCGTGCTCAGCACTTCCGCCAGTCCGACTTCGTCGAAGAAGTCGATGAACAGGTCGGTCGAGGCCGCGCGGCAATCGACCACCAGCAGATCGCACGTTTCCGCAGTCGTGAAGACGGCGTCGATCTCGCGCCGATGTTCGAGATTGATGAAGTCCGCCTCCGGGTGGAAGCGCTTGAGCGTCGAGTTTTCGTCGTCGCTATCAATCGCGCGATGATCGTGGCCGCGATCTTTCAGATACTGCACAAAGTTCGTGGCGAAGAAGCTCTTCCCGACTCCGCCTTTGCCGTTGATGACGAGGTTGATTTGTTTGCTCATTGGAAGGTGCGTTGATTAGAGATTGCGCGGGTCGGCGATGCGTGGTCCACGCGTGCGTGTCCGCTCGGGAGACACGGTTGACGCTGGCGTTTCAGCCGGCTTTTGAATTGGAGACGGTTGTTGGTTCGGCGTTGGTTCAAACGGGCGACTGAACCGCGTTCTTTTGGTGCGTGGTCGCGGTTGTGATTCACCGGTTACTTCCGCGAGAAATCGAGCGATCGTGTATGTGCCCACCGAGAGTCCGACCGTCGCGAGCAGCTCGCGAATTAACCGAATCGACGCGCCCTTCTGTCGTAGTTCGACAATGCCTTCTTTGAGCGGCATCAGCTTCGCGTGGCGCGGCGGCGGCGCTGGCGCAAATGCGCGGACGGCGTTGTTGAAACGCTCTGTGATGTCGGACGATTGACTCATGGTTCGGCAGCGATTCAGCGACGAGCCACAAAGTCCTTAGCAACTCTAAGGAGTAGGGCGTCCCTTCTTAAAATCTTTGGTTTCATGTACCGCAGTTCTCTCATGGGAATTGTGGTCGCCGGCTCCGTGATTGGAGCAACGCAGATACGTTCCTGCGCTATTTCAGGAGCGTGCTTTCGCCGAAGACGCAGACGAATTTGAAAAACGCGAAGAGCTACTTCGCTGAGCATCTAAGTGTTGGCGATTACTACGGCGAGAATTCGCGTGTCCAGGGTGAATGGCTTGGTAAAGGAGCGACTGCACTCGGACTCACTGGCACGGTCCTAGAGGATCAATTCCTGGCGCTTTGTGAAAATCGGAATCCTCAAACCGGCGGTCGATTAACTCCGCGACAGAACGTGCTTCGTCGTGTTTTCTACGACTTCACTTTCTCGCCGCCTAAATCCGTTTCTGTCGCCGCACTGGTGGCAGATGATGAACGGATCGTGGTTGCTCACGCCAAGGCGGTAAAGATCGCTCTACATGAACTCGAAGCGTTTGCCGCTGTTCGTCTGCGCAGCGAAAAGAAAAGCAGTTATCGGCGAACCGGACACATCGCGGCCGCTTTGTTTCGACACGAAACATCACGCGCTCTCGATCCCCATTTGCACACACACTGCGTTCTCTTCAACGCGACTTACGACGACAAGGAGCGCCGATGGAAAGCGCTGGAGAATTGCGAAATGCTCGGTGCGCAGAAGTATGCGGAGAACGTTTATTACCACGAGCTCGCACGATCGTTACGCGGGGTCGGCTACACGATCATAAATTCACGACGCGGCGATTTTGAGATCGCAGAGATCGCGCCGCAAATCTGCGAACGTTTCTCAAAACGTCACCGCGAAATTGACGAAAAGACGCGCGAATTCCTAACCGCAAATCCAGAGAAGACGATCGGAAACGAGAAAGCGATTCGCGAACACATCGCGCACAAGGACCGTGCCAGAAAGAATCACGAGGCAGATGCGCGACGGCTGCGTTCCTTTTGGCGGGAACAATTGAGTCTCGAGGAACTCGCTTCTTTGCAGCCGCGAAGCCGGGGGCGGGAAATGCCGCGCGACCTTTCGGCCGACGAATCCGTAACGTGGGCTGAAAGGCATCTGTTTGAGCGACGTTCGGTCGTTCACGAACACGAACTCTGGCGCTACGCGCTGGAAGCAGCGCGGGGCAGCGGAACGTCCGTCGATGACATCAAGAGAGAAACAACGTCGCGCCAATATCTGCGCTCGGGACAAGACAAGGTTGCACATCGTGAAGTGCTGGCGCGCGAGTGGGCAATCGTGCAGGCAGCACGCGACGGCATCGGGATGCACAGGCCGCTTGCTCCTCGCGTCGTCAGTCAAGATCGACAACTCACACCGGAACAATCACGTGCCCTGTATTCGATTCTTTGGTCCACAAGTTTCGTCACCCTCTTTCGCGGGGGCGCCGGCACCGGCAAGAGCTTTGTGCTCCGCAAAGTTCAAGAATCGCTCCACTCGGCGAAACGCACCTCGGTAGTTCTCGCGCCGCAGCGCCAACAAATTCTCGACTTGGATCGCGATGGCCTAACGAACACGCAGACCGTCGCCGAATGTTTGCAGCGACGCGATCTGCCCGAGCGCGCGGTCGTGATAGTCGATGAAGCCGGACAAATCGGCGGACGGCAACTGCTCGACTTGATTTGTTTGGTGCAGGAACGTCGCGGCCGATTGCTGCTATCGGGCGACACTCGGCAGCACGGACCGGTTGAAGCTTCCGATGCGCTTCGTGCCATCGAGCGTTATTCCGGCGTGCGCGCCGCCGAACTTTCTCAAATTCGGCGGCAAGATTCACAACGCGGTCGAACCGCGAACGAGCGCAAACGAATCAAACTCTATCGCGAAGCTGTCGAAGCAGCGGCAAATGGCGCGTTGCCGAAATCTTTCCGCAAGCTCGAGGAACTTGAAGCAATCACGGAGTGTGATCTCGCAGCGCTCAATGAACGCCTAACGAACGCCTATTTGGAAATCGCCGCCAGCGGCGAATCGGCAATCGTTGTCTCGCAAACACGCGCGGAAGTGCGCGCAGTGAACGATGCAATTCGCCAACGGCTTCGTCGCGCTGGTGTGCTGTCAGGCAATGAGGCGCGCCTCACTGCGTTTGAACAAGTCGATCTGACGGCCGCGCAGAAGCTCGATCTGCGACATTATCCGACCGGTAGCTTAGCCGTTTTCAATCGTGATTTTCGCGACTGCGCTCGCGGAGATCGAGCGAAGATCATTGCGCAGACGAACAAGCGTCTGGTTTTGGAAATTGCCGGAAGGGTTCACCAAGTCCCAGCAAATCATCTCGACAAAATTAATGTCTGCCTGCCGCATGAGCTTGATCTTTGCGCCGGTGATAAACTGCAACTGAAAGCGAACAGCGCGACCGCCGACGGCCGGAAAATTGCAAACGGCGAAATCGTGTCGGTCGCAAAAGTTTTAGCAACCGGCGCGATTCGTCTCAAGGATGGTCGCGTCTTGCCGCCACACTATCGGCAATTTCAACGCGGCTATGCGGTCACGTCCTACGGCTCACAAGGAAAGACCGTCGACCACGTTTTGTTTTCCGATTCTGCGGCACGAGCAGCCTCGAACGCGCAGCAATGGTACGTCACGATTTCACGCGGAAGAAAAAGCGTCAAAATCTTCACGCCCGACAAGGAGCAACTTCGCCACGCAGTCTTGCGCAGCGGTGAACGAGAACTCGCACTCGACCTGATTCCACAGCAAAAGCGCATCTGGCGTCAGCGCTACAAACTCACCGGGTCACTGCGTCGCGGCCGGGAATTCGCGCGCCGCGTTTGCTTCAAAGCAATGCGTTCCTGGAGCAATCAATTCCTTGGATTGGATTTGAATCGAACACATGAAAACCGAAACACGTCGACAAAACACTCGAACGTCTCCCGCGTGCTGGCAGCGTGAAGCGCCTTGCGCATGTTTGCGCATCGAGACGCTCGGCGACGGGATGCATCTTTTCCCGTATCAGAACTTGGTCAACGCGTCGCTAAGTGATGGCGAAACTACGGAGACGCTGCACTTGGCGTTCTCTTCACACGATGTGCAAATCATTGGACACAATTTGCGATCGCTCTTTCTGACTCTGCAAGACTTTGCGGTGAAATGGATTCGTCCGATGCCGGAACGGTATCGCGCTTTCGAAGCAAGCGATGATGGCGTTGTCGTCGAAGTTCGAGTCGAAGAAGCGCGTTAGCTCTCAAAAATCGCTCGTACAGTCATACGTGCGATGTTATTATATGCAGTGTGAAGGCGCTGGTTTGTCCGCATTGCCAATCGCAGATCCCAGCGGGCGCGAGCGTATGCACTGGTTGTGGAGCGGAAATCGTGCGCGGCCTTAGTCAGCGAGGGCGTTCTTTCGTCGGATTGATTTTTGTCGCGATCGCGATCGTTCTGTTCGGCATTTTTCTGAGAGCGTACGAGATCGCAAACGGCACTCCATTTTTGAAATCGCCGAAGGCCGAGGACGGACCGTTCGCACTCCTCGGAATTTTCGTCGTCATAGTAATCCCTTACGTGATCGGCAAGCTGGTGGGGCGTTTAATCTGGCGTTCCAAAGTGCGCTTCTATCGTTCCTATCGACATCAGTAAGTCGGCTCCAGCCTCGGAGCGCGGTGATGTTCTCAAGGCGATAATCTGAGAGGTAGATGGAAGTACCTAATCCGCTTTTGCCACCTCCCGAGCCCGAAACTGAACGGCTGGCTTATTCGATTCAAGAGTCCGCCGATCTCCTGGGCGTCGATTACTTCAGCGTTTATCGACTTATTCAACGCGGAAAACTCCGCGCTTGTCGCGCACTGCGCGGCAAGTTGCTGGTGCCCCGGACGGAATTACTGCGCCTGCTGAAGAATTAGCACGCGCGCCATTCAAGCTCCGACGCCGAAACTTACACGCTGGGCTTGAGCGAGGCTGTGATCCTGCCGCAGGTGCCCGTAAGTTTTCATGCAGAGCGCACCGCCATCTTTGTGTCCAAGCCATCGCGAGACAGTGGGAATATCCACACCGCTCTCGATGCAAATCGTCGCGAACAAATGGCGCAAATCATGATGTGTGATTCGCCTCATCCCAATTTTCGCCGCCGCATGTGTCATGCTGTTCTGGCACTCGAAGACCCGCATGACGCTCGCGTTTGACGGTTCGGCGGATCGCTCCTTCCGCAGTTCGATTAACATTCTTTCCAGCTCTGGAATCATGGGGACAAAACGGGTCTCGCCGCCCTTCGTCCCCGTGATCGGATGCCCTCGAGCGCAGAGTTGACGGCGATCGAACAGTACATCTGACCACGCCACGAATTTGGCTTCACCTAAGCGCAAACCGCTATAGGCGAGAAAGCGCACGAGGTTTGCGCAATCCTTAGACTGGCGCGCCCCAGCCGTTCGGATTTCCTCAACGAATCTCAGAAACTGTTCGCGCGAGGGCAGCTCCAATTGCTTTGCTCGGATTCGCATTCGCGAAAGGTTCGCGGCGGGATTGCCGAAGCGCGCACCGCTAGTCACCGCCTCGGCGAAAATGCTTCGCAGTGTGCTGATCGCGTTGTTCACGACCGAAGGCGCATACTGCTTTTGAAATCGAACCAGCCACTCCGAGCAATCGCGCTCACTCACTTTGCGCACATCCGTTCCGAAGAGCGCGGGCCAAGAGCGATTGATGAAATCGACCAAGCCGTCGTAATAATCCTTCGATCTCGGTTTGAGAGCAACGTTCGCGCGGACCTTCTCCTGATACACTGCCACAGCATCGCCGACGGTCATTTTGCCGATGGCAACCGCCGTCATCGATTCGAGTTTGGCGCGATGATCGCGCATCACTTCTGGCAGACGCTGCTTGGCGACGGAGAATACGGTGGTCTCCAAGCTCTTCAAAATCGGCCTTCCGTTCACCTTGAAGCGGCCGAAATACGTCCCCGCAGGCCGATAGCGAACCAAGTTCTGAACAGCCGTCGATTCCCAAGTCGGCTTTCCCCGAGTTTTCATCAGCCGACGATCTTGTTCTAACGAGCCTGCGGTTAAGCTCTGTTCATGGAGCGACGTTGAGCGAGGCTAGCGAACTGAACTCCAGCTCGGTCGTTCGCGCTGAAGAGGCCGACTCGCTTTCGACCGGGGTGTATAAAAGGGGTGTATAAAGAGGTTTGGCAGCCTTCCGTTTCCGCCTATTCTACGAGGGAAAATGCCGGTATAGCTCAGTTGGTAGAGCAGCTGATTTGTAATCAGCAGGTCATCGGTTCGAACCCGATTGCCGGCTCCAGTTCTTAGCCGTTCAAGGCTTCACGCAGACCGGAGGTGCGCTTGACTCTTCGGCTGATGGCTTCGCGCAGGATTGTTTCCGATGCCCAAATCTCCACCCGCTTTCGGGCGCGCGTGATGCCGGTGTAAAGAAGTTCGCGGGTCAGAACCGGACTATCGACTTCCGGGAGAATGAGAAGGATTTTTGCAAACTCCGAGCCCTGACTTTTGTGCACCGTCATGGCGAAGGCGGTCTCATGCTGGGGCAGGCGTGAGGGCAGAAGACGCCGTAACCGGTTCTCCGCCGTCATAAAAAACGCGCGCAATTCGCCGCCGGCTTCTGGATCGGGCAAAATGATGCCGCTATCGCCGTTGAATAAGGAAAGATTGTAGTCGTTACGGGAAATAATAATCGGTTGCCCCGCATACCACCCCGGTCGGGGGTGGAGCAAACCGGCGTCGGCCAGGATTTCTTCCGCGATAGTGTTCAGGTTCTCGACCCCAAATGGGCCATGACGAAGGGCGCACAGAATGCGGAAATTCTGCAAGCTCGCGAGTGCTTCTTCGGCTGCGCTTTGCTCGAGGCAGGGGCGGAAACCGGCGACGACGCTCGCGCGCAGCGCCTCGGCCAGGTTCGTCGCGCCGGGCGAGGACTTCCAGTGGGCTTCGTCATCCCCTTGATCCCGCAAGGCTGCCAGGGCGGCGTCGGTGTCACCGGCATTGATGGCGTGGCTCACTCGATAAATCCCGCCCGTTTCCGCGAAACGGTAATTACGGGTCAGACTGATTACGCTGCCGTGTAGAGGTTCGTTAGGCGCAGCGGCCTCTGCGGCGGCGCAAACGTCGGCTAGCACGTTGCCAGCCTCGACGGAGGCGAGCTGGTCGCGATCGCCGAGAAGGATGAGGCGCGCGGTCGGGGGCACGGCCGCGACAAGTTTGGCCATGAGAGCCAGATCGACCATGGAGGCTTCGTCCACAATCACGACGTCGAGGCTGAGCGGCTTTTCGGCGTGGTGGCGGAAGTAAGGCGAGTCCGGCAAATATCCGAGCAAGCGATGAATCGTGGTCGCTTTCAAATCCTCCCGCACTTCATGGACGGCATCGGTCAACCGCGCGGCGGCTTTGCCGGTCGGGGCGGCCAACGCAAGGCGCAGATCTTCTCCACCCGGCTCGGCAAAAAGAAGTCGCAGGATGGTCATCACCGTTCTCGTCTTTCCCGTCCCCGGACCACCTGTAATGACGATGAAGTTTCGGCGGACCGCTTCTTCGGTCGCGAATTGCTGCAGGTCGGCGTCGGCTTTGGGCGGGAGCGGCGAAGCGATCGCGCGTTGGCGGATGGCGCCGGCGAGTTGCTGTTCGTATTCCCAGTAGCGGCGCAGATAGAGTCGATCGTGCTGATCGAGAATCAGCGGGAAGAATTCTCCCGGTTGCCCGACCACTCCGCTGGCACGCAGGTGCTCGCGCAGCGTGTCGGGCTTTTGGGCCGCTTCGATCTCCACCAAGGAGACGCAGATATGACCCTCCGATCGCGCCCGGCTGGCTGACATGGCCGCAAGGCGTACTGCGGGAGCCGTGGAGCCGGCCAGTCGTTGCAGGAAATCACCGAACTGCCGGTCAAGCGCGCTGAAACTTTCTTCTTCCTTCATGGCGCGATGATCCGGCTGAGGTTTTCGACAAATTTCCGGCTCGGCCGGCGGAAGTAGACCGAGTGTTTCGGCTGGGCTGGATCGATGCCGCGCAGGAAGATGTAAAAGGCACCGCCGAAATGAAGATCGAAGTCGTAGCCCGGTTGACGGACCTGCAGGTAGCGGTGCAGCGCTACACAGTAGAGGCAGAGCTGGAGCGTGTAGAAATGGCGCTGCATCTCGGCTGCGAGCGCCGTCGGCTGATAAGCGTGACTGGTTAGGCCGAGCCAGTTCGATTTCCAGTCGGCGAAGTAGAAGCGGCCGTCGTGTTCGAAGGTCAGGTCGATAAAACCGTTCATGAAACCATTGATCGGTTCGAATTGCAGACGATCGATGCGCAGCGGCATCCGCTCGACCGTGAATGCTTTGGCCAGCCTGGCCGAGGTGAGCTGGTCAACCGGATACCAAAATTCGAGTTCCGCCAAACGAGCCTCGTTAGGCACTTCGGCGAGGGTAAATGAACGGTGATCGCCCTGCAGCGGGAGGCTCGCCAGCTGGCGCACGTTCCCCACGATCGTCTCTTCGAAGCCCTCAATGCCGTAGTCACGCAGCCGTCGGGACACGTTCTCGGGCACCGGGTCGAGATCCGCGAAATCGACCTTCTCCAGAATCTCGTGCAGGCAGGTGCCGGCGTGCGTTCCGCGAGGGAAAGCGTGAAGACCAGCCGCGATGGGTATTTCCACTTCCGGGGAGGGTTCGACGAATGGGCCCTCTTCCAACTCCGCCGCGTCGCGCCCACTGACCAGGCGCGTGAAGCTGGCAATGCCCCAGCTCCGGTCAATCACGCCCGAGAACTGGCGGGGCTCCAAGGATTGCGCCAGCTCGTCGTTGCAGCGAAAAATGTTCTCGTTAGGCGGAGGCGTTTCCTCGATCGCGATATGATCGGATTCGATCGACGGTTTGGGGCCGCTCCCCAGAAGGAAAGAGGGCGCGCATTTCTCCGGCTTTGTTTTGGCGGGCCAAACCATCACGCAGCGGTGGCGCGCGCGGGTGATCGCGACGTAGAGGAGCCGCAAGGCCTCGGCGAGCGCCTCCTGATCCCGGAGCGGCTTGTGCTCGCCTTTGGCCGCGAGGTCGAGGGTGAGCTGATAATTTTGCGCTGGGTCGTGATAGGTCGAACGCGAGATCGCTTTCGTACCCACGTAGGGGCAAAAGACGATATCGAACTCGAGTCCTTTGCTCTTGTGCACGGTGATAATGCGCACCGCTTTTTCGTCGCTCTCCAGGCGCAGTTCGCATTCTTCGCGAGGCGCGGTGGAGCCTCCCTGCATTTCCTGGGCGAGCCATTTTAGGATACCGGTCATGCCGAGGCGGTGCTCGACACAGGCGGCGTGCAGCAATTCCGTAAGATGCAAAAAGTTCGTTAGGCGACGCTCGCCATCAGGGTAACTGAGCAGGCGCTGCCGCACGCCGTGCTCGACCGCGAGCTGGCGCAACATTTGGACGAACCCGCGCTCGCGCCAAACTTCATGGTGCTTCTGGAAGCGTAGAATCTCTCTCTCCCAGTCGTCCTCATCGCGCGCCAGGAGGTCGATCTCGTTGCCATTGCGGCCCAGGGCATCGGTGCAGAGCGCGGCGCGCACCAGTCGCTCGTTGCCCGGCTGGGCGACAGCAGCGAGCAGATTGCGCATCTCGTCGGCCTCCGGCGAGGTAAAGACATTGGCACTGCTGTAGAGCACGCTCGGCACCCGGCGATCGCGCAGGGCCACCTGCATCTCGGCAGCTTGCACGTTCGTGCTGGTGAGGATGGCGATGTGACCGGGCTGGAGAGTTTTCTCCTCCAGCGTCGCGCTTTGATCCAGCAAATGCACAATCTCCGTCGCGACGCACGCCGGCATCTCCTCCTGGCCCGACGAAGTCCAAAGGTGAAATGGCTTTTCCGTTCCGTTGGGAAAGCGCAGTGGCGCCTGGTCCGCGCGCGGTCCCGGCTCGGCTGGCTGGAAACGAATCTCTTTCAGGTGGAAAGAATCAGGACGATCAAAGATGGCGTTGACCGCCCTAACGAGTTCGCTCTCGGAACGCCAGTTTGTGCCCAGCGTGAACTGGCGTTTGGTGGTGCGCGCAGCGTTCAGGTACGTGAAGACATCGGCGCCGCGGAACGAGTAGATTGCCTGCTTGGGATCGCCGATGAAGGCGACGGTCGCGTCGCTCCCTTCGTAAATTCGCTGGAAGATGGAGGACTGGATCGGGTCGGTGTCCTGGAATTCGTCGACCAGCGCGACCCGGTATTGGTCGCGAATCGATTGAGCGAGGGCCTGACCACCTTTGTCGCCCAGCGCTTCGTCGAGACGGGTGAGCAGATCTTCAAAGGCCAGGACGTTGCGAGCCTGTTTACGGTGGCGCAGTTCCTCCGGCGCCCAGGCATGAAATTCGGCTCGCAAAGCCGTCCAAAAATCGGCCGCACGATCAGCGAAGATTTGGCAGATGGCGAAGATAGGGTTGTCGGGCAAAGCGAAGCCGCTTTTGACACCCAAGCCGGCGATGACTTCCTCGGCCAGCAGCTGAACGCTCTCGAATCGGCGCGCTGTCGCGCCTGCGCCGGCCGCGACCTGGTCCAAATCTTCCAACACGCGGGCCAGCAGCGCCGCACTCTTGTGGGCGCCTTTCGCCCACCTGGGATTGGCAAAAAACGTGCGGATGCCATCGGCACACTTCGGCCAAGCGTCACCCACGTCGCTCAGCGCCTCATCCACTGCTTCGGCTGCTTTGGCGGAACTGGGCGGGTCCTTCGGCAAGATGGTGAGCGTCGGATTTTTCACGAGCTCTTCCAGATCCTTGAGGAGCTTCTTCGGCGTGACCTTTCCCAGAATGGCGAGCAGGACGCCGCCTGAATCATCCGCGTAGAAATTCCGCCGCCAAAAATCCCAGGTCACTTCACGCAACAAGTCGCGTTCGTCGGTGACCAGCTCGGCGTCGAAGAGCGTGCCGGTCTCGAACGCCTGCTCCGCGAGGACGCGCTGGCAGAAACCGTGGATCGTGTAAATCGGCGCCTCGTCAAAATTTGTGAGCGCATCATTCAGGCGGAGCGCGGCCGGGGGATGCTCGGGGTATTTCTGCAGCATTTGGCGGAGCAGATCGTTGTCCGATCTGCCAATCTGGAACGCGAGCAGCGCGTCGCGCAGCAAGTCACGAATGCGGCCGCGCAATTCGGCGGTGGCCAGTTCAGTGAACGTCGTGACCAGAATCTGGTCGATCGTTAGGCCAGCGCGTTCCAGGAGCAGACGCAGGACGAGGCCAGCGATGGTGAAGGTCTTGCCCGTGCCGGCGCTCGCTTCAATCAAAAGCGGTCCACTACCGATCTCGGTTTGGAGGAGAGAGAAATCGGTTCGCATTATTTCTCCTCGGTCATGACCTTGAATGCGGGCTCGAAGATCTGCAGGGCGATTTCTTGAAAATCTGTCGCCAACGGGTTGGGCACGTTACGGAAAGCGAGGTCGAAATAATCGTCGTCTCGTTCCGGTCCCAACCCGAAATCGTCGCCGCGCGCCCGAGGCGAATCGCCCCACGCGCTTTGGGCCTTCTGCAGCGGGGTAGACCCTTTGGTTGGGTGTATAGTCCGCTCTGCAAATGCGAATGAGCTGCGCGGGAAAAACGGCAGCGGCTTTTGCAAGCCCCGCCAGTAGAAATCGAGCAGCCCCTCCAAGAGGATGCGGGAGTCTTCGCCAGGCGGCGCGAAACGCTCGATCACGGCCTGCTTTTCCTTGGTTGTCGTGATGAGAATCGATTCGGTGGGGCGGACGCAGTTCATCAACAAGTGATCGATCCACGCCCCGAGCAGATCTTTCGGCTTCCGAGTCGTCAGGCGCTGACGCAGCAGCCGTCCATCGAACAGGTTCTCAAATTGGGCGCTTAGTTCAAACCGGCCGAGGTTAATGCGCAGTGATTCCGGCTCGGCACGGTTTTGGGCGTATCGCCCGACGGTCTTGGCGAAAAGGCGTGCGTTCTCCGCCAATTCACGCAAATGCGATTCGCCCGCCTGACCCGGTGGCAGCTCTCCGCCCGCCCGCGCCACTGGAAAGAGCGGTTCGACCGCCTCGCCCTCCAGGGCGCGCTTTAGGAAATCCTGTTCGAAGATGTATTTGGCCAGCCCACCTGGCTCCAAAGGTTCCGCCTCCTCGAGCAGTGTATCGAGTCGCGGAATCCGCAGGCCGAGGCGCTCGCAGAGCAGAAATTTCGACGGGTTTCCGAAGAACTGAAGCAGCTTCGCATTGTCGAGACGCTGCCAGGCGGCTTCCGGCTCGCCCATCTTCGTGACAATGAAGGGCAGCGGCGCAATTCGTTCACCCTCTGCCGTCCCGCTGGCCAGGCAGTTTTCTGCGGAGTAGCTGAAGAGTCGGTTGGCGCCGGTGAAATATTTGGGACTGAAAGGCTGCAGCGGATGCTCGACGGGATCGATGCCGGTGTAGTCGAGCAGCTCGCTCACGAGCACGCTGGGAGGGATGGGATTATTGTCGCGGATGGAACGCCCGACGTAACTGAGATAGAGCACATCGCGCGCGGAGAGGAGCGCCTCGAGGAAAAGATAACGATCGTCGTCGCGGGTCGTGCGATCGCCGGGCATCGGGTTTTGCGCCACCAGATCGAAGGCGGGCGGACGATCATGGCGTGGATATGCGGTGTCGTTCATCCCAACCAGACAAACCACTCGGAAAGGCACGGTGCGCATCGGCTGGAGGGCGCAGAAAGTGACCCGGCCGACGAGAAAACCCGAAGTGCTCTCCATGCTCCCGAGCGCTTGCTCCAGATAGGCGAGGAGGACATCGAGCGAGACGGCCTCGTCAAAGCCGGAATGGCGAGCCGTCTCGCCTAACGAATCCATAATATGGCGGAGTTGGCGCAGCTCCGGCTCGCGCTCGTCATCGGCCGGGAAAAATCGCTGGCTGATCTCGCGCAGCGTCTGCTCCCAATCGGTCAGAGAGCGCGGCGACATCAGATCGCGGGCGGTGGCGAAGAGAGCTTCCGCAAATTCGACAAAGTGCCCGAGCGTTTCAGCCAGATTTCCTTCCACGTCGTCAAAAGCGAGGATGCCTTCGAACAAGCGTTCGTCCCCGGCAGGTCCGGCGTAGCCAAGAAGGAGGCGATCAAGACCCGCGCGCCAACTGTTCTCGCCGAACTCCGGCAAGCCGAGCGACGCGCGATGACGGGCATCGATTCCCCAGCGGATGCCCGTTTTTTCAATCCAGGTGCGGATGATTTCGAGATCTGGCTCAGCCAGTTCGAAGTGACGCTGTAAGGCGACCGACTCAAGGATCGCGACGACGTTACTGGCGGTGAAGCGGCTGCCGGCCAGTTCGAGAATGCGCAGAAACGTGTCGACCACACCGTTCTCCGAGCGGGTTCCGCGGTCAGCGACGCTGAAGGGAATGCGCAACGCTTCCGGGGCGGTGCCGAAGACCGCTTCGATGAAAGGCGCGTAGAGGCCAATATTAGGCGCCATCACGACGACCTCGTGCGGTTTGAGCTCTCGTTGCTCTTCGAAAAGGGCCAGGAGTTGATCATGCAGCACTTCCATCTCCCGCATCGGGCTGTGGCAGGAATGGAATTGCAGGGAGCGATCTTCCAGGTCGATCGGCCGCGCTTTCCCGTCGTGCGTGGCATCGTGCAGCTCAAAAATATCCCGCTGAATTTTCCCCAGAATATGTTGCTCGCGAGGTGGAACGAACTGCTCTGATTCGTGGGCAAAATCGATCTCTGTCACCTTCTCCAGAAATTCCCGTCCCAGCTTGCCTAACGATGCCAAAAGGGGGTTGCCCTGTTCGAATTGGAAGTCGAGTTGCGAGCTTTCGGAGGCCTTGCGCCGGGCTCGCGATTGTTCCCGGGCGGAGCGGATATCGCCCCAGAAGTGCGGCGTCGGGCGCAGCGCGAAAAGATGAAGCGGCGTGGCCAGCGCAAGTTCGTCGAGGAATTGCAGATAGAACGGCGGCAGAGTCGAAATGCCGAAAAAGGTGACACGTTCGGGGAGGGCCAGGTCACCCCGACGCAGCGCCGCGCTGAAATTCTCGGCCAAGGCCGGCGGGTGCAGCCCCGGCGCCGATTCGGTCAACGCTCGCCACAGGATCGCCTGCCACTGGTGGCCGGACCCTTTATCCCAATCCCGGATCATTCTCGGACGGAAGGCCAGATAGCGATCGAAGGCAGTCGCGACTTTCTCCGAGAGCTGGAAAAGGCGCAGTTCCGGGCGCAGCCCGTCGAGGTATCGGCGGAGATCGACAAACTCTTTTTGCTTAATGAGCACCGGGAGCAGCTTCATGATGCGCCAGGTCAGATTCTCGCGCGTGAAAAAACTGGCGGTCGCCTGGCCGGGCAGTGCTTCATCTAAGAGTTGGCGAATGAAGCGCTGCGGGAAAAGGAAGGAGATGTTGGCGCAAATGCCGTGGTCGCGGGCGAGGCGCTGGGTCAGCCAGCGTTCCATGCCGAGGCTCTGCACGATCACGATCTCCGGGGTAAAGAGCCCTTTGAGTGGCTGGCGGAGCAGGCGGGCGAGAGCGTCGGCTAGTTCTTCCAGCCGGTTGCTGGTGTAAAGATGTCGCCCTTCCAGATTTTCCACAGTGTGCATCATATCACAGCAGACAGACCGAAACTGGGAGACGCTGTGCTTCGCAGGAGGGATGATCTCGCGTGGGAGGACGCAACTAGCCGAGGGGCGGGGCCAGAAAACAAGAAGTCGGTTCCGGGGGGAACAGAAGGGGCTTTTGGGAACTCCCACAGGAGACCTGGCTTAACCGCAAAGCGCGAGAGCGTTCCAAAAGAGGCAAATCGATGCTCACCCAACTGTTAATACGGGAAACAAAAGTCGAAGTTCCCGTATTTTGTGACTTTTTGCAGATCGGCCCACTCTGCCAGAAAACCCTCCTGGGCCAGGCCTCCTCGCAGCACTCGGAGCGAGTGAATCCAGCCTGGGACAGTGGGCTCATGATAACGGAACTATCTCAGAGCCAGAGGACCTTTGGCTATGGGTACGAATATTAGCCTCCTTGGAGGTAGGGGATAACTCTGAATTCGGCTTGCAAGCTTGGCAGGCTGTCCGGCGAAGACGGGAAAGGTTGAGAACCTAATGGGGCTCTGAAAAAAGCCTTTAAATAATCGTCTGGCAAAGACGATATTTCCGCTGGAGTCGCGGACACCTCAGAGTGTGTATCGTGAAACGAAAGAACCGTCCCGTAAATAATCTCTTTGTAAGAGGAGTTCGTGGGAAGAGGGATACCAAGCTAGCTTTCTCCCGACCGTGAGTTGTCTTGATATTAAAAAGGCAAACAAGTGGCTCGATAAGCGCGATGATAAAAAAAATGACGGAAGATTCCGATAAAGCCGCTGACCAGCAGCTAAGACCAGCGCGCGATGTTATTCGAATCGAAGAACTGGAGCTACGCGCACGGGTCGGTGTGCCCGAGGAGGAACGCGCGCGGCCGCAACGTCTCACCGTTTCAGTCACGCTTTACCCGCAGACTCCGTTTTGGGACTTAGGCGACGATCTTGCCCGCACGGTGGACTACGGAGCTGTCTGTGCGGAGTTGCAGAGTTTCGTGAACGATCGGACCGATCGTTTAATTGAGACACTGGCTCATGAAATGGCCCAGCACCTCCTGCGTCACTTTCCATTGATCTCGGTCGAGCTGGAACTGCGCAAGTTTATCCTCCCGGCGACTCGCTCCGTGGCGGTGACTGTGAAACGCTCTCGGCCAGCATCCTAGCGATTCGCTTTTCGCGAGGCTCTCCATAAGCTTCCTGCGTGCAAAAGAGCAATCTCGTCCGGGATGGCAATGGCTGGGAAACCGTGGGAAGCGAAAAGCAATTTTCCACCCCGCACCTGAGCGTGGCGATCGACGAGGTGCAGAGCCCGACTCAGCCCGCGCCGCGCAAATGGGCAGTGGTGCATCGGAAACCCGCGGTGGTGATCGCGCCGGTCACAGCGGAAGGGAAGCTCGTCCTCATTCGGGAGGAACGCCTACCGATTCGCGCCGCCATTTGGTCGTTACCGGCCGGGCAAATCGACGAATCGCTCGAACCAGACGACGTCCTGATTCGGGAAGTGGCGCGCCGGGAACTGCGCGAAGAGACTGGCTACGAGCTGGTTGCCGGCGCGGACCTCACAGCGTTGGGTCACTATTTCACCTCGCCCGGTTTCACCGATGAGGCCTGCTACCTGTTCCTGGCCCGGCCGGTGCGAAAAAGCAGTGGCGGAGCCGAGCACGACGCGACCGAGGCCATCCTCGATTGCCGCGAGTTTAGTCCGGATATCATCCGGCAGATGATCGCGGACGGACAAATCCAGGATGCCAACACTCTTAGCCTTTGGGCGCGCCTGATCGCCCGTGGCGAAATTTTCCTGCAGCCATGAAATTACGCGACATTTTTTCCTTCCGCGATCCTCCCGAAAGCGAGACCTCGAAGCCATTTCTGGAGCACCTGGAGGACTTGCGCTGGATGATTGTGAAGATGGCCGGAGTGCTGATCGTGGCGATGTTCGTTTGCTTCGCTTTTCGGAAACTGCTCGTCCATGTTTTGCAGCGACCTTTGGACGCGGTCGGCGGCCAGGTGGGAGCTTTGCGCGCACTTGGCATCACCGACTCTATCACGATTTCGTTTCAGCTCGCGTTCTACGCCGGGATTGTCATCTCTTTTCCGTTCCTGCTCTATTTTTTGGCTCAATTCGTTCTACCCGCTCTCACGTCGGTCGAGAAACGATTTCTTTTCCCGGCTATTTTCGTTAGTTTCGCGCTTTTTCTCATCGGCGTGGCTTGCTGTTACTATTGGCTGCTTCCCAAAACGATCCTTTTCTTCTTCCACGACACAGAATCGTTAGGCTGGTCGCCCATGTGGACCGTGCAGCAATATTATTCCTTTGTGACTCGATTTGTCTTGGGCTTTGGTCTTGCTTTTGAGTTACCGGTCGTCGTCCTGGCTTTGGTTAAGTTTGGTCTCGTGACTTATCAGTTCATGGCCAGGACGCGGCCGTACGCGATCGTGCTCATCTTTATTCTCGCGGCCATTATTTCCCCGACACCCGATGTCCTGACCTTGATAGCGATGAGTTTGCCCATGTGTCTCCTTTACGAGAGCTGCATCTGGATCGCCTGGTTCATGAAGCGAAAGGAAGAGCGGGCCAAGACGGCTTAAGGAGTGGATACAGTCCCTCAGCCCGAAATCCTTTTTCGTGTTATCGCCTTTGTCCTGGGCGCGACGGTCGGGTCGTTTCTTAACGTCTGCATCTATCGGTTGCCGCGCGATCTCTCCGTGAATCACCCGCGCCGTTCTTTTTGTCCCTCATGCCAAAAGACCATTCCGTGGTGGCAGAATTTGCCGCTGCTCAGCTGGCTCCTGCTGCGCGGGAAGTGCGCGTCATGCGGGAGCAGAATCGCTTTTCGCTACTTTGCCGTGGAACTCCTTACGGCTGTTCTCTTCCTATCCGTATGGATGGTTTTCGCGTGGCCGGTGGCGCTGGCTTACTGGGTCTTCGGTTCGCTGCTCGTCGCCGCCACCTTCATCGATTTCGAGCATTTCATTATCCCGGATGAGATCACCTTGGGCGGGACGGTTGCAGGGTTCTTGGCCTGTCTCGCCGTTCCGGAGTTAATGGTGCAAGATTCTCGATTTCGAGCCGGCGCATGGTCGTTAGGCTCGGCTGCCCTGGGTTATGCCCTCCTCTGGTTGGTGCTCGAAGGGGGCAAAAAGGCTTTTGGCAAGAAACGCATTCGGCTGGCAGATCCGACTCCCTTTAGCTGGGTGCGCGACGGAGAAGACGCCGAGTTTGTGGTCGGAGACGAGCGCGGCCTCTGGAGCGATCATTTCGCGCGGGAGAGCGACCGAATGCTGATGCATTGCGCGGAAGCGGTGGTGGATGGACGCCCCTTTCAAAACACCACTCTGCAATTGCATTACAATCGGCTCACCATCGACCAGGAATCGTTTGAGCTGGAGAAGGTCGATCGCATCACAGGTGTGGTGCGCGAACTGCAGATTCCCCGGGAGGCGATGGGGCGCGGCGACCTTAAATTTATCGCGGCCATCGGAGCCTTTCTGGGCTGGCAGGGTGTCGCCTGCAGCCTCTTCGGGGGGTCGCTACTCGGCTCTGTGGTCGGCTTGGTTGCTTGGGCGATCGGACGGCGAGGCTGGTCGAATAAGATTCCTTTCGGGCCTTACCTGGCTTTTGGCGCACTCGTCTGGATGTTCTATGGTGACGACCTTGTCACCTGGTATGTGGGATTGCTTTCGGCCTAGCAGTGCGGGTCTGATGACTTATTCGCGATGAGCTGGATCGGGAAGCGCGCAGATTTCTCGGAGAAGCGCGCGGGCTTGCTCGCTCTTTGGATTCTCGGGCAGGTAATCCTGGATTCCCGCTCGCATCCGGGCTCGGTAATTCGTCTGCCAGCGTTCCAGCGAGGGCAAGGGCGCGACGATGTGGAGTTCGAGCAGGAGCACGATAAAAAGGAATGTTCTCATGGGGCAACTTCTCGAAGCGTAGGGATGGAAGTGGGGATCTCGGGGTTCACGAAAATCCATTTCCCCACAAATGCTTCTGGAGAACAAGTAAAATTACGAGGTTAAGGGCGGCGCTGCGACCTCTCGTCTTTGACCACTAAGCAAAACAGCCGGGCCTCTTGCGAGACCCGGCTGTGGTTGATTGCTTGAGTTAGCGCTTGGTCGCTGGGACTTAGTAGTCCATCCCGCCCATGCCGCCCATCCCACCCATGCCGCCGCCGGGCATGCCGCCGCCGCCAGCGCCACCCTTGTCCTTTTCAGGAGCTTCGGTGATGATAGCTTCGGTCGTGAGGAGGAGGCCACTGATGGAGGCCGCGTTCTGCAACGCGCTTCGCGTGACCTTGGTCGGATCGACCACGCCGGCTTTCACCAAGTCGGTGTATTCGCCCGAGGCTACGTTGTAGCCTTCATTGCCTTTGCGCTTCTTCACTTCCTGCACGATGAGCGCACCTTCCTGGCCAGCGTTATCGGCGAGGGTGCGAAGTGGCTCTTCGATGGCCCGCCGGATGATCGCCATCCCGACGGCTTCGTCACCTTCGAGCTTAAGACCGTCCAGCGCTTTTTGTGCGCGGATGAGTGCGACGCCGCCCCCAGGGACGATGCCTTCTTCCACCGCGGCACGAGTCGCGTGCAAGGCGTCTTCGACGCGGGCTTTCTTTTCTTTCATTTCGGTCTCAGTCGCGGCGCCGACGTTAATGACGGCTACGCCACCGGCCAACTTGGCGAGGCGCTCTTGGAGCTTCTCGCGATCGTAGTCGGAAGTGGTCTCTTCGATCTGACGACGGATCTGCGAGACGCGGCCCTGGATGTCCTTCTGCTTGCCTTCGCCTTCCACGATGGTGGTGTTCTCCTTGTCAATCGTGACGCGCTTAGTGCGCCCTAAATCCTCGAGCTTTACGTTCTCGAGTTTAATACCGAGGTCTTCGGTGATGCATTGACCGCCCGTGAGGACGGCGAGATCTTCCAGCATCGCCTTGCGACGATCGCCAAAGCCGGGGGCTTTGACGGCTGCAACTTGCAGCGTTCCGCGGAGCTTGTTCACGACCAGGGTCGCAAGAGCTTCGCCTTCCACGTCTTCCGCAATGATGAGGAGCGGGCGACCGGCTTTCGCGACTTTCTCAAGGAGCGGGAGCATATCCTTCAAGCTCGAGATCTTCTTCTCGTGAATGAGGATGTAAGGGTTATCGAGGACGGCTTCCATCGCTTCGGCATTGGTGACGAAGTAAGGAGAGAGATAGCCCTTGTCGAACTGCATGCCTTCGACCACGTCGAGGCTGGTTTCGATCGACTTGGCTTCTTCCACCGTGATGGTTCCGTCCTTGCCGACTTTATCCATGGCATCGGCAATGATCTCGCCAATGGTCTTATCCCAGTTAGCCGAGACTGTCGCGACCTGGGCGATTTCGTTCCGGTCACTAACCTTCTTCGAGATCTTGCCGAGCTCGGCCACGATCGCTTCGACAGCTTTGTTGATGCCCCGCTGGAGCGAGGTCGGGTTGGCGCCCGCGGTGACGTTGCGGAGACCTTCTTTATAGATGGACTCAGCGAGCACGGTCGCGGTGGTGGTGCCGTCTCCGGCGATGTCGGAAGTCTTGGAGGCGACTTCGCGCACGAGCTGGGCGCCCATGTTTTCGTACGGATCTTCGAGTTCGATTTCCTTGGCCACGGTCACACCGTCTTTGGTGATGGTCGGGCTGCCGAATTTCTTGTCGAGGATGACGTTGCGGCCGCTCGGTCCGAGGGTCGCTTTGACGGCGCGCGAGAGTTTCTCGACGCCGCGGAGAAGCGCGTGCCGCGCATTCTCATCGAATTGTAGTTGTTTAGCTGGCATAATTTCTAGTTTTTAGTCCTTAGTTGAGAGTTGAGAGACTGGGTTAACCGATGATGCCGAGGATGTCGTCCTCGCGCATGATCAGGTAAGAGTCGCCGTCCACCTTGATTTCAGTGCCGCCGTATTTCGAGATGAGCACTTTGTCGCCCTTCTTCACGGTGAACTCCACTTTCTTCCCGTGCTCGTCCAGTTTCCCGGTGCCGAGGGCGACGACGCTGCCTTCCTGCGGCTTTTCCTTGGCGGTATCGGGAATGATAATGCCGCCCTTTTTGGTTTCTTTCTCTTCGATCGGCTGCACTAGCACCCGGTCTCCGAGAGGTCTTACGTTAATTGCCATATGGTTGTTTACTTACTCCTTCTAGTTGGGTTGTTGCCGCTGCTCGCTCACGGTCTGAGCGAGCTAGGGCGGCAAATTCGTTGATTGAGAGTTACTTCTTGTCTTCGTCGACCACTTCGAATTCCGCATCGACGACGTCGCCCTGGTCTTTCCGCGGGCCGTCGGTTTGCGGCTCGGCCTGAGGGCCGGGGCGTCCACCCGCTTCGGGGCCGGGCGTTGGTCCAGCACTGGCCGCAGCTTGTTGGTAAAGATCGGCGCTGATTTCCTGGAATTTGTTTTGCAGGTCCTCATAGGTGCGCTTCATCGCTTCGGTGTCGTTGGCTTCAATCGCATCGCGGACGGCTTTGATTGCATCCTCGACCGGCTTGCGCTTCTCTTCCGGCACCTTGTCCCCGAGATCCTTTAGCTGCTTCTCACTCTGGTAAGCCAGGGTATCGGCGTTGTTCTTAATCTCGATCGCTTCCTTGGCCTTCTTGTCTTCCTCAGCGTGTGACTCGGCGTCGCGCTGCATCTTCTCGACTTCTTCCTTGCTCAAGCCTGAGCTGCCGGTGATGGAGATTTTCTGCTCCTTACCCGATCCCAGGTCTTTGGCGGAGACATGGAGAATTCCATTCGCGTCGATATCGAAAGTCACTTCAATTTGCGGAACGCCGCGCGGGGCCGGCGGAATCCCATCGAGATGGAAGGTGCCAAGGTTTTTGTTGTCCCGAGAAAGCGGGCGCTCGCCTTGTAACACCTTAATTTCCACTCCCGGCTGATTGTCGCTGTAAGTCGAGAAAATCTGAGACTTACGAGTCGGGATCGTCGTGTTGCGCGGAATCATCGGGGTCGCTACGCCGCCCGCGGTCTCGATCGCGAGAGTCAGCGGAGTGACGTCGAGCAAGAGGACGTCTTTCACGTCACCCTTAAGCACGCCGCCCTGGATGGCCGCACCGACCGCCACGACTTCGTCGGGGTTCACGCCTTTGTGCGGTTCTTTCCCAATCAATTCGCGCGCCGTCTCGATGACTTTCGGCATCCGAGTCATACCACCGACGAGCACGAGCTCGTTGATGTCTTTCTCGGAGAGTTTCGCATCAGCCAGACAGTCCTTGACTGGTTTTAAGGTGCGCTGGAAGAGCGAGTCAGTCAGCTGTTCGAGTTTCGAGCGAGTGAGCTTCTTCTGGATGTGCTTGGGACCAGTCGCATCTGCAGTGATGAATGGAAGGTTGATCTCAAATTCCTGAGACGAGGAGAGAGCAATCTTAGCTTTCTCGGCCTCTTCCTTAATGCGCTGAATGGCGTCCGGCTGTTTGGAGAGATCAATGCCGTTGTCTTTCTTAAACTCGTCAACAATCCAATCGACGAGGATGTTATCCCAGTCATCCCCACCGAGGTGAGTATCGCCATTAGTCGCTTTAACTTCGAAAACGCCGTCTCCAATCTCGAGAACAGAGATATCGAAGGTGCCACCGCCTAAGTCATAGACGGCAATCTTTTCGTCTTTCTTCTTGTCGAGACCGTAAGCGAGGGAAGCTGCGGTTGGCTCGTTGATGATGCGCAGCACCTCAAGGCCGGCAATCTTGCCCGCGTCCTTGGTCGCGTTGCGCTGAGAGTCATTGAAGTAAGCGGGAACTGTGATCACCGCCTGGGCAATTTTCTCACCGAGCTTGGCCTCGGCGTCTGCCTTGAGTTTGGCGAGAATCATCGCGGAGACTTCCGGCGGCGAGAAGGTCTTTTTCTCGCCGTTTACTTCCACTTGGACGTGAGCGTCGCCATTGGCGGCCTTCACGATTTTGTAGGGGACGCGATGTTCCTCCTCCCGCACCTCGTCGAACTTGCGGCCCATGAAGCGCTTGATGGAGAAAACCGTGTTTGCCGGGTTGGTCACAGCCTGGCGTTTCGCCGCCTGACCAACCAGCCGTTCGCCGTTTTTGGCGAACGCAACGATAGAGGGTGTCGTACGAGCGCCCTCGCTGTTTTCCAAAACTACAGGGTCGCCACCTTCCATCACTGACATGCAGGAATTGGTGGTGCCCAGATCGATACCTAAAACTTTAGCCATTTTATTGTAGAGAAATCCTTTCGCCGAACTGATAAGCAACGGCTGTTCCACCTAAACTTATATGTTCTTAAGCTATTCAACATGAATTATTTATATTTTTACCTCCAATTTATTGATTGCTCAAAACGGGACAGAGTGGCCCATTTTTGCGGCGACTCAATTACCCAGAGTGACATCTTGTCGCCGATATTTTGGTATGAGCTTTGCTAAGAAAAGAAGGGTGCAAGGTGCCGCTGACACGCGTAAAACGGAGAACGGGCCGACCGATATTCTCTTTCATTGCGAGCAGTGCGAAGCGGCGCTGATTGTCGATCAATCTGCCGCGGGAATGACGCTGACGTGTCAGCAGTGCGGCAAGCCAACCAAGGTGCCCCCACGTAGCGCGAATCTTGGGGCCGCGGCCGACGGACGGCGGGCCGATTTGGAGCGGCAGCTCAAGGAAAACGAGTCGCAGCGCACTGAGGTCAACGGCTATATCAACCAGTTGGGCATTCAACTGCACCGTTGGAAGCTGCGCTTGCAAACGCTTCACCAACGTCAACAACAGCTGGCGGACGAGATGGCCGGGCTAGGCGAGAAAAGTCACTCCAGCGAGAGCTGACTTGTTTGGGTCCGTGGCGGAGGGATTCTTCGCCATGAGGGAGATGGCATCGATCACCGCTGCGCCGCCCAACCTTGCCTGAGTTCTTGTATGGCTCATGGGACACCGGTTACGCCCAGGGCTTTGGCCATGATCGAAAAGGCGGAGCCGCGTTGCGCGGCATTGGGCTTTGCCGTCTGCCGCGTCGGGCATGTCGTCGAGAAAGCCCGTCATCCAGATCGCGCCTAACGAACTTCCGCTGGACGAGATGCGTGTCGCCGAGGTCCAGGAGCGATGTATGGCACAGGCTGCGACGAAGTTGCGATCGAACCGCACGGCTACCGCTCTCTGCTCTCTTAGGAGTCCAAATTCACGAAACTGTTACTTCGCCGCCATACGACTGTAACAATCGCTCTCTAGCCTTGCCCCGATTCGGAGAAATCCGGACCGCAAGACGAGGGAAAATCGTCTGCGCCTAACCAACCATCGCGGCTTCGGTCGCAACAAAGGAGAGACAAATTCATGTTCAAGAAAACGATGTTCATCGTCGCTGCCGGCAGCTTGCTGTGGGGCAGTGCTGCGGCCCAGGCCCAGGATAGCGGCGCTCTGCTCGATTTGCTGGTGCGCAAAGGACTGATCAACGATCAGGAAGCCGAAGAAGTGCGGGCCGACCTTACGAAAGAGGCTGCTTCCACTTCCGCCGGTAAAATCAAACTTTCGACTCCGGTCACGGAGTTGGAATTGTATGGGGACGCCCGCATTCGCTACGAAGTGCGAAATGGCGAAACCGCACGGCCGGATCCCATCAATGCCCCGGGCGATACCTATCAGCGCAATCGCGCTCGTTATCGGCTGCGAATCGGCCTGAAAGGCAAATTGACCGAGGACTGGTTCTTCGGCATTCGGCTCGAGACCAGCACCAATCCGCGGTCGACCAACGTGACTTTCGGTGACGACAGCAGCAGCGGTCCCTTTGCCAAGGTCACCGACAGCATCGGTGTGGGACAGGCCTTTCTCGGCTACTCCGGATTCCGGGACGTGACCCTGATCGCGGGCAAAATGGCGAATCCATTCATCAACAGCACCATGGTCTGGGATAGCGATATCAATCCAGAAGGTTTGGCGGAACAATTCAGTCACAGCTTTAGCTTCAACGTGGGCGGGGGTGGTTCATCAGCAGCCGCAGTCGAATCCTACGGCAAAGATGGAAAGACGATGACGACAGCAGCTGCTTCGACCGAGTCGCCCCAAAAGTTCACCGTCGACGTCTACGCTAATTTTGGTCAGTTCGTTTACGATGACCGGAACCCCGAAAATCCGATCGGCGCCAATCCCACCGGCGTTTCCAGGTCGGATTCCTTCCTTCTTGGCTGGCAAATTGGCGCGAAAGTGACCCTTCCGAATAAGCTCTACTTCCAGATGTCTCCCACCATTTATAACTACACAGGAACCGGGGACAGCTTCAACACGCACTTCTCGGGCGACCCCACATTCGCAGTGATTGATCCGGTTACGGGGACGGTGACGACCGTGACGCCTAATCAAACCGGGATCAATAACCTCTTCGTGTTCGACCTTCCGATGGAGATCGGTTGGAAACTGGGCGAACTCCCGGTGAAGGTCTTTGGCGAATATGCCAGAAACTTTTCAGGCGACGACCGCGCCAGGGCGGCGGGGCATCCGGACAAGACAGACTCGGTCAATGCCTATCAAATCGGTGCCGGCATCGGCAAAGCGAAGGCGAAAGGTTCTTGGGAGTTGAGAGGCTTCTGGCAGCACACCGAACAATTCGCGCTCGATCCGAACCTGGTCGATTCCGACCTCTTCGATAGCCGGGTGAATCTGGAAGGATTCTTCGTCCAGGCCAGCTATGCCATCACCGACGCGGTGATCACGAATCTGACCTACGCTCATGCGTGGCAGATCGATCACGACTTGGGAACCGGCGGAGTCGGCGATGTCGGCATTAACCCGGTCGATGACTACGACCTTTTCCAGGCCGACTTAAGCTTCAAATTCTAATATCGACTTCCTGCTTCAAAGAAGAAATACATGAAACAACTACTACTTATCATCACGGCCGCCCTGGGTCTGGCCACGACACAAGCTCATGCCGATCGACTCGTCATCAAAGGTTCCGACACGTTAGGAGCCAAGCTGGTCCCTCAATTGGCGGAGGCTTACAAAGCCAAGAATCCTGGCACAACCTTCGACATTGCCGCCGAGGGCTCGACTACGGGAATTGCGGCCATTATTGATGGAACCGCTCAAATTGGGATGGCCAGCCGTCGAGCCAAACCTTCTGAGATCGGCGCCGCGTCGGGCAAAGGTGTGAACATGAAACCGACGATCGTCTGTTATGACGGCATCGCGGTGATTGTAAACTCGGCTAACCCGATTAAAGCCCTGACCAAAAAGCAGGTCGAACAGATCTTTACGGGAGACGTAACCGACTGGAGCGCAGTCGGGGGCAACCCGGGAGCGATCTCGCTCTATACCCGTAACACTTCGTCGGGCACCTACTCCGAGTTCAAGGAGCTAGCCATGAAGAAGCGGGATTATGCTCCGAGCAGCCAGAAGATGGCGGGCAACGAGCAGATCGCTTCTGAAGTGGGGAAGAACCCGAACGGCGTTGGATATGTCGGCCTGGCTTATACCAAGGCGGGTGGCATCAAGGTGACGCCAATCAACGGCGCACTGCCATCGGTCAAGAGCGTCCAGGCTAAAAGCTATCCTTACGCACGCCCGACCTTCTATTACACTAATGGCGATCCAACCGGGGTTGCCAAGGACTTTGTCGACTTCACTCACAGCCCGGCAGGTCAGAAGATTGTTCTCCAAGTGGGTTTCGTGCCGGTTAAATAAGACCCACGCACGTTAGGTTTGGAAGCCCGTCGGGGAAACTCGACGGGCTTCTTTTTTGTTCGGGAGGCGGGCCGGTTAAACGTGCCGCGCAAAGGTCACCGCAATTTCACGCGATCGTTACTAACTCTCCGCTCGCCCGACACAAAGACGCGCCAGCTTCTCAGTGGGCGACAAAAACGCCCGCGCAGCAAAACATCCAAACTTAGAATCCAAACCATTACTATGCTTCGAAAATCCATTACTCTTGCTTCCTGCTCGGCCGCTTTGCTGGCAGGTTTCGCTTTTTCCTCGACAACAGTGGCCGGCATTCGCGTGCTCGGCAGGCCGGTTCAAGGTGTGCCCTCCGCGAACCCCGTGGAAGTGACCGACACCGAAATCTCCGTCGGCTTTGGCCTCGACCTCATGCAGCAAGGCCACGATCTGCTGGAGAACCCGACTGATCCAATCAGCCGTTTCGGCTATCTGGCTGATGGCGTTACTCGCACAGAGCCGGATGAAAACACCTATCTGGTCCTGGATCATAACCCGGGCGGGCCAACGGAAGGCTATGACTACGGCCGACGCTTCCTCTTCCAAGGCCACGAAAACAGCGGTGACCTGGCCTATATCACGCGGATCAACCTGGACGTCTCGAATCCGGATCATCGTATCACCCTGCTGACTCCTCCGGGATCAGACGGGTTGACTCATTTCAATAGCATCGACGGCTCATGCTGGAATCCTTTCACACGAACGCTCCTCTTTACGCAAGAGCGCGGCAACGTCGGTGGGGTGATCGAGATTTCAGCAGACTACGACGGCACCACGAGCAGCGGCCTGCGTACTCTTTACGGTAGCCTCGGCCAGGGCGGTTACGAAGGCCTTCATCCAGACAAAAAGGGGAACATCATCATCGTGGAAGATACTGGGGGCGCGCTCTTCGGTTTCGCGAAGAATCCTAACTCTTTCGTCTACCGTTTCGTACCGAATAGCCCGGCTGATCTGACCCAGGGCAAGCTCCAGGCTTTGCAAGTCACCATCGATGGCGAGCCCGTCGTTTTTCATCCGGAAGGTGACACCCTTTCGGAGACGCAGCTCCAGTTGCATACCCAGGGTGCAACTTATCCGGTAAAATGGGTCACCGTCCATGATACCGCTGTCAATGGCACGGAAGCCTTTGATGCGAACGCCGCGGCCAAGGCCGCTGGGGCTACGCCATTCAAGCGTCCCGAGAACGCTCAGTTCCAGCCAGGCACGAACTTCAACACCTTCTTCTTCGACATCACGGGCGATACCGATGCAAACGCCGGAAACGATCCGGAGTTAGCCGCGCGTGGAGCCTGGGGAGGTGTCTTTCGCGTGGATATCCGGCCAGGACAAAGTGTCGGGAGCATCAGCTTGGTCATCCTCGGAGATGCGAGTCATTCCAGCTTCGATAACATGGCCTTTGCCAACGCTACCACGCTGCTCCTGGCGGAAGACCGTGGCGATACGCTGCATGATCAGCTCAATAAGCTCGACTCGATCTGGGCTTACGACGTCCGTTTCCCAAATCAGCCCGCGCGTTTTGTTGCCTTGGGCCAGGATCGGATGACGGCTGACGAAGATAACGAGCCGACCGGGCTACATTTCTCGGACGGAAACAGCACCGTGCAGGGCTTACTCGGACGCCGCGTGCCAAGCCTTAAGGATGGGCGCCTCTTCTTCACTCAGCAACATGGCGAAAACAATCTCTTCGAGGTGCTGACGGAACGTCTGGAAGACCAGTCCGGCGAATAACTCGGCTATCCATTGGTAAAGGCTAACGCCCCGGGTCTGCAAGGATCCGGGGCGTTTTACTTTGCATCTCAACTTTCCCGCGGCGCCCTGGCTGCGACCGTCTCTAAGTAGCGGCGGGTGGCGGCCGGTAGCTCATGCCAGAGCCGCCAGGCGATCAGACTGCCGATAAAGGCGAAAGGCATAAGGAAGATGGGCCACCATTGCCAGCCTTGATGGGTGACGAGATAGCCGACGCCGATCGATTGGATACCGCTGCCGAGATAGACAAAGCCGTCGATGATTCCAGCGCAGGTGGCGGTGGCTCGGCGCCCGCCAAAGTCGGCCGAGGCCGTCCCCGACATGAGGGAATGCACCCCGGTGACGGCCGCGACAATGAGCAAAGCGGCCACCCCGATGAGAAACGGATGAGCGAAAAGGTTCATCGCCATGACCGCGGCCATGATCAGCATAAAGACGCTAAAGATGGCAGCCGGTGGGCCACGACGGGATTGAAAGAGTTTGTCGGAGACCAGACCGCCGGCGAAGCCACCGATGATGCCGAAGATGCAAAGCAGCAATCCCCAATTTGTCAGTATCCACTCCGCGCCGGTTTGTTTCACTTCGTGGCCGAAAATGGTGTACCACTGCATGATTCCATTGCGGAGGACGCCGGAAGTCAGTTCGACGAAAGCAAACAGGAGCATGAGTGGGGTGAGGAAAACGCGCTTTAGCAAGTCTCCGGTGGTGAGCTCCTCGTGCATGAAACCCGAAGACGCGTCATGCGTGTCCAAGTGCGGGAAGCCAGCTTCTTCCGGCGTGTCCTTGATCAGCCAAAAATCCAGGATCGCCCAGATAACGAGGATGGCTGCGGGTACAAAAAAAACCGCCCAGGTGGCGTCCATGGTTTGACCCGGCTCGACAAAAATCCTTCGAATCAGCCACGCAAAAGGACCGGATCCGGCGGAGGACTGCGCTTTGGTCGCATCAATGATGACCTGTCCCCAATCAAAAGCGAAATAGACGCCAAAGGAAATAAGTGTTCCAAAAATGGCGCCGAACACTCCGCGCTCGCGCACGTGAAACCAATGAGCTTTAACCTTGATGATCGAGACCGCGCCGTAACTCTGGAAGTACATGTTGAGCGCGTAGAGGACCGAGAAAACGCCCAGCAGCCGGATTTGCAGCCGAGCGGTTAGAGTCATCCATGTGACAACGCCTAAGGCGATGTTGGCGGCGGCGGCCCCCACCGCTGCGATGAGGATGCCGCGCTTACCTCCGATTTTGTCGACGAGCGGGCCGTTGACGAGGAAAGAAAAGGCATAGGTCAAAGTGCCCGCGGCGAAGATGAGACCGAACTCTTCTTTGGTCATCCGGCCGCCCAAGGCGGTCTTGGCCACGGTCAGATTGTAGCGTCCCATGTAGAGGAACGAATAGGTCATTCCCAGGGGGAACCAGTTGATGAAGCGCCGGTTAAGATACCACGGCGTGTGCCGCAGAGGATTGTTATAATAATAGAGCCCGATGACGGCAGCGAGGCAGATGAGGACGACGAAAAGAGACATGCAGGCTTTAGGGCCATTCAGCCCACAATGCTCACGCGCATGGAAGAGAGATATCGGCGCACTTCGCCATTCTCAATAAAAGTGCGGCCTCGACACGACAAAGTTTTTCGGGTCACGCGATCGTCACGTTGCCCAGCGGTCTGGTTCCAATGCCGAAGAGGTCGCAAGCCACAGGTGCCACCCAAATGTCACATTAAAAATTTTGACCCTCCTCCCAAGGCTAAGGCACGGTGAAGGATCATGAAATTGCATTCGCTTACCCGCAAACTGTTCGCTGGTTTGCTCCTCTTTGGCCTGATTGCGACCGCTTCGGCGCAGATGACGATCAATGGCGCTGGAGCGACCTTTCCGTATCCCATCTATTCCAAGTGGTTCGACGCCTATGCCAAGGTCGATCCCTCGGTTCGCTTTAACTATCAATCGATCGGTTCGGGTGGCGGCCAAAAGCAGATCCTCGCACAAACGGTTGATTTCGGTGCTTCGGACGGGCCGATGAGCGACGAGAACCTGGCCAAAGCGCCGGGCAAATTGCTCCACATCCCGACCGTCGCTGGCGCAGTCGTGATGACTTACAACGTATCCGGCCTCACCGATCTGAAGCTCGACGGTCCCTCGAGTGCCGGGATTTTTATGGGCACGATCAAGAAATGGAACGACCCCAAAATCGCCGCCCTGAATTCCGGCGCGAAATTACCAGAGGAAGACATCGTGGTCGTGCATCGTTCCGACGGCAGCGGAACCACGTTCATCTTCACCGATTATCTGAGCAAGGTCAGCCCAGAGTGGAAGAAAAAAGTCGGCAACAACACCTCGGTGAGCTGGCCGGTCGGACTGGGCGGCAAGGGCAACGAAGGGGTCTCGGGTCAGGTTAAGCAGACTCCGAATTCCATCGGCTATGTCGAGTTGATCTACGCCATTCAAAACAAGATGCCATATGCGGAGGTGAAGAACGCCGCGGGCCAACTGATTAAGCCAACGCTGGAGTCGGTCACGGCCGCTCTAGCCACCGCGGAAGTGCCGGATGATTTCCGGTTTTCGATGACGAATGCTCCCGGCAAAGACGCCTATCCAATCGCCGGCGCGACCTGGCTCCTGGTCTATCAGCAGCAGAAGGACGCCACCAAAGGCAAGAAATTGGTCGAGTTCCTGAAATGGGCGGAGAAAGATGGCGAGAAAACGGCCAAGGATCTCGACTACGCGCCGTTGCCGGATGCTTTACAACAGCGCGTCCTGAAACGGATTGAAGAAATCAAATTCTAGAGGCGAATCGTTGGGGCGCGCCCGTCGGGCAGAGCGAGACTGTCCGACGGGCCAAGCCCTCTCTGGCAACTTGTCATCATGCCACTAGTCGCACCGATGCCGACTGCTGCGGAGCCGTCCGCCCAGCCGAGGATGGCGCCTCCCTCGCGTTGGGGCGATCGGGCCTTTGAATGGCTCACCCTCGGAATGTCCCTCGCAGTTGTCGCGCTGGTCTTTCTGGTCGGCTGGCAGCTGGCGCGGGGCGCAACTCTGTCGATCCACAAATTCGGATTTCACTTTCTGACGACGTCGCGGTGGGATCCGGTGGCGGAGGAATTTGGGGCGCTCCCGTTCATCTACGGCACGATCGTGTCGTCCCTCATCGCCTTGGTCATCGCCGTGCCGCTGAGCATCGCGACGGCCGTTTATCTCACGGAACTCGCGCCGCTCTGGCTCCGCCAGCCGGTCACTTCGTTAATCGAGATGCTCGCCGCCATTCCGAGTGTCATTCTGGGGCTCTGGGGCATCTTCGTCATGATTCCCTTTCTGCGGGATCATCCGTTTCCGTTTCTGAAGCATTACCTCGGATGGACCGGACTTTTTACCGGGCCGATCTACGGCGTGAGCATGCTGGCTGGCGGCATTATTATCGCTGTCATGATTTTGCCGATCATCACCTCGGTTTCGCGCGAAATTCTGCGCAGTGTGCCCGATCTGCAACGGGAAGCAGCCTATGCGCTCGGCGCGACCCGCTGGGAAGTGACGCGAATCGCCGTGCTCAGCTATGCCAAACGCGGGCTGTTCGGCGCGGTCATCCTCGGGCTCGGCCGCGCACTCGGTGAAACCATGGCGGTCACCATGGTGATCGGAAACACGCCACAAATCTCCGCGTCGCTTCTCCAACCCGGCTATACCCTGGCCAGTGTGATTGCGAACGAATTTACCGAGGCGACCACGGATCTTTATCTGGGCACGCTTTTTGAAATAGGCCTCGTCCTTTTCGGTATCACCATTCTGGCCAACCTGGTCGGCCAATTCCTGCTCCGGACTCTGAAAACATCCACGGGAAGCCGCGCTGCCTAAACAAATGGAAACGAAGCGGAACGACCACCACGGCTGGCGCAAATTCAAAAGCGGCCTCGCTTCTTTCCTTTCCATCCTGGCCGCCCTCCTTGTCATCGCCCCGCTGGGTCTCGTCTTTTTTTATCTCCTGCAGAAAGGTGCTGGATCGGTTAACTGGGCGTTTTTTACCCAACTACCCAAACCGGTCGGCGAAGTGGGGGGCGGGATGGCCAACGCCATCGTGGGCACGCTCGAGCTTCTGGGTATTGCGTCTCTCATTGGCATTCCTATCGGCGTGCTCGGCGGTGTTTTCCTATCGGAATACGGCAGTGCGGCCGGAAATTGGTGGCTGCGTTTCGTGGCCGACATCCTGAACGGCGTTCCTTCCATCACTTGGGGCGTGGTCGTCTACGGGCTGGTGGTGCTGCAATTCAAGAGTTTCTCGGCGTATGCCGGGGGCCTGGCGCTCGGTTTCATGATGATTCCCTTAATCATGCGCACGACCGAAGAGGTGCTTCTGCTCGTGCCTAACGGATACCGGGAAGCCTCTCTCGCCTTAGGGATCAGCCGTTGGCGCACCATCGTGCACATCGTGATGAAGACTGCCTCCAAGGGAATCATCACGGGCATCCTCCTTGCCCTCGCGCGCATTGCCGGCGAGACGGCCCCGCTTTTGTTCACTGCCTTCGGCAATCGCTTTTGGAATCGCAGTTTGGCCGAGCCGATTGCCGCCCTTCCCCTGCAAATATTTTCCTACGCAATCTCTCCTTACGACGACTGGCATCGCCAGGCTTGGGCCGGTGCTCTGGTTCTGGTCGTAGGAATTTTCTTCATTAACATCCTTGTCCGCTTCCTCACTCGCGAACGAGGCGCCCGAGTCGTATAAAGGAATGGACGCTGTAAAAATGTCTTCACCGACCCACACTTCGCCGAGCCCACAGCCGAATCCGGCGCGCTCGAGCGCTGCCACACCCGCCCCAGCGACGCCCGCGTTTTCGGTGAAAGATCTCTCGATTTATTACGGCGAAAAGAAGGCGATCAACGGGGTCACGATCGATCTTCCGGCCAAAGCGATCACCGCCATTATCGGGCCGAGCGGTTGTGGCAAGTCGACCTTTCTCCGCGGCCTGAATCGGATGCACGAGCTCGTTCCCAAGACCCGAATGGAAGGCCAGATTCTTTTCTTCGGAGAAGACCTTTACGCTCCGGGGATCGACCCCGCCATGGTGCGCCGGCGGGTCGGGATGGTCTTCCAAAAATCGAATCCTTTTCCCACCATGTCGATCGAGGAGAACGTCCTGGTGGGTTTGAAACTCAACGGCGTGCGCGATCGGCAGCTCTTGAATGAGCGCCTGGAAAAGTCCCTGCGCATGGCTGCCCTCTGGGACGAAGTGAAAGACGATCTCAAAAAACCCGGCATGGGTATCTCCGGCGGACAACAGCAGCGTCTCTGCATCGCGCGGGCCTTGGCGGTGGAACCTGAAGTTCTCTTGATGGATGAACCCTGCTCCGCGCTCGACCCGATCGCGACGGCTAAGATTGAGGAATTGATCCGCGAGCTGCGCGACAAATACACCATCGTTATCGTGACGCACAACATGCAGCAGGCGAGCCGGGTTTCGGATAAGACGGCCTTTTTCTATGTCGGTGAATTGATCGAATTCGGCGAGACCGCCCAGCTCTTTAATCGTCCCCAGGAGAAGAAGACCGAGGATTACATCACCGGCCGCTTCGGGTAGGCCAATCCCATGCGTCCCCAACATATTCTGCGTGCTTTCGATCGCGCTCTGGATGCCTTGCGGGCCGATGCCTTGATGATGGCGAGCTTGACCGATCGCAACTTGCAGAACGCCATGACCTCTCTGCTCGATCGCAATCTCGAGCTCTGCGCCGTGACGGTGATGGATGAAAAAGAAGTCGACGCCCTGGAAAAGAAAGTCGACCGGGACGGCGTCGATATCCTGCTCCGCTTTCAGCCGGTCGCCTCCGACCTTCGCCAGGTCGTTTCGACCATGAAATTGGGTGGCAACCTGGAACGCGTGGCCGATCAGGCGGTCAACATCGCGAAGAGATCGCGAAAACTTTCCCTGGAACCGGAGCTGGATGAAGCCATCGCGCTCGGTCCTCTCTTCATCGATGCGATCGCGCTATTTCGCGACAGCATCCGCGCCTACGCCGATGGCGACGTCGCGCTCGCGCGGACCCTGCGCGACCGCGACCGGGAGATCGACCAGATGAATCACCAGATCGCCAACGACCTGCAAATAAAAATGGCGGAACAGCCCGATCGCATTCCCGACTATCTGCAGTTGCTCTTCATCGCCCGGCATCTCGAACGCGTGGGAGATCACGCCAAGAACATCGCGGAAGACGCCGTTTACGCGGCGGAAGCGGAAGACATCCGCCACCCCAATAACGCCCTCGCCTACCTATAACCCTGGTAGCCGTTTTCCTCTGGGAAAGGCGGCCCCCGCCCTAACGCCTAACCAACCGCGGCGGCACCAGCCAAAGCAGCTTCCCCTTCTTTTTCCCGCACTCGATCAAGGCTAATCCTGCCTTCGGCATTTTCACCCTCCCGCCTGTCAGATCCCCGATAATCTCGGACAAATCCGGTTCGTGCCCTACCAGCATGAGGGCATCCTGCGGATGCTTGCGCAGCAACCGCTTCAAGTCCCCTTCATCGAAACCAGGCGCGAGCAATCTGTCAACGCGACAAACCACCTTGAGATGCTCCGCCGCGATATCAGCGGTCTGCTCCGCCCGCGGCAGCGGACTCGTTAGGACAGAATCCACCCGCACCTTGGCCCGCACAAGAAATTCGCCCACCGCCCGCATCTCCTTCCGGCCCGCTTCCGTGAGAGGTCGCTCGTCATCCGGGCCTTTCCAATCGGGCCAATCCGCCTGGCCGTGCCGGAGCAAATAGAGATGCATCGCTCAGGCCTGCGCGCCCTGGCCGTTCGCGAGCTCGACCGGTTGATGGCGAATGTCCTCAGCCGCTGCGGCAAAAACCGCATCCTCGGCAATATTGGTCGCGTGATCCCCTACCCGCTCCAGATGTCGAGCGATAAACATCAGGTTCAAATACCCGCGCAGTTGATCCGGATCCTGAGCCATCTGTTCGATTAAACGCCGGCTGGCCTGCGCGTTCATTTCGTCGAGGGCTTTGTCGCGCGCCTTGAGCCCGCGGCCGAGCTCGACATCCTCATTCACATAGGCGTTCACGCTGTCCTTGAACATGCGCATCGAGTGTTCGCGCATGGGCGTGATTAATTCCGCTTCAGGCAACGCCGGGTGCCGATTCAGCTTGCGCGCTTTGCGGGCGATATTGACGGCCTGGTCCGCCATGCGCTCGAGGTTCGAACAAAGTTTCATGGCCGAAACGACCCGCCGCAGATCGGACGCGACCGGCTGAAAACGCAGCAGCAGATCGATTCCTTCCTTGTCGACTTGTTTCTCCAGTTGATCGATCTCTTCGTCGTCAGCGATGGCGGTGGAGCAAAGATCGTCTTCGCGTTCGGCCAGGCCGTTGAGAGCGTTGTCGAGGCTTCGCTCCGTGAGGCTGGCCATCATGAGAACGTTGTTGCGTAACGTAGAAAGCGCTTCGTCGAATGTGCCCAGAATATGTTTCGAAATCATTTGATCCTTTCTCTCAACCGAACCGCCCCGTGATGTAGTCTTCCGTTTGCCGTTGGGTGGGTTGCGAAAATATTTTCGAGGTAGCACCGACTTCGATCAAGCGCCCCAGATAAAAGAAGGCGGTATAATCGGAGCAACGCCCGGCCTGCTGCATGTTGTGCGTCACAATCACGATGGTGTAATCGTTTTTCAAAACCCGAATCAGTTCCTCGACTTTGGCCGTCGCGATCGGGTCGAGCGCCGAGCAAGGCTCATCCATGAGCAGGATCTCGGGCTCGACGGCCAACGCGCGCGCGATGCAGAGCCGCTGCTGCTGGCCGCCGGAGAGGCCGAGCGCGCTGGTCTCCAGCCGGTCTTTTACTTCTTCCCAGAGTGCGGCCGCGCGCAGACTTTTCTCGACGGCTTCATTAATGCGCGAGCGCTTTTTCACCCCAGCGATGCGCAGGCCGTAGGCGATGTTTTCGTAAATGGATTTGGGAAAGGGATTCGATTTCTGGAAAACCATTCCGATGCGTCGGCGCAGGTCCACCACGTCGACACTGGGCGCGTTGATGTCGCGGCCTTCGATTACGATCGAGCCCTGCGTGATGCGGGAAGAATCGACCAGGTCGTTCATGCGGTTAAAGCACCGCAGCAGGGTTGTTTTACCGCAGCCGGAAGGTCCGATAAAGGCCGTCACGGCCCGGGCGGGCATCTGCAGGCTCACCTCGTGCAGGACTTCGTGATTGCCGTAGGCGAAGGTGAGGTTGCGGACGTCGACCATCGTCTGCTTGCCGTTAGGCGCTGGCGCGCCCGCCCCGCTCTCGCTGGTGGGGGCGGTATTGATGGAAGTGGCTTCGGGCATATCGATAAGGTTTACCATGATAAACGGTTCCGGCTCCGCTCCCGCAGGATGACAGAGGTTAAGGCAATCAGCATCACCAGGACGAGGAAAACGAAAGCGGCGCCGTATTGCACGCGCTCGGTGTATTCGTTCTGCGGGATCTTCGAGCTGACGACGTAGATGTGATAAGGCAAAGCCATCACACCTTGGAAAAAGAAATCGGTCCAACGATGCACCTGCCACGGCATCTCATCGCGCAACGCGTAGGCCGCCGTGAACATGATCGGCGCGGTCTCACCCGCGACGCGCGCGATCCCAAGAATCGAAGCGGTTAGGATGCCCGGGAGCGCGTAGGGCAGAACATTCTTGCGAATGGTCTGCCACTTCGTGGCGCCCAGCGCGAGCGAGCCTTCGCGCAAACCCTGCGGGACGGCGCGGAGCGCTTCTTCGCTGGCCGTGATGATAGCCGGCAGGACCATCAAGCCCAGCGTAAACCAGCCGGCGATGAGCGATACGTTCCACTTGAAAAAGATGACGAAGAGCCCAAAGCCGAAGAGCCCGAAGACGATCGAGGGCACGCCCGCAAGATTGAGAATCGCGATGCGGGTAAGGCGGATGAAACGGTTGTCACGACTGTATTCGCTGAGGTAAATCGCGCTGCTGATTCCGATAATGAGAGCAACCACCATCGAACCAATCACGAGCAGCGCCGTACCCACGATGCACGGCCAAATGCCGCCTGCGGAATAGGCCACCGTCATGGGTTGCGCGTCGACGTTCGGATGTTGCGCCTGCCAGGCCCGAAAATCACGATCGCCTAAAGTCATCTTTTTTCCCTCGAAATCGAACACGTAAAGAGTCTCGGGTTTCTCGGTCAGGAAAGGGACATTAATGAACGGCGGCGTCGTGGTGAAGACGGTCTGCGCACCCTTGATGCCGATATCGAGAAAGATGTAGCTGGTCGCGCCGATGATGAGGTAAGTGGCGAGCCGGAAAAGCCAGAACGCGATCTTCTCCGTCCAACGCGAGCGCATGCGATTGCCGGAGGAAGCGCCGCGATCGTCCAGATTGGAGGCCAGATTGAAGCCGGAGGCAGCCAGGCCGACTTCGTCCATGATGTTATCGGGCTTGCTCATCGTGGCTAACCAATGCTCATCCGGTAACGCTGCACGATCTTCTGGGCGGCGTAGTTGATCACAAGCGTGATGGTGAAAAGAACGAGACCGACCATGAAAAGCGCGCGGTAATGAATGCTGCCGCGCACCACTTCGCCCATCTCTTGCGCAATAATGCCCGTCATGGTGTGGACGGGCTGAAAGAAAGCGCCCAAGCCTTCGCTAAAGTTGGGAATTTCAATTCGATTCCCCGCGCAAAGCAGCACCACCATGGTTTCCCCGATGACCCGGCCAAAGCCGAGCAGGATGGCCGAGATGATGCCAGAGAGCGATGCCGGGACGAGGACGCGCGCGATCGTTTGCAGACGATTGGCGCCTAACGCGTAGGAGGCTTCCTTGAACCCGCGCGGGACGTTGCGCAACGCATCTTCGGAGAGCGTGAAAATGGTCGGGATCGCCATGAGTGCGAGGAGCGCGCCAGCGGTGAAGACGTTGAGACGTTCGCTGAGCGGAAAGAACGAGATCCAACTCAACCATTGAGCGTGGGACACCAGGCGGATCGCTTCCCCGACGACGGCAATGCCGAAAAAGCCCAGGACGACGGACGGGATGGCGGAAATGAACTCGATATACGGCTTGATCAGCCGTTTTTCACTCCGGTTGGCGATTTCGCTCACGTAAATGGCAGCTGATACGCCTAACGGCACCGCAAAGATCAGGGCGACGGCCGAGACCATGATCGAGCCGACGAGCAAGGGGCGAATCCCGTACCAATCCTGCCAGAAACTGGCCGTGATCCAGTCGCGCCCAAACAGAAACGCAGTCACGCCGCGATACCACGACACCGGCCGAGTCGGATTCCAGCTTTGCAGTTCTTGGTAGGCTGTCGGCATCGTGGCGGTGTAATCCCGCACTTGGCCGCTCCAACTGGCCAGCAACTTGTGAGCGGCCGCGTTCTGCAGAGCGGGAATATCATTAAGCAGGCCGGAAAGCTTGGCCACCAGGCGTGAACTCACGTCGCGGTAGGTCGGGGCGCTGGCTTGTAACTGCTTGACCGTTGCGGCGGTGTCCACTTTAGGAATGACGACTTTGGCGGCGGCCGCGTGATCGCCGGCCCGCGTGAGCCGGTCGCGCTCGGCGATGGCTTCGTCGCGTCGCGCGAGCGCTTCCTTGAGGCCCAGGGCCTGGTCGTTTAAATCGGAGACGAGGCCATTCAATTCCTCGCCCGCATCGCTGAAAGCGGTCGCGAACTGATCGAAGGGAGCGAGCGCTGCCTGAGCCGTAGCGGCCACGCCCGTTTTTTCCATCTGGCCGCTGAATTCTTTCAGGCGGATGCGATTAAGGGAGCGGGTCAGGACGGCATGCTGAGCGGACTGCGCGCGAATAATGTCGACATACTCCAGGCCCGAGCTGCGATAGCGCCGCAGGTTCTGTAGATTTTGGCCAAAGAAACTGAAGCCTTCGCGGAAGAGAAATATCGTGATGAGGGCCAGAACAATAATGGCGACCGTTGCATTGCCGCCAAAGAAATAGCGAATAGCAGTTTCGCCGATGCGACGACGGCGATGACTCTGGTTCTCGGCTCGCTCGAGGCTGGCAACCGGCGCAGTGATTTCCACCATTCGATGATGCGGAGAGCCCCGAAACCGGGCAAAGCCTTTAATGTTACGTTTACGTGGCGCTCATCGTTTCGCCTCGGACGTGAGTTGAGTGTTCCCGGCTACAACGGCAGGTGCACACGCACGGTCGTCCCGTGACCGAGATCGCTTTCTGCCTCCACGCTGCCGCCGTGTAATTGGACGATGTGCTTGACGATGGAAAGGCCGAGACCTGTCCCGCCCAACTCGCGGTGGCGCGCCTTGTCCGCGCGATAAAATCGCTCGAAAATTCGGGGTAGTTCTCGGGCTGCAATACCGGGTCCATTATCCGAAACGCTGATGGTGAGCCGGTTAACGTTAGGCAAAGCCTGGACCGTGATCTGACCCCCCTCCGGCGCGTATTTCACAGCGTTATCAAGCAGGTTGTAGATCACTTCCTGGAGACGGGCTTCATCGACCCGCAGCGGCGGTAGATCATCCGCTGCTTCCAGGTCGGCCTGCAGTTTTTTGGCGGCGAATTGCCTTTCCCAATCGCGCATGATCCCGCGCAAGAAGACCGCCGGTCGAATCGTGGCCAGATCGAGCGCGATACCGGGCCCTTCCAGACGAGCCAGACTGAGCACATCGTCGACCAACAGGTTCAGACGATTCGAATGCCGTTCCATGATTTCGAAAATGCGGAGCAACTCGGCGGGCGGCTGTTTGGGATTTTCGAGCAGCGTCTCGAGATAACCGCGCAGAATCGAAAGCGGGGTCCGCAATTCGTGCGAGACGTTGGCCACGAAATCGCGCCGCATCGTTTCCGTGCGCCGCAGCTCCGTGATGTCACGAAAGAGGACAACCGCGCCCGTCACTTCCTGAGGGCCTTCGAGAATCGGTTCCGCCACCACTTCGAGGTAACGCTCGGTACCGGCCGGTCGCTGAAGAGTCACTTGGACGCGCCGCGTTTCTCCCGTGGTGAGGGCCTCGCCTAACAATCGCTCGATGGACGCTTCCCGCACGGTTTCCAATAGCGTGCCGTCGTCGACGGGCCGCTCGACCTGGAACATTTGCCGGAAGGCGTCGTTGGTGAGTCGGATGCGTCGTTGGGCGTCCGCCACCACCAAGCCATCGGCCAGCGCGCCAACGATGGCTTGAACGCCAAATTCTCCTTCCTGCACCCGCGCCCGCAGGTCGCCGACCCGCAAAGCGAGTTGCTCCAAAGCCAGAGCAATCCCGCGCAGGCGAGGCGCGCCGTGGAGGAGAAAAGTGCGGGGAATCACGCCATCGCTGAGACCGCGGACCATTTGTTCCAGTTCGCGGCCTGGCACGACCCAAGTGCGCCAAAATCGCCACCAAGAGAAGGCCAGGACCGCGAGCGCGAACGCGAATGCGAACCAGCCCATGCTCTTCTCTACTCCCGCAACCGGTAACCGAAGCCGCGCACCGTCTCAATCACCCCAGCCGATTTGCCCAGCTTCTCGCGCAGCCGGCGCACGTGCGTATCGACCGTCCGCGTGTCGATCGCACTTTCATAGCCCCAGACTTCGTTGAGCAGACGATCTCGCGCCTGCACCCGGCCCGGTCGCTGCATCAGCATGCTGAGTAATTTAAATTCAACCGCCGTCAGGATGATGGGCTTCCCGCCCACCAGCACGCGATGTCGGGCCGAATCAATCGTGATCGCGCCACGGGTCAGTTTTTCCTCGGAGAGCGCTCCCGGGCCGCGTCGTAGGATCGCTTTGATCCGCAAGAGCATTTCGCGTGGGCTGAAAGGCTTGGTCACGTAGTCGTCTGCGCCAAATTCCAGGCCGACGATTCGATCCACCTCTTCCGCTTTCGCAGTCAACATAATGATCGGGATGTGCGAGGTGAGCGAGTCGGTCTTGAGGACTTTGCAGACTTCGAGCCCGGGCATGCGGGGCAGCATGAGGTCGAGCACGATCAAGGCGGGCCCTTCGGCGCGCGCCTTCTTTAATCCCTCGGCGCCGTCTCCGGCGGTTAGCACGGAGAATCCGCCTGCTTTACGCAGTTGCAGCGTGAGCAGGTCGACCACATCGGGCTCGTCCTCTACGATTAGGATTTTCTTGTTGGAAGAGATGGTCATCGCAGCGCGGGTGACAAGATTACGCGTAAAGAGGGGCGGCTGACAATTTGCGAATCGCGCTGAGAGCTAATCCTGCGCTAATTTAACATTGCTGTAACGATTCACCCCGGTCACTTCATCCCCGAGCCAGCCCGGCGGTCGAAACGAATGGTAGGTTTCGGCGTCGGGAAACTCCACTTCGGCGACCATCAAGCCTTGGTGGGAGCCGCGGTAGATATCGATCTCGATCGTGAGCTTTCGGTAGGGAACGTAGTAGCGCGTTTTCGTTAGGCGCGAGCCGGCCGTGGCGGGCCAGAGAACGGCAAACTGCGCGGGCGTGAGTTGGATTTCGCGCTCTTCCCGAGCCCGCGCGGGACCGCGTTTGAAAGTGAGCGCGCAAACCCGGCCAGCCCGTCGCAACCGCACATGCCCCTCGTCGCGGTCCACCACGAGGTAGCCTTGGGCGATCTCTTTATGCGGATAGCGCTGCAGGGTGCGGGGCAGCTGACCGATCAGAAATTTGCGCTCGATTTCGAGATGCGGCTTTTTCATGACGTAGATCTGCCAGGGAGGGGACTCGAACCCCTAAGGATTGCTCCACCAGATCCTAAGTCTGGCGCGTCTGCCAATTTCGCCACCCTGGCTAAACCACTTCCCGAGAGTGCGGTGGCGGCAACTATCGGTCACGCGCGCAGTCTATCGCGCCCTCTGCTTCTCGCAATCGCCGAGTCGAAGCCGAATGAGCGGAGCGCAGATCTCAAAGGAGAAAGCGGCCGCCGCGCATGATCGGTTCGCCGTCGAACCAGATATCGCAATCGCGGCCGACACAGTCAATGTGCGTGGTGGACATCCAGTTGGCGCCGGTGTGCTCGGCATAAGGCTCGCCAAAGGCAATGTGCACGCCGGGGATTTTCTCATCCTGCAGGATGTTACCGATGACCTTAGTGCAAGCGGTGTTCGTCCCAATGGCGAATTCCCCCACCCGATTGCTGTTCTCATCGGTGCCCGTGTAGCGTTCGAAGTCGTCGCGCAGACTCCTGTTTTCCGACGCGAGGGAACAGATGCGGCTGTCCTCGACGTCGATGGTGAGCGGACACTCTTTCAGGTCGCCGTAGCGGGCGCAGAGGTAATCGCCGACCACGCCGTCGACCACGAAACGCCCGTTCGTGTTCCACGGAGAGGTGAGAATCTCGCCGCCGGGGAGGTTGCCCCATTTTTCTCTTTGGATGATGCCACTGGTCTTGAGCCATTTCAGCTCGGATGAAAATTCCGCTTCGAAATCGGTACCCCGCGGAGTCGTACAGCGGATGCGCTGGACCTGCCGGGCCCGTTCGACCAGACGCTGGCTGAGCGTATCGATCTGGTGAAAGTCGGCCCGCATTCCCTCGCACATGATGGCCGGAGTGATCCCCACCATGTGAGCGTGGCGGATGCCATGATGATTGACCACCGCCGTCACCTCGGTGCGGGGAACGAGCTCGCCCGGTTGCGATTGCACGGCCAGGATCGACACCTGGGAGGTGGCAAGATCAGCCAGAATCAGTTCCGGGATGAATTCGAGCGGCCGACGCGCGTGATGCTCGAGAACAAACAAACTGTAAGCGGCCCCAACGCGTCCGATTTGCTCCTGAAGGGCACCGGCGATCTGACGGGTAGCGAGATCGGTGATGACGGTGACTCTTTCCTCGGGCCTTAGACGCAGACAAACGTCGATCGCATTGCGCGCACCCGGAATCAGCTCCGGATCGGGAGTATAAGGATTGGCTCGGTCGGGCATAGACAGGATGTTCAGGATCGCGCGTCATGGCGAACTGTCATGGCGGGGAGCGGAGAATGTTTAGCGCGGGCGCGAACGGGAGCAAGGAAGGATTGTCGCGAAGGTCGAGCCGTCTACACTCCTTCTCCATGGGTTTGCGGGAAGAAGCGATTAAGGAATATCACCGGCTGCTGGCAGCCGACTCGGGGATATCGGCGGACGTGCTGCAGGGATTGCGCGACGAGATGCGGCGAAACCGGCTGTTTTATGGCGACCGCCCGCTTGGGGTGTCGTTGCGTCCGCACTTCCTCGAGCGGAAACAATTCGACCTCTTAACAGAGCGAGCGGAGTTGGTGGCCGCTGCCATGGAAAAGGTCGCGGCCGCTGCTCTCCGCAATCCGGCCATGATGGACGAACTCGGCCTGACCGAAACGGAGCGCAGCCTGGCCTTGATTGAACCGGGCTTCGTGGGCTCAGGCATTTCCTCGCGGATGGATGGATTCGTGTTCGGCGACGAGATTCGGTTTGTCGAATACAACGCGGAGAACACTTCGAGTTTATCCGACCAGCAAGGCCTCAACCGGGTGCTGGAGACGCGCCCCGAGATGCGCGCTCTCGCGCAGGACTATGAGCTGCAGGAGTTCTCGCCCTTGGAGCAAATGCTCGACACCCTGCTCGAGGTTTACCGCGAGTGGAGCGGCCGTCCGGAACGCCCGCAGATTGCGATCGTGGATTGGCCCGATCTGCCGACGACAAACGAATTCCTGATCCTGCGCGATGACTTTGTCAGCCGCGGTGCGTCCACGATCATCTGCTCGCCTAACGAGCTGGAGTATGACCAGGGCAAGCTGCGCTGCGGCGATTTTCAGATCGATCTCGTCTACAAACGGGTGGTCATTCACGAACTTCTGGAGCGCGTTGCGCAGGATCATCCTCTTCTGCGCGCCTATCGGGAGGGCGACATCTGTCTGGTGAATCCATTTCGCTGCAAAATCATGCAAAAGAAAGCAGGCTTTGAATGGCTCACGGACGAGGGGAATCAGGCTTGGTTTAGCGCCGAGGAAAACGTGGCGATTCGCGCTTCTGTCCCCTGGACCCGTCGCGTCTTCGACCGGCAGACGACTTATTGGGGCAAGAAAATCGAGCTCCTCGAATTTATCCGGAAATACCGGGACCGACTGATCATCAAGCCTAACGACGACTACGGCGGGCGCGGCTTGCACATCGGCGCGCGCCTGACGGAGAGCGCTTGGGACGACGCCATCGCCTCGGCCTTGGAAGAAGACGACATCGTGCAGGAAGCGATCGATCTGCACACCGAAGATTTCCCTATCTTTGGCGAGCAGAAGTGGGGCCTGCAGCCGATGTATGTTGATTCCAATCCGTTCTTGTTTCGCGGAAAAGTGTGCGGCGCACTGGTCCGTTTGTCGCAGTCTCCCGTCGTCAATGTGACTTCCGGTGGAGGCGAGACAGGCTTTTACGTGCTGGAAGAGAAAGCCGCTCCGAGGAGTCGTTAGGCGAGCGACTCGCTGTAGGCATTCATGCCGCCGGTCACGTTCTGCAGTTTCTTGTATCCGTGCGCCTGCAGCCAGCTGGTGGCGATGGAGCTGCGATAGCCGCTCCCGCAAATGATCGCGATCGGCTTATCCTTGGGTAAGTCGGGTAATCCCTTCGCAAAAGTAGAGAGTGGGCGATGCTCGGCGCTCTCGATGTGCTGGGTGCGCCATTCGGTGGGAGTGCGGACGTCGAGTAAGAGCGGCGGTTCGCCCTGGAGATTCTTCTTTAGCTCCTCCACGCTGATCTGGGTAAGTGTCTCGGTCTTGGTCAGTGAAATAGCTTTGGAATAACCGACGACGTTATCGAAGCCAATCCGAGCTAACTCTAACTTAGCCTTGGCTACGTCTTTCTCTGAGTCCAGAACGATGGCAATAGGACTACCACCTGGAATAAGAAAACCGGTCCAGGTAGAAAAGGAGGGACCTCCTACCCCTATATTGATGCTCCCTGGGTAGTGTCCCGCGCCAAAGGCACTGGGAGGCCGGATATCGACGACCGTCGCGCCGTCCTGGAATGCGGCGGTAAGTTCCTCCTCACTCAGCTCAGGCGGATCGGGCAAGGCGTGAAGAGGGGCGAGTCCCTTGAGGTTAAGATCTACATCGTAGGAAAAGTAAGCTGGCCGGTCGGGCAGGTTTTCCGTCATTTGCTGAACGAACTCCGCCCGATCGGACAACTGAAGTGCCCAATTGAGTTGGCGTTCCTGGCCGACGAGGGAGAAAGGCGCATCGGAAATGGCGCGACCGCAAAGCGACCCAGCCCCATGCGAAGGATAGACTTTAACGTCGTCGGGCAGAGTCATGACTTTTTGGAAAAGGGAGTCATACATCTTGTTGGCCAGCGCGCTGGGATCTTCATCGGCGTCGCGCAAGTCGGGGCGTCCGACGTCGTTAACGAAAAGGAGATCGCCGGTGAAGAGAGCGACCGGTTGATTATTCTCCCTCACGAGAAAAGAAAGGCTGTCGGGTGAATGACCGGGAGTCTCGAGCAGCTCCACCTCGAGCGCGCCGATTCGGAGACGGTCGCCATCGTGTGCGGCCACGTGCTCGTACTGGGCCGGGGCAAGATGAGACACGTAGACTTTAGCCCCTGTGCGCTCGGCTAACTCGCGGAAGCCGGAGGCGAAATCGGCGTGCGGGTGGGTGTTAAGGATGGCGATAATTTTGAGGCCGGCGCGGTCGGCTTCCGCAATATAATCGTCGACATCCCTTTTGGGATCGACAACGGCGGCTTCGTCATTCGAGCCAAAAAGGTAGGAGGCGTGCGCGAGTCCTTCGATAAAGAAACGTTTCAGATGCATGGCTTTGTCGGGTTGAGTTGATCCGACATTATAGGAACCGTCGACAGGATGCCAACCGTAGACAGCTCCCTTTGGGAGCCGCGGGCGTGAGTGTGGATTGGATGGAACGTGGGCCTCGCATCCAACCTCACACCCGCGCTTCGCAGTGCGAAGCGTCTACGTTGATCGAACCGTTTCCGGAAACGCCGCGCTAGTTATTAATCGGCATGGCGCAGCACGATTCCGGCTTGGTCGCGGCAAACTCGGCGCTCGCTTTCTTGGCTTCAGCCACGGTAGGCATCTCCGAGCCGCCTGCCACCTTCTTGACTTCCGTCTTTTCGATCCACTCGTCGCTCACGCCATCGAGGTGCGCGAAAGCGCGTTTGGTCAGCTCGTCCACGTTGGTGTTGGGCGCGAGCATACCGGCCGCGATCATTTCCTGCGCCGCGGTTTTCACGGAGGATTCCGCGCGGCTCACGCTCGGGATATAACCGAGTTTGGAAAGCGCCATCGCGTTCATCTGTGGGTTGGAAGCGAGATATTTCTTGTCGATCGACATTTGAGCAGCGGCCTGCGGATTGGCGTTCACATATTTGGCTCCCTTGAGAAGAGCGCGGGTGGCGCCGGCGGCTGCCTTCGGATTCGCGGTCAGCCACTTGCCGTTAGCGATGACCTCGCAGCAATATTCATCTTTGTAGCCTTCATCAACCGCCTGGTCGGCGACGTTGCGCACTTTACCGCTGGTCAGCAGCATGGTGCCGATCGGCTCGGAATCGGCCACGGCGTCGACTTCGCCTTTATCGATGGCGAGGCCGAGCTCGCCGACAGGGAAGACTTTCCACTCAACCTCTTTGCTACCGTCAATGCCATGACGCTTGAGCACGCGGTTGGTGTAAACAAACGGCGGAGTTCCCATGCCGGGTACTCCGATGCGTTTGCCACGCAGCTGTTCCACGCTCGTGATATCGCTCTTGGACGAAGCCTGCACACGCAGGCAACCGGTGTGGATGCCACCGGTGAATTTCACGTCGAGGCCCTGCTCGATTGGTTTCAGGAAATACATCACGAGATGCTGGGTGATGTCGTAGCCGCCGAGGGCGAGCGTGTCCTTATAGATTTTCCAGTCGCACTTGACCAGCTCGACATCGAGACCTTCCTCTTTGAAATAGCCGTTCTCAACGGCGGCAAAGATGGAAGCCTCGCAAGTGAGACCGATGTAGCCGACCCGGACTTTGGTAGACTCTTTTTGGGTTGTTTCCTTTTTGCTGCAGCCGGCGCAAAGAAGCAGCGCGACCGCTCCGGCGGTGATCAGTTTATTCGCATTCATGATGTTGGTTTTCCTATCGTTGGTTTGTTTGTGACTTTTGTCATGGAGTCGCGGTGAGCGCCTCGTCTTCTAAAACTCATAGCCGACCGAAATAGCTACGTAGCGTCCGGCCCCGGGGATGCGCGCGCCCACGGCTACGTCGCCGCCCGAAACGCGGTTGATTCCGCTGAGATGCTCTTCGTAGCGTTCGTCAAAAAGATTGCCGATCTCCAAGTCGAGATTCAGGTGTTCCCGAAACGTGTAACCGACGCGCAGATTGAGGATGGCATAGCCACTGGAAGTGGGCTCGCCGTTGAAAGCTGAGACGTCGTCCTGATCGGCCGCCCATTGCAACTCGACCGCGCTCCGCCAATCGGAAAAGTGCTGCTCGAAGCTGACCGTTCCGTGCAGCGGCGCGATCCGATACAGATTGTCGTCGTTATCACGATTGATCCCGCGGACGTAGCTGACCTGTGTGCGCAGGGTCAGGCCTTTGGCAAAATTATAGTGCGCTTCCCCATCCACGCCGTAGAGATCGGCCCGGCCCAGATTCTGGTATTGCAGAACGGGCAGACCGTTGACGAGGCGGTCGATGGCGACGCCTTGGATATAATCGCTGACAAAGTTGTAAAAGGGAGTGACCTTGAAGCCCCAATCATCGTTTTGCCAGTCGCCCGTAAATGCGACCTGGTGCGACACCTCTGGATCGAGGCCCAGATTGCCGAGGTAGGTGCGTCCATCCGACTGTCCCGCACTGGCGGCCAGCGGCGTGAAGATGTAGCGCTCGAGCGAGGTGGGCGAGCGGCTCTTCCGAGCGAAGGCCAGCTCATAGGTGCCGTGCTCGTCCGGCCTGAAGCGGACCGATACCATGGCATCGAAATTGACGTCCGTGTTGTCATGCGAACGGGTATTAAAAGCGGCGGCATCGGCGGTCGCAGGGGTAAAGAATTTCTCGATGTCATCCGCATCGCTCCAGACGGTATCGTTCCGGACACCGGCCAGGGTTGACCACTGGTCGCTCCAGTCCTTCTGCCATTCCAAGTAAAAGCCAAGGCGCGTTCGAGTCGCGTTGTTGATGTTGTTTTGTTCGGCGCCGGAGTCTGCGTTCTTAAGGAGAGCGTCGAAGCGACTCGAGTGAAAATCGAGGCCGGCGCGAAAAACGTCGCTGCTGCGCGGAATCGTCAGGCCGACCCTGCCACTCAAGTCGTCCGTCTGCGTCGGTGCGATGAGCGGAGCCGCTCCCGGCATGAGCGGCCGGAGCGAGAAGTTGTTCATCAGGTGATCGATGCTATGAAAAGCGACGCGGGCATCGAGTTCGCCGAAGGGCAGCTCGCTGGTTTGGCGCAGGCCGGCGTGCCAGCCGTCGTCCTTCAGCATGTCCATGGGAAGCGCAGGCGTGCCAGCGTTGCGGGTGCGACTGACTCCGCCGGAAGCTTCCAGGACGCCATTGAGCATGCGACCGGCAATGCGGGCCTCATGTTCCTGGAACTCATCAAAGCCGCTGTCGCGCACCCGCCCATCCGGGATGCGGAGATCGTCGGCTGTCTCCCACGAACCAGTGTAGGTGCCGCTCCAGTCTTGATTCGAGAGGGAAAAGCCGCCATTGACTCCAACGCCGTCGTTACTGCTGCGATAAAAGGAACCCAGATTGCCCGAGAAGAGAGGAGCCTCCGTGGTGGCAAAGTGCGGCGGTGCCGGGTCGGCCAGGACGACGCCGCCAATATTGTCGCCACCGAGGCTGACTGGCGAGATTCCCGGGATCACGGTGAGCGATTGGAGCGAAGAAGGGGTCGTGTAATGCAGCGGCGGGTCCATATGGAAAGGACAAGCCGGCGTGATGGTCATGCCATCGACCAGCACGCGCACGCGATCGCCACTCAGGCCGCGTAGTTGCACGATGCCGGTGAGCGGGCCGTTGCGCACGACGGCCGCGCCGGGCACGCGCTCGAGGAGCGAGGCCGTATCGGTCGCACCGAGTTGGAGCTCGGGTGTGGGCACGATGACGGTCGCGCCCGGGATGGGCTTCCCGGTGACAACGAGGGTGGACATTTTAAGTGGCGTGGCGGAGGGCGATGGATCGGGGGCTTGCGCCCGGGCTGTGAGCACGGCCATGGCAAAAGCCAGGGCCGACAGGGTGAGAGTCTTGTAATGGGAAAAAATTGGTTTCATGAAACTGCAGATCGAGTGGTGGAGTTACCCGAAAACCTTCGGCGCCCCGGCCGTCGAGGCACGGGTTTGCGGAAGGTCGAGGTTTGGATCTCCGAGTACTCATGAGGCGATCACGCGCAGTTCATGCCGCACGCGGAGGTTGGTTTGAAAAATCAAACCCCCTCGGCGGCGGGGTGGGTGGGGCGTTGGAAAAGTCAATCTGCGGTCGCGGGACGAAGGGAATTTCAGCGACCTTGGTCGGGACAAAGAAAAGCGGATCAACGGTTTGAACGGTGAACTCGGGCAGATGCTCGCTGCCGGAGACCGCGGGCGGCGCTTGGCGTTCTTTGGTGTAGCCGGCGCGGATCTTCGGGCAAAGTCCGCAGGCGAATCGATCGTCGAAAGTCTTTTGCACGGCGATGCCTAAGGAATCCTTCTGCGCGAACTCGATCAGCATTCCGGTGTAGGCGATCGATTGGAGGACCGCCCAATGCCCCCCGGCGGAGAGGAAAAGAGTAAGCAGACATACCGCCGCACCAACGTTCCGCAGAGCCTCCAGAGTCTTATGTCTTGCAGACGCGTAGGTACAAACGCTCGCCGAAGGTTGGAGCCAGCGGCGAGCGTTTCTCATCCTGTCGTCCCTAAATTTCTCTAGAAATAATATTGCGTCTGGAAGTAGAAGAAGTCGGTCTCATCATCCGGGCCGGTCTGCCGGATGAAATCGCCCGGGAAGAAGTGGGAATAGCCAAATTCCATGTCGAAATGTTGGTTAAACCTATAATTAGCCACCAAATCAACTTCTGAACCGACCTGTTTGGAGGTGCCGGGCGCACCTTTGCGCACCACCCCGCCACCCGCGTTGTAAAGCGCGTCCGCTTCCTCGGCGCGCCAGAAGAAATGGCCCTCGGCTTTCAGTGTGATCCTGTCTTTGGCAGCTTTGATCGACGCGCCGGGATGCAGGTCGATGATGTTTTGGCGGCCGACGATGTCGATATAGCCCAAGTATGCGTGACCAAGCGGGAAGAGTTGATTGAATGTTCCCACATCGCCCCCGGCGGAGTCATCACCGCTGGCGTAATCGAATCCGAGCCAGAAACGCGGCACCAAGGGCACCGGTTTGAAGGTGTAACCTCCTTCGCTCGCAAACATCCAGGCGCTCACATCGCCCGCACCGACCTGTCCGAATTGGTAGGCGCTTTCGACGTCATAGTCGAAGTCGTGCAACTTCCCGAAGACGCGACCGCCGATGGTGTAACGCTCTTCCTCCCCGACCGTGCCGTTAAAGGCGATCGGATCGTCGCGGTCCAGGCCGAGGAAGTAGACGTCGACACCGACCGGATCAACCGGTTTGCCGTGCGTGACGTAAAGTCCGTAAAACTTGGTCTGCGCGTCCGGGTCGTCGAACCCATATTTGTCGACGGGCGAGAACTGGGTCGCGAAGGCGCGGGCATTCCAACCGTGGGTATCGACGATGGCCGAGAAACCATCCCAGTGACGATAGGCGTTACCCCAGGGAAGCGGGCTCACCAGGCGCTGCTTACCGAAGGCCAAACCCTCTCGGCCTCCGCGGAGAGTGAGGCCTCCGTTTCCGGTCCCAAAGGGGATGTTGATGTCGAGGAAGGCCTGATTTAGATCGAGGGCATTTACATCGGAATTACGCACCCCGCCAGGGAGATCCCGGAACGTGCTTTCCGCGTCAATTCCCTCTACGAAAACCCGCACTAACTGCGTGATATGGAGATCGCCGTGGAGAAGGAAGTGGTAGAGCAAATAGGAGTCGTCGAAGGCCGGGTTGAAGGCGAAGTTCGAGAAATGCTCGAATCGCCCGCGCACGCCGCCGCCGATGCTGAGGTAGATCGAACCATCGCCATTGAGCGGAATGAACTTGATCGGATCAAATGGATCGCCGCTCCGGTCGCGATCGAGACCGCGCAGGTGCGACCAATCCTCTTTCCAGCGCTGAACCGCGTTGTAGGTTGGTCGTTTAAAGCCTGGTTTCTCGGGAGTTGGTTTTTGAGCGGGCTTCTCGGAGTCTTTCACTTGTCGGGTCACCGCAGTGTCGGCGCCGAAGAGCGGTGAGGTGCAGAAGCTTAAAAGCAAAGCCGCGAGGGCCGCGGGTCGAAGCAGAGTAGAAGGTTTCATAGATATTTAGCCAATGGTTTTCTTAATACATCAATAAGCGTGCCTTATGGAAGGATTATTTGTAATTATTTTGTCATCCCACGGAAAACTTGTCCCCGCCATGGGTTAACCCGTTTCGCCAAGCCTTTGATGCAAGAACCATACGAGATCCGACAGCTGCGTTATTTTCTGGAAGTTGCTGATGCTGGTAGCTTTAGTCGTGCGGCAAAGCGCCTCGGTGTGTCGCAGCCGGCCGTGTCTCAGCAAATGCGCGATTTGGAGGCTTCATTGCGGGTCACGCTCTTCCAGCGTCATGGGAAACGGATCTCGCTCACCTCGGCCGGTCTGGTCTTCCAAGAGCACTGCCGGGCCATTTTACGACAGATCGAAAAGTCTTTGCAGGAACTGGGCGAGGAACCGGGCGACCTGCGGGGAACACTTCGCCTGGGGGTGATTCCCTACCTCAACGTCGCCTTAATGCCGCGATTGCTTGGACTTTTCGCCCGCGAGCATCCCAGGATCGACGTGAGCATCTTGGAAATTTCGTCCAGCGAGATCGAAACCCTGCTGGAAGAGGGCACGCTCGACGCGGGGCTCGGTTGGGTCACGCGGCACTCGCCCAATCTGCACTACGAGCATTTGGGCGACGATGAACTCCACGTGGTTGTGAGCGAATCGCATCCCTGGGCAAAGCGGCGATCGATCGAACTCTCGGAGCTTCATAGGCAACCCTTGCTGCAGTTGCCCGACTCCTATGTCATGCGACGGATGATCGACGAGCTGTTTCGCAATCACCGCGTGCGTCCACGGACGGTGGCAGAGGTTAACTCGATCGAGGTCCTCCAACGCTCGCTGGAACCGCTCCAAGCCATTGCGCTCATGCCAAAGATCTGTCTGACAGATCGGGCTTACCTCAAGCTGAAAGCCATTCGGGTGGCCAGCCGGAGTCCGGAATTGGAGATTGGGCTGCTGCGTCTGATCGATTCCCGGACAAATAGCTCGGTGGCGGCTTTTGTGAAGTTGGCCACCGAGGTCCTGCCGGAAATGATCCGTCAAAACAGGGCGTAAGGGAACGGGCGGAAGACCGCGTGGACGGGATTGCCGACCCGACCGGTCGGCGCCGCCGACTCTTCGGGATCCTCGCCTCGGAAGGCCTCCTATGAAGGGGTATCGGCACCCTGTGCTTTGCGCTCGATCAATTCACTCAAGCTGCGCATCGTCGCGAAATTTTCCGCCACCAATTCCTCATCCTCCACGCGAATCCCGCAATCGGTTTCCATAAAAGCGACCAAGCGGATGAGTCCGAGAGAGTCGATCTGCAATGGCTCGTCGGGGTCGGAAACCGGCGGCAAGGGAGCACGGTTCTCGTTTATATAGTCCTTCAGTTTCTGTGGTATTTCCATATGGCTTGGTTTTTTGTAAATTATTTTGCAGTAAGGGCTTTAGCCGCTTCCTCCGAGTCGCCCGCGCCTTTCTGCGTGCTGCGATCAATCCACTCCTCCGTAGTGTCCACCCGCGAATCGGGCTCCCAAAGAGCGGCCCGCTCGGGGTGATATCGCGACCCAATGGGAATCGAATAATCGTCGGTGTGACTATAGTCGCGCTCGCGATTAAGCAACTTGCGGAACTGCACGATGGCGCGCGACGGCTGCTGCTCGTGCTCGTAGACACGCCCGGCAAACGCGTCGGTCAGCTCAGGGCGGTAGCGATGATGCACAAAGGTCGCGAAAGCGAATGGTTGTTCCCAGAACAAATCGACCATGTCTTCCAGCACATCGCTCCCCTTCTCGCAGAAACGCTGGTGTTCTTCGAACGGGTTTTCTTCGTCGCGGCGTTCGCCGTTCAAATATGAAATAACATGCGGCACCGCAAACTCGGCCTCGCGGATGGTGGCGGAGAGGCCGAAGGAGAAAATCGGATCGATGAAGCGGTGGGCGTCACCGATACAGATAAATCCTTTCCCGCAATATCCGCGCACTTGGAACGAGTAATTGGGAATGACGTGCACCTTTTCGAGGTATTCGATGTCTTCGGTGCGGCTGGCCAGTTCGGGATGCACCGTCGGCAGGTAACTGCGCATGAACTCTTCCGGTGACTGCTTGTGCTTGAGGAATTCCGCCGTGGGCAAAACTAGCCCGAGGCTCACCACTTCGTCATCGATCGGGATGAACCAGGACCAGTGATATTTTTTCTGATAAAAGATGAGGGTGTTCCCCTGGGCCATTTCGCCGGCGGTGCCGGGATCGCGTTTGGCACCTTTCACGTGGGTGAAGAAAGCGATCTGCTTATCATAGCTGCCGAGGTATTTGGGCCCCGTGACTTTTTGGTTCGCCAGGAAAGTGGCCATGCCGGAACAGTCAAGCACGACCTCGGTTTCGATATCCTGCATCGTGCCATCGGGTAACTCGACCGAGATACCGCGGACGGCGCCATCGTCGGAGCGAAGCACCTTGCGCGCGGAGCCGCGGATGACCTCGCTACCGCGTTGTTGCGCCTCCCAGAGCATGAAGGCGTCAAATTCACTACGGCGCACCTGCCAGGTCGAAGCAGGCTGTAGTTCCCAGTTCTTGTCCCGCCCGGCGACCGGAATGAACCAATTGGCGCTGCTTCCAAAGACGCGGACGCCATGTTTCCGCTGGAAGCCGCGCTCGATCATTTTCTCCTCGAGACCGAGGCGACGCAGCGCGCAGGCTGCCTCACCAGTCATCGATTCACCGATATGGAAGCGAGGGAATTCCTCTTGTTCGAGGATGACAGGTTTAATGCCCTTCTGCAGAAGGAACATGGCCGCCGTGCAGCCACCAGGGCCGCCACCGATAATAAGAACTTGTGTTTTCAATTTGGAAAAATGTTGGAGTCGATTAGATCGTGGAAAGAACCGCTTTCTTCAAAGCAGATAACGCACCAGAACGTCTCAGCGGACGAATGGAGAAGCGGAGAGATATGATTGGTCCGCCTTGAAAGCGGCTATGCTGTTGGATTCTGTAAAAGAATGACGCTTTTGTAAAGGGATTTCCGGTTGATCCAGCTTCTCGTCCTCCCGCCAGCGATTCCCTTTTGGCACCCGATTTGCCGGAGCTGCGACCGCTCTCGGCGAGCCCAGCCGTGGGAACAGGCGAATCAACAGGACTTGCGACAGAAGGTTAATCCCACTCCAGCGTGGCGGAGACGCGCCTGTTGCCCAGCTAGACGACCTTCTCGGAAACCGAGTTCGCCGTGGTGTTTTTTGCAATCCGGCAAGACCCGCAGCCGCGTAATTTCGTAGAAAAGGTGTCGCTCGCCCATGGCAATAAAGATGGAAGTTCGTCCAACTCAGGTGAGTCGGCTTTGCTCTTGATCGATCTCATAAATCCGCTCGATTTCCCCGAAGCCGCGCAATTGGCGAGATATCTTCCGGCCATGACCCGGGCAATCCGCCGGCTCAAGCAGCGGGCTCAGAAAGCCGGTGTGCCTGTCATCTACGTCAATGATAATTTCGGGCGCTGGCGTTCGGATTTCCGCAGCCAGGGTGCAGTATTGCCTAACGAAAGAATCTCGCGGCTGCGAAATGGTCAAACAGCTGCAACCGGAGGAAAGCGATTATTTATCCTGAAACCGAAACATTCCGGCTTCTTCGCCACCACACTCGATACGCTTTCGCGTTATCTCGGTGCGCGCCGTCTCATTCTCGCCGGGATCGCTGGCCATTTCTGCGTCCTCTTTACGGCTAACGACGCCTACATGCGCGACTACGAGCTGATTGTTCCCGCTGATTGCATCGCTTTCAACTCCGCCCGCGAAAACCGTCAGGCCCTCGCTCTCATGCACAAATTTCTCAAAGCCGACACCCGTCCTTCGGCAACGCTGAGATTGCCGCGCGCCGCGACCACGCGCTCCAGGTAGCGCACGGATTGAATAGGGAGCTGCGAAACGCTGCTCTCGCCGAGCTGCTGGCGCGGGAGGCCGGCGCGTGCTGGAAAGCCACCCGAGAAGGCATCGCGAAGCTGGCGGCCGCCCGCCGGGGAGCGGGGCTACAAATACAAATGGAGCGAGCGGTAGTTTGCCGAAGCGAACTGCAAAATTCATCGAACAGCCCGATGGAGATTATCGTATTTCCACTCCCTCCCGCAGCGCGCATAATCCCTCTAGGGAGTTTCGCCAAGGTTCGGCTGAAAATTCAGATTAGAGCCGCTTTTGACGCGCGGGCTTTTCTCTTCCGCTCTCCAAAGCTGCGAAACGATCGAACGGCCCTCATTTCGCCAGCAGAATCGCATAATTTCGTTCTTCCTGGCTGGATCATTCTCGCTTCCAGGTGCTCGCGACGGGTCCTCAGCCGCATCGCCATTCAAACGCGCATCAGGATTTTTTTGATGTTCGAACCATCCTTCCGCCCGATTTTCACCGGCCGAAAACAGCTTTACGTAAGATCCGACAAAATGATGAACAGACACGTCGCACTTGACCAAAAGTTGATCGTTCTGCAAAAGAACGACCCTTTCCGAAGATGGCACTCGCTTGATGAACGCCGGGTTTGCATTTCATGCGACCGGCGCATCACGGGCCGAATGATTGACGTCTGGCAGGATCAGCGAGGGTCCTATCATTTCCATTGTCCGACTCCCGGTTGCCTTGCGACGCTGCGGGACTGGTCTCACCACGGACCGACTGCGCATGCTCGGGCCGGGACTCTCCGGGCGCGCCCCAGAGTAGGCGATATGGTTTCGTCCTTTGGCAAACGGAAAGGCATTTCTTATGCCCGAGACTAAGGAGATTGTTGTCGACGAGCGGCTTGCGATCTTGCGCAAGCAGGATAACTCTCGCTCCTGGCATTCATTGGATGACGAGCGCGTCTGCCTTCGTTGCACGAAAGTCTTTACTGGACATGAGATCGTGATTGCAACTCAGGCAGATGAACGCTTCGAGCTTCGGTGCCCCACGGAAGGCTGCGACTCGATTCCCCTTCATTGGCTCTACCACGGAACCGGAATTAGGCCGTTTCAATCGAGCGCGGCTAGGTCTTGCGCCGAAATCGACTTCAGCACTTGGTAGGTGAAGTCAGCTAGCCGAGAGCACCAGCCGGTTCCCGAAAGCGACCGACATAGTCTCCGTTCAAGGAGTCACAGTTCCACGCGACGAAGCCTCTGACGACGACGTAGGTACGTCTTGTCCGCGGCGCTTTCGGCAGTTACTGCAGTTAACCCTTAGACCGTGTGGCGGCTATTCGAAAGCGCGAGCATTCGGCGAAGCTTTTTAAAGGCTGGTTTCCGCGCGCCATCATGCCTAACGAGCCCAAGATGATATTCCCGATGATCGATGCGGCCCCCGTCTTCCGTGGTCTCAATGGCGTCGCGCGCTGGGTCGAGGTCGATCAGCGAATACCAGTAAACTCGCGGCGCGGCGATACGAACGGCGCGCTGTAACATTGAACATTGCTCGTCGAAGTAGCCGGGCCGCCGCAGCTCGGCGTCCCAAGTGGCGAAGCCGGTCTCCGTGACCCAAATGGCCTGACCGGCGCTCTCGCTCGCGACGCTGGCGATCTTGTCGGTCCAGCCGCGCCAGTGGTCGGGCCAGTCCCACCAATATTCGTCGCCCTCCCACATCCCGGGAAAGCCATGAATGGCTATTACATCGATCTGCTCGAGGACGCCGTAGGACTTCATCAGCCGCAGCCAATGCGCATCCACCGGCATCATGCCGCCGAGCGCGGTGCGGCAGCCGCGTTGCCGGGCCCAATAGGCGGCCATCACGATCATCCGGCCGAATTTTTCCCAGCGCGGATCGAAGCGCGCGAAGTTCCATTTCAGCCGGTTGTTCGGCTCATTCCAAAGCTCGAGTGTGCCTAACGAGTCGCCGTAGCGGGTGATGAGCAGGTCGATGAAATCGGCGTAAGCCTGCAAGCGGCGCGGCGGGCTGGAACAGCAATTGCCTTCCGAGAGGGAAGGCGGCGTGTGCCAGACCGAGACGAGCAGCTCGAGGCCGGCGGCGCTGAGCTGCGCCAGCATCCAATCGTACCAGGCCCGTCCGTTGGGCCGGCAGAAATCGGCCCAGGAAATTCCCGTGCGCAGATGGCGCAGCCCGAGTTCCGCAAGCAGGTCGATCGCCAGCTCGACCGATGCGCGATCCTCGTAGTGAAACCATTGGCCGACGCCGAAGCGCTCGGTCAGCGGCTCGCCTAACGTTGGCCAGTCGCGGCCAGATATTCGGCTCGATTCCATGTCGCGCAGCAAGAGGGATGTTCGGGATCCGGTTCGCAGAGGTAAATTTCGTTGCCGGGATAACCGGTCACGCGCAATCCGCTCGAGCGCAGCATGGCTTCGATGCCCGCATGATTCGCCACCCACCAATTTGTCGGATCGCCCGAAAAAGTCTCTTCGATAAAGGCCATTTTCGGCCAGCCCGGCGCGGCCAGAGGGGCGCGATTGTTCATCCCGTCGCCGCCCTCCAGCGCGAAGTCGCGCGTCTCGGCCACTTCCCGTCCCGGCAAGCTCAGGGTTTGGAAAACCAGCAACCTTTTCACCTTCCGCGCGATGATATCGAGACCGAGCAACGGATAGCGCAGGTGATAGAAGACGCCCATGAAGAGCACGAGATCGAACGTCTCCGTGCGCGCGGCCAGATCGTAAATCTGCATTTGTTCGAACTGCACCTGATCCGTTAACTCCATCCGTTCAGCCGCCCAGCGCGCCTGTGCCAGATAGTGCGGATCGAGATCGATCGCCGTCACTTGAGCGCCTCGGCGGGCCAGTTCGAAGGAATAAAAACCAGCGTTGCAGCCGATATCGAGAGCGCGCCAGCCGGTTAAGTCGATCGGAATGTGATCCGCGATCTCAATCCACTTAAAGGCGGGGAAGTCGCCGAAGTAGTGGTCCGGCGCGGTCTGCCTTCCATCGGGAAGATGGAGATTGTGAAACCATGGACCGAGCTCCACGATTTCGCTGTCGGTCGAGGTCGCCATCATCGTGCCTCCACCGCGGCCGGGGCGAGTTGCAACTCGCGCAGATAACCTTCCAATTCCGCAGCCCGATGCGCCGCCGTGTGCTCGCGCAAGACCCGCGCCCGCGCCTGCTCCGCGACGGCTTGGCTTTTGTCTTTAGGCAAGCTGCGCAGCAAATCCACGACTTCGGCGGCGTTCTTCACCGGATAAATTTCGCGGCCCGGCGCGAAGAATTCCTCCAGCCCTTCCCAGCAATCGCTGATGATTGGCGTCCCGCAGGCGGCGGCTTCGAACAAACGCACGCTCGGCGAATAACCGGCCGCGCGCATGTCCGCACGCGTGATGTTTAGGGTGAAACGCTGCGCGTTGTAAAAAGCCCGATGCTCAGAAGGCGCGAGATGTTCGATCCGCGCGACATTCGACGGCCAGACCACCGCCGGCGGATATTGCGGACCGGCCACAACGAAATGCAATTGCGGGAGCATGCAGGCCGGCGACATGAGCAGCGACTCGAGGGGCGGCTGTCGGTCCGCGCTGTAAGTGCCGAGATAGCCCAGCGCCCATTTCTCCGTGGAATCCGCTTCCGGAAAATAAAGATCCTGATCGACCGAGCAGTAGAGCGGGCGAGCCGCTTGCGCGCCGTATTCCAGTTCGAGCAAATCTAGCGTTGGCCCGCCGGTAAACGAGAGATAAAGATCGAAACGGGGTATGAGATCACGCGAAAGGTATGCGCAATCATCCTGCTCCAGCCGGGCTAGCGTGACCGGGGTGTCGATGTCGTAGAAACTCGTTAGGCCACCGCTTGTCTCCGTCACCCAGCGGCCGACCTCGATCCCTTCCGGAACATAGGAGCCGACGATGGTGCAATCGGCCTCCGCGATCTCACGCGTGAAGCCTTGCTGCAATTCGTCGAGCGAAGAATAAAGCTCCGTCCGCCCGTAAGGCGGCTCGGGCAGGTCGCGCTGCGCCGCGTACCAAGGCACGTCGCGCTCCAGAAAAAGGACATCGTGTCCGCGCTTGCTCAGCTCCCGCACGAGACCGCGAAAGGTCGTGGCGTGGCCGTTGCCCCACGAGGAGGTGATCGACAATCCCAGGATGACAATCTTCATGCCGTGACCGCTTCCATGATTTGATCGAACTGTTCCGCGCGATGCCGATAAGTGTGCTCCGAGAGGATGCGCCGGCGCGCGGCTTCGCCGACCTGGCGCGCGCGCTCCGGTGTCAGCGCATCGACGATCGCCGCCACTTCCGCGCCGTCGTGCGCGACGAAAACCTCTTCGTTAGGCTCGAGGAAAAGCTCGATCCCGACCCAGGCGTCGGTGATCAAACACGCGCCCGCTCCCGCCGCTTCAAAGACCCGCGTCGGCGGGGAGAAACCGTAACGCGCCATGCTCGCGCGGTTCACGTTCAGGACCGCGCGCGACGAGCAGTTGAAGGCATTATGATCGCGCGAATAAACATGGCCGACGTGCCGGACGTTAGGCGGCAGCGCAGGCTGTTCCCAGCCGCTGCCGCCGAGGATGAACGATTCGTTAGGCAAAAGCGTGGCCGTGCGCAGAAAAAATTCGTCCACCCGCGCCTCGCGATCGGGCAGGCGATTTCCGAGAAAACCGAGCGTGCCGGCAAAGCGCTCCTCCGCCGGCGCCGGATGATGCGTCGTCGGATCGAGCGCGTTGTAAATCGGGATGCACTCCTGCGCTCCGAAACTTTTGTAGCCATCGATCACCGGTTGGCCGCCGCCGTAGGTAAGAATGAAATCGTAACGAGGAACCTGCGCGCGGAAGGAGTCGTCCGGATTTTCCTCCATCCGCTCCAGCGTGGCCGGCGCATCCACGTCCCAGAAAATCGTCAGATTATCGGAGCGCTTCGTCTCCGCGACGGCCTGCTCGAGGAACTCATCGAGCACGCCGACGCCGCTCGTCTTCACCATCACATCCGCGCCTAACGACGCTTCCTTGATCAGTCGCGCGGCCGCTTCCTCCGTCGGCTCATAGACGACCACCCGCGCCCAATCCGGCTCCGGAAAATCGCGATGCTGCTGCCGTTCGTAAGCATCGGGCTCGTAAAAAGTGATGCGATGTCCGCGCGCATGGAGGTTGCGAATGATGCCGCGGTAATAAGTCGCGGAGCCATTCCAAAAAGCGGAGACGAGGCTGGAACCAAAGAAAACGATGTTCATAGTTGCCTAACGATTTCAAGAAGTTGCTCGACGCGATGGCCGCAAGTGTGCCGCGCCAGGATGGTGCGGCGGCCATGCTCCGCCAGCTCGCGCGCCATCGCCTTGTCGCTCAGAACCGCGCGCAAGTGGCGGCGCATCTCGCGGCCGTGGCGAGCGACGAGATAATCTTCGCCTGCGGTGAAGAGACCTTCGCAATCGTTCCACGGCGCGCTGATCAACGGAATGCCGCAAGCCAGCGCCTCGAAAGGACGGATCGTCGGAATCCCCGGCAGCGCCTCGACGTAAGGCCGGCGCGGAACGTGGACCGTGACCCGATGCGCGGCGAAGACTTCCGGCGCGCGAAAGTTCGGCAGCCAGCCGCGAAATTCGATCCCGGCGGCCTCCAATTCCTCCCGTGCCTCCGCCGGATAACGAACGCCGTGCACGGTGGCCGAGACTTGCAGCGCGCGCGCCGGCTCGATCAGAAATTCGCGCAGCTCCGCGCTCCGTTCTTCGTCGCCCCAATTCCCGATCCAGACCAAATCGCGCTCCCGCCGGATCTCCGGCAGCGGATGAAAGACCCGCGTGTCGGCTGCTTCGTGCCAGGTCCAGGCGCGCCCGGTCCAGCTCTTTGTGAGATAGAGATCACCCAGGATTTCGCCGTAGGCGAGGACGCCGTCGTAGTGGGAAAGATCGTAGGCCGCCATCGCCGCACGATCGCTCACCGCACGATGGTGAGTGTCGTGAAAAAGGAGGCGATAATTGCGCGCGCGCGCCCGGTGCTGGCCGATTTGCCTAACGAGTGCCGGCGCGCTCCATTCGTGCACCAGCACGAGGTCGATCCCGTCCAGGATTCGATCGAGATCGAGCGTCGCGCTGTCGTAGAAGTTTGTCGTTAGGCCAGGATAGGCCTGGGCGAAATCCTGCAAGGGCGCGTCTCCCTGTTCCGCCCGCAGGTTCGTTAGGCTCCAACCCCCGGCCGGCTCGTAAACTGCCACCTCATGTGCGCGGGCGATCAGCTCAGTGGCGACGCCGCGGAGAAAATGGGCGTTACCATGATTCCAATCCGAGAGGAGCGAGTGATAAAAGAGGGCGATTTTCATGCGGCGCGTTCCACCTCTTGTTCTGGCCGAACGAACTCCGAGTAAATTGCCAGGTAACCGGCCGCCATCCGGTCGAGGCTGTAGCGCTCGGCCCGCGTCTGCGCCCGTGCCGCCAGCTCCTGTCGTCGCGCGGGATCGGCGATCAACATTTGCAGCGCGCTCGCCAGCGCCTCCGCATCATCTGGCCTAACGAAAAGCGCGGCATCGCCCCAGACTTCGCGCAGGCTCTCGATGTCGCCCAAAACCAAAGCGCAGCCGGAGAGCGCCGCTTCGAGCGCGGCCAGTCCGAAGGGTTCGTAGCGCGCCGGCAGACAAAATATCGCGGCGCGCGCCAGCCAGCTCGCCATCTCGTCCGCGGCGAGGTTTCCCAGCCTAACGACGGCGCCATCGGCGCCTCCGCTGCCGGCGACGCAGACTTGCCAATCGGCTGCTGCCGCCGCGGCTTCGAGCGCGACCAGATTCTTCGCTTCGTCCCAGAAGCGGCCGGCGGAAAAAATAAAATGCTCTTTCGCTTCCGCGCGAAAACTTCGCGATTCGCGGCCGTTCGGAATGACGACGCCGCGCCAGCCGCCGCCGTAATTTTCCTCGAGCGAATCCAACATCGCCGCGGTCGGCGCGACCACGAGGCCGGCCGCGGCCAAACCCGCTCGAACTCGTTCGCGATATTGGTCGTAACGCGCGGGAGGTTTTTCGCCTTTCACCGCGCGCCACCAGGAGAAGACGCACGAATGCGCCACCACCAAAACCGGCGCGGACCAAGGCAGCGCGGCGTGAGCGTAGCCGTTGAGATGAACTAATTCCGGCTCGAAATTCGCCGCGCTCTGCAGCAGCCACGCGCTCGCGTGGTCCACCTCGGCCCAGGGTTCGTCCATCCATTCGAGACGCAAATCGCTTTCGATCAGTGTGACGTTTTTGCTCCGCGCGGCGTCGCGTTTTTGCGCTGCGGAGAGCCGCGGCCCCATCGTGGCGATGAGGAACTCGACGCCGTGCGATTCCAGAGAGCGCGCGAGTTCCAGCGCATAAGTCCAGACGCCGCCGACCGCATCGGCTGTCATCAAAATTTTGCGCGGGAGAGCATCAAACATGGCGCGCGCTTTCGTAGATCGAATCCAGCGCGGCGGTCACGTCGATCAGCCGCTCGATCTGCGGATCGTAGCCGCTGCCGTGCGCCAACTTCGCCGCCCAATCGACCGCCGCGCGACCGCCCCAATCATCCGGCGGCTGCGATAAAGTTTCGCGGCTGGTGCGGGTAAAACGTTCGGCGGTGAAATCGTAAAACGAGCCATTCACATTGCGCAACGCGGCGCCGCCATCAGTGCCGTAGAACGCCATCTCGATGACGGCTTCGCGACCGGCGTGCAAGCTCCAGGAGCAGGCGAGATTTAGCGCCGCGCCGTCCGCGGTATCGAGCCGCGCGGTGGCGTAGTCTTCGCAAACCTGGGCGCGGCCGGCGATCGATTTGCCTTGGGCAAAAAGCCGGCCTTCTGCCTTAACGATGGGCGAATCGAGAACCCAAAGCGCTGCGTCGAGCAGATGAATCCCGAGGTCCATGAGGCAACCGCCGCCGGATTGCTCCGGATCGTAAAACCACGGTTTGTCCGGGCCGTAGCCGTTGTGAAAAACGAGATCGACGGCAAAGATTTCGCCGAGCGCGCCGGAGCAAACCAGCGGCCGGATGTGATCCAACGCGCGGGTAAAACGATAGGAAAGATCGACGCCGAGAAGCAGATCGGCGCCGCGGGCCGCCTCGATCGCTGCGCGCACTTCGGCGCGGTTTCGGCCTAACGGTTTCTGGCAAAAAACGGCCACGCCACTTTCGAGAAACGCGATGGATTGCGCGGCGTGTTGCGCGCTCGGCGTGGCGATGACGACACCGTCGAGATCGAGTTCCAGAAGCTCTTCCATGCTTCTGCCGCGCGCGGCGTCAGGAGCGTGTTCGGCAGCTTTTTCAACCAGCTCCGCGACCGGATCGGCGATCGCGGAAATTTCGACCAGTCCGGACTGAACGATCGCCGCCAGGCGATTGGCGCCGATCCAACCCACACCTAAAAAACCAACCCGCGGTCGCTGGATTTGGCGAGCGGGTTTCTGCAAAACCGTGGCGGCGGGTGCGATCATAACGTGATCAGCGCTTTCATGAATCCGTCCGGCCGATCGCGGGTCGTGTCGAGCGCTTCGTCGAGCTGGTCGAGCGCAAAGCGATGCGTGTAGAGCGGCGTCGGATTGAGGCGGCCGTCGCTCACGGCCTCGACGGCTTCCTCCATCCCGCGCCGGTAAATTTTCGGATCGCGTTCATGCGCATTGATGACGTCTAACCCGCGCCAATTCCAGAGCTGCAGGTTGACCTGGCGCAGGCCGTCCTGATGATAACCGGCGACGACGAGACGGCCGTGTTCGGCGGTTAATTCGCCCGCGAGATCGAGCGGCGCTTGCTTGCCGGTGGCTTCGATCACGACCTCGCAAAATTTTCCGCCGGTCGATTGCCGCACGCGTTCGATCACTGCGGACGAATCGCCTAACGAGAGCCTTTCCGCGGCGCCCATCGTCTGCGCGATTTGGAGAGAAAAAGGCCGGCGGGAAATAGCCAGAACCCGCGCTCCCGCGCGGCTGGCCAGCTCGGTCAGAAGCGCTCCGAGAAAGCCGATGCCGATGATCGCGACGGTCTGGTCGGCGCGGATTTCGCTGCGCCGAAAAATGTTCATGGCGCAGCCGAGCGGCTCCGCCGGGAAAGGCTCGTCGCCCCAATGCTCCGGTAGCCTAACGACCGCATCCTGCGACGCGAGATCGTAGGGCGCGTAAGCGTGTTGCGAGAGAATCCCGACCCGGTCGCCCGGCGAGAAATCCTGAACGTCTTCGCCGACGCCATCGATCACGCCCCAGCCCTCGTGGCCTAACGAGCCTGCGGCCATCGGATACTCGAACCAAGGCCGCCCTTCCCACGGCGGCAGATTGGAAGCGCAGACGCCGCAGCCTTCCAGCCGCACGCGCACCTCGTTAGGCGCGGGCTCGGGAAGCGCGACTTCCTGCAGCTCCACTTTCCCTGGCGCAGCGACTCGCGCCGCGCGCATCGTGGGCCGGGCCGCGGTCTGCTTCGCCACCGGCAGTGCGACGTTCACTAGACCGCGAGGCCGCGGGCCTCGAGTTCCTCCTGCGCCGCGTCCACCTGATCCACCGGAATCTGTCCCTCGAGCCACTCAGCCAAATCTTCGAGGCCATCTTCCAGCGTGACCCGCGGCTCATATCTCAAAACGCGTTTCGCTTTCGAGATATCGGCGAAGCAGTTGCGGATGTCGCCGATGCGACACTTGCCGGTGACTTTCGCTTCGAGTTCCTCCTGGCCAAGAACGCGCCCGATCTGCTGCGCGATCTCCAGAATGCTATAGGAGCGGCCGCTGCCGACGTTGAAACATTCGCCAGCCGCGGCCGGTTCTTCCATGGCCAGCCGGCAGGCGCGCGCCACATCGTGCACGCTGACAAAGTCGCGCCGCTGATGACCGTCCTCGTTAATGAGCGGCGGTTTTTTGTTCAAATAACGGGAAGCAAAAATGGCGAGGACGCCGGTATAAGGATTGGAGAGCGCCTGCCGCGAGCCGTAGATATTAAAGAAGCGCAGCCCGACCGCCTCGATGCCGTAGGCGGGGCAGACGTTTATGCAGAGACGTTCCTGGTGATATTTCGAAATCGCGTAAACCGAAGGGAGCGCGGGGCACTTTGACTCGTCGGTCGGAACCGGTTCCAGCGCCTCGCCCTTTCCATCGCGCACTTCCCAATCGCGTACCTTCAGCTGGGCGATTTTCCGTTCGTTAGGGGAGATTGTCCGGCCGGCGCCGTCGCGGTAAAAGCCTTCCCCGTAAATGCTCATACTCGAAGCCACCACTACTCGCTCGACCGGTTGATCCATCAGCGCCTCGAGGAGCACGGCCGTGCCCATCCCGTTGCAATCGGTGTAGTCGGCGATCTGGTACATGCTCTGGCCGACTCCCACGCAAGCGGCCAGATGAAAGACGACATCCACATCTTGCAGTGCGCGCGTCACCGCCGCTCTATCGCGCACGTCGCCCTCGATCAACTCCACTTCATCATCCAGATAATCGGGCCGTTCTGCCGCTGCCCCGTGGACTTGCTCGGAGAGGTTATCGAGCGCCCTAACCGTGTAGCCCTCCTGCAGGAGTTCGTCGGCCAGATGAGAGCCGACAAAACCTGCGCCGCCAGTGATAAGTGCTGTCTTCGCCATGTGTTGACGAGAACGCAGGTGGCGCAGCAGCTACGCTTAGAAAGTTCCCGGCACCTGCTCAGTAAGCGCCCGGCTTTCTTAGTCGTCGAGGGAAGAGGAACTTGTATTAAGAAAAATTCCTATGATAAGATCAGAGTCTTCCAGACCTCATCGCAGTGCGTTGTTTCTGTCGAATGCCGGCTTCCATGAACACTTTCCCGAGATAGGTTCCGAAAGGCGGAAATCCGGCGAGACCGAGTGCGGCCATCGCAACGATCGCCCCGAACCATTTAATCTCGCGCCCGCGGCCGGCGAGCTCGAGTTCATCGATCGTTCCAAAGCGATGCAACAACAATGGAAAAGGCGAGCAGACGTTTGAGGTGGCGCTGCCAAAAACACATGATCGCGCCGACGAGCGCGGTGACGGCCCCGAGCACAAGAAAGGTCTCACGCACTCCTGGCTCGTGCGATTGGAGCGCCGGTTCGAAGACGGTCCAATAGAGACGGAAAACGCCGAAGATGGCGAGCTCGACCATGACGCCGGAAAATAAAACGCAGACCGGTGTGGGCGCGGACGGCGTGCGCGTCGGCCAGCCAGAAGTGGAACGGCACGACCGCCGCCTTCACGAAAAATCCGCATGCGACAAGAACGAAGGCGATCACGACGAGAGCATCAGAGGGAGCGCCAGCGAGGGCGCGGCCAAGCTGCGCGAGATTGAGCGCGCCGGTGCGGCCGTAAAGCAACGCGAGCCGAAATTCCTCAGCTCTTCCTCGCACGAACACTGTGCTGAAATTCGGGACGTGCGGAAGCGGGGATCATTCATGACCGAAACCCGTAGATAAACAAAGCGGAGAGCTGCCTTTGCTGCGTAGACATTGTTATGCCAGCAAAATCAAAAAAACAGCAGATGGCCGCAGGCGCCGCGCTCGCGGCGAAACGCGGAGACAAAAAGAAGTCATCGCTCAAAGGCGCGTCTAAAAGCATGGCCGATTCGATGAGCAAAAAGGAGCTCGAAAAAATGGCGGGCACCAAGCGCTCAAACCTGCCGAAGAAAAAGAACAGCGGCAAATCCAAGAAGAGCTAGCTGGCTCGATTGCGCGGGGGGTGCAAGCGCGATGTGGTCAGGAGCCATTACTCGGCTTTGTCCTCAGAAACACGCGCATTCCACCATCCCCTGGAACCGGACTGGTCGGCTCGCCAGTTCGGCGAAGTTCCCGCTTTGTCTGATCCGGCTGTCGTCGATGCTGTGCGCACGGGGTGGGGTTGGGCCTGCTGCTGACCGTCTCCAGCTAAATTGGTTCGAAGCCGGTGCGGGCTCGGCTTCCGCGGTCAAACCCACGTTTCGTATCACTTCGCCGTGCTCAGGATGAGCGTGCCGGCCAAATAGATGACGAGCAACGCAGCCAGGCGAATGAGCTTCTCGTTAGGCGACAGATTGGCCGACGCGAGAACAATAGCGAATAAGGCATTTTGAGGGGAGCGTCTGCAGCGCAACTTCGATGGTCGGAGCATTCATGTTTCCTCGGTCGCACGGCTCTCCTCCGTTCGTTCCTCCATCACGTGTGCCCCCCAATCGAGAGCGGAGACGTCGGTGTCTCGCCGGTCGACGAAGGGCTCTTGGCCGGAACGCAACCGGCTGACCAGTTCCTGCTGGCGCCGCAGCTCAACCGCGAGAGGTTCGTAGACTGCGCGAAAGCCCGCCGCATCCGCGTAATCGAACAAACCGTTGTAGCAATGGCGATCGTCATCCCAGCCCGGATGATTCAGAACCGGGTACAGACAGATGCCTTCCACCGGCAGGCCAGCCGCAATCGCGGCCAAGACTTCGTTGCAGATATAGCGTAACCAGGCGGGCCGGGTCTCATCCTCGATCCCGGTCTCGGCGATGAAAAGCGGCTTGCCGTAGCGCGTAAAATTCTCGCTGAATAGATCGCGGAGGTGCCGGTAACGCCGATCGGATGGGACAATCATCCCGCCGCCGAGCGTCCATTGGTTATGGATGTAATAGTTCAGCCCGATGAGATTGACGAAGTCGTTCTGCCCGCCGAGCTCCGGACTTTTGCGGCCGAGGATCATGTCGCACGCCTCGAATTGGCTGAGATGATAGCGGTGCGCCTTCTCGGCCTGCTCCGGCCGGGCGGGCAGGACATTGATCATTGGATCGATGTGGCAAAAGCGGATGCGCGGGTTGATTTCGCGCATGGCGCCTATCGCCGCGATGCTCGCGCGCACGAGCTGGCGTTTCGTATCAGCGCCGCGCTGGTGGGCGAAAGGATTGAAAAAACCGGCTTCGCCACCGGCAAAGGCAAAGAAGGAGATCTCATTCACCGGACAGATGATTGGCGCATCCCACTTTTCGCTCAGAAGTTGCGCTGTCGCGCGGGCCAAGGCGGCGAAATGCCTAACGAACTCCGCGCTGAAAATTTCAAGGTGACTGGGCCAGCCGTAATGCCAGAGATCCCAGATGACCTCAGTGCTGGTTTCCCTCGCGGCCTCGACGATCGGGCGCACGCTCGCAAAATCGAACCGATGCGGGGTGCTCTCGATCAGATACCAGCGCAAACCTTCGCGCACCGTCCGGATGCCGTGCTGCTGCAGGAGCCGGTAATCACTTTGTGCGAAGCAGTCATGTTGCATGGCAGCGACGAGGTCGAGGCGGCGGCCATTTTTTAACCGGTGCGTCGAACATTCAAACCCGCCGAGAAAGAAGCTGGCAAAGAAATTGGAGGCGGAGCCTGGCATCGCGACGGTTTCGTTAGGCGAAGCGTAACGAAGTCACGCCGATGTCGAGGTGATCGTAGGCATTGCCGCCGATGTGCGGACGTCGATCGCAAACCAGGATCTTCTGTCCAAGCTGCGAAGCTAACCGCTCCGCTACCACGCTCCCGGCGAAGCCCGCCCCGACTATGAAGAAATCGTAGGACTTCCTCATGCCGCGCGAGCGCCAAGATCACGTTTGCCTGCCAGGGCTCGTTGCATGTGTCGCTCGAGCTGCCGGACGGTGGATTCCCCAGGAACTGCCTTCGGCGAGGGCGAGACCTCGCTCGACGCGGCCCTGGTCTGGCTCGGTGAGACAACTTTGGCACGCGGCAATGAATTCTTCCGGCTCCGACGCGATCCTCGCGATCTCGCTAAACTGACTCACCACATCCGGTACCGGAGTGGCCACCACCGGTTTCCCGGCTGCCATGTATTCGAGCGCCTTGGTCGCGTTGATGAACCGGGTCGCTTCGTTCAGCGCGAACGGCATCAAGCAAACGTCGAAGCTCTTGGCATAGGCCGGCAGTTCGTCGTAGGAGCGGCCGCCCAGCCAGTGCAGGTTCTCGCGCCGCGGGAACGTCTCCGGGTCGACCTTGGTCCACGGTCCGACCATGACCACGCTGCCCGGCGTCGAATCGGCCACTTTGCCTAACAAGGCATAATCGATCCGCTCGTCGACCACGCCAAAATAGCCAAGAATCGGCCGGGGAAGGTTTGCTACATCCGCTGGCCAGGCCAGGCCGGGATCGCGCGCACTCCCGAAATGTGCGAAGTCGACGCCGCAGCCAAAGAGGAAACAATTCGAGTTGAAACGCCGCTTCGCTTCCCAGATGCGCGGGCCGCCGGCGAAGACGACGTCGGCCAGCGCCAGCAGCTCGCTTTCGCGCCGGACTAACTCGGGCGGCGCACCGCGGAAGAGCGAGAGTTCATCCATGCAATCATAAAAAACCGCGCGCTCGCCGAGCCTCTCCGCGAAGGCGGTGACAGCCATCGGGTCGTAGAACCACTGCACGGAGAGCGAAACTTTTCGCCGAGCGGTCCCCCGAGGACGTAGTCGACGATGCGGCGCCGCTCACCGTCCACCCAAGGCAGATCGCTGGAGCGAGAGGCGGGAATTTTCATTTGCAGGACGATGACGTTCGGGAAATTGGCTGCCGGCCGCAGAGTCATCTCGGAGCGGGTGAGTTCCTGCGTCGGAACGGGCGCTTCCACGAAAAGGATGCGGTGCTTATGGGAGAGCCGCGAGAGAAACTGCTGCAGACGCTGCCAAACCCAATCCCATCCCAAGTGGGAATGAACAATAATTGGAAATCCTTCCGAGAGATGATCTTCCGCGGTGAAGGCTCGAGCCCCGCCCGCGACTGTGGTGAGGCCAGATGATGCTAAATAGATACGTTCTGCGGATTAATCGCGGGGCGCTTCTGGCGCGGACGGTGGGCGTCGGGCAAAGCGTGAAGTAGGAATTTTACTGACAGTCGCCGCGGCTCCGAGAAGCGCGAGCGGCCTGGACTAAGTGGTTAGCGAGCGCCGCCCGCGATGCGCGAGATGATGACGCGCGGTTGAAGCCCACTCTGCGCACGGTACTGCTGCGACAACTCAAGCGCGATCTCTCGAGCGGCTTCTTGTTGGGAGAGGGTCACGGTTGCGCCGCCGAAGCCTCCGCCAGTAAGGCGCTCCGAACACGCCGGGAAGGCTTTGCGCAATCGAGACCAATAGATCGAGCTCCGGCGTGCTGTTCTCGAAGTTCGTGCGCGAGCTTTCGTGGGAGGCGTTCATGAGCGCGCCGAACCCCGCTCCATCGCCCGCCGCGAGCAGATCTACGGCCCGCCAGACTCGCTCATTTTCCCCCACGATGTGAGCGGCGCGGCGACGCAACAGATCCGGAAGATCGCGCCGACGCGCCAGATCGTGAGGAGTCACATCACGCAGAGCGCGGACTTGCAGCGCGTCGGCCGCGGCGCGTGTCTCGGCCCGGCGGGTGTTGTATTCGCCGTGCGCCAGTTGGCGAGCTTTGCCCGACTCGGCCACGACAAACGCCAGGCCGGGCGGGAAAGGTATCGTGCATACCTCTTCCGTGCGGCAATCGAAAAAGACAGCGTGATCTTCTTTCCCAAAAAGCGAGGTCACCTGATCAAGTAAGCCGGATCGCACGCCGGCGAAGCGATGCTCCGCTCGCTGGCAAGCTTTCGCCAGTTCGAGCGGCGGAAGCTCCCGGCGATGGAGCTTGAGCAAAAAAAGGGCGCTGCTCACCTCGAGGGCCGCGGAGCTGGATAAACCGCAACCGGAAGGAAGATCGCCGGCGATCTCGGCCGAAAAACCGCCCACCGGAATGGAGAGCGCGCGCAGCTCGCTGACGACGCCCAAGACATAGTTCGCCCATGGCGCTTCGTTGAGCGGGGCGAGCGCTGCGACTGAAGTTTCGGCGCTGCCCATGTCCTCCGAACGGATGAAAATCGTATCGTCGTTCTCGCGCATCGCACCCGTCACCGTCAGTCCGCGCTCGATCGCCGCCCCAAGAACAACGCCCTCATTGTAATCGGTGTGATTGCCGAGCAGCTCGAGCCGGCCGGGAACAAAGGCGGAGACGCTCATGTAACGTTCACTCAAGAATGAGCGTCGGCCCAATCGGATAACGCCCGCTATTGATTTCGCATCCCAAAGTAGCTGTGCACCACGTCGCGGGCCCCTTGCTCTCCCTGCAAGGCGAGCTCGACCGCATAGAGCCGCGGTGCAGTCGGATCCCAGAGCTGCGCCTGGCCAAGCCAAACCGTGCACTCCGCCACCCCCTCCACGACGGGTGCGTCTGCCGCCGACCGTTCTCCACTCGGGCTGGTTATGCCTAACGAGACCTGCCGGCCGCCTCGGGTAAAAATGCGAAACTGCGCGGTGGCGGCCGCAATATCAGTCGTGATCTCAAACCGCTCGATGGACTCGGACGCGCGTGGCTCGAGAAAAACCGTCTGCCAAACTCCGCTCACGCTGCTGTACCAGCCCCATTGTTTGCCGACTGATTGATCGAAATTATCCATCGGATCCTCGACCCGCAGCACGATGGCGCCGCGGCGGACGCCGTCCTCGTTCGATAAAGCGTCCGTGACATCGAACTCGAACGGCGTGTAGCCGCCTTCGTGTCTCCCGAGGTAATGACCATGGCACCATGCTTCGGTGAAAAAATCGGCTGCGCCTACCGTCAAAATGATGCGTTTGTCCCTCCAATGGTCGTTAGGCGGGATAGTGAACGTGCGGCGATACCAGCCGATCTCGAAGCGGGCCGCGCTCCGGTAGTTCTCGCTCGTGACTTCCAACGGATTGCGATAGACGCGGGTGGAATAGTAATGGTCGTTGCCGGCCGCATCGGCTTCGCCCCAAGCGGCGAGGGATTCCCAACAGAACGGGACCATAATCTGGTCGGGCCACCGCTCCTCTTCGCGTAGCTCAAACCAACGCTCCTCACGTCCCGATCGAATCGAAATTCCCGCGGACCGTTCAGGTTTAGCCAGTCCACGCCGTGCACGAAGCTGCGCTGCCGATCGGGTCGCGGATACTCTGGGCGCGGTAGGAATCCTCGCGTGCGCATAGGCTATGTAGGGAATCCAGCGAGCGCCGTGTGGCAACGAGAACTTCGCGCGACTATGGGCACGAGTCTGAGACATCCGAGCCGAAGGTTGCCTTAATCAACTCCATACAGGATTCCGAAAACCCGGACAACACGCACTGAACAGTCTCGATCATGTGCCGCGAGGACCGTGGCGCTCTTCCCCTTCGAGCGAAGCCTCTAAACGGTTCCAGGCCGTTTTGCGCGCGAAGGTCACGACGCGTTTGGCGCCAGCTGGCAACCCGAAAGCAGCTCCAGGAGACCTTTTCTGCCAGGAACGAAAAGGTAATCGCATCCAGGATTTGGAGACGACAAGATTCGCAAGGACGCTGAAACCATATCCCGTTCTGATCTCCGCTGGCCGCGCGCCACCTTGCGCGCAGTGAATTTGCTAAAGAGCGACTAGGAAAGCCCCCGCGATGCGCAAGTGAAGAAAAATTCCGGGTTGCGATGGTGCGCGATACAGGGTTCGAACCTGTGACCCCTACCGTGTCAAGGTAGTGCTCTACCACTGAGCTAACCGCGCGAAAGGCCGGATGGTATGTGAAATGGAGAAGGGTGATCCGTCAAGCGAGACGATCGGAGAAATGAGCGATCGTTGCGCTTGAAGGGAATCTCGCAGGACGGCTCCGCCAGACTCCGCTCTCTCTCCTACCGGCTCAGGCGGCGAGTTTGGATGCTTCCTTGTGGCCGAGGATGTGGACCGTCTGTTTTAACTGATCCATCTTGAGCGGCTTCTTCAGCACCGTAATCGGACCCTTGGCCAGGATGCGATTTAGCATATCGCTGTTTGGATAGCCGGTGATGACCACGATGGGCAGTTGCGGGTCAATTTCCTTGGCCACGTCATAAACGTCATCGGCCGGGCCGTCCGGTAATTTCAGATCGAGGAAAAGCAGATCGAAATGCTGCTTCTCGAGCGCGGCGATAGCTTCCTTAACCGTTCCTACGACGACTCGGCTGAACCCGATCTTTTTCAGGAAAACCTTGAACAGGTTCTGCAGACTCGCGTCATCATCCACCACCAGAACCGTCGGCTGACCGGAACGATCTTCTTTGAGGATATCCTTATCGAGCGAATCCTTTTTGATCCGCCAGCGCCCTCCGATTTGAATGGCGGGTAACTGCCCGCGCTGGACCAAGTAATAGACAGTCGGGAGGGGAATTCGGAGGTATTTAGCAGTCTCCTTGACTGTCAGTAAGTTATGCATGGCAGGGAGCGTCAGTAATTTCGTGGTGTGTTTGCAATACTTATTGCGAGCTGGAGCATTATAAATTTAAGAAAAAATGTCAATCTCTGAGTTTTTAGGAGAGTTTCCGTAATTTCTGCCCGGAGCCGTTTTAGACATCCGGGCTAGCCAGGTAAAGAGAAAATTTTCCGACATCCCAATCGTCGGCCTGAGATCGATGCTGGACAAGGGAGAGTCGGCGGTTCACTGTTCGCAACTTTATGAGCGTATTGTTTTTCAAACGGTTTCTGCAAAAACCGTTTCAAATTGCCTCGATTATCCCCAGCTCGAAGGCGCTCGTGGAGAAGGTCGCCAATAAATTCGATTTCAGTCAACCCCGCATTATTGCTGAATTCGGTCCCGGCGAAGGCGTGCATTCGCGGGAATTAGCCAGCCGCATGGACGCTCGTTCGCAGTTGTTCCTGTTCGAGCTCGATCCGGCCTTTTCGCGCGATCTCGAGCGGCAGTTTGCCGACGATCCCCGCGTGCACGTGATCAATCGCGACGCGGCCAGCCTCGCCGAAGAGCTGGCTCGCCACGGTATTTCGCACTGCGACTATATTCTCTCCGGCATTCCCTTCAGCATCCTCGAGATTAAGAAAAAGCGCGCCCTCCTCCAGGATACCTACGATGCGCTGCGTCCGGGCGGCGCTTTCATTATTTACCAGGTGACCAATGAACTCCGCCAGCACGCCACCTTTTTCGACCGGGCCGAGTCAGAATATTGCCTGCAAAATATTCCGCCCATGTTTGTGACCGTGTTTCAAAAAACGCAGACTCGAAACGGTCACGAACGACCTGCCGCTCCTCCGATCGCCGCGCAGCCCGCCGCATGAGCGCCTGTCCGACCCGGATCGAGAAAGACTCGATGGGCGAGATGTCCGTTCCAGAGTCCGCTCTCTACGGCGCTTCCACCCAGCGGGCGGTGCTGAATTTTCCGGTGAGCGGCTGGCGTTTTTCGCGGCCGTTCATTCGCGCGCTCGGGTTATTGAAATGGGCTGCGGCCCAGTCCAATCACGATCTCGGTTTGCTGGATACGGAACGCAGCGCGCTCATCGTGCAAGCGGCCGAGGAAGTTGTCGAAGGCAAACTCGACGAGCACTTCCCTCTCGATATTTTTCAGACCGGCTCCGGCACGAGCACGAACACCAACGCCAACGAAGTGATCTCCAATCGCTCCTGCCAGCTGGCCGGCAAATCGATTGGCGCGCGGGAACCCGTTCACCCTAACGACCACGTGAACATGGGGCAGTCGAGTAACGACATTATCCCCTCCGCCATCCATATCAGCGCGGCGGAACAGCTCAAGCAGGTCCTCCTCCCAGCGCTCGCTAAACTGGGCGACGCGCTCGCTGCTAAAGCGCAGGAATTCGACGACGTCATCAAAATTGGTCGCACCCATCTGATGGACGCCACGCCGGTCCGGCTCGGCCAGGAGTTTGGCGGCTACGCGCAGCAGGTCCGTTTCGGGCAGCGTCGTGCCGAACAGACCATCTCCGGTCTGCAGGAACTTGCTCTCGGGGGCACCGCCGTCGGCACCGGCTTGAACAGCCATCGCGATTTTCCCGGCAAAGTGATGCGGCATCTCGAGCAACGCACCGGGATTGCGTTTCGCGAAGCGGAAAATCATTTCGAAGCGCAGGGTGGCAAAGACGGCGTGGTCGAAGCCAGCGGACAGCTCAAGACGATCGCGGTCAGTCTTTTCAAGATCGCCAACGACATCCGTTGGCTGGGCAGCGGACCGCGCTGCGGCATTGGCGAAATCAAGTTGCCCGCCACGCAACCTGGCAGCTCGATCATGCCTGGCAAAGTGAACCCGGTCATTTGCGAGTCGGTCATGATGGTCTGCGCGCAGGTCATGGGCGCGGATACCACCATCACGTGGGCCGGAGCGAACGGAAATCTCGATCTCAACGTCATGATGCCAGTCATGGCCCACAATCTTTTGGAAGCGATCCGGCTCCTGGGCAACGCGGCCGAAATCCTCGCGGATAAATGCGTGCGCGGGATCGAAGCGAATCGGGAGCGCTGCCAGGAACTGGTCGAGCTTTCCATGGCCATGGTGACCAGTCTCGCTCCCAAGATCGGCTACGATCGCGCGGCGGAAATCGCCAAGGAGAGCGTCCAGACCGGCAAAACCGTGCGCCAGCTATGCCTGGAGAAAAAGGTCCTGCCGGAGACCGAACTGAACGCCGCCCTGGATCCGGTCGGAATGACTGAGCCCGGCGGTGAGGACGCCGGTGGCGGTTAGGCGAAGGCTCTTTTCATGGTCGCCAACGTCAATAGCCCGAATTTCTCGGGCGGAGCCAACATCGCCATCAAGTGCCCCTATCACACTTACGAGCAGACGATCGCATTTTACCGCGACACGCTGGGTCTGCCCCTGGTCGAGGAAGAACCGGAAGGCTGTATTTTTCAATTCGGCCCGGTCCGTCTTTGGATCGATCGGGTCCCGAATTTGAGTCATCCCGATATCTGGCTCGAGCTGGAGACGAACGACACGGAGAGCGCGGCCGCTTATTTGAAAAATCACGGGGTCGTCCGGCGCGACGAAGTCGAACAATTACGCGAAGACTTCGACGGGTTTTGGATTTCCGATCCCGCCGGGATCGTGCATCTCGTGGTGGGCGACGAGTCCTGAGTCGTTAGGCTGGGCCCGGCCGCTCTCAGCGCGCCACCGAAGCGTCCCCAAAGAGCAACCCGTCAAACATCGCCTGGAAACTACCGCCTTGCGTCGCGCCGACGGCAAAGCGGGGGCTGATCTCGCCTTGGGCGGCGCAAAAAATCTCCAAGTCGCGCCGGCCACACTTCTCCAGCTCGGCTCGCACCGTGCCAGCGGCCAGATCGGGTGAATTACAATCCCGGCTCAAATGCCCGAGCACGACGCGTTCGATTTTTCCGGGCAACAATTGCGCCACCACCGCCGCCGCGGCCGCATTGGAAAGGTGTCCATGCCGCGATTGAATTCGCTGCTTTACCGGCCAGGGCCGATGCGGATCGCTCTGCAGCAATTTCTCGTCGTGATTGGTCTCGATCACGAGCGTCTGCACCTGCCGCAAACGCTCGATCGTTAGGCGAGTGGCGTGGCCAAGATCAGTGATATAACCGAGCGCATGGCGGCCGGCCTGAAAGGTGTAACCGACCGGCTCGACCGCATCATGCGGCACGGAAAAACTTTCCACCGTGATATCGCAGATCGAAAACGAGGCGCCCGTCCGAAAAATACGCCAGTTGCGATGTTGGCCTAACGAGCCATAACGAATGGCTTCGGCCGTGAGCGCGTTGCAGTAAATCGGGATCTGGAACTTGCGGCAGAGCACCTCGAGACCGCAGACGTGATCGCCATGCTCGTGGGTCAGGAGCACCCCATCGAGTTCGTTAGGCAAGACGCCGCAGAGCTCGAGCCGCAGGGCGAGTTGCCGGGCGCTGAGCCCGCCATCGACCAGGATGCGGCAGTGGTCGGTGGCGATGAGCGCGCTATTTCCGGCGCTGCCGCTGCCGAGCATGGTGAGGCTGAACATCTTCGTTTTACTTAGCGAAGAGCCGCCGCCGGCACAAACGGAAAGCCGCTCCGCGGGCGCCGCCGCACGAACATTTTCGACAGCGGCGTCGGCTGAGTTACGGTTGCGCTGCGATGGATGCAATCGATTTGGCCGGGCTGCGGCGGGAATACGAAACGCAAGGTTTGCGGCGAGCGGAAATGCATCACGATCCGTTCGAGCAATTCGCCACCTGGTTTTCGACCGCGGTGAACTCCGGGCTGGCCGACGCCAACGCCATCAGCCTCGCCACCGCCAGCGCGGAGGGAGCGCCGTCGGCCCGCGTGGTTTTGCTGAAAGGGTTCGATGAACGTGGCTTCGTTTTCTTTACCAATTACGAGAGCCAGAAAGGCCGCGAACTGACCGAGAATCCGCAGGCGGCTTTCGCGGTTTATTGGGTGCAATTGGAACGACAGATCCGAGTCGCGGGCCGTGTCGAAAAGACTTCGCGGGAAGAATCCATCTCTTACTTCCAAGGCCGGCCGCGCGGCAGCAAACTGGGCGCCTGGGTCTCCCACCAGAGCGAGGTAATCGATGCCCGCCGCATCCTGGAAGCGCGCCTTGCGGAAATGACGGAGCGCTTCAGCGGCCAGGCAGAAATTGAGCTCCCACCGCACTGGGGTGGTTATCGCATTGTCCCGGCCACGATCGAATTCTGGCAGGGGCGCCAAAATCGGCTGCACGATCGTTTTCGTTACACGCAGCAGCCGGACCGATCCTGGCTCCTGGAGCGGCTGGCGCCGTAGGTCGTTAGGCGCTCGGTGGCGCGTCTTTCCCAGCGCCGTCGCAGGACGGCGCCGGGATAGTCACACATACGGTCAGAATTGGAAGGACACGCCGGCGTATCCAGAGCGGCCGGCAGCAGGATCAATACTGCCACCGCCGAATGGGAAGACGCGGGAGTAGTATTTCTTATCCGCCAAATTGGAGAGGTTGCCGAAGATACGGATGTTCCGGTTAATGTAGTACTCGCCCGAAAGGCTAAAGACTGCGTAGGAAGGGATTTTGGCCAGCGGGATGCTGGTGCTTCCGAGATTGGAGTCCTGCCAATATTGATCGGAAACATAGACGCCCGAGAAGGTGATATTGAAACAATCGTCACGCTTGAAGGTAATGCCGCCTTTGAGCACGATGCTCGGTGAATAGGCAGGGTCATTCCCAACAAAAGTGCGGGTAGTGCCGGAGACAATCTGGTCGCTGCTCGTGAATTGAGCATCGAGCACCTGCAGATTGCTGAAGAGGACGAGCTGCAGCGGTGGACGAGACGGCAGCGGCTTGTAAACGTCCTTGGCCGTGGTTTTGCCGTCTGAAACCGGCTCGGGCTGAGCTTGGACGAAGTCATCTTGGAATGGCGCCAGGAAGTCATAGGAGAACTCGCCTTCGAAGCCGCGGTGCCGGGTGCTGCCGGTGTTGACCGCGATGGTGTCGAAAGGACCACCGTCGGGCGCGGCGCGCGTTTCGATGCGGTTGTCGAATTCCATCCAGAAAAGGCCCACGTCATACCAGAAACCTTTAAAGGGAGTGCCGTGGACACCAAGTTCGATGTCGGTCGAGCGGAAGGGATCGGGGCTCGTCGCGGGAACCACCGCCGAGCGCGTCCCGGCGATGTCGAAGAAGCGAACCGGCCGCCAGCCCGAGGAGGCTGAGAAGTAGGTTTCGTTGTGGCCGGCGAAGTCGTTGCCGAGACCAATCCCCCAGAGCGGGATCAATTTATCGGCGCTGCGATTCGGATTCGACCCAGGAGTCAGGTAGGGCGCGACCTTGGCATCGACCTCGACGCTTTCGTGATCGAGACGGAACGACGGGACGACGTGGAATTTGCCGATGCGGATCAAGTCTTCGGCGAAGAAGGCCTGGTAGTCCGCCGTTCTACTTTGATCGAGCGTGACGTTGTTGGAAGTGGTGCCACGCGGTGCGTAGAGAAAATCGGAACCGGCATTGGTGGCATCAAGTGAATAGCGCTGGAAAGGCGCATCGCCGTGGTAGACCAGCCCGCCGAAGGTGAGAGCGCTTCCGCGGAACGTTCCCTCGCCGCCCCATTTTTTCCGCACGCGCAGATCGACACCGCCGTTGTTAAATTCTTCGTAGCCCAAGGTGGTGCTGGTGGGGGAATCGCCCGTGGCACTGATACTCCCCGCGCTCCGTGAATCGATGTCCTGGTGAGTGTACCACCCTTTGGCCTGGACTAACCAATCATCGCTGAATTCTCCTTCGTAGCGGAGAACGGTGGTGTAACGATCGACCCAGTTATGATTGTAAGGCGTGACAGACTGGTTGGGGTCGTCCAGGAATTGCGCGTAGGTCAGCCGGCCGGCATCCTCGCCGCTGAAGCGGCTGGCGTGGATGTCCAGCGCGATGAGCTGTTTTTCACCAAAGCGGTAACCGACATAGCCGTTCGTCTGCCAGAGATCGTAGGAGTTATTATCGCGTTGCCCATCGGCGGTGCCGTAGTAGCCATCAATCCGGAATTCGAACGGCCCGGAAGCCTGCTGAACTGTGCCGTAACCGCTGTATGCCCCATAGCCCCCACCTGTTCCTTCGAAATAGCCGCTCAAGGGAGTCCCTGGGGCCGGATGCTTGGTCACGAAGTTTACCGCGGGGGCCGGCTCGGGCCCGTAAAGGAGGCTGCTGCCGCCACGGATGATTTGGATTTCACTCACGCTTTGCGGCACTGGGAGATAGTAGAGGGTAGGAAAGCCGATCCAGTCACTCATCAGGGGGAGACCGTCTTGCAGGAAAAGGGTGTATTCCGACTCCTGCGGATTGCCCAGACCGCGATAGCTAAAATTGAACTGCCCCGGATTTTGCTGTTCGCTCACGATCAGCCCCGGCGCCTTCGTGAACTGTTCCTGCAGGTTATTGTTTTGGATCGGGGGCTGTTGATCGAGTTTGATCACCGACGCCTTCTTGGTCACAGTGATCTCCGTCCCCGAAACTTCGCGCATGATGTGCTTCAGTTTCGGCCAGGTATCGTCCCGGTTTGGGGTAGGCGATGCAAGCGGTTGCGCGGTGACATCGACCCGAGGCGTTTCCGGCACACGGGTCACAGCAGTCTGGCTGCGGGCAGCCGAGGCCAGCATCAGACCGGATATTCCGATGAGGGAAAGAAGAGCGAGATATTTTTGAGCGATACGAGTGACTGGGCGGGTCTTGGCGTGTTTGAGACATTGAGTCGACATAGTTTTTATCAATTAAATAAGTACAGATTTCGAGTGTGGTTGGTGCGTGAGCCCAGTTTTTAAGGAGGAAGTGCTAACCTAACGATTGCGGGTTGAGGCGGGGGCTTCGCCCTCGCTTTCTCCCGGGCCGCCGAAGGCGTAGGAGAAGACCGCGAAGACCTGCACGTCCGGCGAGTCTTTGGTCACACCGAAGAGCGGCGCGAAATCGAAACGCATCCGAGAAGTCGGTTTGAAGGCAAAGCTCGGTCCAATCACAAAACTGTGCACCGGATCGCCCCGGGTATCCTTGACCGTGAAATTGGTGTACTTCATTTCCAAGCCCACTTTGAGACGCTCGCGGGGTAGAACGACCGGCACTTGAATGCTCTGGGCGAAGCCCCACTCGCGGCCACGATCGCCGCTCGTCTCATTCTCGAGAAAGGCGTTGAAGCTCCACTGCACGTTCTTGGCAATTTCTTCGGAGAGGAGGAGCCGAAATTCGTAGGCATCGGGCTGGTGCGGCCGGTTGCGCATCGCTTCCTCGCGCATCATTTCTTCTTCATCCGGATCGAGGCCGTCTTCGTCGTCCATCATTTCTTCCTCTTCCATTTCCTCATGAAGGATCCGGCCGGTGCCGAATTTATACTCGGCAAACAGAGTGGGATTGAGGGGAATCTTGTCCCAATCCGCCAGAGCCCAGCGACCTTCGATGCTGAAGCTGCGGTTCGAGGTGTGGCCGTCGAAGCGCTCGACCGAATTCTCGATCGCCACGCCAAACCGGTAAGGCAAACCGATTTCCACTTCTTGCGTAAAGCCATGGTCCGGCTTCCCTTCGCCAATATCACCCTGATAGATCAGGGCCGCGAAGACTTCGCCCGGCGGCAGCACGTAGCCGTTCGTGATGGGGGAAAAACGGCTGCGGGAGAAAGCGCCGGGAGCGCCGTAGGCGCCCGGGAGTTCATCGCCTTGGACGACGATGGACGGCTCCTCAGGGGTCATCTGCGTCCTCGTGGTGGTAGTCTGACTATTGCTTACAGCTTCTTGCGCTTGCAGGGGAGAGACGGCAACAAGCGCTGTGATGATCGATAAAAAAAGCCCGATACGGCCTCGCGAGAAACCGCGTGGGTGTGAGAGAGGCGGCCGATTAGCTTTGAACATGGCGGGTTTAATAGGTGAACAGCGCTTACCTGACAAGAAAATAATGATATTCTCGTCATATTAGTTTCGCATTCGTTTGCGAGACGACTCAAACGTCCTTCGGCGCGGCTGGAAATCCAAGGGTCATCGTGGTGCCCTTTCCCGCTACGCTCTCGGCGGAAATCGAGCCGCCGTGAAGTCCGGCGATCGATTTGACCAGGGCCAATCCCAAGCCGGTGCCCTCGCTGCTGCGCGCCGGGTCGACACAATAGAATCGATCGAAAATGCGAGGCATGTGTTCCGCTGGAATCCCACAACCGGTGTCAGTCACGGTAATCTTTGCTCCCGATGTGTCAGTCGCCAGTGTGATGGTGATGCGGCCTCCATCTGGCGTGAATCGAACCGCATTATCCACCAGATTGCTCGCGGCCCGCCCGAAGAGGATCGGGTCGGCATAGACCCGCCCTTTGCCCACACACTGGATGGTGAGATTCCGCTCTTCTGCGATGGCATCGTTGTAGGCCACGATCTTTTCCAGGGCGGCGTGGCCATCAAAGAGCGTGGGATGCACCTTGCCTTCGGCCGCTTCGGCGCGAGCCAGGAAAAGGAGATTGTCGATAATGCTGGAGAGACGCTCGCACTCGGTGACACTCGATTCGATGACGGCCTTGTATTCGTCAGGGGAACGCGGCCGATTCAGGGCGACCTCGGCTTCACCCCGAATGTTGGCCAGCGGCGTGCGCAGTTCGTGCGCTAGATCGGCCGAGAATTGCGAGAGCCTGGTAAACGAGTCTTCCAGTCGATCGAGCATGTCATCGTAAGCGACCGCGACGGGCTGCAATTCCCGCGGCCATCCTTCGGGCGGCACGCGTTCGTGCAGGCGATTGGGCCCGACGCGCTGCAAAGAGCGTGTCATAGCACCGAGAGGGCGGAGGCCGCGCTGCGCCACCGTGATGGCGATGAGGATGGAAGCCAGGATGCTGCAGACCAGGACAACGGCGACGAGGAGACCGAACTGCCTTTCAAATTGCTCATCGACGGAGCGATCTTGCGCGACTTGCACCGCGTAGCGCTGGCCGTGGGCTTCGGTTGCGACGGACACGAGTGAAAACAATCTTCCCGCTGCCTGATAAGTGCGCGGTTTCATCTCGACGGAAGCGGAGGATTGAGGAAGACCAAAGAGCTTGGCCGGCAAGTGGCGGTTCATGCCGGGAGATTCCGCCACCGCGCGCCCGCCGGCGTCGAGCACCCGCACCCAGTAGGCCGTTCGCTCACCGGTCTGTGCGACTCTGAACTCCCGGCTCAGAAGTTGCGGGCCGTTGGCCGAACGGAGATCGCTTTGCACCGCCTGCACCTTATCGGTCAGGACGGCCCGATCCTCGGCGAGGGCGTGCCTAACGACGATCCAATAGAGGACCCCGAGCCCGCAGCAGAGCAGGGCGGCCGCGGCCGGCGTAAAGAGAAGCACCAGCTGCGAGGCGATCGAGCGCGGTTCAGTCGCCTTTGAGGACATAGCCCGCGCCACGCACGGTGTGGATCAACTTCTTCGGAAAAGGATCGTCCACTTTTGCGCGCAAACGTCGCACCATGACATCGAGCACGTTGGTGCCGGTCTGAAAATCGATTCCCCAGACGTAACCTTCGATTTCTTTGCGCGACACGACCTCTCCCTGGGAACGGGCCAAGTGCGCGAGCAAAAGGAATTCTTTAGCCGTGAGATGCAGCGCCTGGCCGCCGCGCGCGGCGCGGTTGCGCAGCAGATCCAACTCCAGGTCGTCGATCTGCATATGATGCCGCCGCTGCGGCGGACCCCGTCGCAACAAGGATCGCACGCGGGCCACCAGCTCGGTGAAAGCGAAAGGTTTGACCAGGTAATCGTCGGCTCCCAGCTCGAGGCCCTTGACTCGATCGGGCACACTATCGCGCGCGGTCAGGAAAAGGATGGGCGTCATTTTACCCTGGCCGCGCAGCGCTTCGACCACGGCCCAGCCATTCTTGATCGGCAGCATGACATCGACCAAAAGCAGCTCAAAATCACGCGCCAATGCCAGCTCCAGGCCCGCCTCGCCGTCACGCGCGATCTCGACCGCGTAACCTTCCTCCTCCAAACCCTTGGCGATAAAGGCGGCCGTTTTTTTTTCGTCTTCGATGAGCAGAATCGGCATTCCTAGGGAAAGGTTATAAGGGGAGCGGGGTTTCCCTTCAAGTAGCGCTCGCATCGGGAAAGAGACATCTCTTTTTGCCTAACGACAGCGCGGGGCCGCTGTTTACGGCTTTCCTCCGAAAGTGACGAAATCGTCCAGATCGATCAGGTCCATCCAGGTTTTGATATCTGCGCGCGTTTTGGTGAAGGAACCGACCCGGCGGAAGAAGAGGATGAGCGTTTCTTCATCGCTGTCCGCCGTCCGCCGGAGCATGTAATCACTCCATTGTTCGATCTCCCACAGAGTCGGTTGGCGCTGTGCGTTTTCCCGGAGCCAGTCGAGAATTTCAGCGTCGCCTTTGCCGGCCGCGAGTTGTGCGAGTAAAGCGTCCGGCCGGAAGCCGAGGAAATTGATCAGGTGCTGATCGAACGGCGCGTCGTATTTGAATTCGCCGTTTTGCTTCCGGAGGGTGGCGCGGCCCTTGTCGAGCATGCGCGGGAGAATCACGTAACCGCCAAGACGACAGCGCGGGCTGCGCGGCGGGCGTTTGGTCAGGTTCGGAGCGGTGAGGTCAGGCAGGTCATCCATGGGTCAGCGCGAAGAAACTAGCACGGCATCTCGTGTTGCCACCAATAAGCTCGCGGTCGCGCCAAAGGACAAAGCGGGCTAAACCTCTTTATGTCGACGTTTGCTTTTTCTGTTCGTGGTCTGGCTGCGATTTGTTCGTTGGGGCTCGTGAATCTACCGCTTTTCGCCCAGGAACTGGAAGTGCCGCCCATCGTTTCGCCGCCGGCTTTGGCCACACCTTCGGCTCCGCCCGCGTCGCCGGCCCCACTCTCGTCCGCCTCGCCCGCACCCCAATCTTCCGTGGCGCCGACCCCGTCTGCTACGCCTGTGCAGTTGCGGGATGTTCTGTTCAAGAATCTCAAGGCGCGCCCCATCGGTCCCGCCGTCATGGGCGGTCGTGTCTCCGACATCGCGATCGATCCGCGCAATCCGGCCGTCTTCTATGTTGGTCTCGGCACGGGTGGCTTGTTCAAAACGGGCAACAACGGCGTCACGTTCGATCCCATTTTCGATAAACAATCTGTTCTCTCGATCGGCGCCGTCGCGGTCGCGCCCTCCGATTCCGACGTGGTCTGGGTCGGCACCGGGGAAGCAAACGATCGGAACTCTTCGGAATGGGGCGACGGCGTCTATCGCTCGGCCGATGGCGGCAGTAACTGGACGAATGTCGGATTAAAAAACAGCCGCTCCATCGCCCGTATCGTGGTCCATCCGACCAAGCCGGAAGTGGCTTATGTGGCGGCGATGGGCAATCTCTGGGTGGACGGTGGAGAGCGCGGCCTCTTCAAGACGACGGATGCCGGCAAAACTTGGAAACTGGTCCTGCGCGCGCCTGCGCCTAACGACGCTCGCACCGGCTGCGGCGATGTCGTGCTCGATCCGGCCAATCCTGAGATCGTCTACGCCGCGCTCTACGCTCGTCAGCGCACGCCCTGGTCGTTTGCCTACGGCGCAACTGCGACCGGCGGCCAGGATGCTGGCGGTATTTTCAAGAGCAGCGACGGCGGCGCGACCTGGAAGAAATGCGGGGGCGGCCTGCCCGGTCTTACGGGACGGATTGGCCTGGCCGTTTGCCCGAGCAAACCGAAACTGGTCATGGCCGTCGTGCAGAGCGATGCCGGCGGAGCTAGCGACATTCGCGATATCCACAGCAAAGCCGGTGGCGTTTTTCGTTCGGAAGACGCGGGCGAGAAATGGACCCGGATGAGTGACATTGATCCGCGCCCCTTTTACTTCAGCCAAATCCGCATCGACCCGGCCAACGATCAGCGCGTCTATGTGCTCGGCATGGCGGTCCTCGCTTCCGATGAGGGCGGCAAAATTTTCGCGAAGATCTCTCCGAAAAAGTGCACCCGGATTGTCACGCTCTCGCCATCCAACCGGGAACGACCCCCACGCCGAAGGCGGCCAAAGCGAAGGAAGAAGACAAGTCCTCGGGCGAACCAAGCAAGCCGCCCGTTTGCCAGCGTCTTTTGCTCGGCACCGACGGCGGCCTTTATCAATCCTACGCCGCCGGGAAAGCCTGGGAACACCTCTACCGTTTTGCGGGTGGAGAATTTTACCGCATCACGGTGGACGACGCGCAGCCTTTCTATCGAGTGGCGGGCGGGCTGCAGGATAATCTGAGCTTCGTGGGACCAAGCCAGGTCGCCAGCAAGGAAGGCATTCGTAACTCCGATTGGACCTGCCTGGAAGGCGGCGATGGTTTCTATGTCGTGTTCGATCCGAGCGATCCGGATGTTTTCTACGCGGAGAGCCAGGAGGGCTTCATTCACCGCATCAATCTGCGCACCGGCCAAAAGCGCGATCTGCGCCCAGAGGCAGCGGAAGGCCAGGAACGTTATCGGTTTCATTGGAATGCGCCGCTCATCGGCAGCACGCATCACGCCGGGGTGCTTTACCTGGCTGGTAACCGGGTTTTTCGCCTCATGGATAAGGCCGAACATTTCCAAGTCATCAGTCCCGATCTGACCCGCAACGAGCCGGGCAAGACGACGGCGGCCGGAAGTGGGGCGGAGAATTACGGGACGATCTATTCCCTGGCGGAGTCGCCCGCGAAAGCCGGCACGCTCTGGGCCGGCACGGATGATGGCCGCCTCTGGGTCACGCAAGATGATGGCGGAAAATGGACCGAGCTCACCGATAAACTCCCCGAGCCGGTGCGAGGCCAGTGGATCGTGCGCATCGAACCGGGCGCTCAAGATGCCAAAGTCGCTTACGTCGCCACCAATGCCTATCGGGCCGGCGATGATCGGCCTTTCATTTTGCGCACCGCCGATCTAGGCCAAACCTGGCAGAGCGTGACGGGCGAAGGCCTTCCGCCTAACGACCCCGTCGAAGTGGTGCGGGAAGATCCGGTCAATCCCGCGTTGCTCTACGCCGGCACGCATTTCGGCCTTTACGCCTCCTTCGATACCGGCGGGCATTGGGTGCCAGTGGGCGATTTGCCGAACGTTCGCGTGGACGACCTCAAGATCCACCCGCGCACGGCCGATCTCGTCATCGCGACCCACGGCCGCAGCCTTGCCATCCTGGATGATACGCGGGCTTTGCGGGAGTTGACTCCCGCGGTGACGGCGAAAGCGGCCCACCTTTTCACGATTCCGCGGGCACGAGGATTTTATCTTTTGAATGGCTTTGCGGATTGGAATGGAAAAGGCGTTTATCGCGGCGAGAATCCGCCGGAAGGCGCGTTGTTCAGCTTCTGGGTGAAAGATTTTACGGGCGACTCGGTCAAGATCGCGATTACCAACGCCGCCGGACAACCGGTGGCCAATCTGAAGGCGCCGGGTGCGCCCGGTTTGGGCCGGGTCAGCTGGAATCTGCGTCCCACCGAAGATGTGCGCATCAAATACGGGGGCGACGATCCCGACAAGTTCGTTCCCAGTGGCACCTACACGGCGGAACTAAGTTATGGGAAGGAGAAGATGAAGCAGACCTTCTCGGTGGAAATCGCGCCCGGGATCACGACTCGTTAGGCTAAAATCCGTCGTCGTTAGGCGGCCGGTCAGGCCTTCAACCTCGTCCTAGGGTTTTATCCTAGGAGACAAGTCACCCCCCTCCTCATTGTTCGTCTCGGAGTAGCCCGCGAAGTTGGCGTTCCACGATCGCGCCAAGGGCGATCTCAGATCGCCGCTTCGCTTATGATCCAGCCTCTCATAGACACTGCCGCCCTCCCCGACGTTTCGGATGAAACCTTAATGGCGAGGATTACCGATCGGCAGCCGAGTGCGCTGCGCGAATTGTATCGTCGCTACGGCCCGACCCTGCGGTCGGTCATCACGCGGGTGGTGCACGAAGAGGCGGAAGCCGACGATGTGTTGCAGGAGATTCTTCTCCAGATCTGGAAGGAAGCGCACAATTACTCGCCGAAAGCGGGTCGCCCGCTGGGCTGGATCGTCACGCTGGCACGGCGTCGGGCGATTGATCGGTTGCGGCGGCGCCAGGCCTATGGCCGGGCCAAGGATCGTTTCGAGTTGGAGATCGAGAAACAACCCGGCTCCGCCGCCCGGAATCAAATTAGCGACGAATTAATTTACTCTGATCTGCGCCGCTTTCTCGATCGCCAGCTCCGCACGTTGCCGCCGTTCCAGCGCCAGGTCATCGAGCTTTCCTTTTTCGAAAACCGGAGTCATCGCGAGATTTCGCACCTGACGGGAACGCCATTAGGCACCGTGAAGACGCGGCTCGAACTGGGCCTGCGCAAGCTGACCAGCTCCGTGCGTCCGCTCCGCCGTAAAATTTAAGCGGCGCTCGCCTATTCTTCCGCGTCGGCGGGGGGATCCGAGGGCTCATCGCCCTCTTCCTCATCGAGCGCGAAGCGCCGTTTGCGCCGGTTCGCCGGCAAGGGCGAGAGCGTCATGGTGATGTTGCGTCCGGCCGCTTTCGGTTCCATTTCGACCTGCGCCATGTTAGCGAGGTCGTCGCGCACCTTGTACATGAGTTGCATCCCGAACTCCTGGTGGGCCATCTCGCGGCCGCGGAACTGCAGCTGCACCCGCACTTTGTTGCCCTTATCGAGAAATTGTTCGCCGTGCCGAATCTTCGTCAGGTAATCATGGTCGTCGATGTTGACCCGAAACTTGATCTCTTTCAGCTTCGTTCCCGACGCTTTTTTATCTTTCTCCTGTTTCGAAATGTCGTAACGGAATTTCCCGAAATCGACGATCTTACAGACCGGCGGATTAGCGGTCGGCGCGACTTCGACCAGATCGAGGCCCATGCTTTGAGCTCTCTTGATGGCCTCGGAGAGTCTCATTACCCCCAATTGCTCGGCGGTCGAGCCCATGATGACGCGCACTTCCCGCGCGCGGATGCGGCCATTTACACGAATTTGTGGTTGCAGAATCAGTGATCTCCGGGCCGGTGACGAGAGAGTGAGATCGCCACCGTCTTTCTTATTGTCGCAATCTCCCGTCGCACCCTTGCCGAGGGGTGCGACGCACTCGAATCTTCACGCCTGCGAAGAGCGCGCCGATTGTTTCGCGGTTAAGCGCGAATCGAGGTGAAGTAGTATCCGACAATCGGGAACTGGCAAGACGTTTCCGCTGGATCGAACGCTAAATTGTAGACGTCTTTCTTGGAAGACGCGGGCTTGAGCGAAGTTCGCGATTGAGGCCGCCGGCTCGCCTGACCCCCGCGTTTCGGAGAGCGAAACGTCGACCCAGGTCTCGCGATCGCCGCCGGTGAATCACGGCGGTGGCTCGCCCACATGCGCGGCATACGCTCGGTAGGCGATCAGATCATCCAGCATCGCGTCGATGGTTGCGGCGACGGGTCCGGCTTTGGCGAAGCCGGAGAAGATGGCGCGATCGCCGATGGTGGAATCGATCACGATGGTCGGGCGTTGCGTGATCTGCATGGCGTGGAATTCCGCGGTGCTCTGGCGAAGGCGCGCTTCGATCTCCGGCGTTTGGGCGCGAGCCATCAGTTCCTTCGGGTCGAGGCCAGCGGCTTGCGCAGCCAGTTCGGCTGAGATTTCCCAGTGCGCGATGCGTTTGCCGTCGAGCAACTCCGCGCGGTTCAACGCCACCCAGACACGATCGTCTTCGATCCCGAGATCCCGCGCGGCTTCGGCGGTGCAATTAGGCGCGAGATATTCTTTCGCGCCGGCCTCGACCCAGCCCGCATTTAGCATCACAGGCGAACGCATCATGAGACCACTGCGGCGGTAATACCATTCGGTATGTTCTTTGGTCGGCGGGAGTGCGGCTTGATCCATCAGCGCAATTTTCCAGCGGAAATCGACCTCGTCGCGGTAGCGTTTCCGCAATTCCAACCAGGCCGGCGTGGCCCAGAAGCACCACGAGGAGATGACGTCGAGATAGTTGGTGACCAAAAGTCGCATGCGATATAGGTCGCACAGGACCTTTCCTTCGAAACGAAAAATTCTTGATCGATCTTAACCACATTCTGCTCTTCCTCGCGGTCGTTTCTCCGCTCATTCTGCTCGCGCGCATCGCGACGCGGCGCGATCGGCGGAACTCTGGCTGGGCCGTCGCGGCTTTGCTCGTCCTGGCCGGGGCGGGTCTCGCCTGGCTGGCCGCGCCGGCCTGGGCCGGTTACCTGGGGGGGACTCTGTGGTTTTTGCTCCTGGTTTTGCCTTCGCTGGCCGAGAAAAAGATCGCAGAGCGGTGGTTCGCGCAGCGTCTGCCCGATGCGCGCCGCCTCGCAGTCGTTAGGCAGATCGTTCATCCGTGGGCCGACTCATCTTATCGGCCTTCGCTCTTCCATAGCCTTGAGCTAGCCCGGGACGGCCGCCTTGATTTGGCTCTCGATCACCTCGCGGCTGAACGCTCCGCGCCCACCCCGGCCGGTCGCCTGGCCATCGCGCTCACCTTTGCCCTGACTGAGAACTGGGCCGGCCTTGTGCAGTGGTGCCAGCTCGATTTCACGGTGACGCGAGATCCCGCGATCGTCGCGCTTTATGGTCGCGCTCTTGGTGAGATCGGAGCGCAGTCGGAGCTGATCTCGTTGCTGAGCGCGCAGGCGCGGGCGCGCGAGCCGCGCCTAACGAGTGATCCGGCCTGGAAATATAACCTTCTGGTGGGCGCCGCTTTTGCCGGTCAAACGGAAGCGGCGGCCAGGCTGCTACAGGAAGACTTGCGCGGACTCGCGAGCGACCGACAGCAGTTCTGGCTGGCCACTGCGGAATGGTCTGAGGGACGGGTCGAAGTCGCGCGCGCTCGATTCCAGCGTCTGCGGGAGGCGACCCAGGATGCCGTGCTACGACGTTCCATCGACCGGCGTCTCGCGCACCCTCCGGCTGGGGTGGGCCTTCTTCCGGGTGCCGCCCGGCAACTGACGGTTTTGCTGGGCGCGGCCACGGACACGCCTTTGCGTCCATCGCAGCGTGCGGCCTCGGGTGCGCCCGCGGTGTGGGGGCTCATCCTCTTGAATATCGCGATGTTTGGCGTGGAAACCGCCCTGGGAGGTTCCACGAACGCGCGTGTCCTGCAGAATCTGGGCGGACTCGAGCCCGCCATGGTGATTGTTAGGCACGAATACTGGCGGCTGCTGACGGCGCTCTTCCTGCATTACGGCGCGCTTCACTTGGGCGTCAATTTGCTCGGCCTCTACATCCTGGGCCCGAGCTTGGAACGCGTGCTCGGTGCCGCCCGCTTTGTCCTCAGTTATCTGGTGAGCGGGCTCGGATCGAGCGCCGGGGTTGTGCTCTTGTGGTGGTGGGGCCTGAACCAATCCGATCTCCTGGTGGGCGCTTCCGGTTGCATCATGGGAGTCGTCGGCGTCTCCGCCGGCCTCCTCGTGCGACATCGCCAATCGCCTCTGGCGGGCCGTCAGCTAAAAAACTTCATCGCCATCGTGGTGATCCAGACAGCTTTCGATCTTTGGCGGCCCGAGGTGAGTCTGTCCGCTCACTTGAGCGGGTTTGTGGGCGGGTTTCTGTTGGGTTTACTTCTGGCTTCCAGCGAACGACTCCCGGAGCCACGGTGAGCCTCGCGCTCCCAGATTTTTCGCGGCGGCGCAGGAAACGGAACGCTTGCTGCTAATGATTTTGCTGCCAGTATTCCGCCTCCGTCCGAAGGCGAGTCCTATATGCCATGCCGACTTTCCAGACCTACAACGTCATTCCCAATCTTCCGCCGCAGCTCGAACCGCTGCGGGAAATCGTCTTCAATGTTTGGTGGACTTGGGAGCCGGCGGCACGCCGTCTTTTCCGCCATCTCGATCCCGATTTATGGAATCGCACAAATCATAATCCGCTTCGCATGCTGCAGCTCACGCGGCAGGCACGTTTATTGGAAGTAGCGAAGGACGAACTTTTTTTGCGCGACCTGGCCCAGGTGCACACGGCCTATAAGAACTATCTTGCTTCGAAGGAGACTTACGGCAAACAGGAAGCGGGCCAAGCGCTGAAGAAGCCGGTCGCCTACTTCTCCGCGGAGTTCGGGTTTCACGAATCGATTCCGAATTACTCGGGCGGCCTCGGTATTCTGGCTGGCGACCATTGCAAGTCGGCCAGCGATCTGGACCTCAACTTTCTCGCGGTCGGGTTGCTCTATCGACATGGTTATTTCAAGCAACAGATCAATAAGGATGGTTGGCAGGAAGCCGTTAACCTGAACCAGAATTATCATCACCTGCCCATCCGCGAAGTGCTTCGCAACGACCAGATTCTGCTGGTCGCGGTGCCGTTATTAAAACGGGAGGTCTACGCCAAAATCTGGGAGCTGCAGGTCGGTCGGATTTGCCTTTATCTGCTCGACACCGATATCCCGGAAAATTCGCCCGAAGATCGCCTGATCACGGCGGAGTTATACGGCGGTGATCTGGAAATGCGGATGCGCCAGGAAATCGTGCTCGGCATCGGTGGCGTCAAAGCTCTCAGCGCGCTCGGTCATGAAGCGGGAGTCTTTCACATGAACGAAGGCCATTCCGCCTTCCTTTCGCTCGAGCGGATTCGCTTGCATGTGACTCAGCACGATCTCGACTTTTACTCCGCCCTCCAAGTCGTCTCTGCGGCTAACGTCTTTACCACGCACACACCAGTCCCGGCCGGTAACGATGCCTTTCCGCGCGACATGATGGTGCGCTACTTCAGCGATTTTGCGGCGCAACTGCGTATCCCATTCGACGAGCTTTTCCGCTTTGGTCAGACGACCACGGATCCGATCGCCAGTTTTAGCATGACGATTCTGGCTCTGCGCATGAGTCGACATGCCAATGGCGTCAGTCTCCTCCATGGCCAGGTCAGCCAATCGCTCTGGCAGGATGTCTGGGCTGGCGTGCCGACGCACGAAGTTCCCATCAGCAGCATTACTAACGGGATTCACACCAAGACTTGGATGGCGCCTGAGTTCTCCGCGCTTTACACCAAGTATCTCGGAGCTTGGGAGGAGCATCTCACCGAGCCCGAGTTTTGGCGCGGCGTCATCGAGATCCCCGACGCGGAGCTATGGGAAACTCATCAAAAGCTAAAACATCGCCTGGTCGATTTCGTGCGTGCGCGCGTTCGCGCACGCCGCCTGCGCCTCGGGGAATCACCGGAAGCGCTGCGCGCCGTCAATTCGATCCTCGACCCGGAGATTCTGACGATTGGTTTTGCGCGGCGCTTCGCCACTTACAAGCGGGGTGCTCTTCTTTTCAGCGATCCGGGCCGGCTTTTGCGCATGCTTAATGACCTCGCGCGTCCCGTCCAGTTCATCTTCGCCGGGAAAGCGCATCCGCGCGATGAAGGGGGCAAAGCTCTCATCCAGCAAGTGTACAAGCTGACCCGTGAGAAGGGCTTCCATAACCGCATTGTTTTCGTCGAAGACTACGACACTTACATCGCGCGCCGCCTGGTCCAGGGGGTTGACCTTTGGTTAAATAATCCCCTGCGCCCGCTCGAAGCCAGTGGCACCAGCGGGATGAAACTACCCCCCAACGGGGGCCTTAACCTTAGTGTCCTCGACGGGTGGTGGTGCGAAAGTTACAACGGTAAAAACGGCTGGGCTATCGGTGCGGAAATCGATGATGGCGATGGCGAGTTCCAGAACGAGGTCGATGCGGCCAGCCTTTATCAATTACTGGAGAATCAAATTATCCCCCTCTATTACGCTAAACCGGATGGCAAGCTTCCGCTCGCCTGGCTGCAGTTGATGCGCGAATCAATCCGCAGCGTAACTCCCGTGTTTAATACGCACCGGATGGTTAAAGAATATACGGAACGTCGTTATGTCCCGGCTGCCAAAGCGCACGAGGAGTTTTCCCGTGATAACTGGCGTGCGGCCACCGACCTGAGTCAGTGGAAAGCCAGAATGCGCCAGGATTGGCCGCAAGTGCGGATCATCGATGTGCAGGTCAATAACCGCGATCGCCAAAGCATTTCAGTGGGTGATGCCCTGCAAGTCGCTGCCCGCATCCATCTGGGAGCAGTCGATCCGCAGCATGTGCGAGTGGAGGCTTATCACGGCGAAGCGGAAAATAACGAATTACGTGACCCTGCCGTTGCAGTCATGTCACAAGGTCAGCAGTTGGGCGATGACGGCGACTACCTCTATGAAGGTTCCATCCCGGCGACCGAGAGCGGCACTTATGGATTCAACGTGCGTGTTATCCCGACCCATCCGCATCTGCTTCAGGCGCATGAGTTGCGTCTCATTACCTGGGCGTAGGATGCGAGTCAATCGTTAGGCAGTTAACGCCGAAGAGATCGCAGCAGTGGCTGCCTAAGAAAAAACGAGCTAACCCCGATTCAGTGAGTGTAAATGAGCACTTGCTCAATCTGCGGCATGGCTTATAACTCCGCCATGGACGTATCTCTTAAACAACTGCAAGAGGCAGTCGATCTGAAGAAACAGATCAACCAACTACAAAGCCAACTCGATGGCCTTCTCGGCGGCACCAGTGCTACCAGCGCCGCGGCCAGCACGAGCAGCGCACCCCGCTCAACTCCGTCAGCCAAGAAAAGCAACGGCCGTAAGCGCCGGGGTGGTCTTTCCGCTGCCGGTCGTGCTCGGATCGCTGAGGCGGCGCGTGCGCGCTGGGCTCGGGCTAAGGCTGCCGGTGGAACGACGCTGGCTGACAGTGCCGCAGCCCCTAAAGCTAAGAAATCAACAAAAGGTGCTCGCAAGAAGAAAAGCGGGCAAGGCGGGATTAGCGCCGCTGGCCGCAAAAAGCTTTCGCAGATGATGAAAGCTCGTTGGGCCGCCCGGCGGAAAGGTTAACTCGCTTGCCGCGCGTGACCTGTCTTAAAGACTCGTCACTGCCTTTATAAATTCTCGATAATCCGCGGTTTCGCGTGCTGCTTGATTGAGCGCGGCGAGCCGCGGATTTTCGTTAGGCTCGCCAAGTTGAACTCGGAGAGGGCTGTCCTCGCCGGAGAAGACAATCTCGTCCCATTGGATGGCCTCAATCTTAGAATTAAAACGGGCCACCGAGCGACCGCGAAAGCAGGCTCGCGTATCCTCGGGCGGCGCGAAGATAGCGTCTTTGATTTCGGTTTCCGCGACGAACCGACGCATGGTCCCTTGTCGCACGAGTTCGTAGTAGAGCCCTATCTCGGGAGCGATGTTATGATATTCCAGGTCGATGGCCTGCAGCCAGGGATCACTCCAGGATATCTTTTCTTCTTCGCGAAACGCTTCGAGTAAAGCCTTCTTGGCGACCCAATCGACCCGATCTCGGCAAAGGCCCACGTCTCGGTCGAGATCGTTCAAGGCAGATTCCCATTCTCGTAAAAGCCAGGCGCCTTCTTCGCTGGGTTGGTCGCTGGCAGCCTTGAGCGCTGCCGCCAGGTAGATGCGCTGCACATCGACCGCGGAAATTTTGCGACCATCGCTCAGTTCGATGATCCAATCGTAGGTCTGATCGCGACTAATTGATTTGGTCGCGTTGATCGGTTGCGCGATCTCGAGTTGGGGCGCCTTTCCTTGTTCGATTAAATCCAGGACTAACGCCGTCGTCCCTACTTTGAGCGCAGTCGCCCACTCACTCATGTTCGCGTCTCCCAGAATCACATGGAAACGCCGATACTGACTGGCGTCCGCGTGCGGTTCGTCGCGAGTGTTAACCAAGGGGCGCCGATTCATGGTGTCGATGCTCACCAGCACGGCAAAGAAGTCGGCCCGCTGCGAAATTTGGTAAGTGCCGGGTTGGCTGATGGCGCCTTCCGCTTCGATTCCCATCTTGCCAGCGCCAGCGAAAATCTGTCGCGTGACTAGAAACGGCAGCACACCGGAGACGATGCGGTCCCACGGCACGTCGCGGCGCATCAGGTAATTATCGTGGCAGCCGTAACTGTGACCGGAAAAGTCAGTGTTGTTCTTGTAGAGACGAACCGATTGCCCTTCAGGCAGCTTCAGATTTCGGCGGCGCGCGCATTCGCCCAAGATTCGTTCGCCCGCTTTCTCCTGTGCGACCAAGTCGCGCAGACTGGTGCATTCCGGGGTGGAATATTCCGGGTGGGCGTGATCGTTATAAAAGCGAGCACCGTTGCTCAACACCAGGTCGCTCTTGATTTCCTCGAAACTGAGCGGGCGCTTCCGATCGATCTCGAAATAAGCCGACTCATCGGTGTCCTGGAGCAATTCCTTCGCGCGAAAACCGCGCGCATCGCGGTGCGGATCTTCCAGCTCGTAATCCCATTTCATGTGCGCGCCGTGGTCGGTGTAACCGCGCACCAGCTCGATCGACTCGGCGACGACATCGACCGATGCCGCCCCGTCCACGGTGATCCCGTATTCTGTTTCTAGCCCAAAGACGCGCTTCATTGCTCTAACATATACGCACCGGGAGGGCGCTCATCTTTTCGGTGACTGTAGCCGTGGTCAGGGTCCGCAGGCTACCAGGAGAGCGCCCCCGGCGCAGCTTGACGCGTGCCGGGGAAGGGGCGCGTTTGTCGCTAGCAAATCCGCGGCAGTTGCTCGCCGGAAAGCATGTCGACCACGCGGGTCCCGCCCACTCGTGTTTTCATGGTGACGAACCCAGGGTGGTCGCTGACGACTTCGCCGATGATGACCGCTTCTTTCCCTAACGAGTGGGCCCGAAGCGCGCGCAAGGCGTTTTTCGCTTCGGCGCCGGCCACGACAGCGATCAACTTGCCTTCGTTCGCGACATAGAGTGGATCAAGTCCCAGGATTTCGCAGGCGCCTTTGACGTCCTCCCGGATCGGGATCGACGACTCTTGCAAGACCACGCCGACCCCGGCGGCTTGCGCAATCTCGGTCACAGCGCTGGTCACGCCACCCCGCGTCGGATCGCGCAGGACGTGAACGTCCGGGCACGCTGTTAGGAGATCTTGCACTAGCCCATGGAGAGCCGCTGAGTCGCTCGCAATCTCCGTTTCGAATTCCAATCCTTCCCGCACCGACATGATGGCAATTCCGTGCATTGCGATCGGCCCGCTGATGAGAACCTTGTCTCCCGCTTGCGCCCGCGTGGGCTGGATGTTGACGCCTGGCGGCACTTCACCAATTCCGGCCGTGTTGATGAAAATTTTATCGGCCTTACCGCGATCAACCACCTTGGTGTCACCCGTGACCAACTTCACGCCGGCCTCGTCCACGGCCATCCGCATCGATTGCACGACTCGCCAGAAATCTTCCATCGGGGTGCCTTCCTCAAGAATAAAGCCAACCGAAAGATAAAGCGGCCGCGCGCCGCACATGGCGAGATCGTTGACCGTCCCGTGCACCGCCAGCTTTCCAATGTCGCCTCCCGGGAAAAAGATGGGACTGACCACATAAGAATCGGTGCTGAAAGCCAGGCGCTTGTCGCCTAACGAGAAGATGGCGCCATCATGCAGGGGTGCGAGCAGGTCATTGCTAAACTGGGGCAGCACGAGTTTGGAGATGAGCTGATGACTCAACTTCCCGCCGCTGCCATGGGCCAGCACGATCTCCTTGTAATCGGTGATCGGGAGGGGACAGGAGGCGGTGAGAAGGGAATCGGCGCCGGGTTCGTCCACGCTGTTACTTTAATGACGAATTTCGAATGACGAAGCTCGAATTAATGTCGAGCTCGGAAGGCAGAAATAGATCGTGCGTGCCGCGATGCGTCCTTCGTCATTTCAGGTCACATCCTCTGCGCCCACGGCGATGTGGACCAGATCCCAAATGATGTGCACGGCCGTGGCGTGCGCTTCCTGGATGCGATGAATACTGTAGGAAGGCACGATGAAGCAATAATCGGAGACCTCCGGGAAGCGCCCACCATCTTTGCCTGAGAAGGCGATCGTGAGCATCTTCTTCTCCCGCGCCGCCTCCAGAGCATAAATAAGGTTGGGCGACTTGCCGCTCGTGCTGAAGACCATCGCGATATCGTTAGGCGAAGCTTGTAGCCGCAACTGATTCACAAAAACGCGGGTGTAATCGAGGTCGTTCCCGATCGCCGTCATGGTCGCGATATCGGTCATGAGCGGGATGGCAGGAAAAGCGATTCGTTTCTCGATGATAGGATGATTGAATTCCACTGCGATGTGCAGAGCATCGCAAAGGCTCCCGCCATTGCCCATGGCGAAGAGTCTGCCACCGTTTTGAAACCTGTCGGCGACTGCCCGCGACATCTCATCGATGGAGTCCGCGTATTGGGAGAAAAATTGTTCCTTCGACTCCATGCTCTCCCTGCATTTACGTAGCACTTTGGCGGGAAAGGGTTCGTTGAGTTTATCAATCTCGCTCATCGTTTTGCCATCTGCCGACTCGCCGACCCGTTCGGGCCCAATGGGGACATTTGAATATCCGACATTCTGCGTCGGCCTGCAGCTAGGAACTCAACGCTGGTTCGGGCTGCTTTTGCCCTTCAAGATGGCGACCGTAAGCATAATAGGCGGCGCAGGCGCCTTCCGCAGAAACCATGGTCGCGCCTAACGGGCGCTCCGGCGTACAGAGCGTGCCGAAGGCCGGGCAGTCGTGCGGTTTCTTCACTCCGCGGAGAACGAGACCGCTGATGCAAATTTCCGGCTCCTTGGTGTCGATCTCGCGGGTTTCGAAGATCCGATCGGCATCGAAGTCGTGGAATTCGTAGCGGAGTTTGTAGCCGCTCTTGGGAATGGAGCCAACTCCCCGCCACTTGCGATCTCCGACTTCGAAGACCTTGTTGACCAAATCCTGCGCCACTTTGTTTCCGTTGCGATCCACCACGCGCGGATATTGATTTTCCACCTCGGACTTTCCAGCCTCGAGCTGGCGAACCGTCAGGAGCGTTCCCTCGAGGATATCGATCGGCTCGAAACCGGTAATGACGATCGGCACTTTGTAGCGCGCCGCGATCGGCTCGTATTCACGGTAGCCCATCACGGTGCAGACATGGCCCGGCCCGAGAAATCCCTGCACGCGATTGAAAGGCGATTGCAGGATTGACGCGATGGCTGGCGGCACGAGGACGTGCGAGACCAGGATCGAATAATTCGTCACGCCCTGCTCTTTGGCCTGCCACACCGACATGGCGTTAGCCGGGGCGGTTGTTTCGAAACCAATCGCGAAAAAGACGACCTTCTTCTCGGGATTGGCGCGCGCGATCTTGAGACAATCGATGGGCGAGTAGACCACCCGGACATCGGCGCCGCGCGATTTTAAGATCAGCAAATCATCTTTCGACCCTGGCACTCGCAGCATGTCGCCAAATGAGCAGAAGATCACTTCCGGCCGCTGTGCGATCTCGAGCGCCTTATCGATCATCTCCAGCGAGGTGACGCAAACCGGGCAGCCGGGCCCGTGCACTAGTTCGATTTCGTTAGGCAAAAGTCGGTCGAGCCCGTATTTAACGATCGAGTGCGTCTGGCCGCCGCAGACTTCCATCAGGACCCACGACTTGGTCACCGTGCGACGGATCTCTTCGATGATTTTCTGTGCGAGCGCTTCGTCCCGGTATTCGTCGAGATATCTCATGCGACTCGGGAGGTGGCTTCCTGGGTTGGCTTGGCCAGGTTCGGCGGATGCTGGCCGTTGCCGGAGAGCGAATCGGACACCGGTGCGCCATCGTCGGCCACGTCGGGAACATCCAGTTCCGACAATTGCTCCATGCGCCTGAGCGCCTCGTAAGTGCGGGCAGCCTCCGCTTCGTCGACTTTGCTCAAAGCAAAACCGACATGCACCAGGACGTAGTCACCCATCTCGACCTCGGGCGTGTACTCAAGGCAGACCTGTTTCACAATGCCGCCGAAATTGGCTTTGCCCATGCGCACGCCGTTGGCGTCGGTGCTGATCTCAGTGAGTTTTCCGGGAATCGCCAGGCACATGTGCTGTCTCCTTTTCGCGGGGGCCGGCGACATTACTGATCGCCACCCCGTCGCAGATTAATACTCTATCACCTTCGGCTGCATTCGTCAGGAGCCCGAGCGGTATTTTCTTGATCGCGCCGTGGACGCGGACCTTGCCGAAAGCCAAGCCTTCTTCTGAGAAAACCGCGACGATTTCTCCGTAGAGCAGGTTCATTGGACCTCGGCCAAGCCATGCGCCGCCCCCCAGATTTGTCCGAGAGCGATGCCACCGTCGTTAGGCGGAACTCGCTGGTGCCAGTAGGGCTGAAAGCCGGCCTCTCGGAGCTGACTGATTACGCGCTCAGTGAGATGGCGATTTTGAAAACATCCACCGCTTAAGACGACCCGCTGTTCTCCCATTTTTTGGGCAACCGAGACGATGGAATCCGACAGCATGTGGTGAAATCGCGCGGCCATCTTGGAAGCCCCGATTCCTTTTTGTCGGTCGACCAAGAGCGCTCGGATCGCCGGTTCCCAGTCGAGAATCAACGGCTCTGCGGCGCCCAGCGCAACGGGATAGCTTTCGTCGTTTCCGGCTTCGATGAGAAATTCGAGCTCCATCGCAGCCTGGCCTTCGAACGTGGAACGACTGCGCAACCCAGCGAGCGCGGCGACGCCGTCGAAGAGCCGGCCGGCGCTGGAAGTGATGGGGGAATTCACCGCGCGCGTCAGCATGGTGCGCAGCGTCTTCCGCTCAGCGGCGGTAAAATCTCCGAGCAGGTGGGGTCGTTCCCACAGGTTCTCCCCGAAAATTTCGTAAAGGATTCCCAAAGCGCTGCGACGTGGTTCCCTGACGGCGGCATCGCCACCCGGGAGCCGAAAAGTACGCAGATGCGCGGCACGTTTCCACGAACGCTCCCGGACGAGGAAAAACTCGCCGCCCCAGATTGTACCGTCCACGCCCAAGCCGGTCCCATCCCAGGCCACGCCGAGGAGTGGCGGCTCGAGTTCGTTTTCCGCCATGCAAGAAGCGATGTGCGCCCAATGATGTTGCACCGCGCGATGCTCGCCCGGCAGTTGGAGGGCGTGCTTGGTCGAAAGATAATCGGGATGAAGATCATGCGCGATCAGGGCGGGCTGAGCTTCGTAAAGGCGCGGGAGATCCGAGACCGAGCGCGTGAAGGCCGCGTGGGCTTCCTGCGTGGAAAGGTCCCCAATATGCTGACTAACGAAAACGTTTGCATCGACCCTGAGAGCCACCGCGTTTTTCAAATGCGCACCGACGGCAAGAATCCGGGGAGCACGCGAGGGCGCCCGCACACCGGCGGGCAGGCTGTGCGCTCCCCGGAGCCTCACCGGCAACGGCGCGTAACCGCGAGCGCGCCGCAGCATCATTTCGCGCCCGGCCAGCACGCGGACGATCGAATCGTCCACGTGCCTAACGATGGGACGATCGTGCACGAGGAAAAAGTCGGCCAAACCGTGGAGCCGCTCGACCGCTTCGCCTTCTTCGGTGCAGATCGGCTCGTCGCTCAGATTGCCGCTCGTGGCGACGATCGGAAAACCGAGCTCGCGCAGCAACAAGTGGTGCAGCGGCGAAGAGGGCAACATTACGCCGACGTTCGGATTGCCCGGCGCGATCTGAGCCGACAAATTCGACTCGCGCTTTTTCCGCAGTAGGACAATGGGGGCTTCGGGAGATTTCAGGAGGCGCTCTTCTAGCTCCGTGACCTCGCAGTGATCAACGACCTCTTCGAGGGTGGGAAACATGACTGCAAACGGCTTTTCTTCGCGGTGTTTGCGCTGGCGCAGCTTTGCTACGGCCTCATCATTGCTCGCGTCGACCAGCAATTGGAAACCGCCGATTCCTTTAAGGGCAACTACTTTGCCCGCATCGATCTCCGTGGCGGCGCGAAGCAAGGCAGAGTCATGCTCTTCCAGAATATTGCCTAACGAATCCCAAACCCGCAGGCGCGGTCCGCAGCGCGGGCAGGCGGTCGGCTCGGCGTGGAAGCGGCGATCACGAGGATCGCGATATTCGCGCTCACAAGCATCACACATCGCGAAATTTTTCATCGAAGTGTGAGCCCGATCGTAAGGAAGCGCCTCAATGATGGAGAAGCGCGGTCCGCAATTAGTGCAATTGGTGAAGGGATAACGAAAGCGGCGATCTCGGGGATCGAAAATCTCCCGCAGGCAATCCTCGCAGGTCGCCAGATCGGGGAGAATGAACGCGGTTTTGCCTCCGCGTTCCTCACTCTCCCTGATTTCGAAAAAGGTGTCACCGACCGGATCCAACCGCACGCTCTCGCAGCTTTGGACGACTGCGCGCGGCGGTTTCTCTATCGTTAGGCGAGAAAGAAATTCGCGCACCTGTGGAGCGGGACCTTCGATCTCCAGGGAGACTCCCTGGCTGGAATTGCTGACCCAGCCAGACAACGCCAGCTCGGTCGCCAATCGATACACGAATGGGCGAAAACCTACGCCTTGGACAGCGCCGCGCACTTGCACGCGCGCCCGTTCTTTTCCGTCGCTTCTCATCGGTCGACTGGAACTTCCCCCACTCGAGCCCGCGCGGCGACTATTCGGTGGGGCGCAGGCCCTCATTCGTCTCGGCCACAAGGTGATCGACCACCGATTTCAGGTCCTGGGATTCCTCCCAGACGGCTAACTGTCGATCCGCGCCGGTGCCTTCCCGCAACATTTTCTCGATGTGCATTAAAGCCGCGGAGGACCCGAGCTCGTCGCTCGCGGGGGCGACGAAGTCGAGCAATTCCCGAATCAGCTCTTTAGCGGGGCGGACCGTCCGGCGCTCAAAATCGATGAGTTCGCCCTCCAACCCAAAACGCGCGGCGCGCCAGCGGTTTTCTTCGAGGAGGCGGCGTGGGTAAACCGGAAACGTTTTCTTTTCGCGCCACAGTTGTTGCAAGCGAGCGACGATCGCCTGCGTCAAGGCAGCGAGTGCGATGGTGTCGTCGACCCGCGACTGGGCGTCGCAGATCCGGAATTCGAGCGTATCGAACGAAGGATGAAGGCGGACGTCCCACCAGATTTTCGTCGCATCTTCGATGCAATCGGTTGCGACGAGCAGATCAATGTAATCGTCATATTCCGCTAGACTGGCAAAGGCATCGGGCATGCCGGTATGCGGGAGGCGTTCAAAGATCGCCTGGCGATAGGTCTTCAAACCAGTGTCCTCCCCCTCCCAAAAGGGCGAGTTAGCCGAGAGCGCGAAGAGGTGGGGCAGGAAAGAGCGCACCTCGTTCATGATCGCGAGGCCGGCCTCGCGATTTGGAATCCCGACATGGACGTGCAGGCCGAAAATGACATTACTGCGGGCCAGCACCTGCATGTCGCGCAGGATTTTTCGGTATCGTTTCTTATCGGTAATGGGCTGGTCTTCCCACAGGGAAAAAGGATGGGTGCCGGCCGAAGAAATCTTGAGCCCATCACGTGCGGCCAGGCGCGCCAGCTCAGATCGCAGGTCGATGACTTGCCGTCGGGCGGCCTGAATATCGGGGCAGATCTTCGTTCCGAGCTCGATGATGGATTCATGCAGCTCGGAGGTGACCTGTTCTTGCAGGGTCTCTTTGCCCTCTTCGACCAATTGCCGGCTGCGCGCGCGCAGGTCACGCGTGGTCGGATCGATGATCTGGAACTCCTCCTCGATTCCGAGGGTGTAGACATGTTCTTTACTCATACGGCGGGTCTCAATTTTGCCCCTAACGAAGCAGTCCTTGGACGTAGCCGATCTGGTAAGCCAGGAACAAACCAAGAGCGAGACTGAGAACGCCCGCGGCGGCGCCCAAGTGGCGGTGGAGGAATTGAAAACGGGTCGAATAGGAAACTGGCACCGCAATCGCGGCGGTGATGAGCATCATCCCGGCAATCGTTCCCACGCCAAATAAGAGAAGGTAAGCCATGGCCCAAAGGGGATTCTGAATGATGGGCAGGACGAGCAAGGCCACCGCGGCCGAGCCGGCTAATCCGTGGACCGTCCCGATGGCGATCGGGCGAAGCGCTTGATAAAACTTCATGCGACCGAACCAACGATCGAGTTTGGCAGAGGCAACCGCCTCCTCCGCATGACCGTGGGTGGTGCGCTCGTGCCCGTGCCTGTGGCTGTGAATGTAATCGCCGTGCTGATGCGTGTGTTGATGCGCCGCAGCGTGTTCGGTCTTGGGTTGAACGTTTTCGACCACGCGAAAGGTGGCGCGCAGATTAAGCGCTCCGAGCAGGATGAGCATGAGCGCGACGCAGAACTCGAAACTCATCCCGAGTCTTTCTGGAATAACGACGCCAAACAGAATGATGGCTCCGCCCATGAGGAAGAGCGTGAGGCTATGTCCAATTCCCCAAAAGATACCGGTCCAAGCCGCGCTCCAGATACTGCGCTGGCGGCTCACAATCGTAGTGACCGCGACGACATGGTCGGAATCGGTGGCGTGCCGCATGCCGAGAAAAAAGCCGAAAAGCAAAATGGCCAGGAGCGAGGTCATGTGACGGCCCCTGTAATTTCGTTAGGCTGATAGCGGAGCGAGCGAATGGCACACTCCGCCCCGGCGGTGACCGCGGCGGTTTTTGCGCAATCCGGACATTCCAGCGTCGCGACAGCGGTCCCGTGCAGCGCGCCATCCCAATATTTGGGTGGCCCACGGTAGCCGCAATGAGGACAGGAAATCTGCCCAGGAACAGGTTCGATCGTTAGGCTGGAACCGGCGATGGGCATCTCGGTGATGATCGATTCGTAGCAAAAGCACAACTGTTCCGCTTCGATCTGAGTGAACTCGCCGAGGGCGACGATCACTTCGACGATCTTCTTGTCCGGATTTTTTTCCGCAAAATCGAGGAGCTTTTCGACCAGGCCGGATGCGATCGAAAACTCATGCATGTGGGGAAATGACGAATAACCAAGGAAAGAGGAGGCGGGAATGAGTGAGTGACGAAGTCCAAGCCGAACGCTTTAGCCATCCGTCATTCGACATTGATTCGTCCTGCGTCATTCTGAATTCGTCAGTCCGGCGCAGCCGGCCGGCCTTCCTCAAACCGCGAGCAACGTCTGCGCGACTTCTTCGAGACCCGTGCCTTTCTTGCAGCTCGTCGGGATCACCTTGATGTCGGGTTTGAGCGCGTGAACGTCGGCGATGAGTTGATCGACGCTCACTTCCATGGCCTCGGCGAGATCGATTTTGTTGATCACCACGACCTGCGAACCGAGAAACATGTGCGGATGTTTGCGCACCATCCAAGGGCCTTCGGTCACGCTGACGACGACCACGCGAGCTTTGGAGCCTAACGGAAACTCGGCTGGGCAGATCAGATTCCCGATGTTCTCGATGAAGATCATTTTGAGATTATCGAGCTCGATCTTGCGCAAGCCTTTTCCGACGAGGTTGGCGTCGAGGTGGCAACCATTGATCGTCGCGATTTGGACGACCGGCACGTTCTGACTGGAAATACCGTCAGCGTCATGACTCGTGGTGGCATCGCCATTAAAAACAGCGACGCCAATCTTATCTTTGAGAAGACCGACCAGCTTGGTAATCAGCGTCGTTTTACCGGAGCCGATCGCACCCATGAAGTCGATCGCGGTAATTCCTTTCTGGTCGAGCAGGCCCCGATTTTCCACCGCCAGCTTGGCGTTGGCTTCGAGGAGACTGTGTTCCAGTTCGATGTCGTAGATCTCGTCCGGTGACGCTTCCAGCATCACCTGGGCCATTCCTTGATTTGCCATATCAGTGGGCTAAGCCGGCGAGCGCGGTCGGAGTGTGCATCTGTTTGAGCAGCTTGCCGCCGCCCAGATACATGTGAACGCCGCAAGGCAGACAGGGATCGAAGCTGCGCACCGTGCGCATGATGTCGATGCCCTTGAATTTATCCGGCCCGTTCTCCTCGAAGATAGGGCAGCCTTGGACCGCGTCTTCGTAAGGCCCGGGCGTGCCGTAGATGTCGCGCGGGTTGGCATTCCACGGGGTGGGCGGATAGGGATGGTAATTGGCGATCTTGCCCTTGCGAATGACCATGTGATGCGAAAGCACGCCGCGGACCGCTTCGTGGAAACCGCAACCAATCCCTTCGTCCGGCACCTTGAAGGGCGTGAATGTCGCGGTGCGGCCTGCGTGCACTTCTTTCATCGCTTTGTCGAGGAAGTGGAGAGCGCACGCGGCCGCGTAAGCCTGGAAGTAGGTGCGGGCGCGGTCGCGTTCGATCGCGTTGCTCCATTTCGGCACTTTCCATTCGAACTCGACTTCGCCTTTCAGCGCCGTCTTGGGCAGGCGAATTTTGACGCTTTGGCCGGTGGATTCGACGTAACCGAAGTTGACCCGTTTGGCCAGAGCCGTCGCCCAAAGGCGCGCGATCGGTCCGCCGCCTGTATCCATGGCGAGGTGATCACCGGTGCGTTTGTCGAGCCAGCGGGGCGACATCACCCAGGTATAGTTGCCGCCGAAATCGCGTTTTTGCGGCTTCGGAATGGTGGTTTGGTTCCACGGATGTTTCTTATCGACCGGGTTGCCTAACGGATCGTTTTTCACGAACGTCTCGCAGTTATCCCAATCATCGTAGTAAGACGAGCCGAGCAGGATGCGGATGCCGAGGTTGATATCGACCAGGTTGGTGGTGACCAGCTCGCCATCGATGATCATGCCGGGCGTGACGAACATGGCGTTGCCCCATTCTTCCATGGTCTTGTAGTCGTAATCGCAGACATCCGGGTCCTGGAACGAACCCCAGCAGGCGAGCAGAATGCGACGGCGGCCGACTTCTTCGTAACCCGGGAGCGCTTCGTAGAAGAAATCGAAGAGATCGTCGTGCAGCGGCACGCATTTTTTCATGAACTCGATGTAACGCATGAGGCGCACAGCGTAATCGGTGAAAATCTGGATCGATGGCACGGTGCCGACGCCACCGGGATAGAGCGTGGAAGGATGCACATGGCGACCTTCCATGAGGCAGAACATCTCGCGCGTGTAACGGCTCACGTGCAGCGTCTCGCGGTAGAACTCGCCGGTAAACGGATTCAGCGCCGTCATGATGTCGGCGATCGTCTTGTAGCCGTGATCTTCCGAGTGCGGCGCGGGCGTGTTTTGCGCTTTTTTCCAGACGCCCGGGTTGGTTTCTTTCACCATCATCTCGCAGAAGTCGACCCCGACGAGGTTATCCTGGAAAATGTTGTGATCGAACATGTACTCCGCCGCTTCCCCGAGGTTTACGATCCATTCCGCGAGTGCCGGTGGCTTCACTCCATAAGCCATGTTCTGCGCGTAAACGGAGCAGGTGGCGTGATTATCGCCACAGATCCCGCAGATGCGGCTGGTGATGAAGTGCGCATCCCGCGGATCCTTATTCTGCATGAAGATGCTGTATCCGCGGAAGATCGAGGAAGTGCTGTGGCACTCGATGACCTTCTTCGAGTCGAAATCGATCTTCGTGTAGATGCCGAGGCTGCCGACGATGCGCGTGATCGGGTCCCACGACATCTCGACGATGTTCCCCGAAGGCGCGGAGGTTTTAGTGGCGGGTGCTGTCAGAATATCAGGCATAATTTTGTTCCAGTTAAGTTAACGATTTCGAATTTCCCATTTAGTTGCGCGCGTAATTTCTCGGCTCATATCCGGTGGTGAGTTCGGCGCGCGGATGCCGCCATTTCGGTTCCTTATTGACGGTCGTGTTTGTGATGGCGCGCAGCTTCCGCAGCACGCCGCCCCACATGCCGACGACTTTGGTGGAAAGCGCCGAGCCCGGGGGCGCATCCATGAACGGCATGAACTTGTCCGGGAATCCCGGCATGGTGCAGCCGATGCAGATGCCACCGACGTTCGGACAACCGCCGATGCCAGCCATCCAGCCGCGCTTGGTCACATTGCAGTTTACGACCGGACCCCAGCAGCCGATTTTCACCAGGCACTTGGGCGAGCCGTATTCGTGGGCAAAATCGCCCTGCTCGTAATAGCCGGCGCGGTCGCAACCTTCGTGCACCGTTTTGCCGAAGAGCCAGGTCGGCCGCAGTTGATCATCGAGCGGGATGAGCGGAGCCATGCCTGCGACCTGGTAAAGGAGATAAAGCAATGTCTCCATCATGTTGTCGGGCTGCACCGGACAACCGGGGACATTGACGATAGGCAAGCCAGCCTTGGAGCGCCAACCCCATCCGAGATAATCCGCCAATCCCATGGCGCCGGTCGGATTGCCTTCCATGGCATGGATGCCGCCATAGGTGGCGCAGGTGCCGCAGGCGACAATGCCGAGGGCTTTGGGCGCGAGCCGATCGATCCACTCGTTAGTCGTGATGGGCTGGCCGGTATCGGGATCCGTTCCCAAGGCGGCCCAGTAACCTTCCTTTTTGATTTTCTCGTTCGGAACGGAGCCTTCCAGGACGAGAACGAATGGGTCGAGCTTGCCTGCGGCCGCGTCGAACCAGTATTTCATGAATTCATCGCCAACCTCGTAGGCGATGACGGGATTGTGCACATGCACTTTGGGCAGGCCTGGAATGCTGCCGAGGACCAAGTCCTCAATGCTGGGTTGGGTCGCCGCCGTGATCGAGACGGAATCCCCGTCGCAACCCAGCCCCGTGGTCATCCAGATAACGTGGATTTCTTTGACCGCCGACTCCTTATGTTTGAAAGGTTCGTTTGTAGCTACCATAGGTCTGTTTTCCTTCCGGACGCGATCTGGGACTCGGCTCGAGGCCGCGTCACTTGTTATTATTTCCTCTGCTTTACATATCCGATTTCAAAAACGGTAAAAATTGTCTCTGGGAAGAAGGCTACATGCTGCGCAAACGAAGATAGCGCCGCATCTCGGGAATCATGGATAGGACTGACACCACCGCCACGAGCGCGATCCCGCCTAACAAAACTAACCAGCAAACTTCGGCTGTGTTCATATCATCTGTTTCTTGTTTCATATCGTTATGTCAGGAAATTGTTTACGTCTTGGTGTTTTCGCCGGCCCCGGCGAGAAGAACGCTGCCTTCTCTGATGTCGCGAATCAGCTCGTCAATCATTTGAAGAGCGGGAGCGATCGCGGCCTGCACTTTCTCGCTCAACCCGATGGTGCCATCGTCGGTTTCGAGCACGGCTGGTTCGCAGCCGACCACTCGCAGAAATTTCGGCGTGCCGCCGAGCGAGCGGACCAGTTGCAGAACGCGCACCGGATTCATGCTATGAGCACTAACGGCCTCCTCGGGGAGTTCGTCCAGCTTTTTCAGGTCGGGCTCGATGAGGTAAAGCGTCCCCGGCTCCGATCCCTGCGGCGAAGCATCGACCAAAATGGTGGCGTCGTAGTCATCCATGATGGCGTAGGCAAGGTCGTAACTCCGAATCCCAAAGTCAGTTACGCGCACACCCTCCGGTTGCGGACGTTGCGCAAGTTGCGTGGCCACCTCGCAACCGAACGCGTCGTCGCCAAAAAAAATATTTCCGATCCCGGCAACGAGAATCCGCTTCGCGGGAGCGACCGGTGACGAGTGATGAGTCACGACTGGATCGCTCGCCGGAGAATTTCTCTCGTCACTCATCACCTGTCACTCGTCACTTTCCTGCACTGCCTCCACTTCGTCGGTGGAATAGAAAAAACGGTGGCCGGGCTGGCGCATCATGCCGAGGTCGCGCCCGGGATCATCGTCGAGGACGAGCGCGAGCTGCACGCCGCCTTCCAGATCCTGCTCGACGGCTTCGATCACCGCGATTTTTCCAGCCAAAGCCATGTCCATCACGTCGGCACGTTTCTTGGGACGAATGCGCACTTTATCGCCGGCTTTTAGCTCGACTCCGCCAACATTAGCAGTCTCCAGACGCGTCGTCGGATTAAAGAAGTCTTCGTTGGACGAAGGCACGGCGCGCATCACGCCATGCATTTTGAGAAGGTGATCGCTCGACATGTTTTCCGTTCGCTCCAGAATTTTACGCGCCTGCTCATCGACCTGACGCATTTCAATTTTCTCCGCATCGCTCATGGCCATCACCCGCAAAGTGAGGATCTCGTCGATCTCCAGCCCGTCGAAAAGGTCGCCCGGGCTCTCCGGCGCAATCTGAGGATAATCGTAAAGAATAATGGGCGACGAGAGCAGGGCGTCGCGTTCGTGTTTAGTCTGCTCGCCGACCAGCACCGGCCAGGTGCCGATGTTCTGGCACGCCGCGGTCGTGTCCGCATAGGCCGGCGGGGGATCGGTTAACGAAAACCATTCGCCACCCACCGTCTGCAGAATGGTGTGCGTCGAAGTAAAAGTGCGCATCAGAATGACGGCGGGGTTTTCGAGTTCGTTAGGGGAAACCGGCGTCCGGTTCAGGATGCGCACGGTGAGTTTATAAACGGCGTCGTCGATCGGCTGCGCTTCAATCTCGATCGCGCCGCGCACCGCATCCTGGCGCCGCACCAGGACCGCACCGATTTTGCCATCGTCGCTGCGGATGGGTTCGAGGGAATGGAACGCGGGAAACTCGAATGCGTGTTTGGTCTGCCACGCCTCGCGCAGAGGAAAAGTGGGCACTTCGATCTTCTGTTCCACCACTTCCTGCCAGGTCTGATAAAGCTGTTCGCCCACCCGGAAATCCGGCACGACCGAAAAATCGGGGGTTCCGTCGGACGGCATTTCGTCGATCGGGGAGGAGAGAAGTCCAACCTCGCGCGCCATCGGATGCAGGAAACGAACGGTGACCGTGACGACCGCGTCCTTTGACTCGTTTTGAAGAAGGCACTGCGTCTGCATGAGGCAAGGCTCGGCGCCTTTCTGAGCGATGCTGTAATCCTCAGGATAAACGCGCCCGAACGTGAAACGCTCCCGGTTCTTCGCCGAAGTCGCGCGGTACGGGTAGAGAATGTAGCCCTCGTAGAGAACTGCGTTGACGACCTTCTCGACCAGCGCGGCGTTCATCGGATTTCGGGTAGGGTGGGCGTCGCGCCCGCCGGTGGCGGCATCTTGCCGCCACGAACTTTTTGCGGGGGGCGCGCGGGAAGCGTAGAAGCCGAGTTTGAAAGTCCGGAAAGGCAGGATGCCTTTCCCGGCGGGCGAGACGCCCACCCTACCCGGGAGTAGTTCACGCTCACGGTGCCGCCCCTAATAACCGCGCGATCGTCTGATCCCAATCGGCCAGGCCTTCGCGCCGCCGAAACGCATAAAGGCGCTCGAACAAATCGCGCTCGAGGGAGAGCCAGGCGGTATTCGGATAATGATGATCCATCATTTCCTTCCAGACCGAGATGGGCAGTCGATAGGTGCACTCATTATTCCAGGAAACCTGCTGGATCTGCAGCCTTCCATCCTCGCCGTGATAGAAAATCGTCCCGCTAAACAGAAAAAGCAGCGGCGCCTCGCCCTCTTCGAGTGCGTAAAAATATTTGGTGGCCGCGACGTTGAGATCAAACGTGCACGGCACCGACAGGTTCTCTTCTGTGCGCTCGGAAAATTGCCGTACGTTCACATTGACATGAGTCCAGAGACGCGCGCGTAACGTTTGCCCCCAGCGATCCGGCGTGCCGAATAGTTCACCCAGCTTTTCTTTCTCATCCGCTTCATAGGCTCGCAGGGTGGGATGAATCTGAATCTGCACCTGCAGCATGATGCTTTGGATCATGTCTTCGGCGGGTTGATTGGTGATCTCGAGTTTGAAATGAAGCAACGGCACGATGCCATAGTTGGCTGCTTCCACGCCGAGGATCTTGAAATCGAGATTCGGCATGTTCAGCGGCGACGGTTCAGGCGGAGATTCCCTTGAGGCGATTGAAGAAAGCATCGATCTCCCGCCAAACATCCTCACCCCCGGAAAAGCCGCGCCAATGCACGCGAATGAGACCGACCAGCTCGAAACAAACATCAATCGGCGCCACAAAATATTCGCGCGTCTCCTTCACCCGATTGACCAGCAGCGTCTCCACATCGGGTTGCAGATCGCGCAAGATCGGATTCGCGGTGACCAACGCCTCCCAGGCCGTGAGCGGGAGGAGGGATTCCGTCGCGCCGGCTGGGCTCGGATAATAGGCCGCCATCTTTTCGTTAGGCGTATCGTAGAAAAAGAAGGCCAGGCTGATGGGCAAGGAGAGCCCTTCCCACTCGGCGTCGCTCATCTGGAAATCCGGCAGGGGTCGCGCATCCCGCGGGATCAATTTGAATTTTCCTGCGATCACACTCTCGAAGCGGAGAGCGCAGGGGTCGCAAGAGCAGACGATGCGACGCGTCGCCATCTCTAGCAGGTGACGATGGGTGGGCGCCAACCGCACACTGCAGAGCTCGCAATGTTCGACCTCGGGCGATGGAGGCCGGGCCGCGCCACTGTTTTTCGTCGCGCCGGCAAAACGGCGCAGAGTAGCGAAGGAAGAAGGTCGCATGCGGAGAGATAACCCACCGTCGGCCGGGGTCAGCGACCCCGGCTACAGCGATGGCACGACGTCGGAGCGCCGTAGGTTTGAGGCGAGCTTTAGGCTGGCTGCAGGTTCGGCATGTCGGGATGAATCGGCCCCCGAGCTTCAGGGTTGATGCCGGTCGCGTCCCGCGCCGTGGTGTAACTTTTGCCGCCTTCGCCGCGGCCCGCTTCTTTGTCCGTGAGAGCGAGTTCTTCGCCCTTTACGGTGCCCGGAACGTGGACTGGTTGTGGTGGTTTGTTCATATGTTTCCTCCTGTCATTGCGGTCTGTCCGTTGCCGTTCGGGAGCGGACAATCAGTAAATTTAGGCGCCGGAGCCGGTGCGGTTTCCGCGTCGGGCGCATGCTCTTCCGGAAGCCCTTCCACATCGAGACCGGTCAAATCGGGGGCCGCCGCGTAAAGCGCTTCCTCGATCGAGAAACGCAAGGTGAGCCGGGACGACGGACATTCGTGGCAATTGCCTTGTAGCCGCAGTTGCACACGGCCCTCCGGAGTGACCCCCAGCAAATCAACACTTCCGCCGTGCAGCCCCAGGCGCGGCTTGACCTCCTCGATGGCGTTGCGCACGCGCGTCTCTAAATCGAGCGGATGCAATCCGTGGAGCAGGAGCAGACCGGAAACCAACTGGTCGCGGCTCAGCTCATCGATCACCGCCGAGCCGCTCACGCCGGAATCGTAGATCACACTGAGGATGCGTTCGAGCCCGGTGCCGTGCAATTCGAGCAGGGATTGAATCAACTCACGCGCTTGCTCGCGCATGGCCGAGTCAGGCGCGCTTTCCAGCGCCGCGATCAATTCCTCCACCCGGCCGAGCTGTTTTTGGAATTCCTGGGTGCTGGCTTTGTCCATGGCTTCCTCACCTTATCGATACATGCGGCCGCACGGTCGCGCGCACGAAAGGCGTGAAAAGTTAACTACGGCTCTTCCCTCAGCCTGGCAATCTCGAACTCGCTGCGTGCGACGAATTGAAGCGTGCGTTTACCCAAAAAAGATTGCAGAACGGCGCGCAACCTGCGAATTGGAAGTCGATGTTAAACGGAGCGCTGATGCGAGCACTCGAGTGGTCATTCATCTCTGGGACACGCTGTTTCCGCGACCCTTACGGCTTCCTTTAAGCGCCTGCTCTCCCTAATGAACTTTAATTCCTATGGCACACGTCGTTACCAATAAATGCGTCAACTGTAAGTTCACTGATTGCGTGGAAGTCTGCCCCGTGGCCTGCTTTTACGAGCTGGACAGCCAACTGGTCATTCACCCCGAGGAATGCATCGATTGCATGGCCTGCGTCGACGAATGTCCCGTCCACGCCATCTACGCGGGCGACGATGTTCCCGCGGAGTTCGAGGCCGACACCGAAGTCAACGCCGTCGAGGCTCGACGGATCCAGGAATCGGGTCAGGGCGCGATCGAGACGAAGAAAGATCCGCTCCCGACCGCCGAAGCCCGCAAAGCAGAATTGGGCTACTAGCCTTCGAGCGGAGAGGGCGATGCTTCGTCATCGCCGTGTTTCAAACCAAACGCGCTACCCGGCCAGGGCAAACTCATCCAAGGCTGCACTTAATCGTTCGAGGCCAGCCCGCAAATCCTCCGTCGGACCTCCGATGCCGAGGCGAAAATGACGCGGCATCTCAAACAGCCGTCCCGGCACCACGGAGGTCTCGTATTTCTCACGGAGCAATTGAAAGAACGCTTCGGGATCGCCGTGGCGAAGGCGAGGAAAAACGACCGTGCCTGCCGGCGGCCGGACGCATGCGAGCTCGGCGCGCGAGTCGAGAAAGGCATCGAGCAGCGGGCGGTTTACGGCGAGCAGCTTTCGCGCGCGCTCCCGGAATTGGTCGAGGTGATCGAAGGCCATGACCGACATTCTTTCCGCCGGATGAGCCGGGGTGGCGGCGAAAAGATCGTTCAGTCGCCAGATGCGATGTGCGACCTCCGGCGCGGCCAGGATCCAGCCGCAACGCAGTCCGCTTAAGCCATAAGCTTTCGTTAGGCTGGAGGTGACCACAAATTCCTTGCCTAACGAAAAAGCGGAAGTCTTTGCCTGATCGAAAAGCATTTCAAGATAGACTTCGTCGACGAGGACATGGGCTCCGTGCCGATGCGCGAGGTGGCCGATGGAGGCCAGTGTTTCACTCGAGAGCAGGGCGCCGGTCGGGTTGTGCAGGTTGCTCAGCACGATGAGTCGCGTCGCTGGAGTGATGGTTGCCGCGATTTCGCCTAACGAGAGGGCAAAACCGTCTTCAAAACGTCGATGGATTCTCTGGACCCGCGCGCCGAGATATTGCGCGACGTCCAGGAGCGGTCCGTACCCGGGATGTTCGAGCACGACTTCGTCGCCTGGGTTGAGGAGCGCGGCCATGGCGAGGTGGTTCGCCATAGAGGTGCCCGCCGCCGTCACGATGCATTCGAGAGGCGCGCCGGTGTGCTGCGCGATCCGTTCCAGCAACGGTCCATAGCCGTAGCCGCCACCCGTGATCTCGAGCTCCTCCAGGCGTAGCGGGAACTCGCTTCTCATTATAGTCGTTAGGCCACTGGTTGCGAGGTTAAAGCGCGCGACCGAGCTGAGCTTGGCCCACTCCATGTAACGCGAATGTTTATGCTCGGGGCGCTTATGCATGGGTCGCGTGGCGCGTGCGGCGCCAGAGGTAATAGAGCGGCAACCCGCTCAGAGCGATGACTAAACCGATGCAGGAGCGCATCGGGTCGTGCGCAAAAGTGCTCGTTACGACGGCCCATTCCGCCGTGATGAAAAGGAGCGTCGTCCAAGGATGACCCGGCACGCGAAAGGTCGCGGGCGCTGTGCTTGTCCGTCGCAGGACAAAAAGACAAGCCGCCGTGAGACCAATGAAGAGAGAATCCATCGCCACCACGTAATTCACGACCTGCCCGTAGGTCCCGCTGAGCGCGATCACGATGGCCCATGCTCCTTGTAGCGCGATGGCCATCATCGGAGCGCGCGTGCGCGGATGGACGCGTCCGACTGCCTGAAAGAAGACCCCGTCCTGCGCCATCGCGAAATAAACCCGGGGCGCGGTCAGCATCGATTGGGCGAGAAAACCAAAAGCGGAAAAGGCGATGCCAGCGGCGATCCAACGCGCGCCGTTCTCGCCCAGCAGGTTTCGCATGACCGACGAGGCCGGCGTGCTCGTGGCGGCGAGTCCGTCGGCCCCGAGCGCGCGCAGGTAGATGAAATTGACCGAGACGTAAACTGCGATCACGCCCAAGACCCCGAGGATCAAGCCACGCGGGAGAACCCGCGCGGGATCGCGCACTTCGCCGCCAAGAAAACTGGCGGTCTGCCAGCCACCGTAGGCAAAAAGAACGGGTGTCATGGCCGCGCCAAACGCGAGGAGAAGAGAGAACGAAGCAGGCTGATTCAGAACGGGTTGCCAAAGAGCAGGCGAGGGACCGCCACGCCAAAGGCTGACCGCTTCGAGGAAGCCGACGGCGGCGATGGCCGTCAAAGTCATGGCCGCTTGAAAGCGGCTGCCGGCGCGGACTCCCAGGCAATTGATCGCGGTCAGGACAGCGAGAGCCGCGACTGCGCCTAACGAATCCATTACCGGCCAACCGGTCAGCTCGAGAAAATAGCGTGCAAAGGTGACGGCGACCGCGGCCATTCCGCCGGTTTGGATGACGAGTAGAAGGACCCAGCCATAAACGAATGCGACGGAAGGGTGAAGAGCGTCGCGCAGGTAGGCATATTGGCCGCCGACCACCGGCAACCGCGCGGCCAGCTCCGCGTAGATGAATCCGCCCGCCAGTGCGATGAGACCGCCCGCGATCCAGGCGCCGAGGATGAGCGCCGGGGTGTGGAGCTGCTGGGCGACGATATAGGGATTAATGAAAATGCCCGCGCCGATGATGCCGCCCATCACGGCCATGGTGGTACCGAAGAGGCCGAGCTGACGAGCCAGCGCGCCGCTGTCGTTAGGCATGTTTTTAGATTTCACGAAGCAGCGGCGGGCGGCGTTCGCGTGATTTTGGTAGGGCGAGACTCCGTCGAGCCGGGGGGTGGCCGTCTTCCCGCGGAGAAAAGTTTCGCCCCGGCTCGACGCAGTCTCGCCCTACCCTGCCTTGCGATCATTCGGCCGTGTTCCACCACTTCGAGAGGCGTGACGCCGGGACCGACGGCACTTGTTTTTCCGGCGAACTGTAATGCGACGTGGAATTGAAAAGCGTCAGACGAGCGTGGGCCGCGTCTTTGAAATCAACGATGTTCAGGCCGGCCGGGCTTTGATCGAGGTTGTCTCGATAGCGGCGCGGATCGAACCCGAGGAGCGAACTGAGCAACAAGCGGATCGTCGCCTTGTGCGAGACGATGATCACGGCTTCGCCCGGGTGGGCGCGCACAATCTCGAGCAGGATCGGGAGGGCACGTGCGGTCAGGGCGAGCCCGCTTTCGCCCCCGAGCGGCGCGAAGGTGTAAGGGTCCTCTTCCCAGGAGGCGATTTCCTCGGGAAACTTTTCTTCGACCTCGTGGCGAGTCATTTGTTCCCAGCGTCCGTGCGAAATTTCTCGTAAACCATCGCGTGGCTGCACCTCGAGTCCGTGCGGCTGGGCGATGAGGCCGGCTGTCTCGATCGTTCGGCCTAAGGGAGAGGCATAGACGGCCGCCACCTTCTCGGTGCTGAGGCGTTCGCCCAGGCAACGCGCCTGGTCGCGGCCTTCATCGGAGAGTTCAACGTCGGTCGCGCCGGCGAAGCGATCTTCCGCGGTCAGGACGGTGGCGCCGTGTCGGATGAGAAAAATGCGCGTACTCATGTCGACAGATTAGCCGGAAGGCCGGGAAGTGGAATGGCAATGTTGCCGCTGGGGAGCGCACGCGCCCCCGCGTGCTCCGATCGGCGCCTCGCCGAGCGGAATCGCCGGGACTGGGCACGGCGGGGAGGGGATAGATAGGGGTCAGAGGATAGATAGGGGTCAGGCATCATTTGTTGACAGAGCGGACCCATTCCTGGAGCGAAGCTGGCAGATTCGCAGGCCGGACCGCAGCCGCTCGCCGTCGCAATTGCTGGCTCACGTTGGCCGCACTCCCCATGCCAAGGCACTGGCTCAGCCAGTTCTGCGAAACCGTCGTCCTTTCCCAGATAATTCGCGCGATCTCCACCTTCCGGGCATCAGAACCCGGCAAGTCTCGCGCCTGCTCAGTCTCGAGTTTTGCTGCTCGCAGTCCTTCACGAAGCAATCGTTCCGCCTGCGCGGTGTCGTGAGCTTTCTTTTCCAAACTTGCGCGGTAGCCGCGGTGCCGCTCCCGCCGCAGCGTGGATTGCCCCAGCTGGAGGAGCCTCTCCGAGAAGGCCTCGCCGCAGCGTGGATTGCCCTAGCTGGAGGGGATAGATAGGGGTCAGGCATCATTTGTTGACAGAGCGGATCCATTCTTGGAGCGAAGCTGGCAGATTCGCAGGCCGGCCCGCAGCCGCTCGCCGTCGCAATTGCTGGCTCACATTGGCCGCGCTCCCCATGCCAAGGCGCTGGCTCAGCCAGTTCTGCGAAACCGTTGTCCTTTCCCAGATAATTCCCGCGATCTCCACCTTCCGGGCATCAGAACCCGGCAAGTCTCGCGCCTGCTCAGTCTCGAGTTTTGCTGCTCGCAGTCCTTCACGAAGCAATCGTTCCGCCTGCGCGGTGTCGTGAGCTTTCTTTTCCAAACTTGCGCGGTAGCCGCGGTGCCGCTCCCGCCGCAGCGTGGATTGCCCCAGCTGGAGGAGCCTCTCCGAGAAGGCCTGGCTCCCCCAATACCATCCCCGTCGCAAATGGCTGCACCGCCCATCGACCTCTTTGCTTAGCGCCACGTGTCCACAGCGCGCCAGATCCTCTTCCGCCATCCTCCGATCCAGCCGTTCCACAAAACGGCGTCGTCCTTTGGCCGTATCCGCACAACCAAAGGCCGCCAACCCTTCTTGCGCGGCTAGCCACCCCGGTCGTTTGCCGGCAGGCAAAGCATAGCCTTGTGCGAGGCTGCTCCAGGGATAATCGAGCAAACTTTGCTTTCGCTGCGGCCGTACCAAACCACAACGCGCCGGGTTGAGATGGATATAATCCAGCAGCGTCTCGTAGTAATAACCTGTCTCTCCCTCCACCAGCACCGCCTTGTAGCGGTCGCCAAACAAACGGCCCCACAAACGGTGCCGGGTGTTGCAGCGCCGGGTAAAAGTATTCTGCAGCCATTGCATCCCCTTGGTTAGATTGGCTTCCGGGGTTTCGACAAAGAGATGGTAATGATTGCTCAACAGCACCCAGGCATGGACGCGCCAGCCCGTCATCGCGCAAGCCTCTCCCAGGGTTTGCAAAAAGAAGCGCCGATCCGCCTCGTCCTGAAAAATGGCTTCCCGCCGATTGCCGCGGGCCATGACGTGATAAAAGGCCCCAGGATACTCGATGCGGATGCTGCGCGGCACCCTTTCATCTGGCCGCATAACTCATTCCTGTCAAGATTTGATGCCTGACCCCTAAAGAGACCCCTCCGGGGTTTCGACAAAGAGATGGTAATGATTGCTCAACAGCACCCAGGCATGGACGCGCCAGCCCGTCATCGCGCAAGCCTCTCCCAGGGTCTGCAGAAAGAAGCGCCGATCCGCCTCGTCCTGAAAAATGGCTTCCCGCCGATTGCCGCGGGCCATGACGTGATAAAAGGCCCCAGGATACTCGATGCGGATGCTGCGCGGCACCCTTTCATCTGGCCGCATAACTCATTCCTGTCAAGATTTGATGCCTGACCCCTAAAATGCCTGACCCCTAAAAGGTCGACCCGAATGACCCGTGACGCCGCACCGCGCAGCAGTGTCGATAGTTAGCTCTGACCCCTAACGCTCCTTTGGATCCGCAACGGCCTCGCCATCCTTCTCTCTTATCCCCCTCCCCGGCATTGTCAATAGTAAGCTCTGACCCCTATTCAACCTATGACCTAATGCAGCGCAGCTGCCGCTAACTTCTTCTTCCCAATTCTCCGAAGCCCGCTCGCTGGTGCGCCAGCCGCTCCATTTTCAAGAGCTTTCTTGTTTGTTGCTGCAGATACTTTTGCTCCACCCCAAGCAGCCTCATAGCGTGAAGCTCCTTGGTAAGCGTCTTAACAGCTGAGCGAGGGGAACGCCAAACGTTGAAAGCGATCAGCTTGCGTGTCGCGACGGCACGGCGAACGAGAGCGGCGGCAAACCAATTTTGTGGTGCCTTAATTCTGTCTTTTTCGCTCGCGCCCGAATACACAACACCAATAGGAACTCCCTTCTCGGGATCGGTATCACTTTGGACAATCGCACGGATGTATCGCTGCACTAGGGAATAACCATGTGGATACGCATCCTGGAGAAGTGATAAAGCGGTCATCACATCTTCGATGAAAGACGGTCCTCCGTAAATCATAATCCGGTCTATGCGTGCTTGGTGAAGCCCCGCGCGCTCTCGACTGTAGACTACTTCAGCACGCTGAGCTGCCGCCCGTCGAAACAAGCGAATGAAGCAGCGCCGACATCTGACAGTAAACTTCACCACCCAGGTCTAGGTGTTGGGCAGGATGGGTTCCTTGGCTGAAATTCATCCCCACTTGTAGGATCGACTTGTTCAATTGGAACCGGTTCGTCGGGTAGCTCAACGCTGGCATCGCCAAAGGGATCACTAAAAGACTTCAGTAATTGCACCGCGATGGGGCCATATCGTATTATGAGTGGTGCAGCGGCCACCAAGGTGGGGGCGACCGCGATGACGCCTACACCACCTAAGTAGGAAGTTGTTGTTATATCAATAACGTTCGCCAAATGAGGCAGGCCCTGTCTGTTTAGTTCACGCCCAACGTCTTCGAGGATGCTACCGCCAAAATAGCTTGAGCCTCCGGCCGGAATAGTGGTGCCCGGTGACAAAGATGGATCGAACGCGATTACCCGAATGCGATACGTCGAAACTGCGCCTGACGGGAATTGGTGCGTTTCGACTTTGGCCGGATCATCGGGAAATTCCTTAGGCCCCAAAAAAACCGTTTCTCGCGGTTCGCCTGAGCCGCCACCGCCACCGCCACCGCCACCGCCACCGCCGCCACCATCTAGCTTTTGCTGAGGGTCATCAACAGGTGACCCGGTAACGGGCACATTGGGGGTGCTAGGAATTTTTTCCAGACCATACGGATCACTCCAGTTAAGCGGATTATTGCCACAGTAGCGGTAGAGGTTAGCAGCGTCGCCGGCGAAGCCGATCGGGTCGGGCTGGAGGAAGCGGCCCAGGCCAGGGTGATAGGCCCGGTTGCGCAGGTCGTAAAGCCCCAGCTCCGGATACCACCGCTGGCCGGTGAAAAGATGCTCCACGTCATAGGCGCTCCCGTTGGGCAACACCGTGCCGCTCGCGTTGTAATAGGTGGGCGTGCCGTAGAGATCGTAGGTGTACTTCTCCAGCAGCGTCCCGGTGTCGCTGGCCAAATCGACCGTGCTCCCCTGCGCGTCGGGATAATAGTAGATCCCGCTCGGGCTGGGGCTGCGGATGAGATCGTTGCCTGCGTAGATGTAACGGTTGCGCAAGACCGGCCCCGGCCCGTATTCCGCCGCCAGGGTCCAGCCATCCCAGACGCTGTAGGTGGTCACTCCATTGATCACCCGCGCCACCTGCCGGTTTAGCCCGTCGTAGTAAAAATCGCTCGTTACCCCGCTCTTATCCGCGCTGCTCAGGCGCCGCTGCGAGTCGTAGCTGTAGCTCCACCCATTATATGCGCTCACGTTGCCCAAGGTCCCGTTGGTCACGCTCACCCCGCCCACCTTGGTGTATTCATTGAGATTATTGGCCGGGTCATAGTTGGTGGCCACCCCCGCCTTGGTCACTTTCGTGCGGTTTCCGCTCGCGTCAAAAACAAAGCTCGTCAGCGTCCCCCCGCTGACCGCTCCCGTGCTCAGGTTGACCGTGCCATTGATCCGGAAATCGGCCACCTGCTCGCTCAGCCCATAGCCATAACCGTCGGCCAGCCCCCCATCCCGCTGCTTGTACTGCGTGCGCCCCACCTCGTCGTAGCCGTAATGGAGCGTTTTGCTCGAACTCGGGCTGGCGAAGTTATGGGTGATATTGGTCACCCGGTTGAGCGGGTCAAAGACGAAGCTGCTGGCCGGGTTGGTCCCGGGAGTGCGGGTAAGCCAATTCCCGTTCTTGTCATAGGTGTAACTGACAACCTTGGAGTTGTCGTAGGACCAGGTCATGTTCATGATCTGGTTTCGATTGGTGTACTCATATTCGTAGGCCGGCAAAAAAGGGTAGGCAATGCTGGCGCGATTGCCGTCGGCGTCGTAGGTGTAGGTGAGGGTCCGGTGGGTGCCATCGCCATAGTAAACACCAGTCGCGGAATTGAAGGTGCCCCATTCCTCCTGTGTCTTGAGCCTGTTGTCATCAAAATAGGTGAAATTGATGAAGGTGTTGGTCGTGTTGCAGCTTTTTATGCGCGAAGCGTCGTCATAAATGATGGTGCGCGGCTGCGGATTGCCGGTGGACCACGAATTATAGGTTTCGCGGTCGCGCGAGTCGTAGGTGAAAGTCTGGGTGGCGCCAGCCCGGCTCTTGAAGGTGGCGAGATTACCCGACCAGTCGTACAAGCGTGTCTCGGTCCCGCCGCCTGCCGGGTAGGTCGTGGTGATGAGCCGGTTGAGCACGTCGTAATCGTAGTTGTAAAGGTTGCTGCGCGGGTCGGTCATGGTGTCCAGTTTGCCCGCTTTCGTCCAGGTATAATGGCTGACGGCGTCCAGCGTGGGGGACTGATGCACGGTCATTTGCAGAAGCCGGTTCATGCTATCGTAGCTGTCATAGGTGATGGTTTGGTCGTTGGCCCGTCTTTCCAGGGTTTTGTTGCTGGCCGCGTCGTAGGTATAGCTGGTGGTGTAGTTGTCCGCGTTCCGATCCGTCGCAATGTAGGAAAGGATAGGGGTCAGGCATCATTTATTGACAGAGCGGATCGCTGCGCGGCATCCTTTCATCTGGACGCAAACCGATTGCTGTCAAGATTTGATGCCTGACCCCTAAATGTGTCCGAGCAGCGGGCGTGATCAGCCGGCGGAGCGGGGCTTCCCAGAGAGTGTTTGCCCAAGGGAGTGGCCGTTAGGCTGCAGCGAAGATGCCGCTAACTTCTTCTTCCCAGCGTTCAGGGGTGATCGCAGCCTTGGGCGATGACGCCGTTTTCAACAGTGTCGATAGTTAGCTCTGACCCCTACCGCTCCTCCTAATTCCGCCGACGGGACTCTCACCCGCCTTGCACCCAGCTCCGCGGGCGCTCCAGGATTTGTTAATTGGCTTCTATCCGATCTTTGTAAACCCAATACCCAATTACCTGGCCAATTAACAAGCCCAAAACAATGCTGCCATACATGGCGCTTGACCATGATCCGCGGAGCCCAGAGTTGGTAACTCGTAGGAAAGGATAGGGGTCAGGCATCATTTATTGACAGAGCGGATCGCTGCGCGGCATCCTTTCATCTGGACGCAAACCGATTGCTGTCAAGATTTGATGCCTGACCCCTAAACGTGTCACCTGCTGCCTTGGCGGTTCTTTTTTGTGGCTATCGTTAGCAGAATGACAAGCGTTGGAAGCCACCAAGCTAGCTCACACACCCATGTAATGTTCGATAAGCCTGATCCGATCCAAGTTAGCACAACGGAAACCAAGTAAAAAGGAAACACCAAGGCCAAAAGCAATATGCACGGGCCGCCAATTATGATCGTGGCCAAATAGGATTTCTTCGCTCCAGCGGAGAAAAGCTTGATCAAGGACCAGTTGCTCAGAACAATAATAACGATCGTAGCAGCTAGCAGACTACACTTTAGCGCTATCATAGCGGATGAACTAGGAAAGCGATGAGACGCAATGGAAGTTTAATGATCCTTCTGCTTCGGGTGTTTTTTCTTGTAATTGTCAATTTCAGCCTGACCAACAAGGACAATAAATCTTGGACCTCCTACTCCCCATCGCTCTCCGCCCCAAGTTGTGATAATTGGAAGCCCTCGGCTATTGTTCCAGAGCGCGGCACCTAAAGTTTCACCCGCAGCTGTGAAAAGACCAGATAATGTCCCTCCACCTACGGCCCTTGCCCACGGCGCAGCGACTTCTCCGACCCCCTGGGCTGCTACCCCTTCAAAGAGCGGGCCTGCCGGCGCGGTCACACCAGCTCCGATTGCGGCGCCCCAATTCACATCTGACATTGGGTTGTGAGAAATTTCATTGTTTTGCGATAGCTGGGTTGCCGCACTGCTTGCCGCCTGGCCGGCGACACTTGAGCTGGTACCTAACGCAGCGGCGACCACCGCATCTGCCGCAGCAGATCCTGCAAATCCTCCGGCGAAGTCCACCACGGTTCCCACTCCTGCCCCAACCACGCCCCCGACGACACTTCCAATAGCCAGTCCCTCCCACCCGCCTTGCGCGTACCCAGTTATCGCGCCTCCCACAGCCCCCGAGACGAAGCCAATAGCGGTACCTATTAAAGGAGTTTTCCCGCTCGGATCGCTCCAGTTAACCGGATTATTGCCACAATAGCGGTAGAGGTTAGCCGGGTCGCCGGCGAAGCCGATGGGGTCAGGCTGGAGGAAGCGGCCCAGGCCTGGATGATAGGCGCGGTTGCGCAGATCGTAGAGCCCCAGCTCCGGATACCACTGTTGGCCGGTGAAAAGATGTTCCACGTCATAGGCGCTCCCGTTGGGCAACACCGTGCCGCTCGCGTTGTAATAGGTGGGCGTGCCGTAGAGATCGTAGGTGTACTTCTCCAGCAGCGTCCCGGTGTCGCTGGCCAAATCGACCGTGCTCCCCTGCGCGTCGGGATAATAGTAGATCCCGCTCGGGCTGGGGCTGCGGATGAGGTCGTTGCCCGCGTAGATGTAACGGTTGCGCAAGACCGGCCCCGGCCCGTATTCCGCCGCCAGGGTCCAGCCATCCCAGACGCTGTAGGTGGTCACTCCATTGATCACCCGCGCCACCTGCCGGTTTAGCCCGTCGTAGTAAAAATCGCTCGTCACCCCGCTCTTATCGGCGCTGCTCAGGCGCCGCTGCGAGTCGTAGCTGTAGCTCCACCCATTATATGCGCTCACGTTGCCCAAGGTCCCGTTGGTCACGCTCACCCCGCCCACCTTGGTGTATTCATTGAGATTATTGGCCGGGTCATAGTTGGTGGCCACCCCCGCCTTGGTCACTTTCGTGCGGTTTCCGCTCGCGTCAAAAACAAAGCTCGTCAGCGTCCCCCCGCTGACCGCGCCCGTGCTCAGGTTGACCGTGCCATTGACCCGGAAATCGGCCACCTGCTCGCTCAGCCCATAGCCATAACCGTCGGCCAGCCCCCCATCCCGCTGCTTGTACTGCGTGCGCCCCACCTCGTCGTAGCCGTAATGGAGCGTTTTGCTCGAACTCGGGCTGGCGAAGTTATGGGTGATATTGGTCACCCGGTTGAGCGGGTCAAAGACGAAGCTGCTGGCCGGGTTGGTCCCGGGGGTGCGGGTAAGCCAATTCCCGTTCTTGTCATAGGTGTAACTGACAACCTTGGAGTTGTCGTAGGACCAGGTCATGTTCATGATCTGGTTTCGATTGGTGTACTCATATTCGTAGGCCGGCAAAAAAGGGTAGGCAATGCTGGCGCGATTGCCGTCGGCGTCGTAGGTGTAGGTGAGGGTCCGGTGGGTGCCATCGCCATAGTAAACACCAGTCGCGGAATTGAAGGTGCCCCATTCCTCCTGTGTCTTGAGCCTGTTGTCATCAAAATAGGTGAAATTGATGAAGGTGTTGGTCGTGTTGCAGCTTTTTATGCGCGAAGCGTCGTCATAAATGATGGTGCGCGGCTGCGGATTGCCGGTGGACCACGAATTATAGGTTTCGCGGTCGCGCGAGTCGTAGGTGAAGGTCTGGGTGGCGCCAGCCCGGCTCTTGAAGGTGGCGAGATTACCGGACCAGTCGTACAAGCGTGTCTCGGTCCCGCCGCCTGCCGGGTAGGTCGTGGTGATGAGCCGGTTGAGCACGTCGTAATCGTAGTTGTAAAGGTTGCTGCGCGGATCGGTCATGGTGTCCAGTTTGCCCGCTTTCGTCCAGGTATAATGGCTGACGGCGTCCGGCGTGGGGGACTGATGCACGGTCATTTGCAGAAGCCGGTTCATGCTATCGTAGCTGTCATAGGTGATGGTTTGGTCGTTGGCCCGTCTTTCCAGGGTTTTGTTGCTGGCCGCGTCGTAGGTATAGCTGGTGGTGTAGTTGTCCGCGTTCCGATCCGTCGCGATGGGGTCGTTGACGTGGATGAGGCGGTCGCGGGCATCGTAGAAGTAGCTCGTTTTCTGAGCCTTCGGATCGGTCACCGCGGTCAGATTACCGACAGGGTCAAAATCGTAATTGGTGGTGGCGGCATCGATTGTGTTATAGCCGGCCGTGACCGTGTCCTTGCGCAAATTCGCGTCGTAGAGGGTTCTGGTGATCGTGCCTCTGGGCGAAACGACCTGGGTCGGGTTGGCATCGGTATGGCTGAGATCGGAAAGGCCGGCGCCGGCTTTGTCGTACCAGAATTTCGTTTTGTGAAGGAGTGGGTCAGTCACGGTGAGCGGGCGTTTGTAATCGTCGTAGGTATAGCTAGTGAGGGCGAACGTGGTGGCGGTGAGCTGCACATTCTGCGATTGCAGGGTGCCATCGGCGTTGTAGGCAGAGACGGTTTCGCTGGTATCGGTATCAGGTTCTCGCACCACGGTCGTCTGGCCGATCTCGTTGTGAAAGAGGGTGGTCACCTTGCTACGCGGATCGGTGATAGTGAAGAGATGGTCGTTGATGTCGTAGGTGTACTTGGTGGGGTGCAGGGCAGGGCTCGGGTCGCTTCCTGTGGGTGGCGGAGTATAGGTGAGGAGAAGGCCGCACGTATCGTAGAAAAAGTTTTCCGTCCCACCAGTGGTGCCCGTGGCGGTGTTGCTCGGCATCGTGTGGGTCAATACCTGACCGAAACTGTTGTAAGTGTATTTTTCGATGCCAGTGTCGGGGTAATCGATTTCGTAGGTGGTCAACGTCCCGCTGTTGCGCTTATAAGTGGTCAGTTTGCTCCGCTCATCGATGACGTGGTCGAGGTAGGCGCCGGTAGCGTCCGTATAATAATACTGAATATTGGAGGAGGTGGTCTGGGAATCGCTGGGATGAGTGATCTTGGTGATGACGCCGGTGGGAAATCCCTGGTTGAGATATTCGTAGCTCGTGGTATGCGATTTGGCATCAACTCTTGAACTGAGAAAGCCGTCCGCATTGTAGTTGAGGGTTGTGAGGTTGCCATTGAAGTCTGTGTAACTTTTTAGAAGATAAGCTTTCGTAGTTCCGCCCGGGCCGAGGGTGGCGCCGTAGGTGAAGGTGCGCGTCTTCCCGTCGGCTCTCAGCTCGCTCCGGGTATTATTGATCATGTTGACCGTAAGGGTATCCACGACCGTGCCGTTGGCGTTCTTTTCCTGCGAAAGCTCGCCGTAGGAGAGCGGGTTGGTGCGGACAAAGGCGTAGGCGATGTTTTTCATCGCGATTGTAGATAGGGGTCAGGCATCATTTATTGACAGAGCGGGCCCATTCCTGGAGCGAAGCTGGCAGATTCGCAGGCCGGCCCGCAGCCGCTCGCCGTCGTAATTGCTGGCTCACGTTGGCCGCACTCCCCATGCTCAGGCACTGGGTCAGCCAGTTCTGCCAAACCGTTGTTCTTCCCCAGATAATTCACGCGATCTCCACTTGCGAGCAGCAATACTCGATACCGAGCATTGCTGTCAAGATTTGATGCCTGACCCCTAACGCCCCTCACCGCCCATTGTATGATTTCTCGTGCAAGCAGCGGGCGTGATCAGCCGTCGGAGCGGGGCTTGTGGGAAGGTCTTTTGCCCAAGGGGGTGGTCGCGCTGCCGTTTCCGTTAGGCCGCAGCAAAGCTGCCGCTAACTTCTTCTCCCAAACGCTCAGGCGTGATCGTCGCCTTGGGCGATGACGCCGTTGGTAAAGGCAAAAATGTTAAATTGTTGAGACGCGACCCCGAGCCACTGTACCCCTGCTCATCCTGCGCGCAAAGCACGCTATACTTCTTGTGAATATCGATCCCAACGTAATTCATAAAAACAGTTCCTTTCTTCTTTTCGGAAGCTTACGCTCCCAAAGCCTGTTTTCATGTTACCTGACCCCTAACGCGTCCCTCACGCCTAACGAGATCAGTGTTTGGGCACCATCGCTAATCCTTCTCGTCAGTCCTGCGTTTTCGAAGCTGGTTGCGTCGAAACGCGCAAGAAACGAGGATCAAAATAATCAGAGCAATTATTAGCAGAAAAAGGTTCACCCACTGTTCAAGGGTGCCGATGCTCACCGCATGTTGAGTCTCGCCGCTTTTCCACGTGAAGGTAATTTGGCGCGACCAGTCAAGGCCGGCCAAGCTCCCGTGTTTGATTAGCCGCGATCCTTCCCCCATTCTTATTTCATTCAAGCCCTATTCGCCGATCTTGATTTCGGTTTGCATCGCCACGAAATCACGCCCTGTCTCCGTAACGACGCTTTTAGGCACACGGGGAAATTTAATTAAACGAATCACCCGTGCGCACACCTGCTCAACAAATTGATTCGCCGAACTCGAAACAACCTCAAGTCTCCTCACACTTCCCGATAGGTCGACTTGTACCGTTAGCGTGACGGTGCCCTTGTCCAATTTTTGAGGGCTTTTCGCCAACTCGGGAACAACATTCTTGACTATTATTTCTGTCAGCTGTTCCTGATATTCAACCACCGTCCTCCCTCCCGCCACCCCCAGAGAACTGAAGGCGCAACACATACCGAATAAAGTGAATCCAAGTGGTGGTAACAGCCTCATATAAGATTCCCCAGTCGAAAGGACCCAATTATGGCCCTGGGACGACGCTGCCTTCAACGAATGGGAGCAGGCCTCCGAGCCAGTATTGTTCATGGTGCCCATAGACTAGGTCTCCGTTCACAGTCACAAAAATGGAAGGGTACAAGCTGTGCGACCCCGATATTGAAACCGCGGGATTCGAAAAGCTTACAGAAGTGTGCAGGTTATAGGCGATGTTCAAAAACGGACCGAAGAGAATCGCAAGAGGGGCAGACTGAGCCGACCCGCTCATGTTGACGGTAAAGTTTGGAAATGAGCCACTAACTGACTGGGTCGAATGGAAGAATCCTGGGACATTGAGAGGCCCAACGTATGAGTTTCCAGTGTAGGGCGGTCGTACGTCCAAATGTCCATCTGGACGAAGAACCACATTTTGGATTGTCTTGGTCCCAGACTCAAAGTTGCCAAGAATGACATTGGTGACGCTAATGGCGATAGTACCACCGCCACCAGGAATCCCCGGCACCCCGTTTCGTTGCCCCTGCTGTGATTGCTGCTGATTCTCAGCGCGTTGGCGATCCAGGTCGCGGTTTACTCTCTCAATAAATTCGCCGCCACCCACAGTAGCGACGAAGCCGCCAAACGGACCCGGCCCGCTTCCCCTGTAAACCGGACTGCTGCCGCCGCCGTCCGTCTTTTGTTTAGGATCCTCAAGAGGAGTTCCCCTCACAACTATTCCATCCTCAAGGCCAAAAGGATCGCTATGGTTGACCGGATTATTGGCGCAATAGCGATAGAGGTTGGCGGAGTCGCCGACGAAGCCGATCGGGTCGGGCTGGAGGAAGCGGCCCAGGCCGGGATGATAGGCCCGGTTGCGCAGGTCGTAGAGCCCCAGCTCCGGATACCACTGTTGGCCGGTGAAAAGATGTTCCACGTCATAGGCGCTCCCGTTGGGCAACACCGTGCCGCTCGCGTTGTAATAGGTGGGCGTGCCGTAGAGATCGTAGGTGTACTTCTCCAGCAGCGTTCCGGTGTCGCTGGCCAAATCGACCGTGCTCCCCTGCGCGTCGGGATAATAGTAGATCCCGCTCGGGCTGGGGCTGCGGATGAGGTCGTTGCCCGCGTAGATGTAACGGTTGCGCAAGACCGGCCCCGGCCCGTATTCCGCCGCCAGGGTCCAGCCATCCCAGACGCTGTAGGTGGTCACTCCATTGATCACCCGCGCCACCTGCCGGTTTAGCCCGTCGTAGTAAAAATCGCTCGTCACCCCGCTCTTATCGGCGCTGCTCAGGCGCCGCTGCGAGTCGTAGCTGTAGCTCCACCCATTGTACGTGCTCACGTTGCCCAAGGTCCCGTTGGTCACGCTCACCCCGCCCACCTTGGTGTATTCATTGAGATTATTGGCCGGGTCATAGTTGGTGGCCACCCCCGCCTTGGTCACTTTCGTGCGGTTTCCGCTCGCGTCAAAAACAAAGCTCGTCAGCGTCCCCCCGCTGACCGCTCCCGTGCTCAGGTTGACCGTGCCATTGACCCGGAAATCGGCCACCTGCTCGCTCAGGCCATAGCCATAACCGTCGGCCAGCCCCCCATCCCGCTGCTTGTACTGCGTGCGCCCCACCTCGTCGTAGCCGTAATGGAGCGTTTTGCTCGAACTCGGGCTGGCGAAGTTATGGGTGATATTGGTCACCCGGTTGAGCGGGTCAAAGACGAAGCTGCTGGCCGGGTTGGTCCCGGGAGTGCGGGTAAGCCAATTCCCGTTCTTGTCATAGGTGTAACTGACAACCTTGGAGTTGTCGTAGGACCAGGTCATGTTCATGATCTGGTTTCGATTGGTGTACTCATATTCGTAGGCCGGCAAAAAAGGGTAGGCAATGCTGGCGCGATTGCCGTCGGCGTCGTAGGTGTAGGTGAGGGTCCGGTGGGTGCCATCGCCATAGTAAACACCAGTCGCGGAATTGAAGGTGCCCCATTCCTCCTGTGTCTTGAGCCTGTTGTCATCAAAATAGGTGAAATTGATGAAGGTGTTGGTCGTGTTGCAGCTTTTTATGCGCGAAGCGTCGTCATAAATGATGGTGCGCGGCTGCGGATTGCCGGTGGACCACGAATTATAGGTTTCGCGGTCGCGCGAGTCGTAGGTGAAGGTCTGGGTGGCGCCAGCCCGGCTCTTGAAGGTGGCGAGATTACCGGACCAGTCGTACAAGCGTGTCTCGGTCCCGCCGCCCGCCGGGTAGGTCGTGGTGATGAGCCGGTTGAGCACGTCGTAATCGTAGTTGTAAAGGTTGCTGCGCGGATCGGTCATGGTGTCCAGTTTGCCCGCTTTCGTCCAGGTATAATGGCTGACGGCGTCCGGCGTGGGGGACTGATGCACGGTCATTTGCAGAAGCCGATTCATGGCATCGTAGCTGTCATAGGTGATGGTTTGGTCGTTGGCCCGCCTTTCCAGGGTTTTGTTGCTGGCCGCGTCGTAGGTATAGCTGGTGGTGTAGTTGTCCGCGTTCCGATCCGTCGCAATGGGGTCGTTGACGTAGATGAGCCGGTCGCGGGCATCGTAGAAGTAGCTCGTTTTCTGAGCTTTCGGATCGGTCACCGCGGTCATATTACCGACAGGGTCAAAATCGTAATTGGTGGTGGCGGCATCGATTGTGTTATAGCCGGCCGTGACCGTGTCCTTGCGCAAATTCGCGTCGTAGAGGGTTCTGGTGATCGTGCCTCTGGGCGAAACGACCTGGGTCGGGTTGGCATCGGTATGGCTGAGATCGGAAAGGCCGGCGCCGGCTTTGTCGTACCAGAATTTCGTTTTGTGAAGGAGTGGGTCAGTCACGGTGAGCGGGCGTTTGTAATCGTCGTAGGTATAGCTAGTGAGGGCGAACGTGGTGGCGGTGAGCTGCACATTCTGCGATTGCAGGGTGCCATCGGCGTTGTAGGCAGAGACGGTTTCGCTGGTATCGGTATCAGGTTCTCGCACCACGGTCGTCTGGCCGATCTCGTTGTGAAAGAGGGTGGTCACCTTGCTACGCGGATCGGTGATAGTGAAGAGATGGTCGTTGATGTCGTAGGTGTACTTGGTGGGGTGCAGGGCAGGGCTCGGGTCGCTTCCTGTGGGTGGCGGAGTATAGGTGAGGAGAAGGCCGCACGTATCGTAGAAAAAGTTTTCCGTCCCACCAGTGGTGCCCGTGGCGGTGTTGCTCGGCATCGTGTGGGTCAATACCTGACCGAAACTGTTGTAAGTGTATTTTTCGATGCCAGTGTCGGGGTAATCGATTTCGTAGGTGGTCAACGTCCCGCTGTTGCGCTTATAAGTGGTCAGTTTGCTCCGCTCATCGATGACGTGGTCGAGGTAGGCGCCGGTAGCGTCCGTATAATAATACTGAATATTGGAGGAGGTGGTCTGGGAATCGCTGGGATGAGTGATCTTGGTGATGACGCCGGTGGGAAATCCCTGGTTGAGATATTCGTAGCTCGTGGTATGCGATTTGGCATCAACTCTTGAACTGAGAAAGCCGTCCGCATTGTAGTTGAGGGTTGTGAGGTTGCCATTGAAGTCTGTGTAACTTTTTAGAAGATAAGCTTTCGTAGTTCCGCCCGGGCCGAGGGTGGCGCCGTAGGTGAAGGTGCGCGTCTTCCCGTCGGCTCTCAGCTCGCTCCGGGTATTATTGATCATGTTGACCGTAAGGGTATCCACGACCGTGCCGTTGGCGTTCTTTTCCTGCGAAAGCTCACCGTAGGAGAGCGGGTTGGTGCGGACAAAGGCGTAGGCGATGTTTTTCATCGGGCCGAGGTATCTCACATCTTTGCAGGTGTTGATCAAAGGGTTCCCGGGTCCGGACGTGTTGGAGGTTTGGTAGGTGTAGGTGGCAATCGGCGCCGGCTCGGCTCCCGGCGTGTAAATATACTCGGCTTTCGTCAATACGACGTAAGGCAAGCCACCAAACGACTGGGAGGCATAGGTATACTTCACCCATTGGCTCCAGTGGTTGGCCGCCGTGTAGGAATCGACCTCGGAAACGTAACCGTTGGTGCCGTAAAGGATACTCAGATAGCGTCCAGCGGCTTCTTTTACCTTGATCAACCTTTCAGAGGTGTCGTAGGTGAGGGTTGTGATGTTCCCGTGGGGGTCGATGATCTGGTCCGGGGCGCTGATTTTGAAAGTGTAAGTAACCTGATGAGTTTCCGAATCAGTTTGGGATTCGTAGGTCTGATAGAAGCGCACCTTGCCTCCATCGGTCAGGTAGAGGTAAACGTAGCCATTGCCAATGACGCCGGCGAAGCGATCGGTAACGCCCGTAGGGGCGAGATAAGGGGTTCCAGGATTCGCGGCGAACGTGACGCCCCGTCCATCGGGATAGCCGACAGTATAGGAGAGTGGGGCAGCGCCCAGCGTGCTTTCGGAAGCGAAACAACCCCACTGGTAGGAGTGTTTCCAGCCGCCGCCGCCGCCGAAAATGCCGCCCCCGGCCTGGCGGCTATTCATAATCCGCGCCCATTGCAGAGGGTAGGCCCCGACCGCCCCGGCGACGGTGAGGTCGGGGATCGTCCTGGTCGCGTTGGCGGTATAAGGCGAGTAAGAACAACCGGTGGAACTGATTGCGCCGAAAACGCCGAGTGGGCCGGTGGGATTATCTGTGCCTTGGCCGAAGAGGGAAATAGGGCAAAAAATGGCGAAAAGAACGAAAATAGATCTGGAAAGGTGGGGGAGCAGGTGATCACGGCTCGCAGCGGCGGGCACAAAGGGAAGTATTTTCATGTTCGTGGGTTCTCTTTTCGGTTCAGTAAACGCCGGGCAGATTCTCGGGGTTGTTTTCCGGGTGCTCGGAGTCCACCACCCAGAGTTGGATCGTATTGACGTCGTCCGGTCGGTGGACCGCGAGTCGGCAGGCGCCGACGGCGTCGCCAGCCTGGAATTGAAAAGTGACGTTTCCATCCGCCCCGACGATGGCGCCCTCTTCGGGGGCGGAAACGGTCCCGCCGTCCAAGGGATCGACGATGATCACCTGACCGGCCAGTTCGACTGGAAATTGGAACGTGATGGTAAGCACCTGTCCCGGGAGAAGCCCGAGCTGCTCGAAGTCGGTACCATGTTTGGCAGGTTGAAAGAGGGTGTCGTTCCCATAGTCAACCGTCGCGGCGAGTGCGCGCGAGACGATTCCCTCAGTGCCGTCACTGCTTTGCGCGCGAAGTGTGGAAGAGAATCCCAATAAACCGGCCGCCGCGGCGACCACGACTATTCCGAGAGGAACGAATTTCATGGCAAATTTTTTCGCCGGGACTGCTGCAATCGGCTAGACAATCATTTTCAGAACGCTTTTATTCATTTACAGAGCACCAAAGCCGATAAGTAGAGCCCCCTTCCAATGTCACGCAAAAGAAGCGCGCGCCGAGTCCTCGCACTCCCGGAAAGGCCGCATTTTCGAGTGACTGATAATAAGTCGGAGATCCTCCTGGAACTTCTGCGTGAGCTCGCGCGCCAGAGTCAGGGACTGGAGGCGCAGCTTTTTCACTCGCAGCGTGACGTGGCGCGGAAATATCGTGTTCCGCTTTCACTGGCCGCCCACATTTACCGGGAACTGGAGCGGGAAGGCATTCTGCGGCCGGTGCGCGGAGAGGGAACGTTTCTGGAGGGATTTAATGGAACCCGCAGAGCGTCGGTTCGCGGGATTGTGGGGATTGCTTCGTCCTTGACGCAATTCTTAACCCAGCAGGATTACCGGATGTTCCGGATGCAACTGGAGCGAGAGCTGCAGAAACTGGAGTTTGCCATCGCCGACATGTTGTTTGAGTTGGGAGAAGCGGCGGATGATGTGGCCAGGCGGGTGAAGGCATGCCAGGTGGATCGAGTCGTTTGGTATGCCCCGCAAAAACACGCGAAGGAGGTCGCGCTCCGGCTGCATGACAAGGGCATCTCCATCTGCGGGGTGGCCGATAAAGGCTATCCCTCGATTCAGTGTCAGTATGAGATTCATCGTGAATCTGCCCTGGCCAGGATCGTCGAGGAGTGGAAAAAGGAAGCAATCACCTCTGTGAAAGTGGCGGTGGGGCCGGCCCGAACGCCGGCGAACGAAGAGCGGATCGGCCGGGCTCTCGACGGGATGGGGATGGAGGCGAAATTTGTCAGTCTTGGAGCACAAACGTTGAGACATTTCGTCGGCGGGCTCGCCAGCACTCTGAAAGTGGGCATCGTGATCTTGAACTCCGTCGCTTCGTTGATGGCAAGCGAGGATCCAGACTCGTTCGACCGGCTGAGCAAACGCTGCCGGGTGGCCTTGATCGACGGTCCCGTGAGCCTCCGCGGCACGAGATCGTACGACGCTGTTGTCGATCTGGTGACGGTCGATTGGGCGGCAGTCGCCCGGCGGGTGGCGGATGATATCTCGAAGTCCCGCCCTCTGGGAAGCGGGCAGCCTTGCGTCTTTGAAGCAGCGGCCCAATACCGGGTACAGTTAGGCAAATACTCGCAGCGGATTTAGAGCAGGAAGAAAAGGTTCTCACTTTTCGTTAGGCAATTTCTCTGAGCGAGAAAATATTTCACTCCTGCGCCGCTACGGTTTTTTTAAGCTGTCGCTTTTAGAGCGTGTCATAAACTTAAACTCGCTGCGCAAGGAAGGGATCTCAGTGGAGGGACGACCGCCGTGTCGTCCGTGATTCGTTTTGGGGATGGGTCGCCGTTGTCCTTCGTCCAGAAACACGGACGGGACAGTGCCCGTCCCTCCATTACCGCTCCAGAAAGTTCATGACACGCTCTAGGTTGGACTGGTGGACTCGTGAGGAGCGCTCGTTTCGCGTCCCTCCGCGCGGACCAGCTCGAGGTAGCTGCGGTATTCGCCTTTGGAGAGCCCGTTGATGAGATCTTCCAGTTGTGCCTGATCGATGAAACCCATGCGAAAGGCGACTTCTTCGAGGCAGGCGACTTTCAGGCCTTGGCGATGCTCGATGGTGGCGATGTAGTTGGACGCCTCCAGCAAGCTGGTTTGCGTGCCCGTATCGAGCCAGGCCATGCCGCGGCCCAGCAGACTAACGTGCAACTTATTCTGCCGCAGATATTCCAAGTTGAGGTCGGTGATCTCCAGCTCGCCGCGGGCCGAGGGTTTTAGGCTGCGGCTGAGTTCCACGACTTGCTCGTCGTAAACATACAAACCGGTGACGGCGTACTGGCTCTTCGGCTTTTTCGGTTTCTCCTCGAGGCTGAGAGCGCGTCCGTCTGGACCCATTTCGACGACGCCGTAGCGCTCCGGATCGCGCACTTGATAGCCAAAGACGCAGGCGCCCTCCTCGCGGGCGAGGGCGTTGCGAAAGAAATCGAGTCTCCCGTAGAAAATGTTGTCACCCAGGATGAGCGTCGCGCCGTTGTCACCGATGAAATCGGCGCCGATCAGAAAAGCCTGGGCGATGCCTTTGGGCTCGGGTTGCGCCGCATACTCCAGGCGGAGGCCAAGCTGCGAGCCGTCACCGAGAAAGTCGCGCAACATGGGGACATCTTTCGGCGTAGAAATGATGAGGATGTCGCGCAGCCCGCCCAGCATGAGGGTGGCGAGCGGGTAACAAATCATCGGCTTGTCGTAAACCGGCAGCAGTTGTTTGCAGACGATCTTGGTCAGCGGATAGAGGCGCGTGCCGGCGCCGCCGGCGAGAACGATGGCTTTTTTACTCATAGGAGACGGGTCCAGCTAAGAAGTTGCTGCGACCAGGTTTGCCAGAAGCCGCGGCCTCGCTGTTTTCCCTGCTGGGTTCGTACCGCTGCGCACTGGTGAAGCGCTTCCTGGAGGACGGATTCGGAAAAAATGGGTTTGGTTTCGAGCGCTGCGCTCAGGGTTGGGCCGAGGAGCTTTTTCAAGATGAGCGCAGTGAACAAGGTGCGAGAGCTGGTCGCGTGCACGTGCCCGATGTTGTGCTGCCGAAACATTCTGCGCAAGGCCAGAGCTGCGCGGGCCTCGGCCAGGAAGAGATCGGGTGAGGGGCGGTATTTCAGCTCGGCATACATCGCTTCCAACTCGCGCACGAGAGGCAAATTGGCCTGCCACTCGGCTTCGATCGCCATCGCGTCGGGCAAATACTCGAACCGGGTGACGAGGTCCTCCATCCTGGTTGAGAGCTCGGTTGCGAGGGGCGGGTGAACGACGAAGACGATGTGGGGAACGTTGCTCTTCGGGAGAGAACGCAATTCCTCTTCGAGATAAGGCAGGGCTTGATCGGGCCAGCGATCGACCAAGTAGGCGGCTTTTTTGGCGTCGGAGTCGGGCGGGGTCGAAGATGAAGAAATCGGAGAGCGCGCTAGGCATTGCTCGAAAAGCTGCACCAGCGGTTCGATGGTTTTGGCGACGTTAAATTCGCTCGTCATGCGAGCTCGCCCGGCGGATCCGAAGCGGGCCCGGAGGGCGGGATCACTCAACCGGGCCAGCGACTCGGCTAATGCCCCCGAGTCGTGAGGCGAAACCAGCCACCCCGTCTCCCCGTCAATGACCGATTCGGGAATGCCGGCGATCGTGGTCGAGACGACCGGACGCGCGCAGGCCATCGCTTCCATGATCACAGTGGGGAAAACGTCGCTGGCGCCTTCTGCATCGATCACGCTGGCCAGGGCGAAGACATCGCAGGCCCGCAGTTTCTCATAGACATCATCCTGCGAGAGCGAACCGCAAAGTTCAACGCGTTCGGTGAGATCGAGATCAGCAATCATCGTCGTGAGCTTTCCGCGCAACGGACCGTCGCCCACGATTTGGCAACGGAAATCGATTCTGCGTCGGACCAGCTCCGCGCAGGCTTCGATCAGGAATTCGAAACCCTTGAAGGCGACGAGTCGGCCTATGCTGAGAATGGAAAGCGGACCCAGCGCGCGATCCTGCGATGACGGCGCGGGCAGATGGGCCAGATCGAGTCCGTTATAGACGCGATGGATTTTATCGGCCGATTCGGGGCACCTTTTCTGAAGCAGACCTCGACTGTATTCGGTCTCGACCGCGACGAACTCCGCCGCAGCACAGATTTCGCGCAGGAGATCGTCCTGTCCCAGGTCAGTCATGAAATCCTGCCCGTGAGCGGTAACGCTGAAAGGTATGCCCGAGATTTCTTTGAGGAAGAGCGCGGTGTGCGCGGCGCGATTGGCGAAATGGACGTGAAAATGGCGAATCCCGTGCTGCGCAAAAAGCGCGGCGAAATAAGAGGCATTCCGCGCCCGCAGCGGCGCCTTGAAAGCGGGGCCGTATTTGCGGTCGTGTTCCTTGATTAGCGCCTCGGGCCAGCGTCCTGCCGCTGTCGTTTTCTTTTGCCAGAGCGCCATGATCGCGGCGGGCGGCGCGTAATGAACCGGCGCCCGGAAGCGGGTGAAATGCTGGTGGCGCAGACTGGTCAGCGGCGGATGCACGGCCCCGATGAGTAGATCATGGCCGCGCCGTTCCATCTCCAGCATTTCCATGTCGCAAAAGGTCTGCGAAATGACGGGATACCGGGAATAGAGGTAGGCGAGTTGCATGAAGGGCGTACGCGATCCTACGATTTGAACCACGGATTGCACGGATGGAAAGACGGAGTGACGCAGATCACCCGCGCGGCGACGATCTGCCTTTCAATCCGAGACGTCCGCGCAATCCGTGGTTCAAATTCCTAGGAAGGATTGATGCCCTTCCCGGGATCCATCTCGTAATCCAGCGCGAGGCACTCCGAAGTCTTCGGCTTGATGACTTCCTCGACAAACTTGATGTAGATCGAGTCGTCCCGAAAGATGGCCTGTTTGTCCATGGACTCGAAGTCGATCGCGATGAAGAAGGGCCAGGCCGACTTGGGGTTGATTCGTTTGCCGCATTTGATGCTCAGGACTTCGTCGATTTTGAGCAACTGCATGCGCGCGTTCATCATCATCTCCTCGGTTTCCTCCGGGGTGACACCCGCTTTTAGTTTGTAGAGGGCGATGTGATGAACCATGAGCGGATAGGTATTAGGCGTGGCCCGAAGACGGCGCAAGCAAGAATGAATGAGCCGTCCGCGTGCCGAAGGAAATCATATTTTTGATTCCGGGCGCCGCGCAGAGCGGGCCGCTACTTTTTCCAGTCGAGCGCGCCTTTTTTAAGCGCATAGACGTAGCCCACCATGAGGATGGAGACGAAGCTCAACATGCTCCAGAGGATGAGGTGGCTGTGGGCGATCGCTTCACGATAAACCACCGCCCAGGGATACATGAAGACGATCTCCAGATCGAAAAGGATGAAGAGCATCGCCACGAGATAGAACTTCACGCTGAAACGCGGCTGCGCTTCTCCTTGCGCGACCATGCCGCATTCGTAGGCGGAATCTTTGGTGCGAGTGCGCACGCCAGACTTGCCCAGCAGCACGCTTATGACTAAGGCGCCGACGGCGAACCCGATGGCCACGATCGCTTGGAGAAGGACCGGAATGTATTCGCGGATCATATTTTAGAGGTAAGCCCGCTGCGATCGGCTAGGCCGACGCCGTTTTGCGGGACGCCGCGGTCGGCACATTTCCGTTGGGTGGCAGGAGCGCCTTGGCCAAGGCTGAGGGCAAACCTTTGTATTTTTTGCCCGTCTTCTTTACCATCCCGCGGGCGACCAAATTCTGCAGCTTCTCGTAAGCACGCAGACGAAGCATTTCTTCACCACCGCTGGCCGCATTGCGGGCCCGCAAATTCTCGTGCAGGATCTCGAAAAGCTGCTTGAACTCAAAGGAAGTTCGGCGGGAAAGAACAGCAACTAATTCCTCGGTCACGAGATCCGGCACTCGGCGTGAAAATGCATTCTTTTTAAGCATGGCCATAGAGCGCATACGATATCATATCTTCCTGACGCCGCAGCAAGGTTTTCAGGCTTTGCGCGAATTTTGACGACTTCCATTTCGGGAGGGAAGGCCGGGTCGAGATGTCGCGGATGACAAGGCTGCTTAAGGCGGGCTTGGGGTCGCCGAAACGGCGGCTGGCAGCGGCGTAGGAATAGGACCCGACGGCAAAACTGGGTGCGGCAGCGCGATATGGTCTTTAAGAGCCTTCTGAAGAGAGAGATATGCTCCTCCGGCTACTCCGAGCATGCCAACGGTGGCCTCGCGGAAAGTGATCGGGCCAACCGATTCCGTGACATAACCGTTCCGTTCATAGCGTTGCGACATCACGATGGGCGAGAGGTGGGACGCGATCGCTTCCGCAGGAGGCCATTTTGATGCGTTAATATTCTTAGCCAGCGCAGGATAAAAGCTTGACCCTAGCAAGAGCAACGGGCGAGCCGCTGCGTCCACGCGCTTGTAAAAGAGTCGCGTATTCACGTAGCTAAAGGCTCGGTCGCCCCGAGGCACTTTTATTTCCGCTCCGTGGAAGAGCGCGCTCTTCGCCAGCTCGTGAGCCGGATGAGCCAGGCGCTCCAAGGTGGAATCAACCGCCTCCGCGTCGGAGCCCGTGACGAACATTTTATCCGAGAGCGCGAGGGTCGGGCTGAGTGGGATGAAGTCGCCGAAGGGGTGGGAACGGTAGAGGAGGACGTTGTTCTGCGATGCTTGCGTCCAGGGCGTACCGGCAATCTCCACGGAGGCGATTGCCTCGACAATCTTGCGGGCGCGCACGTTGTCTTTGACCGGCAAAGCCGTCACGACAGCGGGCCAGCGCGATCCGGCGGGCCAATCACCGACAATCTCGAGTTCGTCGCCAAAAGCCTGCCGCCAATCGGCGGGCGCTATCCCGCGCGCGTTCATGACGGCCGCGAACTGCCGCAGTAAGGATGGCAGCCCGAGGGCGACCGGCGCCGTGGGCGCCATGAGGTTATCCGACCAATGCACGCGGGAGACTGAGTAGAGAACCGTGTTTGTTCCCGCGGTGCCGAGCAAAGGGCGCTGGAGCTTCTTCTCATCTTCCAGGGAAGGCGTCGCGACAAAATCCGTCTCCCGCATCTTGCCGCGATCGAAACCGATCGTCGTCGCGACGCTGCGCATCTGTCGGAGCCGCAGCAGTTGATCGACCACCAAAGTCTGGCCCGTCAGAGCGAGGAAGGGCGTCAGCCTTTCCGCGAAAGGCCGCGGATCGAGATAGAGCATCATGGAGTACTCGTTCGGCAGATGCTCCTTGGCGGCGGTAAACGCGTCGCTCGCGCCCAAGGTGCCTTGGCCCTCTTCCCGGCGATGATCAACGCGGTCGAGGAGCGCCTTGAGGGTGTTCAGATCGTTGGCAACGAAAAACCATTGGTTGTCGTAAACACGCGCCAGGGTGAAACGCGCAATCTGAAAGGTTTCGATCTTGTGTCGCTCGTACTTAATCGTGGCGCGGCGGGCCCGGGCAGATTGGGCCAGGAAATCCGCCTCGCGCTGCTCGATGAAACGACGCACCTCTTCCGGCGACCGCTCGAAGTGAAAACCGGCAATCAGTTTCGGGTCATTATTTTCCAGCGAAGTCAGAGCCAGGAAAGCGTGGGTGGGCTCGAGCTGGGCAAACTCTTCCAAGGCTTTATTGGCCGGGCGATCCTTGCTGAAATGTCCGAATGACTGTTCCAGCCACGTCTGCACGCCCGGTTCGCTCCAGATTCGGGAGAGATCGCTTGTCTGCCATCGCCGCATGGTCTTGGGCAGGTCGGGCACGTGGACGACCGCCAAAGTCGTAGCCGGTAGCAGGTCCGGTGCGCTCGCCACGCGTCTCGTCAGCTCATGGCGGAGGATGACCCAGACGATGGCGGCTGCCACCAATGCGATCACGAGGACTCCGCCGAGCTTTTTCACCCGCAAGTGTCGCACTTTTTCGCTCTGCCGCGAGCCGCCTTGGCCCTCGACTTTTGGGTGGGAATCGACGATCTCATTGCATGGAGACGTGCGCTGGTTCCCGCCTGATCCTCGGCGAATTCCGCGAGGAAGCGGTCATCACCGCGGCCAAAGAGGCGCTGGAAGAGTGCGGCGGCCAGCCTACCTGCGGCTTTCTTTTTGTTTCGGCCAGTTGGTTGCCCCAGATCCATGAAGTTCTCGATCTGGTGCGCCTGCATGGCCGCATCCCGCTGTTGGTCGGCACCTTGGGCGCGGGTTTGATTGGCCGCGCGAAAGAAGCCGAGGGAGTCGCGGGCATGTCATTGCTCCTTCTCCGGCTGCCCGATGCGAAACTGACGCCCCTGGTCATTTCCAACGAACAAATTGAGGAGTCGAGCGGGCCGGCCTACTGGCAAATGGAAACCGGCCTCGGTCCGGAGGATGTCGATGCGTGGATTATCCTGGCCAATCCTTATGCACCGAATTTGGAGAGTTGGTTGGCGGAATGGAATGTGGCTTTCCCCGACGCGCCCAACATCGGAGGTCTTTCCAGCGGGAGCGCGGAGGGCGGGGAAAAAACGCTTTTGCTTGATGGCAAGGCGATCGACGGTGCGGTCCTCGCGCTGGCCGTCCAAGGGGTCAAGGTCCGGACGATTGTAAGCCAAGGCTGCAAACCGGTGGGCGAGCCTTTCACCATTACCCAGGCGGAAGAGAATCTGGTTTACGCCCTCGGTTCGCGGCCGGCTTACCAAGTTCTGAGTGAGACGTTCAACGCCCTGGCCGACGACGAAAAAGAGCGGGCTCGCGGCAATCTCTTCGCTGGGCTGGCCGCCTCCGAGTATGTGTCCGATTTGAAGCGGGGCGATTTTCTCGTCCGGAATTTATTAGGCGCGGATCCTCAGACCGGGGCGGTGGCGATTGGGGCCCGTGCTCGCTCCGGGCAGACGCTGCAATATCAGCTGCGGGACAAGATCACGGCGCACACCGATCTAGTCGAGCTGGCTAAACTGACTGATTTAGGTGGCTGCCAGCCGTTTGCTTTGCTCGTTTTTTCCTGCAACGGACGTGGGCATCGTTTTTTCGGCGTGCCCGATCATGACGCTACGACCTTGTCGGAGATTTTCGGGCCGATCCCGAGCGCCGGCTTTTTCTGCAACGGCGAGATTGGCCCCATCGGCCAAGCCAGCTACCTGCACGGTTACACCGCCTCGATCGCGCTCTTTTGCGTGTGAATTCATGTGGACGCTTTCCTCTGGGAAGCGCGGGTGTGAGTTTTTTTGTTTGGTCGATATCGCCCCAGAAAAGAAAACTCACGCCCGCGTTTCCCAGAGGAAACATCTCCATGCAATCCGCGTCGCGAACGTCCGCAGCGCGAGCGTGAGCGTGGCGATCCTCCTCAGGCGCGCGGATGAAATTTGTGATGCACCGCCTTGAGCCGCTGCTGATCGACATGCGTGTAAATTTGCGTGGTCGAAATATCGGCGTGGCCGAGCATTTCCTGGATGACGCGAAGATCGGCTCCGTTGCCTAACAAATGCGTGGCAAAGCTATGCCGGAGCAGATGCGGATAGACGTTAGTGCTCAGCCCGGACCGCTTCGCCACTGCTTTGACGATCTGCCAGATACGGACCGTCGTTAATCTGCTCCCGCGCACAGAGAGAAATATTTCGCTCCTGGTACGGCGCTTCACGAGGCGCGGCCGTTCTTCTTCGAGATACACCGCCAGCGCGGCGCAGGCTTGCCGCCCCACCGGCACGAGCCGCGTCTTATTTCCCTTACCCGTGACCCGCACGATACCCTCTTCGAGATTGAGGTTCTCCAGCCTGGCCCCGGCCAACTCCGAGATGCGCAGGCCGCTGGCGTAGAGCAGCTCGAGCATGGCGCGATCGCGCAAGCCAAGCGGCGCCTTTCCGTCGACGCTTTGCAAGAGCTGCTCGACCTGCATTTCATTCAGAGTCTCGGGCAGATGGCGCTCGATCCGCGGCAAGGTTAGCGAGTCGGTCGGGTCGCGGGTGATCCATCCTTGCGCCAGTGCGTAACGAAAGAAAATCTTGAGCGCGACCACGATCAATTTGATCGAAGAAGCGGCCAACCCACCCCGTTTGCGTTCCGCCAGATATTCACTGATGAGCGGCAACCCGACTTCGCGCGCTCGGAAAATCTGTTTCCGCTGCGCGCACCAGGCGACGAATTCCCCTAACGAACGTTGGGTGGAGAGCTGATAATTCTCGGAAAGACCGCGCTCCACCGCGAGGTAGCGAATGAACGCGTCGATCTCCTGTTCCACCGTCGTTATTCTGCGCGGCCGGTTGTCTTGTGGCAATCCTCATCGCGTTGACAAAGCAGACCCGGACTCGATTGTTTGCAAAGATGAGTCTCGACTTAAACAGTTTACTGAAGGATTGGCCGCACGAATCGGGTGCGATCAAAGTTCGGAAAGTGCCGGGTCTGGACGGGCGCGAAAAATTGCAGCTGCGCATCGATCTCGGGCTTTTGCAGATGGAAATGGAAGGCCGCCCGGATGGCCTGCGCCCTCATAACTGCGAGTCCTATCTGGTCTATCATCAGCGCCGGGCCGTGCGCGCCGCCGAACGCGGCGAAAACTATGAGCTGACTCCGGACCAATGCGGCGACCTGCAGCAGGAAGGCATTCAGTATTATCACCGCTATTTAAGTCTGTTTCAGATCGAGGAATTCGAAGCCGTCATCCGCGATACACAGCGCAATCTCGATCTTTTTACCTTCGTGGACGAACACAGCGAGCGGGAGGATCTGGTCTGGAGTTTCCAACAATTTCGTCCCTACGTGCTCATGATGAATGCCCGCGCCCGTGTCTCGATTCTGCTCGGCGACGGCAAGTTCAGCGCAGCCATTCGGGAGATCGAAAAAGGGCGGGAACGAATCAGTGACTTTTATCAGCAATCCACTTTCCCGGAATTGGAAGCGAAGAGCTCCGAACTCGCTTTTCTGGAGGAATGGCTCGAGGAAGTGCGCGCCAAACGCCCGCTCAGTAAACTGGAAGTGATGGAGCGAGAAATGGAACGCGCCATTCAGGGAGAACGCTACGAGCGAGCAGCCGAGTTACGCGACGCAATCCGTCAGATCAAGGCGGAGTCGTTGTAGCCGGGGACGCTGTCCCTGGTCGCGCCGTCTCACGACTTCATGGCCTCCTCTGATTCTACGCTGAGCCCGAAAGAGCGCTGGGCCCGCAAGATGAGCGGGAAAGCGAAGCCAACCGTGCGCTCGGAGAGCCGGCTTCCGCCCGGCCAACATCTCACGCCCGGTTTTCCGGTGCTCGATCTTGGGATTCGACCAGAAATCTCGTTAGGCGAATGGAGCTTGGAAATCGGTGGTCAGGTCGAAAATCCGCAAACCTTGAGCTGGGCGCAGTTCAATGCGCTGCCTCAGTTCGAAGACGTGAGTGACTTTCATTGCGTGACCACCTGGAGCAAGTTCGACTGCCGCTGGAGCGGCGTCGCGTTCTTCACCCTCGCTGATCTGGTGCAACCGAAACCGGAAGTCCGTCACGTCCTTTTTACCAGTTACGACGGTTACACGACCAACGTCCGTTTGGCGGATTGCCTCGATGACGATGTTTTGATCGCGACGAAGTTCGAAGGCAAAGCAGTCACGCGCGAGCATGGCGGCCCGGCTCGCGTCATCCTGCCGAAGCTCTACGCGTGGAAAGGAGCTAAGTTCGTTAGGCAAATCGAATTTTCGACCGAGGACAAGCTGGGCTACTGGGAAGTGCGCGGCTACAGCAACACGGCCGATCCCTGGACGGAAGATCGCTTTTCGTGAGCGCGTCTGAGCGCGCGCCCAGCCGCCTCGCTGTTATCCTCGCCTTCGCCGCGCTCTATCTCATCTGGGGTTCGACTTATTTGGGGATTCGCTTTGCCATCGCCACCATGCCGCCGCTTCTTATGGCGGGGGCGCGCTTCTTCCTCGCCGGTCTCATCATGTATGCGCTGGCCCGCTGGCAGGGTGCGCCGAGGTCAAACTTGGTGGAATGGCGCACGGCCTTTGTGGTAGGCGCGTGTCTGCTTTTCTTCGGCAATGGGGCAGTCACCGTGGCGGAACAATGGGTCGCCTCGGGCCTCGCCTCTTTACTGGTCGCAACCGTCCCGATTTACATCGCGGTCCTGGCATGGCTGACGGGTTCGGCGCCGCGGCCGCGTCCGCTTGTTGGGCTCGGGTTGGCGGGCGGTTTCATCGGCGTGGGCTTGCTCGTTAGTCCAGCGCTCCACACCACTCCGACGACGACGGGAGGTCATGCCGGGTTAGGCATGTTGATCCTGCTTTTCGGCTCGCTGGTTTGGTCGATCGGTTCACTCTATTCGCGCCGGGCGCGCAATTCCGCTTCGCCCTTTCTCTCCTCTGCGCAAACCATGCTCTGTGGCGGCGCCTTGATGCTTCTGGCCGGTCTCCTCAGTGGCGAAGCCCAAGAATTCCACCCGGATCGGATCACGGCACTCTCGTTAGGCGCATTTGTTTATCTCGTCCTGGTAGGAGCGATTGTCGGCTACACCGCTTACATCTGGCTGCTGCGCCATTGCGATCCGTCCAAAGTCGCCACCTACGCCTACGTCAACCCGGTCGTGGCCGTGCTCCTCGGTTCCCTGTTTGCGGGTGAGACCTTAACCGCGCGCACCATGATGGCAGCCGCGGTCATTGTCGGGTCGGTGGCGCTGGTCATCACTGCGCAGCGGACGGAGCGAAAAGCCGTGACGCTGCCGGCCAGCGCAGTTGCGCCCACGAAGTGAAGTCGGTTAGTAAGGCGTAACGAATGAAACCGGAAGACGCCAAAGCGATTTCCGCCCTCCAGGCCAACTGGCGCGCGGAACGCGAGACTGCCCTGGTCTACCGCGATCTCGCGGCGCAGGAGAAGGATGAAAAGCGGCGTGGCATCCTCCTGCGCATGGCGGAAGCGGAAGAGCGCCATGCCTTGCGTTGGGAAGGGAAGTTGCGCGAGCTGGGGGCGTCGCCGCCCGAGCTCAGGAATGACTGGCGTCGGCAACTCAACCGCTGGTGGACTCGTGCGGCTGGCGCCGAGGTGGCCATTCGGCGCATGGAAGCGGCCGAAGACCGCGACAAGGAGCGTTACCAGGCCCAACGAGCCGGCGAATTAGGAAGCAACGAAGAAGAGCGTGAATTTCTGCGCCAAACCGCGCTGGAAGAAAAGGCGCACTCCCGCATTCTCAACACCATGGTGCCGCCGGTGCAATCGTTAGGCCCGCAGGGTGTGCTCGACGCCATCATGAAGCGCGAACGCTGGCATGGGCGCGGTGGCGGCTGGGTCGCCGACGCGATCTACGGCGTGAACGACGGCCTGGGCGCCGTCTTCGGCATCGTCTCCGGCGTGGCGGGCGCGACCGATAACCAGCAGCATTACATCCTCATCGCGGGGCTCGCGGGTATGATGGCTTCTGCACTCTCCATGGGGGCGGGCGCTTATCTGGCTAACAAGAGCGAGCGCGAGATCTACGAGGCCGAAATCGCGCGGGAAAAAGCCGAGGTCGAAGAAAATCCCGAGGAAGAAATCGAGGAGATGGCGCTCTTTTATCAGCTCCAGGGGTTTTCGCCGGAGGAAGCGCAACGCATGGCCGAGCGTCTCGCCGAGCAGCCCGAGCAGATGGTGCAGGCCATGGCACAAAGTGAGCTCGGTTTATCTCAGCATCATTTTCCGAACCAATGGACCTCTGCCTTTTCCGCCGCGCTCTCCACCGCGATCGGCGCTTTCATTCCGATTATTCCGTTCTTTTTCATGACCGGTTTTCCAGCGGTCATCGCGGCTTTCATCGTCAGCATCCTGGCCCACTTCGCGGTCGGAGCGGTCAAGTCGCTCATCACGATTCGTTCGTGGTGGGCTTCGGGAATGGAAATGACGATCGTGGGTGTGCTCGAAGCGGTCGTCACCTACGGGCTCGGGTTAGCCTTTGGAGCGATGGGTTAGTCGAGAGAGAAAAATGCGCGAAACACCCCTGACTGTCGTCGTTCCCGCCTACAACGAAACGCGCCGGCTGACCGACAATCTCCTGACGGTGCTGAGCTATCTGCGGACGTATCGTCCCGATGCAGAACTGATCGTGGTCGATGACGGATCGACCGATGGCACGGCCGAAGTCGCGGAGGAGTTGTTCAGCCGTCGACCGGATGTAAACGCGCGGGTTCTGCGCTTCGCGCAAAATCGCGGCAAAGGCGCTGCGGTCCGGGAAGGCCTGCTGGCCAGCCGGACCCCCATCGCTCTTTTTACGGATGCTGATTTATCGACGCCGATTACCGAATTGCCCAAAGTGGTTTCGCCCCTCGAAGTCGACAGTTGCGATATCACTTTTGGTTCACGCGCGCTGGATCGCCGGCTCATCGGTCAACGCCAGCCCTGGCGGCGGGAACAGGGCGGCAAGGTCTTTAACGCGCTGGTCCGACTCATGACGGGCCTTCCCTTTCGAGATACGCAGTGCGGTTTCAAAGCGTTTCGCATGGAGGTGACTCGGCCGATCCTGGAACGCGCGCAGGACGACGGCTTTGGGTTCGACGTGGAGCTTCTTTTCCTCGCGCAGCAGGCCGGCTTGCGCATGTGCGAGGTGCCGGTGCGCTGGGATCATGCCGTGGGGAGCAAGGTCCACATCGTGCATGATAGCTTGCGCATGTTTTGGGACGTCGTGCATTTGCGCCGGCGAACCCTCCGGCAGGAACCGCGGGCGGCTGTCGACGCGGAGACGCCAGGCTAGGGCAGATCATGATCCGATATTTCGTTAGGCTGATTCTGATCTGCGCGTGTTTTGGCGGGCCCGCGCTGCCGGCGCAAGAGGTGCGCCGGGCTCTGCCGGTAGAGCGCGCAGCCACGGCAAGCCCGCCGCGGAGTGCGCCGGTTGCACCACCACCCGCCTCGCCGCCAGCAGCACCGTCAGCGACCGAGGCTCCCGCGATCAATGCGCCCGTCCCGATCACCTCCGATTCCGTGAACGACACGGCGCGTTTCCTGGCCGGGCTTCCAGTCGCGCCGGGTTCGCCGTTGGCTCCGCTCGAACAAACCGCGGTCTGGCAGGAACACGCGCGATTCTTCGATCAGGCGTGGAACAAACTGGCCGCGCGCCAGTTCGTGGGCATCCGGGATTGGGAGGTGAACTATCTGCCGGACGCGACCCAGCCGCTGGAAACCGCCTTCTATCTTTTCAGCGGGCCCGATTTTCTCTACGCCCAGCAGTTTTTCCCCAATGCCCACACTTACATCCTGGCTGGGACTGAGCCGGTCGGTCCGTTGCCGGACGTGCTGCGGTTCGCGGGTCCGGCTCTCGATCCGGTTTTGCAGAATCTTCAGAAATCCCTCAATAGCGTCCTCAGTTTTTCGTTTTTCATCACCAAGGATATGAAAACCGATCTGCAGCGCGAAGAGCTTAAAGGGACGCTCCCGATTTTTTATGTTTTCATGGCGCGAGCCGGCAAGATCATCACCGACGTCAGTTTCGTGACCCTCGATAAAAGCGGCCAGCCGCACGTTTCTCAGCCTAACGAGAAAGGAAAAGGGCTTACTCCCGGCGTGCGCGTGACCTTCGCGGACGCCCCCGGCGGAGCGACCCAGACCCTCTATTATTTCACGACCGACCTTTCAAATGACGGAATCCGAAGTCAGCCTGGATTTTTGAAGTTCTGTGCGGCGCAAGGCACCGGCGCGAGTCTGCTTAAGTCGGCCTCCTATCTTATGTTTGAGAATGGCTTTAGCACGGTGCGAGATTTTTTGCTCGAGCACAGCAAGGCCATCGTGCAGGACGATTCCGGGATTCCCATCGGCGCCTTCGGCCAAACCACATGGTCGCTCCGCTTCTTCGGAACTTATGCCGGTCCGATCGAGCTTTTCAAAAAGTATTACCAACCGCAATTGGTCGGGATATATCAGCAGAGTAACCCCGCGCCGCTAAACTTCGGGATCGGGTATCGCTGGAGTCGACGACAATCGACCTTGATCGTGGCTACCCGGAAGGCGACCGACGTTTCCCCCGAGCCTGACGGGCCGGCGCCTTCGCGCTGACCGGCTCCGTTGTAGCCAGGGACGCTCTCCCCGGTCGCTCTGAGACAGTGCTCGGAGAGGCGACCGAATCTCCGACGAGAAATCTTTTGTTCCGTTGCTGGCGTATACCACGCCCGATTCGGGGACCGCGTCCCCGGCTACAATACGGTCGCCGGATCAAAGATCCGCTGGGCCACGCCCTGCCCAAATTTGCCTAACGAGCAGGCTGTTCTTTGAGGAGATGGTTGGTATCCGCCAGGATGCGGGTCACGGCATCGGCGTCGGTCGCGTCGTAATAGCCGCGGATGGTGCCGCTGCGGTCGACGAGCACAAGGCGCGTACTGTGAATCGGTTCGCCGTTCTCGCCGCCATCGGCGGCGGCGGCCAGTTTGAATCCGTCACGAGAGAGGCGATAGATCGCGTTTTTGTCTCCAGTTAGAAAATGCCAGCGGCCCGGCGTGGCGTTGAGTTTCTCGGCGTAACCTTGCAGCACTTGCGGAGTATCGTGCTGCGGATCAACGCTGTAGGAGACGAGCTGGACGTCGGTGTCACGAAGCGGCTTTTGCAATTCTCCCATCCGGCTGCTGATCATCGGACAGGGCCCGGGACAAGTGCTGTAGATGAAATCAGCGATCCAGATTTTCCCCTGTAACTGCTGCGAACCGAATGAGGCGCCGGTCTGGTCGATCAGTTGAAACGGGGGCACCAATCCATCTTTCGGAAGAGTGTGACTGGAGAGACGGGCGACTTGCGCCTGGCGCAGGATGAAAAGACAAACGGCGGTCAGCAGGGGAATGAGAATGAGCGTGGCTTTCCAAGCCAGCGCCCGCCAGGAGAGGGGCGCCCGCGTCGGCGCCAGAGTGGTGGCGTGGCTCATCGTTTTGTCAAAACCAGCGCTCCCAGGAGAAGAGGAAGATAGATGATCGACCCGAAAAACAATTGGCGCGCGGAAGGCAGATCACGCCGGGCCTGGAAGCGAAGACCGAGGGCGAGGAAGCATCCGCCTAACAAAAGGGCGACCGGCAGGTATAAAGGCGAGACCATTTCGAAATAGAACGGAGTGGCGCTCGTGCAGAGGAGGAGAACTGTAAAAAAGATGCTTTGGCGTCCAGTGCGCGCGCCGTCTTCATCTCGGCTGGAGAGCATCACAAATCCGGCTCGTGCGTAATCCTCCCGAAACATCCAGCCGATGGCGAAAAAGTGGGGCAATTGCCAAAAAAACAAGATGGCAAAGAGAGTCCAGGCCGGCGCGGTCAGGTCATTGCGTGCGGCAGCCCATCCGATGAGCGGCGGGAGGGCGCCCGGGATAGCGCCGACCAGGGTGTTCGCGGTGCTGAGACGCTTGAGCGGGGTGTAGGCAAAAAGGTAAATCGCAATCGTGACAGCGGCGAGAGCGGCGCTGAGGAGATTGACTGCCACTGCGAGGTAAACGACGCCGCCCGCTCCCAGCCCCGCTCCCATGAGCAAACCTTCGCGTGGCAACATGCGACCTGCAGGAATGGGCCGCAGCTGGGTGCGCACCATAATGGCGTCAAATTTATGTTCCCACCATTGGTTGAGCGCCGCGGCGCCGGCTGCGGCCAGGGCCGTTCCGAGAACGACATTCAGCAAAGCGAGGAAATCCATCGGGCCGCGCCCTCCGGCGTAAAAGCCGACCACAGTGGTGATGAGGACGAGGAACGTGAGGCGGGCTTTGACCAATTCGGCCAGATCCGCCATCGTCCAGCCCCTTTCCAATGGGACCGCCGCGGGTGGTTCGATCAGAGCGGCCTTCATACGGCGGTAACCTCCGCTAATTCCGGCGGGCGCAAAACAGAGAGGGAAGCGGCCCTGGTCCCGCGGATCCGTAAAAGTGTGGCGGAAAGGAGAATGGCCGTCGCGAAAGTGATCGCTCCGATCGCGACGTGGGCGGTGGCGATATCGGCCGCTTTGTTACTCCAGATCGTCCAAGCTCCCAGCGTGATCTGCAAGAGCGCGAGGCCGAACCAAAGATTGGCCAGCCTGTGCAGCGAGGCATTCTCGAAACGGGCTCGCCTAACGAATAACCAAAAGAGCAGAATCGTCAGAGCAATGAGCAGAGCGACGAAGCGGTGCGTCATCTGTAACCAAATCTGGCCGGCCGAAACAGAGGAGAGCGCCTGCGCATCACGCGCCTGATTGATCATTGCGAGAGTCGCCGCGTCGGTGGCCGGAATGACTTGCCCGTAAGCGAGGGGGAAATCCATGATGGCGAGATCGCGGTGCTGATGACGCATGGTCGCGCCGAGGGCGAGCTGACCATAGATGAGGCCCGCTCCCACCAGGGCGAGAGTCAGAAGCGATCGCGGGACAGTTGTTCGGCGATCGGCTAAACGCTTCCAGACCGGTGAAGTCGCCAGGGCAACGATCACGACCAAACCGAGAAAAGCCTGCGCGAGACAGGCATGGAAGATGCCGATCTCATCTTTGAGCAAAGTCACGCGTAAACCGCCCAGGACGCCCTGCAGAATGACGGTGCCTAACGAAATCCAACCAAGAATTTTGACCCAGCGAGGGGCTTTGGAAAAAGCCAGCCAGAAAGCCAGAATGATGCTGAGGAACCCGACAGTCGACGCGATCAGGCGATGCGTGTGCTCGAAAAAGATCCCTCCGACCCATCGGGAGAAGGGAAAGAAAAACATGTTATAGCCGAAAGTGGTCGGCCAATCGGGGACCGCGAGGCCGACCCCTTTGCTCGTGACCATTCCTCCGCTGCAGATGAGAAAAACCGTCGCGGCCGCGGTAAACCAGGCGAAGCGATGGAGGTAAGGATTCGTTTCAGCGGCGGACGTGCGCATCGATTCGTGGGCTGATCCCGGCCCGAAGCCGGCCGCTATTTTTAGCCGCCGCCCGGGTTGGCTGTTTTCGGTGCGCCCGGCGGTGCGACAGTGCCGGGTGTCGGACCGACTGGTGGTTCGCCCGCTGGCCGATCCAGCGGAGAGGGCGCGCTTTGGTTGCCCGAAAGTTCCACGCGCTCTTTCAGCCAGGCTTGATATTCATCGGGTGTATCGACCACCAGTGCTCCTTTCATGGCGTAATGGCCGAGCCCGCAGAGCTGACCGCATACCACCTCAAAGGATCCGGTTTTGACCGGCTTAAACCACATCGGGATGATCTGCCCGGGAATCGCGTCCTGCGCGATGCGCATATCGGGCAGGCAAAAGTTGTGGATCACATCCTTGGACGAGAGGTCGATAATGACATTGCGATCCACCGGCACATGCAATTCGCCCAGAACGACGAGGTCATCTTTAGCGTCCGGGTCGGAATTATCCAAGCCGATCGCGTTGGAATTACTGACCAGGGCCAGTTCGCGCCGGCCAAATTTTCCATCGGGCCCGGGCAGATGGAAGTTCCAGTTAAACTGCTGCCCGATGGCATGGACTTCGATGGCATTGCTGCTCGGCGGAAAGGCATTGACGCGCTTCGCCCAGAGAGGCACGGCGAAGCCAATCAGCAGAACGGCCTCGATCAGGACGACAGCAAATTCCAGGTGGGTCGAGATACCGCTCGTGACGCCCTCGTGACTGGCCACCGGGTTCCGGGCTTTGCGAAAGCGGATGAGGACGTAGATGAAATAGGCCGACCATCCCAGAAAGAGCGCCCCCATGAACCAATGGCAGAACTCGATGATGTGATCGATCTGGTAGCCGTGCTCGGAGGCGTTGGCATGTTGGCCGAGGAATTCGTTGATCAGCGCGAGGCTAGTCATATTTCTCCAAGTCTTCGTTGAGCAGTTGCTCGTGCGGTTGGAGCGGCACGTTGGCATGTCGCCAGAGGTGAATTCCGAACGCGCTCACGCCGCCCAGGACTGACATGATCGCGCCGATCATGACCCAGATGGCCACGGCCATGTTTGCGCTGGTGGCGGAGTCCCTGGCTCCCATGCAAGTGGCGCACGCGAAGGTCTGCGCGACGGGCAGCGCAATGAACATGAGCAGAAGAGTGAATAATTTCGTCTTCATCATATTAAACGGAGTCTCTTCATCTTCCGCCAAAACCAGCAGCCGTAGACGACCATGAGCAAGGCCAAAGCAAACGAAACGACGGCGCCGGTCGTGTAAACGGATGTCCCAGTCGTCTGATTGACCCACAAACACCAGATGCCGCAGCCAAAGGCGAACAGAGTCGTGAAGATGACGAAGACAATATGAAAACCTTTGAGCGACATCTTAATGGGAAATCGGATCGTACCAGGCGAGGTAGGTGAGCCAGAAAAGGCCCAGAACGAAAATGGCGGTAAAAATCAGAATGCGGTAGATCAGCTTTTTCTCCGCGGAGAGGTGCATAAAAATGTAGGCCACCAGCCCCGCTTTGAAAGTCGCGACAAGCATGGCAACAGCCACGTTGGCTTTCTCCGAGCCGAAGTTGACGTAGGAAAGAAAAACCGTCAGCGCGGTAAAGAAAAGCAGCGCACCGCCGACCATGAGGTAGCCGCGGACGTGTTTGCTGACGTCGTGGGAGTGAGGCGCATAGGCTTCGGTCTCGTGTTCGACCGGCGCGGTGGTGGGTGGATTATTCATCGTCTAAAGCAAATAAAAGAGCGGAAAAACGAAAATCCATACCAGATCAACAAAGTGCCAGAACAAGCCGGCGACCTCAACTCGATTTGCGAGGTGCTCGGGATTTTGCCGGTATAATTTCGAACCGAATGGCAGCCATAAGTAGATAAACACAATCACCCCGCCGAGCACGTGCAGACCGTGCAGGCCGGTGATGGTGAAGTAGGTCGCGAAATAGGTGTTGTGCGTGGGCAGGAACATGGTCGCGCGTTCCACATCCGCTTTCTCGATCCGCGCCATATGCTCGGTGGGCGGTACAAACCAGAAATGCGGACGATCCATCTTCGGGTTCGTCGGATCGGTGTAAACCTCGTCGAGACCCACCTCGTATTCCTTGATCTTCGGGTCGTGCAGCGCCTCGTGGTTGTGCAGGTGACCGGTGATCTCTACCCGCGGCTGAAGACCTTCCGCCAGGAGATGTTTGTTCCCGAGATACTTTTCGTATTTCTCCAGTTCGCTCGTCTTGATGTAGATGCCGAAGTGCTCGAACTTTTGCGGCCACTCGTAGGCGAGTTTCACCACCAGGAAGATGATGCCGCAGAGGATCGTAATCCCCATGTAGATCTTGTAGCGGGTGAATTGCCGCATTTTGAGCGCCGCCCACGCCAGCACCACCGTGACCGAGGAGGCGATCAGGACGGCGGTGTTAAACGTCCCGACCGGTACATTGAGAAGACCGTGCGGCCAGTTCCCGGGTTGGGCTTCAAGGCGCAGGAAAATGTAGGCGGAGAAAAGTCCTCCGAAGAGCATGACTTCGGAAGCGAGGAAAAGCCAGATACCGACTTTGGCGTTCCAAAGACCGGTATCAGGCCGGGCGGTGACTGTGTATGGGATTTCCATGGCGAATAAATTCGTTAGGCGAAAAACTGGGCAGGATTAACAGGAGGAAAACTTAAGCGACGGTTTTTCCTCATGGTATATCTGGTAAAATCCCGTCCAAAAATAACCGCACTCAGTGGCTGAGTGACAGCGCCGGCTCCTGGGGCGCGCGCTCGTTTGGTTGGACCGGCTCCGTTTGCATGGTGTAATCCTTGGCCCGGCCCGGCAGGCTGTACTCGTAAGGACCCCGGTACGCTATCGGGGCGGTCAGGAAGTTTCCATGGGGAGGCGGCGAAGGCGCGTCCCACTCCAGGGTGGTCGCTTCCCATGGGTTATCATCCACCTTTTCGCCGTGCCGGATGCTCCAGAAAAAGTTAATAATGAAAGGGATCTGGGCCAGACCCATGACCCAGGCCGCGATCGAAATCGGCATATTCCAGTGGAAACCACTCAGGCCCCAGACCTTCTCGGCCGCCAGATTCCAACCCTGACCGCCATCATACCAGCGGCGATGCATTCCCATCATGCCTTGTAAAAACATGGGCAGAAAAATCGCGTTCATGCAGATGAGCGAAGGCCAGAAGTGCACTTTTCCCCAGAAATCGCTCATCTTTCGCCCGGTCGCCTTCGGGAACCAATAATAGATCCCCGCAAAGACGGCGAAGATCGTACCCGGGGCGACGATGTAATGGAAGTGCGCGATCACGTAATAGGTGTCGTGCAGATAGAGATCGGCGGAGTTAAATGCCAGGGGAATCCCAGTGAGACCGCCGATACCGAACATGGGCAGAAATGCTGTTGCGAAGAGCATCGGCACGGTAAAACGAATCGAGCCGCCCCAGAGGGTAATAAAAAATGCGCTCAAGATGATGACCGACGGAATGGAGATGATCATCGTAGTGGTCTGGAAAAACGCGCTCACCACCGTGCCCATGCCGGTCAGCCACATGTGGTGCGCCCAGACGATGAAGGAAAGGAAGCCAAGCACGAGGGCCGCCAGAACGAGAGATTTGTAACCCCAGAGCGGCTTGCGGGTATTGTTGGCGATGATCTCTGCCACGATGCCCATGCCGGGCAAAATGAGCACGTAAACCTCGGGATGCCCGAGGAACCAGAAAAGGTGCTGCCAGAGCAGGGGGCTGCCCCCCCCGCTGATCGGGACAGCCGCGCCATTCACCACCAAACCAGTCGGAAGGAAGAAACTCGTGCCGGCCACGCGGTCCATCAGCTGCATGACGATGGCCGATTCCAGTGGCGGAAAGGCGAGCAGCAGCAGGAACGCAGTCACAAACTGCGACCAGACGAAGAAAGGCAACCGCATCCAAGTCATGCCTTTGGCGCGCAACTGGATGATCGTGGCAATGAAATTGACCGCGCCTAGCAAAGACGAGGTGATCAGCATGATAAAGGCGATCAACCAGAGCGTTTGCCCGTTAAAAATAATGTGGTAGGTCGGCCCTTTATCCGCGATGTCGGAGAGCGGTGTATAAGAAGTCCAGCCCCCTTTGGCCGCGCCGCCCGGGACGAAGAAGCTCACCAGCATGATGATGCCCCCGACGAGAAACGCCTGGTAGCTCGCCATGTTGATCTTCGGGAAGGTCATATCGGGTGCGCCGATCTGGAGCGGGACCACGAAATTTCCAAAAGCTGCAAAAGCGATCGGCACGATGCCCAGGAAAATCATGATCGTGCCGTGCATCGCGCCTAACGAGTTGTAAAACTCGGGCGTCATCACGCCGTTCGTCATGCTGCCGGGGCCGAGCATGCGCTCGATGATGTTGCCCACTAAAGGCAGCGCTTTCCCGGGATAAGCCAGTTGCCACCGCATCAGCATCATCAGGCAAAAGCCGAGGAAGAGAAAAATCAGCCCGGTGATGAGATACTGGAGACCGATGACTTTGTGGTCGGTCGAGAAAACATATTTTTGCCAAAACCCGAGCTCGTGATGCCCATGGTCGTCGTGGGCGTGATGCGATTCGTGGCCGGCGTGTGACACGGAAGAAGATGCGTCCATAAAATGCGGAATCTGACACTCAGTATTGGGCAGAAGATTTCAAGAAGAAAGAGCTAAAAACATTCCGGACTGACTGCGGCAGGGGCGCGCCCCGCTGTCGGCAAAGGCCGTTTGCGCTCGCCATTTTCCGCTTGATCTGCGATTGGCGAGTCATGAAATGGCTTTTGTACTTTGTCGGCGGTGTCGCGGTTTTGGTGGGCCTGATCTTCCTCGTCGGATACGCCTTACCCGCGCAGACCACCCTCACGCGTACCATTACTCTGAAGCAGCCGCCCGACGCAGTCTTCGCAGTGCTCGCCGATGTGCGACACCTCGCCGATTGGAATCGCAATACCGAGAAAGTCGAGATGCTCCCCCCAGTCAACGGCAAAGAGGCCACTCGGCAAACCTTTAAAGGCGGGATGACGATGAAGATCATCACCACCGAGAGTGCTCCGCCCCAGCATCTCGTCCGTACGCTGGGAGATGACGGTGGACCTTTCGCCGGCTCGTGGACCTACGAAATCGCCCCGGCGGACGGTGGATCCCGCGTCGCCTTAAGGGAAGTGGCGAGGTTTGAGAATCCGCTCTATCGCGTCATGACCAGAGTCTTTGGCCAGACAAAATACATCGACGAACACTTGGAAGACTTGGCCAGGAAGTTCGGCGAAACCGTCAAAGTCAGTTAGCGTTGGAGGCTCCAGAGATGTTCTCAAACAAGAAAATTCGGCCATTCGAATCTCCAAAATTCCACAGGCTGAGCTGATCGGCGCGAGTCGGGCGCCCATGGTGCTTTTCTCTTCGCGCTGACCCTCGCGGCTGCGCCGCAGTTGCATGCGCGCTTCCATCCGGACGCTGGCAATCAGAACCATGAGTGTGCGGTCACGCTCCTCGCCACCGGCAAGTATCAGCAGGCGGATGCGCCGCCCGCGGTGGTCGCCCCGCAGCCTGCGCTTCTCTTCGGCCGTATTCCGGTGCTCGCGCTGAGACCGGCACACCGGGGACAGCGTCCCTGGCTACAAACCTTCCGGTGCGGTTCGGTTCTCGGCCAATTGCCTCTCGCGAAAACGGCGCAGGGAGTGAGTTTCGATGCTCTCCTCGAAAAGATCGCGATTCATCGCCTGGGCTGCGGCGGCGCCCTGGCCGGCCGCGATGATCATCTGACAATTAGCAGGAGTCACGCAGCCAGCCGCGTAAAGGCGCGGGACGCTCGTGCGCATGCACTGGTCGACCCGCAGTTGCCCGTCGCTATCGAGCTCCGCGCCTAACGACTCTGCCAGCTCGGTATGAAAAATATCGCCGCGAGTGGTGAAGATGTAGTCAGTCTTCACCTCGACTGCGCCTTTGAAACGCAGGCTATTTACCTGACAACCGGTGTGATTGACGCCGGTGATCTTCGCGCTTGCCACCGGGATCTCATATTTCTTGAGCCAGCCGGCGTGCCGCCGGCTCCAGCGCGGCTTGTCGGCGTTGGTCGCCACCGTCACGCAAGACGAATAATGCAGCATGCCCAGTGCATACTCGACCGCTTCATTGTTGGCGCCGCAGACGACGATCCTCTTCCCGCGGACTCGGTAGCCATCGCAGTCTTTGCAAAAAAACATGCTGTGGCCCAGGCATTCCTTCACTCCCGGGATCTTGGGCGGGATATGAAAAATCCCGGTCGCGATCAGGAGCCGATTGGTGCGGTAAGTGGTGCGCTGTCCCCGCAAAAAGAAACCGCTTTTGCGGCGCGCGACGCTTTTGATCTCATCGTTGGCAAACGAGACTTTGTAACGCTTGGCCTGGCGCCGCCCGTATTTGAGCAAATCGTTCCCGTCGACGCCGTCGGGGAAGCCGAGGTAGTTCTGGACTTCCGGTTCCCATTTCGCCATGGAACGGCCGGCATCGATCACGAGGGTGTCGCGTTCCGCGCGCCCCAGGTAGATGGCCGCCGAAAGGCCCGCGATGCCGCCACCGATAATGATGGCTTCGCGGTGGTCCGCTTTGTCGAGATCCTGGTGCTTGATCATACCAATCAGACCGCTACTTCCACCCGCAGAGGCTGTTACTCTTTTTTCGCACCGTCTCAAGCGGAAGGAGGTTTATCCCTCGAGCGCAAAACTCGGCATGGGTTGCCGGCCGCGTAAACGTTTTCCGGCACGTCTTTGGTTACCACCGAACACGCTCCCACAATCGCGCGGGCGCCCACCGTCACTCCCGGCATCACGAACGCGCGTGCCCCGATAAACGCGTCTTCGCCGATCGTGACCTTGGCTACGGCCAGCGGCTTCGTCGGCTGCGAAAAATCATGGCTGCCCGTGCTCAAGTACACTTCCTGAGCCACCACCGCCCGCGCGCCCACTTCGATTTCCCCGAGGCTGTAAGCGTTGGCGCGATCGCCCAGGCAAGCGCGATCGTGCAACGTGAGATGCCACGGGATGGCGATGCGGGCTCGCTGATGGACAAACGGCGTCCCGTAGATTTTGGCGTCGAAGACACGCAGCCAAAAGAGGCGCCACGGATTGGCTGGTTTCGGCGTCCAGGCGCACAGCAGCATCCAGCAGTATTCCCAAAGAATACGCCGGAGCCGCTCGTTTGTTTTCCAAGGGGAGGCGAACTGCGAGCTTTGCCCGGGATCGACGTTTTGCAGTGGTTCAGGCATTCGTTAGGCTCCAACTACTTGAGCAGACTCGCGAAATCATCCAGATAACATTGCGCGACTGGTTCGACGGCAAACTCGGCCGCCTTCGCTTGCGCGGTTTCGCCGATCTTCCTGATTTTCGGGCGATCCATTTCGAATATCTCGACCAATCGCGCCGCTAAATTCTTCTCCGGCACCGCGGCGCGATGATCGAAGATAAAACCGGTCACCCCATCTTCGATAAAGTCACGAAAACAAGCGAGCGCGGAAACGATCGGCACACAACCATTCGACATCGCTTCGAGGGGCGCCAAGCCGAAAGTCTCCCCCTTTTCCGCGATCGAAGGATAGATGAAGAGGGAGGAAGAATGGTACTGCGCGGTCAACGCCTCCGGCTCGAAAATCCGCCCGCACCACTCGACCTGCGCCCCGCTCTCCTGGGCGAGTTTCTGCATGCTGCGCAGGAACGCCTCACCCCCGCCGCCGAGATGCGTTTCGTGCGGCCCGACGATTTTCACCTTCCAGGCTGCCCGCAAATTGGCCGGCAGCAAGGCGAGAGCACGAAGCAACAGTTCCAAGCCCTTTTCCGGGTGGAGTCGTCCGACAAAAAGCATGGCTTGCTCGCGCGCGGCGGCGAACGAACGATCGATGCTCCAAGGCAAAGCATTCGGAATCACCCGCACCTTTTCCTGCAACTGCGGTGCTTCGGCGACGATGTCATCGGCGATGGCATGGGAGACGGCACAAAGGCGGGCCACGTGCGAATACCAACGCATCTGCCCCTTCGGCCCCCGTTGCACATGCACATAGATCCGGCCGCGATCCTGGCGCCTAACGAGCAGGGGCAGCCAGAAAGTGTTGCTGACCAGAATATCGGCCTGCGGCAACGTGCGCCAGACCCGCAGCGAATAGAGCAGATCGAGCCACTTCAATCGGACGATAGAGTGCGGTTGATCCGCGCCGCGCACCCGCAGGTGCCGGACGCCTTCGATCACCTCGGTGTCGGGAAGGTCGGGATGGCGCCGCGAGATCTGCACCACCTCGTGTCCTTGCCTAACGAATTCCTGCCCGAGCGCAAACCAGACCTTTTCGACCGCGCCACCGAGCAGGGGCGGGACGGGAAAAAAGGCGCCCAGCACAATCGTGATCTTCATGCGTGGCCTCGCTCCTTTGCCAGCACGTCGATTAAAGAATCGACCGCTTGGTTGATCTCGAAGCGATTTACGAAACAATTCGTCGCTCGGGCCGACATGGCGGCGCGCTGCTCGGGCGACGTGGCCAGCCATCGCTCGATGAGGCGGCGCGTTCCGGCGACAGTGTCTGGCTCCGCATACCCGCAATCGTCCGCCACGATCTCGCGCCAAATGTTCACTTGATTGGAAATGAGAACGGGCTTGGCGCAGGCCAGCGCTTCCACCACCGCGATGCCAAAGTTTTCCTGGTGCGAGGGCAGGATGAAGGCTTCCGCAGCGGCGAAGGCTCCCCATTTCCGATGGCCCGAGAGCATGCCGGTAAAAGTGATCTTTCGTCCTCCGTCCAGTTCGGTCGTTAGGCTTTGGAGCCGCTGCAAATAATTTGGATCCGCGCACGGTCCCGCCATGACCAGATGCAGGCCGGAATCAGCGACGGCCGTGAACGCGCGAATGAGCTCTTCACAACCTTTCTTTTCGTGAAGACGACCTAGAAAGAGGAGAAATTTCCGATCGCGCAGCGCTGGATATGCGCGCAGGAATTCTTCCTGCGCCGCCGGCAAATCGACCTCGGGCATGGCGGTCCCGTAGTTCACCACCACTTCGTGGCAGCGATAGGGAGAGAACGATTCGCGGGCCAGGCGACGCTCTTCTTCACAGGTGAACAGCACCGCCCGCGCGTCGCGCAGGACGCGATATTCGGCCCACGGCCAGTAGAGCATTTTCTTCAGATGCTTGAGCGGGTAGGTGCGATTGAACCACGGATCCAACATGCCGTGCGGGAAAACGAAATAAGGCGTCTCGGTTCCGTGCAAAGCGCGCCACACTCCGAAACTGCTGTACTGCCAGACGCCGTGCACGATGACCGCATCGTAGGAAGCGTGTTTTTCTTTAAGCCAAGGCACAAAACCGGGTGCGTAACCGTAACTGCCGCGACCCGGCCCGAGCGCGTGCACAGCGACCGGAAAATCCCGCAGCCACGGCTGATCCGGCGCGTCGAGAGATGCCACCTCTACTTCGTGGCCGCGGCGGGCCAGCACGCGCGACGACTGCTGCACCGTCTCGAGCGGACCGCCAATGGCCGGATCAAGCGAATGAATGCAGCGCAGTATTTTCATCCCGAGATGGGGAGGACCCGGTCCGTCTTACGAAGTGACCAAGCACGACCATGCTCCAGAGCCGCGTCCAGTGCAGACGCCCGGTTTGGAATTGTTTCTCGGCGCCCGCCACGAAATCGGGCAGGAGCAGGGCGCGCTCGGATAATTCGCGCAGCCCTTCCTCGACGAAGGGCGCGAGCGGTCCCTGCATCCATTCTTTCATGGGCAAGGCGAAGCCGGCCTTCGGACGCTCATAAACGGCGGTCGGCAACAGATCGCGACAGGCCTCGACGAGCAGGCCTTTGGTGCCTCGATAGCGCAGCTTTTCCGCCACGGGTAAGCCGAGCGTGTATTCGACCAGCTCGTGATCCAGGAACGGGACGCGCAGTTCCAGCGAAACGGCCATGCTCATCTGGTCGGAATCGCGCAGGAGCATGCGCCGCATGTAGCCGCTTAATTCCGCCCAACTGATGCGGGCGAAATCATCCGGCAATTCGACCGGACACTCCAGCGGGATGGAATCGTTAGGCAGGCCGGCTTGCTGCAACATGACGTCGGTGAAAAAGCGGCGCCGCCATTGGGCCAGTTGGCCGACACCGGTGTCGTTAGGCAAGTCGGCCAGCCGGGCGCCCAGCGTCTTGCGCAAGGCGCGGGGAAGCAGAGCAAGGCGCTTCAGCCGAGGAACGTCGCGGAAGCTTGGGTAGCCGCCGAAAAGCTCGTCGCCGCCCAGGCCGGAAAGCGCCACTTTCACGCCGCAACGCGCTACTGCGTGCGAGACAATGTAGGTGTTGATCGCGTCCACCGAGGGCAGGTCGAGGTGAGCCACCGCTTCGGTGACTGACTCGATCACTTCGGGCTCGCTTAGTTGCAAGCGCTCATGCTTGGTGCCGTAGCGCTCCGCGACTTCCCGCGCGATCGCGCTCTCATCGAAGCCCGGGACCTCGAAGCCGACCGAGAACGTCTCCAGCTTTCGACCCAGCTGCTGCGCGGCCAGGGCGGTCACAATCGAGGAATCGATTCCGCCGCTCAAAAAACTGGCCACCGGCACATCGGAGAGAAGGTGTTCCTGCACCGCTCGCTCGAGGAGGGAGCGAATCTTCCCGGGCGCGCCTGCCGGGCTGGAGGCAAAACGCTTTCGGCCCGGCCAATACCGCCAAATTTTCGGCGCTGTGCCCCGCTCGATGGTCAGGGCATGCCCGGCGGGCAGAGATTGAATCTCCGGATAGATCAGCTTGTTTTCCGGAGAGGCGCCCCACTGCAGAAACGCACCGATGGAAGCCGGCGTGAGGGCCGATTCTTCGCCCCTCAGCATTTTCACTTCCGAAGCGAGCCGCAATCCATCCGCCGTCAGGGTGTAATAGAGTGGTTTAATCCCGAGGCGATCGCGCGTCACAAAGAGCTCCTGTCGCGCATGATCGTAGATGGCGAAGGCGAACATGCCTTTGACTCGATCCAGCAATTGCTGACCCCAGCGCCGATAAGCCAGGAGAAGCGTTTCGGTGTCGCTGTTTCCCTGCCAGCCGACGTGATCCAGCTCCTTGCGCAAGTCGTGGTGATTGTAAATCTCGCCATTGACCACGATCACGTTGCCGGTGGCGGCATCGACCATCGGTTGCGCGCCGTTCGGCGAGAGATCGAGAATGGCCAGGCGGGTGTTGCCTAACCAAAAGTGGCGATCTGCAGAAGTCCATTCCCCGGTCGCATCCGGACCGCGGTGAGCGATCAGGCGCAGATCAAGCGGCGTGGCTGGCTGGTCGAAACTGAAGTGAGCCGCGATTCCACACATGGTGCATCTTAGACTTGCGCGCCTAACGATCGATAAAGGTCGAGGTAGCGGGCGATCATTTCCTCCGCGCGGAAACGCTCCGCGTTGTGCAGACTTTTCTCGCTCCAGCAGGCGCGCTCGGCGGGATCGGTCAGGCTGAGAAGCAGCTGGGCCATAGCTGCCTCGTCCTCCACGTCGGCCGTCAAAGCCGCCGCGCCGCCGACTTCGGACATCGGTTCCTGGTCACTGCAAATGACCGGGCATCCGCAGGCTTGCGCCTCGATGATGGGCCAGCCGAAGCCTTCAAAACGCGACGGGTAAAGCAGGACCATGGCGCTACTGTAAAGCGCTTCGAGCAGATCGTTCTCCGGACCTTCCACCTCCACCACGCGCTCGAGCACGCCAACTTCTTCACCTAACGAACGCAATTCCGGGGTCAATTTCTGGCCGGCGAAGACCAGCTGTCCGTCCCATTTCTCCTTCGTTAGGGCAAAAGTGCGCAGGACTCCTTCACGGTTTTTCATGCGCAGATTCGAGCCGACGTGGAGAGCAAAGGGCCGGGTCGGGTCGAGGCCGGCCAGTTGGGCGAGCGCTGCCCGCGCCCGGTTGGCCGGCTGGCGGCGGTAGGGATGGTTGATTCCATGAGGAATGAGCAAAAGGCGCGGCCGTTCCTCCCTCGTGCCAATAATCCGTTGCGCGTCGCGCAAAGTGGCTGGCGAAGCGCAGGCCACCGCTCTGGCTTTGCGCAGGCCGGAGACGATCCAGCGCTGCAAATATTTTCCGGTGGAAGAAGGGGGACAATCGGTCTGTTCTCCCATAGCTCCCCGCACCGCGAGCAGATCGTGGCAACTGACCACGGTCGGCCGATCGCGGACGTGCGCGCAATACATCGCGTTGGAATGGTCGCAGACATGGACCAGATCGACGTCGGGCCGAAGCCGACTGCGTAATTGTCTGGGGAAGAAAAGGAATTTGTCGAGATAACCGAGCCACTTCGCTACAAATCCGCCCGCCAGAGTGAAGCGACCCAGGAAAGGCTGCGGTTGGATCAGCTCGGCCGGGACACCCGCAGCGGTCAGCCCGCGCAGCATCATCCCCGCGAACCGCTGCATGCTTTGCTGTTGGTCGGCCGGGTAATTACCGATCAAAAGGACCATGGCCAGAATGGAAGCGACTGTTCGAACCGTGCAATGCTTCAGCATACTTCGAGCGGCCCCGGACGCGCTTGGGTTCGGCGGCGGTTTCGTCGGGTGATTCGAGATCTTCGACCTCTTCGATCGGTCTGGCCGCCAGGCATAATCCTGCGAAGACGACCGCGAAGCCGAGGGTCGTGGGCTGGCCAAAGGGCCCTTGCAACACGACGAAAAGCCCCGCCATGAAAAGGAAGATTGGCAGCGTGTTCCCGGCCTTGATCTGTCGGAGGGAAAACCAACCCAGTTTAAAGGTAAGGGCAACGCGCCAGACCAGGAAAGCCAGGCCGAGGATCGGACCGCTCTCGAGCAGAATGCGCGACCATTCATTTTCCGCCAGAAGGAAAGAGGCCTGGCCGGTCAGAAAACTGGCTCCGCCGCTCGTCCCGACCCCGAGCCCATAACCGCCGAGCGGGACGTGGTCGATCACCGTCAACCCTTCCGTAAATCCGCCCACCGTCCGGCCGACGAGCCCGCCCACTACCGATTCTTCCTCCGCCGACTCGGTAAATCGATCGGAGAGCACCCCCACGCCTTGCCGCACGATCGGCAGATAGCTCACCCCCACGAGGATGAGCACCGCGAGAAAAAGATGCCGGCCAGACTTGTTCACCAACGTCGGCCTCACGAACAGAATGACGCCTAACGAAGCGACGACCACGACGACCGCGAGGACGGCCGAACGGCTGCCCGAGACGGCCAGCGAAAGCACCAGACTGGCCGCGGAGAGGATGAGCAGCCAACTCCGATACGGTAATTTCGCCAAGAGAGCGTGGAGGATGAATCCGGCCGCCGCGCTCGCGTAGTAAACCGACCCCGAAATGAAGGAAAACGGGCCCGGCGGCCGAATTTTGCCCCCGCCGGCGGCCAGTTGGGTTCCTTCACCCACGCCCGCCGCGCGGTTGATGAAAGCCTCAGGCGAAGCGGCAAATTGGAAAGCCATCAGCACCGCCATCGGAATCATGCCGAGAATGGTCCACCACCCGATGCGCTTTACATCATCGATATTAAAGACCGCCGGGATGATAAAGATGAGCGGGAGATGCAGAAAGTCGGACCGGACGCCATAGCCCGTCACTAGAATGACAGTTCGAATCGGGAAATACGGCAGCAGCACAATAACCCCCGCGGCCCAGCATAGAAGAGCCAGGATTTCGAGGGAGATGACGTAGATGTTGTGTGGGAAAAGGCGCGCCTTAAAGGCCAGCAAATAAATGACCACCACGACCGGATCTCGGACCAGGAGCAGCGGAGCCGACAGTTGGGGCACGATCCATTTTCGGAAAACGCCTTCGAAAATGAGCAACCAGAGATAGAGCCAGAGCAGTTGCCGGATGTGATGGATCGTCGTGCTCGGATCAAAGATCTTGGGCAAGTCTTCCTGAGCGGGTTGGATCCGCTTGGCGGCAAGGGCGTTCATGAGTCGGCAGGTGTATTCACCACATCCCGTGCCAGACGCACGAGGCGTTGGCGATAATTTTCCCAGGTATACGCCCCCGCCTTCGCCCGGGCCGCCTCCTGCATGGCTCGCAGGCGGTCGCGTTCGCGCAAAGCCAGCAGCTTCTCTTCGATCGCAACTGCGGAACGGATCGGCACCAGAAAGCCTTCCACGCCGTCCGTGATTAAGTCCGGACCAGCGGTGTGCGGAGTCGTGATGACGGCCAACCCCTGGGCCATCGCTTCCGTGATGACCATGCCAAAACCTTCGTGGAGAGAGGGAAATACCAGCACGTCGTGTCGGCTCATCTCCTGGAGAAGGTCATCGTGCGGGAGAGAAGGAATCCAGCGATAACGATCAAGGGTCGCAGGCGTCGGTATGGTCGAACTTGTTCGCCTTCCGATGAGTGTGAACTCGATTTCTGACTCCAGTTTTGCGACTGCTTCGAGCAGGTAACCGAGGCCTTTGGCTTGGCTTAGCGATCCGACGAAGAGGACGCGGAGCTTGCCCGAGGCTGCTTTAACCGGCGGCGGAGCGAGGGCTGTCTGCGTGCCATAGGGTATTACTGCAACCGCCGCTTTTAGATCAGGAACGAGGGACAGGCTTTCTTTGGCGAATGAGCTGGCTGTCACGATGACGTCCGCCAACGCCAGCTCTTCATCCTTGCGGGCCAGCTTCTCCGCGCTGTCGCGCAATGCTCCCAGCGTGCTCGCCCATTCTGGATGTAACTCCGCTTCCTCGCCTTGCAACGCACGCACCACGCGCCAGGAGACGATGGGATGCTCGTAAATACACTTGATTCCACGGGTTTGCGCGGCCCGAAATGTGGCCAGCGCGCCATCGTCGTAAGCGTAAACGCCTTTAATCGTTAGGCCGGAAGTCACTCGCTCCGCCACCCGTCGATCCAGCGAACGATAAACCGCGTCGACGCTGAATATTCCCTTTTCGTCTCTGGTCAGCCCGCTCAAACCCAGCGGCCCGGAGAGGAGCCGGCCCCACTCGCGACCGGACGCCGTTCTGATAAAAGGGGTCAGGTTTAACGGAAAAGAACGGCGACGCAGCTCGCGCCTGAGGCGCGGAAAGACAGCCGACAAGCGATCCAGCAGCGCGCCTTCCCTCCAGTGCGCCCCGGTCCAGAATTCTTCCAGCAAACCTGCTTCCGCGAGGGCCAGCGCCGTCTGCCGCACGTTCTGGTTCGCGGTGGGATGAGAAAGAAGAATCACGCGATCTCGCTCTGAAATAGTTGGAGATAGGTCTCGGCAATCACGGCCGGATGAAACTTGGCCAGATGGGCTGGAGCGCACGAGCGAAGTCTCTCTTGTTCGTTAGGCGAGTCAAGCAGCCGGCGGAGCGTCCCGGCCAGGGCGACGACATCACCGTTGCGGAAGGTCAATCCACAAGGGCCCATCGCTTCGGGCAGACCCCCACCCTCCGAGCCGACTACGACGCAGCCAGCGGCGATTCCCTCCAAGGCGACGACGCCAAACGGTTCATCATAGCGCGAGGGCGCAACGAGGATTTTGTGCCGGCGCAGGAGACTGACCAAGTCGCCCCCGCGCTTTGGGCCCACGAAGCAGACATCCTCGCTTAATCCAAGTTCCGCGGTCATCTCCTGCAGGCGTGTCAGTTCCGGACCAGCTCCTATGACGGTAAGGGAGGGCCGAACCCCGGGCGCGCGGAGATTCGCCAGAGCTTCCAGCAAGAGATCGAGCCCTTTTTCCGAAACCAGTCGTCCCAGGAAAACAAGGTCTTTGTCCCGTTGCCCGGGCGCCTCGTCTATCGCGAACTGCCGGGCGTCATAAGGATTGGAGATAATGACAGAATCGGCCTTGAAAGAATCCGCCACCGCTTGGCTAATCGCGACACTTTTGGTGCGCTGCACGATCGCATGCTTAAGTCTTTGCACAAGATCAAGCCCCTGTGGTCGACGACAGTAAGATCCCTGATGAGTCATGACGACGGGACTACGGAGTATCCAGGCGGGCCAGAGGGTGCGCAGACTTAAGTTGTTTTGCCAAAACAGGTCGCACCACCGAATAGCCTTCACTAACTGTCCCAGAGACGGTTGTCGAAGAATGACATAGTCAACTTCGTCGGGCCGATCCGTCGGCGTTTGCGTGACGACTTTAACAGTGTGACCCAGGCGCACAAATTCCCTGGCCATCAAGACGCTAACAGTTTCGATTCCCCCGATACTCGGAGGAAAAGCATGCGATGAGATAAGTATCTTCAAGAAATCAGCGGCCGGCCTGTCCGCCCCCCAAAGAAATCGCGCACTGCCTGCCAGCGCGCGCGGGCGGAGAACGCAAAGCCATCTTTGCGATGTAATACCAGAAGTCGCACGGTATTGATAAGAATCAGTCCCGCCCGCACCGAAGCGGCCAGGCGGCCGAAGTAGGTATCGACTAGGAAGAGCGAATTGCGCGCAAACAAGTAACTGCGCCACGAGCTCTCCGTCCACGTCCCGGGATTGGTCACGATCGAACCCCAAACCAAAACAACCTTCCAGCCATGACGTCCGGCGCGTGCGCCGAGGTCGTGTTCGTCTCCGTAGGCAAAGTAGCGCTGATCGAAGAGACCTATTTCGTCCAGGCATTCACGACGGGCCAGCATTAACGTCCCATGAGGAACATCAACCGGTTGGGATGTCCCCGCGGCCTGGGGAGATACGGTTTCGGGGTAAACACCACGCCAGCGTGTCAGGCGCGAAACAAAGGGTTCGGGATACTGAGGGCAAGCGATGCCGACTCGAGGATCGGCGTCCGCCGCGGCGATCAAAAGCCGAAGACAGTCGGGCGCCGGCTGGGCGTCGTGCGCGCTGATGAGGCAGTAGCTGGTCGTCCCGCTGTGTAACCATGTCCGAAGAAGCACATTGAGCGCGCCGCCCCAGCCCTTGTTGTCATCCAACCTAACGATATTGACTGAGGAATCGAGTTGGTCCTGCAGACACGCGTAAGCGTCTGCCTCTGAATCGTTGTCGATGACCGTGATGCGAAGGGGGACACCTTGCCGGGCATAGGCGTTGACGGTGGCAAGACACGCTTCCGGCTGATTCCAGTGAACGACAAAAAGATCAACTTCTCCGGGCATGGTTATGAAAGTTAGTTAGTGGGACGACCTAGTGCGGTTGCGACAGTCAGAGCCAATCTTTGGGTGGAGGCGTGCCGTTGGTAAAAACGGTGCAGACTGTATGCCACGGCCGCTCGCTCCGATTCCGAAGGTAAATTGCTTTCCTCGCTATTAAGGAAATAGGGCCCGCTTAGGCGCTCTTGGCCGAGGTAAATGGACGATCTGCCCTGTGGAAACACCGGGATGATGCCATGCGCGCAATAAGCGGCAAAGACGGTCGATTTGAGAATCGTGGCGAGGGGGACGGTTGGATCATGGAAGTAATCAAGCCAGGCAAAAGAGCAGGAGGATAGAATCTCTGCCGCTACCGCTGGTTCGACGTTGGGATGGTAATGGATTTGCCTGTCAGGCAGGCGAGCGAGCATGGCTCGAATTTCCCTCTGCTCGACTCCACCAACGACATACAGCTCGCGTAGAGTGTAGGCTTTGGGAATGTAGGAAACGTTTTGGAGAATCGAGGTCAGCGACCGTTTGATCAATTCGTTGCCACCGCAGATAACCCACCGGTGGGGATCTCTCGCGGCAAGCTCGCTGGCTGAGATTGTCGGCTCCCCGAAGTTGGAAGGCACCGGTTGCACGATGACCTCGGCTTTTGGAGCCAGCTTTCGAAGCTGCGCGCGGTGCGTCTCATTGGTCACAATCGACAGGGCCGAAAGTCGGGCGAGTGCTCGCACCAGATGCTTCTGGACGGGACGCAGCCAAAACGCACTTTGTCGCCAGGCCCCTGCAGCATATAACTCGTGAAACACTGTAATGAGGCGGCTGCGGTCGGTCTTGCGGCGCCCTGCTAACAAGGTGGGCAGCCAGAGAGGAATGCCTCGGCCGTCATAGCCGTAGTTCACGTAATGAAGCAATAAATTTGAGGAGGGATCGAAATCTTGAAACACGCTCCGCAGTGGAGATAAGAGAGCGACACCTTCGGCCGTCCGCGTTGCTTGGGTCGGGGCGGCGGAAAGAAAGATCGTAGTGACTTCATGCAAAGCTTCGAGACGAAGGGCAAGCTGACGGGCAAAATCGCCCACTCCTCCAGCGTCGTCCGGAGCGCGCGGGATAATCTGCCCTAGACGCGTCCCGCTCACGCCGGCGTCCGTCCCGTCGCCGTAGAGCCTAACGAGGCCAGCGCTTTACGGTAGTGGCTGATGGTATTCTCGGCGAGAGCGGGCCAGCGGTAGCGACCGGCGAGGGCGAGGCACGCCGCCGAGAGTTCCGCGTATTTTGCTGAGGGGAGGGAGAGGATTTGGGAGGCGCGGGCGGCGAGTGTGTCCGTTGCGCCAACCGGGGTGAGTAGAACCGCTTTTTGTGGCTGTAAGATTTGGCGCGGACCTGGGACGTCGTAAGCGATTGTCGGGAGGCCGGCAGCGAGCTGCTCGATCACGGCCAGGCCGAACCCTTCGATATGGCTGGGGAATATCCCCAGCGCAGCGTCCGCGAGGAGCAAGGGTAACTCGTGTTCGGCGAAGGTCGGGCGACAAAAAACGCGGTGATCGGCGCCGCAGCCTAAGTCAGCGCGCACCACCGACTCGTCAAACATGGTCCCAAGAAAATGGAAGGTGGCCTGCGGATTCTGTTGCCAGATTTTCGCCATGATGTGCGGCCATTCGAGCGAACCTTTACGCGGTCCCCACATTCCGATGAAGCAGACTTTTTGGCCGGCCAGACGTTGGGCGGCAGATTGTGCGGCTGTCGCCAGAGCTTTGAGGAACTCTTCGTTTAGACCGTAAGGTTCAACGATCGCCGGCGCCCGAATCGCAGTATCGGCGCTCAGTTCGTGCTTCTCATCCTCGTTAGGGAGATTGAGCAGGTCGCAAACGCGAATCGATTTCTCTGCATCGATGTGGGCGCGCCAATCGATGAAGTGATGAAAGAGGTGACCGAACCAGCGCCCCTTCGGCTGCCCGGGTCCGGACTTGGCTGAAGTGCTTAGAAACCGATCGTAAAGGCGAAAGAGGCCGACAGAGCGAGCGACCAGCAGTCCCTTGAATTGGAGGGATCTCTTGCTGAAGGGGAGGACGCCAATAAGGGCGTCGACCACGTCGAAACGATGGCCATTCTGCCGGATGAAGGCCGCCGCTTTACGCGGGAAGAGAATCTGGCGCAAGGCAGAGCTAGCCCGCGAAGCCGGTGGGTCGGGAAAGGCGTCGGTTAGACAAAACTTCTCCACGATATGTCCGGCACGAGTCCACTCCTTGGTCAGCTCGATCCAGACGCGCGCTGCTCCGAGGCGCGGGTCCCACGGCAAATTGACCACTGCCAGAATGCGGAGCGGGTGAGGTGAAGTCATACGGCCAAGGGCGTGGTCCAGAATTTGTGCCGGACGGGATTCACGTAGTGCCTCAGGACGAGCTGCGGGCCAGCATGCTTATCGGGATAGATGAATTGGTCATCTAATTGCAGGTTATAGCGAGCGGTGTCGAGCGGTTGGGCCCCGTTTGCGTGCATGACCAGATGGACGATCGTCTGGTTGGTGAAGAAGGTCGGCTCGCCTTCCAATTCGAGAAAGCGTTCAATACCGAGCGACCAGTCCAGCGGCTGAAACAGAATCAGGAGGCCGCAATTAACGGGCGCACGGATCTCGTCATTCTCCCGGAGGATACGCGCGTCGGCGGAGCTATCTTTGCAATCGCGAAGATAAAGCGCCGGAGCCTTAGGCTGGTTGATCTCTTGCAATAGATCGATGGCGCCAGGGAAGAAAAGAACGTCCGCATCCGCATACAGCGCCGGGCCGCTTCTGGGAAGCGACATGGTGAGCCCCAGCTGTTTTCCCGTCGGATGGGTCGTGACATAATCGCGAAATTTTTCGGGCAAATTCGATGGCAAATGGTCCCCGATCGACCGCACGCAAACGACCGGATCAATTTTTTGCAAAAGCGCGATGCTGCGCGCCGAATAAGAGCCGTCGCTCACCACCGTGAAGCTGCTCGGGCGCCCGACATGGCGCAAGAATGACCGAATCGAGCGAACCTGCTCGGGCAGCATCGCTTCGCCTGAATAGGAGTAGACCTCCAAAGGCACCGGCCGGGAGGATGCGATCTTTCGTGCGACAGTTACCGGCAGCAGCGCGCGATAGGTCTTGCGTCGCAAATCGCCCTCCCAACGGGCGAAGTGATAGCCGAAGTTTTTCATCTTCATACAGGAAGAGGTTGGCGAAATCCGCGGTAACTCAGACCGATATTAAGCGCAAGATTTGGCAGCGCCGAGAACAGGTTAAAGGTCAGGACGCCGTTAACCGTAGAGAAATCGATGAAAGGGATGAGCACAAGCTGAGTTCCGACGGTGAGAGGAATGTAGAGCCATGAGCCGGCGATCCAGGCGCGCGAGGCGTTTAAGGTCCAGAGTGTTCCGCCGATCATGGTCAGGATGGAGCCGGCCACCATCAGGAGAAGCTCGTGTTGGAGATGAGCATAACGATTACCCAGGACAAAGAGGAATTGGTTAGGCAAGAAGGCGGCGCCTCCCAGAACGACGAGACTAAAGGCGACCACGCCACCGGCCACGCCCGCATATAACCAGCCCAGTTTGCGTGCGTCCTGACAGCGGGCAAAAGCAGGAGCGAAAACATTGAGAATCAAACTACCGAGAACCGTGAAAATCATGGCGAGGCGTCCCAGCGCTCCCACTTCGGCGATCGCCCCCGCGCGATGACTGAAAATCGTGATAAGCAGAATCGTGATCTGGCCCTGCAGACAAAAAAAGATCGCATTCGGCGCCTGGTTACGGATGAAGCCGATCATGGCCTTTCGATCGTCGGCATTAGGATTGGCCTGCAGGTCGACCACACCGCCCGCGTAACGCCGGAGTAAGAGGTATTGCAGCCAGAGAGCGCCCGAACCGACGAAAACCGCGACGCCGGCGTTCAGAAAAATGAAAACCAGTGCGACAAGAATGACCAGGCGCACGGATGACCCCGCGAGGTCGATTCTTTGAATTTGCCGAATGTCGGAACGCAGACGCGGTACTACATCCAGGACACTGAGGGAGAGCTGCACGTAAAGAGCCGCCAGGACGGCGACAATAAGAAGCATCGCATACGAGACGGAAGCTCCGTTTTTCACCAGCATGTAGAACAGCAATGGTGTAATCCCGAGGACAGCTGCCCCCCCGAGTTTGCGGCGCAGCTTTAGTCCTGTGTTGATTAACTGACCGAAGCGGTGGCCATCCTGCCAGACGCGACCGCCGATCGAGACCATCCCAATGCTGATGCCGATATCGGCCAGGATATTAAGCGTGCCCTGCATCGTATTGGCGATGGTAAAATAGGCATATTCGTGCTGCTCCATTCGCCTAACGAGCAGGATGCCCGAGGCAAAGCCGATTGCCTGCACCAGCGCTTGAATGGAGGCAAATTGGCCGATGCGCCCGGCAAAATGGAAGAGGCGGCGACCGCCCGGTGCGGGCGAGCTGACCTTGGGCGGTTCGGGCGACGAGGTGATCATAACGCGTAGAGCACACTCAGGACGCGGCCGATCGCGGACTGACCGCGCGCGCGTCCGCCGCTAAACTCGCTGCCCCTGGTTTTCCCCGGCTGGTAGAAGATGATTCTCCGGCTTCCCGGGAGCCGGGGTGTTATAGTACTCCGCGTATTGGTAGTAATAGTACTCCGGCAGTGAAGTGTCGACGTAGTTCAGAATAACCCCGGGCACATTAACCTGCCGATTGTAGAGTAGCTCGAGCGCCTTGCGGGTCAGGCGAGCTGAAGTGTAAGACAGGCGAACCACGAACAGAGTAGCATCAATCTTAGGAGCCAGGCTGGTGGTATCGTCCGCGGCTAAAACGGGCGAGCTATCAATGATAATATAGTCGTAGTGGTTATAAATGTCCTTCAGGAAGGCGTCAGTCGACTCGCGCAGCAAATGTTCGCTGGGCTGAGAAATGGTCTCGCCGCGAGGCAGGACGAACAGGCTAGGCAAGGTCGTCGGGACCACGACTTCACGCCAATTAACCTCCTGTTTCAGAACTTCGGAAAAGCCGATCTTCGATTGGATGTCGAACGCTTCCCGCAGCGCACCGCGCCGGAGATCACCGTCGATCAAGAGGGTTTTCGCCCCCGAAAGAGCCATGGTGATGGCAAGGTTCGACGAGACTGTCGACTTACCTTCATTAGGAACGGCGCTCGTGATGAGCAGGGTTTTAGGTCGTGGCCCTTCGTAGGGCATAAAGAAGATCGAGGAACGAACGTTACGATAAGACTCGGCGAAGACATGTCGCGCATCGTCCGGCTGGAGAAGGGTCACATCGCCCTTGGTCTTCTCTTTGGGAATCTGCCCCAGGATATTCTCGGTAAAGTAATTCTGGAACTCGGTAAACGAGGCCATGCGATCGTCGATGCGATCCAGTAGGATAAGGATAATCAGACCCGCAAAAGCGCCGAAGCCGAGACCAACGAGCAGGCTTCGAATCAGGCCGGGCCGGACGGATAGCGGCGGCGTCGCATTTTCCATGATCCCGACCTGATCGCCGCCATCGACCACCTGGGAGACATCGATATCCTTCAGATTGTTGGTCAACCGATCATATAACATCTTTTGCCGATCGACTTTGCCTTTGAGGCGATTGAACTGAGCCAGTTGCTGACTCAGGTTGAGCGCTTTCTTTTCCCACTCTTTAACGTTCGATTGCAGGTTTTCCATCTGCTTGCCGATCGATTTGCGTCGGGTATCAAGCTTCTCGACCGCATCCTCGCGATAGAGCTCGATCAACTTTTCCTGCTTATCGATCTCGTTGTTTAACTTGATGATTTTAGGATGTCTGGGCCGCAGATCTTTCGAAAGCGCATCGCGTTCGGCTCGGAGTAATTGGGTAGCCTGCTTGGCCTTGAGGTAATCGCCTTCGGGGCCGACATCGGCGAAAGGCATACCTTCACTCGGTTGGGTCGAGCTGGGACTGTCGGCTGGTTGGGCCACGCCCTGCCGATCGAGGTTTTGATCCAGATCGAGGAGGCTAAGCAAATCATATTCGGTTTTAAGACGGGCGTAGTCTTGATTGAGTTTGACGAGATACGCCGCCGCACTATTTCCCTCCTCCTGGATGAAGCCAATGTTGTGCTCTTTCTGAAACTCGAGCATCTCATCTTCACCGTTGCGTAAATCTTTCTCGACCTGGATGAGCTGCTCCGTAATGGCGGTCGTGACGTGGCTGCCCTGGTCGGTTCGCATGTTCTTCTTCACGTCGAGATACTTTTGCATGACGGCGTTCAGGTAGGCCTGGGTGTAATCCGGAACGGTGCCGACAGCTTCGAGTTCGAAGATGGAGGTACGGGGGCGTTGGGTCACCGAGAGGTTTACCTTAACCGGCGCTAGCTCCGGATGAGTGGCACGAACAAGCGCTTCCGCTCCAGAGCGGACTTCATCGCTTTGCATGAGCTGGATCTGAGTGCCAAAGAAGTTGTTGCTATCTTCGCTGTAAACGGCGTTTTGGGCCAGGTTTAGCTTCCCGGAAACCATCATCTTACTAGTCGAAAGGAATGCGTTAGGCGCCTGATAGATCATCCAGGCACCGACAAAGAGGCCAAGACAGATCGTAAGAAGCGGAATCCACCACCGGCGCAGGAGGAGCGCCTTGTAACGATGCAGGCGGGTAACGACTGAAGTCGTGAGCGAGGCGGGCGACGAACGTTCAAAGGCTGGGTTTTTCATAGCTAGAAATTAACCAACCGTTGTGGCACGTAGATTTGATCGTCCGGTTGGAGGACGACATCATCTTCGGTATGTCCTTGCTCGATCACTCGCTTGAGGTCGACGACCAAGTCGCGGCCATTCTTGCGTGAAACCTTCACTTTGCGCTTATCCGCAAAATCACCGAATCCTCCGGCGCGAATGACCGCCTTACTCACAGTGTAAGTTTCGTCGGAAGGAATTTCCTGGGGTCCCTGGCCTTTGACAGCACCATAGACGTAGACTTTGCCTCGGGATCGTTCGCTGACCTTGTCGACCGCGAGGATGACCGTTGCGTGATAGTAGTATTCCTTTTCGAGAGCGGACTTGATATTAAAGGCCAGCTCGCGGCAGGTCTTGCCCGAGGCGGAGACGAGCCCGATGTAAGGTACTTCTAACTCGCCATTATCGTTCACGCGAAGGCGCTGCGATTGTTCGTCGCGATCTTCGACTACGCGAAAGCTGACGTAGTCGTCACGGCCCAGGCGCTTCTTGTCATCGAGCACCGACATCGAGTTGGTGCGCATGACGGTGTCGCCAGCTGTGCCGGGACCGGAGGGCTCTACCGCCGTAGCCCTCGGGATATTTGGAAGCGAAGTGTTATCCTGTGCGAACGCCTGCGGCCGGAAGAAAAGAGCAGTGGCGCAGAGACTGCATAAGATGAGAAAACGCTTCATATATACATAACCGGGTTTGTTAAAAACTGTAGGTGCCGTCGAGAGCTACGCGATTCTGTTTGTAGTCGCGCAAAGGCAGGTCGGATTGCTTCTGCGTGTACTGGTAACGGAGACCAAGCGTAATGTGCGGGGTCAACTGGTAGCCCAGCGTAGCGGCTCCGCCGTAGCGTTGAATGTGCTCGGAAAAGAGACCACCCGAATCATCGCCATCCTCATAGAAGAATTCGGTCGAAAAGAGGACGCCGTTGATGATATTCCAGTTAGCGGTGTGGCGAATGTAATTCAGCGCCACGTAGTTGGAGTTAACCCCGAGCTGTGACTCGTGCCCGGCCGAGATGGTTTGCGAGATGGCCGCATTGATCCGGTGCGAGAGGAGGATGTTGGCGTAAAAGTCATTGGAATCGCTCGCGTCTCCGACCGTGCCACCGCCGTCAAAATTAATGAATTGATAGCCGGCGGCGGCCCGAAGTTTGAGGTAGTTAGTGATCTGCGTCTCGACGAAGGGACCGACGCTGTAAGTCGTTGAATCATTCAAGAAGTCCTGGTCGTAATGGTTAAAGACCGCGGAAGTTTCCAAGCCGGCGCCGGTGGTCGAAGTGAGCGCGAAGTAGGCGCTAAAAGTCAGCTCTTCGGCACTGCGATCGAGATAGGAAAATGTGTCGGTGGTCGAAACGTAGTTGTAGTGATCATAACCAAAGGTCAGCACGGCCTTGTTCAAGTCCCATAGGACGGAGACGCCAGCCGTATTCTCAAAGCGGCCGTAATCCACGACATTGCTGAGCTGGAGCTGCGCGACGGGATCCTGTTGCACGGAAAAGCGGTCATGCAGATTGATCCGGAAATCCTGCACGAAGACGTCGAAAGCCAGCTGCGATCCAGGCGCGATCAGGATGCCGTTGGTATTGGCGTTGGAGTGATCGAGGTAAAAGCTGTAGCCGAGCCCGAGATCGAGTTTGAGCGTGTTGAGCTGGGTGACCGGCCAGATGGCATCGATATTGAGTTGCGGCCGGATGATGATGTCCGACTGCTTGTTGGTCTCCGCCAGATTGATGTTGTCGTTATACTCAACGCCGGTCGTCACGCTGAAGCGGAAGCGGACAGGCCCGAGCAACAGATTGTATGGGATTTGGTCGATGGATTGGCGGCGGGCGTCGGCCGCAGCTTCACCGGCCAAGGATGGACGGACCGCTTCCTGGGCACGCAGAGCGGGCGCGAGGAGCAGGCAGGACAGGAGAAGTGCGAGTGTCTTTGGCAGGACAAATGGGGAATGTGATTTGGAGTCAATGCTCATACTGAGTCAGCGCGATCTTGGTTAGCAGATGCAGTACCAACCACCGGTGGCCATTTTTACCTGTCGCCCCGGGGCGAAGGTAATTGGAATGGAGCTCGGGGGACAATCGGTCCTCGAGCTCACCGTTGGCGGAGCTGCGTTTATTTTTGGCGTTTGGCCGTTGTTGGGGTGCCGTTTTAGCGCTCTCAGACGCCCCCCGCAAGATAAATCCATTCCTTTGCCCTCTGGGAATTTCCTTTGGTCAAGGAGATACGCCCACTTCTTGGCGTGATTCAAGCTTATGCGAAAACATTATGAGCTTCTCTACCTTGACCGATTTTGTCCGCCGAAATCGCAGGGGCCTCCTGGCGGGTTGCCTATTTTTCACGACTTGGGGAACCTTTGCGGGTAATAACGCCTCGCCCGTCCAACCGAGCCACATCCGCGACGGCAGCACCATCCATTGCGCGCTACCGGCGGGCGCAACCTCGTTTGTGGTTTGCATGCGAGACCTAGACCAGCAACGCCGATTGACTTTGGTGAATGAGAATGGCGCCGCCGCCGGAGAGCTCCTCGTGGCGGTGTCGGATCGACAGTTACGGGAAGGCGATTCCGGCTGGCGGCCGGTCACCGGCACGATTCGGTTTCACGATAAACAGCGTTTTACTTTATCTCTGGTGGGTGTGGAAGCGCAGTATGTGAAGTTGACCGTCCGGGTCCAGGCGCGAGGTCGCTCGCTCTAAGCCGTGAGCCGACCGGCGGCTGCGATCTTGGATTAGGGAGCGACCTAGGTGTTGGAGGCGTCGTAGATGCTCTGGATGGACTTATCCAGGGTGGCATTGAACTCGCCATCGGGCTGCTGGGCGGAGAGCCCTTCGGCGAGCGCGCGCGAAAAGCTCGCCACCATGCCTGTGTTTCGGCTCAGGCGATGGTTGGCTTCTTCGCGCGAATAACCGCCGGACAAGGCGACGACGCGCAGCACCTTCGGATGCTTCGTGAACTCGGCATAAAAGTTATCCTCCTCCGGCAGGGTGAGCTTGAGCATGACGAGGTCCTCCGCGGGTAAACGCTCCAGTCTCTCCAGGATCGCGGTTTTGAGGAGGCCTTCCGCTTTGGCCTTTTCGGCCGAACGAATGTCGATTTCCGGCTCTACGATCGGCACCAGGCCGGCGGCGATGATTTGCTCGGCGAAATCGAACTGCTGGCTCACGTTGTCCCTGATGCCGGTCTCGTTCGCTTCTTTAATGAAGGAGCGCATCTTGGTTCCAAACATCCCCTTTGCCCGTCCTCGTTCGAGGAGCTTGTCCAAATCCGGTATCGGCTTCATGAGCTGGGCGCCATCTTTCTCGGTGGCCATTCCTTTGTCCACTTTCAGGAAGGGCACGACGTTTTTCACCTGCCAAAGATAATCCCCGGTCGGTTGCCCTTCGATCTCGCGATCCATCGTATCCTCAAAGAGAATGGCGCCGATAATCCGGTCGCCCGTGAAACTTGGGCTCGTGATCATACGGGTGCGCATCTGATGCACGACGCCAAACATTTCCTCGTCGCTTGACCAGGCGTCGTCTTTGATACCGTAAAGGCCCAGCGCCTTGGGCGTGCTGCCTCCGCTTTGATCCAGCGCGGCGATGAAGCCCGGGTGTGATTTGATCTTCTGCAGTTGTTCTTGGTTCACGCCACTCAATTTCATAAGGGTTCCTTCGCTTTTCTATCTCCCAAAATCAAACCCGCAAAACCAGCTCGGTCGTTGAGGTCAATTGTTAGGCGCCGTTTTCAGGAACGGGGAGAAGCACGTTCACGGAGGTGCCGCGACGATTGGAGTCGATATCGATCCGACCGTGATGGTCGAATACGGTGCGCTTGACGATGGGTAAACCGAGGCCCATCCCGCGCGCCTTGGTCGTGCAAAAGGGAGAGAAGATTTTGTCTTTCAAATCCGCCGAAATGCCCCGGCCGTTATCGTGCACGGTGACAACTACACCGCTGGGATGGTCGCCTTCCAAAATCGGCTTGGCTGAGAAAATAATGCGGGCCTTGGGCTGACCGACGGTGGCCTCCGCCGCATTGGCAACCAACTGGGCGAATACTTCAGTCAACGCCTTTTCATCGCCCACGATCCGCGGCAAATCGTCGGGTACAGTCGTTTCGACCGCCACGCCATTTTCAGCGGAGTGGGCTCGGACACGCTCGACGGCCCTGCGCATCGGCGCTCGTAGATCAAGCGGCTTGAAGTGCAGTTCGGGTGGATGAGCGAAGTCATTGATCTGGGTGATGATTAAATCCAGGCGGTCGATTTCCTGGAGCACAATCTGGTTGAAATCCCGCCGGAAATCGGGATCCTCGAAGCGTTCCGGAAGAAGTTGGGCGAAGGTTTTGATGGCGACGAGGGGATTGCGCACTTCGTGCGACATGCTGGCGGCGAGGTCGGTCCAGAAGGCGGCGCGATCGAGCAACTCCTGTTTCTGACGCAGCGTTTCTTCCGGGGTCAGATCCTGAAGGACGGCGACTGCGCCTAACGAGTGCCCCTGATGAATGAGGCGCCGCGTCTGCACTGAGAGGGAACGCCGCGAACGCTCGTCGATCCATTGCTGGGGGGCGAGGTCGGCCTGGCGGTCGAGCGTTTCGCGCAGGGCGGCCGCGATGCGGCTATCGGCGTTCTCGACAGGCTGGCCGAGAATAGCCTGCGTTTCGAGGTTGAGGATCGAGGCGGCGGTCGGGTTGCACCAGCGAATAAGAGCGTCTTCGTTGCACGCGATGATGCCCGGCGGAATGGCAGTGAGAACCGTTTCGGCGAGCGTTTTTTGGAGGATGAGCTCTCGACCGACTTGCGCATTTTCGAGCTCCACGGCGACCTGCTCGCCGAGCCGCATCAGTCGCTCAAGGCTGCTCTGATCGAAGGGTTGGCCGGTCAGGCGATGGCCGAAAAAGAGCCATCCGTTGATGCGACCGTGCGCCTGCAGCGGGACAATGACCTCCGCTCCCAGAAGATCGAGTGAGCGTCGCAGCAGCTCGCGCTGTCGATAATCCTCGTATTGCGGCAAGTGACTGCGGCAAACCAAATGGGCGTGAACCTCGAACCAACGCAGCAAAGGACTGCTTTGGTCGTATTCTAACTCGTCGGTTTCTGGAAGGCAGTGCAACCCAGCTTGCAGACGATAGGTCCCACCGGGTTGCGTTTGGCTGAAAATACCCACCCGGGTAACGCGGGCCGAGTCGGCCAGACCCTCCACGATGCCGCGGAGAAACCGTTCGGCATTTTCGCTGTGCTGAAAGAGACGAGGCAATCGAAGCATGGGGAGCGCAGATTCGCTCACTGTAATAGGAGAGTCGAGGCTCAGGATGGACGCGGAAATGGGCGAGCGACCCGATTCGGCGCGCAAGGCGCGATTATCCTCCAGGATGTGCAGAAATTCCAAGGCGCGTGAAATCAGGGCCTGGAAATGGCGGCGCTCCAGACCAATGTCCTCCGCGGCATAAATTCCGGCCTGGCGCGCATCGCGCAGAGGCTCGGAGCGCGGTGTCCCAAAGCCAATAATGAGGACGTCGTCCCATTCTGCCTGCACTTGCGGGAGAAGGTCGCGGCTCTCTTTGCTCCGCAGGTCGAGCAAGAGAAGAGCGGGCCGGCTTTGCTGGAGCACGGCAGGCAGGCGACTGGCTTCGCTCACGTGGCGGATGGAGGTAAATGTGCGGAGATAAGCGCGCGCGCGCCTAACGAAATGTGGATCCTGCGTGTAAACGACGCAGGCGGCGGGAACGATCATGCCGCCACCACTTCTTCCGTAAACCGCTCCAACGGGAGCAGAATGTGGAAACTGGTTCCGCGACCGACCTCGCTCTCGACCTCAATCTGGCCGCCGTGCTCTTGCACGATGCCGTGCACGACCGAGAGACCAAGCCCCGTGCCGTAGTCCTTGGTCGTGAAAAACGGATCGAAAACGTGGGCGACATCTTCTGGTTTAATGCCGCAACCATCGTCGGCCACGGTAATCCGCAAGATTTCGCGCACCTCCCCAAAGTCGTCAGGCAGCGTCGTAGGCCAGGCTTCCGTCGTCCCGATCTCCGTTGCGACTGTTAAGGCACCGCCTGGTTTCATGGCGTCAAGGGCATTGATGAAGAAGTTAAGAAAGACCTGCTCAATTTGATCCGAATCGGCCCGAATTGTATCAAAATCTGCCTGCCATGAACGATTTAATTTTATCTCCTTCTGGTAAAGGCGATGGCCGACCAGGAGCAGTCCTTTCTCCAGGATCTCATGAACGTGCATGGGGCGAAGGAGCGGCTTCGCCGGTCGGGCGAATCGGAGCAGTTGGTTGACTAGCGAATCGATGCGGTCCACCTCGTGTCCGATGAGTGAAAAGAAAGTCTCGCGAAAATCGGAATCCTGGTAACGCTCGGGCAGGAGCTGGGTAAAGGTCTTGATCGAGACGAGCGGATTCTTGATTTCGTGCGCCATCCCGGCGGAAAGGGTGCCGAGGCTAGCCAATCTATCGCTCCGACGAATCTGCATCTCGAGGCGTTTGAGCGTAGTGATATCGGTCAAGACCATGAGGGCTCCGAGCGGCTCGCCATCCTGTCCATGAAAGATCGAACTGCTGACGCGCAAAATTGTATTTTTGTCTTCCGCACGCAGGGTGATTTCGACGTCTCCCTGTCGGTCCCCGGAGCTTAAGGTCTCCTCTAGAATACGGCGCAGACCTTCCGGCAAGTTGCTGATTTTGCGTGTGAGTAGCTCCGCCGCGGGCAAATCGGTGATTTGCTCGACTTCACGATTGAAAACGGTGATGAAGCCGCTGCGATCCGCCGCCACCACTCCGGTCGTCAGATTTTGCAGCAACGTTTCGTTATAGATATTGGCGTTTTGCACCTCGGTAAAAAGCTGGGCGTTTTCGATTGCGACAGCGAGCTGCCCGCAAAGGACGAGCAAAGCATTCTGTTCCACCGTTCCATAAATGCTGCCAGAGCGGCGCGGACCGAGGAGCATAACCCCGGCGAGCTGTTCGCGGGAGAAAATGCCCATCGCCACCGCGACATGGAGCGACTTCATCTGTCGACGCAAACGGTCCAGTTCGGGCGTGGAACGCACCCGCTGCAGTTCGTCGAAAATGATCGGCTCTTTTGTCCGTTCGAGATGAGAGATAATGGCTTGGTCGCGATGCAGCTCCAGCCGAGTCGTGCGGGAACCGTTCTGGTAGGCCGGGAAACGTTGTGCGTAGAATTCTTCCTCCGGCAGGAGGATGAAAACGCGCTCCGTATCGACAGCCTGCCCAATCGTTAGGCCGAAACGTTCCAGCAGATCTGCCAGCGTGGTAACCGACCGGAGGATAGCCGCGGCCTGATTCATGGTGGCTTGGAAATCGAGCCTCCGGGCGCCAACGAAAAGACGATCAGCCAACGACTGAGAAGCACCCCGCATCGGTGTCATGGTGAAGGCAATTACAATAGCGGCGAGCAAATGCGCGGTGGCGCGCCCGTTTGCCCCGAAGAGCGGACCGAAAACGGAATAGCAGCCCCACCAGACGATCGCGTAAACAGAAATCAAGAAAGCTGCGAGCACGAGGTAGGACATCGCGCGGCGCATAAGGTAACCGACTTCGAGAATTTTCCGGGTCGCGATCCCGTAGGCGATGACCAGGCTGAGAATAATGATCCGGAAAGGAGCAAACCAAAGTGCACGCGAAGGTCCGAGCAGCCAATCGAGCAGAAACGAAAGAAGGACCGCGAATCCGGTGGCACCGATAGCTCCGATGAGGATGAAAGAGAGCTCGGCCCGTTGCGTGCCGCTCGCTTTGCGCAGATCGCGCGTATAGCTGAAGAGCAGAACGGCAAAACCTCCCAGCAAGTAGCCGATGTAAAGGTCTGCGGCGGGACCCCACAATGCTGCGGCTGGCTCACCTCGGACGGTCGAGAGCGAAGCGCCATGCAGGAACCACTTGGTGTGGCACAATAAGATAATTCCTGCGGTGAAGGTTAGCCACAGTTTTGATCGGTTCAGCAGGCCTAGCCAGCCGCCTTCGCTAAATCGTATGGAAAGGCGGAGTAAATTGAGAGTCGCCAGGTAGAAAGCACCGGCAACGGAGGCTTCGCGAATGGCCAGCTCCGCTAGGGCTGGAGTTGAGGCGACGGAGGCGAGGTAGAGGTTTCCAAGCCAGAGCGCGATGATGAATGACAAAAAGAGGAAGCATTGATTCGCGAGCCGATGCCGGTTCGAGAGAAAAACCGACAGCCCGAGGGTGATTTGGACCAGGAGGGCACCTAACGTTGGTAGCGTAGATCCCGTCATCGGCAGGGTCGTCGTACGGAAGGGCTCGGTCGATTAAGACAGATCGACTCGTTCCACCACCATGCTGCTGTTTCCACCGCCCAAGCCTCGTACATTGATCAAAGCACAGTTCAGTAGCGCCTTTCGGGCCTTTCTGGGCACAAAATCCAAATCGCACCCCGGCAGAGGATTATGGTGATTTGCCGTGGGCGGGATAATTCCGTGCTGGAAGGCCAGGGCACAGGAGATGAGTTGCATGGGGCCAGCGGCGGAAAGCGGATTGCCGGTCACTCCCTTGATGGAACTTACCGGCACGCCTGGGGAGTCGGCTGCAAAGATGCGTCGAATCATGCGTGCCTCTGAGGAGTCGAGGATGGGGTGCCCCGGGCCGTACGAGCAAATGTAATCGACCTCTCTCGGTTCGCGACCGGCATTGGCTAGAGCCAGCCGCATCGTCGCCTCCAAGCCATCAAAGGGGTCCTCCGGGTCGTTGTCCATTTGCGCAGCGTATCCTGTGATCTCCAGATAAATATTGACCCCGCGAGCCAGGGCACTCTCGATGTTTTCGATGACCAGAACTCCAGCGCCCTCAGAGATAACGCCGGAATCGGCTCCCACGTCGTAGGGGCGACTCGCCTCCGCGGGATGATCGTTGGCCGAGGAGCTGAGGCCGGCGGAGGTGAGGCTGGCCATGGCTAATGGGGTGACAGGGGCGTCTGCTCCTCCCGCGATTGCCATTTCCACGTCCGTCGTTCGAACCATGGTGGCGGCGGAAGCGATCGCGTCGATCCCAGAATTGCAGGCGGAAGATATGGTAGAAACCTGTGTCTCGACCCCGAGTTTCTGAGCGATCAAGAGCGCCGCTGCCTGGGGCTGGCAATTTCGAACCATGCCCGAATTGATGCGTCTGGCTCCGCGCCTTTCCAGCTCGCGAGCTCCGTTTTCGATGACGTCGAAAGCGCTGGAGCTGACTCCGATGCAGACGGGAAGGACGGATTCCCGCTTGTCGCTAGCCGGATCGAAGCGCGCATCTGTCAACGCCATCTGCGTAGCGGCATATGCCAACTGAGTATGGCGACCCATGCGCTTCGGTTTCCATTGTGCAGGCATGTAGTCGAGGGGATCGAAGCCCTTGACCTCCCCGGCGATCCGGCTCTTGAAGTCTGTCGCGTCGAAAAGAGTGATCGGGCCGATGCCGCTTTCGCCTGCCGAGAGCGAACGCCAAAATTCTTTCAAACCGGTGCCGTTAGGAGCGATCACTCCCATGCCCGTGACCACGGCCCGATTGCGCTTGGTCATGGCGCGTTGCTCTCTCCAGTGAGGCGCATACCTAGTATTGTTGCGGTTTGTGAATAAAGATCAAGTTATTCACACTTTCCACCTTGCGTTCTCCCACACTTTGGCAGAAGCATCGAATTAGGTTGCAAATCCAATTGCATCATTTTGCAGAATTTCTCATGCTAGGGTACGTCGCTAGCTTCAAGCGAGGAGAGCAATGATTGCTAACGCAAATCTTCCGCAAGTCCTTGTCATCGACGACGAAATGGGCCCGCGCGAAAGCTTGCGCATGCTACTGAAGCCCAACTATCAGGTCCATACGGCGGACTCGGTCGAGAAGGGGCTGCAGCTTCTCCAAGAGAAGAGACCCGATGCGATCGTCATGGACATTCGGATGCCGGGCATGACCGGCATCGAAGGCTTGCGGCGTATTCGGCAGATCGATCCGCATCTCTCCGTGATTATGCTGACCGGCTTCGGCGCTCTGGACACAGCCAAAGAAGCCCTCCGTCTCGGCGCGAACGATTACATTTCAAAGCCATTCGACGCTCGCGAAATGCGGGAGGTCATCAGCCGCAACGTCGAGCGGACCCGCGTCCATCGTACTAGCGAAAGCGCATCGGGCGAGATCAAGGAACTCAACAACCGGCTTCTGCAGGAACTCGCGCAGAAGGAACGGCTCGCCTCCCTTGGGCAAGCGTCCGCTGAATTCGTCCACGATATCGGAAACCCGCTCACCATCGTCTGGGGCTACGTACAACTCCTTGCCAAAAAGCTCGATGAATCTGAGCGCACCGACGATCCCAACGCCGTTGGATCCAACAAAGAATTAGAGATTATCGAGCAAAACGTCCGGCTCTGCCGTGATTTGCTCACCATGTGGCAGAGCTACGGCAGCGCCGAGGCCGCTCCCCACCAAGAGATCTCTGTCTCAGCTATTACCGGTGAAGTGGTGGCGAGCGTCGGGGCGATGGCTACGGAAAACTCCGTCGAGCTGAAGGTGGACGTGACGGACGACCCCTGTTCGCTCACCGGCGCCACCGTCCAAATCACCCGTGCCATTCAAAACGTCATCATCAACGCCATTCAAGCCTCCAGTGACAAGCACGGCACCGTCGAAGTCTCCTGCATCCGCAAAGATTTTTATGTCGATGTGCGTGTCGCCGATACGGGCCACGGAATCAGTCCCGAGCAAATCTCGAAGATTTTCGATCCATACTTCACCACCAAGCAGGGAAAAAGCGGCACCGGACTTGGCCTCTACATTACCAAAAAAGTCGTCGAAGACCATAACGGCTCGATTAAGGTCGACAGCACGCCCGACGTCGGCACGACTATCATTATCCGGCTTCCGCTCGGCCAGTAATCAGTCGTTAGGTAGCTGGCTCGGTCGACACTTCCGCAGCATCGAGCTGCCTCGAATTTCCTGAATTAAACTGGGATCATACCCCAGAGGTTCGGTTCGACCGACGTTGCGCTCTCGGTGAATTGATTGGTGTACCATGTTGGTGCCTCGCCGCATTCCCAAGTTTGTTTTGAGGTTTGGTACCAGCGCTCCGGGCGGTAGGTTTTGCGCAAGGTCTCAAATGCGCGTAAATCGCGCGTTACCTCCATGGAGCGCATCTCGGGCCTCAGCATCTTCATCCCATTTTTGACCAACGTCCGTAACCAGGGGTCGATGGGAAGACCTTCCGTGCCTGTTGTGGCGCAGTATTTCTGGAAGAGCTCAGCGCTGTGGGCTTTTTGGGTTTCCTCTTTGTGCCTCCCGTAGCCGCTGGGACGAAAGGGCGACACCAGCGAAAGATATCCGTAGCTTGCGGCCACGTCTTTCAGGTATTCAATAAATCGCGTGGGAATTCGGTGTCCGCGATAGTCAGGTTGCACGAGCATGGCGAGAATCACTATGCAATTGCTCCCCCGTAGGTAGGCCTGGCGAAGTTGCGGCTCGAACGAGCGGAGGGGGCCGGCACAAATTGTAATGGCGGCTTTGAGGAGGGGTCGGCGGGAGAGATTCTCCATGTGGTAATCGTAGGTCTGCAGTTCGCCGGGGTCGCCCGACCAGAAGGCAGGCGCACTGAACAGATATCCCACCACCTCGCCCGTCGCGCATCGCGCTTCGAGCAGGAACCCTTCAAATATCCGCGAAGCCAAATTATAAACTAATCGCGGGGGGTGGGAATCAGACCAGGGCGTGAAAGCTTCTCGACGGAGTTGTTGCAACGCTCGATATTCCTGCTGACATCGGATTCTCAGAGGCCCGATAGAAGGTTCGTCGTCTGAAGCCGGCTGCACGGGGAGAACATATCCTCGGAGGACGGCAAGGGAAGCGGAATGGCTCCCGTCTTGTATCGCCGGGAGATGGCTGTCGATCGAGCCCGCCGGTTACGGATCGGTCCTGGCAGAGCGTGAGGCTTGAGGGTTACGTTGCGATTAACAATTGCCCTCGGGGCGTCTTCTGTCTTTCTTCAGGCGTGGCTGAGGCTGGTTATCGTTTCGCGCCGATTTTCTTAATTCGAATGGCTGGTGTGCCGTTCGAAGTTTTGGAAGAGCTGGCCACGCCGGAGATCGCTCGGTCTGCTCGCGAACTCCTAAGCCGACAGGCGGAGTCCACCAGCGCGAAGACGAAGGTCAAACAAGTCATTTCCGCCCGGCGCGAGGAATTTTCCAAAGAACAGCTTCGTCTTCTGCGCAAGGCGCTCTACTCCGGGATCCAACCAGAGGGAACGGACGCCGTCTTCGATATCACTCTGCCTTCTTCCCAGGCTGCCGCACTGGTCGCCGCAGCGGAAGCGCATTTTGGCCTTTTGCTCGAGCCGGCTATCCATCGAGTCCGGGTTGCGCTCTACGAATCAGCCGCTCTTTACCTCCCCTCCTATCTTGTCTTCGCCGCGGAGGGAGTCCGAGAGCGGGTCATTCAGCAACTGGCGGACTCACCAACGGCGACGCCGCATCGTAACAAGCGTGCGCGAGCAGAAGAGCGCCATCTTGTTCTCTACTTGCAACGAGTGGCCGGGAAAAATGATTCCCTCAGTCAATTCGGCCCGGAGGGCTGGGGTCGGATTGATCCCGATCTCCGATCGCTTCAGTTTTCTCCCCAGCCCGGCATCGCGCGGCGCGAAGTCTTTCTGGAACGGTGGACGGCGCATGGGGCTGTCGCTGCCATCAATGCCGATCCGGAGACCAAAGAGGAGATCGCCCCGCGGCTTCACCCGCATGGGCGTCTGGCCGAAGGTAGATTTATCAACACGGAGACAGGGGAGACGGTTTTCATAGACTCCGACTTGCACGCGCTGCTCACGCGCTGTAACGGAAAGACACCAGCCCATTCGTTAGGCGCCCCTCTCAATCAATTAGCGGATTTGGCCCACCGTCATCTCATCGTCTGGGAAATGGAGGTCTGTGCTCTCGACCCTCACGCTTTCGATTTGTTGGTCGCTGAGATAGGCGATTGGCGCGAGGGTCCCGTCCGAGACCGTTGGTTAAAAACGCTCCAACCACTGGCGGAACTGCCGGCTGAATTCGCGCGGCGAAGCGATCCCCTCTCTCGCCTGGGCGTGATCGAAGAAGCAACGCAGCGCCTCGATCAGATCGGCGCTCACAAAAAAGCGACCCGCTTTCTTTACGCTGCCACGAACCCAATCGGGGAGGAGTGTTTTCGCGAGACCAATTTCGCGATTGGCGAAGAACTGATCGACGAAGTCGCACATGAGGCAGCACCGTGGATCGATCTTTGGTGCGATAATTACGCGTTCGTGGCTAGTCGTGTGGCGGAAGGCCTTCGACATCTGCTGGAGGAAGCGCCTCTCCGCGATGGCTCGATTCCTTTACCTGCTTTTCTGCGTCACTGTGCGCAGCGCCAGATGCCCTTGACAGGCCCCGGCGTGATTGCGTTCGCGCACAACGCTTTTCGTGAAGTAAAAGCAGCTTTTGCTGAGCAACTCTCTCCGCACGCCAACGACGAACAATACGAACTGACCGCAATTGAGTGCCAGATCGTGAGGGCGCGCTTCGAATTCGAGCGATTCCCAGAATACACCTATCCTTCGGCCGACTTACAATTAGGGGCTGCTTCGATCGAAGCAGCGGGGCGTGGGGAATATCAATGGGTTTTGGCCGAGCTGCATCCTTCGGTCGCTCTTTTGCATCATGGTTTTTATTGGTCTTGTCCAGATAGGGAAGCCCTCTCTCGCGCGTTGCGGCGGGCCGTTTGTGGCCAACCCAACTTTCACTTTGGTTACTTCGCGGTCGACTTTACCGCTGCGACGTCGGTGCGGCTCTTCGATGGCCTGCCGGGTCTGACTTATTTTGCGGCGCCGCAGCGTGCTCATGAAGAATGGCCCACGATACCGCCGTCAGAATGCGAAGTTTTTATTCAGGAGTCCAACGGGGATGTCGGTTTGCGTCGATGGAAAACCGGCGAATACCTCGGTTCCTTCGCGCGAGCCTGGACCATCCCACTTGGGTTTCATCCTTTTAGCTTCTCGTTAGGGCGAAATACGCCGCGCTTGTCCTGTGGCCGCGTCGTGGTGCAACGCCGCACTTGGGCGGTAACCTTGGAAGAGCTAGGGGCCGGGGATTTTACCGGCATTTCACGCGATCTGGTTCTGGCCGTTGAGCGCCTGCGCGGCGCGCGCGGGCTGCCGCGACATATCTATATTCGTCCCACTGAAAACGCCCTGCGTCGCAGCGGCGTGGAGGGGCGGGATAAGGATACGAAGCCTGTTTATATTGATCTGGAGAGCTATCTTTTTTTGGAGATCTTCCACCGTTGGTTGACTAAAGCCGGCGAAATCGAAATCACAGAGATGTTACCGACCCCTGAACAACTCCTCTGGCAGGAACCCGACGGACGGCGCACTTTCGAACTGCGAACGCAAATCATTCCACGATGAAGGTGGTAGCCGTTGCGAACCAAAAAGGGGGGGTCGGGAAGACGACGACTGCGGTGAACCTGTCGGCGGCCCTGGCCGAGGAAAAGAAACGGGTCCTGCTGATTGACCTGGATCCGCAAGGCAACGCTACCAGCTCCTTCGGGCTGCAGGAAGTGGAAGGGCAGAGTCTTTACGGAGCATTGTTAGGCGAGGAGCCGGTCACGCAGAAAATTTTGCCGACCCGGCTCGAGCAGCTCTTTATCGTCCCGGCCGATATCAACCTGGCCGGGGCAGAAATTGAGATCGCGCGGATGGATCATCATCTGACGCGCCTGGTGGAAGCGCTCAAACCACTGCGGGCCGACCAGACTTTCGATTTTGTTCTGCTCGATTGCCCACCGTCGTTAGGCATCCTCATGACCAATGCGCTGGCCGCCGCCGATGAGCTCATCACGCCGATTCAGTGCGAATATTTTGCGCTCGAGGGCTTGGTCAAAATCGTTCGCTTGATTGAACGGGTGCGCGATTCGGGAGCAAATGACAATCTCGAATTGGGCGGCATTCTCATGACGATGTTCGATGGGCGCACCAATTTGAGCGCCCAGGTCGTCGCGGAGGTCCGGGAGCACTTCGGCGCTCGCGTTTATGAGACTGTCATCCCGCGGTCGGTGCGCTTGAGTGAGGCGCCCAGTTTTGGGCAATGCGTCCTCGAATTCGACCCGAGCGGGAATGGGGCCAAAGCCTATCGTGCGCTAGCCGCGGAATTTCTGCGTCGTCAGCCCGGGTAGACATTGCCCTCTGGGCGACGCGGTGTGAACCAATCTCTTTGATGCCATGCCTACGCCCGCGCTTCGCAGAGCGAAGCGTCTACAATGAGACCGAAAAGACCTGTGCGGGGGACCCTCGGAATGTTGTTATTTTTTCGAGGGTCATACCGTTTTTTTCCGTGACGCGCCGGGAGGCATGGTTATCGGGATGAATAAGCGAGATAACGCGTTTTAGTTTGAGAACATCGAAAGCGTAAGCTCGCGCAGCTCGCGCCGCTTCGGTGGCCAGCCCCCGGTTCCAAGAAGCCGGATGCAGACGGTAGCCAAGCTCGATCTCCGGCACGTCGTCCACGATCTGGCGAAAAAATCCGCAGTATCCGATCAGTTGATTCTCTTCTCGCGACATAACCGCAAACTGACTGGGTAAACCGGCGCGCGCCGGCGCGATGACCCGGTCGAAAAGAAAGCTCGCCGTTTGTTTGCGCGTGAAGACGCCACTAGAGAAACGCATGAAATCTGGGTTGGCCATAAGGGCGGCGAGCGCTTCCAGATCGGTCTCCACGAAGGGTCGCAAAATTAGGCGCGGCGTTTCGATGACGGCATCTTTTTCCGGCATGGCCAAGGTTAGCAGGAACGGGGATGAGCGTGCGAGTAGCGGTTTCACGAATTCTGCGGAAGATTAGCGCGCCTCATGGAGATCGCCCGCAAACTCGCCATTTTGGCCGACGCCGCGAAATATGATGCTTCCTGCGCGAGCAGCGGCACGACCAAGCGAAATTCGCGCGGATCGAAAGGTCTTGGCTCCACCACCGGAACTGGCATTTGCCATAGTTATACTCCGGATGGGCGTTGCGTTTCGCTCCTCAAAATCCTGCTCACTAATTATTGCATCTACGACTGCCTTTATTGCATTAATCGCGCCTCGAGCAATGTGCCGCGTGCGCGTTTCACGCCGGAGGAGGTCGTTAGGCTGACGCTCGATTTTTACCGGCGCAATTACATCGAGGGGCTTTTCCTCAGCTCGGGCATTATTCAAAATCCCGATTACACCATGGAGCAGGTGATCGCGGTCGCCCGCACCTTGCGGGTCGAACATCAGTTTCGCGGCTACATTCATCTCAAAACTATTCCGGAGGCATCACCCACACTGATCGAGGAGGCGGGCCGATGGGCGGATCGCATTAGTATTAACATCGAGCTGCCCACCCCAGCGGAAGTTAAAAGTCTGGCGCCGGAGAAGAATTTCGAAAACACCGAGCGCGCCATGACCGGGATCAAGCGCCGGATCACACAGGCCAAGGAAGAACGCCGGCAGAATCGCAAAGCTCCCGCGTTCGCGCCCGCGGGTCAGAGTACTCAAATGATCGTGGGGGCGACGGAGGCAACCGACGCCACTATTCTCAAACAGGCATCCTCGCTTTATGCGCGTCAAAAGTTGCGGCGCGTTTATTATTCGGCTTTCAGCCCGATCCCCGATGCTTCGAGCAAGCTGCCGCTCCAAGCGCCTCCTTTGGTGCGGGAACACCGACTGTATCAGGCCGATTGGCTGGTTCGCTTCTACGGTTTTGCCGCCCACGAGTTGACCACGAACCAGACGCCAAATCTCGACCTAACGATCGATCCAAAACTGGCCTGGGCCTTGCGCTATCGGCAATTGTTTCCGGTCGACCTGAATAAGGCGCCGCGCCCTTTGCTGCTGCGCGTGCCGGGATTGGGCACCAAAAGCGTCGAAAAGATCCTGCGCATCAGGCGCTGGCATAAACTGCGCGTCGAAGACTTGATGCGGCTGCGCCTGCCCTTGAAAAAGGTCCTGCCGTTCGTGACGACCGCGGATGAAAATCGGCAAACGCGCAACCTGGAGCACGACGATCTCGCCTCCCAGTTAATCGTTAGGCCAACCCAGCTCGATTTGTTTGCGCTCGAACCGTCCGTGGTCACCGGCCAGTTGTAGAGCGTGGAACAAATTTCGTTCCAACCCAATTTCGAGAGCTGGCAAAAAATGGCGCGTCGTGCCTTGAGCAACGACCTTCCGCCTAACGACATCGTCTGGGAAGCCTTGGGTGAAGTCGAACCCAGTCTCCAGCTTTTTGAAGAATCCGATTCGCCATCCACGAATGACGCTACGCGCGCTCGATTTCGCGTCCCCAAACGCTTTCTTGATCTGGCCCGGCTGGTCGCTTTGCACAGCGACTCCACGCGCTGGGCCCTGCTCTATCGCATGCTCTGGCGACTGACCCACGGCGAGTCGCACTTGCTCGAAGTGGCCAGCGATCCCGACGTGGCGCGGGCCTACGAATGGCATAAATCCGTGCGGCACGACATTCACAAGATGCGGGCATTTGTCCGCTTTCGCGAGGTCGCGCAAGGTAACGAAAAGTGGTTCGTCGCCTGGTTCGAGCCGACCCATCACATTGTCGAACATAACGCGACCTTTTTTGCCGATCGTTTCGCTTCCATGCAATGGTCGATCCTGACGCCAGATCGGTGCGCGCATTGGGACGGGGAGAAGCTTTCCTTTACCGATGGCATGACCCGCTCGGACGCGCCGCGCGCCGATGAAATGGAGGATTTGTGGCGCACCTATTACGCGAATATTTTCAATCCAGCCCGCGTAAAAGTGCACGCGATGCAGGCCGAGATGCCGAAGAAATATTGGCGCAACTTGCCGGAAGCCGAGCTCATTCCCAGCCTTCTGCGGGAAGCGCCTGTCCGCGTCGACACGATGATGAAGAAAAGTGCCGCCAAAGTCTCTCAAACCAACGGCGAAAGCTGGCGACCCGCCCCGGTGCCGGAGACCTCCAGCCTCACGAAACTACGTGAAGCAGCGGCGACCTGCACGGCGTGTCCTCTTTACAAAAATGCCACGCAGACTGTTTTCGGTGAAGGAGGAAAGAATCCTGCGCTCATGCTGCTGGGCGAACAACCGGGCGATCAGGAAGATCTGGCGGGAAAGCCGTTCGTGGGGCCGGCCGGTCAGTTGCTCGATCGCGCGCTGCAGGAAGCCGGGATCGATCGTGATACGGTCTACGTCACGAACACCGTGAAGCATTTCAAATGGGAACCGCGCGGCAAACGTCGCATCCACCAAAAGCCCAGCTCGCGCGATATCGCCGCCTGCCGGCCCTGGATGGAAGCGGAGCTACGTGTCGTTAGGCCAAACGTCCTGGTTTGCCTCGGCTCGACGGCGGCTCAGGCGATTTTCGGCTCTGGTTTTCGGGTCACGCGCGAGCGCGGAAAAGTGATGGAGTCGGAATTCGCTTCGAGGGTGGTAGCGACAGTCCACCCCTCCTCGCTCCTGCGCCAGCCCGACGAGGAGTCGCGCGCGCGGGAGTACCAGTTATTTGTCGACGATCTCCGCGTCGCGTTAGAAGCCTCCCTGTAGACGTTGCGCCCTGCGCAACGCGGGGCAGAGGGGATTTGGAGCAATACGCACCTTAATTTGCGCAGCCTTCCCCCGTGCGTCCCAGAGGGACGCGTCCACAATCAAAACGGTTTACTGCCCGTCCTTTTTCTCCGTCTCCTTGTCGGACTTCTCCGGAGCCGCGGTCTTCAGCTTGACTGTCTTGGCTTCGAGCGAGCCATCTTCTTTTTTCCAGTAAGAGCCGCCGACCATGACGCTTTCGCTCAGGTCGCTCATGCTCACTTCAGCGCCCTCCTTGGTGATTTTGGTTTCGTCCACCATTTTGGAGGTGCGCTTGCCGACCGTGAACGTCCTGGCCGAGGCATCAACCGAAGCGATCTTGCCATGAAAGGGCAGGGCGCGCGGCTTTTTCGTCCCGGCGCTCGCGCTCTCGCTGGCGCTGGTTTTTGGAGTGGGGGATTCCCTGCCTTTGGCGAAGGTCGGTTGGGGAATGGAAAGGGCCGCTCCGGCGAGGAAGAGGCCGATCAGGATTGGGAGTTTTGTTTTCATTTTGCTTGTTCGTTAGGCAAACCGGCTTGGGCGGCTGCCACAGCGGGCGGTTTAACCGGCGGCGCCAAACGATGCAAACCCATTTTGCGCTTGTTCAGCGGCGAAATCGCACTTTAGCCTTGCCCCATGCCCGACCCAGAAAGCTACGCGCGGCTGCGTGCCCGCTCGGCGATTCGCGAACGTCCACTGCTGGCGGTGCCGCGCCACTTCAGCGAGCTCGAATTGCAAGCGCGCTGGTTCGCCGGGGAGTTTGGAAAATCCTTCGCCGGCAGCGAGGGCGAGCGAATCGAGGTCGTGCAATTCGGCACTTGGAATCGAGAAGCCGGGCCGGATTTCTCCGATGCCGCCGTTCGCGTCGACGGCCAGGTGCGGCGCGGCAGCGTCGAGTTCGACCTTGCTGCGCCGAATTGGGAAACACACGGCCATGCCACCAACCCGGCTTTCGCACAGACAGTGCTGCACATTTTCGTCGAGCCAGGCAGGCGCGCTTTTTTCACGCGCACGAGTGCTCATCAGCAAGTGCCACAGGTGCGAGTCGATCCCGCCGCGTTGTCCGACACGCTGGTGAGCGGCCTGCCCCTGGCGCGACCCGGGCGTTGTTGCGCACCATTACGCGATTTGCCGGAGGAAAGGATCAACAGCATCCTCGAAGCGGCGGCGCAATTCCGATTGGAGCGGAAGGCGCAGCGCCTGCAACGGCTCAGTGAGCTGCACGGGGCGGATGAAGCCCTTTACCAGGAGGTGGCCGCCGCCCTCGGCTACAAGAAGAACAAACTTCCTTTCACCCTCCTCGCGCAACGCTTCCCGCTGAAGACCTGGAGCACTTCGCCTAACGACATCGAGGCCGTTCTTTTTGGCGGAGCCGGTTTTTTGGGTGCGCCCGACCTGGCGGCTTTTCCGATCGAGACGCGGCAATATTTGCGTCAACTCTGGGAGCGTTGGTGGCCGCAGCGCGCTCTCTACGAGCGGCTTCTCCTCCCGCCGCGCACCTGGCGACTCGGTGGTTCGCGTCCGCTCAATCATCCGCAGCGCCGGGTCGCCGCGCTGGCCCGGCTGGTGGCGGAATGGCCGCATTTCCGGCGCTCGTTAGGCGGGGTCGAACTCGGCGAAGTGCGGCGGTTTTTCCAGGAGCTGGAACACCCTTATTGGAACTTTCATTACACGCTCACCTCTGCGCCGGCGCCGCGGGCCATGGCGCTGGTGGGCGAGACGCGTCTCACGGAGATCATCGCCAACGTCGTTCTGCCCTGGCGTCACCTGCAGCACGGCTCGGCCTGGCCCGATTTGGCGCGACTGCCTGCTCGCCTCACGAATCGACGATTGGAGACCGGGGCGGCCCGGCTTTTCGGAGACGACCCACGTCGGCAGCGCTTTCTGCGCACCGTCGCCGGGCAACAGGGTCTCCTCCAGATTTACCAGGACTTTTGCTTGCAAGACGAAACCGACTGCGCGCAGTGTCCCTTTCCCGAGCAGATGCAGAAATGGACTTGAGGCGAAATTTCCTGTCGGCGTTCACCATCATCGAACTGCTCGTCGTCATCACCATCATTGTCATTCTGATGGCTTTGCTTTTCCCGGCTTACCGGGCTGTGCAAGATCAGGCGAAGCGAACACAGGCGAAGAACGACCTGGCCCAGGTCGTGACCGCGGTGCACGCGTTCTACACCGAGTATGGAAAGTATCCGCTCGCGACGGACGACTCGACCATCACGGATAACGCCAATCTCCTCTACTCGCTGAGAGCGGTCGCTTCCGGTGCGAACGCCAGCGATGCCGTGAATCCAAAAAAGATCGTGTTCATCTCGCCGCCCGACGTTAAAGACACGTCTCGTCCGCGTTCCGGGATCGGTAGTAACGGGCAGGATTACGATCCTTGGGGAAATCCGTATCTGCTGGCCATGGATGGGAATTACAACGACGAGATCCCAAATCCGTATACGATGAATGCGGGAAGTGCCCAGCTTCGTCTGGGAGTGATCGCCTGGTCGAAAGGGAAAGATGGCTTGACCGCTGCGGGCGACAAAAAGGTGGGCAACAACGATGACGACGTCATTTCCTGGCAGTAAGTTGCAATCGGCATGGCGCCGTCGAAATTCGGCCATTCTGGCGCGGGTGTAGTTCAATGGTAGAACGGCAGCTTCCCAAGCTGCATACGGGGGTTCGATTCCCCTCACCCGCTCTCTTCCCGGTTTTTTTCATTTCGCGGCTACGGCTTTTCGCGGGGTGAAATTCGTATTAGGTAATATCATGTCCGACGAATTCGATCATACCGCTTCGGGCCCGTCTTCGAACCCTCCGAGCGATCCGCTCGATGAATTGCTCATCTTCGGCCGTCTGGAAACGCGCCGAAGATTTCTGCAGAAAGTGGCCGGCACGAGTGCCGCGATTACCCTGGGTCCGCGCCTGCTGGGTTTGGCGAACCTGCAGGCCGCTGATCCGGCGGCGGCCAGCGCTCATCCTTCGTTGGTCGACGTCCAGCTGAAAATTAACGGCGCCATCCAGAAGCTGAAAATCGATCCGCGCACTTCGCTGCTCGATTTATTGCGCGAGACCATGCAGCTGACCGGCTCGAAAAAGGGCTGCGATCACGGGCAATGCGGCGCGTGCACGGTCCTGCTCAATGGGCGGCGCGTGAATTCCTGTCTCACGCTCGCGGTGACGCTGGAAGGTGACGAAATCACCACCATCGAAGGCTTGGCCAAAGGCGACCAACTCCATCCCATGCAGGCGGCTTTTATCGAGCACGATGGGTTCCAGTGCGGTTACTGCACGCCCGGCCAAATCTGTTCGGCGGTCGCTTGCGTGCAGGAAGGCCACGCCAAGGATGACGCGCAAATTCGGGAATGGATGAGTGGCAATCTTTGCCGGTGCGGCGCTTACCCAAACATCGTCGACGCGATCAAACAGGCGCGCGCTCAAATGGGAGGTGTGGCCTCATGAATCCCTTTACCTACTCGCGCGCGACCGATCCCCAAAGTGCCGTCCGCGGAATGGCCGCGAACGGCCGAGCCAAGCTCCTCGGTGGCGGGACCAACCTGGTCGACCTCATGAAGATGGGGGTCGAAAAGCCCGCGCAACTGATCGACATCAATCATCTCGACCTGGCCAAGGTGGAGGAATTGCCTAACAATGGCGGCCTGCGCATCGGTGCCCTCGTGCGCAACTCCGATCTGGCCGAACACCCGCTCGTCGTGGCGAAGTATCCCGTGCTGAGTGAAGCACTCCTTTCCGGCGCGAGCCCGCAATTGCGCAACCTGGCCACCACAGGTGGAAATCTGCTCCAGCGGACGCGCTGCTATTATTTTTACGACCCGGCCTTTCCCATGTGCAACAAACGCAATCCCGGCAGCGGGTGCGGAGCGCTCGAAGGCTACAACCGCGTCCATGCCATCCTCGGGCAGAGCGAGCAGTGCATTGCCACGCATCCGAGCGATATGTGCGTCGCTCTCGCCGCGCTGGAAGCGGTCGTGCGGGTGCAGGGGCCGAAGGGAGAGCGGACGATTCCGTTCGCCGACTTCCACCGCCTCCCGGGCGACACCCCCAACGTCGAGACCAACCTCCAGCCTAACGAATTAATCGTCGCGGTCGATCTGCCGGCGATTCCGTTCGCGACCCGCTCGCATTACCTGAAAGTGCGCGACCGGGCCAGTTACGCGTTTGCCTTGGTCAGCGTCGCGGCGGCGCTCGAACTGGAGAGCGGCAACATCAAGTCAGCCCGCATCGCCCTGGGCGGCGTCGCCCACAAACCGTGGCGCGCGACCAAGAGCGAGCAGGCTCTCGTGGGCAAGAAAGCTGACGCGAATGTCTTCCGCGCGGCGGCCGAAGCCGAACTGGTGGCGGCGCGAGGCTATAAGTTCAACTCCTTTAAGATCGAGCTCGCCAAACGCGCCATCACGCAGGCGCTCAGCACGGTCGCGAAGATGGCGTGATGCAACTAGCGCGTCGTTTTCGGGTATGAACGCTCTCGCCCCATCACCGATCGGCCAGCCCATCTCGCGCGTCGACGGCCCAGCGAAGGTGACCGGCCAGGCGCGTTACGCCGCGGAATTTCTCCCTCACGAAACGGCCCACGCCGTCCTCGTGCAAAGCAGGATCGCGAAAGGCAAAATCAAGTCGATCGACTCGGCCGCGGCGGAGAAGTCTCCCGGCCTACTCAAGATCATTACCCACCAAAACGCGACCAGGTTGACCAAGCCAAAGGCCGATTTCATGACCGGCGGCGTGATGCAGGAAGGGCGCATGCCGCTCTCCGACGACGTCATTTCATACGCCGGGCAACATGTCGCCGTAGTCGTCGCGGACACTTTTGAGAACGCGGTCCACGCCGCCTCGCTTCTCCAGATCGAATACCTCAGCGAGAAACCTGCCCTAACGATCGCCGAGGCGAAAGGAACCGCGACCCGGCCGCCGGAATTTTTCCACGAGTCGATCCAGATTCACAAAGGCAACGCCACCAAAGCCCTGGGCGAACGCGGCGGCGCGCGAGTCGACGCCACCTACACCACGCCGACCGAGACGCACAACCCGATGGAGCCATCGGCCACCATAGCGACGTGGGCAGGCGATCGACTCACGCTCTACGACACGACTCAGTGGGTGCAGGGCACTCGCGCGACCGTGGCCGAAGCATTTGGCCTGCCGACCGAAAACGTCCGTGTGCTCTGCCCGTTCGTCGGCGGCGGCTTCGGCTGCAAAGGTTTTCAGTGGGGACACACTTTTCTCGCTGGGATGGCGGCGCGCCAGATTGGTCGCCCGGTCAAGCTGGTCGTGAGCCGGCCGCAGATGTTCACCTCCTGCGGGCATCGGCCGGTCACGGTGCAGCATCTTGCCTTGAGCGCGGACCCGGGTGGGAAGTTGCGCGCGGTGCGGCACCGCACCCAGATCGTCACGTCGCCGGTCGGCAGCCATATCGAGGCCTGTGGAAATGCTTCCACCGGCAAGCTCTACGCCTGCGATAACATCGACATCGAGCACATCCTCTACACGATCAATATCGGCACGCCGACTCCCATGCGGGCGCCGGGTGAATGCCCGGGCACCTTCGCGCTCGAGTCGGCCATGGACGAGCTGGCCTACGCACTCAAACTCGATCCGGTGCAGCTGCGCCTCGCGAATTATGCCGAGACTCATCCGATCTCGGGCAAACCGTGGTCGAGCAAGAAACTGCGCGAATGCTACGAGCGCGGGGCCCAGGAGTTTGGCTGGGCCGGGCGCAAACCAGAACCGAAATCGATGCGCGACACGGATGGAACGCTTGTCGGCTGGGGCATGGCGACCGCAACTTATCCCGGCTTCCGTTTCGCGGCCGCAGCGAGGGCTCGCCTAACGAGTGACGGGCGGGCCGTCGTGAGCAGCGCGACCCACGATTTAGGGACGGGCGCTTACACTGTTTTCACTCAGGTCGCGGCGCAAGCCCTGGGTCTGCCAGTCGAGCAGATTACTTTCGAACTGGGCGACAGCAGCCTGCCGCTGGCTCCGGTCGCCGGGGGTTCCAATTCCACTGCGACCGTTAGCGAGGCGATTCTGCGCGCGGGCGACGCCGTCAAAACGAAGCTCGCTGCGCTCGTCGAGGCCGATCAAAATTCGCCTTTCGCCGGCAAGAATCCCTCCGATTTCGTCCTGCAGAATGGCGCTCTCGCGCTCGAGAGCGACCCGACGACGTCGCAGAAAATCACCGATCTTCTCCAGCGGGCGAAACTTGAATTCGTCGAAGCGGAGTCCGGCCCGACCCACCCGGGCGAAGAGGCCGAGAAGTTCGCTTTCCAATCCTTCGGCGCGCATTTCGTCGAAGTGAAAATCGGCCCGATCGTCCCTCGCATCCGCGTCACCCGCGTAGTCAGCGCGATCGATAACGGCCGCGTCCTCAATCCCAAAACGAGCCGCAGCCAGATCATTGGCGGCGTCATCATGGGCCTCGGGATGGCCTTGATGGAAGAAACCTCCTACGACCCGACGACGGGCGCGCCGGTGACGCAAAACCTGGCCGATTACCATGTCTGCGTGAACGCCGATATCGCTGAGATCAAACCGCTCTTCATCGATTCGCCCGATCCGCACATCAACTCGTTAGGTGCGCGCGGAATCGGCGAGATCGGAATCACGGGCGTCGCTGCGGCGGTCGCCAATGCGGTCTTTCACGCGACCGGCAAACGCCTTCGCGCGCTGCCCATGACACCTGACAAACTAATCTAACCATGGCGAACCCCAACATTCTCGGACCCGCGCGTAGTCGCGTGGACGGTCCCGCCAAAGTGACCGGGAAGGCGAAGTACGCAGTTGAATTCGAAGTGCCCAATTGCGCGCACGCTTGGCCGGTCGTCAGTAACATGGCCAAAGCCACCATCACCGCGATGGACACGAAAGCGGCGGAGTCGGCGCCCGGTGGCCTCAAGGTCCTGACCCATCAAAACGCGCCGCAACCCAAGGAAGCAAAGGGCGGGGGCGGCGCCGCGCGCGCGCAAGGCATCCGGATCGAGCAACGCAATCCGTTAGGCGATAACAAGATCCATTATGCCGGGCAATACGTTGCCCTGGTGGTCGCGAAGACGCTCGAGCAGGCGCGCTACGCGGCGTCTCTTGTGCGGGTCGATTACGCGCCGGAAACGCCGCTCCTCAACATGAAGGCGGCGCAAGACAAAGCGGAAAAGCCCGGAAAAAATCAGGGTGAAAAAGTGCAACCTAAGAAAGGCGACGTGGCGCCAGCCTTAGCTAATTCAAATCTCAAGCGTCTGCACGAGACCTACGGTACGCCCACCGAGATGCATAACCCGATCGAGATGTCGGGCATGATCGCGGCATGGGAAGGCGACCGGAAATTGACGGTTTGGAACTCGACCCAATTCGTCAAAGGCGTGCAGAGTCTCCTCGCCCGCACCTACGGTCTTGATGTCGAGGACGTGCGCGTCATTTGTCCTTACGTCGGCGGTGCTTTCGGCTGCAAAGGGGCCATCTGGCCGCACGAACTGCTGGCGACCATGGCCGCGAAAGTAACGGGCGTGCCGGTGAAATTTCATGTGCCCCGCAAGGAAATGTTCACCTCCACGGGCCATCGCACCCCGACGTTGCAGACCATCTCGCTGGCCGCGACTTCCAACGGCAAGCTCCAAGCCATCGAGCACGTCAGCCACACGGTGACCTCGCCGGTCGCCGACTGGACAGAATCGTGCGGCGCGCGCTCCAGCGCGGTCATGTATGAGAGCCTCGCGATTCGCATTGAGGAAATCGTTCACCCGATCAATGTCGCCAGCCCCACTTTCATGCGGGCGCCGGGCGAATGCCCCGGAGTCTTCGCGCTTGAGTGCGCCTTGGATGAACTCTCCTATCTCCTGGGAATGGATCCGCTCGAATTGCGCCTGGCCAATTACGCCGAGAAACATCCAATCAAGGAGGTGCCCTTCAGCTCGAAGCATTTGAAAGAAGCTTACCAAATTGGCGCGGAAAAATTCGGTTGGTCGAGGCGCAACGCCCAGAAAGCACAGATGCGCGACGGCGATTTGCAGGTGGGCTGGGGGATGGCGACGGCCACTTATCCCGCGCACAAAATGCAAGCGGCGGCCAAGGCCACGCTTTTTAGCGACGGCCGCGCGGTCGTGCAATGCGCGACGCACGACCTGGGCACCGGCGCCTACACCGCGTTCACGCAGATTTCTTCCGAGCAGCTTGGGGTGCCGTTCGAGAAAGTGACGTTTGAGCTGGGAAAATCGGATTATCCGTTTGGCCCCGTGGCGGGCGGCTCGAATTCCACTGGCACAGTTGGAACGGCCATTCACGCCGTCGCCGCCCTCTTGCATCAGGCCCTGGCAGAACTGGCGGTGAAAGATGTGAAGTCTCCGTTGCACGAGGCCAAGGTCGAAGACATCGCCATGGTCGAGCCTGGCCGGATCGGATTGAAAAACGATCGCAGTAAATCCGACAGCTACATCGACATCCTGAAACGCGCGGGTCAGCCATCAATCGCGGTCGAAAGCAAAATGCCCGGAGATGAAAAGGACGAAGAACACGTCTTCCAATCATGGGGCGTGCATTTTTGTGAAGTGAAAATCGATCCGCTGCTGCCTCGGGTGCAGGTTACGCGGGTCGTGACTGCGATCGATTGCGGTCGCGTGGTAACCGCGAAGCTGGCTCGCAGCCAAATCATCGGGGGCGTGGTCATGGGCATCGGGATGGCCTTGCACGAAGCGACGGAGTACGACCCGAAAACGGGGCTCCCGGTCACCGCCAACCTGGCCGATTACCACGTTCCGACCAACGCCGACATTCCCGAGATCGAAGTCCATTTTGTGGGCGAACCGGATTTTGCATTTAACCCCATCGGAGCTCGTGGCATCGGCGAGATCGGTGTCACCGGCATCGCCGCCGCTGTGGCCAACGCCGTATACCACGCCACCGGTAAGCGGGTCCGCGACCTGCCCATCACGCCGGATAAGTTGATCTAGGTTATGCGCCGCGAAGACTTCTGGGAAGCGCGCGCGCCTCGCTTGCGGGCGAGGGCAGCCTGCCGTCGCGAACTCCTCGATGCGCAACCGCATGGAGATGTTTTCGGCGGGGGCACCAAAAACTGCACGCGAGGCGCGTGCGCTCCCCGGATTATAGCCGCGACGCGATGAAGGAAATACGAGACATCATCACCGCTTTCCAGCGCGACCCCGGCCAGCCGCACGCGCTCGCCACACTCGTTAGGGCGCGCGGCTCCAGTTACCGACGGGCCGGCGCGCGCCTCTTGATCGATGCCCAACGCCACACCGTGGGCGCCTTGAGCGGTGGTTGTCTGGAAGAAGAAGTCGCCGTGCGCGCTCAGGAAGTGATCGCCACTGGCCGAGCGCTCTTGCTCACTTTCGACATCCGTCTGCGCTACGGTTGTAACGGATCCATCGACGTCTTCATCGAGAAACTCGAACCGGCGTTGATCGACGCCCTGGCCGCCTTCCAAAGCGAGCGCCGCGAGTGTCGAATCGCCACCATTTTTGAAAATAGCGAATCGTTAGGCAGCCGCGTCCTCGCTCCGACGGACGGCGCACCAGCCGGTGCTTGCCTGCAAACCATCCGCCCGCCGCTTCAGCTTGTCCTGGTCGGCGACGGCCCGGATAGCGCGCCACTCCGCGGCCTGGCCGCGGTCCTCGGATGGAAAGTATGCGAAGCTGAGGAAGCGACGGCGCTCCCTCACGAATTCGACCAGTGGACTGCCGCCGTCGTGAAAACGCACAACTACGGTCGCGATTACGCCGCCCTCACCAGACTCCTCCCGCTCGGCTTACCCTACATCGCCCTCCTCGGTCCACGCCGCCGTCGTGACCAGCTGCTCCATGCCCTCCATGATGCCGGCGTCGAGATTCGCTCCGAACTCTTTGCCCCGGCCGGGCTCGATCTCGGCGCGGAATCGCCCGAAGAAATCGCGCTCGCCATCGTCAGCGAAATCCAAGCCACCTTCGCGGAAGCCAACGCCGAATCGTTGCGCGATCGCCGTGCGGCTATTCACCTCGCGGTAGCGTGACGATCGGTGCGGTAGTGCTGGCCGCGGGCGGTTCCACGCGGCTCGGACAGCCAAAACAGCTCCTGCTTTATCAGGGTCAGAGTCTCGTCAGGCACTCCGCCACCGCTGCTCTCGACGCCGGTTGCACTCCCGTCGTCGTGGTGGTCGGCGCCGACGGTGCGAAAGTCGCCACGGCTTTGCGCGATCTCGCCGTCACCATCATGCCTAACGAAAATTGGCAGCGCGGACTCGGCACCTCCGTTCGCGCCGGGGTCGCCCGGTTGCACGAGTGCGACGCCCTCATTCTGCTCGTCTGCGATCAGCCCAAAGTCGACGCCGGCCTCCTGCGTCAGCTCATCGCGCGGCAGCACGAAACCGGACAACCGATGATCGCTTCGCGCTACGCTGGCACCCACGGCGTGCCTGCTCTCTTCACCCGCGCCTGCTACGAGCGCTTGCTCGCGCTGGACGACGAAACCGGCGCGAAAGCCCTCCTTCACGCCGAGCCTGGAGAGGTGGCGCAGGTCGCTTTCGAGGCGGGCGTACTCGATATCGACACGCCAGCCGATCTTGCGAGCCTCAGCCCGGAGAGAGGGCTTGACACGTAAGCAATTGCTTACGTATATTGACGCTATGGTCATGACCTTTGATCGCGCGCCCGACGTTTTTACCGCGATCAGTCACCGTGCGCGCCGCCAGATACTCGATCTCCTTGCTCAACCCGATCGCTCGGTCAACGACCTCGCCGCGCACTTCGACATGAGTCGGCCGGCGGTTTCACAACACCTGCGCGTCCTGCTGGATGCCGGTCTCGTGACCGAACAGCGGCACGGCCGCGAACGGCACTATCGATTCGTCCCCGTGCGACTGGCCCCGGTGCGGGATTGGGTCGCGCAATACGAGCGGTTTTGGGATGACCGGCTCCAGCGACTGCAGGAGCAGCTTTCCAAACCAAGCCAGGCATGAACAACACAGTTCGCCGAGAACTTCTGATGCCACAGCCGCCGGAGCAGGTCTGGCGGGGCATTGCCGACCGCCACGCCCTGGCTGGCTGGCTGGATGTATCCGAACGACTTCGAGCCGCGCGTCGGCCATCACTTCACCTTTCGGGTCCCGCCGAATCCGAAGGTGAATTTCGATGGGTGTGCGCTGCGAGGTGCTGGAGTGCGAACCACCCCGACGGCTCGTCTTCTCGTGGTCGGTTGCCGGACCAGTCGTCGACAGCCGCGTGAGCTTTCGGCTTCAGCCGGAAGGCGACGGGACGCGCCTCCTTTTCGAGCACTCCGGGTTCAACCTCTCTCACGCGGGGGCCAAGCAGGCCTTCAAGGGAGCGGAGTTCGGCTGGGCGAAGATGCTGGGCCAGCTTCCTGAGGTGGTCGCTAGCCTAACGAATTTAACACCCTCGGAAACGCACCCATTATGAACCTTGGCGCCAACAAGCGCGCGCTTTTGCGCTGGCTTCACATCATCGTCACCATTCCCATCTTTGGTTACATCTATGGTCCGGCGGCCGAAGTAGGCGAATATGCCGGCGCGGTCCGGTATCTCTTCGTCCCCATCATCGTTCTATCCAGGATTATGGATGTACGCCGGACCACTCTTCGCCATCCTGGGCGCGGCGGCATTACTCGGGACCTATCGACTTCTGGGCTATAGCGCGGCAGTTTTGAGTGTGGTCTTGCTCCTGATGGCGCGATGGATTTGGATGATGATTCAGTCGCGACGCCCGCCAGCAGCCGTCTGATCAACGGATAAAGAAATCACGATGAACAACGCCGAAACGAAAAAGGAACTCTCCGCCAAAGACCGACCTGGACTACTTGGAACCTTGCAAAGGCGCTTTGAGAAAAACATGAGCCGCCACCAAGGCCTCGCATGGGCGAAAGTGGAGGCCCGTCTGGAAGCGAACAGTGGCAAACTCTGGTCGCTCCATGAAATGGAAAAAACCGGCGGCGAACCCGACGTCGTTGGCCATGATAAAAAGACGGGCGAGTTCGTTTTCTTCGATTGCTCGCCGGAAAGCCCAAAAGGCCGGGTTGCGGTTTGCTATGACCGCGAAGGCCTGGAGTCGAGGAAAGAACATCGACCGAAAGACACCGCCATCGACATGGCCACCGCGATGGGTGTCGAGCTCTTGACCGAGGAAGAATATTTCCAACTGCAAAAACTGGGCGAATTCGACCTCAAGACGACGACCTGGGTGAGAACCCCAGCGGAGATCCGCAAACTAGGCGGCGCCCTTTTCGGAGACCGCCGCTACGGCCGCGTTTTCATCTGTCATAACGGCGCCCAATCCTACTACAGCGCCCGTGGCTTCCGTGCCTCGCTCAGGGTCTAGCTTGGGTTTGACCCCGGGTTTCCCTTCTCCATGACGACGGAACTTCAATTTCTAGCCGCCAGCGTCATCCTCGGGCTGGTGCATTTGATCGCGGACTCGCACCTCATCAGCTTCCAATATGGGTATCGATGGACGGCTAGCACGCGGGAAAAACCAGTGCCGCCGCTGCGCGGTCTGGCGAGCAGGGTAGATTAGGCCTACACGAACTTCATAGAGACGTTTCCTTTCTTCGCGACACTGGTTCTGACTGCTCATATCGCGGGGCGCGCTGGCGCCCTGACGCTGTGGGGGGCTCACCTTTACTTTTGGGGCCGGCTTGGCTACCTGCTCGCTTCCGCACTGGGCTGGTTCCAGCACTGTTACCTGCTCTAATACGGGGAGCATCCTAGAAGGTTTTAGCTCCGTTAACTGCGAGATAAACCGAATAGAGCGACCTCGTCGCACAGATGAACAGCCGGTTATTCCTCGGCCCGCCGAAGCAGACGTTGGCCACAGGCTCCGGAACCCTGATCTTGCCGATCAAATCGCCTTCTGGGGTATAGCAGTGGACCCCGTCCCAAGCGCTCGTCCAGATGCGACCGGCGTCGTCCAAGCGCATGCCATCAAACACACCTGCCTTGCAGGTTGCAAAGATCTCGCCGCCACTGAGCTTGCCGTCCTGGGCGACATTAAAGACGCGCATATGGCGAGGGCCGTCAGGAACATGACTCGCGCCGGTATCCACGATGTAGAGACGACGCTCGTCCGGCGAAAAGGCAATGCCGTTAGGCTTTACGAAATCATCGGCTACGATTGTAACCGCGCGGGTTTTAGGATCGATCTGGTAGACGTTTGACGCGCCAATCTCACTCTCCGCCTGATGCCCTTCGTAGTTGGAGTCGATCCCATAAGTTGGGTCCGTAAACCAGATCGACCCATCGGAGCGAACGACAGTGTCGTTAGGACTATTGAAGCGCTTCCCGTCGTAGCGGCAGGCAAGCACTTCCACGCTGCCGTCATGGTTGGTGCGAGACACCTGTCGTCCGCCTTGCTCGCAACTGACGAGGCGTCCAAGGCGGTCGATAGTGTTACCGTTAACGAACCGCGAAGGCTCTCGGAAGATACCGACGGTGGAAGTGGCCTCGTCGTAGCGCAGCATTCGATCATTCGGAATGTCACTCCAGACGAGGGCGTGGTGTGCCGGGAAGTACGCCGGACCTTCTGCCCAACGGCAGCCACCGTAAAGTTGCTCGACGAAGGCGCTGCGCCGAACGAGCCGCCGGAAACGCTCGTCCAGGATCTCGAAATCTCGCTCTGACATTGCTTCGTGATCAATCAACCACTAAGAGATCGCTGCCTCCTTCCCGAGAAGGTCGCGCTCGGGATGGTATTTAATTATGCGTTCCCTCGAGGGCGGATCTTCATCGAGATGAGCAGCCGGTCGGGTCGGACGGCGCACAAAGTCGCCGCCACAATTCGGGCACACACCTTTGAAGAGTTGGTCAACGCATTGCGCGCAAAAGGTGCATTCGAATGTGCAGATACGCGCGTCGGGATCTCCATTAGGAAGATCGCGGTCACAGCATTCGCAGTTTGGCTTGATTTCTAGCATACTTTTTTTCTTTCGCTTCTCCGCATCATCCGGCGCTTTTTTTGCTCCTTGTTTCAACTGAATTGCCAGTCGATCACGGATCACTTTCATAGCGCGGAAAAGATGGTCTCCGAGGAGCCGGCCAGCCTCCGCTGGATCGCCTGCGCGGCACGCCGCGACGATATCGCGGTGATCTCTCATCCAATCTTCGGTCGGTTCCGGTAGGACGTCATTGGCGGCACTGCTTTGAAAGAGGGTGCGCAGGTTCATGACGATCGCGAGCTGACGAGGACGGATCGCTGCCGTGTAAAGGACTTCGTGGAAGCTGGAGTCGAGGCTGCTCCAGTCGCGGCGTAGCGCCCCGTGTTCCGCGATGAGCAAAGCATCCTCGATCGCCGCATAATCCTCTCCGGACATCTTCGGAACCGCCCTGGCAAGCAGGTCGACCTCCAGCAGAAAGCGAAGTTCAAACACTTCGACCACGTCAGCGTCGGTGAAAACCTTGACGAATGCGCCGCGATTGGGGTGAACCGTGACTACGCCATTTTCCTCGAGGCGCCGCAGCGCTTCCCGCACAGGAATTCGGCTAACGCCGAAACGAGCCGCGAGTTCCTCCTGCCGAAGCGCTTCCCCAGGGCGCAATGAACCTTGCGCAATTTCGCCCAGAAGCGCGTCCGCAATCGCGTCGGGCGTTGTCTTCGCGACCACCGCGGTTTTTGCAGGCTTGACGGAACGGGTCATTGTTGTATGGATACATGTATGCAATCCATCATCAATGTCAATCTCCTTCGATAATGGGCTCGAAACCTCATCGCTATGCGGTTTCTGTCGAATGGGTCGGTAATCTTGGGCAAGGTACATCGAGCTACACGGTCTACAGCCGCGACTATATAATATCAGCGGGGACGAAGCCCCATCTTCTCGGGTCTTCCGATCCGGCATTTCGCGGAGATGCCTCCCGCTGGAATCCTGAGGATTTGTTAGTCGCCTCGCTCTCCGCCTGTCACAAACTTACGTATCTTCATCTGTGCGCGGAGGCAGGAATTTCGGTGCTCAGTTATACGGATGCGGCGACGGGTGAAATGACTGAAGAGGCCGCGTCTGGCGGGAGATTCACCGGCGTCCTCCTGCGACCGCGAGTGACAATCCGCGCAGGCGACGACGCGGCTGTCGCCGAGGGACTCCACCACCGAGCGCACGCAAAATGTTTTATCGCAAACTCCGTAAACTTCCGTGTCGAATGCGAGGCACAGGTTGTGGCCGCTGAACCTTAGAACGTCGGCTCGAATGAAGCACACGAGCGTAAATACCATCGAGTGGGCTGAGCAGCGCTCGCCCGCCGGACGCTTTCACATCTTTCGCCGACACATTTCCGAAGCTCTCGGAGCACCCCGGGATGCCGGAGTAGCGGGCGGAGGTCATCCTTTCGACGTTGAACTGGTCAAGTTGCCGCCAGGCGCGATCAATTTTCCATTCCACGCCCACGCCGCGCAGTGGGAATTTTATCTTATCGTAAGCGGGGCAGGAGAGCTGCGGAGCGCTGACCATGTTTTACCGGTCAGCGCCGGTGACAGCTTCGTCTTTCCACCACACGAGGCGCACCAACTCCACAATGTCGGTTCCGAAGATCTTCTTTACTACGTCATCGCGGATAATCCGCCTGCAGATATTACCCACTATCCGGACTCTCAAAAATGGTTCCTCAAACCATTCGGTAAATGCTTCACGATGCAGGAGAGCGACTACTACGCCAATGATGAGTGACGCGTACGGTGCTCTGCCCGACTGTTCGTCAGAAACCATCTAACTGCAGAAATGCGAGGACCAATGAGTAACGATAAAATTAAGATCATCCTAAAACGATTTGAAGCTCCCGATGAGGTTCGTGTGCTGCAGAAAGGCCGCTTCGAGCTTGTGCATCTCGGAGGCATGACTATAGGACGCGCCACCTACGAGCCCGGCTGGAAATGGAGCGAGCACGTCGGCCCGGGAGTAGGCGCCACGCGGTGCAACGTGGAGCATGTCGGACTTGTGCTCTCAGGCACGGCGACAGCCGCCTTCGACGACGGGACAGTCTACCAATTACGAACCGGCGAGCTCTTCTACATCCCTCCGACGCCACACGATAGCTGGGTGGTAGGGGAGAAACCTTATGTATCGCTCCACTTTCTCGGAGCCGAGCACTATGCGTCGTGAAATGTTTCTATCTATCCGACCCATGCACAGACCGGTGCCGAATCGTGGAAGGGCAGCGCGAGTCCCCAATCAGTTCGGATGCCGGTTCCGTTTACAGGCGCCTTGAAGACGTCAGAATAAATGGACCCGATCAGGTTGCGTGATCACGCTCAGTCTCGAGCCGGTCGACCAACCTCATATGCAAAGGTTAAGTCTTGTTAGATTCGCTCCCGCCCACCGAAAAGCTGCACTCCTTTTGCATCATAAGGCGATGAGCGGCTTCGTGGGCTTGCTACCCAGTCGAGATGAAGAAGCTGATCTGCGAAACGTCGAGGAAGTATATGTCCGGAACGGAGAGTTTTTGATCGGTCTGCTTGGAGGGCGCGTCGTTGGCATGGGAGGGTTTAAACGAGGGTTAGAAACCACGGCGGAATTAAAACGAATTCGCATCGATCCTGATGAGCAAGGCAAAGGCTATGGCACGCGTTTACTGCGGGAATTGGAAAAGCGAGCGGTGGGCGCGGGAATCACAAAGTTGTGTTTGGAAACCGCGAAAGCTCGGCCGCTTACACTAGCATTTTACGACAAGCACGGCTACGAACGAGTCGGAAAAGGCTTTTACGGAGAAGTCGAAATCGTGAAATTTGCGAAGCATCTGGATATTGCCCCTTGAACTTCACAGACTTTGCCGCATCCAATCTTCCGTTTTCCGTTCTAAAGATACGGATCAGGTAACTTGTAATCGTGAGTTTTGTGGAGGGCCGTATCATGATTGTCCGCTTGTGGACTACCGGGATCAACGATTCCAAAGCGGTCGAATATGATAGATTTTGCCATTCGCATTCGCTGGCAATGTTCAAAAAGCTTGATGGGTGTTTGGGTGTAATTTTTCTCCGCTCTGATACTAAAGGGTACGCATTAAGTTTTTGGGAGAATGCCGCTTCGGTGGATGCTCTTGCCGCTTCCGAACTGTATCAGAACACGGTCAAAGAAATCGTTGCGGCAGGCTTCCTGAAAGAACCTCAAACGTCGGAGCTGGTGGGCGTGACCGGCGGATTTTTGCTCGAAGATGTCTCAAGGGTGTTTACTCGTCTCGCTAGTTAAGTGGGATTCATCATGGCTGAGTTCGATTTTCTAACGTTTGAGAGATGCCTGCGCTGAATGTCCAACTGGCGGATGCTGAAGAGTCCATGTGGAATGCGGCAGTAGCAACATTGTGACACTAACAGTTCGAGCTGCTGTGGGACAACGGCGACCACGCGGGCGGATCAATCTTCAAATGAAACAATCCTTCTGCGCACTTAATTTGCTCCTTTTCGTAACATCTCTGCTCGCGAACCATGAACTCCCCGAGGTGCGGCAATCGCTGTCGATCGACTGCCGCTTTCCGGCGCAATCAGCGAGCGTTGCAGGCCGCATGACCCTCTATTATGAATTGCATTTCGCTAACTGGGCGAATGGCCCGATCCGGATCACGGAGATCAAAGCGGGCGACGCTGTGGGAACGATCAAGACCTTCGCCGGTGATGATCTGGTCAGACACTTTCCGCATCCGAGGAACGACGGGAATTCCGTGCTCGTCTCTGGCGCTCATTCGATCGCTTTTTTCGAATTGCCGATGCCGACAAAACGGCACTCATCGGAGTTGATCCACCGAGTAACGATCAGATTCGAAGATGGCACAACCGCACAAATAGCTGCCCCGCCTGTAAAAATCGATCAAGACAAAGCGCTATTGTTAGGACCACCTCTGCGCACGGGCACTTGGATCGCTGTATATGATCCCTCCTGGGAGCGAGGACATCGGCGCGTTGTTCATGCACTTGATGGACACGCCACCATCCCTGGGCGACTTGCCGTCGATTTTTTCGGCGTCTTTCCGGATGGTGCGACGGCGCGCGAGGGGGGTCGACTCCTGACAGATTACGCGGGCTATGGTGCTGATGTGCTCGCCGTCGCCGATGCCACGGTCGTTGCATTGCGCGATGATTTGCGCGAAACGCTTATATTAAAGCAGCGAAGTCCGGTGCCGTTGGTCGATGAAACCGGTAATTTTATCGGACTCGATTTAGGCGAAGGCCGGACGGCCTTTTACGAACATCTTCAGTCAGATATTCCGGTGAAGCTGGGCGATCGTGTGCGAGCGGGGCAGATCATCGGCAAGCTCGGGCTGTCGGGGTCGGGAACCGGGCCGCACCTGCATTTACATGTTGGCGCTGGAACCAATCCCCTCCTCGCTGAGGGCTTGGCGTATAGCCTCTCGAGCTGGACCAAAATCGGCCGGCTGCTAAACGTGGCAAAATTGGGGAGTGAGCCGTGGAAACACGAAACCGCTTTACCGGGCAAAGGACTTCCTGAACCGTTGACGGTCCTGACGTTTCGAGCAAGGAGCGAAAATCTCCAAAAGACCCTCTCCGAGCCAGTTGATTCGTTAGGTCCAAGGCCGGATTAGCTGGGGGTGCCTTTCGGGGTCGCGTCTTATATACATTTGACATTTTAAGCGACGGGAGAACACCAAGTCTTATGCCATCTGGCTCAGGAGCGTCGGACTTGAAACCAATCGTAGCCTCCGCCTACGCTGAGACGCTCGGAGTGCCGGCCCTTTTCGCGCGCTCCTGCTTCCCCGAGCTGCTCTCGTTAGGTAATGAACAAGGCGCGAAAGTGGTGATCGCTTCGCATCCCGACGAGGTCGCCGCCGTCGCCTTTCCGGGAGGCGCGATCGACATCGATACCGCGGCGGATCACGAGCGTTTGCCTAACGGTGGATGAAGCGGCCGGGGATAACATCCCCGGCTACAACAGGCCGTAAATGCGGACGGCGGTGTTTCGCCTTTTAGTTTGCGTCATACAACTCGACCTGGAGAAAATAAGCAGACCCCGGCCAGCGTTAAGAAAAGCGTGATAATCTGGGACACCCAATCGGAGGAAGTGGTGGGCAATAATGTCTACGACGTGAAGAGCCCGCCCCCGGTTGGTTCCACGGCCAAGTTTGATACTTACTCAGCCGAGTACGTCGGCTCCGGCAGCAAATGTAGACGTTTCGCTCTGCGAAACGCGGGCCAACGTGTCGATTACCATTGGTAGCCGTAGCGGAGCGCAAGCCCGTGCTTCCCAGAGGGAAATATTCAGAGGTCAGCGCCCCCCGCCGAAGAAGCGCTTGAAGGATTTGATGATGCTGCCCGGCGCTTTTTTGATCGTTTGCTGAAACTCTTCCATGCGTCGCCCGAGGACGGTCGGGCTCCCGCCGTGCACTTTGCAGATGCCGCGCGGAATCTTATCCACGGGCAGATCGACTTCGTAGGCGGTGCCGGCCGCGACACAACCGCTGGTCGCAATCGCGTTTGAGATGGAGCAGACGGTCGCCTGCTGCAATGCCACCGGCGCGCGGAGCGGCTCGGCCGGATAACGAGTGGAGGCGTTCAGCATGGTTTGCGTCCAGATGGGCAGGGCCAGCGCGGAACCGTAACCGCGCGAGATAATGGTGGTGGGTTGATCGAAGCCGACCCAAACGCCGCAGGTCAACGAGCTGGTGAAGCCGACAAACCACGCATCCTTGAAGTCGTTCGTCGTGCCCGTTTTGCCGGCGGCGGGAAGTTTGAAGCCTAACGAACTCGCGCTCGCAGCGGTGCCGTGCGTCATCACTTCCTGCATGAGCTGGGTAGTCATCCAGGTCGCGCCTTTATCCAGCACCGGCAGGCTCACATGCGCCGAGCGATAGATCGGCTTGTGATCGGGGTCATCGATGCGTTCGATGATGTAGGATTGTTTCCGCACCCCAGCGTTTGGGAAAACCGTGTAGGCGGAAGTGAGATCTTTCAGATCGGTTTCGAACGAGCCGATGTAAATGGCGGCGCCGTGCGGGATTTCGTGGCCGAGTCCTAGCGTGGTCGCCACTTTTTGGGTGTCGTCCAGACCGGCGAATTCGCCCACGCGCACGCTCATGGTGTTGCGTGATTGGATGAGGCCGTAGGAGACCGGTCTGATTCCGACATAGCGCCCATCGGAATTGCCGGGCGACCAATTGCCCGCGCCCTGGATTTCACCGGGTTGAATAGGCCCGTCACTGATTGCCGCGCCCGGAAGCAGACCGTGGGTGAAAGCGAGCGCGTAAACGAAAGGCTTAAAGGACGAACCGATCTGACGATTGGCCGGCGGAAGGGCGCGGTTGAATTTGCTCTGGGAATAATCGCGGCCGCCGACCAGCGCGCGGATGCCGCCGCTCGCGTTATCGATCGCGACGAGCGCGCCTTCGAGATAAGGCATGGCGTTGTCTTCGCCTTCTTGGGGAGCGCGATATTGCGATTTGAGCGGATGTTTGAACCCAGATTGGCGTTCGATTTTAGCGAGCTGTTTTTCCATCGCGTCGGTCGCCGCCTTTTGCACCACCGGATCGAGCGTGGTGTAAATGAAGAGGCCGCCATTATCAATCTGGTCGGCGGTGAGGAGGAGATTGAGATCCCGCTGGACCGCGTCCATCGCGTAGTTTTCCTGGATCAAAGTGCGGCGACGCGGTTGGGAGACGACTTTTTCGTGTTTCGCCTGGAGCGCCTGCGCCGCGCTGATCTGCTTTAGTTCCTGCAGGCGATTGAGCACTGTGTCGCGCTGCGTCGCCGCGCCTTTCGGATTGTTAAGTGGGGAAAAGCGATTCGGGCTGCGGATCAACCCGGCCAGGAGGGCGGACTCCGAGAGGTCGATCTTGGCCGCGCTCTTGCCGAAGTAGGCTTGCGATGCGGATTCGACTCCGTAACAGCCGGAGCCGAAGTAAATCCGGTTTACGTAGAGCTCGAGGATCTCGTCTTTGGTCAGCTCGCGCTCGATCCGCAGGGCCACCATGGCTTCGAGCAATTTCCGGCTAATGGTGCGGCCGCCTAACGGCAAACTGTTGCGGGCCATTTGCTGGGTGATGCTGCTGGCGCCTTCCTTGGCCGAGCGAGTGATGACATCGCGGTAGATGGCTCGCGCGACGCCGCGCCAGTCGATTCCACCATGTTTGTAGAAGCGAGTGTCTTCCCGCGCGAGGAGCGCCTTGACGAAAAGCGGCGAGACTTCTTTGAGCGGCACTTTGAGGCGATTCGCACCGGCGAGTCGACTGTAGATCTTCCCGTCGACGTCGAAGACCGTGTTGCGCTCCGGCATGGTGCCGAGGCGTTTCAGGTCAAACGTCTGAGCCCAGACCGCGTAGAAAGAGAGCACCGCGATGACCGCGGCCAGAGGGAGTGCGAGGAAGAGAAAACCGAGGATCCAGCGCCACGTGTGGCGGCGCTTCTTGCGCGGCGCGGTTTTGGAACGAGCGCCGGTGCGCGCGAAGAGTTTCATCGTTGGATCATCGGATGAGCGAAGAATTCGATCGGAGAGCGGCCGAATCTACGCACGGGTCGCGCCCGATGAAAGCGGCGCTCCCCAGAGAAACCTGCGACTTCGGCTATAGCTATAGCTTGAGCTTAACCGGCTCGCCGTGCTGCTCGTTCGCGCACGGCGCATTAATCGGCACTCCGGCGTCAGCCGCGTCAGCCTGGACGAGCTGGTGCTCGATCAGGTAACGCTCGACTTCTTCACCGCTTACGTCCGCCACCATTTCGCCGTTGATCTCGATGCAGGGCGAGAGTGGTTGGCCACTCTTGGTTTCCATCTCCCAGCGGAAAGCCGGGTTTTGGATAATGTCTTTTTCGGTGAAGGGAAGATCGTATTTGGCGAGGACGGCGCGGACGCCGCCGCTCCAGCCGCAATGCGTTTTGAGGTAGGCGGTGATTTGTGGCTTTTCCATTTGCATAAGGTAACACCGGGGAAGCTTTCAGCCACCGGTTTTGCAGGCGGCGCTACAACTGCTCGATCCGGCAGCCGCGCGCCTTGAGCAACGCGAGGACGCCGTTCGGTCCGCCCATGTGAGCCGCGCCCGCGACGACGAAGTAAGTTTGGCGTTCGCGCAGGTAGCGTTCGATTTTCGGAATCCAGTTGTGATTTCGCTCGACGATCAGGCGCCGGGCAAAGGTGGGCAAGTCGCGCTCTATCTCATGGGTCAGGCGGGCGATCGTGTCGACGTCGCCGCGCCGCCAGGCGGCCAACAGTTTGGCATGCATATCGGTTCCAGGCGCCTGCGGGATGAAGGTTTGGAGAAGAACCAGCTCGGCCTGCTTATCCGGCATCCCGGCCAGGACATTGGCGTGTTCGCGAAATGTCTCCAGACCAAGAATCGGCTTCTTGTTGATCCGAGCGCGCTTGATCAGGAAGGCTTCGACTCCCAACTCGTTCGTCCCACCCGACCAGAGCATCGTGATCAACATCCACGGTTTGCATTTGGCAAGCTCCGCCTCCGGCACCGTGCGAAAAACCCGCCGCACATAATCGTAGGTACGCGGATCGACGTGGTTTTTCAGACTGTCGCCACGCGAATAAAAGCCAGATTTGAAAAACTTGCCCGTCTCGCGGCGAGAGACATTCGGATCGTCTTCGATGACGAGCGCCGAAGTGGCGTCGAAGGCCCGGTTATAGGCCGAAGGGAGCGGATAGTCGGTGCTGTCCAGCCCGTGGATCGATCCTCCGAGATATACAGTGCCGCCGGTTGGCCCGGTCACCTTCCAAACAGAGGCGGCCGGCGTGGAGGCGACAGACGCGAGGAAGAGGAATACGAACCCGAGGCGAGGAACAAGAGATCGAGAGAACACGGGCCCCGTTTAGCAGGTGGGGGCGCGTTCGGCAAGAGGCGCGGGTTCTGTTGGATTTTTCACCTCGTTTGCGATACAACGGCACGATGAAATTTCCAGTTCCGCCCGTCCTCGTTAGTCTCCTCATCCTGCTCTCGGTCCTGGGCCGCGCCACGGTTTCGGCCGAGGACGCAACAGTCGATCAACTCCTAAAAAAGCTGCCGCCCCCGGAGAAGTTTGTCCAAGGTCCGACCGATCGGATCGTGCTCGACGCCCGCACCCTCGATAACGATCCGATCGTGAAGAAGCTCGCGGTTGCTCTGCAACGCCGCGATTATGGGCGCGCCATCGATCTCGCCCGCAGCCTCGCGCAGCGTTACCCGCAAAATCCGGTCGCGCACTCTGTGCACGGTGCGATCGCCTACGGTCAACGCCAATTCGCGGAAGCGACCGAGGCCTGCCGGCGCGCCATCGCGCTTCGGCCAACTTACGCCGACCCGCATGTCGGTCTCGGCTTCATCGAACTGGCTCAGAACCGGCCGGCCGCCGCCATCCCGCATTTTCAAAAGTTTGCCGCACTGGAACCGAAGAAGCCGGGGCCATGGATGCTCCTGAGCGCCTGCCACGAGCGCCTTGGGCAAAAACAAAAGGCCGTCGAGGAGGCGAAGCGGGCGACGATCGTTTCCCCGGCCAGCGCGGGCGCCTGGGTGCAGCTGGCGCGCACGGAAAAAAACATCGGCCACACCAGCGAGACGTTGCGCGCCCTCTTGCGGGCGGCCGATCTGCTGCCCGACAGCGCCGAAATGATGGCAACGGTCGGTTACGGCTACATCAACCTGAACCAAATCCCGGCCGCCATCCCGCCGCTGCAACGGGCGGCGCGCTTTGCGCCTAACGACTTCCTCATCCAGGCGCAGCTCGGGTTTTGCCTCGAAGCCACCGGGCAGGTTGACGCCGCGCTCGATCACCTGCGCAAAGGCGCCAAACTCGCGCCCAACTACGCGCCGGTCTGGGAACATCTCGGCATCGCTTATGCGATGAAGGGGCAGCATCGCGAGGCGGTTAATGCGTTCGAGCGAGCGGTCAAGATCATGCCCACCTACCAACAAGCCTGGCAGCATCTGGCGACGGAATACCGGCTCGTCGGCCGGCCGGCCGATGCGCAAGAGGCCGCTGAGATGGCGGCGCGGTTTAAGACGGTTCCGCCCAAGACAGCGCAGAAGACGCAACACTTGAGCCATCGCCAGCAAGCGTTTCGTTAGGCAGATTCGCTGAGAGCGAGAACGGCGCGGGCGCAGCCCCACGAGAGGGTGAAACCGGAGCCGCCGTGGCCGTAGTTGTGGATCACGCGGCGGCCGTCTGCGAGGCGATCGGCGCTCACTCGAATGCCGCCATGGCGGTAAGGCCGCAGCCCGGCTCGGGCTTGCAAAACCTCCGGAGGTTCGATTTGGAGGGCGCGGCTGCATTCCTCCACGATGGCGGCGGTGGTGGCGGGATCGGCCTGGCGATTGGTGCTGATTTCGTTGGTGCCGCCGAAGACGCAGTCGCGCCCGCGCGGGATCGCATACATGAGAGGCGGATCATCGCAGACGACCGCGTATGGCTCGCGGAGAGACGCGACGAGAACGACTTGCCCGCGATGCGGCTCGACCTGCGGATCGGGCACGAGACTTTGCGCGCCCACGCCCGCGCAGTTGATGACTAACGAATCGGCTAGGGAAACCTCTTCGAGCCGGGCAAAGCGCCGGCCAACTTCGATGTTTCCGCCAGCTTGCCGGAAACGTTCCGCCAAGTATTCCAAGTAGCGTGAGGTGTCGGTGAGAGGAACGCTGAGGCTGTAGCCGCTGGTGAAAACAGGTGGCACTTCGTCCGGCGCGACCAGACTCGCCCCTAACGACAAGGCCCACGCTGGAATTTGCACTTCGCCCGCACGGGCGAAAGTGCGCAATTCGAGGAAAGAAACGCCGGAGTCGGGCAGGGCACTCAATTCGCGCAGCACCTCGAACGTCTCCAACGACCAGGCGATGACTGCTTCGGCTGGCTCGGCGTCGAAGGGAAACCAAATGGCCGCGGCTACGGATGAGGTGGTGGCGGAGCCGATCTCTTCGGCAAAAATCGTGGTGGGGCGTCCCTGTTCGGCGAAGAGGACGGCGCAGGTCAGACCGGAAACGCCAGCCCCGATGATAGCGACCTCTTGCGACATCTCTTTTTCTTAGCAGGCCGGCCGGCCGGCGGCGAACGTGTTGAGCGAGCGCAGATTTTTTCGGTAGGGCGAAACTCCGTTTTTTTTCGGTAGGGCGAGACTCCGTCGAGCCGGGGTGGAAGCTCGGCTGCAAGAAGCCCTTTCCCCGGTTCGCCGGAGTCTCGCCCTACCAGGGAGGCCTTGGCGGCAACCGGATATGCCTCCACAGACGTAGAGAAGGTTATGAAATGGTCTTCTGCGGTTGCGTTGTTGGTTGGTTGTCTCCTCGTGGGTTGCGCAAGCAGTTCGTCACGCCTGGTGGCTCCGGCGCGCCCGGCCCTCAACCCGGCGGATGTCCGCGTCTATCGTACCGCGCCCCGCCATTATCAGGAAATCGCGGTGGTGGATGCCTCGAGCGGCGCCCATTTTTTCCATGGCAGTCCCGAGGGTGAAGCGGACGCCATTCAGGCGCTCCGAGTGGAAGCCGCCAAGGTCGGCGCCAACGGCGTAATCATCACCTTGTTAGGCGATCGCTCGCAGGGTTCGCTCGGCGTAGGTGTGGGAGGCGGCGGCATCTCGGGTGGACGACGCAGTGTGGTCGCCGGCGGCGGCTCGGTCAGCGGCGGCGCGCCCCTGGTCAGCAACGCGGCGCAAGGCATCGCCATTTACGTGACCGATCAGCGCTAGCCCTTTGGGGCCGCGCATACTTTGGTTTGTGCCCTCGCAGAAGGGATAATTTACCGCAGAGAGCGCAGAGCTTCGGGACACAACAATTTCTCTCTGCGTCCTCTGCGTCCTCTGCGTCCTCCGCGGTTACAAATCGCGGCCCGCGCCGGAGTGGGTCTGGCGGCGCCAAAAGGGCTGGAGGTTGCCTCGACTTCTGCGTTAGGGTCGGGCGTGACGTTTGGGTTTTTCAAGGAACGGCGTCGACGCCGCCTGCGGACTCAGCCCGTGCCGGAGGAATGGAACGGCGTCATTTCGCGCAACCTCCCTTTTTTCGAGCAACTGACGCCGGGCGATCAGGCGGAATTGCTCGGTCATCTGCAGGTTTTCCTGGCCGAGAAGCGCTTCGAGGGCTGCGCCGGTCTGGAGGTGACGGACGAGATGCGCATCACGATCGGCATGCAGGCGTGCCTGTTACTCCTCCATCGTAAGACCGATTACTATCCGCGGCTCGTCACCATCCTTATTTATCCCTCCGGATTTGTGGTGAAGAAAGAGCGTTACGTCGGCGGCGACATGTGGGAGGAGGGACCGAGCGGGCGTTTGGGTGAAACCGATGGCCGGATGGGTTCGCTCGTGCTCGCCTGGGACGCGGTAAAATTTGGCGCAACTGATCCTTCCGATGGGAAGAATCTCGTCTTGCACGAGTTCGCGCATCAGCTCGACTTCGAGGATTACCACGCCGATGGCGTGCCAACGTTACGTTCGCGAAGCGACCTTTCTTCCTGGGCGGAGGTGATGAAGGTCGAGTTCGCGGCTCTGCAGGCCGCCGATGTGACGGGAATTCCCACGCTCCTCGACACCTACGGGGCGAGTAATCCCGCCGAGTTTTTTGCCGTGGCGACAGAGGCATTCTTTGAACGCCCGGTGGCTTTGCACCGCCAGCACCCGCGATTGTATGGCGAATTACGGCGCTTTTTCCGGCAGGACCCGGCCGCGTATTCGAGCGAGCCGGCGGTGAACCCGAACTAGCGCGCGGCGGTTGTAGCCGGGGACGCTATTCCCGGTCGGCGTGGTGTGTGATCCTACGGGGCTGGGGTCAGCGACCGCCGGCTACAGCCCCGCCTTCTTGCAGGAGCGGTTCGTCACGAATGCGCAGTGGATCGGGTCCGCGATCCTGGACCCAGGCAGTTTCGGCCATGTTTTCCTTCCAAGGATACTCGTCTTTAGTCACCGGCCACCACAGGAGCCGACCGGCGGCACGCCAGCCGTCGATGATGTAACCGGTGCTGATCGGCTGACCCGGCACCGTGACGACGATGACGTTGTGTTCAAGGCGAGTGTTGGGGTAGGCCTCTGCCCAATGCAATTCCAGCGTCTTGAGCTTCAGGGTTTTTAATTGCGCGCCAATCCCGTGCGCCCAGTCGAAGCAAAATCCGCGGTCGCGCGCCCCGACGTGGATGAGGAAATTTTGCACGTTAGCCAGGGGAAACACGCGCCACTCTTTGGCTAGCCGTCGCGCCGTCTGATGGGACGTCGCGGAGATGAACTCAGCCTCGGCTGGATCGACGGTGGGGCTGAGCTTCACGATCGCTTCGGTGAAACCTTTGATCGATTTGGCATCGCCCGCTTCGGCGGGGTGCAGCGTCACGATAGCGAGCAGGAGCGCCGGGAGAACGAATCGCAGGCGTGGTGCGGTGATGGGGAAGTGCTGCATGTCTTTAAAGTCGTGGGACAGTCTTTCCCATGACCTGAAAATCAAAAACCAGCAAGTCATGATCCCGGGCCTCAGAAATTTTGGGCGGCGCTTGGGAATCTCTCTAGAGTGCGCCAGCGATTCGAAACGGCGCGATCGGCCGATCGGGTGCAGCGCTGTTCCATGCCCAATATGAAGATGCGCATCTGCTCGGCTACCCACGCCTTCATTGATGCGCTGGAATGGCTGGATCACGGAGAAGTAAGGCTGCGCGGATGGATTTTTCGCGAAGACAGTGCTCTGGCTTCGGTGGACATCGCGTTGGACGACCAGCTTTGGATTGCGGGCTGTCGCTTGCAACTGCGACCGGATGTCCTGGTCGCCTATACGCCGATCCTGGGACGACGTCTGCATTTGGAACGAAGCGGCTTTGATGTAACGGCTCCGTTACCGCCTGGATTTTCCATCCGCCCTCGCACCGTCATCACCCTCACTCCCTCGCAGGAGGATGGTTCGCAGATGGACAGTTTCGTCACCTATCTCGGAGACGGCGGGGAAAGTGAGTTACCGCCGGTGCACCTGCAGGATCGAATCGGCGGGAGCACTAACTTTCTCCCAGTCGCGCGTCAACTCACCTGCTTCCTCCTCACTTGCATCGGTAAGTGGAAGTCGGTTTTTGCGGCGGAGGCAATCCTGGATTGGGGCTGCGGTTGCGGCCGGGTTATCGCCCAGCTCAAGACTCTGCTGCCACCAGCCAAGCTTTACGGATGCGACATTGACGCAGAAGCCATCGCCTGGGACCAGGAGAACTTGCCCGGCCCCTCGTTCACGCGGATCGAACCCCACCCGCCGACGTCCTATCAAGACGCCTCCTTCGACATTGTCTATGGTGTCTCCGTCATGACGCATCTGGGCGAGGAGGCGCAACACGCTTGGTTACAGGAGCTACGTCGTATCACGCGGCCGGGAGGAGTTTTGGCTCTCTCCGTCATTGGGACGGACCTGCGCGCCACCAACATGCCGGCCCATTTGTCCTCACAGTTCGCAGCGGATGGTTTTGTAGCTTTCGTGCCAAACTACTCGGAGTTACTCGATAAGCATTCGCATGCCGGCTACTATCAGGAGGCCTATCACAGCCTGGATTACATCTGCTCGGTCTGGGGAAAATATTTTGAGATCCTGGAGTGCGTAGTTACAGGCCACCAAGACCTCGTCCTCTTAAGGCGCCCGTCTTAATCGTATTCTTTACACTCGTTAGGCAGGATCGTTAATTTTTACTACTCTGAAAAATATTCAAAACAGTTACGACGTGGTTGCGGACCAATACGTCGAGCGGATTTCCGACGAGCTCAAGGACAAGCCGCTCGATCGGCAACTGCTCGACCGCTTTGCCGCCGGCGTGCGCGGGTCTGGTCGGGTTTGTGATATCGGCTGTGGACCAGGTCATGTCAGCCGCTATCTCCATGAACGCGGGGTCGACGTCATGGGATTGGATTTCTCGGCGGAAATGATCGCCCACGCGCGCCGCCTGAATCCCGAGATCGAGTTTCGAGAAGGTGACATGCGCGACCTGGATTTTTCGGATAGATCCCTGGCCGGCATTGTGGCGGCCTACTCGCTCATTCATATTCCGCGTCCTGAGATGGGGCAGGTCCTGAAGGAGCTGCGCCGCGTCTTGCAGCCGGGCGGGCTCTTGCTTCTGAGTTTTCACATCGGGGAGGAGACCGTGCATCTGGATGAATGGTGGGGCCTGCCGGTGTGCGTGGACTTCTTTTTCTTCCAGACTAAAGAGATGACGACTTACCTCACCACCGCCGAGTTTGAGATCGAAAAAGTGATTGAGCGGGAGCCGTATCCCGAAGTGGAACATCAGAGTCGCCGCAGTTATATATTTGCCCGGAAGGCCCACCGATGAATCTCAGTCGTGACAGTCTCATCGTCGTGCTCGGCGCGATCCGAGACGATGAGCGGGGTATGAGTTGCAGGCGCCTTTCGCAGAGCTGCGTAAGCGGATCGAAGAGGGCGTTTACGATCGCTCGATGTCGGAACCAGTGCGGCACCTTTCTCGGTGAGCTGACGCGACAGAAATTCTAGGCAGGCGTCGCTTTCTGATTAGATTCGGCCCGCTGGCGGCTGATTCCCGCGGCCAACCGAGCATGGACGAAGAAAATGAATTAATCGCGCTGCGGCGTCAGAAACTGGAAGCGCTCCGCGCCAAAGGCGTGGCTCCGTTTGGGCAGAGTTTTGCCACCAGCGGATCGGTCGGCGACGTGCGAGCGCGCTTTGCTGAGGACGAGAAGTTTTCCCTGGCCGGGCGCATCACCGCTCATCGCGACATGGGGAAAAGTCATTTCCTCGATCTGCGCGATGCGACTGGGCGCATGCAGATTTACGTGCAGGCGAAGGAACTCGGTCCGGAAGCGATGGAGATCTTTGGCTTACTCGACTTGGGCGATTTCATCGGCGTGGAGGGCTCCTGTTTCATCACCAAAACCGGCGAACCGACGCTCAAGGTGCACCGCTTCGAAGTGCTCGCGAAAACCTTGCGGCCGCTGCCGGAAAAATGGCATGGGCTCACCGATGTCGAGGCGCGCTATCGGCAGCGCTATCTCGATCTCATCACGAACGAGCGGGCGCGCGAAGTCTTTGCCCAGCGCATCACCATCCTGCGCGAGATCCGCAATTTCATGGAGAGCCGCGGCTTCGACGAAGTGGAAACGCCGATGCTCCAAACCGTCGCGGGCGGCGCGGCGGCCGAGCCGTTTCGCACCCAGCACAAGGCGCTCGGGATTGATCTCTACCTGCGCATCGCGCCGGAGCTTTACCTGAAACGCCTGCTGGTGGGCGGCTTCACCAAAGTCTTCGAAGTGAACAGGAACTTTCGCAACGAAGGAATCTCGCGCCGGCACAATCCCGAGTTCACCATGCTGGAGGCCTACTGGGCGTATGCTGATTTCGAGAAAATCGCGGAGCTGGTTGAGGAATTGATCTGTCATCTGGCGACGACCTTGGAGGGACGGGCGCCGTCCCGTCCGAGTGGCGGCGAGGAGGCGGGGACGGGACAGCGCCCGTCCCTCCAGGTCGAACATCGTAACGGGGATGGGAATGTGACACGCACCCTCAATCTCACGCGGCCCTGGCGACGGGCGCGCTATCGCGACCTCGTCTGTGAGGCCGCGGGAGCGGATTGGTTTAGCCTCACGAGCGACGAGCGTCGGGCCAAATGCGTCGAGCTGGGTGTCGAGGTGCAACCGCAGGCCGAAGACTACGAAATGACGCAGCATGTTTTCGAGAAGCTCGTCGAAGAGAAAACCTTCGACCCGGTCTTTGTGACCCATTGTCCCAAAGAGTTAGTGCCCTTGGCCAAGCAAAATTTGGACGATGAGTCGTTGGTCGACGTTTTTGAACTGATTATCAACGGCCAGGAAATTGCGCCCGGTTATTCCGAGTTAAACGACCCGTTCGTGCAACGGCAGCGTTTGCTCGAGCAAGCCGGGGAGGAGACTCAGAAGCTGGACGAAGACTTCCTGCTCGCCCTCGAGCACGGCATGCCGCCCGCCGGCGGATTCGGCCTTGGAGTGGATCGCCTCACCATGCTTCTCACTGGCGCGGAATCGATTCGCGATGTGATTCTCTTCCCGCTCCTCCGGCCCAAACGCAGTTAGCGCCGCCCGTCCCCTGGTCGACGTTTCGCTCTGCGAAACGCGGACCTCAGGGTGATTTCGCCCCGGCCCCTCCCGCACCGACCGCGAGGGCTACCGAACTAATGATTTGCTTTGCGCGCCCCGCTCGCGGCATATTGCCAACCCGCTCCCTGGCGGTTCCTATGGCTCTTGCTTCACCTGAAATAACTTCAAAGATCGGCGGTCCGCTGGTTAAGCAATTCTCGGTTTTCCTGCCCAATAAGGTGGGCGCGATGCTCGATATCGTGAAATTGCTCGGCACCCGCAACACCCACATCGTGGCACTCAGCATCGCCGAGCAAACCGACTCCGCCATCGCGCGGATCGTGGTGAGCGATCCCGAGCAGGTGGAGAATATTTTTCACGAACACGACGTGGCTTTTGGGGTCTCCGAAATGGTCGTGGTCGAGCTGCAAGAGGTGGCCACCGAGCTGGCCAAGCTCCTCGCTGCGCTGCTCATGGCGGAGGTGAACATGCATTTCAGCTATCCGCTGCTGACGCGACCGCACGGCAAGGCCGCCCTCGCTCTGCACGTGGACGACACCGAATGCGCCTGCTCCGTGCTGCAGGGCGAAGGTTTCAAGATCCTGAGCCAGACGGATATTTCTCGTTAGGCGACGCCGCGTCTCCTGCTTTGACAGCGAGGCCCGCGCTGGCTACACACGGACGAGTGCGCGCCGCTTCTTTGCCTAACGATCGCCGAGGTCAAAAGACTTTCACGATTGCGCTGAGTCTTCTCTGCGTCGTCGGCTGCATCCAAATTCTGGTCGCGCTTTACCTTAAAACGAGGCGACCCGCCGAGGCGTTGCCGCCCGCGCGCAATGCAGCGGTGAGAGCGCGGCTTTACCAGCAGGCCACCCCGGTGCCCACCCCTTTAGGCACGCCTATCCAGGTGCCCGCTGTTACCGGGGTGCCTTCCGCCTCCGTGCCGCGCGTCGTGCCGACCCCCATCGGTGTTCCCGATACCCTTCTGCAGGTCGCGAAAGGTTTTCGCGAGCGCGGCGACACGGGCAACGCCATCGCGAAACTCCAACAGGCCAGCGCGCTCGATCCGGGTAACGCCGCGATCCTGGCCGAGCTGGCGTTAACCTACGAATCGATGCAGCTCTTCGATCGCTCCAATGAAGTCTGGCGACGTTTGCAATCGTTAGGCTCGACGGCTGGTCCGCTGGCCGAATTGGCTAATCTGAAGCTGCGGGTCGGCGTGCCCGTAGCCGGACAACCGCTGGCCGACCAAGCCGGTCCTGCTCCCGTCGCCAATTCCGCGGGCGCGGCCATCCCCGATGGCTCGACCTTTGGCATCTCGGAAGTCACGCTGAGAGACAAAGCCGATCCCGAAGCTGAAACAGAGCTCGTCTTGCGAGTCGGGGTGAAGGTACGGCCCAATACGCCGATCGATCACACCAAGGTCAAACTGCAGGTTTTCTTCTACGACGTGGTCAACAACGACCAGGTCGTCCTCACGAATGCCGATGTCAGCTACGAGTGGATCACGCCCGGTCACGACTGGAAGGAGACCGGAATCGAAATACTCGACGTCACTTATCTGCGATCGAAACGTCGCGACCCCGTGCCGGGTACGCCCCTGACGGAAGTGCCCGATTCAGTCGAGAAAGCGAAATTGGCCGAGCGCAAACCGGAGAAAGCAGCCGGCCTGGTCCCGACCAGCGAGAACGGACCGCGTCAGTATCTGGGCTACATCGTGCGAGTTTATTACAACGATCAGCTCCAGGATGTGCGGGCGAATCCCGATCGGCTCCTGCAGCTCTTTCCGCCGCCGGTGAGCGCGCCACTTCAGTAGTGTTGAGCAACGTCAGGTTCTGGTCCAGAGAGTTGCTCTCTTCATCCCGGGCTCGCCGCGGCGAGGTCTCTCTTTAGCGTGCATTACCCGAATCCCGTCTCGGAACTGGAGGGGGATGCTCTGTCATCGCCGAGTTTGTTGAGCCGAGCCTCGGTAACGGACCGCCTGAGGCGGGTTGCCTTCCAGTTGTGACTGCCCGGGTAGGTCTCGAGGCGACACACTTACGCGGCGAGCCCCTCCGAAGGGAACGAGCTTCCGCTCTTCCTGCTTCTTTTGGTACAGTGCATTGTGCAATTGCTCATCGTTCACCGCGAGGAGGAGATCGGCCGCGCCTTGCTGGAGATGGTGCGCGAATATACCAGTCACGCGGTGGAATTTCGGTCCTCGGAGCAGGCGGCTCAGGAATGGGCAGCCCAGGGTGGAGGATGCGATCTGCTCATTACGCAACTGGAAAGCGAGAGCGTGGACGGGTTTTCCCAGGCGGTTTCGTTAGGCGGAATTTTCCCGCACCTCCATACTTGCTTCCTGCCCGCCTATCCACGCTCGGCCCAACGTCTCGAACTGCCGCAGACTAAAATTTTCCCGGGACCGATCGAGGGTGAAAAGCTCCTCCAGGGGATCGAGCGATCTGCGGCGGCGCCGGCAACACCGGATTTTTTTCCACGTCGTCGATTTATTGCAGATGGGTTGCTTGAGCGGGAAAAGCGGCGGCGTTCAGCTCATCGCAGGGAATGAGTCCGGCGTGGTCTACTTGCGCAATGGCGAACTGCGCCATGCGGAGACGGCGAGGGCGCGGGGTCTTGAGGCGATCTTCGCGATCGTGCGCTGGGGAGAGGCCGAGTTTGCCTACGAGGCCAACGCCAGTGCGGCCGAGCAATCGATCGATCTCGGGTGGGATGCCGCTCTCATCGAAGTGGTCATGCGAGAACGCGAGGAACCCCCGCCTCCTCGCGGGGCAGCCGGGAGCGGCGATCGAGGCAGAAATTTCCACTGCTCATCTTCCTCCGAAACCGGATCTGACCGGGCGGCAGTTGGGGACCTATCGGGTTGGCCAGAAATTAACCGAGAGCTTTTGGGATAAAGTTTGTGAAGCGGATCAGACGTCGATCGGCCGGCCAGTGGCATTGCACGTTCTGCGTAGCAGCCTGTGCGAGATTCCTGAGCGCGTGCAGGAATTCCTCGAAACTGCCAGCGCAAACGCCAACATCCATCACCCCGCCATTCTGCCGGTCTACGAGGCCATCATCAGCCTACGCGTCCAGGAAGATCGGCGTGCTCGACAAGGTCGGATTCTGGAGTCGGTAATGTTGCAGCCGGGCATCTGCATCGTCGTTCTCGTCCTTCGTCCTCTTCCTCGTTTGGAGGTAGTTTGAGGGAGGAGGACGAGGACGAGTGTCTTAGGCAGGCCGATTCGCGCCTCAACTGGGGTGCGGGCTCTGCACCATCGGGAATATCATCGCAGGCCCCAACGCTGCGAGTGCTCCTGACACCGTGCCGTAACTTTCATCTCCTGAGACTTGCGGTATTTTAACGTGCATGATCCGCCTCCTCGCTTTGGCCACTTTTCTCGTGGTGGCTCTCTCGGCGGAAGCTCAGATCCAAGTGGACCTAAAATTGAAGCGTCGTCAGTACATTGCTTACGAACCGGTTATCGCCACCATGACGATCACGAACCTGGCCGGGCGAGACCTTGTCTTGCGAGATGAGGGCGAAATTTCCTGGTACGGCTTCGAAGTGACGGCGAACGAGGGTCGCCTCCTCGTCCCGCTCGCCCCCGCGCCGGAGGCGCCTTTGTCGATGGCGGCGGGCACCTCGATCACCCGCAAAATCAACCTCACACACCGCTTTCCGATCGGCGATTTGGGCGTCTACCACGTCCGGGCGAACGTATTTTTCGCCGATTTAAACAAATTCTTTTATGCGCCGGTCAAAGTTTTTGAAGTCACCACCGCGCGGCCCATCTGGCAGCGCACGGTCGGCGAACCCGCGAGCGGCGGCACGCGCACCTACTCCCTCATGACCAATCGTTTCCCAGATCACACCTCGCTTTACGTGCGGGTGGAGGACAAAGAAAACAGCCTGGTCTATGCCACCTTTTCGTTAGGCCGGGTCATTTCTTTCGACGAACCGCACGCGGAGGTCGATCGCGAGAACCAACTCCACGTCTTGCAATGCTCGGCCCCGCGCGTTTGGTCCTACTCGGTGGTCGGGCTGGATGGCCGGCTGCGGCAGCATGCCAGTTATTCGCAGACTCGCAGCACGCCGCGTCTGCGTCGCACGGCCGAGGGAAAAGTGAGCGTGGCTGGGGGAATGCGTGATCAACCCGCGCCGCCTTCCGGCACGGGAAAAGCTGTGCCGAAGTTATCCGAGCGACCGGCTCAACCGCCGCCGGGAGATTAATCGAAATGGTGGTCTACCTGTTTAGCGCGCTGCGGCGCGCCTCACTCCTCACTTTTTTTCCCGCGCTCGCGCTGGTTGTGCTGACGGCACTGCCGCCACGCGCGCAGGCGGTCAGCCGGCAATTCTCTACGGTGGTGATCGACGCCGGGCACGGTGGCTTTGATCGCGGCGGTATCCCCGGGCAGCGGGTTCCTGAGAAAACGATGGCGCTCGATGTCGCGCAACGGGTGGCCAAGCGGCTCCGCTCTTCCGGTTATCGGGTGGTCATGACCCGCGATAGCGATGTCTTTGTTTCCCTCGGGGAGCGGACCCGGATCGCGAATCAGTATCGAGACGCCGTTTTCGTCTGCATCCACTTCAACTCCGCCACGCGTGAGGGAGCTAACGGGATCGAGACCTATTATTACAATACGAGCGCCGCACAGTTAGCGGCCAATATCCATCGGCATGTCGTCGGGGACACGACCACCGAGAACCGGGGCATTCGACGCCGGGGCTATTACGTGCTGCGACGCACGACGATTCCCGGTGTTCTGGTCGAGTGCGGTTTCCTAACCAACCGCGACGAAGCTCGTCTCATTCTGCAAAGCAGCTATCGCGAGCGCCTGGCCGACAGCATCGCGGATGGGGTGATGGGAAAGGCCACGCCGCCGAACCGGCCCGTCGTCGCGGGCGTCACCCATGTGGAGGCCCCGATTCGCCAGCCATTTAATTATCGCGATTTTGTCCGCGCGGAATCCGAGCGCCGACCGACGCATCGCCGTTCCAGTAAGAAGAGCAGCCGCAAGTCTTCGCGTTCGAAAAAGAAATCATCCAGTCGCTCGAAGAAGAGCTCGAGCAGCAGTAAGAAGATCTCGACGAGCAGCACGGAAAAGAGTTCGGCAAGCTCAACCAAGAAGAAGAAGAAAACGACCGACTCCGACGACTAACTTGCAATTGCCCATCATCACTCCGGCGGAAATGCGCGCGGCCGAGGAAGCGGCTTTCGCGCGCGGCCTCTCGGCCGAGTCGTTGATGGACAAAGCAGGTGCGGGCCTTGCGCGCGTCATCAAGCAGTTCTTCCCTACTCCCGGGAAGTGTCTCATTTTCGCGGGGAAAGGGCACAACGCCGGCGATGCCTTTGTGGCTGCGCGCTGGCTGGCCCAAGCGGGATGGGAAATAGAGTCGCGGCTGATCTATCCCGAAAGTGAGTGGAGTGTCCTCACCCAAAAAAAATTCTCCGAGCTGGAAAGCACCGCGATCATCGGGACACCGAGGCCGTTCCCATCGTGCGACACGATCATCCTCGACGGCCTGCTCGGCCTCGGCGCGCGACCTCCGTTGCGCGAACCGATCCGCGCTGCCTGCCGCGAGATCAACACCCTGCGCCGGCGAGCTCATGTCTTTGCGATCGATCTTCCCTCCGGTCTCGACGGCGAATCCGGCGCGGCGGACGAGGACTGCGTCCAGGCCGACTGCACGATCACGATCGGTTTTGCGAAGTCGGGCCTGGTCGCGGATGGGGCGCTCGATTTGGTCGGGCGTCTCGCCTTGGTCGCCCTCGATGACCTGCGGAGCGAGGAGCGCTCCCTCAAACCTGACGAAGCCGAGCTGGCCACTCCTGAAACGTTAGGGAGCTTGCTGCCGCGCCGAAAGTTCTCCGCCTACAAGAACCAATTCGGCCGCATCGGGGTGGTGGCTGGCTCCCGCGGGTTCACCGGTGCGGCCCTTCTATGTTCGTTAGGCGCATTGCGCGCCGGCGCCGGTTTGGTGGAACTCTTCGTGCCCGAGAACATCTACGAAAGTGCGGCCGCCGCGGCCGCGCCGGAAGTCATGGTCAAACCGGTCAAATCCTACGCCAAACTGCTGGCGGAACCGATCGACGTTTGGGCGGTCGGTCCCGGGCTGGGGAAAACTCGCGCCGCGGAAATCCTGCGCCTCATCCGCGAGGCTCGGCAACCCATGGTCGTCGATGCCGACGGTTTGAATATCCTCGCGCGCAAAATGGCGACGCTCAAAAAAGCGAAAGGGCCACGCCTGCTCACTCCGCATCCCGGTGAGATGAAGCGTCTTTTCCCTAACGAAAAACTATCGCGCTCCGAATGGGCCGGAAAGTTCTGCGCAAAATACGCGGTGACGCTGCTTTTGAAAGGCAGTCGCACGGTCATCGCGGAGATGGGGCGACCGCTCAGCTACAACACGACCGGCCATCCTGGCATGGCGACGGGCGGCATGGGCGATGTCCTCACCGGCGTTTGCGCGGGACTCCTCGGCGCGCAACTTTCGCCTAACGACGCTGCTCGCGTCGGCGCGTGGGTCTGCGGGCGCGCGGCTGAGAAAGCGATTTTTGACGGCGGCGCGAGCGCAGAATCGCTTTTGCCAAGTGACGTGCTGAATCATCTCGGAGGCGCCTTTCGCGAACTGCGGGGCTCGTCGTGAAACGAACTTGCAGAGAATGTTTTCGCGAGACGCGAAAACCGGCGGGCGGGATGCCCACCCTACCCGAGAGCTTGCACGGTTCATCCCTGCAAAATTGGACGTGATGAAGAACATCATCGTCGTCGGCTATCCCAAGAGCGGATGCACCTGGGCCACGCGGCTCACAGCGGAGCTGGTCGGCTGTCCGGTCGCGGGCTTCTGGGGTTCGGACAAAAAAGAGATCGCAGTCGAAGGTCAGGAGCGCGCCTCGGAGTTCCGCTGCTACAAATCCCACCATCAGCTGGCTGAATTGGATCTTCTCCCGGTGGGGCGAGACGGAGTCTCGCCCTACCAAAGCAGTGTGATCTACATCTTGCGGGACCCGCGGGACATTGCCATCTCCGCCGCGAATTATTTCCAGTTTGATCGCGCCCCGGCCCTAGTGCGTCTTTTCCGGATGCTACCGCAAGGCGAGAAACTTTATCGCCACACGCTCTACCCGCTCGTGGCCAGCGAAGCCTACCGGCTTGAGCGCATGGCCGACGCGGTCCTGCAGGGCCGCGCAGCGGTGCACAATTGGGTGCGCGTCCCCTGGCATGAGCACTGGCGTCCCTACGCAGAGGCCGGCGTGCCGATCATGCGCTACGAAGATTTACTTGCGACCCCGGAAAGGGAGGCTGCTCGAATCCTCCAGGCTCTCGGGATCGATCGATCCCCTGCTGAAAGCGCGACCGCGATCGCCCATCAATCGTTCGACCGCAAGAAAGCCGCGCTGCTGGAGAGCGGCGAGACCGGTCGCGCGAAATTTTTGCGAGTGGGCCAGAGCGAGCAGTGGCGGGAAAAACTGCCGGCTCATTTACAAAAACGGTTCGCTCAGCAGTTAGGCGCCGAACTGGCGGAGTGGGGTTATCCCGTAAAGTAATAAATTGATGCGGCGGCGAACCCACCAACCCCTCCACTATTCCCCGCCCTCCGAAAGGTTCCTGCAGTCCATGCAATTACAGACTGACCCGCTCAAAAAAATACGCCTGCTCAACGAGAAAAGCTTGCGGTCTTCCCACGTTAGGTCTTTTGGTTAGGCAGTGTTGGGGCTGGAACTTCGCAGGGTCAGGTTAAAAACAGGTCGCGTCTGGTTAGGCGCCATCATTCTGCCCTTATGCTTCGCGCCTTCGATCAGCCGCGCGGCGGACGAGCGTCAAACGGCCTCGGCGCGAGCCACCGTTCAACCATTTCGATACGTCCCCGAGTTTTTTCGCAATCGATCAGGCGACGGCCGCCTTTTGCGACAGGACCTGCTGCCTCCGCCCAGCCAGCGACCCACCACCGCGGGTAGTCGGGCGATCCTGCGTCACGGAGTGGCGTATGCACCGGCGCTCGCCCCCCAGAAAGTGAAGTATGCAATCTGGGCGGCCAACCGGCTGCGGCACAAACCCTACCGTTGGGGCGGGGGCCACCGTTCCATTCGAGACAGCGGTTACGATTGTTCCGGCACGGTTTCCTATGCACTGCTCAGCGCGGGAGCGATCGCCGAGCCCATCCCTTCCCGGGGCTTCATGCGGTATGGCCGGCGCGGCCGGGGACGTTGGATTACGGTCTACTCGCGTCCCGGTCACACCTTTGCGCTCATTGCCGGGCTGCGCCTGGATACGACGGATTTCCGCACCGGCGGGCGCGCTGGTCCGCGCTGGCACGCGACTATGCGCGATACCCGAGGGTACGTGGCGCGTCATCCCGAGGGGATGTAACGAGCTCGAAGCTGCTCACGGTTCCGATGGCTGCGGAACGACGAGGGCGGAGAGCTTCACCTTATGTTCGAGCGCCGCAGAGCTGTCCGCGCGGTGGGCTTGATCTTCCTAGCCGGTGTGCGCAATAAGAAATCGCCAGTTAGAAATTCGGCCTAGTCAACAAATCGGTGCACACTGTAGATAAGCACAAAGAACGCTTTGAGCCGCGTGTGTCTTTCGTGTGAAAGGGTAGGCTTGAGATTCACTGAACCTAACTGATGCGAAATCTTTCTCCTGTTTCTGCAATTTTGATCGGGGGAACCGTTGGAGGCATCCTCGACATTACGTATGCGGTTGGCTTTTCCGCTCTGCGAGGTGTGCCCCCGCTTCGTCTCTTGCAGTCAGTCGCCAGTGGCTTGCTTGGTGCGCCGGCCTTCGACGGTGGCATCTCGACCGCGGCACTCGGACTTCTTCTTCATTTTTGCATCGCTCTTCTTTGGGCGCTCATCTTCTATCTCGCGAGCAAGGTTATCCCGTTTCTCACGCGGCATCCCGTCGTCGCGGGAATTTCTTTTGGCCTTCTCATCTACGCAGTGATGAATCTCGTCGTCTTGCGTCTGTCGGCGTTTCCGCGAAAAGTTTCCTTTCCACTGTTGGTCCTAACGACGGGGCTGCTCGTTCACATGTTTGGTATTGGTCTTCCAATTTCCCTGGCGATTCGCCGCACCCGCACGCAAGCAGCCTAGGTCGAATCTCTTTCCCGCGGCGGTCGCCAGCTCGCCACGCGTTGGCGTAAAAGCAGAAAGGGACGCTCCACTGCCAGGAACAGAACGGTGCCCGCGGCGTAGATACAGATTTCGACAAATAGATGCGCCCAGACCGAAGTGAGTAGGAGAGTGTGAGCCGCACAAAACTGCAGCGCGAAATGAATGACCAGCTTATGGGTTAGATAAACGCTGTAGGCAATGCTGGCCAGAAACGCGGCTCCGGGAAGGTGGAGCCGCCGAAAGGGTAGCCTTGGGCTAACGAAACAAACAAGAAGAGCTGCCATGCCGCCGGCGATGAGCGGAAACTGCCAGACGCACGCCGCCATGGTGAGATCGTTTTCGGCCAGAGAAAGGCCGTAAACAATGGCCGCGAGGGCGGGCACCCAAAGCCAGCGCGCGCTCCCTATCAGCTTCGCCCACCAAACTGGTCGATGTATCTCGATCGCAGCTAAGGCGACTCCGAAGACCAGCGGATCAAGGCGGGTCCAGGTTGGATAGTAAATCCAGCGTTGGAATCCCTGGTAACTGACACCGCCCGTGTCGCTGGGATGTTGCCAGGCGAGGTAAGCCCGCAGTCCGAGGCCCGCGAGGACGATCGTCACTGGCAGAATCAGGCCCAACTGACGGCGTCGACTAACGAACATAAGGAGCATCGGAAGGAGGAGGTAGAATTGATCTTCCACCGCCAGCGACCAGGCATGAGAGAAAGAGGTCCCGCCGCGCAGGTTAATGTTCTGGACGGAAAGCAGAAATTTCCAGAGCGGCGAGATATTGGGGAATTCGCGCCAGGACGGCAAAAGGAAATAGATCGCAAGCACGGCAAAATAGGCGGGGAGAATGCGCAAGGCCCGGCGGGTATAGAAGCGCCCGTAATCGATTCTTCCGCTGCGCCCGAGTCGCTGGAGGAGTTGTCCCCCGATGAGATAGCCGCTGAGGACGAAGAAAAGATCGACTCCTATCCAGCCGAAGCGATGCCATTCGTTAGGTAGGGCAAAGCCAAAAATTCCCGCGTGATAGATGACGACGATGATGATGGCGATCGCGCGCAGGAGATCGAGGCCTGGTTGCCGTTCCCGCAGAACAAAGCGCGGATCCAGCGCGTCGGCCGGATCTTTGGCACCGTGCGGCATAACCGTTTTTCGGATGCGTCAGGCTTAGAGAAGCCGAACCGTTGTCACGGCAATCTGACCCCCGAAACAGACGTCCACATCTGCGCCCGGCGTGCGCTCGCGCAAGTTATAGTCGCCTGCGTAGTAGAGATCGCTCTCCGCTTCGTGCCGATAGTTGAGCGGCAAAGGCTTGGGGTCGAGCGGGCACCAAATCAGCTCCGGATCAGGCGCATCCGGAGGTAGCAAAGGCAGGTTTACGTTATAAAAAACGCCCTGCTCAATCGGCCGCGCCAGGATCTCCCTCAGGACGGGCGCGATCCAGCGTTGTGCGCGCACCCAATCGAACTCCACCCCGCTCTTCCGGTAGTGAGAGAAAGCAATCCCGGGCCAGCCGTGCAGAAGCGCCTCACGCACGGCCGCAACTGTGCCCGAGTAATAAACATCGGCCCCGAGATTCGCTCCGTGATTAATCCCGCTCAGAATCCATTTCGCGTCGGTCACCAAATGGAGCAACCCGAGACGGGTGCAATCGGCGGGCGTCCCGTGAATGGCGAATCGATCTTCACCTCGCGGCTCGATGCGAACCCCTTCGTGCCAGGTCACCGCATGGCTCACGCCCGATTGGGGACCCGCCGGCGCGACGATCACTGGCTGCCCCACGGTGCGCGCGGCCTGCACTAACGCCGCCAGGCCAGGCGCGTCGATCCCATCGTCATTGGTGACCAGGAATTTCACCCGCTCAGGCTACACGCTTCGTGCGACCAGACCAACGCAGGCTCAGGCAGCCAACCCCTTGGCGATCACTTCTCGACGAAGTCCTTCAGCCTAACGAGCGCGGCATCCCATTGTTGCCCGACCAGGTCGAGATACGCTTTGGCTTGTTCGAGCGGTTGCGGCTCGATCTTAAAAAGACATTCGCGGCCCGCCATTTCGCCTCGCACCACGCCGGCGCCCTCCAGCACGCGGAGATGCTTGGTGATGGCCTGTCGGGTCAGCGGCGAACTCTGTGCGAGTTGCGAGATCGAGCGTGGATTGCCTTCGCTGAGCCGGGCGAGGAGGCCAAGCCGAGTGACGTCGCCCAGCGCGGCGAAGACCGGCGCATGACGGCGCAGAAGCGGCGCGCGGGCGAGGCTGCTACTTCGCCTGCTCGACATGGCTTTGGATATCCTTCATTTGCTGTGCCCAACCCCGGTCGTTCATGCGAAAAGCTTCATCGCGCCGTTCGGCCGGCAGATTTCGAAAGCCCGATTCGGTGACCGTCAATAACGTGCCCTGGGCTGTTTGGTGGAGGCGGAACTCGACCTGGGTCGGTGTCTCTTGCGAATAATCGACGCTGGGCTCGATCGCATATGGATGCCAGGTGAAAGAAAAGAACGTCTCGGGTTCCATCTTTTGCACTTCGATTTCCATCCGGAGGTGTTCGTAGCCGGCCACGGTCAGCTGACCCTGCGAGGTTTTTCCGGGCTCGAACGGGGTGTCCAGCTTCACACCGAACCATTCCGAGAATTCCCGGTAATCAGTCAAGGCACGCCAGACTCGCGCGGGCGGGGCCTTTAGTTCGATCTGCTTCTCAATTTGATCTTCATCAATATGCATCTTCATGGTTGCACGTTAGGCTCAGAAAAATAAAGTGCAACTATGTTGTTGCCTCTTTTTGTTTGACTCGCTTCGGGTAACTTGCGCTGATCGCCGGGCGTTGTAGTAGGCGGAACTCCATGCCGACACGTTTTCTCGGGCCCGTTCTACTCCTGGTCGCCGCGCTGGGCTGGAGTCTCGGAGGCGTTCTCATCAAATCGATCGGCTGGCCGCCCATGGCCATTGCCGGCGGTCGCAGCGCCATCGCCATCCCGGTCATCCTGCTCTGCACCGGACGGCCGCGTTTCACCTTTTCACCGGCCCAGCTCGGCGGCGCATTAGCCTACGCCGGCACTGTCGTTCTTTTTGTCTTTGCCACGCGCATGACGACGGCGGCCAACGCCATTTTCCTGCAATACACGGCGCCGATTTACGTGGCCCTGATCGGTCGCTGGTATCTTGGGGAACGCGCGTCGAGGATTGATTGGCTGGTCATCGCGGTCGCTCTGTTTGGAATCGCTCTCTTCTTCCTCGATCGCCTCACGACCGCTGGCTTCTGGGGAAATATCATCGCTCTGGGCAGCGGCCTCGCCTTTGCCTGCGTCGCGCTTTTTCTGCGCAAAGAGAGAGCCGGCTCGCCCGTCGCCAGCATCCTGCTCGGTAACCTTCTGGTCGCGTTGGCCGGAGCGCCTTTCCTCTTCCAGGCGCCATCGTTAGGCGGGAACGGTCTTTGGCGCCTCGCTCTGCTGGGGATCGTCCAGCTCGGGTTGCCCTACGTCCTCTACGCCATCGCGATCAAGCACGTGAAAGCCCTGGAGGCGACGCTGATTCCGCTCCTCGAGCCGGTCCTGAATCCGCTCTGGGTCATGCTGGCTTTGGGCGAACGGCCCGGTCGCTGGGCGATCGTGGGCGCGCTTCTGGTGCTGGGCGCGGTGCTGGGTCGCGGGATGCTCATGATCCGGCCCAGGCGGAAAGTGTTCTAATTTTGTCAGTTTGTGGACGAGCGCGGAACGACAAAACGGACAATCGACCAACACTACCGACACAGGCGCGGGCTAGTCGAGACCGCTTGACGCTCCCAAAACGAGGAGGCAAAATGCCTTCCATGGAGCCGCCGACGAAAAATGAAGGGCGCGAGGGCGCCGTGCCCAGCGCACCCCAGCCGGCCGCGGAGGTGCCGCAGAGCAAACTGCGCGATTTGCGACCGGAGAAAGACCCGATGGGCGCAAGACGTCCCCGCACGGCTGATTCCTCGAGCGCTCGTCGCCCTCGTTAGGCGTTTACTTCTGGTCTGTTGAGCCAGCGGGTTGGCTTATTTGGCCCTAACGAACAAAGGGGAGTGAGGTTAGCGACGTTTTGGTTGCTCGCGGGGGCAGAGCAGCACGACGAACGCCGCGATCGTGAAACAGCCGATCATGAGAAGGAAACCGGAGGCGAACGAGCCGCCGCTGCGCTGGCTCAAGGTGCCGATGATTTTCGGGCCCACGAAACCCCCAATGCTGGCCACGCAGCTGATAAAGCCCACCGCCACGGCGGCGGCGGCCCCGGGCAGGATCGAGCTGGGCAAAGCCCAAAAGGAAGGCAGATAAGCCGTCGTGCCGAAGCCGACCAGCGAGAAGACAACCAGAAGAGTGACGGTCGAATGCGGGAGGAAGAACCATGCGCCCAGAGCGGCGGCCGCCACCAGTTGCGGGATCGCAAAATGCCAGCGTCGTTCCTGCCGGCGATCGGAGCTCCAGGCGAGGAGCCACATGCCGACCAGCCCCACCAGGAACGGGATCGCGCCGACCAGGCCAATCTTCTGCACGTCCGTCCAACCGGTCATCCGCTGCAACATGGTGGGAAACCAGAACCAGAAGGCGTAGCCGCCTGTATAACAAAATAACAATCCGACGGTCAGAATGAGAACCGCTGGATGACGCAGCGCTCGTCCCACCGTGATTCTCTCGCCGGTCAACTCGTTCTCTTGTTCCTCGGCTAATCGACCGGTCAGCCAGCTTCGTTCCGAGGCGGAGAGCCAGCGAACTTCGTTAGGACGATCCGGCAGACAAAACGCCGTCACCATTCCCAGCAGGATGGCTGGAATCCCTTCGAGCAGAAAGAGCCAGCGCCAACCCGGCAGGCCGAGCCAATCCATCCGCAGGATCCAGCCGGCCAGCGGACCGCCCAGAATGTAGGCAATGGGTGCCGCTGACATGAAGCGCGCGACCGCCTTGGCTCGATCCTGCCGCACAAACCAATGCGACAAATAAACAATCACCCCGGGAAAAAATGCGGCCTCGGCTGCGCCTAACAAAAAGCGTGCGCCGTAAAGTTCCGTCGGCGTGCGCACAAAACCCGTTAGGCTCGTTAAGACGCCCCAGGTGATCAGAGTCAGGGTCAAAGTCCAGCGTGCGCTCCACCGTTCCACCAGGAGCGCGCCCGGTATTTGCAGAGCGAGATAACCGATAAAAAAAATCCCGCTGGCCGTGCCGAAAACGGAGTCATTGAGACCGAGCGCTCCCTTCATCCCCAGCGCGGCAAAGGCGATATTGGTGCGATCGAGATAATTGGCGACGTAGAGCAGGAAGAGAAACGGCAGGAGTCGCCCGGCGACTCGCCTCCGCGCTATTGCCGCAGCATTCATCTCCGAGTGCGCCATCCGTGTGCGCAGGATAACGACCCCGATAGGAGTGACAACATGGATTCTGCCGGCAGCTCGCCGCGAGTCCTTCCGCCTGTTTGCCATGGGAGTCGCACGCGAGAACCAGCGACCAATCACGCCGTCTCCGGCGCCCCTCCCGCGGACGTGCTTTGCCATTACATACTTTTGGCTATCATGCGCCTGTGCCCGACCCCGAAGACTTCATCCCTTAGGTTACCGATCCTTTCCGCACGAACGACGAGCTCTTCACCGTCCAGCTCATCCTCGAGGGCGTCCGCCGCCGGCAGGATTGGCCGTTTGGCGGGTCGACCCTCGATTTCGAAGAGCACATGAGAGCGGCGAAAGGGTGCCGCTTCAATCCCGCTTATCGTCCCACCCTCGCGCTGCCGGAGCTCGAGGCGCTCCAGCAACAGCGCGACACCGTCACCCGCTTTATGGCCAGCGGCGGGATCGATCGACAATCACCTCCACCGCCCCGCGGTGCGGACGACCGCTTCGGCGACCAAAAAGAGGATGAGGATCTGGCCGAGCAGGAACCGGAAGATAACCCCTCAGCGAAGATGACGATGACGACTCCGGCGGCGTCGCCCTGGCCCCGCCGCCGCCCGCCCCGCCCGGGAGCGAAGACCTGAGCGACCAGCTTCGTTACGCCATCGTCCTCTTCGAGGATGCGATCTACGTGAGCCAAGGCTGAGCCGAGCGCAGCCGCTACGGCCTGGGCCAGATGCGCGTCGACTGGATCGAGCCGAGCTAGGAGACAACACCCTCCCTCTGGGGAACGCACGCGCCTCGCGTGCACTGACCGGCGCCCCCGCCGTCGCCCACGCCATCCCGGGTAGGGTGGGCGTCTCGCCCGCCGGGAGCGGGCGTCCCCGCCGCTCCGAACTTGGATTGCCTCCCCAAAGCCGCCGAAGAACCCACCCGCGAATACGGCTCCAACAACACCCACCGTTCCAAAGACATCCTCGGCCGCGTCTACGAATACTTCCTCGGCCAATTCGCCAGCGCCCAAGGCAAGAAAGGCGGCCAATGGAGCGCAGCGACATCGACTGCCGCAGGCAGCCCGAAGGGTGAGCGCAACTCGGCTCATCAATACCCTTCTTCCAAGCGGGGCAACGCCAACTTCGCCTGGGTGCAGCACTTCATCCACCACCTCGCGGCCCACGGCATGGCCGGCTTCGTCCTCGTCCTTTTCTGGTTTTGGGTAAAACACGGATGCAACAAAACCAGATCACGCGAGGAGACAGTCGGCGCGTTGTGGATGCCCTGCCGGGCCTGCCCATGCGCACCCAGGTCGCGCGTTCCACGAAGCGTGGTCGCGGTATGGGATAGTGATGTGACCGCCGTAAAACCTGACCTATGAGCAATTACAGCCTGACTGGGAAAACGTGTGACATGTGTTGGCTCAGCGGGCCCGCACTTGGGGCTGGGCACTTGCGATCGGCGCGGGCACTTCGCTCAAAGCCTTTCCAGATTGGGGAAGTCTAGTGAAAGCGCTCATCGCGGCCGACCCCGCGGTGTCTGCTGCGGATACATTACTGGACTCCCTGAGCGAGACGTTTAGCTATGACGCGTTAATTCAGGCCGCGAAAGACGCGCTAGGCGAAGACGATTCCACTTTCACCAAACGTCTAGCCGACCTTCTGTATCAAGAGGTAAAAAACAGGGCAGGGACGAGTTCGCCGAGTATCGCGAAGCAAATAAAACGGTAACCGCGGACGGTGAACGCGGGATAAGTCGGACCGAGCCGAGCCTGATAGCCGCGGCAACCTGGATCGTGGTGCGCATCGTGGTCCCCGACGGGCGCGTGATGAGGCATTTGCAGTTTGCTTGTGACATTTTAAGCAGCGCCCACTCGTTTGCTTCGCGTATTGCACGTTATCACCCGCGAACTGGACAAAATCGGGTCGGATCAATTCGTTCACCTCATCGGCCATCCAGAGCGCCGTCTTGTAATTGGGCCGATCCTCCGATTCGAGATGAAGATCCCCTGGCCAGACAAAGGTCACTGGTTCTGCAGTCATCGAAACGCGCCCTGTAACTCCGAGCTCTGATCGTGAGAGACGCTCCTTTGAGCCAAGGCAAGCGGAGCTTGCCCCTGCGGAGGAACGAGCCGGAAAGCCCGGCCATGGCCGCGCATCCGTTACGGCCGCTCTTCCAGTTTTTTTGCTAGAGTGCATCAAAGCAAGCGATCCCGGTCATCATTCGACTCGATCAAAATCCCCCTCGCGAAAAGCAATGAACGATTTCGCAATCCGATCCACCCAGGGGTCGTAGATTCTACTTTTGGCATGCGGGTAAGTGATGTGAAAGGCCGCCCAATTGGCGCCTTTGCGCATGAGTTTATGATAGAACTCAGTTCCATCCTTGGTCACGCCTGAGACGACATACCAATGAGAGCTCTTCTTCTTATAGGTGATGTCAACATCAGCCATTTTGAGCTCTTCCTGCCAGCGTCCTTCGAATGAATCTCCGCTATCCGGCACGAAGAAGTGAGCCATGGCCGTGAGTTGGAAGTCACCGTTCGAGCTGTGAAAGGTGCGTCCGTCCCCATTCATCGCTTCCTCTTCAGCAATCAAGGTAGCCGGATAAGTCAAAACAAACCCGAAGCGGGCGTTAGCATATTTCTTCCACGACAAATCCTCCCCACGAGCGAAGAGCAGCGGAACGGACAATAGAAAGAGAGTCAGGGCAGTGCGCATACGATTAAACAGCGTCGGCGCTCCGCACCAATTCAGCAAACACACCATTCTGTGCCACCAGCTCTTCGAAAGGACCTGCTTCCGCCACCCGGCCGCGATCGAAGACAAAAATGCGATCCGTCTGATTCAGGGTGGTCAAGCGGTGCGCTACCATGATGACCGTGTGCGATGCGCGCGCGTGATCAATCGCAGCGCGCACGCGTCGCTCGCTGATGTTATCGAGAGCGGAGGTTCCTTCATCGAGAATCAGAACCGGAGGATTCTTCAGAAACATCCGAGCCAGCGCTATCCGCTGTCGTTGCCCGCCGGAGATATTGGCGCCCCGCTCCGCAAGCTGAGTGTTGTATCCCTCTGGCATCAGCAGGATTTCCTTATGGATATGAGCCTGCCGCGCCGCATCGTGAATCTGCTCCAAAGTCACCTGACCGCAGCCGTAGCCGATGTTTTGTGCAACCGTCGCGGCAAAAACGAAGGGCACCTGGCTGACATAGCCGATGCTTTTCCCAATATCCTCGCGCGAAAGAACACCGACCGGAACGCCGCCAAGATAGACTTCCCCGGAGGCCGGGTGAATGAGCCGGAGCACACAGCGCAGCCAGGTCGATTTCCCGGAGCCGGAGGGACCGGCAATCCCGATAGTTTGTCCCTGGCGGATTTCAAGGGAGAGTCCATCGAGAATCCGGCGCGAGCCACCTTCGGATGTGGTGTAGCTAACGACTAAATCCTGACAATCGAGCAACGGAAGACTTCCATCGAGTTTGGGCGGCCGGAGGGTGACAACTCCGTAGGACAAGTCGAGTGGTTGATCCAACATTTGCAACAGGACGCTGACTTGGATGCTGCTGTCATAAGTCTCATCAAGGATACGATGCACGTCTTTGAGAGGGCGCATCACATTCAGAAAGAGGAGGGAAAAAGTCAGGACCTCGCCAAAAGGGATATCACCGCGAGCGGCCAGAAGAATCGCATACCCAATAATGGCCACGTGAAACAGGCCCTCGTTAACGGCCTTCATCCACTCAAACCGGGCCATTGCTACCGCATGCTTCGTCTCCCTTCCCTGCCTTGAAGTGGCCGCGCTCTCCACCCGGGCGACTTCCAGCGGATAAGTGTTAGCCGCGCGGATGTATTCCAAGCCGCCCAGTTGCTCGACGATCGTGGCATCGAGGCCTTCTTTGGCTTGTAAAAGTGATATCCGAATTCCTTTTTGCGAAATGACCTGCCAGATGGTGATGAGAATGGAAGTGGGGACGATGCAGAGCATGACGAGGCCAACACGCCACTCTTGCCTGAGCGCGGCGCCGAGAGCGAAGACAGCGGTCAGGATAGCTGGAATAAAATCGCTAAACGTCACCCGCAGAAATTTCACAAATCCCTCCACGCTCCGGGAAATACGGCCATGCAGAGCTCCGATACGTTCCTGAGCCAGCGCGCCCAGATCGACTTTGAGAAGATGGCTAACAAGGCGAACCGTCATATTGCGGTCGATTCGTGTCGTTGTGCGAGTGACGAGCCAGCGCCGCGTAAAATTAAGCGTCTCTTTGACGATGTAGGCCGCGGCGAGGATGGCGAGCGACCAGATCACGATAGACTGCCATTCCGCCATCGGTCGGCCGACAAAAGTCGAGACCCGATTAAAGAAATAGCCGACGAGAATGGCAATGGCAGTCTCGATGCCGGCGACGGCGGCCATCAGCAGGACGCCCGTGATAAAACCTATCTTATCGGCGCGAGGGACCAGTCGCCAAATCTGTTTTCGACGGCCCCACAGACTGCCAGCCTCACCGAGTAAGGGCTTCTTTTGTCCGGTCACGGTGGCCACCTAACTTCCTGCTTTCCTGCTTTCCTGATTAACCTTTCCTGAGCTACTCGCTGACAGCTAACGAACAAGCGTGAAGTAGCAGGATAAGAAGAACGCCAGGGGACTAAGACCAATCGTCAGCAAGCGTCGGTCGATTGCGAGATCTGACTTGGCTTTTTTCCAGTCGGCCGCTGTTCGTGCCACCTGCAGCGTGTAATAGGGCACCTGGGTCTGACTCGCGGCGCGACTGCGTTGGGAGATGCGGCGCTGAGTCAAAATGGTCGCGACCAGGATGAGGCATGCGACTACGATGAGATTGGCCGGAAACACTTCGCGCATAAAGTCACCGGCCTGCAGCCCCGAGGTCGCTGACTCGATGATGTTAGGCGTATCGCCCCACCGGGTAGATAAGCCTCCCAGGTTAGTCGCGACCAGGGCGGCACTGAGGATCCAGAGTGATGGAACTTGGTAAGAGGCACAGAGTCGAATGATGACCGGTGTCATGATGAGTATGGAAGTCACATTGTGCATCAACCCGGCTGTCCGAGCCAGGCTGCCACCCACTTGAATCCCTGGGAACGCTCGATCATGCGCGCAGGAATTGCGACCGCCGTAAAGAGCACGGTGATATCTGCGTAGTCACGCGCAAACGCTCTTCCGCCTCGGGCGCCTGATACTTGGTGGCATATTTGAGCAGGCCGGCGATGGTGCGCGCCTTTTTTGTCTCGAGCAGGAGCCGCAGGACTTCGAGCAATCCCGTCTCGTCTTTGGCCGATGGGTTCGAATTGGGTGAGGTAGGCATGACAATTAGACCTACGGGTCATCTTCAAAAAATTCTGAGGTGACGTCAAGCATGCGAATCGAGCACACTTTCAAGGCGCCCGGTCTTCCAGGGTAATACCGAGCGGCCCCTCTTGGAACCCGTCGATGCGCAGCAGCTGACCATTCCGCACCACTTCGATCCAACCCCCGGGAAAAGTGCCTGCTTCCACCCAGGCGTAGGCGGAGGAGGCTGGTTTCTCGTTCGAAGCGACGAGCTGGTCGCCCTCCCGCAATTCCGCTGCTTTCGGTTGGGCGGGCTGGACGGATGTGATGACGACGCGCACCGACTCAAGGACGGTCCCATCACTGCGCTTGTGGGTTACGCTTTGCAATCTGCCTCCGGCATGCTTTACCTCCCGCGTAAAGAACCCGACGCGCTTTTCGTCAAAACCGCTTTCGTAGATCCGCTCCTTTTCCCCAATCGCATCGAACTCCTCTTCATGCCGGGCGGGGGCGCCGTTTGTAATGAAAGGGAGTGGTTTGCGGTCCCGATCGCAAACCTGCCGGAACCATCGCTTTTGCGCACCGGTGGAGTGCCATTCGGTCTCGATATAAATGACAGTGCCTCCACCGCATTCTTTGGGGTCACAACCCATCATCCATTCGTTCGTGATGCGGCCCTTCTCGTCATAGAAGTATTCGGAAGAGGTATAAGCCAGGCCAGCCTTGCTCGCGAGCTTTCCGTCCTTGGTCTCGAAGCGGTCCACACTGTGCCGGATCCGCATCTGGGTATCATATTCCGGTTCGCTGACGTAGCGGTAGTATTTAAAACGCGCGGGATCGTGTTCGTCGAGACTCTGCCGACGCAGCATTCCCGTAGGACCGAATTCGGTGATCAAGCGATGATAGCCGGCCACGTTATAGGTATCATGACCAGAGGCATCAAAGTACGTCTCCTCGGTCCGCGTTCCTTGAGGAGTGTTAGTGTAGTTGAAGCGTCTCATGGCATAACCCTTCTCGTTTGCCGTAGGCTTACCTTCACGATTAAGATATTTCTCTTCGATGAGGTTGCCCATTCGATCATAGCGGAGCGCGCTCCGCCAATGGGTTTCGCCGTCATATGCGATATCGTTAGGGTAGCCAAACTCATCGTAGCCGGCTTTGATCTGGATCACCTGCTTGAGCTGTTTATTGGAATCGACTTTGAAGAAGGTGGACTGCGTCAGCTCGCCATGCTCATTGCGCTTCATCTCTTCTACCGACCATTCTGTCGCGGCGTCGTGCGCCAGTTTCCCGTCAGAGCCGAGATGGGAGACACGGATCGGGTTACCGACATTATCCAACTCGGTCACGATCGCGGCGATTCCGTTCCAAACGGCCGGCTGCCCCTTTCCGTCACGTATTTCTTCTCGAATTTCTTTCCCCCATTTGATGACAAAGGCGATCTTACCAGCCCGGTTGGGAGCGGGTTGGCGGTCCGGTCCCAGATTGACGAGGCGGATAACTCTTCCTATCTCGTCGCGGTCCATCTGATAGCCATAAACCTGTTCGCCGTTGGTGGCCGGCTGGCCGGCGGCGTTAAAAAATGTCACCCGCAAATCGCGCCCTTGGAGGTCACGTTCAAATTCCATGTGCGATGCGCCATTCTTGCTGATCGTATCAAAACCGCGGCTATTGACAAAGCGGGCGCGCGCGGTCCGGTTCGGCGTATCAGACAGTTGACGTTCGTAGAAAACGCGCCAGTTGACGGTTCCATTGCAGTTGCGGCTGTTGGCTTCGACTGCGTCTGGACCATCGAAGACGAAGTCGACGGTGGTGCTTTCCCCCGTCTTTTCGGAGTTAGGCTGCGCCTTATCCACACCTTCGATGTAGATCGGAATCATCTCGTCAAGGAGAAGGCGGCGCATCACGGCGGGATGGCCGCGCGCATTGAGCGTTTCTGCTTTAATAACAGGTCCAAGGCGACCGCGGCGCGTCAACCGCAAATACACGCCGCAGTGGGAGGCTTCGTTACGGCTCAGCTTGCTGAAGGGTTCAAGCCCGCCGCGGACCCAATCTACCCGAGTGGTATATTCGAGATGTAATCGCTGGTAAAGCTCCCACTGTACCAGGCGGGCCAGACTGGCCATAGCCAGCACCAGAATGAGGACAACGCCGACAAACTTCCAGGGATGCCGCCGCACCCACTTCGCGGTGCGCACGACTGTGGTAGGTGGCCGCGCAACGATCGTTTCGTCATCCAGATAACGCCGAAGATCCTCCGCCAGAGCGGCTGCGCTCTGGTAGCGGCCGCGCGGTTCCTTTTCCAGGCATTTCATGCAGATGACTTCGAGATCGCGCGGGATGTCTGGCTGATGCCAGGCGGGCGAAACGGGATCTTCGGTCAGGACGCGGACCGTGAGGGCAGTTTCACTTTCTTCGGGCAGGAAGGGAGGGCGCCCGGCCAGCATTTCATAGAGGATCGCGCCTAACGAGTAAATGTCAGCGGGTGGGCCGACGTGCCGGCTGCTTCCCTTGGCTTGTTCCGGTGCCATGTAAGTGGGCGTGCCGATGACGGCGCCGGAGATAGTCAGATGGGTGTCCTCTTTCAATCGCTTGGCGATTCCAAAATCAGCCACTTTGGGAGCTCCTTCGGCGTCGAGCAGGACGTTACCCGGTTTCATATCGCGATGGACGACCCCGTTCTGATGCGCGAAATGGAGGGCGCGCGCCACCTCGATTAACAGTTGCGCCGCTTCCCGTGGCTCGATCGGTCCTTTTCGCAAACGGTCGGCCAATGAGCCGGCCTTTACATATTCGAGAGAATAGAAGGGCGCGCCATCCTGTTCCCCCACCTCATAGATATGAGCGATATGAGTGTGCTGCAGACCAGCCGCCGTTTCAGCTTCAGCCAGGAAGCGTTGTAACTCATCCGGCCCATAATGGCCGGTCAACATCTTGAGCGCGACGTGGCGATTGAGCTTGATCTGGCGGGCCAGATAAACGACGCCCATGCCGCCTCGGCCAAGTTCGCTTTCGATCTCGTAGCCCCCGATGGCGCGAACGCGCTTAGGCATCGATGAAGAGGGCGCTCCGGAATTAGAATCTGCCATCGTGTTCGGTTTATCTAAGTATCCGAGCTTGCCTCACCCGCTGGCAGTTCTTGCAAAGGCACGCGAAAGATTTTCGCGAACAAGGCCCGATCCGGGATGTGAGCCAGAAGATCGAGGTAGATAGGATAGCTCCCTTGCACGCTCACCCAGACGGCCGGTGCATAGATCGATCCCGTTTCACTTTCGTAGCGCTTGCGGAGGCGGGCGCGGCCGAGTTGGCTGGAGGTTAGTCGACGCTGCCAAAAGAGGAGCGTCTCCACGAGCAGACGGTCTTCGCCGAATTGATCGATCCGAGTGGCGACCGCGCTGCCAAAGAAAAGGCTCGGCGCAGCCAGAACGACGGCGATGAGAAAGAGGAACGGCTTGTCCAATTGAAACCCCAGGACGCACATGGCCGTTGCGCCGAGCAGAGCGCCTGCCAGCAAGATGCGCCAGATCCAGGCGGCCCAGCCGTAATCGTAGATGTTCGTCATTTTCTCCAAGTCCGAGTGCCTTGGAAGGCCGCCCCGCCGACCCCATGCTCCGGCGCGAGCCCGGACTTCGTGCCCGCTCTTAGGAGTTGGTGAAAGCAAAGGTTTTCATGCAATCGTCAAAGATCGGCGCCAGTTGCGAGCCAAACTTCTCGGGAGCCGTCCAGGTCAGGATCACTTTTGCGGCCTTCCGGTCCTCAAAGAAATACATGGTCTGAGCCAGCTTCATTTCATTAACTGCATTTTGCAGTTCTACCTTTTGAGCAGTCACTTTGGCGTCGGTGACAAAGGGAGCTTCGCTAACAATCTTGGCCATGGGAACATCTCTCTGCAAAGCCCGCTTATTAGCCTCCACATACGCCTCCAGCGATCCGTCGGAAGGTTTCATCGTCATAACCATGTTACTGGAAAATCCAGAACTCTTGGGTGACGAGATCATGGTCATTCCTGGTTGTGGGCCGGATTTGCTTTCCCAACCTTTCGGAATCCGAAACAAACAATTGTTTTGCGTCGATATGTAGGTCTGGCCCAACTCTGGAGTCGTCAGAGAGTTCGTCCCGTTCATTTCGTGAACGCCGCGGCTCATTTGCCTGACGCCCAGAAAGATCACGACCAGGCCAATCAATCCCACAACGATTTTCAACAATGGTTTCATTTGACGATTGTAGCGATGCCTTTTGTGGTGTGGCAAGACTGAAATAATAGAACTGAGTCAAGTCTCTCTGATGAGCCGAGCCTTTGTAGCTTGACGAATCTCTTTTGCCCGGCTCGGATGGTCTTATGACTCGATGGCACCCCTTCCTCAAATTTTCTCTGCTGATCGTTGCTCTAATTGGTCTGGCCGATTGCAAACCAAAAACGGTGGCTAAGCCGGATGCAAATCAAATTCATCCCGGTATGTCGGCGACCGAAGTGGAAAGGATACTTGGATCTCCTTCGATCACGACTACGAACATGTCTGGATTGCCGCCGATTAAACAGATACAGCGTGTTTATCGAGTGAATGTTGATTCGTTCGTCGTAAAATTTGATGGGAACGATCAGGTAGTATCCGTCGGGGCGGCTGAGTCAGCGGCGGTCGCAACCAGACTCGATTCGGCTCGCTTGAGCTCCGAGCAAGGCGATGAAAATGGGATCGCCGCTCCCGTCGAAAAGAAGCCTCCTGGCCCCGTGGCGAGCTCTAGCTTGAGTCAGGAGCAGTTGGCAGCACAATATCGGACGGCCGCCGAAGCTGGGGATGCAAAGGGACAATATCAACTCGGTCGTATCTATATGTATGGCCTGGCCGGCGTCCCAAAAGATGAGGTAGAGGCGGAACGATGGTTTCGGAAAGCGGCAGAGCAAGGTGAGGCAAGAGCGCAATTCGAGATTGGTAATATGTATTGGCGCGCCTGGGGCGGCTTGATGAGGAGCGACCAGGAAGCTGCGGCATGGTTTCAGAAGGCTGCGGAACAAAACAATGCCGATGCGCAGTTCCACTTAGGCGAGTTATACGAATACGAACGGGGAGGCTTGAAGCGGGACATGAAGCATGCGGTCGAACTGTATCAGAAGGCTGCCGCGCAGGAGCAGGCTGACGCTGAATTTGCCCTCGCGAGTGCTTACGAACATGGGCAAGGAGGGTTATCCAAGGATAAAAGGACGGCCCAGGAATGGTACCGTAAAGCAGCCGATCACGGAAATAGATCGGCTCTTGAACACTTAGAATAAAATCCGGTTCGACTCTATCCGGCGCGCGGAGCAGGTGACCTCCGGCCCATTCTTCTCGGGTTTTCATGCTTGCTCATCTCGCTCTCGAGGTCTTAACCTGCCCAGTATGTTTCGCATCTTTTTCATTCTCTCTTTGCTGACGCTTTTCGGTTGGAGCGAGGTCACCGCTTCTCCGCAGATTGCATTTCAGCGGGGCGAAGTTATTTGGGTGGGCAAAGTAGATGGCGCTGAAGCGAAGAAAGTAGCCAAAGGTTCTGCGCCTGATCTTTCGCCGGACGGAAAGCTGATTGCCTTTCACACCGATAACTCGAGCAAAGGCACCGTCGTGCGTCTCATCGCGGTGGCCGATGTGGCTACGCAAAAGGTGACTCTCTTTCGCAAACAGATCCCGAGCGACAATTGTCAGCGCGCTCTCTGGTCGCCTAATGGTAAGCAGATACTCTTTCATATCTGGGCGGATGACGACTGGCATATCGCCATGATCAATCGCGATGGGTCCGGTTTCCGTTATGTGCTTAAAAGTGGAGCCGACTATAATTCCTATTGGTCAACTTCTTGGGCGCCCGATGGGAAATCGTTCTACGCCCAAGACCTGCGCAATCTCTATCAACTCGATCTTGACGGGAAAGAGCTGAAGAAATGGAAACTGGATTCGCTCTTTCCCGGCGGTTCGATGAACAGCGGCTCGAATATGTCGGTGTCACCCGATGGGAAGATGTTGCTCCTGGATATCGATATGAACGACGAAGAAGCAAACATGCCAGACTGGGATGGGCCACCTCCATCCATCTGGAGCCTCGATCTGGCCGCCAAGAAAGCCACCCGGCTAACGCCCAAGGGGATGGTGGCTTCGGAAGGATGCTGGCTTGCGCCTGAGCAGGTCCTTTTTGTCGCGCAGTCGCCCAAAGAAAAGGAGCCGTTCATTTATCAGATAAAACTCGGAGAACGGAAGTGGACTCGCCTTCTCAAGGATGCCAGCGCTCCAAGTGTGGCGGCGGAAACTAAATAGCCGTTGCTGTTACGAAGGTAGCGGTGGAGGATTTCTTTTCGGTCCGAGAAACGATCCGACTCCCAAGGCGACAGCCGCCAGCAGAAGGACGAGTCCCACATAGAGAAACGCAGTCGGTTTGGAAGGACTGACATCGAGCGTGTAAACAAGCTGATTGAGATCATTGCCGGTGACGAAATGAGCATTGCGCGCTTCGGCCGGTAACTTGGCTCGATCCGTGATATTGACCAGGCCGCCATTTTCAAATTCGCTACTACTAAACACCCACTCCGTCCCCGTGTTTGCGACCATCTTCATCTCCTTGGGAACTTGAAGTTGAAATTGTCCGTTGCCCAGATAGCTGGCCAGCGCGCGCGCTTTGAACTTAGTCGTTCCCTGGCGGTGGACATCGTCTTTGGTGAGCGAGAAGTCGTCAATGACGGCTGCGGCTAACTGATGTTTCACATCGCGGAGCATGATATCCGGGTGATCGCCAAACTGATCCTTCCACATTATCCATTGTCTGGCTCCCAGCTGAAAATGGTATTCGATCTGAGCATCCCCCCGTTCGTCGATGTCATAAACGCGTTCGAGGGTACGGCTGGTTTCCTGAGCCTGACTGGAAGGCAGAATCACGAGGGTGGCCAGGGTCAGAAAGGCTAGCCTAAGCCAAACTGTCTGATTTGATTTATTCACCATTGTCTCCTCCGTTTTTGATATGTGCCGAGCTGATCAGATCCTGAATAATCGGCTGGTTTCTTTCGAACTGCCCTTTGGCGGCTCCTACGAAAAAACCAACGGCGCCGCTCGCGGTCGGGCTGAACATTCCGACCCATTGGTTGGTTCCGTTGGGATAGGATGTCGTCCCGGTGAAAACGAGCGAATTCCCCTTTTCCTCCTGCGTCAGCACTTTCACTCGACCGCCATTTTTGGCGACGCCGCTGCGTGCTTTTTGCATGGCTTCCTGGGGCGAGGAGAGTTGCGGATAATGAAAGACATTGACCGCGACCGAAGTCTGCATGTCCTGGGCAGAGAAAATCATTCCAGGAATAGGACCATTCTCCATCCGAGTCCAGCCTTCCGGCACATCGACCGAGATGGCGTTACCGGCGCCTATCCAGCGAAAGTAGCCTGACCGGACTTCCGCATCGGCGGCGGGTTCGCCGGTGTTGCCGTTACCCGCATTCTCAGCATAGGCCGCGGCTGTATGCTGGCCACGCTGAGCCAGGATGTTTTGGATCTTGTCGATCTCTACACTGGCCAGCTCGGGCGCGCGAAAGCCTTCTTTTTGATAATCCCGCACGTTGACCCAGATCTCGGGCGGAGTTTTGCTCTGATCTTTGGGAAAGATTTCTCCGATGGCCATCTGGACCGCCTGATCGAAAGAAACCGGCTCTTTCGCGCCGACGGCCATGGGAGTGATGGCGGTGCATTCTATTGGAATCACGTCGGTCGGCCCCTGCCCGTAGCGCACCACGGTTAAGGCGTGACCAGGAATAAAGACGAGTGAACTCTGCAACCCAAGATGTTCCATGGCCGAAGCCCACAGAATGGCCAACTCGATGCATAGGCCCTGATTGTTGAGAATCACATCGCGCGGCAACCGCACCGTTTGCACGATAGTTTGCACGTTCCCGAGCGATTCTGGCACACCGGAGTCGCTCGTGTAGCGCATGCCGGTCTCGCACATGTAGTCATACACAGCCTTCATAATCCGAGCGACTTCCTGGGGGCCGCCGGCGATCCCAGCCGTCGTGCCTCCGGTCCGCTTGGTCACCTGAGCGACAAATTCCTTCACCACCGGGTCGTTAGGCGTGACCATGGCCGTCGCGAAGGGCGAAGTGGCGAACATGTCGTACCAGGTAAGAAGTTCACTCGCCGGAAGATCGGTGTATTCGATTTCGTTGACTCCGCGCAAGATGACATTGGAGCGCAGGATTTGCTCCTTCATCTGACCGGCCTCATCGGCCCAGCGCACCTTCGTTTCCAGGGTCGCCGTGGTTTGAGAATTAAGCTGCGTCACTTTGGCAGGAAGCTGCGGGTAATAAACCTCCACGATGGTCTGCCCGGCCGGAATTTCCGGATAGGTCTTCGGAGTTGTCCACGAGGTGTAGTCGGGGATCTGATAACTGACCGACAAATCGTGCACCGCACCTTTGCCTTCGTTGCGAAAGACGATCTTGCTGAGGAAATAGCGACCATTTTGGGCCGCTTGGTTGCCGTAAATCTTGTAAGCGAAGGTCATGATCGACTTCCGCACGATCGGATCGTCCCAGACGAGTTTGCCCGAGCCGCCGCCTTTCCAGAAGAAAAGGCCGAAACAAGCAAGCCCGGCCAGGACCAGCACAAGAGCTGCGAGACGAAGGAGTATTTTCATGGGCGAGCGAAAGTCATGCTTGGATAAAAAGCACTTCTACAGAAGCAATAGCGTTTTTGTCACGAGAAAAGGGCCAACGAATTTTTGCGCGTCGGTTGCGCCATTTGAGGGAGACAGGACATCGATTATCGTGCCCCGACTCATGACCGCTGCTCCAGCTACTGACATTACCGCTGCGCAAATCGCCAAACACGGCCTCACCCCCGAGGAGTATGCCCGCATCCAAAAAATCCTCGGACGCGATCCGAATTTCACGGAGCTGGGCATCTTCTCGGTCATGTGGAGCGAGCATTGCTCCTACAAAAACTCCCGGAATGAGCTGAAGAAATTTCCCACCTCGGGGCCGAATATTCTGGTCAAAGCAGGCGAGGAAAACGCGGGCGTGGTCGATATCGGCGACGGCTGGGCGGTGGCGTTCAAGATGGAAAGCCACAATCACCCCAGCGCGATTGAGCCGTTCCAAGGTGCCGCCACCGGCGTGGGGGGAATCATTCGTGACATTTTTACGATGGGGGCGCGCCCCGAGTTTTTGCTTAATTCGTTACGTTTCGGACCAATCACGGCCGGAAATCCGAAATCCGATCCGCCGCAGGCGGACCGAAATGATAAGCAAATCGCGGCCAACCGTCGGCTCTTTGCGGGAGTCATCTCAGGAATCGCCCATTACGGGAACTGCATCGGGGTTCCCACGATTGGCGGGGAGATCTATTTCGATGAGAGCTTTGAGGGAAACCCGCTGGTGAATGTCTTTTGCCTGGGCGTCTTGCGCCACGAGCAACTGGCGCGGGGCGCGGCCAGCGGCGTGGGTAACCCTGTTTTTTATGTCGGAGCCGAGACGGGCCGCGATGGCTTGGCGGGTGCGGCCTTTGCCTCGCGCGAGCTGACTGAAGAATCGCGCGAAGATCGTCCCGCCGTCCAGGTGGGGGATCCCTTCAAGGAGAAGCTTCTCCTCGAAGCCTGTCTCGAACTCCTCGCTACCGATGCGGTCGCCGGAATCCAGGATATGGGCGCGGCGGGTCTCACCTGTTCCACCTGCGAAACCGCCAGCCGTGGCGGGACTGGCATCGAGATCGATCTCGCCAAAGTGCCAAAACGCGAAGCGGGGATGACGCCCTACGAAACGCTCTTGAGCGAGTCGCAGGAACGCATGCTGATCATTGCGGACCGGGGCAAGGAAGAGGTCGTTCGGAAGATTTTTGAGAAATGGGATGTGCCCTGCGCCGAGATTGGCCGGGTCACGGACGACGGTATGATGCGCGTGCTCGACAACGGTGTGATCGCCGCTGAGATCCCGGCCGCCCCGTTGGCTGATGAAGCGCCGCTCTACACGCGGGAGGCGAGGAAATTGACCGCCGAGGACGCAGAGATCGCAGAGGAAGATTTGTTAAAGAAAATCTCTGCGCCCTCGGCGTCCACGGCGGTGGAAAATCTTCGTCAGCTTTTGCGCGACCCGACGATCGCCTCGAAGAACTGGGTCTACCGACAATACGACCACATGGTGCGAACCGGCACGGTCGTTAGGCCGGGCTCGGATGCGGCGGTTTTTCACCTGCGTGCGGCCAATAAGTTTCTGGCCGCCACGACCGACTGCAATTCCCTTTATTGCCGGCTCGATCCCCGCGAAGGCGGCCGGCTCGCGGTGGCGGAAGCGGCCCGCAACCTGACCTGCTCCGGCGCCGTACCTCTCGCGGTGACCGATAATTTAAACTTCGGTAATCCCTACAAGCCGGAGAATTTCTGGCAACTGCGCGAGTCGGTTGAGGGAATGGCAGAAGCTTGTCGGCGCTTTGAGACGCCGGTCATCGGCGGGAATGTCTCGCTTTATAACGAAAGCCCGGCTGGAGTAGTCGATCCGACGCCGACGGTCGGAATGGTGGGCCTGATCGACCGGGAGGAATGGATTACCACCCAATTTTTTAAGACAGCCGGCGACGTCGTGATCCTGTTAGGCGATTTCGGTGATCCTGTAGCCGGGGTCGCTGACCCCGGCAGCGCACGACCCGACGACTCCATGCTGGAAGGGAACGTCTCCGGGGACAGCGTCCCCGGCTACAGCCTGGGAGCGACGCGCTATCTCAAGGCCGTGCATGGCTTAAAGGCGGGCCGCCCGCCCCGCCTCGAATTCGCACGCGAGCTCGCCGGGCAAAAAGCACTGCGCGAGCTGATTCGCGCCGGCCATGTGCGCAGCGCGCACGATTGCAGCGATGGCGGCCTGGCGGTGGCGCTGGCCGAGTGTTGCTTCAATCCTACCGGTTCGTTAGGCGCGAAGCTCGATCTCAGCGCGGCTGGGTCGGGGCGGCTTGATCAGATTCTTTTCAGTGAAAGCCAGTCGCGCATCATTATCTCGATCAGCTCGGAGAGCGCCGACGCGGTGTTGCGCCTCGCCTCAGAGAATCATGTTGTCGCTCATCGTCTCGGTATCGTGGGAGGCGATCATCTTGAGTTGGCTCTGGCCGGCGAAAATTTGCGCTGGCCGCTGGCCGAGATTTATAATGACTGGTTTCAGGCCATCGGGCGCGCTGTGCGCGACGAGGTGGTCACGGGTTAACCAAGCAACGACGCATTACGAGGGATTTCCGCATTTTCAGCTTCCCCACCGGAGATGAAGTTGAAGCAGGATTGAGTATCTTGGACACTTCCATGTCGCAGGAAGATTTATTTCCACTGCCCCCGCCGCCTTATCCGATGCATGAGTGCGGCCTCTTCGCCGTTTACGGGCATCCCAACGCGGCCGTCCTGACCTATTACGGGCTCTTCGCGCTGCAGCATCGCGGGCAGGAAAGCGCCGGCATCGTCACGAGCAAGGGAACGGGCAACAGCTTCCAGCTGCACCGCGACATGGGGTTGGTCTCGCAGGTATTCGGCCAGGATGAACTAGCCCGTCTCGAGGGCACGCGTGCGGTCGGCCACACCCGCTATTCCACCACCGGTTCGAGTACATTGAAGAATGCCCAGCCCTTCGTGGTTGATTGCTTCCGCGGCCAGCTCGCCATTGCTCACAACGGCAACCTGATCAATGCCGATGTCCTGCGCGACGAGCTGGAGCGGAAAGGATCGATTTTCCAGACCACGGCCGACAGCGAAATTATCCTGCATCTGCTGGCCCAGCCTTCCAAAAACGGCGGCAGCATTTTAACTGCTTTGCGCCGGATCGAAGGCGCCTTTTCGCTCGTCCTCATGAGCGAGCGCGAGATCATCGCCGTGCGCGATCCGTTTGGCTTTCGACCCTTGTCGTTAGGCAAACTTGATGGCGCCTACGTTCTTGCCTCCGAGACCTGCGCTCTCGATCTCATCCATGCTGAGTTCATTCGCGAAATCGAGCCCGGCGAAGTGCTCATCATCAGCGAAGATGGTTTGCGTTCGGAATGGCCTTTCCGCGATGAGAAGCCGGCCTTTTGCATGTTCGAATACGTCTATTTTGCACGGCCCGACAGCATCATCGGTGGAGTGAACGTGGCCAAGGTGCGGACCGAGATGGGCCGCGAATTGGCCCGTAAATTTCCGGTGGAAGCCGACCTCGTCGTGCCCGTGCCCGATTCAGGCAACTACGCCGCGCTTGGTTTCGCGCATGAGCTCAATATTCCCTACGAACACGCCTTCGTGCGCAATCACTACATTGGGCGCACCTTCCTGCAGCCGAGCCAGCTCATTCGCGACTTCGATGTGCGCGTGAAGCTGAATCTGATCAAGGAAGCGGTCGAAGGAAAACGCGTCGTGGTGGTGGATGATTCCATCGTGAGGGGAACGACCGCGCGGGCGCGCGTCGTGAACCTGCGCGAGGCGGGCGCGAAGGAAGTGCACATGCGCGTGAGTTGTCCGCCCCATCGCTTCGCCTGTCATTACGGCATTGATTTTCCCGATCCCGAGAAGTTGATCGCGAACCAAAAAACGATGCCCGAAATCTGTGACTACCTGGGTGTCGACAGCCTCGGCTATCTCGATCTCGAAGGGATGATCCGCGCGACAGGGAAGGATCCGAACACTTTTTGCCTGGCCTGCTTCACGGGCAAATATCCGCTCCCGGTCGATCCGGCGCTCGACAAATTCATTATGGAGCGGCGCGAAGGTCGGGCCAAGGCGCTGACCGACGAGAAGCAGCCGACCCTCTTCGCGGGGCTGAAATAAGCTGTGCTGGCGTTTCGAGAATTCGGCCATTAGGCCGAGAGCTTCCGCCTCGTTCCGTTGTCAGGCAGATAGAGTCTGAAGTCCGGGAAACATCGACGGCACGCCCTTTGCATTCCGACATTAGTGGAGTCAGCATTCAAAGTGCCGGAGCGACTCACCACGAAACGCCGCAGCTGGAACATGGCGCAAATCCGTTCCAAGGACACCAAACCAGAAGTCGCTGTTCGAAGCCTGCTTCATCGGGCAGGCTATCGTTTCCGCTGCGATGCACGTGGTTTATATGGAAAGCTTACCGAGATAGAAGACTGCCCTATTCGTGCACGGTTGCTTTTGGCATCAACATCGCGGCTGCATCGATCGCTCGCGCCCGGCGACGAACAGCTCGTACTGGTTGCCAAAGCTTGCGAGGAAGGTCGCCCGCGACCGCAACGTAAGGGACACACTTCGGCGCAGCGGATGGAATGTTGTGGTCGTTTGGGAGTGCGAGTGTAAGGACTCCGAGCGGATCCTTAAGCGCGTGGATGAAGCAACGGGTCGAAAACGAACCAAAGAGCTTGTCCCGCTCCCGCGAAAGTTAAGTTTCGCGAAAACCGCCTCTCCCTTCCTCCAATCGTTCAAAGCGCACGGTCCTTGAGATCTGCGGAGGACAGACACTCGGTCTTGAATGGGCGGCCTTTGAATGCGTCGGCGCTGTAAAGATCGAACGGGACGCGCGCAACACGTTACGGTTTAATCGGCCCGCGGTTCGAGTCTAAGAGGTGACTAGGGGAATTTAATGTGGCACTTCTACTCCCGTGCGAATAACTCTGCGTCGTCTACAAATTCACGCACGAGTTCAGCAATCCTAGTTTCCGCAAACGACTGACACTCCTCGTAAAGCCCTGCTAGTCGTTGCGGCAATCGGCGCTGCAGTAATGGCAAGACTCGTTGAAAGTGATGGAAGCTCGACCGAAATTTACGTAAACGACCAATGCTCATTTGAAGCTCAGCAAAACGCTGTTGGTCGTTGGGCCATACAGATTTCCAATAAGTGCACGTCGCGCAGCGGGTGCCGCAACTCTGTCCGTCATGCGACAGGAACGATTCCCAACCTGTATTCGCTAGCGTGAGGACGCGAAGTGAGTCGTCACGCCGTTTTTCGTTGTTACAGCGCCGACATGAGAGAACCACATTACCCGGGACGTGAAGCCCGGCTCTGAGTCGATTCATCCCGTCGGGATGTTCTACCGCGACGTTCAGCTGCGTCAGTGGAGTCCGACAATACACACATGCAGAACCGAAGTGCGTTCGAACCGTTTCTACGTATTCGCTCTCCTCAATCCGCAGCTTCCAGGTCTCGCAAAATCGTCGGCTGAGCAGATGGAGGAACATACTTACAAGCTTATTCGCGACATCCGATTTCGCACGTCGGGTGGCGGTCCTAAGTTGGATGTACGGATCGAAATTCGCGGCCGTCATCGTGCGGTGTCGAACAACCAGTTGATGCTGACGCCGAGGGCCCGTGCGAGTGCGGCTACTTCATAGTCGAAAACGCGCCTATGACCGTTTTCGATCTTTGCTATCGCGGCGCGGTCTAGCTGAACTCCCTCGGCGGCGACTCTTCCCGAAAGCGCATCTTGCGTTAAAGGAGATGAGAAGCGCGATCGTGCCTCGGCCACGCGACGTCCAATGGCATTTTTCCGCGGCTTTGGAGTTGGCACCCACCGACCATAATTGGTGGCAGGTTCAAAAGTGTTCTAGATTGGAACAGTTGAATGTGGTAGCGTGGTTCCATGCCGACTGAAAGCCTAAGAAAAATCGAGGCGGCGGTTTTGCAACGCGACAAATATACGTGTCAGATGTGCGGGTCGCCTGCTGGCGATCATGATCCCTTTCGTTCATCGCGAACTGTGCGGCTTACGATTGGTCACATTCTAGATAAGTCGAAGGGCGGAAGGGACGAGCCGGGAAATCTGCGCGCCGTCTGCACCAACTGCAATGAGGGTCGACAGAAAATTTCACCCATAATACCAAATCGGATCTGGCTGCTGTCGCAAATCAGGCGCGCAACCATTGATGATCAGCGCGCAGTTCTCGACTGGCAAATTTGGAACTTGAATTTGGCCGAGATTAATAGCGCTATTTGCGCCTGCGCACTCTGCGGCATCCTCTCCCCCGGGCGAAGGGTCTGTTGGCGGACGCGGTGGACCTAATCGCCGTTTCCCTGTCCCTTTTCGATCCGCGAAGAGGTATATTCGGTCCCCGCAATTCTAATAGTGCTGTCCGCGGAGCGATCCTGCTACGATCGTCAACTAAGCAATTCTCGCCAGGGCGCTACTTCCCCCGATCGATCCTCGCAGAGATGCGCAGGCTGCTTCCCCCGACGCCTGGGGTCGAAAGCTGGAGGTGAATTTACACCGCTTCGGATTCTGCGTTATTCTCAGGTCGATGGAGAGAGTCGCTAAACGAAAAAAAGCCTACGCCTTCGCCGGAGTCGATGTCGACCTTGGCAATCTCGTAAAACGCAAAATCCAAAATCGCGTCCGCAGTACACACGGACCGGAAGTGCTGAGTAAGATTGGCGGTTTCGGTGGGCTTTTTGCCCCGAATTTTAGCGGGCTGCGGGAGCCGGTTTTGGTGAGCAGCATCGACGGTGTCGGGACCAAATTAAAAATCGCATTCGCTCTCAAGCGACATGAGACGGTCGGGGCCGATCTGGTTAATCACTGCATCAATGATATCGCCGTGCTCGGGGCGCGGCCGCTCTTTTTCCTCGATTACATCGGCGCGGAAAGATTGGAACCCGCCGTTTTTAGTCAGATTCTGCGTGGGTTTGCCAAAGCCTGTCGCGCCGGCGGTTGTGCGCTCGTCGGTGGTGAGACGGCGCAAATGCCGGGCATGTATCAGCGGGGCGAATACGACCTGGCCGGCTGCATCGTCGGCGTGGTCGATCGCAAAGCGATGATCGACGGCTCGAAGATCGAAGCGGGCGACGCGATTTTGGGTCTGCCTTCGAATGGGCTGCACACCAATGGCTATTCCCTGGCGCGCAAAATCTTCTTCGAGCAACTCCGTCTCAAACCGAGGGTGAAGCTTCCCGGTTTACGCTTATCGTTAGGCGAAGAACTGCTGCGCACGCACAAAAATTATCAGCCGCTGCTGGCCAAAGTTCCGCCGGGAAAATTGAAGGGTTTGGCTCATATCACCGGCGGTGGTTTGCTGGATAATTTGCCGCGGATTTTACCGAAGGATTGCGATGCCGTGCTCGAGACCGAGGCCTGGAAAGTTCCACCCATTTTTCAGCTCATGCAGGAGCGCGGTCGGGTGCCACGGGAAGAGATGTATCAGGTCTTCAACATGGGCATCGGCATGGCCGCGGTGGTCGCGGCGTCCGACGCCAAACCTCTGGCTCGGCAATTACGGGCGAAAGTGATCGGCCGGATTGAACCCGGTCGCGGCCGGGTCCGGCTTTAGTCGAAGGTTTGTCATGCTGGAGGGACGACCTCTGTGTCGTCCGTGTCTGGACGACACACGGACGGAACGGCGCCCGTCCCTCCACGCTCCAGAACCGCTCCTTTTGCCTAACGGCGTCTCCGGCCGAAGGAATAGCCGCGGTGCGTGCGGCCTCCGCCAATCGCGCGCTTACCGCCCGCAGCTGCTTCAGGCTCGAAAAGCACGGTGAAGACATAAGGAAAGTTCTCGATCTTGAGTCGCGGGATTTTTTGCCCGATGAAGCGCTCGATCGCCTGCAAGGCCGGCAGTTCTCCGCCGTTCATGAGCGTAAAAGCGTCGCCGACTTTTTGCGCGCGCCCGGTTCGGCCAATGCGGTGGACGTAGTCCTCGGGATGCTCCGGCACATCGTAGTTGATGACATGGCTTACGCCTGCGACATCGATGCCGCGCGCCGCGATGTCGGTCGCGACCATCACTTCGTATTTGCCCGACTTGAAGCCTTCCAGCGCCTCGACCCGCTCGCGTTGGGTTCGGTTGGAATGCAGCACGGCCACCGAATGGCGTGCCGTTTTGAGCCGGTGCGCGATGCGATCCGCGCCGTGCTTGGTCCTCGAAAAAATAAGGGCGCTGTCGAAGTTGGTGCGTTCGAGCAAGGCCATGAGGAGATCGAATTTCTGCTCAGCCGCGACGGGATAGACGGCGTGCGTGACTGTCTCCGCAGGGGAGCGCCGGGCGCCGATTTCGATGATCTCCGGTTCGCGCAGGACCCAGGAAGCCAGACGTTCGATCTCGGGCGGTAAGGTGGCGGAGAAAAGCAGAGTCTGCCGATCGGTTGAAATCTGTTCGACAATCCGCCGTACGTCCGGCAAGAAGCCCATGTCGAGCATACGATCGACTTCGTCGAGGACGAGGACTTGGATGTCGCGAAAATGGAGCGTCCGTTGTTCGAGCAAATCCAGCAGGCGTCCCGGCGTGGCGCAGACAATGTCGTTGCCCGCGGCCGCTTGCTCCCGCTGTTTCCCATAACCGACGCCGCCGTGCACGACCGATACGCGCAAATCGGTAAAGCGTCCGTAATCGCGGAAGGCCGTCTCGACTTGGGCGGCGAGCTCACGGGTGGGTTCCAGCACGAGACAACGGAAAGCGCCGTGCTGCGCCAGTAACGTGATAATGGGCAGAGCGAAAGCCGCCGTCTTACCAGTCCCGGTTTGGGCGGTTCCGATTAAATCTTTACCGGCTAAAATGATAGGGAAGGCGCGGAGCTGAATGGGCGTTGGCTCAGAGAAACCCATCGCCTGGGTTCCCCGCACGACTTCCGGAGAGAGTCCGAAGTTGTTGAATGACACAGGCCGGAACATTAGTTCGGTTAGGCGCTTAAGCAACGTGAGTTCCGGCTTGAAACGGCCTTCGCTTCGCGGACGGTGGGGCGGCATGGAACCCAGGGCGCGGCGAATTTTCGTTCTCGCGGATACACACGATCGTCTCCCCGAACAGGTGGAGAAATTGGCGGAGGGCGCCGACGAGATTTGGCATCTCGGCGACGTTTGCCTGCCGAACATATTCTCGCGCCTGGCGCACGTCGGGCCGCCGGTCACGCTGGTGCGCGGGAATTGCGATGGCAATTTTGAGTGGCCGCTGGTGGTCGATCTCAAGCGAAACGGGCTGCGGCTTCGTCTCGTGCACATTCCCCCGACGCGCGTGCCGGAGGACGTCGATGTGGTCCTGCATGCGCACACCCACGTGCCCCGGAAGGAGAAGCAAGGCGGCGTGCTCTTTCTTAATCCCGGCTGCGTGACGCGCCCGAACCGCGGGGCGCCGCCGAGCGTGGCGAATCTGGAGATCGCCGAGGACGGCGAGCTCTCCTGGAGCCTAACGATGCTTCGTTAGTTTGTAGGTGCTTCGCTCTGCGAAGCACACGGTAGGACACCGATGCGAAAATCACCTCCGCCCCGACCATGCCGCTCCCGGTTGTAGCCGGGGACGCTGTCCCCGGCCGGCCACGCTGCTTGGAAGCGGTCGCTCTCCCTCAGTCGCGCCGTCACGAGGAAACCGGGGTCAGCGACGCCGGCTACAACCGGGAGCGCTGTTGCCTCATCGGCGGCGCTCCGAACATGCCGAACACGAGCCGACCGACGAGAATCCGCCTATTCTTCAGCGTCTTTGGGCGGAGTTTTCTTCGCCTTCTTGACGGGTTTGGAACCAACTTCCGCGCTTGCTTCCGCATTCGGCGATTTGCTGCGCTTCTTGTCTTTTTCCGTGCCGGGCGCTTCTTCGGTCACCACTTCCGCTGCATCGACCCATTCGAGAAAAGCGACCGAGGCGGAGTCGCTTTTGCGTTGGCCGAGTTTAATGATGCGGGTGTAGCCGCCTTTGCGGTCGGCGCTGCGCGGGGCGATGTCGTCAAACAGCTTCTTGACGGCGCCTTTTTGCCGCAGCACCGCGAGCGCGGTGCGACGAGCGTGCAGCGAACCGTTCTTGCCTAACGTCACCATCTTTTCGGCGAGAGGACGGACCGCCTTGGCTTTGGCCAGGGTGGTCTTGATCCGCTGATGCTCAATCAAGCTGCAGACCTGATTTGCGAGCAACGCTTTGCGGTGCTCAGCGGTGCGGCCCAGTTTAACGGTTTTCTTTTGGTGCCTCATAAAAGGTTCTCCCTGCGACTTTGCGTCATCTTCTGCCTAACGACTATTCTTCGCTGGCGCCATTCGCGCTCTCGACGCTAATCGGAATTTCGACCAGACCCGGATCGAACTTCTGCCCGAGCCCGAGCCCGAGCTGCAGCAGTTTGTCCTTGATCTCGTTGAGCGATTTCTTGCCGAAGTTGCGATACTTGAGCATCTCCGCCTCGGTCTTTTGCGCGAGCTGACCGACCGTGGTGATGTTGGCATTGTTCAGGCAATTGGCTGCCCGGACGCTCAACTCGATTTCGTTCACGCTCATGTTGAGCAGTTTCTTGAGCTTGACGTTTTCTTCGCTCACCCCGGCCGGTGTTTCGTCGAACTCGATCACGTCTTCGTTGAAGTTGACGAAAACATCGAGGTGATGGCGCAGAATGGCGGAGGACTGGAGGAGCGCATCATCCGGCGTCAGGCGGCCGTCCGTCCAGACTTCGAGGATGAGCTTGTCGTAATCGGTCCGCTGCCCGACGCGGGTGTTTTCGACCGCGTACTTTACGCGAGTGACGGGCGAAAAGATGGAGTCGATCGGGATGAGGCCGATCGGTTGGTCGGGGCGCTTGTTCTCGTCGCCGGTGGCAAAGCCGCGGCCCACGCGCACGTCGAGTTCGGCTTCAAATTTGTGCTTCTTGTCGAGAGTGCAGATGACCTGCTTGGGATTGAGCACTTCGTAGCCTTGGACCAGCGAAATGTCGGCGGCGGTAATTTCGCCCTCTTTGTTCACGTTAAGAGCGAGCTTGCGCGCCTCGTGATCGGTGGCTTTAAACTTGATGCGTTTGAGGTTGAGGACGATGTCGGTGACGTCTTCGACCACATTAGGCAGCGTGCCGAATTCATGCTGCGCGCCGGTGATGTTCACTGCTGTGATGGCGGCACCTTCCAAAGAGGAGAGCAAGACGCGGCGGAGCGAGTTGCCGACGGTGTGACCGTAGCCGGCTTCAAAGGGCTCGGCCACGAATTTGGCGTAAGTGGCAGTAGAGGAATCCTCATCTTTGACGAGGATTTTGGGCATTTCAAAACGACCGTAACGAACTGGCATAGGAGTATGGATGAAGGCGGAAGGATGAGAGATGAAATTAGAGTGGAGAAATCGCCCGGGGCTCTTTCATCCTTCTGCTTCCTCCTTCATCCTTTCCAAAAGCGCCGGGTTCCCCCTGGCGAGCGTGGTTTCACGTCCAGCGACGGAAAACCCAGGGACCAACGGCGCTACGTGTTTAAGACTCGCAGCGGACGGGGAATGAACACGATTGCGCGGGATTTGCAAGTGTCCTCGTGCTCCTGCTCGTGCTCATGATCGTGCTCGTAATCGGTTCTGAGGGTTCGATGACGAGCAGGAGCACGAGTTGAACTAGCCTTCCTCGATGGCGTCGGGCAACTCGTTGCGATCGTCGGGCCGCCGCGGGAAATGTTCGGCCAGCATTTCGCCCACGGCCGTGATCCCGTGCACAAGCGCATCCGTGTGATGGTCGGAAGTAAAACGTTCCCGCATCATCTCGACCAGCTGGCGCCAGAATTCGGAGCCGCAGCGCTGATGGATTCCCTCGTCTCCCACGACCGCAAATTTCTGAGCGCGCGGAGCGACGAAAAGGAGGACGCCGTTGCGATCCCGGGTCGCGGCGATACCCAGGCGTTGGAACTGCCGCTCTGCTTCCGCCAGCGGGTCTTTCACCTCGCCGTGTTGCACGAAAACACGGATCTCGCCGGAGGTTTTGCTTTCCGCTTCCGCGATCGCGTGGGTGATGCGGGCGTGTTCGAGTTGATCGAGAAATGAACGCGTGCGCATCGTTTACCAGCTTGAACCGGCACCTCCTCCACCAAAACTCCCACCGCCGCCGCCAAAGCCGCTGAACCCGCCTCCGGAGCTCCCACCGCCGGACCAGCCGCCGCCACTGCCTCCTCCGAATCCACCGAAGAACGGGCCGCCCCGGCCGTTATAGCCGTAGCCTCGTCGCCTTCTCCGTTTAGAGGATCGACTCGAAATCATGATGAGGACCACGAGGATCAGGAAAATAATCAGTCCGACTGGAATGCCCGGGGAATCGTTCCCTTCTTCCTTGGTCGTCTTCCCCGTTCCTTGATACTCGCCGCGCACAGCCTGCATCATGGCCGCTGCCCCCGCCTGCAAGCCGCCCGTGTAGTCGCTTTTCTTGAAAAATGGCGCGATGACATTGTGGGTGATGTCGAAGCAAGTCGCGTCCGGCAGCGCGCCTTCCACGCCGTAGCCGGTCTGGATAAACATCTTCCGGTCGACCACGAAAACAAAAAGCACGGCCCCGCTGTTGTTATCTTTCCGCCCGACGCCCCAGGTTTGCGCGATTCGCCTGGTATAATCTTCGATCGACGATTCGCTCTGCATCGATTGATAAACTGCGACTACCAGTTGGGTCGAAGTCTCGCGTTCAAATTGCGCCAGCTGCTCGTTCAACTCCGCCGCCGCCGCCGGGTCGACCACTTGGGCGTAGTCATTGAAGTAGCGATCCGGCTTGGACGGCATCGTCTCGGCTGCGACCGTCCCGACTAGTCCCAAGGATAGCGCCAGGAGGAGATAGACACGCAGGAAGGCCCGCGGCCTTGAGAATCCGGCTCGCGAAATCTCCGTTTTCACAAAAATGCCTCGACCAAGTCGACTCTCCCGGCTCGGAGAGTCTCGTTAGGGTGTCGCGGCGGGAGTAGTGGCTGGCACGGCAGGAGTGGTGGCCGGCACGGTGGGTGTGAAGGCGGGCACGGCCGGAGCCGGACTGTTGAAGTTAAAATTCACGGCCGGCGCCTTATCGCTGCCGGGCTGCGCGGCGAAGAAGGGACGTTCTTTAAAACCAAACATCTTGTTCAGCATGTTGGTCGGGAATTTCTGCAGCTCGGTGTTGTACTGTTGCACCGCAGTGTTGAAATTATTGCGCTCCACCGAGATGCGATTCTCGGTGCCTTCGAGCTGGGCTTGGAGCGATTGGAAAGCTTCCGTGGCGCGCAGTTGCGGGTAATTTTCACTCACCACCAGCAAGCGGGAGAGCGCATTGCTCAGTTGGCCTTGCGCGGCTTGGAATTGTTCGAGCTGAGCCGCATCCGTGGGCGCCTTGGTCGGATCCAGTTTCACTTGTCCCACGCTGGCGCGGGCATTGGTCACCTCGGTCAGGGTCGACTTCTCGAAATTAGCCGCGCCTTGCACGGTACTGACGAGGTTCGGAATAAGATCAGCGCGACGCTGATAGACCGACTGCACATCGGCCCACTTTTTGTTCACGCTGTTCTCCAGCGTGACGAGTTTGTTGTAACTGCCACAGCCGGTAAGGCTGAAAAGGGTGCTGAAGGCGAAAAGGAGAACGCCGCATTGCAGAGCATATTTTTTCATGATCGATACCTCGGGAGCAACCATGGCCTCATTGGCTGCATTGTCATTCGCTAATTCCGCTCACTAGATCCGGGCTCTCCACGGCAGCCGGCTCGGCCGCTTCCAATTCGCCGGGCGGCGGGGTGGGCTCGGTCGACGCAGCGACCGGTGCGGTCGGCAATTCGCGTCGCTTGAGTTCCTCCGAGTTGGGCAATTCGTCGAGGGTCCGCAAGCCGAAGTGCTCGAGAAAAAATTGAGTCGTCTCGTAGAGCAACGGGCGGCCAGGCACCTCGGCGCGCCCGGCAATCTTGACCAGGCCTCGCTCCATAATGGTTTGCAGGACGCTTTCGATCGCGACCCCGCGGACCGCCTCTACGTCGGCGCGCGTGATCGGTTGACGGTAGGCGATGATGGCCAGGGTTTCGAGGGCGGGGGGCGTGAGCCGGGCTGGCTTCGCAGCTGGGAACAACTCCCGCACCCAGCGCGCGTATTGCGGGTCGCTGGCTATTTGCCAGCCTTCAGCTCTTTCGAGGAGCTGAAAGGCGCGCTGCTGTTCGATGTATTCGATCTTTAATTGCTCGAGCGCAGCGGAGACCGCGGCTTCGTTGGTTTTGGCGAATTCGTTAGGGGTAAGCTCGTCCTCGGCGCCGGCGCCTTTGAGGGCGGCGACCAGCTCGCGCGCGGTGAGCGGTTTTTGCGCGCTGATGAGCAGGGCTTCGAGGACACGTTCCAAAGTCATGGATCAGATTATTTAACCGCAGAGGACGCAGAGTTCGCAGAGGATTTCATAAACTCTTCTCTTCCTCCGCGCTCTCTGCGGTTCATTATTCCCCAATCGCATTTTGGATGGCATCCGCAATCCGGTTTGCCTGTCGTTCAATCGCGCTCACCTCACGACCTTCAATCAGGAGCCGGATTTTCGGCTCCGTTCCAGAGTAGCGGAGCAAGACGCGCCCCTTGCCGTTCAGTTCCTTTTCCGTCTGGTCGACCAACTGCATGACGTGGGTCAGCGAATCCAGCGGAGGCTTTTCCTTTACGCGCAGATTGCGCTGGGCTTGCGGATATTTGAAGAGGCATTTTTTCAGCTCGCTCAGCGGTTTCCCTGTCTCCTGCATGATGCGCAGGATTTGCAGCGCGCTGATGATGCCGTCGCCCGTGGTGGTGAAATCGCGGAAAATCATGTGCCCGCTCTGCTCGCCGCCGACGTTCAGATTCTGTCGTAACATCTCTTCGATCACGTAGCGGTCGCCCACCTTCGTGCGGACCACATTGCCGCCGTGCGCCGCCAGTGCTTCCTCGAGGCCGCAATTACTCATGACCGTGGCGACGAGGGTATTTCCCGCGAGTTGCCCGCTGCCTAACAAATTCACCGCAGCGATCGCGAGAATCTCGTCGCCATCCACGACCTCGCCTTTTTCGTCGCACAACAAGACGCGATCCGCGTCGCCATCGTGCGAAATCCCCACCATCGCGTCGCTCTTGCGCACGAGTCGTTGAATTTCCTCGGGGTGCGTGCTGCCGCAATCGGCGTTGATGTTGGTCCCGTTCGGCTGGTCGTGCGCCACGATGAGTTCCGCGCCCAGTTCGCGCAAAATGCAGGGCGTCGACTTGTAGCCGGCGCCATTCGCGACATCGACCGCGATCCGCATTTTCTCCAGCGTCAGACCGCGCGGGAAACTCGTCTTGGCAAATTCCACGTAGCGCCCGAGCGCATCGTCGATGCGGGTGGCCCGGCCAATCTTCTGCGCGGTCGGGCGAATCGCGTCGATCTCACCCGTGAAGACGAGTTGCTCGATCTTTTGCTCGATCTCGTCGTCCAGTTTGTAGCCGTCGTGCCGGAAGAATTTGATCCCATTATCCTCGTAGGAGTTGTGGGAAGCCGAGAGAACGATGCCGGCATCGGCCCGCAGCGAACGCGTGATGTAGGCCACGCCGGGCGTGGGGAGCGGGCCGATCAGGAGCACATCTACGCCTAACGACGTGATGCCCGCGACGAGCGCGTTTTCCAACATGTAACCGGAAAGGCGCGTGTCCTTGCCGAGCACGATCTTCGGCCGCAGACCTGGCGGGTGAGCTTGCGGGTTGAGCGCGGTGAAGACATGCGCCGCCGCGCGCCCCAGTTGCAGCGCCGTCTCGGCTGTGACCGGCTCGACGTTGGCCCGCCCGCGGACGCCGTCCGTTCCAAAAATCTTCTTCGCCCTGGTCATGGCACGGGATTTTCCTTCGCCCGATCGTGATCGCTGAAAAAGACGCACTCCCCTTCTGGGCTGAGAAACGTGCCCCAGCGCAGCGGAAATTTTTGCAGGTCCACGGTGCGTAAAATGACCGCCGCCCAATCCTTGTATTCGCCTTTCAGGATGTCGCCCAACTGATTTTGGTTCCCGCTGATGGGCGTGAGATAGAGCCCGTTGATGGGGCCTCCGAGCAGGTCGTAATCGCTCATCTCGACCTGCATTTGCACAGTTTGCGGGAGCCAGATCGAGCGCCGATCTGCATACCAGGCGACGGCCGTCGGCATGTCGCTGGCGGTTATTTCCTCGGGCCTCATCCAGTTATTGATCACGGCAATGGCAGGCGGCAGGTAAGGCGGCCAATGGAAGCGGCCTTTGGGGCTTGCCAGGAGCAGGTTGGAAATCATCGGCCAACTGCACAAGAGAAAAATCAGGGTGAGGAAACCGAGACGCGCCAGTTGATGGCTGATCCCCCAGCGATTCCATTGCACGAGAAGAAAAGCGAGCCCGAAACAAGTCATGATCGGGACGAAGAGGAGATGGAGCTGATTGGCCGCGACGCCTTGTTCTTCGTGAATCCCATAAAACGCCATCCCGCAGAATGCGCCGGCCCACAACGCGAGGACCAGCCAGCGCGCGGTGGCCGTGGCGGCCCGTCGAAACGGATGCAGGAGCGCGGCGAAAAAGAAGAGGGCGGCCACGCTCCAGCCCAGGTACTGAAAGATGTGATCGGCCTGCGCGAACGCGTTGCTATTCCATTTCGCGACCACCGCGCTGAGGCGGACCGTGTGCCAGTCGAAGTTCGGCTGCCGCATGAGGGCGGCTTCGCTCATCCCGAGCTGGTCGAAGATGGCATAGAAAGCCAAGCCGCCCGGGTGACCGCAGACCAAATAATTTCGGAGCAGCCAAGGGGTGTATAAAGCCAGGAACGGCCCGAGCAGGAAAGCGAGCGAGCGCAGTCGCGGCCGGAAATGGAACGCGCTGAAAATGAGTGCAGCTCCGAAAATCCAAATCGTGAGGGCATGCGACAAGGCCAGCAGCCCGAAGCCTGCGCCGGTGAGCGCAAGCCAGCGCAATTTCGACTTTTGGCTGGCTGGCGCATCGAGAGCGCGCATGATGCAGTACAGCGTGAGATTGAAAAGCAGGAGCAACAGCATCTGAGGCAAGCCCGAGAGGGCGTACTGCCAGAAGCTGTCGCCCAGCAAAACGAGCGCGCAGGCGACCGCCGCCAGACGCTCATCGAACAAGCGTCGTGCAATCAGGAACAACACCGCGATCGAGCCGAGGAAGAGCACAATCGACATGAGCGCGATCATCCGGTCGCCCAGAAAAACCGGATCATCTCGCGATATCTGCCGATGTGAGCGGACTGGCAGAAGGGCGATCGCATCGACCAGCGGCGGCAGGGGCGCGTTGTAGGTATCGGTCCAAATCTTCTGCGCCACATTTTTGCCGTTGCGCTGCAGAAGGCCGATCCCCAAGGGGCGCGCCACCTTGGTTTTCCAGAGTTCGCCGTGCAGCATTCCCCGGCCGATTTGGGCCTGATCCATCGCTTGCGGAGTGGCCAGCCCGCGATCCTCATGCAGCAGGTAAAAAAGGGCGAGCCCCGCGACCAGAGCCAGGAGGGCGGCGCGCCGAATCCAGCGCGCGCCCGCGCCGACTTCGACAATGTGCACGGCCCGTTGGATGGTGTCAGCGGCGCCAGGCATGGGAAAAATGACGAATGGCGAATGACGAAGGCTGATGGAATGCCGGATGTCTGATGACGAAAACGAGTGGGGCGGCCGTTGGATTGAGCGGGCAAAATTCAATCATTCGAATTTCCTTCCGCCTTCGACATACGGCTTTCGTCATTTTCTGCCTCATTCATTTCGTTGATCTTGCGATGCAGAGTGCGACGGCTGATGCCAAGCTTTTTCGCAGCGGCGGTTTTATTTCCCTTCGTGGCCGTGAGGGCCTGATTGATCAGCCGCTGCTCGCTCGCATGGAGATCGAGCGGGCTGGCGCCTTCCACAAAGTAGCGGCCCCGGGTGCCCGCCGCCGGCGCGGCTTTTCGCACCGCCATGGGCAGATCGCGCAGGGTCAGTTTAGCTCCTGTCGCCATGACCACTCCATGTTCGATTGCGGTGCGGAGTTCCCGCACGTTTCCGGGCCAATCATAGGCCAACAGAGAGCCGAGCGCGTCTGAGGTGAGGTCCAGCAAGGGGCGATCGTTCGCCCGGCAGAAGTGGCGCAGAAAAGAGCGCACCAGCAGCGGGATATCCTCCTTGCGTCCACGCAACGGCGGCATCGTGATCTTGACCACGTTGAGCCGAAAATAAAGATCGTCGCGAAATTTTCCCTCGGTCACCATGGCTTCAAGATGTTTGTTCGTCGCCGCGATCAGGCGCACGTCGGCATTCAAAGTCTGCGAGCCGCCGACGCGCTCGAAGGCGCGTTCTTCGCTCATCACGCGCAGGAGTTTGATCTGAGTGGTCGCGTCGATCTCACCGATTTCGTCCAGGAAGATGGTCCCGCCGTTTGCCTGCTCGAAGCGGCCGATGCGGCGCTCGTGCGCGCCGGTGAAGGCGCCCCGCTCGTGGCCAAACAGCTCGCTCTCGAGCAACTGCGGCGAGAGCGCGGCGCAGTGCACCGTCACAAATTTACCTTTGTGCCGCCGGCTCAGGTTGTGAATGGCGTGCGCAGCCAATTCCTTGCCCGTCCCGCTCTCGCCTTCAATCAGGATATTGGCCGAAGAAGGCGCCACCTGCCGGATCGTGTCGAGCACTTCGCGCAAGGCGGGGGCTTCGCCGATCATATTCTCAAGGGCGAAGCGCTCATCCACCTGCTGGCGGAGCGCACGATTCTCCTGCTCGAGGCGGCGGCTGCCCAGGGCCCGCGCGATCAGCAGCTCGACCTTATCGAGGTTGAGCGGCTTGGTCACAAAATCGTAGGCGCCGCGCTTCATCGCCTCGACCGCGGTGTCGACCGACCCGTAGGCCGTCATCATGATGGCGATGGGAGCATGCGGCAGCTTGAGCGCCCGCTCGATCAGCGCCATGCCATCATCCGCACCTAATCGGAGATCGGTCAGCAGCACGTCAATCTGATCGCGCTGCATCACGTCGAGCGCGCTGGCCATATCGGCGGCGACGTAGGTGTCATATTTGTCGCCTAACAACGTCCGCAACCCGTCTCTGGTGTGCTTCTCATCATCAACGATAAGAACGGTCGGCTGCATGGGAAAGAAGGATGAAGGTGGAAGGCGGAAAAGCAATTCAGCTTCTGGCGGGAAGGCGCCACCCGGGGGACTATCCCTCCGCCTTTTCCGGCAGCATGCGGACGCGCTGATCCAGGAACGGCAGGCGAATGGTCAGGGTCAGTCCTTTGCCCTCCACACTTTCGAGAGCCATCTCTCCCCCGTGCTCCCGGACGATTCGCCTCACGATGAGCAATCCCAGACCGGACCCGCTGGTTTTGGTGGTGAAATAAGGCTCGAAAACGCGGCTCAAATTTTCCGGTGAAATCCCACTGCCGGTATCGGTAAAACTAATGGTCACGTGGGTATCGTCGCGATCGGTGCGGATGCGCAGAACGCCGTGACGCTTCATTGCTTCGAAGCTGTTCTTGATCGCGTTGTAAAAAACCTGCTTCATCTGGTCGCGATCGAGCTCGAGCAAGGGCAGATCCGAGCGCAATTCGGTTCCGACGACGATTTCACGATCGGTGATTTCGGGCTGAAAAAAACGGACTGCTTCCTGGACGAGGGCGTTCACATCCTCAGGTTGCAGATGCGGCTTGGAGGGGCGGATGGCGCGCAGGAACTGCGTCACAATCGAGTCGAGACGATCGATTTCGGCTCGGGCGACATCGATCGATTCCTGCAGCTCGCGCTTGTCTTCCGCGGCGGACAGTTTTTTTACTTTCCGCTCCATCAATTGCAGATGGATGTGCAAGGAGTTGAGCGGATTTCCGATTTCGTGCGCCACCCCGGCCGCGAGCAGGGTCAAGGCGGAGAGCCGTTCCGATTCGATGGTCTGCTGGGTGGAGCGGCGGTCTTCGGTGATGTCGCGCAGGATCATGGCGTGCCCGACGGCTTCCGTGACGGATTCGTTAGGGCCGTCGCGCGTGACCCGACGCTCGATGACGAGCGGCACCACGTAGAAATTGATGAAGCGATTGGCTGGATAGAATATTTCCATGTCGCGGCTGACCGCAGCGTTCGACTGGGAGAGAGACTTCCAGTCGAGGCCGCGGACCTGTTCGTCGAGGGGCTTGCCCACCGAGCTCTCGCCGTCGAGTCCGAAGGTGTCGCAAGCGGCGTCATTCAGGTAGGTGATGCGGCCTTTCGCATCGCTCACGATGATTCCTTCCTGGATGGAATTAAAAATAGTCTCGAGAAAGCCTTTCTCCTGGGCCAGGCGGAGGAGGTAGTTCTGCACGTCTTCCGGACCGATGCGGCCGAGCCGGCCGATGAGTTTCTCGAGGAATCCGGATTTCATACTGCTAACGCTGCGCTGCCATTGTAGACGTTTCGCTCTGCGAAACGCGGGCGTGCGATCTGCCAGCATATCGACTCAGCGACCTGGCCGGAGCACCGCGCTTCACTCAGCGAAGCGTCCACAACGCGTTAAGTTGCCGCAACTCGTAAATGATCGCGACCCGCACCTTTCTTCTCTCGCCCGCCTACGCGGGCGGCAAGCGCGCGCAGATGCTGCTGAACGGCCGCGGGAATTTCGATCTGGCGCGGCGCCTGGTTGCGGAGGAACCAGCGTCGTTAGGCGAAGTCTCTACCTTCCTGAGCGGTCTCTATTTTCGCGGCAAACTCGCCTATGCGAACGCCTTCGCCCATCCGGATCTGTCGCGGGTTCTCGTCATCACGCCCACCCGCGGACTCGTGCCCGCAGCCACGCCGATCACGCTCGACGACCTGCGGGAGTTTGCCGAGGTCGATATTGAGGAGAGCGACCCGCGTTATCGGAAACCGCTGGAGCGCGACCTGCGACGTCTCGTGCGGCCCCTAACGCCGCGGTGCGAGATTGTCCTGCTCGGCAGTGTGGCGACGGGCAAATACGTCACCGTCCTGCTCGAAATCCTGCGCGAGCGGATCCTATTCCCAGCTGAGTTTGTCGGGCGCGGCGACATGAGCCGCGGCGGATTGCTCTTGCGTTGTGCAGTTGATCGCATCGAACTCGACTACATCCCGTTGCAGGGCGCGGTGCGAAAGGGAAAGCGGCCACCCAAACTGACCCCGCGATGTTATACCGACGGATGAAAACCGCAGAGGACGCAGCGAGCGCAGAGGAAACGCGAAGATCATGACATCCTCGGCGAACGCTGCGTCCTCTGCGGTAACCCCGCCCTTGGCCCCGATGGAAGCCCGGTCTGTCGACGAGATTCCAGTGGGCGATGACTGGCAGTACGAGCCGAAGTGGGACGGGTTTCGCTGCCTCGCTTTTCGGGAGGGCGATGAGATCTACCTGCAATCGAAAGCGGGTCAGCCACTGGCGCGCTATTTCCCGGACGTCGTTAGGGCTTTAGCCGGCTTGCAAGAGAAGACCTTCGTCTTGGATGGCGAGCTCGTCATTCCAGTGGAGGGCGCGCTTTCTTTCGACGAGCTGCAACTGCGACTGCATCCCGCGGCCAGTCGTGTGCAAAAGCTGGCCGCCGCGCACCCAGCCTGGTTCATCGTCTTTGACCTCCTGGCGGCCGGAAAGAATGCGCGGTGGCTCGAACAGCCGCTGCAGGAACGGCGTGCGCAGTTGGAAAAGTTCGCCCTAAGAGTTTTCCCTAACGAAAAGCAAATCCGGCTCTCACCGGCCACGACGGATTTGCGACAGGCGCAGAAATGGTTCGAACGCGTGGGTGGGGATTTGGACGGCCTCGTCGCGAAGCGTCTGGATGCGGCCTACGCTTCCGGAGAGCGCACCGCAATGGTGAAGATCAAACAGGTCCGCACCGTCGATTGCGTGGTTGGCGGATTTCGTTATGCCAGCGGGGCACGCGTGATCGGCTCCCTGCTCCTCGGGCTCTACGATGAGGAAGGTTTGCTCCATCACGTCGGCTTTACCTCCGCTTTCAAGGCGAGCGAGAAGCCTGCCCTGACGAAAAAGTTTAGGGCGCTCAAGCAGGCGCCTGGCTTCACGGGCAACGCTCCCGGGGGCCCGAGCCGCTGGAGCACCGAGCGCAGCGCGCAGTGGGAACCGGTCGCGCCGAAGATCGTGGTGGAAGTGACCTATGACCATTTCACCGGCGAGCGTTTCCGCCACGGCACGAAGATCGTGCGCTGGCGCAAGGACAAGGCGCCCAGGCAATGCACCTTCGAGCAGGTCGCACGGGGCGAGGGGAAGGTGCTCGCACTTTTGTAAACGTCTCCCTCTGGGCCGTAACGGATGCGAAGCAACGGCCGGGCTTTTAAATGCGGGGATGAACCTCCATCGCAAAGAGACACTCACACCCGCGCTTCGCAGAGCGAAGCGTCTACAGGTCGCGCTACCGCGACCAACTGGGCTCGGTGATTTTTCCGACTCCGTCGACGATCTTGTTCTTTCGGCTGTTCACCGTGTCGAGCATATAAAGCCCACCGTCGTTCGTAAAAATGAGGTGGCGGGAGTCGGCGCCCCAAACTGGATCCTGCCCCGAACTCACGATGCGGGTGCCGCCGCCGCCCAGATCGAGCACGGCGATCTGGAAATCACCGCCGCTCCGCACATTGAACGCCACCTTTTTTCCGTCGGGCGACCAGTTCGGTTCGGTGCAATATCCGTGACCGGTGGCAATCCTTTGCCCCGATCCGCCGCCGGACGAGATGCGATAAAGCTGAGGGCCGCCTTCGCCGTCATAGGAATAGATGATCTCGCCGCCGTCGGGCGACCAGGTTGGGCCCGACTCCACTCCACGCGTGCGCGTCAGGCGCCGCGCGCCGCCGCCACCAGCGCTCACTGTGTAAAGCTCGGGGTTGCCATCTTTACTGATCGTTAGGGCAAGGCGGCCGCCATCGGGCGAAAAAGTCGCGCCGCTGTTCGTCCCCGGGAAATTCACGATGCGGTTCCGCGAGCCGCTGGCCAGGTCGATCATGTAAACATCAGCGTAGCCGCTCTGGTAACCGGTGTAGGCAACCCGGCGCCCGTCCGGGCTGAGGGAAGGATGCACGCTAATGGTGTTGTCGTGCGTGATTTGCCGCGCGTTGCCGCCGTCAAAATCCGCCACGTAGACTTCCTTATGTCCGCTGCGCGTGGCGATAAACGCGATCTTCGTGCCAGCGATGCCTTTTTGGCCTGTGAGGGTTTCGATGATGTCGTTGGCGAATTGGTGCGCGTTTTCCCGCGCACTCCCGCTGTAAGTTTTGGAGAGAACGGTGCCGCCGCTGTGATCGACCACTTGGCCTTGCAGGCTGCCGCCGCTGGCCGTTCCGCGCACGGAGTAGGAGCTTTCCGCGCCGCCTAACTTGAAATAACCGGAGAGCGTCAGGTCGTTCTGCACAGTCTTGGTCACGGCAGCGCCCTCGCCGCCGCCTAACGAAGTCACTTCCAGGTTGATCTGGTCGCCTTTGCTCACCGTGATGGTGGGTACGTCTTCGGCGGCGCCTGCTGTCAAGTTCGTTAGGCAACAAAAAAAGGCCGCGGCCAGCAGGTTTCGCCACGGAAGTCGGAAATCAGAAATTCTCGTCATCGTTTAATTTAGTTCGAAGTTGATGTTCACATCATAATAATCGTCGCCCAAGCCGGATGGCAAAGCGTCGACGCGTTTGACCCGCGCAGCCGCGGCCGTGACCGAGTCGTCGACCACAGGATTGCCGGATGATTTGGAGATCGAATAATCGGAGATAGTCCCATCTTTTTGGATCCGAATCCGGAGAAGGACGGAAATCTTGGCGCTGTGCACCACGGAATTAGGCTGAACCCACTCGCCGTAGAAACGGTCGTGCAACATACCGGCGTACCAGCCGAACTCAGAAGCGCCACCTTCCCCGGCGCCTTTACCGCCGGACCCTCCATGGCCCTTTCCTTTGGCGTCCGATTTCGTCTCGCCACCTTCTCCTTCGTCCTCAACGGCGGTCGCTTTCTTGACCGGCTTCTCGGAATCATCGTCCTCGTCCTTCTCTTTTTTGAGAGCCTCGCGGGCGATGGCTTTTTTCTTTTCCTGCTCTTTTTCCTTAGCCTCGGCTTCTTCATCCGGAGTCGGTTTGGGTTTCGGGGTGGCTTTCTTTTTCTTCGGAGTCGCAGTGGCTTTAGGTTTTGGTTTCGGGGTGGGCTCTGGGGTTGGGCGCGGAGTCGGTTTGGGGGTGGGCTTTGGCGTGGGTGTCGGAGTGGGCGTTGGTGTCGGTGTCGGTGTGGAAGTCGGAGTCGGTGTCGCGGAAGCCGTGGGGGTTGGTATTTCTATCTCGCTTTTGGCAGTGGGCGCGATCGCGGGGGTCGGTTCTTCTTTGACTTCCTCGGGCGTCTCCGCCGGTGCCTCCTCCGGCGTGGAGGCGGGAGGCGGTGGAGTCGATTGCTCCGAAGGGGCGCCGGCGGTTCCAGCGCCGCCTTCCATCCAGACGATGTCCTTGGGCGGATGGCGCGGTGAACGACTCCACCAGAGCAGGCCGAGCAACACCGCGATGTGCACCAGGCCGACGATGGTGACGTTGCGCCAGAAACGCGCGTCCCGGGTCATCGTTACTTCGCTTCTTCCTGCGTCGCGATTCCCACCTTGGTGATCTCCGCGCGCTGCAGCGTGTCCATCAGACTAACGAGTTTCTGGACGGGCAGGCTCCGCTCGGGGCGAAGGACCACCGCGACATTCGGATCGGCTTGCTTGAGCGCGGCCATCCGACTCTCGAGCGCGGCCGGCTCGATCACTTCTTCGTTCAACCTCACGACTTCGTTACGATCCATGGAGAGGATCTGGACGGCCGCAGGATTGATCGGCGCGTTGGTCGTGGCGCTGGAAGGGATGACGAGCGTCTTGCTGTTCTCCAGGAGCGGCGTCGTGATCATGAAAATAATGAGCAAGACAAACGCGAGATCGAGCAGCGGAGTGATGTTGATCTCCGAGAGCGTTGAGAGCGAAGTGCGACTGGAATAACGGCGCATGTTTTAGTGAGAGGGAAAATTTAGAAGCCAGCAACCCAGAAAGGGGAGAAACAAAATCTTCCTCTGTCTTATTTCTGGCTTTCTGGCTTCCAAATTCATTTCCATTTCCTAACGACGGAAATCGGAGACGCGTCCGCCGTGTTCGACGTATTTGTGTTCAAACTCCGAGGCGAGTTCGGCCGCGAAGTTGTCCATCTCCACGACCATGGCGCGGATGCTGGTAACGAGAAAATTGTAGCCAAACATGGCCGGGATCGCGACGCAAAGCGCCGTCACCGTGGTGATGAGGGCGCCCGAGACGCCCGGCGCCATGGCGGCGAGATTGGCGGAGCCGGCTTCGGCGACGCCGGTGAAGGTATCCATCACGCCCCAGACCGTGCCTAACAAACCCAGGAACGGCGCGCCGCTCACCGCGGTCGCAAGCAGGATCATCTGCGATTCGAGCTTCAGCGCGGTCTCGCCCACCGCGCGCTCCATCGCCGCATTGACCGCGTGCATTTGGGCCGGGGTGATTTTATCGGCAATGTCGAGCCGCGCGCGAAAAGTCTCGTCCAGTTCCGCGGAGCCGAGCAGATGAAAGGTGAGTTCCTCGCAACCCGCCCGGTAAACCTGGAAGACGGGCGAGCCCGGGAAACGCGCGTTGGCTTCAAAGAGACGCAAGGGCTGTCGATCCTGACGGAAAACAGACAGGAATCGGTCGGTCTGTTTGCGGGCGAATTGGACGACCCGCATTTTCGTCACCATGACCGACCAACTGAAGATGGAACCGACGGCGAGGACGAAGAGGACCGCCTTGCCCGCGACGGTGGCGTGCTCGAAGGAAAAAACGAGCCCGCCAGCCGCGAGAATTTGCAGCGGAGAAATCAGGTCCGTCATGCAGGGTAGTAATAACCAATGTCGCGGGAAACGAAAGTAGGTAGACGCTTCGCTCTGCGAAGCGGGCGTGAGGTGGGAGCGAAAGGTTGATCTCTCGCCGAGCTAACGCCCACGCTTCGCTCTGCGAAGCGCCTACAAGGCCGCACGATGATCGCGAATTTTTCCGACCACGATGAAGGCCAGCCCGATAGCGATGAGGAAGAAGGAAAGAAATTGTCCGCGCGTGAAGCCGGCGATGAGCGAGGCATCCGGTTCGCGAAAATATTCCACCACGATCCGGAAGATGGCGTAGCACACAAAAAACAAACCGGTCAGCACGCCATCGGGCTGACGCGTGCGCGTGCGGACCAGCCAGAGGATGGTGAAGAGAAGGACACCCTCGAGGAGGGCTTCGTAGATCTGTGACGGATGGCGCGGCGTCAGGATCGGACGAATTACAGCCTGCAAACGCGGCTGATCATGCAGGGCGCTCATGATGGATTCCGGAGTCGTTAGGGCGGGATTGATCTGATGAGCGGCGAAAAGGGCGCGGTCGGCTTCAACCGCGTTTTGCGGCTCCAGCAATTCCTTCGGGAAAAGCATGGCCCAGGAGACATTGGTGATCCGTCCGTAGAGCTCGCCGTTAATGAAATTGGCAGACCGGCCGAAGAACAAGCCGATGGGGGCGACCACCACCAGATTGTCGCCCAGGTTGGTCCAGGAAATTTTGTGCCGCCAGGCGTAGTAAAACGTGAAGGCGATGAGGCCAAGCATCCCGCCGTGGCTCGACATGCCGCCCTCCCAGACGCGCAGGATCGAGAGGGGATCGCGCAGCATTTCGGGGCGGTAAAAGAGGACATAACCGATGCGCCCGCCGAGCATGACGCCGAAAAGCGCCGCCCAAGTGATGAAGTCGCCGACCTGCTCGGGCCGCAACTGGGTGTAACCGCGGCGAGCCAGGACGCGCAGCAGCAAAAACCCGCCAAGGAAGGCGAGCACGTAAGCCATGCCGTACCAGCGCGGACCGAAGTTGCCCCAGACCCGGAAGATAAACGGATCGAGATTATGCAGGTAATAGGCAAGCATCAGGCGCGCGAAGCTGCGCGAGATCAGGCGTCACGGCAACTTTGTCATCCCGAGTCGCGGAAGGACGGCGAGGGACCTCTGGCTAAGTGCGGCTTGTTTTGCCCGGCGGGTATCGCTCGTTGCTTGAGAGATGCCTCACCGCACTGCGCCGGTTCGGGATGACAGACCGGTGGATTTGGCCGTCGAGCGGCCTTGCTGCAGCACTTCGCGCAGGAACGGCGCGGTGCGGCTGAGGTGGTTTTTGGCCACTTCCTCAGGTGTGCCAAGAGCCACAATTTCTCCGCCTAACGATCCCGCTTCGGGTCCGATATCGACCACGTAATCAGCCTCTGCGATGACCGTCAGGTTGTGCTCGATCACGATGACCGTGTTGCCCTCATCCACGAGGCGATGGAGGACGTTGAGCAAAAGTTCCACGTCGGCCATGTGCAAACCGATGGTCGGTTCCTCCAGGAGATAAAGCGTCGATTTGGGCGAGCGCATCTTGCGCAGCCGCTCGTTCTGCGCCCGGCTCTCACCGCGTGCGAGCTTGGTCGCCAGCTTTAACCGTTGCGCTTCACCACCACTCAATGTCGGGCTGGGCTGACCGAGCTTCAGATAACCGAGGCCGGTCTCCGTTAAGAGGGAGAGCGGCCGCGCAATCTTCGGGTTCGCCGCGAAAAACTCCGCCGCCTGCGCGATCGTCATGTTCATGACTTCGCCAATGCTGCGGTCGTGGTAGAGCACTTCGAGCGTCTGCGGGTTGTAACGTTGTCCGTCGCAGTCTTCGCAGGGAACGTAGCTGCTCGGGAGAAAGCTCATCTCCAGCTTGAGCACGCCCTGGCCGCTGCAAGTTTCGCAGCGGCCGCCCTCAGTGTTGAAGGAAAAACGGCTCGCGGTGTAGCCGCGCACGCGCGAAACCGGCAGCTGCGCAAACAGGCTCCGGATTTCGTCAAAGACTTTGATGTAAGTGGCGGGCGTCGAGCGGGAAGTTTTGCCGATGGGTGATTGGTCGACTTCATAGATCGCCTCCAGCGCTTCCGCGCCAGCAATGACGGTCTGCGTCGCGCTAAGTGTGGACTTGGAGGGACGGGCGCCGTCCCGTCCGTGTTTCCGAAACTCGGACGACACGGCGGTCGTCCCTCCACGTGGCCCACGACCGATCGCTTCTTGCACCGCGGGTAGGAGGACGGAACGCATCAAAGTCGATTTGCCGGAACCCGAAATGCCGGTGATGACCGAGAGCCGGCCGACCGGGAAGCGTGCATCCACATTCTTCAGGTTGTGGGCGCGGGCGCCGCTGATCTCCAGCCAGTCTTTAATCTTGCCTAACGATCGTCGTTTCTTTCGCACCGGATGACAGAGAGGCGTGCGCAGGCAGCGACCGGTTTGCGAGAGGGCGTTTTCTTTGATCTCGCTGAGAGTCCCGGCCGCGACCACTTCGCCGCCGTGCACGCCCGCGCCGGGCCCGAGGTCGATAATGTGATCGGCCTGGCGCATCGTTTCTTCGTCGTGCTCGACGATGACTAACGAATTCCCTTTCTCGCGCAGAGCGGTGAGCGTTTCGAGCAGGCGCACGTTATCGCGTGCGTGCAGACCGATGGTCGGCTCGTCGAGCACGTAAAGGACGCCACGCAAATTGGAGCCGAGCTGCGCCGCCAGCCGAATGCGCTGCGATTCGCCCCCGCTCAAGGTCTTCGCCGAACGCCCCAGCGCGAGGTAACCCAGACCGACGTTTTCCATGAATTGCAGGCGCTGCTCGATCTCGGGAACCAGATCGGTGGCGATCACTTTCTGGGTGCCGCGGAAACGCAGTCGTCCTAGCAAAGTGAGGGCTTCGCCCGCCGAGCAGGAAGCAAAATCATCGATGGTTTTTCCCTGCAAACGCACATGGCGCGCGACCGCGTTGAGGCGCGCGCCGTGACAATCCGGGCAGGGCGACGCTTCGCCTTCATCGACAGACTCGAATTTGCGTTCGGCGCTGAGTTCATTCTCCAATTGCGAATCGCCGGTGTCTTCTTCGCTCCGCTGCACTTTCTCGTTCCAGATTTCGCCGAAACCGTTGCACTTCTGGCACCAGCCGTGCGGCGAGTTGAAGGAAAAGAGGCGCGGATCCAGTTCCTCGAAAGCGCGTCCGCAGCCCGGGCAACTCATCTCGGTGCTGACAACCGTGAGGCGATTCTTGGCGTCGAGCAGATGGGCGGTTCCACGACCGATCTGGAGCGCGCGCTGGATGAGGTTGCGCGCCTTGAGAATGCGCTTGGCGTCGATCGCGCCGACCACCGTGTCGATGGTGTGCTCCCGGAAGCGCTCGAGTTTGCGGAATTGCGCGACGGGAATGAGCTGGCCATCGACGTAGAGCGTGTCGAAGCCCTGGCGCTCGGCCCAGCGGGCGACCTCGGTGTGGAAACCTTTGCGGGCTTTGACGAGTGGCGCGAGCACCTTGAGAGGACCGCGCCGGGCGGCAGCCTCCAGTAGCCTAACGATGGCGGCCAGACTTTGTTTTTCCACCGGCAGATCACAATCAGGACAGAATTGAGTGCCGGTTTTGGCGAAAAGGAGGCGGAGGAAATGGTAAACCTCGGTCACCGTCGCGACGGTCGATTTGCCGCCGCCTCGCGTGACGCGCTGCTCGATCGCGACCGTCGGCGGGAGGCCCTCGATCAGATCGACATCAGGCTTTTCGAGCTGCTCCACAAACTGCCGCGCGTAAGGCGACATACTGTCGAGAAAACGGCGCTGGCCTTCCGCGAAAAGGAGATCGAAGGCGACGGTCGACTTGCCGGAGCCGCTCAGGCCGGTAATGACGACCATCCGGTCGCGCGGGATGGCGAGTGAGATGTTTTTGAGGTTGTGCTCGCGGGCTCCGTGGATAGCGATCGCATGAGCGCGACGGGTCGCGAGGTTTCCAGGGAGCGCACGCGCCTCGCCTGTTCCGTGCGGAGCCTCGCCGAACGGTTCTTCGGCGGCGCGCAAAGCGGGTTCTTCTTCGTTAGGCAAAGCGTAGCGCTGAGGAGTTTTCGGCGAGGCGCCGAAAACAGGTCCGCCGCGGCGACCGCTCCCGAGAGCAAGCACTTCGCGCAGATAATGGCCCGTATGCGAGTTGGCGATTTTGGCGATCGCTTCCGGCGTCCCGGCCGCCACCACCTGCCCGCCTTCCTCGCCACCTTCCGGGCCGAGGTCGATAATCCAGTCGGCGCATTTGATCACTTCGAGATTGTGCTCGATGACCACGATCGAGTTGCCGGCCTCGACCAGGCGTTGGAAGAGCCTAACGAGGAGAGCAACGTCGTCGAAATGCAGGCCGGTGGTCGGCTCGTCAAAAATAAAAAGGCTCTTCTGCTTTTCGTTAGCCGAATCTCCGGACGTCAGGTGGCGGACAAGTTTGAGGCGCTGCGATTCGCCGCCGGAAAGTGTGTTGAGCGGTTGTCCCAGCCCGAGATAGCCAAGCCCGACTTCCTCCAGCACGCCGAGCGGCCGGGTCAGGGTCTCGCCTTCGCCTAACGAATCGAAAAACACCATCGCCTCGCTCACCGTCATCTCGAGCAAGTCGTGAATGGAACGATCCTGCAGCTTGACCTTGAGCACGTGCGGCTGGAAGCGGCGGCCTTCGCACTCCGCGCAACGGACGTAAAGATCGCTCAGAAATTGCATCTCGATCTTCTCGAAGCCGGTGCCGCCGCAGCGTTCGCAGCGGCCGCTGCCGGAGTTGAAGGAAAAGGCGCTCGCGGTCAGCCCCTGCGCCATCGCTTCCGGCTGGGCGGCGAAGAGTTCTCGCACCCGATCGTAAATCCCAAGATAGAGAATCGGCGTCGAGCGCGGCGTGCGGGAGAGCGGCGACTGATCGACCATCACGACGTCGCCGATGCGGTGCAGGCCCGTCATGCTTTTGCAGGCGCCGGCTTCCTCACTGCCGGTGCCGCGGGCGCGGAGGAGATTTTGGTAAAGGACTTCGTGCACGAGCGTCGATTTTCCCGAGCCGGAAACGCCCGTCACGCAGGTGAAAACGCCTAACGGAATCTCGACGTCGATGGTTTTGAGGTTGTGCTGGGCGGCGCCTTTGATCTTGAGGGCATAGGTGGATGGACGGCGGATTTTTGGAATCGGGATTTTTTTGCGACCGGAAAGATAATCGGCGGTGAGCGAACGGTCGACGTTGTGCTGGGCGGCACTTTCCGCCGCGCTTCCCTGAGGGAAGCGTCTACAAAGATCGTCCAGCGTCCCTTGGAAAACGAGCTCGCCGCCGGTGGCGCCGCGACCCGGGCCGATGTCGAGAAGATGGTCGGCGGCGCGAATGACCGCTTCCTCGTGCTCGACCACGAGCAGGGTGTTGCCTTTGTCGCGCAGATCGTGCATCACCCTAACGAGTCGCCCGACGTCGCGCGGATGGAGGCCGACGCTCGGTTCGTCCATCACGAAGAGGGTGTTGACGAGCGAGGCGCCCAGGCAGGTCGTGAGATTGACGCGCTGCACTTCCCCACCGCTGAGCGTACGGGTGGAGCGATCGAGGGCGAGATAACCGACGCCAACTTCACAGAGGTAGCGGAGGCGGGCGACGATTTCATTCCGTAGCATCTCCGCTGCGGAATCGTGAGGCGGAAAGGTCAGACTGACCAGAAACTCGCGCGCCTGCGCGACGGGCAGGGCGGCGAATTCGGGCAAAGTGAAGGCAATGCCATCGGCGGTGGCGAGGCGGTAGTTGAGTGTCTCGGGCTGAAAGCGGCCGCCGTGACAACTGGGGCAAGTCGTGTAAGCGCGATAACGGCTGAGCAACACGCGCACGTGCATTTTGTAGGTCTTGCTCTCGAGCCATCTGAAGAAACCGCGGACGCCGTACCAGCGATCGCTCTCGTAATCTTCTTCGCTGTATTCGCCCGCGCCTTTTTCGCCGTTGATGACGAAGCTTTGATCGACCTCCGGCAGTTCCTCGAACGGCCGATGAATGTCGATCTCTTCGCGGGCGCAGGCGCGGAGCAAATCCTTCTGCGATTGGCCCATCTCTTCGCCCCGAAAGACGCGCACCGCACCTTGAGCGATGGAGAGCTGGCGATCGGGAATGGCGCGATGGTAGTCGACCGCAATGGTGCGACCGAAGCCGCGGCACTCCGGACAGGCGCCTAACGGATTATTAAAGCTGAAGAGGCCCGGCGTGGGCGGGCGAATATCGAGATCGCAATGCGCGCAATGCCAGCCGGTCGAGAAGGGATGCTCCTCCTTTGTCTCGAGGACGACGAAGTTGATCTTGTCCTTCCCAAAACGGAGCGCGGTCTCGATCGACTCGACCAGCCGGGGGCGGCCTTCCTCCGAGATGGTGAGGCGATCCTGGATCACCTGCACCCGCGCGCCGAGCCGGATTTTTTTGCTCTTGTCATCCGCCCTCACGACTTCGCCGTTCAGCCAGATGCGGAGGTAGCCTTGCTGCTGAAGAAAAGCGAAAAAGTCGCTCGCCTCGGTCTTGGCCGGCACGGCCACCCAGAAGGTGATAAATCCGGTCGCGCCGGTGTTTTCCCGCAGGATCTCGTCCGCGATCGATTTGGCTGTCTCCGGCCGAATTTCGCGACTGCAACTCGGGCAAAAAGCGCGCGCCACCCGCGGCGCGAGGAGCTTTAGGTAATCGTTAATCTCGGTCATCGTCCCGACGGTGGAGCGCGAGCTTTTGACCGGGTTCGATTGCTCGATGGCGATGGCCGGCGGGATGCCGCGAATCTCATCCACGCGCGGTTTATCCATGCGGTCGAGGAATTGGCGCGTGTAGGGGCTGAAGGTCTCGACGTAGCGACGTTGACCTTCGGCGTAAATAGTGTCGAAGGCGAGGCTCGATTTGCCGCTGCCGCTCGGGCCGGTCACGACGGTCAATTGGCCGAGTGGCAGGTCGAGATCGAAGCCTTTCAGGTTATTTTGGCGGGCGCCGCGGACCTCGATCCGGTCCGTGGCCGCGGTGGCAGGCGGGGGAAGGGCGAGGTTTTTTTTGCCGTTGCGGGAAGCCACCGACGACAATCGATTCGAGCCGACTAAAGCGCAAACGCTACGTTCAATTGAGCGTGTAACTGTTGTCGCCGGGGACGCTGTCCCCAGTCGCGTCCAGCTGAGAACTTGGGCGCTTTATAAGCCTTGCGTCGCGACTTTCTTCGGCCTCCTGGCATTCTCGAAAAACAAGGCGGACGGAGACAGCCTCCCCGGCTACAATGGCCGCACGATTTTGCTTAGTTCGCGCTGCAAGGCGGTGTCCGCTTCGGCTTCGTTTTCGTAGCCCCAGACGGCTAACTCCAGCATGCGGGTGCCCAGTTCACGTTTGCCTTGCCAGGCCGCATTGAGACGTCCGCGGGCTGACCAATCCTCGCCGGCCGACGCCCCGTCTATGTAGGTGGAACGGCCATCCCAATAGCAGTAGAAAATATGGAGCGGCCGCCCTCGATCGTCGAAGCGATAGGAACGAATCGGGAGATTGACTCCATTCACGGTCACGACCTGGAGATCGCTTTGGTGTTCCATCGTTAGGCCGCTGGCCGGCAGGCAAATATCAGGCCGATGATTTTTCACGAAAAGCGCTGCGGTCCGACCGGGCAGCCAGTGGAAGGAATACATCATCCAGCGACGGTCGTCGGCCGACCGCCATATGGCGGAACCGCCTTCGTTAAAGCGCAGGAGTGTCTCGACCGCTTCGGGAATGGGTTCGGGCTGGTAATCCAACTCCCCCGTCGGCCAAGTCACCGTCCACGAGGCTTGATTGGCCGCCTGCGCGCGAGTGGGAGCATACCAAACGGCGACGGCCAGCTCGGTGCAGGCAATCCAAATAATCAATCCACCCGATAGCCAGAAACCGCGCGAGGCGGAGCGGTTCGGTGCAGGAGAGCCGCGGGCGGGTTCGGCGGGTCGTTTGGGTGTAAGCCACAAACTCATCGCCCAAAGCGCGGCCATACAAATGCCGAGGATGGTGAACCCGGCTGGATCGTGCCAGCGGTGAATCGCTTCGATCCCGGAAGTCGCCGCGACTTCGCAGAGGAGAAAGGTGCGGCCGATGTTGCAGACGAAAGCGATGAGCGCGCCGGCCACGACCAAGCCAATGCGTCGACCGATGCCCATTCGATAAAATTCGCCGAGGAAAAGCGCGACCATGAAGGTGGCCTGGAGTGAACGCACGCCGGTGCAGGCGTCGTCGATACCGACCTGGCCCGTACCGAGCTCGATCACGTTGCCGTGGCGGACTGCGAGCGTGCCGATGAAATTGAGAATCTGGATGGTGATCGCGGTGTCAGCTCGCATGAGCGATTGCACCACCGTCTGCTCGAATTGCACCGGCCAGGGTACGGCGACGAGAAAGAAGAGGATCGGAAAAGCGAAATGCCTCAACCACGGGACTCCGCCAGCGAGAAACAGCGCGCCGAGACAAACCACCGTCGCGACCAGGGCCAGCGTCCAACTGATCATGCGCCAATCGGGATTAGCGACCGAGATCCAGCGCGCCGGCAGGAGCAGGGCCGCCACCACGATTAAAACACTTATCGTTAGGCCACGAAAACGCGGGGCGACCGGCGCGGGCTGGTGCACCCAGCGTTGGTAAAACAGATAGAGAGCGAGGAAGGGAACCGTCCAGCCGTAACCGTACTGCGGATTGAGCGACCACTCGCTTTCCAGTTGCAGAACGACTTCCAGCCAAACGAGCAGCAAAGCCGTCCCGGCCAGCGCGAGCGGCCAGCCGAAGGCCCTCGATCCAGGCGCGTCGACGGCCCGGGCCGGCGCTACCGCGGTGGAATGGGACATGCTAATTTCCTAGCAGTTTGTGCGCCCCAATGCCAACTCCAGGGTTGGGGCCGCGCTGGCTATCGACATGGCACGCCTCTCCAACCAACCGCTGGAAATTTCTCTGCGTCGCACGGAAGGCACCTACGTCAGGCTCGCTCTCTACGTCATCGGCGGTCTCTGTCTGCTCGTCGCGCTGAGCTGGGGCGGTCACTGGGGTTATGTGCGTTGGCAGGAGCGCAAGCTGATGCGGCAGGCTCACGTGGCCTTTGATAAGAACGATCTGCGCTGGGCGGCCATGGCCGCGCAACGTGCCTATGGAGTCGACCCGAAGAGTGCCGATGCCTGCCGCACGCTGGCTGCGATTGCGGAAAAGCAAAACGTTCCCGAAGCGCTGGACTGGCGTCGCCGGGCAGTGGCGCTGGCGCCCGAGTCTCTTTCGGATCGCATTGCTTTGGTCGAATGCGCGCTGCGTTTCGATCATCCGGCCATCGCTGCAGAAGCCCTCGGCAAGGTGCCAGCGGCTCAGCAAGACAATGCCAGTTACCACGCGACCGCGGCGCATCTGGCTGTGACCAGGAACGATTTGGCCGCGGCCGGCCGACACTTCGAGACGGCCGCGCGACTCGCGCCTAACGACCCTCAGCGCCAGCTCGAGTTGGCTGAATTTCAAATTCGCTCTGAGGAGAGCGTGCAGCGGGCGGCGGGGCGAGTGCTGGCGGAGCGCCTAAAGAGCAATCCTTCCGTGCGCCTCGGCGCTTTCCATATTTTGATCAATGACGCGGTGAAGTGGCATCATGACTCCACGGGCGTGGAGCTGGCCAAGGAGCTGGAGAAATTATCCGGCGCGACCTATGCCGATCGTCTCCTGGCCCTCGGTCTGCTACGCGGCTTCCGCGATCCCGCTTTTACCGCAGCGCTCACCCGGCTGGAGAACGAGTCAGCGCAGTCAGCCGACAAAGCGGTCAAACTGATCAACTGGCTGAACAGTCAAGGACTCTCCCTGCTGGCGGTGGATTGGAGCAACCGTCTTCCAGCGGAAATGGATAGCAGCATCCCGCTGCGCTTCGCCCTGGCCGACTCCTACGTGCGTCTGCATGATTGGCCGGCGCTCAAAACCATGGTGCAACGCGGCTCGTGGGGCGGGGGCGAATCAGTCCGCCTCGTTTTGCAGGCCAAGGCCGCGCACGAAACGGGAGACGACATGGCGTTTGAGAAAAGCTGGGTGGCCGCGGTGGGCCAGGCCGCCGGTAACGCCGAGCAGATGACTCTGCTCCAAAAGATGGCGTTCCAGTGGAATTGGCCCGACAAGGCCGTCGGGGTGCTTTGGAAGCTGGCCGAAAATCCCGAAACGCAACGGGATGCTCTCCAATCGCTCTACGGTTATTTCGCGGAAAAACGCGACACGACCGGGATGTATCGGGCGCTCTCGCGGCTGGTCACGGTGATGCCCGCCGACCCCGCCGTGCGCAACAACTACGCGCAGATTTCCCTTCTTTTAAAAGCTGAGACCATCCGGGCGGCCGGCATCGCGCGCGATCTGCACCAGGCCCATCCGCACGACGCTGCCTATTGCTCGACCTATGCGTTCTCGCTTTATCAAGCAGGCGATGTGAGAGGCGCGGTGAAAGTGATGAGTCAGTTAACGCCGCCGCAACTGCACGATCCTTCGGTGGCAGCTTATTTCGCTCTGTTCCTCGCGGCGGCCGGGCAGAACGACGCGGCGGCCGAGTATTTCGCGTTGGCCGAGAAAGCTAAATTGCTGCCGGAAGAAGAGGAGCTCGTCGCTCGGGCCAAGGCAGCGATCGCTCGTCAGTAGGGCAGAGGGGCATATGACCTGCTTTTAGTGGCTGCGCCGTCGCGGGTCTTCGTCTCGTGACGAAGGGGCCGAAGCTGATAACGAATTTTGAAGTGATCCGACGAATCTATCTGGCAATCCTGTTTCTAGCCGTCGTCTCACGTGCCCATGCCGGAATTGATTTCACGCCGACCGCGGGCGAGCGCACGCTCGAAGGCATCGTCTTCAAGCAGCTTGTCTTTCACCAGAACGGACGGCCGATCACTTATGAGCAACCGCGCGGGTGGACATTTTCGGGCGGTGGCAACGGGATAAAGTTCAGCCCGGCGGATGTTTCCCAGGCGCAGGCTTTCATCGAGCAGGTGCCACTGGCGGCGCCGCTGGTCATGGATGACGCGACCGTGGCCAAGTTGCGCGAGCAGGCGATGGCTACCGTCCCGAATGGTGCCCAAAACGTGGTGCTTGTTTCGGAAGAGAAGAATCCGTTACCGATTCATCAGCGCGAAACATATGCGGTCACGATTTCCTACGACTTCTACGGCGAGGTTTACAACACCAGCGTGCTTTTCGCGAACCTGGACGACACGCAATTGCGTTTCCGCACGGTCGCGCGCAAAGCCGATTTTGAGAACGTGCGGCGCGCGTTCCGGGCCAGCCTCTTCACGCTGAGCTGGCAGTAGGGCCGTCCCCGGCGACAAGGCCACCCTCGCGAATTTACGCCACCGCAGAAAGCTGGCGCAATTTGCGCACGATCTGTGGGAGGATTGTCAGGACCTGATTCAGTTCTTCCTCGGTATTGTAGCGGCCGAAGGAGAAGCGCAGGCTGCTGCGGGCGCGCTCGTTTGGCATATGCATGGCGCGCAGGACGTGTGACGGCTCGACCGCGCCGGTCGTACAGGAAGAGCCTAACGAACAGCAAATTCCTGCCTGGTCGAGTTTAAGGAGGATGGCCTGGGCATCGACACCCAGAAAAGCGAGGTTCGAAGTGTTGGGCAAACGCCGGGCCGGGTCGCCGTTGATCATCACCTCTTCCAGCTCGGCGGTGAGCGTTTTTTCAAAACGCTCGCGGAGCGCGCGCACGCGGGTGTTCTCCTCTTCGATGGTATGGTGGGCGAGCTCGGCTGCTTTTCCCAGCCCCACAATCGAGGCCACGTTATCCGTGCCGGCGCGGCGCCCGCCTTCCTGCGGACCACCGACCAGGAGCGGCTGGAAACGCGCTTTGCGATTCACGTAGAGCGCTCCGACGCCTTTGCAGGCGTGCAATTTGTGTCCCGAGAGGGAGAGAAAATGGATCGGCAAATCCTGGAGGTTAATCGGCATTTTACCAACGACCTGGACCGCGTCGGTGTGGAAGAAAACGCCTTTGCTCCGACAAAGCGCCGCGATCTCGGCCAGCGGAAAAATGACGCCGGTCTCATTGTTGGCCCACATCACAGAAACGACGGCAGTGTCGGGCCGGATGGCGCGTTCCAATTCGCCGAGATCCAGATGGCCTTGCTCGTCGACCGGCACGACAGTTACATCGCAGCCTTGGCGCCCGAGCGCTTCGCAATAATTAAGAACCGCATTGTGCTCCACCGAAGTCGTCACGATATGGCGCCGCTCGGGCGACATCTGGAGCGCGGAATGGAGCGCGGTGTTATCCGACTCGGTGCCGCCGCTCGTGAAAACGACTTCGTTAGGCTGACAACCGAGCAAGGCCGCGACCCGCTCGTGCGCGAGGTCGGTCGCCTTTTTGACCTCCGCCCCGAAGCGATGGGAGCCCGAGGGATTCCCGTAAGAGCTGGTGAGGAACGGCATCATCTCCTCCAGCACTTCCGGGTCGATCCGGGTACTGGAATTATTATCGAGGTAGATGACTTCGCTTGAACTTGGCATAACGAATCTGAAGGAGCGGGCCGGGCCGGCTGTCTATTCTGGCGGGCGCGGCTCGTTTCCTGGATGTTGGGCATGATGATGCGTCCAACGGAAGTATAAATTGCGCAAATAGATGGGGAGCGGCAAGGCCGTCTGCAAAATGCCGACGGAATCGTGGCGATAAATCGCGAAGTAGCTCAGGGTGAGAAGCGAGCCGATGGCGCTGCATTCCCAAAAACCGACAGGGATCACGCTCTTCTTGGCTTTCTCGGAGGCGATCCATTGAATGACGAAGCGCAATCCGAAAATAAGGCTGCCGGCGAGACCGACAAACTTCCAGGGCGTGAGTGTGATGTGAAGATAGTCGGAGATGGCGGCCAAATCAGGTGCGTGCATAACGCCGGAACGGTTGGGCAGAAGTGAAGAGAGGAACAGTTTTTTTTCCGGGCAGGCGCAGGGCGGCCTGACGACTGTTCAACCGCGCAAAGCTCGTTAGACTCCACGGCTATGGACACCATCTGGGATTTGGCTCATCCGCACCTGCGCGACTTGGCGCTCTACGAGCCCGGCAAACCGATCGAGGAGACCGCGCGCGAAAGCGGCCTCGCGCCCGAGCAAATCGTCAAGCTCGCCTCCAACGAGAATCCGCTCGGCCCTTCGCCTCGCGTGCGTGCCGCCATGGGCGAAGCGCTGGACGGGGCGCATCTCTATCCCGATGGCGGCGCCTTTTATCTCCGCGAGGCGCTGGCGGAGCACTTGCAAGTGGCGCCCGAAAATTTCGTTTTCGGCAACGGCTCGAATGAGATCATCGAGTTTATCGGCCACGCTTTTCTCGGCCCGAAAGCGAACATGGTCACCTCGGAAAACGCTTTCATTGCCTACCGCCTGATCGCTTCTCTCTTCCACGCCCAAACCATCGCGGTGCCCGATCGCGATTATCGTTTCGACCTCGAGGCGCTGCAGCGCGCCGTCACTCCGAGCACCCGGGTCGTGTTCATCGCCAACCCCAACAATCCGACCGGCACGCTCGTTAGCCAGGCAGAGATCGATCGTTTCATGGAGAAGGTGCGAGAGGATATCGTGGTTGTTTTCGACGAAGCCTATTTCGAGTATCTGGATCATCCGCCCGACACGCTGAAGTTCGTTAGGGAAGGCCGCAACGTGATCGTCCTGCGCACGTTTTCCAAGGTCCATGCTCTCGCCAATGTGCGGCTCGGGTACGGGATGGCCCGGCCGGATCTGATTAAAGTGCTGCACAAAACGCGCGAGCCGTTCAACACCAGCGGCATCGCCCAGGCCGGAGCGGTGGCGGCCCTGGCCGATCGCGCTCACCAGGCCGCGACCAAGCGGCTCACGGACGAAGGCAGAAAATATCTGGAGAGCGAGCTCGCTGCCTTGGGCCTTCCGTTCGTGCCTAGCGTAGCCAATTTTGTCCTCGTCAACGTGGGGGACGGGGCAAAAATTTTTCGGGCGCTCCTGCTCAAGGGTGTGATCGTTCGCGCCATGAAAGGCTACCCTTTGCCAGAGTGGGTACGCATTTCGGTCGGGACGATGGAGCAAAACCGGAAATGCATCGCGGCGCTGCGCGAGGTGTTGGCGGGATGACACCAGTTGAGACCAACGCGACGATCGCAGCGGTCTCCACCCCGCCGGGAGAAGGTGCGATCGCCTTGGTCCGAATGTCGGGTCCGCAAGCGATCGCGGTCGCCGATCAGGTTTTCCGGGGGAAACAAAAGCCGTCGGAAGCCGCGACGCACTTTCAGCAGTTTGGCGAGATTCTCGCGGACGAGCGCGTGATCGATCAGGTCATGCTCACGGTGCATCGGGCGCCAGCCAGTTACACGGGAGAAGATCTGGTCGAGATCAGCTGCCATGGCGGCGTGTTGGTGACTGCGCGCGTCTTGGGAATCTGCCTGCAGTCGGGTGCGCGCGGGGCACGGCCCGGGGAGTTCACCGAGCGGGCTTTTCTCAATGGCAAGCTCGACCTGACGCAAGCCGAGGCCGTCATCGATCTCATTCGAGCGCAAACCGATCTGGCCTTGCGTTCCGCCACCGAGCAGCTCGAAGGCCGGTTAGGCGCGCGGATTACGCAATTGCGCGAGGAGTTGATCTCGCTGCTGGCTCATCTGGAGGCCTACATCGATTTCCCGGATGAAGATATCGAGCCGGATGTGGGCTCAGCGTTCTTAGCCCGGCTCGACGCGATTCGCGGTGGAATCGAGGCGCTGCTTGCCACGGCGGACCAGGGCCGCATTTTTCGCGAAGGTCTCCGCGTGGTGATTTACGGGCCGACCAACGCAGGCAAATCGAGCCTGCTTAATCGTCTGCTTGGTTTTCCTCGCGCCATCGTGCACGAAACCCCGGGGACAACCCGCGACACGATCGAAGAGGTGATCAACCTGCGAGGAATCGCCCTGCGCCTGACGGATACCGCCGGCCTGCGCGCGGCGGGAGCTGATGCGGTTGAAACGGAAGGCATGGAGCGGACGGAACGCTCGCTGGGTACGGCGGACCTCGTCCTGCACGTCGTCGACACGAGCGCGCCGAAGCCCTCCTATTTCGATGGGCGGATTTCTGAGAGACCGGAAATATTGCTGCTCAACAAGAGCGATTTGCCGGAGCACTCCGATTGGGCCGGATCTCCCGGGCTTCGGATTTCTTGCGTTCGCGACGAGGATCTGCAGGGATTGGAAGAGGCGATTCTTGGCCAGGTGAGTGATCCGCGCTGGTCTGTCGAAAGCGCAGTCGCGATTAACACCCGGCATCGCGATTGTTTGCGAAGGGCGTTGGCGGCGTGCGATGAGGCGGGTAACGCTCTGGGAAAAAATCTCGCTCCGGAATTTGTCGCGATTGATTTACGGGCTGCGCTGCAAGCGGTCGGGGAAGTCATCGGCCAAGCCGACCTGGAAGACATTCTCGACGCGCTTTTTGCCACCTTTTGCATCGGGAAATGAGCAACAGCTACGAACGCCTTGCGAAGCCGCTTCTCTTTCGGCTGGATCCGGAAGATGCGCATCATTTGGCTCTTCGGTTCCTCCGGGCCGCTCCGCAAATTCCGGGCGCGCTCGTCTTCCTGCGTCGCTTTGCTCCTCCGACCCGGCCGCGTGAGCTTTTCGGCCTTTCGTTTCGTAATCCCATTGGTCTGGCCGCGGGCTTCGACAAAAATGGAATCGCCATCCCGGCTTGGGAAGCGCTCGGATTCGGTTTTGTCGAGATCGGCACTGTGACGGCGCAGGCCCAGCCGGGCAATCCTCGCCCCCGCATCTTTCGCTACCCGGGGCAGGAAGCGTTGATCAATCGGCTCGGTTTCAATAATGACGGCGCCGATGTCGTCGCGGAACGCCTGCGAAACCTGCGCCGCGGTCCGCACGCGCCCTTGATTCCGATCGGCATCAACATTGGTAAGTCAAAGGTGACCCCGCTGGAGGACGCGGCTGCGGATTATCTCTACAGTTTTCAGCGGCTGGCGCCGGTGGCCGACTACATGGTGCTCAATGTGAGTTCGCCTAACACGCCCGGCTTGCGCGCTTTGCAGGAGCACGAGGCGTTGGTGAACCTGCTGAGCGTCCTTTCGGAGGAAAATAATCGGACAGCGAGGCCCCGGCCGATCCTCCTCAAGATCGCCCCCGATCTGGAAGAAAAGGACCTCCAGGAAATTGTCGCGACCTGCGAGGCATTTGGCCTTGCTGGCTTGATCGCGACCAACACCACGCTCGATCACTCCGCGCTCGCCGGCAGAGATGAGGCTGGCGGGCTGAGCGGGCGACTGCTGCAGACTCGTGCGACGGCGGTGATCGAGCTGCTGCGCCGACATACCAAATTACCCATCATAGGCGTGGGAGGAATCTTCGACTCCGGCTCAGCACAGGAAAAGTTGGCCGTGGGCGCGGACCTTCTCCAGCTCTATACCGGATTTGTCTACCGGGGGCCAGCCCTGCTGCGCCAGATCGGGACTTCGCTTTAAGGGAGGGATGAAAATCGCTTTTCACGTAATCCCGGCACGCCGTCTGCTATAATTTCCATAGATTTAAGCTATTACTATGATTCTTTTCCTCACTCGCTGCTTTGTTATTGCCTCTTTCTTCTTCGTTGCCCTCAATGTCCGCGCGGAAAAAGGAAGCGCCACTCTGGCTTGGAACGCTAACCCGGAATCGACCCTCGGCGGATACAAGGTCTATACGCGGACGGCGAGCAATAGTTATAAGAACGGGACCGACGTCGGAAAATCGACCACCACCACGATCTCGAATCTGAAGAGCGGCACGACCTATTATTTCGTCGTGACCGCCTACAATAGCTCGGGTGCAGAGAGCTCTTATTCCTCTGAAGTTTCCGCTACGGTGGCCGGCAACCCGTCGCCCACCCCGACCGCGACACCGCAGCCCACCGCGACACCGCAGCCCACCGCCACCCCGTCGCCTGGACCGAGCGCGACTCCGCCGCCGCAATATCTCCTCAACATTTCCACCCGTGTGAGAGTAAGGACCGGCGACGGGGTCATGATCGGAGGTTTCATTATCTCAGGTAGTGCCAACAAAGATATCATCGTGCGCGCCCTCGGACCTTCGCTGAGCAGTCTGGGCGTGAGGCGTCCGCTCTCTAATCCGCTCTTGGAAATTTATAATTCGTCGGGTGAAATGGTTGCCCAAAATGACGATTGGAGCAGCTTGCCCTCCGGCAGCGTGCCGGCGGACCTGCAGCCATCTAGTCCCTCGGAATCGGTCATCGTCATCAGTCTTGCCCCAGGCAGCTATACTTGCCTCGTTCGCGGCGCTGATGGATCCATCGGCAACTCGCTTTACGAGCTCTACGATCTCTCACCGGGCGAATCCAGCGTGAGTAACATCTCCACTCGAGGCGAGGTGGGCGTGGGGGACGATGTCATGATCGGCGGGTTCATCGTCGGCGGCACTGCGCCATCGAAGGTGATGGTCCGCGCGATCGGACCGTCTCTCGCAGCGGCCGGCCTCACCGGCCTCCTGCCCAATCCTGTTCTGGAGTTGCATGACCAGACGGGTGCGCTGATCTACCAAAACGACGATTGGCAGCAGGGCCAGGCCCAGCAGATCGCGGACACGACGCTTCCGCCAAGCGACAAGCACGAATCAGCCATCATCGCGACACTCGACCCCGGCGCCTACACCGCGGTCGTGCGGGATGCGAATGGCAAACAAGGTTTGGCCCTGGTCGAAGTCTACGCGCTCGAGAAGTAGCGGGTGAGAGTACACCTGTAGGCGCTTTCCCTCTGGGAAGCGCGGGTGTCGGTTCAGTCTTGCCAGCTCGGTCCGGAACGCCCGCGTCGCCTTGGGGGCGGCGCCCATAGTCTGCTGAATAAATTCGGTGAGGCCACCTCCTAATCAGGGAGGTGGCCTTTCGCTTGGAGCCGTCCAAGGAGGGACAGGGATGCGATACACTTGACTCCTTCCTCGCAAGCAAATTGTCAAAAACGCCGATTTAATATCTCCTCTGACCGTTTCGGCCGTGATGCAGCGCTCCTATTCCACCCTAAGATGTCTCGTTCTGGGTCTCGTTCTGAGCCTGGTGCAAATTTCACTGGCAGTGGCCTTTGCCCACCCGACCGGTTCGCTGGCCGATCGCTATCTCACCCTGGTCCAACACGATAGCTATTGGTTCGCTAATATCGTCGAGCGCGGTTACGGGAGCACTGTGCCGCCGATTGATCACAAGGCCATGGAGATTTCGAACGTCGCTTTTTTTCCAGCGTACCCACTGCTCGCCTATGGCGTGAAAAAGCTCACGGGGATGGCCACGTACCCCGCGCTGCTGCTCACCGCACAGGCTGCCACCTGGGGTTTCTGGACCTATTTTTTCCTCTTCTCTACGCGCTGGGATCTTTCCCCGGCTTTGCAGACATTCGGGGCGCTTGGCATTGTGGCGCATCCTGCGGCTTTTTATCTGGTGGCAGGCTACTCGGAATCTCTTTTTTTGATGGCCCTCCTCGGGTTCATGTATTGGACGACGGCTACCGATCGCGGAGCGGGCTGGCTGGCGGCTGTCCATGGATTGATCATGGGGGCCACGCGCATTGTAGGGTTGCCGTGCGCCCTTTTCCCGATCCTGCAGTCAGTGTGGCAGCGGGGCTTCTGGACGAGGGACCTGAGCGCTCGCCAGTGGTGGACGCGCTCGCGCAGGCCAATTTTGCTCGTCGCCAGCGGGCTGTTTGGTGGCTTGTCCTTTTTCGCTTATTGCCAATGGCACTGGGGACGCTGGGATCTTTACATGCTGACTCAGGAGGCGGGCTGGGCCATTCACGCTGACTATCTGGCAGCCTTCAAGCCGGCCAGCTTCAATTTCGCCCTCCCGTCGATCGACGAACCCACGCGCGCGAGCCAGTTCGCGAGCGCGCTGGCGGGCGTTGTCTTCCTGGCGATCGCCTTCCTGGAAGTGGTGGCGGCTCGTGGGGGGCGCAGCGGCTGGCGTCTACGGCTAGGGTTCTATTTTGCGGCCGCTGTCATCTACTACATCTCGGTCTCAGGCGTGGCTGCAGTCCATCTCGAAAGTATGCTGCGCTACGACCTTTGCGTGCATGCCTTGGTTGTTCTAGGGTTACTCCATTTCTTGCGGGAATTCCGCATCCCGCCGGTTTATGTGCGAGCGTTCGCGATGGGTCTCGCCGCTTTGGCTTGCGCCGCGGGACTCGGGTTACAAGGATTTTATGTCTGGAATTTTACACAGGGAAACTGGATTGCCTGAGATGGCGAAGACTAGCGTCGCCATTATTGGGGCCGGCCCGGCTGGCCTGACCGCCGGCTATCTCCTGGCCAAGAATGAGGTCGATGTCACCGTGCTCGAAGCGGACCCGACCTACGTGGGCGGGATCTCGCGCACGGCCCGCTACAAGGGTTACCACTTTGATATTGGCGGTCATCGTTTCTTTTCGAAGTCGAAAGCGGTCGAAGACTTGTGGGATGAGATCTTGCCTGATGACATGCTGCGGCGTCCCCGGTCCTCCCGCATTTTCTACGGCCGCAAATTTTTCGCCTACCCGCTCAAACCCTTCGAGGCGCTGGTCAAGCTGGGCCCTGTCCGTTCCATGGCCTGCGTCTTTTCTTGGCTTAAGGCCCGTCTTTTTCCCATCCGCCATCCGCGCAACTTCGAGGAGTGGGTCAGTAACCAATTCGGTCGGCGTCTCTTCAAAACCTTCTTCAAGAGTTACACCGAAAAAGTCTGGGGAATGGATTGTCGCGACATCTCCGCCGACTGGGCTGCGCAACGCATCAAGGGACTCTCCTTGGGCAGCGCCATCCGGAATGCGCTCCTCCCGCAACGTCAGCCGCGTGATCAATCGAAAGTCATTAAAACGCTCATCAACACTTTCCGTTATCCCCGCAAAGGCCCCGGCATGATGTGGGAGGCGGCGGCTGAGAAGATGCAGTCGTTAGGCGGTAACTTGCGCATGGGCAGCAAAGTCACTGGCTGTGAGTATAGTGAGTTGACGGGTCGCTGGAGTGTCCGATTCGTCGATCGTGCCGGGGACGAGCACACCCTGCAGGCCGAGCATGTCATTTCATCCGCTCCGCTCCGCGAATTGACTCAAGGACTCGCCCCGGCCGTGCCCGCGCGAGTTCGGCAAGCGGCCGCGAGCTTGAAGTATCGCGATTTTCTGACCGTCATGTTGATTGTGCGGGCGGACGACGCGTTTCGCGATAACTGGATCTATATCCATGACCCCAGCGTAAAAGTCGGCCGTATTCAAAACTTCCGTTCCTGGTCTCCGGAGATGGTGCCCGAAACCGACAAAGCTTGCTACGGACTGGAGTATTTTTGCTTTGAGCACGATGGGCTGTGGGATTCGAGCGACGCAGAGCTCCTCGCCCTGGCCACGCGCGAACTGGTCCAGATCGGTCTCGCCCAGTCGAGCGATGTGGTCGATGGTTGCGTCGTTAGGCAAAAAAAAGCCTATCCTGTCTACGACGACAATTACGCGCGCCACGTGGCCACGATTCGTTCTGAACTCGAAGAGCACTACCCAAACCTGCACTTGGTGGGCCGCAATGGGATGCACAAGTATAATAATCAGGACCACGCCATGATGACTGCTATGCTTTGCGTGGAGAACATCCTGGCGGAGGAGACGCTTTACGATCTCTGGCAGGTCAACGGGGACGCCGAATACCATGAAGCTGGTAGCGGCGTAGCCGAAGAGAAGAATGGATCGGCCCTCCGCCTGGTTCCAATGCCCGCGCCTGGGGCGCCGGAATTGGCCTCGGAACAGACGAGCTAACGCGGTCGGGGCATCGTCCCGGAGTATTCAGCTCTTGTCCTCTGGCCTTCGCTCCTTCTTGGCCGCGCCGTAGATGCGCTCGTTAGACCAGTGCCGGATTGCGACTTCACTAAACCGATATCGGCGCTGTTGAGCGAGCCATCTACTGTGACATCTTCTCTGAAATTATCGGCTCCTACGATCGCTCCCGACTGAGCTTTTGTCTGCGCGATATCGGCTGAGTTAACATTTCCATCAGCCGTCGTGTCTCCGATGAGGATGGACATGGGTATCGTAACATCGTTCGTGGCGGTGCCGTCGTTCACTGCCACCAAGGTGACCTTGATGGTTTGCGCGTTAGTGACGCCGCTCAGATTTATCAAGACCTGATTACCGCTGACCGTGGCAGTAGCTTGACCCGCTCCCTCGGTTACCTGCGCCTCCGCCAGAGTGACGGGAGCGGCAAAGGTAACGACCATTAGGTAATCTCCCGTGGATCCCCCCGTCCGACATTCGAGGCCGGGAGTTCCTAACAGGGGCAGGTTGACGTCAAAGTCACCTGCGCTCCCGTGGGTCTTGCGCGAGGCCGCCGTTATCGTGTTGAATCGGGCGACCAAACCGTAAGTGTCCTTGGCGTCAGCTCCTGCACTAGCGGCATTCACATCGCCATAGCTATAAACACGAGAGAGCGCGTCATTATTCGCCAACGTGCCATCCACCAGCTGGTCGAGATCGGGAACCTGTGTCCCACCCTCTACATTACGCACGTCGAGGAGTAGATTTCCTTTGGCGGGATCGTAGTAAAACGGCGTGTTAAAGCTGATCACGATCTCGAAATCCGTCGGATCGCCATCATAGCTGACAGCCGTCGCCAGAGCCCCGGAAAACACCTGCGTATCGTCGCTCCCGACATTACTAGCGAAGGTTGAGCTTAACTCATCGGGCGCCTTGCTCGTGGTGGAAAGGTTAACCTGCAATTGCGGGATGGCGCCGGCAAAAGGAATGCCCGGGCCATGCCCGCGAAAAGCAATCCGGTTGATCAGGCCACCACCGGGATTCAGCCGGCTGAATTCACTCGACTTAAAGACCTGCTGATATCGAATGGGCTGCGCGGAAAACAGAGGGAACAGATTTCCGGTGTCGCCTTGGGTGGTACTTAGGGCGTTCGGCACAACCAGTGGCCCGAGAAAAATGGAAGCGCTAAAGATGTCCGAGACGGGCGGACGGTTAAAGGAGCCGCCAATGTGACTGAGGCCATAGATGTCCTCGATCGTCGCGAGAACATTGTAATGATTCATGGCCGTACCTGTCGGCGTCTGAACTCCCGGATCGCCTGGTGTAGCCACATATGGATTCGCGCCGTTGAGGTTCGACTCTGGATAATCTCCTGCTGTGATCTTCGCGCCAGCAAAGATGGTGGTGATCTGGTTGGAAGGCGTGTTATCCCCGTCCTCGTCAAAAGTAAGGATGAGCAGGCTGTTGTGAGTCTTGGCCCAAACCAGATAAGTGTCGAGAACATTGGTTTTCAGCCAGGTATCGGCCTGCCCGATAGTGCCATCGTGCATGTCGTTTTGCTGATCGGGGACGACGAAGGAAACGGTCGGGAGGTTCGCCCAAGTACCCACACTATGACCGATCGCCTGAAAGGTCGTGAAGGGTTGGTTGACGGTGGAGGGCAGCTGATTGGCCGTAGGATTGGAGTCGTTAACCCAGTTGGCAGCCGGGTTATGCTTCCGGTAGTAATCTCCCACACTGTCTCCGTCGAATCCGACCGAGGGTAAGCCTTGGGAATAGGTGGCAAAACTAAGACCTGCATTTCGCAGATCAGCCCCAAGGTTGGAGGTGTCGAACGGGGGCGGGACCGTAAAAGGTTCTTCGATGGTGCCAGGGCGCCCATCCTGGATCGTCCCCTGGTTGCTTCCGGAGTAGAGTTCGAGGTAGTTCGGTTGACTAGGATGTCGGACCGCGTGCGAACCAGTAGTCGTAGCGGACGGATCGGTCGCTGCGTTGATTATGTTCGCGCCACTCGCTGCCAGGGCGTTGATATTCGGAGCTTCCGGGTCACCGATGATCTGCGAGAAGGAGTGATTCTCCTCCAGCACGACCACGATGTGATCGAAGGCCGGTTTTTGCGCCTGTGAAGAAGAAGCTGCGCCAAGCGTCAGCGACAAGAGTAGATAAAGATATTGTTTCATTGGTTATCGCGTCCGTGGGAAGTGGTAGCGCCGGGCCATTTTGCGCAGGCGTTTAAGGCCCTGAGACCATTCTGCCGCTTCGCCATCGATGGCGAGCGGGGAGCAGGGAATCCCGAACGGCCCGATTGGAACAGTGAAGGCAGGGGCCGAAAGATCGGGGGCGGAAAAGTTCAGAGCGTTCGCCAGATTATTCGCGGTCTCATCCCGTACACTGAGGGGCGTCAGCCCGAAGCGCCACTCGATCATTTTCAGAATAGACGTGTGATCGTATTGCTCATGCGCGATGTAGTTGCGGCGAGCGTAAGGCGAAATAATAACGCAAGGAACGCGAAACCCGAGACGCCCGTCCACATCGCCCGCTGCGGCGGAAGCCGTCGGGATAGGGGCCAGGGGTGGGGGGACGTGATCATAGAAGCCGCCCCATTCGTCGTAATTAATAACCAAAACAGTTTTAGCCCAGTCGGGGCTGGCGCGCAGGGCGTCGTAAATCTGGTTCAAAAAAGCTTCGCCGGTGCGAATGTCCGCGTGGGGATGATCGTCACCCGACAAGCCTTGATCTTCGCCGGCGAAGCGCGGGTCGATGAAGGAAACGTTAGGCAAAGTGCCATTCGCCGCATCGGTCATAAACTGACTGAACGGCTTCGAGATATCGCTATAGCGTGTGCCCCAGAGAGCGAGAAAGGGAACATCGCTAAAATAATAACGTCCCGAATAACCCTTTTCTTCCAGGCGGCTCCAGATCGTCGGTAAGGTTGAGATGGTGCTGGTGTTGGAGAGACGGTCCGTCTGCGCCGCATGCATGTAAAAGCGGTTCGGATAGGTGGCGGAAAGAATACCGGCGTAATAGTTATCACAAACGGTGAATGTGCTAGCCGCAGGAGCAAGAAAGTCGAGGTCTGCTTCTCCGTAGTAACCTATGGCATAGATATCATTGGCTTGATTGGGGTTGGTATCCGTTTCGTCGGAGCCGTCGAGAAGCCAACCGTCAGCGCCGCCGCTATTGTATTGCACGCGGCCGTCGCTGTAAGAGTGACCGGGATCCAGGAACCCACAACCTTGATAGTCTGGTGCCAGCGGGTGAGTCGGGTGGGGGACGCCCTGGCTATCGAAGTAAGTCAGCCCGGCTTGCTGGCCATTGGCGCCCGGGAGCCAACCTAAGAGATGATCGAATGACCGATTCTCCATCATCACGACCACCACATGCTCGAAACCGGCCGCATTGGGTGGCGGCAGATCGTCGGCGTTGGTGGGAGAGGGAAAAGAACTCAGCCCAGCGGTGAGAATCGCGAGTCGAAAAATCCCTCGACCCAAACACGAAAGAGGATGTCGCATAGACCTTCTTGTAACTCACTGGTGCTTGTAGACAAAGTTACGTTTGGGCAACAACGGCGTGAACGTCGTCGCCGAGGGTAAGATATGACTCTGATTCCCCGGAGTCGTCCCAACTTGTAACTAGAAGAAAGCGGTTAGCGGCGACTAAGCCAAAGGCGAAGTCGGGCAACCCATTAAGGAACGAGACGGGATCGACAGCGCCTTCAAAGTGGCTCACGGGAAAGCCGCGGCTTCGTGCATCCCGAATGGACACTCCGCTTGGATGCCGGCCTCGCACTTCCAAAAATCGGGGGCAGGCTGCGCCGAGCATCTGCTGCGCCCGTCTGAGGGCGGGACAAATCTCCAAATTTAGGGACTCGTTATTCGTGGATTTTGAGCTATTGTCTGCGATGTCTAAACCTTCTGGCACCTTCTTTTCTCGCCGCGCGCCCGATATCATCACCGAGGAGCTTGTCGCGGTGCTCTCGTCCAAGACCGCTTACGAATTCAAACCGTTGTTTGATATTTTGCTGGTCAACTTGCGCGAGCGTAATGCCGCTAGTGGCGGGGAAGAGATGCTGCGGCTGCGTTCCTACGAAAAGCTGCAGAGCCTGGTGAGCCAAGGGGCCGCGGAACGCCGGGTGGTCGGCACCGCCAAGAAATACAAGGGCGTGCCGGCGCGCATGCAGGCGTTGCAGAAAGAGATGAAGATTTTGCGGGCCGATTGGGATGCTCGCGCTCGCGCCAAAGCGGCTGCGGCCAATTAACCAGCAGCGAATCTAGCTGCGCCCAAGAGCGCGCCAGTTTCAAGCGAGGTCGCTTAATCGACTGCGGTCTTTTCTTGTCGTCGGCTGAGGATCGCCTCCACTGCGTTCTCCGCCGTGAGCATCGTGGGTATCCGGGTGACGGCCGCTCGGCGAGTTCGGGTCCGTGGAAGAGGAGAATGCAGTTCGGTTCATGCAAACCGAGTGCTTCAAATTGATCGTCCGACCTTCGGTTCAATGATCGATTTATCCGCCGCCCATAAGTTCCTCCTATAGCAGCTAGAGGTATTAAGTATTTCAAGAACGGAGCCCGATAGCCGTTAATGGAGTCATGCAAACAACAACATTAAGCAGTAACGCCACGAACAGTCGGCTGCCCGAATCGAATCTTCCCCCTCGTTTGCGCGCTTTCCGCCTCCTGAGCAAACGCTTCGCTCAGCGCGAGCGGCCAAGCGTCGTCGCCGAGTTTAGTCTTTTCGCAGTGATCGTTCTCACTTCCACCTGGCCGCTTCTCAGCCTTGTCCATACCATGGGCTTGAGGCACTAAGCGCCCGGCTGATCTGGGTGCCAAGGGCTGCGCGCGCTGCACCAATGCTTGCGATCGCGGCACCAAGGCCGCCCCCATATCAAGTCTCCCGGTATTCGTTGATCGAAGTCAGTCGGTCGACCGCCGGGTCAAGAAGGCCGCTGTCGCTTCCTCTCGGAATGCGGCAGCGGCCTTACTCTCAAAGCGCATTGGGTTGCGCAGCAAGACCAGCTCGCGGGTGGGCACAGGATCGGCGAATGGCACCGCCACGCAGCCTTTCACAAAATCAGTGTGCACCATCATTTCCGGCACCACCGTGACGCCCAGGCCGGCCGCGACCATGGCGGCAATGGTGACCAGCTGAGAACCTTGGAGCACGGTTTCCGGTGTCAGATCGTTGGCGGCCAATAACTGGCGCACCTGGATGGAGAGCGAGTGCACTTCATGTAAAAGGAGGAACTTCTCACTCGCGAGGTCGCTCCATTTGATCGCTCGCCTTCGAACTAGGCGGTGTCTTGCCGGCAGAAGCATGAGCAGGGGCTCTTCGCCTAACGAATATTGCGCGATGTTTGTCTTCTCCTCGTCGGCCACGGCGAGAGCCACGTCCACGGTGCCGTCCTCCAGTCGCTGTGCCAGGTTATCGGTGATGTCTTCGATCAGTTCGAAAGTCACTTTCGGGTAGGAACGCTGAAAACCCACGATCAACCGGGGCAGCATATACAGCGCAATCGAAGGGATGGCGCCGACCGACAATTTTCCAGCGACCTCTTGCTCGAGCGCAGCCACGGAACGCCGCGCATCGGCGACTCCCGCCAGGATTTGGCGCGCATAAACCAGAAACGTCCGGCCCGCCTCCGTCAGGACAACCGAGCGAGGGAGCCGATCGAATAACTGTTGGCCCAACTCATCTTCGAGTTTGTGAATCTGCTGGCTGAGCGAAGGCTGCGAGACATGCTCGCGCTCTGCCGCATGCGAGAAATTACCTTCCTCGGCGACTGCGATAAAATAGCGGAGCTGATGAATCTCCATCGTTCGTGCAAAGAGACTCCATCGGCTTGCTTCGTTTGTCTAAGGAACGCTCGCAGCAGCGTGTTGTTCTTGCACTCGTTAGGCAAGCCTCTGGCTCGGAAAAGGCCTCGACTTCGCCAGGCCAGAGATCACTATTAGGGACCGACCGATTCTGGCCGCCGCATGAAAAAACTCCTTCTCTTCGTCCTTATCCTGGCCAGCGCATATCACGTTCAGGCACGCGTGGTGAGGGTCGAAAGCTCTGCGCGCGCCGACGTGCTCGAGGGGAAAGCCTCCGGCGAAGCCGGGGCCTACGAAAAGCTCGCCGGTAAAATCTATTTCGCGGTTAGACCAGACACTGTGGCGAACAAGCTCGTCGGCGACTTGGACAAAGCGCCGCGTCACGAAAAAGTTCGATTACTGCTCGATTGCAGGGGCACCTTCGGCCAATCAAACTCGTTAGGCGAAAGCGGCATTTCCGTTCCCGGCGAAGCAATGCGAGGAGGTTTCCTTCCTTGACTGAACGAATCGCACTCTTCGGCGGCGTTTATTCGAATCACCTCGCCTTGGCCGCCCTCCTTGAGGATGCGCCCCGTCGCGGAGCTTCGCAGATTTATTGCCTGGGCGACCTCGGTGCGTTCGGACCGCATCCCGATAGAGTCTTTCCGCTTTTGCGCGAGGCAAAGATCGCAGTGGTGCAAGGCAACTACGACAACTCCATCGGGCACAATCTAGCCGATTGCCAGTGCGGCTACACCGACGCGAAGGACAACTATTTCGCGCGTCTCTCTTACGAGTACACGTTTGCTAACACCGCTTCCGAAAACAAAATATGGATGCGGGATTTGCCTAACGAGTTGCGACTGAAACTGAATGGTGTGCGTATTTTGCTTTGTCATGGTTCACCTCGCAAGACGAACGAGTTCCTTTGGGAAACCACCACCTCGCAGGCGTTTTTGGAGCACCTCTGTGAGGCTTACGCCGCAGACGTGATTGTCGGCACGCACACCGGCCTGCACTGGCATCGCGCGCTGCCCGGCGGCAGACATTTCATTAATTGCGGCGCGATCGGCCGGCCGGCTAACGACGGTCGCACCTGCGTCTGGTACGCGCTTCTGAGCGTAAGTGAAAAGGCAGGCGTCGAAGTAGAATTCGTTCCTTTGCAATACGATCACAGCCAGCTCGCCGCTGAGATGCGCTCCGAAAATCTGCCACAGGAATTCATCGCCACGATCGAGAGCGGATGGTGGACGACCTGCCTGGAAGTCCTGCCCATGAAAGAGCGGGCGCGCGGCATTTATTAACCCATCCACCGATCCATCTATGAGCACATTAAAAACGGAAACCGCCGTGAGAGAACGCTACGCCGCCGGGGCTCAGGCCCAGGAAGCGAAGCTGTGCTGCCCGGTCGATTACAACCCGGAATATCTCAAGGTCATCCCGCAGGAGGTGATCGAGCGCGATTACGGCTGCGGCGACCCGAGCCAATATCTACGCGCCGGCGAAACCGTGCTTGATCTCGGCAGTGGCACTGGAAAGATTTGTTTCATCGCCGCGCAGGTGGTGGGCGCGAAGGGCAAAGTCATCGGGGTGGATATGACCGACGAGATGCTCGAAGTGGCAAAACGAAACGCGCCGGTCGTGGCCGAGCGGATCGGTTACGAGAACGTCGAATTTCGCAAAGGTCGGATCCAGGATCTCGCGCTCGATCTCGAGAAGCTGGACGAAGAACTGCGAGCGCGGCCGATCGCCGAGGTGACCTACTTTCTCCGCGCGGATGAGCTGGCGCAGGAACTCCGAGTCAAACATCCGCTGGTCGCGAGCGAATCGGTCGACGTCGTGGTCTCGAATTGCGTCCTCAATCTGGTGGAAGCGAACGCAAAGCGGCAGCTCTTCGAGGAAATCTTCCGCGTCCTGAAGATCGGCGGGCGCGCCGTCATTTCGGACATCGTGAGTGAACAGGAATCGCCCGAGCATTTGCAGAACGATCCGGAACTCTGGAGCGGCTGCATCTCTGGCGCGCTGACGGAAGAAGGATTTCTGCAGGCTTTCAGCGAGGCCGGGTTTTACGGGATCCAGATTCTGAAACGCGACGAACAACCGTGGCAAACCGTCGAAGGAATCGAATTCCGGTCCGTCACGGTTGAAGCCTTCAAAGGCAAACAGGGTCCGGGCGTCGAACGCCACCAGGCGGTGGTTTATAAAGGGCCGTTCAAGGAAGTGCTCGATGACGACAATCACCGCATGGAACGCGGCCGGCGCTACGCGGTTTGCGACAAGACCTTCAACCTTTACCGCAAAGCGCCTTATCAGGATTCCTTCGAATTCATCAAACCGCGCAACGAGATTCCGTTAGGCGAAGCGCGGTCCTTCGATTGTTCGCGCACAGCACTCCGGCACCCTAAGGAAACGAAGGGGCAGGATTACCACGTCACGATCGAGGCCAGCATTTGCTGCGACGGCGGCGCGGGTTGCTGAGAGGCGGCGTCCATCAGTGCGCCTTCCTCCGCGCAGAAGGATTCGACGCGCGCTTGATCTGGTCGCGCACCTGCCGCGTTTGGGCGAGACGTTCTTCGGACGTGCCCGGGAGGATGAAAGAGCGTGCCGCTTTTCCAAACGTCGAAAACAGCCTGGATCTTGTGGCCCGCGATATCGATGCCGACTTCCTGCGTCGCGCGCACGGCGAGCGGATTAAGGGCGCCGGGATCGAGGCCGGCGCTTTGGCCCTGATAACGACCCCCGCAAAGTTCATTCACCCAAGCCGCCGCCAACTGGCTGCGCGCTGTTGTGCACGCAAATGAAGAGTGTCTTCTTTTTCAGGCCGATCCTTTGGTGCGACTTTCCGATCGCGTGAACTGAGCCAGCGGAACACAACAATCCGCGCCTGATTTCGCGAGGCGTTTCAGGTCCGCCTTGAAAACGGCGTCCGTTTGCACGCAATCCTGGAGGCATTTGAGATTTCGGGTCAACTCTCGGTCCGGCCGCGCCGGGAGTGAATAAATCATCCAGTTCGCGCTGCGGGTGGTTTCCACCATTTTCCGACTGCGTAAGTAGGCGAGATGCTTCGAAATCTTCACCTGCGGCTCCTCCAGAATTTCCTGGAAATGACAAACGCAGAGCGGCCCCTCGGTGAGCAAACGCAGAATGCGCAGCCGCGTCCGGTCGCAGAAACATTCGTAGATTTGAATCAGATCCATTGTCGTTGCCTAACAACAAGTGGCCGCGACCGCGCGCTCGTCCTTCCCTCCACCATCGGGGGTCCCCTTGCCGATTCCGCATCGCTTGCGAGCCAGGCAGTCCGTGTGCGTCGCCGTGAGTTGGAACACGATTCTATCGTCCAGCAGGCGCGCAGCGGCGATCGGGTATTGCGCGGTCACGCAGCAATCCCACTCTACTTCCACTTCGAGATCCTGCCCGGGAAGGACGCGTTCTCCCAACGCGAGGATGCCGGCAAACTTCCCAGCCGTGAGACGATGTTCCCGATCTTCTTCACTCGTCCAAAACTGGAGAACGCATGTTTCTTTGTCGTGAAGGGCGCCTCCGCAATCGATGAAGTGGCGGACGACGTGGCCCACTTCAGTCAGGTGAAAATGGGGAGGAATTGGATCGCCGGTCGGCAGCAAAAATTCCAATCGCGCCTCTGGCCGCGCCTTCAGCATGAAATGTAATTCTCGGAATTGCATAAGCCTCATATATACGTGTAAGAGTATATACACAAACCGATGACTCGACTGTCCTATGACTGAATCCATGAAAGCAACCCGCCCCGAGCCCCCGCCCAATATCAGTGCCAATGTCGAGATCGCCGCCACGCCCCTTCCGAAATGGGCGATCGGCGAATTCTTCGGGACGTTCCTGCTCGTCTTCTTCGGCTGCGGAAGTGTTTGCACCGCCGTGACCACGAATGCGTTGGTGGGAGTTTTTCAGGTGGCGATGGTTTGGGGATTGGGAATCGCAACTGCAATATATCTCACCGGTTCGCTAAGTAGCGCGCATCTCAATCCCGCGGTCACGATCGCTGCGGCAGCTTGGTCGCGTTTCCCGAAAAATCTCGTTCTGCCTTACATCGCGGTGCAGTTGGTGGGAGCGTTCGTGGCTGCGGCCGTTCTCTATTGCATCTACCGCGGGCCGCTGGAGGTCTACGAGGCGAAGATCGGTATCAGCCGCGGCGCTTCGGGGAGTGAGGCGACTGCGATGGTCTTCGGTGAGTATTTCCCCAATCCCGGAGGCAAAGCGCTCACCCATCTCGCGCGTGGCACGATGTCGCATCGGGCAGCCTTCGCGGCGGAAGTGATCGGCACGGCGATTATGGTGCTTGTCATTTTCGGCGTGACCGATGAACGAAATGCAACCCGGCCGCAATTGCTCACAGCCGCCACCATCGGACTCACCGTCACGCTTCTCATCTCGCTGCTCGCTCCGCTGACGATGGCCTGTTTCAATCCGGCGCGGGATTTCGGCCCGCGGCTCTTTTCGTCTCTCGTCGGCTGGCGTTCCATTCCTTTTACCGTCAACGGCATTGGCTGGCTCACGGTTTACATTATTGCGCCGATCGTCGGTGGCTTGCTCGGCGGCGCTGTTTACCGCGTTTTTTTTCGCACGGGTTACCGCGCCTGAGTCTCCTTTGAAATCCTTTGAGCCGCTTCGGCGAGTGCGCCCGTGGCCATGATCGTTTCGAGAGAATGTGTGGGACGCGGGCGTGAAAGCGCGTTGCTAGAAAATCCGCGATTGCCAGGAAGTGGTGGAATATTGAGCCGCGGTTGAACTGGGGCGAACCACCATTAAGCTCGTTCAGGGATTGGAGTTTGCCTTTTCCGCCGGAGGCGGAGAGAACCGCCTGAGCTGATGACTCCTACCGCTGCTTCTGTTAGAGAAGCGACGGTCGGAGATTTTTTATGCTCACTTATTTTTGGATCATGCTGGGAGGCGCGCTCGGGAGCGGGGCGCGCTTTTGGGCTTCAGGATGGATGGGGCAGAGCATGGGCGAGGCCTTTCCGTTAGGCACGCTCTTCGTCAATGTGACCGGCTCATTTGTCATCGGACTCTTTGCGGGTCTGAGCGAGCCGGAAGGTCCGCTCCTCGCCGGGCCGCGGATGCGGCAATTCGTCATGCTGGGGATTTGCGGCGGCTACACCACGTTCTCCTCGTTCAGCCTGCAGACGCTGGAGCTGGCTCGAGAAGGCGATTGGTTGAAAGCGGGGCTAAACAGCGTTCTTTCCCTGGTCGGCTGTCTCGTCGCGGTCTGGCTGGGACGGGCACTCGCCTTGATTTTGGTTCATCGTTAGGTATTCGTGATGCAACTTCCCAAAGACGCCACGCTCCTGCGGATCTTCGTCGGCGAAAGCGATCGCTGGCAGCATCAGCCGCTCTCCCAAGTGATCGCCTTGCAGGCGCGCATGCTCGCTCTTGGCCTCTCTGTCGTTCTATTTTCCTGGGGGTGCGAGCGGACGAAGGAAGGTCCATCCCCGCAGAAGGAATCCGGTTGGCTGACGAATTTCAGCCAGGCGCAGGAGCGGGCTCGCGCGGAGAAGAAGGTTTTGCTGCTCAATTTTACCGGCTCCGATTGGTGCCCTCCGTGCCTGATGCTGCACCGCCAGGTTTTCGCGCAGCCAGAGTTTTCCGATTACGCGGCGCAGCATCTCGTCTTGTTGGAGGTTGATTTCCCGCGGACGAAAGAGCAATCGCCCGAGCAAAAGGAGGCCAATGAGAAACTGGCCGAGCGCTTCGGGATTATGGGCTTTCCCACCATCATTCTGCTGGATTCCTCTGGGGAAAAGATCGGCGAGCTCGGCTACCTGCGCGGCGGCCCGAGCGCCTTTGTGGCGGCTCTCGAAAGGATTCGGACGCAGGAAGATGATCGTTAGGCAAACGTTACTCGGCGCGTAAGGCGATCATGGGATTTACCCGCGTCGCCCGGCGTGCTGGGATGAAGCAGGCCGCCGCTGCCACTGCCGTGAGCATGACCGCGACCATGGTGTAAATGAAGGGATCGAGCCCGTTCACCTTTCCCAGGATATTCTCCAGGGCGCCGGCGGCGATCACGCCGAAGAACAAGGCGGCGCAACCAATCCCGATGACGAGCCCGGAGGCCAATTGCCACGCACCCTGAGTCATGACCATCTTGAAGATGCGGGCCGCATCCGCGCCGAGCGCCATGCGAATGCCGAATTCCTGCGTCCGCTGGTTGACGGAGAAGCTCATCACGCCATACAGGCCTACGGCGGAAAGGACAAAGGCAACGACCCCGAAGATGCTGAAAAGTGAAGCGACCAGACGCGGTCCACTCAGGAACTCGGCATGTGCTACGGCCGGCGTTCCCGGGAAGTAGACCGGCAAATTCGAATCGAGCTGGGCGATGGCTTTGCTCAAAGCCGGTCCGAGGTTTTCCGCGGCTTGGCCGGCATGCGGTCGCACAATGATGGTGCAGAATTGCGGCGCTGGGCTCGCGCCGAGCAGCGGAACGTAGAAACCCGCACTGTCTCCTTGGGTATTGAAAGGTCCCTGCATGAGTGTGTCGGGCACGACGCCGACGATGGTGCGCCACGGCTCCGGTTGGGCCGGATTGAAGTTGCGAATTCGTCGACCGATCGGGCTTTCATTGCCCCAGTATTTCTTCGCAAAGCTGGCATTCACCATGGCCACCGGTTGGGTTGCGTCGCTGTCTTCCAGAGTAAAATCGCGGCCTTCCAGAACCTTCAGGCCCATGGTGGTGAAGTAGCCGTCGGAGACAGCTTCGGAGTTGCCTTGTGGCCGATCGCGGTCGGTCACGTAGCTTTTTCCATCGATTTCGTACTGGCCGAAATTCGCGAAGGTCATCCGGAACCGACTGCTCATGGCTGCCGACTCGAAGACGGGGTTGGCGCGGAGCGCCGTCACGGCCCGCTTGAAGAATTGGCGTCGCGATTCCTCGGTCGGATAATCGCCTTCGAAGAGAGCCATCCGCGCAGAGTAAACGCTCTCTTCGTTGTAGCCGTAATCGAGCGTGACGCGGTTGCGGATCGAGCGGATCTGCAAAGCCGACGCAATCAAAAGGGCGGCGGTCATGGCGATTTGGCCGATGACGAGCACCCGCGTGATGATGTTGACGAGCCGGCTGCTGTTGCCCCGTCCGCCTTCCTTCATCATATCGGAGGCGTTCCCGCGCGCGGCCAGCAAAGCGGGTATGAGGCCGGAAACCAAGGTGGCGAAAAGGACGGCGCCGAGAGTGAAACCGAGCACCTTGGCATCGATCGTAAAGTTGATCCAATAGGGCAACTGGAATTGCGGTGTGGCCGTGATCTCGGCCAGGAGATCGACTGACCAATAAGCCAGCGCGACCCCGACGAGCGCGCCGACGAGCGCGATAAGAAAGCTCTCGGTCAGCATTTGCCTAACGATGCGCCACCGCGTCGCCCCCAGCGCGCCGCGGATGGCCAGCTCGCGGGCCCGCAGCGCCGCGCGGCCGAATTGCATGTTCATGACATTCACGCAGGCGATGAGGAGAACGAGAATGACCGCGCCAAGCATGGAGTACATAATCTGGCGCAGTTGTTGGCCGGTGAAGGCCTTGATCAGCGGTTGGACGGCGGCCGAGACCAGTTGGCCGTTGGTTTTCGGGTTGTCCTTGGCGATGCGTTTAGCGAGGCCGATGAACTCCGCGTTCGCCTGGTCCTGGGTCACGCCGGGTTTGAGCCGACCCATGATAGCGGTTCCGAGGCCGTTTGGATCGCCCCGTGGCTTGAGAGGGAATTCGTTGTAGAGCGGCACCCAGAGTTCTTCGTTGATCGGAAACTTGAAGTTTGGCGGCATGACGCCAACGACGGTGGCGGCTTTGCCATTGATCCGGATCGCCTGACCGACAATGTGGGGATCGCCGTTAAAGTCGCGCTTCCAGATTTCGTTACCCAGGAGGGTGACCTTTTCGGCCCCCGGCTTGTTATCCTCCGCGGTGAAATCGCGCCCCAGGATCGGTTTCACACCGATGATCTTGAAGAAATCCTCCGTTACATAGCCGCCGGTATAACGCTGAGGTGTTTTTTGGTAGGTGACGTTGATGGTCGAGCCGTTCAGATACGTGCTCATCATTGCGAAGGATTTTTGCCCGGCGCGCAGGTCCTCGTAGTCCTGCGAAGAGGGGATGTTGCCGTTGCCGAAGTTATTGTTCTGATCGGAGGCCTGCGGATCGATCAGGCCGACGCTCATGAGTTGCTCGGGATGCGGGAAAGAGAAGCCGCGCAGCACGACGGCGTTGACCATCGTGAATTGAGTCGTGACGCCGCAGATGCCGAGAGCAAGCACGACGGTCGCCAAAATGAAGAACGTCTTATCCTTGATGAGCATGCGCAGACCGACGCGGAGATCCTGAAAGAATGAGTCAAAGAACATGGCAGTGGGCTGGTTGAGTGGTGAGAAAAGTGTTCGGCAGAGCGGGCGCGGTGCCGGTTTTGTCTCGAAGGTGAGATACGGCGAGGGGCCAATTCGGATTCAGCGAATTCAGATCATTTTCTCGCGGTAGAGGGCTCATCGGTTTTGGTTTGAGAAGGGCGTATTGGGCCACTTGCTCGGACACCACGCCCGACACCATGCAGGGGGCATACCACGCGAGGGGCAAGAATTATAAGTAACTTAGATTCAGTGGCTTACGTTTATCATACACTTCGATACCCAATCGTGCGGTGTTCCGTTTGCGGGATTCGGCCGTTCCGGAATCGAGCTCGGCTCCACTCTGTGAGTTCAAGCATGAGATCTGCTCTCCTGAAAGCATGCAAACGTATGTTCTTCCTGGAAAAAACGGGAGTGACGCCGAACCCTGTGTCGCGGTGGAAATCCGTGCGTATTTGGCCGCCCGCGATTTCCTCGTGAGAGAGGCGCAGGCTGCTCCGACGGAAGCGAATCTCCGGCGCGCCCTGGCGGCCAATGAATTTGCCGAAAACTGGCTGCGCACGGCTCGCTCGCCCTACGAAGCGCAGTTCCTCCCGGAAAGAGAGTCAACGAGGGAGAAGGCTCGCTGCCAGGCCATCAAACTACGTCTGGCCGAACTGGGTCGCCGCGCCACGACGCACAGCCCGGTAGAGCTCGTTAGGCTAATTCGTTAGGCACGACTCGGATCGAGCTGCCGCCGCGCCTCCCGCAGAGCCTCGGGATTCCCGACCAGGACGAGCGTATCGTTCCGCCGCAAAACGGTGTCGCCATGCGGGACGAGGACTTCGCCGCTCCGCTGCACGCCCACGATGAGGGCGTCGCCCGGCAGCTTGATCCGGCGAAGGGGATGCCCCGTCAGTTCATCATTTCGCAACGGCACGTCGACCATGGTGACGTTATCGTCCTGATTCATCATCATGCCGAAGGCGGCCGGGAAATGGAGCGCTCCCTCCAGAGCCAGGGCCACGGCCATGGCCGGTTGCACCACTTTCACGTCGAGGCGGGTCAAGCGCGCGATCATGGTCGGATCTTCCTCGCGCGCGATGATGACCGGGACGTTGAATTCTTCCCGGGCAATTTTACACACGGCCAGATTCAATTCCGGCGAACCGGTCACGGCGATGAGACCGCGGGCCTCGGCGATATCGGCTTTGCGAAGCACTTCGGGGTCGGAAGGATCCCCCAGGGCGCTGCGCAAGCCGATCTTCGAAAGATGGCGCAGCTGTTCCTGATCGCGTCCAACTAGAATGACTTCCTCGCCCGCCTGCTTGAGCCGTTGCCCGAGCAACATGGCGAGCTGATCCGTCCCAAGAATGAGGACGCCGCCGCGCCGGAGAGTGCCCCCTTGAAGAGGCAGGATCTTGTTGAACAAGATGGGGGAGAGCGTGCAGGTGACAATGGCGAGCAGGATGATGGCCGAGTTAGTCGCCGGACTAACGAGCTCGAGTTGAAGCGCGATGGCGGAGGCGGCGATGATGAGCGAGAGGCGCGACGAGAGGAGGGCGCCGGCGGCGAAGGTTTTGCGCCAACCATTGGCCGGCAGGAAAAGCAGCGCCGGCAGAAATTTGACCAGATAAGCGGCTCCGATCAGGATCGGGACCAGGAGCAGGGCGCTGGGCGAGGAGAGGAGCGCGCCGAGATCGAAGGTGGCCCCGACGTTGATGAAAAAGATCGGCACAAAAAAACCGTAGCCAATGGCATCGAGCTTCTCGCGCAACGGCGTCTTATCGTCCCCGCCGAGCAGGCTCGTGATCGCTCCGGCCAGAAAAGCGCCGAGGATTAGCTCGACGCCGAGGGACTGGGCCAGCGCGACCAGAATGACGAGCAGAGCGAAAGCGCCGCGCACCCGCAACTGGCCGGTCGCGTGGGAAAGCTCCTCGATCATACGAAGCAAGCCGGGGATGCGTTTGGCCCATTGGCCCAACCGCGCTGCCACCAGAAAGGCCGCAAACAGAACGAGAAAAAACAAAATCTCGACGCTGAACCCATGACTCACGACTCCGATCGTGATGCTGAGAAGGAGGAGAGTGGCAAAGTCGCTCAGGAGCGAGGAAACGAGCAGAAGCTGCCCGTAGGGTGTGGCGTTCATCCCGCGTTCCTTCAAAATCGGAACGACGATGCCTAACGAAGTCGTGCTCAGGATCAGACCCATCAGGATGCCGTTGCGGGTCATGCCAAAATACTTGAGGACGAAACCGATCGCGGTCGCGAGCAGGAGGGTGGCGGCGAAATTGAGAATCGCGAGCGGCACCGGGCCGCTGGCCCGAAAGCGTTTTTTGCCGTCGCGCAACGAATGTTGCAACATCCCGAAACTCACCTCCAACCCGGAGAGGAACATGAGAAAGGTGAAACCAAACTCGGCCAGGAAATCGATCGTGGGGGTTTGGTGGACGAGATTAAATCCGCTTTGACCTATGAAAATCCCGGCCAGGATTTCGCCGACCACGAGCGGCAGTCGCACGACGTGCAGATGGCTCAGGACTACGGGCACGAGCGCCGCGAGCAACGTGATGAGGAGAAGCGAGAGGAACGCAGCGTGGGTATCTTGCATCGAGCCGGTGTGACGAGACGCGGCACATTGGCATGCTCATACGGAACTGCCACTGCCTTTGTCCCCAGGGGCGCCGTCCCCGGAAGAAACCCCTGGTAGGCGGGGACGCCCTTCCGAAGAGGAGTGGCACCAGGTGAGCGGTCCGTTTCGCGGACGCCCAAGCCGCCGACGCGCTCGTCCTGCTCGCGGAGACGCTCAACCGGGGACAGCGTCCCCGGCTACAAATCGTTAGGCGGAGGAGACTATTTTTCGCGCGTGTAGTCGATCTCCATCGTCTTCGCTTCTTTGCCACCGCGATCTTCGTACCACTCCATCACCATATGGTCCTTGTCGGTCAGTTTTAAGGTCTCGCGCACTTTCATCTTCATCCCCGGCATCGGCTCATATTCGCCGTTGTAGGTGAACATCTTGCTGCCCTCGTCGTAGGTGCCTTCCGACATCATAATGCCCGTGCCCATATTATCGTACCAAGTGCCCACGAATTTCTGTTTCGCGTTATCGTATCCCTCGGTCGAATGCCCGAGGAACTCGAACTCCTTCATTTTCCCGTCGGCGCCCGGCATCGACATCTGGCCTTTCACATCCATCGAGATGTAACGGCCGCCCATGACGGATTTGCGCGTGGCGGTGCCTTTGAAGGTGTCCGGCTTGCTGGTCGGATCACCGCTCATCCACATTTTCACGGTGTAACTCCAGGTCCCATCGAGGCTGGCGAGGAGTTTGTGCTTCTCGTTCAACTTCGTCAGTTCCATCATCTTGGCCATCATGGCCGGGTCGTTCATATCCGGCGCTCCGGCGGCTTCCTTCTTTCCGGGCTCATCGGCAAAGCTCGGAATCACCAGCCAAGCCGCGAGCGACGCGGCCAGAATTGTCCTCACTGCGATCTTAAGTGTCTTCATAGCCGCGATTCTTTCCGTGGCCGCACGACAGGTCAAGCTTATCAGAGACTCGGAAAGGGGGGGCCCGGACCGACTTACGGCAAGGAGGCCAGCAGTCGCGCCACGAACTCGCCGGGCATCACACCAAGCCAAAAAACCGCTCCGACCAGCACGAGAAGTGTGATGCGAGTCAGATAATCAGGTCGAAAAAGGAGGCCTTCTGTTTTCGCTTCATCGAGAAAAGCGGCCTTCAGAATAACGAGATAATAGGAGAGCGAGATGAGGCTTCCCAAGAGTGCGAGCGCGACCAGCCAGAGCAGTCCGTGAGCCGGAGCGGATCGCAACGCGGCGCTGAAGAGATAAAATTTCCCGAAGAATCCGGCGAGCGGCGGAAGGCCGGCGAGGGAGAGCACAAAAATCGCCAGGCAACCAGCCAGGAAGGGGGAGCGCGTGCGCAGCCCGGCAAAGTCGGAGAGATCGTCGCCGCCCGTCTCTCGCCTAACGAATCCCACCACGCCGAAAGCGCCGACCAACGTAAGGGCGTAGCTGGTCGTGTAAAAAAGCGTCGCGGAAAAGCCGTCGCGTCCGCCCGCGATCAAGCCCAGGAGCGTATAGCCGGCGTGCGCCACCGCCGAGTAGGCGAGCAGCCGGCGCACATTCCGTTGGCTCAGAGCGACGAGATTGCCGACCACGATGGAGAGAGCAGCCAAAACAGCCAGCACTGGAGTCCAGCCCGGTGCGAGAGCATGCCAGCCTGCGCTGCCGGGGATTTCACCGAATCCGACCAACACAATTTTTCCGAGCACGACAAACGAGGCGACCTTGGAACCCGAAGCGATAAAAGCAGCGCTCGAAACGGGCGCTCCTTGGTAGGCGTCCGGCGCCCAGAGATGGAAAGGCGCGGCTGCAATTTTGAAGCTAAAACCAATCAGAGTCATGACCACGCCGACGAGGAGCAGTGGGGCGAGCGACTGCGCAGCGAGTTTCGGAGCGATCTCAGCGAGAGTCGTTGTGTTCGTTAGGCCATAAACAAGGCTGATGCCGAAGAGGGTGAAGGCGCTGGCTACGCTGCCGAAAAGAAAATACTTCAGGGCCGCTTCGGCCGAAGAACGGTCGGATTTGTTAAAACCAGTCATGACGTAGAGCGAGAGACCGGTCAGTTCGAGCCCGATAAAAATCATGAGCAGCTCTTCGCTTCCGACGAGCAGCAGGAGCCCGACCGTCGCGAGTAGAATCATGGCCAGGTACTCGCCTTTGTTAGGCAAACTCTCTTCCTGGCGCGTCAGCAGGACGGTCAGAAACGCGAGAAAAAGGCAGATGATTTTAAAGAGAGAATTGAGCGGCGAGATCACCAGCATACCCCCGCCGAAAACTGCCTGCTCCGGCAAGCGCAGGACGGTCGCCACGGCGAGCGCGAGGCCAAAGGCGGCCACCAGCGAACCCAGCGCGGGTGGAGCGGCGGGCGTGTCGCCCGCCCTCCGGCGCCCCTCCACCGACACAGTCGTCACTCCGTCGCGCCGCCCCGTGACCAAACCGATCGTCAACACAGCGAGCGCCGTCAGCACCACGATCGCCTCCGGTGCGGCCAGGTGGAGAAGTTCCAGGTAGCTCATGGGCGCAAGAACCGCATCGTTTCCACCGCTGGCATGATCCGGTCGAGCAATAGCCTGGGATAAAGACCGACCGCGAGCGTCGCGAAGATGAGGAGCGACGTGCCGAGGACCTCGGTCCAGGTTGCAGGTTCGTTAGGCTGAGGTGAGAGACCGGCGGGGCGGTCGTGGGCAAAGAATGATTTGGCCAAGGCGCGCAAGGTAAACGCCGCCACCAGCACCATGCCCAGGCCGGTCATCCAAACCGCCCAGGGAAAGGCTTTCCAGACACCGAGCAGGATTGTGATTTCGGCCGCGAACCCGCTGAACCCCGGAATGCCCATCGAGGCCGCCGACGCGATCACGAAGGCAAAGGCGAAAAACGGCATCTTGCGGTTGAGCCCGAGGATGGCGAGGTCGTTCAGGTTGCGCGTATGCGTCCGGGAGTAAACGGAACCGGCGAGGGCGAAGAGCAGTGCCCCGATAACCCCATGCGAGAACATTTGCAGAACCGCCCCGGAAACTCCGAGGAGATTCCCCGCTGCCAAGCCGAGCAGGATGAAACCCATGTGGCTCACGCTCGAATAACCGATCACGAATTTAAGATCGTTCTGCCGCAGCGCGACCGCGGCCGCATACACGATCCCAATCACGCCGAAGACCGCGATCCATTGGCTCCAGATCGCGAAGCCTAACGGAAAGAGATTTAGCGCCATCCGGAGCGCGCCGTAGGCGCCCAGCTTCATCACGATACCGGCCAGCAGCATCGAGCCGGCCGTCGGTGCCGCCACGTGACCGGTCGGCGCCCAGGTGTGGAAGGGCCAGATCCCCGCGAGCACGCCGAAGCCGAGGAAGAGGACCGGGAAAGCCCACGCCTGGAGTTGTTCGGGAAATTGAAAGCGCGAGAGCTCCTGCAAATCCAGCGTCCCCGCCGTGGTGTAGGCGGCCAGGATGCCGATAAAAACCAGCGCCCCACCGAAGAACGAATACAGCGTTAGCTTCATCGCGCCGTATTCCTTGTTCGTCGATCCCCAGATCGCGATCAGGAAGTATTTCGGTACGATGACCAACTCGTAAAAGACGAAGAGCAAAAACAAATCCGCGCTCAAGAAGACGCCGTACGACCCCGCCACGACGAGGAGGAGCCAGAAGAAGAACTCGTTTGCCCGTTCTTCAACTTTCCAGGAAAACAACACGGCGCAGACCGCGGTCAGACCCGTCACGAGCGTCAACGTTAGGCTGATCCCATCGACCGCGAGGTGATAGTGCATGCCGAGCGCCGGCACCCATGGCACGCGAATGATGGTGCGGAAATGCGCAAAGTCAGTCGCGCGCGCGAAAAAGGCCGCTGCGCTCAAAGCAAACCCCGCAGCCGCGATGCCAAGTGCGAGCCATCGCGCAAAAGCGCGCGGCAGGAGCAAGACAAGCAACGCCCCGGCGAAAGTGAGGTAAATCGTCCAGGCAATCATCGGCGTTTCCGTACGCCATATCGTGGCGGCGTCTCTTTGACATGAAATCCAATCTCGCGTGGCGATTTGGGTGGCGGCTCGAGCAACTGCCGGATTGCCTCGATGATCGCAGCGATGTCCTCGTCGTGCCGTCCGACGCGCTCCTCGAGTTCAGAGAATTTTCGCGCGAGCGCACGATTCGACTCCAGCGCCGCCCGCAACTGCACGAAGGCGCGCATAATTGCGATGTTCACCTGCACCGCGCGTTCGCTTCGCAACACGCTCGAAAGCATGGCCACGCCTTGCTCGGTGAAGGCGTAGGGGCGATATCGCGGGCCGCCGTGGCCCGTGGAACCGGTCACGACTCGTGAGCGGTTTGATCTCACGGGTTCGACGCCTGCCGGACTTGAGGTCACAATCTGTGACCTCGAAATTGATGCTTCCTCGGGCGTCAACCGAAACATGAAATCGTCTGGAAACCGATCGCGATTTCGTTTCACGGCCTGGTTCAAAGCCTTCGTCGTGACCTCATCAAGCGCGGCCAAATCGAAGTCGAGCAGCACCCTCTGCCCGCGCAGGAAATGAATCGACTGCGAGATTTGAGTGCCGGGCATAATCACCTTTTTCATCGCTTTAGCCTAACAAGCGCGCCATTTCCGCGATAGTGGAGTTAAAGATGCGGAGCACAAACTGCGGATAAAGACCGATCGCGAACATGAGCAGAGTGACCGGTAGCACGACCCACTTCTCGCCCATGCGCAGGTCAGGCAGGGCGGCGCAAGTCTCTGGGAGCGGCCCGCTGAAAAGCGCCTGCATCGCGCGCAGGAAAACGATCGCGGTGAAGAGCAACCCGAGCACAGCCACCGCGGTGTAACCCGCGGCGAGCGCGAAGGAACCTTTGAAGATAAGAAACTCTCCGACAAAGCCATTCAGCCCCGGCAAGCCTAACGACGAAAACATGGCCACACTCATCCAGGCGCAGAGCAGCGGTGTCTTTTGCATCAACCCCCCAAAGTCACTCAAACCGCGCGCGCCGCGGCGTTGCTCCAGTAATCCAACGAAATAGAAGAGCGCGGCCGCGGTCAGACCGTGATTGAAAATCTGCAGAAAGACACCGCTCAAGGCGGCTTGCGCTTCCGCGGGCGGGGCGGTGGTCGCTGCGCTCACCGCAAACAGCCCAAGCATGCAATAGCCGAGATGGTTGATCGAAAGATGCGCCACCATTCGTTTGAGATCCTTCTGGGCCCAGGCCGCGAGCGACGCGAAAATAATCGAACAAACCGCCAACCCTAGCAGCCACGGCCCCAGGATTTTGAGTTCGTGAGGGAATAAAGGCAGCAGGAGCCGGATGAACCCGTAAACGCCCATCTTGGAAAGCGCGCCGGTCAGCGCCATCGAAGTTCCAGTCGGCGCCGCTTCGTAGGCGTCGGGCAGCCAGGTGTGGAAAGGAAAGAGTGGGACTTTGACCGCCAGTCCGAGAAAAATCCCGGCAAAGGCCCACCAGCGTGCGGTCCCCGTCAGCAACCCGTCCTGGCCCAGCGCCGCGAGCTCGGCAAAATCGAAAGTTCCCCTAACGAGATAGATGCCGAGGAAAGAAAGCAGCATCGCGACGCTGCCGAGGAAGGTGTAGAGGAAAAACTTGGTCGCGGCCCGATTGCGTCCCGCGGGACTACCCCAGATTTTGATGAGGAGAAAGCCTGGGATGAGGCTCATCTCGTAAAAGAGAAACCAAAGGATAAAATTCTGCGCCGTAAACGTGCCGTAGAGCGCGGCCTGCATGATCAGCATGGGCACGTAAAAGCCCCGCTCCATCTTTTGCGCGAGCAAGGCAAAAGGGAATACCAGCGACGTCAACAGGACCAAAAGCAGGCTCAGACCGTCGAGCCCGAAATGCAGTTCGGCCCCGATCGCAGGGATCCATTCGTGCCGCACCACCATCTGCAGACCGGGCACGGCCGGACTGAACGAGCGCCAGAGCATCGCCGCCAAGATGGCGGTGAGCAGGCTGCTTCCGAGCGCGACATTGCGAGCGTAATTCCGCGGTGCGACGCTGACGAAAAGCGCCCCGAGGACCGGGAGGTAAATCAGTCCCGCGATCAGGTGAGCCATGCGTAAATAAGGAGGAGCGCCAGCATTCCGATCGCCATCGCGCCGAGGTAAGTCTGGACTTGGCCGGAATGCCGTGTCGACAGGAGGCGGCCAAGACCGCGGGTCCCACCCGCCGCGTCGTTCATCCCGGCATTGATGGCGCGCTCGTCGAAGCCTTTCGTTAGGCTGCCAAGAAGCTGGCCCAGTCCACCGCCGAGTCGAACGAGCCCATCCCAGAAATAGCGGTCGAGAAAATCGGAAAGTCGCGCGGCAAACCGGGCGGCTGCCAACACGGTCCAGTCGTAGAGTTCATCGAGCCACATCCGGTTCTCGAGAAATCTGAAAACCGGCGGCAGGGCGCGCTCCAGCGGATCGATCGCGCCTCCCACGCCTCGATAGATCACAACTCCCAATCCAATTCCGATCGCGACCAAAACCAACGCGACGAAAAGTCCCGGCTGGATTAGATGTGAAAAGTCGAGCGCCGCACGTTCGCCTGACAAGTATTCATGCAGCCAAGGCCAGGCAGGCGTGAGGACAACGCTGAGAACGATCGCGCAGGTCGCGAGCACGATGAGCGGCAGCGTCATGATCGACGAACTCTCGTGCGCGTGGGCGGCCCCCTCCCGGCGCGATCCGAAGAAAACGTAGATCATTTGCCGCGTCATATAGAGCGCAGTCAGGACAACGCCGAGCAGCATCAGGTAGTGAGGGACACGCGACGGCGTCCAAAGCGAAGTGGCGTGGAGGATCTCCTCTTTCGTCCAGGCCCCGGAGAAAAAGAGCGGCACCCCGCTCAGCGCCAGCATACCGATGGCGTAGGTCAGGAACGTCACCGGCATGAGGCCCCGCAAGCCGCCCATTTTGCGGATGTCCTGCTCCTCATGGCAGCCGTGAATGACCGAGCCGGAGCCGAGGAAAAGGAGCGCTTTGAAAAAACCGTGCGCGAGTAAGTGCATGATCCCGGCCGCGACGCCACCAACGCCTAACGACACCATCATGAGGCCGAGCTGGGAGACGGTCGAGTAGGCGAGAATCCGTTTGATATCGGCTTGGGCGAGCGCGATCAGCGCGGAAATCAGCGCCGTGATCACGCCGATCCAAACCACGACGGTCAGCGAGGGCGTGACCACACTGCCAGGGGCGCCTAACGAAAAAATGGGATAGACTCGCGCGACCAGGAAAACACCGGCCGCCACCATGGTCGCAGCGTGAATGAGCGCGCTGACGGGCGTCGGGCCTTCCATCGCGTCCGGCAACCAGACGTGGAGCGGGAACTGTCCGGACTTCCCGGCTGCGCCGCAGAAGATGAGCAGCGCGATCGAGGTCGCGCTCGCGCCTAACGTCAGCAGCCCGGCGTTTTCCAAGGCGCCATTTCCGCCATCGTAAAAGAGGAGCGTGCCGCTGCGTCCATAAAGCCAGAGCAGGCCAATGAAAAATCCGATGTCCCCGATGCGGGTGGTGACGAAGGCCTTCTTGGCCGCGGCGGCGGCGCTGGGTTTGTGGATCCAGAAACCGATCAGCAAATAGGAAGCGAGCCCGACCAGTTCCCAGCAAATGAAGAGAAGGAGCAGGCTATTCGCGATGACCACGCCGAGCATCGCGGCGCTAAAGAATGAAAGGTAAGCGAAGAAGCGCGTGAAATTTTTATCCGCCGCCATGTAGCCGACGCTGAAAACGAAAATCCACAGACTAACGAACGTAATCATGACCAGCATCACGGCCGTGAGCGGGTCGAGGAGGAAACCGAGCCGGAGCGTCTGCTCGCCGAAAATGAACCAGGTGAAATTATGAAAAACGCGGTAACCCGGGGCGCCCAGGGTCGAACCGAAAGCCGCCAGCGACAGAACCAGACCCACGATCTGCCCGGCGATGGCCAGGCCCGCGCCGGCCCTGTTTCGCCCTTTCGTTAGGCTAACGATCAGGAGCGAGGCGAGCAGCGGCGCCACCGGGATCAGCCAAAGGTAACTGCCGATCCAGGCGCTCATCCTTTGAGTTGATCGATCTGGTCGACGTTGGTCGTCCGATAGTGACGATAAACCGCGATGACCAGTGCGAGCCCGACGGCTGCCTCGGCCGCGGCGATCGCGATCGCGAAAATCGTCACCATGACGCCGGTGGGCGGCGCGGGTTGCGGGCTGAAACGCCAGAAGGCGATGAAATTTAGACCGGCGGCGGCCAGCATCATTTCGATCCCGATCAGAATGAAAATGGCGTGCCGACGACTGAGTGCAGCGAGCAAGCCGATGCAAAAAAGCGCGGCCGAGACGAGGAGGAAAAGCGGCAGGGTTAAGGTCATGGTTTAGTTCGTCCACGGTTTATCCCGGGCGGGGTGGGCGTCCCGCCCGCCGGTTTAGGCATCCTGCCGAAACGAACTTTCTTTTGCCCTATCAGACGTCGCTCCGTTGAAAAGTTCGCAATGGCGAGGACGCCATTGCCGGCGGGCGGGACGCCCACCCTACCCAGGACTCGCCTCATCGCTTTTCCTCCAACACGAGAACCAAAGCCCCGATCAAGGCGGCTGTGAGAAGAACGCCGATGGCTTGCAGCGGCCAAATGTAGGTGGTCATAAGCGCCTGACCGATTTGCTTCACGGTCAGGGCCGCGACCGGCTGTGCGGCGACGGAAAATCCGCTCGTCCTAAGGATTGCCCAGACCAACCCGGCAAAGACCGCCGCGGCGATGACCACCCCTGGCCAGTTAAATCGACGATCCAAATCCCCGTCCCGCCGTGTCAGCAGGATGGTAAAGACAATCAAGACCGCGACCGCCCCGACATAAACGAAGACCTGCACGAGGCCGACAAATTCTGCGCCTAACAAAAAGTAAAAAGCCGCCACGCCGACAAAGGAAAAGGCAAAAGAAAGCGCGGCGTGGACCAGCTTCGGCAGGGTCGCCGCGGCCAGCGCTGCCGCCAGGATCAGGATCGCGATGATGAGAAAGGCGGCGCTGTTCATTCGGCGTAGCGGTAGGTGCGCGGAGCAAATTTCTTCCCCGTTTCGAGGAAACGCGAAAGAACGAAGTAGACGAGCGCGACCACGCCTAACGAGCATAACCAGCCCGCGAAACTCTTCCCCGTATAATGCCAGACCGCGGCCGCGAGGACGCAACTGAAAGCCATCGGGAGCATGAATTTCCAGGCGAAATTCATGACCTGATCGACTCGTGTGCGCGGGAGCGTTCCGCGCACCCAGATGAAAACAAAGAGGAGCACGCCCAGTTTGGCGAAGAACCAGAGGTAGGACGGGACGAATTCGAGGAAGCCGAGGGGCGCCTGCCAGCCGCCGAGGAAAAGCGTCACCGCCAGCCCGCTGATCGCGAACATGCCGAAATATTCCGCGAGAAAGAAGGTGGCGTATTTGAAGCCGGAATATTCCGTCATGTGGCCGGCCACAATTTCCGATTCGCCTTCCGGGACATCGAACGGGGTGCGGTTGGATTCGACCAAACCCGAAATGAAAAACAGGAGAAAGGCCGCCGCGCCCCAGGGCGTGAAAACAAACCAGTGCGGAAAAACGCCTAACGAGTAGCCGCCTTGCGCGGCTACGATCGCATCGGGCGAAAGAGATCCGACCACCATCACCACCGGCAACACGGTGATGACGAGCGGCAGCTCGTAGCTGATCATCTGCGCGATCGCGCGCATCGCCCCGAGCATGGAGAATTTATTGTTGCTTCCCCAACCGGCCATGAAGACGCTTAGCTCCGTGGTCGAGCCGATGGCGAAGAAAAACAAAATCCCTCCGTCAATCGCAAACGGCGTCATGTTGCGACCATAAGGAATAATCCCCAGCGCCAGGATCGCGGTCGCGGCCATCAGGATCGGCGCGAGAAAGTGGACCACCTTGTCCGCGCGCAGCGGTACAATGTCTTCCTTGATCAACAGCTTGATTCCATCCGCTGCGGGCTGGAGCAGCCCAAAAGGCCCCACGCGATTGGGCCCGAGCCGATTCTGGATCCGGGCTAGGATCTTGCGCTCGAAAAGCGACATCATGGCGAAGAGCGAAAGGAAAACTGCCAGCAAGGCCCCAATACTGAGCAGGCTCGAAACAATCTGCCCGACCCATTCCGGCGCCCCCGCCAAAAGCGAGACAACCTGCTGTTTGGTGGTGACGAAGATCTGATCGAGAAAGCCGAGCACGTTGCGTGGTAGGAAAGCGAGGTCTGCATTCTTAGGCAAGACCGGAATATCGCAGAGAGGGGCAGCTCCCAGGTCGGGCGCCGCTGGAGAAATTTTGTTTCGTTCGCCGCGCAGAGAGGTTATTGCTAAAATTCAGCGCCGCTGGTTATGCGGAAGACAGAATCTATGAAAGACGACGTTTTGGAATTGATGGCGCGAGTGAAGCGCAAAAACCCGGGCGAAGTGGAATTTTACCAGGCGGTCGAGGAAGTCGCCGAATCGCTCGGCCTCGTGCTCGATCGGCATCCCGAGTATCGCGAGGCGAAAGTTCTCGAGCGCATTATCGAGCCGGAGCGGGTCATCATGTTCCGCGTGCCCTGGCAGGACGACGAGAACGTCATTCACGTGAACCGCGGTTTCCGGGTCGAGATGAACAGTGCGATCGGGCCTTACAAGGGCGGGCTCCGGTTTCATCCCTCGGTCAATCTGGGCATTCTTAAGTTCCTCGCCTTCGAGCAGGTCTTCAAAAACAGCCTAACGACCCTGCCGATGGGCGGCGGCAAAGGTGGTTCCGATTTCGATCCCAAAGGCAAGAGCGACAACGAAGTGATGCATTTTTGCCAGTCTTTCATGGCGGAGTTGTCCCGCCACATCGGGCCCTTTCGCGATGTGCCCGCGGGCGACATCGGCGTCGGCTCCCGCGAGATCGGTTACATGTTCGGCATGTATAAGAAGCTGCGGAATGAGTTCACCGGCGTGCTGACCGGCAAGGGGATCGGCTGGGGCGGTTCGCTCATTCGGCCGGAGGCCACCGGCTACGGTTCGGTCTATTTCGCCGCCGAGATGCTGCACACGCGCGGCGAAGATCTTGCGGGCAAAACTTGTCTCGTCTCCGGCAGCGGTAATGTCGCGCAATACACGGTCGAGAAACTGATCGAGCTGGGTGCGAAACCCGTCACTTTGTCTGATTCCAGCGGCTATATTTACGACGGAGAAGGGATCACCCGGGAAAAACTCGCCTTCGTCATGGAATTAAAAAATGTCCGGCGTGGGCGCATCGCCGAATATGCGGAGAAATTTTCAGATGCTGTTTACTCGCCGGACGGCCCTAAACTGGATCACAATCCGCTCTGGGATCATCCCGCGGAATGCGCTTTCCCCAGCGCAACCCAAAACGAGATTAGCCAGAAAGACGCGGAAAACCTGCTCCGCAATGGCGTCTATGTCGTCTCGGAAGGCGCCAACATGCCGACCGTGATCGGCGGCATCCGGCGTTTCCTCGATGCGGGAATCCTCTTCGGCCCAGCCAAAGCAGCGAACGCTGGCGGGGTGGCGACCTCAGGGTTGGAGATGGCCCAAAACAGCATGCGCCTCTCCTGGACGCGCGAGGAAGTGGACGCGCGCCTGCAAGGCATCATGAAAGCGATTCACAAAACCTGCCGTGCGACGGCGGAGCGGTTTGGGACGCCGGGCAATTATGTGAATGGCGCGAACATCGCCGGCTTCCTCAAGGTCGCCAACGCGATGCTCGACCAAGGGATTGTTTAAGAGGAGGCGAGAGATGAATCAGGAACGCAGGAAAGCAGGAACGGGGAGCGAGCCAGAACTCTTCTTCCTGTTTTCTTGCTTTCCTGATTTCATCACTGGCGAGACTGCGCTGGGGGAATGGCTGGCGGAGCAGGCATGACACCCGCGCCCTATTTTTTCCTCATCATCTTCGCCGGCGTGGCGTTGGTCTTTCCGATCATGCCGCTCCTCCTGGCCTGGATGTGGCGGCGCTTCTTCCAACCGCCCAAGCCCGGCCTCGCCAAGAATGCGACCTACGAATGCGGGGTAGAATCGTTAGGCAACGCTCAGATCCAGTTTCAATCGCAATTCTATCTTTACGCCATCATCTTCCTCATCTTCGACGTGGAATCGATCTTCCTCATCCCTTTCGCCGTGGCTTTCACTGGATTGCCCTTCGGCGCTTTCGTCGCGATTCTGGTTTTCCTCGCTCTTTTGCTAGAAGGTCTGGTTTGGGCGTGGAGCAAAGGTTGTCTAAATTGGGCGCGGTAGAAGGGATGAATTTGGAAACCAGAAAGCCAAGCAGAAGAGAAGAAATTTCTTGCTTTCCTGATTCACCTGCCTTTTTCGTGGTTTGAGAGTCCTGGCCGTTCACTTCGCGATCCGTTGCCGCCTGGTTTCCAAATTCGTTTTCTCTTCCCTGCCCGATGATCGACCCAATCGACGAGAACCTGAAGAGCGAGCTGCAGAAGCAAGGCATCTGGGTCACCTCGATGCAGGAGCTCTACAATTGGGGCCGCAAGAATTCGATCTGGCCGTTGCAGTTTGGCCTCGCTTGTTGCGCGATCGAGATGATTGCGACCGCCGCCTCGCGCTACGACCTCGCCCGTTTTGGCGGCGAGGTCTTCCGCCCCTCGCCCCGCCAGGCCGACCTCATGATCGTGGCCGGCACGGTGACGAAAAAAATGGCGCCGCAAATCGTGAGGCTCTACAACCAGATGCCGGATCCAAAATACGTCATCGCCATGGGCGCCTGCGCCATCTCCGGTGGACCTTTCAAACAAGGCTACAACGTGCTCAAAGGGATCGATCGCTACGTCCCCGTCGACGTCTACATTCCCGGCTGCCCGCCCCGGCCCGAAGCGCTCCTCCACGCTTTCATGGAACTGCAGCGCAAGATCGACGGGCAAAAACTGAGTGGCGAGGGTCAGGCCGAGTTCTTGAAGAAAAACACCCCGAGCGAGTATCCCGTGCCGGCCTTTGGCAAACACGACCTCGAGCCGCCGGCCAATCCGGAAATTTTTCACCCTCCGCTCGTCGATCGTTAACGATCATCCCAGCCCGTGACGGGCGATGATCGCCGCAAAACGCCGATCCGGGCGCAAGCGGTCGTAAAGCGGATCGCTCTTCAGGAGCAACGCGAAAACATTCCGCTCGGCGGCTGCCCGATCGAGTGCAGTGAAAGTTTGCTCATCATCGCCCAGCCGGAGGTAGGCGCGCGCAAATTCGATCGCCGGAGTGTATTCGCCCTGCGCCTGGCGCGCGCCTAATCGTGCGAGCTTCTTCTCCGCGACTGCGCGCAACGCCTTTTGCAAACCATCCTTGGCGGAGCGAGCGGCGAGCAGCTCCGCCAGTTCGTCATCCCCACTTAGCCGCATCGCCTTTTCCCACTCGACGATGGCTTCGTCCGCGCAGCCTTTTTGTTCCAGCGCATCGCCCAGGAGCTCATGAAGCGAAGCGACGTCCGCATCCAACCGCAGCGTCCGTCGCAGACGCGCGATTGCCTCGTCGTAACGCCGCGCGTGAAAAAGGGTAAACCCCAGGTGCTGATGCAGGCGCAGCAGGAGCGGATCGAGCTCGACTGCGCGCTGGGCTTCCGCGAGGGCTTCCTCAAATCGCCCTCTCGTGAGGAGAAAAAACGAGTAGAGATAGTGAAACTCTTCGCCCCGAGGATTGAGCTCGATCGCCTTGCAGATTTCTTCTTCCGCCGCCGGCCAGTCTCGATAAAAAACCATCCGGTGCGCGCCGACATCGCTATGCGCTTGAGGAAGCGAATCGTCCAGCTCAAGGGACTTGGCGGCCGCCTTGATCGCGCGCGGCCAGCCTTCTTCGGGTGGCAACATTCCCCAGGCCGAGCCGTATCCGAACAAGGCGTTGAGCCCGCAATAGCCGAGCGCGTAGGCCGGGTCGGCATCGACTGCGCGCTGAAAATAATCGCGGCACTTGCGAAATTCTTCCGGGGTCGTTTTCCACCAATAGTAACGTCCTTTCAGATAAAGCCGGTAGGCTTCGGCATTGCGCGTTTCCGGTTTCGTCAGGCGCTCGCGCTCGTTCCCGTCGAGCTGAAGCGCGAGGGCATTCACCACGCGTTCCGCGATCGCGTTTTGGACGGAGAAAATATCGGTAAACTTTTCGTCGAACGTGCCCGCCCAAAGGGCTGCGCCATCGGCCACCTTCATCAGGCGGACGTTGACCCGCAGTGACGTGCCGCTCTTCTGGATGCTGCCCTCGAGGACCGACGCCACGCCAAGCTCGCGGCCGGCGACGAGCGGTTCCTGTTCCAGGCTCGAATAACGGCGCACCGCTCCCAATGGCCGCACGACGATCTCGCGCAGCCGGCTCAACCGGGCGATGAGGGTGTCGGCCATCCCCATTTCCAGGGAAGGATCGCTGCTCTTCGGCACCAGCGGCTTGAACGGGAGCACGGCGATTGTGCGCTGGAGCGCGGCCGGCGCCGCAGTGTTCGTTCGCCCGCCCGCGCTCGTTATGGGTGCGCTAAATCGGTAACCGCGTCCCGGCACGGTCACGATAAATCGAGGCGCGGCCGGCGACTCTCCGAAGAGACGGCGCAAGGTCGAGATATTCTGCGTCAGGTTATTTTCTTCCACAACCGAATCGGGCCAGACCGCGGCCATGAGCTGCTCCTTGTCCAGGATCTGATCGGCGTTTTCGACCAGGAAAAGGAGAGTGGCGAAGACGCGCGGAGTCAGCGGGAGCCAGGCGCCATCGCGCCGTGAGAGTTGCCGCCGCCCGGCATCCAGCCGGAAGTCGCCAAACTCGTAAATGGAGCCGGCGAGCGACCGCTTCTGCTGGGGAAATTTCATAAAAAATTCAGAGCCCAGCTAAGGACTTTCAGGACGCCTTCGGGAGAAAGTCGATCGCAACCAAAGCCGGGATAATCCCGGCCACAGTAATCAACCAAAACTAGAAAACGGAAGGACAAACCAACATGGAAAAAAAACACTTTACGAGCACTAGCCACGCTCAGCGCACTCCTTGTGCTGAGCTTCGCCCCAGCTGCGCTGGCCGCCCCAGGAGGCGGTCCCTTGCCCGGCGGCTGGGATTCGCACGTCACACTGACGGATTGTAACGGGAATACGCTCGCGAGCTTTGAAGCCTTAGAGCTGTTTCATGCCGACGGGACCCTCACGAGCACGGACAACACGCCTCCAACCGGACACGGCCCCGGGTTAGGCACGTGGCAACGGCTGAACCGGCAGTCTTACTCGGCGCCCTTCCAATTCTTCAACTTCAACCCAGACGGAAGCTTTGCCGGGACCCAGAAGATCATGCGGACGATCACTGTCGGAACCAGCGGGACGACCTACACCTCGGTCGTGCACTTCGAGAGTTACGACCCGAATGGTAACCTCGTCTTCAGCGGCTGCGGCACGGAAACCGCGACCCGTCTGCCGTAAGCAGAATTCTCCTGCCCCATCGGAGCCGGCGAATCTCAGCGCCGGCTCCGATCTTTAGGGTGGAGCGTTGGCCGGGCTGGCTACTGCCAGGTCTTCGTCTGTCCGGTGGCTGCGTTCGGCGCAACTGCCCTCCCCCGCGAAAAGGTTTCGCCGAGCGGGAGCGAAGCCTGTAGCGTTTGGCGGGATATGGAAACGCTGGAGGAGATCAAAGCGCGCATCGAAGCGGCCGTTCCCGGCTGCCAGATCGACCTCGTTCCCAACCCGGGGCCGGCGAATCAGCCGTCGCTTCTCCTCGATCATGGACACGCCACCGCAGTCGCGATGTTTCTGCGCGATGATCCAGCCTTGCAGTTCGACTTTTGCTCCAACGTCACCGGGGTCGACTGGCTCGATCGGACGGTAAAGAAAAAGGTGAAGGTGAAAAAGCTGGTCGAGGGCGAAGAGAAGGAAGTCGAGGAAACGGAGGAGGAATTCTTCCCCGGTTATCTCGAGGCGGTTTATCACCTTTACTCGATGGCGTTAAAGCACGGCCCGGTGATCATTCGCACCCGGACCGCGAACCGTTCCGAGGCGGTGCATTTGCCGTCGCTCACACCGATCTGGCGGAGCGCGGAATTTCAGGAGCGCGAAATTTTCGATCTCTACGGCATCCATTTCGACGGTCATCCCGATCTGCGTCGCATCCTGATGTGGGATGAATTCACCGATTTCCCGATGCGGAAGGATTACATCGAGCCGGACGACTACGAATACGAGCCCACGCCGCACGACGAAGTCCTCGCGCGGGCGAAGGAACATTATCCACCGCGCCCGCAGCTTGACGGCGGGGAGGCGCTGGCCCCAGAATCGCCGGGCAAAGGCTAGGAGGACGAAGCTGAATCTACAACCACGGCGATTTTTGCACCCTACGACGCTCCGGTGGATACACGGAAGCTGGCGTTTGTTCGCCAGTCCGAAATGCGATGCTCAGCTTGGCATGGATTCCGTAGCAGCAGCTATCATCCAGCACGGTGATCGCGTGCTAATCGGTCTCAGGTCTAGGCGCTCACCGCTACCAGGTGCATGGGAATTTCCCGGCGGAAAAGTAGAACCGCACGAGACGCCGGAGCAGTGTTTGGTGCGCGAGTTGAAAGAGGAACTTCGGATATCAGTCCGTGTGGTCGCGCCGTTTATGGAGAACGTTCACGCATATCCGCATGGAACGTTTCAAATCCTGTCGTTCCGAGTTGAGTGGGTTTCGGGATTAATTGAGCCACTAATTCATGATCGCGTTGAATGGGTCCGAGTGGATGACTTGCGTCGCTACAACCTAGTGGCGGGGGATATTCCGATTGCCGCTGCGCTCGCTTCCGTACGAAGTAACCGATGAGGAAAGCTACTTCCTAACGAGATGGTAGCCCTCCGAACGAAATACTGGTAAAGCATCGACTTGGAGCTCGCATTCGCTACGAAATCAATTCGCCACATTTGCGAAAGTAATGCGAAAGCGGCACGTGAGCTTGGCCCAGCTGTCGCGGAGAGACTCATCGCACGAATCGCTGACTTTCGCGCTGCGTCTACAATCGCAGACCTTCCAGTCGGAGTGCCAAGTCTCGACGGGCAATCGCGCCCCGAGATAATATTCGACGTTGGTAATGCTTCTTCAATTGTGGTCGTTCCGAATCACCCGACTCCTCCCTTAACGAAGTCCGGGGCCGTTGATTGGTCTCGAATCACACGGATAAGGATTGTACGAATTGAGACCTGATATGGCGGCAACTCTGGAATTCCAACCGCGATGGGTTTCTGCACCTGGTGACACGCTTAGAGAGCTTCTGAAGCAACAGAAGCTGTCGCGACGCGAGTTCGCGGAGCGAATCGGCTGGTCGCCGGAAGAGACGGATCACCTACTAGATGGAACGGCTGCGATTACAGCCGCGATCGCAGAACGACTACAAGAAACAATCGGAGGCTCAGCGAAATTTTGGAGACATCGCGAATCTCAATTTCGCCGAGACTTGACTAGCCTTGAGAACACCACCGGTGCGCAGTGGGTCACTGAATTGCCTGTTGAGGAGATGACACGCTTCGGATGGATCACGAAGCACTCAACTACAAACGAGCAGCTACTGGCCTGCATGAACTTCTTCGGCGTGCGCGGGATTGATACATGGCGCGACAAATACGGCGACGTAATCCGCGGACGAGCTTTCAAAACATCGCCATCATTCGAATCCCAGCCGGCAGCGGTCGCCGTTTGGCTTCGGCGGGCTGAAATTGAAGCCACATCGCTTGATTGCGGAAGATGGGATCGCGAAGGGTTCCTAAGCGCGCTTCAGGGGATCCGCTCTCTCACGCGGCAGAGAAATCCAGCCTTATTCCTCCCGGATCTTAAACGGCGCTGTGCGGAATGTGGAGTCGCCGTTGTGATACTTCGCGCGCCAAGCGGCTGCCGGGCAAGTGGCGCAACTTGGTTTCTTTCGCCAACGAAAGCGGTTGTGGTCTTGAGTTTTCGTTATTTATCAGATGACCATTTCTGGTTCACTTTCTACCACGAAGCGGGGCATCTGCTGCTGCATGAGCACAGCCACCTCTTCTTAGAAGGGGCGGACGTCATCTGCACGAAAGAAGAAGCGGAAGCGAACGAGTTTGCTGCCACCACGCTCTTGCCTCCCACGTTAAACAAGGAGCTCCTAGCACTACCTTTGGACGGCCGCGCGGTAATCAGATTCGCCAGAAAGGTCGGAATATCTCCCGGCATAGTGGTTGGTCAGCTCCAACACTGCCAAAAAATCACTCACCGCCAGTTGAATTCGCTAAAGACGCGTTTCCGCTGGATCGTCGACTAGTCGCGCTACCCGCGGAACCGCAAAAACCGTTGCGGACTCTTTTGCCAGTTACGGAGTGCGTCCTCCAAGACTTGCATCCCGAGGCCGACTTGATCGCCGAGCGCTACTATCCAAGTTCCGAGATCGTGACGGTTTACGCGGGCCGTTTGAGCCCGCCCGAACAATAATCGCGCACCGTCGTATGGGCCTGTAGCACCTTCGAGGTACGGGGAACCCGGTTCGATGGGCGCAAGTTCGAGCTTTCCTAGCATCGTCAGATAGTCAAAGCGAGCCATTCGACCAAATGTGGTGACGGCCCTCATCGAGTTATACAAAAGGTCAAAAGCTACGCGTGGGTCACCGCCGGCCTGAGCAATTACCCCTTGCAATAGCCGCTCATGATTTCCAGCAGTTAATACCCACCTAACATATGTCTCCACCGCTTCTCCCGTTCCCCGTCGTGAGTCGGCATCCAAACTGAGATACTTGCGGTGGTTGCCGAAGCGACGAAGGACGCCGTCCCCTTTCAGGCGAATGATGCTTCCTCTAAGCCAACGTCGAAAATTGCGAGGAGCCACGCTCACGCGTTGCCAGGTCCACGGATTCGTTCCTAATGCTCCGTACACGTCTCGCGCGAGCCGCCAACCAGCGCGTCCGTGCTTACCGAAATGGACTGACAGAAAAACCAACCAGCAGGCTTCGTCGATATTGCCTGCGCGCTGATGTAAAATCGCAGCGCGAAGCGGATCAAAGAGGTGGTTGTTCGGATCGCTGCGCCCTTGTGCAATATCGCGTCGACCAACGGCCGATATGTATCTAACCCGATGAACGCTTTCGATTACCTGACTCAGGAATACTGCACGGCGAACCGGTGCTTGGATTCCAGGTAGTCGTCTGACGTTAAGGGCAAACGCGCGCAATCGCCCCTGCAAACGCTTGATCAGACGGGCTCACCAGATAACAGACCTCGCTACGTCGCCGATCCAATCGCGAATCGAATTCCGCACTCCGTTCGAAACGCCGAAACTACTTTGAATGTTATGATTGAAGCCGATCACCAAAACTTCCCGGCCGAGATGTACACCTGCGACGCGGTCGGCAAATCCTTTGTACCCATAACCCTCGACGGGAGCGCGACCGCGACGGCCTAGTTGCCACTCCGGCATCAGCTGCTTCTCAAGCGGTATTCCTGCAATGCACTCGAACTGTTCAACGACTGATCGGCCGTTCAGGATCAATAGCTTGATCGGCGAGTCTCGCAGAAGTTGGCCGAGCGCGGCGGCGCCGGCTTCCCGAAGGGCAGACTTTTGCGTTTTGGTTAGCCCCGTCCATTTACACGCCGTCGCGTACGGCGCCAGATCAAGGTGGCACGCGTCCGCGGCATCTTCGTAATAGGAAGCCTTTGTGCTAACCAATATACGATCGAGCTGCCGAAACCAAGTATCGTACGGATTGCGCAGGAAATACGCGCGACATGATTGGCTGATGAGCTCAATGTGGCTCATGTCGGCATCTGCCCAATTGGATAGACCCAGCGAGCGCAGTGTGTGGAACCGGCGATCAGGACCTTCGAGTTCCTTGCCGTCACCGTCCACGAATTCCCTGTTGCTCGGGTTGAGTCCCACCGTGGCAACTCGCGCACGAGATGAGTCACCAAAGGCCGGGATCGGACAACTCCACTGAATAGTGTTCGCACGGACGACGCTTGGCTGCGTGAGTCCGCTGAGAAGTGTTTGTAGTGTGTTCTCCATCTGCCTATGTCCTTTTCCCATCGGGGAACGGCATTTCGAGTTGCTCCAAAGCAAAAGACGCCGGCGTTTTTTGCTGCCGCTTTTGGATGTACGCATTGAATACAGGTGAGTGCATTTGTCTCTTCGTGGATCGGAATTTCGCAGAATCTCCGTCTTTAGAGTAGCGATAGATTTCTAGGATTCGGATGAGGTCACTCCAGTAAGGTTCTAGCTGCCGGATCCCTGACTTGATACGACCGTGTCGACGCAGACTTGCCTCCGCTTGCAATAACACACGAATAGAAGGATCGGGATTCCCGACTGGCATGGGCGGCATTGAAACCCTCGATTGGATTCCCTCACCAATATATCTCCGCGCTCGTCTGATATCCTCATCGTATAGATGGAGACTAGAGACGAAATGGTTGTATTGGCCAATTTCCACGTTTAGCGATCTCCCAACCAATTCTTGAATCATCGTGAAGGCGAAAACGTCATGAGGCAGCCCCTTGAAAGCATCGTTCGATCGCATGGTTGTAAACATTCGTAGCCGGTTGCGTCGGATCATGAATTGCAATGTGCACGTGCATGGAATCTCAAGTCGCTTCTTCGCTATGTCGCCAGCGTCGAACAACTGAATGACGGCCCGCCGCGAGCTGGGATTGCGCTTCAGAATGGTCAAAACGTTCGCGATCTGATTCTGACCACGCATTGCGTACAGCCGTGGACCATATCCTCCATACACCGTTTTCCCGTCCTCAGACTCCTTCGCATACTTTTCGATGTAATATCTGACAAAGCTTAATTCCTTCGTACCGGCGAGGTACCAGAGGAGCTCGCCCAAGCAACTGAAAACGTGGCCTTTTGTTTCAGTTCGACTCAGCCGCGCTCTCGGGTTTCGAATTCGTAAAAAAGCTCCGGCAATTTCCGTCATGCTGCCACGGCTAGGACTGATCTTAGTTTTCCGGCTCAGAAGTCTTTCCAAAACTTCGTAAAGAAGATCGTCGAGTGTCTCGGCAGATATGTACATGTGATGCTAACGGCGCTAGAATCCGTTGGGAGCTTGATCGCCAAGTGGAGTGAATCGGTTTGCCTCACTTGACGCAATCTTAGAAGAAAGGATTCCGGCAAAAACACGAGCTTAGCACACCTGTTGAGCGCAACGCGCCGTTAGCGTCGAGCCGCAGGAGGAGGTGCGAAGGTTCTGCGTCTTCGGGAGCTGTTGCCTCGGGGCCGAGTGAGGTGAACGCGCATTTTTGCAGGACGCGGATCGGAGGGCGGATTGTGTTTCGCGACGCCGGCGTGGAGCGGGCGCGTTGGTTCCAGGCGTAGGAAGGCGGTGAGGGCTTCGGTGGCGATGCCGCGGTCCCCGAGAGCGCGGTTAATCCATTAGCCGAGCTCGCGTTTTCCGTCCGACGACCAACTGCCGATGTTCCCGGCGACCTGCTGCGCTGAGGAATCGGCTGAGACAGCCGACACTACAGCATTCGTCTTTTTTAAACAGGAATGGTCCGCCAGGAGCTTCGCCCAGTGCTGATCGAACGCGGCCCGATCGGGCGATCGGATGCGACCAGTGCGACGGCGATGGGTCGGCCAGAGGAAACCGCGAAGGTGCCGTGGTTTATTTTCTTGCACTGTCGGCATGGCGTCCGCTTTATTGACGGCCATGATCACCGTCGTCACCAGGCGCAGCGCGAGTCAGCTCAAAACAGAACTGCGGGCGATCAAAAAAGCGGGGGATAAGATCAACAAGACTCCGGCGACCGCTCGCGCGTTTCTGCGCAAGAACGGGTTTATCACGCGCGACAATAAGGTTGGGAAACATTATCGGTAGCCCCCGCGATGCGGGCAACGTCATTTGTTCTCGGCTATCACGGCTGCGACGAACGAATCGGCGAGGGGATTCTGCGAAATGACAGTCATGTGGCGGTCAGCCGAAACCGCTATGACTGGCTGGGTGAAGGCGCATATTTTTGGGAAAACAGCCCGGAACGCGCACTGCAATGGGCGAAGTTTCTGACCAGGCATCCATCGCAGCCAGATCGACGGATTCGCGATCCGTTCGTGGTCGGCGCGATTATCGATCTCGGGAATTGCCTCGACTTAACCGATGCCAGTTCGCTGCAGATTGTGCGCGGCGGATATGATGAGCTTCAACACTCGGCTGCGCGCGCCGGGGCGCGCCTGCCGGTCAATGAACCCGCGCAGGGCGATGATATCGACCTGGTGAAACGTCACCTCGACTGTGCAGTGATCAACTTCGTTCACCTCCTGAGAGAACGGGAGGGGTTGGAAGCGTTTGATACGGTTCGAGGGATTTTCACGGAAGGCCTCCCGCTTTATCCCGGCGCGAAGATCCTGGCGAAAACACATCTGCAGATATGCGTTCGAAACCCCGAGGAGAGTATCAAAGGTTATTTCCGGCCTCTGGCTGGAACGTTGCCTTGACTGTCGCGGATGCCTGTTGCGCTTGAAGGTGAACATATCCGCATGATCCGCGTGGCCGACTTGCGCCGGGTTTCAATCTTGGCCAACCTTTGGCAGGATTGAATCAGTTGATGACCACCGGTTTTCACGAACTCGAACATGCCCCAACGCCGCGGAGCTCGCGCTTCGATGGCGAGCTGCTCGAGATCTCGATGGGCCCGCAGCATCCTTCGACCCACGGCGTCTTTCGCATGAACGTCGCGCTCGACGGCGAGATCGTGCGCAAGCTCAAGCCGGTTTTCGGTTACCTCCATCGCAACCACGAAAAAATCGGCGAGAACACGAGCTACCTGGGCTCGATTCCTTATACCGATCGGCTCGATTACTTTTGCTCGATGACCAACAACTGGGCCTACGCGCTCAGCGTTGAAAAACTGGCCGGGATCGAAGTCCCCGAACGCGCCGAATATTTGCGCGTCATCCTCGCCGAACTGACCCGCCTCGTGAACCACACTTCATTGTTAGGCTTCCTCCTCAGCGACATGGGCGCGTGGGGCACGCCGCTCATGTATGCCTTTCGCGAACGCGAGAAGGCGCTCGATCTTTTCGAATCGCTCAGCGGCTCGCGTATGATGTGCGATTACATGCGTTTCGGCGGTTGCCGGGTCGATCTCCCGCCCGGTTGGCTGGAAGTCGCGCGCAAGATCGTCGACCGCTTCCCGCGTTTCCTCGATGAGTTCGAGAAACTGATTACCGGCAATGAAATCCTCCTCATGCGCACCCAGGAAGTTGGCAAACTCTCCGCCGAACTGGCCATCAACGCCGGCATCACCGGCCCCGGCCTGCGCGCCAGTGGGGTGAATTACGACATCCGGAAAGTGGACGGCTACGGCATTTATCCACGCGTTAAATTTCGGGTGCCGTTAGGCGACCACGGCGACTGCTACGATCGGATGATGATGCGGGTGCTGGAGCTGCGCGAAAGCCTAACGATTCTAAAACAGGCGATGGCGGAGTTGCCGGAAGGCCCCATTCAAAATCCGAAGGTAAAAATCCGCGCGTTTAAGCCGCCCCTCGGCGAAGCCTACGGCCGGATCGAAGCCCCTAAAGGCGAGCTCGGCTTTTACCTCATCAGCGACGGCACCGGAAATCCCTACCGCTACCGCGTCCGCCCGCCCAGCCTGATCAATCTCACCGTCCTCGAAGACCTGTGCCTGGGCCATACCGTGGCGGACGTCATGGTCATCCTCGGCAGCATCGACATCGTCATGGGCGAGGTGGATCGTTAGGCGATCACGGCGATTTTCAACGAGCGGGCTGGGCCAGGGCGGATCTTAGCGCCTTCGCAAACGAATGCGGGTGACCCTCGAAGTCTTCCACAATATCGTCGACGCGCCATTGGCCGTCCTCTTTTCGGCACTGGAAAGAAACCTTCGCCTTCTTTCCGTTGGTTTCGAAGGTCGCGACTATCGTCGTTGTAGATTCTGCTTTCACAGTCAGAGTGCGGGCAATTTCCTTGTAATCGGGGTCCTGACTTGGAGCGAAAGGACAGCCGAGATCAAGGTAAAGATCCGCCTTCTCTGCCTTCACCATGTCTCGGAGCAAAGGCTTGGTCAGGAATTTTCCCATCTCTTCGGGATGGAACCACAACTTGTCCGCACAAAACGAGGCGTAGAGTTTCTGGATCAAGATCTCGTGGTTTGATGAACCGGCTGGAACAAGAGCCCCATGAGCCAGCAACGGAAGCAAGAGAAGGTACGACAGGTGAAAAAGTCGTTTCATGGCAAGGCGGATTTCCGACAAGATAATCAATTCTTCGAGAGAACGCTACAGTCTTGAGACCAAACCCGACGTCGTGCATCTTATTCGCACATGATCGGCGCAGGCATTCTCAAAGGCATGGCGGTGACGGGGCGCAATTTCCTCGGGAGCTATTTTGAGGAGGATCGCCTCACCACGGTGCAGTATCCGGAGGAGCGCGAGGTTCTCGCGGAGAATGCGCGCAATTTTCCGTTTCTCGTTTTTGATGGGGATGATGCCGAGGCCGGATTGCGCTGTGTGGCCTGTCAGATCTGTGAAAAGGAATGCCCGCCGCAGTGCATTTACATCGTCAAGAGTAAGGACAAGAAACCGGATTACATCGGCAAGCCGCAATTTTATCCCGCTACCTTCGACATCGACATCTCGGTCTGCATGAGCTGCCAGATTTGCGTGGAGGTTTGTCCGTTTGAGGCCATCAAAATGGACAAGGTTTATGAACTGAGCCGGCGGGAACGGTTTGATGCGCTGCTCATGCAGAAGGGGGAGTTGGCCAAGTCGAACGAATACTATCACCGCATTCATCCAACCGAAGCGGACGCGGTCGATGAGGCGCTGGCCGCCGCGGCCGCGAAGAAAAAACCGGCTCCGCCCGCTGCGCCACCAGCGGCATCCCCGCCTCCCCCTCCCGGGTAGCGCACTCGTCCCGAGTGCTGGCGACGGTGTCTCACCGTCGCGGACTTTCCTCGACGAACCGTTCTTCTTGGGAATCGCGACTGCTTCCCCAAAGTTCGTCGCGTTGGAACAACGCGGCCAGCACTCGAGACGAGTGCGCTATCCGGAAGGCTGGCTCGCGTGGCGGAGCGGTTTATCGTGGCGCAGTGAAACTTCGTCTTTTTGCTCTGCTTCTCATTCTTTTCCCTAACGACTTCATCTGGTCGGCGCCGGCACAGGATTTCTCCGATCTCCTGCGTTGGCGTAACATCGGGCCGTATCGCGGCGGTCGGGTGCGGGCGATCGCGGGCGTGCCGTCGCAGCCGAGTCTCTTCTATTTCGCGCAGGTCAACGGCGGTGTCTTTCGGAGTAACGATTATGGACGCACCTGGCAGCCAATTTTTGACGATCAGCCGACCGGCTCGATCGGCGCGCTCGCGGTCGCCGTTTCCGATCCAAACGTGATCTACGTCGGCAGCGGCGAAGGTCTGCATCGGCCCGATCTTTCAGTCGGCGACGGCATTTACAAATCGACTGACGCCGGCAAAACGTGGACGCACCTCGGTCTGCGCGACGCGCAGCAGATTGCCCAAATCGCGGTCGACCCACGCAATCCGGATCACCTCCTCGTCGCGGTCCCGGGTCATCCCTACGGGCCTAACGAAGAGCGCGGAATCTTCCTTTCCACTGACGGCGGGAACACTTTTGCGAAGACACTTTACCAGGACGAGAACACCGGCGCAGCCGACGTGCAGTTCGATCCGAGCAATGCGCAGATCGCTTATGCCTCGCTTTGGGAAGCACGCGAAGGTCCGTGGGAAAACGCGGAGTGGAACGGCACCAATGGCGGCATTTTCAAATCGACCGACGGCGGCAAGACCTGGAAGCCGCTCACGAAAGGTTTGCCTAACGACATCGTCCAGGCCCAGCTCGCGATCGCCCCGAGCCAGCCAAGCAGGCTGATCGCGGCCGTCGCGACGCTCGACGCCGGGAAACTCTATCGCTCCGATGACGCGGGCGAGAGCTGGAGCCTGGCCACGACCGACGAACGTCCCGGGGCCCGCATCGGCGGCGGCGATTTACCGGTGCTCCGGATGGATCCTCAGAATCCGAACGTGGTTTATGCGGCGAGCGTCGTCTGCTGGAAATCGACCGATGGCGGCAAGACCTGGGACGGTTGGCGCGGCGCGCCGGGCGGCGACGATTACCAGAACGTCTGGATCAACCCGACCAACTCCAATCTCATTCTGCTCGCCAGCGACCAAGGCGCGATCGTGACTGTGAACGGCGGCGCGACCTGGAGCTCGTGGTATAACCAATCGACCGCGCAGCTTTATCATGTCAGCGCGGACAACGCGTTCCCGTATCGCCTCTACAGCGGGCAACAGGAGAGCGGCTCGGTCGGTATCGCCAGCCGAGGGCCGGATGGCGCGGTCACCTTCCGCGATTGGCACCCAGTCGCGGCGCAGGAATACGGCTACGTCGCGGCTGATCCGCTCGATCCCGAGATCATCTATGGCGGCAAACTGACCCGTTACGATCGTCGCACTGGCCAGGCGCAGAGCATTTTGCCGAAGCCATTTCTCTCCGACGAATCACGCATGATTCGGACGATGCCGATCCTCTTTTCGCCGCTCGATCCGAAGCTGCTTTTCTTCTCCACCAATCATCTTTGGCAGACTCGCGACGGCGGGCAGAACTGGACCCAGCTCAGTCCGGACCTGACGCGCAAGACCTTCGAAGTCCCGGCCACCGTCGGGAAATTCCGGGAGCGACCGACCGCGCAACCTCGTCAGCGCGGCGTCATCTACACCATTGCGCCGTCGCCGCTCGACAAGAATCTGATCTGGGTTGGAACCGACGACGGCCTCATCCATCGCACCAACGACGGCGGGAAAAACTGGACCGATGTGACGCCACCGCAGATCGGGCCGTGGTGGAAAGTGTCGCTCATGGACGCGAGCCACTTCGACCAAAAGACCGCTTATGCGGCCGTGAACACGATCCGAATCGACGATCTGCGACCGCATATTTATCGAACGCGCGACGCGGGGAAGACCTGGGATGAAATCACCAACGGAATTCCGCCGAACGAAAACGTGAACGTGGTTCGCGAAGATCCGAAACGGCGCGGCCTGCTCTTCGCCGGGACGGAGCGCGCCGTTTACGTTTCCTTCGACGATGGCGACCACTGGAGCTCGCTCCGCCTCAACATGCCGGCCACGTCGATCCGCGATTTGATCGTGAAAGATGACGACCTCGCGCTCGGAACGCACGGACGCGGCTTCTGGATCATGGACAACATCACGCCCTTGCGGCAACTCGCACCTAACGAGCCCGCGGCAACCCTGCTCTTCCAGCCGCAGACCGCCCTGCGGGTGCGCTGGAATTTCAACACCGACACTCCGCTCCCGCCCGACGAACCCGTGGGCGAGAATCCGCCGGAAGGCGCGATGATCGATTACTCGTTAGGCAGCGGTGCCGCAGGTCCGGTCGCCCTTGAGATCAAGAACGACCAGGGAGAAACGGTATGTCGCTCTGCCAGCACCGATCCAGCGCCGAGCCCGGACCCGAAACTGAAGATCCCGCGCTACTGGGTGAAGCCTCCGCAATCTTTGTCGGACAAGCCGGGCCTGCATCGGTTCTTCTGGAACATGCATGGCACGCCGCTGCCCGACATGACTCCGCAATACCCGATGACCGCGATCCTCAATAAAACCGCGCCTGAACCGACGGCGCCTTGGGTGGTCCCGGGAAATTATTCGGCCGTTCTGACGGCCGGAGGCAAGACCTTGACCCAGCCGATCTTGCTTAAAATGGACCCACGCGTCAAAGCGACCACGGCAGATTTGCAGAAGCAGTTCGACAGTTCCAAAGCTCTTTACGACCTCCGCGCCGAGCTTAAACCGATCGGCAAAAGATACGAAGCGCTCGCCGGTGGATTGGCTAAAGCGAAGGAGCGCTCCGGACCGACTCCGCTCCGCGAAAAGGTCGAAGCCTTGCAAAAACAACTGGAGCTCTTGGCCAATCCAGCCGCGGTGCGCGCGGGCGATCCGCTTGAGCTCGATGCGTTGAACAAAGTCGAAAGACTCTTCCGCGAGCTGCAGGATGTGGATGCCGCTCCGACACCCGCGCAACGAGGCGCGCTGTCCGACCTGCAGGCCGCTGCCCATGCGGCGATGGAAAAGTGGAAGGCGATGCCCGAGCAAGTGAGCGCGCTGAATGTTCAACTGGCAGCGGAAGGAGTTGAGAAAATCCAACTTCCCTGATGCAGCGGAACGCGATTTCTCTTTCCGAATATCTGCGGCGCGCCCGCCGCATCCTGCTCTTTACCGGCGCCGGTATTTCGACTGGGAGCGGGATTCCCGATTTTCGCGGGCCGCAGGGTGTCTGGACAAAAAGGAAGCCGGTCTATTACGACGATTTCATGTCCTCAGAGGCGGCTCGGATCGAGCATTGGGATTATAAACTCGAAGCCTGGGATTCGTTCCGGTTCGCTCAGCCTAACGACGTCCATCACGCCATCGTCAGACTCGAAAAGGCCGGCAAGGTGCGGATGGTCCTGACCCAGAATATCGACGGGCTGCACACGTTGGCCGGGACGAAGCCGGAGCGCCTGGTGGAAATTCACGGAACAAATTCGCTCATTGAATGCCAGAGCTGTCTGGAGCGGACCGAACCGCAGTCGCATTTCGATTCGTTTCGCGCCAGCGGCCAACCGCCCCTTTGTGAGTGCGGTGGTTTTCTCAAACCAGCCACGATTAGCTTCGGGCAAAGCCTCGACGTAGCGGAATTAGCTCGCGCCCAGCAGGCGGCCTTGGAGGCAGATCTTGTCGTGGCTCTCGGCTCGACCCTTTCCGTTTATCCGGCGGCCTCGTTTCCGCTCCTCGCGGCCCGGCGGGGCGTTCCCTACGTCATCATCAATCGCGGCGCGACCGAGCACGACGAGCTGGAATGCGTCGCGCTCCGCCTGGAAGGCGAAGTGAGCGAAATATTCCCTGCAGCGGTGACGGCTGCGCTAAAGTAAACGGTGCGAATCAAAAACTCGTTAGGCTATTTTGCCTTAGCTTTAAGCCTGCTCGCTCCGCGCGTCGAGGCGGCGGAGCAGGAATTTCGCGGCGCCTGGGTCGCGACGGTTTACAACCTCGATTGGCCATCCCAGCCCGGTCTTTCCGCAGCCGAACAAAAGGCGCAACTGCGCGCTCTGTTCGATCGCGCCGCCGCCCTCAAGCTCAATGCCATTCTCCTCCAGGTGCGCCCCGCGAGCGATGCTCTCTATGCTTCGCGGACGGAGCCGTGGTCGGAATTTCTCACTGGCAAAGCAGGGGTTTCGCCGGGTTACGACCCGCTCGAATACGCCATCTCCGAGGCGCATTCGCGCGGGCTGGAACTGCATGCCTGGATCAACCCGTTTCGGGCCGCCATTCATGCGGGCGAGGCGCTGCCGAGCAATCACGTCGCGAAGCGGCATCCGGAATGGGTCCGCCGATTTGGGAAACAGCTCTGGATCGACCCGGGCGATCCTGACGCGCGCGATTATGTCATCGATGTGGTCAGCGAAATCGTGAGGCGTTATGGCGTCGATGGCGTTCATATCGACGATTATTTTTATCCCTATCCTCTTAAGGCGGGTGCGTCGTCGTTCCCCGACGATGCGACCTGGAAACGCTACGGAGCTAAAAGCGGGATGAGCCGGGACGACTGGCGGCGCGACAACATCAACAATTTTGTGCGCGATCTTTACCGCACGGTGAAAACGATTCGCCCGCGCGCGCGGGTCGGGATCAGTCCCTTTGGCATTTGGCGCCCCGGGGTTCCACCGAGCACCAAGGCGGGTCTCGATGCCTACGGCCAACTCTTCGCCGACGCGCGGAAATGGCTCGCGGAAGGCTGGTGCGATTATATGGCGCCGCAGCTTTATTGGAGCATCAAACCGGCCGACCAAAGCTTCCCCGTGTTGCTCGATTGGTGGCGTTCGCAGAGCCGTGGCATTCCGATCTGGCCCGGCATCGCGACGGAACGAATTGGGTCAAAGCGGCCGGCGCGCGAGATCGTGAACCAAATCGAGCTGACGCGGCAAGGCACGCGCTCGCCGGGTCATATCCACTGGAGCATGAAGGCGCTCATGCGAAACCAGGGCGGGATTGATGGCTTGCTGGAAGCCGGTCCCTATAACGACCGGGCCGATAAGCCTTCTCGTTAGGGCAATTGCGAACGTTAAGAAGGTCGTTGTCGCCGGGGACGCTGTCCCGGGCCGGGCCGCGCCGCGCGGAGCTTTCACTCTCTTTCCCACCAAGAGAAGTTCGGCGGGGGACGGCGTCCGCCGGCTACAACAGAAACTGGGGGTGCTGGCGGATGCGCTCCGCAAACGCCGGATGGTCTTTCTCAGAGATTTCGGGCGGATATTTCGCCTGGGAACGATTCCAGCGTTCGATCCATTCGGGGCCGAGGAGGGGATAGGACCGGGTTCGGGGCGGCTCCATGGCCGCGGGCGTGAGCGCGATGGTGGTTTCCTCTTTCACGCCGGCCGCCCGCCCTTTCGCGAGATAAAAACCTGCCGCCAGCAGAGCGGCGCGCGCGGCCGTCGAGTATGAGTAGGTGAAAAGCTCCGTCGACTGCCCGGCGCAGGCGGCGAAGAGGCGATGAAAAAGCTCGAGCGTCCACTGCTCCCGGTGCGTTTTACTCGAAAACATGTCGTAAAAAATGAGATCGGGCGCGGCGGGAGCGTGCGTAATGGTTTCGAGAAAATCGCCCGGCACCAGCTCCCAGCTCAAACCGGCGAAGCGCTTCGATTGCCAGCAACCGTTGGCCAGGATAGCGACGGGGCCGCCGTGCCGGAGATAGGGAAATTTGTCGTCGTGCCGTAAAGCGAGGCGCAGCGAATCGAGATCGTTCTCAAAGCTAAGGAGACGCATCGGGCGCGCTTCGCCTAACGATGCTTGTGCTTCGTAGCACTGGATCGCGGCCATGGCGTTGGCGGCGGCGCCCAGGCCCACGTCCCAGACGACGAGCGGCTCTCCGGTTCCCGCGACGCGCTCCGCGAGATGCGATTGCTCGACGTAAAGACTGCGCGCTTCTTCCATCGGCGGGGTGCGCATGTGCATGATCTCGCCGGAAGAAAGCTGGCGGATGCTGGCGAAACCTTCGTGAGCAGTGTGGATTTCGTAATTGCCTAACGAATTCGATCTCTGTCGCGCTGGTTTGGGACGCGTGACCGGATACTCGCGGTCCGATTCCTGGAGGATCGGGCGTTTCTCTCGATAGAACTCGGCGAAACGACCCGCCAGGATGCTGGCCCGGATGTCGCGCATGAGCTGGTGGTAGAAGTGAATGTTGTGCCGCCCGAGGAGTTGCCAGCCGAGCGTCTCGCTGGCCTTGGTCAGGTGATGAAGATAGGCGCGCGAATAGCGGGCGCAGGTTGGGCAATGGCATTCCGGGTCGAGCGGGTCGTTGGAGAATTTGTAAACTCCGCGCCGCATCTGGAGAAAGCCGCGCGAGGTGAAGACAGCGCCGCGCTGGGCGAGCTGCGTCGGCATGATGCAGTCGAACATGTCGACGCCACGATGGACGGCTTCGAGGATATCGAGCGGGGTGCCGACGCCCATGAGATAGCGCGGCTTATCGTTAGGCAAGAGCCGGGCCGTGAATTCGCAGGTGTCTTCGCGCTCGCTCCGGCCTTCGCCGACCGCAAGGCCGCCGATGGCGAACCCGTCGAAAGGCATTGCGCCTAACGTTTCTGCGCTTTCCCGGCGCAATTCGTGGAAGAGCGCGCCTTGCACGATGCCAAACATCGATTGCGGGGAATCGCCCCGCGCGGCGAGACTGCGGACAGCCCAGCGATGGGTCACGCCCAAGGCCGCGCGCGCGTCCGTTTCGTCGGCGGTCGAGGCGATGCATTGGTCGAGCGCCATCATGATGTCGCTCCCGATCGCGATTTGCGTCTCGATGCTGACCTCCGGGCTGAGGAGGATGGTGCGGCCATCGAGATAACTCTGGAAGACGGCGCCCTGCTCGCTCATCTCGCGCGCGTGCGGGAGGGAGAAGATTTGGAACCCACCGGAATCGGTCAGGACCGAGCGCTTCCAGCTCATGAAACCGTGAATGCCGCCGGTGCGACGAAACACCTCCGCCCCGGGACGAAGGAGAAGATGATAGGTGTTGGCGAGAAGGATCTGCGTGCCGGCTTCTTCCAGAGTGCGGGGGAGCTGAGCCTTGACCGTCGCCTTCGTCCCGACCGGCATGAAAAGCGGCGTCGTGACTTCGTTGTGCAGGGTGCGGAAAGTCGCGGCTCGAGCGCGCGAACCAGCCGCCTCCGCGTCCAGCCGAAAATCGAGACGGGATGGCGTCATGTCACGGAAGCTCGCCCCGGCCGCGCCTTGCCTAACGAAATCGCAATTACGACTTCTTCTCTTCCTCGATCAGCACTTTCGCGATCGACTTGAGCTCCTTGCGATGCGCGTCGTTAGGTTGGGGATAACTGAGAGGCAGGCTCTTGAGCGTCTCGACGATGGCGGCGGAAATAATGAGCCGGGCGTTCTTCTTGTCGTCCGCCGGGATGGCAAACCAGGGCGCGTCCTTGGTGCTGGTGGCGCGCAGGCAATCCTCGTAGGCGTGCATGTATTGATCCCAGAAATTCCGTTCCTTGAGATCGCCGGTTTCAAATTTCCAGTTTTTCTCTGGGTCATCGAGCCGGGAGAGGAACCGCTTGCTCTGCTCGTCCTTGGAAACGTGGAGGAAAAATTTCAGAACACGCGTACCGTTTTGATGGAGATGGTGTTCGAGATCGTTGATGGAGCGGAACCGCTCTTTCCAAAGGGTCTTCTGATCGACCAACTCCGGTGGAAGATTGGCCAAAGCCAGGATGGCGGGATGCACGCGCACGATGAGCACTTCTTCATAATAGGAACGGTTGAAAATCCCGATATGCCCACGGGGCGGCAGGCGGCAGGTGGTGCGCCAAAGGAAGTCGTGCTCCAGCTCATCGGCACTCGGTTTCTTGAAACTGAAAACCTGGCAGCCCTGCGGATCGACGCCTGACATGACATGCTTGATCGCGCTGTCTTTGCCGCCCGCGTCCATGGCCTGGAAGATGAGGAGAATTGCATAACGATTGTGCGCGTAGAGCAGCCGCTGGAGCGCGGTCATTTCCTCGATCTGCTGGGCGAGCATCTCGCGGTAGCGCGACTTCGACTCGTAGAAGGGCTCGATTTCGGTCGGCGCGTCGGCGAGACGCCATTTGCCGCCGGATGGCACGCGGAACTTGGACGGATTCAGTTTCACGAATTGGAAGCTACCCAAAAAGCCTCGCGCATCATCTAAGTTGCGGATTTCCCGGTTGCTCATTTGCCCGGAAACCTGCGCGAGCGGCACCCGAGGTGCTTCGGGATAGCCGTGAACAAGAGCCAAACGGGTCAACAGCTCTCGGCACGCGCGGCCGAGTTATTGCCCGCCGCAACGAGCGAGCTCAACAACCTGCTCCAGATTATCGCTGGCACGGTGAAGTTGCTCGAGAACCTGTGGGACGGTGATTCCCGTGCGACCAAGTATTTCGAAATGCTGCGCATGAGTACGGATCGTGCCACCCAGGTCATGGGCGAGCTGACCGAAGAAGCCGGAGGGAGCGAACGGAAAATTTTGCTGCATCCCTCCCTGGCCCGGCCAGCCTCGGCGCGACCGAGAAATCTCGTTCGTACGACCCAGCGCGTCATGGTGGTGGATGACGAACCGATGGCGCTCGTGCTTTCCAAACATGTCCTGACTCAGGCTGGTTACGAAGTCATCACCGCCCAGTCTGGAAGGGAATGTCTGGATCTGTACCAAATGCGTCCGGGCGATTTTGATTTGGTTCTCTTGGATCTGACGATGCCGGAGATTGATGGCGAAGAGACCTTTACCCGGCTGCGCGCGATCGACCCGCACGCGACGGTGGTTCTCAACACCGGTTTCATCGCGGAGCATCGCCTGGAGCGGATGATGGCCGACGGCCTCGCAGGATTCGTGCGACGGCCTTATCAGCCGTCGGAAGTGGTGGAGCAGATTCGAGCGATCCTGGCCGCGTCGCAGGATTAACGCCGTTGTGGTGGGCGGCGCGAGTGGATTTGCCAAGTGGCGTTTGCGCTCTAAAGATTCGTAGCGCCGGACGGTCACGACGTACCCCGTGGTGTAACGGTAACACAGCGCCCTTTGGAGGCGTTATTCATGGTTCGAATCCATGCGGGGTAGCGCGCCGCTTCCTGTAGACGTTTCGCTCTGCGAAGCGCGGGGGAAGGCATTGAGGGCAAAGACTGACTCAGGCCCGCGTCGCCCAGAGGGCGGCGTCGACAAACGGACGACTGCAGCGCCCGCAGAGTAGTTCATCTCGAAGTGCGTTTCTGCTTTGGGGGCTCGCCGCCCGCCTAATGGTCGCATACTGTGGTGCTCACGGATGAGCTATAGCTTAAAACAGGACGAGCCGCTGCCTGCTGGCGTTCGTCGGATCGTACGGGAGCAGCTGGAAAAGGCTCTGAACGAGATGACGGGTTTGAAGCACAAGGACGAAGGCGCCGCCGTCCATGCAACGCGCAAACGGATCAAAAAAATTCGGGCAGTCTTGCGTCTGGTCAAAGGCGAACTCGGCTCGGAAATTTTCCAAGGCGAAAACGAGAGATTGCGCGAGGTGGCTCGCGGCTTTGCCGGTTCGCGGGACGCGCGAGTACAGCACCAGGTGCTCGAAAGACTGTGCGAGGAGGCGGAGCAGGGGGGCGGAGCATTTCGCGGGACGGCCGCCATTTTGCAGAAAGAAATTGCGGACCATGAGGAAAGCTTCGGCAGCAAGCGCGAGGCGGCTGCGTCCGCCTTGCAACAGATTTGCGATCGTTTGGAAGGCTGGCCGTTGGAGAAAGCGGGCAGCGCCGCTCTTTGTGCAGCGTTGTGCCACACCTACCGCCGCGGCCGCCGCTGCTTCCGCTCTGTCCAGAAAGAGCCGGAGGCGGAAAATTTTCATACCTGGCGCAAGCGCGTCAAGGATCTCTGGTACCAAGCGCAGATCATGCAGAACCTGAATGAGACGGTCTTGTGCGAAATCGCGCAGGCGGCCAAGGTGCTTGGGCAACAATTAGGCGACCTGCACGACCTGGCTTTCTTGCGCCATCGGCTCGAGAAAGGCTCGGAGTTTCCAGAAGACGAGCGTCATCTTTTGCTTGGTCTCATTTGCGCACGCGAGCGCGCTTTGGCTCGCGTGACGCTCGATCTGGGAGCACGCTTTTTTGCCGAGAAACCGGGCGCCTTAGGCCGCCGCCTGCAACGCTATGCGGGCGCCTGGGCCAGTTAGGCCGCTTTCGCCTAACGAGAGTCCTTAGACGCGATCAATTCGCGCAGGTCGCCTACGGTCGCATCGATTTTTTTGAGGTCGCGGCGGCGGCCTTTATGCGGTTTGGCGTCTATTTTGCGCACCAGTGTGATCATATCTCCGAGGTCGCGGATGCGCGCTTTGGGCAGGTTGCGCTCCTGGGCGCGTTCGTTTGCCCAGGCCGTCACCTCATCGAGTTCTGCCTGCAGCCGGTTGAGATAGGCCAGGCCAGTCCGGCGCAGGGTCCGGCGCAGACTAACGAGATCCGTGAGTAGCGATCTGGCGGGCGAGATCTCGAGATCCGCCGTCGCCGGATGGCGCGCCGTCTTGGTTTTTTTCATGAAGTTGCTCGGACAATGGGGCTGACCGACGTGGCAAACGCAGGTTTCGGGTGGCGGGCTCGGGGCTTTCCGCGCCGTAGCAATTGGTCAGCAGCTCGATTTGGCCGTCATCGTGTTCCACTAGAGCGGAGCAATTTTCGACCCAATCGCCACAGTTATAATAAGTGGTCTGGCCGATCTGCCGGATGATCGGGCTGTGAATATGCCCGCAGAGCACGCCCTGCACATGGTAGCGCTCGGCATAACGAACGATCGCGTCTTCGTAGGCGCCGATGAAGCTGACGGCGTCTTTGACGCGTTGCTTGACCGCCTTGCTGAGCGACCAATAGCCGAAGCCAAAAATCCGGCGCACGGCGTTCACCAGAGGATTAAGGGCGAGGAGGAACTGGTAGCCAACGTCGCCCAGAAACGCGAGCCACCTGATGTTCTGCACCACGGTATCGAGTTCGTGGCCGTGCAGGACCAGGATGCGCCGGTTGTCGGCGGTGACGTGGACGGCATGTTTCTGAATAGTGATGGCGCCGTAGGCCCCGAGGTGGCTGGAGAGAAACTCGTCGTGATTTCCCGGGATATAGATGATGCGGGTCCCTTTGCGCGCTTTGCGCAGGATTTTTTGGATGACGTCGTTATGTTCCTGCGGCCAATAGATTCCTCGCCGCAGCGACCAGATGTCGATCAGATCTCCTACGATGTAGAGGGTCTCGAAATCGTTTTCCTTCAGGAAATTAAGGAGTGTGCCCGCGTTGCTGCCGCGAGTGCCGAGGTGGATATCCGAAATCCAGGCAGCTCGATAATGATTCATGCGATTCATTACCACGCGCCCTGCTTACCGGAGAGAGCGCCAAGGGGCAAAAGGTCAATTGTTACGTTCTCGCGACAAGGGGCGAAAAAAGGCGCAACCGTATACGCTTGAACCTCTTGCTTAGTCACAACCGGGAGCGCCGAAGGGAAGTCCTCGTTGGTTTCGCTCGCTTTCCCGGCCCCGCCCGTCGCCAAAACTCCGCGCAAAACGGGCTTGACCTTCTAAAGCCACTGAGTAAAACCGAAGGCATGATCAAGTCAATTGTCGGTTTGCTGCCGGGCCTTCTGCTTATCGCAGGTTGCGCGGCTCCCCAGCAATCAGCCTCTCCGCAGGCCTCCGCCGCCAGTCAAACGACGGCTGTGGCCAGTGTCGATTCTGCTCCCACTCAGAATAATGACGATTACGAAACCATATTTGTCCCGCCCCCGGCCGGTAGCCTCCTCGGCGGCGGCTCGGTGCGTGTTCCCAAGAGGAAAGTTACCGGAAGCGACGAGACCGCGTTGCTCGGTAATATTCGCCTGTTAAACGCCGCCGCGGGATCGAAAGACGAGCGTCCCTTTGTCATTAATGCTGTTTCTCGTGTGACGGGTGTGAGCGAAAAGCAATTGCAGTCCCAGCAAGACCGGCTTCGTCTTCGCTTTGGTGAGCTTTGCGCGATTAACTCCATTGCACGTGGCAACAGCGCGAAAGTGCAGGAAATCGCGACCCTCAAATCGAGTGGACGCACTTGGACCGATCTGGCCAGAGCCAACGGCGTGAGTGTCGCCACCGTGGCGCAGATGGCTCGCAATGCCAGCGAAATGACGGCGGACACTTACAGCAAGAATGCGGACCGACAGAGGGGCGGCAACCGAAAGGTCAAGGATCTGGGCGTTCGCTCGGTCACGCCACATAGCGGTTAATTCGGCGCCCGCTTCGCCTTTAGGATCAGCTCGACGATGGAGTCGTCGTTGGGGTCGCCAGCGGGGAGGTCGTGGGAATGAGCGACGGAGATGGCGTGGGCGCAACGGTGGGTGATTCGCTTGGGGTTGGAAAGGCAAACGTCGGGGCGACCAGCGGAGTTGGTGACGGCGTGGCAGACTCGTTAGGTGTAGGCGTCGGGCTGGGAGACGAGGACGGTGTAGGCGTCGGGCTGGGTGTGGGCGTCGGTGTAGGAATCAGATTTTCCCATTGGTGCAAAGGCGTGCTGGCACCGCCCATTTCTGCGACCAGTTTCTCGCAGCGTCCACGGATTTTCTCCAGGTCGGGCGGACCGAAGGGCTTGTCCGCTGTGCCGGGAAAGATCAAGTAAGTGACTTTCAGTTCGCTCACCGGCCGATTATTAGCGGTCGCCTGAGCATTCAGCGCCTGGGCCAGCCGCAACGAGGCTTCGCCCACCCGATCGCTCGGGCCCACGTCGCCAACGATCGCGGGGTAGATCTGGCTGCCGAAAATGACCACTGCGTAGTCGCCCACTGCGCCGGCCTCCTTGGCTCGGGCGAAGATCCCGGGCAGCACGATATACGGATCGGTCGATGCGATGAGGAAACTGAAGCGTTTCAGGGAATCGACTTCGGCTTTCATGCGCTGAATGCCGATGCGCAAATCCCGGTTGCGATCCGGGCTCAGGCCTTTGCGGGCAAACTCCGTCTCGTAACGGCGCAATTTTTCCTCGGCCAGCGGTAGGAACGAGTTTGGTTGGCTGGTCTTTTTCTTCCAGCGGTAGCTCGTAAATGGCTTAAAATTTGCCGAGCGCCCGTCGACCTCCGGCAGTCGGTCGGAATCCGAGCCGTCTGCATCGACGTCCATCTCGGATTGGAGAAGCAGCGCGGTCCGCTTCGTCTCTGGATGGCGCAGCTGCAGGATGGTCTGGCAATCGTAAAAGTTGTGGCGGGAAAGCAGTTGATCCAGCCTCACGAGGTCGTGCCGCAAGGTGCTGATCTTCAAATCGTAGAGTTGCTGGAAAAGCGGGGAGACCGACTCGGGGGTAATGGCTTGGGCCAGCTTGGGTAGCAGTTTTGGGAGTCCGGGTGTGACCTGCGCCAGCTCGTCGATCGTCCGATTCGGCTCAGGAATGCGCACCTTCAATTTTAGATCGAGGACGTAACTCTCAGGATCGAGGCGTTCCACCGAGGCGGCCGCACCTGTCGTGGGATCGACTTCCGCGTGAACGGTGATGCCGCTCCAAAGCTTGGCCGTGTCGATTTTGCCGCCGATCACCGGAGGCCGCGTGGGCGTCGGCATGATCTCGGGCGAAGCAGTCGGCGTAGCCTGAGAGAGAGGACCGAGCCTGTGCACGGTCATGCGCAAACGTTCGAGCGAGATCCAGCGCAGGACGATGGCGCCGAAAAGGCCGATAAACAGAAAAAGCGCGACCCAGCGCAGCGTCCTCAGGCGAAATTTGCCCACGCGCCGGAGTTATTTTCGCATCCAGGCGACGACGGCAAGGATGACTCCGAGGACGCTCAAGATGGACATCAACCCTGCCGGCATCATTTTGCCGGCCGAAATGAATTTTGGCAGGAACTGAATGGCCAGGAGAAGCGAAACGAACCCGCCAAGAGCCAAACCCGCCACCGGTTGACCGGGGAGCAGGAAACCGGCGGCGACCAGGATCAAGCCGCTCAGGCCACCGGCAATCAGCGAAGCGGTGCTGCCTGCTTTCGTGTAGCCCATTACCCCACCGGCGATGCTGATGAGTCCAAAAATGATGAAATAAATTTTGGCAGGGCCAAGCATAGGGTTGGTTCGGTTTCGCTTCGTTAAGCTAGATCGGGCGCGGTGTCCAGCTGTAGCCGGGGACGCGGTCATTGTAGCCGGGGACGCTGTCCCCGGTGGGAACCCAACCGTGGTCGCACGCCAGAAAGCCGGGAACAGCGTCCCCGGCTACAACGAGGGCAACCCGAGCGCGCCGTAGAAGGCCGCAGCCCAGGTCGGCGGCATGAACGTGTCGAAAAGGAGTTTCAGATTCAGCACAATAATGATCATGGCCGTCGTCCACCCGAGGAGCTTGACCCAAAGCGGGTTGACAAACTCGCCCATCTTGGCCTTCTCGCCCGTGAACCGCAGCAACGGCCAGACTGCGAATCCCAGTTGCATGCTCAGGACAACCTGACTGGCCACGAGTAATTCGGTCGTTTCGTTCTCACCATAGAGGCCGATGACGAGGACGGCCGGCACAATGGCAATGGCACGCGTGATCAGGCGCCGCAGCCAGGGCCGCATCCTGAAATTCAGAAAACCCTCCATCACGATCTGGCCGGCGAGAGTCCCGGTGAGGGTCGAGTTCTGCCCGGACGCCAATAGCGCCACGGCAAAAAGTGTGCTGGCCACGCCCACCCCCATCGTGGGGCTGAGCAACTGATAGGCGTCCTGGATTTCAGCCACATCCTTGTGCCCGGACCAATGGAAGGCGGCCGCCGCCAGGACCAAAATGGCGCCGTTAATGAAAAGCGCGAACATGAGCGCGAACGAAGAATCAATCGTGGCAAACTTGATCGCCTCGCGTTTTCCCTCGGACGATTGTTCAAACTGGCGTGTCTGCACGATCGAGGAGTGCAGATAGAGATTATGCGGCATGACCGTCGCCCCGAGGATGCCGATGCTGACGTAAAGCATGTTCTGATTTTTGAGAATCTCGGTGCTGGGAACGAAGCCGAGCATCACCCCGGTCAGGCTGGGCCGGGCAAAAAAGAGCTCAGAAACGAAACAGCCGCCGATGGTGAGGATGAGCACGACCACCATGATCTCGATGTAACGGAAGCCCTTGTTCTGCAGAAAGAGGACCGCCAGCACATCCAGACAAGTGATTACACAGCCCCACAGAATGGGGATACCGAAGAGCAATTGCAGGCCGATCGCCGAACCGACCACTTCGGCCAGATCGCAGGCCGCGATGGCCAGCTCGCAGATGATCCAGAGAAACCAAATCGTGGGACGGCTGTAATGATCGCGGCAGGCTTGAGCCAAGTCGCGCCCCGTAGCGATGCCTAGCTTGACGCAAAGGTGCTGCAGCAGAATCGCCATGAAGTTTGAGATCAGGATGACGGAGAGGAGGGCGTAGCCAAATTGCGCGCCGCCCGCGAGATCGGTGGCCCAGTTCCCGGGATCCATGTAGCCGACCGCGACGAGAAAACCGGGACCGGCAAAAGCGGCCAGCTTGCGCCAGAACGAGCCCCCACCCGGGACGACGATGCTGCGATGGACCTCGGGCAGGGAGACCTGTCCGCTCTGACGGCGCCAGCCTTGGTCGTTTCCTTTCGCCATCTCAGTTATAGCATCTTCTACATCTGGAAGCAGAGACTCAAAGATGTAGCAGAGGCTACAAATTCATCTTGCGGTTGTCAACGAGCGGTTCTTTGGTTGCTTTGTTTGGGCCATCGGCCCACCCGGGTGAAGAACGAATGAATGAGGAAGGCACTGAGAGGACCGCGCAAAAGGGGAAACGCCGCCCGGCCCTTCCGCACCGGCACCCCCGCCGCACACGGGAAGAGCATTCGCACGAGATCGCGCAGGATTACGTCGAGATCATCGCCGATCTCATCGCCGCCACGGGCGAGGCGCGCGTCATCGACATTGCCCGCCGCCTCGGCGTGACGCATGTCACGGTGGCCCGGACGATTCAGCGCCTGCAACGCGAAGGGCTCGTCACCAGCCTGCCTTATCGCTCCATCTTCCTCACCGCCAGCGGGAGCAAACTCTCGCAGGAATCGCGCACCCGGCACGAAGTCGTGGTCGAGTTTTTGGAATCGTTAGGCGTGCCCCCGGTCGTGGCTAATTCCGACGCGGAAGGGATTGAGCATCACGTCAGCGAAGAAACTCTCGGTGCTTTCCTCACACATCTCCGCAAAAAGAAGAAACGCCGCAAAAAGAAGTAGCGGCCCACTGTAGACGTTTCTCTGGGAAACGCCGGCGTGAGTTCCGCCCCAAAGAAAGCCCAAAGACCTCCGCCTTCCTACCCCAACCGAAAGCGCAAATCTCGAATTGTGCGCCCGCCGTAGCGGCGCTTCAGCTTGCGCAGAATTTCCGGCTTATGCACGCGATCCAGTTCATAGTGCAACGCCGGCTGCAAAACGTGGACGTAGAGAATCCCATCCCGCAACGCGCTCGGCGATGAGTGCATCGCGATAAATTCCCCCACCAGCGCTTTCCAGGCAGCCAGGATCTCCGCCTCCTGCATCCGTTCCTTCAATCCCAGCTTCTGCATCACTTTGGGCAAAAGCTCGGCCGTCGATTGGGTGCGATCCGGTCGCGGCGGATCGGACGGCAAACCGCGCCACTCGGCGATGACGGCGCGGCGCAGAGAAGGAGTCATGAAGACAAAATGCTGAAAAACTGGAATGCTGAAATGCTGAAATCCCCGTTGGATTTCAGCATCGCAGGTTTTCAGCATTTGAAAGCCCGGCCTTTGCTTCGCATCCCGTTACGGCAGCTTTTACTTAATACTTCCGCCGCATGTTGCTGGGCAAAATATTCAACTCGGTGCGGTATTTGGCCACCGTGCGGCGCGCGATCGGGATGCCGCGCTGCCCCAGGATCTCGACGATTTCCTTGTCGCTCAGCGGCGAGCTGCCCGCTTCGCTTTTGACCAGATCGAGGATCGCTTCCTTCACGCTCGTGTTGCTCATCGAGACGCCACTCGAGGTTTGATAGCCCGGGGTGAAAAAATATTTCATCTCAAACACGCCCTGCGGAGTAGACATGTATTTACCGGAGATGGCGCGGCTCACTGTCGTCTCGTGCACGCCTACCGCGTCGGCGATTTGCACCATCGTCATCGGCTTCAAGTGGGCTGAGCCGCGTTCGAGGAATTCCTTCTGCCGATCCACGATCTGGTGCGCGATGTTGGAGATGGTCTGCTGGCGCTGGTGGATCGATTTGATGAGGAATTTACCGCTCCGGATTTTGTCGCGGATATAATCCTTCACTTCGCCGCCACTGCCGTCCTGCGACATGATATCCTTGTAGGTGTTGCTGATGCGCAGGTGCGGGATCTGTTCGCCGTTCAGGATGATCTGATATTCGCCTTGGATTTTCTCCACGGTCACGTCTGGGAGGACGTAGTTCTGGGGCGATTCCGCAAAAATCTGGCCGGGTCGCGGGTCCAGTTGCGCGATGCTGTTGGCTGCCTTTTGCACCTGCTCGACCGTGATGCCCATGCGGCGCCCAATCTCGGGGAAGCGGCGTTTGCCCAGGTCGATCATGTGATCGGAGACCATCCGGTATTCCAGGCTCTTTTCGCGTCCGTCGCGTTTCAGCTGAATCAAGAGGCACTCGCGCAAGTCGCGCGCGCCCACGCCGGGAGGGTAAAAGCTCTGGATGAGAGTGAGCATGAGCTCGAAGTCTTCCTGCGGGATGCCGGTATTCATGGACATCTCCTCAGGCGTCGTCTGGAGGAAGCCGTTGTCGTCGATATTCCCGATGATCAGTTCGGCCGTCTTCCGATCGTCCCCGCTAAGCGCCGTTTGGTTTAATTGCCCAACCAAATGCTGCTGGAGGGTCTCCTGGGTGGCGATGGAGTCGAAAAAGAATTGTCTCTTTTCCTCGTCGTCCTTGGATCGGCCGCTATAGCTGGCCGACTGCGCCATGTAATCGCGCCACTCGTCATCGAGCTTGGCCAGTTGATCGAACTCTTCCTTGAAGTTGTCGTCGGGCGGAGTCTCCGTCTCGGAGACCTGGCGCTCTTCCTCGGTCGGCTCGGCCAACTCTTCGAGCACCGGATTGGTCTCCATCTCCTGCTGGACAAGGTTGCGCAGCTCGAGGAGAGGCGCTTGCAGGATGAGAAGACTCTGCTGGAGCTGTGGCGCCAGCACTTGCTGTAGGGAAAGATTCTGTGATTGGAACATTCCCGGGCCTGCCATGCGCAGAGGGTAGCTGTTGAGAATGTCGTAGCAAGCATTTTTCGCGCCGCGAACGCGGATAGTCGAAATCAATCGCCTCGTCAGAGGCTGAGGGAACGTGACTTGCTCCGTGAATTCCTCAATCTAGTTGCGTATGAAAAAACTGACTCTGCTCTGTGCCTGCGCCCTTCTGGCCACCTCGCTAGGCGCGCAATCGCCCCCACCGGTCGATCCTCAACAACTGGCCGGCCTGCTAAAAGAAGTACAGAACCAACAAGCAGTCATCGCGGCCAACCAGGCCAAGATCGATGCCAAACTTGTCACGCTCGCGGAAGCCATCCGCGTCGCGCGCATCTACGCCAGCCGGGGAGGACGCTAAAATGCGAACACCGCTCCTCGCCCTCCTCGCTCTCGGGCTCGTGACCGCGCCCTTCCCCCGTGCCATCGCGCAAACGCCGGCGCCCGTTATTCTGCAAGCCGCCACTCCGGCGCCTGCTCCTGCTGCCGCCGCGGCACCAGCCGCCCCCGCCGCCGATGCGTTGGCCAACTCCCTGCAGGTGCTCCAGGAAATGCGCACCAACAACGCCGAGACCATCCAGAAACAGGAAGCCGCCCTCGCCACGTTGGACGAACTGCAAAAGGCCGCCGAAGAAATCAAGATCTACAGCAAGCGCGGCTAACGAATAGCGCTTGGGCAAGATCGTTAGGCGCAAGGGCCACGCAAGCTGAGCGCTTTGGACGCCTGATCAGGCGCACGGGTCACAATCACCGCATCGAAGGGCGCATCCCCGGGCCAAGCTTGGTATCCGTCGCCGATTTTTGCCGCCCGAAATCGCGCTCTTCATCACGGCCTCCGACCGCTCATCACTTTCGCGCCCCGCGGCGTGCGAGAATGCGTTTTGCTCGTCTCATGAAAAAGCTATGCACCTTCCTCAGCGCCGCGTTTCTTTTCGCGGCATCGTTAGCCCACGCCGCCGAGACGTCGAAAGTCATCGACGTGAAAGTTACCGGCCACGGCAAACCAATCATCCTCATCCCGGGTCTCGCTTGCGACGGCTCCGTCTGGGACGGCACCGTGAAGCATCTGCAGGATAAATATCAGTGCCATGTCGTCAGCATCGCGGGTTTCGGCGGCACCCCAGCAGTCAAGACCGATGATCTCCTTAACGAGGCGCGAGATCAGATCATCGCTTACGCGCAAACGCAGAAGCTGGAGAAGCCGACCATCATCGGTCACAGCCTGGGTGGCACACTCGCGCTCATGATCGCGGAGCAGGCGCCGGAATTACCCGGTGGGATCGTCTCCGTCGATGGCCTGCCCTTCCTCGCCGGGGTCTGGTTTCCGGGCGTAACCGATGTGGAAGGCGCCAAAAAAGGCGCTGCGGCCCTGCACGAGAGCATGAAAGGGGAAACGCCGGAACGTTTCGCCGCATATCAACGCCACGTCGCCATCCCGTCTATGGTGACGAAGCCAGCTGACGTCAAGCGGATCGCGGAGATGTGCAGCAAATCCGATCCCGGCGCAGTCGCCGAGGCGATGAACGAACTACTCACCTGCGATTACCGTCCGGAGCTTGGGAAGATCAAGTGTCCGATCCTGGTCATGGGCGCGCTCGGCGGCCTTCTGCAATACGCGCCGCGCCCGGCGCTCGAGGCGAACTACAAGAATCAATTCAAAAACGCGCTGCAGACTCGATTCGTATTTTTCGATCAAGCGAAACACTTCATCATGATTGATGATCCGGCTGGTTTTGATGCCGCGCTCGATCAGGAGCTGACCGCTCCATAACCTCATGCACGATCATTTTATCGCAGACGCGATCCTTTTGCCCAGCCTGGCCATGGGCGCGCTCAAAGATTCGTTTTCTCGTTAGGCCGATTTTTTCATGCCTGCTCGTCCCACGCCGCGTCCGCCCGCCACTTATTGGTGCTGTCAACTCGCGGGCTGGGGCGGGTATTTCCTCATCAACGTTTTTACCAGCCAAGGCTTTGTCAGCCTGAGCTGGCGGCTGGCCAGCGGCTATGTCGTGCTCAGCCTCCTGGGGATCCTTTTCACCCACTGGTTTCGCGGTTTTCTCCTCCGGCGCGGCTGGGTCGAGCTGCCCATCTCCGCCCTCATCCCGCGCGTCGTAGTCGTTAATTCCCTGCTCGCTCTTCTGCTGGTCGGTCTGGTTACGGCCTATTTCCTCGCGCTTCCGCTCTCGGGATATTCTTATGGCGCGCATGGCCGCACCGCGCTCATCGCCACCTGGGTGGTCTTCGTTTTTAACGACTTCATCATTCTCACTTTTTGGTCCGGCATTTACTTCGGGCACGCCTACGTCCAGCGCCAACGCCGCATGGAAATCGAGCGCTACCAGGCCCAGGCCGCGCTCGCAGAAGCCGAGCTGCGCGGCCTGAAAAGCCAGCTCAACCCGCATTTCCTCTTTAACTCCCTTAACAGCCTGCGCGCCCTCGTCGTGGAAGATCCGGCGCGGGCACAGGAAGCCATCACTCAACTGGCCGGCATCCTCCGTTACCACCTGCAATCAGGAGAACGCGCTCTCGTCCCGCTCCGGGAAGAGATCGAAACCGTCGATCGTTACCTGGCGCTTGAACTGATCCGCTTCGAGGATCGCCTCACCGTCGAGCGCGCGATCGATGAGGGAACCCTTGCTTGCCTGGTGCCGCCGCTCGCCTTGCAAACCCTGGTCGAGAACGCGGTCAAATATGGGGTCTCGCGCGAGACGAGCCGCGCTCTCATCCGGCTTGCCGCCAGCTTGCAGGCCGACCGCCTCGTTATTTCCGTGAAGAATACCGGCACCCTGCGCCGTGATTCGCCTAACGAATCGACCAGCCTTGGCCTGGCGAACCTCCGTACTCGTTTGCGCCTGCTCTTTGCCGAACGCGCGACCTTCACTTTGCACGAAACGGAGCCCGACTGGGTGGAAGCCCGGCTTGAACTTCCCGTCACGAACGGATGAAAGCCCTCCTGATCGACGACGAACGACTCGCTCGTGCCGAGCTGCGCCGGCTTCTCCAAGCGCATCCCGAGATCGAGATCGTCGGCGAAGCGGCCCACGCCGCGCAGGCCGAGGAGAAAATTCGCATCCTCCGACCCGACCTCATCTTTCTCGACGTGCAAATGCCCGGCCGCACCGGCTTCGAACTCCTCGCGGAGTTGTCCGACTCGCCGCGCATCATTTTCACGACCGCCTACGATCAATACGCGCTAAAAGCCTTTGATTTCGGCGCGATCGATTATCTCCTGAAGCCGATCGAGCCCGCCCGCCTCGCCCGCGCCCTTGCGCGGTTGGATTCCGCGGTCGAAACGCCGGAGCCGCCGGCCGCGAGCGAAGGCGTCCTGGGCGAAAACGATCAGGTTTTTCTGAAGGACGGTGAACGCTGCTGGCTCGTCCGGGTGAGCGACATCCGCCTGCTGGAAAGCGAAGGCAACTACGCTCGCGTCTATTTCGCCGAGAACCGCCCCCTTATCCCGCGCACCTTGCAAAGCCTTGAGTCACGGCTCGATCCGCAACTCTTCCTCCGGGTCAGCCGCCAGCACATCATTAATCTGCGCTTCGTGCGCAAGGTCGAGCCATGGTTCGACGGCGGCCTCCTCCTGCACCTGGGCGAGCACGATCCCCCGATCAAAGTCGCCCGCCGCCGCGCGCAGGAGTTGCGCGAGCGTTTGAGTTTGTAGGCGAGCGCATTTGCGTCCGCCGAAGCGCGCTGGCATTCTCAGCCTTGCCAGCCATGCCCGACGACCGCAAAACACCCGAGCAACGCGCCCAGATGACCGACCTGGAGCGACTGCGCCATTCCGCGGCGCACGTGCTCGCGACCGCCATCCTCAAGCTTTGGCCCGAAGCGCAATTCGCGGCCGGTCCGCCGGTCGAGAACGGCTTCTATTACGACGTCGAACTGCCCCACCGCATCTCGCCGGAAGACTTCGAGAAAATCGAAGCCGAGATGAAAAAGGAAACCAAAGCGAATCACACCTTCGAGCGCGTCAACGTGAGTCGGGCCGAGGCGCTCGCTCTGGCCGAAGCTGGCGAACTCGGAGCGCTCGCACCGCGCCCCGAGGCTTCAAAGTTCAAGCTCGACATCATCCGAGGCATTCCCGAAGGCGAAGAAATCTCGCTCTATCGCAACGGCGACTTCACCGATCTCTGCGCCGGCCCGCACGTCATGCGCACCGGCAACATCGGCGCGTTCAAGCTCACCCATGTCGCCAGCGCCTACTACAAAGGCGACGAAAAGAATCCGCAGCTCCAGCGCATCTACGGCACTGCCTTCAAGAACAAGACGCAGCTCGACGAATACTTCGCCATGCTGGAGGAAGCGAAGAAGCGCGACCATCGCAAGCTCGGCAAAGAACTCCAGCTTTTCACTTTCGACGACGACGTCGGCCCCGGCCTTCCCCTCTGGCTCCCGCGCGGCGCCGCCATCATTGAGGAACTCGAAAAGCTGGCGAAGGAAACGGAGTTCGCCGCCGGTTATCAACGCGTCCGCACCCCGCACATCGCGCGGGAGCAGCTTTACCTAACGAGCGGCCATCTGCCCTATTATGCGGAGTCGATGTTCCCCCCGATGGAGTTGCATGATGTCCCGGGTAGGGTGGGCGTCTCGCCCGCCGGTTCGGGCATCTTGCCCGAACGAACTTCTCCCGCTGCGACCTACACCCGGCGTCGCCGTCTCCCTCATTTCGAACAACCGTGGGCCATTTACGCGCTCACCTTCACCACCCGAGAACATCGCACCCTTTCCCCGGCCGCCCGCAGCGTCGTCCTAGACGCGCTAAAACATTTTCATAACACCCGCTACGAACTCTTCGCCGCGGTCGTCATGCCGGACCACGTCCATCTCCTCCTCCAGCCCTGGATTAAAGAACAGGACAACCAGGGAGAGGATGTCTTCTGGTCGCTGGGCGAGTTGATGCATTCGATCAAGTCTTTCACCGCAAAAAAGATCAACCAAATCGAGCAGACAAATGGCGAGGTGTGGGAGCAGGAACGTTTCGACCGTTATGTGCGCGGAGATCGGGATTTGGAGGGAAAATTCTTCTACATCGTCGGGAATGCGGAACGGGCGGGGCTGGTTAAGCCAAGCGAAAGCTACGATTGGATCTGGACGCCGGGGGAGGAAGTTCGTTCGGGCAAGATGCCCGAACCGGCGGGCGAGACGCCCACCCTACCCGAGACGAATCGCTATTACCTCAAGGCGATGAACTGCCCCCATCACCACAAGCTCTTCGCCGCGGTGCCGCATAGTTATCGCGACCTGCCGCTGCGCCTCGCGGAATACGGCTGCAACTACCGCTACGAACAATCGGGCGAACTCTTCGGCCTTATGCGCGTGCGCTCGCTCCAGATGAACGACGCCCACATCTACTGCACCGAAGAGCAGTTCGAAGAAGAGTTTCGCGCCGTGAACGAGATGTATCTGAAGTATTTCAAAATCTTCGGGATCGAAAAATACGTCATGCGTTTCTCCACCCACGAACCCGCGAAACTCGGCCAGAAATTCGTCGATAACCCTGTGCTCTGGGCCAAGACCGAAGACATGGTGCGCGGCGTCCTCCAGCGCAGCGGGATCAATTACATCGAAGTGCCTAACGAGGCCGCCTTCTACGGTCCGAAGATCGACGTCCAGGTCTGGAGCGCGATCGGCCGCGAATTCTCCATCGCCACCAACCAGGTCGACTTCGCCGTCCCGGAACGCTTCGGCCTCAAATACAAAACCCGAGAGAACACTGAAGCAACGCCACTCTGCATCCACCGCGCGCCGCTCGGCACGCACGAGCGCTTCATCGGCTTCCTCATCGAACATTACGCCGGCAACTTCCCCCTCTGGCTCGCGCCCGAGCAGGTTCGCATCCTCCCCATCGGCGACGAACCCGCGCTCGTCGATTACGCCCGCAGCCTTCAGCAGGAACTCCGCGCCCACGAAGTCCGCGCCGAACTCGACGCTTCGAGCGATCACATCAAAGCCAAGATCTCTGCCGCTGAGCAAATGAAAGTGCACACCATGCTCGTCCTCGGCCACCGCGACTTGGAGGCGGGAGCCGTCAGCGTGCGCGAACACGGCAAAGGCAACCTCGGCGCAAAGCCGCGCGATGAAGTGATCGCGGATATTCTGCAAGCGATCAAAGAGCGGCGGTCTTAATGCGCTTGCGAAACAAACTGTTTCGCTGGCTCTATCTTCCACTCGGCGCGGTCGTTCTTCTCATCGTCGCCTACGCGATTCTCCTCGGCACGTCTTGGATAAGAGATCGCCACCTTGCGGCAAAGGAGGAATTCCCGGCACATGGCGATTACAGCCGCCTCACGACCTCCGTTCCGCAGCAGACCATCGTTCCGGATGCTGACCCGACCGCCGCGAAGAAGCAGTTGCAAGAATTGGTCCGGCGCGCGGCCGCCGAGGGAAGGAAGATCAGCGTGGCCGGCTCGGCGCACTCCATGGGCGGACACACGCTCGTCAACGGTGGCTGGCGGGTGGAAATGCGCGTGCCTGCTTTTCAACACATCGATCCGGTGCGGATCGAAAATGGTACAGCCACCGTGCAAGTGGGTGCGGGCGTGACATGGCATCAGCTCCTGCGCGCGCTCGACCGAGAGGGCTGGTCCGTCGCCATCATGCAGTCGAACGACGATTTCACCGTCGGCGGATCGCTCTCAGTGAATTGCCACGGCTGGGCGCCGAATGCGCCGCCGATCGTGAGCACGGTAGCCAGCTTCCACCTTCTTCGCGCTGACGGTTCGATCGTGGAATGCCGACGCGATCGCGCGAGCGATCGGGAATTGTTCGACGCAGTCTGTGGCGGCTACGGTTTGTTCGGGATCATCCTCGAAGTCGAGTTGCGCGTTGTCCCGAACGCGTTTTACCGCGCCACGGAATTTTCCGCTGAGGCGACGGATTACGCGCAACGCTTTGATTCGTTAGTCTCCGACCAAGCCGCTCCACCGGCCCTGGCTTATGGCCGCCTGAGCATTGCACCGGGTCCGTGGTTTCTGCGCGATGCCCGCATCATTCGCTTCGATCCCGTTCTCGCGCCTGCGGGTTCTGCGCCGATTAAGACCGTGGCCGCGAACGGCGGCGGCTACGGATTAACGCCTACCGAAATCGCACTCGCGCGCGCTGTCTTCCGCGCGTCGGCGGGCAGTGACTTTGGAAAGCTCGTGCGGTGGACGATCGAACGCTGGCAAGGTCAAACGCATCGAATCCTGTCGCGCAACGGCATCCTGCAAACGCCTTCGATCTGGTTCGCCAATCGCGATCCACGATTCACCGAAATCCTGCACGAATACTTCGTGCCTCCCGACCAACTGTCCGCGTTCCTCGACCGGATTCGCACGCGCTTGCGACAGCGCAGCGGGGAGATCGATCTCCTCAATGTGACCGTGCGAAAAGTACGCCGCGACGAAGTCACAGATCTGGCCTATGCGCGGGAAGATGTGTTCGGCCTCGTTATCCTCTTTCGCTATCGCGCCACCGGTAACGCCGATGCGGAAATGGCCCGACTCACTCGCGGATTGATCGACGACGCACTTGCCGCCCGCGGCACCTACTACCTTCCATATCGACCTCACGCGACGGTCGCCCAGTTTCGCCGCGCCTATCCAGGTTATGCAAAAGTCGCTGGATTGAAACGGGCCTGCGATCCGAACGAAATTTTCCAAAGCGACTTCTATCGAAAATATCTGCGCGACGAAAACAGCGAACTTTAGCTAACACCTTCGCCGGACTCCTCCAACGCGACGCGCCCTCTGCAAGCGGCTTCGCCTAACGAGTTGGATTCAACAAAAGCTGCAACGCTTTTTCGAACACGGCTTCCGTTTTGGGCGTAGGCACCGACGCCTCAAAATGTCCCGCGCCGGGCAGGGGCAGAACCGTGACGCGATCGCCCGCCTTCTTCGCGGTGGCGGCGTAGTCTTTCACGGAAGACGGATCGACGATGGGATCGCGATCGCCTTGGAGGAAAATTTGCGGAACGCCCAGGGGCAATCTTTGCCGCGGTGAAGTCTCCGCGTAACGCTTCGGAAATTTCCCGGGCGCGCCACCGAGCAATTGATCGACGGCGGAATGGCAACTGCCGGCCGGACCGACTCGGTATTGCGCGAGATCAGCGATGGCGGCAAGGCCCAGCACTCCGCGAATCGCCATCGGATCCTTCATGAAAATTTCGCTATCTTCTGGGAGCTTCGCGCGCGTGGCTAGCCAGAGTGCGAGATGGCCGCCGGCCGAATGACCAGCCGCGTGAACACGCTTCGGATCGAGCGGATGCGTCCTAGCGATTTGCCTAACGAAATCAGCGGCGTGCGCCACATCGAGAAACGTTCCCGGCCAACCGCCGCCTTGGTCGCCGATGCGCCGGAACTCGATCGTCCAAGTCGCAACGCCACGATCAGTCAGCCACGCCGCCAGGCGCGTGATGTAAACGTAATCAAAATCCGACAGCCAGCAGCCGCCGTGAATGAGCACGACCACCGGAAACGGTCCCTTCCCCTTCGGTACGCGCAATTCGCCGAACTGTTGAGGTCTTTCGCCGTAGGTGATGCGCTCGCCCGGTTTCGGGAGCGGCATCTGCGAAAGCTCGGACCAACTGAGGGTTTTGCCCCTGGAAGCGGCCGGCGTGGCAGATGGATCGGGCTCCGCACCGGCCAAGCCGGCACCGAGCAGTGAAAGGATGAGGGCTATCGAGCGAAGTTTTGTGCGAATCACGATCCCAGCATTTCTGCCAGGGGAGAACAATATGCGAGCCTTAACTGCGGACCGCGAAGCTTTGGCTCGCCAGCGCATGTCACGCCCGGCCAAGGAACGGATGGAGGATCCCGTCCGTGTCGGAGAAGCCCGACACGGACGACACCGGAGCCGTGCGTTTAATCACATACCAGGAAATGCATTTGGATTTTAACAGAAACCGCCGTGCGCTCTTCCACCCTTACCGAAGGGATGCGAGTGCGACCCCCCTGAACCAGTTTGCGTTCCGAGGGCAAATCGCAGAGCATTTCGCGTGGCTTTCAACCTGAAGGAGACAATTGCAGCCCGGCTCGGCGAGAATTACCAGCTGCACGAGCGTCATCTCAATCGCACCCTCGTGGCAGCGCAACGCGTCATCGGTTTCGACAAAGTCTATGCGCGCGCGGAAGGGGCGTATCTCTACGACATGGACAACGTCGCCTACCTCGATTTTCTGAGCGGCTACAGCGTTTACAACATCGGACGTAACCATCCGGCGGTGCAGAAAGCCATTCGCGAAGTACTAGACCTCGATTTGCCCAACATGGTGCAGATGGATTGCTCTCTCTTGAGTGGGCTTTTAGCCGAGGCCTTGGCCAAGCGGACGCCCCCCTATCTCGACGCGGTTTTCTTTTGTAACTCCGGCACGGAAGCCATGGAAGGCGCGCTCAAGTTTGCCCGCGCCGCCACCCAGCGTCCGCGCGTGCTCTCGTTAGGCGGCGCTTTTCACGGCTTGAGCATCGGCTCGCTTTCTCTCATGGGTTGCCAGAGTTTCACCGAAGGCTTTGGTCCACTCATGCAGGGCTTCGATGGCCGCATCGCTCTTAACGACGTGGATAGTCTGCAACGTGAGCTCGCGAAACGCGACGTAGCGGCATTTGTCATCGAGCCGGTGCAGGGCAAGGGCGTCAATTATCCGCAAGGCGATTTCTTCCAGCGCGCTCAGGAGCTTTGCCGAAAATTTGGCACGCTGCTCATCTGCGACGAGATCCAGACCGGCCTCGGTCGCACCGGCCGGATGTTTGGCTTCGAGCATTGGAACCTGGAGCCGGACATCATTACCCTCGCTAAGACTCTCAGTGGTGGCTACGTCCCCTGCGGCGCGATCGTGGCGCGGCGAGAGATCTACCAAAAGACCTTCAGCCGCATGGATCGTTGCGTCGTGCATTCGACCACCTTTGGACGGAACAATCTCGCCATGGCCTGCGGCCTGGCCGCACTCGAGGTGCTCGACGACGAGAAGCTCATCGATAACTCCGCTCGCATGGGCCAACTCCTGGTCGAGCGGGTCGACGCACTTCGGGCCAAGCATTCGTTCATCAAGGAGGTGCGTGGCAAAGGACTTATGATCGCGATTGAATTCCATGAGCCTAACGAATTTAAGCTAAAGATGGCCTGGAAACTCTTGCACAAGGTGGATAAAGTGCTTTTTGCGCAAATGGTCGTGACGCAAATGCTGGCCCAGCATCGCATTCTTACTCAGGTCGCCGGACACAACATGGATGTCATCAAGATCCTGCCGCCGCTCATGGTTGGCGAGCGCGAGGTCGACATGTTCGTCAACGCCCTCGATGCGACCCTGGCGGAATGTCGCAAATTCCCGGGTCCGATGTGGGAGATCGGTCATAACTTCGTTCGCCATGCATTGAAATCGAAACGTTCGGCCAAACCTTCATCCTCGGTCCCGGCGCTGTAGCCGGGGTCGCTGACCGGCCGCGCCAGATGACACTCCCGAGCTTAAGCGTAGTCAGCGCTATCTTCCTCGCTTCCGAAATCGCACTGGTTCTGGCCAAGCGTTCCCGGGCGCGCTCCGATGGGAAAGATCGTGCCAGCCTTCAGACGCTCTGGGCGATCATCCTGACCAGCGTCAGCGCCGGGTTCTATTGTCGCGTCAGGTTTCCCGAAGCGGCCGTTCCTCATGCCGGGACCATCTATCTAATCGGCCTGCTCCTTTTCGTAATCGGCCTCGCGATTCGCTGGATCGCCATTATCCATTTGGGACGCTTCTTTACCGTTAATGTCGCTATCGCGCAGGACCACAAGCTAATCACGACAGGCCCTTATCGATATGTCCGCCATCCCTCCTATACGGGGACGTTGCTTACCTTTTTGGGCTTCGGCCTTTGTCTGCTGAACTACATCTCTCTTCTGGCCATTTTCCTGCCCATTGGCATCGCCTTCCTCTGGCGCATGAGAGTGGAGGAGCAGGCCCTGCGCGAAGCCTTCGGTCAGCGCTACGAGGAGTATGCGGCCAGAACACGCCGCATTATTCCTTTCGTCTTCTAGCTCAAAGGCTTCCGCCGCGCAGTGGCTAAGTCGACTTGTCCGGCCGCGAATCCGTCTACGGCTGTGGCCGCCCGCTTGATCCCCTCAAGGACAGTTTCTTTCGCGGTCAGCCGGAATGTTGAAGCCAAAAAATAATTAAAATATTTGATTGACGGCTTCTTCTCCGACCGGGCAAAAGAGGTGCAGACAATTTAATTCCCATGAAAAAAGCTCCCTTCGGAACGCCCGCGCTGACGATCATCGGCAGCGCTCTTTTCCTCTTCGCGGCCTCCAGTTACGCTCAGGACGATGGCACGCCGCCGGCGGCTGTTTCTCGCGCGCTGGCCGCGAGCGTCGACTACGGAAACGACTCGATTTTTCCAGTGGAAAAGTTCGGGACCGATTTCGGTCTCCTGGGTATCCGGCCGGAACAGGTGGTCACCGTGTCGGTGCAGTTCCCGGTCGAGATGGTTGGCCAGGCGGTTACGGCAGATTTACTCGATGGAGGGACTCTCACCTTGCCGGAAGAAGGCTTGTTTATTGATGCGAATGGACTGGCCACGTTTCAATTTCAGGCGAGCATCCTCGGCGGCTGCCGCATCAACATGCACCAGCCCGGCGAAGTCAACTTTGTCCGGTTTTGGGTGGTGGATTTGACCTGTCCCGAGAGTGATCCGCCTGATCTGCCGGGCGCTTACCAATAGAAAGGAGACTTTTAGCCATGACTAATTTCTCCTCCAAGCTTTTCCTCGTGTGGCTGGGCCTGTTGATTCTGGTTTGCGCCCTGCCCGCTGCTTTTGCCCAAAACAGCAACCCGACCGGCGCTGGCGGCCGGTTCAACGCCCTCAGTACGACAGGAGGATCTTATGATCCCTATTCCCTCAATGCTACCCGAACCATCCCGGAATTAACTGTCACCGGGGCCGTGGGAGATTATCCCTTGCAATGGTCGCGCACCATGAATAGTCGCGGCTCGTTCGGTTCCTTCGATTTGGGGTCGGGCGGCGGGTGGACCCATAGCTATTATTGGTATCTCGCCCCCAGCGAAGTCTTCAGCGGCAAGAACCCAGGGTTGCCCTCTTCCTATTACGTTTCATTTCCCGATGGTAGCGTCGAGACCCATGATTACAGCTCGTCCACCGGGGATTGTTCGCCTGCCTTCCTCGGTGTTCGGGAGCGTTTCGTGCCGTTGAACCCGAGCACCCTGCTCGCTTACCTCGTTCTGCCGGATGGAGGCCAGGTCGAGTTCAAAGCGACCAAACAGGTCGAAGTAGACAACGATGATTCCACTAATCCACCCACCATCACCACCACCTCCTACTACACGTACCAGGCCCAGGCCATCATCGGTCCGTCCGGGCTGCGCACCACCTTCACATACGATACCACCGGCAAGCTCTCCAAAGTAACGGAACCCGCTGGCCGCTGGCTCAAGCTCTATTACCGGTCCGACACCGGTTATGCCGGCCTGATCGACCACGTGGACGCCGGCTACGATGCCGCGACGGTGACCCAGAAGGTAACCTACGGTTACGGCACTTTTATCTACGGAACCAGCTCTTACAAAGTCCTTAATTCCGCCACCTATAGTGATGGCACTTCGGCCAGCTACACCTACCAGCACTCGAATGTCTCTCCCTTTAACGGCGCTCCCTTGATCTTGAACTGCACCGATGTGCGCTACCCGGGGCCGATGAAGAACATCCTCTATGAATTCGCGCAGACCGGCAACATCTACGGACAACTTTACCGCGAAAAGCACCCCAACGGCACCGCCGTCGCGACCATCACGATGAGCGGCAATTCCCGCACGGAGACGCGGGGCGATGGCAAGAAGCGAACCTTTACCTACAATGCCGCGCTCGCCACCAACCCAGTGCAATATCGCCAGTATTTGCTCGCCAGCCAGACGGATTTCTTCCCCACGACCGAACATCCGGCCACCATTTTCAGCTACGGCGCTTCGGCTCATCTCACCAGCGTGCAAGATGCCAACGGCCATAAGACCAGTTTTACTCACATCGGCAGCACCGGCGCCCTTTTGACGGTCACCCGACCCACCGTCTCAGGCGAAGGGACAGCCACGGTGCAGTATATTTACGAAGACCCGGCGACCGGCTACTATTTGCAGCAGGTGAAGGACGAGCTGGGCAATACCACCACCTACCATCACGATGACGCCGCGAGTGGCACCATGCGGACCACGTCGATTGATTACCCCCAAGGCTCCGAGAGCTTTAGCTATAATACCTTCAATCAGGTTACTTCCCATACCAGGTTAAATGGCGGCGTCGAAACCTATACCTACGATTCCCGCTGGCGCTTGTGGAAATATATCCCCCCGGCCACGGCCCTCGATGGCGACCCAAACCCGAGCGCCAATCCCACTATCTATGGGTATGATGGAGATGAACATCTGCATACAATTCAGGATCCGCGCGGCAATACCACCACCGTCAATTACAATGAAGGGGACAACTTACCTCCCTAATCAATCCCGACCTCGACAAAAGCCAGACTGTTTACGCCTACAACAACGACGGCACCTTGAAGTCGGCCAGTGTCGATTATTCCGCCACGGGCACCGCCGTCACCAGCTATACTTACGACGATTACAAGCGGCTTAGAACAGTCACTACACCCCAGCGTTTCACCGGAGACAGCACTTCCCGGACGACGAACTACTATTACGCGCTCGGTGGTGGAGCGACCGACGATTACACTCACACGGACTCACAGCCGCGCCTCATCAGTCTGCCTTCCGGAAAGAAGACCCTCAACACCTATGATCTCGATTTTCACCTCGCCACCACCACCGCAGGGTCCGGCACCGCGGAGGCAGCCACGACCGGATTCGGGCGGGATGATGCCGGCAACGTCACCAGCAGAACGGAACCGAAGTACCACGCGGCCGGAGGTCCTTCCTGGATCTACAGTTACGACGCGCGCGATCGTCTGAAGAGCACGGATGACCCTTTCGTTAATCATACGACCTACACGTATGACAAGGCATCCAATAAGAAGAGCGAGGTGCGGGCCAACGGGCAAACGATTACCTACATCTTTATGATGGGATGAACCGGCTGACGCAGATGACAGTCAAGCAGGGCGTCACCCCCGATGCGGTGACCAACTATACCTGGACGGATGCCGGGAAGCTGGCGACGCTGAAAGATCCGAACAAGAATGTCTATACCTACAGTAACGACGCTCTGGACCGGTTGCGGTTACTGACTTTTCCGAGCGGGGGCGGCACGGAACAATATGGTTATGATATCGCCAGCAACGTCCTGACCTTCAAAAATCGGGGCGGAGAAGTGCAGACCTTCACCTACGATAGCCGCAACCGGGAAAAAACGTATTCCTGGTCCAGCGGTCTGCCGCAGGCGCGCACCCTGACTTATGATGATGCCTCCAGAATCACCTCATGTAACACGGCGAGCACGTTCATTAATTTCACTTATTTCAACGACAACCTGCTCAAGTCGCAGGAGGCGTGGACGACCTACTTTTCAGACAGCAGCGGCACGAGCAATCATCGCACTCTCACTTATGCCTATGATGCGGACGGGAATCGCACCAGCATGGCGCTGCCGAACGTCGGGACCCTGGGTTACGGGTATACGGGACGGAACCAGCTTAAAGCGGTCACCAACGGCGTAGGTGGGACCAACTTCGTTGGCTACGGTTACGATCTGAATGGCAACCTGACCAGCCGCACACCGGACAACGGAACTTCCAGCAGTTTCATCTTTGACGCGATGAATCGGCTGAGCAGCGTTACTCATAACTTCAATGGCACGGCGCGGACGCTGAATTATGGGTATGACTCCGTCAGTAATCGGAAATATGTCGGGCGGGCCGGCGACGCGGTCGGCGACGATGGGTTCTCCTACGATTTAAACAACCAGCTGAACAGCTTCGTCCGCAATGGCGTGTTGGGCAGCAATGGCACGGTGGCGGCCGGCACCACCGGCACAGTCACGACCGTTACTTTCGACGCCAGTGGCAATCGGACTAACGTGGTCGCGGGGGGTGGAACTCCGTCACCCACACCGACGCCTCCACCGCCGACACCGACGCCGACGCCTCCACCGCCTACGCCGACCCCGACACCTCCGCCACCTACGCCGACCCCGACGGCCACGCCGGTTCCCACCGCCACGCCCGTGGTCGCCATCCCGGTCTTCGCTCCGATCGCGGCGGCCTATCCGCTCTCGGATTATCCCAAGACGATTATTATCTCGACCACGACCGGTGCGGCCAACATCCGTTACACGACCGATGGGACCACCCCCACCGCTGGCAGTTCCGGTCACGGCACCTTAATTGCAGCTTCGAGTGGGCCGGCCAGTGTGGGCTCGGGCAAAACATTAAAGGCGATCGCCTACAAGACCGGTTCGACCGATTCGGCGATCAAGAGCGGGCTCTATTCGGTGGCAGCGTCGGTCGCCACCCCCACTTTCGCCCCGGCGGCGGGCGGCTACAAGGCGAGTGATTATCCCAAAACAATTACCGTCTCGACTACTACCTCGGGGGCGGACATGCGTTACACGACGGATGGGACGACCCCCACCGCGGGCAGCTCCGGCCACGGCACCTTAATCGCGGCTTCCAGTGGGCCGGCCAGTGTGGGTTCGGGCAAAACCTTGAAAGCTATCGCTTATAAGGCGGCGCTAACGGATTCGGCGATCAAGAGCGGACTTTATTCGGCTTTGCCTCCCTGCGCCACGCCCGTGCTGAACCCGGCCAACGTGGACAGCGGGCCGAACCCCCCGAAGAACTATACGGTCACCATCAGCACGACAACGAGCGGAGCGCAGCTGAGTTATACCAAGAATGGATCGACTCCGACTTCCACCAGCGGCACGATTGTGAATGCGACGAGCGTGGACGTGACCATTGCCCCCAATACCGTCATCCCGCTCAAAGCGATCGCCTTCAAGACGACCGGCTACAGCGATTCGGCCGTGGCCAGCGGCTCTTTCGATAATCAGAACGGGAGCCCTTACGGCCCCTCGCCTTCGCCTTCGCCTTCGCCCTCGCCGGAGGCAGCGGCCCAGAGGGCCTCATTTGCCGCGACAGAAATGGCGCCGCCGGAAGCTCGCGCCGGCAAGGATTCTGGGCCAACGTCGCGAGCTGCTCCTGTGGCCACGCCTCTTTCCGTCGCCGCATCGGCCCAAAGCTCCGCCCCCGGCATTGGCGCCGCGCGCGTGTGGCGTCAGCTAGGCGCTGGGCAAATTCCAAATCTGATGCTGGGGTTGGTCAATGGCTCTGCGGCAGCCCCGGAGAGCGCGCCCACTCTCGATGGAGGAACTGTCCCGGGTGTCTACAGCCACAACAACCTGAACCAATATACGAGTGTCGCGGGCACGACGGTCGGCTATGATAACAAGGAGAACCTGGCCTCCTACAACGGATGGCTTTACACCTACGACTCGATGAACCGGCTCGTCGCGGTGAGCGGGCCCAGCGGAGAGAGCGCCAACTTCTACTACGACGGCCTGGGCCGGCAGGTGGCGCGGAGCGCGAGCTGGACCGCGACGCGCACCATCAGCGTCTGGGACGGGTGGAATCTGGCAGCGGAATTTGGGGCGGGCAGCACCGCACCCCAGGAACGGCTGGTTTACGGAGCGGGAGGCGATCTGGTGCAGAGCACGGTTCGGGATCAATATTTTTATCCCGACGCGGTGGGGAGCACGGCCTACCTGGCTGATGGCGGTGGAGCGTTGCTGGAGAGTTACACCTACGACCTTGGGGGAATGCCCAAGGTCTACAACCCGGCTGGCGTTGCCTCCACCACCGCTCCGCTGACCTCGTACCTCTTCACTGGCCAGCAATGGTACAGCCAGCTCGGCCTTTACGACCTGCGCAACCGTTTCCTACACGCCGACCTGGGCCGCTTCCTCCAGCCCGACCCGATCGGCTTCGCCGGCGACCCCGCCAACCTCTACCGCTACGTAGGCAATAATCCGGTTAATTGGAGCGATCCCCTGGGATTGTTCGACCGGGGCTTGTTTTTTCAAGGACTTGGTAACTTAGGTGGAGGCCTCGCTATTGGTACCGGGATTATGATAGCAGCTCCGACCGGAATCGGCGGTGCCGTAGTTATTACATTGGCCGGGCATGCGGCGGTGTTTACAACAGTCCGTGGTGTTGCAATGATTTCGCAATCGTTCAGTAATTCGGCCCATGGCGATCCGAGGGCGCTCCCGACATCGCTATCAAACGTTGTCGCAAAGATCTCCCCCGGAACGGTTGGCCAAATCGCGGAAGGTTCCGAAGCGGCTGTCGGTATCATCAGTGGTGGCCTCGCCGCCTATGAGATGGAGACCTATGGCCAAAGTCTCGTCAATCTTTATGGGATCGGGGATGGGGTGGTAAGTTTAGGGAAAACTGGGGTGGCTCCGGCGAACGGGAGCAATAGCGGGCGACGGGGATCGACCCGCAGGCGAGGTTCGGGCCGAGGTAGCGGCGCGAATGGCGCAGGTTCCGGGGCTGGGTTCATCGGAGGATCATTGCCCGCCGGATATGGCCCTGCCGATAGCCCTGGAGGCGTCCCCGGCGATTCGGGCCGGGGGATTCCAGAAGTTCCCGTAACTGTCGAATACGGCCCTGGTGGTACGACCCAAACGACAACAGGCGTTAATGACCCTGAGGGAGTATTCACCTCGACGGGCGAATGATGCCAATAAAAGCTCGGACTTGGATTGATAGCGACCACTTGATCCGACTATTTCGAATGCTTGGACAAAGACGATATTGAGAGGCGACGCGTAAGCGTTGCGTGGACGAAGAGAACAAAAACGGACTCGGACACAAAAATCGTGATCCTTATATAGACATGACCCCATGACGCCTACGACTGGTGTATTTAACGACCGCTATCCGGCGCCGTATTTTTTAGCTCATCCTTACAAATCAAGCTATAGAGCAGCCTGAAATGGATGCTCCTTTGTTTACCGGACTCGTCTCAGGCTTCATCGGGACGGCGTTGCTAGTTGCCGCCCTCCTTTTGCGCGGCCAACCTGCTCAGCGCCGCCGCGTACTAGCGTTTTTCGGAATACTATTCGACGTCTACGGTGCTCTGGAATGGTTTAAGATTATCCACTTGGCAACGTTGTAACCTGTTATGCAGACGATGATTTTGCTCACTGAATTTGGCGGGATTATTGGTGGCTTGGTTGGAGCCTTTCTATTATACCGCCAACGGCCCGGAACCTATTATTGGCTCATTTGGATCGGGATAGCTCTAGTATGTCTGCTAAAGATACTGTTCAAGTTTTGAACCGTTCGATTTCTAGCTTCGCTCTGCTTTGACACCCCAGTGGACGTTGATGAGTTATCATATCTTGTCATCCAAAATCCTACGCGAGTATGTACGACGACGACGACGATACGATTGCCTGTTGTTACTAGCCTATCTCGCCCCTATTGTACTTATCGGCGTCACGTTTTGTGCATTTACGCATCCGTTGATCCGAATGCTAGGGTTGTTTTTAGCTTGTGTGTTTGGATTGGTTGCCGGCGTTGTCGCGCAGCGCTCATTTAGGTGCCCCGTTTGCGGAGCAGAATTTCATCACTACTACAGGTACCGACACGACAACTCGCCCGATACTTGCGAAAGTTGCAGAAGCCACTTTGAGTGAGAAGCGGTAGCGGGGGTCATTCGGGTCAGCGGGGGGATTCGGGGAGTAGAATAGGGGTCAGAGCTTACTATTGACACTGCCGGGGGAGGGGGATAAGAGAGAAGGATGGCGAGGCCGTTGCGGATCCAATACGAGGGGGCAATTTATCATGTGATCAACCGTGGCGATCGGCGCGGGCCGATCTTCCTCGATTTGGAGGATCGGCGGGGCTTTCTCCAGATGTTGGGGCGAGCCTGTGGGAAAACGGGTTGGCAGGTGCACGCCTATTGCCTGATGAGTAACCACTTCCATCTAGTGCTGGAAACCCCGCAAGCCAATCTGGCTGCGGGGATGAAATGGCTCCTGGGAACCTATACGCAAAGGTTCAACCGGCGGCATCGCCTGAACGGTCACTTGTTTCAAGGGCGCTACAAAGCGCAGCACGTCGACGGGCGTGCAGCGGATTATCTGCGGGTGGCGTGCGATTACGTGCACCTGAATCCAGTGCGGGCCGGGCTGGTGCAAGAGGGAGAGAAGTTGGAGAATTACAGCTGGAGTAGCTACGGGGCCTATCTGCATCCGAAGGAGCGTCCGGAGTGGCTGAGGGTGGATCGGCTCTTGGGAGAACACGGGTTGAAGGAGGATAATGCGAGGGGGCGCCGGGAGTTTGAGCGTCGGATGGCGGTGGCGAGGCTGGCCGGTTCGCGCGAGACCGAGGGGCAACTGCGGCGAGGCTGGAAAGTGGGAGGGGAGGATTTCAGCGATTGGCTGGCGGACAAATTGGCGCGGAGGGGGCGCTCGGGGGAGCAAGCGGCCCAGCGGAAGGAGACGGATGCGGCCCTGGCGCGGCGCCTGGTGGAAGAGGCCTTGGCGGTCGCACGCTGGCGGGAGATCGACCTAGCCCTGGAACCGAAAGGTCATCCCTTAAAAGTGGAAATCGCGCGGCAACTACGGGAGAATACCCCGATGAGCCGACGCTGGATCGCCGAGCGCTTGAAGATGGGCAGCGCAAGTTATGTCTCAAATCTGCTATCCAATGTCGATAGTAAGCTCTGACCCCTACAAACTGCTCCCTGACCCCTACAAACTGCTCCTCCCGAGCTTAAGCGTAGTCAGCGCTATCTTCCTCGCTTCCGAGATCGCACTGGTTTTGGCCAAGCGTTCCCGGGCGCGCTCCGATGGGAAAGATCGTGCCAGCCTTCAGACGCTCTGGGCGATCATCCTGACCAGCGTCAGCGCCGGGTTTTATTGTCGCGCCAGGTTTCCCGAAGCAGCCGTTCCTCATCCCGGGACCATCTATCTAATCGGCCTGCTCCTTTTCATAATCGGCCTCGCGATTCGCTGGATCGCCATTATCCATTTGGGACGCTTCTTTACCGTTAATGTCGCTATCGCGCAGGACCACAAGCTAATCACGACAGGCCCTTATCGATATGTCCGCCATCCCTCCTATACGGGGACGTTGCTTACCTTTTTGGGCTTCGGCTTTTGTCTGCTGAACTACATCGCGCTCGCAGTTGTTTTCCTGCCCACCGCCGCTGCTTTTCTCTGGCGTATGCATGTCGAGGAGATCGCGCTGAGGGAGGCTTTCGGGAGCCGATATACCTCATACACGGAATCGACCTCGCGTCTGATCCCTTTCATCTACTAGCCGAACTAATTATTGGCTAGACTTCCGGTCATGCTGGTGATTGAATGCCGCCCGCCAAACCGGAAGTCTTTGTTAAACGTGCACGGCATGTTCCATAGTTTCTCCAGCAGATTCCTGCTCTTCCTCTTTTTCTCGCTTCTTTCAGCCGCGAGCGGTTTGGCTTATGCCCTTGAAGGTTCGCAGTGGCCTGACGGCTCAACGGTTACGATGCAGCTTGAGTTGGGGCCGACGAATGCCGCTTTACAGGATGGGTTGCAGACGTGGGACGGTTCCGCCGCCGATGCCCTTTCATTATGGAACAAGGAATTGGCCACGATTCAATTCGCCTGGGTTAAGGGGTCAGTAGTGTCGAAGGTTTCCGGAGATGGCTTCAACTCTGTTTTTTTCTCGAGCTCGATCTTCGGCGATAATTTCGGAGAAGACGTTCTCGCCGTTACCCTCTACCTGACGGACGAGCGCAATATGACGAACGAGGCGGATGTTTTAGTCAATCAAGCCTACAATTTCAATTCCTACCGCGGTCCGCTGCAAGCCGGAGCCGATGACATCCATCGCGTGTTCCTGCATGAATTTGGGCACGTGATCGGGCTGGCCCATCCCGACGGGCCGTCCAACCTGCAAATGGTGGAGGCCATCATGAATTCCTTCATCAGTAATCTGGATCATCTGGCGGAGGACGACATCGCCGGGGCCTCGCTCCTCTACGGGCTGCGCTTTGTCGGTGACGATCCGATCAATATCAAGGTGGGCGAGCCGTTCAGTTATAAGGTTACCACGAATGTTGCCGGGGCTTCGTATCAAGCCACCGGGCTGCCCCCAGGTATGACACTGGATCCTCAGACTGGATTAATGACCGGAGCGGCCACCATCAATGGCGTTTATACAACTGAGATCACGGTCGACGGTCCGGGAGCCGCCATCGTGCAGCGGCTGATTATCGTTGTGCTGAAGAACCCGGCCGGCGACTTGCGCGCTTCCTTCCCCCTCGCCGCCAACCGTTTGCTCTTGGATGCGGGCCGCTCCCGCGTCTACGCCTCCCTTGTCGAGAGTAAGAGCATCGCAGTGATCGATGCCAAGACCCTCCTGCTCGTTCGCACCATCCCGATGCGGAGTGAGCCGGCAGGCCTCGCGCTCTCACCCGATGGGAAGAAGTTGTACGTGGCAGAACAAGGCACGGTGGATCCCGAGATCGGGGTGCTTGATCTTAATTCCCTCGATGCCTTGCCGAGTTTGCCGGCGCCAGCCGCATCTATCGATGTCGAAGTCGGGCTATCAAACCGCCTCTATGTGACCACTCCTCTTACCCCTCTCTCGACCGGTATCTTTCAACTCGATGCTACTACCGGAGCGTTACTCGCCCCATTTCCGGACGCCATCCCATCCGGTAACCTCGAAGTCAGTCCCGATCGCACGCGCCTCTATCTCGCCTCTTTCGATCAATCACATAGTCTTTATCTCTTCGACATTGCACTGGAGTCGCCCGTCACATTGCAAACGAGCGTCGATCGCGGGCAGTCTTTGACTGATTTGAAGTTGAGTCATGACGGTTCTTTCCTTTGTCTGGCCGACCGGCTAGCCGCGGAAGTCCCAAAAATCCCGGCTGGTGACTTAGAGGGGACGATTGGCACCTTTTCCCTGGCGGGCACGGCATGGGCCCGGATTGCTTTCTCGCCCGACGACCAGACCTTTTTCACGGTCGGGACAGATTATTACTTTTCTCAGATCGATACCTATAACGTCACCACGACAAAGTTCGTGAGGTCATTGCAGGGAGATTCGCTCAACATAAGCGATATGGTGGTGGACGCCTCCGGCCAGTATCTTTTTGTCAGCTCCTTAGATACACCGGAGCTGGAGATCCTCTCCACGGGCAGCGGAACACCGACGCATCCGGCGAAGGCCAAGCGACTCTTAAATGTTTCGACCCGGTTAGCCGCGGGCATCGACGAGAATGTGCTGATCGGGGGATTCATCCTGTCGGGCAGCGGGTCGAAACAGGTGGCGATTCGCGCAATCGGACCGTCGCTTCCAGTCGCAGGGAAGCTGGCGAACCCGACTGTTGCGCTCTACAATCAAGCGGGCCAACTGGTAGACACCAACGACAACTGGAATGCGAACCGCGCAGCTGTCCTCTTCACCGGCCTCTCGCCCAAGGATGAACATGAGTCGGTCCTGATCGCAACGCTGAAGCCCGGCACCTACACCGCCGTGGTGCAAGGCGTTGCGGGCGGATCGGGCGTAGCCTTGGTGGAGATTTACGATCTCACGCCCGATGACGGCGTTTCCTTGGCGAACATCTCCACGCGTGGTCGGGTGGAGACCGCCGACAACGTCATGATCGGCGGTTTCATCATCAGCCCGGAAGATACCACCACAGTTTTGCTTCGCGCGATTGGCCCATCGCTCGGAGAAAGCGGCATCGCCGACCCGCTGCAGGATCCAGTTTTGGAACTCCATGGCAGTAATGGAGATCTCATCTTCGAAAACGATGACTGGCGTTCGACTCAACAGGCCGAGATTCTCGCGACCATGATTCCTCCCGCAAATAACAAGGAGTCAGCGATCGTCGCTTCTCTGGCGCCAGGAAGCTACACCGCGATCGTGCGTGGACAGAATAGCACCAGCGGAGTTGCTCTCGTTGAAGTCTACAATCTGGACGTAGGCAGCTCGGCTACAAAGTTGACCGCAACGCCTTAGGTTGACTTAAACTCGGAGACGAGCGCTTGCAGGCTGGCTTTGGCGTCGCCGAAAAGCATGCGGGTATTTGGCTTGAAGAAGAGCGGGTTTTCGATCCCGGCGAAACCCGAGGCCATGGAACGCTTAAGAACAAAGACGGTGCGCGCTTCATCGACGTTGATGATTGGCATGCCATAAATTGGACTCGAAGGCGTTTCTCGCGCGGCGGGGTTCACCACGTCATTTGCGCCGATCACAATGGCGACGTCCATGGTGGCGATGGTCGGGTTGATGGCGTCCATCTCGACTAACTGTTCGTATGGAACATCGGCTTCGGCTAAGAGGACATTCATGTGCCCCGGCATTCGTCCTGCGACCGGATGAATCGCGTAACGCACCTCCGCGCCATTTCCTTCCAAAAGATCGGCGAGTTCACGGAGGACGTGTTGGGCTTGGGCGACTGCCATGCCGTAGCCCGGAACCAGGACGACTTGCGAGGCCGCTTCCAAAACATAGTAGGCAGACTCTGGGGTGATCGCTTTGGCTTCGCCCGTCACGGCCTCCGTGCCAGCGGTGGAGGCGGAACCAAATCCAGCCAGGAAGACATTGGCGATCGAGCGGTTCATCGCCTTGCACATGATCTGGGTCAAGATGATGCCGCTCGCTCCTACCAGGCAGCCCGCCACGATCAGAACGGTGTTCTGAATGATGAAGCCGGCCGCTGCGGCCGCGAGACCGGAGTAGCTATTAAGTAAAGCAATCACCACCGGCATATCCGCGCCACCGATAGGAATAACCGCTAGCACTCCGAGAACGAGTGAGACCAGAATGATGAGCAGAAAAACAAAGTAATTACCGGCGGGATGCGTGCAGAAGACAAGGCCGAGGAGAAGGACGAGAAAGACCAGGCCGGCATTGATGACCTGCTGAAAGGAGAAAAGGATGGGGCGCGATTGAATTTTCTCGGCCAGCTTGGCGTAGGCGAGCAGGCTGCCGGTGAGGGTCACTCCGCCGATCAGCACGGCGAGGAAAATCGGGAGAGTCGTCGCAACCGGCTGAATAGGATGGTTGTGATATTCGACCCAGCCGACGAGCAAGCTGGAAAGGCCTCCCGCGCCGTTAAAGAGCGCGACCATCTCCGGCATCGTCGTCATCTGCACACGTTGCGCAGCGACTGCGCCGATCGCCGCTCCGATGACGAGGCCCACCATGATCCATTGATACTGGAGACCGCTGACCAGCAGGGTGGCGACGATGGCCAGTAACATGCCGATGGCCGAGATCAAATTACCCCGCCGGGCCGTCGCCTGTTTACCGAGGTATTTCAGACCCAGGATGAACAGGATCGATGCAACGATGTAAGACCAATCGATCAGCAGAGGCATGGCTATTTCTTCTTCGACTTGAACATCGCGAGCATGCGATCGGTCACGAGATAGCCGCCGACTACATTGATGGTGGCGAAAATGACGGCGAGCACGCCCAGCGTTGTCGCGACCGCGCCACCCTCCGTGCCCGCTGCGATCAAGGCACCGACGATGGTGATACCCGAGATGGCATTCGAGCCCGACATGAGGGGCGTGTGTAACTGGGACGGGACCTTGGCGATCAACTCAAACCCGAGAAAGACGCAAAGAACGAAGATAAAAAGCAGGAGAATCATAAATTAGTCGGGCAGGTAATGGAGGGACGGGCGCTGTCCCGCCCCCGGCTCAGACACACGGACGACATCCGCCTAAGGCGGATCGTCCCTCCAGCGCAATCGTTAGGCAGACACATATTCGTTAGGTAGAGTAGAACTTCTCGATCGTCTCATTGACGATCTTGCCGTCGTGAGTCAGGACGCAGCCTTTTAAAATCTCATCCTGCAGATCGATTCGGAAGGTCTTGCTCTCCTTATCCCAGAAATGCTCCAGGAAACTGGCCAGGTTATTGGAAAACATTTCGCTGGCGTGGCGGGCTACGCGCCCGGGTAAATTACGCAAGCCGAGAATCTTCACGCCGTTGCGCTCGATGGTTTGATCGGGCTCGGAACATTCGATGTTGCCACCGCTCTCGACCGCCATATCCACGAGCACACTGCCCGGCTGCATTTGGTCCACCATCGCATTGGTCACGATACGGGGCGCTTTACGGCCAAAGACCTGGGCGGTGGTGATGACGATGTCGGCCTTGGCGCAATGCTGGGCCATGACTTCGCGCTGTTTCTCCAGTTGCACAGGGGTGAGTTCGCGCGCGTAGCCTTGCGCCGTTTGCCCGGTTTCGCCGAGATCCACTTCGACAAATTTCGCTCCCAGCGATTGCACCTGTTCTTTCACGGCCGGCCGCGTGTCGAATGCCTCCACCCGCGCGCCCAGACGTTTGCCGGTGGCGATGACCTGCAGCCCGGCTACGCCGACCCCGATCACAAAAAGGCGGACGGGTTTGAGCGTGCCGGCGGGAGTCATCATCATGGGAAAAATGCGATCGATCGCCGCGGCGGCCGCGATGACTGCGGCATAGCCAGCCAGGCTGGCTTGCGAACTGAGCACGTCCATTTTCTGCGCGAGAGTGATCCGCGGCAGCATCTCAAGACCGATCGCCGTGACGTGGGCGGCGGCCAGGGCGTGCACCAGATCGCGCTCGTTAAAAGCATCCAGCAGGGACACGTGGATACTGTCCTGTTTTAGCAGAGAGATTTCGTCCGGAGGCGGTTTGCGCACCCGCAGCACGACATCCGCAGCGCGGAGAGCTTCGCTGCGATCGGTGACCGTCTGCGCGCCAGCGCTTTGGTAGCTGGCGTCGGAGGTGGAAATGCCGGAACCCAAGCCAGTCTCGACCGACACCTCCGTGCCCAGCTCGACCAGACGTTTGACGGCGTCCGGCACGAGAGCGGCGCGGGTTTCTCCGCTTTGAGTTTCTCGTGGGACGAAAATACGCATGTCTCGAGCCACGCTAACAACTCGGCCCTGCGCAGCAACTAAAAGTGCAGGCTGTGGAGACGCGATGATTCGTTAGGCTACGCGCTCGTTTCGTCGCCGAGCGGTGGCCGCGATCGCTTCCTGCTCCAACGGACCGGCGGGATAACCGATCGAAAGGCATTCGCCGAGATATTGGCGCAGGAACGGCTCGACCCCGCCGAGGCGTTCGTATTGCTCGGTGTGGACGAGCTCGTGCGCGATGAGGTCGCGCTCGCGCCAGACATCGGCGCGGATGAAGATTCCGTAGCGCAAGGCCAGACCGCGAGTGGCAGGAGTGAGAAACTGCACGGCGGTCGCGGCGGCTTTGAGCAGGCGATCCTGTGGCGTCGGCACGCTCGCGAGACAGAGCAGGCGGACGCGCTCGGGATATTTCACGCCGAGCGCGACGGCATCCTCCGTTTCCTCGGGAGAGAGCGGAACACCCTGACGTAGAATTCGCTCCTCCAGCTTCCCGGCCCAGCGCGCCGCCAGGGGGATCAATTTTTCAAATTGCGTGAGCAAGATCCGCCGATTCATGGAGAGCGCCTAACCTCCCGTCACCCGGGGTCGTCGTCGAGAATTTCGTTAGAACCACCTTAAAAATTCTGTGAATCCTGTCCTGCCCACACTTTGCAAAGTATGGCAAGTACTCGCCGCTCCCACCTTTCCTCTTGTTTGAAGGGCGGGCTTCGTCGATTCATCCGCCATGGCGGAGCCGAAACGCGCGCTCATCACCGGCATCACGGGTCAAGACGGCTCCTATTTGGCCGAGCTGTTGCTGGCCAAGGGTTATGACGTTCACGGTGTCGTTAGGCGAACCAGCAATCTCCTTCGCTCCCGGATCGAACATCTGCGCACGGATGAATCTGTCTACGGCCACAAACTCTTTCTCCACTACGGCGATCTGTCTGATGGAACGACGTTGCGACGCATTTTTGCCAAAGTGCAGCCAGCCGAAGTTTATCACCTGGCCGGGCAAAGCCATGTCGGCCTGAGTTTCGAGATTCCGGAATCGACTTCGGAGGAAGTGGCGATGGCCACGCTGCGGCTCCTGGAAATTTGCCGGGACCAATCGCAACCGGTCCGATTTTACCATGCTTCCAGCTCGGAGATTTTCGGAGCGGCGGCCGACGCGCCGCAGACGGAGGCGACTCCGTTTCGGCCAGCCAGCCCTTACGGATGCGCCAAGGCCTTCGCGACCCAACTGGCGTTGGTTTATCGGCAGGCTTACGGCCTTTTTGTCTGCAACGGCATTCTCTACAACCACGAGTCGCCGCGCCGCGGTGAGAATTTCGTGACGCGGAAGATCGCGCGAGCGGCAGCCCGGATCAGCCGCGGTCTCGACCAGGAGCTGGTCTTGGGAAACGTCTCCGCCCGGCGTGACTGGGGCCACGCGCAAGACTACGTCGAGGCGATGTGGCGCATGCTGCAGCACTCGGAGCCGGACGACTACATCGTGGCCACGGGCCAGACGCATTCGGTCCGCGATTTCGTGGACGCCGCATTTGCGGTGGTCGATTTACCGCCTGGAAAATACCTCAAGCTCAATGCCGCTTTTGAGCGCCCTAACGAACCCACCCAGCTCGTTGGTTCGCCTGAGAAAATCCAGCGCACCTTGCAGTGGAAGCCATGCATTTCTTTCGAGGATTTAGTGCGCGAAATGGTGGAAGCGGAACTGGCCGAGCTCGAACCCCCGAATTAGTGCTGCGTCGGAACAGCGCGCCGTGGAAGCAGGAAGGTTGGAGGGACGGGCGCCGTCCCGTCCGTGTCTGATGGGCCAAAGAGTAGAGACACGGACGACACAGCGGTCGTCCCTCCAATCGTGGTGCAAACTGACACGTTAGAGATTGCGCTTGGCCAGCGCGATCCCTAGTATGGCGGCGTGAAAAAAATCGAGGCCATTATTAAGCCCTTCAAGATGGAGGACGTGAGAGAAGCCCTCGCCGAAATCGGTGTCGAGGGCATGACCGTGAGCGAGGTGAAAGGCTTCGGTCGTCAGAAAGGCCACACCGAGATCTATCGCGGGAGCGAATACACGGTCGATTTCCTGCCCAAGGTAAAACTCGAGATCGTGCTCGCGGAAGAACTCACTTCGCGCGCGGTCGAGGTCATCACGCAGGCGGCTAAGACGGGTAAGATCGGGGACGGCAAAGTCTTCGTCTGTAACGTCGAAGAAGCCGTCCGTATCCGCACCGACGAGCGCGGGCCCGAAGCGGTCTAGGCCGAGCGCGTCCGGTTCATCGAGCTTCGCATGAACGATTATCTCCTTTCCGTTTTGCTGGGGCTCATCGAAGGGCTGACGGAATTTCTGCCGGTTAGCTCGACCGCGCACCTGCGGATCACCGAAGCACTGCTCCACATCGATCTCGAGGATGGCTTTTGGAAGATGTACAGCATTGTCATCCAGCTCGGGGCGATCCTGGCGCTGACGGCCTTCTTTTGGCGGCGGATCCTGAAGTTTTTGAGAACCTTTCCGCGTGGGGAAAAAGGGGACCGCACGATTCTGACCCATCCGCTCAGCCTGGTGTTGCTCGCCTTTGTCGTGACCGCCATTCCCGCCTTTTTGCTCAGTAAATTGATCGGGAGAAATCTCGAGAATCTATACGTAATGAGTCTCGCGCTGCTGGTGGGCGGCATCATCATGTGGGTGGTGGATTCGATTTTCGTTAGGCCAAAAATCCAGCAGATGGAGGATACAAATTTGCTGACCGCGCTTTGGATCGGCGCCGTCCAGGTCCTCTCGGCCGTTTTTCCAGGAACTTCGCGGTCCATGTGCACGATCGCGGCCGGTCAGGTTGCCGGGATGTCGAGGGAAGCGGCGCTGGAGTTTTCCTTTTTCCTTTCCATCCCGACCATGTTTGTGGCGACGAGCTACGACTTGCTCAAGACGCTGAAGCCGCACGCGGTCACCGAGTCGCTCGCCCCTTTGGTCATGACGTCTCACCTTTGGCTCGTCCTCGCGATTGGTTTCGTCGTCGCTTTTGTGGTCGCGTTTGCGGTGGTGGCATGGTTCCTCCACTGGGTGCGCCGCCATGGCTTTACGCCGTTTGCCATCTACCGGATCGCGCTGGGCCTTTTCCTCCTTCTGGCATTGAGCCAGGGGTGGCTTGGCCGCTGAGACGAACCGGGGTAGGTTTCCGCACCTTGCAAACCGAATCTATCCTGCCCGACCTGCAGAGCTGTGTGCTTTGCGAAGATGTGCGCTGCGAATTCAACGGCATGCAGACCCTTGTGGGCGTGCTCAACATTGTGGCGACGCCCAAGCTCCCGGTGAACTATATGCGGCTCTGCATCTGGACACGCTGGTGCAGCGGCGCGGGACGATTCCATCAGCGCTCCAAGCTCATCGGTCCGGACGATGCGCACACGCTCGCGCAGGCCGAGGTCGATTTCGACCTTAAGGAAATGGAAGGCCACGCTACGAACGTCCATTATTTCGGCGGGGTGCAGTTCCAACAGTTTGGCCTGCATCACATCGAGATCTATCTCGGCGACGAACTGAAGCTGCGATTTCCGCTGCCGGTTTTGCAGGTTAAAACGGCGTAAGCCGGTCGGGAACCGCGGCCGCCTCCGGAAAAGCTCGCCCTGCAAAACCAGACTTGCGCCGGCCGGTGGGTCTCCTATCTTCGGGCGCGGTGGCCGCGAACTTCCGGTGAAGCGTTCCGCGCGATCTCTTCTCTACCCGCAAAGCGATGGCAAATACGATTCTGATCGGCGCGCAATGGGGCGATGAAGGCAAGGGGAAGATCATCGATGTCCTGACCGGCAATGCCGACATCGTCGTCCGCAGCCAAGGCGGGAACAACGCCGGGCACACCGTCATTCACGACGGTAAGAAGTATGTCCTGCATCTTATTCCCTCGGGCATTTTACGACGGGGAAAAATCTGTGTGATCGGCAATGGCGTGGTCATCGATCCGGTGGCGCTGGTGAAAGAAATCGAGGGTATGCGTCAGGTGGGAGTAGCGATCGGGAAGAACCTGCTCATCAGCGATTGCGCGCACCTCGTCCTGCCCTACCACCGCGCACTCGACGAACAGCGCGAACTGCGCAAAGGCCACACCAAGATCGGCACCACCAAACGTGGGATCGGCCCCGCCTATGGCGACAAAGCGGCGCGCACCGGTCTGCGCATGGCGGACCTGATGCAACCCGAGCTTTTCACCGAAAAACTGCGGGCCAAGATGCGCGAGAACAACAGCATCCTCAAAGCACTGGGGGCGCGTCCGATTTCGTTCGCGAAAGTGAAAGCCGATTTCCTGGAGGCCGGGGAGAAATTGCGGCCATTTGTCGCCAACACAGTGGTCTATCTCCATCGCGCATTGCAGCAGGGCAAAGAGATCCTTTTCGAAGGCGCGCAGGGGACGTTTCTCGATATCGACCACGGGACCTATCCTTTCGTGACTTCCTCGAATACGACCGCGGGCGGCGCCTGCACTGGCACGGGCGTGCCGCCGCACCGGATGGATCGGGTCTTGGGTGTGATGAAGGCTTACACCACGCGCGTGGGCGAAGGTCCGTTGCCGACGGAAGACCCGGCGGTCGCGGGCATGTTGCACGAGATGGGCCGGGAATTTGGCGCCACCACAGGGCGGGCGCGCCGCTGCGGCTGGTTCGATGCGGTGGCGACTCGTTATGCCACCATGCTCAATGGCATTGATGATCTCGCCATCACGAATCTCGATGGCCTCGATACGGTCGACCCGATTAAAGTCTGCGTCGCCTATCGGCTGGATGGCCGCAAGCTGATTGTGCCGCCGAGCGACGCGGCGCAACTGAGCCGCTGCCAGCCGGTCTACGAAACATTCCCGGGCTGGAAATGTTCGACCGAAAATGCGCGAAAGCTGGCCGATTTGCCTAACGAGGCTCGCGCTTACGTCGAGCGGCTCGCGGAATTAACCGGCGCGCGCCTGACCATGATCAGCGTCGGCCCGGCGCGCGGGCAAACGCTCATTCTCTAGCGACATGTCGACTTCCTCCAAGGCCGTCCCTCGACACGTGGCCATCATCATGGATGGGAACGGTCGCTGGGCCAAGGAACGCGGGTTGCCGCGCATCAAGGGTCACGAAAAAGGCGCCGATGCGGTGCGGGCTTGCGTGGAAGGGTGCGGCGATCTGCGCATCGAGTATCTCACGCTCTACGCTTTTTCCGCGGAGAACTGGCAGCGCCCGAAGACGGAAGTCTTCGCGCTCATGAACTTGCTCGAGCGTTTCCTCAAAGAGAAGACGCCTGAGTTGCTCGAAAAAAACGTGCGTCTCCAGGCCATCGGCCGCCTGACGGATTTGCCGGAGGCCTGCCAGAAACAGCTGCACAAATCGATCGAACAAACCGCGCAGAACCACGGGCTCACGCTCATCCTGGCGTTGAGTTACGGCGGGCGACTCGAGATCATCGACGGGATCAAGAGCCTCCTGAACGAGATCGACCAAGGCCACATCGATCGCGCCATGATCGACGTCGAGATGTTCAGCAAACATCTTTACACGCGCTACTATCCCGACCCGGATTTGCTTATTCGGACCTCGGGCGAGATGCGGATCTCGAATTTTCTGCTCTGGCAGCTTTCCTACACCGAGATGTATGTGACGCCGAAGCTCTGGCCAGATTTTACGAAGGAAGATCTTTTCGCCGCGGTGACGGAATACGGACAGCGTCAGCGTCGCTACGGCGGGGTCGATTAATCATTTTTGTCGCAGCGGTCGACAACCATCAACTTGGATGGCAACGCTCAGTCGTTGCCGGGACCTTCGACGGTCGTGATGGGAGCGTAGCCCTCCAGTGACCGCTCGCGCCCAATAGCGTGAATCGCGATCCGGCATTCAAGACGCGACAATTGTTGCATAGCAATTTGCTGTTTTTCAATATATCGTTTATCGATTAGCAATATGAAAGCACTTGCACGGCACAATCAGCCGATTCCCGCCGCTCTCCCCATCGCGCGCATCGCACTCCGCCTCCTCATCATCCTTAACTGGGTCTACGGTGCTGCGATTCTGACCCTTCTCATCGCCAGCATCACCAATGAAGGGTGGATAATGGCGGCCTTCGGCATTCCTCCTTCGGCCGGCATGTTGTTGCGGGGCATGCAAGCAGTCGCAGTGCTGGGCCTCGTCAGCATCCCGTTGCACTACGTGATTCTCAGGCGCTTGCTCGACATGGTCGAAAGCGTCCGGGTCGGCGACCCGTTCGTGCGCGAAAATGCCGTGCGGCTTCAGACGATCGCCTGGGCGCTGCTGGGGCTTCAGCTACTCGGCGTCATGATCGGCGCGATCGCCAGGATCGTATCGACTTCCGAGCATCCGTTACATCTCAACGCGGGCTTCTCCACCAGCGGCTGGCTCGCTCTTCTCCTGCTCTTCGTGCTGGCACGCGTCTTTGCGGAAGGCGCCCGGATGCGGGATGAACTGGAAGGGACGGTGTAACGATGGCGATCATCGTTAAACTCGACGACCTGCTCCACGACCGGCGGATGACTCTGACTGAGCTGGCCGAGCGGATCAACATTACCCTCGCCAACCTGTCGATCCTCAAAACAGGGAAGGCGCGCGCGATCCGCTTCTCGACCCTCGAAGCGCTCTGCGAGGCGCTCGGCTGTCAACCCGGCGACCTGCTCGAATTTCAACCCGACTCCGGTGCGGCTGGCGCCGAAACGCCGTCTCGCTCCTCAACCTCAAAGTAGAGAATTCCCATGACGACGACTGCTCTGTCCGTTTCGACCCCAAGCCCAAGACCCGACGACCGCGAGGTCTCACTCCTGCGACTCTACGTGCTTCGCGCCACCTACCTGCTCCTCGGGATAGGGCTGGGTTTGTTGATCCTGCCCCAGTTGCTCGACCATGAGCCGATGTCGCGCGGCGTGATCCCGAGCCTCCTCGGCGCCGTCTGGCTGCTCGCTCTTGTCGGCATCCGCTATCCGCTGCAAATGCTGCCAGTGCTCCTGTTCGAGTTTGTCTGGAAAACGATCTGGCTTTTCGATTACGGCTTGCCGCAATGGTCGGCCGGCAAACTCCCGCCGACCTTCGCCGACGACTTCCAGGCGATTCTGGCGGGCGTGATCCTGATGCCGCTGGTGATTCCGTGGGGCTATGTCTATCGGCGATACGTCAGGACGGCCGGGGATCGCTGGACGAGGAAGAGCAGCACGAGCACGCTCGGGTGAAAGGTAGTTTTATCTCTCGCGCATCCGGGAGTCCTTCCGCTCCGGGAGTGCCTAACGATTATAGGAATGCCACCGCGACTGAATCGACCAGGAAGCGGCCGCTTTCGGTGAGGATGTAACGTTCGGCCTGCGCCTGCATCAATCCCAGCCTCACGAACTCTTCGACTTCGTTAGGCCGATCCTGCACCCATGCCGCTGGGATGCCTTGATTCGTGCGCAACGAAAGCGCGATTGCTTCCGAGCGTTTCATTTGCGGTGTGAGAACTTCATCGCCCGTGGAAGCCGATTGCCCGCTCAGGAGACGGTCGGCATACGCACGATAATCCGAGATATTTTGCCAGCGCCGCAGGCCGACCGTCGAGACTGCGCTAGGACCAAGGCCAAGATAATCCTGGCCGCTCCAGTAGGCGCGATTGTGGATCGATTGAAAACCAGGACGCGCGTAATTGGAGATTTCGTAATGGACAAAGCCCGCTTCGCCTAACAAATCGCTGGTCAGGAGAAAAAAATCGGCGTCCGCCTCTGGGTCGGCGCGAAATTCGCCACGAGCGTGTCGCAGAAAAAAATCCGTGTCCTCTTCATAGGTCAGGCAGTAGGCCGAGATGTGATCGGGTTCGAGCGCGAGCGCGCGGCGCAAGGTTGTTTCCCATTGCGCAAGGCTTTGTCCGGGCAAACCGAACATGAGGTCGAGGCTCATGGTTGGGAAGCCATGAGCGCGCAGCAAATCGAAGGATTGCCCGGCCTGGGCGGCGTTGTGTTCGCGCCCGAGCAACTTGAGCAGGACGTCGTCAAACGACTGGATGCCGAGACTGATGCGATTGACACCTGAATCTCGCAGCAACTTAGCTTTTCGTTCGGAGACGCTGCCCGGGTTCGCTTCGAAGGTCCATTCCTGCAGGTTCGAGAGATCGAGCGTTTGATGAAATCCCTCCAGTAAAATCTCGAGTTGTTGAGTCGTGAGGGCGGTAGGAGTTCCGCCGCCAAAGAAAATCGTCTCTGGTCTTGTAGACGTGTTCCGCTGGGAAACGCGGGCGTTGATTTTGCGGCCGTTCCCCTGCTGCGCAAATTCCCCCCGCGCTTCGCCCAGCGAAGCGTCTACAGGAGCCGATACGGCGCGCAGCTCGGCTAGGATCGCCTCACAAAACCGCGCGGCCTGCGCCGGATCAGCCCGCTCTTTGTAAAATGCGCAGTAAGGGCAAATCCGAGCGCAAAACGGGATGTGAACATAGAGGTGACGCACGGCGGCGATGTCCGCCGGGTTGTCAATCACGCCCTCGCTCATAGAGTCCAAGATCGACGCTCGCCTTTCCCGCTCAATTGCTTTTCTGCTCGTCAGCGTCGGATGCACCTCTGCCGCGCTCGCTCAGGGCGTGCCTCAGCCGCCTCCGACTTCCGTCGTTTACCGCGCGCATGATAGCGCGGCCATCGCCGATTACCGCGCCAACCCGGAAGTCGTGCGCGGCATGGTCAACCGGCTGGTTTGCGCGGTGACGCAGAAGCCGGATGTGGCCAGCGCCTGGCGGAGCCTGGTGAAGCCAAACGATCGCATCGGGATCAAAATCTCGGCCGCGGGCGGCGAACTCTTTACGACCCACCGCGCCATCGTAGACACCATCGTGGATGGACTGGTCGCAGCCGGGCATGCGCGCCGCGACATCATCGTGTGGGATAAATCGCTCGGCGGGATTCGGGAGGCTGGTTACTCGGGTGACGAAGGGTATCAGCTCAAATCCATTCCGCCGCGCGACGGTTACGACCCGAAGGCCACCATCTCGACACCGTTTCTGGGGAACCTGATTTGGGGCGATTATGAGTACATTGGGAATCGGGGTCAGATGGCGCTTCTGAGCGACAAAGAGAACACGAGCAGCGTGAGTCATCTGTCCAAAATCGTGGCTAACGAGGTGACGAAAATCATCAACCTGCCGGTCATGAGCGACAGCGTGCGTAACGGTGTCGCCGGATGCCTCTACAACGTCACCATCCCCAATATCGATAACTGGCGGCGATTTGGAGTGCCGCCCGACTTCGGCGCTTCGAGCATTCCCGAGATTTATAACGATCCTCATATCGGCCAAAAAGTGGTGTTTAACCTGATGGATGGCTTGCTCGCGCAGTACGCGGGCGGCCCCGAATCGCAGCCGGGTTATTCGTTTCCGTTTGCGACGCTCTACGCGAGTAAGGATCCAGTCGCGATCGATGCCATGGTCCTGCGCCAGCTCGAAGAGTGGCGCAAAAAACGGCGGGTCCCGCCGATCAAACGCCTCGGCCTGCACGTGCCGATCGCGGCGCAATTTGGCCTCGGCAACGCGGATCTCTCGCGCATCCAAATTCGCGACGTCGGCCGGTGAAGGCGATCCTCAAATCGGTCTCGCGATCGTTTTATCTCACCATCCAATTTCTGCCCGGGGTGTTGCGGGAACCGATCAGCGTGGCCTACTTGCTGGCGCGAGCGACCGACACCCTGGCAGACACGGACACGGTGCCGGCGACGTTTCGCCTAACGACATTGCGACAATTCGCTGCGGTGGTGGCAGGTCGCGAGAATTTCGAAATGGTGGCGGGAGCGTTGCGGGATTTCGCCGCGCAGCAGGATGATCCGGCCGAGCGTCGCCTGGTGGAGAATCTGCCTGCCTGTGTGGATTGGCTGAATCGAATGGACGCGGCTGACCGGGAAGACATCCGAACGGTTTTAAAAACGATTGTGAGAGGTCAGACCCTCGATCTCGAACGTTTTTCCGACGCCACGCGCGTCACGTCTTTGCAGAGTGCGTCGGAGTTGGATGAGTACACTTATTTGGTGGCAGGTTGTGTAGGCGAATTTTGGACTCGGCTTGGTTTGCGACGGCTTCCACTCTTCGCGGCTCGATTGCCTAACGAAATGGTGGAGCTGGGCATTGCGTATGGAAAAGGTCTGCAACTGATCAACGTGCTGCGCGATCGGCCGGCGGATTTAGCCCACGGGAGGGGTTATCTGCCGGCGGACGAATTGGCGGCGGCGCCGCTCGAGGAGGTTTTCGCGCGTTGGCTGGGCGTGGCGGAAGAGAAGCTGGAGGCAGGTGTCGACTACTGCGCTGCCCTCACGAATTGGCGCGTGCGTTTGGCGACCGCCTTGCCCGCTTTGATTGGCGCTCGCACGATTGCGCTGCTGAGGGAGGCCGGCCCGAGCAACGAGAAAATCAAAGTTCCGCGCGCGGAAGTGCGCCGCATTCTGGTGGCGGGCGTGCTGGCCACGCGTTCCCCCGCCGCGCTACGGGCGCTCTTCGATCGCTGTGGACGCCGCCCTCCAAGAGGCGTGGACACGCGCTCTGCCTAACGAAGAAGGGTTACCCGGAACTGTAGACGCTTTCCTCTGGGAAGCGCGGGCGTGAGCTCCGGCCTGGCGTGTTGTGTTACAATCTTCACCATGATTCGCTCGATCTTTTTTCTCATCGCTCTCTGCACGCTCGCGATCTCTCCGGCCTCTTTCGCCCTTACGGCTCTGGTCGGCGGACGGTTGATCGATGGCTTCGGCGGGCCGCCGCTTGCCGATAGCGTCATCCTGATCGACGGCGAACGTGTCACCAAGATCGGGCAGGTCGGTACCTTGGAGGTTCCGAAAGGCGCAGAGGTGATTTCGACCGAAGGGATGGATGTGCTCCCGGGTCTGTGGGATTCGCACGTTCACACCATGCTGCTCGGGCACAGCGATTACGATCATTGGGACAAAGTTTATCCACCGCGTCTCGGGCCGGAGATCATGCCAGCGGCGGCGCATCAGCTTCTTATGGCAGGTGTGACGAGCGCGCGTGATCTCGGGGCGCCGCTCAAGGAGAGCATCGAAGTGCGCGACCGAATCAACCGCGGCGAAATTCCCGGGCCGACTCTCTATGTGGCCGGGCCATTTATTCAACACGAGCCCTATCCGGGGACAGAAGCCTTTCGCTGGGGCGTGAAAGGCGCAGCGGACGGCCGGGCGAAGATCAAAAAACTGGCGGAGGCCGGGGTCAACATCATCAAGCTGATCGATCAGGACCAGATGACGATGGAGGAAGTCAAAGCCGTCGTGGATGAAGCGCATGCGCATAAACTGCCGGTCGTCGCTCACGCTCATCGTCCTGAGGAGATCCGGCGCGGGCTGGCTGCTGGGGTGGATGACTTCGAGCACACGGGTCTCTCGACTGCACCCGGTTATCCCGAGGATATTCTCAAAGCGCTCGGGGAACGCACAGCCAAAATGAACATCGGACCGCTCTTTTGGTGCCCGACGATCGAGGGCTTTCTCAATTACCAGGCCCTCGTTAATAACCCCGAGCCGCTCGATAATCCGGACTGGCAACTCGATGTGCCTAACGACATCGTGCAGGACATCAAGGCCTCCATTTTGCATCCCGGCCAGCTCAGTTACTACCAGATCACACCCCTCCGAGCGGCGACGGTAAAGAAGAAGTTTCACCAATTACAAGACGCCGGCGTGGTCATGCTGGTCGGGACCGACAGCGGCATCCCGATGAAATTTCACAGCAGCTCGACCTGGCATGAAATGGATGTCTGGGTGCGCGAGCTTGGGGTCGATTCGATGGCGACCATCCGCGCGGCCACTTACTGGCCGGCCGTCATGATGAAGGTGGATAAGGATTACGGGTCGGTCAGCGAAGGAAAAATGGCCGACATCATCGCGGTGAAGGGAGATGTGTTGCGTTACATCGATTTACTCCAGCGGGTGGATCTGGTGATGAAGCATGGGAAACGCTACAAATAACGAGGACGCTTACTTGAGGCGTTGACGTTCCTTTCATGGGCCCCGACTTTTTCTGCATCGGCGCGCAGCGAGCCGGGACTTCCTGGCTTTATCGACAGCTTCTTTCGCATCCGGATTTCTGGATGCCGCCGCGCAAAGAATTGCATTACTTCAATGCGTTAGGCCGCGCTCCGGTAAAGACAAAGCGGCGCAGTCGCGACGAGCGAGACGCGATTTTCTTCGAGCAGTTGGAGACACTCAGCGAAGAGGGTTCGCTCGATCTTGCTTCGTATGGCGAATTATTTGCCGCCAAGGGGACGCTCATTTCGGGCGATATCACGCCCGCTTATGGAGCGCTCTCAGAAGAGGTCATCGCGCAGGTCACCGAGTTTTTTCCGCGCGCGAAGGTGGTGTTTCTGGCGCGAGATCCGGTGGAGCGAGCCTGGGCGCAATTGTCGCTGGACGTTCGCACGGGTCGCTTGCCTGCCTTTGACGTAAACGATGCTGCCGCAGTTCTGGAATGTTTGCGCCGGCCCGCGATTGCGCAGCGCTCCTCTCCGAGCCGGATCGTGGCTCGATGGCAACAGCATGTTCCCGCCGATCAGTTCCGAGTTTTCTTCTTCGATGATTTGCAGTGCGATCCCGCCGGCTTCCGCCGATCCATTATTTCCTTCCTCGGGGGCGATGCGGGAAAGCCAAGTGGCGACCTGACGCCCGAGCACAACACAAAGGCGAACGATCCGAGGCTGGCCCTAAGCCCGGAGGTGAAGGTTCGGGTGGCTGAATTTTTCGCGGAGGAACTGCAAAACTGCGCGGCAAACCTCGGAGGACCTGCGGCGGCGTGGCCATCGCGCTATCGCTCGGAGTAAGGCAATCTTGGTGGGGCAGGGGTCTACAGCCATTACTCGCGTTTGACCTGGCGCGGCGATTTGTCTTCGCGCAGGCCGAGAAAAACGGGCGCGCGCAATTTTCCGTCGCGGGTCCATTCAGCGAACTTTACCTGGCAAACGAAGACGGGATCGATCCAATGGATCTGGCGCATCATCCCGGGAGTGATGCCCTGCGACCATCTCCCGGCGGACTTGGAGGGTAAATCGTCGAAGGGACAATCGTCGCGCGCCTGGCCTTGAAATTTCTGATGGAGCGCGGCCAGCGTTTTCGTATCGAACCCCGTCCCGACTCTGCCGGCGAAAAGCAGTTTCTTCTTATCGTAGCAGCCGACGAGAAGCGCGCCGAAATGCTGGCGGGCGCCGGCGGGCGGAGTGTAGCCGCCGATGACGAATTCCTGCTCGTTCACGCACTTGAGCTTGATCCAGGCGCCGCTGCGCCGGCCCGGTTCGTAGGCGGAATCGGCCAGTTTGCCGATGATTCCTTCCAAGCCGCGCCGTTTCACTTCGCCGAGAAGCGCGTTCGGATCGTCGCCTAATTCACCCGAGAAACGGAAGGGATCGCCCGCCGGGGCGCAGAGGGTGCGCAGCATTTCTTTTCGTGTCGTTAGGGGAAGATGGTGCAAGGATTTCCCCTCGAGCTGCAGCAAGTCGAAGACGTAGTAGAGCAGGGGGGTCGCGCCGCCCTCCATCTCGCGCGCCTGCAGGAGTTGAAAGGAAGAGCGACCTTCGTCATCGAGCGCAACCACTTCGCCATCGATCACACATTCCGTGCAAGGCAGGTCGGCCGCGGCGATGGCGATCTCTTCGAATTTTTTCGTGAGATCGTTCTCATTCCGGGAAAGAAGTTTGATTTTTGTTCCATTCTTGAGAGCGAGCGCGCGAATCCCGTCGAATTTGAGCTCGTAAATCCAGCCCCCGCCGCTGGGAGGTGTTTCCACTAACTTCGGCTTCATCGGCTCGACGAAGCCAGGCTTGGCCCTCGGTAGAGAATCCGGCAGGGCCGTCTCAGCTCGTCTTCCGTTGGCTGGTTCTTTTTTTTTAGAAGGCGTTTTCTTCTGCGCGACCGCCCGGCGCAGGCGGTTCCGCAGGCCGGATTGAGCGCTATCGTTAGGTGGTCGATCCGATTCCCACTCGGCGTCTCGGTCGTTCGCGATCTGCTTCATGGTCCGGCCGGTCTTGGACGATTGATCGTCGCGCTTTTTCGAGATCGGTTTGACGTCCTCGTCGCTTTTCAAAAGGAGCCACTGGTTTTTTCCACGCTCCTGGCGCGTGCGGATGAGGGCCCAATCACCCTTTAACTTTTCACCTTCCAAGACCAGGTGCAGCCGACCTGCGGCGAGGGCTTGAAGCGGTTGCTCGCCGTGCACATAATAGATGCCGCGATCCCACACCATCACCGTCCCGCCCCCGTAATTTCCTTCCGGGATGACGCCCTCGAAATCTTCGTAGTCGATCGGGTGATCTTCGACCTCAACGGCGAGATGTTTTTCGCCGCGTTTCCAGGGTAGCCCTTTGGGCACAGCCCACGACTTCAGAACGCCGTCCATCTCGAGTCGAAAATCGTAGTGCAACCGACTGGCATCATGCTTCTGAATGACGAAACGCGAGGCGCCCTTCACGCGTTTGGGGCGCGGCTTCTTCGCTCCGCTGGGCTCAGAGGTGACGCCGAAATTCCTTTTCCATTTGTACTCGGTCAGGCCCATTCCCTGTCAGGCTTCCACCAAAAATCAAAAACGCCACCGCGATCGCTGGGATCGCGGTGGCGTTCAATGAGGGTTACTCGCGCCTAACGGGTGGAGCGCTTCTTTTGGCGGGCCGTCGTTTTCGGCGCCGCTTCCTCGTCCGCTTCTTCATTGACGAAGCTTTCCGCGATTTTGATCAGCTTCTTATCGGCCGCGCCTTCTTCGTCGAGGGTGGTCTGGAGAATCTTCTGGATTTCGCCTTCACCGAGGACGGCGGCGAAGGTGCGGACCACGCCATAACCGGCCATTTCATAATGCTCGACTCGCTGCGCCGCGCCGATGAGGCCGGCATCGATGACCACACCAGTTCCTTTTTCTTTCGTCATTTCCGAGCCTTCTTCGACCAGTCCCTTCATGGCCTTACACGTCTTGCCCGTCGGCTTTTTGCCCAGCTTCTTGAAAACCTTGGCGAGGCGGTCGACATGGGTTTTGGTTTCCTTGAGATGGCCTTCGAAAGCTTTTTTCAATTCGGGCGTCGTGGCCGCCTTGGCCATCTTCGGTAACGCTTTCACCAGTTGGTTTTCGGCGTTGTAAAGATCGCGCATTTCTTCGATCCAGAGGTCACGGAGTGAGTCTAATTTCATAAGTTTTTCCTTTACGGTTGGGTTGGTGAGGACTCCTCGATTTGCGGGAGACCGTTCGAAAGAGAACGCACCGGCCCGCGTGCCTGAGCGTGTGAGATTTTTTCGCGCCTCCTTTTTTGGAGCGTAAAAGGGATTGACCAGAAGGTGCAGAATTTTTTATAGCCCGGTCATGAAAATCAGGTTCCGAGGCCTCGCTCTCAGTTTGTTTTTCCTGGCCATTTCCGTCGCAGCGGCTCCGTCCCCTGTCCGGGTCGAAGTCAAATGCGAACCCAAGCGTCTGGAGGTGAAGCGCAATTATTCCGAGAGCACCGAAGAGGCCAAGGAAGATTGGGCTTATCGCGTGACGATCCTGAGCCATACGTTTCGCGAAATTCCGGATCTGCGGGTGGAATATATCGTCTTCTGGAGCCAGGAACGGTCCGGTGCGAAAGCCGATGCGAAGGCGAAGCGAACTGTGGGGAGCAAGGCTCTGGGGAGTTTGCGGAGCAGTGACAAAACGATTTTCGAGACCGAGTCGATCAACTTGAATAAGTCGCGACTGAAGGCGGATTGGTACTACACCAATGGCGCCAAGGGAAAAACGAAGGACCAGCTGACCGGGCTTTGGGTGCGGGTCTACTCTAGGGACGAACTGGTTGAGGATTTCGCGCAGCCCAGTTCCTTGAAGACGCAGGAGAAATGGGAAGGTTGAGGGGAAGCAGAATGTTACCTAACGACGAAATCGCCAGGGCAAGGAGCGGGGTTAGAAACTGCGCCTAGAGGGCGATGCTCCGTCATCGCCGCGTTTGAAACTCGGCCACGGCTCGCCGGAGGCGGGTTGCTCTCCGGTTTCGCTGTGAACTTGGCAACGACGGAGCGTTGCCCTCCAGTCAGCCCTTAAATGGCGCTAATCCCAGAGTTCGACCAAAACCTCATCCTCCGCGGCTCGGGTCTCGCCGGGCTCCAGTCGAAGCAGGGCATTGGCGCGGCTCAAGCCGTAGAGAGCGTGCGATTCCTGGCGCCCGCTCAACTCGAAAATTCCCTCATGCAGGCGACCACGCAAATAGTGCGGTCGATCGCCGGGGTTCGCGGCCTCGCTGGCCAGGCGCGCCGGCACGCGGCGCAAATCGAGAAAAGCCGGCCCGGCGCCCAGCATGCGTCGGAGCGCGGGACGGACAAATTTAAGAAACGTGACGAAGCCGGAAACAGGGTTTCCCGGCAGGCCAAATAGATGGCAGCCGACCATGCGACCGAAGAGAAAGGGCTTGCCCGGCTTGAGCGCAATGCGCCAGAGATCGATCTCGGCTCCCAAGGCATGAAGGGCAGGTTTCACCAGATCGTGATCGCCCACGGAGACACCGCCGCTGATGATCATGGCGTCGTATTGAGCACCCGCGCGCAGAATTTCCGTGAGCGCTTTGAGATCGTCTGGCGCATGTTGGAGCAGTTCGACCTGAGCTCCCGCTTGGTGTGCGAGCGCCTCCAGCATGATGGAATTACTCTCGAAGATCTGGCCGAGCTGTGGTGTGCTGCCGGGTCGGGCTAATTCGTCGCCCGTGGCGATAATCGCCAGGCGGGGTGGCGTGCCGACTTCCACTTGGGCGAGGCCTTGCGAGGCGAGCAGACCCAGGGTGGCGGCGCCGATCGGTTCGCCGGCGCCGAGGATTTTTTGGCCAACTGTCAGGTCACCGCCTTTTCGCCGAATGAATTCACCCGGCTCGGCATTGCCTTGCGCGACGATTGTTTCGCCCTCCCGGCGCACATCTTCCTGCATGATGACCGCGTCGGCGCCGCGGGGGAGGGGGGCGCCGGTGAAGATGCGAATAGCTTCGCCGGCGTTTACCGTTAGGCCGAGGTCAGGGCCGGCCGGTTGTTCCGCCACCACTCCTAACCTTGCGCCAGCTCGACAGCTGGCCGACTGGACGGCGTAGCCATCCATGGCCGAGTTGTCGAAAGGCGGCAGCGGGTGTTCCGCCCGGACTTCGCGAGTGGCGTAACAGCCTAACGAATCTGCCAACGGTCGGGCGCGACCAGACAGCGGCGCCACGGCACCCAGCACAGCGTCCCGGGCCTCTGCTTCGCTCATCATGCCGCACTTATTCGCCCAAGGCACTCCCCCCGTCGAGGCCCCTAAAAGCCGAACGCCCGCTCACAGCCGCGAAGACGCGACCGGAGCGGGCGAAATTTGAGGCAGGCGTGCCCGATTAAGGATTGACGTAGACCGACGTGAACGGTTGCAGCCCGAGCTGGGGCGACGCGATCACCGTATAGGTGCTGGTGTCGATGATGGACATGCTGCCTTGGTCAAAGGTCTTAGGCCCACCGGCATTACACACATAAAGCCGCGACTCATCGTTGTTATAGACCGAAAAGAACGGGCCGTCCCCGGTGGGGATGGTCTTGATGACCGTGCGGGTCGCGGTATCGATAATGGAGAGGGTGTCCGAACCACTGTTGGAAGCGACCGCGAGGCTACCGCTTGAATTGAAAAGAATGTTCCATGGTTTCCGGCCGATCTTGATTTCAGCCAGTTCCGCGTTCGTGTCGGTCGAAATGACCGAGACGGTTCCATCTTTGACGTTGGTCACATAGACTTCGTGACGCTGCGAGTTGGGATTGGTCGCGACGCCTCGGGGGGATTTGCCGGTCGGTGTCGTGGTGATGGCGGACAAGCTCTGCACGTTGACGGCGGTGGCGGAATCGCCCGTGAAATTGGAGACGTAGGCGCGGCTGCCATCGGGGGTGATCCCAACCCGACGTGGCTGGCTGCCAGTCGGGATTGCGGTGACTGCGTAGGTACTGGAGTCAATGGCATCCAGCACATTCTTGGAATAGTTCGGCACGAGGGCGTAATGGCCGTCCGGAGTGAAGGCGATATCGGTCGCTGTCTTGCCCCGTGCGCCGCTCTGATCGCCAATCGAGACCGTGCGGAGCAAAGTATTAGTGGCAAGATCGATGACCGAGACGATTTGGAGCGGATGATGTACCACGAAAAGGCGCGTCCCGTCGCGGGTGATCGCGCTCTCCTGCGGCAGGCTAGGAACGTCGATCGTTGCGATCACAGAGAGGTTCCCAGTATCGATGACCGATATTGAAGAACCGCCGAAGTTGGAAACATAGGCCCGCGTGCCGGCTTGGTTGGCGACAATGCGGATCGGCCGAGAACCGACCGGGATGGTAGCCAGCACGGCTCCGGAGACAGCATCGACCGCCGAGACGTTGGCAGAGCCGGTGTTGACGACAAGAACTCTCCCGGCAGCGTGGGAGTTTTGCACCGTCGCCGCCAGGCAGAGCGCCACGGCCGCGAAGAATGCAGTGCGAAGGACAAGCTGCAAGCGGGATGCTCGAACACGCTGGGGCAACGAGGTCGCAGGTAAGGATGATTTAGTCTTTGAAAATGGTGAATTTGATCTCATGGAATACACTATCCTAGCGGATCTAGAGGACTTTTGGCAAGGTTTCTCTGCTAACACCGTCTCTATCTATCACTAAATGAGGCTATTGCACGACACGATCGCCGACGGTGGGATGGCCGCTTACGATGTCGGCGGCCATGAACGGGCGTTTACGTTCCGGCGCAGCCCGAAGCTGTCCGGTTTCCTCCGAGCCGTTCATGGTGCGAAGAGCGACGCCCGGGTCTGGAATAGATAGGTTGGAGGCAAGATCGATTAAAACGAAGCGTTTTTCCTCGTTCACGATGGTCACTTTTCCCACGGTGATGGGCCGAGGATTCGGTTTGGGCGGCCCTGGCGGTGGTTTTCCTGCGCGTCGAGGCTCGGCGCACGCCGCTACCAGCATGAGATGACCGGCGATGGCGAGAGCCATTGTTAGGCCGCTCCAGGTGGGCAGATGAGCTTTTTGCATGGGGAGGAGGCTACCGGTTGACGAGGATGGAACGGCTCCGATATTCGTGCAACTTTGGCGAGCCAAGAGGTGAGGTGGCTGAGTGGTCGAAAGCAGCGCTTTGCTAAAGCGCCGTACTCCAAAAGGGTACCGAGGGTTCGAATCCCTCCCTCACCGCGCCTCAGAATTCCTCGAATCCAAAGGTATTCGTCGCACTGGGAGCGGCGGCACTGAAAACGGCGCGGTTAACGAAAGAGGTTGGCTTCGGGAACTTGCGCAACTGCCGGAAGGGTTCAGACAGCGAAAAATCCGAGCGACATCGAACCCGAAAGAGGCTGATGGTGAATTCCTGGGTGAAACCGCTGGGTTCGGGGGATCGTCGGGAGTGACCTTATGGCGCTTTGTCCGCTTCGATGTCGATGGAGACGGTCACCTCTTCACCGACCACCGCCGTGCCCTCAACTGCTTTGCTCCAGGTGAGGCCGTACTCGCTCCGCTTGAGCGGGTCGAGCGTGATTTGCCAACCGCTGATCGGCTTTCCCTGCAAGCCGTTTCCTTTGCCCAGAAACTTGGCGTGCAGGGTGATTTCCTTGGTGACACCGTGCATGGTGAGATCCCCCACGATATCGCCGCTGTCGGCCCCGGTTTGCTTCACGCTCTTGCTCTTGAAGGTAATCTCCGGGTATTTCTCGACTTCGAAAAAGTCAGCGCTCTGCAGGTGTTGATCGCGCTTCTCGTTCTGGGTATCGATGCTGGCGGCTTCGATTTTGGCCGTGACGGAGGATTTCTCCGGATGATCGGGGTCGAGTTGAATCGTCCCTTCGAACTTTTTAAAGCTGCCGTTCACGTACTAAAGAAATGGCGAATCTTGAAGCTGATCGACGAATGCACAGGATCGAGCTGATATGTCTCTGCTTGGACGGTAAGAATGCTGCCCCCAAGCGCGGCGACCACCAGAAGTACGAGGAGATGCTTTTTCATTCTTCCAACCTTAGCGACCGAGCGCTGGGTCGCTACCGATTTTGCGCGGGAAAGGTTACGCCAAAGCGTTGAGCAAGTCCTGCCGTCCGCGCGGCAGCCGCCCGAAAAGCCGGCCCAAGGAGTGAGCTGGATCGTCGCTTTTGAGGCTGGCGGAGTCGTGCACCCCGGTCAACCGCGCCAGTTCCGCCTCGAAATGGTGCACCGCCCGCCGAGTTGCATTGTGCTGATCGAGGAATCCGAAAGCGCGTTGCAGCAGGTGAAAAACCTCGGGGGCAGGATGTTCGGGCTCTGTCGTGATCTCCACCAATTCGACGAAATAGGAAGCGGTGCGGGTGCGGAGATAATCCTGCCGGATGCCCACAAACGGATGGCGTAGGACGGCCTCGGTCAAGGTGTGCAAGGTGGATCGCCGGCTGCGCTTGAGCTGGATTTCGGCCTCGAAAAAGAGATCGAGTTTACCGGCAAAAGCGCTCTTTGGGCGGCGCCCGCCTTTCGCCACTGTCTCCAGGCAGCCTAACGATTCCGTGCACCACGAGATGATGAGGCTGGTGTCGCTCAGCTTCCGTTTTCGAAGCAGGATCGCATTGGTGGTTTCCATCCCGCAAGGCTCGCTGAGACACCTTACCGCGAGCCGTGCCCGTTCGCACGGCGGGAAAGCGCACTGCCTGCGGAAAAAGGCGGGAGTCGTTCCGCCGCTAGCGCCGCTGGGTGAGGGTGGCCGACGCGATCGAAAAGCGACGGTCGCTTTGGTCTTTGATCGTGCTGTCGTTTACGCTGCTTACTTCCACGCGGTACCCGTCCCCTTCCGCCAATGAGTTCGGCACCTTCCACTCAAAGCTGCCGTCGCTGACCGTCGAGGCTGCGACGACCAGAGCCGTGGTGCGACCATTGAGAAGCTTGATCGCGACCTCGCCGACGAGGCTGCCCGTCCAAGTAATGGTGTGAGTGCTTCCTTTGGCCCAAACCTCTTTGCCGTTTGGAGACGTCACAGTGATGGGCGAAGTCGGCTTCGGGGTCGCTGTGGGAGTCGGTGAGGGTGTGGGCGTGGGTGAACCTCTTTCCGCCAAGCTCATCCGCTGATCCACCGCAATATTGGTGACGGTTTGCGTGATACCGCTGGGCCAGGTGACTTCGAGCTGAGAAATAAGGGAATTTCCTTTCAGCCCAAAATAAGCGGCAAGGTCACTCCCGCCGCCGAGGCTATCGCCGCTGCGGGTTTCCCAGTGCTGAACGATTCCATCCGGCGTGGTCACCTCGACCTTCGCGCCGATGCCATCGCGGTTGCTCAGCGGTGGACCTGCTCCCTGGAGGTTGAGGATAAACCAATGCCGTCCGGTGGTGTTGGCGTAGTCGTTGCGGAAAAGAAACGCTCTTTCGCCGTGGTTCACGAGGAAAAGGTCGGGATCGCCATCCTGATCGTAGTCGCCCATGACGATGGTCCGACCGCGGCCGGTGTCGTTAATGCCGCTTCCCACTGAGACGTCGGTAAAGGTCACTCCGTTGCCGTCGTTATGGTAAAGCAGATTGGGATTGGGAAAGGTGGAGGTGCTGGCGGTGATGGCGCCAGCGGCGACGCAGAGATCAAGAAAGCCATCCAGGTCGTAATCGAAAAATATGGTTCCCCATGTGACTCGATTTCCGCCCGTCACGGGCACCTTGCCATCGGCCAGACCCGCGGCCTCGGTAGCGTTGGCGAAACGTCCGCCATCATTACGGAGAAGGATGGGGATACCGGCATTGGTATAAAAGTAGTCCCGCCAGCCATCCCGGTTATAATCACCGAAGGCGAGACCCATCCCGTTGATGCAGTCTGCTGCGCCCACGCTGGCGCCTACTTCAGTGAAGTTCCACGTCAGCGGAGAGTTTCCGCCATCATTACGGAAGAGCTTGGTATTCTCAGGGCCGAAGGGACAATCGTTTATCAAGAGGATGTCCAGATCGCCGTCGTTATCGTAATCCGTCCAGCCACCGATAAAACCATAACCGCCCAAGTGATCGTCAGCTCCGTCTCCATCCGCGTCGCCGCCGAGCAGAAGTGACGAGACATCAGTGAAGGTTCCGTTCCCGTTATTATGAAACAGGTGATCTTGTTGGCCCGCTCCGGTTCCGCTGATCGCTCGATGATTAGCCACGTAGAGATCGACGTAGCCGTCCTCGTCGTAATCTCCCCATGAAGCGGTGGTGCCGCGCTGGAGGAGGACGGGACCGGGGAACGCAGTGGCAGTGACATCCTTGAAGGTCGCTGTGCCCGTCTCCACCAGTTGGTTTTTGAGCAGCACATCTTCTTTGGAGTTCGCCAGGTAGAGGTCGAGATCGCCGTCGTTGTCGTAGTCGGCCACGGCCACCCCGGAGCCATCATGCGCGCTATCCGCCGCACCGGCAGACGACGTGACCTCGGTGAACTTCCCTGCGCCATCGTTACGCCAGAGGCGATTCGCTCCGAGACGGTTGGTCATGTAGAGATCGAGATCTCGATCGCGATCGTAATCGAACCACGCCGCGCCAGTCCCGATTTTGATATCGTTCGTAGTCGGAACCACGTGGGGCACGTCGCCTAACGTCGTGGAAGTGACATCGGTAAAGATGTTTTGGAGAGGTGCGGCCTCACTATGGACGCTTAACCATCCGATCAGGATCAGGCTGAGATGGGGAACTCGGTGGCGCATGGGATGTTCTTTCTGGTTCATTTGTCGATCGCAGACGCAGGTGATCCCTAAAAAGTGAAACGGCCGGGGGCCTTTGGCGTAAAGGTCGACTTTTCTCAGCCTTTTGGGGCGATGGGAAGACCTTATTTTCCGAGCGGAAGTTTTTCTGCTCGCCAGTTACCCGCGGCAGGCTGAGCAAATCGCTCACAGAACCGGAGCCTACGGGGCTCGAACCCGCAACCTCTGCCGTGACAGGGCAGCGCTCTAACCAATTGAGCTAAGGCTCCTCCAAAAGAGGATGCCACCGTAGGGCGCGGGGCTCTCCGCAGCAACCGATTTTTGCCCATCATTCCCGGCACGAAGTTTGCGGCATGAATCCCGCGAGCGTATCATTTGAAAGACCACGTCAGCCCAGGGGGCGCAAGGGAATGAGCGACGAATCGAATCCATATCCAGAACATTGGGGCGAACCGGAAGACGGGCGCGCCCTCAGTCTCCTCGAAGCTTTTGATCGCGCCGTCAGCCTTCTCCCGGCGGATCATCTCGCGCAGGAAAGTCTCGCTGTCGTCCGGACCGAGATCGAAGCGCAGGAAGAGATGGTGGGCGATGCGCGCGACATGATCGAAAAACTCGAGCAAGTCATCAAGAAGGTGACCGCGCCGGCCAACCGGATCGGCACCTTCCTGGGCAGCCCGGCGCGCGACACGGCACAGATCGTGGTCGGCGGCGCGGATTATTATTGCAACGTCGATCCCCGGGTCAGCCTCGCGAAGTTGAAAAAAGGCACGCGGGTTTTGGTGAATGAAGCCTATGTCATCGTGGGCGATCTCGGTTATGAGACGGCCGGGCCAGTCACGAAAGTCGCGGAGGTGCTGGAAGGCGACCGGTTGCGCGTAGGCGCAGAGCACGGCATGCAGTCGTTAGTCCTGCAACGCTCCGCGCAATTGTCCCAGGCGCCGCTCAAAGCCGGCGACGATGTGCGCGTGGATGGAAATTATCGGGTCGCCCTCGAACTCCTGACCAGCCCGCAGTCACAGGATCATTTTCTCGACGAAGTACCGGAGCTGCCTTGGGAAAAGGTGGGCGGGCAGGACGAAGCGCTGCAGGCGATCCGCGATGCGATCGAGCTGCCGCTCTTGCACGAAGAGTTGTTCCAGAAATTTCAGCACGCCACGCCCAAAGGCTTTCTCCTCTACGGCCCGCCCGGTTGCGGCAAAACGCTCATCGGCAAGGCGACGGCTTACAACCTGACGAAACAGCTGCGCGGCAAGTCGGGCGGCGATATGCGTGAATATTTCATGCACATCAAAGGCCCCGAGATCCTCAATATGTGGGTCGGCGAATCGGAGCGCATGGTGCGCGAAATCTTTGCCACCGCGCGGGAAAAACGGCGCGAAGGCTACATGCCGTTCCTCTTTATCGACGAAGCGGAAAGCATCCTCGGCACGCGGCGCGCATCGCGTTATTCGAGCATTCTCTCGACGCTCGTGCCGATGTTTTGCACCGAGATGGATGGGATCGATTCTCTTAACGAGGTCGTCATCATCCTGGCTTCCAACCGCGCCGACTTAATCGACCCCGCCATCCTCCGCCCTGGCCGTATCGATCGAAAGATCAAAGTGAAACGGCCTAGCAAAGAAGGTGCCCGCGAGATTTATCGCATCTATCTGACCGATGGCCTGCCCTACGATCCCGCTCTTCTTGAAGGCACGGACTCCCAGGGTGCCGCGATCGAGGCGCTCATCAGCCGCTTGATCGATGCGCAATTTGCGAAACGGGAAGAGAATCGCCTGCTCGAAGTCACCCTGCGCAGCGGTCGCAAAGAAGCGCTCTTCCGCAGCGACGTGATCAGCGGAGCGATCATCGCCTCCGTGGTCGAGCGCGCCAAAGCAATGGCGATTAAACGCTCGATCGCGAACGCGATCGCTGGCCCCGGGGCCGCTGTCGCCGGTGGGATCGAAGGCATCAGCGAAGCCGATCTGCAGCTCGCGTGGAACACCGAGTATCTGGAAAACGAGATCCTGCCTGCGAGCGACATCACCGAAGATTGGCTCAAGCTGATTGATTACGATCCGGACAATGTGGTGAAGATCTCTCCGGTGCGGGCGCTGGATCGCGCCAAAGCCAAATCGACGTCTGGCGTGATCTAAAAACGCCGCGGCGAATCCGCGCCCAGAAATCCGCTCGCGCGGCGTGGGTTCTGCATGGATAGAAACGGACCGATGAAAATCCTATCAGTCCTCTTTGTGCTGGCGGCCGTGACCGCATCGGCGCAGAACGCTCCGTTGCCCGACCAGGCCAAAATCGAGCAAATGACCGCCCGCTTTGCTCCAACCGAAATCACCGCCGATCTCTCGAAGCTTTCGCCTAACGACCGTAAAGTGCTGGCCCGTCTGGTAGAGGCTTCCCAGATCATCGACGGCCTATTCTTGCGCCAAATGTGGGCGGGCAATCCAGCCACGTTACTCGAACTGGCCGGCGACGACAGCGCGGAAGGCCGGGCGCGCCTCCATTATTTTATCCTGAACAAAGGCCCATGGTCGAGTCTCGACGACGATGCACCTTTCGTGCGAGGCGCCCCGCCCAAGCCGGACGGCGCGGGCTTCTATCCGCCTGATGCGACCAAGGCCGAGATCGAAAAATGGATCAAATCTCTTCCCGAGGCCCAGCAAGAGCAGGCCAAAGGCTTCTTCACGGTCATCCATCGGCAGGCCGATCGGAAGTTGACCATCGTGCCCTACAACATCGAATACGGCGGTGAACTCACCCGCGCGGCGGCCCTCCTGCGCGACGCCGCGGAGGCGGCGACCGAGCCAACCCTCAAGCGCTTTTTGAGCACGCGCGCGGCCGCTTTCCTGAGCAACGACTATTACGAAAGCGATGTCGCCTGGATGGAACTAAGCGGCGCGATCGAGCCGACCATCGGACCGTACGAGGTCTATAACGACAAGTGGTTCAACTACAAAGCCGGTTTTGAGTCGTTCATCACCGTGCAGGACGAGGAGGACACGGCCAAGTTGCAGAAATTTTCCAGCGAACTGCAGGACATCGAGAACCATCTCCCGATTGATCCAAAATATCGCAACCCTAAAATTGGCGCGCTCGCGCCCATCGTGGTGGTCAATGAGATTTATGACGCGGGCGATGCGAACCACGGGGTTCAAACAGCGGCTTTTAATCTACCTAACGACGAAAGGGTGACGCGTGAAAAAGGTTCTAAGCGGGTCATGCTCAAGAATGTGCAGGACGCGAAGTTTGCCAAAACATTGCTTCCAATTTCCAAGATCGTTCTTTCGCCTAACGATCAAAAGGATCTTTCTTTCGAAGCTTTCTTCTCCCATATCGTGGTGCACGAACTCATGCACGGTCTCGGGCCGCACGATGTGACCACCGGCGGACGTAAATCAACCGTGCGGGAAGAACTCAAGGATGCTTACAGTGCCCTCGAAGAGGCGAAGGCGGATATCTCCGGCCTCTTCGCCATTCAATCCATGATCGATAAGGGAATCGTCGATAAGTCGATCGAGCGATCTCTTTACACCACCTATCTGGCCTCCAGTTTTCGGACCCTGCGTTTCGGCATCGGCGAGGCGCACGGGCTCGGGATGGCGGTGCAATTCAATTACCTGCTCGATCAAGGCGGTTTCGTGGCGAACGAAGATGGAACTTTCTCCGTCCAGCCGGAGAAGATCAAAGCCGGCGTGGAAGGACTGACTCGGGAAATCATGACCCTTCAAGCGGAAGGTAGTTACGAGAAGGCCAAAGCCCTCACCGCCCGACTTGGAGTGGTGAGGCCGGTAGTGCAGAAAGCTCTCGATAAGATGGGAGACATACCGGTCGACATAGAGCCGAAGTTTACGACGGCCGAGCAGCTCGTCCGCGAAAACCCGTAACCTGAGTTAACCCTCGCCCTACCGAGGGAAGATGGCGGGAACGCCTTTGTGCTTTGGCCTTTGCACACCCCGGGTGTGCGCCTAGGCTCACTGCTGTGAAAAGAATCGTCGTCGCTGCTGCTATCGGATTGGTCTTCGGTCATCTACCTGCCTGGGCGCAGACGCCGGTGCAGAGCAAGCCGGATATTTCTAACAAGGCGCTGGTGACGGCGCCCGGCCCGGCGCTGCAAGGACGGGCCGAGGCGACCGCGCTGCACCAACTGGCCGACGACTATTACAGTTGGCGCAATGAGCAGTATCCGGTGCGGAGCAGCGACTCGGGACTGCATACATGGGACGATCGCCTGACGGATTACGCGCCAGCCAGGGTGGCCGAGCGCGCGAGATATGTGAGCGACCTGCTCGAGAAGGTGAAAGCCATGCCGACGTCGGGTTGGCCCAAGGACGAACGCATCGATTGGATGCTTTTCTCTTCCCAACTCGAGGGCGCGGCTTTTGACGATCGCGTCTGGCATTCTACCAGTCGCGATCCGCAGACCTATGTGAGCGAATGCAGCAACGGCATTTTTTCGCTCCTGAAAAAAGAGTACGACACGCCCAAAAACCGCGCCCTGGCGGCGACCAAGCGCCTGCAAGCCATGCCGGACATGCTGGCGCAAGGGGAGAAGAATCTGGAGGAGCCGGTCAAGCTTTTCGCGCAGCTGGCCATTCAATCGGCTCGCGCCATCGATCCGCTTTTCAAGGACAGTCTTATGACACTGGCGAAAGATCTTGCGCCTAACGAACGAGAAGATCTGATCAAGGCGCGCGATGCCGCTCTCCAGGCGCTGCATGGTTATGCCGATCGTCTCGAGAAGAAACTTCCGGCGATGGTCGATTTCACCCCGATGGGGGTGGAGAACTATAACTTTTACCTGCACCGTGTGCTGCTCCTGCCGCTCAGCGCAGACGAGGTCGAGATGATCGGGCGCGTCGAGCTGGCCCGCTACCGCGCGCTGGAAGCCTGGCTGCCCGACCCGTCGCTGGCGGACCCCGACCCGAAGCGGAGCAAGAATATCCCGCCCGACCAGACCGCCTTCTTGCAAGCTTATGAGAGCCGGGAGGCAGAACAGATCCAGTTTTTGAAGGATCACCATCTGATCACGCTGCCCGATTATCTCGGGAAGTTTGAGATTCGGCAATTGCCGGAGGCGTTCAAGCCAACCAGCCCCGGTGGTTTCATGAATCCGCCCGGTGTTTACGATCAAGATCCCACTGGGTTCTATTTCATTCCGACCTACAACCGGGATTCGAAGAACTTTTATATTCGGGCGGCGATTGAAGATCCGCGCCCCATTCTCGGCCACGAGGGAATCCCGGGGCATTTCCTGCAGCTTTCCATCGCGAATCACCTCAACGATGAGATTCGCCGGCAACACCAGGATAATATTTTTGTCGAAGGCTGGGCGCTCTACGGGGAGGAAATGCAGATGCGCGCTGGCCTCTATCCCGCAGGTTCTGCCTCTGAAGGGCAGGTGCTCCGTCTGTCACGCTATCGTTCGGCGCGTATCGGTGTGGATGTGAATCTGCACACGGGCAAGTGGACCTTCGAACAGGCGGTTCAATATTTCATGGAGGCAGGCGGCCTTGATCGCGAGTCGGCGGAAGGCGAAGCGGCGGGAGCGGCTTCCAGTCCGACGCAAAAGATCAGCTACATCATCGGGAAGTGGCAGATCATGGATTTGCTAGGCCGGTATCGCGATAAGAAAGGGCAGGATTTCAAGCTGGGCGAATTTCATGGTGAGCTGATCAGGAATGGCAGTCTGCCGCTTTCGATCGTGACTTGGATCATGCTGGACGATCCAAGCCAGGTGCAAAAGTTGTAGACGCTGTCCTCTGCGCGACGCGGAGTTGGGCGCTTGAAAAGGTAGGGGCTCAACCGCGAGGTGCGCGCTGCGCATCGGCGTTGGTCGCGCCACTTTTCCCGCAGGATAGGAGGTTTCCTGGCCAAGGCACCTTGGCCCCGCGCTTCCCAGAGGGGAAACGTCTACATGGGAGCGCTTAGGTGAGACGAGCGGTCTACGGCCGACGTGGAGCAGGTGTCTCTTCTGGCATGGTGCGACGGGTGGCTCGAGGCGTGGGAGTCGGCGTGGCGTTTTGCTTCTTCAGGTGATATTCGAGACGGGCCTTGCGATTCTTGGCGTCTGCGTTCTGCGGGTCCATGCTCAGGACCTTGTCGCAATCCGCGATGCCTTTTTCGAGGTCGCCCTTTAGTTCATAGACATAGCTACGATCGAGATACCCTTCTTTGCCTTTCGGCTTATCCTTAATAATCTTGCTGAAGTCCGCGATTGCCTTGTCGTATTCCTTGAGATTCCAATAGGCAAAGGCGCGACGATCCAGAATCGCGGGGTCCTCTTTCTCTTTCAAAACGACGTCATAATCTTCGATCGCCTTTTTGTATTCCTTCTTTTGCAGGTAGGCAAAGGCGCGGTAGCGATAGGCTGAAATACTGTCGGATTTCGCTTTGATGGCTGCGTTGAGATCTTCGATCGCTTTGTCGTATTTGCCCTGCGTCGTATAGACCACGGCGCGGTTGACGTGGCCGGAGTAATTCTCGGGCTCAGCTTCGATCGCGTCGCTGAAAGCCTTGGCAGCTTCGTCCATCTTGCCGGCGCCTTTGTAAGCCAGGCCAAGATTGTTGTGATTGTTGGCTTCCTTCGGATCGGCTTTGACCGCCTTTTGGAAAAGATCGATCGCTTTGTCCCATTCTTTGTTCTTGGCTGCTTCGATGCCATCCTTTCCATATTGGTAGGCATCCGATTTATCATCGGCCCGGGAGAGGGCGGGTGAGATCAGGATGAGCGAGAGGGTGGCAACGGTGGCGAGGTATCGATTCAAGCTTTTCATAAAATGGTTCCCTTCATGATTCGAACGAGCGGCCAGTTTGGCTGCAACAATTTCCCCCGGCAAGCCTAAGCTGCCCTCGCAATTAATTAAGCGGGAGCGGCTTCCATCTCCGGACCCGGTTCGTCGAGCCGCACGATTCGACGCGCCCTCCCGGTGGTTTCTTCAATCTCAACCAAAACACCTCGGAGCCGAGTCGGGCCGTAGGCGATCGGAAAGGGAGCCGGGAGGTTCGAGACGAAACGGTCGATGATGGGCTCGATCGATCGGCCCAGAATGGAATGGACCGGTCCGCACATGCCAGCGTCGCAGATGAAGGCCGTGCCCCCTTCGAAAATCTGTTCGTCGGCCGTCTGCACATGGGTGTGGGTGCCGAGAACTGCGGAGACCCGCCCGTCGAGATAACGTCCAAAAGCAATTTTCTCGCTCGTCGTTTCGCCGTGGGCGTCTACGACGATATTCGGCGTCTCTGCCCGCAGGGCGTTGACCGCCTCGTCGAGCAGCGGGAACGGATTTTCCAGGATCGGTTGCATGAAAGTGCGAGCCTGCACATTGATCACGCCCACTTTTCCCTTGGGCGTCTCCAGGACGATGGTGCCCGCGCCGGGAGCGCCCGGCGGGTAGTTCAGCGGCCGCAGCAAACGCGGTTCGGTCGCCAGATACGGAATGATCTCTTTGCGATCCCAAATGTGATCGCCACTGGTGACGACGGAGACTCCGGCGCGCAAGAGATCGATCATGATTTTCGGCGTAATCCCGCGCCCGGCCGCGGCGTTTTCGCCGTTCACGATGATGAAATCGATCGCGTACTGGCGTTTTAACTCAGGGAGCCGCGCGATCACCGCGCTCCGACCCGGTTCCCCGACGATGTCGCCGAGGAAAAGAATCGTGAGCATCCCGCGATCATCGTATTAAACTGGAAAATCCCAAGCTGATGTTTCGACCCATCCTCCAGCGCGGGCTCGCGCTTTTTCTTCTCCTCTTTGCGCTGCCGGAGGCTCCCGCCGTGGAGAATGAATTGCCTTCGGATAAAGGCGTGAACCTGACGCCGCTGGGACGCGCGCCGGACTGGAGCGAGCTGGAGAAGTATCAAGGGACGATCACCCACGACGAGTTTGCGCGCTTGTTGAAGAAGGTTTACGCCACCAAGGGTTACGACTCGAAGCTGATCAAGGTCGAGGCAGGAGAAGCGCGCATTCTCACGACCTCGGGGACGGAGACTTACTTCGATCTCCATTTCGCGAAAAGCGAAGCAGACCGTCTCCCGATTCCGCGCGGGTGGACGGTTCCGAGCGCGTCGCCGCTCCAGGCCGGCTCACCGCCTCTGGCCGGGTTTCACATTGCGCTCGATCCCGGCCATTTGGGCGGGACGTGGGCGCGCATGGAAGAACGTTGGTTCAAAATCGGCGACGCTCCGCCCGTGCAGGAGGGCGATATGACGCTGCAGGTGGCGAAGTTGTTGGCGACTCGCCTGGAGTCGTTAGGCGCGAAGGTTTCACTGGTGCGAGTAAGCTCGGAGCCGATCACGCCTTATCGGCCTTCGGATTTCGAGGAACTGGCGCGGGAATTCCTGGTCCGTGCCGGCGTGGCCGACCCACCCGAAAATTACGAAGGGCCGGCCGATCCTCTCAAGGAGCGGAGCATCGGCTGGCAACGCGAGTTGCTCTTCTATCGCAATAGCGAGATTCGGCGGCGCGCCAGCCTGATCAACTATCGGCTGCAACCGGATTTGGTGCTCGCGCTCCATTTCAACGCCGAACCGTGGGGCGACCCGGCCAAGCCGACGCTTGTGCCTAACAATCATCTTCATCTGCTCATCAACGGAGCTTATCTGCCTCCCGAAATCGACCGCGACGACGAGCGCTGCGAGATGTTGCTCAAGCTCTTGAGCCGTTCGTATGGAGAGGAACTGGGCTTGGCCGAGACGCTCGCCGGCACCATGGCCAAGGCGACTGGTTTGCCGGCCTATGGTTACAAAACGGAGAACGTCACCCGCGTGGGCACGAGCGAATACGTTTATGCGCGCAATCTGATGGCGACGCGCCTTTACCGGTGCCCAACCGTTTATCTGGAGCCCTACGTGATGAATAGTAAGGAAGTGTTCGCCCGGGTGCAGGCGGGGGATTACGAAGGGCAACAGGAGGTCGCGGGAAAGAAACGCCCGAGTATCTTTCGCGAGTACGCGGACAGCGTGGCCGAGGGCGTGATGGAGTATTTCAAAAAAGCGCGACCTGCGTTGTAGACGTGGGAAAGCCCGGCCGTTGCTCCGCATCCGTTACGGCCCAGAGGAAAGCGTCTACAGGCTGTCGATGGCGGATTGCAGATCTTCCATGGTGACCTCGCTCGAGAGTTCGGCGTGGCCGATTTTGTGAGCAACGACGAAACGGATGCGCCCCTCGACGAACTTCTTGTCGCGTTTGATGGCCGCGAGAATTTTCTCGCGGGGAAAATTCTCGGGAAGCTGGGTCGGCAAATGATGCGCCGCCAGCGCCGACCGAATCCGTTCGGCTTCGCCTAACGATAATCCGGCTCGCCTCACCGAAACCTGCGCGGCCGCCACGATTCCAAGGCTGACGGCTTCGCCGTGCAGCATGTTTCCATAGCCCGCGGCGAGCTCGAGGCCGTGACCGACGGTGTGGCCGAAATTAAGGAGAGCACGGAGGTCGTTTTGCTCCCGCTCGTCGGCCGCGACGATGGCCGCTTTAATGCGCAGGTTGCGCGCGACAAAGTCCGCATCGGGAACAAGCTTGCCGATTTCGAGGGCGCGAAAGAGTTCGGCATCGCGGATGACGCCGTGTTTGATGGCCTCGGCGACACCTTCATGCAAAATCCGCTCGGGCAGTGTCGTTAACGTTTCCGTATCGGCCAGGACAAGCGACGGGTGGTGGATGCTGCCGAGCAGGTTTTTGCCGTGAGCGCTGTTCACGCCGGTCTTGCCGCCGATGCAGCTATCGACCTGGGCCAGCAGGGTGGTGGGCAACGACATGTAGGGCAAACCGCGCAGATAAATCGAGGCGACAAACCCAGCCACATCACCGACAACGCCGCCGCCGAGGGCGAGGAGAAAAGACGAGCGATCGAAACCGAGAACGCCCAGTTGATCACAAAGCGCCCCAGCTTGGGAAAGTGTCTTGGACGCTTCGCCGGCCGGAAAAGTGAGAAGCTCCGCGGAGAAGTCGGCTTCGCGCAGGCGTTCGCACACCGCTTTCCCATACAGCGCCGCCACCTTCTCATCACTCAGCACCGCACAGCGCCGACCGGATCGTATTTGCCTAACGAAATGGCCAGCCTGCGCGAAAAGGCCGGGACCGATCAGCACTTCGTAATGCTGCGCTCCTGCGCGAACCTCGAGTTTTTTCACGGATCCCAACGGAAGTAGGATGGGTCGGTGGCCACTCCCGTCGCATTTGCCTTAAACGTCTCCCAGGGAACGCTTTCGGTGTGCAGGTCGGCAAAGAGGGCGTTGATGGCACTCCGTTTTCTCTGCACGCCGCCCAGCGCGGCTCCGCCGGGCGAGCTGACATCCCGCAGGAGGGTGACGGCCGAGTTAGAAACGCCCGCAAATTCGACGGCGGTCGAGTTGTTCTGCGCGGGCGCCAGCAGGATGAAGAGCGACGGCTTGCGGATGGTATCGATCGCCTTGCCCACGGCGTTACCGTTGAGGCCGTAGCTGATGGGCGCGGTGGTGTCGCTCTCGCTCGAGGTGCGGCCGTCGAAGGGCGACTGGAAGCTTTTCCATTCGGGCAGGTATTTCGGCTGGAGACTCTTCGTCCACGGGTTGAGATTTTGATCGACCGCGAAAAGAAGGTTGTCGTTGTCGTTCAGATAGGTCTGGGTCGCGATGCCGAGCTGACGCAAATTGCTCATGTCCTGGGTCACCCGGGCTTTCTCCTGCACGCCGTTGAAGACGGGAAGTGCGATGCCAATGAGGATGACAATGATCGTGATGACCACGAGTAACTCGATCAAAGTGAAACCGCGCCGGGAATTCTTCATGCTCACGACCTGACCGAGCGGACCTTATCATTCCTCCTGCGTTTCCCGTCAGTGAAAAGTAGAATGAAGCAAAGCTTGCCCGGGCGGCAGCATTTTCGTAAGTAATTCGCATGCCTGATCCAGTCGACCCGATTGATCCCGTGCCGCCCGCTCCGCCGCCCTTGGGCGCGACGGACGCTAATACGCGCCCGACCTCCACGGGTCTGCCCTCGAATGTGGCTGCTGCGCTAGCCTGCTTCCCGCTCATCGGTGGAATCGTTTTCTACATCCTGGAGAAGCGCGACGGGTTTGTTCGCTTCTATGCGATGCAATCGATCATTTTTGGCGCGGCGTGGTTAGTCTTCAATATTCTCTCAGCCATCGTGAGCGCGATTTTGTGGTCGATCCCCGGGATCGGCGGCTTGTTAGGGGGATTATGGGCGCTGATATCCGCCCTGGTGCAGATCGGTTTCCTGGTCGTCCTCATCATCGCGATCGTGAAGGCTTTCAGCGGCGTGCGCTGGGATATTCCATGGGTTGGACCGATGGCGCGCAAGCAAGTCAACGAGCCTTTATAATCGCTCCCTGTAGACGTTTCTTCTAGAAAACGCGGGCGTGAGATCGTTAGGCAAAAATCACTGAAACCCGTGCTTCGCAGAGCGAAGCGTCTACACCAGCAGCTTCACCACCACCTGGTTGAGGATGAGTTGGTGATCGAGTTGGCTGCTTACGATTTGCAGATTGGCCTTTAAGCACGCTTCCAAGCCAGCGACCAATTTCTCGACTTCAAAGCGGTGGGCCTGCAGGGCGGCGATCCCCAGGGTGTAGCCGTTGATGGAACCATCTTTTTTGCGAGGCAAATGGGCGGTCGCATCCGCCGGCAGTCGCTTGAGCGTGGAGATGAATGTGAAAGGCGCGCTCGGCCGGGGCAGGCGGTGCCGCTGCATCAGATCTTTGGCGAGGAGGAGATTGCGCACTGTCGGAATGATCGCCACCAACAGGATGCCGATGGCCGATTCGCCCTGGTCGAGCAAACGCCTAACGAGTGCTAAAGCGCGATCGAGATCGCGCGCGGCGAGCGCGTTGCCGAGCTCGAAAATAACACCCCCGCGGGAGATCGGCACGAGTGTGCGCACCTGCTCGAGTCCGACCCGCCGCTCGTTCTCCCCGAGGTAAAGATCGAGCTTTTCGAGCTCGTTCTGAATGGTGCGGGTGTCGCCGCCGGTGAGCAGAACGAAAAGATCGATCGCTTCCTCTTCGAAACGAAGCCCGCGCTCTCGGCCTAACGACTGCACGAGATCAAGGGCGGCCTCCTCCCAGCCGCTGCGGCTGGAGTCGAGCTTGTCGAACACCCGCAGCTCGGCGCGCTGCGAGAGCGCTTTGTAGAAGGAGCGGCGCTTATCCACTTCCGGCGCGCTGAGGAGAAATTTGACCTCGCCGCCGCCCAGATCGCCGTCCAGCGCGGCGCTCAAATCTTCCAGAGCCGTCTGCACTGCGCTCGAACTCCCGATCCGGTTGTCGCCGAGAAAATTCGCGTTTTTCAACCAGACGAGTTTGCCGCCGCCGAAGAACGGCAGCGTCTGCAACGCCTCGATCGCGGAACGAATCCGAGTGGCGGCCTGATCGGCGTTGTCGGCGCAAGCGTCGATCGTTTCCACTCCAAAATCGCCTGCCCCCGGCGGAGTGAGCTCGACGGCCAGTTGCGCCGCCGCTGATTTTACCGCGCTCTCATCCGAGCCGACGACGGCATGGATGCTGGAATTTTTGGGGGCGGCTTTGGTTTTCACGATGGCGTGGGGACGACCCGTTCCATCCTAGCACGGGAACAGAATGGCGCTCGTTAGGAGAGGCTCTCTGGCTCGATCTGAGAGGGGCCCGTGCACCCCGAGCAAGGAGGACATCGCGTTCGCCCGGGCGCAGCTCCGGTATTCTGGCAATGTCCTACGGCGAGGGCGGTTGGGCCGCGTCTTTGGAGACGTAAGCGAGGAAGGCCGTTTCTAAAGCGGCGATATCGAGGAACCGGGCCGAATAGAGGCTGGAAAAAGCGGATTCAAAAGTTTCACCGCGGCCCATCGTGTCCATGAGAGCACGAAAGGCCGTCGGATCCGAGGTGGTAAGGAAGCGCACCAGCCGTTCGCACTCCTGATAGAACGCGTCTATTTCTGCGGCATCGGGATAATTCGTCGCGGCGGTCAGACGAGCGAGCGGAATGACCTCATTGGATGGCAATGAGGAAGAGCGAGCACGCGCGTCGTAGTTGCGAGCCCGCCGATAACTGGCTTGGACGATCCGGGAAGTGTACTCGGCATAACCTTCCTCCAGCCAGATCGGAAGCGAGCGTGAATTAACGCGGGCCAGGACGAGGTGCGCGACTTCATGGCTTAACGAATTGTTACTCAGTTTATAACTGGGATCGCGCATGATGAAGAGACTCCCGCGAGAATGAATGCCACCGGTCCACGGCTCCAGATCGGCATCTCTTTTAAAAAGATCCCAGTCTGCCGGCGTTTCAAAAATATAGATGTGCGATTTGGGGATTCCGGTCGGCGGCGCCTCCAATCCGAGATCCTGGCTGATGACACGGTAACTGAACTCGGCTTCAACCGAGATAGGTGTCGCCACGTAGCTGTGGATGAAATGATAGATGAAATGCTCGGTCTCGCTGTGTGTCCAGGCTGCCGGATGGATGGCTAGCGCTTTCGTTCCCAGAGCATTTTGGTCCGATTGACTGAGAGCCTGGAAGGGGAGTTCGGAGAGGCCATCTAGACCGGTGACGGGCTCCGTCTGTCCGCGGCTGCTCGACACGAAGAAGCCCACTCCGCCCCAGCCGAGCAGGAGCAGGAGCAGCCCAGCAGGCAGCGTCAGCCTAACGAAAGGCGACTTCGTTCCCGAAGGTCGCGGTGGCCCGCTCACGGCTCTTCCTGCGCCTGCACGCCACCTGGCGCCGTCGGCGCGTTCAGCGGCAGAGCGGCCTCATTTGGGGGCGCGTAGCCCAGCAGAAGATTATGAGCGAAGACGATCTCGCTAGGCAAGTTGAGGACGTCGTCCTGATAGATCTCGATGAAATTCATCCCGTAACCGAAGCCGCGGCTGATGCTGTTGCGCAGGATGGTGGCGGCGTCGGCAGTCACTCCGCCGTTATTGCGAAAAGTCGTCTCTCCAAAACAGTCATCGAGCATCTGTCCACCGACGTTAGGTCGGCTATCCCAGAGGAGCTGGTAAAGCGTGTCGGCGCCCGGAGCCTGCGGGATAAAGGCGGCCACATTGTTTTTTTGCACGATCAATCGGCCAGGCCAGGTGGCCTCTGCTGCCAGGACGACGTTGCGCGCCACGTAGCTTTCATCGGGATCGAGATTACCGGTGGCCCCCGCATGACCGCTGCCCCCCACGGCCAGCGTGATATATTGGTTAGGAAAGGCTTGCATGGTGGTGTCGATGATCTGCCTCCCGGCGTCGATCATTTTCTCGGAGGTATATCCGAGCGCGAACCAATCCGCGATATCGTGGGAGGTGTGGGGCACAGACCAGTCTTCGCTGTTGGCGTTGGCAAAACTGCTCCACACCATGACGATCGCTGGATTGCTCGTAAAGCGCGCCCCGAGAGCTGTGATCATGGCCTTCTTCTTGGCCAGGAAAGTCGGATCCCAGAAGACAGGGATGGTGGTTTGGACGCCATCGTTGTCGAAAGTGAAAAAGTCGCCCCCGGCCGCGACCACCGCGCTATTGACCCAGGCGGGCTTGTGCGCCTGGGTGTTGATGCGCAAGAGGATCTTCTTTCCCGACGCGGCGATGCGCGCGACTTCGGCATCGAGGAACGTCCAATTGTAAACGCCTTCGGTTGGTTCGAGGTCCTGCCAATCCTGGCGGATGCTGACTCCATCAACGTTGGGATTATCCAATACGACCGTGCGGCAGGCTGCTCCGGCGCCGGAGAGCGAGAAGACGCCGCGCGGGACTTGGGCTGTCGCGAGGTGAGCGGACAGAAGCATCCCACAGGCGCCAATGAGGAGGCCGAATTTTCTGACTTTGCGCCCTCCGCGGATGGGGGGGAGAAACACCTCTTCCATGCCATCTGCGAAGCGGATTCTATGCCAGCAGGGAGAGAGGCGTCTTCGCGATTGCAAATCCGGCGTCGGCTTTGATACTAACGTCGTAACGGAAGGGTGGCTGAGCCCGGTTTAAGGCACTCGACTCGAAATCGAACGTGGGGTTAAACTCACCGTGGGTTCGAATCCCACCCCTTCCGCCAGTTTCTAGTCGATCGAGCGATCGTCGTCGAAACGGTGTGGCTTTCCCGATTCCATGGCCTGGAGGCGGCGGAGTACCTCCCCCAGGAGGATCTCGTTTTTCAGATTAACCCGATAATCGAGGTCGGCTCGCAGCCGGTCCTTATGCCCTTGGCGATTTTGCGACATCATGATGATCGGCGCCTGCAGCCCCGCCACCATGCCCAGGACCAGGTTGAGGAGGACGTAGGGATATTCATCAAAGGGGTGGAAGAGGAACCAGGTATTAAAGATGATCCAGAGGAGCGAGAAAGTGATGGAGGCTCCGATGAATTTCCAGCTCCCGCCAAACTCCGCGATTAAATCGGCAGCGCGATCCGCGATCGTCAGGTTGGCGGCTTCTTCTTCGTTGGCGTTCCGGGAGACGCGATGGCGCAACAGGTCGTCGGTGCGCCGGAGTCGGTGGGTCAGAGCAGTCAGGATGCCGAGCGAGACATCGGGGTTTTTGCGCAGGAAAGCGCGAAATTCGGCCCGGGGCAAAACGGCCAGGCGGGTGTCGCTGTTGGCGGTGGCATCGGCGGAACGTGGTTCGTCATCGAGTAACGACATCTCGCCGAAAAAGTCGCCGTCACTCATTTCGGCCAGGGTGGTGTCGTGGCCATCCGCATCCTTCAGGCTGATCCGGACGTTCCCGACATCGACGAGATACATTGAATCGCCCGGCTCACCGCGGTGAAAAAGCGACGTGCCGGCTTCGACATCGCGCATGGTGAGAAGACCGCACAACTCGTCCGCCGCCGCTTCATCGAGCGAGCGGAAAAGGGGAACTGATCGGAGAGCATCTCGGTTCATTTACTTAGGATGATTTGGGGGTTGGTTAGCGCGATTGTGATTCGTCCGATGGCTCTCGTCCATGAAAAGGCGCGGAAAATGGAAAGCTACATTCCTGACGGCGTCCTTTCGGAATTTAACCGCGGATTTCGCGGATGTGCTGAGTCGCCGGGGGACGTTCGTCACGGATGAGAGGGGCTTCTCTCGTTTTAGTTCCGGCTGCACAGGGAGCACGTTGTAGCCGGGGTCGCTGACACCTTATCTGTTTAGCCTCGGCCCTTGCCACACGTCTGTGAAGTACCGCCCGTTTGTTCCCCGCTCGTGCTCTTACTCGTGATCGTAATCGACCTGGATTGTGGAGCACGATTAGGAGCAGGAGCAGGAGCACGATTAGGAGCAGGAGCAGGAGCAGGAGCAGGAGTGGGATGGGGCAGTGGCATGGCGAAGCCGGGGTCGGCGACCGCCGGCTACAGCGTCCTCGATGTCGAAATTTGACCGCGGATTTGCGGGGCGCGGCTTTGCCTTGCTAAAGATCGTGCAAGGCGCGCTGGGCTCGCTCCACATTAGAAGGCCGCAGCACCATGAGACCGTTTTCAGAACCGATCGCTGTCGCCAGGTAGGCATATTCGATGTTGATGCTGGCCGCGGCGAGGCGATCCGCGATGACGCCGAGGGTTCCCGGCTGATTATTGCTCTCGATCATCAACACTTCGTTTTCGAGAGCCAGGACGCCGCGCTCGCCCAAAATCATAAGGGCCTTGGTCGGATCGCTCACCACCATGCGCACGACCGCGTGATCGATCGTGTCGGAGGTGGCAAGGGCGTGAATATTGATCTTCGCCTCCGCGAGCTCGGCGCAGACCCGGGCGAGAGCGCCGGGGCGATTGCCAAGAAAAACGGCGAGCTGGGTAGCAGTCTCGATCTTGATTTGCGGAGTCATATTCCCATTCTCCCTCCTGCCCGGCGGCTGACAATTTAAAACATTCGCCTTGCCGGAACGAGGAGTGAGTTTTCCTGTCTGTAAACAAATTGCTCTAGACAAGGAAAAAGAAAAATTACATGATGGCCTCGCTGGAGAAAAATAGGCGATCGAAGGGATCGACAGTATATGCGTACATTCACTCCACAGGGCCCCCGCTCTCTTTTGCTCACCGTGGTCGCGGGAATCGCGGCCTCCTTTTTCATAATGCCCACATTTGTCCCTCGTGCGGGGGCGGCAGCCGGTGATCTTTTCGTGACTGATCTGGCCAGTAGCTCGGTCATCGTCTACTCGCCGGATGGCACCCAGCGGACGTTTGCCGGCGATCTGGACACGCCTGAAGGAATTGTCTTCGATTCTCTCGGTAACCTTTACGTAGCCGACGCCGGCACCGGGACGGTTTACAAATATGCGGCAGATGCGAGTCGTTCGGTCTTCATCACCGGATTGCAAGGCCCCGTGGGGCTGAATTTTGCGACCAGCACCAAACAGCTTCTCGTGGCCGAGCACGACGCCGGGGAGGTGACCAGCTACACGCTCGACGGTGTCCTGGTCGGGACCAAGCTGGCCCCCGGCGCTGTGAACGCCGCGGTGCGGAATTTGTCCAACGATCAGACCATCGGACCGCTCAATACGTCGTGGTTTGTGAGCAACGATGATCCGGCCACCAGTTATGTGCAGGAAGATATCAGCGGTGGACCGACCCATACTTTCCTCACCGGCCTTGATCCACGTGATATTGCCTTTGCCTCCTACCCACAGGGCAGCACCTATGACACCGCTTTTGTGAGCTCGGGCTCGGGTAGCATCTATGGGATCACGACGATGGATGACGGGATGGGTGGCCTCACCAATAGTGTGATCACCTTCCAAACCGGCTTGGGCGATCTCCATGGCTTGGTCTTGCGACCGGCTGTCTTCAGCCCCGATCGGACCGGTGATTTGTTTGCGGCTGATACTGCGGGCGGAAAGATCTCCAGGGTAACGGCGCAGCCGAGTCCCGTCGTCACGACGTTTGCGACCGGCGGTCAGCCAAACTACCTGGCTTTCGAAACGATTCTTCCCGCAAAACTGCAGAACATTTCCACTCGTGGCCAGGTTCTGACCGGGGACAACGTCTTGATTGTCGGTTTCATTGTCACGGGCGACGCAGGTTCCACCCGACAAGTGGTGATTCGCGGCATCGGCCCCTCCCTGGCCAGCATGAGCACACCGTTGGCAGGGGCGCTTTCCGATCCCATCCTGGAGCTGCACAAACCGGACGGGACGATCGTCACGAACGATAGCTGGATGGATAACAATGCGGCCGACCAGATGGTGATTACGGACAACGGGCTCGATCAATTCGACGGGGACTCGATCAGCGATCTGGAACCGGTCCTGGTACAAACCTTAACGCCAGGCAATTACACGGCCATTTTGCGGGGAGTGAATGACGCTACTGGCGTCGGCATGGTGGAAGTTTACGATCTGGATTCGACGGACTTGAATGATCTGAATGTGCCGGTAGAACTGGCCAACTTGAGCACGCGCGGCAGCGTCGGAACGGGCGACGATGTCCTGATCGCGGGCTTTTTCATCGGACCCAGCGATGCTGGTCGCGTCCTCATCCGAGCCATTGGGCCGGAGCTTGCCGATAGCGGAGTTTCCGGAGTCCTGGCCGATCCCACGTTGGAATTACACGACCAGAATGGAAATTTAATCTCGTCCAATGACAATTGGGCAGATACGGCCGAGGGGGAAATCTCCGCGACAGGGCTGGCTCCCACCAATCCCCTTGAGGCTACGATCTTGATTAATCTCCCCGCGAATTCTCTTCCTTATACAGCGATTGTCGGCGGCCAGGGTGGCACGACCGGGGTCGCTTTAGTGGAAGTTTATCATCTCCCTTGAACTGTAAAGACGCCGGCGCGGAAAAGGTTACGCGAGATAAGCGCACGTCAGACATGGGGCCCGATTCTCGTCGTCGTTAGAATAATTCACCTTAGAAATCGTCCCACCTCAACCATGGATCTGGTAATGATTCCTCGCTGTCTCGCTCGCGACAAAAGATGGTAAAAAGCATAATAAGTGTGGACAATTTCTTTATTGATTGTCAGTATAAAAATTCTAGTCAAAACAAATAACCCATAAAAGCCCATATATGCTTCCATTAAAACTCCGCGCTAAGCGCGCCCCATTCGTTAAGCTCGGTCTCGCCGCCCTGGCGGTGATCGCAGCGCAATGCACCCTTAGCTCAAGCCTCCTCGCCGCCCCTGGCGACCTTTATGTGACCGATCTCTCGACAGGATCGGTTGTTATCTATGCGCCAGACGGTACGGCGTCGCCCTTCGCCACCGGGCTTACCAGCCCGCAGGGCATCGCCTTCGATCAATCCAAAAATCTCTACGTCGTGGACGCTGGAGACGGAGCGACGGGGAATGGCGTTATTTTCAAATATGACACGTTAGGCGTTCGCTCAACCTTCTTCCCTCCTGCCGGTCAACCCGGGTTGGATAATCCCGTCGGCCTGGCACTCGACGGAGGAGGTTTGTTGGTCGCGGAACAGCTCAGCGATCGTGTTCGCCGGATTCCACTGGATGGAGGCATGCCCATCGTTTTTCAAGTGATCACAGGTCCCTTCGATGTTGCTTCCCACGGGGCCAACCTCGGGACCGGTTTTTTCCGCTATATTTCAAACGGACCGATTGTCCGCGAAATTGCACCCGACACGACGGTGACGGATCTGAACTTTTCCACGGATCCCGCTCGAGGTGTCGTGGTCGATATGTCGGGTAACTTGTTCGTTTCGACCGACACCGGAAAGGTGATCGAAGTCGCGATGGGCACGACGACCCAAACCGATTTCTCCACCGGTTTTACATTGCCGACGGGAATGGATTTTCGCCCGGCTAAATTCAGCGGTGACACGGACCGGGTTGGTTTTCTCTATGTGGCGGACACGACGACCGGCGAGATCTCGCAGATTAGTTCGACGGGAACAAAGTCTACTTTTGTGACTGCCGGCAATCCGAATTTCATCGCCTTCGAAACGAACGCGCCCACTCCGACTCCGACTCCGACTCCAACGGCGACACCAACTCCGACTCCGACTCCAACGGCGACACCAACTCCGACTCCGACTCCAACGGCGACTCCAACTCCGAGCCCCACCGCGACGCCTACGCCAACGCCCACTGCGACCCCGACCCCGACCCCGAGCGGCACTCCGGCTGGACGGGCGAAGAATATCTCGACTCGTGTAGACGTGGAGACCGGCGTAAACGTCGCCATCGGTGGTTTCATTATCAATGGCACTGGTGCCAAGCAGGTCGTTATCCGCGGGATTGGACCTTCCCTGACCGCCTTCGGCGTCAATGGAGCGTTGCCTAATCCGAAACTCGAGCTGCGTGACGCAGACGGGACGGTTATCACCAGCAACAACGATTGGCAGACCAATAGCGCCGCAAATCAGCGGATCCTGACGGACAACGGTTTGGCGCCAAGCAATGACTTGGAGGCTGCCATCGTCCGCACGCTCGAGCCGGGCCTCTACACGGCCATCGCCTCGGGCAACGGCGGCACCACCGGCATCGGCTTGGTCGAAGTCTACGACTTGGATGATTCCACCGTAGATAGCGAGCTTGCTAACATCAGCACCCGTGGCTTGGTTGGCACCGACGAGAAGGTCATGATCGGCGGTGTCATCATCGGTCCTGAGGTCTCAACCAACGCAACCGTATTGGTCCGCGCAATTGGACCATCGCTGAGCGACTTGGGCGTCACAGGCGCTTTGGCCGATCCGTTCCTGGAATTACGCAATGCAGACGGCGACGTGATTACCAGTAACGATAACTGGGTCAATTCGCCCAAGATGGGTGAAATCGAAGACACGGGCTTAGCTCCGTCCGACGATTCCGAGTCCGCCATCCTGGCTACCCTCCCGGCGGGTGCTTACACCGCGATTGTGAGCGGCAAGAACAGTACAACCGGCGTGGGCTTGGTGGAAATCTACCACATCACCAACTAACGCCGCTTAACTTCAGCGGAAGGGCCAGCACCGTTTCAGCGGTCGCTGGCCCTTCTTGCTTTCGCCGTCCTTCGAGTTTCTGCGAGGAAAGTTTCGTCGCCCGTCACTCCACAACATGGTCAAATCCGGCGCGGAGGGTTATAACGCAATTTACTTTTTTGACAAATCCCGCGCCTTGCCGGTTGGTGTGAAATCATGTTCCGATCAAATCTTTGCCCAAAATCTTCCATACTGACCATGCTTGGCGCTGCCGTAGTGGCGGCCGCGACACAGTTCGCCTTCACTTCCACTACCCTGGCTGCGGCGGGCGATCTTTACGTAACCGACGCGGTTGCTGCCACCGTGACTGCTTACGCGCCGGATGGGACTCCGACAGCCATACCGATCACGGGTTTGGTCAGTCCCCAAGGCATTGTTTTCGCTCAAAATGGCGATCTCTATGTCGTCGATGCAGGTGACCAAACGGCGGGCACCGGGTCCATCATCAAGTACGACACCGCAGGCGTGCAGACGACCTTCTTCCCGCCTAGCGGCGGCACGGTCCCAGGCTTGGATAACCCGATCGGCATTTCGCTCGACGGCGCTGGCTTATTGGTGGCCGAAAATCTCGCCGGCACTGAGCGCGTGCGGCGCATCCCGTTCAGCGGGGCGACGCCCACCATCATTAAGATGACCACACCCGGTCCGATCGACGTTGATTCCCGGGCGGCCGGCGGAGGGGTGACAAATCGATATATTTCAAATGGTCCTAGTGTTTTCATCGTGCCGAATGACAGCAGTGGGGAAACGAACTTGGACTTTTCTACCGATCCAAGTCGTGGCGTGGCGGTCGATGCGACGGGCAATATTTTCGTGACGACGGATACCGGGAAGGTGATCGAAGTGCCCGTCGGCACCACCACGCAAATCGACTTTTCCACTGGTTTTACTCTACCGACGGGGATGGCGTTTGGGTCTCCACTGGATCCGAATGAATTCTTGTATGTGGCCGACACAACGACGGGCGATATTTCCAAACTCGACGCCACGGGAACAACGATGACGACGTTCGTGAGTACCAGTGGGAGTCCAAGGTTCCTGGCTTTCGAACCGACGACTCCAACTCCGACGCCCACCCCGACTCCAACGCCTACCCCCACACCAACGCCAACGCCAACGCCAACGCCAACGCCAACGCCAACGCCAACCCCCACACCGACACCCACTCCTACGCCCACGGTGACGCCGACACCGACGGTCACTCCGACCGTGACGCCCACGCCGACACCCACACCAACGCCGACACCAACACCTGCGCCAATGGGTGAAGCGCAGAACATCTCTACGCGCGTTGACGTTCAGACGGGTGAGAACGTTGCCATCGGCGGCTTCATCATTGACGGCACCCTCCCGAAACAAGTCGTTATTCGGGCTCTCGGACCATCTTTGACCTCTTCGGGGGTTACCAATGCCCTGCCGAACCCGGTCCTGGAGCTTCATGACGGCACTAGCGCCACCATCGCTACGAACGATGACTGGATGGATAACAGCGTTGCAGACCAGGCTCTTCTCACGGCAAACAAACTCGCCCCGAAGAATAATTTGGAGTCTGCCTTGGTCAGAACTTTAGACCCTGGCCTCTATACCGCGATCGTCTCCGGGAGCGGCGGAGTTACGGGTGTTGGCTTGGTAGAAGTTTATAACATCGATGATCCCTCCCTTCCGGGCGAACTGGCCAATATCAGTACCCGTGGCTTTGTGGGTTCAGATCAGAGTGTCCTGATTGGCGGCGTCATCATTGGCCCGGTGGGCGGCCCGGATGCGACACTTCTTATACGAGCGATTGGTCCTTCCCTTTCGGATGCAGGAGTCACAGGCGCACTCGCGGATCCGTCGCTTGAACTTCGTAACGCCGACGGCGATGTGATTACTAGCAACGACGATTGGGTAAATTCGGACAAGATGGGCGAGATCGACGCCACCGGTTTGGCCCCGACCAAGGATGCTGAATCCGCCATTCTGGCCAACCTGACGGTGGGAGCCTATACGGCCATCGTAAGCGGAAATGGCGGTACCGGGGTCGGCTCGGTAGAAATCTACCACGTCAACCCCTGACGCCGGTTTAACTTAAGCGGAAGGGCCAGCGCCGCGACGGTTGCTGGCCCTTTCTGTATTAAGCCCATCATCGGTCGGTGAAATCCTAGAGCGTATCATGAACTTTCTGGAGCGGTGATGGAGGGACGGGCGCTGTCCCGTCCGTGTTTCTGGACGAAAGACAAGGGCGCCGCATCCCCAAAACGGATCACGGACGACACGGCGGTCGTCCCTCCACCGAGATCCCTTCCTTGTTGCAGCGGGTCAAAGTTTCATGACGGTTAGGCCGGTGGCTCGCATTTGCGGATGAGTGAGATAGACTCACCCCCATGCAGCCGACGCAGACAGTTAGTCAGCTATCGATCGAGGAACTGAGGCGCAGCTTCCCTGCGCTTCGCCGCCAGCACCGCGACAGGCCGATCGCCTATTTCGATGGCCCCGGCGGCACGCAGGTTCCGACCGCGGTGGTCGATGCGATCAGCGACTATCTGCTGCAGCACAATGCGAATACGCATTGGGCGTTCCCCACCAGCCTGGAGACGGATAGGATCCTGAGCGAGGCCCGCTCTACGCTGGCTGACTTCCTGCACGCCCAGCCTAACGAAATTGCCTTTGGCGCCAACATGACTACGCTGACTTTCCATCTGGCTCGCGCGCTGGGCCGGAGCTACGACGAAGGCGATGAGATCTTACTTACTGAGCTAGATCATCACGCCAACATCGCCCCGTGGCGAGCCTTGGAGAAGGATCGCGGCGTCACTGTTCGGCTGGCCAGAATGATTCCCGAAAGTGGTCAACTCGACTGGGACGACTTCGAGAGGAAGCTCACTGGAAAGACGAAGCTCGTTGCGATTGGGGCGGCTTCCAATGCAATCGGGACGATCACTGACATTCCACGGGCGGCCGACCTGGCCCATGCTGCCGGTGCCCAGGTCTTCGTCGACGCCGTTCATTATGCGCCGCACCAGTTGGTCGATGTGCAGGCGATGGCGTGCGATTTCCTGAGCTGTTCGGCTTACAAATTCTACGGGCCTCATGTCGGCATTCTTTTCGGTCGTCATGAATTGTTGGCTACTCTCGATTTTCCTAAACTCGCCCCGGCCCCTGATGAAGCTCCCGAACGAGCGGAAACCGGCACGCAAAATCACGAAGGAATCGCGGGCGCGGCGGCCGCAGTCGAATTCCTCGCTTCCTTCGGTCAGGGAGAAACTAGGCGGGACCAGTTGCAGTCCGCTTTTGCCGCACTGCACGAAGAAGGCGACGAGCGAATCCGGCAGCTTTGGTTTGGCCTGAGCGAAATAGAGGGAGTGAAAGTGTTTGGTCCCGATGCCGACAAGCCGCGTACGCCGACGATTGGTTTTACGGTGGAGGGTGTGCCGGCGGCCGATGTGGCGCTAGCTCTGGTCGACGACGCCGTTTTCGTTTCTCATGGCGACTTCTACGCCGCAACCGCTGTCGAACGTCTTGGTCTGGCCCCTGACGGTCTGGTGCGCGCGGGCTGTGCTTGCTATACTACGGGGGAAGAAGTGCAGAGGTTAGTGGATGGAGTACGCGCTATCGCACAAAAGTAGGGCAAGCTTGCAGATGAACCAAGGCGCAAGCTGGAAGCTCGCGCTACCTAATGTAAGACTTGTGATAGCAACCTGGAACAACACAGTTATCGCTGAGAGCAACGACACGGTCGTGGTGGAAGAGAATCATTACTTCCCACCTGACTCGATTCGCCGGGAATACTTCCGGGAAAGTACGCAGCACACTCATTGCCCGTGGAAAGGCGAAGCCAGTTACTACGACATCGTGATCGACGACGCGGTTAACGCAGCGGCGGCCTGGTATTACTCAGCTCCAAAAGAAGCGGCCGCTCAGATCACAGACCATGTCGCTTTTTGGAAGGGCGTGAGCGTCGCATAACCGATGCGAACATTGACGCTGCTTGTTTGCTGCTCGTGACCAACGTCTCGGGTGAATCGTTATCTGCCCAGTTGGTGGTCATGGGCGCGCCACCAATGAAGAATTGGTTTCCGATTATGTAATCAAGGCTGACGGCACTTTTACCGGCTATCTTGCTACAAAGGCGAGGTCATCTGGAAGAACGCGGGCAAATGGTCACTCTCGGGAAAAACTGTTTCGACCAGAGTTGACTCGCTCTTTGACCAGAAAAATTCCGGTCGGAACCAGAGATCGGCAGACGGTCGTCAAGATCACGAGTGATTCTTGCCACCTCCGCCAGAAAAACAACCATCCTAAAATATTCGAGGATGCGCTGAACGGATCAGGCCGCGGCAGCTTCGGTGGCGGCGGCCTGAAGAGATCGGGCGCGAGAACGGCGGCGCAGGATTGCGTAGGTCGTCCAGAGGGCGACGAACGGCAGAAGCGACCATGCATTCGGCACGACATTCTTAAATGCTGATAACAACAACCCTGCGATGATCGCCGCCCGAGCGCCCGCCATTTTTTCCGCGAGCGCGAACGCGAGCCCCCACCAGATCGCGTCGCCGACGCCATTGTTGATTCCCTGTTGCAGCCGCAGCAGGAAGCCGTGGCCGGTGGCCCCGGCGATCCCGAAATATCCAACCGCGGCCAGCAGGCCGAGGATCTGGCCCAGAACAAATCCGCGCGACCACCGCTTCCAGCGCACGCCGATAACGACGTTGATCAGGATGAACGCGGTGAATGCGATGATTCCGGCGACCTGAAGTGGGGGACGCCCTCCGGCGAGCGTTAAGATTACCCCCACGATCATCGTGACGACGAAGAAGGTGCCGATCGCGGAAAGGATCTCGCGGAGGGCGGAGGGGGGTCGCGGCGTTGGAAAAACCGCCGACAAGGCTACAGCGGCCCAAATCATCACCACCGTTAGCGCGATCTGGTTTGCCGCGGAGGCGTAACCAAAAACCGCGATGATGGGTGCCTGCACCACGGCATCGAAAGTGAGGAGGCACATAAAAACCAGACTGCCGCCGATGCCAAGCAAAACACTCGAGACGAGCCCGGTAGACCAAGTCGTTCCGATCCACCAGGCAGGGTTTAGCCCCAGCGGTGTGAGCACGGTCCAAATCAGCAGCGACAATATGACCGGGCATATCACGTAGACTTGGATGAGGAGCTGGCGAAGGTCGCGGTTGCGAAGAATTTGGGGGCCGGTCAGGTCGATCACGCTGAAGTTCGGCGTTAGTCGCGGATCTATCTGGGTCACGTGCGTCCGCCATTTAAATGGCGAGATTAGGAGCCACCCAAGAACCTGAAGCGATGCCAGGAGAATGTTCCGACCGGAGGTGCCGAGACGAAGCGTTTCCGGACGGATCCAGGCATCATCGGTCCTTACTTTAACGGGCACGTCTGGCGTGCCGATGGCTGGCCGATGAAAATTATAAAGATGAATTCGCTTCCCGTGTTTCGCCGTCGCGACGCCGATGTCGTAGCACTCGCTCGCGGCTGGATCGTGCACTTCCTGGAGGCCGCGAGCGTATTCGAGTGACATAAGAATGTGGCCGCCGTCGCCGAAGTCCATCACTCGTTGCGCTGTGTTAATGCCATCGCCGCTCACGTTTACGATTCCATTGATGTCGTGCAGCCGCGTCACTTCGCCGGTGTGAAGGCCCATACGCACGCGAAACGATCCATCTCGCTCGATTCGTTCCGAGAGCTCGCAGGCGCAGTGAAGAGGAGCCGCGCAATGCTCGAAAAATGTGAGCGCCATCCCGTCGCCCGCCGGAGTGCGGACAAGATTATCCCGAGCGGCCGCTTCCTGGGAAGTCGCGCTTTCGTTAACCAAGTCCTGAAGCTGCCGAAAGACTAAGGTTTGTTGGTCGTTCGGGAGTTGCGAATACCCGATCACGTCCATGAAAAGGATATGCGCGACAACCCGTGCCGATCCGCTTGAATCCACGACTCATCGTATCTTCGCCGCGGCTCAAGACCAACGCTTTCTCAAGACGTTCGAGGAAGTGGACGATAAATCGAACGGTGTGCGAGCGATAATCCTCCTCGTCCTCGTCCTCGCGAGAAGCGGAAAATCGTTCTCATCGGAGGATGTAAACCGCATTATTGCCGTGCCTGAGCTCATCGATATCGCCGGCCGTCGTCGACACCCTCAGCCCATGGGCATCCATTATCCGGAGGCGAACGCGCAGGCCGCCCGAGTCATTGCAAATTCTTCGGCGACACCCGGCGCGGAAGATCATTTTTTGTCGGCCGAAATTTTCTAGGAGATTTCGGCCGATGGCCGGCAAAAGTGTCTTTTTATCTGCTACTCCCCGAGTGAGGGCGACGACGATATACCTCTGGCCGTCGGGCAGCTCGACGCACGCGGCATCATGGCGCACCTCACTAGTGTCGCCTTCCTTCGACCAAAGACGAGATCCGGGCGGCAGCGCCTCCCCGAGAAAACCTGCGACCTGATTCTCGTTAGGGCGTGGTGGGTTTAGCGGACGCTCGAGCAAGGCGAGCATCGCTTCGCTGGCGTCCGCGGTAACTGCCTGCCGATGCACGATCGAGAGAAAGAGCGAGGCGATGGCATTCGCGCTGGCGCGGTTCCGATTGCTCCTATTCTCGCCCATGATCTGCTGGTCGCGCCCAAAGGGTCCGAAGCTCCATGGTTTGAGGAAAACACTGACGTCGTAGCCTCGTGATGCGAAATAACGATTCAGGCCGCGCCGCCGATGAAGGAAATCGTCGAGCGCTTTGCCCTCCAACTCAGGCCCGCTGGTCGTGTCGGTGAGCCAGTCAACGAGGAAGGCCGCCGCGTCGTTATCGGAAACATGAATCATCTCGCGCAAGGCGCGCTCGATTTCCGGGGTGAAATGATCCCGATGAAATGCCGCGACCATGAAGAAGAGCTTCACGAGCGAGGCGGGATAGAAGGATGCGTCGCCGTTATAATCGGCACGCATCACCTTCTCTGGTTTGGAAAGGTCGATCACGCTGAGAGCAAGGTTATCCGCGGTTAGTTTCGGAAAGTCTTTTAGCACAGCCTGCGCGACGTGAGTAAGTTTGCCGGCAAGCTCGCCATCCTTTGGCACGGACTCGAACTTCCGATAATCGCCGAGCGCGGTTAGTGGGGCGGCGGTTAGGAAGAGCAAAGCAGTGACCAACCTGAGCAGCGTTTCATTCCGCAAAAGCATCCTTTTCCATCTTTCATCCAGTTCCTGCTAACGATCTCTAGTATTTCGCTTTTTCCTCTTCCAGTTCCGCCAACAAACCTTTCTCGGAATCGCGCAGGGACTTCTGTTTATCGAGCGTCGACACAATTCGGATCGCTTTCTCGACCAGCTCGCGGGCTGCTGCATTTTCGCCCTTCTGATGATGCGCCTGCGCAGAAAGGCGATAAGTCATACCCAGGTCTCCAAGCGTGGTGGCCGAGTCGGGATCTGCTTTGACGATCGGCTGCAAAGTCTCTTCCGCTTCCTTGAGTGCCATGATCGCCGCGTCCGACTGCTTGAGCTCGATCTGCGCGCGCGCCATCTCGGTTTTGTAAATCGCCAGGTTTCGCTGGTAATCCGAGTCGTCGGGAGTTTGCGCGCTCAGTTTCGACATGACTTTGATCGCCTCCTGGGAGTTCTCGATGGTGCGCTCGAAATTGCCGGCCAGGCGGTAGGCTCGCGCCAGGTTAAAGTAGGAGATTGCCAGGTCATAAGCCACGACACCGTTCTCGGGCTCGTTCTGCAATGCCTTCCTGGGAAAATCGAGCGCGCCCTGCCCGACGGCGACGCCCCGCGGCCCGTCGCCCTGGTCGATGAAATGTTCGCAGATCATCGTTTCAGTTAACCAGACGGCGCGCTGGAGGCGAAAGTCGGCCGGAGAATTTTGCGCGACCTCTTTGCTCAGAATGAGAGCCGTTTCCAGCGCTTGCAACCCTCCCGCATAATCTCCGGCGGCGTCTTTCGACTTGCTCAGGATTCTGAGGAGACGGGCCTTGGTTTTTTTGAAGGCCAGATTGGTGGGATGCCCGGCTTGCAGGTCGTCAATGATCTGGAGCGCCTCGTTAAAGAGGCGCAGCGCTTTTTCCGACTGCGAGTTGAAGGCTGGGATTGCCCCATAATCGATCAAGACGACCGCCAGCTTGTCCTTCGAATTGGCGGACGCCGGATCCGCTGTCGCCACCTGGCGTTGTAACTCGAGAGCCTTTTCAAACGCCTCCTCGGCCTCCTTGGTCTGACTATCCATCCACAAGGTTCTGGCGGTGGTGTATTGATTTTCCGCCAACTTTCTACGGGCTTCGAGATCCTCCGGTTTCGCCGCCAGGACTGCAGTGCGCAGGAGATTCCCTTTACCATAAGTCTCGAGGGCGGCTTTGGTCTTACCGAGGTTGGAATTGTGGAGCGCGCCCTGAACATCCCCGACTTTCTCATAGGCAGTCGCCAGCTCCGATTGCAGTTCCAGATCGCCGCCAGCCTCCTTGGCCAGACTATCCAGATACTTAAGCGCGTTCTCCAGAATGGTCTCGCGCGCTTTAAGCGAACCTTCCAGGTTTTCGATCTGAGGATAGACGTCGAAGAGATAGGAGTTGGCCAGTTTGCGCACATCGCCGAAGCGTCGTTCGGCCTTGTTGCGTTCGATCTGGGCGAGATGCGATTGCCAAAGCGTGGCTGCCATGCCGGCAATGATGGCGAAGACGAGGAGTAGGGCAGCGACCACGCTGGCCTTGTTTCGCCGGACAAACTTTGTCGCCCGATAACGAAAGGTGTCTTGGTGTGCACTGACGGGCAGGCCTGCGAGATAACGCCGTATGTCTTCCGAGAGTTCGGCCACGGAGCTATAGCGCCGATTCGGCTCCTTGCGCATGGCCATGAGAACGATGTTGTCGAGATCGCGCTGAAGAAATCTCGAAGTTCGAATATCGAAACTCGAAACCTTGTTTCCAGCGATCGCCGTGCTCGGACGCTCTGGCTCCTGTTCCCTGATCGCGCGGGAAATTTCCTCTGGAGCCCGGCTGGTCAGGCGATAGGGCTTTTGCCCGGTAAGGATTTCGTAAAGAATGACGCCTAACGAATAAACATCGCTGGCCGTGGTAATACGCTCACCCCTGATCTGCTCCGGGCTCGCATAGTCTGGCGTCATCACCCGCAGCGCCGGTGCGGTGACGGTCAGATTGTCGTCTTCGCTATGGAGCAGCTTGGCGATGCCGAAATCGAGCAACTTCGGATCGCCCTCCGGAGTGACGAGAATGTTGGAGGGTTTTAGGTCTCGATGAATGACCAGGTTCTGGTGCGCGAAAGTGACAGCGCTGCAGACTTTGCGGAAAAGCTCCAACCGCGCGGTCAGGTCGAGGCGGTTTTCTTCGGCGTAGCGAAGAAGTGGATCGCCTTTGACATACTCCATGACGAAATAGGGCAGGCCGTCCTCTGTCGTCCCGCCATCCACCAAGCGCGCGATATTTGGATGATCGAGCTGGGCCAGGATTTGGCGCTCGTGCCGAAAACGGGCCAGGATGTCCTCCGTATCGAGCCCGCGCCTAACGAGTTTGACTGCAACTTCCTTCCGGTAAGCGTCGTCGGCCCGCTCCGCCAGGTAAACCGTCCCTAGCCCGCCGCGGCCGATCTCGCGCAGGACCCGATAGGGGCCGAGACGCGCGCCCGAAAGCTGGTCCTCGCTCCTCTCAGCGTCTGCAAAAATCTCCGCGGCGATGAGAACGGCGGGCTCTTCGATAAAGCCGTCGTTTTCCGCGTCCGACTCGAGCAATGACTCTATCTCGTCGCGCAGAGCTCGGTCGGGGCCGCAATGATCGTCGAGAAAAGAGCTGCGCTCGTCGGGCGAAAGCTCTGCCGCTCCCGCGAAAAGCTCCTTCAGGCGGATCCAGCGTTCTGCCGCTGAAGGCATCATCCTTGGCCGGCAAAAACCTCACGCCGCAGCCAGGCGCGCGCCATCCTCCATTCGCGCTTGACCGTGCGAGGGGAGATCTCGAGCGCTTCCCCGATTTCTTCTGTCGTTAGGCCGCCGAAAAAGCGGAGCTCGACCACCCGGCTTTGCCGCGCATCCAATTTCGCCAGGTCCTGCAGCGCGTCGTCCAACGCGAGCAGGTCGACGTCGCGATGGCGATCAGGCGACATTTCGGCATCGTCATATTCCAGTTTCGCTTCGCCGCCGCCCCGCTTTTCCGCCCGATGGCGCCGCGCATGATCGACCAGGATGTGCCGCATCACCTGAGCCGCGATGGCGAAAAAATGCGCCCGGTTCTGCCAATCCGTGACGGTTTGATCGACCAATCGCAAATAGGCTTCGTGGACCAAACCGGTCGCCTGCAGCGTGTGATCGGAGCGTTCGCGCGCCAGGTATCTCCGGGCAAGGGAGCGCAACTCGTCATAGACCAACGGCATGAGCCGGTCCGCGGCGTCGCGGTCGCCCTGATTCCAATTCAGCAAGAGGCGGGTCGCTTGTTCTCGAGGTGGATTTTCAGTCATGCCGCTCAGACGCACGGCCCGCCGCTACCGCGGGCAGGCGGCCATTCTAGGACGCTGGCCGAAATTCTGCCAGCAAATTTCTCCGCCTTTCGCGGGCGAAAAACATTTTGGCCCCCTTTCGCCGCGGTTCGCGCCTTGGCTTGGTACACATCGAACTGCCGAGCGAAGAAAAACATGAAAATTACCACCTTATTCAGCAAAACATTAGCTCTAGCCGCCTTGCTCGCGATCCTGCCAGCGCTCGACGCAACCGCGGCGACATTCACCGTCACCAACACCAAGGACAGCGGCGCCGGCAGTCTGCGGCAGGCGATTACGGACGCGAACACGGCGGCGGGCGCGGACACGATTGTTTTCGATGCGTCTTTTAACACGGCGCGGACAATCACTTTGGGAGGAACGGTTTTGTTAATCGGTACGAATGCCGATTTAACGATAACCGGACCGGGAGCGAATCTGCTGACCGTCAGCGGCAACAATGCGAGCCGCGTCTTTCAAATCCAAGCGGGAATCGGGCAGGTAACGATTAGCGGAATGACCATTACGCAGGGGAGCGGCTTAGCCGGAGCGACCGCAAACGGCGGCGGCATCGACAACGCCGGAACGACGACTCTGACGAATGTCATTGTTACCGCGAACACCGCGAATTTTAGCGGCGGCGGGATTTACAGCACCACCAGCCTGACGCTCAATAACTGCACGGTTTCCAATAACCGTTCATCATTCAACAACACGACCAGCAACAACAGCAACGGCGGCGGCATTTACATCAACGGCGGCAATTTGACCGCGACCAATTCCACGATCAGCGACAACGCGACCGGGACCGTCCTCACTCAATACGGCGGCGGCATTTATATTAACGGCGCGAGTGCCGCCGCGACCTTAACGAACGTCATTCTGACCGGCAACACGGCGAGTTTTAGCGGCGGCGGCATCTATAAAAACGACGGGACGCTGAACATTACCAATAGTAATATCTCCAATAACACCAGCAGCACCAACGACGGCGGCGGAATTTACAGCTTCTTCGGGACAACTATGATCTCCGGCTCGATCATCAGCGGCAATCAGGCGGCGGGATCGTTCTCCCGCAGAGGCGGCGGTATTGTTCTGGCAGGCGGTCAGACGACAATCACCAACTCGATCATCAGCGACAATCAGGCGGTGGGTGACGGCGGCGGCGTTTATTACACGAGCAGCCAACCAACGACTTTTCTTTCCATCACCGGCTCGACCATCTCCAATAACACCGCCAACTCCGCCGTCGGTAATATCGGAGTTGGTGGCGGGCTTTATCTCGAAGCTAACAACGGCGCGGGTAACGGCGGCACGGGAGGAACGACCATTACCAATTCAACAATCAGTAATAATCGCGCACTCGGCGCGAATTCTAGCGGCACTGCCGGCAGAGGCGGCGGCATCTACGTTGGATCCTCATCGACTCTCAATATGGTGAACTCGACCGTCAGCGGCAACTTTGCCGGACAAGATTACGGCGGCATCATCTGGCAAAACAGCAGCAACGAGATCTTTAATCTGAACATCACCAATTCGACGATTGTTAATAACACCGCAGCCAGCAACGTCGGCGGAGTCGGTGTCACCAATGCCTCGACCACTCAACTGGTTAATCTTCGCAATACGATAGTCGCCAACAACGTCGCCAACGGCGGCACGGCGCAGGACATCGGCACTTCGATCAATTCGCTCGGCTATAATCTAATCAAAAATACAACGGGCGCGACCATCACAGGCGACACGACGACCAATATCACCGGACAAGACCCGAATCTCGGTCCTTTGCAGAACAACGGCGGACCGACTCTAACTCACGCCTTACTCGCGGGCAGTCCCGCCATCGATAAGGGCGAGAGCGCGGACATCTCCATTGACCAACGCGGGCTGCCTCGACCGTTCGACACCCCGGGTATTCCCAGTGCCACCGGCGGAGACGACTCGGATATCGGCGCCTTTGAAGGCCAGCCGCCTAACACGACGCCAGGAAGCAATGTCACAGTCGCGGCGCCAGAGGGTGATGCGAGTGTCACCTTTGCCTCCATCTCGAAGGAAGGCTTCACCACTTTCAACATGATCGTGCCGCCGTCGTCGGCCGGCCTCCCGCCTCCGGGCTACGTGATCGTGGATGACGCCCCGGCCTACGACATCACGACCACCGCAACCTTTACGCCGCCGATTACCGTTTGCTTTACGGTCGACTCCATTACGGACGAAGCCGAGTTTGCCCGCGTCCGCATCCTGCACGGCGAGGACGGCCAACTGTTAGATCGGACTGACCTCGACTCGATCGACTTCGCCGGCCGCATGGTCTGCGCCACGGTCGATTCGCTTTCGCCTTTCGTCGTCGCGCTCGCGCCCAATCCGAGCGCTTTGCTTAACATCTCGACCCGGATGCAGGTGCTAACTGGTGATCAAGTGCTCATTGGCGGCTTCATCATCACGGGAGACGATCCCAAGATGGTCATCCTGCGCGCGATTGGGCCTTCGCTGACTGACTTCGGAGTGGCCGGTGCGCTGGCCGACCCGGTGCTGGAGCTGCGGGCAATCGACGGCTCGGTCATTCAGACTAACGACAACTGGACCAGTGACCGCGCCGCCATCGAAGCGACCGGACTCCAACCGAGCAACGACTTGGAGTCGGCCATTGTCGCGAAGCTTGATCCGGGCGCCTATACCGCGATCGTTACAGGCAAGAATGGCGGTACTGGGGTCGGGTTGGTGGAAGCCTATGACCTGGACCAAGCCGCTGCTTCCGAGCTGGACAACATCAGTACCCGCGGGTTTGTCGACACAGGAAACAATGTCATGATTGGCGGCTTCATTCTTGGGGGCGAGGCCGATGTGCTGATCCGCGCGCTCGGTCCTTCGCTCACCGACTTTGGCGTGACCGGCGCTCTGGCCGATCCCACGGTGGAACTACACAATGCCCAGGGGACATTGATTAGCAGTAACGATAATTGGAAAGAAGGCGGCCAGCAGGGCGACATCACAGCCACCGGACTGCAACCGAAGAAGGACAAGGAATCAGCCCTGCTCGAGACCCTCTCGGCCGGCGCTTACACCGCGATCGTGGCTGGTCAAGGCGCTACCACCGGCGTCGGCTTGGTCGAGGTTTATCGGTTACCCTAAGCCGTCTCGCAGAAGCGGACCAAGGGCACGCGAGGACTTCAACGCAGAGGGCCCAGAGGAACGCGGAGTAGAAAAATAGAATCTATTCTCCAAAAAATTCTATGCGGTCCTTCGCATTCTCTGCGTCCTCTGCGTTTCAAGATTCCCGATGAAAGATCACTCGGCAGTGGCCTGGAGCTCGTCATAATTCAGCGCCAGAGATATAACATCCTGCGTCCAGGATTTCTCTCGGCTCTCCGGGAGGCACATGGTGAGAATACCGCATGCAGAAAACGGTCGCGAAGCATCGCAATTTCGCTGCGGCGGAGGAGGCGGAGCGCGCCTTTTATGCCCAGCTTTCGGGTCACGAGCGACTCGCGATCCTATGCGAACTTCTGAAGCAAGATGATCAGCGCCGACTTGAAAGAGTTTATCGAATTACTCAATTCGCGCCGCGTTGAATACGTGATCGCGGGCGCGCACTGCGTGGCTTTTCCACGCCCGGCCACGCTAACCGGCACCTTGACATCTTTGTTCGCCCCACCCTTGCGAACGTAACCAAACTTGAAGCGGTCCTCAGAGACTTCGGGTTCAGCGAAACATCACTGAGTACGCGGGATTTTCTGGAGCCGGGCCAGGTCATTCAGCTTGGCCGGGCACCGCATCGCATCGACCTGCTCACGAGCCTTTCCGGAATAGAACGGCCGCGGCCTTCGGAACAAAAATCGCGGCCACATTGGACGGGCTCCCGGTGTTTCTCCTCTCGAAGGAGATGCTGGTGCGGAACAAGCGCGCCAATGGTCGCCCACAGGATTTGGCCGATCTAGCCGCGCTGAAGATCAGCCGCCATCGGAACTGTAACCGGGGTCGCTAACTTCGGCGGCACGTCGACGAGTCGCGTCGGGGTCAGCGACCCCAGCTACAGGGCACTTCGAAGATATTGGCCCCGTTTCGACGCGCTTCGCGCATCTCCCTAGTGGAAGGACAGCTGTGCGGGAGGATCGACCACCGGCATGGCCCAAAACCAGGAAACCTATGAAAAGAAATCAATTGATTCCCATTGCCTCTGTTGCCTTTCTCTGCGCCTCACTGCTGCTTCTCGTGGCTGCGTCCACCGCGCGTTCCACCATCATCGTGAACGGAGATTTCGAAGCCGGGAATACCGGATTCACCAGCGAATACACCTATGTCCCTCCCGGCCCAGGCAGCCTCGACCTGGAGGAACGCTACACCGTGGACACCGACCCTCAGCAGAACAACAACACCTTTCTCTCGATCGGCGATCACACCACCGGCACCGGGTTGATGATGATCATCAATGCCTCGGAAACAACCGGCGCTGTGGTCTGGCAAGGCACCACCTCTTCCTCCTTGACTGTAGGTGAACAATACGATTTTTCCTTTTGGGTGGCCATCCTGAGGGACCGTCCGGCTTCGCTGACGGTGACGCTGGGCTCTACTTCCATTGACGTGCCCGTGCCTGAGGCCGACGGCATCTGGAGGCGGATGGCCCTTACCTTCACCGCGGACGTAGCCCATCCCATTTTGGGCGTGGGGGTGTCTGCTGATTTCGCGGGTCTTGGTTTTGCCCTCGACGATATGGACGTCTTCCTCGTCGGCACGACGACCAACCCGCCGCCTCCCACTCCAACGCCGACCCCCAGTCCCAGTCCCAGTCCCACCCCGGCCAAGCTCCAAAACATTTCGACCCGCTTACAAGTGTTAACGGGCGACCAGGTGCTCATTGGCGGCTTTATCATCACGGGGGATGATCCAAAGATGGTCATCCTGCGCGCTCTCGGGCCCTCGCTCTCGGACTTCGGCATTACCAACGCACTGGCCGATCCCGTCTTGGAACTGCGCGGAGCCGATGGCTCCCTCATCACGAGCAACGACAACTGGAAAGCCAACCAGGCGGCGGTCGAGGCGACCGGTCTCCAGCCGAGCAAGGATCTGGAGTCAGCGATTGTCGCGACGCTTGATCCGGGCGCCTATACCGCGATCGTTACGGGCAAGAACGGCGGCACTGGGGTCGGTCTGGTGGAAGCCTACGACCTGGACTCGGCGGCTGCTTCCGAGCTGGGCAACATCAGCACCCGCGGGTTTGTCGACACGGGAAACAATGTCATGATTGGTGGCTTCATTCTTGAAGGCGAGGCCAATGTGCTGATCCGCGTGCTCGGACCTTCGCTCACCGATTTTGGCGTGACCGGCGCGCTGGCCGATCCTACGGTGGAACTACGTGATGCCCAGGGGACATTGATCAGCAGTAATGATAATTGGAAAGAGGGCGGCCAACAGAGCGATATCACAGCCACCGGACTGCAACCGCAGAAGGACAAAGAGTCAGCCTTGATCGAGACCCTCTCGGCCGGCGCCTACACCGCGATCGTCGCCGGTCAGACATCGACCACCGGCGTTGGTTTGGTCGAGGTTTATCGGTTACCCTAACGAAAGAAGGATTTCTCTTTCATGCAGAGGACGCAGAAGCCGTCGGGAATCGCAGGGTAGAAATCGATCGTTGCACGGAAGGAGTCGTGGTTTGGCACGGACGGCGAGCTGTAGCTGCGGTCGCTGATCCCGGCCGTGCGCTACGGTTCCACCGGTCCAGACCGGTCAACTACCTCAGCTCCGAAAGAATTTGGCCCCGTTGCGTGGCGGTTCGCGCTTTGGCTTAATAGACACAATCGAAATGCAAAACGAAGGAACATATGGAAACCGTCACCTTGGCCCGACCGGCAAGAAACTTAAAATGCAAACAACATCCATTCTAAAACAGACGGCCCCGCCGAAGTGCTGTGCACCCTGGTCTACGCAACGGTGCAATAATTTAGACCTGGAATTTGGAAAAAGCAGTCGCGCTCGGGGCCGGTTCCCCTTCGGTCAAATCTTCCTGGTCGCGCTTTTCCTCGCGATCACTGGCATTCACCACTCTCGGGCCGGGTTGCCGGAACAGATCAGGCTGCGCAAAGTCGAGCTCAGGGACGTGAACATGAACAATGTCGTGGCCTACACCATGCTCGTGCCTAGCGGATGGGACTTTAATGGTTATGTCCAATGGTCCCAGAAAAAAACGCCCTACCCGCAAAAGCACGTCAAAGTCATGGCTCCCGACCAGAGCTGGATCAGCTTTTCTCCGGCTGCTTCCTTCGCTTACACTCATCTTCGCTTCGTCGGCGGGGGCTCGACTCGCGAGGGCATCCCGCCGCCGCAAAACCTGGGAGCCTGGTATGTCGCGGAGTTGCCTTGCTTCAATCCCGGCCTCACCGATTTCCGATTGATCAGTGACAAACGCGATTTCGTGGGAGAGCAGGCCGCTGATGCACTCAGGCGTCAGGGCGGCATCCCGTTGAATGGGAAGTGGGAACAGCATCTCATCCGGTTTGTCTTCAAAATGGACGGCGTTCCTTTTACTCAGGAAACTCATCTCACTTATAGCGTTTCAGCTCCGATCCACACTGATTGGGTCGATTCGACCTTGTGGGGGCTCTTCTACGATAGCGATGTGCGCGCCCCGAGCGCGAAATTCGAAGCGATGCGGCCTCTGCTCTATGCCTCGGCCAACTCTTTGCGCACGGTCCCGCAATGGTTCACCCTTCACCCAGCAGCAACTCCTTCTCATGGAGATCACCCGCCGAAATCACATTATCGGGATGGAAGAGATCCGGCGGCGCGGGCAGTATTACAGCGACCTGAGTGACGCCAACTATGCCGCCTGGAAAAGAAGTGTGGCCTCCAGCGACCGGCAGCAGGAAGCCCGCATCGATGCGATCTACGAGGTCGAACCTTTTCGGGATGCCGATGGCTTGCCCGTGAAGTTGCCGATTCACTACCAAAACTATTACAGCGACGGCAAAGGTAACTACGTGATGACCAATAGCACGATGGATGAGCCTGGCAGTGAGTGGACAAAACTCGAGCCGATGAGGTGATGCCATTCTGATCTCCGCGATGTCCGTCGTCTCAAACTGATTTAACCAAGGTGAAAATCTATCTCTCGAAAAACAAGCAGCAGACCGGACCATTTAATGACTCTCTTATCCGGCAACAATTGGCGGCCGGACTCCTCACAGGCGAAGAGCTTGCCTGGCATGAACCCCTTGCGGCGTGGCAACCCTTGCGGGAAATATTTCCTGCCGATATTCCCGCGAAGGAGGTGACGCCGCGCGCTCCCGCAGGCCCTGCTTCGCCTCCCGATCTGGCACAGGGCGTGCCGCCCTCTCCAGAAACAGTTTCGCCGGTCGTCCCGGCCTCACCTGCAGCAGCAGTTGTCCATGACTCAGCTCCATCATCTGCCGCTCGAGCACCAGTCGCTTCGCCACCGGCCGCAACGGCTCCTCCGCCGCTGGCTGCTTCCGGCCCAGCAGCGCCGCCGGGCCGACGGGCTTCCTTGTGGAAAAAGATGCTCCTGGTTTTTGGCGGTTTGTTTGCGCTCCTGGGCCTCGCGGTCGCAGCACTTATCGTGATTGGCCTTGTCGTAAATAAGGAGAAGAAGAAGGACGAGTCTTTCGACGTCGTCCTCGACACTGGAAGTGCGGACTATTGGCGGCCTTGGGCTGAGAAAGGAAATGCGGAAGCCCAGCAACACCTGGGTTATATGTACGCGACCGGTAGCGGTGGCCTGGCGAAAGACGACGCCGAAGCGGCAAAATGGTATCGAAAGGCGGCTGAGCAAGGGCAAGCCGACGCGCAATTCAATCTGGGTAATATGTACATGGCCGGTCGCGGAGGTTTACCGAAAGATGAAAGTCAGGCAGTCGCTTGGTATCGCAGAGCCGCTGAGCAAGGCAACCCGCAAGCCCAGAGCAACCTTGGTACGATGTATGAGCATGGTCGGGGGAATCTTCCTAAGGACAGCGCGGAGGCAGTAAAATGGTATCGCAAGGCCGCTGAGCAGGGCAACGCAGATGGACAGCACAATCTAGCGGTTATGTACCGCGAGGGTCAGGGCGGACTACCAAAGGACGAGACGGAGGCCGCGAAATGGTACCGGAAAGCGGCTGAGCAAGGAGACGCAGTAGCGCAGTTCAATCTAGGGGTCATGTATGACAAAGGTCAGGCCGGCCTGCCCAAGGACGAGACGGAGGCCGTAAAATGGTACCGGAAAGCGGCTGAGCAAGGGCACGCAGTAGCGCAGTTCAATCTAGGGCTCATGTATGACAAAGGTCAGGGCGGCTTGCCTAAAGACCGTGCGGAAGCCGCCAAATGGTATCGAAAGGCAGCCGAACAAGGGCAAGACGGAGGACAAACTGGCCTGGGGATTTTCTATGAGAACGGCTGGGGCGGACTACCAAAGGACGATACGGAGGCCGCGAAATGGTACCGGAAAGCGGCTGAGCAAGGGAACGCAGTAGCGCAGTTCAATCTAGGGGTCATGTATGACAAAGGGCAGGCCGGCCTGACTAAAGATGATGGTGAAGCACTGCAGTGGTACCGCAAAGCAGCCAAACAGGGATACGCCAGCGCGGAGAACAGTTTGGGTGTGATGTATATCGCCGGGCGCGGCGGCTTGCGCAAAGACGCGAGCGAGGCAGTCGAGTGGTTCCGTCGGGCCGCCGAACAGGGTAACACCAACGCTCTTCTCAACCTGGGCTATCTTTATCAGCAAGGAGCCGAGGGAATAGCCAAAGATCTTAAACAGGCAAAGGAGTGGTACGCCAAGGCGGCCGAACAAGGCGACGCGGAGGCGAAGAAGCGGTTGGAGGAACTTCAACCTAATTGATCAAGCGGACGCTGTTACGTCACAGCGGTCGAATCCGTGGCGGACGGCAACCCCCGGATAGATGACGATTGAGCAGTTCCTCGAGAGAAGCTCGGCTGCTTCGGGAGAGCCGTCGCGGTTGCCTCTGCGCCGTTCCGGAGCACCGCTTTCCGGGGTCAATGCCTGCGGTTACAATACGCCATGGAATCAGCCGAGCTTCACGCAAGGCGAATAAGGCTGGCGAACCCAGCGGGAGCCTGGCGTAATTCCCTGCTCATCGCCGCCGGCCTTGTCCTTCTCGTTCTCTTCTGGCCCGCCCACTGCGCATTGCAGGCGGGCCGGATCGCAGTCTTCGCCGGGATTGCCGGCCTGCAAGCTCTCCTTTGCCTGGCCGCGGCAAAGTTGATTTGGGACGGTCCGTCGACGCGCTCAGTCTTTGCCATCGTGATCGTGTTCGCGGTCATCCTGCGCGCCGTTCCTCTCTTTCAAGCACCCCTCTCCGACGATCTCTATCGTTACATCTGGGATGGGCGTGTCCAGGCGGCTGGAGTTAATCCTTATCGCTATATCCCGGCTGATCCTCATCTCGCGGCGTTGCGGGACAAGGTCATTTATCCACACATTAATCGCCGCGACTACGCACACACGATCTACCCACCGGTTGCGCAGATTTTCTTTTTCGTCATCACTCGTGTCAGCGAAACGGTCACTTGGTTGAAGACAGTGCTCTTTTGTGCGGAAGGCGTGACGATCTGGGCGCTAGCCCGGCTTCTCGGATCATTCGGAATCTCCCGTGCACGCGTTTTGATCTACGCTTGGAATCCGCTGGTGCTTTGGGAGTTATCGGCCAGCGCGCACATCGATGCGCTCATGATTATGTTCGTTATGCTGGCGCTTCTGGCTCGTCGTTATGGACGCGATTACTTAACGGGTTTGCTGCTCGCGGGTGGAGTGCTGATCAAATTCTTCCCACTCGTTTTGTTCCCGGCGCTCTATCGCCGGTGGAATTTGAAAATGCCGTTCGCTGCGGCCGCTACCGTCGGCGGCGGGTATCTCATCTATTGCAGTGTCGGGTTGGGAGTCTTTGGATTCTTGCCTGTCTACGCCCAGGAAGAGTCGCTGGGGAGCGGGCGTTATTTTCTTTTTCTGCTCGCGCAGGCTCTCCTCGGAAGTTTTCATCCACCGGTCGCCGCGTATCTGGCTTTTGCCGTTTGCGTCCTGGGCCTGCTCGCGGGTTGGGCTCTCTTCCGGCGGCAGGAGAACGAGATTTCGTTTGTCCTTGCAGCGGGATCGCTCGCTTTTGTTTTCACTTTTCTGCTCTCGCCCATTTATCCCTGGTATTGGACCTGGGTGACGCCGTTCCTCGCCTTCCTGCCCTGGCGCATCCTCGGTCCGTTTTTCTACGCGACGGTGGCGGGACTCGCCCGCTATGGCCACTGGTTCGATCAGGGGCAATGGTTCGGTCTCCACGAGCAACTCCTGAAGGGCTTGGTGCAATTTGGGCCGGCGGCCCTCTGGCTCGCGCTCCTCGCCCTGGGACTCGGCCGCCCGCGCTCCGCGGATCGCCTAATGAATTAAAATGAAGGCGGTCCCGCGGCGGAGTTTCCGCGCGGCCGAAGCGCGATGCACCTCCACGGTGCGGAAGCTAATCCCGAGGCGGCGAGCGATGGCCTTGGTCGTATGACTCTCTCTCACCAATTGCAGGACTTGCGCTTCTCGCGGGGTGAGGAGAGGCGGCGGGTCTGCTTCTCCGCCGCAAAGCGTTTGCCCGAGATGGCCGCCCGGTTCCGGACTACCGGGGGTATTGCTCGATCAACTTCGCTTCCGCCGCTTTACGCCTGGCGCGCTCCGAGGCCTTAGCGGCCTCGTGAGCCGGCGTAGAGGAAGGCACTCTGCAGGAAACGTTTTCGAGACGCCGCTGAGCGTCGCGCCAAAGACATCCTTGATTGGAATGCGCTCGAGTTTTGGCGCGTCGGGACTTTGAGTAAGCGCGCAGGGCAGGGACTGGGACGCATTCGGTGTGGACACGGGCTGGAAAGTTCCCGTGGCGAGTCCTCTGCGGGCGGAAGCTCGCCGGTCTGCACCCACCGCGCTCTGCCGGGAGAACCCGACACCTCGCCGCTCGAGGGCGGGGTCGAGTTGGCCGCTGGCGACAAAGGCTACCCCGGGCAGCAAAACGAGCGCTCTGACCGGCGCGCCTACGCCAGCTTCCGTTTCAGCGCCAAATCCGACCTATGTCGAGGCCTATGCAACTTACAACGAGTCCGATGACGAAGTCGTGCCTAACGTGGAAAAGACTATCGATGAAGAGCAAAGTGCTACCGGATTTCTTGCTTACCAGTCAGTCGCGCCTGATCAACGCCGGCCTGTGCTGGAATACCCTGGCGGCCTCTTCCGGCGCCTGGCATCTCCCTCCCGGCAGCGCCGAATACGACGAGACCAATTTTTTTAATAAGAGCGACTCCTTCCACCAGACGAAGGAACGCGCTCTCGCTCTCAATCTCCAGCCTCTCGATCGGCCGGGGGTCTCGCCTGAAGACACTGCCTGGCACTAATTTTCTCGGACGCGGCGGCCTCGAAACCCGCGAGGCGGATGCCGCGCCCGCACGCGATTCGCGCTTTCTCACCATCGAAACCGAATTGAACTACAGCAATGCGCGCACCGGATTTTCTCGAAAAATTCGTCGGGCCCGGTCGCTTGAACTTCGAGTTTTCCGGGCGCTACACGGCCAATCTCGACGGCGACAGCCAGGCGCTCAATCGCCCCGCAGCTCGGCGGCGGCGACGGCCAATCGGGAGACAAAGCTCTGGTCGGCCAAAATTGGCACAATGCTATGTAGCTGTGAGGACGACGGCTTTTCCGATCGGGTCTGGGCCAGCATCAACCCCCAAGCGGCCAGGAACTGGTGGGCCGGCATCGACGCCGCCTTCATCCATCGCAGCAGCGGCCGCAGCAGCACCGGCGGTCAAGACGAGAGCGCCGTCCTCTTCACCGTCCGGCACGACTTCGAAATTCCCGTGCCTTGGTTGCCGCGTCGAGGCGAGGCAACCGGCCGGGTCTTTGACGACATCAACAACAACGGGCGCCAGGATCCCGGCGAACCCGGGCTCGCCGGGGTGAAAGTCGCGGTCGGCCCAAACAAGCGCTCACCGGTGCGGGCGGCGAGTTCAATTTCCCACCGATGCTCGATGGCAATTACCCGGTGGTGGTGACTCCGCCTAACGACGTCCATTTCAATTCCAACCGCGAGCACCCAACCGATCACGTTATCTTTGAATAAGGGCGCAGTCACGGCGCTCGCCATTGGCCTGGTCAAGCCGACCATTTGCGAAGGAGAGATCCGCTTCGTTCGCGAGCCTCCGTGGCGGATACGGCTGACGCGGATCGAACGCGGGATCTCTCCGGCCTGGAAATTCTCTGCACCGCTCAACGAACCGTTGTCTCACTTTCTCGCACCGCGAACGAGCAGCATTCCAGCTCGCCGCGGGCAGGATGTCTACAATAACTGATAAGGGTCGACATCAACGCCCACGGCGACGTCTTCCGGAAAGGGAAGCTTATCGAGCGTCTCCCTGAGGAGCCGACTCAGCCGCATGATGGCGACGCCGCGAATCAGAATATGAAACCGGTAGTTTCCCTGCAGTTTTTCGAGCGGCGCCGGGGCCGGCTCCCCTAACGAAAACTCCTCGGGCAGATTTTCGCGCAAACGTCGGGTCAGCGTGGCGGCGGAAAAGCTGGCGCGCGCTTCGTGCTCGGAGCGAACGGTGATCAAAACCGCGTGCCGGAAGGGCGGGAAGTCGCAGCGTTCCCGAAACTCCAGCTCCTGCTCGAAGTAACCGGCAAAATCGTGGTGACGCGCGAATTGAATCGAAGGGGAGAAGGGTGTGTAAGTTTGCACGAAGACTTCGCCCTGCTCCTCGCCCCGGCCAGCTCTGCCAGCCACCTGGGTGAGGAGCTGGAAAGTGCGCTCGCCCGCGCGAAAGTCCGGCAGATGCAGAGCAAGATCGGCGTTGATGATGCCAACCAGGGTGACGTTAGGGAAATGGAGGCCCTTGGCGATCATTTGGGTGCCAACCAGAATATCGATTTTGCCGGAGCGGAAAGCGTGCAGCGTTTCGCGATACGCGTCCTTGCGTGTCATGGAGTCGGCGTCCATGCGCTTCACGATCGCTTTGGGAAAGATCGCTGAAACGTTGGCTTCCACTTTCTCGGTGCCGAAGCCAGCATAGATAAGCGCATCTTCACGGCACTCCGGACAACGTTTGGGCACGGCGGCGGTGTGCCCGCAAAGATGACAGCTCAACCGCGCGTTCGTGCGGTGAAAGGTGAGGGCGACGCTGCAGTTCGGGCACTCGCGGGCCTTCCCGCAACTGCTGCAAAGGAGCGAGGTGGAGAAACCCCGGCGGTTCAAAAAAAGAATCGTTTGTTCGTTCTTCTCCAGCCGCTGGCCGATCGCGGTGCGCAGTTTTTCCGAGAGAATGGCAGCCGCTTTTTCTTTCCGGCGTTCCTGGCGCAAATCGACGATGCGGATGAGCGGCATCCGACATTGATCGACGCGCTGGGTCAGGTTGCTGAGGACGTATTTGCCGCTGGTGGCGTTGTGATAACTCTCCAGAGACGGCGTCGCGCTCCCTAACACAACGGCACATTTCTCCAGCTTCGCCCTCACGACGGCGACGTCGCGGGCCTGATAGCGGGGGGCTTCTTCTTGTTTGTAGGAAGTCTCGTGTTCTTCATCCACCACGATCAGACCGAGGTTCTCGAGTGGAGCGAAGACGGCGCTGCGGGCGCCGATCACGATCCGGGCGCGACCAGCGTGCAACTTGTGCCATTCGTCGTGTCGTTCGCCTTCGGACAAATGGCTGTGCAGGACGGCGACCATCTCCGGTTGTGCAGCAAAGCGGCTTTTGAAACGCTCGACCGTCTGCGGGGTGAGCGAGATTTCCGGGACCAAAACGATGGCGGTTTTCCCGAGGGCCAGGGTCGCGCGAATGGCTTGCAGATAGACTTCCGTTTTGCCGCTGCCGGTGACGCCGTGGAGGAGGATGGGCGGATGCGTTTCGGGTTTGCGCAGCGCGGTCTCGATCAATTGCAGCGCCGCGGTCTGCTCCTGGTTCATCGTGAGATCGGCGTCGGCGATGAAGTCTTCGGTACCATGGGGATCGCGCGCGACCGCCTGCTCGCGCAATTCGATGAAGCCGCGCTTGACGAGCGCGCGAAGCGTCGAGTTATCGAGGGAAGTCTGGCGCAGAAGGTCGGCCGCGGGCACGGGCGCGGAGAGTTGGGCGATGGCCTGCAGGAGCTCGGCCTGGCGCGGCGCCCGCTTTTGCAATTGCTCGACCTCATCCGGCCTCACGATGCGCACGGGATGCACGAAGAGCTGCTTTTTCCAACCGACCTCGGCTTTGCGAATGACCTGGGGGAGAAGGCTGCGCATGACCGCCTCGATCGGACAGCAGTAATAGTTGGCCATCCAGCGTGCCAGCTCGATCAGGCTCGCGCTTAAAACCGGTTTTTCGCCTAACAATGCTGTGATCGGCTTAATGCCGGCGGCCGGGCTTTCTTCCAGGGTCTCGATCACGGTGGCGAGGAGGGTTTTATCGCGAAACGGGACGCGCACGCGGGAGCCGACCATCACTTTCCCGGCCATGGGGGCGGGGACAGCGTAGTCGAGTTCGCGACGGATCGAACGATCGATGATGACTCTGGCGAAAGCGGACATTTTTGATTGCTCACGCGAGGGCGCAGCATGATTGATTCTGCCCGTGACTTTCGGCATCCTCGCGAACTTATCCAGTGCCAGGCCAAGTAGCGGTGGCCGTGTCGGCCGCTGCTGCGCGCGCTTCTCTTTGCTTTGCCAGTCTTTCTCTTGCGGCCGACACGGCGGCCGCTCCACGCCGGATGAGGGTTGATCGAAAGCCGGGCCGCTCATGATTCGGTTTTTCTTTAAGTTCATTATCTGTTTACTCCTGGCGGTCGCGGTTGGGATCGGTCTCATCGCGGCGCGCTCCGGCGACCCGGTCTATTCGCTTTATGAATGGCTGAGCCCGGCTCGCTTTCATCAATACGATCAGCTGGTCGAGAGCGCGGCGGGGGCGAATCGTCTCGACCCGATGCTGGTGAAGGCGGTGGTCTGGAGAGAGAGCCGGTTCGATCCGAAAAAGCTGGGCGGCGCGGGCGAGCGCGGCTTGATGCAAGTGAGCGAGATCGCGGCGCGCGATTGGGCGCTGGAGAACAAGATCGAGAACTTTCAGGCCGAAGAATTGTTCGATCCCAAGACGAATCTGGCGGCCGGCTCCTGGTATTTGGGCCGCGCGATGCTGCATTGGGAGAAGATGTCCAGCCCGACGCCCTTTGCGCTGGCCGAATATAATGCTGGGGCGAGCCGGGCTCAGCGCTGGGCTGGGGGAGAGGGCGCGCCGCCCCTGTCGGCTCGCGTGTTTCAAAAGAACATCGATTTCCCAGGGACGAAGAAATACGTGGAATCGATTTTGGAACGATATCGCTTTTATCAGCGACGCGGCCGGATGTAGAACGACTTCAATGTGGCGGCGTTTCTCGGGAAAGCATGTGCGTTTCGCGCTCTTCCTTGGCGCAGCCGGTCTGGCCTTTGCGTCGCAGGGTTACGCCCGCACCTGGACGACGATCAGCCACGAGCATTTTGAGGCGGACTTTGTGCGCGTCGAAGGCGCCAGCGGCATCTTCTGGGTGAGGAAGAAAGAATGTCCGTATCCGCTCAACCGCCTCTCGGCTCCGGATCGCCTTTTCATGAATCGCGCGGCTAGCCGTGCAAAAGGCTTACGGCAAACCTTCCACGATTAGGCACATGCTCCTGGGGGTGCCTAACGACTTCGCTCCGGCGAGCAAGGCTTACCCGCTTCTCATCGTGACCGCGACCGCAGATGGAAATGCGTCGAGCATTGCGACCTGCTATCAATATTTAGACGACGCCCTGGCCAAGGGGTTTCGTCGTCATGGCGGTCGATGGCGATTTGGAAAGCCCACGGCCGGCGACCCGCCTTCCTACCGTTGGGCGCTCGTGACAGCGGGCCGCGATGCACTCGAGAAAGAATCGCTACGAGCGTTTGGAAGGGGACATCATCTTTATAAGCCGCATTTTTATAAGCCGCATTTGCAGGCCGCCTTGAGCTGGTTTCTGGAGGAACAAAGGAAAAAGTAACGCTAAAAAGCGGGTGTCGCCGTGACCTCCCAGAATCCCATTGTCACCGGTTTTATCCTCGACTCGGAAATTCAAAGTCCTAGGGTTTTACCATGAAAATGAAAGTATTCCTTGCCGTGCTCGGGGTTCTCGCGCTGGTCCCCGGATTCAAGGTCGCAAGCGCAAAATAAAGATCTCACCGTGTGGGTGGATCCAACAACGGGTACGCTGGTGGGTGGCGGGTATGTCAGCTCTTACCTAACGAACAGACACGCTAAGACCATCGCGGCGGAAGATCCGACGCTGCGCCGGGCCATTAATTCGCTCGACGCGCTGGGGATGGTTTCGTTTAGAGGGTTTGGGTTATTGCCTGCCGCGGTTTCCTGGCAGACCGATGTGCCGATCCGGGAACTGGTCCTCCAGCAAACCGATACGGGTCTGAGTTATGGCGAACTTTTGCTCGCCAACTCCATCGCGAAAGAAAGCAACCAACCCTTTGAGACGGCGATTTTGGTAAGGGCAGAGAGCCGCACATGGAGTGAGGTCATGAATAGACTCCACGCGGATTCCGACCCAGGCGGTTGATCCGGTCGCAAACAGAGGCCGCTCGGTCCAGGCATCTGCGAGAGTGGTCTAACGCACTTCGCGGGAATCGCTCACGGCCGCATTTGCAAATGTTACATGCTGGGGAAAAAAATGAAGCGATGGCAAGAATGTGTTTCTCATGAAACCTCCCGAGGATTTAGACTTTCTTCATGAAAATGTTTCTTAGCATGCTCGGGGTTCTCGCGCTGCTCCCCGTTTTCACCTCTCAAGCGCAAAATAAAGATCTATTCGTCTGGATAGAACCCAGGCTGGGGACGCTGGTCGGCGGCGGATATGTCAGTTCTTACCTAACGAATATACATGCTAAGACGATGGCGGCGGACGCTCCCTCGCTGCGCAACGCCATTCAATCGACTGGATGCGTTAGGCATGATTCCCGTGAAGGGTTTTTGGATTGGCGCCAGCCGCCGTCTCCTGGCAGGCTGATGTGCCGATTCGAGAGCTGGTGGTGCAGCAAGCTAATACCCGACTGAGTTATGGTGAGCTCTTGCTCGTCAATTTGATTGCTGCTGAGAGCAAGCAAAGCTTCGAAAGCATTCTCTCCATGCGGCAAGAGAACCGCAGGTGGAGGGAAGTGATGGAAAAGCTTCAAGTCGACCCCGGACTTGTTGCCTCCAAAGCCAAATTCGCTTCCGCTAGAATTCAGGATGCTGAAGCGAGAAGACGTCGGTCACGCGGTCAGGGCCTGCACGACACCTTTCCCGGGTCTGGTTTCCATTGATTCCCGAGGGTATCGGGGGGAACTTGCGCTTCGGCGAACTTCATCTACACTGGGCCTTCGTTTATGGCCGATAGCAGTGACACGACAGACATGAAGGAGCTCCAGCTTCACGACAAAGATACCGGGAGCGCGGATGTGCAGGTTGCACGTCTGACCCATCGGATCGCGCAGCTTACGGATCACCTTAAGAGTCACGCCAAAGATCATTCCTCGCGTCGCGGCCTCCTCAAAATGGTGGCGACGCGCCGAAGCCTTCTCGATTACTTGTCCCGGACGAAAAACGACCGCTACAAGAATGTGCTCGAGAAGTTGCACCTGCGGAAATAATCCGCGGAGGCGAAATCTCTGGCGCCGCTCGCGTTTGTTGCTTGCTGCTCCCAGCTATCGGCGAAACAAGAAACACAACCGGCGACCAGGCCGTCAGTGCACCTTGAGTTTAGGTTTTAGCCCCGCAGTGTGGCGGGGCTAAAACCTACAATCAGGGTGACCGGCCTGGAGTTCGCACATCCAGGAAATCCATATGCAAAACAAGGTCACGGCCCAAATCGGGTCTACGCAAATCAGTATCGAAACCGGCAAAATTGCCAAACTCGCCGACGGCTCCGTCATCGTCTCCTGCGGCGAATCCATCGTTCTCACCAGCGCCGTCTCGGCGACTTCCCTGAAGGAAGGCCAGGACTGGTTCCCGCTCACGGTTGATTATCGTGAAAAGGCCGCCGCGGTCGGCAAATTCCCCGGGGGCTATTTCAAACGCGAAGGCCGCCCGAGCGAAAAAGAAACGCTCACTTCCCGCATGACCGATCGCCCGCTGCGCCCGCTGTTTCCAGCTGGTTATCTCTACGACACGCAGATCATTTCCATCCTGCTCAGCGCCGACGGCCAGAACGATCCCGATATCCTCGCGATCAACGGCGCTTCGGCCGCCCTCTGCGTTTCCGATATTCCGTTTAAAGGCCCGATCGGCGCAGTTCGCGTCGGACGCGTGAATGGCGAGTTCATCGCCAATCCGACCCACGACGAGCGCCTCCAGAGCGATCTCGATCTCGTCTACGTCGGCACAGAGGACGACGTCATCATGATCGAAGGCGCGGCCCAGGAACTGCCCGAAGAAGATTTTATCAAGTCGCTCGAATTCGCCCACGGGCACGCGAAAGAGATGATCCGCATCCAAAAGGAACTCGCGGCGCAGGTCGGTAAACCGAAACGCGAAATGCCGCTCCTCGAAGTGAAGCCGGAGATTCTTGAAATCGCTGACCGCCTCGCCGGCGATCGCATCGAAGCCGCGCTCTACACCGAAGGCAAAGTGGCGCGGAGCAAAGCCGTCAACGGTCTGCGCGATGAAGTGAAGGCCGCGGTCTTGGAGAAATTTCCTGAGTCCGACAAATTCGCGATCAACCAGGCGTTTGACTACATCCAGAAGAAATCTTTCCGCAGCAACATCCTCGACAAGCAAAAGCGCGTCGACGGTCGCGGCTATGATGACCTGCGCCAGATCACCTGCGAAGTCGGCGTTCTGCCGCGCGCCCATGGCTCCGCCATTTTCCAGCGCGGGGAAACCCAGGCCATGGCCCTGGCCACACTCGCGCCGATCGAAGAGGCGCAGAACATCGATGCCTATGGCGGTGGCGAGACCTCGAAAAGCTTCCTCTTGCACTACAACTTTCCGCCTTTCAGCGTGGGCGAGACCGGCCGCTTCGGCGGTGCCAGCCGGCGCGAAATTGGCCATGGCGCGCTCGCCGAGCGCTCCGTCGAGCCCGTCGTGCCGAGCCAGGAAGATTTTCGTTATGCGATCCGCATCGTCAGCGAAGTGATGGAATCCAACGGCTCGACTTCGATGGCGAGCGTTTGCTCCGGCATGCTCGCTCTCATGGACGCGGGCGTTCCGATCAAGACGCCGGTCGCCGGTATTTCCGTTGGGCTCGTTTCCGAAAAGGATGAGCAGGGCAACCTCAAGCGTTACAACCTCCTCACCGACATCATCGGCTCCGAAGATCATTTTGGGGACATGGATTTCAAACTCTGCGGGACCAAAGACGGCGTGACCGGGTTCCAGCTCGACCTCAAACTTCCTGGCGTCAGCCACAAGATTCTGGGCGAAGCGGTCCACCGCGCCAAAGAAGCGCGCACCAAGATCCTCGCCATCATGGCCGAGGCGCTCGACAAACCGCGCGAATCGCTCAGCAAATACGCACCGCGCATCGAGACGATCAAAATCAATCCTGAGAAAATCGGCGCCCTCATCGGGCCCGGCGGCAAGACGATCAAAGGCATCGTGGCCGAGACTGGGGCCGAGATTAACATCGAAGACGACGGTTCCGTCCACATTTACGCGACGAGCGGCGAGAGCATGGCCCGCGCGAAGGAGATCATCGGCGGCATGTCCAAAGAGATTGAGATTGGCGAGATGTATCACGGCCGGGTCGTCTCGATCAAAGAGTTCGGCGCGTTTGTGGAAGTGATGCCTGGCAAGGACGGCCTTGTGCACATCTCGGAATTGGCCGATTTCCGCGTCAACCGCACGGAAGACGTGGCCAAGATCGGTGAAATGATCTGGGTTAAATGTATCGGCATCGACGACAAGGGTCGGGTCAAACTTTCGCGTAAAGCGGCCTTAAAAGATCGCGGTGAGATCGAGACCGGTGCGCCCATGGGCGAGGCCGAGAGCGATGGTGGCGGCGAACCGCGCGGTGAATATCGCGGCGGTGGTGACCGTGGAGGACGCGGTGACCGCGGCGATCGTAGAGGTGGCCGTGGCGGCCGTGGTGGTGGTGGCCGAGGCGATCGCGATCGCGGACCGCGCCGGGAACCTCGGCAGGACGATCGCCCGACGAGCGAGCAAACATCCGTGCCGGCCCAGGCACCGGCTCCGCAGTCGCATCCCGAAGATTACGAGCCCTCGCGCGACAGTTAGTGAGCTGTAGCCGGGGACGCTGTCCCCAGCCCCTCAGCCCCCGAGGACATGAAAAAGCATCTCACTCGCCTCGAGCGCGTCTGGGTGGAGACGCCAATTTATTTCGTGACGGCGTGTACGGAAAACGAGGCGAAAGGTTTTGGCCCGACCTTCGCTCGTGGAGATTCTTCTCGACGAATGGAAGGCCGCGCGGGAACGACATGGATGGTTGGTTGGTCGGTATGTCGTTATGCCCGATCACGCGCACTTTTTCTGTACGCCGGAACGAGAGGCAAAATCTCTTTCTGATTTCGTCGGTGCTTGGAAGCGATGGACGAGCCGGCGGATCCACGCGCTCCCCCGGCCGGGGACAGCGTCCCGGCTACAACGATGCCAGGTCGCTCGGTGGCGTTATGGCAGGCCGAGTTTTTCGATCATTTGATTCGTTCGGACGAGAGCTACGACCAGAAATGGGATTACGTGCGCGAGAATCCTGTGCGCGCGGAACTCGTAAAATCAGCCGACGATTGGCGATTCTCCGGTGAGTTCACCATCTTCCGCCGTTAGGCGACCCTGTAGCCGGGGACGCTGTCCCCGGCCCTGCGTCACCGCGACAGATGTCGTCCTCAACTTCTCGTGCAGCTCCCGATTACAGGTCAAAACATTCGTTAGGCAGAGTTCTCAACGACCTCTTTTTCCCACATGTCCCACCCCGCGCGACGGAAAATCTTTTGCTTCTGTTCAAAAATTCTTTTGCCAAGCCAAGGCCCATTCATAGAATTCACCCCTCGCGACCCCGGCGAACTGTTTAAACCAAGTTTATTTTCTGAAGCCGCCACGTTTTTTTCATTCACCTCTCGCTTTTGCTACTTGGCGGCTCGAGGCGCAGCGGTTTAGTCTGCGCTGATTCGGTATGGCGAACTTCTTTCCGCGTTGGACTAATTGGCTGCCGCTCAAGATCCTGATCTGTGGGATCGTGCTGGTGACAGCTGTGAGCGGCGCGACCTGGTATTACGACACGCCGAAGTACACGCGCGTCGGTTACATGCCCACCCAGCCGGTTCCGTTCCCGCATGATCTGCACGTCACCCAGCTCGGCATGGATTGCCGTTATTGTCATAACGCCGTCGAAGTCGCGGCGCACTCGAATGTCCCCGACACACAGGTCTGCATGAATTGCCACACCCAGGTGCAAAAGGAGAATCCGAAACTCGAGCCGGTGCGGTCGAGCTGGGAGACCGGGCAACCGGTGCCGTGGGTGCAGATCCATCGCACGCCCGACTACGTTTATTATAATCACTCCGCGCACGTCAACCGCGGCATCAGTTGCTACAGTTGCCACGGCGACGTGAACCACATGCCCGTCGTTTATCATGCCAAGCCGCACAGCATGGCCTGGTGTCTGGAGTGCCACCGCGCGCCCGAGAATTTCTTGCGTCCCGAGGATCAGATCACCAATCTGGATTGGAAACCGGCGGACGTGAATCCCGCGGCTTTCGTGGCCAAGTATGGCCAGCCGCGTGAGGTAAAAGAAGATTGGTCGAAAAAGAAACACCTTTCACAGAAAGATATCGGGCTGACTTTAAAACAGCGCTGGGACATTAAGCCGCCGACCAACTGCCAGGGGTGCCATCGATGAAACGGATTTTGCAACATCCCGCATCCGACCAAACCGGGAAACAATACTGGCGCAGCCTCGGTGAGCTGAGCGACACGCCGGAATTCCGCGGTTGGCTGGAACGCGAATTCCCCGCGGGCGCGCAGGAGATGGCCGCCGACGAAGTTTCGCGCCGCAGTTTCCTCAAATTGATGGGTGCCTCCATGGCGCTGGCGGGTTTCGGGCTGAGCAGTTGCCGCAAGCCGGCCATGCACCTGGTCCCTTTCACCAAGAGCGCGGAATGGGTCATCCCGGGAAAACCGCTCTACTACTCGAGTGCGATGCCGCGGCGCTCCGGCGCCATGCCGCTGGTCGTCACGACGGTGGATGGCCGGCCCATTAAGATCGAGGGCAACCCGAATCATCCCGACAGCAATGGCGCCACCGACGCTTTCGCGCAGGCTTCCGTGCTCGATCTTTACGATCCTTCGCGTTCCCAGCGATTCGTTAGGCAAAAAGCGCTGGCCGACCGCGCGACTTTTGAGAAATATCTGGCCGAGCTGCGCCCGAAGATGGCCGCCGATGGCGGCGCCGGTCTGGCTTTCCTGGTCGAAGAGACGCATTCGCCCACGCGCGAGCGGTTGCGCAAGGAACTGGAAAAGCAGTTCCCCAAGATGCGCTGGTGCGTGTTCGATCCGCTCCTGAGCGAGGCCCAGCATTTTTCGACGCAGATCAGCTTCGGCGAGAACACGCGGCTCGTGCCGCAGTTCGACAAGGCGGACGTCATTCTCTCGCTGGATAGCGATTTCCTGAATTGCGGCGACGGCAATCTCGCCTCCGTGCGCGGCTTCAGCTCACGGCGCCGGGTGCGCGAGGCGAAGGATTCGATGAATCGCCTTTACGTGGTCGAGAATCATTTCACCATCACAGGTGGGATGGCCGATCACCGGCTCGCGATTCCGGCCAGCCAGATCCCGGCCTTCACGCACGCTCTCGCCACCAAGCTGGCCGTAGCTACCAAGGATTCGGGTCTTTCCTCCACGCTGATTACGCTCAAGGCGCCGGCGAAGAGGACGAAAATCGACCCTCGCTGGATCGACGAGTTGGCGGCCGATCTCCTGGCTAGACCGGGCGCCAGTATGATCCTGGCCGGACCTCATCAGCCGGTGGTGGTACAGTTGATGGTTTTTGCGATGAACAGCGCGTTGCAGAATATCGGCACGACGTTGTTGTTGCGTTCGACGCCGCCGACCTCGCGGGCGAGCAGCATCCTGCAATTGGCCAGCGATATTGGGGCGGGCCGGGTCAAACAGCTTTTCATTTTCGGCGGCGATCCGGTTTACAACGCACCGCGCTCCATCACGATCGATCGCGAATCGAAGCAGCCGGTCGATTGGCCCGAGCTGCAAAAACGCGTGCCGGATGTCGTTAGGCTCGGGCAATACGAAGATGCGACCTCGGCTTTGAGCTCATGGCATGTGCCCTCCGCTCACTATCTCGAATCATGGGGCGACGGATTCACCCCGAGCGGCGCGTACGTGGCGATGCAGCCGATGATTCTGCCGCTTTTCGACGGTCTTTCCGAGCTCGACATGATGCAGATGATTCTGGGTCAGCCGAAGGCCGAGGGCCCGGCGCTGGTCCAGGAGACCTTTCGGCAGACCGCCCCGCCGGGCGATTTCAACGCGGCTTGGAACAAGTTTCTGCACGACGGTTACGCCACCCATCTGTCGCCCAAGGATGCGCCGCCCAAGTTTAACGGGAACACAGCTGGCGGCGTCGCGCACACGCTTTGGACAGCCGACGCTTCCGTGCCCTCGAACGACGCGCCGGAAGTCGTGTTGGTCGGAAGTTATTCGATGGATGACGGCCGCTACATCAATAACGGCTGGCTCCAGGAAATGCCGGATCCGGTCACCAAGCTGACTTGGGATAACGCGGCCATGATGAGTCCCAATTACGCCAAACACCTGGGCGTGAAGGATGGCGACCTGATTGAGATCACGGTCTCCGAGCCCACTCCCAAGCCACCTGCGCCGGTCGCGGGCAAGCCGGCGCCACCCGCTCCGGCAAAGCGCGAGGCGCGCCGGCGTCAGCTCGTCATCGCGGCGCTCATCGTGCCGGGTCACGCCGATTATTCGATCACGATTCCGTTAGGCTATGGCCGCAAACACACCGGCCCGGTCGGGGAAGAGAGCGGTTTCAACGGTTATCTGCTGCGCACCAGCTCGAATCCGCATTTCATCGTGGCGGATGGCAAAGCGGTCGAAAGCGTCAAGGTCCAAAAGGTGGCTGGCTCTTACGCGCTCTCCACCACCCAGGAACATTTCTCCATCGAAGGTCGTGGCCTCGTCCGGGAAGCGACGCTCGAACATTATCGCGGCGACGAAGAATTCGTGACGAAGATTGCCGGCGACGAAGAGTTGCCCAAGCAACTGCCTTCGATCTACACGCATCCGAAGCTGGACGACCCGCAGCAATGGGGCATGACGGTCGACCTCAACAGCTGCACCGGCTGCAGCGCCTGCGTGATCGCCTGCCAGGCGGAAAACAACATCCCGATCGTGGGCAAATTGCAGGTGGCGCACGGCCGCGTCATGCATTGGATTCGGATCGATCGCTATTACGCGAGCGCCAAACCATTCAATCAGGATCACGGACAGTGGCCTGAAAATCCCGAGATGGTGCACGAGCCGATGATGTGTCAGCACTGCGAAAACGCGCCGTGCGAAACCGTCTGCCCGGTTAATGCCACCATCCACAGCGAATCCGGGCTCAACGTGATGGTTTACAACCGCTGTATCGGCACGCGGTATTGCGCTAATAACTGCCCCTTCAAGGTGCGCCGATTCAATTATTTGGACTACACCCAGCGTCCGATCGGGAAGACAAAGATCGGCGGCGTCTCGGTCTATCAGGAATATCTCGGACCGCTCACCACCAAAGGGGCAGCCGAGACGATGAAGCTGCAGAAGAATCCGAATGTAACCGTGCGCATGCGCGGTGTGATGGAGAAGTGCACTTATTGCGTGCAGCGGATCGAGGAAGCCAAGATCGAAGCCAAAGTGCGCGCCGGCGCGTCGGATAAGACGCTCATTCCGCGTGATTCGTTTACGAGCGCGTGCGCGCAGGCTTGCCCGACCGAGGCGATCGTCTTCGGCGATATTCGGGATCCAAAGAGCCGGGTTTCGCAGGTGAAAGCTCAGAACCGCAATTATCGTCTGCTCGAATATCTGAACGTTAAGACGCGGACCAGTTATCTGGCGCGCATTCGCAACCCCAACCCGAAGATGCCCGATGCGGCGAACATCGGCGTGGCCAGCCCGATCGAAGAACACGGGCCAGAAACAGCGGGCCACCATCCGGAGAAAGAGGCGTGATGACCGTGATGAGCACCGCTACGACTTGTCATCCCCAGCTGCGAAGACAGCGAGGGATCTCTCGAATGCAGGCGGAACTTTCCCGTTTGTTGGAAACCGAAGTGGCAAGAGCGAGGCCGCTCGCCGCGCTTCGCCGACTTGGGATGCCAAATGTTTTTGCAGGAGGAGCAGAATAAATGGACGGCTCGGCGACCGCACCAGATGTGATCAGAGGCGAGGCTTCGTCTTCGGTGGAGAAGCCGCTGGCCCGCGTTCCGCTCGTTCTGAACACGCGTAATTTCGACTGGATCACCAATCGAATTTCGGGCGCAATCGAGAATCCGACGCCGCGTTGGTGGTGGGTCGCGTTCGCCATCACTTCGGCCATCGCGCTCTTCGGTCTCACCTGTATCGGGTACCAAATCTCGACCGGTGTCGGTACTTGGGGTTTGAACTCGCCGGTCGGTTGGGCGTGGGACATTACGAATTTCGTTTTCTGGATCGGTATCGGTCACGCCGGCACTCTGATTTCCGCGATCTTATTCCTGCTCCGGCAGAAATGGCGCACCTCGATTAACCGCTCGGCCGAAGCGATGACGCTCTTCGCCGTTATATGCGCAGCCATTTTCCCTGGCATCCACGTCGGCCGCGTCTGGATGGCGTGGTTCCTGGCGCCGATTCCGAATCAGTATGCGATTTGGCCAAACTTCCGCAGTCCGCTGCTCTGGGACGTTTTTGCGGTCTCGACTTACTTCTCGGTTTCCGTCCTCTTTTGGTACACCGGTTTGATTCCTGATCTTGGCACGTTGCGCGATCGCGCTACGTCCAAAATGAAGAAGTTTCTTTACGGAATCTTTGCGCTGGGCTGGCGCGGCTCGAACCGCAACTGGCGCCATTACGAGATGGCCTATCTGCTCCTGGCCGGTCTTTCCACGCCGCTCGTGCTCTCGGTGCACAGCGTCGTTTCCTTTGACTTCGCTACGTCGGTCATCCCGACCTGGCACACCACCATTTTCCCGCCTTACTTCGTCGCGGGCGCGATCTTCGGCGGGTTCGCCATGGTGTTGACTTTGATGATCCCGGCGCGGGCGATTTTCAAACTGCAGGATATCATTACCCCGCAGCACATCGATAAGATGGCGAAGGTGATCCTGCTGACCGGTTCGATCGTGGGTTACGCCTACGCGATGGAGTTTTTCATCGCCTGGTATAGCGGCAACGAGTACGAGAAGTACGCGTTCTATAACCGTATTTTCGGTCCCTACTGGTGGTACTGGTGGGTCGGCATGCTCTTCTGCAATACACTCGCTCCGCAGCTCTTCTGGTCGAAGTGGTGCCGGCATAACATTCTGGTCGTTTACTTCGTCTGCATGTGCGTGAACGCCGGTATGTGGTTTGAGCGTTTCATCATCATCGTGGGCGGTCTGCATCGCGACTTCCTGCCTTCTTCCTGGGGATTTTTCACACCGACTTGGGTCGATATCTGGACGTTTGTCGGCACCTTCGGAATCTTCCTTTCCCTCTTCCTTCTCTTCATCCGCTTCCTGCCCATGATCGCCATGTCGGAAGTGAAAATTGTTTTGCCAGAAGCGGACCCGCATCACGCTACGCCTGAGGAGCATCACACGGTGGCTGCTGGAGGGATGGAGCGCACATGATTACGCCGAGCGGAAATCGTGTTTACGGCATGGCCGCGGAATACCCGAGCGCCTCGTCGCTTTATCACGCTGCAGAACAGGTGCGCGATGCCGGCTTTAAACGTTGGGATGTGCACTCGCCTTTTCCGATTCACGGTATGGACGCCGCCATGGGTCTCGGCAAATCGTGGCTCAGCGCGGTCGTGCTTTGCGGCGGCGTCACGGGTTTGCTCACCGCGGCGGTCCTCGAGTTCGGGCCTTCGTCTTATTTGTATCCGCTCATCGTCCATGGAAAACCGGTCAGCTTTTGGACGGTCCCGGCGTTCTTTCCGATCATGTTTGAGCTGACGATTCTGTTCTCGGCGTTTTCTGCCTTCCTGGCGATGCTGACGATGAATCTGCTCCCTCGCTGGAATCATCCGATGTTTAACTGGGATCGGTTCAAGCGGGTGACGAACGACGGATTTTTCCTCGTCTTGGAAGCGCGCGACCCGCGCTTCAGCGAAAACGAAGCACGCGAACTGCTCGAACGAACGGGCGGCCAGCATATCACCGTGGTGCACGAGGAGTCCTAAATGCTGCGCGCTTTCTTTCTCGTCTTTCTGCTGGTCTCGATCGCCTGGCTGGCGGTTTTCGGCTTTCGCGGTCAAAAGAGCACCAAACCGGAAATCGAAATTTTCCCCGACATGGTGCGGCAGCCTAAGGTGCGCGCCCAATCGGAGAGTCATTTCTTTGCCGACCAGCGGGGCTCGCGCAAACCGGTCGACGGCACGGTGCCGCTCGGTTACGAAATGCCTTTACCTAACGACCAAGGAACCGCGGTCGACCAAGCCGGCGAGATGAAAATGGAACCGCGGTTCGGCTTCAGCGAGGGCACTGATTATTATAACACAGGGAAAATGGACGCGAATTGGGGTAGCGGCATTCCTCTCGAGGTCACCCCGGCGGTCATGAAACGCGGGGAGCAGCGTTTCAACGTCAACTGCGCCGTCTGCCACGGACCGCTTGCGGCCGGAGACGGGATCGTGAAGCAGTATGGACTGGCCACGGTGGTCACGCTGCAGGACGACCGGATTCGGAACATGGCCGATGGCGAGATTTTCAACACCATCACCCACGGCAAGAACACCATGATGGCCTATGGGCCGCGCGTCACGGTGCATGATCGCTGGGCCATCATTTGCTATCTGCGCGCACTGCAACGCAGCCAGCACGCGAGCGCGGGCGATGTGCCACCGCAGCACCAGGCGGACCTGGAAAAGAAACCTGAACCGGAGAAACCGCCCGCACCGGCGAAGAAATGAGCGATCGATCCCACGTCTCGCCTGCCCCGGAAGGCGAATTTTTTGAGAATAGCCGCTTCAACGGCTTGTCGTTAATCTGCGGCCTGCTCGGCATTGTCGGTCTTGTCCTCAGTTTTGTTGGGGCCTTCCTCTCGCCGGTGCAGTTCAGCTTCTCCTGGCTCTTTGGTTTTATCTTCTTCTTCACCCTCTGCATTGGCTGCCTCTTCTGGACGATCGTGCACCATGTGGTGGATGCGGAATGGTCCGTCGTCGTTAGGCGGCAGCTCGAAAACATTGCGCTGCTCCTGCCCGTGATGGGTCTGCTCTTCCTCCCGATCTGGTTTTGGCGCCAATACCTTTATCGCTGGATGGACATCCCGCTGGGCGTGGATCCGCTGCTCGATGCCAAGCGGGGTTATCTGAACTGGCAGTTCTTCCTTTTCCGAGCGGTCTTCTTTTTCGTGGTCCTCACCCTGGTCGCTTACTTTCTGCGCCGGCTCTCGGTGAGCCAGGATCGCGATGGCAATCCGCGTTTCACCATGGCCATGCGTAAACTTGCCTTTGTCGGGCTGCCGGTTTTCGCTCTTTGCCTCACTTTCGGCGCTTTCGATTGGCTGATGAGCCTGAACTGGCACTGGTTTTCGACCATGTGGGGTCCCTATCTTTTCGCGGGCACGGCAGGCAGTTCAATGGCTCTGCTTATCCTCGTCATCACCGCGCTGCGCAAAGCCGGTTACCTCAAGGATGTCGTGACGATCGAGCATTACCACATCATGGGGAAATGGCTCCTCGCCTTCTCCGTCTTCTGGGCCTACATCGGCTTCAGCCAGTATATGCTTTACTGGTATGCCAACATTCCGGAAGAGACGCAGTACTTCATCATCCGGAATACGGAAGGCTGGAACGCGCTGAACTGGATTCTCGTGATCGGGCGTTTCTTTGTGCCTTTCGGCATCCTCCTCCTGCGCTCGGTGAAGAAGAAACCGACCGTCTTGTGCTGCATCGCCGGTTGGATCCTTTGCATGCAGTTGCTCGACATGTATCTGATCGTGCTGCCCTCCTTGCATGGCACCGGCATTCACCTCAGCATCCTGGATTTTCTGCCGCTGATCGGAATCGGCGGTACGCTGGCTTTCTTTTACCTCCGACTCGTCGGGAAAAGTTCGCTTTTCCCAGTGCGCGACCCGCGCCTGATCGAGTCTCTGCGCCTGACTAACTAACCGTGCCTGACGAAGAAACACTCGCCCATCCCGAGCAGCCGCGCTTCCTGGTCTCCGCCTGGTTATGGGCGGTGGTACTTTTTGTTTTCTTCGGCGTGATCGTGGCCATCACTTTTGGCACCATGCACCGGGGTTCCAACTACGAAGCAGAGCGCGGTAAAGCTCGCATGGAGAAGCTCAAAACGGCTCACGAAGAGTGGGACAAGAAGCTGCATCAATACGGCTGGGTTGATAAAGAGAAGGGCGTTGCCCACATTCCGGTGGAGCGCGCCATGGAATTAGAAATGGCTGAGCTGCAGGCAAAGAAGCCGGCGCCGGCCGGACCGATCGCCACACCCGCTCCTGAAGCGGCGCCCGCCGCCGTTGAAGCTGGTGCAGCGCAACCGGCGAACCCGCCCGCCGTAATACCCGCTCCCTCCGATGCGCCTGCACCCAAGGCTGCGGAAGGTCCCGGTTCGGAAGCCCACGGACAACCGGCCGCCGCTGCGAATCCATCGGACGCCGCGCCGGGAACTCAGCCTGGTGCCTCTGCGACGCCCGCGGCCAAGCCAGAAAGCAATTCTGATGTGCCGTCGGTTTCGCCTACCGGCACTCCGATTTTGAAAGCTTCAGGCACGCCTCTGCCAGTTCGGGGAGCGCCCACTCCCAAGCCATGAGTTTCTCCGACTTAATAGCCAAGATGAAACGCTACGACCAGAACGCGACCGTCATTTTCGATCGCTCCGAACCGATTGGTCGGCCGACTGATTTGGTCATGCCCGATCGCCGCTGGTTCAATCGTGGCGCGCGCCGCAAGCTCGTCCGCACAAACGAGGCGGCCACTCCAATTTCATGAATCCGACTGTTGAAGCCAATCCAGAGGTATCCGCTGATGTCGAAGTGACGACAAGCGACGTGGAACGCGTTGAGCGCGCGTTAATCGACGCCTCGACTCGTTTGCCGGTGCTGGTTTTCTACGGCTCCGCTCTTTGCTGGCTGTTGGTCGCCACTTTCTTCGGCATTCTCACTTCCTTTAAGAGCCACTGGCCCGATTTCCTCGGGGATGTGGCCCCGCTGACCTGGGGGAGAATTCGGCCGGTGCACCTGGACGCGTTCATTTACGGATGGGCGTCGATGGCTGGCATGGGCAGCGCCATTTGGCTCATGGCCCGGCTTTGTCGCACGACTTTGCGCCATCCGCTTTTGCTCATCGCCGGTGGGGCGTTCTGGAATCTTGGTGTGCTCATGGGCCTTGGCGCTGTGCTGGCCGGTGATACCACCGGTTACGAATGGCTCGAATTCCCCCGCTACTCAGCGGTGACGCTCTTCGTGGCCTACCTGCTCATCATGACCTGGGCGCTGGTCATGTTCCGCTATCGCCGGCGGGGCCACGTTTACATTACGCAGTGGTATTTGTTAGGTGCGTTTCTTTGGTTTCCATGGCTCTACGCGGCCACGCAGGTGATGCTTTTTATCTTCCCGGTCCAGGGTGTCATGCAGGCCGCAGTTAATTGGTGGTTTGCCAATAACCTGCTCTTCCTTTGGTTCGGCTCGATCGGGCTCGGCACAGTTTATTACATGATCCCGAAAGTGATCGGCCGGCCGGTGCACAGTTATTACCTCGCTACGATCGGCTTTTGGACTTTCGCTTTCTTCTTTAGCTGGACCGGAATGCAGCGGCTCATCGATGGGCCTTTCCCGGCCTGGATGGTCACGGCCAGTATCGCAGCCATGATGCTCGGGCTCATTCCGATCGCGACGGTCGGTCTTAATCATCACGTGACCATGCGGGATCATTTCCCGCTCATGCGCTACAGCCCGACGCTGCGCTTCACGGTGTTTGGCGCGATTTCCTACACCGCCTTCAGCATTGTTGGCGTGATCATCTCGCTCCGCTCCATGGCGCGAATCGTTCATTTCACCGAGGCGAGCATGGGTTACACCTACATGGGCCTCTACGCGTTCTTCACGATGGTGATGTTTGGTTCCATGTACTACATCGTGCCTCGGCTGGTGGGTCGGGAATGGCGCTATGCGAGTCTGATCAAGTTGCATTTCTGGTCGTCCGCCTACGGCATCGGTCTGTTGGTGCTGCTTCTTTTGGTCGGCGGCTTCGTGCAGGGACTGAGTCTGCATGATCCGACCTTGCCCTTCTCCGAAACGACCGAGACCATCCTGCCTTATCTCCGCGGCGCCACCCTGGGGTGGATTCTGTTGAGCGTGTCGCACCTTGTCTTTGCCTTTCATTTCGGCCTCATGCTGCTCGGCTTCGGTCGCACCGCGAGCTTGCCTACCTTTCTCAACCCGCTTGAGCGCAAAGAAGGAGGGCACTGATGAAAGGTCTGCAGCCAATCTTCCTCGGAATTTTCGGGATCTTCGCCTTCTCTTGGCTTGGCATGATCGTGGTGCCAAACATGCAGATCGGCAGCCTCAATCCACAGGCGGACGAGGAGGGGACAGATATTTATCCCATGCCGCCTTCGGGCATGGCCGCGCACGGGGCCGAAGTCTACGCGGCGAACGGCTGCGTTTATTGCCACAGCCAGCAGGTACGGCCGGAATATGGCGGCTCCGATATCGAACGGAAGTGGGGCGACCGCCGCAGCGGACCGCGCGATTACATTTTCCAGCGCGTCGTTTTCCTCGGAAAAATGCGGACCGGCCCTGATTTGGCCAACGTAGGTCATCGCCCTTCACTGACGGAAGGGGTCGGGGCGAAGACGGATGAAAAAGGTGCGGTGCCAGCAGCCGGTGCGCCGACTGAGGCAAGCCCGGCTCCTGGGGCGAGCCCAGGTGCCAGTGCGGCGCCGGAATCCAGCCCGGCGGCCAGTCCAGGAGCCGCAGCTAGCCCGGCTGCTTCTCCCGCGAGCGCAGCGGCTACTCCGCCCGTCGCGACGAATCCAGCGGCAGAGCCAAGTCCCGCGCCCAATGCCAATCCCGCGGCCGCAGCAGCTGTGTCGCCCGCCGGTTCGCCAGGCGCAGTAACCGGGGCACCTGGCACGAGCGCAGCCGCCGAGGCGCCTTCGATGGTCGCCAACGTGAAGGCTTTGACTGCAAACGGCCAGCCGGTTCCTTACACTGCGGCCTGGCATCACAGGCATCTTTATAACCCGCGCAGTCTGGTCGAGAATTCCAATATGCCGGCCTACCGATTCCTCTATGAGAAACGCCGGGTCAGCGGGGAAGCTTCGCCCGACGCGATCAATTTCGCGGGCAGCGCGGGCGACGAGTTGGAGAAGGGCTGGCAGATCGTGCCGAGCTACGACGCGAAATGTTTGGTCGCTTATCTCATGTCGCTCGATCAATCCCATGCGCTGAAGGAAGCCAAGGCGCCGCCCACGATTGCGCCGTCGCCCGCCAAGGAGAAAGAGAACGAGGAGGCAAAGAAATGAACGGCCAGCCTCCGCAAAACACTCCGCGCCAAGGCATGGACTATGGCGAAACCAATCAGGTGCAGGAGACCCACGCCGCCATCATCCGAGAAAAACTGGAGCCGCGCGTGGGACGCGAACCGCTTTCCCTGTGGTTGATCGCCATTTGGGGCCTGGCCGTCCTTTTCGGCGGCGCTTATCTCGGGCGCTACTCGGGCAATTTCACGGGTGACGGTCTCGATTACCTCGGCGGTGCGCCTCGCCTGGCCAGCCGAGGCTCCAGTAGTGGCGGAGCCGAGCAGGCCACGGAGCTTTCCCCGGTAGACAAAGGCAAAAAGATCTTTTCGGCCAACTGCGCGACCTGCCACCAGGCAAATGGTCTAGGTGTGGCCGGCCAATATCCGCCTCTGGCGGGTTCAGAAATCGTTAATGGCGGTTCCAAACGTCCGGTCATGATTGTGCTCAAGGGGTTGCAAGGCCCGCTCACAGTCAAAGGGCAGCACTATGGCTCGGCCGTGATGCAACCGTGGGAAAAGACGCTGAACGACCAAAAAATCGCTGACGTTCTAACTTATGTCCGGCAGGAGTGGGGTAACAAAGCCACCCCGGTGAGCGCGGAGGGCGTCGCAGCCATGCGCAAGGAATTGGCTGGTCGCGCTGAATCGTATACCGAGCCTGACATTCTCGCGGTCCCCGTGGAAGCCGATGTTGCGGGAGGCGCACCGCCCGCCCCGGTGCCCGGCGCATCGGCGGAGCCGGGCGGTAGTCCTCCCGCACCAGCGAAGCCCTAAGTCCCAGCCTCGGGAATCTATTACTCCCCGGCTGCGGCTATCGCTTGCATGTAGACGCCTCCCTCTGGGAGGCGCGGGTGTAAGCGTGGATCCCAGCACCAGCGGGTAACATCCGCTAAGCGAACCCCCGGGTCGACACCTCTTATACCCGCGCCTCCCAGAGGGAGGCGTCTACATGCAAGCGAAGCTAGCTGCTTTAGCCTAACGGAATTTTTCCGCCCAGTTGATTTAACCCTGCTCACCTTGGTCGATCGCATCCGCCAGCAACTCCGCCATGTGCTTCGGATGCACCGGCGTGAGATCGTCAATTTGATGTCGGCAGCTCGTGCCGGAAGCCACCACCACTGCGTCGCGGGCTTGTTGCGCAATTTGCTCGACCAGCGGAGCGGCCACTTTGAGAGAGAGATCGTACTTCGCTTCGAGCATCCCAAATGCACCCGCCATTCCACAGCAACCCGTGTTCAGAAGAGTGGCTTCGCGGCCCGGCAGCCGTTCCGCCAAACGGACCATAAAGCCGGAATGGAGCAGCGACTTGGCATGGCAATGTGCATGAATGGCAACCTGAGTGTCGCGCTCTTCGAAACGAAGAGCGTCAGGCTCCCGCTCCAGCAAGTCGTCGATAAACTTTTCGAAAAGATGGCAGCGCGCGGCGATCGCCTCTGTCTCGGGCAATTTGAGCTCACGATAATCTTCCACGAACATCGAGTAACAGGAGGGCTCGAGGAAGAGGATCGGAATGTCCGTCTCGGTCTGATGGAGCAGGGCAAGATTATGTCGACCGAGGCGCGCGGCCTCGCGCAAATTTCCCTGGCTGAAGGCTGGGCGTCCGCAGCATTTGCGTCCACGGGCGAGAGTTACATCGAATCCGAGCGCCTCCAACACCTGGACCGCCGCGATCCCGATGTGCGGCTCGTGGTAACGCACAAAGGTGTCATCCCACAGGATGACCCGGCCACGCCTGAGCTGCCGTCGGCCGGGGACGGCGTCCCCAGCTACAGGGCTGGCGGCCTTGCGCCTAACGAACCAGCGATCGAAACGCTCGGACGTGTAGACCGGTAGAGGGCGTCGCGCCGAGAGGCCCAGCACGCTCTCCATGAGATCGCGCAGGGGAGGGAGCTCGAGCGAGGCATTAGCCAGCCGAGGCAGCAGGCAGCCGAGTTTGCCTAACAAATCTACGGCGCTGAGCAGGCGCGCCCGCAAAGGCAGGCCGTCCCGCTCGTGCCGCGCATGGACAAGCTCCGCTTTGAGCAGAGCGAGGTTTACGTTGGACGGACATTCGGTCGTGCAGGCTTTGCAGGACAGGCAGTTACTCAGGGCATCTTCCAATTCCTGGGCGCGCAGGGAGTCGTTTCCTTCGACGCGCAATTCCAGCGCGGTGCGGATAGCGTTCGCCCGGCCCCGGGTCGACATATATTCCTCGCCCGTGGCCAAAAAGGTCGGGCACATGGTCGGCGCATCCTTGCGACAACCGCCACATCCATTGCATTGCTCGAGGTTGCCGATGAAGGAATGATCCTTCGCCGCGAAGGCCAGCCGGGGCGTGAAAGGCAGCTCGATTGGTCGGCGGAAATTGTCGCGCAGATCCTGGTCGACTTTGAATCGCCCGTTCCCGATCAGCTTCTCGGGATTAAATATGTTCTTGGGATCAAAGGTGCGTTTGATCCGACGCATCACATCGAGGAGGACCGGCCCCACCTGCTCGAGCATGTATTCGGTGCGCGCGATGCCCACGCCGTGTTCCGCGGAAAGAGAGCCTTTGAATTGCCTAACGAGCGCGGAGACTTGGTCCGAGACCTGACGGTATTTCTGCAAATCCGTCGCGCTATGCAGATCGAGCACCGGCCGCACATGCAGGAGCCCGGTGGCGGCGTGGCCGTAATAACAGACCTCGAGATCCAGCGGACGCATGATGGATTGCAACCCCGCCACGTAGGCGGGCAACTGCGCGGGTGGCACCGCCGCGTCTTCGATGAATGCGACCGGCTTGGCTGGGCCCGGTCGGCCCGTGAGCAGGGAAAGCCCCGCTTTGCGCATGGACCAAACGAGGTTCATTTGTGCGCGGTCGGCACAAATCAAGGTGCGGAGGCCCAGCTTGCGTTGGGCGAGCGTGGCGAGCCGTCCCGCGACATTGTCGTCGTAGAACTCGACGATCAAAATCGCTTCACAGGGCTTGGTCTCGAGCTCCAGCAACTGTCGCGCGGCTTCAAAATTGAGCTGTCCTTTGGTTTGATCGACGAGCGGCCGATCGATGTGTTCGATCGCGGAGGGTTTGAGATCGAGCAGTTCAACGGTGGCCTGCATTGCTTCGGCGACGGAGGCGAAGAAGACGAGGCCCAGACCTTTGGCGCGGGGCAGGGGAACGATTTGAAGTTCCGCGGAGAAAATTGCGGCCAGCGTGCCCTCGCTCCCGGAGAGAATTTCGGTCAAATTCTCGGGGGTGCGGGCGAAGCGTTCCAAGGCGTAGCCGCTCCAGCGTTTCAGCATGCCGGGCGGCATCCATTCCGCAATCTGGGTCGACTCTTGCCTAACGAGTTGCGCGATTGATTCATGCTCGGGCGCGAGGGCCTCGTGACCAGGACCGATCGTCACGATGCGGCCGTCCGCCAGGACGATCTCGAGCGCGCGCACATGATCCGCGGTGGTGCCGTAAACCGGCACCCGTGCTCCGGACGAATTATTCGCAATCATTCCGCCGATCGTCGCGCGTGAGCTGGTCGCGACGTCCGGGCCAAAGCAAAAACCATGCGGCTGGAGAAAGGCGTTGAGTTGATCGAGGACCACGCCCGCGCCGGCTCGCACGGTGCGGCTGGCCAGATCGAGCCCGCTGATCTGGCGATTATAGCGCGAAAAATCGACAATGACCCCTTCGCCGATGGCACCGCCGGCGAGGCCGCTCCCGGCGCCGCGCGGCGAGACGGAGAGCCCGGCATCCTGCGCGGCCAGAATAACGTCGCGCGCTTCCTGTGCGCTACGCGGAAAAGCAACCGCCGCCGGCTCGATCTGATAGAGGGAAGCATCCGTCGCGTAAAGCTGGCGGGTGCGGTTGTCAGAAGCGACTTCGCACGGGCCAGCCGCGAAGATGCGTTGCTGCGTCGATGTCATCGGCCTATCAACATTCGTTTCCTGCCGCCGATTACAAGATTCCTTGGCGCAGCTTTGGTTTCACCCGTTCGGTAGGGTGAGAATCGGTCGAGCCGGCGTAGAGCTGCGCGGGTAAAAAGCAAGAATCTAACCCCGGCTCGACGGAGTCTCGCCCCACCAATCAAGTGCCGTTAGGGCGTCGGTTTCGCTGACGCTTCTGGAGGCGCCGTCGGGCTGGTGCCAGCTGCTGCGGGTACGACGCCCACGGCTGCGTCCGCCGCGGAAGGAGAGGCAACGCCCCCGGCCGCCGGAACCGGGCTTCCGCCCACCGGTGCGATTTTGGCTTTCGCATCTGCGGCCGCATTCTCCGCGGCCGCTTTGGGAGACAGCGGCGCCGCGGCTTTGGCTGGCGCGGAGGTTTTCATCAACTCACGGCGCAGCGCCGAGTTGGGCGCGCCTTGATGCGCGTAGAGGATCGAGAGCAAGAGGACCAGAACGAAAAAGCTACCGGCCAACCAAGTCGTAATCGTGGTCAGGACGTTGGTGGTCTGCGCCCCGAAAATATTCTCCGTCACCCCGCCGCCGAAGGCCGCTCCGAGCCCTTCGCTCTTGGGTCGCTGCATCAGGATGACAAACATCATGAGCACAGCGACGAGTGCCTCGAGCCCGAGCAGTAAATTGATCAAAATCGTCATGCGGGACGGGCAATATGGCCAAACGTGGCCGTTTGTCCACGCGGAAGGCGCGGTCTCTCGCCTTGGAGATTTTGACCGCGGATGACGCGGATTTTGAGAGGCAGCCTCTCTGCAGTGCTGTTCTTTCATCCGCGACATCCGCGGTCGAAAATTCTCAGCGCACCGGGACTTTGCGATGGACCCAGACGCTATTCACGAGCCCGAGCCCGAACATGATCATGAGGGCAAACGATCCGCTGTAGCTGATCAGCGGCAGCGGCACACCGGTGATCGGTAGGATCGAGATGGTCATGCCAATGTTCTGAAAGATGTGGGTGAAAATAAGCGTGGCGATCCCAATCACGAGCAAGAGTCCGAAGAGATCGGCCGCGGTCAGCGCCACAAAGAGGCAGGTCAACAAAAGTAGAGCAAAGGCGCTCAAGAGAACGATCCCGCCGACAAAGCCCCACTGCTCGCCGATGGCCGAGAAGATGTAGTCGTTATGCACGGCCGTGGCCGGTAGGAACCCGAGCTCGATCTGCGTATTGGGCGCCTTGTAACCTTTCCCCGCCCAGCCACCGGACCCAATCGCGATGAGCGATTGATTGATCGCCCAAGCCGATCCCTGGCGATCGATATCGGGATTGATGAACGCGGTGATCCGTTCCTGTTGGTAAGGCTTTAATCCCACATAGGCGACCGGGACGCAGGCGATCACGATCAGCACGATGCAGATCAAATAACGAAACGGAATTCCGCCCACAAAGAGCAACGCGAGCACGACCGGTCCCCAGATAATGCATTCGCCCAAATCCGGCTGCATGAGAATGAGGAGGCAGGGAGCACCGACGATCGCGCCGCATAAGGTCACCCGAAGCATTGGATGCATCTGGCGGAACTGACTCAGGAAAAGCGCCAAAACCATGATCCCGGCGACGACCGCGACCTGGGCAGGTTGGAAGTTGATCGGCCCGAGGTGCAGCCAGCTCCGAGATCCATAGACCTTGGTGCCGATGAAACGGGTTAGGATGAGAAAGGCCAGCCCAGCCAGGTACATCGGGAGGGCTCCCCATTTAACCCAGCGATAATCGATGAGGCTTGTTACCATAAAGGCGAAAAAACCGACGGCGACCCAAGTGGCTTGTTTACGCCAGAATTCGGCCGCGGCTGGGTCCGCTCGCATGTAAGTGGCGCTGTAAATCGCGACCACCCCGAAGACCGCCAGCGCGAGCATGTTAGCCACGAGCACCCAGTTCAGGCCGACCAGTTTTCGCAGAAATGGGGTCATGAATTTAGCAGGATTCGTCCCTCGGAAGCGTAAGATTGCGCGCTCCCGCCATCAAGTCCAGTCCCACCCACCGGATGCTATTCTTTTTAATTTTATCTCTATGAAAATCAGTTACTTAAACCGTAAAACCCTGGATGCCGGCTCGTCGTCCTTGTCAGTTTTGGCGGCGCCATCTAAACTAGTGCACGCTCCTACGCGGGGGCGAATATCGATGGCTAAGAAAAAGGCAAAACGAAAAGCAGCCCGTCCGCTGTTGCCCATGCAGCGGCAGTTGAACCTTTGCCATGAAGGGCGTTGCTTCGATCTCCGGGAAATCTTCGATCGCGTGAATGCGCGCCATTTTCGGGCACGATTGCGCGGTTACAGAGTTGTTTGGGGAAGGCGCCGCCGAGAGCGTCCGAAAGAGTATTTCGTTTTCGGTTCGATTCAGGAAGAAGACAAGGTCATCCGCATTCATCCCTTGCTGGATCAACCTTTCGTGCCGCGCTGGTTTTTGGAGTACGTGCTTTACCACGAGATGCTGCACTCGGTGGTGCCGGATGAAACTGATTCCGCCGGAAGGCGCCGGATTCACACCGCCGAGTTCCAACGTCGGGAAAAAGCTTTTCCCGGCTATCGACGGGCTCGGCAGTGGGAAGACGACAACCTCGCTCGCTTCCTGCGGTAATGTCCACGCCTTGAGGCGCGGAGGAAGGTGAGGCGCGGAGAATGGCTTCCTTAGCCAAGCTTGCACCCGCGTTGGAAAGCCCGGCCCTTGCTTCGCATCCGTTACGGCCCAGAAGGAAACGTCTAGCAGCCTACTGAGACTGCACGGTGGTCGGTCGGTCGTCCAGTTCAGACGGCGAGGGTGTCGTTGCTACGTTCTTCTTGACGAGGTACCAGAGCGCGGTCGCGAGCAGGAGGGAGCTCAGTTTCGCGCGCCAGTTGTTGAGGATCAGGTTCTTCATTGGAACGATGGAGTAAAATTTCTCCGAGTCTTTGTCGGAAGGTTTCTGGTGTAAAATTCCGCTCAATCCGGCGGCGATAGCAAACCGAAATGGCGCCGGTTTCTTCGGAGACCACGATCGCGACCGCGTCGGATTCCTCCGTGATGCCGAGAGCCGCCCGATGGCGCAGGCCCAGGCTGCGATCGAGGGTTTCGCGCTGGCTCACCGGGAAGATGCATGCAGCCGCCGCGATGCGGCCATTGCGCACAATCACCCCGCCATCGTGCAGGGCCGACTTGGGATGGAACAGAGTCAGGAGCAACTCAGTCGAGAAAGCGGCATCGACTACCACGCCAGTGTCTTCGTAAACTTTGATCGACGTGTCGCGTTCGATCGCGAGCAGTGCGCCGAATTGCTTGTTCGAGAGCTGCGTCACGACTTCCGATAGATCATGAACCGTCTCGCGTTTCTCGCTCGTTAGGGAAAAGATCGGGTGTCCGCCCAACGCGGCGAGAGCACGGCGGAGTTCCGGTTGGAAAATCACCACGAGGGCGACGGCCAGGAAGACGGAGAAGCTGCGAATGATAAAGCTGATCACGACCAGGTTGAGCAGCTGTGAGATGAGGGTCAGCGTCAGGAAAACAATCGCCAAACCCGTCAGCACCTTGGCTCCGCGGGTTCCGCGAAAATACAAGTAGCCGTAATAAATCACGACGCTGAGGAGGACGATCTCGACGGCGCTCCGCCACTTATCGAAGAAGAGATGGATGAGCGGCTCGATCATCGGGTGACGCAGAGAACAGCTTCAGCCGTGCGCAACGCGCAAACATTTTGGGCCACGTCGTGCACCCGCAGGACGTTGGCGCCGCGCGCCCGCAGGAGCGAGGTGAGCGCGACCGTCGCACTCGCGCGGTCGGCTTGCGGGGAGATTTTTGCCAGAAAAGATTTTCGCGAAACACCCACCACGAGCGGACGACTCTCCACCCGCAGACGTGGCAGGTGGGCCAGAAGTTCCAGGTTATGCGCGACGGTCTTGCCGAAGCCAACCCCCGGATCGAAGGCGAGGGAGAGTGGATTCACGCCACATCGTACTGCGTGTGCAAATTGCTGTCGAAAAAAATCCGCAATTTCGCGCACCACGTCGTCATAGGTCGGATTGCTTTGCATGGTCCGCGGCGTGCCTTGCATGTGCATGACGATGAGGGCCGCGTCTTTTTCGGCGGCTAAGGGGAACATCTCTGCGTCACCACGGCCGCCGCTCACGTCATTGATGATGGTGGCTCCTGCCTCGAGCGCCGCCCGCGCGACGGCCGCTTTGGAAGTGTCGATGGAGAGCGGAATCGACACCGCCCGGGACAATTGCTCGATGACCGGCAGGACACGCTCCATTTCTTCGTTAGGCGAAACCGAGGCCGCCCCGGGCCGGGTGGATTCGCCTCCCACATCGATGAGGTCGGCGCCCTCCCGAGCCATCTCGAGGCCATGCTGCACGGCGGCTTCCGGGGCGAAAAAAGCGCCGCCGTCGGAAAACGAATCGGGGGTCACGTTGAGGACTCCCATGAGTAACGCGCGATTCGTTAGGTCGAGTCTATTGCTGCCTACTTTCCAAAGCGCTGCCGGCGTCACCATTCAGCCTATCACAGCGGAGACCATATTCGACCGCGTCATCCTGCTCGTCCTCGTCTAGAAGATGACCTGAGAGGACGATGAGGACGAGCAGATCAAATGTCTGCTTTCAATCCGCGCGCTTTCTCCGATCATCGCAGGCAGATGAAAGAGGATGCCGATATCAAGGAGCGCATTTTGGCTCTCATGCGCGCTCCCAAGTATCGGCCGCTCGATAAAAAAGAGCTGGCCCGGGCGCTGGGCTTCAAGAATGATACGCGCCGCGATCTCAAGCAGACCCTCCGTGATCTCGAACATGCCGGCGAGATCGCGCGCATCCGCAAAAATCGCTATATCCTGCCGGCGGAAGCGGACCTGATCACGGGCCGCATCCAGATTCATCAAGCCGGTTTTGGCTTTCTCGCACGCGAAAACTCCGAGGAAGGCGATATCTTTATTTCGGCCGAGAACACCGCCACGGCCATGAATGGCGATCGCGTGGTGGCCCGCATCACGCGGGACGCGGAATATGCGCGCGCGCGGGGCGGAAACCACCGTTCCGAAGGACGCGTCATTCGCATCCTGGAACGGGCTCACGACACCATCGTGGGCACCTTGCAGCAGACGCGCAATTTTTACTATGTCGTGCCGGATGACCCGCGCGTCGTCCATAACGTCTACGTGCGCCCGCGGCCTCTTCCCTCCGCTCCGCGCGAGCCTCAGCCTAACGACAAGGTAGTCGTGAGGCTGGAGTCCTGGGAATCGCGCCATGTCAATCCCGAGGGCGAGATCGTCGAGCTGCTGGGGCGCGCTTCCGATCCCGGGATCGACATGCTCTCGATCATTCGGAAGAACAATTTGCCGGTTGAATTTCCGGAGGCCGTTCTGGCCGAAGCGGAGGCCATTCCAGCCACGGTTGACCCCGCTCGCTACGGCGAACGGGAAGATTTGCGCGGTAAATTTATCGTCACGATCGACCCGGATGACGCGCGCGATTTCGACGACGCCATTCATGTCGAGAAACTGCCCGGCGGTCAGTGGGAACTTGGGGTGCACATCGCCGACGTGTCTGCCTACGTCACGCCAGGTAGCGCGCTCGATCGCGAGGCGTTCAAGCGGGGTAACAGCGTTTATTTGGTCGATCGGGTGATTCCGATGCTGCCCGAGCGCCTCAGCAACGGAGTTTGCAGTCTCAATCCCGACGTCGTTAGGCTAACCTTTTCGGTCTTCATTCGTTTCGCGAAGAATGGCGCGCCCAAGAGCGCGCGCTTTGCCCGCACCCTCATCCAGAGCGCGCGACGGTTGACCTACCGGGAGGCCTTTGGCCTTTTGCAGCAGCCGCCGCAGAACGAACTGGGCGAGCGTCTGCACGCGGCTTGGGAACTGGCCTCCATCCTGCGCCGACGCCGTTTCGCGAACGGCTCGCTCGATCTCGATTTCCCGGAAGTGAAAGTGATCGTGGATAAAGCGACCGGTCGCCCATTGAGTCTCGAGCGGATCGAGAATGACGAGTCGCACCAACTGATTGAGGAATTCATGCTCGCGGCCAATGAAGCGGTGGCGGCGGAGTTGAAAAATCGGCTGACCCCCACCGTCTATCGCGTGCATGAGAATCCGGATCCGGACAAGCTGGCGGAATATCGCGCTTTGGTGCTCAGCTACGGTTTTAAAGCGGGCGACCTGACTCAACGCCGTGAGCTGCAGCGGCTCATCGAGGCTTTTCGCGGGAAGCCGGAGGAACAAGCGCTTAAGATCGGACTTTTAAAAAGTCTCAAGCGAGCGCGTTACGCCACCCAGCCTCTTGGCCATTACGGCCTTGCGAAGAACAACTACACGCATTTCACAAGCCCGATCCGCCGTTACGCCGATCTCGTGGTGCATCGCTCCCTGGCCGACCGCGGCGGGAAAAGCGGCGCCCGACGGGCCGTGGGGGAGCTTGCTGGCATCGCCGAGCATATCTCCATCACGGAACGCGTGGCGGCCGACGCGGAAAACGAATCGGTGAAGCTGAAGAAGATGGAATTCCTGCAGATGCAGCTCACGGAGAAGAATCCGCAGTCCTTTCGAGCGGTGGTGGTGGAGGTGCGCAACTATGGTCTGCTCATTGAGTTGCCGGATGTTCTTTTGACGGGGCTGATCCATGTGTCTTCGTTACAGGACGATTTTTACGCGTTTGATGGACCGCGCCGTCGCCTGGTTGGGCGACAATCGAAGCGCGTGCTGGCTGTCGGCGACGTGCTGGACGTGGTGGTGGCAAGGGTGGACGTGTTCAAGCGGCAGGTGGATTTCGCTGTTGTGAGCAATAAGCCTTCTCGAACAGGTTCTCGCCCCAATAGCATGCGTCCGCGCTCGCGGCGCCGGTTGTAGACGCTTCGCTCTGCGAAGCGCGGGCGTGCGGCGGGATAATAAAAGGAGCCGTCCGCTAAACCAGTCGGACCGGCCGCGCCTCCCCAGAGGAAGGCGTCTAAAAGGCTGGATTCCAGAAATGACGGCACGGTGCGTGCTTGTGATAATTACAATAATTATGTCAATTACCAGAGTTTCCCAGCTCGTCCGATGTTTGTCCCTTCTCGTGACTTTCGCAAGTGCCTCCCTGGCCGGGTCCGTTAATCTCACCTGGAGTGCCAATCCGGAGTCAGATATCTCCGGTTACCGTTTGCATTACGGGACGGCTGCGGCCCCCTATGCCACCGTCGTGGACGTGACCTCCACCAGCTCTCTGGTCAAAAACCTGACCAAAGGTTTGACTTATACATTTGCGGTGAGCGCCTACAACGCCAGCGGGGTGGAAAGCGGATTCTCCGCGCCGGTTTCTTTCACGGTCGGATCCCCGACCATTATCCCGCCCGCTACGCTCGCCAATATTTCCAGTCGCGCTCTGGTCGGGTCGGGCGACAACGTCATGATCGGAGGTTTCATCATCGAAGGGATCGTGAACAAGAAAGTGGCCGTGCGAGCCATCGCACCGTCGCTCTCTGCCTATGGATTGGCCGGAGGAATGAGCGATCCCGTGCTGCAAGTGGTGGATGCCAGAGGCAACATCGTTGCTACCAATGACAATTGGAACGTGCCCGGGGAGGAAGTGAGTGCGCTGGGATTCGCCCCGACGGACAATCGCGAGGCGGCGGTGGTGGCCAGTTTGGCCCCCGGTTCTTACACCGCTCTGGTCAGTGGGAAATCGGGAGATGGCGGGATTGCCTTGGTCGATCTCTACGACTTGGAGCCGGCCAGTGGTCGAGTCGCAAACATTTCCACCCGGAGTCGAGTGAAAGCGGGAGAGAACGTCATGATCGGAGGTTTCATCATTGGCGGAACGACCAACAGCAAAGTCCTGGTCAGGGCCATCGGGCCTTCTCTGACCGCTGCGGGGGTGACCGGTGCATTGCCCGATCCAGCGTTGGATCTGTATGATGGCAACGGCTCACTGGTGGCCTCCAATGATAACTGGCGCAGCAGCCAGGAATTCGACATCATGCAGACAGACGTCGCGCCCTCCGATGAGCGGGAGGCGGCCATCGTGGCGGCACTGACGCCCGGGGCCTACTCGGGTGTCGTGCGCGGATCGAGTGGCGGCACCGGCGTGGCCCTGATCGAGATCTTCGCTCTCAGCCAATAAGCGCGGGCGCGACGATTTGTTTCGTTAGTCTGAACCGGCCGCCGGTTCGCTTGCTTTCGCTGGTTCAGCCGATGTCGGCTCGATTTCCAGCACTTTAGCGAGGAAGGCCCAGCGATCGCCTATCTCGTCGATAATCTTAGTGGTCGGTTTACCTGCGCCGTGCCCCGCTTTGGTTTCGATCCTGATCAAGATCGGCGCTGGTCCCGCCTGGGCGGCCTGGAGTGTCGCCGCGAACTTAAAGCTATGGGCCGGGACCACCCGATCGTCGTGATCGGCGGTCGTGATGAGGGTGGCGGGATACTTCGTCCCCGGCGCGATGTGGTGGAGCGGAGAGTAGGCGTAAAGGTATGGAAAATCCTCGGCGTCATCCGAGCTGCCGTAATCGGACGCCCACGCCCAGCCGATGGTGAATTTCTGAAACCGGAGCATATCCATCACTCCGACCGCAGGGGTGGCGGCCCCGAAAAGATCCGGCCGCTGGGTCAGGCAGGCGCCGACTAACAAACCGCCGTTGCTGCCGCCTCCGATCGCGAGTTTGGGCGTCGACGTATATTTCTGGTCGATCAAATATTGGGCCGCGGCGATAAAGTCGTTAAAGACATTCTGCTTCTCATGCTTCATGCCGGCTTCGTGCCATTTCTCCCCGTACTCGCCGCCGCCGCGTAGGTTGGGCACAGCGAAGATGCCGCCCATTTCCATCCAGACCAGGTTGGCCGGATTAAAGGAGGGAGTGAGCGAGATATCGAACCCGCCGTAGCCATAAAGATAGGTCGGATTCTGGCCATTCTTCGTGAGGCCTTTCCTGTAGGAAATGAACATGGGCACCTTGGTCCCATCGACGCTGGTGTAGAACACCTGCTCGGTCGTGTAATCGTCCGGATTGAACTTCACTTTCGGCTCGAAGAGGGCGGAACTCTGCCGCGCCTCGAAGTCATAGCGATAAATCGTGGTGGGGGTGGTGTAGCTGGTGAAGGAGTAAAAGGTCTCGCGATCTTTCCGCCGGCCGGTAAAGCCTCCGGCGGACCCGAGGCCAGGCAGCGCAATTTCGCCGTCGGGCGTGCCGTCCAGTTTAAAGAGCTTGATTAGGCTATGTGCGTCCTTCAGATATTCGGCCACGAAACGGTCGCCGACCAGGTTCGCCCCCTCCAGTTTATCGGCGGACTCTGCCACTAATTCGTTAGGCTGAGCGGGCAGCGGCTGAGTCGTGTCGATCGCGATGATGCGGCCGAGGGGCGCCTTTAGATCGCTCCGAAACCAAAAGGTGGCGCCGTTGTTACCGACGAAGTTGTAGGCGGCGTCGCCCTCCGGCAGGAGCTCGACCACCTTCGCGTCCGGCTTGCTCAGATCCTGGTAAAAGATCCGGTTTTTCGGATCGGTCCCGTGGCTCACATCGATGACGAGATAGCCGCCATCATCGGTCACCGTCCCGCTGAAGAGCCAATCCTTGTGGTCGGGCCGTTCGTAAATCAGTTGGTCATCTTTTTGCGGCGTCCCGGCCTTGTGAAAAAAGAGTTTCTGATGGTAAACCTGCGCACGCAGCTTGCTTTCGCCCTTCGGCTCGTCGTAGCGGCTGTAGAAAAAGCCGCTGCCGTCCTTCTTCCAAGAGGCGCCGGAGAATTTGATCCAGTCCAGATCGTCCGTCCGATCCTGCCCGGATTTCACATCGCGCACTTTCCACTTTTGCCAATCAGAACCGGCCGTCTCGAGACCGTAGGCGAAGAGCTTCCCGTCCTCACTCACGGCACTGCCGCTCAGGGCCACGGTACCATCCTTCGACAGCGCGTTCGGATCGATAAACTCGCGCGGCGGCTTTTTGAAATCGGCGGTGGTGTAAATGACACTCTGATTTTGCAGCCCGCTGTTCTTGGTGAAGAAGTAGAGTGACTGCTCCTTGGAGGGCACGCCGTAGCGTTCGTAATCCCAGAGTTCCTTTAGGCGCGCCTTGATCGCCGCACGCTGCGGAATGGCGTTAAGAAACTGGAAGGTGATCTTATTCTCGGCTTCGATCCATTTCCGGGAAGCGGCGGAATCGGGATCTTCCAGCCAGCGATAGGGATCGGCCACCTTGGTCCCGTGGTAGTCGTCGACTTGTTTGCCCTTGGTCGCTTTTGGGTAGTGGAAAGGTGACTCCTTGGCGGTCGCAGCACAGGCGAGGGAAAGACCAAGGATGAGCGAGAGAAGAAGGCGACGTTCCATGAGCGAAAATAGTTTCGTGGCCGGAGCTTGTCCACGACGACGCCTGCGACGTCGGTAGGGGGAGACTCCTGTCGAGCCGGGGGGCGATGTTCTTCTCGCGGCCAACGCCTTCCCCCCGGCTCGACGGATTCTCGCCCTCCCGAAGTGCCTAACGAACTTTGCCCGGACCCCAGAGAGCGCGTCCCGGCGTGGCTCCGGTATGCTCGCCCTCCTTGAGCACCTGCCGGCCATTCACGAAAACATGCTTCATCCCCACGGCGTATTGGTGCGGTTTTTCGTAGGTCGCGCGGTCACCAACCGTGGCCGGATCGAACACCACGACATCGGCAAACATCCCTTCCCGGAGCAGCCCGCGATGATCGAGCCCCAGATTGGAGGCGGGCAGCCCGCTCAGGCGACGAATGGCTTCGCCTAACGAAATCACTTTTTCTTCGCGCACATACTTACCCAGGACACGAGCGAAATTTCCGTAGGCCCGGGGGTGTGGATTCGATTTTAGAAACACTCCTTCAGGCGCTTGCGAGGCTTCGTCGGAGCCAAACGTTATCCAAGGCTTGGCGATCTTCTTCCGTACGTTTTCTTCCGACATGACGAAGTAGAGCGTGTCGATGCGCGACTCATCCTCAGCGATCAGGTCCATCAGCGTTTCGACCGGATCTTTGCCCCGCATCTTAGCGACTTCGGCCAGAGTCTTGCCCGTGAGAGGTTTCAGTTTTTCCGATTTAAAGCCGACCAGAAGAATTCGATCGGGAGAACCGGCTGCGAGATAGAAGTTTTCCCAGTCGTCGCTCGGTGTTTTGACTTCCGCGGCGATCTTCTTGCGCAGCGCTGGATCACGCAATCGCTTGAAAAGCGCCGGGTAACCGCCGTCTTCTGTCCAAGGCGGCAGACTGGCATCGAGCCCGGTTCCGCCCGCGGTGTAAGGGTACATATCGGCGGTAATTTTGAGGCCTTCCTTTTGCGCCGCTTCGATTTTTGCGAGCAAGGTGTCGAGCTTGGGCCAGTTCTCGTGGCCGGCCGCTTTGATGTGATAAATCTCCGCCGGGATCTTCGCTTCACGACTAATGGTCAGTAACTCGTCGAAAGCTTCCAGCAGGTGATTCCCTTCGCTCCGCATGTGCGAGATATATCTTCCGTGGTATTTGGCAGCGACTTTACAGAGCTCGATTAACTCGGGCGTCTTGGCGTAAAAAGCGGGCGGGTAGATAAGCGATGTCCCTATGCCAAGGGCGCCTGCCTCCATCCCTTGGCGGACCAGTTCGCGCATCTGGTCGAGCTGTTCCGGGGTGGGCGGCTTGTCTTCCAGGCCGATGACATATGATCGAATCGTGGTCGCGCCGAGGAAGGAAGCCACGTTGCAGGAGACACCACGCTCCTGCAGAAACTGGAGATAGCCGGCCAGCGTTTTCCAAGTGATGTCGTAACGAATGTCCTTCTGCTGACGCAACATCTCCTCCCGGACGCGATCATTGACCGGACCCATGGACCAGCCTTCGCCCATGATCTCGGTCGTGACGCCCTGGCGGATCTCACTCTGGGAATGACCGTCGGCGATCAGAGAGTCGGTCGACCAGGAAAGCATGTTGATGAAGCCGGGGGCGACGGCGAGACCTTTCGCATCGATCGTTAGGCTGGCCTGGGCTTTTGGAAAATCACCCACCCCGGCAATGCGATCGCCGCGCAGGGCAACATCCGCCTTCCGGCCTTCTCCACCGGTGCCGTCGTAGACGGTCCCGTTCTTAATCAAGACATCGAATTGACTGGCCTGCGCCACCGAAGAATCGACCTGCCCGTGGACCGTCGCCACCAGCACCAAGCACAGGAGAAAGACGGATCGAAACAGAGTGAACATCGGCCCAATTTGAAACGCTCACGCCGGCCGAGTCGAGGCGAAAATTGACGGAGGCGGTACGCCGGAGCCGCTACTCGTAGCTAACTGCCATCACCTCTAGCTCCTGTTCGCCCGAGGGGATGTGAAAGCGAACGCTTTCGCCGCGGCGCGCTTCGAGTAACGCGCGAGCAAGAGGCGATTGCCAGCTAATCCAGCCGCGCTCGAAATCGGTCTCATCGACGCCGACGATGCGGTAGATCGATTCTTCGCCGTTCTCTTCCCGCACCGTGACCGTCGCGCCGAAGCGCACAACGTCAGCGTCGCCTGGCCGGGACACCACTTCGCTGGAGCGCAGGCTTCGCTCGAGTTGAGCGATCCGTCGATCCAGCACGGCCAATTGTTGTTTGGCCTCGGGATCCTGCCCGAGCGCGACGAGCGCCGGCCGTTTCTCATTGGTGAGCTGTTCGAGCTCGTCTCGCAGCTGCTGCGCCCCGGCTGCGGTTACGTAATTCTTCGCGCCTTCCGGCAGGACCGAAGCCAGGGGCGGCAGGTCTGGGATCTCCGGGCCCTCATTTTCTTCGCGCGTAAATGCTTTGCTCATGACTCCTTGCCCTAACGAAACTGACCGAACCAGCGGTAGGGGAAATCGTCGCCGGGACAATCGGTCGCCCAGCGCGGTGGATTCATGTCGCGATGGGGGCGCACCGGGATGTTGCGCCGCTCCACTTTGCCGCACCGATCGCGTAGATAACGAATGAGTTCCTCGCAGGAATCGAGCTGGGCCCGGGTCGGCTGGCTCCGGTTAAAATCGCCGACCAGGCAGATGCCTAACGAAATATTATTAAGGTAATCGCTGTGCACGTGACCGCCATTGATCTGGCGCCGCCAGCGGTCGCCCACCTCGATTTCGCCGTTACCCGAGGAGGTGCCGTTCCCGATGACAAAGTGGTAGGCGAGCCCGTTTTTCATCCGGCGAACCCGCTTGTGGTAGTAGTCGAAGATACGCGCATTGCCCTGCCGGGTGCCGCTGTTGTGCACGATGATGAAACGCCAGCGCTCCCGCAGGACCGGGGCGCGATCGATCTCGCGCCGGACCGATTTCGTAACGTATTTGTAGCGTTTACCGAAGAGATTCAAAGGCAGGATGGAGAGCCCGCGCGACTTCTGGTAGCCGGATTTTTTGACTACGACCTGCGCGGGTTCCCCGGGGCGCTCGGGGGGAGGCGTGGCGGCGGCACGCCGCGAGCGGGATCTAGCGGGCGTCGGGCAAGGGCTCGGCGCTGCGGTCGGCTCGGGTCGAGGAGTGCGAACTTCTTTTTCCCTGGGCCGCGGCGTGCGGACGGGCTTTTCCTCTTCGGGCTCCGGAGCGGGTTTGGCTTTTTTCTTCTTGCTGGGCGCGCGTTGCGCCGGTTTTGGCTTACGTCGCGGGGTGGCCGACTCGGCCGGCGTCGGCGTAGCCACGGTGCGCATCTTCTCGCGCGCCTTGAGGAAGAGCTTCCTCTTCTCCTCGTCGGTCAGCTCGGCCCGAGTGATCGTCCCCGCGAGCCCGGCGAGGAGAAGCAGGGCGCAAAGCAGAATCTGCCAGCGAGAGCTATGGCGCGGTCGAATCAAAGCGCGCGAACTAGTTAGGCGGGCTGCGGGTTTGCCTCCGTCGCGGCATGCTCGGTGCGGGCCGCGGCTCGCTCGCTTTCGCGTCGCAGGATGGCGTTAAGTTTTCCTCCCAGCAGCAGGAGGAGACAGGTGAGATACATCCAGGTGAGTAACATGATGATCGAGGCCAGCGCCAGGTAGGTGGGGTTGTAGCGATCGTAACGTGCGACATAGAATTGGAAGGCTTTAGTCACCGCCATCCAACCGAGGGCAAAAAAGACCGCCCCGGGGAGGGCCTGGCGGATGGTGAGATAGTTCTCGGGCGTGAGGAGGTAAAGGCCCAGCGCGAGAATGACCAGGGCAAGCCAGGTAAACGGAATGTTGAGTGCCGCGACCCAACTCTGGAGCGGCACGCCGAGCTGAAAATTCACTTCGGCGATACCGGCCAGGGTCTCGCCGAAGACAGTGATGTTAAAGGCGAGCAGGATCGTGAGACCGAACCAGAAGAGGAGCAGTAAGGAGATAATGTATTTCGACCACCAATTGCGATCCTCCGTGATGCCGTGGGTGCGGCTAAGGGCGTGCGAAATGGTGGAGATGAACATGGTGCCGAGGTAAATGCCGAGGACGATCCCGGCGGTGGCGAGCGCCCCGCCGCTCCCGGTGATGATGACGTTCGCCACGACACTATCGAGGATTTCCTGCACTTTCGGATCGGGGGGAGAAAGGCGCGCACGATCGCGAGCATTTTGTGCAGGGTGGCGGGATCGGTGCCGAAAAGCCCGAGGAGATGCCAGAGAAACAAGAGGCCCGGCGCAAGAGTGAAGAGAAATTGGTAAGCCATCTGGGCGGAAAGCCCAAGAGTCTCATCGGTCGCGGTCTCCCAGACGAGGCGACGCACGACTCTGCCGGTGAGGCGGAGGATTCTCATTGTCATGCGAAGTTTACTTTGCCCCCCGGGGATTGCCATTAAACTCTCCGCGGCATCGTGCCTAACGAATGGATAAACGCATCCTGATCCTGACCGCGGGCTTCGGGGAAGGACACAACAGCGCGGCCCGCGGCATGCGCGACGGTCTGGCCGTCGTCTCGCAAGGGAGCGCCGTCGTGGAAATGCACGACATCTTTGCCGAGACCTACGGTTTCGCGAATGACTGGGCGCGACACGGTTATCTGAGCATGATTAACCGCGCGCCCCGCGCCTGGGCCAGTGTCTATCGCTGGCTTGATCGCCAGGAAGGATATGCGCCCCAAATGCGCTGGCTATTCCTGGCCAAGGGCAAATTGAGTCAGTTGCTGGTCCGGTTCCAACCGACCACGGTCGTCGTCGTCTATCCGGCCTATCCACACTTGCTGGAGACTATCCTGCACGGGACGCCGGCCGCCTTCCGGTTAGTCGTCTGCATCACCGACTCCATCACGGTGAACGCCATCTGGTTTCGCTGTCGCAGCGACCTCTTCCTTGTCCCTAACGAACCCACCGCCGCGCTCCTGGCGGCCGCGCGCGTCCCCGAGGAAAAAGTCCGGGTCACGGGTTTTCCCGTCACGACCAAGTTTGCTGAACTCGGGGAGCTGCGGCAACCGCCCGCGCCAGGAGGCCAACGCCGCGTCCTTTACATGATCAACTCCGGCGGCCGGGCCGCGCCCGAGATCATCCGCGGACTCTGCCGGATGCCAGGCGTGCACCTGACCGTGACGGTCGGGCGTGACGAGAAATTGCGCCGAGTAGTCGAAGGCATCCGCGCCCAGGTGGCGCAGAAGTTCGAGATCATCGGATGGAGCGATCAATTACCGCGGCTCATGCTGGAAAGCCACTTGCTCATCAGCAAAGCCGGCGGGGCCACAGTGCAGGAGACGATCGCGGCCAAGTGCCCGATGATCATCAGCCAGATTGTGCCGGGCCAGGAGGAAGGGAATGCTCGGCTGATCGAAGAGATGCGCTGCGGCGCCGTCGCGACCACGCCCGAGGCGATTCTGGGGGCCGTCGAGCGCGCCTTCGCCGAGGACGGAAAGCTCTGGCACGAATGGTCGAAGAACATCGCCGGGCTTAGCCGGCCCAGAGCGTCGCTCGACATTGCGGAGTTGCTCCTCAGCGATGGCTGAGCGATTCGGAAACCTTTCCCTGTGCACCGTGCTGGCCGGTCGTTCCACCGGCACTTTCCGGAAGCCTTTAGGCTGCGGGCTTTGGCCCGGCTTTGTCGTTCAGCGCCTGTGTGAATTCCTGCAGGCTGGTGACAATCTGGGGCGCCTTGGCCAGGACAGTGGTGGCCAGTTTTTCGGCGTAATCTGGCCGGCGCTGCGACATTTCGGAGAGCGCCATCATGACCGCAAGAGCGTTATTTATCGAGTGCTTGATCTCGCTGAATTTCTTCTGCAATTCCGCGATTTCCTCCTGGGGAATGCTACTGACGGGTTCGGTCATGGTTGGTTCAAATCGCTGGAGAAAACAGTGTGGTGTGCTTGACTATTCGGTTCGACAAATTCCGCCAGATGCCTGCAAAGAGTATCAAGATCAGTGGTGCGCGCCAGCACAATCTAAAGAATCTCCACGTGGAAATTCCGCGCGAGCAGCTTGTCGTCATCACGGGCATGAGCGGCTCCGGGAAATCGTCGCTCGCCTTCGATACCCTCTATGCCGAAGGGCAACGGCGCTACGTCGAGAGTCTCTCCGCCTACGCCCGGCAGTTCCTCGATCAGATGGAAAAACCGGACGTCGATTTCATCGAAGGCCTCTCCCCAGCCATCGCGATCGAACAGCGAACTTCCGGGACGAATCCGCGTTCGATCATCGCGACCACGACAGAGATTTACGATTATTTGCGCGTTCTTTTTTCCGCGATTGGTCAACCGCACGATCCGGTCACGGGCCAGCCTATTTTTCGCCAGACGGCGCAGCAAATCGTCGATCAGATTCTCGCGTATCCCGAGGAAACCAGAATTATCCTGCTCGCGCCCTTGGTGCGGAACGAAGCTGGCGAATTTCGTGACGTAGTCGAGAAGACGAAGCGGGAAGGCTTCGTTCGCATTCGGGTGGATGGCGAGATCCTCGAGCTGGCCGGCCCGGAACCAATTCGGCTCAAGAAGGGGCAGCGGCATACGATCGAAGCGGTGGTCGATCGCTTGGTTGTGCGCGAGGGGATTCGCACGCGGTTGGCCGATTCGGTGGAAACGGCTCTGCGCTGGGGGAATAATCGGATCGTGGTCCTGCGGGAGGAGAAGGGGAATGATGGTGTGGTGGAGAAAGGGAACGATGGGAAGGCCAATTCTCCAACCCTCCAGAACTCCGGCTGGAAAGAGGTCCGATATTCGACTGATTACGGCAACCCGGACACCAACTTTTCGTTAGGGCAACTCACTCCTAAACATTTTTCGTTTAACAGTCATCTGGGCGCCTGTCCCGCCTGTCATGGGCTAGGGACGCAATTGACCTGCGATCCCGAGCTCATGGTCACGGACACCTCCAAATCGTTGCGGGACGGCGCGGTCGTTCCCTGGCGACGGGGGACCAAGCGGATGCAGGCTTACTACCGCGGACTGCAAAGTGCGCTGGTCAGTCATTTTGAGGTCCCCGACAACATTCCGTTCGCCGATTTGCCTAACGACTTTAAGAAGGCGCTTTACTACGGCACGGGCGATCAACCGATCAAGATGAACTTCGGGGGCAATGGGCGAGCCGCGGCGAAAACGGCCCGGCCTTTCGAGGGTTTGCTCCCGCAACTAAAGCGGCTCTACGAGGAGACCGAGAGCGAGTTTACCCGCAGCCGCATTCGCGCGTTCATGAATCGCGCGCCGTGCTCGGTATGCCAAGGGGCCCGCCTCAAACCAGAAATTCTCGCGGTCACAATCGGTGGACGCTTTCCTCGGGGAAGCGCGGGCCTGAGCGGGCCTGCGAATTCCAGTTCCGGGTCGCCCAGAGGGCGACCGCCACAAAGCAGAACGGCGGGCCAGGAACTCAATATCCACCAATTCTGCGAGCTCACGATCGCCGCCGCCGCTCGATTCCTGAGCGAGCTCGATCTCACGCCCGCCCAGCGCGCCATCGTGTCCGAAGTCGTGCACGAGATTTCCTCGCGCCTCGAATTCCTCCTCGAAGTCGGGCTCGATTATCTCACTTTAAATCGCGAAAGCGGCACGCTCTCCGGTGGTGAAGCGCAGCGCATCCGGCTGGCCACCCAGATCGGTTCCGGTCTCGCCGGCGTCCTTTACGTGCTCGATGAACCCAGTATAGGTCTGCACCAGCGCGATAATGCGCGTCTGATCGGCACCCTGCGACGGCTGCGCGATTTGGGTAACTCCGTCATCGTGGTCGAGCACGATGAAGAGACGATCCGCGCGGCCGACTACATCCTCGATCTCGGCCCCCACGCCGGCCCGCGCGGAGGTGAAATTGTCGCGGCCGGAACGCTCCCGGAAATCTTGCACGCCAAAAATTCTCCGACCGCGGCTTATCTTTCGGGCCGCTCGAAGATCGCAATACCACGTCACCGCACCGCCCCGCGTTCGCCTAACGACTCCAACGAAGGCTGGCTGAAGGTCGTAGGAGCCACGGAGAATAACCTTAAAAATGTCACGGCTGCGTTCCCCCTCGGTTGTCTCACCTGCGTGACCGGAGTCTCTGGCAGCGGTAAATCGACGCTGGTCGATGACATTCTGCGGCGCGCCCTCTTCCGCTATTTTTACAACTCAAAGGATAAGCCGGGCGAGCACGCCAGCCTCGAAGGGCTCGACCAGATCGATAAGGCGATCATCATCGATCAGAGCGCGATCGGTCGCACGCCGCGATCGAACCCGGTCACCTACACGGGCGCTTTCACACCGATGCGCGATTTGTTTACCCAACTGCCCGCCGCCCGTATCCGTGGCTACAATGCCGGACGCTTCAGCTTTAACGTCAAAGGCGGGCGCTGCGAAAATTGTCAGGGCGACGGCCTGATCAAGATCGAGATGCACTTTCTGGCCGACGCCTATGCGGTCTGCGAAGTTTGCCAGGGCAAGCGTTACAACCGCGAGACGCTCGAGATTACCTACAAGGGCAAAAACATCGCCGACGTGCTCGAGATGACGGTGGACGAAGCGTCGCGTTTTTTTCGTAACGTGCCGCCCATCGCCGACAAGCTAAGCGCTTTGCAGGACGTGGGGCTCGGCTATTTGCAGCTCGGGCAGGCTGGGACGACGCTCTCTGGTGGGGAAGCGCAACGGGTCAAGCTCGCCACCGAACTGGCCAAGAAGGCCACCGGCCGAACCATCTACATCCTCGACGAGCCCACCACCGGGTTGCATTTTGCCGACATCGAAAAGTTGCTCCAGGTGCTGATGAAATTGCGCGACTCGGGGAATACGCTCGTCGTGATCGAACACAATCTCGAGATGATAAAGTGCGCGGACTGGGTCATCGACCTCGGGCCGGAAGGGGGCGGGGGAGGCGGCCGCATCGTGGCGGCGGGACCCCCGGAAGAGATTGCGCACGCTCCCGACAGTCACACCGGGGTGTATCTGCGCCCATTGTTAGGCAAATGAAACGCAGTCTGCTACCGGTTTTAACTGGCTTTTTTCTTCTCTCGTTAGGGCAGCCGATCGTCGCGGAGCAGAGCCTCACCCGAGCCATCGCCCCGCTGTCGGAAGGCGTGCCCGAAGTCGCCATCGCACGCTTGCGGGATTTTCTGAAGCAATCTGCAGCGCCCGCGGAGAAAGTGGTGGCGCGCGGCGAACTGGGCGAAGCACTGGTCCGCGCGGGTCGGCTGGAGGAAGCGCTCACTATTCTGGAGGATGCTTCCTTAACGAACGATCGGGACGCGATTTTCTGGCGCGCCCAGGCTCTGGCCGGGCTTGACCGCTGGGCGGCTGCGCTTCCCCTCTATGCCCAGGTCGCAGGGGATGAGAGATACAGCCGCCGCTACGAGGCGGCCTTCGGTGAGGCCGAGGCGTGGCGAGCGTTAGGCCAAAAAGATCGCGCCAGGCAGGTTTTGCGATCGCTCACCAATGTGCCCGCCTGGAGCACCCGGGCCAAGTTAGGCGAATCTCAGCTTTTGATCGAGAAAGGCGACTTGGGCGCGGCGGATCGGCTCTTGCGTGAAACGAAGCCGCAACTGACGACTGAAAGAAACGAGCGCCGCTTTCTTCTCGGGCAGCTCAATCTCGCTCAGGGTCATGCGGAGCGAGCCATCGAGACGCTCAGCGTGATTCTGCAAAGGCCGGAAGGTGTTTCGCATCGGCTCCTTATTTCGACGCTCTTTCTCCTCACCGAGGCGCACATCCAAGCGAAGTTGCCCGAGTCGGGCGACGACGCGCTGGAAGAGTTTATCGACCATCACCCTGGCGACAGCGCGCTGCCGGCGGTTTTCGCCGGTCTCGACCGGCTCTACCAACTCGAACGCAAGCCTTCGACGAACGAATTGACGCGTTGGATGCGCGACCCGGCTCAGCCGCGCCAGGCCTTGGCGCAATGGTACTTTGCTCGGAGCCGTCTCCGCGCCGGCGATCGCGAAAAGGCGGTCACTCTGTTGAGCCAACTCAGGGACACTGCGATCAATCTACCCGCGCTGGGCGAGGCAAATATGGAGCTGGCTCGTCTTCATTTGGCGGCCGGAGAATGGGGACCGGCCATCGCCGCGGCCGAGGCAGCGCGCCGTCGAAATGCTGCGCCCGCGTTTCGGCTGGAGGTCGATTGGTTGATCGCGGAAGCAAGCTACCGCAGTGCTCAGTTGGAAAAGGCGGCGGCGCTCTACGAAGAGCTGGCTCTCGGTCCGGCGCCCCAATCGGGGTCGGCCCTTTTTAATGCCGCGCTGTGCTGGTTGCGGCTCGATCGTGCCACGGAGTTTGCGGCTGACTACCGCAAGATCAGCAACGATCCGGCGCAGCAGAATGTGCAGGGCGAATTGCTCCTGGAGGAAGGAGCTTCGCAGGCGGCGCAGGGGAAGCCGGCAGCGGAAGCGACCTTTCGTAAGTTCATTCACGATTTTCCCCAGAGTTCACGCGTCTCGGAGGCGTGGGTGGCGCTGGCGGAACTTGCCTTTCACGCGGATCACCCCGATCTCGACGAGGCGCGCCGCGACCTGGCCCAGGCGCGACAGGGCAAACCGACCCCTGCCGCCTTGGAGCGCGCTGATTATCTGGAAATCTGGACCGAGGACGCGCGGCCACCCGAGGCTAAGGCAGCCGTGATTTCTTCGGCCTCGGCGTTCCTGCAAAAACATCCGGAATCTCGCTTCACCGCCGAGGTGCGCATGAAGCTGGCCGAGGCTTACTTTCGCCGCCAGGATTTTGCCAACGCGCAGACTCAGTTTGAGTTGTTAGCCCAGTCCACCATCCGGGCGGACTCGTCCGGTGCCGAGCAGAAACCGGAAACGCCGCTGGCAGAGAAGGCCCTCTTTTTCGCGGCTCGCTCCGCTGCTTCGAGCATGGCGGCGGGCGCCCTCGATCACGCCCTCGGCTTGCTTGATCAGGTGGTGAAACTAAATGGCGACTTGAAGTGGGCCGCGCGCAATGAAGAGGCGGCTCTCGAAAGGCGGCTGGGCAAGAATCCCGAAGCGCTCGCCCTTTACGATGAAGTGCTGAAGAACGAAGCCAAACCAGCCGAGCATCGGGAAGCCCTCTGTGGCAAGGCCGATTTGTTTTACGAGCTGGGTGCCACTGATCCTGAGAATTATCGTCAGGCGATCGCGCTGTATGAAAAGCTCGCCACCGAGGCCGGTGTTCCGGCGCATTGGCGAAACCAGGCGGAATTTAAGAAAGGCAAAGCGCTGGAGAAAGTGCACGACGACGCGGCCGCCCTCACGACATATTACGGTGTGGTCGAAGAAGGGAGCCGCTCCGATCAACCAGGCGAATTCTTTTGGTTCTACAAGGCCGGCTTTAACGCAGCGCACCTCCTGGAGGAAAAGCAGGATTGGAAATCGGCCGTAGCCGTTTACCGCAAATTAGCTGCCGTCGGTGGCACTAGAAGCGACGAAGCCAAGACCCGCCTCACGCAGTTGCGGCTGGAACATTTTCTCTGGGACGAATAGCCGAAATCGTCGGATTTATGTCCGTCGATTTCTCTTGCTTGTCACCCCGTTGAGGCGCAAGGTTTTTGCTATGAAAACAAGATGCGGATGGCTCCATCTGCGCGGCTTGTTTCAACTGTCCGCGGCCGTCGCCGTCGGATCTGCCCTGTGCACCTCGGCCTTCGCTGGCCCGATGACTTATCGGGAATCAGTGGCGGCCCCGCGCACGGCGCAAAACATGTCCGCGCAGAAAACGATAAAGATCTATGTCCTGACCTCGGCCTCGGCGATCCCCAAGCCGGTGACCTATGTCATTGGAGGTATAATGACCACTGCCTCGCCGATTCAGATTATCGGTCGCGGTGAAAACGTAACGCGCTAAAAAACGGAGATCGGGATTTCGTCGGTCGAGAGTTGCTTCCGACGATAATCTTGGATGCCCTAGGGCTTCGGTTTTAGCCAGGGCATCCGATCTCGAAGGCGTGTCCCGACCTTTTCGATGGGTTGATGAGCCGCACGGGCCAGTAATCGCTGGTAGCGCTGGCGGCCCGTGGCCGTTTCTTCGAGCCAATCCGCGGCAAATCTTCCCCGTCGAATTTCCCCCAGCAGTTTTTCCATCCGCTTCCTGACCGAGGCGTCGATGATCTTTGGTCCATTCGTCATGTCCCCCCATTTCGCCGTTTCAGAAATACGCGCGCGCATCCCGCTGATGCCAGCCTGATGCATGAGGTCGACGATAAATTTCAATTCGTGCAGACATTCGAAATAGGCCATCTCCGGTTGATAACCGGCCTTGACCAGAACCTCGAATCCCATCTCGACGAGGGCGCTCATCCCGCCGCAGAGAACAGCCTGCTCAGCGAAAAGATCGGCTTCCGTCTCCTCTTGGAAAGTGGTTTCGAGCACCCCCGCGCGCGTGCCGCCGATGGCCTTGGCATAAGCGAGCGCCAGCTGGCGCGCGCCACCGCTAGCGTCCTGTTGGATGGCGAAAACGCATGGGACGCCGCCGCCGGCCGCAAATTGCGTGCGCACCATTGGCCCGAGACCCTTGGGCGCCACCATGATCACGTCCACGTCGGGAGGCGGGGCGATGGTATGATAATGGATGGCGAAGCCGTGGGCAAAGAGCAGCGCCTGGCCGGGACGAAGCTGGGGCGCGATCTCCGCTTCGTAGATCTCCGGCATCCGAGTGTCGGGCAGAGCCAGGAAAATAAGATCGGCCTGGCGGACAGCGGCCGGGGTCGTCGTTAGGCGAATTTTATCCCGCCGCGCTTGAACCCGCGAACGGCTCTTCGGAGGGAGGCCGACTACGACTCTGATCCCGCTGTCGCGCAGATTCAGGGCGTGCGCCCGTCCCTGTGCGCCATAGCCCAGCACGGCGCAGGTTTTGTCGAGGAGCGGCGCGAGTGAGACATCTTTCTCTGTGAAAATTTTCGCAGGCATGGAATCCGAGGTGGCGCCGATGGTAGCGGCCTCCTCTGGCCTGTCAACTCGTGCGCCTGAGCGGCGTCGCTAGTTAGCGCGCGCAACCGGCGTGTTCACTAACGCCTGCAGACGCATGCCTTGCTCGATGGCGACTCTGGCTTCAGCCGGTTGCCCCATCTTTTCGAGAATATCCGAGAGCAGCAGATACTGACGAGGCGCGTCGGGTTGGCGCGCGACAGCGAGCCTCTGCGTCCGACAAGCTTCGTCGAACCGATTCTGATGCAGCCGCATCTCCGCAATCAGGTTAAGCGCTTCGACTTCATGCACGTCGAGTCGACTGGCCTGCCGAAGGGCGGTAATGGCATCTTCCACATCGCCGTCGTTGGCGTAGAGGCGTCCCAAGGCGAGGGAAGCGTCGTAGTGCCACCAATGGTGACGAACGAAGTCAGCCACCAGTTCCCGCGCGCGGGCTGAGTTTTGTGCACCTCTCAGCGTCTCGGCTTCCAGACTAACGACTTCCCAGGTGGAGGGATAATCGGCGCGGGCCTTTTCCAAGACTTGCAGAGCTCCGGGCAGGTTGTGGTTTTGACGCTCCATGGCGGCGAGGTTAATGGCAGCGAGCCAGGTGCGCGGATAAGTCTTACGGTCGTTAGGCGCAGCCGCCGCGGCCGCCGCGAAGAGAGCTTGCGCCTCTTTTTTGCGGCCTTCCTGGTAGAGAACGTTGCCTAGATTGGTCTGCGCTATGGTGTAGCTGGGAATGTCGGACAAGATGCGGCGAAAAATCTTTTCGGCTCTCTCGTATTCGCCCCGTTGCGCGTAGAGTTGACCTAGGTTCAGGTAGACGCGCACACTGGTTCCGCCCGCCGCGGCCGTTCGCTCGTAGAAGTGTTCGGCGGTGGTCCAGTCGCTGCTCCGCTTGGCGGCGCAGAGACTTAGCGCCACGACCGCGACGGCGGCACACCCGGCCAGGAGAGGTTTGCTTCGGCGAGGCAGGTCAAGCATCGCGCCGGCCAGGAAAAGAAGCGCACCGACACTGGGCAAATATAGCCAATGCTCAGCGACGGTGGCGTTCAGATCAAATAGGTTTGAAATCGGAAGGAAGCCGATCAGAAACCAGCAGGCGCCGAAAATTCGAAGACGCCGTCCGGGACCGGGCCAGCTACACCCGACCGCTAGAAGGGCTGCGAAGCCCAGACCCATCACGGAAAGGTATTCGGTCCCGCTCGACTGTCGCCAAGTGGTATTGCTATCGTACATCGAGGTGTTAACCACCGTTCGCTCCATATGTAAGTTTGCCGGCCAAACGAGAAGGCGTCCGTAATCGCCCAAGGCGCGCATGATCAGCACTGCCCGCACAGGATAACTCCATCCTGGGCTACTGCCCGGGCCGTCCCGCTGCTCCGGCAGCTGCCGCAACCCGGCATAGGTTATGGCCAAGACGAGGCAGGCTGCGGCGACGCAACATTTCCGACGCAGAGGAATCGATCGACGGAAGGCGAGCGTATGAAGCATGAAAAGAACGAGCCAAAGGCAGGCTGTCTCCCGCGCGCAAAGCGCCAGGAGTGCGGAAAGTGCAGCGACTGAGTAGAGACAGATGCGCCGCGTTTTGTGGAGAGCGTCTTCTGCTCGCAGAAAAAGTAGCCAGCCCCCCGCCGCCAGAACAAAGGCGAGGCTGTCGGCCCGGCCAGAGATATAGTCGATCGCCGCGCTATGCACAGGATGAACCGTCCAGAGCAGCGCGAGGGCGAAGGCGGCAGCGCGAGGAGGATCGCTCAGTTTTGGCGAGGAAAAGGAAGCGAGAACGCGTCGACCGAGGAAATAGAGTAGAACTCCGCTGAGCGCGTGGAGGAAGACGTTGGTGAGGTGGAAACCGTAGGTGTTATCGTTCCAGAAAAAGTAATCGACGATAAAGGTAAGATTCTGAACCGGCCGGTAGTGGGCCGAAAGAGAGTCGAGGAAGAGATGGTGTCGAAAGACCTCGAGAGCAAAGAGCGGGCTTTTGATGAGGGGATTATCGTGGGCGAGGTAAGTGTCATCCCAGATGAACTCGCCCGAGAGAGCAGGCGCGTGGATGACGGCCGCCAAGGAAACTAACAGCCCGAGACAGACGGCTTCCAGCCCGAGAAAGTGTTGAAGTCGCGCGCGGAAGGACTTTTTTGTTGCGACTTGCACAGACGTGTCCACTCGTTGTCGCCTTTGCACAAATAAACTGCGGCGTCCCTCCGACCCCATCTGCCGCCGTCTCTGCGCTACGGCAGGGATGGCGGTAGATAAAATGGTTCAATGACTAGGGCAGGATGGTGTAAGGCGAGAAGAAGGTGGAATTAGCTACGTCGGAGAGCGTGTTGAACGTGTTCCGGTTTACACCGGGCATCGTGTCGACGATTTGTGCTCCGTACGAGTTATTGAAAAGGTCGTTGCTCGTGTTGTAGAGCGCCGAACCCTTCTTCATGTAAGCCGTCCACTGGACCGTGGTGACGGTCGCGCCGCTGGTTTTGTTGTTCTCGATCGCATATTGGTCGACGGCAGAGTCGATCAAACGGAGATCGTTGATGATACGGCTGGCCTGCGAGCGTTTACGAGCCCGCAGGAAGCCTGGCACCGCGATGGCGGCCAACAGGGCGATGATCGCAACCACGATCATGATTTCTACGAGGGTAAAGCCCCCGCGGTTCTTGGTGAGTTTCTGTAACATACTATTGCTTTCTTTTTGCGTTTGTTTGTTTTAAGGGCGTCCGCCGTTCCAGAGCGAATTGCCTTCTACGCAAAGCAGCACCAGTGCCAACCTAACTGTCTTTCGTCCGGGCCAGGGCTTTTTCCCTCGCAGAAGCTTTGAGGCCGCCATGAATAGTCTCCCTAAATCCAGGGGACCGGCGGATTTCCGATTCCATCCCCCGCCATCCCCGCGCTACGGCGGGAATGGCAGGTAGATGAAATGATTAAATGACTAAGGCAGGATGGTGTAAGGCGAGAAGAAGGTGGAATCAGCCACGTCGGAGAGCGTGTTGAACGTGTTCCGGTTTACACCGGGCATCGTGTCGACGATTTGTGCTCCGTACGAGTTATTGAAAAGGTCGTTGCTCGTGTTGTAGAGCGCCGAACCCTTCTTCATGTAAGCCGTCCACTGGACCGTGGTGACGGTCGCGCCGCTGGTTTTGTTGTTCTCGATCGCATATTGGTCGACGGCAGAGTCGATCAAACGGAGATCGTTGATGATACGGCTGGCCTGCGAGCGTTTACGAGCCCGCAGGAAGCCTGGCACCGCGATGGCGGCCAACAGGGCGATGATCGCAACCACGATCATGATTTCTACGAGGGTAAAGCCCCCGCGGTTCTTGGTGAGTTTCTGTAACATACTATTGCTTTCTTTTTTGCGTTTGTTTGTTTAAGTGCGTCCGCCGTTCCAGAGCGAATTGCCTTCCCTTAAGAGCAGCACGAGTGCCAGACTGCCGAAATAAGTTCTTTCTCGAAGTCAGGATGGCGGCATCTATTCTCAAAATCTTTCAACGCGCCGGAATAGTCGGCCGGTTGGCGTGAAAGTTTCTTTCTCGCCATCGGTGATAGCGGTGCTGGAACGCCAAAGACTTCGGGAAAAGACTGCCCCAGGGGTGTGCCCACCGGGGACAGATTCACCGGATGCCCGGAGAGCGCTCTCGCTGGGTGGGTTCTCGCCGGGCCGTGTTCTGCTGCTGGGCGTGTTCGCCCTGCGGTTGTGGAGCCTCACGCAATTGAGCGGGAGTCAATTCCTGCCTCCGACCTCGGGAGACATGCTTTTTTACAACGATTGGGCGCTCAGAATTTTGCGCGGGAATTGGACCGAACACACCGCTTTCTATGGTCTGCCACTTTACGCCTATCTCCTTGCAGGAATTTACAAAGTTTGCGGGTATAGCCCTTTTATTCCTGGTCTGCTCCAAGCCGGGTGCGAGGCGATCACGGCATTCCTTATCTACAAGATCGGCCAGGCAATCTTTGTAGATTCCACTGGAGAGACACGTCCCGCGTCGGATGCAAAGCGAAGCCTGCCACGATGGAGAGGGACCACCGTCGGAATGTTGGCGGGGCTTGGCTGGGCCTTCTTTGTCCCGGCCCAGGGTTATTCCATCGTGCTCATGCCAACGTCGTGGCTGGTTTGCGCTTTTTGGTTCGTGGTCTGGGAAATCGTGCGCCGAAAAGAAGCGCCGAGAGGATGGACGCTCCTTTTCTTGGGGACCCTGATCGGCTTTGTCGCAATGGGCGTGGCTACGATTCTGTTCCTCATCCCGCTGGTGATCGTGGCTCTCTTTTGGCAATGGTCACGAACCATGTCGCAGCGCCTGATCGGAGCGGGACTCGTCATGGCCGGCGCCCTGTTCGGCGCTTCGCCTGCCTGGATCCATAACTATTACATCGCGAAAGACCCAGTTTTCCTCTCCGCCCACGGTGGGGTCAATTTCTGGATCGGGAACAACCCCGTGGCGACGGGCTATCCCAAATTTCCCCCCGGCTTGCGCGCTGGCCAGCAAGCCATGTTGCAAGATTCCATCACGACCGCGGAGAAGGCCGCGGGGCGAAGTCTTAAGCGCTCGGAAGTCTCGGTCTATTGGTCGGAACAGGCCCGCGCTTGGATTCAGGCTCACCCCGGCGCCTGGGGGAGATTGTTAGGCAAAAAGATTCGGAATTTCTGGAGCGCGTTTCAGTATGACGACATCAGTGTCATCACCGCGTTGCGCGAGCAATCGATCATTTTCCCTGGCCCGGGGTTCGGCTTGGTCGCGGCGTGGGCTCTCCCCGGGATGCTCCTGGCCTGTTGGAAATTTCGAAATGCTCGCTGGATCGCCGCCGCCATCTTCCTGCACATGGCTTCTCTGCTGACCGTTTTCGTGACCGAACGATACCGGTTGGCCGCAGTGCCAGGCCTCCTGTTGTTCGCCGCCTACGCCCTCTGGCAGTTGTGGGATTTCATCGTCCGCCAGCAATTCCGGTATGCCGGGTTCTTCGCTTCGAGCCTTCTGCTAAGTGCTGTTTGGATTTCCGTGCCCCAGTCTGACTCGACGTTATGGGCTCTGGATAGCTATAACTCGGGCCTGCAAGCCCTTGAGAGGCAGGAGTTAGCCACCGCCCGCCGCAAGCTGGATATTGCCTATGCGTATTCGCCGTACAATGCCGAGGTCAACTTTGCCCAAGGTAATCTTCATTTGACACTGGGCGAAACGAGCGTCGCGAGAAGCTTCTACCTTTCCGCATCGCGTCTTGATCCTGGTCACGCCGGTGCTTACAACAATCTCGGGGTTCTGGCCCTTCAAGAGGGGCGCTGGAACCTTGCGATGGTCTTCTTCCAGCAGGCGCTCGCCCGCTCGCCGAGCGAGGCCAAATTGCATTTCTTGCTCGCGCAGGTGTCTCTCAAGATAGGCGATCTACCCAAGGCTCGCGCCGAAATAGCCCAGGCGGTTGAGCTTGAAGGCGCTCGACCGGAATTTCTAGCCCTTGAGCAAAAAATCGAGCACGAGAACCGTTAAGGCTGATTTCCTGATTTTTCAGAGAGTTGATTGCCGCTTGGTGCCGCTGGAGACACCGATTTTACCATCCCCGACGCTCGCACTAGGGCATCCGTTGTCGGGTCGTAGACCGCGCCTCCCGCAAAAAAGCGGAGATATTGACTGACGCCGAGAACGGATAGAACCAGCAGGATTAGCGCGGCTAGCAATGGCTGGCGAAATCTGGCTGAACGCTTACTCAGCGCGATCGCCTGCGAACAGGCCAACCAGCACAACGGAATTTCGCAGAACGCTGCGTAGCGAAGACTTATGCCATACTGCACGGTCGACATCAGGCCAACGCTAAGGACAAGAAATGCGGCCATGAAGATTCCGGCGCGGTCGGATCGCTGTATCTGAAAAATTCCCCCGCAAGCGAAAGCGATGAGGAGAGGGGAGAGAATAACGAAATCGACTGCATAGCGATACCACGGCCCGTCCTGGGCGATGATCGAATAGAAGTTGGTGCGCGATTTGGCGACAAACATCCGATTGAATTGCACCCATTCCCAAACACCTCCGACCATTGCCGCAAGAATCAGGGTGGCGATTAATGGACCGATAATCGTGGCCAGCAAAATATGAGGAGTCACGGTTCCAACTTTTAGAAACCGGTTCAGTAAGAGCAGCGCGAAGATGGCACAGACGACAAACGCGGCGTTTTCCTTGGTCAACACCAATATCGTCAGGGAAGCGACGTAACTGGATAACCATCCCCAATGTCGGGGCTGCTGCAAGTTCTCCCAAGTGAGCCAAAGCGCAGCAATGGCCCAGAAGGCAAAATAGCCGTCAATCAGAGCGCGTTGTGAAAGGTAAATCTGCAATGGCGCCGTCGCGACTAGTGCGGCCATGCTCAACATGGCCGGCGTACCGCCCATCCGATAGGCGAAGAGCGCGCTGAGCAGAAGCATGAGCACTCCAGCGGTAGCGGTAGTCGCGCGGAGCGCTCGGAACTCATTAAGATGAAAGACCTCACCGATAATGACAGCCGGCGCCAGAAACCCGACTCGCGTTGCCGGCACCACTGCATCCGGCTGGCTGTATTGCCGCTCTACATAAACCTTCACCACCGCGTCATAGTTCCACAAGCCCGCCGTCTGGATCTGTTTTACAAAAACCATGTAGCCGTGCTCATCGAAACCCACGCCCTGAAAGCCGGTCAGGGGAATAAGGCGCAGAGCCGCCCCAACCCCCAGCAGTGCACAGAGCGTCACTGCGACAAGGATCTTCTTCCGGGCGATCGCTCGGAGACGCCTCTGTGTCGACTTGAGGACAACGCCACCGGGCTCCACGGTAAGTTCCATTGGCCAATCCGCTGCAAGTACCGTGCTAGCAACGAGGGAAAGAAGTAGCCTTGGCCCAGTGGCTGCTAGAAAAATAGCGCGCCTCCCCGACGGCCTTCATATGAAATCTTTCGCTACTCCGCGCCCTGTTCTCCAGTTCATCGGCGCCTTTGCTGGCGTAGGCGCGGTCTTCGCCTGGTGGCTTCGCGGCACCTTCGCGGGTCATCCGGATCCGCGCACAGCCTATAACGTTTTTTATTTCCTTTTCGCCCGGGATGAGGCGCCGGCACTCGCATTGGTCGCAATTTTCAGTTTTGCGGCACCATTCTTTTTGCGCGCATCTTCCGAAATCAATTCCGTTTCGTCGCGCTCGACTGATCTGCGAATCGCTAAGGCCATGGCCGTGCTCGTTTTCACAATGGCCGCCCTAGGCACGAAGTTTGTTTCTCACGATTACGCGTTGAGCGCGGACGAATTCATGGCCGACTTTCAGGCCAGGATCTTTCTGCGGGGCGAGATCATGGCTGAAGTCCCGGCGCAATGGATCCCGGCTTTGCGTGTAATCAAGCCGACATACGTGGATTATTTACCCGCCGCCCGAGCTTGGAAGTCGGCGTATCTGCCAGTCTATGCCGCAATGCGGGCCGTTTTTCAGAGCGTCAATCTCCAATCGCTCCTCAACCCATTTTTCGCCGGGATCACGATCCTCGCGCTCTTCGGGACGGTGCGAAACATCTGGCCCGACGCTCACCAGAACGCTCTGGTTGCCGTGCTTTTGCTCGCCGGATCAGCCCAATTCCTCGTCATGGCGATGACTTCTTATGCGATGCCGGCCCACCTTGCGTTGAACACAATCTGGCTCTGGCTTTACTCTCGACCCTACCGGCGGAGCTTTTATCTCGCGCCCTTCGTCGGCGTGCTGGCGATTGGGCTGCACCAGCCGACTGTGCACGCGCTCTTTGCCGCTCCCTTTCTAGGTCGCCTGGTCTGGCAGAAGAAGTGGCGCACCGTCGCTTTTTTCGGCGTGGTCTATTCGTTGGGGTGCGCCGGTTGGTATTTGTGGCGGGCCCATTTTACCCCTCCGTCGGCCCAGAGTGTTGCCTCTTTATTTGATTTGTGGAATCCGAAGATGTTGATCGTTCAGCCGATGAATCTACTTCTTCTCGCCGGCTGGAGCACTCTGGCTACGCCTTTCCTCGCCGTCCTCGGGGCGCGGCGTATTCTCCGAGAGCCGCCGATCGTGCAGGATGCCGCGTGGAGTTGTCTCCTGACTCTTGGGTTCTATTGTTTTTTTCGTCTCGATCAAGGTCATGGCTGGGGCTATCGGTACTTTCACGGTACCCTCTCTTGCCTGATCCTTCTCGCGGTCGCGGGCTGGATCCCGTTATCAAAGAAAATCGGGACGGAATCAGCCCGTCGCTATCTGGGTGCGGCGGTGGCCGCTTCGTTTCTGGTCGCGCTTCCTTTGCGCTGCTGGCAGGTCGAGACTTTCGTTCGACCTTTTGCTCGCTCGGCCGATATGATTCATTCGGCCAAAACCGAGGTAGTTGCCGTGAACCTGCTCGATTGTTGGTATGCCGCCGACCTCATTCGGAACGATCCCTACCTCGAAGATCGCCCGATCGTCGCCGCTATTGTTCCTGATTGGCTCACGGTCGCGGAGGTGGAGACGCTTTCCCAGGCGGGCATGGCGCGCTTTCTCAGAGTTGAGGAGCTGACCGCGCTCGGGATGGGGACAGTCCGCGGCGAACAGTATCGGCCGGATCCCTTCTTGCTCGGCCACCGGCCCACAAATTAGGCGGGCTGGGGCGGCGGGCGGCATATGTGCTGCTGTCTTTCCGTGACGTGGAACACACTCTGGAACCGCGACCTCGTGTCGCCCTTCAGGTTAGCTCATACGGTCCGCCGCATCTGGGGGGCCTGGAGGCGGCGGCGGAGATGCTCCACCGATACTTGCCGGATCAAGGATGGCGGACACAATGGACCTTTTGCGGCGCTCCCGAGCGGTCGACGACTGCTGGTGAACATCGTTTGGCGTTTTGTGATCTCCTCGAACGCGCCACGGGAATTCCGATGCCGATTCCCACCTTTACGAGCATTCGTAAATTATTCCATCTGATCCGAAGAGCGGACTGCATTCTGATTCACGATGCAATGTATTTCACGAGCGCCATCGCCGCGCTCGCGGCTATTAGATATCGCAAGCCTGTCGTACTGCTGGTTCACGTTTGGAGAGTGCCTTATCGCAGTTGGGTTGCGGTCGGCGCGCAAGCCTGTGCCCGCGCACTCTTGGGAACCTTATGCCTCCGTGCGGCGGCGGCGGTTATTACCTATAATCGGGGGATTTTAGCGGAGCTACAAAAGAAAATCGGACCTTCGAAATGTCATCTCATCGCGAACGGCGTGCATGACGTATTCGAGGAGAGCATCGAGCCTCCGCGCACTCCTCGAGCCCAGCGCAGGGTCGTTTTCGCGGGCCGTTTCGTAGAAAAAAAGGGGCTGCATCTCGTTCGCCAGGCGGCCAAGAAGTTTCACGATACAGACTTCATTGTTTGCGGGGCGGGACCGATTGATCCATGCGCCTGGAAGCTAGCCAATGTCCGCACCCTGCTGGCGGACAAGAAGCAACTGCGATCGATATTTGAAAGCGCCGATCTGCTTCTTTTGCCCTCCCGGGGCGAAGGCTTCCCGCTTGTTGTCCAGGAAGCAATGCGCTGCGGCCTTCCCTGCGCGATCTTCAGCGAAACCTGGAGCGCGTGGGGGCGCTCGGCGGAACTTTTCGTGCTTCTAGAGGAAGATAGCTACCTCGCCGATCTCGAGTCCTTCCTCGCGACCGGCGCGACGGAAGCATGGCGCAGTGCGATCCGCCGTTACGCCATCTTGCACTGGAATTGGAAGCGGACCGCAAAATCCTACCGCGAAATATTTTCACATGTCCTCGCCAGCTCCTCCGGCGCCGGTCCGTGCACCACTCGCGCGCCGCTATTTCCCTCGCCCAGCCATGGATGAACGAATCATCAGGCACCGGCCCGATCTCGATCCGGCGCGAGAGCACGCGCGGGTGCGGCTCCACTCCATCAAACGCCGAAGCGATGTCTGCGTCATCATGCCGACCTGCGGCACGGCCGAAGTCACCTTCGAGACGATTGCGCATCTCTTCGCGCTCCATTCGGCGCATACCTTCGATCTGCTTCTCGTCGACAATGCGAGCGACGATCATCGCGCGATCATTCCGCGGCTCCGCGGGGAACTCGGTTTGGAGATCAACCATCTCGTCATGTTCCAGAATGGAGGGAGCGCCGGAGGGCAAAACGCCGGGGCGAAGGCCGCGCTTGCGGCGGGTTACGAGTTTCTCGTTTTTAGCGATAATGACGCCCGCCTGCAAACACGCGAGGGGATCACGGCTTTGATCGCGCACCTCGATCAGTGCGACGTCGCGTTTCCGGCAAATGTCGAGCGCGCGGGCCGCCGGGCGCCGCTGCCTTTTGGCGCGACTCTGCACTATCTTGCGGTGCGAGGCTCGACTCTGTGTCGGATAGGCAACATCGAACCTTTCTTCTTTCTCAGCGTCGATGATGTCGAGTTCGTTATGCGTGCCCTGTCGTTAGGTTTGCGTGTTGAGGAAGTTGCGGCCGTCGAGGTCCGCCATCCCCTGCGCAAGATCGCACTGCTCTCCAACCGCACCGCCTATTTCATCGTGCGCAACTACTGTTTTCTCCTTGCGCACTCGCCCGTCTCGCTCCGCTTCCGGCTCCGCGCTGGCGCTTTCCTTACTGCCTATGTCGCGATGAAGCTCGCCCATGCGATGCAATTTCGCGACGCCAGCGTGATTCATGTCCTGCTCAAAGCGGTACGCGACTTCCATCGACGGAGACTCGATCAAAGAATTCCGCGAGAAAAATTTTCCTACGAGCTCGCCCCTAGCCCAACTCCCCAGGCGAGGTATTTTTGGCCGCTTCTTAACCGCATCTTTCTCGCCAAGAGTTATCGACTGATCGATGGCAACGGCCGGACGATAGATTACACCCTAGCCCTCTGACCGAGCGGAAACGTTTGCCGATCCGCAACTGCGCCGCGCCGGAAACGCTGCCTGAGCCAGATGAGACTCAGCCCGGCCACGAGGAGGGCGCTGCTGGCGAGCACGACGATACTTCCGCTCCACCGGCCCATAAAGAGAAACAGCATGCTTGTTCCGATCCAGGGCCCGATCAGGCGGGCTTCCCTCCCGACGGCGAGGAGCGATTTCACGGAAATTTCCCGCAGCGTTCGCCTCACCAAAGGCAAAAGACAAAGCGAGCCTAACGAAGAGCCAAGCAGGATGCCATTTAGGCCCATGTGTGGATAGAGCACCAGGGCGGCGAAAATCCCGAGAGTGCCATCAAGCATCCCCCACAAGGCGACAGATTGCTCCAGACCCAGGCCGAAGGCCGCGCAGGAAATCACCCGATTCAGCCCCATGCTGAGACCAAACAAGCCGACAAAAATTCCCATACCGTGCGAGAGAATCGGCATCGCGTGCCACCACATTTCCACAAAGGGCGGGGCGAGGATCGCAATCGCCAGGGCCGCTTGGAGTGAGAAAAAAAGTGCATAGCCTACGACCCGGGCAAAGCGTCGGCGCCTTTCCCCCGCACCTCGGGCTTGGGCAAGCCCGCTCGTCGCCGCATCAGACGACATCGCGCCGAAGTTGCTCACGATCTCGCTCAAGCGCAGGAAGACAAAAAATAGCCCAGCCTCGACCGGTCCGCCGATGGACGCGACGACAAGAGTGAGTAGATGCGTCTTCAAAAGCCAGGAAAGAGTGGATGCGCTGAAATAAAAGCCGGCCCACCAACCGAGCCGAAAGCTCCCGTGCGCGATCGGTGTCTTTGCAGACAGAGGCCATTCTTCGCGCGCGAGAAAGAGACTGCTGAGATTCCCCGCGATCAGACAACCAAACCAAGCCAGGAGGACGACCGCGACCGAACATTGCCAGCGGAGAAGCAACCAGACAACGGGAAGAGACGCGAGCGCGGCCAACGCCCCTGCTTTCTTCGCTTTGCCTAACGAGCCCCGCGCGATGAGCGGTTCAAGAAACAACGCAGAAATGAGGTAGCTGGCTGCGCAGACGGTGGTGAGTGCGATGATCCAGTTTCCCCCGGCGGCGAGATGTAGCCAACGCCGCCAGACCCCCGCCGCCGCCAGTCCTCCCACGAAGATGATTGCGGGAAACAGGATCTGCATCTGAGCAATGATGCCCGCGACGACAATCGGGCGAAATTTTTCTAGACGCCCTTCTCGATCCGCGCGTGAAAGCTCAACGCGAACGCGCGGCCGTACTCCAAAATCGAGGAGGCCCAGGAAAATAAACGCTGAACCGGCCACGGCAAAAACTCCATAGCCGCTCTCGCCCCACGCTCGCACCATTATGGGCGTGAGAAGAAAAAAGAACGCTGCCTTCGCCAAGAAAGCGACCAGTTCCCAGAGCTGATTGGCGAACAGTTGGCGGTCGAAGTTTTGCCAGTGCGAGTCTTCCGGGACGCCTAAAGGCCGCTTCCTCGCGCCCGCCGTTCTATCCCGCGAGCGCACGTGAATAGTTTGCCACTGGACGCTTTATCGCCGGCGCGCCGAATTTGCGGAGCTGGATGTGATAGGCCTCGCGGTGATAGCGCAGGTTCGACTCAAGGAGAAGTCCCACCAGGCCGGTGATGATCGAGAGCGTGACGAGGCTGGCGGCCAGAACCGCAAGCGGAAGATGGTTCACCAGACCGGTCGCGAAATATTCCGCAACTGGGACTGAACCGGTCGTAAGCCCGAGAAGCGCCACGACCACACCGATGTGTCCAAAAAAAGTAAGCGGTCGGTAGTCGCGAAAGAGGACAACGAGCAGGCGCAAGATGCGGAGACCGTCGCGGACGGTTTTAAGTTTCGAGGTGGAACCACGGACCCGGCTGCGAAACGGGATCGGGATTTCGGTTTGCGCGAAGCTTTTGTCGACCGCCTGAATCGTCAGTTCGATTTCCAATTCGAACCCCCGCGAAAGCACGGGCACGTGTTTGTAGAAGCGCCTGGAAAACAGGCGCAGTCCGGAAAATAGGTCGAGGGGCTGAAAACGAAACACCGCGTTCAAGACCGAAGCGAAAATCGACATACCCCACTGATGCATCGGGCGAAAAGCCTGTGCAGCTCTCTGTGCGCTGCGAATACCGGTGATCATATCAACGGGTTCGAGCAAGTACTGTTCGACGAGCATTCGCCCGCCCTCCGCAGGGTAACTGCCGTCACCGTCCACCATCAGGATCAAATCGGTATCGATAGCGGCTAGGGCGCTCGCCACCGCAGTCGCTTTCCCCCGCCGCCGCTCTGTCAGGACCGTTGCGCCAGCGCCCCGCGCCGCTTCGGACGTTGTGTCTTCGGAACCGTTATCTACAACGAGGATCTCCGCCCGCGGAAAAGCTGCGGCATATTCGCGTACCACGGCCGCAACCCCGTGCGCCTCGTTCAGGCACGGGATAAGAATTGTGAGCGATGGCGGCGCGAGAGGGTTCGAGAGCATGCTGCTCTCTTTTCAGAACCATTTTTCGTGCCGCAGCGAGGCGCTTCTGCCGGAATCTAGTTGGCGGTGCCAACGGCCTGGGCACGCTTCCTGAGAACTACATTCGCCGTCTCGATCGTCGCCTGATCGTCGTTATCCCCGAGTCCACGCAGGAGCTCCCGCGCGCCGCGCAAGGATCGTCGCATGAAGAGGTCCGCTGCGATATGGTCGGTGGCGTTGTGCCCGTTGCGACCGATCGTGGACAGCTCCGAGTCCCAACGGCTGAGCACGCAGGTGGCGGCAAACATTTCCATGGCCGCGTTTGCGATGCGCTCTTGCACGAGCTGCATGTCCATAACCGGTTCGCGATAGGTGATGAGCGCTTTGTTCACCGCGAAATTGAAGCGCCAAACGAGTCGCCCCAGCTGCCCTGCGTAAGATTTGAGCTGACTGTTACGGACCGGCACTTCCGGCACTTTGACTGCCGCGGTGAGCCGCTTGAGACCGGCGCCGAGCGCTTTCGTCCGATCTTCGCGCCATGGCTTCATGAGCGTGTCGTGGATTTCCTTGAATTCCATGCCAGGCCCGCGCATGCCGACGAGGGCGATGAACGAAGTGAGCACCTCGTTGCTGCCTTCGCCGATTTGATTGATGCGCGCGTCACGCAGCATCCGGCCTAACGGAGAATCATCGAAGTAGGCGGAGCCACCGTGAATTTGGAAGCAATCATTGACCGCGTCCCAGAGGCGCTCGGTGGTGAAGACCTTGAGCATGGCGGTTTCGAGCATGTAATCCTCGAGGCCACGATCGATGAGAGAGGCAGTGACCTGAGTCATCGCCTCCATCGCGTAAATGTCCGCGGCCATGCGGCCGATCTTCTTCTTGACCAGGTCGAAGTCGCCTAACGTTTTGTTGAATTGCTTGCGGCGGTTGGCGTGTTCCACGGCCATGCGCAGGGAAGTTTTGGCGGCGCCGGTGCAGCACGCGCCGAAGGTGGTGCGGCCGAAATCGAGCACGGTGAGCGCGACGCGCAGACCTTTGCCTAACGGGCCCAGAACATTTTCCTTCGGCACGCGCACATTGTTGAGGCGGAAGCGCCCGGTAGCGGTGCCTTTGATGCCGAGCTTGGGCATGCGCGGCTCGATCATCTCGAAGCCTCCCATTTCAGGCGTAACGAGGAACGCGGTGATGGAGGTCTTGCCCTCTTTCCCCGGAACCGGAGTGCGCGCCATGACCGTGAGCACCTGCGCGATGGAGGCGTTGGTGATGTAGCGCTTCTCGCCGTTGAGAATGTAATGCGAACCGTCGTCGCTTGGCTCAGCGGTGAGCTGGACGTTCGCCGCGTCGGAACCGGCTTCCCTTTCGGTGAGGGCGAAGGCCGCGAGTTGCTCGCCATTCATTAACTTCGGCAGCCATTTCTCCTGTTGCTCTTTCGTTCCGAAAAGAAGCAGAGCCCGAATCCCGATGGAGTGATGCGCGTTTGTGAAGACAGCCGTCGAAGCGCAGCGACCGCCAATTTCCTCGAGCACTTTGCAATACTGCATCTGCGAGAAGCCTCGACCGCCCACTTCGCTGGGTGCGGTCATTCCAAGCACGCCTACGCGGCCCAGGCCGTCGATGACGTGACGTGGAATATCGGCTTGGCGATCGATCTCCTCTGCATCGAGGTGCTCGTCGAGGAAGTTGCGCAGCTCAGCCACGGCGCCGTCGACACCCTTCTGCTGAGCATCCGTGAGGCGCGGATAGGGCATCGCCCAGTCTGCTACGAAATCGCCCAGAAACAGGCCTTTGGCGAAACCAAGTTCCTGCCGGCCGCTGAAGAGGAGCTCTTCGGCCTGTTGAATTTCCTTCTGTCGTTGGATGTCAGTTTCGCTGAGTGCCATAAGAGTGAAAAAAGGTAGACGTCGGCGACGTGCCCGGCGGGGCTCCACTGTAGCCAAACGCGACGAATTGTCCACCGGCAGGGTGCCGCTCCTCAACAGTGGGAAACTGGCGGGGACGCTAGAGCACAGCGCGGAGTCGTTAATCTTTAGCGCGGCGTCTCTCACAATTCGTCCATCGTGAAAGCGTTCAGTGGATTGTGGCGAGGAATGGTGAGGAATCGCTCTCCATTGCTCATCACCACATGCTTGCCTCGGCGGACCACTTTGAAACCTGCCTTCTCTAGCGCTTTTGACCGCCCGGAGATGCTTGACGCCGGGAATCTTTGCCACAACCTAGACCGTCACTTCAATCTCGCGCAGCGCTTCCGCGGGCGTCGTTTCCTTAATCGCCGCGAGGTATTCGCGAATGTCATCGCGAATGTTAAGCAGTGCCTCCTCTGGCATTGCGCCTTGCGACCAACAGCCGAGTCAGTCTGGATCTACGTGCGGTTGGCCACCGTGCGGGCGAAGTCATCACCCGGGTCTGAATGGCACGCACAACGAGTTCGACAACCTCTTTGGCTCGAGCCCGTCTCCTTTCTGAAAACCATTTCGACTTCTTACTCGGCCACTGGTAATTTTATCGCCGTGGCGCAGGACGCAGACTCCGATCTTCTCAACACCGTGCATTCCCTTCCAGCCGAAGCACAGCGGGCCGTCCTGAGTTACGCCCGCTTTCTCCGCGAGGAGGAAGAGCGGAGCCGGCTGCGCGAAGATGAAGCCGGCTGGGACCAGCGTTTCCAGGATCCCGAGCGCATGGCGCGGTTCGCGAGTTGGGCGGAAAAATCTCTCGCTGGCGACGACCCAAAAAAGCCGCTCGACGAATCCACCCTGTGATTTCGCGCGGGACGAAGGAGTTCTGGGCGCTCTATCACACGCTCACTCCCGAATCTCGCAGCCAAGCCCGCAAAGCGTTCCAACTCTTCGCCGCGAACCCGGATCATCCCAGCCTGCGCTTCAAAAAGCTCCACGGTGCCAGTCCATATTGGTCAGTGCGCTTCGGCAGCGGCTACCGCGCAGTCTGTCGCCGCGAAGGCGATAAAGCCGACTGGATCTGGATCGGAACGCACCAGGATTTCGATAAGATGTTCTAGGAGGCAGGACGTGTAATTCGTGAAGAACGCCCCCGTAGCAAGATTCCAGCGCTGATCCCTCTCCGGCCTATGGGGCGGCGAGAATAATCCGCTAAAGCGGGTCCCCGGTAAGGTTACTACCCGGGTCACCTTCTGGGAGGTCTGGAGACTCGTCCGATATCGGGGTTAAATCTTGTATTAGAGGTCGATCTCGCAATTGCAGCGAGACCCAGTCACCGGGTGCGGTCAGTTCCGCGTCGTTCAACAAGATCCGATTTTCGCCAGCAATTAGGATGTTTAGGTCTCGCGACAGTGAACGACGGCACTCTGTATATTCGCATCGATCTCAGTGGTGCTAATACCTGCTTCGTTTAAGCTACGCCTTAACTTCAGAATCTCCTCAGCCGCTTCTGCTTTCCGCGGCAGAGCCGACAGCTTCCCTTCGGTTGTGTAATTCCTGTAGAGGTATTCTGTCGCGTTTTGGAGCAAGCGCGATATCAATTTGATCGGCATAACCGCACCAATCACGTTCACATACCATGTGCCAGTTTCGACTTTTACAATGCGCAGCGGGTTTGTGGCTGTACTAATCTCGATTATCTCGCATAGCTTCTGATATATTTGTAATAAGGCGGTTAGTTTCGCCGCAAACGCCTCGAATGTAGGTGACGAGTAGAAACTAAGCCTAAGTTGGGCCTCGGAATCGCTAAAATCGATTTTCGGTTCAGCTAAAGCTTCCTCTGCGAGGCGAGCGCTCATCCGTAGAGAATCAATCGATATGTAGAGCTCGTTTCCGATGTCGATCAACGAAAACACCGCACTTTCTGAATACGATTTTAGAAAATGCTCGTACATCTCAGAAAATCGGCTCAGTTCGTTTCCTATTTGTTCACCGATCTCCCGCGTCAAAGGTGAAGCTGCGAGTGCACCACATCGATTTCCTAGTTCTTCAACACCCGCCCATACTTTTCGTGTATTCAACTCCTCGCGTAGGGATGTGCGGATTTTGCTTAGTTCGCTGTTAAGTGCCCTCTGCCTGGCGTGGGCGTTGTTTGCGCTCGACTCCGAACGTGCCAGTTCGAGGATCGACGGGCCGAGCGCCTGGTGGTGTTTCGAAATGGAGAGGAGGAGCTCGACGAAGTAGTCAAATGCGGCAGATTCGGCAAGAAAGTTGCCGAGCGTTTTCAAAAACTCGTTTGAGGTCATCGATAAGGAGGGAAGCTAAGGTTAAATGGAATCTCGGCAGCTTACCGAATAACTGGTAATTCTCTAAACGGCTGCTTTAAGAGAGCTCGGTCGACGTTAGAAGACGGACATCCAGCAGTTGAAGCGTCGGCATAGATTTGGCATACAAACCGTGCTGCGACCTTTAGCTACACCCCTGGCTCGTGCCGCACTCGGTGCAGCAGCCGCAGGCGCCCGCACGGATCACTTTGTTACTACCGCAATGCGAGCATGTTATGTCCATAAACATATTACCGAGAGCTTCAGTGACACGTTCAGCATGAGTTCGACCGTTAGAGGCGGATGGACTGCCTTCGTTAGGGGTATGCTGCGTAATGACATCGATCAGCTCTTTCTCGGCCGTTCGAGAAAGATCGGCGACAGGACGATTAACCGCCTTTTTCTCCATCTCAGCGATCTCTTTGAGGGGAAGCTCGGGGTGCCGGCTGGGTGAAGTCGCTTCTTTGTAGCCCTTGATGAACTGGCAACCGAGCCAGCGAAAAACGTAGTCGGTGATGCTACTGGCGTTGCGGATATCGGGGTTCTTGGTGAAACCACTTGGCTCGAAACGCTGGTAGGCGAATTTTTTCACCAGACTCTCCAGCGGCACGCCATATTGCAGAGCCATGGAAGTGAGCGTCGCGACCGTGTCCATGAGGCCACCGATGGTGCTGCCTTCTTTCGACATTTGGATGAAGAGCTCACCGGGCTGGCCATCCTCGTAAAGACCGACCGTGATGTAGCCTTCGTGGCCGGCGATCTCGAATTTGTGGGTCAACGACATGCGCGTGTCGGACATGCGATGGCGGACCGGCTGATCGATCTGATCGCGCAGCTCGGCAATCTCCTGGTCCAGCTCGACGATGCGATTTTCCAGCTGTTCACGGCCGGTCGCCCCCACACTTTCCACCACGCCGCCCATGTCTTTGGTCTTGCGCGTGTTGAGCGGAGCGGAACGCTTCGAGCCATCGCGGTAAATGGCGATCGCTTTCAGACCAAGACGCCAGCCTTCGGTATAGGTGTGCATGATCTCATCGACGGTGGCCGTCTCCGGCATGTTGACCGTCTTGGAAATGGCTCCGCTGAGGAACGGCTGCGCCGCCGCCATCATGCGCAAGTGGGCCATGTAACCTAACGAGCGCTCACCCCGATAGGGGCGGAAGGCGCAATCGAAAATGGAAAGATGTTCCGGCTTCAGGCCGGAGGCGATGGTGGTACCATTGTCATCGATGACGTCTTCGATCGTGTCGAAGGAATCAATGTGCGCGATGACGCGCTGGATTTGCTTGGAGTCATAGCCGAGTTTTTCCAAGGCCGGGCGCACGGTCTGGTTCACAATCTTGAGCATGCCGCCGCCAGCGAGCAGTTTGTATTTCACCAACGCGATGTCGGGCTCGATCCCGGTGGTGTCGCAATCCATCAGGAAGCTGATCGTGCCAGTGGGAGCGAGGACAGTGACTTGCGCGTTGCGATAGCCGAATTCCTGGCCGAGCTCTGCGGCGTTGTCCCACACTTTGGCAGCCTCTTTCTTGAGATAGGCAAATTCTTCGCTGTCCGGGATTCCTTGCACGGCGCTACGATGTTGTTCGATTACGTCGAGCATCGGCTCGACGTTATCTTTAGCCACCGGCTTGCTCACTCCGCTCGCGCGCGCGTCGAGGTAGCCGGGGAAAGGTCCGAGGGCGCGGGCCATACGTGCGCTTTCCGCATAGGCTTCACCCGTCATGATGGCAGTGATCGCGCCTCCCAAAGCGCGGCCTTCCACGCTGTCGTAGCCGTAGCCATAGCTCATCACGAGCGAGCCAAGGTTGGCGTAGCCGAGTCCGAGGGTGCGGAAGATATGCGAATTCTCGGCGATTTCCTGAATCGGATAACTAGCATTATCGACGATGATTTCCTGTGCGGTGATGAAAACGCGGACGGCGGATTTGAAGCGCTCGACATCGAATACTCCCTCGGCGTCTTTGAATTTCATCAGGTTGAGCGAGGCGAGATTGCAAGCGGTATTATCGAGGAAGAGATACTCGCTGCAGGGGTTGGTGGAGTTCTGGCGCCCCGTGCCTTTGCAGGTGTGCCACTTGTGAATGGTGGTGTCGAACTGCATGCCGGGATCGCCGCAGATGTGGGTGCCCTCGGCGATTTTGCGCAGTAAAGTGCGCGCTTCCTTGCGCTCGCAAGGCGACCCGTCGCGCACCCGGCGCGTCCACCATTCGCGGTTCTCGACCGCGGCGTTCATGAAATCATCGCTCACCCGCACGCTCAGGTTTTCATTCTGATACATAACGGAGCCGTAGGCGTCGCCGTTGTAGCTGCCGTCGTAACCCTGTTCGATCAGGGCCCAGGCTTTCTTTTCTTCCTTCTGCTTTGCATCGATGAATTCCTCAATGTCGGGATGCCAATCCTTGAGCGTGTTCATCTTGGCCGCGCGCCGGGTTTTGCCCCCGCTTTTCACGACATTGGCGACCTGATCGTAGACCTTGAGGAAGGAGAGCGGGCCGCTTGGTTTGCCGCCGCCGCTCAGTTTCTCCCGGGTGCTGCGCAGGCTTGAAAGATCGGTGCCGGTGCCGCTCCCATATTTGAAGAGCATGGCCTCGCTCATGGCGAGTTCCATAATGTCTTCCATGGTGTCGTCCACGGACTGAATGAAACAGGCGCTGCCCTGCGGGTATTCGTATTGGGTCGCGGCCCGTTCCGCCTTTTGGGTGGCGCGGTTAAAGTAGTAATTCCCCACCCCGGCGTCTTTGCCGATGCCATACTGGTGGTAGAGCCCCACATTGAACCAGACCGGGCTGTTGAACGCGCCGTGCTGGTTGACGCACAGCCAGGTTAATTCGTCGTAAAAAATCTCCGCCGTTTTCACATCGGCAAAGTAGCCATCAGCCATGCCGCAATCGGTGATGGTGCGGGTGACGCGGTCGATTAACTGCCTAACGGATTTTTCCCGTCCGCCGCGGTACGGATCGTCGCCGTTGGAAATATCGCCATAAAAATACTTGGAAACGGCGATTTTGGTCGCGAGTGCGCTCCAGGTTTTTGGAACTTCCACGTTCTCTTGCTTGAAGATGATCTTGCCGCTGTCATCCGTGATTTCCGCGGTGCGGCTTTCCCATTCCAATTCCTCAAATGGCTTCACGTGGGGATTGCTGAACACGCGCGAGAAACGTAACGCCTGCGTCTTTTTACCCCTGCTTTTTGGGCGACGGGAGAGGGATTTTCGGTTTTTGCCGAGCGTGGACGGCTGCAGGCCAGGTTTGAGTTGGATCATGGTGTAGGGCGGTTTGGGCGGTTGGAATTCTGTGAATAATGGTTAACAAGCCTCTGACCAGCCTGTGAATAATGCTGTGAAGAGCTAACAGCAGCATATTGTGGCGGCGATCAGGGAAACTACCATATGCGGCCACAATCGCGGTTCGATCAAGCAGATAATTGTAACATTTTTTTCGATGGCGCGCTGCGCCTCTTTTCCCCTAACCTTGGAGCCTCATGGGGAGAATTTACGGCTCATCCGGGCGCCCCGCAGCGCGTTAAATTGCCGGAAGGCCGACTTGTTTTCTGCGAGGCACTCCGCGCTGAGCCGTTGAGCGAAAACTGGCTGGGCCCGGGCGGCGGTGTCGAGTCCTGCCATCAGCCCGGCGCAATTGACCCTAAAAACGGAACGACCTTGACCAGATCTCTCTCTATCCGGTCAAGGTCGCCCCTGTGGGAAATGGAGTGAACGTCTAGTTCACCACACGCAGGCCCGAGGGCGGGGCCGGAGTGCCAATCGGAGTGGCCGTCGGCCGAGGCGTCGCGCTGGGTGTGGGAGTCGGCGGCGTGGAAGTCTGGCCGGTCAGCTTGTCGTGCGCATAGGCGATCTCCGATGGCAGATTAATCACGTCCGTCTGGTAGATCTCCATGTATTGCATGCCGTAGGTGAGCCCGGCATCGATCGCATTATGCAAGATCGTACCTTCATTGCCCGTAATGCCGCCGTTCATCCGATAGGTCGGCTCGTTGGCGCACCAGTAAAGCATCTGCGCGCCGCAATTTGGACGGTTATTATAGAGAACTTCCCAGCTCGAGCCGGTGGACGGCGCCAGGGGATTATCCCCGGAGAGACTGTTTTTCTGAACAATATAACGTCCGGGATAGTTGGCGTTGGCCCATTGCCTTACCGTGTCGGCGACGTAGTTGGAGTCCGGGTCCAAGTTGGGTCCTTTTCCGGTGTGCCCATTGCCATTGATCGCGACAGTGACGTAGGCATTGGGGAACGCCTGCATGACTGCACCGACCATTTGCTCGCCGGCATTGACCAACTTGTCGGTCGTATATCCGAGAGAAAGCCATTGGTTGATGTCGTCGGTTTCATGCGGAACTGACCAATCTTCACTGGTGCCGTTGGCAAAACTGGCGCTGACAATTTTAACGGTGGGGTTGTTGCCATAACGAGCGCCCACCGCGGCCACCATGGCCAGCTTCCTTTGCATAAAAATCGGGTCCCAGTAAACGGGGAATGTGCCGCTTTCGCCATCTTTAGTGTAATGGAAAAAGAGACCGCCGGCCGCCGCGACCGCATCGGTCACCCACTGGGGTTTGCCACTTTGGGTGGAGATGCGCAGCATGACCACTTTACCTGCAGCGGTGGCGCGCCCGATCTCAGAATCCAGATAACTCCAATTGTAAACGCCCTGACTCGGCTCGATGCCCGCCCATCCAGCGCGAATCGATATTCCAACGACATTCGGATTATCGATGGCCGTCTGCTGGGCGGCTTTATCGGCCCCGGAAAGAGTAAAGACTCCCTGCGGGATTTGGGCGAGGACATCGGCGGGAAGAAGGCCGAGGACCAGCGCGAGACAAAAGAGAGAAAGAACGAGCGCTCGTCGATATACCGTATACTTCATAATTTCCATAATAGTTATGAACTCTGGAGCAGACATCGCGCCATATCGAATGGCCTTTTTGTTTTTCTGAAATCATGCGCGCAGTCCGGGCTACGCAGAGGGCCGAGATGCCAAGACGCTCCTCGGACTGAGCACGGAAGTTGAGAATTCGATTTCGAGCGGATCCTTGCGGTCGCAGAAAAATCGAGCTTTTCGCGGCCCGCCTGCGATTCTGGCTTTCACTCAGACCAGCCCGCGTAGTTCTTCCTCTGACCCGCAGGCGATTTCCCGAAGCGTGAGCGGATATGTGGGATGCGAACAAACACCAACGCCACGCCGACCCTCGCGCTCGTTTCGGCTGTCCGGCCGAAGGAAAATCAGGACAGGCTTATCCGCTTTTTAGGCGAAGCAATGCGTGTCTAAGGCAAGCCTGTGCCAGAGCGTGATTTAACCAAGCCGACGTCCCCGCTGTTGATGTTACCGTCGACGGTCACGTCCCCGCGGAAATTAGCTCCGGTGAGGAGAGCACCGGATTGCGACTTGGTTTGGCCGACATCTCCCGAGTTAACCGACTTATCATTGGTGGTGTCGCCAATGAGAAGGCCCCACTGCGGGGTGGTCACCACGTCGCTGTGGTTGCCCGCGGAATCGTTCACGTTGGTTAGCGTGATCACATTGTATTGCTGGTTGCAGCTGTTTTGGCCCGTCAAATTGACCGAGTATTGGTTGGCACTGGTGCCGATCGCACTGCTGCTGACCGTCCCGCAAGTCGCGCTTGCACTACCCACGCTGGTCAGGTTGTTCGAGAAGGTAAGGACGATTTGGTAATCGCCGTTGGCGCCGCCGTTTCTGCATTCGACGCCAGTGCCGCTCGTCAGATCAATGTCATAAGGGCCGGCCCCGCCATGCACCATTCTTGAAACCGTGGTCGTCAGCTGAACTGGCGAGGGAGTTGGAGTTGGAGTCGGCGTTGGCGTTGGAGTCGGCGTTGGTGTCGGAGTCGGAGTCGGGGTTGGTGTTGGGGTTGGTGTCGGAGTCGGGGTTGGTGTCGGTGTTGGGGTCGAGTTGGCGGATACCAGTTCTGCCGTTGCGCTCACCGAAGGGCTGTCCACTCCGCCGGCAATCAGAATCCGGCCGTCGTCTAACATGGTCGCGGTATGGTTCTGGCGAGCTTCGGTCATTGTGCCGAAGAAGCTCATTTGTTTGGTGGCCGGATCATACATTTCGACCGAGTCCAGCGCGCGCTGCAATCCGCCGTAGATCGAGTTGCCCGTGGCCGCGCCGCCAATGATCAGCACGTTGCCGGTGAGCGAACCCCAGGATGGAGTGCTCAGGAGCAGAGCGGTCTGGCGCTGTCTCCACTGCGCGAGCCCCGCGACCTGAGAGAAGGTGCGACCGACCGGGTTGTAGAGATCCGAGGTCTCGAAAAAAGAGAGCCCACCTGTGACCAGGACGGTGCCATCGGGGAGCAGGGTCGCGTCATGCTCGGTTCGACCGATATGCATGTCCCCGACCCGAGTCCACACGCCTGTATTGAGATCGAAAAGTTCCGCTGTAGGAGTGCCGGAATTGACCGGGTCGCCATTGCTCAAGGAGGCCCCGCCTTCCACCAGGACAGTGCCATCGCTCAAGAGCGTAGCAACGTGGCGCTTGCGCTGAATCATGAGAGATCCCGTGCTGGAAAACTGTTCCGTAGCGGGATTGTAGATTTCGGCCGTTTTGAGTGGGGTTGCACCATGGCGGCCCGCCACCACGAGGACCCTGCCATCATTGAGACGGGTGGCCGTAAAGAGCGATCGGCCCTCCAGCATAAATCCAGTGTCGGAGAATTGTTGATTGGCGGGATCGTAGAGTTCCGCTGAGCGCGTATCACCGTCCGGGGTTTTCCCGCCCGCGATAAGGATCTTGCCACTGGAGAGCAAGGCTCTGACGTGGCTCTTCCTGGCCAAAGAAAGGGAGCCGACGAGGCTGAATGAATTAGAGGTGGAATTAAAAACCTCGGCTGAATCGAGAAAGACCGCATCGTTGCTGCCACCGGCCAACAAGACATTGCCGTCCGGAAGCAGAGTATCAGTGTGCTGGTTCCGGGGCACCTGCATATTTCCCAAGGAGGTGAATGCATGGGTGACGGGATCGAGAATTTCCGCGTTGGGAAGAGTCTTGTTACCGGTCACACCGCCGGTGACCAGAATCGTCCCGTCGGGCAACAGCGTCACAGTCGGGGCCGTCCGCCCTTCGTCCATGACGTCGTGGATGGACCAAGCTTCGGTAGCAGGATCCCAAACCTCGTTTTCAGCCAAAAAGCCACTTTCCAAGGTCGTGCCGCCGACCACCAGCACTCTGCCATCGGGTAAGCGGACGGCCCGATGGTTGGATCGATGTTCCAGCAGCGGGTTGGTGGCCGTGAAGGTGCGCAGCACCGGGTCGTAAATATCGACCTCATCCTGCGGGCTGGTGCCTGTAAAGCCGCCCGTGACCAGCACCTTGCCACTCTGCAGCAGGGTCGTCTCATGATTGGCCCGCGCGATAACCATCTGAGCCGTTAACTGCGTAAAAGTCTGCGTATTCGGATCAAAGATCCACGCGTCCGTGGCAGATTGACCGCCCACATAACCTCCGGTGATAAGAACCGTTCCGTCCGCAAGATTAACGGCAGCATGGCTGGATCGATTAGTCGGCGCGTTTGCAGTCGTGGTGAAGTTCTGCGTGTTAGGATCAAAGAGATCGGCGTTTTTGCCGCCCACCAAGAGGACGCGCCCGCCGGATAGTAAGCTGGCGGTGTGCTTGGTGCGGGCGACGCTCATCTGCTTCGTCGCCAGGGTAAACATGCCGGTCGTCGGATCGTAGAGTTCGGCTGTCTTCGTTGCCTGGTTGTTGATATCCCCACCGGTGATGAGGACGCGTCCGTCATTGAGCAGCGTGGCGGTATGATTCGCTCTCGCCATCTTCATATTGCCCGTGTCACTGAATGTTCGATTGGCTGGGTTGTAGAGGAGAGCCGAAGTGAGAGTCGCGCTTTCGTTCACGCCACCCGCGATGAGAACCAGCCCGGAGTTGAGCAGCGTGGCGGTATGTCCGGCACGCTCTGGAGTGAGAGGAATCGTGGCCGCCGATGACGTCTCCGGCCCAAGCAGGATGACGATTAAAAAAAGTAGGATCGCAGTAAGTGAGTTTTTCATGCAGGGAAGCAGAGCGAACGCGCGAGGGGGGCTTAAATTCGCTTTACGGACGACTCAAAACCGTATCGAAAGAGGCGGAATCCGTCGAGCACAAACCTTGCAGGAAGGTTCAAAATTTGCCCAAAAACCAGAGCTTCTAGGGCGGTTTAGGTAAAAGTGTAGCCGCAGTGCATCTCGGATAGGGTGGGCGTCTCGCCCGCCGGCAAAGGCATCTTGCCTTTGCGAACTTTTATCCCGCTGCGCACTCAAAAAAAGATTATTTCGGCAAGATGCCGATACCGGCGGGCGAGACGCCCACCCTACCCGAGAGTTCCCGCCCGCGCGCGGCTATGACTTTTTTTAAACCTGCTCATCCGCGCTTGAGGGAGTTGTTGAGAAGACTGGTCAGTCTTCCTTTGGTTAGGTATTTCCGCGCCCTGCTGGACTAGACGACACTCAGCCGCCTTCGAAGCGAAGGAGCGCCTGTCTATCGAACGAGCAGGCGGGCTCCATTGCTCGTCACGCTTCCTCCCGGATTACTGACCACAACGGTGAAGATTGATTGATTATCGAGCGGAGTGACGGGAGGCGTGTCATATCCGCTCGACGTCGCACCTCGAATATCTGCGCCGTTCTTCTGCCATTGGTAACTGAGGGGCGGAGTACCGGTAGCACGCACCACGAAGCTAGCGGATTGGCCGATCCCAGCTCTTCGATTACGGGGCTGACGCGTGATGACCGGGGCGGCTGGAGTGGGGGTAGGTGTCGCGGTCGGAGTGGGTGTTGGTGTCGGAGTTGGAGTCGGTGTTGGTGTCGGTGTCGGGGTTGGAGTCGGGGTTGGTGTCGGGGTCGGAGTCGGAGTCGGTGTTGGTGTCGGGGTCGGAGTCGGAGTCGGAGTCGGGGTCGGGGTCGGAGTTGGTGTCGAGTTGGCGGATACCAGTTCTGCCGTTGCGCTCACCGAAGGGCTATCCACTCCACCGGCAATCAGAATCCGGCCGTCGTTCAACATGGTCGCGGTGTGATTCTGGCGCGCTTCGGTCATGGTGCCGAAGAAGCTCATCTGTTTGGTGGCCGGATCGTACATTTCGACCGAGTCCAGCGCGCGCTGCAATCCACCGAAGATGGAATTGCCTGTCGATGCGCCGCCAATGATTAGCACTTTGCCGGTGAGCGAACCCCAGGATGGATTGCTCAGGAGCAGAGCGGTCTGGCGCTGCCTCCACTGGGCCAACCCTGCCACCTGAGAGAAAGTACGACTGACCGGATTATAAAGATCGGAGGTCTCGGGAAAGGAAAGTCCACCGGTGACCAGCACCGTGCCGTCGGGCAGCAGGGTCGCGTCATGCTCGGTTCGTCCGATATGCATGTCCCCCACTTGGGTCCAAACGCCGGTGTTGAGATCGAAAAGCTCTGCTGTGGGAGTGCCAGAATTGACCGGGTCGCCGTTACTCAACGAAGCACCGCCTTCCACCAGCACCGTCCCATCGTTCAACAAAGTCGCGATATGTCGTTTGCGCTGAATTTTGAGAGATCCCGTGCTGGAAAACTGCTCCGTTGTTGGGTTGTAGATTTCGGCCGTGGCGAGCGGGGTCGCGCCATGGCGACCCGCGACTACCAGAACGCGACCGTCATTGAGTCGCGTGGCCGTAAAGAGCGAGCGACCCTCCTGCATGGAACCGGTGTCGACGAACTGTTGAGTGGCAGGATTGTAAAGGGCCGCCGAGCGGGTATCGCCTTCCGGAGTTTTCCCGCCTGCGATGAGGACCTTCCCATTCGCCAGAAGCGACGAGACGTGGCTCTTTCGGGATAAGGAGAGGGAGCCGACGAGGGTGAATGAATTGGAACTCGGATGAAAGACCTCGGCGGAATTCAGATAGACAGCATCGGTGCTGCCGCCCGTGAGCAAGAGACTGCCGTCTGAGAGCAAAGTTTCGGTATGCTGATTCCGCGGCACCTGCATGGCTCCCAGGGAAGTGAAGGCATGCGTCGTCGGGTTGAGAATTTCCGCATTGGGAAGGGTCTTGTTGCCGGTGACCCCGCCTGTGACCAGAGTGGTACCGTTAGGCAGAAGCGTCACTTCCGGGGCCGTCCGATTCTCATCCATGACATCATGAATGGACCAGGCCTCGGTGGCAGGATCCCAAACCTCGTTTTCGGCTAGAAATCCGCTTTCGAGCGTGGTTCCGCCGATGACTAGCACCCGGCCATCGGGAAGGCGGAGCGCGCGATGGTTGGACCGATGTTCCAGCATGGGATTTGTGGCCGTGAAAGTATGCTGAACCGGATCGTAAATATCCGCCTCATCCTGCGGGCTCGTCCCCGTAAAGCCGCCCGTCACAAGCACCCGGCCGTCCTGCAGCAGAGTCATCTCATGATTGGCGCGCGCGATCACCATCTGGGCCGTCAGTAGAGTAAAATTCTGAGTGGTCGGATTGTAGATCCAGGCGTCCGTCACCGATTGGTCGCCGACATAGCCGCCCGTAATTAAGACGGTGCCGTCGGCCAAATTGACCGAGGCATGACTGGACCGATTAGTCGGCGCATTGGAAGTCGTGGTGAAAATCTGCGTCGAGGGATTAAAAATGTCCGCATTCTTTCCACCGACGACGAGCACAGTGCCGTTGGAGAGCAAGTTTGCGGTGTGCTTGGTCCGCGCGGTGCTCATTTGACCCGAGGCCGCGGTAAAGGTGCCGCTCGCGGGGTTGTAAAGCTCGGCGGTTTTGCTGGCCTGGTTATTAATATCTCCGCCACTGATCAGAACCCGTCCGTCGTTGAGCAACGTCGCGGTGTGATTCGCCCTCGCCGTTGTCATGTTTCCCGTAGGGGTAAACGTCTGGTTGGCTGAATTATAAAGGAGAGCCGAATTCAGCGTGGCGCTCTCGTTGACGCCGCCGGTGATCAGAACCAACCCGGAATTAAGCAGGGTGGACGTGTGACCAGCGCGCTCGGGATTGAGTGGGATCGTGCCTGCTGCAGGCGACTCCGGCGTCAGGAGGAAGAATGCGACAAAGAGGATGGGAATGCGGTAAAATGTTTTCATATTGGGAGAAGCGAAGCCAGCGCCTTGGAAATGGGAAGATCCATTAGCGGACGGACGACAAACTCTACCGAAATCCCATCGCTCCGTCGAGGACAACTTCAGTTTCACCGCATATCTTCCGAAAGTTTCGGCACAACAGATGCTTCGATGAAGCGTCATTTTACATGCGAGCGTTTTCCCTTAGGGTGCACGCCTGCTCGACCGCCCGCCGGCTCGCGCTGAGGGCCTCTTTCCGAGGCTATCGCTCCTCCCCGGAAAAGGAACCGAATTAGCAAACAATTATCTTACCAATTATCGTGAATAACACACCCAAAACCAGCCATCTCATTCGCCCACACGGCGGCGAACTCATCAATCTCCTCCTCGGTCGGGAAGAAGCGGCCGCCCGCAAAGCGGAATCGCTCGATTTCGCCTCCTGGGATCTCACGCCACGCCAAATTTGCGACTTGGAGATGCTCCTCAACGGTGGCTTTTCGCCGCTCACCGGCTTTATGAATAAGGCCGATTACGAGGGCGTTTGCCACGATATGAAACTGGCCAGCGGCGTCCTTTGGCCCATGCCGATCACTCTCGATGTGCCCGAAGCGTTCGCCAAAACGCTTAAGTCCGGCAGCAGCAAAATCGCGCTGCGTGACGGCGAAGGTGTGATGATCGCCATTCTGCATGTTGAGGACGTCTGGCAGCCAGACCGCGCGGACGAAGCCAAGTCCGTTTTCGGCACCAACAGCCAGGCTCATCCCGGGGTCGCCTACCTCATGAACAAGAGCCACCCTTGGTATGTCGGTGGCCGCCTCGAAGGCATGCAGCTGCCAAGCCATTACGATTTCAAAAAGCTGCGCCAAACGCCAGCGGAACTGCGGGCCGAATTCACCGATGCCGGTTGGCGGCGTATCGTCGCCTTCCAGACGCGGAACCCGATGCATCGGGCACACGTCGAACTGACTTTCCGCGCGGCCAAGCAGATCGAAGCCAGCCTGCTCATCCACCCGGTCGTGGGCATGACCAAGCCGGGCGACGTCGATTACTTTACGCGCGTGCGCTGTTATCAGCTTCTGGTCGGCAAATATCCGGCCGGCACAGCCAAGCTGGCTCTGGTGCCTTTTGCCATGCGCATGGGCGGCCCGCGCGAAGCCATCTGGCACGCGCTCATTCGCAAGAATTACGGCTGCACGCATCTCATCGTCGGTCGCGACCACGCCGGCCCCGGTAATGATACCGATGGTAAACCTTTCTACGGCCCCTACGACGCCCAGGAACTTTTCGCCAAACACGAGGAGGAAATCGGTATTCAGCAGGTGCCTTTCCAGATGATGGTCTACTTGGAAGACAAGGATAAATACTTCCCGGCTAACGAGGTGGCGAAAGATGCGCGCGTCCTGAACCTCTCCGGCACCGAACTGCGCAACCGGCTCAACGAAGGGCGCGATATCCCGAGCTGGTTCACCTATCCCGAAGTCGCGACCGAGCTGCGGCGCAGCTTCCCGCCGCGGCATAAGCAGGGTGTCACTATTTTCTTCAGCGGACTTTCTGGCGCCGGCAAATCGACCATCGCCAATGTCCTCATGACGAAGTTTCTCGAAGTGGGCGGTCGGCCGGTCACCATGTTGGACGGCGACTTGGTGCGCAAACACCTCAGCTCCGAGCTCGGTTTCTCCAAGGAACACCGCGACATCAACATCCGCCGCATTGGCTACGTCGCTTCGGAGATTACGAAAAATGGCGGTATTGCCATCTGCGCGCCGATCGCGCCTTATGATTCCACCCGCAAAGAGATCCGCTCGATGATCGATTCGGCCGGCGGGTTCATCCTCGTCCACCTCTCCACCTCGGTGGAAGTGTGCGAAGGCCGCGACCGTAAAGGTCTCTACGCCAAAGCGCGCGCCGGCATTCTGAAAGAGTTCACTGGCATCTCCGATCCTTACGAAGAGCCGACCGATGCAGAAGTGCGCATTAACACCGCGGAGTTATCGCCCGAGGAAGCCGCGCAGGAAATTATTCTGCACCTCGAGCGCGAAGGCTTCATCGGCATGAATCGCGGCTCCGCCTAACGAACGCCGCAGTTTAAATCTTCCGACCGCCGCCGGATCGTTCGCATCCGGCGGCGGTTTGCCTTTTAGGGGAACCTAGAGCGTGTCATGCACTTGCTCGATCGATGATGGAGGGACGGGCGCTGTCCCGTCCGTGTTTCCGCGCGAAGGACACCGTGAAATCATCACCAAACGAATCACGGACGACACAGCGGTCGTCCCTCCACCGCTCCAGCACGCGCCATAAAGTTCATGACCTGTTCTAGGGGCCTGTTAAATTTTCTGGAGGCGGCGCTTCGGTGATTTTGCCCTGGCCAAGGCATGCGGTCCGAACCCAGGAACCCCCGCGCGTTGGAGGGGCTTTGGGCCCCGAATTGATGCGACGTCTTGCCTGATCGGAGCGCACAGGCCTTCCCACATTTAGGCCGCGAGGCCGCGCGGTGGGCCCGTTAAAGAGCAATTCTTTGCCTTGCTAATTTTGCGTCGCATTGCCAACCTTGACCCTATGGTTTTTCGCAGATTTTGGCAGCGTTACACAGCGTGTCTCTTCGCCTTCCTATCCCTTTCGGCGCTGAGTCATGCGGGAGAGAAGAGAACCGGACCAGTCGGGGTGACCAAGCCGGTTTCCTTCGCCGTCTTGGAGGACTACGACAAGGGTACCGATCTCGGTGAAGTTGCGTTGGATTTTCAGCTCATGAATGAATTGGGGATCGACCAAATGCGTTGCAGCTTTGGCTGGGATGATTACGAGCCACACCGGGGGCAGTACGACTTTGCCTGGCTGAAGGAGTTTGTCGCTCTCGCGGGTCGCTACGGGATCAAGCTGCGGCCTTATCTGGCTTACACGGCTCCGTGGGCGGGAGTGAGTGGGAGCGATGACATTTACTGGAACGATCCCCCGGCTAACCCGCGGGACTGGTATGACTTTGTCTATCGGCTGGCCTCAACTCTCAGTCTCTATCCTAACGTGCTTTCCTACGAAATCTACAACGAAGAAAACGACTCTTTCTGGTGGGAAGGCGGTATCTATAAGTATGGCAATACGCTAAAACAGGCGGCCCTCGCCATCCGGGCGGCTGATCCCGATGCCCAGGTCATCGTTGGCGGCTTTGTCTTTCCCGACTTCGATTATCTATACCCTCTGGTCGATGCCGGGCTACCCCAATATTACGATATTCTGCCTTTTCACGCATATCCGGAGACTTTCGAAAATGAGACAGTGGAAGAGTATCTCGACGAGCAATATTACGACTATTTCGTCCCGGAAAACCGAGAGGGTGGAAACAAGCCTATCTGGATTAACGAGATGGGTTTTGCCACGACCGAAGGCAAAACCGAAGAGGAGCAGGCTAACTGGTTCCTTCGCGCCGCCAGCACCTTTCTGGCTGACGCGCATATTCAGGAGCTAGGCTTCTATGAGATTACGGACTTACCGCCAGACGATCCGGTGATCGGCGGTGAGCCTAACTACCATCTCGGCCTGACTTATGTCGATCGCACGAAGAAGCTTGCCTTCTCCACGGTGCAGATGATCGCGTCGCTTCTCAACGTTGGCACCATCACGGTGGCCGATGCAGAGGCCCGCGTAACAGTAGCAGGGGGGCGCGCGAAGGCTCTCTATAAACATCTCTTCAAACGCCCCGACGGGAGCCAGATCCTCTTTGTCTACGATAAGGCAGCTAGCCCTACGGTGGAGGTGACGCTCAAGACGCGCGGGAAGATGGCCTATAAGTATGAGCTGGATGGGAGCTTCGCTCTTTATCCGGCGTTCGATGGGCGAAACCTGCGGGACATCCATCTCAACGCAGGGAGCGTCGCCGTCTTTCGGATTGAGCCTTAGTGGCGAGCCAGAGAGTGCGTTTGTTGGCCCTTCGCGGGCATTAAATCATTCTATCGTTGCAGACGATGGTATGTCTCGAGCACTTTGCTCAGTTGCTCGTGAGGCAGCGCGAGGACTTTATGATCGTCGCGACCGGTCATGTCGTGGTTATCGACCAGGGCATTGACGATGGCTTCCTCGACCGCCTCGACGGTCGCCGAGAAAATGGGGTCGAGTCGATCGTTAGGCACGGTGGCCACGTTATGCACGGGCACTTCCGGATTATTCGCGCCAGGATTGGCTGTGGAGAAGGCGAGGAAGAGATCGCCCGAGCCATTGCCAGAAGTCGCGCCCGTGCGGGCCAGGCCTAGACTAGCGCGGCGGGCCAGACGCTTGAGTTGCCCCGGCAGAAGCGGTGCGTCGGTCGCGACAACAATGATGATTGAGCCGGATTCTTTGGGATAAACCGATCCGGGAAGTTCCTTTCCCACCGGCACGCCGGCGATGGTGAGCTGGGAGCGACGTCCGCAGTTGGCCTGGACGAGGGCGCCGATCGTGTAAGAGCGGCCAGGAACGGCCTTCCCGTCTACAGGAACTACGCGCGAAGCGGTGCCGGTTCCCCCCTTGAATTCGTAGCAGATCATCCCGGTGCCGCCGCCGACGCTGCCTTCCGCGACGGGTCCGCTTTTTGCGGTGTCGAGTGCGCGAAAAATATCCTCCGGTTTCACGTGGAAGCCATTGATGTCGTTGAGCCAGCCGTCCCACGTCTCGGCTACGACCGGCAGACTCCACCAATAGCCAGTCTTATCCGCCGCGCCGTGCTCGAGACGCCACTTGATCACGGCGTCGCGTGCGACGCCGACGCTATGGGTGTTGGTGATGACGACGGGACCTTCCAGGAATCCACTTTCCTCCATCCACGCGGTCCCGGTCATTTCCCCGTTGCCGTTGAGACTGAAACTACCCGCGTAAACCGGATCGTTAAGCGAATCATGCCCACGCGGAATAATCGCAGTCACGCCTGTGCGCACCGGCCCTTTGCCGACCTCGAGCTTCCCTTCGCCGCTGATCAAAGTGGAAAAGCCGACCTCGACCCCCGCGACATCGGTGATGGCATTGAGTTTCCCGGGCGTGCCGTCAAAAGGAATGCCGAGAGCGCGCGCTCGCATGGATTGCTGTGGCGGCGGCGAAGTCTGCGGCTCACGTGCGAGGAGGGACGAGGCAGCAAGGACGATGGCGAAGCTGGTGGCGAAGATTCTAGCGGTCATGATTTGCGACAGGATTAGCAGGATTTTGCGGGATGGGAAAGTGGCGGCTACGCTCCGTGGTTCCCCCAAAATCCTGATCACCTTGTAAATCCTGTCCCTATTTCCGGAATTCTGGTTTCGCCTCCCCATCGACGCATTAGATTGAGCGCGTGAGCTACCAGGTTTTTGCGCGAAAATACCGCCCGCAGACCTTCGACGACCTCGTTGGGCAGGCGCACGTCACGCGCACGCTCAAGAACGCGGTCGAGCAAAATCGCCTGGCGCATGCCTACCTTTTTGTCGGTCCACGCGGGATCGGCAAGACCTCCACCGCCCGCATTTTAGCCAAGGCGCTCAATTGCATTCACGGCCCGACCGTTACGCCCTGCGGTGAGTGCGACAGCTGTAAGGAAATCACCGGAGGCAACAGCCTCGACGTGCTCGAGATCGACGGCGCCAGCAACAACGGCGTCGAGCAGGTGAGAGAACTGCGCGACAACGTGCGTTACGCGCCGGTGAAGGGGAAATTCAAGATCTACATCATCGACGAAGTGCACATGCTCACTTCGCAAGCCTTCAACGCGCTCCTCAAGACTCTGGAAGAACCGCCCGAGCATGTGAAATTCATTTTCGCTACGACCGAACCGCAAAAGGTTTTGCCGACGATTTTGAGCCGGTGTCAGCGTTTTGATCTCCACCGCATCCCGGCCAACCTGATTGCCCAACATCTGCAGTTTATCGCTCAGAAGGAGCAGGTGGCATTGGAACCGGCCGCCGGCCATGCGATTGCGCGCGGCGCGGAGGGCGGTCTGCGCGATGCCGAGTCGATGCTCGATCAATTGGTGGCCTTCTGCGGCGACAAAATCGCGGAGGATGACGTCCTCTCCGTCTTCGGTTTCACGAGCGAGCAAACCATCGCCGGTTTCACCGAGAAGATTCTGCGGGGCGACACTGCCGCCGCGCTCGGGGTGCTGGACGAGCAGGCAGCCGCCGGCAAGGAAATGATGAAGCTGATGAGCGATCTCATCGCTCATTTGCGCGATCTCCTCGTCTACAAAGTAAAACCCGAAGCCGTCGCCGATGAAACCGCGCCGGAAATCCAGGCGTCGTTAGGCGGCGAAGCCGCCTTGCTCGAAACCGACCGCCTTTTGGAACTGATCGAGCAATTCGCTGAAGCGGAAGGCCGCATGAAATGGGCGCCTAACAAGAAGCTGCACTTCGAGATCGCCGTCATCAAAGCGATCCAAACGCTAGGCCAGGTCACCTTGAGCGAAGTGATCGATAACCTCGCCGCCCTTCGGAGCGGCGGTGACGTTTCGAACCCAAAAGCGACCCCGCGCGCGACCGTTGTAGCCGGGGACGCTGTCCCCGGCAAACCAGCCCCCTCCGCCCCCCATCCTCCTACCCCTACTCCTACTCCTGCTCCTGCTTCTAATCCTGCTCCTGATCGACCCCCTAAATCCACGCCACCGCCTGCAGCGCCGCACGAATCGCCGGCCCCAGCCGCCTCCCACGATATGGCCGCCGTTTGGCCAAAGGCCGTCCAGCTTTCGCACACCCGTCGACCCCTCATCCGCACCTGGATCGACGCCGCCCATTATCTCGGCACCGAAGGGCGCAACCTGCTTCTCGGATTCTCCCCGGAAGAAAAAACCATCATGGACGGCCTCTCGCGGCCTAACAATCGCAGCTTTTTGGAAGCCGTGTTAAAGGAGCTTACCGATCAGGATTGGACCGTGAAGCTTAGTATCGGGCCCAACCTTCCGGCCGCCCCGCCGGCCGCTCCCGTCGTAGCCGGGGACGCTCTCCCCAGCAAACCAGCCACCACCACAAAACCCAAAGACCCGCTCGACCCTTTCAAGGACGATCCGCTCATACAGGAAGCCCTCGAAATTTTTAAGGGCGAAATCAAATCCGTTACCACCTGATTCCGATGAATATTAACAAGTTGATGAAACAAGCGCAGAAGATGCAGGAGCAAATGGCCAAGACCCAGGCCGAGCTCGAAGAGAAAACCGTCGAAGTCATAGCCGGCGGCAAAGTGACCGTCGTAGCGAACGGCGCCGGCGATGTTCTCTCGATCAAAATCGCTCCGGAAATTATCGACCCCGAAGATGTCGAGATCCTCGAAGACCTCGTCTTGAGCGGCGTTCAACAAGCCATCAAGCAAGGCAAGGAACTGGCCAGCGGCGAAATGTCGAAACTGACCGGCGGCATGGACCTCGGCGCTCTCGGCGGGCTGGGAATGTAAGACGCGGTTTTAACCGCGGAGCGCGCAGAGGCCGCAGAGTTTATATGGTTCGCAGCCCGCATGCGGCCAGCTCCCCTGCGTTTCAGGTTTTGAAAGTTGCTCACCGCGAACTGCTCGCCGATCCGGCGCCGGTCGCTGAGCGCATCAATCAATTCCTCGGCGGTGACCTGGATCTTGCGGCGATGGCTGCAGTTGTCGACCCGACGCTTTATAGCGTGCGCGAAATCTAGGATAGCGCAGATGTCACACAAGGCGCCTGCCATGGGGTGATGCAGGGGCGGTTTTTAAAAAAAGTCATAGCCGCGCGCGGGCGGGAACTCTCGGGTAGGGTGGGCGTCTCGCCCGCCGGTTTCGGCATCTTGCCGAAACAATCTTTTTTTGAGTGCGCAGCGGGATAAAAGCTCGCAAAGGCAAGATGCCTTTGTCGGCGGGCGAGACGCCCACCCTACCCGAGATGCACTGCGGCTACACTTTTACCTAAACCGCCCTAGCCGCTCCCGCGGGAAGATGCGCCAGGCATTGCAGAAGGTAAGGCAGGAGCTGCTTCTTGCGCGAGACGACTCCCGCCAGCTCCCACATGTGCGGTCCGCGCGGGGGGAAGTCGATCTGGTGCAGGAACTCAGGCGCGCCGTGGCAGAGCAAGATGGAGCTTTGCGTGTTGATATCGGTGACCAGAAGCGCGGCGAAATAGAGCTGGCCTTTCTGAACGTGCGTCTCCAAAGCAGCCAGCAGCGCGTCTTGTTTCTCGGGAAAATGCGAGAAGCTCAGCTCTTCGATTTGCGAGACGGTAAAGCGATGCCCGTCTTCTTCGTACTCTTTGCAATCCGTGGTGATGACTTGCTCGGGCGTGAGAGTGAGGAGCGGCGAACCGACCGAGAAAATTTCCTCCGCCAGTATCCCGGGACTGACTCCCGCCAGGCTGGCCAGTTCCGCCAGGATCTGACGATCCGTCTCCGTCGTGGTAGGGGAATTGAGATTCAGGGTGTCGGAGATGAGCCCGGCCATGAGCAAACCGGCCATTTCGCGCGGGAATGGCACACCAGCCTGCCGATAACAAAGCGCCACGATCGTGCTGGTCGACCCGACCGGGTTATTCCAAAAAAGGATGGGCGTATCCGTCGCTACACCGCCGATGCGATGGTGGTCGAGGATCTCGATGATGCGCACCTTGTCGGCGCCTCTCACCGCTTGCGAGAGCTCGTTGTGATCGACCAGGATGAGCTGCCGCGCAGCGCGCTTGGAGAGATTACTTTTGGCCAGGATGCCGACCAGAATTCCTTCCTCGTCGACGATCGGGAAGACGAACGCGGCAGAGTGCGCGGCTTTCTCGCGGACTTCGTCGAGCAGGGTGTCCGGTGTGAAACTCAAAAACTCCGGCTCCAACATGCGGCCGACGCGGACCGCGCCGCGGGCGAGATCGACCGTGATAGCCGTATCATGCGGCGAGCTGATGATGGCGACCCCCGCCGCGCGAGCGCGCTCGAGCATGAGAGCCGTTACGGCCAGCCCGCCGGTCACGACAATGGCGCGGACGCGGGCGGCGATGGCCAGCTCCTGAATATCGTCGCGATCGCCCACGAAAAGGACGATTCGCCCGATCGGATGCTTTTGCAGGCGGGTCGTGAAAGTCTCCGCATTGGTCGCGCCGATCATGAGCAGATGCTCCGTAGCTTCGTTAGGCAATTCGCCCGTGAGCAACTTTCCGCCAAAGGTTTCGACGATGCTGGAAAGGGGCGCGGTGATGATGCGGGCGGCCTCGGCTTCCTCACGCGGAGGGAAAAGGTGGTGGCTGATCTTGAAAGCGGAGAGCAACCCGAGGAATCGCCGATCGCTATCGATCACCGGCAGGCCGCGGAGCCGCTTCTTTTCCAGCAGATGGATGGCGTCATAGGCGGTCGAATCGGCGTGTACGCTGAGCACGTCGCGCTCCATCACGTCGCCGACCCGGTCGGAGAGATCGCTGATGAAAATTGGCGGCTCGACTCCAAATTTTTGCAGGACGAAATCGATCCGCTCGTTCGTGCTGCCCGCGCGCGCGGCGCAGACGTCAGGCGTGCCCGTGACGCGCTTGAGATGCGCATAGGCGAGCGCGGAGCAGATCGAATCCATGTCTGGATTCTTGTGGCCGATGACGATGGTCTGCATGTGCGTTGGGTCGGAAAGTTTCGTCGTTATGCCGAGGCGGTGAAGCGTAATCTGTTCCGCGAGGATTTCTATTTTTGGCTCGATGGCCTGGTTCAGCGGTCCTTCAGCGACGTCTTGAGTCAATGAACTCTGGAGTGCACCCTGAGCGGCGAACGTGAAACAGGAAACTCCAGAAGTCTGTCCGGTCTGCGGGGAAGAAGTGCCCGTTCGCGCGGTGGCGTGCCCCGAGTGCGGCGCGGATCATCGGTCGGGCTGGCGCGAAGATGCGGATCAATCCGGCGGTTTGGGCTTGCCGGACGATGAGTTCGACTACGACGATTTCGTGGCCCAGGAATTCGGCGGCCGCCCAAGATCCAACGGTCTAAACCCGATCTGGTGGATCGCCGGGATCGTTCTGCTCGTTGCCCTGGCCCTTTATTTTTTTGGGCGCCTCTAGCCGAACTGAATCGACGGCTGACTCGCGCAAAGTCAGGCCGCGTCCAGCCGAGCAAACGCCTCCTGCCAGGCGGGCGAGAGCTGCGTGGCCGGCGTGGTCCAAACCTGACGATGCCGGGCTGCTAAAGCGTTAGTCGTTAGGCCAGGAAAACCCCGCTGCAAGACCGGATCGAGCACGTCCGCCACCGTGGGCGAATGCTCGAGCGGGAGATCCCGGCGCAGGAGAGCAAGCCGCAAGGCGTGAATCTCATGAGGCGGACACACTTCGCTGGGGACGGAAAATCCGCCGGCTTCCTGCAGCCGCCGGCCCATCCGCGCATCGCCGACTAGCGCCGTCAGCGGAGTGGCGATGGTCCAGCCAATCACGATGGGGAGCAGCCAGAGAAAATAGCCGGGCGTGGCCCACCAGGTGAGCAGGCCGGTCGACAGGCCGAGCAAGGTCGTGAGGCCAAAGACCTCGTGGGCTTCGCGCCAGCCGATGCCGTTGGCCGATTCCCGCCGTTGTGCCTGCCATTCCACTTTTTTCCCGAGCAGACTGAAGAGGACGAACTTGGCGTGAAAGTAGAGGAAGACCGGCGCGACCAGGATCGAGATAGTCATTTCCAAGAAGGCGCTGAGGAGGAGCTGGCGCGGCCCGCCAAACTCCGCCGCTCTCTTTTGCCGGAGGGCCAGACCCAGGGCGAGGAACTTTGGCAGGATCAACAGGAGCATGGAAAAGGAGAAAAGAGCGATCGCGATTTGGGCCCGGGCCGCGTCGGCGAATAACCCATCGACCAGCGGTGCAGAGCTCAGGTTTTTCAGAAATCCGAGGACGAGGACGAGGACGAGCAGGGGGGAAGCCACGAAGGAAAAGATGCCGTGCAGGAAATGGAAGCGCGTGATCGGTTTGAAACCGCGGGCCAGCGCGAGCGGCCAATGTTGCAGGTTGCCCTGGCACCAGCGGCGGTCGCGTTTCAGATGTTCGATCACGTTCGGCGGCGTCTCCTCGTAGCTGCCGCCTAGGTCCTCGGCGAGATGCACTTCCCAGCCGGCACGGCGCATCAAGGCAGCCTCGACGAAGTCGTGGCTCATGGGACGGCGACCGATCGCGCTTTTGCCCGGTAACTCCGGCAGGGCGCAGTGTTGGATGAACGGAGCCAGCCGGATAATCGCGTTGTGGCCCCAGAAATTGCTTTCCTCCTGCTGCCAGAAGTTGGCGCCGGCCGCAAAAATCGGTCCGTAAAGCGACATCGAGAATTGCTGTAGCCGGCTCCAAATGGTGCGGCCGTTGATCGCTTGCGGCACCGTTTGCAGAATGCCGATACGATGATTTTCTTCCATTCGCCTAACGAGTTCGACCAATGTCGGCGCGCTCATCAGGCTGTCCGCATCGAGACAGATCATGTAGCGATACTGGCTGCCCCAGCGGCGACAGAAGTCGGCGATATTGCCGCTCTTGCGGTTGAGCGGGATTTTGCGGTGCCGGTAAAAAACGCGACCGGCGGCTCCGCTGTCTGCCACCATTCGCGCCCAGGCTTGCTTTTCCTCCAGCACCTTGGCCGGGTCGGTCGAGTCGCTCAGGACAAAAAACTGGAACCGATCGAGTGCGCCTAACGATCGCAGCGCGTCATACATGACCCTCAGCCGGGTGAAGACCGCGCCGGCGTCTTCGTGATAAATCGGGACGACTATCGCGCTCACCGGCAGCGCGGCGAAATCTTCGTCCGTCGGAGCTTTCTCAGGAAGCATGCGAACCGCGCGATCGCTCAGGATGAGAAAACCGAAGAAAGCCTGGGCGAAACCGATCGCGACATGCGTGAAAAGCAGGGTGAAAATCCCGAAGAGCATCAGGTTGAGCAGCGACCAACCTTCGGCCGCCAGCAGGCTCCACTCGAAGGTCACCGCCAACAGGGTGAGCAGGCCGATTAAGACGGTGAAAGCAAACCGATGCTGCTGGCGCGCCGCTGCGGCCGGCTGGCTCCAGGCACCGGCATCGGGGAAAGTGAGGGCGCGCTCAGCTACCTGGCTGGGAAAGTGGTCCATCGCAGGCAATTAGTGGGCTTCCGCAAAGAGAAGTTCCCGCAGTTGAACGACCTGGCGCAGACCGTCGTGGATGGGGAATTCGATGGGTTCCGGAAGCATTTTGACGCGCTGAATGGGAGGCGTCATCGCGATCGGCGCAACGCCGGCATCGTGCGGCAAGAGATCGAAAAGTGCCTCCATTACCCGCGTGACCGGATGCTTGGCGGACCCTGTGGCAGGCGCTTCGTGCGCGGCTCGCAGCGCCTGATTAAGGAGATCCTGCTCCGCTTGGCCGACCGCGCCCAAGGCGCGCAGATAGGTCGCAGCGCGTCCGCGGGCTTCTTTCCAATCTTGCGGTGTATAAACTTCTGTTCCCTGTCTCATCCGTGAGTTCCGTCCGACGCGGGCCGGTCACTCTTTATTCGACGATCGCGTAAACCAATGGAGACGATATCGGAAGGTGAATTCCTCCCCAGCGGCGGGTCGTTGGGCGGGTTCCCAGAAGGCGACCACATTGTCATTGTACTCGTTCGCCGCGGGCAGTTGCATAAGCCGCACGGCGCCCTGGCCCCAGTTGCCTAACGATTCCACGCGGACGCTCGGGCGGCGTTCATATTTGGCTTCGCCATCGCCGTAGTGACTCGGGTCGCGATCGCGCTGGAGCAGGCTGAAACTCGTGAGGTTGGTCGCCGGAAACGTCTGTTGAGTGATTTGCGCGACCGGCTCCAAGGGGTGCCACTGTGCTTCGCCACTTTCGGTTTCGAGGAGAAGACCATCCGAGTCGTGCACCTCCGGGCGTGGATCGGATGAAGGCCGCGGCTCTTTCTCGCCTCGCCAGAACATGCTGGTGAGCGGAGCCAGGCCCAGCACTTGGACGGGTTTGCGAAAGAAGAGATGCGCTTCGACGTCGACCGTCGTGTCGGCCCCTGGACGCATGACGAAGCGATAGGCGCCAGTCACGCTCGGGCCATCCAAAAAGGCAAAGAGCTGAATATCCCGCGCGCCCGTTTCCGGTCGGCAGAGCCAGAATTCCTGAAACGCGGGAAACTCCTCTCGCATCCCCGGTGCGGTATCAACGGCGATGCCGCGGGCCGAGATTCCATAGGTCTGGCCGACTCCTAGGGCTCGGAAGTAATTCGAACCCAGAAACGAGATGACCTCGTCGAAGCGTTTCGGCTGATTGAGCGGGTAGAGGACGCGCAAGCCGACAAAGTGCAGTCGGTCCTTCTCGCCCAGCCTTGCGAACGGAAAATCCGGGTAGCGAAAATATTTGTGATCGAAAGGAACGTTACGCAACTCGCCGTCGCGCACCTCGTGAATCAGGACGGGCTGTCGAAAGAGGTAGCCCGGGTGAAAAAACTGCACCTCGAATGGGGCGTCGCCGTACCAGAGGCTGCGTTCGCCGCGAAAGGCGATGTCACGGTAAGTGTCGTAGTTAAGTTCTTGCAGCACGTCGGGCAGCGCCATTCCGTTAGGTTGGTAGGGCGCGGCGGCCGCGGCCTTGGCTCGGCCCAAGACGTGATCAAAAACTCGATCGTTAGGCGCAGCCTGCGCGCGGACGAGAAAGCAGAGGACGAAAAGCGCGCAGCAATAGCGGCGGTCTATGGCCGCCGAAACCTTCCAAGCCAGTCCCACGGCGGTCATAGACCGTCGCTACAGCGGTTGCATCGTCCGATGATGCCGTTCGTAAATTGCGACCTCGCAAATGCCGAGGCCTTCCATCTTTTCGGCCAGACGTGCGAAGTTTTCTCCCTGCTGCACATGGGAATGGCCATCGGACGCCGTGGTGAATGGGATTGCTTTGTCCTGGGCCAGGCGAATGATGTCGTCGCTCGGGTATAGTTCGCCGACCGGTTTTCTCCAACCGGCGGTCGATAGTTCCATGGCAAGATCGGCATTTTTGATTTCGGAAAGGAGGCTCTCAAGCATGGGGCGCAGGTCCTTAGTCGCGCGAAACCCAAAAATCTTCACCAGATCGAGGTGCGACATGCAATCGACCAGACCGCTCTGCGCCATGGTGCGAATGCGCTCGTAATAATCGAGATAGACTTCATCGAGGTCGCGCCGTTGAAACTCGGCTTCCTCGCCAGCGTGATCGAAGGCCCAATCGCCCCGCAGGAAATGAACGGAACCGAGCACGAAATCGAGGCGATCCCAGTGTTTCTCCACCCAGCGGCGGCCCTCGGCCGAATGAACCGGGTCGTTGTCCAGCTCGATCCCAGCGCGGATTTTCACGTCTGGATTCGCTTCCCGCACCCTCTCGATTTCGTCGAAGTCGACTCCGCGATGGTAACGGTCGTGATCCGTGAGGGCGATATCGCGCAGGCCGATCTTCCGCGCCTGATCGGCCCAGGGTTGCAAAAGCTCCCGCGTGTACGGCTGCAGACGGTGCCCTTGCGGATGGAGATGATAATCGGAGAAGAGATGTCTGCCCGCTTCACTCGCTGTAGACGCTTCGCTCTGCGAAGCGCAGGCGTCAGCGTCGCTTGTGATTTCGTTATCTTTTTCTGCGGTCATGGCCTTCTCCCGCGGTTGAAAGCCCGGCCGTTGCTTCGCATCCATTACGGCGCTGAGCGAAACGTCTACATGGCGCGGCGAGCATCATGACGCGCCGGTTCACGGCGCGGTGATCGATTTCCGCTGCACATCCAGTTCAGGATATGCGGGTATCATTACTTCGACCGTGAACACCCTCCCTGGGTCGAGCTCGCGCGTGGCAATCGTCTCGGAGTACTCGACGTACTCGTTAGGGTTAATGAGCAAATTCCCGGGCTGATCCTCAAAAGCGCGATTCTCCGACCAGCGTGTCACGATTTGGCCGACAGAATCATGCAGCAAAATCTCAATGCGTTGCGCACTCGGAAAACCCAGCTCCACCGCGCGATCACCTTTGTTGGTCAACGTCACATGCACTGGCAGTTGCCGTGTCTCGGATAGCCGCACGGCGCCCTCCGGCAGCTCGACCGCGAGAAGCAAGCCGCGCAGTTTGCGATCTTTGTATTCAGGAAGCTTCTGGGAAGTCCCGAAAGGATGGAAAAGCCGGTTAAGCCAGCTCCGCTTCTCTTGCGCGGGCGCGAGGGAGACCGCGGCGAAAAAGAGCAGAGCGACCAGCAGGGACGTTCGTCTCATGCGCTCCTAAGAGGCCAACGTTGCAAAAACTGTCAACCCGTTTATCAATGCGGCCATGGGGAGACTGCTCGGACTTGCGCTCGTTTTTCTCCTTGTGGCGAGCGCGGGTGGGGAGCCGCGCCACTGCACCTTTCGCGTGCATGTCGCCGCCAACGCGCGGGACGGCGCCGTCTTTGCCCAGCCCATTCGCTCGCTCAGTGGACGCGATGTTTTCATCGAAAAAAGCGCCTGGCTGAGCGAGCGCGAGGTGCAGTCGTTCTATCCCTATCGGGCGGCTGACGGCAGCTTCGGCGCGCTCCTGCAGCTGGACGATCACGGGCGAACGATTCTCGATACCCTCAGCGTGGAGCGGCGTGGTTCGGTGCTTTTTGTGTTCGTGAATGGCCGGCTCATCACGGAGCTGCAAGTCGACCGCCGCGTTTCCGATGGGAAAGTCTACCTAGCCTCGGGCCTGACTGCTGCTGACATCAAGCTCATGAACAGAGATTGGAAACTAATGGGCGGGCGGCGGAAAAAATGAGGCGCTGGAAGTGCGCCTGCGCGCTGTTGTTTCTCGCCATGAATTCCCTCGCCCAGGCGGACGAAGCGCCTCTCAACCTGGCCCTGCCGACGGATAACAAGGCGCTCTTGCGCGGTGATGGCTCGGATTTTTACCAAGTCATCCAACGCAATCTGCACGGCGTTGTCTCTTTCCCGTGGCAGGGCGGACAGTACGGTTTCGTGCGCGATCCGATCGAGACGGGGGCCGGCACGATTTACTCGCGTTTTCACGAGGGCATGGACATTCGGCCGCTGCGCCGGGACGCGCGGGGCGAGCCGCTCGACGAAGTGCGCGCCATCGCGGACGGGAAAGTCGTCTACACCAATCAAGCCGCGGGCGCGTCCAACTACGGCCGCTACGTGGTGGTCGAGCACATTTGGAGCGGCTGCCCTTACTACAGCCTTTACGCGCATCTCAGCACCATCGCGGCCAAGGCCGGCCAGCGGGTCGCGCAGGGTGGAAAGCTCGGGGTCATGGGGCATACCGGCAGCGGAATTAATCGCGAGCGCTCTCACGTCCACGTGGAGCTTAATCTGCTCATCAACGATCATTTCGAGCAGTGGCACGACATCTCTTTCAAAGACCCGAACCGACATGGCATCTACAATGGTCTCAACCTCGCCGGGATCGATCTGCCGCGTCTCATCCTCGCCTTGCGCGGGAATTCCGCACTCACCTTGCCGGCCTTCCTTGGGAAAGAAGAAGTTTTCTATAAAGTGATCGTGCCCAACTCGCGCAATTTCCAATTGCCCCAGCGCTATCCCTGGATGGTGACCGGCTCGCCTAACGACAAACCGCCGGCCTGGGAGATCTCCTTTACCCGCTCCGGCGTGCCTCTGCGCGTCAGCGCGAGCGACCGAGCCGTGCCGGCGGCCGAGCTTACCTACGTTAAGCCAAGTCCGCTCAACACGTCGCAGCTGACGCGCGGCACCCTGACCGGCCGAGGCAGTAGCGCGCGTCTGAGCCAGAGCGGCCAATCCCTCATGCGTCTCTACACCTTTCCTTTGTAGACGTCTTCCTCTGGAAGACGCGGGCGTGAGTGGCGCTCGCGGATCCAATGGCCCGAGAGACCTTGAAAACCGGCGTGTCAGAGCGAAGCATCCAGATCAAATCCTTCCGGGAAGCTAAACAGATGCCCCGTTGCAAAATATGAAGTCACTAAGCCGCCGGCATTTCCTAGGCCTAAGCCTGGTGGCGCTTCCGGCGATTGCGGGGCTGGACGGGCGTTTCGTGGAACCGACTTGGCTGCACATCAAGCAGCTTGATCTGCGGCCAGAATCGAAATGCCGCTTCGTGCAGTTCAGCGACCTCCATTACAAAGGCGACGCGGACTACGCCGGCAGCGTCGTCACCCGGATCAACGACCTTGAGCCGGACTTCGTCTGCTTCACCGGCGACTTGGTCGAAGACGCGCGCTACGCGCCAGCCGCGCTCGATTTCGTGAGGCAGATCAAGTGTCCCGTCTACGGCTGTCCCGGCAACTGGGATTACAACTGCGGCGCAAACTTTCGTTTATACGAAGAAGCTTTTCGGGCCACCGGCGGTGAGTGGCTGGAAGATCGCAATCTGGTCCTGCCCCAATATGATCTGGAACTGATCGGGATGGGCCTGCGTGGCGTGCACGTGCTCGGCCCAGCGCAGGCGACGCACCGGCTCCTGCTTATTCATTACCCCATCCAGGCGGATCGGCTCGAAGGACGCCGCTACGACCTGATCATCGCAGGTCACTCCCACGGCGGCCAGGTTCGCATCCCGTTCTATGGCGCGCCGATTCTGCCCTACGGCGTCGGCCGTTACCAAACCGGCCTCTTCGAATCGTTAGGCGGCCCGCTCTACATCAACGTCGGCATCGGCACCTACATGTATCCCGTGCGCTTTAATTGCCGGCCGGAATTGACGGTCATTAGGATGTGAGTCCGCCGGGAGCATTCACTTCACAAAGGTGAATTGACTGTGGTTAGGCTCGACGGCATAATCGGACTTCTCCAGATGGCCCAGGACATATTCCATTCTCTCTCCAAGCCTGAACTAAAAAAAGAGATTGCCACCCTAGTTGCCAAGGACAAGCGATCTCTGCCTGGCCGCGCGAAGGTATTCGCCGCAGTGGCTGCGATCCAGAAATTCGATCAATTGCCGGAGTCGGCCACTACCGACGAGATTGATAAATCCTGTGCTGAAGGTGCCACTGAATTGAATCGTGGAATTGCCAGTGGCAATGGAATCTTGGCAAAAATGTATGCCCGGGAATTATTGTTAGGGCCACTTTACCCCGGAACTCAATCAGCAATGGGAAATGGGATTCACTTGGCAGAACCAAGCATTGCCAACGGGGCTCCGGGCTTTCAGAAAATTTCCGTCATCGCTCAGGATTATGCCTCCAGGGGCAAGCCCGGAATGATCGTGCGATGCGTCCTTCGGACGGATGTAAAAAGAATCGATTTCCATGGATTGAAGGATTATTTCCGAGAAAATAAAAATCGCAATCGTGACGTAGGTATTTCAGATGCCGGAGCATTTGCCGCCGCGCTTGGATTTGAAGCAATTTCGTGCGATAACGTCTACGATCATACGAATGAACGATGCTGGATTGTGCTAAATCGAAGCGCATTAACTTTTCAGCAATCAGGCTTGCAAATTGCTTAATACATTGGTACCGTCACTGTCCCTATGAAAGACCTGCACGACAGAATTAATCGCGTGATCAATACGCTGGCCTTCGAGGATTCCCTCGAAGCTAGTGGAATTGACTTGTTCGATTTTCAGTGCTCTTGGGCGAAACTCAGCGAAGGGCGCTTCGAGAATCTTCCGCAGGAGTATCAGAAAGCAGTCTTGGCTGGCGAGCAAGAACTCGCGCAGACTGGAGAGCTTTCTCTCGCGTAATCGAGTTCGGGATTTTAGCCCCTAAACTTACGGCTTTTGGAAAGCGAACCTTTGCTTCGCTTATTTCTCGCTTGGTGGCGGCGGGACTTTCATGGCTCGCCGTAACGCCTTATCGAATTTTCAGCGATGCCGCGCCGGTTCTTGGTTTTGATTAATACTACTCCCGCCATAGGCTCGTTCGTCATTGACATCGAGACGAGGCCGGCTAGTTTACGCGCCCTGCTTCCTCGCCTTAGCGATGAACGGGACCAACATCAGGAGAGTTCCGCAGGGCGGGATTCGCTCGCACTGAAAATATCATGCAAAAAAATCGCTCTAAACGTTATCGCGCGGCCGCCGAGTTGGTGGATCGCAACAAGTCTTACAGCTTCCAGGAAGCCGTCAGCACGCTGAAGAAGCTTCCGGCGCCCAAATTCGACCAGACGGTCACTGTGTCTATTCGGCTGGGCGTTGATCCGAAACAATCCGACCAAATGGTCCGCGGCACCTGCCCGCTTCCGCACGGCAGCGGCAAACAGGTGCGCGTGCTCGTCTTCGCGCAAGGTGCCGCCGCCACCGCGGCCAAGAATGCTGGCGCGGAATACGTCGGGTTCGAGGATTTGATCAAGAAATGCCAGGAAGGTTTCCAGGATTTCGACGTGGCCATCGCGACGCCAGCGGCCATGGCCGAAGTGCGCAAGCTCGGCAAGGTGCTGGGTCCGCGCGGACTCATGCCGAATCCAAAGACCGGCACCGTTACGGACGACACGGCCAAGGCCGTGGCGGAAGTGAAGGCGGGCCGGGTCGAGTTCAAACTCGACAAGAACGGCAACGTCGCCGTCCCGGTCGGTAAATTTTCTTTCGACGAGCAGCAGCTCATCGAAAACGGCACCGCCATCATCGACGCGGTCGTGAAAGCGCGCCCCGCCACGGCGAAAGGGCGTTTCGTCGAAGGAATGACGCTGGCCGCGACCATGTCGCCTGGCCTGCATGTCGATCCGTCGCCTTATCTCGGCGTCTAACTTTTCGGGTCACTCACTCTCAACTAAAGACTCTCAACTATCTCCAACCAATGAGACCTGAAAAAAACAACATCGTTTCCGATCTTTCGGAGAAGCTCAGCCGCTCGCCGTTTATGCTGGTGACCGATTACCAAGGCATGAAAGTCGGTCAGTTTGGCGAGCTGCGGAATCGCCTGGCGCCGACCGGCGCCGAAGTGCACGTGGTCAAAAACAGCTTTCTCAAGCGCGCGATTGCGGCGAGCGAGCTGCCCGATATTGCCGAGCAATTGACCGGCCAAACGGCGGTGGTCACAGGCGATAACGACGTCGCCCCGGTCGCCAAAGTGCTGAAAGCTTTTGCGGCGGAATTCAAGATCGCCGCGCTCAAGATCGGGATTGTCGATAAGAACATCCTTTCGACGGCCGAGGTGGAAACGCTGGCCGATCTCCCGACCCGTGAAGTGCTGCTCTCGCAATTCCTCGGAGTGCTGATGGCACCGGCGACCAAGCTGGTCCGGACTTTGAACGAACCGGGTGCTTCCCTCGCTCGACTCTTGCAGGCCAAAGCGGAGAAGGAAGGCCAACCCGCCGAAGCCGCGGCCTAGCGGACGTAAAAAAACGAATTTAGAAACCAGAAAACCAGGAATTTTCAAGCACTCGGCGGATTCCCCTTCTTTTCTGGTTTCCTGGCTTCCAAATAATAATCTCAACCTAACGACAAATAAATTTCGTCCCGCCCAACGCGGAGCGAGCAACAAAACGAACTGTCCGAGTCGATGGCTATCGGCTGTAATTTCCCGGAGGCTTCCGGGAGCGGCAATTGGAGGAAAATAAAATGGCAGATATGAATGCAATCGTGGAGCAACTCAGCGGGCTGACCGTGTTGGAAGTTGCTGGTCTGGTCAAAGAACTCGAAGAAAAGTGGGGCGTAAGCGCAGCAGCTCCCGTAGCGATGGCGGCAGCGCCAGGCGGCGGCGGTGCAGCGGCCCCCGCTGCTGAGGAGAAGACCACTTTCGACGTCATCCTCACGGAAATGGGCGGCAACAAGATTGCCGTCATCAAGGAAGTGCGCGCCGCGGTGCCCGGGCTCGGTTTGGCCGAGGCCAAGGCCCTCGTGGAGGGCGCTCCTAAATCCTTGAAGGAAGGCGTGACCAAGGAAGAAGCCGAAGAGATCAAGAAGAAGGTCGAATCAGCCGGCGCCAAGGTCGAAATCAAGTAATTTTACGTCCGTGCCGGTGGGGAGCGGGGCACGTGAATCGTAGATCGGGCAAGCTCTCGCCTGCCCAAAATCACGATCCACGGAAAAGTCAGCCCTTGCGCCCGCCGGCAGGATGTGAATATTGGAATCCCCGTTTGTCCCCAGGCCAGGAGTAGCCCGAAGTATTTTTAACTCGCTCTCGAAAGAAAATTTCAAGATTGGCAACGAAACGGTGGAGGTCGAATTGACAGACCGCCGTTTCGCTGCCACTTTGTCTGTCCGCGATTTCCGGCCGAGTCCGTAACCCTCGAACTCCTCACGATCTGTCATCCAGGATCGTTGCAGGCTTTTTAACCTTTGGATTGGTGCACCAGTTATGCCAGACCGTACAGTTACAGAGCGTATTCACTTCGGTTCGATCAAAGAGGCGATTGAACCGCCCAATCTGATCGAAGTTCAGCTCAACTCCTATGTCGATTTCCTGCAGAAGGATGTTCCGGCCAACAAGCGCAAGAACACCGGCCTGCAGACCGTCTTCAAGGAAGTCTTCCCCATTGAGAGCTACGATGAAAAAGCAACGCTCGATTTCAGCCACTACGAAATCGGCGAGCCGAAACTGAGCGCCCTCGAAGCGCAGCGCGAAGGTCAAACCTTCAGCGCGCCGCTCCACGTCACTTTCCAGCTCAAAGAAGAGAAGGGGACCAAGGAAGAAAAGGTCTACATGGGCGAGATCCCGCTCATGACGGCCTCCGGCACCTTTGTCATTAACGGCGCGGAGCGCGTAGTCGTTTCGCAGCTCCACCGCTCGCCGGGCATTGCCTTTGAATCGAGCATCCATCTCAACGGCAAAGTCCTCTACAGTTTCCGCATCATCCCCGATCGGGGTTCGTGGATCGAAGTGCAATTCGACACCAGCGATCTGCTTTACATCTACCTCGATCGCCGCAAACGGCGTCGCAAATTCCTCGCCACCACTTTCCTTCGCGCCTTGGGCTACGGGCCCGATGAAGAGGTCATCAAACTTTTCTACACCATCGAAGACCTCAAGCTGAGTGAGAAGCTCGATGAGGAAAGCCTGGCGACCAAGGTTCTGACCGCCGACATCCTCGACGGCGAAGTCACCGTGGCGCGCGCTTTCGAGCCGCTGACTCTCGCCACGGTTCGCCAGATCATGACGCTCGATCACAAGACCGTAAAGGTGATCGATATCTCGAACGACGACACCGTCGTGAAAGCGCTCAAGAAAGATCCCGCGCACGACCAGGAGGAAGCGCTCAAGGACATTTATCGCAAACTACGGCCGGGCGATCCGCCCACCGTGGCGAATGCTCGCGCCCTTCTCAAACGTCTCTTTTTCGACCCAAAGAAATACGATCTCGGCCGCGTCGGTCGTTACAAGCTCAACCAAAAGCTGGGCATCGACGTCGACCTCAGCGAGCGCATCCTGACCGACAAGGATTTCATCGCTGCGATCAAATACCTGATCAACCTGCGCCGCGGCGAAGGCACGCTCGATGACATCGATCACCTGGGCAGCCGGCGCGTTCGGACCGTGGGCGAACTTCTCGCCAACCAGTGTCGCGTCGGTCTCGCCCGCACGGAGCGTCTCGTGAAAGAGCGCATGACTTTATTCGACGTGAATATCGACGGCATGACACCGCAGAAGCTGATCAACCCGAAAGCGCTCAGCGCGGTCGTGCGCGACTTCTTCGGTCGCTCGCAGCTCTCGCAGTTCATGGATCAGACCAACCCGCTCGCGGAGCTGACTCACAAGCGTCGTCTCAGCGCTCTCGGGCCGGGCGGCCTCAGCCGCGATCGCGCCGGCTTCGAAGTGCGCGACGTGCATCCTTCCCACTACGGGCGCATTTGCCCCATCGAAACGCCGGAAGGTCCTAACATCGGTCTCATCAGCTCGATGAGCACCTTTGCTCGGATCAACGAATTCGGTTTCATCGAAACACCCTATCGGAAAGTTGAGAAAGGCCGTGTGACCGACCAAGTCGATTATCTGACCGGCGATCGCGAAGAGGCCTACATCGTGGCGCAGGCCAACGCGCCGATGGACGCCAAAGGTCATTTCACCGGCGAGAAAGTCTCCGTCCGTTATCGGGGCGACTTCCTGGAAGTGGAACCAAACAAGGTTCACTACATGGATGTTTCGCCCAAGCAGCTCGTCTCCGTCGCGGCGGGCCTCATCCCGTTCCTCGAACACGATGATGCGAACCGCGCGCTCATGGGTTCGAACATGCAACGCCAGGGCGTGCCGCTGATCGTGTCGGAGTCGCCGCTCGTCGGGACCGGCCTCGAAGGCAAAGTCGCTCGCGACTCGCGCGCGGTTGTCGTCTCCGCCGATGCCGGCCGGGTCGCTTCCGTGACCGCTGATCAAATCATCGTGACCAAAGACGGCGAAATGCCGGAAGGCCGCAAAAAACTTAAGACCGACGAAGAAGCGGGTGTGCACGTTTATGAGCTGCGCAAGTTCATGCGCTCGAACGCCGGCACTTGCGTGAACCAGAAGCCGATCGTGAAAAAAGGCCAGCACGTGAAACGCGGCCAGGTTATCGCCGACGGTCCGAACACGGAGCAGGGCGAACTGGCTTTAGGCCGTAACGTCCTCGTCGCTTTCATGCCGTGGAACGGTTACAACTTCGAAGACGCCATCATGATCTCGGAGAAAGTCGTGAAGGAAGATATCTATACTTCCATTCACATCGACGAATTCGAGATCGGCGCGCGCGACACCAAGCTCGGCCCTGAAGAAATCACGCGAGATATTCCGAATGTGAGCGAAGAAGCGCTCCGCAACCTCGGTTCCGATGGCGTCATCCGCGTCGGCGCGGAAGTGAAGCCGGGAGACATCCTGGTCGGAAAAATTACGCCCAAGAGCGAGACCGAACTGGCGCCCGAAGAGCGTTTGCTCCGCGCCATCTTCGGTGAAAAGGCCGCTGACGTGAAAGACACGTCGCTCACGGTTCCTTCGGGCACTTACGGCATCGTGATGGATGTGAAGGTTTCTTCCCGCCGCGAAGTGGCACGCGAGAAACTCACGCCGGCCGAGACCAAACGCCAGCTCAAGACCATCACGGAAGACAATCGCAAGAAGAAGGAAGAGCTCACCGAGCAACTGACCGATGCGCTTTCCAACGTCTTGTTAGGCGAAAAAATCCCGCTCGACGTGGTTAACGCGCAGACCGGCGAAATCATTATCCCGGCGAACCGCAAGATTACCAAAACGCTCCTGCGCAAACTGGCGGTCGCCTACGATCACATCGAGATCGATCCGAGCCCGATTCGCAACAAGATCCGCGAGATCATTGCGCAGTACGAACACAAGTTCGCCGAGCTCGAACTGGACCGGGAACGCTCCATGGATCGCGTCGAAAGCGGCGACGACATCGATCCGGGCATCATCAAGCAGGTGAAAGTTTTCGTGGCCAGCAAACGCAAGCTGAGCGTCGGCGACAAGATGGCCGGCCGTCACGGTAACAAGGGCGTGGTCGCCCGGATCGTGCCGGAAGAAGACATGCCCTACCTCTCCGATGGAACGCCGGTTGAGATTTGTCTCAATCCGTTAGGCGTGCCCAGCCGTATGAACGTCGGCCAGGTTTTGGAAACTCACCTCGGAGTGGCCGCCAAGGCGCTCGGTTTCAAAGTCGCGACGCCGGTCTTCGATGGCATCGCAGAAGTGAAGATCCGCGAGTATCTGAACGAAGCCAAGAAAGTCGACGGCTTCCATTGGGTGCAGGAAAACGGCAAGGCCCGTCTCTTCGACGGCCGCACCGGCGACGCGTTCGATCAGGAGGTCGTGGTCGGCTACATTTACATGCTGAAGCTCGGTCACTTGGTCGCGGATAAAATCCATGCTCGCGCGGTCGGCCCTTACTCGCTCGTCACGCAGCAACCGCTGGGCGGCAAGGCCCAATACGGCGGTCAGCGCTTCGGCGAGATGGAGGTCTGGGCGCTCGAGGCCTATGGCGCGGCTTACACATTGCAGGAACTCCTGACCGTGAAATCCGACGACGTGCAGGGCCGGACCCGCATCTACGAGTCGATCGTAAAGGGCGACAACTCGCTCGAAGCCGGCACTCCGGAATCTTTCAACGTGCTCATCAAGGAAATGCAGTCGTTAGGCCTCGACGTCAAAGTCGGCGGCCAGGCGCCCAGCTTTTTCGAGAACGTTGCCTAACAAGACAGAAACAAATTTAGAAACCAGCAAGCCGGAAATCGAAAAAGGATTTCTCCTTCCTGGTTTCCTGGCTTTCAAATTTAAGTCAGCCTAACAACAAGCTTTAGAGACAAATATTATGAACGAACATTCCTGGCGCGAATTAGTGGGCGAAGAACGCACGGTGGGTTTCGATCAGGTCGCCATCGGCGTCGCCTCCAGCGATACGATGCGGTCCTGGAGCAAGGGCGAAGTCAAGAATCCGGAAACGATCAATTACCGGACTTTCAAGCCCGAAAAAGGGGGCTTGTTCTGCGAGCGCATTTTCGGTCCGACTCGGGATTGGGAATGCTCCTGCGGAAAATACAAGCGCATCAAGCACAAGGGCGTGATCTGCGATCGTTGCGGCGTCGAAGTGACGCTGGCGCGCGTCCGGCGCGAGCGCATGGGCCACATTGAACTGGCCGTGCCCGTCTCCCACATCTGGTTTTACAAATGCATGCCCTCACGGTTGGGCCTCATGCTCGACATGAGCGCGCGGCAGCTCGAGCGCGTCATCTATTACGAGGACTACATCGTGATCGACCCGGGCAATACGCCCCTCACGAAGTGCCAGCTCCTCACCGAGATCGAATATCGCGAAGCCCAGGAACAATACGGCGAAGAATTCAAAGCCGGCATGGGCGCCGACGCGGTCAAAGTCCTCTTGAGCGAAATCGAACTCGCCAAGCTGAACAAGGAGCTCGAGGAAGCGATGGGCAACACCAAGAGCAAACAGATTCGCAAGAAACTCGCGAAGCGTTTGAAACTCGTCCAGGGCTTTGCCTCTTCGCATTCGCGTCCCGAATGGATGGTGCTCGAAGTGCTGCCGGTTATTCCGCCGGATCTGCGTCCTCTCGTTCCGCTGGAAGGCGGCCGCTTTGCCACTTCCGATTTGAACGATCTTTATCGTCGCGTCATCAACCGCAACAACCGGCTCAAGAACCTCCTCCAACTCAAGACGCCGGACGTCATCATCCGCAACGAAAAGCGCATGTTGCAGGAAGCCGTCGACGCGCTCTTCGACAATGGCCGTCACGGCCGCGCCGTCACGGGCGCCGGCAACCGCCCGCTCAAGTCGCTCAGTGATATGCTCAAGGGCAAAGGCGGACGTTTCCGTCAGAACTTGCTCGGCAAACGCGTCGATTACTCGGGTCGTTCCGTCATCGTCATCGGTCCGGAGTTAAAACTCAATCAGTGCGGTCTGCCCAAGAAGATGGCGCTTGTTTTGTTCGAGCCTTTCATCATTCGGCGCCTCAAAGATCTCGGCTACGTCCACACCGTGCGCAGCGCCAAGAAAATGATCGAGCGCCAGACGCCCGAAGTCTGGGACATTCTCGAAGAAGTAACCAAGGGCCATCCGGTTTTATTGAACCGCGCCCCGACCCTTCATCGTCTTTCCATCCAGGCTTTCGAGCCGCTCCTCATCGAAGGCGAAGCGATTCGCATTCACCCGCTCGTCTGCACCGCTTACAACGCGGACTTCGACGGTGACCAAATGGCGGTGCACGTGCCGCTCTCGGTCGAAGCACAGATGGAAGCGCGCATGCTCATGCTTGCGCCGAACAACATCTTCTCGCCTTCCAGCGGCAAACCGATCACGACGCCGTCGCAGGATATCACGTTAGGCTGTTATTACCTTACGCAGAATCCACGGCGCGCCGCGGGTGCTGCGGCGGAATCACGTCTGCCGCTTTTCGATAACGCCACCGACGTCGAGTTCGCCATGGCGGATGGCTCGGTCAAAACGCACGATCGCATTCGACTGAAGAATCCGGATTTCGGCAAGGACACGATTTACGGTGATAAGGAAACGCGCGTCATGGAAACGACCGCGGGCCGCGTCATTTTCAACGAGATTTGGCCGGACGGCCTCGGCTTTTTCAATAAGGCCGCGGGCAAAAAGCAGCTCAGCGACATCATCTGGCGTTGCTACCAGGTGGCGGGCCAGGACGGCACGGTCGAGACTCTCGACAAGCTGAAAGAACTCGGCTTCCGCGAAGCGACCAAGGCTGGCGTGTCGATCGGTATCTCCGACATGATCATTCCGAAGGAGAAAGAGCTCCAGCTCTCCAACGCCTACAAACAGATCAAGCTGGTCGAACAGCAGTACCGCAAAGGCATCATCACGGATGGCGAGCGCTACAACAAGATCATCGATATCTGGACTCACGCTGGTGACGAAATCTCCAACGTCATGTTCCGCACCCTCGAGCATAACGAGGGTCGCAAGGAACTGAACCCGGTCTTCCTCATGGTGGATTCCGGAGCGCGTGGTAATCGGCAGCAGGTCAAACAGCTCGCCGGCATGCGTGGTTTGATGGCGAAGCCTTCGGGCGAGATCATCGAGCGGCCCATCACGTCAAACTTCCGCGAAGGTCTGACTGTGCTCGAGTATTTCATCTCCACGCACGGCGCCCGCAAAGGTCTGGCCGATACCGCCCTCAAGACGGCCGATTCCGGTTACCTAACGAGGAAGTTGGTCGATGCGTCGCAGGACGTCATCATCAATGAGATGGATTGCGGCACGGTCAATGGCATCACAGTGAAGTCGATCTACGAAGGCGACGAGGAAGTGGTCGATCTCGCGACCCGTATCGTCGGCCGCGTCAGTTGCGAAACGATCGCCGACCCGGTGACGAAGAAGAAAATCATCAAGGCGAACCAGATGATCGACGAGCCGACGGCGGCTGCGATCGAGAAGATCGGCGTCGAAAGTCTCAAGATCCGTTCCGTTCTCACCTGCGAGACTGGTCGCGGAGTTTGCGCCCATTGCTACGGCCGCAACCTGGCGACGGGACAATTCGTGAAGCTCGGCGAAGCCGTCGGCATTATCGCCGCGCAATCAATCGGCGAGCCCGGCACGCAGTTGACGATGCGGACGTTCCACATCGGCGGCACGGCCAGCCAGACCTTCAAACAACCGATCATCAAGGCGAAGAACGACGGCGAGGTGCAGTTCAACGATCTGCGCACCGTGCAGTCGCTCGACGGCAACTGGATCGCGCTGAACAAGAACGGCTCGGTCACGTTGCATAACGAAGAAGGCCGCGAGATCGAGCGCTACAATATCGTCATCGGCTCGGTCATCTCCGTCGCCGACGGCGGCACGGTCAAGAAGGGCGAGACTTTCGTGCAATGGGATCCGTACAACGTTCCGATTCTCACCGACAAGAGCGGTAAGATCGAATTCCGCGACATGATCGCGGGCGTGACGATGAAGCGTGAAATCGACGAAGCGACCGGCCTCATGGGCACGGTCATCATCGAGCACAAGGAAGACTTGCATCCGCAGATCGTGATTATGGGCGACGATGGCGAAGTGGCTGCGAGCTACTCCATCCCGGCTGGCGCGCACGTCATCGTGGAAGCGAATCACAAGATTCGTGCCGGCGCTTTGCTCGCCAAGACTCCGCGCAAAATCGCTAAGACTAAGGACATCACTGGTGGTCTGCCTCGTGTGGCCGAGCTCTTCGAAGCCCGCCGTCCAAAAGACAACGCCGAGATCGCCAAGATCGACGGCATTGTTGAAATCGGCGGCACCGTGCGCGGTAAACGGAAGCTGATCTTGAAAGACACCGACACCGGGGCCGAGGAAGAGCATCTCATTCCGATGAATAAACACATGATCGTCTTCAAGGGCGACTTTGTGAAAAAGGGCTCGCAACTGACCGATGGCCCAGTGGTCCCGCACGAGATCCTCGAGGTCAGCGGACCACAGGATTTGCAGGAACATCTTGTCAACGAAGTGCAGGAAGTTTACCGTCTCCAGGGCGTGGAGATTAACGACAAGCACATCGAGATCATCGTTAGGCAAATGCTTCGCAAGGTGAAGATCACCGATCCGGGCGACACCTCGCTCCTCTGGGGCGATCAGATCGACCGTCTCGATTTCGAGGCCGAGAACAAGAAGGTGGTCGACCAGGGCGGCAAGCCGGCCGAAGCGACGCCGGTTCTGCTCGGCATTACCAAGGCCTCGCTCGAGACCGACAGCTTCATCTCGGCGGCCTCGTTCCAGGACACCACTCGCGTCCTCACCGAAGCAGCGACGTTAGGCAAAATCGATCGTCTGCGCGGCTTCAAGGAAAACGTGATCATGGGTCACCTCATTCCCGCCGGCACCGGCTTTCCGGCCGTGCGCGAGATCAAGCTCGTCGAGCTCGGCGAGCAGGTCGGCACGCCGCTTATGGAAGAGCCCGAAGCGCAACCGGCGCTTGGCTAATCTGGTCGCGGCAACTGTAGCCGGGGACGCTGTCCCCGGCCGCCTGCCGTGGAGGTTCTCGTGGCCGGGGTCAGCGACCCCGGCTACAATGCCGGTATGTCGATCGCAACCAAAACCGGCGACGCCGGCGAAACTTCGCTCATGTACGGCCGGCGTGTGCCCAAAACGGACGTGCGGGTCGACGCTTACGGGTGTGTGGACGAGTTAAGTTCCGCGTTGGGTGTGGCACGTGCCGCAGCAGGATCATCTCCGGTGGCGGAACAAATTCTTGTCATCCAAAAGGAACTCGTCACGGTCATGGGCGAATTGGCCACCGCGCCGGAGGATTTAACGCGCTACGAAAAGGACGGCTACGGCCTAACGACCACTGGAATGGTGGATCGCCTGACCAGCGCGATCGACGAACTCGAGCAAGATAAAACGCTCTATGGCAAAGGCTGGGCCACGCCGGGCCATACGCAGTTAGCGGCCGCCCTCGATGTAGCGCGCACAGTTTGTCGACGAGCCGAGCGCCGAGTCGCCGCGCTCGACGTAGCTGGGCATTCGAACGCCGAAATCCTACGCTACCTGAACCGCCTTTCCGATCTCTGCTGGCTCCTCGCACGTTCTGCCGAGAAAGACGTTCCGGCTTAACCACCACCCGACCCAGTCGATCCTCGCGGAATCTTCGAACCAGATGAGGTGTTTGCCGCGTGGCGCCTCCAGCGCTTTGAAATATCGCACCGCCACTTTCGTGGTGACGACGTGGTCGTGACGGCCTTCCAGGAAATAAACCGGCACACGCCGGAACAGGTTCAGCTAAGAGCGACATAAGGATCGGGCGCGAAGGTATTCACCCATTTCTGCGAAACCTGGAGGTGGTGTTCGACATCGAGCACTGAACCCTCCGGCCGATGCTGCGCTACGCGCCAGATCGGGCCGCCGCCATTTCAGGACGTTCTTCAGCAGCCGATCCTAGCCGGCGTGGTCGCTCCTCGCGGGACAATTCACTTCTTTGCGTTTCGGCTTTTCCCCGCCTTGGGCCCTCGGAGATAGACTAACAAACAAAAGGCCACAGGTCATGATTGCGAGTGATAGGCACTATTTAGTTTTCATAAACGTTGCTCTTTCGTTCTACGGAATCTAGCCGGCGCGCGGAGTCGGCGAATTCACGTGAGCCATGACCTCACGCAGGGCGAGCAGACCGCGGCGAATACGGGCTTTCACAGTCCCCAGCGGCGTCTCGAGATAAGCCGCAATCTCGGCGTGCGTCAGCCCGCTGAAGAAAGCGAGAGAGATCGCCTCGCGCTGTTTTTCGTCGATCGTTTCGAGTCCCTGCCGGACCCAGTCGCCGTCTTCCCGCTCGGTTCCGGTCGTCTCCCGGCAGAGCCGGTGATGGGGCGAAAGGTGTTCGAGCGCAAAGGTATCTCGGCCCTCCGAATAGCGCCGTCGTGTCCGCAGTTTATCGATGGCTCGGTGCCGGGCGATCATGATCGACCAGGTGGAAACACTGCTGCGCCCTGCCTCGTAAAAGGCGGCTTTTCTCCAAATCTGGAGAAAGGCTTCCTGGAGGACGTCTTCCGCATCCTTCTGGTCCCGCACGATGTGATAAATGACGGAAAAGAGAAGCATCGCCTGCTGGCGGTAGAGGGTGGCAAACGCGACCTGATCTCCAGCCGCAATGCGCTGCATGAGAAGCCGCTCCGCGTCGATCCCGGCGCGGGGCGCGCGCGCGGCACGCCTCACCATTTTGCGCGCAGGCATAGCCGGGCGAGCACCGGTCGTAGAAAAGGAGGTCGCGGGGAGCGACGGAGGCGTGGCCAGGGCGGTTGCTTGCACAAGAGGAAAACGTCCTCGCCTTCCCCAGCGGTCGGAAAAAAGAAGAAATCGCGCTTTTTTTTGGTGCGGCAGCGTACGAACGTCCGCAGGAGTCTCGAGCCGAAGCGTCGCCGCCTGCCTCTCGGTCCCCTGGCGTACCAAGCAAACTTTCGATTTGCGCAACGCAGATCGCGGCAGGAAAAAAACTGCGCGGAAGATGAGCAAAAAAGCGGCGGCAAAAACACTGAAGGTAGCGGGAGGAAAATCTCGTGCAGAGCAAAAGGGGTCGTCGCGCCCCCGCCAAGAGCTGGTCAAGAACCGCATCCTGAAAAGCCTGCCGCTGGCCTCCCAGCGCCGCTTGCTGCGAGATCTGGAGGAAGTTCACCTCTCCCGCCGCGATGTCTTGCAGGAGCCCGGCGGACCGCTGCGCTACGTCTATTTTCCCGAGACCGCGATCCTTTCGCTCTCGACCGTTTTGCAGGATGGCAGCGAGACAGAAGTGGGCTCGATCGGCTGCGAAGGCATGGCTGGCCTGGCCGTTTTCCTGGGAGCGAAAAAGAGCGAACACAAAATCTTTTGCCAGATGCCGGGAACCGTCTTGCGTCTGTCCGCGCCGGTCATGGAGCGGGAGACCCGTCGCGGCGGCGCCCTGGCCGATGCGCTCCAAGGTTATTCCCTGGCTTTGCTAATTCAACTGGCGCAGCTCGCGACTTGCCGGCGGTGGCACACGATTGAGCAACGCGTCTGCTGCTGGTTGCTCATGACCCACGATCGAATCACGGGCGACGCTTTTCCGGTCACGCATGAATTCCTTTCTCAGATGCTTAGTGCCCGCCGCAGCGGAGTGACCGTGATCGCGGGAACTTTGCAGCGCGCGGGACTGATCCGTTATCGACGAGGAGAAATCACGATCCTAGACCGCGAAGGGCTCGAGCGGGTCGCCTGCGAATGCTACGGCGTCGTGCGCCGCAGCTTCCGTCGTTTGTTAGGCTAACGCGTCCTTCCGCTCGGGAGCCGGAATCGGCTCTCACTCCGGCAAAGCCAGCAAGCCAGCGACCACCTCACCGAGCGTGCTCCCGCTAACGTCGGGCCTGCGCATGGCCGGAGAAGGGAAAGGCTGTTTCCGGGCCAGATAACCAGTTACCAATCCAGCCTTGCTGGCGCCGTCCACGTCCCAGTCGTGTGCAGCAATCATGGCGAACTGCGCTGGCTCCAGACCTAGCTGGCCGGCGGCGTACCGATAGACTGCAACGTGCGGTTTCCAATGCTTCACCTCATCGATGGAGATGGCGCGATCGATCGACGCGCTTAGCCCCGCATGTCGAAACATCTTTTCGGTGGTTTCCTTACTGCCGTTAGTGAGGGCGGCGACGCTTAGCCCGGCTTCGCGCAATCGCCGGAGACCTTCAGGCACATCCGGATGCACGGGCAAGGTCGCAAAGGCCTCGATGACGGCTTCAGATTTTTCCCGGTCCGAGGCGATACCTTGCTCCTCCAGCAGCGAATCCAGGGCGCCCAGTGCGACCGTTTGGAAATTCTGAAATTCTCCGGATATTTCGAGCGCAAACCCATCGCGCAGGACCCGCGGGAACCAGATGCGGAGCGAACCCGGAGGAAGGCCGGCGGCGCGCAGCTTTTCCTCGAGCGGGGCGATGGCGAAGAGTGTCCCGATGACGTCGAGAGCTACGGCCTGCGGTCGGTGTTGCATTTTTCTTCAGCGCCCGGACCGACTCGAACAAGCAATCAAGTGAGAGTCAACGGCGGGCGATACTCAGCAACACTTCCACAGTGAAATTCGCCGCGCCTTCCCTCGTTTGTTGGCTTTCTGACGCGCGCTGATTTCATTTTGTGAATTGTCATAAGTATTCCGGGTTCTCACCTAACGGCGAAGGAAGGTGAGAAGGTCGTTCGTTAGGCGTTCGCCTTCGGTGACATTTAGTCCATGCGGCGCACCGTCGTATTCGAGCAGGGTCGAGGAGGCGATCCCGCGCGAGGCGGCGCGCCCGGCAGCATCGATCGGCACGGTCTTGTCCGCCGTGCCGTGGATGATCAGCGTCGGCACGCGGAAGGCCGGCAAATCCGGACGAAAATCGGTCTGCGAGAAAGCTTTCGCCGTCGCCAGCGTCGGCTTCAACCCCGCGTGCAACGCCGTGCCGGTTGCCATGTTCAGAATCTCGTCGCTGACTGGACTGGAGAGCACGCCGACTCCGAAGAATTGCGGAAAGAAAGTCTGGCGAAAAAAATGGGCGCGATCTTTCTGCATTCCCTCAGTCATTTCATCAAAGACTGACTGCGCTACGCCGTCCGGATTGTCGTCCGTCTTTAACATATACGGCACCACCGAAGAGATGAGCGCCGCCTTCTTCACTCCGCGCCCGTTATGACGACTCATGTAGCGGGCGACTTCTCCGCCGCCCATCGAGAAACCGACCAGCGTCACATTTTCCGTCGCGCCGGTTTCCTTCATCACATCGGCCAGATCGTCGGCGAGCGAGTCGTAATCGTAACCATCCCAAGGTTGACCGGATCGCCCGAAGCCGCGTCGATCGTACGCGATCGCGCGAAACCCGGCCTCGGCCAGGGCCATCCCCTGCGCGTCCCACATATCGGCCGCGAGCGGCCAGCCATGAATAAGAATTACCGGATCCCCTTTGCCCCAATCCTTGAAAAAGAGATCGATCCCATCGCGTGTCTTGAGATAAGCCATAAATTTAAACCAGTTTTCGGATTCAATACGCTCTTGATTGAAAACCCGGATGCGGCGTAACCGGCGTATTACTCCCTAGGGTTAATCCTGAGTGGCGGCGGCGATAGAGGACGAACTGCGCCGGCCAGCAGCCTCAGTGGCCGGGGCAGGAATGCCCTCGAATGTTTTGGGCCGTATGGACCCTCGGCACGAAGTCGCCTGGATGCTTTCTTTGGGAGCTTTTCGTTAAAAGCGCGCCTCCGCCCGGCTGGAGCGAGGGTTGCCTAACGAGAAAGGCGCGGCACTTGTCCCCGAAGAATCGCAAGGGCCGGCCATGCGCTGAGGCAGTGCAATCGCACGTCAAAGATCACGGACGATCTCCCACCGCCAGAGAAAGAGTTTTGGACGACCCTCTACACTTGCGAGGCGCGAACAAACTTGCAGCAAGGACAAGCGGTAGATCACCTCTCTTTAACCATGAGGCGATATTGGTACAAGCTAGGCGCAATTTTCGATGTCTGGTGGGGCATCCTGCACGTCGGCATCGGCGCTCTGGTGCTCTACCGGCTTTGGAACGAGGGGGGGTACGGCCCTGGCCCAGATTGGCACCGCCGTGCCGCGCGAGAACCTGCCCGACCGTCTCCCCGCGGTCGCGTCCGGCGTTCTCGGTCAACACGCTTGGAATCTGGCCTTGTTCGGCGGGTTCACTTTGGCCGTGGGGATTCTCGGCAACTGGCGGAACAGCTGGCTCGGTTATTGGCTCAACCTCGCCGTGGTCAGTGGCGCTGATCTCGCCTTCATCCCGATTCTATGGATTTTAGCCGGCCTCTTCAGCACGATCGGCATTCTCAGTTACTGTCGAACCCCGTAGAGCCACGCCGGGACTGAAAGAGCGCACTGTCCGCACAACGCCTGCGCTTCCCCCCTTACCGCGCTCGCCGCTTCGGCACGTCGTCCTCTTTGCCGAGAAACTCCCAGCGCTGGAGCGCGATCGGCACGTTCCCATTTTTCCAGACGAAATCGTGGAACGCCTGCAGTTTGAATTTCTCTCCCTGCTGCAGCCGCGCTTCCGCGAGCAGTTTGGTAATCTGCAATTTGCCAATTTGGTAGGTCAACGCCTGCCCCGGGCCGGTCGAGAAAGCGATCGCTTCCGCGTGCGCGGTTGCGGCATCCATCGGCACCTTTTCCTCGAGATATTTCGCCGCCTGCTCGAGCGTGAAGTCGCCGAGCGCGAGCCGCACATCCACTTCCACCCGGAGCGCGCGCAGGCGCATGAAGTTGTAAATGATCTCGCGCGTATGGGGGCTGTCGTCGAAAAGGCCCGCCTGCAACATCATCTCCTCCGCGTAAAACCCGATCCCTTCGTTCGCGCCCGAGTCGTAATAATGCCGCCGGATCGGATCTTCGTGTTTCCAGGAGAGACAGAGCTGAAAGTAATGTCCCGGAATTCCTTCGTGCACGATGATCGGCCGCGGATCCATCGCGGTCGCCCGCCAGAAGTAACCCAGTTTCTCCGAAGGCTCACCCACATAACGAATGCAATTCTGATCGAGACGCGACGGCGAAGTGAAATCGTCAGTTTCAGTAAAGCCGAGTGCGGCAAGTGTCTCTGGAACCGGCCGCAGCGTGTAGTGCTGGATCCAACCTGGCACCGTAAGAATCTCCCGTTCCTCGAGAAACTTCCGCACCTGCAATTCCTTTGTGGCGTTGTCCGCCATCCAATGCTCCATGCTGTCTGCGATTTTTAGCGGTGGAACGCCGTTATTCCGATTTTTCTCGAATGCTTCGAACGCAACCGCGCGATTCCATTCCTGCCGGCCCATCGCGAGGAGTTCTTCGGGAGTGAACGGCATGAGCGCGACGTTCCGGAGGAAGAAGAGATACGCGTCCCGGCCCAGCGCGGTTTCGTTAGGTAAACCAGGCAGGATCTGCTCAAGATGGGAGCGAAATTTCTCCAGCGCTTCTGCCGCCTTGGTGGTGGCGCCATTCAGTTCGCTTGGTCGCAAAGTCGAGGAACTCGCGAGCGCCTTGCTCAGCTTCTGCAGATGCTCACGCACGCCTTCCAGCGCCTCGAGCGCGACCGCCACAAACGGCGCCGGCGGCGTTTTTAGGTTCTCCGTTCCCTCTTGCAGGATCGACGGGATGTTCTCGATCCGGCCGAGAATCTCGTTGCTTTGAGCTTCGTTGTAGGGACTGGGCACAGTCAGTGCCTCCGCGAGTGCCGTCAGAGTCTGGTCGAGGTAGAAAATCGGATCGCGCTTCCAGCGAGGGTTGATCTCCAGCTCCCAGCGCACTCGGGCCAGCGCGGAGCCGATCAGCCGATAATCAACCTGCTGCGGAATCGGCCAATGGCTCGCGTCGATCTGTTTCCAGCGTGCCTCGAAATTCGCAACGTCCGCGCGACGTTTTTCCATTGAGGCCGCGGACCAATCGCGTCTCCCGTTCGGGCGCTCCATCCGATTGACGTCGTCGCCGGTGAAGGGTGCGAAGCGGGCCCGCCAACTCCAAAAATCCGCCGACAACTTTTGCAGGTCTTTAAAGTCAGAGCTTCCCGCGGGAGCTTGGCCAAAGCTACTTGCGACAAGAATGAGCGAGAGAAGAAAAAAGGTGGTCCGTTTCATGAAATGCCGCTAAGCCTAGCGCTCGACGGAAGATCACGGGAGCAAATACCACGGGGTGCGTGCGCTCCCCCGGACTATTCATCGCGGAGCGCTTCCAGCGGGTTCACACGAGTTGCGCGTTGGGCGGGCAAAAGGCAGGCCACGAGCGCGACGGTCGCCAGGAGCAAGGTGATCGCGCCCAGCGTCAGCGGATCGTGCGCGCTGGTTTGGAAGAGAATCGAACCGAGCGCCCGGGTCGCGAGCAGGGTGGCGATCAGGCCGAGGAGCAGACCCAGCCCGACCAGCTTGCCGCCGCCGCTCAGGATCAGGCGCAGGACGTCGCGAGTCCCTGCGCCGAGCGCCATGCGGATGCCGATCTCGCTGCGCCGCTGCATCACGTTGTAAGACATCACGCCATAAATCCCGATGCTCGCCATGATCAGCGCGACGAGCGAAAAGACGACGAGCAACGTGGTGGCGAAACGTTGTTTCGCGATCGACTCCGCCACGATCTTGGCGAGCGGCTCGATCTTTCCCACCGGCTGATCCTTATCCACCGCGTAAACCGCCGGGCGCAGCGCGCTGAGCAACGGAGCGGTCGAGCCGGTCGTGCGCAGAACGATGTTGAGCGTGTTGAACGGATGCTGCGCGAACGGCTCGTAAGCCTGGCTCGTGGTGGCCTTGTCCACTCCGTATTGCTTGAGGTCGCCGACGATGCCGACGATCTGGCGAAAAGCTTCCGGCCCGCCCGCGATGTTGATTCGTTTCCCGATCGGGTCCTCGTTAGGGAAAAACTGCCGCGCGAGCGTTTGGTTGATGATCGCGACCCGCGGCGCCTGCGCATTATCCTGCGGTGTGAAGAGCCGCCCGCGCCGCAGCTGGATGCCCATGGCGCGGAAATATCCAGGCGTGACCGCGTAGTAATTTGTGCTCGGCCTATCGGTCGGCGCGACCGTGGGCTGGCCTTCGATGTTAAAAGTCATCACCCAATCGTTGAGCAACGGCAGGGTGTGAGTGAGGCCGGCGCTCTCCACGCCGGGGAGCGCGCGGAGCCGCTCGAGGAGTGCGTTGGCGAAGGCAATTTCTGGTGCCGGTTTCTCGTATTTTTTCTCCGGCAAGGTGACTTGCAAGACGGTGGCGTGAGCCGGGTTGAAGCCCGGGTCGACGTTCGTTAGGCGGAAAAAACTGCGCGCGAGCAAACCGGCTCCGACCAACAATACCAGGGCAAACGCCACTTCGAGCACGACGAGGGCGCCGCGCAGGCGTCCGCGCGCGTCGGTCGAACCGCGGGCCCCTTGCTTGAGCGACTCGTTCACGTCGGTGCGCGCGGCCAGCCAGGCCGGCGCGACTCCGAAGACGACCCCGGTGAGGAGGCTAAGAATGAAAGAAAAAATCAGCACCGTAGGATCGAGATGAATGCTGCTCGTGCGCGGCAGATCGGTCGGCGCGAGCGCGAGCAGGGCGTCGAGTCCCCAGCGCGCCACGAGCAGACCGGCCGCCCCTCCACAAAGCGCGAGGAGCACGCTTTCGGTGAGCAATTGCCTAACGAGTCGAAACCGGCTGGCCCCGAGCGCAGCACGGATGGAAAGCTCGCGCTGCCGCGCGGTGGCGCGGGCCAGGAGCAGATTGGCGATGTTCGCGCAGGCGATCAGGAGCACGCAGCCGACCGCGCCGAGCAGCGTGTAAAGGACCACGCGCACATCGCGCACGGCAAATTCTTCCATCGGCAAAGCAAACGCTCCCCAACCCTTGTTCGTGGCGGGATATTGCCGCGCCAGTTGCGCCGCCAGCAACTTCATTTCGGCGTTGGCCTGGGCGGCGCTCACCCCGGGCTTGAGGCGACCGGCGACGTTCAGGTAATGCGCGTCGCGATATTTATTACTCCGCTCTTCCGGGCTAAAAGCCATCGGCAGCCAAAGATCGACGGCCTCTTTAAACCCAGCCGGTGCCACTCCGATGACCGTGTAGGACTCGCCATCGAGTCGCAGCGAACGCCCGACCGCTTTCGCGTCTCCGCCGAAGAAGCGCTCCCAAAAGGGATGGGTGAGCACCACAACATGGTTCTTTCCGGGCGCATCTTCCTCGCGCAGAAAGGTCCGGCCGAGCATCGGCTTGACGCCGAAAACCTTGAAGTAATCGGCGCTCGCCTTCACTCCGATGAGCCGCTGCGGCTCGCCTTCGCCGGTCAGGTTGATTTTCGCCACACCGTAAGCGGCAAGGTAAGAGTAGGATTTCGCCTGTTTCTCCCAAGAGATGAAATTAGGCGGCGAAACGGAAAACTCCGGAAACTCCGGCACGCGCGATTCCATGATGCCGATCAGGCGACCCGGCTCAGGATAATCGAGCGGGTGAAGAAGAACGGTATTTACGACCGAGAAAATGGCCGTGCACGCTCCCATCCCGAGCGCAAGAGTGAGGATGGCGACCGCAGTGAACCCGGGCACTTTGCGCAGTTGGCGGAAGGCAAAACGGAGGTCGTTCATAAATTAGCCACGGTTATTCGTAACGAAGCGCGACCATGGGATCGACTTTGGTCGCGCGCCGCGCGGGAAACCAGCAGGCCAGGGTCGCGACCGCCGCGAGAGAAATGATCGCGGTCAGGAGGGCGATCGGGTCGAGGCTGCCGACGTCGTAGAGCAGGCTGGTGAGAGCGCGGCCGGCGCCGAGCGCGCCTAACAAGCCGAGCAGGAGGCCAATGCCCACAAGGAACAGCCCGCGGCCCAGGGCCAGGCGGAAAACCTCCCGCCGCGGGGCGCCGAGAGCGAGGCGAATCCCGAATTCGCGCGTCCGCTGGGTCACGCTCAAGGCCATCACGCCGTAGAGCCCGACGCTGGCCAGTACGAGCGCGAGGGCGGCGAAAGAACCAAGCAAGATCATCGTTAGGCGCCGCGTCGCCAGGCTTTCCCCGATGTTTTTCGCCATCGTCGAAATGTCTGCGATCGGTTGGTCGGGATCGATCATTTGCACCTCGCGCAGAATCGCCGGGGCCAGGTTGGCGGGCTCGCCGCTTTTTACCCTAACGAGAAGGGTGTTCTCGAAACGGGCGAATTGCCCGGCGCAGAAATACATCTGCGGAAGATGCTGCCGGTCGAATTCTTCTCCGGGCGTGTCCGAGCGCACGCGGGACACGACGCCCACGATGGTGAGCGGCGGCGGATTTTCGTCGTTTGTCTGGTTGTCGTCGAGGTGCTGTCCGACTGGGTCTTGATTAGGAAAGTAACGGCGTGCGAAGCTCTCATCGATGATGACCGAACGCGGCTGTTTCGGCCGATCTCCGGGCCCGAAATTGCGCCCGCGCAGGATCGGCATCTTGAGCACCTTGAAGTAATCCGGCGTGATCACGTTCACCTCCGCGGAGGGTTCCTGCCCGTGTGGGACGGGCGGGGTGCCGGTGAGATGGAAAGAGCTGTCCCACTCCGTGTTATCGAAGGGCACGTTCTCTCCGATCGACGCCGCTGCGACACCGGGCAGCGCCTCAATGCGCTGGATCAATTGCGCATAAAAGTTGATCACCTTTCCATCCGAATCGTAGCGCGCCTCGGGAAGCGAGAGCGTCATGGTAAGAACGCCATCCGGATCGAAACCGAGCGGAGCGTTTTGCGAACGCCAAAAACTTTTCAACGTTAGGCCCGCGCCGGCCAGGAGCACGAGAGCGAGCGCGACCTGTAGCACGACCAGAACGCCCCGCGCACGTTGCCGGCTGGCGCTATCACTGCCGCCGCGGGTGCCGGTCTCGTGCAGTACGCCAGCGAGGGACGCGAGGCGCGACACGCGCCAGGCGGGCCAGACACCGACGAGAATGCCGCACAGCAAGGCCGTGGCCGTCGTAAAGATGAGCGTCACCGTATCGATTTTGGTCTGCTGAAAACGGAGCGAATTCGGCGGGATGAGCGAGTGGATGGCGTCGATGCTCCAGATCGCGATGAGCAGCCCGAGCGCGCCGCCGACGAAGCCGAGAAGCGCGCTTTCCACCAGGACCAGCCGCATCAAGCGCCAGCGACTCGCGCCCATCGCGGAGCGGACCGCCAGTTCCTTGCCGCGCGAGAGGGCGCGGCCCAATTGCAGATTTGCCACGTTAGCGCAGGCGATGAGCAGGACGCAGCCGACCGCGGCAAGCAGCAGGTTGAGACTCTGGCGATAATCGCCCACGCCGGATTCGAGGAGCGTGCGCGCGTTGATCGAGCGGCCCGTGTTCGAGGCCGGATATTTCTGAGTTAACTCTTGGGCGATGTGATCGAGATCGGCGCGTGCCTGCTCCAGGCTCACGCCGTCCTTGAGTCGTCCCAGCACCGAAAAGCCGGGATGATTATCGCGTTGCAGGATCCCCTCCTCGGCACGCAGATCGCCAAGCGGGACGTAAACGTCGCTCGTGCGCATGACCTGCATGGCGTCGGGCAGCACGCCCACGATCTCGCGTGGCACGGTGTCGACGATGAGCTGTTGCCCGAGCACTTTGGGCGACCCGGCGAAACGCTTTTTCCAGAGTCGCTCGCTGATCAGCGCGATTCTCGGACCGCCGGCGACGTCTTCCTTTTCCGTGAAATCGCGGCCGATGATCGGTTTGAGCCCGACGATTCGCATCATGTTCCACGTCATGGCGCCGCCGCTAATCCGTTCCGGCGGTGTTTCCTCACCACGGCTGGAGAGGTTCATCGAGTCGCGCCGGTAAAGGGCAAGATCGGAGAAACTGCGCTGCCTGGCCCGCCAATCGACATAGTTAGGGAAACTGACCGAGCCCGATTCAAAGATCGGCATCCGCTCGCGCATCTGAATCAACTTGTCGGGCTCCGGATAAGGGAGCGGCCGCAGGAGGACAGCGTTGACCACACTGAAGATGGCGGTGTTGGCGCCGATCCCGAGCGCCAGCGCGACAATGGCCAGGATGCTGAAGGCTGGCGACTTGATCAGCATCCGGCTGGCGTAACGAAGATCGTTCATGTGGTTGGGTTAGCTTGTCATTCTCATTCGGCATGGAGCGCGATCATGGGATCGACTTTCGCCGCGCGGCGCGCCGGAATGAGACAGGCGACTAACGACACCGTCATCATGACGAGCGCAGTTCCGAGGAGAGCCGCGACGGGAAGCGTCGGCAGATCGTGAAGATCGGTGAGCATCAGCAATTATTCGGAACGAAGTGCCACGAGCGGATCGAGGCCGGAGGCGCGTCGAGCCGGGAACCAGCAGGCGAGGAGTGCGACGGCTGCGAGCAAGAAGGCGAGGACCAGAAACGTGATGGGATCCCAAGGCGCGATCTCGTAGAGAAGTCCACGCAGAAAATGCGCGCCGAGAAAAGCACCGCCGCAACCGAGCACGAGACCCAGGGCGACTACTCTCATCAGCTCGCCCAGGATGAGGCGCAGAATTGCGGAACGTTGAGCGCCCAGAGCCATGCGGATGCCGATCTCCCCGGTGCGTTGCGAGATGGAATAGGCCACGACTCCGTAAACGCCGAGGGCCGCCAGGAGCAGGGCGAGGCTCGCGAAAATCGAAAGCAAGAGGGCGTTGAAGCGGGCCGTACCCAGCGAGGTGGTCCGGTAATCCTCAAACGTCCGCTCGGCTGTGAGCGGGACCCCGGGATCGATCTGCGCCAACACTCCGCGCAGGGCGTTGCTCATCGCGGAGGGCTGAGAGGTTTCCGTGCGCACCAGGATCGTCGTGGTCGAATATCCAATCTGCGCGACCGGCAGATACATCTCGGGCACGAAATCGTCCTTCAATGCCAGATGCTTGGCGTTGCCGGACACGCCGATGATTTCGCGCATTTGAGGCGGCTCGTTGCCCATCGCCCAACTCGGCTTAATCTGCTGACCGACCGGATCTTCGCCCGGAAAATATTTCTCGGCGAAACGTTGGTTCACGATCACGACTGGTTTCGAGCCGAGGCGATCGGAATCGGCAAAGCGGCGTCCGCGCAGGAGCGGAATACCCATCGCTTGAAAGTAGTCCGTTCCAACCAACTGCGTCACTTCGCTCGGGTTCTGGTTAGGCGGGAAAGGACGCGCGGCGAGAGCAAAACTGGTTGCGCTGACCGCACCGCTGAGCGGAAGGGGAAAAGTCGTGCTGGCCACAGCCACACCCGGCGTGGCCCGCAGGCGCGCGATCAGGCGATCGTAAAAATTCACGATCATTTCCGGGCGCGGATAAGCCACGTCGGGCAAGGTGATGCGCGCCGTGAGCAGCCGCGTGGTTTGCATGCCCGGATCGACTCGACCGAGCCGGGCGAAGCTTTGCAAAAGTAAACCGGCGCCGACCAGGACGACGAGCGCGATTGCGATTTCCGCGATGACGAGCACCTGGCCCAGCCGCGCGCGCTGAGCGCCGGTCCGCAGGCCGCGTGCATTCGCTTTCAGCGTGGTGTTGAAGTCCACACGAGTCGCCTGGAGAGCGGGCGCGAGTCCAAAAACAATCCCTGTTACGACGGAAAGCCCGAGGGTGAAGAACAAGACCGCGGGATTGAGATCGATATTGGCGGCACGCGGGATTTCCTTGGGCACGAGCGCGAGCAGACCTTGCGTGCCCCAAAGGGCGAGGATGATCCCGAGCCCGCCGCCAATGAGCGCGAGCAACAAGCTCTCGCTGAGCAGTTGTCGTAAGATCCGGCCGCGAGAGGCACCGAGCGCCAGGCGCAGAGCGATCTCGCGCTGACGCACCGAGGCTCGAGCCAGCAGCAGGGCTGCGACATTGACACAAGCGATGAGCAAAACGCACACGACCGCCGAGAAGAGAACGAGGAGAGCGACGCGGATGTTGCCGACGAGTTGGTCGCGCAAGGGCCGCACAAGGTAATCCTGGTCGGTATTTGTGACCGGATATTGCTTTTCCAGGAGCGCGGCCTGCGCGTGCAAATCCGCGCTGGCGGCGGCCAGGCTCACCCCGGAGCGCAGGCGGCCAAAGCCGCGGAGCCAACCATTATCGCGCTGCTCGGTAAGGGGAGGACGACCGGCCGACGGAATGCAATCGATCGCCGTGGTCACATAGACATCAGTCGGCTCGGTCTGGATCGGATACTGAAATCCGCGCGGCATCACCCCGATGATTGTGAACGGCTTTCGATCAAGCGTGATGCGGCGGCCGAGAACGCTGGGGTCACTCTGAAATTGGCGCTGCCAAAATTCATCGCTCAAGACCACGCTCAAGCCGTCCGGGCCGCCGCCGGCCTTTTCGTCGGCGAGATGGAAGGTCCGTCCCAGCGTTGGCGGCACGGCGAGCGCGGCGAAGAAATTCCCGCTCACACGCTGCCCCTGCAAATTCTGCACCTCCGCTCCATTGGCGAAGGCGATGGCCTTTTCACGATAGGCGGCGAGTTGCGCGAAGCTGTGATTGCGCGTCCGCAGGTCGAGATATTCCGGGAACGAGAGAGTGCCGAGTGGACCCGCAGGGTTGGCCCCGCGCTTGGCGAAAGCACCGAAAGCCACCAACTGATCTGGAGCGGGAAATGGAAGCGGTTTTAAGAGGACCGCATCGACCACGCTGAAGATGGCGGTGTTCGCGCCAATCCCGAGGGCGAGGGTGGCAACGGCGATGATGCTAAAAGCAGGGGACTTCAGCAGCATCCGAATCGCGTAGCGAAGGTCGTTCATAAGCTTGCGCTACCCTGCTGGCCCCCTCGCGGAAGTATTGCTCTTGGGTCGATCATTTTTCATTCGGAACGAAGAGCAGTCATAGGATCGACGCGGGTCGCTCGACGCGCCGGAATGAGACAGGCGACTAACGACACCGTCATCATGACGAGCGCAGTGCCGAGGAGAGCCGCGACGGGCAGCGTCGGCAGACCGTAAAGAACGCTCTGCATTGCTCTTCCGGTCCACCAGGCGCCGAACAACCCCAGCGCCAGACCGACGGCGAGAAGGCGCAGGCCTAACGAGAGAAATTGCGCGCCGATTTGGGACCGCTGCGCGCCCAGCGCCATGCGGATGCCGATCTCGCGGCGCCGTTGCGCCACGGCGTAGCTGAGCACGCCATATGTCCCGATCGCGGCGAGCAACAACGCGACTCCCGCAAAAATCCCCGCAAGCAACGCCGGCGAACGGCGCGCGACCAAGCTGTCGTCGATACGCGTCTCCATAGTGCGGAGGTCATCGATCGCCAATTCGGGATCGGTCGCACGGACCAGTTGGCGGAGCGTCTTGCTGAATGTTCCAGGACGCTGGCTCGTGCGAGTGACGACAAAAATAGTGCCGTTATCCCGAAAACGGAAAGGCAGGTAAACTGCGCCTTGCCCAGGCGGTTCGGTAAGATCTGCCTGCTTTACCGCACCGACGACCCCGACAATGCGGAAGAGGTTGCCGTTGTCGGGATCGCTCCCTTTGCCGGTAAAAACGATGTTGCCATGAGACACCTGGTGGCCGAGCGCGCCGCCGTGAGGCCAATAACGCCGGGCGAAGTCTTCGTCCACGACGCAAACGCGCTCTGCCCGACGAGAATCGGCCGAGGTCAGGAATCGTCCCTCGCGTAGGGGAATGCCAAGGGCTGCGAAATAATCGCCCTCGACGCCGTAGGAATAGTGGCCACGCAATGATTGACCTGGCGATGGAAAATAGCCTTTGGGAGCAATCGCGGTTTTGCCGTTGTCTCCGCTGAGCGGCATATTCGTAATCGTTCCGGAAGCGGCCACTCCCGGCTGCTGTCCGATCAACTCGAGCAAGCGATCGAGGACAGCGACGCGATCGGGAAAAGGGCCCCACGGCAAGGTGAACTGCCCGGCGAGAACGTGCTCCGGGCGGAACCCGGGCGAGACGGACATGACCTTCTTCAAGCTCAACCCGAGCAGGGCTGCTCCCGAAAGCAAGACGAAGGCGAGCGCGAGCTGCGCGATGATGAAGCAGTGGCGCAGACGTTGGGCACCGCGACTGATCGTGCCGCTGCGCGATTCCGATCGCAGTGCATTGGCGAGGTGGCTGCTCAGGTTAAACCAGGCGACTGGCACCGCGATCACGATCCCGAGAATGACGGCAGCGGCGAGACCGAGGAAAGCGAGCCCGCTCTGGAACGTGATATGCGCGCCTAACGGCAGGCGATCGGCGCCGAGAATCTCGAAGAGGCGAATTCCCCAGGCGCCCATGAGCAAACCGAGCAAACCGCCCGCCGAAGTGAGAACGAGGGTTTCGACCAGGACTTGCCTAACGATATCTCTGCGGCTCGCGCCCATCGATTGCCGAATCGCCATCTCCGTGGCGCGCCCACTCGCGCGGATGAGGAGGAGGTTTACCAAATTGACCGCGCCGATGAGGAGGAGAAAGAACACGCCGGCCTGCATCAGCCAGAGCGTCGGACGAATCGATTGCACGTGGTCAGCGTGAAGCGAATGGACAACCGAGCGAAAACCGGCCTCGGCCATCGCTTTCGCTTGCGGGTCGTCCTGCTCGACCGCGGTGTTGTGCGCATCGATCTGCGCTTGCGCTTCGGCCATGGTCGCATGTGGTTTCAGGCGCGCGATCATTTGGGTGGCGCCGCCGCCGCTGTGCCGCTGGCTCGGTCTTCGCAGGTCTATGCGGGATGTGAGAGGCAGGAAAAATCGCGCTTCCGAAGAGAGGAAACGAAAACCCGGCGGTAGTACGCCGATGATCTTTCGGGGCACGCCGTTCACGCGCAGGATGAGTCCAAGGATATTGGGGTCGGAATTGTAGCGCTGGCGCCAGTAGGCATCGGTCAGAATGGCCACGCCACGGTCTTGCACTGGCGTGATTGTCTCTGGTTCCGAGAAGGTGCGCCCCTTCGCCAAACTAATGCCCAGCGTCGCAAAAAAATCAGGCGAGACGCGCATCAGTTCCTCCTGCGCAGTCGAACCTGGGTCCCCAACCACCTCGCTGCCGTAGCGAAAAATGGCAAGGTTCGAGAAAGCGGGAAGGTGGCCGCGGCGTTCGTAGTAGTTCGTTAGGGAGGAACCGTCCTTTTCGACCCCTGCTTTCGGGTAGGTGTTGTAGATCGTGACCAGCCGATCGGAATCGGGAAAAGGAAGCGGTCGCAGCAGAACGGAATTGATCACCGCGAAAATGGCGAGGTTCGCGCCGAGACAGATCGCGATTGTGGCCAGGCGGTGAAGGTGAAACCCGGCGCCTTGGTCAACTGGCGGAAGGCGAAGCGTATTTCACTCATCATTGGTGTCGTTAGGTTGCTAGTCGGCTCTCAAGGCAGTCAGAGGAGAAACCCCGGCCGCGCGGCGGGCCGGCAGCCAGCAGGCGAGGAGGGCGATGGCGGCGAGGAGAAGGGCGACGGCGCCGACGGTAACCACATCGAAGGCGCCGACGCCGAAGAGCAGGCTTCTCATCAATCTCGTTAGGGCGTAGGAGGCGACCAGGCCGACGACCACGCCGAGCGCGGTGAGTCGCATGCCGCCGCTCACGATTAGTCTCAGGACGTCGCTTTTTTGCGCGCCCAGCGCCATGCGGATACCGATTTCCTGGCGGCGCTGCGCGACGGAGTAAGCCATCACGCCGTAAATGCCGATGGCTGTGAGCACGAGCGCCACGCCGGCGAAGATCGAGAGCAGAATGGCGTTGAAGCGCGGACGCGCGAGCGATTGTGAAATGTATTCGTCGAAGAGCCTGACGCGGGTCAGCGGCACTCCCGGGTCGACCTGGCTGAGGGCGTTGCGCAAAGCGGAAGTCACACTCGCCGGCTGCGAGGTATTCGTCCGGAGCACGACAGAGAAGAACGGCATCGGAAACTGGGCGGACGGCAGATACATCTCGGGAGTGAAGTCGGCCCGGAGCGCCTGGTGCTTTACGTTGCTCACGATCCCGACGATCTCGCGCATCGGACCATCGTCTTCGGTCAGCGAAAGTCCGGGTCGCATCTGTTGGCCGATAGGCTCTTCGCCGGGGAAGTACTTCTCCGCGAACCGCTGGTTAATGATTACGACCTGTTTCGATTTCGCCCGGTCCGATGCATCGAAGAAGCGGCCGCGGACTAACGAGACACCCATAGTACGGAAATAATCGGTGCTCACGATCCGAAAGGCGCTTGTATCCTGTTGGCCTTCCGCTTTCGGACGTTCCTGTAGATCGAAGGAAGTGCTCATATTGCTCCCGCTGAGTGGCAGCGGGACGACCGTGCTGGCGTCGCGCACGCCGGGCAGCGCGCGGACGCGGATCAGTAATTGATCCTGGAAGATCGTGATTTTTTCCGGCTGCGGGTAGGCGGAATCGGACAAGGTGATGCCCGCGGTGAGCAGGTGCTCAGGTTGCACGCCGGGATTGACGTGGCTGAGACGCGAGAAGCTCTGCAGAAGCAATCCGGCGCCGGTGAGCAGAAGAAGAGCGAGCGCGACTTCGGCCACGACGAGCGCGTTCCGCAAACGGTGATGCCCTGCGCTACTGCTGCCGCGTGCACTGTCGTTGAGGGAGGAGCGGAGATCGAGTCGCGACGTTTGCCAGGCCGGGGCGAGCCCGAAGAGGACCCCCGTGCCTAACGATGCCAGGAAAGTGAAAAACAGGACGGTGCCGTCGAGCTGGATGTTTTGCGCGCGCGGGATGGTATCCGGCACGAGGGCAATCAAGGCACTCGTGCCCCAGGCGGCCAGAATCAGACCGCAGAGACCACCGATGGCGGAAAGGACAACGCTCTCGGTCAGCAGTTGGCGGACGATCCGGCCTCGGCTGGCGCCGAGCGCGGCGCGAAGGGCGATTTCTTTTTGCCGAACGGTGGCGCGAGCGAGGAGGAGATTGGCCACGTTTGCGCTCGCGATGAGCAAGACACAGGCGACCGCGCCGAAGAGAACATAAAGGCCGCGCGCCACATCACCGACCAGATTCTGGCGGAGCGGCGCCGCGCCGGCGCTGAAGTTGGTATTCGAATCCGGATATTGCTGAGCCAACGCGGCAGCGATCGTGCGCAGCTCGGTATCGGCCTGCGCCGCGGTCGCTCCCGGTTTCAGCCGCCCGATTCCCTGGAGGCTATGATTACCGCGTTGGGCCGTCGCCGGTTTGCTCCCGTCCAAGTTAATCGCATAACGAGCAATCGTGATAAAGAGCTCGGAGGCATCCGAATCGAGCGGGAAGACGAAGCCCGCCGGCATGACGCCGACAACTGTGTAAGGCAGGCCGTCGAGGACGATTGGTTTGCCGATGATGGAGCGGTCGCCTTTGAATTGTTTCTGCCAAAAAGCGTGACTCAGCACCGTCGTTAGGCCATTCGGTCCGCCGCCCGGCTTCTCCTCCGCCCGGGTGAAGGTTCGACCCAGCAGCGGGTGAACGCCGAGGACGTCGAAGAATTCGCCTGTGACCTGACTGGCGACGAGACTCTGCGCCGCTCCGCTGGTGGCGAGGGTGAGATGTTCCCGCCGATAAATCGCGAGGTCGGCGAAGCTCTTATTCTGCGCCCGCATGTCGAAGTAGTCGGGATAACTGAGCGAGTTGAAGCCGCCGTCTCCGTGCGGTTCGCGGAGGTCAACCGCACCGAACGCGACCAGTTGCTCGGGGTGCGGATAAGGCAGCGGCTTGAGCAGGACCGCATTGACCACGCTAAAGATGGCGGTGTTCGCGCCGATTCCGATGGCGAGCGCGAAGACCGCGACAAGGGTGAAACGCGGTTCCTTGAAGAGCTGGCGGATGGCGAAGCGAAGGTCGTTCATAAATAACGTTCGTTAGGGGAGAGTTTGGTTTGGGTAGCCCGCTGGTCTCCTGAGCCGTCGCAGTTTCGCCGCCATATATCTCTTAACACGGGCGATTTCTGCTGCGACAAGACGCCGAAATGGGTCGTGTTGGGCTGGCACAGCGCGATCCCCGCTTGTGACAACTTCGTTATTCACTTGAATGGGTGTTATTCATTGCCGAAGGCGAGGGTGAGGACGGCGACCAAGGTAAAGCCGGACGATTTGCGGAGCTGGCGGCTGGCGAAAAGGAGATCGTTCATGGCATCTGTTTTATTCGCTACGCAGGGCAATTATGGGGTCGACTTTGCTGGCTCGGCGCGCCGGGATGAGACAGGCGAACGCGGCGATGTGGCGCGAGCTTCCAGCTTGCGCGGTGGATTCAGGTGTTCGTTAGGCGAGGGGAAGGAGTGCGTCCGGGGAAGGACGCAGAAACGCGCAAGCTGGAAGCTCGCGCCACCTGTTGGTATCTCCGTTTGCGTTTTCATTCGGCGCGAAGAGCGACGACGGGATCAACGCGACTGGCGCGGCGCGCGGGGAACCAGCAGGCAAAGAGAGAAATCACACCGAGCAGAATGCTGGTTCCCGCCAAGGTCAGTGGGTCGAGCGCGCTCACGCCGAAAAGCAGACTGGAAAAAAGCCGCCGCACGACGAACGCGCCCGCCAGCCCTGCGCCGATTCCTATAATCGTTAGGCGGAGGCCCTGTCCGACGATGAGACGCAGGAGGTCCGCGCGTTGCGCGCCGAGAGCCAGACGAATTCCCATTTCTTGCGTGCGCCGGGCGACGCCGTAGGCGATAACGCCATAGATGCCGATGGCCGCGAGGAGGAGCGCGATCGCCGCGAAGAGGCCGAGGAGTAACATATGGAAACGGCGTTGCGCGACCGAATCTCCCAGTCGCGTCTCCATCGTTTTGATGTCAAAGGCCGGCGTCGTCGGATCGAGCGCGAAGAGGGCGCGCTGCACCGTCGGGATGAGGGCGGCGGGAGCAGCCGTTGTTCGCAGGACTAGCGTCATCGCGGGCCACGCCGATTGCGGAAGGGGAATATAGATTTCGGGAACGGGCGTCTCGTCCAGGCCTGCTTGATGGATGGATGGGACGACTCCAACGATTCGTGTGTTCGGCCACCCGGCGGGTGCCCTGTCGAACCGCAACTCCTGGCCGACCGGATCGCTTCGTCCGAGGAAACGTCGCACGAAAGCCTCATTGACGACGGCCACCGGAGCGGAGTCCGCGGTGTCGCGAGGATCGACCGCGCGGCCCTGCTTCAGCGGGATGCCGAGAGCTTCGAAGTAACCCGGAGTAACGATCTGAAATTCGGTCAACAAACGCGCTTCGGGCGCTTGTGATTGACCTAGGATATGGAACGCCATCGGCGTGCTGGAGGAGTCGAGCGGCAGAAAACTGGTCGCCCCGCTCGACTGCACTCCCGGCAGAGCGCCAAGTCGCTTTAAGACGCGTTCGAAGAACACAGGCGCTTCCGGAACGCGCTCCCACGGCAACGAGACTTTCATCGTCAGGACCTTCGTGGGATCGAAGCCGGGATCGACCCGTTCCACATTGAGAAGGCTCTCAATCAGCAGCGCGGCGCCGATGAGGAGGACGAGAGCGAGCCCGACCTGGCTGACCAGGAGCACGCTACGGAGCCGCTGACTGCGGACGCCGCCGCTCATTTTGTGACCACCTTCGCGCAACGCGCTCTCCAGCTCCGGGCGCGCCGCGCGCCAGGCCGGCCCAATCCCGAAGAATAAACCGGTGACCGTCGTGATCGCGATGGTAAAAAGAAACACCGCGAGATCGGGCCGGATCTCCCGGACGCGCGGAAGCTGGTCCGCACTGGCCGCCACGAGAAGATCCACGCCCCAAGTGGCGAATAACGCACCGAGCAAACCGCCCATCGCGGAAATCGTTAGGCTTTCCACCAGAAGCTGCCCGACGAGACGCGCGCGACTGGCGCCGAGAGCGGCCCGCAGCGCCATCTCTTTGCGCCGTCCTTCCGCGCGCGCCAGTTGCAGGTTGGCGACATTCACGCACGCGATCAGAAGGACCGCCCCGACCGCCGCGAAGAGCAGGAGCAGACCAGTGCGGGAGCGCTCGACGATGCGAGCGTGGAGCGAGCCAACCCGCACGCCCCAGCCTGCTTCCGCCTCAGGAAATCGTTGGGCCAGCCGGCCAGAGAGGAGGTTCATCTCCGCCTGCGCCTGGCTGACACTGACTCCGGTTCTCAGGCGCGCGATCCCGACGACGAAGCGGGTTAAACGGTTGGCCGGCGAGGTAAACATCGCCGGAGGCAGCGCCGCCGGAATCCAAACGTCCGCGTCGCTCGGAAAGCGAAAATTCGCTGGCATGATTCCCACCACGGTATAGCTCTCTTTGCTGAGCCGGACCTGCCGGCCGAGCAACGCCTGGTCGCCGTGAAGACGCGTTTGCCAGAGCGCATGACTGAGGATGGCCGCGCGAGGTCCGCCGAAATGGTTCTCTGCTTCAGTGAAAAGGCGACCTGCGATCGGCGCGACGCCCATCGTCTGGAAGAACTCGCCGAGCGTCCGCGCGGCCGTGATCGATTCCGCGCGATCTTCCATCGGCAGACTGAGATCCTCGGAGTAATAGCCCCCGACGCTGGCAAGACTCTTCTGCTCCCGTTGCAGATCGGCGAGCTTCGGCGTGGAGAGCGAGGAGCGGCTTACATCTTTGCTTGGATTGCTTTCCGAAAGCTCCACCAGTTGGCTGGAGTTCGGGTAGGGCAAGGGGCGGAGAAGAACGGCGTTGACCACGCTAAAGATGGCGGTGTTCGCGCCGATCCCGAGCGCGAGCGTCAGGATGGCGATGAAAGTGAAGCCAGGCGATTTGCGGAGCTGGCGAAGGGCGAAGCGGAAGTCGTTCATTGCTGGGCGGTGGCCTTGTCAGCCGAGACGATCTCGATCGAGCCGGCGCTGGTGCGGAGCGTCAGCTTGGTCCCGCCGCCGTTGAGCGTGCCTTTGAGGGAATCGTCGTCGCGTTTCATCTTGGCGATCGGTAGATCGCTCCGCACGCTGCCGGCGCTGGTTTCGGCGTCGATCGTGAGGGCAGCATTTGGGGGAGTGAGCACGGTGATGCTGCCGCCGGACGTTTCGAGACGCACGTCGCCGTCGACGGGAGACGGGAGAATGGCTGAGATCGAGCCGCCGGACGTTTCGGCACCCAACTTTCCGCTGATGTTGCCGAGCCGGAGCTTGCCGCCGCTGCTTTCCACCTTGGTGTCGCCGACGCGGTTGAGCACGGTGACATTGCCGCCTGAGGTGTCGACGCTTAATTTCCCGCGTCCGCCCGTGACTTCAATCCGGCCGCCGCTCGTGTCGAGACTAGTCGCGCCGTTGCAATCTTTGGCGGTGATGTCGCCACCGCTCGTCTCGCCATGGATGTCGCCGTGGATTTGCCCGAAATTGAGGTCACCCCCGCTCGTGTCGCTCTTGACCTCGCCGGTGAGGCCGTTGGCCGTAATGTCACCGCCGGAAGTATCCAGATCGACGCTGAAACTGGCCGGAATTTTGATCGCGTAGCGTCCTTCGGTGCGGGTGCGCCCCATCAATTTCCAGATCTGCGAGCCTAACGAATCGCTTTTGTGGATCGCGCGCACGATCACCTTGTTGCCTTCCGTCGTAATGGTGATCGGGGTGTTTTTGAAATACTCGATCTCTTTCTCTTTCGAGGAGGCAGTGATCTTGCGATGGGCATCGATCACGACCTTGTCGCTGTCGCCCGGGACGACTTCGATCGAGCCGAACTCGACGTCGACGACCAGTTTGCCGCCCGGCTGGGCCCCGCGGGTTTCGTGCATGTTTTCTTCGGTGGTGGCGAAGGCGGCGAGAGTAGTGAGACTAACGAATATGAGTGTGGTCAGCAGTGTTTTCATAGAGCGGGGTGGTGCAGCGGCGTCAGACAGGCTGGAAGCCTGTTTGACGATGGTTAGGCGCGTTTTCATTTTACGATCCAGCCGTCGCGCAGCTGGATGGTTTGATTGCCGTAGGCGGCGTTGGTTTCGGAGTGGGTGACTTGAATAATGGTAGTGCCTTCGCCGTTCAGCTTTTTGAAGAGCTGCATGATTTCATCGGCCTGGCTGGAGTGGAGGTTGCCGGTCGGTTCGTCGGCCAAAATGAGCTTCGGCTTGGCGATGATGGCGCGCGCGATGCTGACCAGCTGCTGCTGACCGCCGGAGAGTTGGCGCGGGTAGAGATCCTTTTTTCCGACGATCGAGAAACGATCGAGCGTGTCGGCGACGAGCGCGGTGCGCTCCGATTTACTGTAATGCCGATAGGAGAGGGGAATGTCGAGATTCTCGTAAACGGTCAGGTCGTCGAGCAGGTTGTAGTTTTGAAATACGAAGCCGATCTGCTCGTTACGCAGACTGGTGCGTTCTTTCGGCTTCAGGTTGTGCACGGCGGTGCCGTCGAGGAAGTATTCGCCCGCCCAACCGAAGTCGTGCATCCCGATGAGATGGAGGAGCGTCGATTTCCCGGCGCCCGATGGTCCCATCACGGAAACGAAATCGCCTTCCTGAACCGCCAGATGGATGTCGCGCAGGACGTAAAAGAATTGCTGTTTGCCTAACGGATAAGAGCGCTCGATGCGCTTCAGTTCGATCAAGGGAGTGGCCATAAAGTCAAGGCGTGCGTGGGGCTGGCCCGGGGAGCGCACGCGCCTCGCGTGCTGAACGAGGCGCCTTGCCGAGTGCCAAGACGACGCGTGGTTCTGCGAAGTTTTCGGCGAGGGCGCCGCAAACGGCACGCGAGGCGCGTGCGTTCAGAGGCTCCCACGGGGCGCTCTGGTGCGAAAAAGCGACCACGATGTTCGCGATGAGCAGACCGGAAATGAGGAACGTCTTGATCGTTCCGTCGTTGATCCCATTCCAGCGCATCGGCGCAATCCTCGTTAGGCGGCGATTTGATCTTCGACCACGCGGCCGTCGAACAAATGGATGGTGCGATCCGCGTTCTGGGCGAAACGCTGGTCGTGCGTGACCATGCAAATGGTCGCGCCGCCCTCGTGTAGTTCTTTGAGCAGATCCATAACCGCTTCCCCGTTGCGCGAATCGAGATTGCCGGTCGGCTCGTCGGCCAGAAGGATGGCCGGCTTGCCCGCCAGGGCGCGCGCCACAGCCACCCGCTGCTGCTGGCCACCGGAAAGCTGGCTCGGCAAATGTTTCGCTCGATGCGCCATCCCGACGCGTTCGAGCGCTTCGGTCACGAAGGTTTTGCGTTCGCTCGAGGCCATCCCGCGATAGGTCAGCGGCAGCTCGACGTTTTCATAAACGGTGAGGTCGCCGATCAGATTAAAACTCTGAAAAATGAAGCCGATCTCGCGATTGCGGATGCGCGCCCGCTCGGGAAACGAGAGGTTCGCTACCTCGCCACCCTTAAGCGAATAACTGCCGTCCGAAGGTGTATCGAGCAGGCCGAGGATCGAGAGCAAAGTCGATTTCCCGCAACCAGACGGGCCCGCGATGGAGACGTATTCGCCGGTGCGAATATCGAGGTGAATGCCCGAGAGCGCGTGCGTTTCGACCTCGTCGGTGAGGAAGACTTTGGTCACGCCGTCGAGGTGAATAAGGGTGCTGTTGCCGTTGGTCATGTGGTGGTGTGGTTGATGGTTGGAAAATTCGTGAGTCGTTAGTTCAGCCGGATTCGATCATGAGAATCGTAGGCGCTGGTATCGGAAAGGATGACCTGGTCGCCTTCTTTGAGGCCGCTCAGGATTTCGATGGTGTTCACCGAGCTGCGGCCGAAATGGACCGGCGTGCGATTGGCTTCGCCATTACTAGCGAGACGGAAGACGCCCACGGTCGCTCCATCCTGGGCAAAGGCTGGCCGTCCGACGTAGAGGACATTGTCGAGGCGTTCCAGCTCGATGGTGCCGTCGACGCTGAGATCGGGGCGCGCGCCTTTGGGCAATGCGCCATCGAGCGCGACGTCGACCGTGACGGTGCCTTGTTCGACCGCTGGATCGACGCGAGTGACGTGTCCAGCGACGATGCCGTTGCGGGTGTCGATGGACGCCGGCTGATTGATCTGAATGTCTTTCGCCTGCGTCTCGGCGATTTTGATCTGCGCTTTTAATTTCTTCGGATCGGCGACCCGAGCGAGGTTCGTTCCGGCAATGACACGCTGGCCGACTTCGACCGGGAGCTGTTGCAGGACGCCCTCCATGCCGGCTTTGACATGGAGGGCTTCTACGTCGCGGGCCTTTAATTGGGCGGCGGCCTTTAGCTGGTTGACCGTCGCCTGCTTGGCCGCGAGCTGCGGCTCAATCGAATCGCGGGCGAAAACGAGCCGTTTGTTCTCGATCTCGTCGCGGTTCTGGAGTTCGTCCCGCTTGATGATCGAGGTCTTGTATTCGAGATCGGCGATGAGGCCGTTCTTTTTCAGGTTGTCGTTCGTCTCCGCTTCCATCCTGGCTTGGAGGTACTCCGAATGGACCTGCGCGGTGGTGGATTCCTGGCTAAGCAATTCGCGCTGGAGCGTGGCTCGCAGGGTGGTCAGCTCCGCTTCCGCCGTCGTGGCGGCCGAGTCGGCGTCGAGCGCCAACTGTTGCAAATCGGGGCTGGAGAGTTCGAGGATGATGGTGTCGGGCTGCACCTTGGCCCCCGGCCTAACGACGATCTTTTCCACGCGGCCTTCCTTGCTCGTAGCGATCCAGCGAATGTCTTCTGGCACGAGCGTGCCGAGGCCGCGCACTTGGCGCAGCATCGGGCCGCGCTTGACTGTGTCGACCCAGACTGCGGCCCGGTCCACGCTGACTGCGGCGGGTTTCAGGCGCGAGACGAGGACGCTGACAAGGATGAGCGCCAGGACCGACACGCCACCGATGATCAATCGCTTCTTCTTTTTCTTGCGTGCTACGTCGGGGCGCGGGACATCCATGGATGAGGTGACAGCTGTAAAGCCCGGAGCGCGCGCGGGCTTGGTGCCGCCGATCACTTCAAAGCTTTGTTGCATGACAATGGCCTAACGGGGCCCTTAGAGCACGCCTGCGGTGTGGATGAGGGTCGCGACGGCCTGGGCGCCGTTCGCGATCGGGAGCAACGCCGCCAGGATGAGCGCGGCGAAGACGCCGGTATCGACGAGTGAACTGCGGGCCGCTTCGGCTGCGAAGTAATCGTCGCTGAGCCGGAAGAAAGCGGTGCCGTCAAACCTGGCAGGGGCGCCGCAGCGGCCCTGCAGAGAAGAGCTTTGGAATTGCTGATGGACTTGCGGAAACCTCGAACGCGTCGCGCGCTCGTCGGCAACAGTCTGCTGGTGAGATTGGTCGAGGTGTAGTGTGTCTTTCATTGTCTTATGGTCTTGTTCTTGTGAGATGCGTGGCATCCCGGGTTTGGATTCAGATTTTATTTCCGAATCGCTGTGACCTATTGCAATGGCCATGCCACGTGGTTTGGAAATATATAACCGACTTAACAATAGACCTTTGTGAAGATCACGTGGAAGGGGTCGGTGATCGTCTTGCCTCACGCTTGGGATTAGGCCGTCCCGATTCTGGGACGGGTTGGAGCAAGAGGACACAGGCTCGTTAGGGCCTAACGAGGAAGGCGCAGGAGGGCTTCACCGCCGGGGCGATCGGTGCGATTGGCCAGGGTGAGGGAGCCGTTGTGGACCTCGGCGATCTGGCGGCTGAGCGCGAGCCCGATGCCGGAGCCGCCCGGCTTGGTCGTGAAGAAGGGGACGAAAAGATTGCTTGGATTCATGATGCCGGACCCTTCGTCGCGCACGAAAACTTCCGCGCAATCGCCTCGCGCCCGCCAGCCGGCCACGACTTTACCTTCGGTTTCGAGCGAGGCGTCGACGGCGTTCTGCAGAAGGTTGATCAACAATTGTTCGATCTGGGCGGCGTCCGCCGAGATCGTTATGGGCGGACCTTCCGCGACCCGGACGGCGAGGCGTGTCTCCAGGCTGACCACTCGCCTAACGAGTTCGCCAAGATCGAGCTCTTCTTTCTGCGGGGTGGGGAGACGAGCGAGGCGCGCGTAGGATTGCATGAACCGGCTGAGCGATTCCGCGCGGGTCGCGATCACGTTCAGGCCGCTGCGGGCATCGTCGCGCCAATCGTCCGGCGGGGGATCGCGCTTCAGCAGATGTTCGAGGCTGCCCGCGATCGACTTGATCGGCGCGAGCGAGTTGTTCATTTCGTGGCCGATCACCCTAACGAGTCGCTGCCAGGCGATGCGTTCCTCTTCGCGCAGAGTGCGGCTGAGATCGGTCAGGACGAGCAATTCGTGGGGCAGCCCGCGCTCGCGGAAGTTGCTTTTGCGCACGCCCCAGCGGCCGGACGCGCCGGGGAAATTTAGGCTTAACGGCGCATCTTCATTCGCGTCGAGACAAACCGCGAGACCGAGGTCGCTGGCGCGGCGGCCTAACAATTTATCGATGGGTTGGCGGAGCAGATTTTCTCCGGCGCGATTGACCAGGCGCAACCGTCGATCGGGATCGAAAGTAAAAACGGCCACGTCAATTTCGCCCATGATGGTACGGAGCAGCGCGGTCGCCTCGAAGGCGCCGAGACGCTGCACGCGCAGCGTTTCACCGAGCTGATTGATCTCGAGTAGGACTTCCCCGAGCGCGTCATCGGGCTTGGCCCCGCGCGCGCGGATGGAGTAATCGCCTTCGCGCAAGGCGGCGAGGAGATTGCTCATGGTCTGGAGCGGGCGCACGATATGCTCGCGCGCGCTGGCCAGCGAGATGAGGGCCGCGCCGGCCAGGAAGAGAATCAGTGTCCAGAAGACTTTGGCACTGTAATCGCCCGCCCAAAGAAGACCGAGGGCGACGAGCAGAGCCGGGACGACCGCGACCAGCGTGAGCAGAGTGAAGCGTCCTTCGTGGGAAAGACGACGATGGGATTTCTGATTTGAAAGCCCGGCCTCGCCCCTCCGGGCTGCGTTACGGCTGATGGCGGATGGAAAGCCCGGCCTCGCCTTGGGCTGCGTTACGGGCTGATTTGCCGGCCAAGCCATGTCTTCACTCCAATCCTCAATCAGAAATCGGCCATCAGAAATTCTTCAAAGCCCATAGTGCTGGAGGCGGCGGTAGAACGCGCTCCGGCTCAGGCCTAACGACTCGGCGGCTTTACGCGCATTGCCATCATGGCGGGCGAGCGCTTTTTTGATGAGGAAGGCTTCCACCTCTTCCAGGCTCATTTCCTCGAGGCGCGGTGAGCCATCGGAAAAACTCGTCAAACCAAGATCGTTAGGCTTGATCTGTGGGCCCTGCGCCATGAGAACGGCGCGTTCGATGACGTGATCGAGTTCACGGACGTTGCCAGGATACTCGTGGCGCATGAGCGCTTCGTGGGCCGCCGGCTCGAAAGCGGTGATCTTTTTGCGGTAACGCTCGTTATGCTGAGCCAGAAAGTGCGCGGCCAGCGGGGCGATGTCTTCCCGGCGCTCGCGCAACGGGGGGAGAGCGATTTCGATCGTGTTGAGGCGGAAGAGCAAATCCTGCCGAAAACGTCCAGCCGCGACTTCCTCATGCAGAGTGGCGTTGGTGGCCGAAACGATCCGCACATTGGCGTGCAAGGTGCGCGAAGAACCGACGCGCTCGAATTCGCCGGTCTCGATGACGCGGAGCAACTTGGCCTGCTGGCTGAGGGGGAGATTCGCAATTTCGTCGAGAAAGAGAGTGCTTTCGTCGGCCAGCTCGAACCGGCCGGCGCGGTCGGTCTTGGCATCGGTGAAAGCGCCTTTGACGTGGCCGAAGAGCTCGCTCTCGAAGACGCCCTCCGACAAGCCGCCCATGTTGACCGTGATCATGATTTTGCTGGCGCGGCTGGAGAGGGAATGGAGGGCCTGGGCGACAAGACCTTTGCCGGTCCCGTTCTCGCCGGTGATGAGCACGTTGGCATCGGAGGGCGCGACCTTGGTGACCAGCTCGATGACCGGCCGCATCCGGGGAGAATCAGAAATGATGTTCGGCATCTTACCGCGCAGGAGTTCGTTCTTGGCTTCGAGCTGCTGGCTTTCACGAATCGCGTTACCGAGTGCGATTTGGGTGCGGACGATGGCAAGGAGGCGATCGTTATCCCACGGCTTGGTCACAAAATCGCGCGCCCCCAGCTTCATGGCTTCGACGGCAAGATCGACCGTCGCCCAGGCGGTCATGACGACGAGCGGGAGCGTATCATCGAGCGCCTGGATGCGCGGGATGATGTCGAGCCCTTCCTGGCCCGAGGTGGTGTCGCGGTTGTAGTTGAGGTCCATCATGAGCAGCGCGTAGGTGCGTTTCTCGAGCGAATTCATGACCGCGCCTAACGAAGTCACCGCGTCGGTCTGATGGCCCTCGCCTTTGAGGAGGATGCGGAGCGCTTCGAGCACGTCCGGTTGATCGTCGGCAATGAGAATGCGGCTCACAAAGATAACGTAGAACCGCATTTCCAGCGGCGCGTCAATTTCCCCGTCGCGGGCGCATCACGCCACGAGCCAAAAGTTACAGCTTTTCCGCCTCTGGCCCAAGATGTAGACTTTAAACATGAATTGGGACCGAGGCGCCGGCGTCTGGCCGACCACACACCGTCACATGACGGCGGAAGAGTATTACCAGCTCCCGGAGGGTCCTCCCTACTTTCAACTGATCGACGGAGAACTTTTCACGTCCCCATCCCCGCATTTTTTTCACCAGGAAATTATTCTTAATATCGCTTTTGCGCTTCGCGCCTACCTGCTGAAAAACCCGATCGGAAAGGTTATTGTCGCGCCCTCGGATGTGGAATTCGATAAGGACAACGTTTTTCAGCCCGACGTTTTTTTCATCCGGAAAGAGCGACTTGGGATCGTGGACAAACATGGCGCGAAAGGGGCGCCCGATCTGGTGGTGGAGGTGATCTCGGGTAGTACCGGCCGCCTCGATCTCGGCCCAAAGCGGATGGTTTATGCGCAAAGAGGCGTGCTCGAATACTGGGTGGTCCTGCCGGCTTCGCGAACGGTCGAAGTGTATCGGCTACCAGAGTCTGCGGACTATCCGGCGGAGACGCTGGCCGAAGATGTTTCCCTGATGACGCCGCTGCTGCCGGGCCTGGAATTGTCGCTGGCGGAGGTTTTCGTTAGCTAGAGGCAAATCATAAAGGAGGGCGATACTCGGTTGTCGCCGTGTCTTAGGGTTTGAAACTCGGCGACGACTGAGCGTCGCCCTCCAACCGCGCCCGCACCAGGCCAGGAGGAGGAGGAGGATTCGTTAGGGCAGCGCTCACTTCAAATCACGTTGAAGTGCATTGGCACCCGCACTTGCTGGGCGACGGGGTGACCATCTTTCAGGGCGGGAGCCCAGCGCCATTTTGAAATCGCGCGGATCGCTTCGTAGGCAAAAGCCACATTTGTCATCGATTCGACCGCAAAATCGGTCGCTTTTCCCTCGGCGTCGATCGTGCAGATGATGCTGACGAAGCCTTTTTCGCGGTGTTCGGCTTCGGCCTCCGGATATTCCGGCCGACTGCCTTCGAGCACTTTCGGCGGCACGTCGAAAGACTCGGATTTTACGTGCACGACCGACTTCATCGGTTTGAGCGGCGTGCGCGCGCGATCCTGGTAGTTGATTCCCCGACAGGCGCTGACGAGCAACGCGAGCGAGAGAACCAATGTGGGGATAAGAGATCCTTGCCCAGTTGCGGCTTGGCGCTCTCTGATGACTTTCACCTTTGTCCTCCTTTGCGAAGGAACGTTAGACCCGGGGAGGCGCCCGGCGCAACCGAAACGATTCTGCGGCGTCGGGGTGATTTCTCAGTTGTGATCCGACGTTTTGTCAGCGAAAAAAGGGCCGGCTAAATCGAGTTCGCCTCATGGATCTGCACTTTTTTCACCTGATCATCGTTTTCGCGCTTGTGGTGGTGGTCTTCGTGGCCTTTCTGCGCGAATGGATGTCGCCCGATCTGGTTGCCTTGAGCGCGATGGGAATATTGCTGGTGACAGGCGTGCTCGGGACGGAAGAGACGCTGGCTGTTTTCAGTAATAGCGCGCCGATTGTCATCGGCTGCATGTTTGTGCTCAGCGCGGCCTTGGAAAGGACAGGCGCGATCGACGCGCTCGCCCGCGTGTTCCTGCGCATGGCCGGGAAAAGTGAGCTCCGGGCGCTGGCGGCGCTGGCTTTGCTGACGGTGCCGCTCTCAGCTTTTGTGAATAACACGCCGGTCGTGGTGGTGTTTATGCCGGTGGTGCTCGCGCTGGCGCGGAGCACGGATTTGAAGGCTTCCCGGCTTCTAATCCCGCTTTCTTATTTCTCCATCCTCGGCGGCACCTGCACCCTGCTCGGCACTTCCACCAACCTGCTCGTGGATGGCGTGAACAGACATCACGGACAACCGCCCTTCGGAGTTTTTGAGATTACGCCGCTCGGCATTGTCTACGCGATCATCGGTATCTCCTACGTGCTGTTTCTCGGTCGCAAGCTTCTGCCGACCCGCGAGACGCTCGCTGCACTCATCGGGAGCGGAATGGCAAAACAATTTCTGATGCAGGCAGTGATCAGCCGCGAATCGCCGCTGGTCGGGAAGACCCTGCCGGAGACTCCGCTGGTGCGCTTGCGCGAGGCGCGGATCATCGATGTGGTGCGCAATGGCCAGCGGCTCAGGACGCCCCTCGACGAATTGCGTTTCCTGGCCGGCGACATGTTGCTGTTGGAATCCCCGGTCGCCGGGGTGAAGGCGATCAAGGAAATGCCGGGCGTGACGTTCCAGTCGGAGGCCGAGCTTGGAGAAGCCGCCGCTCCGCGCGAAGCGGTGCTGATGGAGGGAATCATCGGGAGTCGCTCGGGCTTTGTGGGCAAGACGCTGCGGGAACTCAACTTCCGCCAGCGCTACGGCGTCCTGATTTTGGCGGTGCATCGCCAGGGGGAAAATCTGCGCGAACAATTCGAGGATGTGCGTCTGGCTTTTGGCGACACGCTGCTGGTCCAGGGGCCGGCCGAAGGAATCCACCGGCTCATGCAGGAACGCGATTTCCTGAGCCTGACCGAGCCGAAGCAGCGCGCCTTCCGCCGACAGAAAGCGCCGCTCGCTATCGCAGCGATCATCGCGGTCATGACGCTCGCGGCTTTCAATGTTTTTTCGATCACGGTGCTCGCGCTGGTCGCAGCGGTGCTTGTCATCCTAACGAGATGCCTAGATGTGGAGGAAGCCTACGAATCGATCGAATGGCCGCTGCTTTTTATCATCTTCGGGATGCTCGCCCTCGGCCAGGCGATGGAGACAACTGGTGCGGCCCATCTGCTGGCGACGGGTGTCACCAGCGCCTTCGGTCGATTCGGGCCGGCCGTTACTCTTTCCGTCATGTATTTCGTGGCCATGGTGCTGACGGAATTGATCAGCAACAACGCTGTCGCCGTCCTGCTGACTCCTATTGCCTTTGAGATTGCCGCCGCCATGGGCGTGGACGCGCGGCCCTTTACCATCGCGGTCATGTTTGGTTGCAGCGCCAGCTTCTCCACGCCGATTGGTTACCAAACGAACACTTACGTTTTCGGCGCGGGCGGCTACAAGTTCACGGACTTTCCGCGCATCGGCGTCCCGCTGAATCTGATTCTCTGGCTGACGGCGAGTGTGCTGATCCCAATCTTCTGGCCGTTTGTGGCTTCCCGATAATAACCGTGAGACTCACGCGGGGCGAGAGGGCCCTGGCCGGAAAGTCACCCGGTGCACATCGATTTCCGCGCCCCTGGAGAGGAAATATTCCCTCAGATCATCTGTAAAGAATTTGCCGTCCTTTTCCCGGTTAAATCCGAGCCGGATGCGGCCGCCGGGACGAAGCCGCGTCTCGAGGTCATCCAGGAAGAATGCCCACTCGGTTCGCTTCCAAAGCTTCGGACCCTTGTGCCCGTTGAAGCAGATCATGAAGGCGGTGATGAGATCGAATTTCCGGCCCAGATCCGTTAAAGGCTGCCAGGCTTCCACCCGCCAGACGAGACGCTCCAGACCCAGGGCGTGAAATACTTCGCCGAAAACTCGACCGTTCCCGATATCGAGGCCGAGGGTGCGATGGCCGAGCCACTTGCAGATGTAGAGAAAATAGCCGGCCCCCGATCCCACATCGAGAACGCTCTGGCGTCGTCCCCAGTCGAGTTCGAGTTCCTCCACCCGCCGAATATTGATCGCGATCCAGCGTTCGAGATCGAGGTATTTCCGAGGGCCATGACGCACCTCGTCCACGCCGTGGCGACGTTGAATGTCGCGGATTTGATCCTCGTCGATGGACCGGATAATCTCTTCCGCGTCGAGGCGGGAGGTCCCTCGCCTGCGAGGCGCGAGAAGGCGGCCGGCATGTCGTTTGGCACTGCGCAGCAGAGCCGGATTCGCCATTTTTCCAAGCTTGTGTGAGAGGCGCATCAGACTTAAAGGCTCTATCGGTAAGCTGGGAGCAGGTTAAGTCAAAGAATGGTCTTTGCAGGCTCGGTCCGGCCACGCAAAACGATGTCGGGACTGTTCCATTCTTGGCGCCATCCGCGCCGGTGTTACGTTATCTGCACGGTTGCGCGTTCGGGGAGCAACCTGCTCAGCGATGGGCTACGCGATACGGGGCGCGCGGGCCGGCCTAACCATTTCTTCCTGCCTTCTTCGGAAAAGCGCTTTCGTCCCAAGTACGGCTTCGACGCCCAGTCGGATTTTGCCGATTACGTGCGCGGCGTGGTCACGAAGTCAGCGACCTCCAACGAAGTCTTTGCCTTCAAATTGATGGCTTGGTATTTGCAGAAGTTCCTCACCCGATTGCGCGAGACCGGCGCCTTCGGTCCACCCGATGCCTCTGATCTGGAGATGCTCCGAGCGGCCTTTCCGCGTCTCCTCTTCGTCCGCATCCGTCGCCGCGGAAAACTGCGGCAGGCCATCTCAAAGGCGCGCGCTACCCAGACAGGGTTGTGGAAAGTCCAGGAGGGCGAGAATCAAGTCGCGGAGCCGGAGTTCGACCGAGCGCTCATCGATCGGAGTTTGGCCGAGTTCAGGCGGTTCGAAGATATATGGGACGCATTTTTTACCCGCATCGATGTGCGCCCTTTCGAGGTCGAGTACGAGGATCTCTGCCGGGATTACGAAGGGACGCTGCGTGCGACGCTGGATTTTCTTCACATCAAGTTACGCCGCCGTTTTCAGATCCCGCCGCCCGCGACGGTGCGGCAGAGCGACGGCCTCTCGGAGGAATGGGAGCGACGCTATTTAGCGGAAAAACCAACTCCTTGAGCAGTTGGTAAAGGAAACGCGGCCGGAGAGACCCGACGTGAGCATGGGACCGAGGGTCGCTTTTTCCCGGGTCCCCAGGTCACGCGTTGTGACTACATTCATATGAATACCTTGACCTCAGCCGCGTCTCCATTAACTCGCGAGACACTCCCAGACGCAACGGTCTGACATGACCTTTCGGTGGCCCAATCACTGCTCACAATCTTTCTATGCGGATATTCGTCCTAACGGTCCTAAGCGTGGCGGCGCTCTATGTCTGGCAGCGCCAGAGCCAAACGCCGGCGCCCATGACCGCGGACGACCGACCCCCATCGTCGAATGCCTCCCAGTCACCGGCCTCCAGTCCAAATGCTTTCCAGGCGCCCATCGCTCGCACGCGCGAAGTGACGGACTCCATGCGGAGGCCACGGCGCGCGGCCAAGCGCTACCGGCGCTAGTTTTATCGCTGGGGACGAGCCTTCCCGTGTATAACCACGGTTGCGCCTGGCAATTTCGCGAGCAGTATCCCAGGGATGAACGTGCTCCTTTTTCGCACCGCCGCGGCGTTTGCTTTCCTCGCGGTGGCGCTGGGAGCGTTTGGCGCTCACGCTCTAAGGGATACCCTGACAGCGAATAACACGACGGAAGTTTGGAAGACCGCGGTCCTTTATCACTTCGTCCACGCTCTCGCACTCCTCGTTTTGGCCACCCTGCCGGGCGCCGGTCGGTTGCCGGCCGGCTTGTTCATTGCGGGGATCGTTTTGTTCAGCGGGAGCCTCTATCTTCTCGCCCTCACGAATCTAAAGTGGCTCGGCCCGATCACCCCTCTCGGGGAACTTTGCTTCCTGGTCGGCTGGCTTTGTCTCGTCATTTGGCCGCGTCTGTAACCGGGGACGCTGTCCCCGTCGGGGTTAAATGGCCTAGCAAGACTCAGCGCCGGCCGGGGACAGCGTCCCCGGGCTACAGGTCACCGGCACGTTGTCCGGCGGCGACGCTTGTCCGCCGGGGTGGCGCTCTGCTAATTTCACCCACCATGCTGGCTCTCGGCGATGCTCAACGCTCGGTCGCGACGATCGCGGTCCTGATCACGACATTCATCGTCACCCTCTGGATCGGTCGCCTGCTTAAGCGTCGCGCCGGCGTTCGTTTGGGGATTTTTTTCAAGCTCTTTGCGCTCGCGCTCGCTTTCTACGCTGCGACTTGGGTTTACGGCCTGGATTTGCGCTGGCGCAATCATTTGGGCGCCGCGGTCATCCTTTTGAGCACCGGATTGGTCATCGCTTTGGTGGATCGCTACCTCTGGGATTTTTATTTCGAACAACGCCGCCAGACGGTCATTCCGAAGTTCCTGCGCGAGTTGGTCGCGCTGGTCATCTTCCTCATCGCGCTCCTTCTGGTTCTGAGCATCGGGTATAATGCCGAGCGGGAATTGCGCGGCTTACTGGCCGGCTCGGGCGTGGCTGCGATTATTCTGGCCTTTGCCACCCAGAACCTGCTTGGCGGAGTCATCGCGGGCATGTCGCTGCAAATTAGCCGCCCGTATAAGGTGGGGGACTGGCTCCACGTGGATAGTCGTTTTGCGGAGGTCATGGAAATCAACTGGCGTTCCACCCGGCTGCGCACGAACGACGCCATTTACCTCGATATCCCAAATAACGAGATCGTCCGGCACACGATCGTCAACCTCCATTACCCGCAACAACTACACGCCATGCGCATCGTGGTCGGCGTCGAATACGGTTGCCCGCCCAATAAGGTGAAAGACGCGCTCATGCACGCCACTTTGCAGGCCGAGTGGGTGCAGCATGAGCCTCCGCCCAAAGTCTTCCTCATCGATTTCGGCGACTTCGCCATCAGCTACGAAATCAAGTTCTGGATGCTCAACCACCAGGATTACAACAACGTCTGCGACGCCATCCGCACCAATATCTGGTACGAGTTTAAGCGGCAGAATATTACGATTCCGTTTCCCATTCGCACCCTCGAGATTCCACGCCGCAAGCAGGCTCAGCCGCACGAAGTCGAGGAAAGCCGGGCTCGCACGATCCTCGAATCGGAGCCGCTCTTCGACTGTCTTGCGCCGGAGCAAATCGATGAGCTCATCGAGGGCTCGCGCACGCAGCGATTTGGGCGCGGGGAGAGGGTGATCGAGCAGGGCGCTGCAGGTTCCTCCATGTTTGTGCTCCTGCATGGGACGGCCAGCGTCTCCGTTTCGCAGAATGGCGCCATGGTGCGCGTGGCGTCTCTGCGCATGGGAGAATCATTCGGCGAGATGTCTTTGCTCACCGGCGAGAAGCGCACCGCCACGGTGCGAGCGGAAGAGGATTGCGAGGTGCTCGAGATCAGCCACGGCGCCATGTCCACGGTGCTGCACGAGACGCCCGATTGCGCGACCAAGTTAAGCGATCTGCTCGCGGCTCGCCGGATCGAGACGGAAAGTCTTCTCCAGGATGCACGCAGCGGCGACGCGGAGCAGAACAAAGAGCGGGAGTATCGCGCTACTTTCCTGCGTCGCGTGCGGGCGGTCTTCGAGTTGTAGGCTGACGATCTGCGGCACTGTGCGGGTAGGGCCTTGCCGTGCCGAATCAAAAGCTTCTTCTCACCCGATAAGGCCGCCACGGCTCCTCCCACATAGAGTTTGCCAGAAAAGCAAAACCCTCTAAACTCCTCCACTCTTTAACCCGGACCTCAACTATGTCGTTACTAGCCTTATCTTTCTTGACCTCCGGCGTCACGCTTTCCATGCTGTGCGCCGTTGTCGGTCTCGTTTTCGCCTTCTTTCTGATCTTCTCGGTCATCAAGGCCTCCCCTGGCAACGCTCGCATGCAGGAAATCGCCGGCGCTGTGCAGGAAGGCGCCAAAGCCTACCTCAATCGTCAGGTCATCACGATTAGCGCGATCGCGGTCGTTATTTTCATCCTTCTCTTTATCTTCAAAGATCACGCCACCTCCGTCGGTTTTGTGATCGGTGCTGTCTGTTCGTTGGCGGCCGGTTTTATTGGCATGCGCGTGGCGGTTCTCGCTAATACGCGGACCACGCAGGCCGCGACCAAGTCGCGCACCGCAGCCATGCGGGTGGCTTTCAACGGCGGCGCCGTGACCGGGTTGCTCGTGGTTGGGCTGGCCCTCTTGTCGGTTGGAATTTTCTACACCGTGGCTGGAAAAATGATTGGCCACCAATTGGCGGTGCGCAGCCTGATCGGCCTGGCTTTGGGGGCGAGCTTGATCAGTGTCTTCGCTCGACTCGGGGGCGGCATTTACACCAAAGCGGCCGATGTCGGCGCGGACTTGGTCGGGAAGATCGAATCCAATCTCGAAGAGGACGATCCCCGCAACCCTGCCACGATCGCTGACAACGTGGGTGATAACGTCGGCGATTGTGCCGGCATGGCTGCGGACGTGTTCGAGACGTATGCCGTGAGTCTGATCGGCGCGATTCTGGTGGCCGCGCTCACTCTGGCCAACTCGCCGGCGGCGATCATTTATCCCTTCGTGCTGGGCGGCATTTCCGTCCTCGGCGCGATCTGCGGAATTATCTTTGTGAACGTGACGGGCGCCAAACCGGGCAATGCCCTGATGGGAGGCGTGTTGGCGAGCGGACTCGTTTCGGCTGTGCTCTTCTGGCCGGCGACTCATTCGCTTTTCCCCGATGGCGTGATCATCGCCAATGCGCTCCGCACGCCTAACGACCTCTACTTCGCCTCCCTCGTCGGGCTGCTTATGACCGGCATCGTGGTCGTGATTACCAACTATTACACCTCCATGAGTTTCGGTCCGGTCCGCAAGATCGCCAAAGCTTCCGAGACGGGTCATGCGACCAACATCATCGCTGGTCTCGCCATCGGCCAGCACGCGACCGCGTTACCGGTCGGCGCGATTGGTCTGGCCATTCTCTTCAGCTTCCATTTCGCCGGTCTTTACGGCATCGCCATCGCCGTCATGAGCATGCTCTCCATGGCTGGCATCATCATTTCGCTCGATGCGTTCGGCCCCATCACGGATAACGCCGGCGGTATCGCGGTCATGAGCAACTTGCCCAAGGAAGTGCGTGCCGTGACCGATGACCTCGACGCCGTGGGCAACACCATGAAAGCCGTGACCAAAGGTTATGCGATCGCCTCCGCCGGTCTCGCGGCTTTAGTGCTTTTCGGCTCCTACGTCGAAGAACTGCGCGAACACGTGACCGCGGCAGGCCGCACCTTTAATTTCCAATTCTCGCTCACCGAGCCCAAGGTCATCATCGGGCTCTTCATCGGTGGCCTGCTTCCATTTATCTTTACCGCGTTCTCCATGGATGCGGTGGGTAAGGCCGCTGGCGCGGTGGTGCGCGAAGTGCGCCGCCAGCTCACAGCCAAGCCTGGTATTTTGCGCGGCGAAGACAAACCGGACTACGGGACCTGCGTTGACATTGTGACCAAGGCCGCTTTGCGAGAGATGATCATCCCCGCGCTTTTGCCGGTGGTTTTTGTCGTCGCCGTCGCCATGATTAAGCCGCTCGGTCCTGTGGTGCTCGGCGGTCTTCTCGTAGGCACGATCGTGACTGGCCTTTTCGTTGCGATCGCCATGACTTCGAGCGGCGGCGCCTGGGATAACGCCAAAAAATACATCGAGGAAGGCAACCTGGGTGGCAAAGGCTCCTTCGCCCACGCCGCGTCAGTCACAGGCGATACGGTGGGCGATCCTTACAAGGACACGGCCGGCCCGGCGATCAATCCGATGATCAAGGTGGTCAATATCGTCGCGATTCTGATCATCCCGATTTTCTTCTAATCCTGGGCAAGGAACGGCGACGTGAGACGGTTGTCTTCAGCGTCTTCTGGGTAGCGCGCCGCTGGATCCGAGGGCGCGGACCCCGGGCGGTTTCGCGCGTGGCAACACCTCCCTAATGCGGGATAGCATCCCCGGCTACAACCTCGGGCGCGTGCTATGACATTTCGCGCCGAACGGCATTAGCTAAACTGTCCAACCGCCGAATTCCAGCTTGTATAGGAGCGTTCCCTTAGGGAGAATCGGCGGCCTTAAATCATGCCCGCTGTTCTACTAATCGAAGACGATGCGGAAAGCCGCCGGTCCACCGCCGAGCTTTTTGCGCGGGAAGATTGGTCGATCCTCGAAGCGGGTGATGGTGAGGCCGGCATCGCCCTCGCGCTGCAACATCGACCTGAGCTGATCGTTTGCGATTTGCTCATGCCGAAAGCGAACGGCTTCCAGGTCTGTCGGGCCCTGCGCCAGCAATTGCCGCGCAGCAAGATCATCATCGTTTCCGGGCGCGACTACGGAGTCGATCGGACCAGCGCGATCGAAGCTGGGGCCGAAGCATATTTGGTTAAGCCGATCTCCTGGGACGAGCTCAAGAAAATCATCGAACGGATCTTGCCCGAGCCCCAGGAAAGCGCGCCTAAAGGTCCGCTGCCTGAGTTTACGCCGCCCTCCACTCGCCTCCGTTTCTGGGGCGTGCGCGGTTCCCTTCCGGTCCCAGGATCAGGGACCGTCGGTTATGGCGGCAACACTAGCTGCGTCGAGGTGCGCGCCGAAGGCGAGATCATTATTCTCGACGCCGGTACCGGGCTCCGGGGCTTAGGCCTGGCTCTGGAGGAAGAGTTTGGCTCGCGTCCCATCAAATTGACTCTGCTCATTTCGCACACGCACTGGGACCACATTCAGGGCCTGCCGTTCTTTTCGCCGGCCTATAACAAAAAGAACTCCCTTCGACTGTTAGGTTATGAGGGTGCGCGGGCCGGGCTGGCTACGATTCTGGCCAGTCAGATGGAGACCTCGGTCTTCCCCGTTAGTCTGCGCGATATGCCTAGCGCGATGGAAATTGAGGAGCTCCGGGAAATGGAGTTCGAGGTTGGCAAAGTGAAAGTGCAAGCCCGCTTCGTGAATCACCCAGGCATCTGCGTCGGTTATCGGCTCTTCACTTCGAATGGCTCCATTGCCTATTTGCCAGATAACGAGCAATACGATGTCCTCTCCACTCATGCTACCCGGGACAAGGCCGAGTATGAGAAAGCAAAGGCTTACGCCGCTGAGGCGCGAGCCCAGCTGGTGGATTTTCTACGCGGAGTCGATGTCCTGGTCATCGATGCTCAATACACGGACGAAGAGTATAAGAAGAAAGTCGGCTGGGGACACGGCTCGCTCAGTAGCGTTGTATCGCTCGCTCTCTCCGCCGGGGCCCGCAAACTCTTTCTTTTCCATCACGACCCGACCCGGGACGATAAGGCCGTCGACGCCATCGTCGAAGCGGCCCGCATGCTGGTCTTGGAAAGCGGGAAATCGATGGAAGTCGACGCGGCTCGCGAGGGCTCCGAGGTTTGGCTGAGAGCTAAGAGCTAGCTGCTTAGATCGAGTCCGTCCTAGTTGCGCAAAGCGGTCGTGAAACGAATTAACTCGGCCGCAACCTGTTCGATTCGAGTAATGATCTTTTTGTCCGCCAGCTCATTATCGACAAACACAGCACCCGTCGCGTAAACAAACCGCGGGATAATGACGCAGCGAAAGTCGAGCATGAGGCTATTCGCGTAAGCCATCACCGACATATAACTGCTCATACCTCCGGCGGCGCAGAGAAAGCCTACGATTTTGTCTTCCCAGGAACTCCCCGTCAGCTCGATCATGTTCTTAGCCGAAGCGCTCACGTCGTAATTATAGACCGGCGCGGCGATCAGGATGCCATCGGCCGCAGTGATGGCCGCGTTGAGTTGCCGAGCGCCCGGATGCGTATAACAGGCGTTTGCGTCGCATAACGGTAAGTTCATTTCCGATAGGTCGAGCCATTGGCAGTCAGTCTTCTCTTTCTGCAGATAAGAGAAAGCCACGCGCGCCATTTTGCGACTCTTGCTCGATGGGTTCCCACTGGAACTAACGACGAGGTATTTTGCCATCGTTCTAGATCCAACGCCTCTTTTTGAAGTAGAGCAACTGGGCTACGGCGATGATTAACATGAGACCCAGACAAGCGTAGAATCCCCACGGTTTGGCCAATTCCGGCATATGGGTAAAATTCATTCCATAAACGCCTGCGATAAAGGTCAACGGAATAAAAATGGCCGAGATCACCGTGAGGATACGCATAATTTCGTTGGTGCGCATGCCGATGCTGGAGATGTGAACTTCGGTTAACCCGGAAAGAACGTCGCGATAACTCTCGACCAAGTCCATGAGTTGGACGGTATGATCGTAGCAGTCTCGCAGATAGACCTTGGTTTCGGGTCGAATGAGGCCCGGCTCTTCGTGGAGTAACAGATTAGTGACATCGCGCAGCGGCCAAACCATGCGCCGTATCTGCGTGAGAGTGCGTTTGTGTTCGTGCAAGCTGCCCACCGGACGGGTCAGTGGGTTATCCACGAGCTCATCCTCAATGGTATCAATCTCGGACCCGATCGATTCCAGCACGGGGTAATAATGATCGATAATCGAGTCGAGCAGCGCGTAGGCGAGATAATCGGAATCCGCTTTTCGGATGCGACCCTTGCCTCCGCGAATGCGGGCTCGGACCGGCTCGAAGACATCGCGATCCGGTTCCTCCTGCAAGGTTATCAGAAAGGTCTTGCCCAGAAACATGCTCACTTGTTCGCTACTGATGTCGCCGTCGGCAGTCAGATAGATCATCTTCGTGAGGATAAAGAGATAGTCATCATACTGCTCGACCTTGGGGCGTTGGTTGGTATCCACTACATCCTCCAGGGCAAGAGGATGAAGGTTAAATCGCTCGCCCAGGATGCGCAGGACACTCAGGTCGCCCAAGCCGTCGATATTAATCCAGGTGACGAGTTCATTGTTGAGGTGAGGTAACAGTTCGTCGCAAGTCACGTTTTTGCGTTCCTCGAGGGAGTCCGGCCCGAATTCGATCAGGGTAATGACCGGCGCGATGCGCGGAGCATCCTTGGCCAGCTTGAGCAATCCCGGCGCTTCCCCCGGCACCACATGGCGTCGCGTAAACATAGGCTCACCGTGAGCCCGTCGCCCCATCCCGCGCAAGTCCGAAGCCATGCGCCCGCGCCGATTTGCGGCTGTAGCCAGGGACGCTGTCCCCGGTCCCCGGGCGCGCCTCCTATGCTAATCGCTATTTTTGCAGGGCGTAATCGAGAGCCTTCCGGAACTCGAAGCTCCGCACTTGCGCAGCGAGCGACGGATCGTTCATGGCGTCGATCAACTTTGGGTTTTGGAACAGCTCCAGGTAACGTCTCTGCTCGATCAGATCCATGATCTCCGGGTCGTTACGGAGCGCGACGATTCTGGGGTGCTCGGTCAGGGCGCGGGCGCCGGGATAGGTGAGGAAACGAACGGCGCTTGGCGGATTCGAAACGACCGTCCCGAGCTTGCCTAATGTCTGATAAGTCTGGTCCGGGACGACATCGACGGCCTTGAACGTGGCGCCGAGTGGACCCAGCTCGATCGAATTCTTCAACTTCGCCAGCGCAGGCAGCATCGTAGAAGCATCGTGAGTCGGGGGACTCTCCGAAGCAGCTTGGGCGGCGATCGGTGCTGGCGTTGGCGCCCGCATTTCCGCGCTGGCCAGCGCACCGACCGAACGGATAGCGACCACGACGAGCCAGACGCTGAATAGGCCGAAGAAAACGCCCAGCAGCGCGCCACTGATTCCGTAAAGCCAACGCTTTGTCCCGGGGCTTTGCTGGCCCGTCCGTCGACTGAGTCGCGCTCCTAAAGTGCTGATAGCCGCGTAAACGGCGAGCGCGAGCAGAGCGCCCGCCAGGAGGGAGATCATGAGATCGGGGACGCGAAAGAACGGACGCAGGATGGGGAGCAGAAGGCGTCCGCCAAAGTATCCCGCCGCGTAAGCCGCGACGAGAGCGAGCAGGCGAAACAACTGCCTAACGAGGCCGAGCCTCCAGCCGCGCGCCATTTCGAAGATAATCAGGAGCAGCGCACAGGAGACAAACACGGCCTGCCAAATCGGGGACGCCTTCATCTTAGCGGCAGAAAAGTCGCCCGCATGCCGAACGGTGGTTCCGCATCGTAAGCAGGGAAAGTCATGATCTTCACGTTCATTCTGCTTGTGCCCGACACGCCAAACGCTCTTCCCAGTGGCTAGCTGGGTTTACCCGCTGGCCCAGGGCAATGGCGCGTTGTCGCAGCACGTGATCGCAGAGCACGAGCAGGGCCATCGCTTCCACCATGGGAACGGCGCGGGGCAGAACGCAGGGGTCGTGCCTCCCGCGCGCGGCTAAAGTGGTTTCCTCGCCTGCTTTGGTGACGGTCTTTTGCTCCCGCGCGATCGTCGAGGTTGGTTTGAAGGCCACGCGAAAGACGATGTCTTCGCCATTGCTGATGCCGCCCTGCACGCCGCCAGAACGGTTACTGGTGGTGCGCACCCTGTTGTCTCGGATCTCGAAGGGATCGTTATGCTCCGAACCTTTCATGCTGGCCGCGGCGAAACCGGAGCCGATTTCGAATCCTTTCGTGGCCGGCAGGCTCAACATCGCCTTGGCCAAATCGGCTTCGAGCTTGTCGAAAACCGGCTGGCCTAATCCCGGCGGCAAACCACGCAAAACACATTCGATGATTCCGCCTAACGAATCGCTATCGGCGCGCGCCTGCTCGATCGCCCGCTCCATCTCTTGCGCCGTCTTGGGATCAGGGCAGCGCACCAAGTTCGCGTCGACTTGTGCTCTGGTCACGGCGCCAGGATCCACCGTCGCCTTTAGTTGATAGACGTGAATGACGTAAGCCAAGGCCTCGAAGGCTGGATGGAGAGCGTTGAGGACCTGACGGGCCACGGCGCCGGCCGCGACGCGGCCGATCGTTTCGCGCGCGGAGGCACGACCGCCCCCCTGCCAATTGCGAATGCCGTATTTGGCTTCGTAGGTAAAGTCAGCGTGGGAAGGGCGGAACGTCTCCTTCATCTCGTGATACGCTTCGGGACGGGCATCGTCGTTGCGCACCAAAATGGCGATCGGCGTGCCTAACGTCTGGCCTTCGAAAACTCCGGAGAGAATTTCACAACGATCCGCTTCCTGGCGTTGCGTCACGAGCGTGCTTTGTCCGGGCCGTCGACGATCCAGCTCGCGTTGAATACAGGCCTCGCCTAACAGAATTCGCGGAGGGCAGCCATCGATGACCACCCCGACTCCGCCGCCATGCGACTCGCCGAAGGTGGTGATGCGAAAGAGTTGGCCGAGGCTGCTACCCATGGTGAGTCACGCTAACGCCGGTCGCGAGCGAGTAAAGGTGGAGGCGAACCCGGAGCCCTGAGGGCATGTCTGATCAGACGATTGGAAGCGTCAAATCGCCGCGAACGCCGTCTTCAGATCGTCGCGGAGATCTTCTACGTCTTCCACCCCGACGGATAGCCTAACGAGCGATTCGGAAATCCCGAGCGCAATGCGCGTCTCCTCTGGAATGGCGCCGTGGGTCATGAGTGGGGGATAATTAACCAGGCTCTCCACGCCACCGAGGCTCTCGGCCAGAGTGAAGAGGTGCGTATTCTCGAGAAACCTCCGCGTCCCCGCAAAATCGGTGTCGAGAATGACGGTGACCATGCCGCCGAAGCGATCGCCCATCTGCTTTTGGGCCAGTTCGTGCTGTGGATGACTCGTTAGGCCGGGATAGTTGACCTTGCGCGCCTTCGGCTCTTTTTCCAGCCATTGCGCCAGCTCGGCGGCGTTTTCGCAATGCCTTTCCATGCGCAGAGCAAGCGTTTTGAGGCCCCGCATGGCGAGGAAGCTGTCGAATGGCCCGGCAATCGCGCCAACCGAGTTTTGCAGGAACTGCATTTGATCGCCTAGCTCCTTGTTTTCACCCACGACCGCGATGCCTCCGACCATGTCGGAGTGGCCGTTCAGATATTTGGTGGCGGAATGAATGACCATGTCGAAGCCGAGCTCGAGCGGGCGCTGGATCCACGGGCTGGCGAAGGTGTTGTCGGAAACGGAGGTGGCGTTGTGTTTCCGTGCAATTTTCGCGACCGCCTCGAGATCGATCAGCTTGAGCAGCGGGTTGCTCGGCGTTTCGACCCACACCATCCGAGTGTTTGGCTTCATGGCGGCCTCGACTTTCGCGAGATCGCCCATATCGATGAAGGTGAAATCGAGATTGGCGGACCGGCGCCGCACTTTCTCAAAAAGGCGATAGGTGCCGCCGTAAAGATCGTCGCTCACCAGCACGTGTGAGCCGCTGTCGATCGTCTCCAGCGCCGTCGACATCGCCGCTAACCCAGAAGCGAAAGCCCAGCCGCGCGTCCCACTTTCGAGGTCGGCCACGCAACGCTCGTAAGCGAGGCGGGTTGGGTTGATCGAGCGCGCGTAATCGTATCCCTTATGCCGGCCCGGACTTTCCTGCGCATAGGTGGACGTCTGATAGATCGGCGTCATAACCGCGCCAGTGGAGGGATCGGGCGATTGACCGGCGTGAATGACGCGCGTGGCGAGATGCTGCTTCTTCATGTGATAGTGATCCTAATCGCAGTTGGCGCTTATTCCACAGTGGGGCAGTGGGCTGCTTCCGCACCGTTGTCTTGGCGGGCAATTTTACCTCTTCTACTGGGCCAACAGCGTGCAGTCCTTTGTTCACCTTAGGGGCAACGACACGAGATAACGGTTTTGTCATCCGAACAGAGGCGCGCGACATCTTTGCAGGCGGGCGGCCCCCGATGCTCACAGACGATCCAGGGACACCTGGGAGTGGCCATTGGGAAAACAATGCGGCGATCATATTTCCCATCTCCCTAACGTTTGGGCGCTGGATGCCCCCGCGATCGATCTGAACTACGGCTGGGGTGATCGCATTCAGCTTACGTTTGCAAACCGCTGCTGCCCTTTTGAAACGGAGCGATCATGGCTTGACTGGCGGTCCTGGGTGGGACGGAGGCAGCTTTGAAGTGGCGTTTCCCCGGTGAGGAAACGAGCGGGATCGATATCTCGATGTTCCCAAGCGTTCTCTTCAACGTGTTTCGCTCATCCGTCCGGGCGGGCTGGCGAACGATGAGACTCGGTTTCAAATCCTCTGCCAGGTGGCAGGAAGTTCGGACGCTCCGGTTTCGGCGGCGGGTTTGGGCCGCTCATCAGCTCGATCAGCCGCGGCGAATTCATCTATGGCCTAATCGTCGATCCTGGCGGAAGTGCATGCGACCTCATGCACGAATCTTGGCCGGGACGTGATCGCGCTGAATTTCGGCTGACGTCACATTCTGGACGAACACGCCATCTGGATTGGATCGTTAGGGCACGAGATCCACTCCGGCGATCAGCCGTTTGCTCTTCGACGACGCTTGCCCGCGCGAGCAGAAGCAGACCGGAAGCGATCGAGGAGATGCGCTGAGGTTGCTCCAACAATCCAGCGACGGCGTGCTGCTCATTTCGGGCAATGACCTGGAACGCAGCAGCGCTTCGATGTTGGTGCGCAAGACCGTGAATGGCGCCTTCAGTTCGTAGCCGAGCACCCTCTGGGTCGCGTCGAGCAGGCGCGGGCAGTCGTTAGATGGAGCGGGCGCTGACCGCAGCGTTGGTATGCAGGGGGCAGGTCTTGTGGGTCGACGCCCAGCTAGAGTGCTGGCAAGCCGGCCGGGCGAGGACTACTTCTCCGGCTCTGCTTTTTCCTTCGCCTCATTCGCCGCTGTCCACGGCGGCACCACGCCATTCATGCGGGCGTAGGCGATCGATTGGCCGAGGTGTTCGTGCATGTGGTTGAGGAGAACGATGAGCGTGTTCCGGCCGGTCAGCTTGTGGCCGAACAAGTCGATTTCTTTTTCCATCTGCTCCGGAGTGATCTGTTTGGCCACACTGCGGACGTGATCGAAGGACGCTTTTAGCATGTCGTTGATCTTGGCGGCGTCGGTCGTCTGCGTGTCCCACTTCTTCATATCCTGTTCAAATTTCACTTTCGCAGGCAGCTCGAATCCGATCATTTTGGGCAGGAAATAGTTGGTGTAAGCGATGTGAAGGTAGGTCTCGCTGACGGAGCGCACACCGTCCGCCGGACGCCAACCTTGCTTGGCGGCCATGGCTTGGTTGAGGGCGAGGATTCGCTCCTCCACGAAGTCAACTTGCCCGAGGTAGTCCTTGATGAAGGGCGAAGTTTCACCCTCGGGCGCGGCTTGGACCGAGCCGGTGAGATGTAGGGCGGCACCGAGGAGGGCGGCGAAAAGAAGGTGTTTGTTCATAATCCAGAACGGAGCCTTGATTAAGCTAGTCTTTCGGCATTTTTAAGCGGAGATAGGAGAGTAAGTCCGAGCGCGTGATGAGGCCGAGAAACTTGGCCTCGTCCATCACGATGGCGACGCGGCCCCGATCGAAAACTCCGAGCAGGTCATCGATCTTCGCCTGCGGCGAGAGCGTTTCGAGCTTGTCGGTCATCGCTTCCTTGACCAATTCGTTGAACTTGGCCGGCTCGCGATGGAGATGCACCAGGATGTCGGATTCGTCGATGATCCCGACGGCGCGATCGTCCCCGTTCATGACCGGGAGCTGCGAGACATCGGCCGCGCGCATGCGCTTGAAGGCAGTCAGGATAGTGTCGTTAGGCCCGACTGAGATCACTTCGCCTTTCTCAGCCCGATGCGAGATGAGGTCGCATAGATTGCCCTCGCTGGGGCGCTCGACGAAGCCCTGCTCGGCCATCCAGAAGTCGTTGAACATCTTCGAGAGATATTTGTTGCCGGTGTCGCAGATGAAAGTCACGACCCGCTTCGGCTCTGTTTGCTGGCGGCAATAGCGCAACGCGCCGGCGACGAGCGTCCCGGTGGAGGAGCCGCCGAGGATGCCTTCCTTGCGCAGCAGCTCACGCACGACCTCGAAGCTCTCGGTGTCGTCGATCTCGAACGCGTCCGTGACCATCGACATGTCGGCGACCTCGGGGATGAAATCCTCGCCGATGCCTTCCACCGCCCAGCTGCCGGCTTTCTCCATCTTGCCGGTCTTGACCCATTGGTAGAGAATAGAGCCGGCTGGATCGGCCAGGATGATTTCCGTTTTCGGCGCCACTTTGTTAAAGAAACGACCCAGCCCGGTGAGCGTGCCGCCGGAACCGACGCCGATCACGACTGCATCGACGTCGTGCTCCATTTGCTCCCAGATTTCGGGACCCGTGGTGGTTTCGTGCGCGACCGGATTGGCTGGGTTGCCGAATTGGTTGACGTAAAACGCGCCTGGGATTTCCGCGGTCAATTTTGCCGCCACATCCTGGTAGTATTCCGCGTGTCCGCGGGTCACATCGCTTCTCGTTAGGCGAACTTCCGCCCCGAGCGCGCGGACGTGCGCGATCTTTTCCTGCGACATCTTATCCGGGATGATCAGGATGATGCGGTAACCTTTGGCGCCGGCGATGAGGGCGAGGCCGAGGCCGGTGTTGCCCGCCGTGGCCTCGATGATGGTCCCGCCGGGCTGCAATTTCCCGTCGCGTTCGGCCGCTTCGATCATGGCCAGGGCGACTCGATCCTTGATCGAGCCGGTCGGGTTTTGGTTCTCCAGTTTGACGAAAAGCCGGCAAGGGCCGGTATCCATGCGGGTGATCTCGACCAACGGGGTCTGGCCGATGAGCGAGAGGATGGCAGGCGGTTTTTGCGTGGAAGTCGATGGGCCCATTGGCATGCTGTCACCTACGCGACCATTCTCGGTGGCGATCGTCAAGAGAGCAGGTCAGAAGAGCAGCTTGGCAAGAGCTTGAGTAGGCCAAAAAGGAAGCTGGAAGAGAGCCTCACGAAACTTTTTTCGAAAATTTGTTATTTTTTGCTTCCTAATTAACGGCAGATGCGTATTAGATAGAGCAACTGTCCCACTGATGAACATTCGACTCTTTACTCTTCTGGCCATTTTTGCTCTCGGTGGTCTGTCCCTGACGGATACCCAAGCTCAGACAAACCCGATCGTAGGCGACGTCGATTTTATCGGAGTCGCTACCTTCAACACGATGTCGCTTTCCAGTGCCAAGCGGGTAAAATTGTGGGACATCTCGAAAGTTGTCGATCGCTCGGGCACATTTACCAGCTTTGTGAATCCTCAGGATAATGTGACCATGAGTGCTCCTTGGATCTTTAATTCGGGAACGGTGGCCGCACCGATGCCGGGTCCATCCCGTCCGGCTCTCTGGAGCGTTGGCGGATTTACCTTTGACCTCACTACGTCCAATGTCGTTTTGCAGACCTCCGGCGTCCTCAATGTGACTGGGTTCGGCACCGTTTCAGGCAACGGTTTTGATCCGACCCTTGGGTTGTGGAGTTTCACCGCGAGTAACGACGGTTCGCAGCAGAGCAGGTTTAGCTTTCAAGCTAATACTTCCGTGCCCGAGGCGGGCACAGTGGTCTTCTTCGCGCTCGGCGGATTAGGCTTGATTGCGGTGCAATACCGGCGCTGGAAATGCGACCCAAGTTCGAAAATCACAGCGTGAAATTTAACCGTAAATCCCTCGCTCCGCTCTTAGCAGCTGTTCTTCTCAGCTGCGGTTTGCTCGCGCCTCGCGCTCAGGCGGATCCGATCCAGGGACATATCGACTTCGGCGGCACCGTCACCTTCGACACAATGTCCCTCGCTACCGCTACCCAAGTCGATCTTTGGAACAACTCTTTTGTCCTGCAACGGACGTTGAATTTCAGGCGCACTACCAGGCAAGGTGATCCCGTCTCCATGACCGAGCCTTGGATATTTACCCCTTCTACCCCTCTGCCGAATCTGTGGACGGTGGGCGGTTTTACTTTCGATCTCACCTCCTCGGTTGTGCTCAGCCAGACACCGCAGTTTCTGAATGTCCGCTCTACCGGCATTCTCAGTGGCAACGGGTTTGATCCCACTCCGGCCGTTTGGACCTTCACCGCCAGTCGGGGCGACGGAGCCAACGCCGATACTTTCGCCTTCCAGTCCACGACCAGCGCGGTGCCGGAAGCCAGCACCATTGCGTTTTTAGGCATTGGTGCGCTTGCATTCGGCCTCGGGATGGTGCGGCGCCGCAGGGCTCACGTCGAGCAGTCGCGGTAGGATTCGGCTTTTCCGCTGCGACCGTCGGCCTCCTTCATTGGATCGCCTGTCGACCTTGCATTATTGAGTGCGTCCTTGGGCTGTTTTCTCCGCCAGCTACGTTTTCTCATCTTCGCCTCGGCTGTTACCCTCTCGAGCGGGGAAGGAGCTGAGCCGCTGCGGGCAGAAAGCGATCAGTCCTTTGCGCTGCCCCTCAACGGAACGTTAATCCTTGAAAATCTCGATGGCGCCATCCATGTCTATGGCTGGAACTTCCCTAAGGTGCGTGTGGGTGCGTTGTGCAAAGCCTACACGGCACATCGCGTTCGCGAGATCGGCTACCATGCGGAGGTTCAGGCTACCTCGCTCCACATCCGCACTTCCATCCCGTCTGTCTCCGGTTTCCTCGCTGATCGCTCTGGCACGGTCGAGTACAGCTTGAGTGTTCCAGAGGCCGCGCGCTTGCGGCTGAAGCAGAACGATGGCGAGATTATTTTGGAAGGTTTACGCGGTGGGCAGGCGGAGATCGAGTTCCGCAACGGACGAGTGACTGCGCTCAATTGTTATGCAGAAATCCGCGCTCGCGCCGCCCAGGGCGTGATGGAGGTTTTCTTCGAGTGGTGGGAAGACCTGCCCGCCACTTTCGCCTACGTCCTGGGGCATGGCCGAATGGTGGCACGGCTACCGAGCGCAGCGCGCTTTCGCGTTATGGCAGAAACCGGCCACGGCAGTATCCACCATCAGTTTCCGCTTCCTGCTCCTGCGCCGAAGGGCGCCGGTCAGGTGCTGGAGGGCGCGACCGCATCGCCTGCTCCCATTTCGTTACGACTGAGGACAGGCAGCGGCAATATCAATCTGAACGCGATTCGTTAGGCGAGACGAGTCGCAGCGTCAGCGTAAAATTTCGTTGGCGCGGGCGAGGAATGAAGCAAGATAACGGCAGCGCTACGCTTTAATCATCATTCAGCAATCAAAAATCCTCACATGCCTTCCTTCGACATCGTCTCGGAAATAGACAACCAAGAAATCGATAACGCGCTCAATCAGGCGCGCAAAGAACTAGCGACTCGCTTTGATTTCAAAGGCACCGTAGCCGAGGTCGAGTACGAGAAAGACAAAATCGTCCTGACGGCGGAGGACGCCAATCGATTGCGCGGCTTGCGCGAGATCGTGATCAACAAGCTCTCCAAGCGCGGCATCGACCTGCGCAATATCGACCAAAAAGACCCGGCCATTTCCTCCATCGGCCACGCGCGGCAGGAGCTAAAGATCCAACAGGGACTGGAGGGCGATAAAGCGAAGGAGATTATCCTCGCGATTAAAGGCAACGGGTTCAAAACCCAAAACCAACTGCAGGATCGGCAGATACGTGTGACGGGAAAAAAGCGCGACGAACTACAGGACGTGATCGCCTTCGTGAAGAGCAAGGATTTTGGGGTCGCGACCAATTTCAAGAATTTCCGCGACTGAGCAGTCCGCGGATTTGGTTCCCACCATGAGCCACGCACTTCAGTGTAGCGGCGGGCGTGTCGCCCGATAGAGCGTCATTGGCATGGGAAACTCGAGCTAAAGGAAAGTTTTCGCGTCTGAATTTAACCGCGGATTTCGCGGATTACGCAGATTGGAAGGCAGAAGAAGTGGGCAACCGGCGCGCATGAAACCGCCTCGCGAAATGAGTCGGATGAAACTGCACGACAATTCACAAGCTCGGCGGAAGATGTCCCCGCTTTCTGGCGAGCGCACGCGCCTCGCGTGCTGGCGAAGGCGGCTCGCCTTCGCCAACGTTCTCTGGGAAGATTGGTTTCGGCTTGGGTGCCGAATTCAGGTCGCCGCGGGGACCGTTCCCCAGAGCTCCTGCCGGTCCGACGTCATAGGCGCCTTTTCGGCCGGTGTAGAGCTCAATGACTCATTGCGCAAGGCGGTGAAGAAACTGGATGAGCGGAAGCTCGTCCCTTCGCTTACCCGCCTTGGACGGGGGGCATGATCGCGATTTGATCGTTAGGCTGGATCACGTGGGTGCGGTCGACGAAATCGACGCCGGCGCCCACCAGGATATGGCCATCCCACTTCTTGAGCTCGGGAAAGCGCTCGTAGAGCAGAGCAAGGAGATCGCTGATCGTCGCTCCTTCTCGTAATTCCACGGTCACTTCCGCGGCGGCGATCTCTTTCAACTGCGAGAAGAATTGGACCGTAATCGTCATTGTGGATTCGCCTCGTTAGGCTGGTCGATCTTTTCTTTCCGAAGCACGCCGATACAGGGCAGATTGCGATAGCGTTCCATATAATCGAGCCCGTAGCCGACGACGAATTCGTCTGCGATATTGAAGCCGACATAATCGGCTTCGACCGGGCGCAGACGCGCCTTGAGCTTACGCAGCAGAACACATATTTTTACGCTCTGCGGTTGCTTGGTTTCCAGTTTTTGGCGGATCGCTGCCAGAGTAATGCCACTATCGAGAATGTCGTCGAGGATCAGGATGTGCCGACCCGCCACGTCGGGCAGCTCGAGTTGTTTGAAAACTATTTCGCCAGTCGTAGTGGCGCCGCCGTGGTAGCTGGCCACGCTCAGGCAATCCAGTTTCAGCGGTAGCGGGATACGCCGGAGGAGATCGGCCATAAAGATGAGGCTGCCGTTGAGAACGGCGATGACGGTCAATTCGCGGCCCTGATATTGCGCGGTGATTTCCCGGGCGAGCTCTTCGATGCGGCGCAAGATGGTCGCTTCATCGAAAAGCACGCGATCGAGATCTTCCTGCACGGAGCGAATCTAAACAGGAAAGCAGGGAAGCGGGAACGTTTTCAAGGGATAATCAACCTTAGGGGAAATCCGCGTTCCTAGTGCAGTGAGTCATAAGAAAGTGAACACTTCGTTAGAGGCGGCGCGAAGTGTCGCGATAGGTCCAGCGGAAGGGAGTCGCCCTTTTGTTGTAAGCGCGGATATAGCGCATGAGCTTGCGCGCCAGGTCGCTTTTAGAGGTGAAGATGCCGCGAGCAATGAGATCGCGTTGAATCTTGGAAAACCAGATTTCGACCCGCCGCGGCGGGAGGAGTAGGTCGGCGTGTAATGCAGCGTGACCTTAGGGTGCTCGGCCAGGAATTGTTGCACGGCCTTGGTCTTATGGGCGGAAAGATTATCGGCGATGAAGTGGATGCGCCGCTGCGGAGGCTGAGAGGCGACCACTTCTTGGAGAAAGGCCACAAACTCCGCACTGGTATGGCGCTCCGCGGTCTTCCCCAAGACCTGGCCACTGCGCGTTTCCAGCGCGGCGTAAAGCGAAAGGGTGCCATGGCGGTAATACTCGAAACCGTGTCGCTCCGCTCGGCCGGGCGACAAAGGCAGCACCGGATCGAGTCGATCCAGCGCCTGAATAGCGGACTTCTCATCCACGCAGAAGACCGCCGCATGGCTCGGTGGCCGCAGATAAAGACCGATGACCTTCGCCGCCTTGGCTTCAAAATCAGGATCATCGCTTTGCATGTAGCGCCGCAAGCGGTGCGGTTGCAGACCGCTCCGGGCCCAGACCCGACTCACCCGCGACTGGCTCACCCCGAGGCGAGCGGCTACCTTGCGGCTGCTCCAATGCGTGGAGCCATCGGGCGGCGGCTTGTGCAAGGTCAAATCCACGATCCGCGCTTCCAGTCGCGCGAGGCCCTTGGGGACTGGCTTTCCCTGGTGCCGGCTCCAGAGTCCCGCCAAACGCTCCGCGACAAAGCGCTCCTTCCACAGCCGCACCGTGTTGACGCTGCAGCGCTCCTGGCGGCTCAAGGCGCGAATCCCCGCCCCACCGGCCAGGCCCAGGACAATCCGGCCGCGGCGCGCCTCTTCCACCTTGGCTTTTCGACTTCTGGCCACGATTTCAAGTTGCTTGCGTTCCGCAGGACTCAATCGAATACGTTCTGACATGCCTTTTCCTAACACCAATGTATCAGAACTCAATGACTCATTGCACTAGTGTTGCGCAAGCGCGGCTTTGATCTCCGCGCTCAATTTGGCATCGCCTTCGATCTTCAGGCCGCGTTTCCACAGTGTGCGCGCACGGTCGGTTTCGCCGGCTTTCTGGGCCGCTTCGCCAGCGTTGAGATAGAGCAATTGTCGATCAGTCGCACTTAGCTTGTCGGACTTTTTCTCCACCTCTGCGACCAGTTTTTCCAACTGCGCACGTGCCTCCTTTCGGTGCCCCAGGATCGCTGGAAAAGCGTTGGTGGTGATGGCGCGGGTCAGCTGCACTCTAGCGTTTTCCGGCGCCGCTGCGGCTGCTTCATCCATCAGCGCGATGCCTTTGCGCAGGGTCGTCAGTTTGCTCGGACCAATCGAAAGATCCCTGCTGCGCAGGGTGTAGGCGCTGCCCAGGTAGACGCGCGCCTGCTGATCGTTAGGCGTTTTGGCCAGCACCTGTTCGAGCGCGGCGATGCAATCGATGACGGCCTGGGCGTCGCCGGCCAGACCCCGTGCGTAAAGGGTGCGGATGGCGGCTTGATCCGGTAACGTCTCGGCCCGAAGCGGTGAACAGAAAAACAGGCTGCAAATCAGAAAAATGAGAAGCCGCTTCATTTGAAACAATGGACAAAGCACCCGACAAAAACAAACTTGGCTAGGTCCGATCGCATGCTTTTCCGGAAAAAATGGCAGAATCCCAGCCGCAACCTCATTGCCTTCACCACGCACAAGGCGGGCTCGATGGTCCTGCATCGCGTGCTCAAGGATATCTGCGAACTCAATCGCATCCGCTATTATTCCCCTAACGAGAGTAAAACGCAGCTTCCTTTCGACCGCATGTTCGAGGGCTACGATTTTATGGGCAAGAAGCGGGGCTGTTTTGGTCCGGTCCGTTTCTTTGTGCCCAGCGAGGCCCTGGCGGAAGCGAGTGTGATCATGCACCTGCGCGATCCGCGCGACGTGCTCACCTCCATGTTCTATTCCTATTGCTACATGCACGCCGGGGAGATCGAGGCCCAGACCGGCTACCGCAAAGAGGTGGCGGAGGCGGGCATCGACCGCTTCGTCCTCGACATGGTGGGGAAGCCGTTTTTCAATTATCGCGGCGATTACGGCATCGGTTCCCGTTACAAAGAGCATGTCGGCAACGTGCTCGATCGCTACCAGCGCTACCTGACGGAGCTACTCGGCCGTCCGAACACGACCGTCGTTTCTTACGAAGAGATGGTTCTCTCCTTCCCAGCATGGCTGGAAAAAATCGTGAACGCATTTGCCCTCAGCGATCCTGCGGAAACGCTCGCCGTGGTCGCGGCACGTCACGCCAACAGCGTGGCAGCGGAGGAAAAGGAAAATGTCTGGTCGCACAAACGCAAAGTAACGCCGGGCGATCATCGGGAGAAACTCCAGCCAGAGACGATCCGGGAATTGGACCGCATCTTCGCCGCAGTGCTGAAGCGATTGGGCTACTCCAGTCCAGCCTATTTGGAGAAGGGAATCCCAGTTCCTGCTTCTTAGCAGGATTCGTCAAGCGCCGTTGGCGGATCGTCTACGGCAATCCCGCGCCGGACTTCGACTTCACAAGGGAAATATCGCCGCTGTTCAGATTGCCATCGGCATTTACGTCCTGCCGGAAGTTGGTGCTACCGACCAGACTGCCAGACTGAGCTTTAGTCTGGGAAATGTCGCCGGAATTCACCGAGCGATCAGCGTTGGTATCGCCGAGCAGGACGCCCATGGTCGCGCTCACGTTACCGGTGTTGTTTTGACCATCGATCGCATTATTCAGGGTCACCGTGATGGTCTGGCTATTCGTGATGCCGCTAAGGCTCACGGTGTATTGGTTGGCGTTGGGTCCCATCGCGCTGGAGCTGACCGAGCCGTCTTGGCTAGCCAGAGAAGCACTGCCGACTTCCGCGAGCTCGTTGATGAAGGTAAAGACGATCGTGTAATTGCCGGCGCCTAACGACGAGCTGGTGCGGCATTCCACGCCCGGGTTCCCGGTTTGCGGCAACTCGAGGTCGAAAGTGCCGGCGTCGCCATGCGTCATACGGGAGACGGCTTTGAGTAAGGGCGGATTGGTCAGCGAATATTTTTCGATCAGGGTTTGTGAAGAGGTGTATAAAACAGACTTGTCGCCCACCGCCCAACACTCTGAGTTTGAAGTGCAGGCAATGCCTACTAGTCCATGGTCAGAGGGACTAGTCGATGGAGAAGCAATCACTTGCCAGATATTGCCATTCCACAGCTCAAACAGGGCCCTGCTCTCGTAAGATGATTCTGTGCCGTTTTCATATCTTCCGACGGCCCAGCATAGGGACGTTGACGGGCAGGCGACGTCCTCGAGATAGTTACGGAGGGAGCCGGGGTCCGGCTTTGCGCTGTAATTACGAGTCCACGAGGCTCCGTTCCATTGGCCGATCACCGTGTAGTTGTACTCCTCGCCATTAGTATATCCGTCTCCCACGGCCCAACACTGGGATGGAGAGAGACAAGCCACGCTGTTAAATCCGTAGTTGTCAGAGTAATTTGGGCTTGGCGAATCTACGATGGACCAGTCCATTCCATCCCACTTCAGAGACAGCCTTTCACCATTTGAATCTTCGGTGTGGTTGCCCACGGCGAGGCAATACGTTGGGGATGTGCAGGTCACATCACCCAAGCCTTGGAATTGATATTGAAAAGAGGGTGAAGGAACGATCGTCCAAGCGTTTCCATCCCAACGTTCGATCAGCGTCCGAGAGTAGAAGTCAGGTTGGTAAGAACCGACAGCCCAGCAGAACGTCGGTGAGAGGCACGTCACCCCTTGGAGATTGTTGTACCGCATATCCCCGCCATTGGGCGAGGGGACGATGGTCCAGGAATTGCCATCCCAATGGACGATCAGATTTTGTCTGATGTTATTATCTATCAGGTAGTGACCGACCGCCCAGCAATCCGACTCTGAGTTACACGTAACCGACCTGAGCTGGTTTAACTGGGTCGGGCTCGTATTTGGCGAAGGAACGATGGTCCAGGAAGTGCCGTCCCATTTTTGGATTAGCGTTTGCCCCAAGTAGGAGTTGGAGGGGTCTTTATGTTGGCCCACGGCCCAGCAGAGCGAGTCGGAGACGCAGGTGACATCGAAGAGGTAATTATTTCGGTCAGGACCCACGTTAGGCGAAGCGATCACCGTCCAGCTCCCTGCGGGAGTTGTTTCCTGCCCCTTCCCTCCTGGTGCGCGGCGAGATGGAACGGAGCGCGTCGTGTCGCGGCGGGCGGGCGCCAGCTCCTTATTGCCGGCTTTTGGTGCGGCCGGCGCTGCGGCAAAACTGAATACCGCCAGCAGTGCCCCGATCGAGCAGAGAGTGAGGGAGAGTAAAGAGCGCCGATGAATATAACCGGCACGATCCGTGCTAAAAATTGCGTTGTTCATAAAAGGGAGGCGGGGAAAAAGGCCGTGTGGTCACGGCAGTGCCCGACCGGAATTCGGATTGAGGTTTTTCTTAATCTTTGGGCGGGTTAGCGAGTCTCTAAGATTTGATCGAGAGTGAAGCCTTGCCTCCTCGGAAGCAAGAAAAAACCCGTCAGGAGCGATAAAATCGATACCGACCGGTGCAGCCAGCACGCATAACCTCTCGCCGTGGTGGCCGCGCGGATCGTTAGACGTCCACCCGCGCGCCCAGCTCAACGACGCCGTTCGGTGAGCGACCAGACGGTGTCCTGGTGCAGAACGCCGGCAAGGTCGTGACGCATCGTCAGCTCCTCCGCACGGTTTGGGGCGAGAAAGCGGAGAGCCACGCCCAATATCTCCGCGTCTCCAGCCCCATCTGCGGAAGAAAATGGAAGCAAAGAAGGACGCGCCCAGCCTGATCAAGACGGAAGTCAGCATTGGGTATCGCCTCACGACCGATCGAGCCTAACAACTTCATCGCGTTCTCAGGCGTTGACACTCTTTCAGCAGTTTTCGCCTCGGTTTTAATTCACGATCCCCCCGTTTCCTGGCGGATCATCAGTCATGCAAGCGATGGTGCTGATGAGAGTGATCGTCTCCTTTTCGTCCCGGCGAAAGCCGGAGCTGAGAAACCAGAATAAGTGCCTTTCCTATCTCGTCGATGCAACGGGTCGCTGTGGACTTGGTTCATCGAAAACCCGCGCTAACGCGTCCGCGACGCCTCAGATTGGAGGACAAGGCGCTCTGGAAGACAAGAAAGCCGCAGACGCACAGCGGAGCCGTGCGGCTTCTTGGTGAAGTAGATTCTGACTCGGTTAGAACGTGAGGGAGAGTCCGCAGGGTAGCCGGGGAGGGACGAGAAGCCCCGTCATTACCGAGAAATAACTTGCTCCTCTGCTTGAGGCGTCGGTTAATCCCTTCGCACACATGGCTGAATCTTTTATCGAAGCGCCCGGTGTGCATCGGCCCCGTAACGTGGACTGGAAACGGGCCGCTGCCCTGCTCTATGGCGACTGGGGCACGAGCAAGGCTTACGTCATCGGCTTGGCCTTTGTCGCGGCAGGGTTTTCGTCTTTTCCGTTGATCCTCGCGGTCTGCGTACTGACTGCGGTGGTCGGCTTCAACTACATCATCGTCTGTGCCCATTTTCCCGATGGGGGCGGCGTTTATTCGGCGGCCAAACAGCAGAGCCGCTTCCTCGCCTCGGCTGGCGCGTTGTTGCTGGTCGCGAATTTCATTGTCACGGCAGCCCTGAGCGGCTGGGCAGCCGTGAGTTATTTTGGCGTGGCGCCGGAATATGCGCGCGTCGCGACCATGGGACTGGTCATTGTCGTGGGGGCGATCAACTTCTTCGGCCCTAAGCACAGTGGCAGTGTTTCCATCTATCTCGCGGTGCCGGCCGTCCTCACGGTGCTGATCATTCTCGGCTTGAGCGCGGGCTATTTAAACACGACCCACCTCGAGCCGCGCCATGCCAATCTGCAAGTGGCGTGGACGCAATTTGTCGGCGTGATCCTCGCCCTCAGCGGCGTGGAGGCGGTGGCGAATATCACGGGCGTCATGAAGCTCGACCCGGGCTCGACTCCGGGCAATCCGAAGGTCACGCGGACGGCCGCGAAAGCGATCATCCCGGTCGCGATCGAGGTGGTGGTGGGCACGGCGCTGCTCGGTTGGGCGATGCTCTCGATGCCGAAGATGTATACCCCGGAGCTGACTCAGCACTCGGAGGATATGCTCCGGTTCCTGGGCGAACACTACGGCAACCTGGTGGTGGCGGAGTGGTTCGGAAGTGCGTTTGGCGTCGTGGTCGGTGTGGTCTTCGGCCTGCTTCTTTTCAGCGCGGTCAATACCGCCGTCGTCGCGCTCATCGGGGTGATTTACATGATGGCGCAGGATGGCGAGATGCCGAAACAACTGGCGCGTCTCAATCGCCACGGGGTGCCCTGGGTGCCGCTCTGTGTGGCTGTTGGCATTCCCATCCTCGTCTTGGCGGTGACTCGAAAGTTCGAGGCCCTGGCTGGGCTCTACGCAATCGGTGTGGTGGGCGCGATCGCGGTTAATCTCGGTTCTTGTACCTTTAACAAGAAACTCGCTCTGACCTGGTACCAACGCCTCCTGATGGGCGTTACTTTTCTCATTCTCTCGGCCGTCGAGGTGACCATCGCCAAGACGAAACCCGACGCCCTCTTTTTCGCCATCTGCGTGCTGGGAGTTGGCTTCATTTTGCGAGCCTACTCGCACAAGCTCTCGGGGCTGAAAACCGTCACCATGACCAAGGAAGTGGCGGAGATGGTCGCCCCCAATCTTCCGGCGACCATGCAGCCGAAACTGGAGGAGGGCCAAAAGATCATCGTCGCGGCGCGCGGGATCAATCCGGTGCTCAACTTTGCCCTGGAAGAAGCGCAACTACGCAAGGCCGTGCTTTGCGTCGTCTACATCAAGGAAATCGCCGTCTACTTCGCGGGCGCGCCCAAAGTTTTGGGTAGCTCGAAGTGGAAAGACGACGCCCAGGCGCGCGCCATCATGACGCTGATGCTCAAGGAAGGCGAAACGCGCGGCGTCTGTGTGCAGCCGGTCTACGCGGTGAGCGAGGACGCTTCGGCCACCATTCTGGATCTCGCGGCCACGTTAGGCGCCGATTATATTATCCTGGGCGCCTCGCAGCGGCGCAGCCTGGCCGATCTTCTTCGCGGGAGCGTCGCTACCCAGATTGCGCAGCATCTGCCCGAGTCGATTCGGCTCGTCATTTTCGGTTAGTTAATTCTTCTCGTGTCGTGGCACCTATGCAACGTATAGGGCCTATGGCAGCGCCCAAGATACTCATCGCGGACTCCATCTCCCAACGGGGCATCGATGAACTCCAGAACGGCGGCGACTTGGAAGTGCAGGTAAAGACGGGGCTTTCGGAAGCTGAGTTGGTGGCTCTGATTCCGGAATTCGCAGGGCTCGTCGTGCGCAGCCAGACCAGAGTAACCGCGCCGGTCTTGCAAGCCGGCACGAAACTCAAAATCGTCGGCCGAGCCGGCGTGGGAGTCGATAACGTCGATGTGGAAGCCGCCACTCGCCGTGGTGTGATCGTCATGAATACGCCGGGCGGCAACACCATTTCCACTGCGGAACACGCCTTCTCGCTTCTCGTTTCTGTGGCGCGCAAGATTCCCCAGGCTCATGCCAACCTGCAATCCGGCCAGTGGGACCGGAAGCGTTTCGAAGGGACGGAGCTTTATAACAAAACGTTAGGCATCATCGGGATGGGGCGGATTGGCTCCGAGTTGAGCCGGCGCGCCATCGCTTTCGGCATGCGCGTGCTGGCCTATGATCCCTACCTTTCTACCAGTCGCGCGCGCTCGCTCCAGGTCGAGTTAGTCGAGGAAATCGACGACCTGCTGCCGCTGGCTGATTTTCTGACGTTGCACCCTCCGCTCACGCCGGAGACGCATCATCTTTTGAATGCAGCTCGCCTCGCGAAAACCAAACCCGGGGTGCGTCTGATCAACTGCGCCCGCGGTGGTCTGATCGACGAAGCGGCCCTCGTCGAGTCGTTAGGCAAAGGACAGGTCGCAGGCGCCGCGCTCGACGTTTTCGAGACAGAACCATTACCGGCCGATTCGCCTTTGCGCGGCCTGCCCAATCTCATTCTCACTCCACATCTCGGCGCTTCCACCCGGGAGGCGCAGGAAAGTGTCGGCATCGAGATCGCGCAAGCCATTCGGGCCGCCCTCCTCGAAGGGACGATTCGCAATGCCATCAACATGCCCAACTTGGATGCCAAGACCCTCGCCATTGTCGGGCCGCACCTTCGCTTCGGAGAAAAGCTCGGTCGTTTCCTTTCCCAAGTCTCGCCCAAGCGAGTTGAGAATTTGCACATTAACTACAGCGGCAAAGTGAACGAAGTCGATACCACCGCGATCACGCGTTCCATTTTGAAGGGCTTCCTCCGTCTGGCCGGCGGGACTGATGTGAACGAAGTGAACGCCCCGGCTTTTGCGGAAACTCTCGGCATTAAAGTGACAGAATCGCGCTTGAGCGCGCCCGGCGATTACACTGATCTGCTCGAGCTGACTGCGGAAGCCGAGGGCAAAACGCTCTCCGTGGCAGGAGCGTTTTTTGGCGCGACCCCGCGCATTGTCAGTATCAATCAGCGGCCCGTCGAGGCACGACCCGAGGGGGTCGTGCTCGTACTCGAGAATACCGACCGCCCGGGCATGATTGGGCGCATTGGATCATTGTTAGGCGGGCACGGCGTGAATATCGCCAGCATGTCGCTGAGTCGAAACCAGGCGGGTGGCCGGGCTCTGACGGTACTCAATCTCGACACCGCACCGCCGCCCGAACTCTTCGATGAGATCGCCGCGAGCGACGACATTCACAGTGCGCAGGTGGTGGAGTTGTAGCCATATAATCGTTGCCGACGCGGCCGTCGATTATTAGTATGAAAACATGACCTCACTTTCGGGTATCATCGCCACAATCGTTATTGGCCTCATCGTAGGGGTGATCGCCAAACTGCTCATGCCGGGCAAAGATCCGGGCGGCTGCATCATCACCATTCTGCTCGGGATTGCGGGCGCTTTTGTGGGCACTTGGCTGGGAAGGATGTTCTGGGGTGAGAACTATGCCGCGGGATGGATCATGTCGATCGTGGGTGCGATGATCCTGCTCCTTATCTACCGGGTAATCGCCGGACGCCGGAGATAGGGACGTGGTTGTATCTACGCTCATGTAGACGCTCGCTCTGCGCCGTAACGGAAGCGAAGCAACGGCCGGGCTTTCAAGCGCGGGTCTGGGGGAGGAATCGCAGAAAGGGCGGCGCTGGCCCCCGCGTTTGAAAGCCCGGCCGTTGCTTCGCATCCGTTACGGCCCAGAGGGAGGCGTCTACCTTGAGCGGGCAAGAGTAATCGCCTAACGAGCTCCCGAAAGACGTTTGAATGAAGAGGCTTCTTCGTTCACTTTGGGTGAGCGAATGTCGCGGTGCCCGCCCTGCCGCGACCAACTTCAACCGGAGGGACATCCCATGCTCACGAACATCAAAGTAGTCGATGCGATCAACAAACAGATTGGAAATGAATTTGGCGCGGCCATGCAATATGTGGCCATCGCAGCCTACTTTTCCAGCGACGCGTTGCCCCAGCTGGCGTCTCACTTTTTCCGCCAGGCAGCGGAGGAGAATGATCACGCCATGCGCTTTATCAAATATGTGATCGATGCCGGCGGGAAAGTCGTGATCCCGGCTATCGCCGCTCCGCAGGGTGATTTCAAAAACGCCGAAGAAGCGATTCAGTTATCGCTCGACCAGGAGGTCGAAGTGACGCACCAGATCAATGCTTTGGTGGAGCTGGCCCGGTCGGAGAATGACTTCATCACCAACAATTTCCTGCAATGGTTCCTCACCGAGCAGCTCGAGGAGGTTTCCTCCATGGATACCTTGCTCAAGATCGTGCAGCGCGGCGCGGAGAATCTCCTCAGTGTGGAGGAATATCTTGCGCGCGTTGGGGTGAAAGGCGCGGGCCCATCATAGGTGCGGATGTAGACGTTTTCCTCCTGGGAGAAAGCGGGTCTGCGTTACGCAGCACCTGAGACTTCTAGCGACGATTCCCCCCGCGTTTGAAAGCCCGGCCGTTGCTTCGCATCCGTTACGGCGCAGAGCGAAAACGTCACCATCATTCCACCGTCACACTTTTGGCCAAATTGCGCGGCTTATCGACGTCGCGCTCCAGAGCGACCGCGAGATGATAGGCAAAGAGTTGCAGCGGGATCACCGTCAAGACCGGCATGACGACGTCTTCTGCATCCGGCACGACAAAAATATCGTCGGCCAAGCCTTCGAGCTTGCCTGCGCCGCTCGCGGTGGTGACGGCGATGATCGGGCCTTTGCGCGCCCGCACTTGTTCGATGTTATTCCGATTCTTAGCGAAAACAGCGTCATCCGGCGCGATGAAAACAGAAGGAAGCTCCGGCCGCACGAGTGCGATGATGCCGTGTTTCAGTTCCGCACTCGGATGGCCCTCCGCGTAAAGGTAAGTGATCTCTTTGACCTTGAGGGCCGCTTCCAGCGCGATGGGGAAATTCAGCTGCCGGCCGAAGAATAACATGCCGGTGGCGTCGACATACTTTTGCGCGACTGCTTTGATCTGATCGCTCTTTTTCAGCACCTCTTCGATTTTATCGGGCAAAGCCTGGAGCGCCTCGATCATGCAGCTGCCTTCCGCGGTGGAAAGGTGCCGCATCCGGCCTAACAATAAGCCAATGAGGGTCATGATGACCACCTGCGAGGTGAAAGATTTGGTTGCCGCCACGCCGATCTCCGGCCCGGCGTGCATGTAAACGCCGCCGTCGCTTTCCCGCGCGATGGTGCTGGCCACGTTGTTGCAGATCCCGAGGGTGCGAAAGCCTTTGCGCTGGCTTTCGCGCAGCGCGCCCAAGGTGTCGGCCGTCTCGCCACTCTGGCTGATGGCGAAGACCAGCGTGTCGCGCGCCATGGGCGTGTTGCGATGGCGGAATTCGCTGGCGTATTCCACTTCAGTCGGGATGTGCGCCAGCTTCTCGATCAAATATTCGCCCACCATGCCGGCATGCAGGGCGGTCCCGCATCCGGTCAGAACGACCCGGCCGACGTCTCGCAATTGCGCCGGACTCATGTTCAAACCGCCCAGCTTGGCCGTGCATTCCTCCAGGCTGAGCCGGCCGCGGACGGCGTCGCGGACCGAGCCGGGCTGCTCGAAGATTTCCTTGAGCATGTAGTGCGGGTAATCGCCCTTCTTAATGTCCTCGGCGGTAAATTCGACTTTGCTGATGGCATGTTGGCCGCGCTCGCCGGCTAACGAATTGATCTCGAAACGATCCCGCTCGACCGCGACCAGATCGAAGTCGTTGAGGTAAACCGCGTCGCGCGTGTGCGCGACGATGGCGCTGACGTCGCTGGCCAGGAAATTCTCATCCTTGCCAACGCCGAGCACGAGCGGACTCCCGCGCCGCGCCCCGACGATGAAATCGGGGATATCGGCGTGCATCATGGCGATCCCATAGGTGCCGATGACTTGTTGCAGCGCGGTGCGCAACGCTTCGATGAGCAGGGCTTTATGTCGCTGAGGATCGGAAACTCCGACGGCGGAATCGGCGTAAAGTTTTCCCACGAGATGGGCCAGCACTTCGGTGTCGGTCTCGGAGGTAAAATGGTGTTCGCCTTCCTGCAGAAGCGATTCCCTGATTTGCTGGTAGTTTTCGATCACCCCATTGTGGACGAGGGCGAGCTTGCCACTTTCGTCGAAGTGCGGGTGAGCGTTTTGATCGGTCGGTTTGCCGTGAGTGGCCCAGCGGGTGTGGCTGATGCCGTAGGTGCCGCTGGCGGGCTTTTCGGTCATCAATTTTGACAGACCCGCAATCCGCCCCGCGCACTTGCGCGTTTCCACGCGATCGCCATCGCCGATGGCCACCCCGGCCGAGTCGTAACCGCGATACTCGAGCCGCCGCAGGCCATCCAGCAGGATGGGGGCTGCCTGCAGTCGACCGACATATCCGACGATGCCACACATAATGTTAGGGCGAAGCGTGACATCGACGGCACCCGCACGCAAGGATAGTGGGCGTTAGCTCTCCTGCTCCTGCTCCTGCTCCTGCTCCTGCTCGTGCTCGTGAAGGGTCGTTAGGGGTCGATCACGAGCAGGAGTACGAGGAAGGGCCGCAGATCGGCTTGCTTTTTTCAGCGCGGTCAGGTGTAAGTTAATGCCTTCCATGGCGCAATCACCTTCACTTCCACCGGGCACCACGCAGCGCACTCTCGCCATCATCATGGGCGGAGGCGCGGGCACTCGCTTATTTCCGTTAACGAAAGATCGAGCTAAACCCGCGGTCCCGCTGGGCGGAAAATACCGCCTGGTCGATATCCCGATCAGCAATTGCCTCAACTCCGGGCTGCGCTCGATCTACGTGCTGACCCAGTTCAACACGATGTCGCTGCATCGCCACATCCAATCGAGCTACAAATTCGATAATTTCTCGCGCAGCTTCGTCGATATTCTCGCCGCGCAACAGACGCCTTCGAGCGCGCAGTGGTATCAGGGCACGGCCGACGCCGTCCGCCAGAACATGCGCTATTTCCTTGAGCAACCTTACGATTATTTCCTCATCCTGAGCGGCGATCAGCTCTACCGGATGGATTTTCGGACGCTGCTCCATCAGCATATTCGCTCAGGCGCCGAGATTACGCTGGCCACCACGCCCGTGCAGCGGGCCGCGACTTCGGGCTTCGGCATTATGTTGAGCCGACCGGATCACCGCATCACGCGCTTTGAGGAAAAGCCGAAGGATGAGGACTTGCTCAAAGAGCTGAAACTCGATCGGGAACTGCTTGAGTCGATTGGTTCCAGTCCCGACGAGGAGCTCTTCGAAGCTTCGATGGGGATCTACGTTTTTAACCGCAAGGTCCTGGTCGATTGCCTGGAGAGTAATCTGGACGACTTCGGGAAACACGTGATCCCCGAGGCGATCCGCGAGCGACACGTCGATTCTTTCATCTTCAAAGGATACTGGGAGGATATCGGAACGATCCGCGCCTTCTACGAAGCGAACCTCGACCTCACGAGTGCAAAACCGCAATACAGCTTTTTCGAAGCGAACGCCCCGATCTACACGCATCCGCGCTTTTTACCCGGGAGCAGGATCAACGGCGCCACCCTGCGCCAGTCCATTATCTCGGATGGATGCATCATTTCCGATGCGCACATCGAACGCAGCGTGGTGGGCGTGCGCAGCATCATTCGGAGCGGCGCCACCATTCGCAATAGCGTCATCATGGGCGGCGACCATTTTGAAGGGCGCATCGAGCAGCAAAATGGCGATCTGCCGCCGATCGGGATAGGGCGGAATTGCGTCATCGATCGGGCGATCATCGATAAGAATGCGCGCATCGGTGATGGGGTCGTGATTACTCCGGAAGGGAAGGAGCAGAACCTGGACGCGCCGAATTATTTCATCCGCGACGGCATCGTGGTGGTCCCAAAAGACGCGGTCATTCCAGCGGGGTTTTGGATCTGACCTAAAGCCGCCTGTGGGAGAAATTATTGGCCGGGCGGAACTCCGGAAACACCGCCGCCCGTCCCGCCGAGGCCGCCCGGCAAGTTAGCGCCGTTTTCCCACTTGGCGGGTTTATTCCAAGGGATGGAAGATTCCCTGTGCGCGTCCGGGTCGTCGATCAAGACCGTTCGCTTCTCTTCCGTGGCACAAGAGCAGAGGAGAGTCGCGGCGGAGCCGAGCGCGATGATCGCGCAGGTCAGGCGTGGATAGCTACGAATTGTTGGTTCCAGCATAAATGACGGTATCCCCAGGCTGCACTTGGACGCCGCGCGCCAAGCTGCTGGGCAAGATATCGCCTATGCAGGTCGCCGGTTCAACCGAGGAGATGCGGATCTTCCCAATGAGAGTCCCCTGCCGCATAATCAGCATTTCAGAATTGGGCACGACTCCCTGGCGATCCCCCAGGTTGAGCACGACGAAATTGTAAGCCTGGTTGACCGCCAGGACCGTGCCGTGCACGCCGGGCGGGTTGGCGCCTGATTCCCGGCGTTTCTGGTCGTCCTGTATCGCCACCATTCGGTCCTGAGCGGCCTTCACCTTCTCGGCCAGCACGTTTTTTTCTTCCTCCGCGGCGGCGAGCTGTTTTTTGGTTTCGTCCAGCATCGCTTTCATCTCGTTAGGCGAAACGTTCTCCTCCACCCCGGGCGCGCCGTTCACGGTGACGTCGGCGACCCGCTTCTGCAGCTCGGCAATCTGGGTGTCGCTCGCCTGTAGCTTGGCCTCGAGCTCGGCCTTCCCCGTCTGCGCCTTGCTCAGGTCCGCCTCCGCGGCGGAAGCTTTGGCCAGAGCGGTCGTCGCCTGAGCTTGGGCCTCGGCGAATTCAGCCTCACGTTTCTTGAAAGTCCTGGCACTGGCCAGGCGCGTGCGGTCCGAGGCCTCTCGGGCGGAGATGGTAGTGGCGACTTCGTGGCGCAGTCCTCGCACCTTGTTTGTATTTAGGAAGCCTATGAACATGGATAAGCCGAGGAAGAGAAGCGAAATCCCGAGCAAGGTTCTCGGTAGTGAGGAAGATGGCTGGGCGGCGGTGGGGCGGGACATATGGGGAGGCTGAGTCTGTCGAGCGCCCCGCACGCATGGCAATACCGAAATTGTAAATTTATTGCGCTAGGAGGCTCGGTTCCACCCGAGCTTGTTGCGCAAATTGCGATTTCTGGCGTTGCTTCGCTTGATCTTCCGGCCTATAGCAACTGCTCCATGGGCCAACAACACCGAGTGAAAGTGAAGCGTCGGCGTCGCACAGCGTATCTCGAGCGCAAGCGCGTGGCCGCTCAAGCTACGCGACGCCCTGCGGCTAAGCCACGGGCCAAAAAGGCGGCAACTGCGTCTGCGGCCAAGAGTGCGCCGGCCGCCAAGAGGGAAGCGGCTGAAGACGCCGCTTGAAGCAGTGCGGGCCGCGGCCCTAAGTTGACGAGTGCGGCCGCAATATCTTCTGGTTGACGGTCACAGCATCATTTTCGCCTGGCCGGAATTGCGTTCTTTGCACGAGCGGCGCACCTCCCTCGCGCGAGAATCGTTGATCAAACTGCTGCGCGATTATCAGGACTGGAGCGGGATGCGGGTGGTCGTAGTCTTCGATGGGCGCGGCACCGCCGTCTCGCATGAATCACTTCCCGGGGAGATTCAAATTTTTTACTCTCGCGCCGGGCAGACGGCCGATTCGATCATCGAGCGGCTGGCCAGCAAGTACGCAGAACGATATCACCTGATCGTAGCGACGGGCGATTATCTGGAGCAGGAGACCGCCAGTGCCAGCGGCGCCGACACCATCTCGCCGGATACTTTGCGCGACCTTCTACGCGATGCCCGGCCGCGCCGATAACGGAGCGTCATGCACTTTCGATTCTGAACCTAAAGTATTCGTTAGGTTAGCCTGTGGTGGCCAGGGTTAGGCGGCCCCAGCCAGAATGGCACGACGGGGATGGCGCGCTTCCCGGCGGGATCGATGCCGACTGGTGACCAGAACACGGGCGAGCACGCAGTAGAGCTGTTCGACCGGGAGGTTTTTACTCACATAACCGTTCGCGCCGGCCCGGAGGGCGGCATGCATCTTCTCCTCTTCGTAGCCGACCCCGGTAAAGACGATAATGGGTAGGTCGGGCTGGATATCGTGGATGTAAGAAATGAGCGAAATGCCATCCACCTTGGGCATGTTCAAGTCGACCACGACCACTTCGCAGTCGTTCATTTCGAGCCACGTGGCTGTCTGAAAGCCTTCGGTCAGGCTGGCGCAAGTATGGCCCTTTTCTTTCAGGTAAGTAGCCAGGAATCGGGTGATGGAGGGGTCATCATCGATGACGAGGAAATCGGCGCGATCGCGGTTGAGAATCTTCATAAGTAAAAGCTGGAGAGATTTTTGGTCTCCTATAATTTCTAGAATTACTATTAAGCAGTTCGCTTGCCACAGCCCGAAAAGGCTGGGTTTTCTTGCGGGCTGCTTTCGCGCTTCGTCTCGAACCCCGCCCGGAACGCTGATTTCGCGGGGTCTGCCTGGGCTGTCTCTCGGCCACGCCGAAGCGGGGCGGCCCTCTCGGAGAAAAGTCTTCGGCCTAACGAAACTATTAGGCCTTCGACGGACGACAAAAACTTTTCGTTGAAGAGCGCCATGCGACGCTCCAGCGTAACCGTCCATGCCCCGCGAATACACGCTCCAACGCGCTCCCTCCGCGGGCCACATCAGCATCGACTATGCGGGTGAACTGAACGAGCAGCAGTACGCTGCCGTGACCGCGCCGCCGGGGCCATTACTGGTGATCGCCGGCGCCGGCTCGGGCAAGACGCGCACTCTGACCTATCGGGTCGCCTATCTGCTCGAGAACGGGGTCGACCCGCGCAATATCCTTCTCCTCACGTTCACGAATAAAGCCGCGCGCCAGATGCTCGATCGCGTCGTCAATCTCCTCCCGCTCGACGCGTCCGGGCTCTGGGGCGGGACGTTCCATTCCATTGGGAATCGCATGCTGCGCCGGCACGGCAGTGCTCTCGGCTATGCGAGCGGCTTTTCCATCATGGATCGGGAAGACCAGAAAGACCTGCTCAAGTCCGTCATCGCGGGCAGTGGGATCGATCCGAAAGAGATCCGCTTCCCGAAGGCAGATGTATTGGCCGATATCTATAGTTTCGTAGTCAACACCGAGCGGACGATCGAGGAACTACTGGCGGAGAAATTCCCCTACTTCCTTCCGCTGCTGGAGCAGATTAAAGACGTGCACGTGCGCTATGAACGGCGCAAGAAATCCACCAACTCCCTCGATTTCGACGATCTGCTCGAGAAGACCCTGCGCATGCTGCGCGAGCATGAAGAAATCGCGGCGTTTTACCGGCGCCAATTCCAGTTCATCCTGGTGGATGAATACCAGGATACGAACAAGATCCAGGCCGACCTGATCGACCTGCTCGCGGCGGAGCATCAAAACGTCATGGTCGTGGGCGACGACGCTCAATCGATTTACTCCTGGCGGGGGGCGAACTTCCAAAACATTCTCGCTTTCCCGCGGCGTTATCCGAAGGCGCAGGTGTTTAAGATCGAGCTGAACTATCGGAGCGTGCCCGACATTCTGCAGGTCGCCAATGCCGCCATCGCCCAGAACGTGCAGCAATTTCGCAAAAATCTGAGCGCGACCCGCCTCACGAATTCCGCGAAGCCGGCCGTGGTCGCGCTCAACGATGGTGGCGAGCAGGCGCAATTCATCGCCCAACGCATCCTCGAGTTGCGCGATGAAGGGATCGATCTGAATGAGGTCGCCATTCTTTATCGGGCGCACTATCACGCGGTGGAATTGCAGCTCGAACTTTCGCGACGCGGCATCCCCTACCAGATCACGAGTGGGATACGCTTTTTCGAACAGGCCCATATCAAAGATGTGACCTCGTTTGTTCGTTTCGTGGCCAACCCGCGCGACGAAGTGGCTTTCAAACGCATGATCCGCCTGCTCCCCGGGATCGGAGGGAAAAGCGCCGAGAACCTCTGGAACGAATGGGGGAGATCGTTAGGCGATTCTACTGTGGCCGGGGACGCTGTCCCCGGCCGCCCCGCCGAGACCCTTTCTCCGGCCGGGGCCAGCGTCCCCGGCGACAACGGTGGCGGTTTCGGCGAGCGACTCCGCAAACTTTCCGTCCCCGCGCGGTCCAGTAAATCCTGGCGCCAACTGGCCGATACCATGGATGAAATCGCACCTGGCGGACAACCGGTCCAGCCGACCGAAATGATCATGTCGATCGTGGAGGCGATTTACGACGATTACGCCAAGGCTAATTTCGCCAACTACGAGCTGCGCAAGGAAGACCTCACTCAGTTGGCCGGTTTTGCGCGCCAGTTCAAAGACATTAACGAATTTCTGAGCCAGCTTGCCCTCATCAGCAACGTGGACGCCGAGCCCGCCGCGAATGCCAGCAACGAAACTGAAGCGGTCAACCTCTCCACCGTGCATCAGGCGAAGGGTCTCGAGTTTTACGCCGTCTTCGTCATCTGGCTGACGGATGGCATGTTTCCGAGTACGCGTTCCCTCGAAACGCGCGAAGCGATCGAGGAAGAGCGCCGCCTTTTTTATGTCGCGGTGACCCGGGCGCGGGACGAACTTTACCTCACTCACCCGCACATGCGCCTGAACGCCGGCTATGGCGACATGTTTCAGAGGCCCTCCCGTTTCTTGAAGGAGATTCCTGCGCCGTTGTTGGAAGACTGGAATGTCAGACGTGGCTGATGGAGACGCCTTTCTCGGGAAGCCGCGGGCCTAAGTATGGATCCGTCCACCGTCACGCCTAACGAACGCATCGCCGGCCTGCTCACTCCGCTCTTCGCCCTGCGGACCGAGGACGATCTCGGCATCGGTGATTTAGCCGCCCTGCGGCAATTCATCGACTGGTCGCGCGGGTACGGTTTCGGCCTGGTGCAGCTGCTCCCGATCAACGAAACCGGCGGCGATCACAGTCCCTATAACGCGATCAGTTCCCGCGCGATCGACCCGACCACCCTCTACCTCGCGCCTGGCTCCCCCGAGGATTTGTCGGAAGCGGCCTTCCAGGAAGTCGTGGCCGGCGTCGATCTCAAGGCCCTGCGCCGTGGTGCCGTGAAGTATGAAATCGTCAAACCGCTCAAGAAAAAGCTTCTCGAAAGCAGCTACCATGCTTTTCGTCCGCGCGCGGGGTCAGAGCAAGACTTCACGGCTTTTTGCGAGCACGAAAAATCCTGGCTGGACGAGTACACGCTCTTCCGCGCGCTCATGGAGCTCAATGACGAACGCGAGACGTGGGATACCTGGCGCCGGGAGCATGCCGAGATCGACTCGGCAAGGCGCTGGCTCGGTTCGCTCGGGGAAGAAGAGCGTGCTTCACTGGAGGAACGACGCGCTTTCCATTCATACGTGCAATGGATTGCCCACCGCCAATGGCGCGAGGTCAGAGCGTACGCCGAGGCGCGGGGCGTGGCTCTCATGGGCGACATTCCTTTCGGCGTGAGCTACTACAGCGCCGATGTGTTCGCTCATCCCGAACTGTTTGCGCTCAACTGGTCCTGTGGCGCACCACCCGAGCCCTATTTCAAAGACGACGCTTTCACCCAAAAGTGGGGCCAGAACTGGGGCATCCCGCTCTATCGCTGGAAAGTGATGCGGGCGAACAATTTCGATTGGTGGCGCCAGCGTGTCCGCGGCGTGCGCGAGATTTTTCACCTCTTTCGCATCGATCACATCCTCGGTTTTTACCGCATTTACGCTTTCCCCTGGCGGCCCCAGGAGAACGTGGAGTTCCTGCCTTTGTCCTGGGATGAAATGCTGGTGCGCACCAGCGGTCGAGTCCCGCATTTCGCGCCGCGTGATGATGAGAGTCGGGAAAACGCCGACCTGAATCGCCACGACGGCGAAGAATATCTGCGCGTGGTGCTCGAGGAAGCGGGTGCGACCCGCGTCATCGGCGAGGATCTCGGGACCGTTCCGGATTACGTCCGCCCCAATCTGCGGTCGTTAGGCATCGCCGGGTTCAAGATTCCGCAATGGGAAAATGATGCTAACCAGCGCTCGATCCCCGGAAGTGCCTACGAGCGAGTTTCCGTGGCCACCTATGCCACTCACGACCACAAAGCCGTCCGCGCTCTCTGGGACGAAGCCGCCACCGGTGAATCGGCCACCGCCGAGCAAGCCCGAAACGACCTTTTAAAGATTGCGGAATTCGCCGGCATTTCTGTTCTTCACGAATGGGAGGATTACGCCCGCGATTTTTATCCCCGCATTTTCGACGCGCTCTTTCGCAGCGAGTCCTGGATTGCCTTGGTCATGATCACCGACCTGCTTGGTCGAAAAGAACGCTTTAATGTTCCCGGCACCGCCGCGGATTCGAATTGGACCCAGCGATTGCACACCACCGTTTCCAAGCTCGGAGGCGGCCGTTTCTTGCGTAAACAGCTCGATCTCATACGGGATCTCATCGAGCAGAATGGCCGCTTGTAGACGCTCCGCTCTGCGAAGTGCGGACTTGTGCTCCGATGGCGGGACGCACGGGACGCACCACCAGCCGGCGTTTTCCAGAGGGAAACGTCGACAAGGGAGATGACATGCCCGCTGACCACGGCTATGAAAACAGACCATGAATTCACCCATCAAAGTCGCTGTGACTGGCGCGGCTGGTCAGATCGGATACTCACTTCTCTTTCGCATCGCCTCGGGCTCGATGTTTGGCCCTGACCAACCGGTCGACCTATCGCTCATCGAAATTCCTCCCGCGTTCGGCGCGCTCGAGGGCGTGGTCATGGAACTGCACGACTGCGCTTTCCCCCTCTTGAAAGGCATCACGCCAACGGCCGATTTGAACGAAGGTTTCACCGACGTGAACTGGGCGCTGCTCGTCGGCAGCATCCCGCGCAAAGTCGGCATGGAACGCGGCGACTTGCTCGGCATCAACGGCAAGATATTTATCGGGCAGGGCCAGGCGATTGAGAAAAACGCAGCTTCCAACGTGCGCGTCCTTGTCGTGGGAAACCCTTGCAACACCAATTGCCTCATCGCGATGAACAACGCCAAGTCGATCCCGAAAGATCGCTGGTTTGCCATGACCCGGCTCGACGAAAACCGCGCCAAGGCGCAGCTCGCGCAGAAAGCCGGCGTTGAAGTGACCGCAGTCAGCAAAATGACCATCTGGGGCAACCATTCCGCGACCCAATATCCGGATTTCTACAACGCCGAGATTGACGGCCAAAAAGCCGACCAGGTCATCGGCGACGAGAGCTGGCTAAAGGAAACCTTCATCCCGACCGTGCAACAGCGCGGCGCCGCGATCATTAAGGCACGCGGCTCATCCTCCGCCGCCTCCGCGGCCAACGCCATCGTCGACACCGTTCGCAGCCTAACGACTGATACAAAGAGCGGCGACTGGAACAGTGTCGCTGTGTGTTCCGACGGAAGCTACGGCGTCGAGGAAGGCCTGATCAGCTCCTTCCCGATCCAATCGAGCGGCGGAAAATGGAAGATCGTGCAGGACGTGCCCCTCAACGATTTCAGCCGCGCCAAAGTCGACGCCTCCGTAAACGAGCTGAAGGAAGAAAAAGCGCTCGTTCAGGGCCTACTTGGCGCTTGATTCGTTAGGCCAGGAACTCGGCTTCCGATGTAAGAGTTGCATTCCCCTCGGCAGACACTGCAGGCGAACGGCCTGAAAGTTCGTGGTCAGGTAGTTCCAGACAGCCTTGTGGCTGGAAGCAAAGCGCAGATCTTCGCGCCGGTCGAAGGTTGCCTTTGAAACCAGCGCCCAATTCACTTGTCTCGTTTTGAGATCATCTATCGCCTTTGCTTGCTCCGCCGCACTCGCTGGGAAGAAGAAATAAAGCTCCCAAAGAGGCGACGGCCGACCCAGGAGCGCGTAGAGGCCGGGGGCCACCGGTGCGATCAGGAGTGTTTCGCGTGAATCCAAATTCTCATCCACGACTTTTCGCAAACACGCGAAAAGACTCGCCTCCCTGGGCGGAATAAACATCTTTCCCCCGGCATCGAACTCGACCCACGGAACAGGCGCGACCAGCCTTTGAAAAAGAGGGGTCAGGCGAAACCCGAGGACTAATCCCGCGCCAGCCAGGAGCGCGACCGCGAGCCAGAGGTAACCTGGCGAACGCCTAATCCGGATCGTGGCGACACAAAGGGCGAGCATAAAGGGGTGGACTGCCTGCGCGAGGTGGCTGGCATCCGCCCGCGCGAAGGCGTGATGGAGGTATACCAACCCGAGGATGCCGCCAGCCACCAAGAGCGCGTTCTTCTTCAACTCCGGCGCACCCATCCGCAGGGATAAAGCAATGACGCCAAGATAAAAGAAAGGAAGGGCGAGAAAGAGCGTTCCGAGTAAAATGCCAGGTAACATCGTGCTCAAGTTTCCACCGTAAGGAATACGCCAGGGCCACGGGACCGGAACGCCAAGATTGGCCCCGTGACGGAAGATCGATTCGATGGATGCCAGAAAAGCAGCAAAAAAGCCTGGCACGAACGCGAGCATAGCCAGCAACGGAAGAAGGCCGACAGCGATACCAGACAACCAGAAGAGCGAACGTGAGATGGGCACTTCGTCTCGCGTTTTCCAGAAAAGTAACCCGAGCAAGGCGCCGGTCGCCACCACGCCGTAAAGCGCGTGATTCCGGCCGAAGAAGGCACTCAACCCAATGTAGCACCCCGCCAGGAAGACCCTGCCCCGCGATGGCTTTTCGACGAGGCGCACTGCTACCAGGAGAGCGACAAGAAGGAGCGTATGGTCGAAGAGCTTGTGCGAAGGGAACATCCAAAAGACCAACATCACCCCGATCGACACCAATAACTTCCAATCCCGCGTGACGCGCCGAGCCACGAGCAATCCCGCCCAAAGACCGAGCGCTTGAAATACCGCTTCGGAAGCGCGGAGCCCAACCAGTCCTTTGCCAAACAGCAAAGTGCCGGCGGCGCACCAATAATACCTTCCCGGATCGTAGGCCTGAAAATCGCGCAAAGGAACTTCGCCGGCTGCCGTACGTTGAACGCCGTACCAAAGGAAGCCTTCGTCAGCTAAATTTATCCCCACCCGTCCTTGCAGGGCGAACGAGCTCGCCGCCAAAAGAAAAGCCAGCACCGGCAGCCGCCACCGGGATATGCCCGCAGGCGCAGCACTCGCACTCACGAGCAGACAAAGGCGCAGACCGTCTCAATCACCTCCGCCTGCTCTTCGGCGCTCATCCCGGTATAGAACGGCAGTCTTAGGAGCCGGTCGGAAACATCCTCCGTGATCGGACAATCCCCCGGGTGTCCGCCCAGCCGCAGACCCATGGGCGATAGATGCAGCGGGAGGTAATGGAAGACCGCCAGAATGCTGCGCTGGGCCAGGTGGGTGATGAGTCTCTGCCTGCTTTCCAGCGATGGCAGAAGGAGATAAAACATATGATAGCTCTGCTCGCACTCCGACGGGACAATCGGGAGGCGAACATCATTTTCTTTCGCCCAGCTCCCCAGCCCCAATCGGTAGGTCTCCCAGATCCCCCGCCGTGCCGTCTGAATTTGGTCCCGGTGTTCCAGCTGAGCTCGCAAAAAGGCGGCCAGTAAATCCGAGGGCAGATAACTGGACCCCAGGTCGACCCAATTATACTTGTCGACTTCGCCGCGGAAGAATCGACTGCGGTTGGTGCCTTTCTCTCGCAGGATCTCGGCGCGTTCCCTCATCTTCTCGTCATTCAGCAGGAGCGCGCCGCCTTCGCCGCAGGTGAAATTTTTCGTTTCATGGAAACTTAAAGCGGCCAACTCTCCGAGCGTGCCCAACCAACGGCCGCGGTATTTTCCATAGAGGCCGTGCGCATTGTCTTCCACCACCGCCAGGGAATGACGCCGAGCCAGTTTACGAATCGTATCCATTTCACAACCGACACCAGCGTAATGCACGACAAAGATCGCCTTCGTCCGCGGCGTGATCCGCTCTTCGATTTTGCTTTCGTCGAGATTAAGGGTGTCCCCCCGTATATCGACAAAGATAGGCAAAGCCCCTCGCAGGAGGATGGCGTTAGCCGTCGAAACGAAGGTAAAAGCGGGAATGAGGACCTCGTCCCCGGGCGCCAGATCGAGCAGCAACGCGGCCATCTCGAGTGCGTGCGTGCAAGACGTAGTGAGCAAAGCTCGGGCCACGCCTAACGAACGCTCAAGTAATTGACTGCAGTCAGCGGTAAAGGCGCCATCCCCAGAGAACTTCGGTGTCTCCAGCGCAATCCGCAGATATCTCAGCTCGTCCCCGACCGCAAAGGGTCGGTTGAAAGGGATGCGCATCACAGGCGATTCGGGGGTTTGCGGGCCACGAGCAGAAGTGAGCCACCGGCCGGGAAGGAAATCCCGCTTCTGATCATCGCGCCCTCCAGCATGAGGAAAACTTCGAGCAGTGTGTTGAGGGGCCGGCTGACTTCGAATTCAGCCCAAGGATTTACCCTGCCTCGCGTATTCGATGTCATGCGCGAAATAACCATAAGAGGGAGAAGCAGCGACACAAACGATGTCATCCGTTCGATTCGAAAGCCGGCCGCTCTGACTTTGCGGGACAGTTCGAGGCGGCTATAGCGACGCTGATGCCGCGCATGTGCGTCCGTCGCGCTCCACAAGGCCGGATGTTGAGGGACAGTGACCAGAAGACCGCCATCCGGCCGTGTCGCCCGGAATATTTGCGCCAGCACTTCTTCGTCCTTCACTACATGTTCGAGGACATCGAAAGCACCGACGACATCGAATTCGTCCGTGAAGGGAATTCGTCGAGCATCCATCTGATAGAGATCCACCCAGGGAAGACGGGCGCGCGCGAAACGGAGGCCGTCGCTGAAAAGTTCGCTGCCGCAGAGACAAAGCGCCGGCCTGGCTTCCTGAAGACCGGCGAGAACGAATCCCGTGCCGCAGCCGACCTCGAGAAAATTCCGGGCCTTTGGAAAATACTTTGGCAGCGCCCACTGAATCAGCCGATTCCGGGTCCGAAACCAGAAATGGCCTGCCTCCAAAGCGGCCAGCCGAGCGAAGCCCTCTGGATCGAAACCCACGGAAGTTTCTGAAGGATCGGTGGCAAAACGGTAGATGTTGTCCCGCAATTGCGGCTGATAATGACAGCTCGGGCATACCCAATCCTCCGACTCAAAGTTGGTTTGACACTCAAGGCAGTGCTTCATCGGCGCGCGCCTTCCGCTTCCGGCCGAGAGCCCCAAATGTATTTACCTGCTTCAGGCCCGGTCATGAAGAGGAGATCGAGGATACTGACGTGCGGCTCAAAATCACCGTGTAACTGAGGATACTCGGGGTAATCATAGCCGATGTACTCGAGAGTGATGCCGGCTTGCTCGAATTTTACCGGCTCCAGGTAGTCCCGCGCGGATGGTCCGGAAATATAATGAACTGCTCCGAGCTGCCGCAGAATACTCAGCAATCGATCGGTCCCGGCACCTTGCGCCGGCAACTCGGAAGAACGCAGGAAGCGAGTGCTCGTAATCCCTAGCTCTCGAGCGAGCGCCACGGTGAGTGCGCAAGTGAGATCCGCCAGGAGGGAATCTCTCCGGGCATAAACCTCCTCAAGCAGCGGAGCGTATTGTGCGAAAAACGGTGCCTTCCCATAGCTGTGCTGGATCGCACGCAGGTGCTTCTTGCTCCAGAGCTCCTCCCAGACGATCCGAATGTCTCTGATCGCCGTGGATTTCGTCTGCGCTCCTTTGGCATTCACCGGTATGCTCAGCCATTTGCGACCGCTCGCAGTCTTGATCTGGTTACGATTACGCCAACCCCGATCGTCGTACTGGACGCAGTCGTAAAAAACAAAAACGTCTGCCTTCGCGATCAGATCAAAGTAGCCGCGCCACGGAATGTAGCTCGGCTGCAGGATCACGCAGGTCATGATGCCTTGGCCTGCGGATCGACCGCTTCCGATGAATCGTCGCCGAGGCGGTGAATCGCTCGTATGATATAAGGCGGGCGCTGTTTGACCTCGATCAGCACCTTGCCGAGATACACCCCGATCAGCCCGAGCGAGATCATGCTGAGTCCCCCAAACAACCAAATCGTCGCCATCACCGAAGCCCAGCCGACAAGCGTATCGCCTCGCAGACCGCGGTAGAGAATGTAACTGAAAGCGAGAAAAGCCAGCACGGTCACGCACGCACCAACCGTAAAGACGATTTGTAGCGGTCGGGTGGTAAAGCTTGTCAAGGCATTGATAAACAAGCTGGCGCGCCGGGCGAGACTGTAACTCGTCGTTCTGCGAGAACCCTTGGTGATCGGCATCGCGACCTGTTTGAAACCCGCGATGACAAAGATGCCGCCAAGAAAGAGCTCGCGCTCGCCATATTGCAAAAGGCTTCTCACATACGCGCGAGTCATTAGACGGGCGGTGACAAAGTTAACTGGGAGTTTTGTCGCACTGAGGAAGTTGAAGGCGCTGTAGAAAATCGTCCCCGAAACTCGCTCATAGAGTCCGCCCTTGCGCCGGTTTTGTTGACCGAAGACAACATCAGCCTGCTCCTTACGCATTTTCTCGTCGAAAGAGGTCAGCCATTCGGGTTCCTCTTCCAGGTCGCTGTCGAGAAGGAAAATTTCCTGGCCCCTCGCTTCCCTCAAGCCGGCGAGAATGGCCGGGTGATGTCCAAAATTTCGCGCCAAGTCTATAATCACCAGTTCCGGGATGTCTCCTTGCAAGCGAAGAGCACGGCCCAGCGACTCATCCGGCGAGCCATCGTTTACCAACACGAGTTCGAAGGTGCGTGCGCGACCACGGGCGACTTTTACACAGCGATGACAGAATTCTTCGATCGTCGGTTCGGAACGGTAGAGCGTGCTGACGATCGAAAGTTCGAGTGGGGACCTGAGGTTATCTGTCATGGGTTGGGTCCACGGTCTTATCCGGTTCGGCAAGACCGGGAAACGAACTTCGTCGAAAACTCCCGCAGTGACTCCGGGAGTTCGGTCGATAAGATGGCCTCCGTCCCGTCCGCAAACGGAACTCTGGCATGGCCCGTCGAAGTCATTTCCGGCGCGGTCTTCAGAAGACTCAGGGTCAGAGGAACAGCGGCCCCGAATAATCTCAAGCCCAAAATAGGCATGGTATCATCGTTTCGAACCGGGCATACCGCTTGGGCAAGAATAGGACCGGCATCAACTTGCGACGTCACCGTATGGATGGTTACGCCGGTGAAACGGACTTTAGTTTCAAGAGCGCGCGGAATGGCTCGAAATCCCGGAAATGCCGGCAACAAGGAGTAATGAGTATTTATCACCCGACCAGGGAGTTTTTCCAAGAGTCGATCCGAAACGAGTCGATTGTAATGCAAGAGAACAAAGTCGGGATCGTAAGCCAGAACCGCAGCATCGAACGCTTCATGAAAAGCAGTGCGTGAGGGAAATGCTTTGAAATCGAGGCACTGACCCGGGATGCCGTAATCTGCCGCTGTCCGTAGCCCGTCGCAGGATCGATCAGCCACAAAACCACACACCTCAAGCGACAAAAGTCCATTTGCCGCCGCCTCGATCACGGCTCGTAAGACCGTCGCCCGACCACTGACGGCCGCGCAGACACGGACTTTGGACGAGGGCCTTCCTCTCATTGCCCTAGGAACCGACGCGGAGCCTTGACGCGGGCCGATCCAATCGCATCCGAACGGTGAACTCAAATAATCCGTAATCCTGCGAAAGCTCGATCCAACGCGAGTGGCGCGCAGCGCAGTATTCAAAAATACGTTCTGGCGCCGCGTAGTACAGATCGTCGCGCATCAAGGGAGCGTCGGACCAGCTCGTCAAAAAATTGCAGGCCACTCCTTTCCGCGCGAGAGAAACCATCTCGTCGATCGTGCGAAAAACATGCCGTTCCCAGGCGCAGATCTCAGCAGTTATTTTGACATTGAATACGCCGCTGGCCACGACGTAGTCGGCAGGCTGAGCAGGCATCCGTCCGACGGTCAAGTGCACGTCTTTTTCTGCCGTGAGAAAGCGCCCCGCCGCTTCGATCATCCCGGACGAAATATCGACGCCCTCATACAGTCCGTGCCAACCTTCTCCACGGAGGAATCTGGCCAACGCCCCGTAGCCGCAGCCGATATCGGCCAGTGAGCTCGTAGTATCTCCTTTCAGCACCAGGGCCAATTGTTCGAAGCGCGTTTCTTGTGAGACTTCATCGCGCCAATCAACCCCCGACGCCGAAGCGCCGTGTTGCTCAATCCGAGAGGTATAGTAGCGGCAGACTTCTTCGATAGCTCTTTCTTCGGGGCTCATGGGCATCACGAACGGCTCGCGGAATCGGCACCGGCAGGCGCACATTCGGCAAAACCGTCGCTCAACCTAGGAGACAACTCGGGTCTGGTCACGAGTAAATTGCGAGAGAGATCGTCACACGTTCCCGCTCAAAATTCCGTCCGCCATCCGTCGATCGATGTTTTGACCTTGCCGCGGCGTGACCAGCGTGACCTAATTCTTTGTTCCGCCGAGAGTTGGTTTCACAGCCGAAATGTCCATTTTTGCCGACGCGTGCCTTTTCCTCGTCTCGGCATTCCTTCTCGGCTACGTGCCAGGGAAACTCTTGCTGCTCCTCGGCAAATCAACGGCACGGCCTCTGGAGAACTTCACTCTCGCCTGCATTCTTGGTTTAGTCCTAAGCGGCCTGGTCTACTGGGTCTTTGGCTTCACGGATCGGGAGAATTTCTATTCCGTCTGGCCGGTGGGGGCACTCATTATCTTCTGCGGCGTGCAGTACCGCCGGTGGCGACGCGTCCTGCGCGATTCATCCTGGTCCCGATCGGACGCTGGATCGCGCATTAAGCGATGTTTGACCCGGTCGCGACTGGCCTTGCTCGCCGTTCTCGCGCTCGGGATCACAATGCTGGCGCTTCTGCCCCAGTACTACACAAATCTGACCCGGCGCCCTGACGGAACTATGCTTGTTCAGGAATCAGCAGATTTTCTTCTCCACCTCGCCATCGCCAATGAGTTGACGCACACGATACCTCCGGATGCACCTGTCTTTTCCGGCCACCGCATGAGCTACCATTACGGAATGGATCTTCCGGTAGCGATGTTCGCTCACGCTGCCGGTCTGGATACGCGGGACTTAACCCTCCGCTTCGTTCCTACGCTCTTTCTCCTGCTCGGAATGCTGAGCGCGTTTTGCTTCGCCAGACTTTGGCTCGGCTCGGAGTACTGGGCCGCTCTTTTTGTGCTTCTCGTCTTCTTCGGAGAAGACTTCGGTTTTCTCCCCGGCATATGGCAACGGTCACAAGGAGATTGGTCGGTAAGATATTTCTGGATACCTACAGTCTTCTCCTTATTCCAGGCGAATCCTGTTCTGCCGGGGCTCGCCTTGCTCTTTGCGGGTCTGTTTTGTTTGCAAAAATATCTTCGGGAGCCTCATTGGACCTGGTTCTTCTTCTGCGCGTTCCTTTTCGCCGCTTCCCTGGAAGTCAAGGTCTTCGTCGCCGCTCATATCGCAGTCAGCCTCGGCTTCGCCGCTATTGTCTACTTATTATCCTTTCGGCAAACAGCGCTCTTCAAGGTCGCGACGTTGACTGCGATCAATTTGGCGCCGCTCCTCCTCATGGCCTTCTTGAACAACAAAAAAGAAGCGGACATCGTTACGAGCTTTGATCCCTGGCCCTACGTGAGTCCATCGATGGAAGCCCTCGGTGTTCCGGCCTGGTCACATTCCGTTCTTTCCTTCATCGTTTTGGCCTTGCCAGTCTACCTTTTCGGGTGTCTCGGCCTGCGCGTCCTGGGGGTTCCGGCGATCCTGCGAACGCTGTGCCGGCCGGACCCCGATCGGCCTTTGCGCTACGTGCTCGCATTTTTCGTCGTCGTTGGTGTCGTGATCACCCTGACCTGCCGCGTCGTGCCAAAAGTAGCCACGCATCCCTACAACAACAGCGTGTGGTTTTTTGGCCAAAGCAAATATCTCGCCTGGATCTTCGCCGTCGAAGCCATGGCTTTGTTCTATGAACGCATGGTCGCGCGGGGGCTCCGACCGATCCTGGCTGAAGCGACGATTCTCTTCGTGGCCGCTGCTCTCAGCCTTCCTGCAACGGTCCAGCATTTCGCGCTGCAAATGCGCCCGCCGCCGAAGACCGCGCGGCAAAGCTATGATCGGGATTTGATCGACGCGATGAGTTATCTTTCAGACAACGCAACGCCGGGCGAGGTTGTTTTGCCGGAGCGAAGCGTTTTGGGAGCCGTCCTTGCCCTCACTTTCTGTCGGGTGCCGATCGGCTATTTTGCCGACACTTTTGTGAGCCGGGAGGCGTACGAAGAAAGGAAGTTGGCGCAGTCAGAATTCTGGGAAGGCTGGCGGAACGGAAAGGTGAGGAATGAGTTCCTGCGCGATCTCAATATCCGCTATCTTGTGGTCCGTCGGCCACCACAAGGCCTTCCAGCGACACTTCTCACCCAACTCGAACAGGTTTACGCGAATGAAAGTTACGCGGTGCTTAGATTCGATTTCGACTAGGCCTGCTCCAATTTCGAGCGCGAGATCGATCGCAGCAAAAGGAAGCCGCCCAATCCGGCGAAGATCACTTGCGGCACCCAGCTCCACCAGACAAACGGCCGAAAGCTCAACTCTACCATAGCCGTATTCGGAGGAACGATCACGCCCTGGTAGAAACCGTTGACCGGCACCGACCGGAGCGATCGCCCAGCGGCAGTGGCACGCCAGGCTCGATGGTACTGCTGGCTAATGAATAAGAGAGTTTCTTCCGGAACAACACTTAACTCGATTCTCTGAAAATCGTTCAGAGCCTCCACACGATGTGCAGTCAACTCAGGCTCTTCACCTGATTCGCCCACATCGATTGCACCGTTATGCGTGAAGCGCCAATGAGCGCTCCGGCCAAGATCTATCGCCGGGTTGACCGGGCGATAAAAACGGATTCCACCGACTACCGCCAACGGCGTCGCCTCTGGGGAGGTCAAAGGGCGCCTGGAAAGAATGAGATTCACATTCGAAAAGCGAAATGTCGGATCCGGCAGAGCAAGGTTTGCGTTAATAAATCTGAAATGCCGCCCGTAGGTTTCGGCTCCACGATCACTCCATTTCTTCACCAAGTCCTGATATCTCTGGGGCGACAAAGAGTCGTAGGAGTTGATGCTCGCCAATCCCAAGAGGGCTTCCTGATTGGGCGGAAGTTCGCTTCTCATTCCTGTATCGGCGATGGCATAACGGCCTCCGTCGGTCGCCCGCTGCACGGCTACTGTTAGGACGGATGATTGATGGATCGCCGCCTCCGGTCGGCTCAGGATCAATGGATAGCCGTAAAGAAGCGTCGAAGCGGCCGCCACTCCCACCAGACCGGGTGCCGACCTACAGACAAGGACCCCGAGCAAAGCAAAGACGAGAAGACACGTTGCGACTACGGCAAGCGGCGAGAAGCTCAGCGAGCGCCAGACTGTTAGCGCGACCAGGATTTCCCCAGCCAGCGGTAGTAAGAGAAAGCCAACCGACCATTTCGTGAGGCGAAAGTTCTGGAGAACAATTGCATCCATCGTGTAGGCGCTCAAAACGAGCCCGGGCACGATCGCACCGCAAAGTAATTGGATGCGGGACAAAGAGAAACCCAGATGGTGAACGGCATACAGATAGACGGGCGGGCAAATCGTGGCACCCAGACACACAAGGAGAAAAGCACGCCAGAACCAGATTTCTTGCCTCGCTTTGATGAGAAATGAGAGCCAGACGAGCGTTCCAAAAACCGGCGTAAAGCTCAGTCCGTTGAATGGCTGAGGGAAGCCCGGCGCGATCGCGTTACCGAGCCATGACCAGTCAAAAATCGTCGTGATGAAGCCACCTAACTGCGGGAGCGAGTGGAGAGGCGGCAAAATCGCTAGGAAAAATGTGTCGGCTACTCCAGTCACCCGAGCCGAATCACGCGCGATTACGAAGAGGTCGAGATAGACGGGCAGAGCGGCCGCCAGGCCGGCCAGCGCGCAGCCGAGGAGGGCGAGCGCGCACCGGCATTTGCGCAGGAGCGAAGTACCATCCTGCGCCAGGCGAACGATGGTGTAGAGCCCTAACATATCGGCGAACAAGATAGTCATCTGCGGATAGCCCGTGAGGAGCAGGGAGTAAGTGGCAAAGGCCACTCCCAGCGCCACCGGCCAGGAGCGACCTCGAATGAAAACCGTGATCAGCCAGAGCAGGCAGATCGACCAACAGATCGTCGAAAGAAACATGACAAAAGTCAGCCAATACATTACGGCGGAGCCAAAACCGAGACCCAACGCCGCCGCTGCACCCGCGGCCGGATGGAGTCCGAGCGCGCGGAAAAAGAGAAGGGCAAAGCAACTTGTGAGGCCGACCGTGAGCAGGACGAGGGCGGTGTAAACGACGAACGGATCGTGGCTAAAGATGGCGAGCAGGTTCGTCAGCACGAAAGCCCGGCTCAACCCGCTCAGCTGCAAGGCCGGGCGACCAAGTTCCACGTGAGGATTCCAAGTGTTTAGCCATGCCCGATGGCGGTGGCTAAGGTTGTTCGCGAGTTCGGGAATAAAAACGCTGCTTTCGTCGGAAAACTTCCGATTCGAGAGCCGCCCCCTCTCACTGGCGGCCGGCGTCCCCGTCTCCCACGCGTTATCATGGGGAAAGATCACTTCGCTTAAAAAAAACACGCGCGCGAAGATCAGGACGAACAATCCCAGGACGAGCCAGAGTGCGACCCGGTAGGACATGCGAGATGGCGGGTCTGCGTGCGAGCTCCCGCCCGCGCTCCTCAGGCGAGCTCTTTCTTCGTTAGGCCACGAAAGGCTTCGCGATATTTCGCGGAAGTTTTCTCAATGACCGCGCTGGGCAAACGCGGTCCGGGCGGTGTCTTATTCCAGGCGAGCGTTTCCAGGTAATCGCGCACGAATTGCTTATCGAAGCTCGGTGGGCTTTGACCGGGCTTGTAGCTGTCGGCCGACCAGAAGCGCGAAGAATCGGGCGTCAGACATTCGTCGATTAGGAGAAGATCATCGCCCACCCAACCGAACTCGAATTTGGTGTCGGCCGCGATGATTCCGCAGGACGCAGAGTGCGCCTTACCGGAGCGATAGGTCTCCAGGCTCAGTTCGCGTGCCTGTTCTGCGACCGATTCGCCGACCATCGCGCAGCATTCTTCCCAGGTGATATTGAGGTCGTGGCCAGCTTCGTTCTTGGTTGAAGGCGTGAAGATTGGCTCCGGCAGTTCAGAGGCGAGCTCTAAACCCGCCGGTAGCTTGTGGCCGCAGACTTCACCGGTGGCCTGATAATCTTTCCAACCCGAACCCGCAAGATAGCCGCGCACCACGCACTCGACCGGGAGTGGCTGGGTTCGTCGCACGATCATGGAGCGCCCCGCAAGCTGCGCGCGATAAGGCTGCAGATTCACGGGGAATCTCGCGAAGTCGGCGGTGATGAAGTGATTGGGCGTCGAGCGGAATTTATCGAACCAAAAAGCCGAGATTTGATTCAGGACCGCGCCTTTGTCGGGAATTGGATCGGGCAGGATGACGTCGAAAGCCGACAGCCGATCAGTCGCCACAAAGAGGAGGGTGTCACCCAGGTCGAACACTTCGCGCACCTTGCCACTGCGCAATTTAGGGATGCCGGGCAGATCGAGTGAAACAACGGTGTCGTTAGGCATGATGCGACGGAACGGAACTAGTAAAGCGCGAACCCGGCTGATGCGCCATCCTCGAATCGAGCCACCGAGGTCGATTGAGGTTCCGCATTTTCCTGACAAAGTTCCCCCATGTCGCAGCTCTTTCTTTGTCGGCTTCTCCCTTGGTATTGCCTCGTGTTGGTCGCCGCCGCCCCGCCGCCGCAGGTCGCCGCCCCGGAAAAGATGGATGCAACCTCGCCCAGCCCGTCGCCTTCTCCCACGCCGGTTCTCTATTCGCCCCAGACCCTGGCCGACTTAAAGAAGCTGCAGCAGGCCGCGCTCGCGAGCGATTACGCCTACCGGCAGGTGGCGCATCTTGCCAATAACATCGGTCCGCGGCTCAGTGGTTCGGCGCAGGCGCAGAAGGCGGTCGAGTACGTCGCGAGCGAACTGAAAGCGCTCGGCCTGCAGGTTAGTCTGGAAAAAGTGATGGTTCCGCATTGGGTGCGCGGCGAGGAAACGGCGGCCTTGGTGGAATATCCGGGGCAAGCTGCCGGAACGACGCAAAAAGTCGTGCTGACCGCGCTGGGCGGCAGCGTGGCCACGCCGCCGGAGGGTTTGACCGCGGATGTCGTGGTGGTGCGGGATTTCGATGAACTAAAATCGATCGGCAAAGCACGAATCAAAGGTCGGATTGTGGTTTTCAATCATGCCTACGACAAGGAAATGGCCGCCATGGGCCATGGGGGCGAAGCCTATGGCAAAGCGGTCGAATATCGCAGCACAGGTCCCAGTGAAGCGGCCCGTCTCGGGGCAGTCGCGGCTCTCATTCGCTCGGCGGGCGACGGGGCCTACCGACTGCCGCATACAGGCATGACGCGATACGCAGACGACGCGCCCAAGATTCCCGCCGCCGCTCTGGCGGAAGAAGATGCCCTAACGATCGCAGCCCTTGCTCCTCAGGGCACGGTGAAGATGCACCTCGTGCTCACTCCACAGCAATTGCCCGACGCCGAGAGCTCTAACGTGATCGGCGACTTGAAAGGCAGCGAACATCCCGAGCAGGTCGTGATCGTTTCCGGCCACCTCGATTCCTGGGATCTCGGCACCGGCGCAATCGACGACGGCTCGGGTGTGGCGGTCGCAATGCAGACAGCTCACCTCGTGCAGCAACTCGGCTTGCACCCGATGCGCACGATTCGCATCGTCGCCTGGATGAATGAAGAGAATGGTCTGATGGGCGGCAAGACCTACGCCAAGGAACACGCGGGCGAGATCGCGAATCATTTCGCCGCGATCGAGACCGACCTCGGCGCCGATCATCCGATCGGGATCAACGTGGTCGGGAAAAAGGGGCTGAAAGATTTTGTCGAACCGATCGCGAGCGTCCTGGACCATTCCGGCGCTGGCGTAGTCTCGGAGAAGGAAGAAGCCGGCTCCGATATCGATCCGCTGGCCAAGCTGGGCGTCCCCAATTTCAGCCCGATCCAGGATAGCCGATTCTATTTCACCTATCACCACACCGCGGCTGATACGCTCGATAAGATCGATCCGAAGCACCTGGCCGAGACCGCGGCGATCAACGCCGTCCTTGCCTACGGCCTCGCGAATCTCGAGCAACCGCTGCCGCGCTGACCTGAGCTGCTATGTTGGGGGATGAACGGCATTCCGATCACTCGACGGGCGGCCGCGCGATTGATCGGCGGTGCGGCGGCGGCGGCCTACTGTCCGCGGCCGTCGTTCGCGGCTGGTAAAGCCTCTGCTGCCATGCTTCTCCGCGCCATTCCGTCCTCCGGCGAGAAAATTCCCGCCATTGGCCTCGGCACATCGCGAACTTTCGACGTGGGCCATTCGCCTAACGACCGCGGGCCGCTCCGGGAAGTGCTGCAGCGTTTCGCGCAACTCGGCGGCCAAGTGGTCGATACCTCGCCCATGTACGGCCGCGCTGAAGAAGTCATCGGCGAGCTGGTTGAGGAATTGAAATTGCGCGAGTCGCTGTTCGTCGCGACCAAGGTTTGGACGACGGGCAAACAAGAAGGGATCGACTCCATGGAACGTTCGCTCACACGTCTGCGTACGAAAAAAATCGACCTATTGCAGGTGCACAATCTCGTCGACCTCGACACCCAGCTCGCCACCGCGCGCGTCTGGAAGGAGGAGGGGAAAGTGCGCTACGTCGGCATCACGCATTACGTCGAGTCCTCGCTGCCGGCAGTCGAGAAGGCGCTTCAGCGAGAAAAACTCGATTTCCTGCAGATCAATTATTCGATCGCGGAAAGGGAAGCCGAGAAGCGAGTGCTGTCCTTGGCGCGTGAGCGCGGGATCGCGACGCTGATTAACCGGCCGTTTGCGCGCGGTGATCTTTTCTCACGCCTGCGCGCGAAGCCGCTGCCTGAATGGGCGGCGGAGTTTGATTGCACCTCGTGGGCGCAATTTCTCCTCAAGTGGATTTTGGCTAACGAGGCGGTCACCTGCGCAATTCCAGCGACGAGCGATCCGAAACATCTCGAGGACAACATGCAGGGCGGGATGGGGCGGTTGCCGGATGCCAGGATGCGGGAGCGGATGTTGCGATGGATCGCAAAAGTGTAGTCCCGCGTCTCAGAGGCAAGGAGACGGGATGGGAGGGCGATGCTCTGTCATCGCCGTGTTTGAAACTAGGCAACGACGGAGCGTTGCCCGCCAGCATCGCTTCGGTGCGGTGGGATCGTATGGTAGCCTAACGAAATGGCTGATCTGCGGCGCATCGCGATGTGGTCGGGCCCGCGCAACATTTCGACCGCGATGATGCGCGCGTGGGAGAACCGCGCGGATACGGTGGTGGTCGATGAGCCGCTCTATGCGTTTTATCTTCACGCGACCGGGAAGGCGCATCCGATGGCGGGTGAAGTGATCGCGGCGGGGGAGACGGATTGGCGGAAGGTGGCGGATGGGCTCGTCGGGAACTTATCGCCAGCGGGGCGCCAAGACCCCTCCCACCTCGAGGTTTTCTACCAAAAGCAGATGACCCATCATTTGCTGCCGGAGGTGAAGCGCGATTGGTTAGCCAGCCTAACGAATTGTTTCCTCATCCGCGACCCAGCGGAAGTGATCGTCTCGTATCTCAAGAAGAACGAGAACCCGAGCGCGGAAGATTTGGGCTTTCCTCAACAAGCGGAGATTTTTGAATTTGTTTGTGCTCGAAGTGGACTCGTTCCGCCGGTGATCGACGCACGGGATGTTTTGCAAAATCCGGAACACATCATGCGCCGCTTATGCGAGACGCTCGGGATCGAGTTCGATCCAGCGATGCTTTCCTGGCCCGCGGGTCTGCGTGAATCGGACGGCGTCTGGGCCAAGTATTGGTATGGCGAAGTTAAGACCTCGACCGGTTTTGCGCCGTATCGCGTCCGATGTGCGGAGGTTCCACCGCGGTTCAAAGACGTGGAAGCGCGTTGCCGCGAATCGTACGAGCTTCTTCGCGCCCACTGCCTTCGCTAGTGTTGGAGCCGGGGACGCTGTCCCGGGACGCGCAACGAGCGATTCAATCTTCACCCCCGCGCCCGGCCGGGGACTGCGTCGCCAACTACAGCAGATAGTCGCGAATGAATTGCACCGCCGCGTAGAAGAGATAGTCGGCGTTTTTCTTCTTCCCGAAACCGTGCCCTTCGTCCTTCCCGAGCATGTACCAGACGGGCGTTTTCTGCTTCTTAAGGGTCGCGACGATCTGCTCCGCCTCCGATTTTGGCACGCGCGGGTCGTTCGCGCCTTGCACGACGAAGAGCGGCTTGGTGATTTTCTCGGCGTTATTCAGCGCCGCGATCTTCTCCATGAACTCCGCCATCTTCGGATCGCGCTCATCGCCGTACTCCGCCCGGCGCAGGTCGCGTCGATAGCTCTCCGTGTTTTTTAGGAACGTCGCGAGATTGGAAATGCCGACGATGTCGACCGCGCAGCGGATCCGGTCCGCGTAATTCGTCGCGACCTCGAGCACCATGAAACCGCCGTACGATCCGCCGTAGGCCATGACGCGGCCGGCATCGAGTTGCGGCTGGGTTTTAATCCAATCCAACAAGGTCGAGATATCCTTGTAGGAGTCTTCGCGTTGGAGGCCGTTATCGAGCAGGAGAAATGACTTCCCGTAGCCAGCCGAGCCACGAACGTTAGGCAAAATCATCGCGCAACCGAGCTCGTTAAAGAGGTAGTTGTTGCGGCCCGCAAAACCGGGGCGCGCCTGGCCTTCCGGTCCACCGTGAATGTTGATGATGACGGGCCGCGCACCGGGGAATTTCTTCGCGTCTGGCTGATAGAGAAACCCGCTGATCTCTTTCCCATCAAACGATTTCCAGGTGATCAGCTTCGGTTCGACGAAACGATCGGCCGGAATTCCGCCCGTCTCGCTCGTCGTCCAGCGGGTCGCGACGTTCTTCCCTCCGGCCGGCGACCACGTGTAAACATCGGAAGGGGAACGCGCGCCGTTTACATTGAAAGCGAGCAGGTTTTTCTGCGCGTCGTGATGCCATTTTAAGCCCGTGATGATCGAAGCGGAAATCGGCGGATCGAAGCTCGGAGCAGGCTGCGGGGTGGCCGCCATTTTGCCGTCCCGTATTGCGACATCGACAAGGTGCAGGGTCGAGGTGCCATTCTCGTTCAAGGTGTAGGCGATGTGCCGGCCGTCTTCGCTCAGGTCCCAATCGTCCACGTCCCATTTCGCATCGGGGACGAGATAGGTGTGCTCCTTGTTCGCGAGGTCGATGTATGCGAGGCGCTGAAACTCCGACTCGCGATCGGTCGTGACGAAAATGCCTTTGCCGTCCTTCGCGAAACGCGCCTGCGCGTAGGAAATCTTCTCGGCCTCCGCGGCTGGACGCGGCGTCAGTTCCGTCCTCGCTCCCGTCTTGGTATCGAAGAGCCAGAGGTAGCTTTCATTGATCGAGAGATACTCGCCCACGAGTAGCGTCCTCCCGTCTGGCGACCAATCGGAAATGTCCCAGCCGCCGCCTTTCACTTCGGCCAGGAGTTTATCGGTCTTGGGGTCGTTAGGCGACTCCAGGTAAAGGTCGGTGTCGGCGCCGTTGCGACGCGTGGAAGTGTAGGCGATGCGCTGCCCGTCTTCGCTCCAGGTCGGGGCGGAGTTGCGCGCTTTCCCATCCGTCAGGAGCGTGACTTCGCCAGTGGCGAAGTCGTAGCGGTAGTTTTGATTAAACTCGTTCCCGCCCGCGCTTTTCGAGAAAAGGAAAAACGCACCGGCCTTCGGGTCGAAACTCGCATCATTGATCCGGTCGTCGAAGAAGGTCAGCTGCGTGCGCGCGCCGCCCGGCTGCGTGACGAGGTGCACCTGGTTGGTATCGCCGAAGCGCGTCAGGATGAGCATTTCCGCTTTGCTCGGTTGCCAGTCGAGGAACGTTGCTGCGCGGCTCTCGGCGTAACGTCCGACCTGTTCAGCGATCTCATTTGGGATCGGCGGCAGGCCGTCGAGCGCGAGACTGTCCGGCGGAGTGAGGTTTTGTTCCTTCGGCTCCGCGGCTAAGAGGAGGGTGGGGAAAAGCAATGATAGGAGTAGAAAGCGAGCGTTCATACGCCTTCTACTATGCAAAGGGCCGGTAAGATGGAAACTGGTCGAGCGGAAGCTCGTTCCTCCCTAGCTTCCACCAGAGCGCGAGGTTCTTATCAGAGACGAAAAATGTTTCAACAGTTTAACGAGAAAAACCGCGATCTGATCGTGAACATCAACGGACGGCTCAGGCACCGTGATGAGGCCGGCGTGAGCCCCTTCGACTCCGCGGTGCAAGGCGGCGATGCGGTCTGGGAAGGACTAAGGCTTTACGACGGACGCATCTTCAAGCTGCACGAGCATCTCGATCGCCTGCGCCGCTCGGCCACCGCCCTTTCTTTCGCCGAGATTCCGCCTAACGAGAAAATAATCGACGAGATCAAACGGACCCTCGCGGCGAACCAGATGCGCGACGGCGTGCATATCCGGCTCACCCTCAGCCGCGGCGTCAAAGTCACTTCCGGGATGGACCCGCGCCTCAATCAGAGCGGGCCGACGCTGATCGTGCTCGCGGAACACAAGGCGCCGGTTTACGACCGGAGCGGTCTCCACCTGATTGTGAGCAAAATGCGCCGTCCGCCGCCGGAGATTCTCGATCCGCAGATCCACCATGCTAATTTGCTCAACTCGATCCTGGCCAAGATCGAGGCCAACGCGGCGGGCGCGGACGACGCCATCCTGCTGGACCTGCAGGGCTTCGTCGCCGAGACGAATGCAACGCATCTCTTTATCGTTAGGCAAGGCGCCCTCGCGACCAGCCATGTGCGCGCCTGCCCGGAAGGAATCACCCGCGCGAGCATCCTGGAGATTTGCGCAGCGGAGCAAATCCCGTGGGTTGAAACCGATCTCGCGATCGACGATTTTTATTCGGCCGAGGAAGTTTTCTGCACCGGCACGATGGGCGAACTCGCCGGCGTGACGACAATCGGCGGCCGCACCATCGGCGACGGGCAGATCGGCGCCATGACCCAGCGGCTCAGTAGCCTCTACGCGGAGCGCACCGCCACTGAAGGCGTCACAGTGTTTCAGTAGCGGTCGGCAGTCGCGTTCTGGTCTCTTGTTTTCGGACGCCCCTTGGGTAGAGGCACTACCACCGATGCATTTGTCGACCAAACGCCATCTTCACCGTAGACGGCCGCGCCTGAGTGGCGGGGTGGGCAACATGCTGGTGGCCACCCTCGCCTTCGCGGTCATGAACGTCTTCGTGAAGCAGCTCGATCGCATCCCGGCGATGGAGATCGTGTTCTTCCGCTGCCTGGTCTCGGGTGTCATCTGCGGAGTCGAAATTGCGCGTCGGCAGTATGACTGGAAAGGCAACAATCACGCGCTGCTGATCGCACGGGGAACGTTCGGAACGCTCGCGCTCTTCTGTTTCTTCGTCACCCTCCAGAACATGCACCTGGCCACGGCGGTGACTGTTCAATATCTATCGCCGATTTTTACCGCCCTTATCGGTATCTTCGTTCTGCATGAGGCGGTGCCAGTGCGTCAGTGGTTCTTCTACGCGATCGCGTTTGCAGGTGTCTTTGTGCTCCAAGGTTTCGACGCGCATGTCTCGACTTTCTATCTGTTGGTGGGCATCGTCTCCGCCATCTGCTCAGGCATGGCTTACAACCTGGTGCGACGGCTGCGCGAGCGCGAAGAGCCGATTGTGGTGGTGCTTCATTTCCAGCTCGTCGGCATCGCCGCCGGCTTGCTTGTTAGTATTATTCATTGGGTCACGCCTCTGCCGTGGGAGTGGTTTTGTCTTCTTATGTGCGGCGTTCTAACCCAGGTCGGTCAGATTTGCCTGACTAAAGCCCTCCAGTCCGAGCGCATCGCCCGGGTCGCAGTCCTCAACTACATCGGGTTGCTCTACGCGATCATTTTTAGCCTCACCCTTTTCGGGGAGCATTACACTCTGCATAGTGCCCTGGGGATCTCGTTAGTCGTCGTCGGCGTCGTGCTGGCTGTTCTCTTTGGCAAACCGAAACCACCCGAAGTGATCGAGGAAACCGAGACCGCCGTGATGTGATCGGGAAGACAGAGTGCGTTTAGGCCCGGGCAGCGTTTAGGCGGGAACCGAGCGGTAGGAGGAGAAAAAGCGCGGCGGAGACAAGTAGAGCGATCCCGGCTGCGCCAAAACCTCCGTAAAGATCCCCCGTTTGGCGACTCAGCAACCCGACGGCGTAGGGACCAGCGAAGCCGCCGAGATTAGAGATCGAGGTGATGAGCGCGATGCCGGCGGCGGCCGAGGCACCGCCCAGAAATTCGCCGGGCGATGCGTAGAACGGTCCGAAGAAGCCGTAAGTGCCGAACGCGACTAACGAGAATAAAAGAACGACGGCGAAAGGCGAGCGGAAGAACGTGAGGGCGAGAAAGCCGAAGGCTCCGACGAGCAGCGGAAGAGCGGCATGATATCTTCGTTCCTGACGTTGGTCAGAGCGATGTGAGACGATCAGCATGCCAACAAGCGCCGCCAAGTAAGGAATGGCCACCAGGATTCCGATCACGGTGTTGCTATAGCTGGCAGACAGAGACTTCATTGCTTGGGGCATCCAGAAGTTCAGAGTGTAAATGCCGATGGCGTGGGCGAAGCCGATCGCGGCCAGCATCCAGACTCTCTTATTCGTAAAAGTATGACCCAAGGAGTTAGGATGCTGACTTTCGCTCGCCGCCTTTTCGCTCGCGAGCACAGCGGCGAGTTGTTTCTTTTCCTCGCTGGTGAGAAAGCGGGCCTGAGCCGGCCGGGAAGGGAGATAGCGATAGGTGAGGAGACCGAGAAGAAATGCCGGAGCAGCTTCGAGGATAAGGAGCCAGCGCCAACTGGCGAGACCGAGCCAATGCACATGATCGAGAATCAACCCGGAGACGGGGGCGCCGAGGATGCTCGTGATCGGTTGCGCTGCCATGAAGAGAGCGATGGCCCGCGCCTGTTCTCGTCGCGGAAACCAATAGGTGAGATAGAGGACGACCCCGGGGAAGAACCCAGCTTCGGCCAGGCCGAGAAGGAAACGCGCGACGTAGAGCTGCGTCACGCTCTGGACGAAGCCAGTCGCCATGGCGACCGCTCCCCAGCTAATGAGGATGCGCGCGATCCAGACCCGCGCGCCCACGCGATGGAGCATGAGATTACTCGGAATCTCGAAAAGAAAATAACCGAAGAAGAAAATCCCTACGAGCAGCCCAAACTGTTGGTTCGAGATCGCCAGGTCCTTGTTCATGGCGATGGCGGCGAACCCGATATTGATGCGGTCGAGAAAGCAGACCGCGTAGAGGATGAAGAGGAACGGAAGCAACCGCGCGCGAATCTTTGCGGTCGTGCGCGGGTCGAGCGAGGCCATGGAGGTGAGGAAAGCTGAAAGAGGGAAAACTGAAAGCGGAAATCGTTGCAGACCCTCTACGAAGCGCGGGCTCCACATCGAGAATCCAGGAAAGGTTTACGTTTTTGCCCAGAAGCCGATATTGCTCGATGGACGCAATATCTCACTATCCAGCGCTGTCGCCTTCGCTCGTCGTCAAAGATGGAGCGGCCGCGATTGAGTTTTATAAAAAAGCCTTCGGCGCAGAAGAGCTTTATCGGTTGGTCGATCCCGAGAGCGGTCAGATCGGACATGCCGAAATCACGATCAACGGCGTGCTCGTGATGCTGGGAAGCGAATATCCCGGCGTTAATCAGTCGCCCACGACGCTGGGTGGCACGGCCGTAGATCTTGGCTTGATGAGCAAGGACGCGAAAGCGGCTTTCGAGCGTGCGACCGCAGCCGGAGCGGAGGCGGTGCGTCCTTCAAGGGAGCAGTTCTACGGACATCTCTCCGGTCGAGTGCGCGATCCGTTTGGTCATGAGTGGATCATTTCGCAGGAGCTTGAGAAGCTATCACCCGAGCAGATGCAGCGCCGCTGGGACGGCATGGTGGAGCAGAAAGGATAAACGCGATTTCGCTTCCCCAGGCGGAGAAGAGAGATCGACGGAAGCCATCCCTCCAAGAGTTCGGCGTATTTAGTGGCTCGCCAGTCGCGCTTTGAGATTGATCTGGGTGCCGCCCAGCGCCACCGAGACTGGACAGGTCTTTTTGGTCTGCTCGGCTGTTTCCTGAAACTTGGCGTCGTCGATCCCAGGGACGTCGGCATCGGTTTCAAGGTCGATCCCGGTGATGCGGAAAGCTTCGCCGACTTTCTCGAGGTTCACCTTGGCGGTCGTGCTGATGCGCTTGGGCGGAAAGCCCGCTTTTTCCAGACCGACCGAGAGTGCCATGGAAAAACAACCAGCTTCCGCCGCGCCGATCAATTCTTCGGGATTGGTCCCGCTGCCATTCTCGAAGCGCGAGCCAAAGGAGTAAGCGCCCTCGTAGCCATCGCTGCCCAATTTCATTTTACCCTGCCCGCCCTTGAGCGTGCCTTCCCAGACTGCGGATCCTGTGCTTGTAGACATGCACCAACGTTTTCCAGATTCAGGAAAACGCTAGAGAAAGCCTTCGTGGTAGCAGCTGGGGACCCGGCCCCCGGACGGGTGCCGAGTACCTCGGTGGACCGGGGATAGCGTCCCCGACAATGGGTTCCTTGGCAGGGCGACGGTTTCGCTGCTAACGTGCGCCCCCATGGAAGTGCCGGATTGGACCTTGCTCAGTGACGAGGAACTTCTGGAACGGCGTATCTCCAGGCTGGGTCTGCAGCTGGAGGGGACCGCGCTGTCTCCACTCGTCCGGCAGCTTTACGGCGAGTTAACAGAACGTGGACTGATCTTTCGGCCTCCTTGTCACATCGGCGATGAATGGTTTGTTCCCGTGGGAATCCCGGCCATTTTTATTCCGTTCTTTCTCGTGCACGATCGGCTGCGCGCTTTGGAGCAAACCATGATGCTCGAAGTGGAGGGCGGAACGACGGAGTGGTTTATGAAGTTGATCCGCCACGAAGCGGCGCACGCTTACAGCTATGTCTACCAACTGCCGCGGAAGAAGAAGTGGCAGCAAACGTTTGGCCGCACCTCGCGGGAAGAGACACCGGCTTTCTACCGGCCGCATCCTTTCAGTCGCAGCTATGTTTTGCATCTCGAAGATTGGTATGCGCAGAGTCATCCGGACGAAGATTTCGCAGAAACATTCGCCGTTTGGCTGACGCCGGGATTGGATTGGCGGGAACGGTATGCCGGCTGGAAAGCGCTGCAGAAGATCGAGTATGTCGACGAGCTCATGCGCTCACTCGTGGGCGAGCCGCCCCGTTATCTGCCCGACTACCGTCTCGCCGACTACGATTGTCTGAATCAAAAGCTTAAGACTTACTACGCCAACAAACGAAAACTCTTCGCAGACACCTATCCCGATTTTTACGATGCCGATCTGCGCGAGCTTTTCCCCGCGGAGGCCGGGCCGGGGCACATCCAGGCCAGCTTCTACTTGCGGCGGCGGCGGCGGCGGCTCCTTAACTCTGTCTGCCAGTGGACTAACGAGAAAAAGTTTCGCGTGAACAAGCTACTGTCGCGGCTGATTGAGCGTTGCGACAAGCTCGGGTTGCAAGTTGCGAACGACGATCCGCAACAGGATTTTCGAGTCTCGGCTTTCCTCACCACTCTGGTCATGAATTATCTTTTTACCGGACAATTTAAGCGCACCAAATAGTGCAAAAGAAACTCAAAGTTCTGGCCCTCTTCGACGCCATCGCTTCGACCAAGATCGACCAGGATTTTACGGCCGAGCTCAAGACGGCGGATTGGAAGACGGAAGCGAACGTGCTCGAAGCGCTGGAAACGCTCGGTCATACCTTCGAGCATCTGGCGATTTTCGATGACCTCGATCTGCTCCGGCAAAAACTGGCCAGTTTCGCTCCCGATGTGCTGTTTAACCTGGCTGATCAATTCAAAAACAATCGCGGTTTCGACCAGAACATCGTTTCCGTGCTGGAGATGCAGGGATGCCCTTTCACAGGCTGTGGCGCGACCGGCCTGGTGCTCTGTAAGCATAAGGGGATCTCGAAGAAGATCCTGAGTTACCATCGCATTCACACGCCGAGTTTTGTCGTGATCCCGCGCGGGCAGCGCGTGGCTCGACCGCGCAAACTCAAATTTCCTCTCCTGGTTAAGCCGGTCAAAGAGGAAGCCTCGTTAGGCATTGCCCAGGCTTCCTTTGTCGCGAGCGACGATCAGTTTCGCGAACGCGTCACCTTCATTCATGAGAAGTACGACGGCGACGTGATTGCGGAGGAATATATCGAAGGGCGCGAACTTTACGTGAGCTTGATGGGCGACCTAAAGCTGACCGTTTTTCCCATCCGGGAGCTTGTTTTCCGTGAAGTGCCGCCGGACGAACCGAAGATCGCGACCTATCGCGCGAAGTGGGACGAGGAATACCGGAAACGCTGGGGCCTGGATAATCAATTCGCCGAGGGATTAGAACCTGCCGTCGTTAGGCAAATAGAACGGATCTGCAAGCGGATTTATCGTTTGCTCACGATTGATGGCTACGCCCGGATCGATCTGCGCCTGACGGCGGCGAACCAGATATACTTCATCGAGGCCAATCCAAACCCGATCCTGGCCGCGGACGAAGACTTTGCGCTCTCGGCGGGGCGAGCGGGGTTGTCCTATCCACAGTTAATCGACCGGATTATACGGAATGGTATGAAGACGGTGCGGGATTGAAATGGGGCGGGGTTTTTATGCCCCGAGGGGCTGCGGCGCCTTCGCAAACTTTTCAGGAATGATTGCCACGAGCGAAGATGGTTGCGGCGAGGCGCCGCGACCGGCACGCGAGGCGCGTGCGCTCCCCGGGACTTGCCGTGGCGCGTGTTCCTCGCCGGCCAGCGTGCCTAACGAAGCAGCCGGAAGTTTGCCGGGAGCACCGCGGCGGTTGCGGCCAGATCGCGATCGACACGGCTCGACCTTGAGCCGCCACCCATCTCTTCGCTCCCGTTGATCGCGACTTTGGCTGGCGGCGCTGTGATCTCAGGCTGGCCTGTAGCCTTAAGTTGTTCGTTTAGTTTCGGCAGATTGTCCGAGATCAACGTCTCGAAATCTTTGATCGCGTCCTGCAGCTCGCGCCGAAGTGAATCGATTCGCGCTATTTGGTAGGCAGCCGGTTTACCTTCGTAACTCAGGATAGCGCCATAGAGTTGGTCGGTATGTTCGCGCAAACGCTCTTCCCCGGTAATCGCCCCGCCTTCCGTGGTCGCCGCGATCTGTTTGCGAACGCCATTCACTTTCTGGTCGAAATCGCTCACGACTTTTCTGGTCGTTTCATCGGCAGCCGCAGCTTGCGCGCTTTGGGTTAGACTTCCGCGCAGGACGAGAATGCGATCCATCAAGGTGCTCTCGTCGGCGAAAAGAGCTTTCACCTTGTTCGCGGCGTCATACTGCGCCTTGCGGTCGGCTTCGCTAAATTTGCTGCGAGCATCCAAAGCGACAGTCAGCTTCATTTCATACGGCTGGTCGTTCTTGGTCATGCGCACGGTGTAGGTGCCGGGTAGAACTCGCGGGCCAGTCGTGCCGGCAGAGGCGAGCTGCGCCGCGGGCGGGACGCGCGGCGGCTTCTCGTGCATGCTCCACATCACGCGGTTGAGCCCGGGGCGTTTGCTGGCCGGGAGGGTGTCGACCACCTTGCCGGAGGCGTCCAGGACTTCGATCTTCAGTTTCCCGAAAAGGTGCCTGGATTTTTGGTAATAGGTGATGACGGCGGCATTAGGTGGGTTTTCGCCCACGAAGACGGCAGCGCCGTTCGACCAACCGCCGTTGGCTTCGATCCGCTGTTGTTGCGCCGGCTTGCTTTGCACAAAGCTGGCTTCCTTTGTGAGCAAGTCGGGCGTGAGCGAACGCAGCGGCGTGATGTCGTCGATAATCCAGATGCCGCGGCCGTGGGTGCCGAGCACGAGATCGTTAGTCCGTGGCTGGATGACGAGGTCGCGCACTGGAGCGGCCGGGAAGTGTGAGCCTTTGTATTGCGCCCAGTTTTGCCCGCCATCGATCGAGATATAAAGTCCGAATTCGGTCCCGAGGAAGAGCAGGTCGGGTTTGACGAGGTCTTCCTTGATCACGTGGGCGTGGCCGCGGATGCCTTTGGCGTCCTGCGGGGTGGCGAGCGGCGTCCAAGTCTGGCCGTAGTCAGTCGTTTTATAAACATAGGGCGCGAAATCGCCAAAGGTATGGCGATCGAACGCGACGTAGGCGGTGCCGGCGTTGGCGTTACTCGCGTGGACGGAGCGGACCCAGGAATTCTTGGGCAAGCCGGTCACGTTGCCGACGACATTGTTCCAGGTTTTGGCACCATCGCGAGTGATCTGCAGGTTGCCGTCATCGGTCCCGACCCAGATCACGTTCTTATCCTTAGGCGACTCGCTGATCGAGAAAATGGTGGTGTACATCTCAGCGGCTGAGTTATCGATCGTGACGCCGCCGGATTTCTCCTGTTGCTGCTTGGTCGGATCGTTCGTGGTGAGGTCGGGTGAGATGCGGTCCCAGCTCTGGCCGTGGTCGCGAGAGCGGAAAAGGAATTGCGCGCCGATATAGATCGTCCCTTTCTCGTTAGGCGAAGCGACCAGGGGCGCATTCCAGTTGAAGCGGAGCTTCTCCTGGTAGTTCGGCTTGGGCTGGATAATGCGCGCCTCGAGGGTGTGGCGATTGACCCGGCCGACATAGCCGCCCTGATATTCGGCGTAGATGTAATCAGGATCAGCCGGGTCGGGGAAGGTGTAGAAGCCGTCGCCGTTGAAGATGTTTTCCCACTGCGCGTTAGTGATGCCGCCGGGATATTCCGACTGGCCAACCCAGCAGCTGTTATCCTGTAAGCCGCCGTAGACGCGGTAGGGATCGGCGTTGTCCACGCTCACGCGATAAAACTGTGAGATGGGCAGGTTATCCGCTTTCCACCAGCGATTGCCGCCATCGTAGGCGTACCAGATGCCGCCGTCGTCACCGGAGATAACATTCTGCGAATTATTCGGATCGATCCAAACAGCGTGCACGTCGCCGTGCGCGCCGTTGAAGCCGCCGATGGTCGCGAAGCTCTTGCCGCCGTCTTCGCTCTTGATAAGCGCGCCGTCCGTCTTGAAGACGCGGTCCGGGTTTTTCGGATCAACCATCAGGTTGGCGAAGTAGAACGGACGCCAAACCATCCACTGACTTTTGTCGCGTTGCTGCCAGGTCTGCCCGCCGTCGTCGGAAACGAAGAGCGCGCTGTCGGTCGATTCGACAAAAGCGTAAACGCGTTTCGGATTGGACGGGGCGATCGCGACCGCGAGACGCCCGTACGGTTTTTTGGGAAAACCCTTGTTAGCCTCCGGAGTGATTTCCGTCCAGGTCTTGCCGCCATCGGCAGTGCGGAAGAGCCCGCTTCCGGAAGGGTCGTTAGGCGATTCGCCGCCTGATCGATAAGTCCAGCCCTGGCGTCGGAAATCCCAGAGACCGGCGAACATCACGTCAGGGTTCGACGGGTCCATCGCGATGGTGGAAGCGCCGGTGGAGAGGTTGGAGCCTTTCAGGACGAGATTCCAGGTCTTGCCGCCGTCGGTGGTCTTGTAGAGCCCGCGATCGGGTGAGTCGCTCCAAAGCGCGCCTGGAACCGCGACGTAGACGGTGTCGCTGCTTTTCGGACTCACGACGATCTGGGAGATACGTTCCGAGTTGGGCAGGCCGGCCTTATTCCAAGTCTCGCCCCCGTCGGTTGATTTGTAGATTCCGTCACCATACGAAGTGCTGTTACGAACCCAGGGTTCGCCTGTGCCAGCCCAGACGTTCTTCGTGTGCGTCGGATCGATCGCGAGCGCGCCGATCGATTGCACCGGTTGCTCGTCGAAGACCGGGCGATAGTTCGTCCCGCTGTCTTCCGATTTCCAAAGGCCGCCGGTGGCTGCGCCGATGAAGATGGTGAGTTTGCCCGACGGTGCGCGGGTCGCGGCGATCGAATCGACACGACCGCTCATCGCCGCCGAACCAATGTTGCGTGCGTTCAGGCCCGAGATGGTGGCCGAGCTGTACGGGATTTGCTGTCCGGTGGCGACGCTGACGAAGCCGAGAATAAAGAGAATGCTAAGAATTCGCATGGCAGTAACTGGTTATTTGGCGGCTTTGGCGGGGAACTCGAAGATCGAGTCGTCGACTGGAATATTGGCTTCGCCCTTTTCGGCGATCACTTTTTGTTTGTCGTTCGATCCTTTGCTCCCGATCTCCAGGGAGAAAGGGAAGTAAACATCGTTCACCTTTTCGTAGTCGCCGAGATCGGTCTCGATTTCGACTTTGGCGCCTTGCTCGGTGCGCTGATCGATGGTGCGAATCTCCAGGAAGTAATCCGGATCGAGATAGACGTAAGTGATGTCGCCATTCTTGCGCTCGACTTTGAGTTTGTGCGCCGCGGTGCCTTCCACGTCTTCCGTTCCGAGGTAAGTGATTTTTTTGCCTTGTTCTTTCCAGTTCTCTAGTGGCCCGCCGATTTCGGCTGATGCGACGAGCGACTTGGATTCGTCGCCCGACATTTTCTCCGGATCTTTCCGTCCGCTGAAGGGATAAATTTTCCAGCCCTCATTGCCGTTGTAAGCCTGCACCAGGGTCATTCCCTGGAGGACAGCGTCCGAGCGTACTTTGCCGGGGCGTTTAAGCGTTTGAGTACATCTCAATTCCAACTGGCCTTGGTTAACCAGCATCTTGCCTTCGAACCGGAGGGTCTTGATCGCGGCCAACGCGGCAGCGCCGCCTTTGGCCTCAAGGTTCTTCGCGACCAGTTCGTCCACGGTGGGACTCGGCGCGGGCGTTTGAGCGTGGAGCGTGGCCGAAGTGATCAGCCCGACGAGAAGAAGGAGACGTGAGCGCATAGAGATAAGAGATCTTCGAATGAAGACCGCGCAGCCTTATGCAAAGCGCGTGCCATGGCAAGAGGTGCGATTCAAAATCTAGATTATCAACGGCTTATAAAGCACGCCTATTTTCTCTGACGAGCAGAATTTCCCAAAGCCGGGATTTATCTCACCCGGATTCGGGATCGCCCGCGCAGTCACCGGGGGGATCGACCGTTAAAGGATCTGATCGTTTATTTTTCTGAATGGCTGGCAACTGCAAGGGGCGCGTCACGTGATGCGTTGATGGTAGCCCGGGTGTCGAGGTAAAGGACGACGAAGATCGTGGCCAGCCACGGGGCCAGGACCGTTTGCACCAGGCAACTTAGAAGCGTCGTTAGGCCTGAAACGAGATCGACCGAATTGGTCGTGGCCATCGTCTGCATCATATTCGCCGCCTGTTCGACACTGGACACCCCGCGCAGACGAAGAAGGATCACCGGCACTTCGATGGCGGCATTGAGGGCGATAAGGAGGAGAAGCCAAAGCGAAGCGACGAGGGCTCCGCGATAGAGTGGGCGTTCGATGCGGGGACGATCCTTACCGCTGCGCGCTAGTTCTTTGCTTTCCTGCAGCGCCTCAATGGTAGGGCGGAGCCCGAGTGCCCCGGCTTGTTGCCAAAAGAGAAAGTTGATAAACAATCGCGCCACCATGTAGGCGGCGAAAAGGAGAAGCACGAGCGCCAGGAGCAATGAGCTGGCGGCGGGGGCGCCGGCCGCGAGCGATAATCCCAGCACGATCGGGAGGGCCGCCCAAAGAAGATAGCTGGCGTAGACGAGCAGGCCGAGTGTGAACATGCGGGTCCAGAGGGGTTTCGCACGGCTGAGTACGTCGCTTAATTTGGGAGAGCGACCCGCGTGGAGGTCCGCGGCCAGTAATTGCGTGGCGGCGATTGAAAACGGCCAGCCAATCACCAACGCCATCAGCGCGACGAAAACGACGGCGGCCGCCGCGACTACGGACGCGCTCACGGCGGCGTGATCCTTCGGCCACTGCAGAAAAGGCGCTGCCAGTTGCAAGGCAAACGACGGGATGGAAACAAAAAGCGCGAGAAGAAAAAAGCGGCTAAAGCCAGCGCGATAAATGCGCCAACCCGCGGCGAAGATATCGCCCAAAGTGCGTCGGGGCAGGGGAGGGGCCTCGGCTTTGATCGGCGGCTCAGCCTGCTCGTCGGAGAAAACCTCGGGGAGTTCCCCCGCGCGGATCCAGCGATCACTCTCCGGCTCACGAACCTCGTTGTCCCGAATAAGGCGGCCTTCCTGTTGCCATTCGCGCAGTTCCTCCAGGTCCACCGGACCGTATTCTTTGCCCTGCACGCGCACGATCCATCGGTCTGACATTCGCCTCACTAAACTGCGATTTTAGGGAAATACGAGCGGCGGGTTATTAACCGCAACGGACGCAGCCGTCACGGATGCGCAGCAATCGGCCGGACTTTCAAAGCAGGAAGAATTGTGGAGATTTGGAAGTCAGAAAACCAGAATGGAAAAGAAGCGTTGCGAAGCGGTCTTCTTCTTCCCCTTTCTGGCTTCACGCCACGGCGCATCTCCGACCTGGTTTCTAAACTCCTCCCTCTTTTCTCTGCGCTCTCTGCGGTGAATCCCGCCTTCCTTTGGCTCATCGCCGGCTTGCGATATGGTAGGGAGTGAAGCTTCTCCTGATCGACGGCCACTATTACGTTTACCGCTCTTATTTCGCCATTCTTCATCTCTCCAACTCCCGCGGCGAACCGACCAACGCGACCTTTGGATTTACCAAATCGCTGCGCCTGATGCTGAAACATCTGCAGCCGGACCTGGGCGCGGTCGTCTGGGATCGCGGCTTGCCGCAACGCCGCACCGAACTGCAGCCAGAATACAAGGAGACACGCAAAGAGATGCCCGCGCCGATGGTGCCGCAGCTCGATTACATCCAGAAACTTATGCCGGCTCTGGGCTTCAAAAATCTGTCGCTCCCCGATACCGAAGCGGATGACCTGATGGCTTGCTACGCGATCCAGGCCAAAGAGCGAGGCATCGAAGTGATCCTGGCCACGAATGACAAGGACCTTTATCAGCTGGTCGATCCGAAGGTGAAAATTTACAGCACGGCCAAAGCTGATTTGGCTTCTCCGAAAGACGCCTTTGCATTGTTAGGCGAAAAGGAAGTCACCGAAAAGTGGGACGTACCGCCAGGGATGATCGGCGATGTGCTCGCTATCGCAGGGGACGCCGTCGATAACATTCGCGGGGTTGGGATTGGCCGGAAAGCGGCCGCCAAATTGCTCGGCGAATTTGGCAGCCTCGACGGGCTCCTGCAAAATCTCGACCAGATCAAGGCGCAAAAAACGCGCGACAAGCTGATCGGAGCGCGAGAGCAGGTCCTGCAGAACCGCAAGATGGTCGAGCTCGATTGCGATCTTCCCTTACCGGAGCCGATCGACCACTTGCAGATCACGCCGGATTACCCGCGTCTCTTGCAGGCGCTGGAAGACTGCGAATTCAAGTCGCTCCTTCAGGAAGTGCGCGATGAGGCGGCTGGCGCGGGCACCGCAGTGCAAGGCGAGCTACTATAGCCGGGGCCGCTGTCCCCGGCACGCTCGGCATTACGTTACTCGTGTTTATACTCCTCATCGTAATCGTGCTCGATCCCGATCGAATTCGATTATGAGCACGAGCACGAGTAAGAAGCAGCACGTCGTTGCCCGTTCCGAACCTGCCAAGCCGCTTAGGGGCCGGGGTCAGCGACCCCGGCTACCATGGTTACCTGCCAGCCGCAAAAATCTTTTGAACACGTCCGGGGCGCCGCTGTCTATATGCTCTGGTTAAGGCGATTCGGGCGGTGGCACGCTCTCGCATTCGAAGGTTTCTCTGCCGCGTGCCCTGCCCGGATCTTTTTTTGTTCGGCAGGCCTTGTTGCCCGGCATTCTTCTCCCATTATGGACTATGCCTTTCTCCGCTGACGACCTCACGTTGATCGATCTCGCCATTCGCGAGGACGTGGGCAGCGGCGATATCACCAGCGCTTTTTTTGTGGGCGAAGACGACGGGGCTTCCGCCCGGGCCATCGCCAAAGAGCGCGCCATCGTCTCGGGCACCGAAGTGGCCGCGGAGGTCTTCCGGCGGATCGATCCCGAGCTGCGGATCACGATTGTGCAAAAGGATGGGGCCACCGTCGCGGGAGGAATGGCCGTCCTCGAGGTGCGCGGTCGGGCTCGCTCGATCCTGACTGGCGAACGCGTGGCGCTCAATTTTCTGCAACACCTGAGCGGCATCGCCACGCTCACCCGGCAGTTTGTGGAAGCGGCGGGGCCGAACAGCGCCAAGATCCTCGACACGCGCAAGACGACGCCGGGCCTGCGCAATTTTGAGAAAGGGGCGGTAGCGGCGGGCGGGGGCACGAATCATCGGCTCGGCCTCTACGACATGGTGCTGGTGAAGGATAACCATCTCATGGCGCGCGATGGTCTGGCGCGCTTGAGCGCCGCGATCGAGCGGGTGCGCACGGAGCGCCCCGATCTCCGCATCGAGGTGGAAGCCGATAACCTCGATCAAGTGCGAACTTTGTTGGAGGTTCCGGGCATCGAAGTGATCCTGCTCGATAACATGCGCGGCCCCCAGATGCGTGAAGCGGTCGCGATTGGGAAAGGGAGGGTAAAGTTCGAAGCCAGCGGCGGAATTGATCTGCGCAACGTGCGACAAATCGCTGCGACCGGGGTTGATTTTGTTTCCATCGGCGCGCTCACCCATTCCGCGCCGGCGATCGATTTTTCGCTGGAGCTGACTCATGTCGCTGCCTGATTCCCCCTCCTGCTCATACTCGTGATCGTGCTCATGATCGAATTAGCGACTCCGATCTCAGCTCGATCACGAGCACGATGATGAGCACAAGCACGAGGGGGAAGATCGACCGCCTCATCGCCTCCACGCTCCAAGATTCGTTAGGCGGGTCGCTCATTGGTTGTCGCGTCCTCGTCCTGGAATCGACCGGCTCGACCAACGATTTCCTTCGTCGCATGATCACGCCGGAGTTGCCGGAAGGCACGGTTGTTTTCGCCGAAGAACAAACCGCGGGACGCGGCCAGCATGGGCACAGCTGGGAGTCAGCGCCGCGCCTGGGACTTTGGTTTTCGTTTTTACTGCGGCCCGCCTTGCCGCTGGCCCAGTCGAGTCGTCTCACCGCTTGGGCCGCTCAAGCGGTCGCAACGACCGTGCGAAACGAGACCGGTCTTCCCGCGGTCGTTAAACCCCCTAACGATGTCTATATTGCCGAACGCAAGGTGGCTGGTGCCCTGGTGGAGGCGCAAACTATCGTGGGGGGCCGGCTCAGTGCGATTGTCGGCATCGGCGTAAACCTCAACCAGACTTCGGAGAATTTTTCGCCCGAACTGCGCGACCGAGCCGGCTCACTCGCTCTTTTGTTAGGACACAGAATAGAGAGAGCCAATTTCGCGATTGCCCTGCTCCGCGAATTGGAGCGAACGCGCGCCGCAAGCCTGGTTTCGCCTCACCCCAGCTCCTCTCCCTTATCACCCTGAGCCGCAAAGAGGGCGGCTTGGGATGAAAATGTAAGGCAAGCGCCCGTCGCGCTTCAACGCCACAAGATCACTCTTGCGCGCCCATCTCCGCCAGCCAGCGCCGATAAATCTGTGGCGAAATTTCCGATGGCTTGATCTCGCTCCGCCCGCCCCAGAAAACATTCGTGTAAGAAACCGGAATGCCGCAGTCGGCCAGGTGCCGGTCGATGGCCGTTTTGTGCTCCAGCAGGAGTGCTTTGTCAGTTCCGTGCGCCACGGCCATGATATTCACGTTGCGAAATTCCGGCCCAGCCTCGCGCCAATAGCAATGGGTCAGAATATCGTGCCGCCCGGCCTCGCCGCCGGCTTCCATCTCGCGGCCGGGCGGGACGGCCCAGTGGAACAGCGCGTTAAAACGCGTGACGCGCACCCCGCCTGCGGAAGGTTTGACGTGTTCGAGGAAAGTCGAAAAACGACCGATGATCTTGCGCTCCGTCAAGTCTTCGGCCACCGCGAAAAATTCGTCGAGCGAAACGCCGGCTTCCTTTGCTCGCGCGATCCAAGGCGAGGAGCGAATTTCTTCTGGCGCAAACTCGCGCTTCAGCGCGGTCAAGATGGTCCACTCTCTCTCGGTTAACTTCGCCTGTTGCACGACAATCATGGTTGCGGGCTGTTCGCCTTTCGTGCCGGGCTCCACGTTTTTCCGGCGCACATGGCCCACCCCTAACGTGAAGATGCCTTTGGCCGGCATGAGCCGGAAATGCTCCGCGCCGACGATCTGGGTCAGGATTTCGCCATGTTTCTGGAGCGAAAAACCCTGCGGCACCTTCAGCGTGGTCCAAAGTTTATAATCGGAACCGGCCGTGACCGCATCGGTGGTGCGCAACACGACATGGCCCGAAAAAGGATCGCGCTGCGACATCCAATCAAAAGCGGCGTCGATCTTTTCGGGCGGGACTTTCCAGGCCACCAGAGCGCCATCGGCCAGGTTGGTGGCGAGCAGCGTCTGGCGCACGCGCCGCACCGTGCCCGCGCGCAACATTCCGGTGATCCTTTCCAGCACGGTCTCAAGTGGCACGCCCGAGCGTTCCGCGATTTCGGCAAACGGCTCGCGGACGAAGCCGGCGATCTTATCCTCCGAGATGGCGAGGATGCGCGCGTTGATGGGATCGTTATGCTCGACCGGGAGAGTTTCGTTAGGCGACGAAGTCATGAGGCGCAGGAAAAGATAGCGAGAAAATGGCAGGTCGTGCCGAGGAGCACAAACAGGTGCCAGACAAAATGTGTGTAGCGCCGGCTTTTGCGGACGAAAAAGAAAACGCCTGCGGTATAAGCGACACCACCAGCGACCAGCCAAAGGACGCCGTGCGTGGGGACATGCAGGAGCAGCGGTCGGAAAGCGATCAGGATGAGCCAGCCCATCCCGAGATAGAGCGCGAGCGACAATCCCCGGCGGCGCTGGGTTCCGTGCACGCTCTTAAGAATCACTCCCAGGATGGCGAGCACCCAGATGAGGATGAGGATCGACCAGCCCCAAGCCCCTCGGAGCGGGCCGAGAGTGAGCGGCGTGTAAGTCCCAGCGATGAGCAGAAAAATGGCGGAGTGGTCGAGTACCTGGAAAATCGATTTTACGGCGCCGCGCGGCCAGGCGTGGTAAAGCGTCGAACCGAGATAGACGCACCACATGGCGACGGCGAAAACGACCGAGCCGACAAAGAAATAGCGATCGCCCCCACGCCAGGCGGCAATTAGCAGGATCGGGGCGCCAATGGTGGCTGCGAGCAGGCCGACTCCGTGGCTAATGCTATTAGCGATTTCTTCCCCATGGGACTGATCCCACCTCGGGTCGTCGCGCGGATCGATTGCGTTCATGGCGTCCGCGCGAGCGCGGAGCGCAATCTGCCGTTCGTCGTGGGGTTGCGAAAGGGAAAAAGATTTCGGCAGCGCGCGTTCTCCGGTGCGCCTAAGGGTGAGAATGCGCCGAGCGATCTTTTTCGATGCTGCCGGGACTTTGCTTCGCCTAACGAAAAGTGTAGGTCAGCACTACGCGCTCGTGGGGGCGCGGCAGGGCCTCGCGCTCGACCCGGCCGCGCTGGATCGGGGGTTCCGGCAAATTTGGCGGGAAATGTCGCCTCGCCCTTCAACGAACGGCCCGCGCCCGGATGATGACAAAGGCTGGTGGCGGGATTTGGTCGAGCGCCTGCTTGATCGCATCGAGGCGCAGGTCACTCCGCTCGATCGCGACACTTTTTTTGAGGCAGCGTACGGACATTTTGCCGAAGCCGGTGTCTGGGAGCTTTTTCCTGAAGTGCGCGCGGTGCTCGATCAGTTAGCGCCCTGCTACGAACTAGCCGTCGTCTCGAATTTCGACGGCCGTTTGCGCATGATTTTTGCACACCTGACGATCGCGAAATATTTTCGGCACATCTTTCTCTCCAGCGAGTTGGGTGCGGACAAACCGGATCCGCTCATTTTTCAGCGGGCCTTGGAAATCAGCGGGTTTGCGCCGGAGGAAGTGTTGCATGCCGGTGACGATCCGGTCCGAGATTGGGAGGCCGCGCGCGTGGCAGGGTTGGAGGTTTTCCAGTTACAGCGTCCGGATAACTCGCTGCGCGAGCTGTTGGCCATGCCTGGTATTGAAATTCGTTAGGCGAAGATTCCGAGCAATATTCCTCCAATTCTTGCGCGACCGGGCGTTTTGTCGTAAAAACTGAGGCTCGCGCCGGATTGGTGGCTCGATGGTAGAGCAAGCCCCGAAAGTTTTCGGGATGGTTGCGATTGAGAAGTCCCGCAGTTAAGGATTCGCAGAAACGGGTTGGTAGCTCAATGGTAGAGCAGCGCCCTTTTAAGGCGTTGGTTGTGGGTTCGAGTCCCACCCAACCCACTTCAACTTCTCTTATGCCGGGGTCTATATCTTACGAGGTAAGTCGGGCAGACACTACATAGGCTCAGGCGATCTCGCCGAAAGCTGAATTCCGCCTCGAAAGAGGTCTTGACCGCTTCGGGCTTCGTTGAAGGCCGTTGGCTCATTAGATAGCGGTGGCTCCGTTGTAGCCGGGGTCGCTGACCTCGCTGGGAGGACCCACCTTTGCATGACTGCGTAACGCACCTCTGCCGGGGTCAGCGATCGCCGGCTACAAGCCGCCGACAGCCGAAAAGCGCGCATGGGATCTGCTTTATGGAAAACCTAATAATTCAACCTTCGTTTCATGCTTCTCACCAATCCTCTCTCACGCCGCCGTTTTGCGGGCCTCTTCCTCACTTTGGCTGCCGCACTAATTGTCTCAACCGCATTCGGTTACGATCTGGAGAATAAGTCCTGGCCCGATGGCTCCGTCGTCAATATGCAGATGGAGCTGGGTACTCCTGCGCAGCCGCTGCAGGACGGCAGTGTCACCTGGAATGAAGCGGCTGCGCCCGCCCTTTATGATTGGAACGCGGTCATGCGCGATCTCCAATTGAGTGCGGTGATGAATTCAACCAAGCCGATCTCTTCCGGTGACGGAGTGAATTCCGCCTCCTTTTCCTCCACCATCTTTGGCGATTCCTTCGGCACGGGAGTTCTCGCGGTGGCCTACTATCGGTCGCAGGGCACGACCATCGTGGAGGCTGATGTTCTTTTTAATAATGCCCAGACGTTCGAGTCTTATCGCGGGGATTTGCAGTTCAATGCACAGGGGAAATGCGTTTGCGATATTCGAAGGGTGTTCCTTCACGAAATGGGCCACGCCATGGGGTTGGATCATCCAGATAGCGCAGGGCAACAGGTCGATGCCGTCATGAATTCGGTGGTCAGCGACCGGAGCGAGCTGGCGGCCGATGACATTGCGGGTATCCAATTCCTCTACGGAGCTCCGGCGCCCAAGCCCGCCCCGAGCGCTCCGCCCACGTCGGATACGCCCAGCCGTCTGGTCAACCTCTCGACCCGCATGCAGGTTGGGACCGGGAACAATGTCCTGATCGGCGGATTCATTATCGAGGGAAACCAGCTCAAGAAAGTAGTGCTCCGGGCGATCGGGCCATCGCTCAGCGGCAGCGGCGTTGCGGGAGTCTTACCGGACCCCAAATTAGAGCTGCGCAACGCGGCTGGTGATTTGGTCGCGAGTAACGACAATTGGCAGGAAAGCCTCGACTCCGGCGAAATCATCGATGCCGGCCTGGCGCCCTCCGATCCGCGGGAATCGGCACTCGTGGCCCGTCTCGCGCCCGGCACCTATACCGCTATCATATCCGGGGTGAATAACTCCATCGGCATTGGCTTGGTGGAGAGTTACTCCCTCGACAACAACACTTCGCGGGCGGCTAACATTTCCACCCGAGGCCGGGTGGGGACTGCGGATGACGCCATGATCGGAGGATTTATCGTGGGCGGTCGCGCGTCCAAGACCATTTTGGTGCGGGCCGTCGGCCCATCGTTAAGGGCAAGCGGTTTTACCGACGTGTTGGCCGATCCGAAGGTCGAGCTCTACGACGGCAGCGGTCAACTCGTGGCCGCCAACGACGATTGGGTAACCAGCATGCAACGGAAGCAAATCATCGCCTCTGGGCTACAACCGACCGATTCGAAAGAACCCGCCCTTGTCGCCACCATTCCGCCGGGGAATTACACGGCGATCGTCCAGGGCGCGAACGGAGGCTCGGGCGTGGGTCTCGTGGAAATTTACGACCTCGACCAGTAACCTTCGCCCTGATTGAAAATGAACACTTTTGCTCTAAACTCGTCAGAACTTATCTGATCCGCTGTTCCTACTATGAAAAAATCACTCGGATTCCTTGTTTTCCCCGTCCTTTTCTCGCTTGGCCTGGTGGCCAACGCGACCACGGTCATCCCGCCCAAATTCGATCAGCTGGTCGATCGGGCTCAGATCATTTTCGAAGGCGAAGTGACTGGTCTCCAGTCGCAATGGATCGGCGAAGGCGCCGAACATCGCATCGTCACTTTTGTCACTTTCAAGGTGGACGAAGCGCTCAAGGGTGAGCCTGGGACGAGCTACTCGATGCGCATGCTTGGCGGCACCGTGGACGGTCAGACGATGGAAGTCTCGGATGCGCCCAAGTTCAAGGTCGGCGATCACGACATGCTTTTTGTTGAGAATAACGGCAGCCAATTTATCCCGTTAGTCGGGATCCAACATGGACGGTTCCGGATTGGGAAAGATCAGAACTCCAAAGAAATTGTCTCGACCAACTCGGGCCAACCCCTCGGCGATGTCGCTCAGCTCGGGAGCAGCAACGAGACCGCTGCGCCGACTAAACCCGCCCTCTCTTTGCATGATTTCAAAGCCGCTGTGCAAGCGCGCGTCCGCCAGCAGCAGCAAGCGGCGGCGCGTATTCAGTAACGCGCTTTCTCGGGCCGCAATGATCGGCGCGCTCGTGGTGAGCGCGGCCGCTTCGAGCTGGGGCTTCGCCTTGGAGGGCTATGCCTGGCCCGGCCTCACCATCCCGATGCGAGTCCAGATGGGGACGAGCAGTCGTGCTCTTGCTGATGGCAGCCCGAATTGGAATGCGGTGACGGAAAATGCAATGGCTCTCTGGAACGAGCAGATGGGGGGCACGCAGTTTACCTGGACGGTGGCGGCCACGGGCACGGCCGCCTCGATGGGTGACGGTGTGAACTCCCTGCAGTTCGGTAGCACCATCTATGGCGACTCATTTGGCAGCTCGGTCCTCGCCGTGACGGTGGGCAGGAACAGCGGTAGCGTCACCACTGAAGCGGACGTCATTTTTAACACGGCGCAGAGTTTCGATTCTTACCGCGGCTCGAGCACGACTGCCGGAGTCGAGGGATTCGTCGACCTGCATCGGGTTGCCATTCACGAACTGGGACACGTCCTCGGACTGGATCATCCAGACGAACACGGCCAAACGGTCGCAGCGATCATGAATTCGAGCGTGAGCCTGACCGATCACTTGCAGGCGGACGACGTAGCCGGAGCTGTGGCAATCTATGGCGCGCCGCCGAATCCGCCGCCGACGAGCGGCACCGCGCTCGTCGCGCAGATTTCCACCCGCGGCAATGTGGGCATTGGTGACGATGTCATGATCGGAGGATTTATCATTGCGGGCGACGCACCCAAGAAAGTGATCGTGCGGGCCATCGGCCCGTCGTTGAGCAAAGCCGGCGTCTCGGGAGCCGTGCAGGATCCGTTGGTCGAACTGCACGACGGCACCGGAGCCATTATTCAGACAAACGATAATTGGAGTGAGACGCAGGAGGGCGAGATTACCGCGACCGGCCTGCAACCGACGGACACGCGCGAATCGGCCATCGTGGCCGACCTGGATCCGGGTGCGTACACCGCGATCGTCAAAGGTGCGGCCGGGGGATCGGGCGTGGCTTTGGTCGAAGTGTACGATCTCGATCCGAGCAGCGGAGAACTGGCTAATATCTCAACCCGCGCCAACGTCGGGCTGGGCGACAAAGCGCTCATTGGCGGCTTTATCGTGAGCGCTCCGCAAAGCCAGAAGCTCATCATCCGGGCGATCGGGCCGTCGTTAGGCCTGCCCGGCGCTCTTTCCGATCCCGTCCTCAGTGTCTATAACAGCAACGGCACCCTGATGCGGTCCAACGATAACTACGCCGTCACCACCGCTGTGACGGTGATTGGACAATACCAATTGTATCCTGGAGACACGCGCGAAGCGGCCATCTACTTCGAGGGTGCGCCCGGCAGTTACACCACCATCGTGCGCGGGGCGAATAGCACCACCGGGATCGCCCTCGTCGAAGTCTACGGAGTTGACTAGCGCGTTTTAAAAAAGTCATAGCCGCCCGGGCGGGAGCTCTCGGGTAGGGTGGGCATCTCGCCCGTCGGTTTTGGCATCTTGCCGAAACAATCTTTTTTTTGAGTGCGCAGCGGGATAGAAGCTTGCAAAGGCAAGATGCCTTTGCCGGCGGGCGAGACGCCCACCCTACCCGAGATGCGCTGCGGCTACACTTTTACCTAAACCACCTAGCAGCGTCTGAACCCGCGTCACGCGACCGGCGCCAAAGCCAGAAGACCGGAAATCCGCTGAGGACAATGGCGAACCCAATTCCACAAGTAGCGGGCGCCAAAATCGCCAGATCCACGATCAAGAGAGTCGCCAGCCCGATCGCAATCAGCGGAACGACGGGATAACCCCAGGCGCGGTAGGGACGAGGCATCTCGGGATGCTTGCGGCGTAATGTCATCACCGCCGCGACCAGCAGGACGTAGAAAACCAGATCCGCCGCTACGATGTACTCGAGGAGTTGAGTGTAAACATTGCCATAGCGAACCACGCCAGTGACAGAGTCGGTTTGCACCGTGCGCGGCAGAGTCAGCAGGGCGGCCCAAATTCCCTGCGCCACCAGGGCGGCAGCGGGAACGTGCTGCGCATTCGTGCGTGCGATCGCCCGGAAGAAAAGACGATCGCGCGCCATCGCGTAGTAGACCCGGGCACCGGCCAGGATCAGCCCATTATTGCACCCGAAGGTCGAGATCAGAATGGCCCCCGCCATGACCGTCGCGCCCGGGCCTCCCAAGACCCCACGCAAAGCCGCCACGGCTACCCGATTTTGCGGTGCATGGGCGATCTCGCCTAACGATAACGTGGCGACATAGGCCAGATTGGCCAGCACGTAAAGGGTCACGACCAGCCCGCATCCGATCAACAGCGCCCGCGGTAACGTTCGCCCCGGATTGCGAATTTCGCTCCCGGTGAAAGTGACGTTCGTCCAGGCCGTCTGCGCAAAAAGAGGGCCGATCATGGCTTTGCCAAAAACCACGACCAGCGCGAGCCCGCCGACCAGCGTCAGGCCGGGCTGCGCCAACTGCGGTGTCCAGCCGTTGGCCCACGGATTCCACCAGTCGGCCGCTCGCGCCGCGCAGGCGGCTTTCCAGCCTAACGACAAGCCGATCAGGATGAGCCCGAGCAAGGCGGCTGTCTTGGCGAAGGTAAAGGTATTCTGAACCAGCTTGCCGATTTCCAAACCACGCGTGTTGATCCAGGTGAGGAGAGCGATCAGAAGCACCGCGACCAGTTGTTCGGTGGAAAGGCTGATCGCGTAGGCCCCGAAAAGATGGATCGGCCTCACGAAATAGTTCTCGGTCGCGACGGCGGGCAGGAAGACGCCGGCAAACTTGGCAAAGGCAATGGCCACAGCCGCGATCGTGCCGGTCTGAATCACGAGAAAAAGTGTCCAACCAAAGAGGAAACCGATCGACGGGCCATAGGCCTGGCGCAGGAAGACATATTGGCCGCCGGCTTTCGGCATCATCGCAGCCAACTCGGCGCAGCAAAGGGCGCCGGTGATTGTAAGCACGCCCGCCATGACCCAGGCGAGAAGGAGCCAACCGGGGGAGCCGAGCAGGCGGGTCGATTCGGCCGAGGTAATGAAAATGCCCGAGCCGATCATCGACCCCATCACGATCATAGTGGCGTCGAGCGGCCCGAGACCGCGCACCAGTTTGTCCTCCGGCGATTTCATTCGTTAGGCAAATCGGGTGACCCGTGGCGCCAAATTTCGTTCATGACCCCTCGCTGCGAACAGCGTGCACTTTAATCCCCGCGCGTTCCAGCTCGGTTCGCAGTTGGCGGGCGAAGGCCACGGCCTCAGGCGTGTCACCATGCACGCAGACCGTTTCTGCCTGGATCTTGATATCGCCCCCGTCCACGGCTTGCACCACTTGTTCCTTTAACATGCGCAAGACACGGGCAGCCACTTCCCCCGCGTCGCTGAGAAGCGCATCCGGCTGCGTCCTTCGGACGAGCGATCCATTCGCCAGGTAGTTGCGATCGGCGAAAAACTCCCGCGCCACCTGCAACCCCATCGCTTCGGCTGCGCGGGAAAGCGCGCTCCCGCTGGGCGCGAAAAGAATTAGTCCACGATCGACCGCGAGCAAAGCGTGCGCGACCGCATCAGCCAGGGCCGGATCGCATGCGGCCATGTTGTAGAGCGCGCCGTGTGGTTTCACATGTTGCGGCCGAACGCCCAACGAGGTGGCGATCGCCTGAAAGGCGCCGACTTGGTAAGCGACGAGCGAAAAGACTTCGTTAGGTGTAGTGGGCAGCTCGCGGCGACCGAAGTTTTCTCGATCTGCGAGACTCGGGTGGGCTCCGACGGCCACGCCCGCCTGGCGCGCTGCCTCGATCGAAGCGCTCATGGTGACCGGATTACCGGCATGAAATCCACAGGCGATGTTGGCCGAGCTCACCAGGGTGAGGAGCTCCTCTTCGCTGGCCGCGCCTTCCCCGAGATCGGCGTTCAGATCGACTGCTAGTTTCATCCGCGGCGAAGCTGCAAGCCGACCCGGAAACGTTCCAGGTCGCGGGATCGCTCCTGAGCCAGGGCCGCCGCTTCCGCCAGCGAGACTTCCTGGAAGCGCACCGTGTCGCCAGACTGAAGCTGGGCCGCCCAGGCCAGATCCACTGTGATCACGTGAGCGATTTTCGGGTATCCTCCGATCGTTTGGCAATCCCCGAGCAACACAATCGGTTGGCCGTCGTGCGCGACCTGGATCGTGCCGGGAACGACGGCTTCTGAACTGAGTTCGACCCGTGGGCGGCGACGTAGCTCGGCTCCGGCGAGGCGCACGCCCATCCGGTCGGCTTGCGCGGTGACTGTGAAGGGCGATTCGAGCAAATTGCGCTGCGCCTGCGGCGCAAACTCGGTCCACTCCGCACCGCGCACGACGCGCAAGAGGGGCGCGGGGGCGGCCGTTCGGAACCATTCGGTCGGTGCGCTCCAAGGCGCCAGCCGAGGGGCGTCGAGAGCGGGAGACGCGCTCTCTTTGCCTAGCGATAGTTCGTCACCGGTGCGCAACGCTCGTCCCTCCAGCCCGCCAAAGGCCGAGCGCAAATCAGTCGACTTGCTCCCCAGCACCTCCGGCACATCGATGCCGCCGCTGATGGCTAACCAGGCGCGCACGCCGAGCGCCGCAGTTTTCACCGCCAGCTCTTCTCCCTGCCTAACGATCGCACAGCGCCCGGCGGGAATTTTCTCGTCCGCGATTTGCACGGCGAATTCGCCGCCACACCAGGCGATGCGGCGGCTCTCCTTAAAGCGAAGGCGCAACCCGCCCAGAGTGATTTCCAAGAGGGCGGCCTTCGGTGGATTTCCAACGAGGAGGTTGGCCACCTGCGCCGCGCAAAGATCGAGAGCCCCGCCGCGCGACACCCCGAGAGCAAGATGACCGCGGCGTCCCTGATCCTGCACGGTCGTGAGGGGACCGGCCTGCGCAATCGTCACTTCTCCCATTGCTCAAATTCCTCCCTCGTGATGGGAACGAAACGAACGCGATCGCCGGGACGGAAAAGAGCGGGCGACGGGCGAGCGAGATCAAAGAGGCGGAGCGGGGTGCATCCTACGATGTGCCAGCCCCCCGGCGAGGCCAGTGGATAGATGCCCGCTTGCCTGCCTCCGATGGCGACCGATCCAGTCGCCACCTTGGTGCGAGGAGTCGAGAGGCGCGGTGTAGCTAGTCGCGCGGGCAGACCATCCAGGTAAGGGAAGCCAGGAGTGAAACCCAGGCAGGCGACCTCATAGCGAGCGGCAGCATGTCGCTTTACGACTTCGTTAGGCTGAAGTTTGGCGTGTTCCGCCACCGCCACCAAGTCGGGTCCAAACTCGGTCTCGTAACAGACCGGCACGTCGATCTTTCGTGGCCGCATTGCTTTCGACCGCGCCGACTTTCTCTGGCGCAAGGTCGCCCGCAGCGTTTCCGCCGCGGTTTCGAGATCGGGCGGAGTTTCAAAAAAAACCGCCACGCTGGCCAGGGCGGGCGCAATTTCAATGACGCCGGGCAGCTCGGCCGCGACGAGCTTTTGCCAGGCTCGCAGAACCTTGCCCAACGATTCGCCTACCCGCACGATCAGGGCGGATTCGCCCAGCGGCAGAATCTCGATAGCCATGCCCGACTCTGGGTGCGAGCCGCGGCTTTGCCAAGCCAGTTCGAATCGTTAGCCTAACGACACTGTGGCCGGCACGCTGTCCCCGGCCGGGTGATCGCGTCTCAAACCACGAAACTAGAAACTAAACGTCAACCCCGTCACGAGATGATGCGTCAGGGGCGTAACCTCGATGGAGCCGCCCGGGATATCGAGCGAATTGAGGTTGGCGTAGGTGAATTTGTACTCAAACAGGAGTCCGATATGCCGGGTGAGATTGACGTTCACTCCCGCCAGCCCTTCCACGCCCGGACCGTGCAGCTGATATTCCTCTTGGAAGCGACCATTCACGTTGGACTCCACATGGGGAATGGCGAATCCCAACCCCCCGCCCACATAGGGCTCGAGGTGACCTAGAAAATCCTCGCCGCGCCGACCGGGCTGCCAGCGATAAACGATCTCGGCCAGCGCGTAGTTGAGCCCGTGCGACAAGCTGAAGGATTGAATCGTTTGATCGATGCGCTCCTTGCCATCCACCCGCACCCCGTTGCGCCGCCCGGTGACGTGCGTCAAAGCGTCGGTCTCGGCATACATTTTCATATGAAAGAATTCCGCCCCAAAACCCCAGGGCGAATTTTCGGAGGAAAACCAAAGGGCGCGCATTCCGTAGTAGGGTGGGGTGGAGAAGTCGCGACCTGCAAAGGAAACATCGCGGAAAGTCAGATCGGTGTCGCCGCTCTGGCGGAGGCGCAGGTCGCTATCCTGCGACAGGGCGACCCCGGTGAAGATAGAGAGCTCGACTTCAGCCCGCGCGAAGGAGCCAGCCACGCAAAAGGGGAGCAGGCAGAGAGTCCACCAAAGCCAGCGCGATTTGAATGGGGTGGAGGACGGTTTTCTCACTTCGAGATAGACAATGCGCGAGCTAAAACGGGCGCACGATGACTGTCAATCAATTCTCGATTTCTCGGGGGGAAAGCCACAAGAAAGCGCGCGGGCGAGCCCAAAACCGGAGTCAAACTCCAGTCCCGAGCTCGCCCGGAGGCGACTATTTGTAGGTTGGAAGGCCAGTCCGCTTACTGGTCGTCCGGCTTGTTTCCGCGTTTCTTCTTTTTGGCTTTCTGCCGCGCTTGGGCGGGTTCGTTGCCGCGCTGAGGCGCACGAGATATGGCGGTCTGGGGCCGGCGTTGCGCAGAAGGCGCCTGGCGAACTGGACGCGTCTGGGCGGGCACCCTCCGCACCTGGCGATTTCGCTCCTCTGGACGACGGTTGACGCTTCTCTCGGCACGATTCGACTGTCTCGTCCGCGCAGCTCTCTCGCTGTTTCGATTAGCCTGCGCCGTACGTTCTTCGCGGGCATTCGCACGCCGGGCGGCTGCGTTTTGGTCCGGCCGCGAGCGCTGCGGCGCGTTTCTGGCGCTGGCAGCCTGAGCGCGATTGTTGTTTTCAGCCGGCTGGGCGCGAGGCGCGCGTTCGGCGCGAGAGGCTCGGTCGGCGCGAGAAGGGCGGTCCGTCGCCGCGGCGTTTCCACGCTCGGATCGGTTCTGGTTGTGGAATGCCTGGACGGCGTCTGCTTTCGGCTTGCCGCGGTTATTTTTGGCTTGCAGCGATGGATCCTTACGCGCTGCTTCGACGCGGGACCGCTGTGCGCTGGTCGGAGCCACGCGCTGGGATTTGGCCAGGACCCGTTGTTGGGCCGTCGGTCGGGCCTGGGCGCCGCCGGGGCCATTGAAGCCGGCGCGGCTGCCGCGGTGATTGATCGCCTCACGATTGACGTAGGTGTTGCGAATGACCGTGGTGTTCACCCGGGTCACGGCCGTGTTGTAGCTGAAGGTGCTGCCGACCCAGCGACCGCCGTAGTAGCCGTAGCCGCCGTAGCCGTAGCCGTAGTTAATGCCGCCGTAGAATCCGACGCTCGAGCCCCAGTAGCCTTCGTTAAAAAGGTAGCGGCCGCCGCTGTATCCCCAGTATCCGGGAGTCCAGAGCAATCCGACCCGCGGCGGGCGAACCCACGAGCCTGGCACCCAATAGTAGCCGTAGGTAGCGTAGGACCAGTAGCCTGGCACCCAGAGGTAACCGGGTGCGGGGCAATAAGGTTGGGTGTAGATGGGAATCGCCGGAGGCGCGAAGTTCACCGAGACGCCGATGTAGGCAGAGGCCGAAGGCGCCGGTAATGCGAACAACAAGGAAGCGGCAAGCGCCGCGAGCAGGAATTTTATCTTCATCGTTGGTAGGTTTTGAGCTTATACAAGAGACGCGCCCGGGCAGCGTCATATTCAATGCGGTGAGGCCAAACGGCTCGCTCTAAAGCGAATCGGGGCAAATCCCGGAGCGCGTGTATCCGACCAACGCGGGTCGAGTTCTGTATCGTGAGGCCTCCTCGCGGTCGCGCTGCTCGCCGGTTTTCTGCCGGCGTTACGTGCGACGCGCATTGATCCGGCCCGCTCGCTCCGCTACCAGTAGCTCATCATGATCGTCTACAGCGTGACGGTGAACATTCAGAGCGAGTGTGAAGCCGACTGGGTGCAATGGATGAAGCAGGCTCATATTCCCGAAGTCATGCAAACGGGCTGCTTCGCAGAATGCCGAATGTTCAAAGTGCGCGGCGGAGAAAAGAGTCCGCCCAGTTACGTGATGCAATACTGCGCCCAGACCCTGGCGGAGTACGAGTGCTACCGAGATCAGTTTTCTGTCGATCTGCAGAAAGATCACACGGAGCATTTCGTCGGACGCTTCACCGCTGCCCGCCAGCTTCTGGAAGAGGTCGCGGAGTTTTAGCCTCGTTAGGCTGTCCCCAATCTCTACATTCCCACCCAACGCAAACCCAGCGTCGCGAGGCCCAGAAAAAAGAAGAAGCCGGCCACGTCGGTGACGGTGGTGAGGAAAATACTGGAGGCTAGCGCCGGGTCGAGTCGGAGGGCCTTGAGACCGAGGGGGATCGTCACGCCGGCGGCGGCGGCAGCCAGTTGATTCAGCACCATGGCGCAACCGGCCACCACTCCGAGCAGCATGCTTCCCTTCCAGACCCAGCCGATGAGACCGACCGCCAGGCCGATCGCCACGCCGTTGAGGAGACCGAGCGTGATTTCTTTGACGAGTGCGCGGCGCCCGTCGCCGGCCGTGATTTCTCCCAAAGCCAGGTCCCGGATAATGACAGTGAGCGTTTGCATGCCGGCATTGCCGCCCTGGCCCGCCACGATGGGCAGGAAAACGGCGAGCGCAGTCCAGCGGGCGATCGTGTTCTCAAACAATCCCACCACAAAGGCTGCGAGAAAGGCGGTGGCGAGATTGATGTAGAGCCACGGAAGACGCCCGCGAATCGATTGTTGCCACGGCGTCAAGGCGTGTTCTTCGCCCGACATACCGACCATCAACTGCATGTCTTCGGTCGCTTCCTTGGCCGCGACTTCGAGGACATCGCTGGCTTTAACCGCGCCGACGAGGCGGCCGTCGGCGTCGAGCACCGGGAGGCCGAGGTAATGGTAGCGCTCAAACTGCTGGACCAGATTTTCCTGGTCGGTATCGACCCGCACAAATTTCACGTCGCGATTCACGATTTCGCGCATGGGCCGCTCCGCCCGGCGAAAGACGAGATCGCGCAGACTAACGACTCCGACCAGATGCTGGCCGGGATCGGTCACGTAGAGGTAGGCGATATCTTCGGTGCGTTCTTCCTGCGCGCGCCCGCGCAAGAGCTCGCGCACTTCTTCCACCGTCATCTCGTCGCGCAAGGCGATGAAACGATTAGTCATGACGCCCCCGGCCGTGTCTTCGGGATAGCGCAAGAGCTTGCGGACGCCTTCGGCGAATTCGGTCGGGAGTTTCGACAAAGTCTCCCGCCGGGTGCCGGGGGGAAGTTGCTGTAACAAATCGGCCGCCGAATCGGGCGCCACATGCCGCAGAATTCCGGCCAATTGCGCGACGTCGAAGGTCCCGAGGAATTCGGGCAAGCGGTCTTCCTCGACTTCGGCGAGGGCGGCCGCCACTTTCTTGGCCGGTAATTCGCGCAGTAAAGCATGGGACTCATCGTCGTCGAGCCGCTGCAGTCGATCGGCCAGATCGGCGGGGTGCAGCTGCAAATAGTCTTCCAAGGGAACTGACGTGGTCTCATTCATGGCAGTCGAACGTTTCGGGTTTCACTTGCGGCAATGACCGGCCAGCCGCGCGGGCATTCCAGGCAGGATACGCAGGCCTTCCGTTGCATGCACGAGCGATTCGTTAGGCAACGAGGGTCCGCGCCACGCCCGCTTCTGGAGGCGTGGATCAAGTGATCAAAAGGGCGAATTCTCGCCTGCCAACCGCGCCCGCCAGTTATTTCGCCAGCTCGTAAAGGTATTCGACGTAGGACATGACCGCTCCATCCCAGCCATCGACTTTCGGGTTGGAGGATTCGATCAGGAAATACTCATCCGGCGCGTGGGCTCCACTGCCGTGACCGAGTCCGAAATGTCCGGCGCCGAGGCTGAGCGGCGGATTAGTGAAAACGTAGCCGGGCCAGGAACCGCCGAGACGCGGCATTTTTACCGGATCGATCCCGTGCGCTTTGTAAACGGCTTCCTCGGCCTGGATGATCGGTGAATCGGCCGGGGTGGTGGTCGGGTCGTAGCCGCCCGTCATGTTCACGTCGATATCGCCGTAGCCGTGCTTCTTGAGGTGGGCTTTCAAGGCGGCCAGCGCGCCTTTGGCGGTTTGGTTTGGCACGAGACGCAGGTCGAGTTTCGCGATCGCCTGATGCGGCAGGATCGTCTTGCCACCGGGGCCGGTGTAACCGCCGATGATGCCTTCGATATTCACCGTCGGCGTGTCGGACATCCGCTGCAGGGCTTCGCTCCAGCTGACGTCTTTGACCCACTTCTTCACGCCCATGATTTTCTTGGCGTCTTCCTCCTTCAGTCGCTGAGCGGCCGTGTCGATCATGGCCTTTTCGCTGGCGTTGAGTGGTTGAACGTCGGTCGTTAGGCCTTCGATCGCCGGCTCGCTCGCGTCTTCGTTGACCAAGGTGCCGAGAGCTTTGACCAAGTGCCAGACCGGGCTGTCGACGCGCGCCTTGTTCGAAGAATGGATGTCTTTGAGCGGCCCGCGACCCCATTTCTCGCCGTTGGAGGTCAGCTCGACTTCGATCACACCTTTCGCGCCTAACGAGATCGTGACCATCCCGCTCAAATCCTGGCTGGCGAAAGGCATGAAAATGCCGTCGCATTTCTGGAGCGCGGCTTCGACTTCCGGCTTGTGCACGACCTGGCCGAAATGCGGGGAACCGATCTCTTCTTCGCCCTCCGCGACGAAGACGAAATTCACCGGCACTTTCTTGTCGGCGGCCTTGAAGGCATGAAGCGCGGCGAGGAACGCGGCTTCGGGGCCCTTTTGATTGACCGCGCCACGGCCGATCATGACTTTGCCCACGCCGGGCCGATCAACGATCGCAGCTTCGGTCGGCGGCGAGGACCATTCCTTGGGATCGAACTGCTTCACGTCATACATGAAATAGAGGCCGACTGTTTTCGGCGCGCCCGCGTCGAGGGTGGCGAAGACGCCCGGTTTGCCATCGGTCTCGACGCGCTCGGCCTTTTGGAAGCCGGCGTCCTTGAGCAACTGAATCATGTAGTCGGCGCCTTCGGGGTAGCCGCGATCCTCTGCTGCGATTGACACCTGTTTGATCCAATCCTGCAAGCGCTTGATCGATTCGTCGTGCTGCTTCGTCACCTTCGCCTTGATCTCGGGGAACTCGTTCTCCGCGGCGCGGGTTGAAAGAGCGCCCGCCGCAAGCGCGACGGCGGTCAACAGATAAATCGATCGCATATACATGAAAAAGACATCGTGCCCGGCTCCCGTGATGGCAAATCAAAATCTGCGGCACCGGTCGCGGCTCGGGCCCGAAAATTTGATTTGACGTCGATTACCATGTTGCACACACTATGTGACACATAGTGTATTGCACACGGTAAACATGGAGACTAATGCCGATCTTTTTAACACGCTGCGCCTCGAGCTGCGGCGGGGCTTTCTCATCGTGGCCGTCCTCGGCCAGCTCCGGAAAGAGCATTACGGCTACACCCTGCGCAAAGATCTCGCCGCCTTGGGGGTCGAGATTGACGAAGGCACGCTTTATCCGCTCCTGCGCCGGCTCGAAACCCAGGGCCTGCTCGAAAGCGAATGGCGCGAGGAAAACAATCGACAGAAACGCTTCTACAAACTCTCGCGCGACGGTCGCGGCATCCTCAAGCAGCTCCTGGCCGAACTCGAGAAGATCAACGCTTCGCTCACCCGCATCATCTCAACCTAACGACTAACGAAATATGGAATTACTCGCTCGCTACCTCACCGCCGTGAAATTCTGGCTCCCGAAAAAACAACGCGAAGACATCGCCGCCGAACTCGCGGTCAATCTCCAGGCCGAGATCGACGATCGCGCGGACGAACTCGGCCGCCCTTTGACCGAGGAGGAATTAGCCGCGCTTCTCAAGGCGCACGGTTCGCCTCTCGTGGTCGCGTCGCGTTTTCAACATGAGCAGCGGACCGTTACTTTCGGGCGGCAATTGATCGGGCCGGTCGTGTTTCCCTTCTACTGGCTGGCGCTCAAGGTGACGCTCGTTCTGCTTCTCATTCCGGCGACCGTGCCGGCGCTGGTCTGGAGCGAGAGATTCAATCCGGTGCGCGAGCTGATGCATATTTTCTACCGCGTCCTGCACCTCGCGTTGCCGACGCTCTTTTTCGTCACTCTTGGATTCATCGTCCTCGACGATTGCCTGCGCCGCTTTCGTCTCGCGGAGAGATGGAGCAGCGACTGGGACCCGAGAGAGCTGCCACCGCTCTCCCGTCCGCAAGTGCCGCGTTCCAGCTCAATCGCGGGAATTCTTCTGCAATCGATCTTCATCCTTTGGTGGCTCGGGCATGACTTCCCGCAGGTTCTCGGCGGCGCTAGCCACGCCCAACTGCAATTCGCCTCCATCTGGCAGACCCTGCATCTGCCTATTCTGCTGATCGCTTTTGCCTGTCTCGCGCAGCATTGGATCAACCTGGTGCAGCCGAAATATTATTGGCTTCCCCCGATCGTGGGATTGCTGACCACGATTGCTTCCTTGATCGTGCTCCACCCGTTTCTCGACGCCGGCGCGCTCGTGATCGTCACGGGCTCAGACGGTTTGGCGATCGATGCGTTCAAGACGGCGGAAGTACAGCATCTGATCTGGTTTGGACTCGTCAGCGCCTATCTCGGAATGCTGATCGTCGGCGCGGTCTTCGCTTGGCGTCTGGTCTGGCTGGCCTGGCAAACGCTGCCGCGTGCGACGGGGGCGCCGCGACCAAATGGTGTGCCATTAGGTTGAATGTTCTTTTTCGATCCTGCCGTTGCGTTAGGCTGTCGAAGTGACGAATTCACCGGTCGATGCCAGGAACATCTTCGCGTTGAGCGCACCTGATCCGGCGCTCTGGACGCTCTATATCATCCGCGCAGTGCTCACAGGGCCGGGGATGATCGTTCTGCTGCCATATCTCTATTTTCGTTACCACACCCTTCGTTACACTTTCGATGAAGAAGGGATTCATATGCGGGTGGGAATTCTTTTCCGGCGCGAGGTCAATCTGACTTACGCGCGGATTCAAGACATCCATCTCAGCTCCGGTCTGCTCCAGCGCTGGCTGGGGCTGTCTGATATTCAGATTCAGACCGCTTCCGGCTCTTCCGATGCCGAACTCGTGATCGAAGGGTTTAAAGAGTTCGAGACGATCCGCGACTTTCTTTACACGAGGATGCGGGGCTACCACGGGCCGGGTGCAACAGGTGAATTGACCCCTGCCTCGACCGCCGCAGACCCGGACGATCCCAACGCCGAAATGGTTTCGCTTCTGCTCACGATTCGCGACGAACTGCGCCGGACGCGCGAGTTGCTCGAGCAAGACCGAAATTCGTTAGGGCAAAATCCGCCGAGCGATGTTTAAGGTCTTTCGGGAATGGTGCGAGCGCGTTTTGCGCATTCCGGGCGACCCCGAGCCGCCGCCGGGCGACGAAGCGCGTACCCAGCGTTTTCGGGCAGCGCCGAATTACTACAAATATCTTCTCGTCATCTGGGGTCTGAAGACATTTGGCGTGCTCTGCGTCTTGCTCCCGCTGGAGATCGGGCCGCTCTTCGCCATGTTCAAATTCGAGGATCGGCCAGTCCTCGGCACATTCCTCATCGCTTTGCCGCAACTGGTTATTCTTTCCCTTGTCCTCGGGCGCCTCCTTTCGCTCGCGCTCGTGAGGCTGGATTTCGAGAAGCGCTGGTATCTGGTCACCGATCGCAGTCTGCGTCTGCGGGAAGGGATTCTCAACGTGCGCGAAATGACCGTGACCTTCGCTAATATCCAAAACATCTCCATCTCCCAGGGCCCGATCCAACGCGCGCTCGGGATCGCCGATCTGCGCGTCGATACCGCCGGCGGAGCCAGCTCGAAAGGGCGCAAAGGCGAAGGCATGTCGCAGAATCTGCACACCGCTTTCTTTCGCGGGGTCGATAACGCCAATGCCATCCGCGAGTTGATTCAAACCCGCCAGCGCGCGCTGAAAGATTCCGGGTTGGGGGATCATGAGGAACACCGGACAACTTCGGCCCGCCCAAGCGGAGATTTGCTGAGCGCGCTTCGGGCCGTCGCGGCCGAAGCGAGCGCCTTGCGCCGGGCCGCCGCGTAAATGTGGGAGAGGCTTGGCGCTCGCTCCAGAGAAGACGCCGCCACCCAGCGGGGCGCAAAGGCCCGGTAGTTTCAACGCAACCAGAGCGCGACGGTCAGCCCGGCATACGTCCCGAGAGCGTTGCCTAACGAACCTGCCAGGATGCCCGGCAAACGCAAATCACTGCGCCCAAGCGCAGTCGCGAGCACGCCGGCCGACGTGGCCCCACCGACATTGGCGTTCGAGGCCACCGCGATCATGGCCCAGTCCTGCTGGAGCAGCCCGCCGATGCCGAAAAGCACCAAACCGTGCACAGCGACACTGATCGTGACCCAGGCGAGCAACCTTCCGGCGATGGCGCCGTTCTCGATCAGCGCGCCGAGATCGCAGTAGGCGCCGACGACCGCGAGGAAAATGAGCACGGTAAAATAGCCGAGCACCTTCGCGCCTCCGAGTCGTTGCACGATCGGCATTTGCGCGAGGACGAGCGCGGCCGTCGTGAGCGTAAGGACGTAGGGAATCGACGGCAAAAAGTGGCTCAGGAGTTGCGAGAGAAATAGACTCCCGAGCCCGAGCGCGATTAGGATGGAAAAGTCGAGCACGTTCGTGCGCTCGGGTGCCTCCAATTCCACCGCCGCATTCATTTCACTCGCGGGGCCTGGCACTCGTCGCGGCCAAGCGCGCTGGAGCAAGCGCGGCAAGAGGATTGTGGCGACGATCCAGATTGTGGTGATGATATTATCGGCTGCATTGATCGCGGCGAAGAGCGTGCCGCTTTTCCCGACATCGTATTGCAGTGCGACGGCGTTGAGATTCACACTCCCGCCGATATAGGTGCCGGTATACATGCCCGCGACGGCGAACGTTTTTTCGACTCCGTGATTCTGCGGAGCGAGCAATTGATAACCGATCAGGACGCCCGCCATCGTTCCGGCCGCGCCCAACCCGAACAGGAGCAGCATGGGCAGCCCGGCCTGGCGCAGATCGCGCAGTTTCACGTCGAGGAGGAGAAAGAAAATCGCGAGCGGCGCGAGGTAGTTGAAAATGCCGTCGTAGAGCGGCGGGGCGTTTCGCGACGAAGGGAGTAGCCCGAGATTGGCCAACGCGGCAGCGGCGAGAATCACGATCAACGCCGAGCCAAGATATTGAAAATGTTTCCGGCGCGAAAGCCACTCGGAAAGCGCGACGAGCAGGCAGAGGACCGTCGCGACGTAGAGCGGCTCGAGCACGAAAGACATCGTGGCGACTGTAGAAGTTTCTCGCGCGAGACCGAGGACGAAATCTTGCCGGGTGGCAACCAGGCCGCGTCCAGCGCATACTGCCCGCGATGGAGCGGACTAATCTGAGCCGAACAACTTTCCGGACCGCCTTTGTCCTTCTCTTGGTCGTCGCGGTTACCCTCCTCTTCCTCGCGGTCACCTGGCCGTTCCTGAAGCCTCTGCTGCTCGGCGCCTTGCTCGCCGGCTTGTGTCACCCGCTTTACCGTTGGGTCTTGCGCGGGGTCGGCGGACGCAAGTCGATCGCCGCCATTCTCACCCTGCTGCTCCTTATTTTCATCGTGGCGGGCCCGATCAGCGCTTTTCTCAGCGTAGTCGTTCGGCAGGCGATCGGCGTGAGCAACGACGCGTTCCCCTGGGTGCAGCAGCATCTCGGCAGCGCCAGCGGCTTCAACGCGCACGACTGGCTCGCGCAGCGGTTTCCTTCGCTGGCCAGCTACGTTCCAGAACAGGACCAGATCGCGCAGAGCGCGGCGCGCGCGGCCAAGGCGGCGGGCGGCTTCCTCGTTGCAGGCGCGGCCCAGCTCACTGCAGGCACCGCGACCTTCCTGCTCAATCTCTTCGTCATGCTCTACGCGATGTTTTATTTCCTGCGCGACGGACGAAGCATCCTGGAAAAGATCCTCTACTACACGCCGCTCAGCCCCGAGGATGAAAGGCGAGTCCTCGAGCGACTCACCTCCGTCACGCGGGCCACCATCAAAGGTACTCTCGTCATCGGCATGATCCAAGGCGCGCTCGCTGGTTTGGGTTTTTGGGTCGCGGGACTGGGCGGCGCGGCTTTTTGGGGAACGGTTATGGCACTGCTCTCGGTCGTGCCGGGCATCGGTGCAGCCCTCATCTGGGTGCCGGCGGTGATCTATCTGTATGTCGTCGGACAAACGCTGACCGCGACTTTGCTCCTCGTCTGGTGTGCCGCGGTCGTGGGGACGGTGGATAATATCCTGCGTCCCGCGCTGGTCGGGAAGGATGCGAAGATGCCCGACCTGCTCATTCTCGTGGGAACGTTAGGCGGCCTCTTTCTCTTCGGGCCGATCGGGTTCATCGTCGGACCGCTGGTTTGCGGATTGTTCCTCACCATCTGGGACATTTACGGCACGACGTTTCAGGACGTGCTGTTGCCGGTGCGCAGCCTCGCTTCCGGGCGTGCCAGGGAGCCAGAGCCAAACTTGAAGCTAAAAGAAGAACGTAAGGCGTCGTCAGTATGAGTTCCTGGCGGGGTATACATTATCCAAGAATTGCACCAAAGATGAGATTCCATGGCGAAGATTGATTTCATTGGCATTGGTGCACCAAAGTGCGGGACCACTTGGCTCTCTGCGCAACTGGAGGCTCATCCGCAGATCGGCTTTGCGCCGGCCAAGGAGGTCTACTATTTCGCCGATACCATCATGCGCCGCGTCGCTCACAGCGAGCTGAACTGCTTCGCGCGCGGCGAAGGCTGGTATCACGAGCAATTTCCGCCGCTCGGTGGTGGCGTGACGAGCCGCGGCGAATTCGGCCCTTCCTATCTCTACCTCGAGGAAGCCGCCAGCCGGATCAAAGCCTACCGACCCGATGCTAAATTACTGCTCTGCCTACGGCCGCCAGTCGAGATGATTTACTCCTGGTATTGGTACGGCCGTAACGCCGTCATCGCGTCGATGCCGCAGACCTTCGAAGGGATGATGCAAGATCCTTTCCTGCGCGACATCGGATGTTTCGCGCGCCATCTCCGCTGTTACCTTGAGCGCTTCCCGGCGGAGAACTTTCTCGTCGTGCAATTCGACGCCATCCGCCGCGCCCCCGGAGAAGTCCGCCGCGCCGTTTACGAGTTCTTGAAGGTCGATTCGAGTTTCAAACCACAACTCGAAAAAGGTCAGAACGCCGCCCGCGCGCCGCGTTTCCCTCTTCTGCAATCGAGCGCGCAAAAGATCTACGGCGGCGTCTCCGCACTTCCTGGCGTGGGCAAGCTCCTTAAGTCGCCCGCCGTCGCCAAGTCGCTGGAAAGCGTCTATCACCGCTTTAACAGCAAGGCGCAAAAGTACGAGCCGCTTTCCGCGGACGAACGCGCGAAATGGGAAGCCTACTACGCTGCCGACCAGGAAGAGCTGGCGCAACAGTTACAGAATCTCCGAGTCATCGTTTGAAGAGCGGCGCTTCACCGAACTTTTCTGGACAGTATCCTGTCCATGTCATGAAGACGATCACTTACACGGCTGCGCGCGAGAATCTCGCTTCGACCATTAACCAGGTTTGTGAAGACGCAGCGCCGGTCATGATCACGCGCAACCGCGATCAGGCTGTCGTTATGCTGTCGCTCGCCGAATACGAATCACTCCAGGAAACGGCGAATCTTTTGCGCTCCCCTAAGAACGCCAAGCGACTGCTGCGCTCGATCGACCAGTTGGAGCGGGGAAAGGGCGTGCGTAAGAAATTGAAGCTGCCCGCGTGAATCTCGTTTTCGCCGATGAGGCGTGGGAGGAATATCTCTATTGGCAGGAAACCAACTCCCAGATACTGAAGCGCATCCATCAACTGATCAAAGATATCCTGCGCGATCCTTACCGCGGCATCGGTAAACCCGAGCCGTTAAAGCACGCCTTCCAAGGATACTGGTCTCGGCGAATTAGCGGCGAGCATCGGATTGTCTATCGAGTCGCGGGTGATGACCTGCGCATCGCCCAGCTGCGAAATTACTACTAGCCGACTACAGGTCGAGGCTTCCTTGTTTTTGCTCTTTCACCGGGGGCGCCGCCACGTCGGCAAACTTCTTCATCAGGTCAGAGAGCTTAGCGACATAGTAGTCGACGTTTTCGTCCCGGTTTTGCGGATCGAAGTCGGTCACGAGCTTGGCGGCTTCGTAGGCGGCGACTTTTTTGGGCGTGGCCTGGACATAGTAGCTGATCTGGTCGCCTGGTTTGTAATTTCGGCCACTCGTTAGGGCAAGCTCGTAGGCGGCCGCTTTGTTGCGGCCGCCGCCGGCGATCTTCTGGCGATACTTTTCGAGCGAATCCTGGAGAGTATCGGTCTTCATCAACATCTCGATCGGCCATTCCTGCTCGCGGATTTTTCGTTCGAATTCTACGCGCAGGGCCGGGATCTCGGCGCTCTTTTCCTGCATGAGCAGCTTGATCATTTCCTCCAGGAAAACGCGTTGGAATTTCTCCAGCCCGCGCGATTTGAGGGCGCCGCCCTTGAGAGTCACGACGCCTTCCTTGTCGAGGAGCGCGTAGTTCTTGGCCTTGTAGCTGAACATGGCTTCGAATTGCTCGTCGAATTCGACCTCGATGCCCGGCGGGAGTTCTTGGGCGAGTCCTTCGCGTAGCGAGTCGATTGTAGCCGGGGACGCTCTTCCCGGCCGATCTGGCGTGTCGCGACGGCCTGTGCCTCCCGGGAGAGCGTCCCCGGCTACAGGATCAACCGGCGGGACGAAATAAATCCCATCGGTATCGACTTCGATGACCTGGGCACCCCGGGCCTTCAGCCATTCGATCATCTGTTTGAGAATGTCGCGGCCGATCTGAGTCACACGAGCAGCCGCTTCGAAGTCGGCGAAGCTACCCTGCGCGAAACCGAGGTATCCATAGAAACTGTTGATCAGAATCTTGAAGGTGTTTTGCAGGGCATGGAAGGTGCGTCGTTGCGCTGGATCCTGCGCGTCGCGCATGTTGCTTTTAGCCTGCAAACGGAAGGTGCGCAGATCGGTGAGCAGGTGGCGAAAAATCTGCAGCTGATCGTTGGCCGGGAAGCAATCAAATTGCAGCATGATCGAGGGATAGAGCGAAGCGACGTCGCAATGCCAAACGTTGCGGGCCACTCCGGTGAAGAAGATATCGGTGTAGCCGCCTTCGAAGCCGCGCGCCATTGGCATCTCGGGGAGGCTGTGTCGTTGGCGCAGATATTCGCGCAAAAAAAGCGCGTTAATCCGGGTGGCGTTCCCGCGCACAATCACGTCTTGATAGTTATAGGGAAAAATTTGCGCTTGGATGAAGTAGCTCGGGCTGAGCAAGTCGGCCACGGCCCGCGTTTCGCGCACCGCGCAAAGGGCTCGCTCGCGATAGCGCTTCGGGTCGTCCTGCCAGGCGCGCTGCAGTTCCTGGCCGGATAACTGGGAGACATCCAGTGCGCTTGTGAGGCCGAAATGTTGGGCCACATCGCTCCGCTCGAAGCCGCTCAGCGAACGCATCCCGACATCGTAAAAATGCGCCAGCAAAAAAGTGTCGACGAAATGGCGGCCGTCGACGGTGAACTTCGGATAATCGATCGTCTTTTCCGCGATCTGGAGCCGGGACGGCCGCGAACGCAGGAACCCGCCGCTCCGTCCCCAATCGAGCTTCGTTTTCGCTTTGCGCGCCCGCGCGACCAGGCACGGGAGATCGAACCTGAAGAGATTATGTCCCTCGATCACATCGGGATCGCGCTCCTTGATAAGATTCGTTAGGCGCCTGATCGCAGCATGCTCCGATTCCTCGATCGCGTTGGGATTGATTTCGAGTAACACCTCCCAACCGGAGTTATCGGAGACGGCGATGCTGGCGATGTGATCGCTGGAGTCGGGGGCGCCGACTCCGGCCTGCGCGGTGGCCGCCTCGCCGCCGGGAACAGCCACGATCTCGATCTGCATACGCTTGAGGTCTTCGAAGGGGAGCTGCTTGAAGAGGGTGCGCCCTGTATGCGTGAGATAGTGCTGCACTGGATCGCTCAGCGCGAAAAAAGCGCGCCCGGCTTTCTTGAGGCCATTACGCAGAGCGATGAGTTCCTTCCAACTATCGACTGTGACCAGCCATTGGTATTTTAAGTCGCCGCTCAGCTTTTCTGCATTCGCTAGACCGAGATCGGCTACATCGGCGTCGGCCCAGACGAAAGGATGAAACGCTTCGATCTCGCAGGTGGTGGCGCCGAGGGGTCCACGCCGATAGACCCGCACGGTTCCGGTATCGCCGAGTTCGACCGCGACAATTCGGGCGGTGGGGTCTGAGCCAAAAAGGAGCTGATTATCTTCGAAGGCCATGTCTCATCCACAGATGCTCCAGATTTTCCCGAGATTCAAAAGTTTGGAAGAACTGCTCGCCCCGAGCTGACGAAGATCTCTGGGTGGTGACTGACGGCTTACGGTCATCCCGCAGTCATCTATTTGTCATCTTCCGGTTGGGCCTAACGACTCCGAATCAACCAGTTCGAAGAACGCTATTGGATGGCAAACCGCTCTTGAATGAACCTAACGACTCTGATTTGGCAGCGGCGGCGAGGTGGATGATCCGCGGTGTCACCGAGAAAATTATTTTAGCGTGACTTGAAATATCCTTCTTGACGCGCGTCGAGAAGTCGTTAGCGGTCTTTCATGCGTGGTATGATCGTTAGTCATAATCGCCCTCGAACTAACTAACGATGAAGGCATTAAGCGAGGCATTTCGGGTCGTTGAGTCCATCCTCTTCTGGTCCGTTATCCTGGTCCTCGCGGCCGCTTTTGAGGCCGGCGTTGTTTTCTCCCATTCGGTCTTAGGATTATTTCTGCACCGCTCCCCTTCTCACCCGGAAGCGTTCGCCGAGCCGACGCGAGTGGCCGCTCAGCGCGGCCACATGAACCTTCCGGCCTTTTGGCGTTAGGGGAGTCGCGCGGCGCGTTTGGTCGTTGGGGGTTTCTTCCTTCATGGATTAGTGACCCTGTAAGCTGTTGATTTCACGCGTCTTCGAGCCTCATCGCGGCTATTCATGCATCCGGCAGAACCGGACAACTTGTCGACCAATGCACAAGGCTAATGGGACACGCCTGCTCACGAGAGGAGTCGAACCTCCACGGGTTTCCCCATACGGTCCTGAGCCGTACGCGTCTGCCATTCCGCCACGTGAGCGCTGCGTCAGGGGCCTGTAAAATGCGCGCCGCGGCGCTGCTGGCAAGCAGGGATTCCGCCTGCTGGTTTCGCCGACTCGGGATGACAAGAGTGGGTGGAAGCGCCCCCACCGCCGGGAAGCGCACGCGCCTCGCGTGCTCAAGCCGGCGCCTCGCCGGATTGCCCGAGCGGCCAGGACGTTCGTCATGGTCCCGAGAATGCGGAGACGGTTCGCGGCGCGGAGCTGGCCGCGGCGCACACACAGTTTCTCGAGCCTTTCTCGGGAGGCGGCCGTGGGCTAGCCCCAGCCTGTGCGCCGCTAAAGCCGCCGTTTCCGGGCGCGCGATTCGACCGCCCCGGCCCGGCGATTCTTGCCTAACGACCGCAGCAGATCGGCGTAGTTGGAAGCCACGATCTCGTAATCTTCCGGCGGTCGTTCGAGCTTCTCCCATTGGCGGAGCGATTCGCGATAAAGCTCGCTTGCGCGGGTCAGGTCGCCTTGGGAATGATAGAGGACCGCCAGGTTGCAATTCGATTGCGCCACGTCGGAGGCCCCGTTCGAAGAGCGGCGCCGAATCGCGAGGGCGCGTTGATGCGCCCGCTCCGCCTCTTCGTAGCGGCCCGCGTTGGTGTAAAAGACGCCGAGGTTGTTCAGGACGGCTGCAACGTCCAGATGGTCCGGGCCGACTTGTCGCTCGTACAATTCGAGGGCCTGCAGATAATAAGGCTCCGCGGCCTCGGCGCGCCCATCGCGCCGGTGGATCCGGCCGATATTGTTGAGGAGCACACCTTGCTCAGAGTGCGGAATGTCTATCTGGTCCGCCGCGGATAGGGCCTTCTGGTAGTACGCGATCGCCTCGGTCGAATCGCCTCTCATGTCACAAAGGTAGGCCAGCCGCCGAGCCATGCGGTAAACCGAGGCCTGATCGACCGGCTCGATTTCCTCTCTGATCTGTAGGGCTTTGGCTAAATAGGCCGCGGCTTCGGTATCCTTCTCCAGATCGTCGTAAATCAGTCCCAGCTGCTCGTAGCTGTGCGCGAGCGAAGGATGGTTTCCCGAGAAAACTTTGCACGCCAGACCCAGGGCTTTCTCGCTGACGCGTAACGCCTCAGGCAGCTGATTGCTGGCGCGCAGCATCTCCAGCTTGTCTTGCAGGAGCTGCCAGAGTTGTCTCTCGCCTTTCACCTACCAGCCTTCGCTCAGCTGGCTGACGAGGCGGACGGCCAGGTCCTCCGCAGCCAACGGAAGAGCCCGGCGCTGGTCCGAGTTCAGGTCGGGTCCGACAAAGAAACTGGTCGTACCGGTAATTTCTACAGGCGGAGCGAGAACAGCACCGGTCTTCTTGTCCACCAGCGAATAGCGAACCTTGAGGGCAAGGTTGAATTCCGTCGTGGCCAGAACGTTACCCCGCACCGAGCGAGCGGGTGCACGACTGATACGAGTGATCTCACCCATCAGAATCGCGTCGGCTTGATCGTCTCCGGCAATGCGGTAGGTGCCGTCCTGCTGAAATTGTTTGATCACCGTATCGGTCACGAGCACGGCGATCCGAGGCACGAGGGTTTTGTTGCCAAACACCGGCACCGAAATGCGGTGCACGTTACGCAGGTAGTAGGGCTGGACGGGGCCGACGTGGTAGCCGGCACATCCGCCTAACAACAGCAACACGAGCGCGGCGCCAAAAAGTCTTTTCACCGCTACGGGGTCGCCGTCGCCTCGGGTGCCGGAGAAGGTTCCGGCGTGTTCTCCGGGGCGGGGGAGCTATCAGGCGCGATCGAGGTATCCGGGGACAGGGATATGTCGGGTGAGGGAGTCGATCCATCGGCCGCCGCCGGCGGCGGGAGCGAGTCGGTTCCTGCTGGTGGCGGGAGGGGCGCGATATCGGTCGGATTGCCGCGCAGCTCAGGAGGGACCGGTTCTCTCTCTTCCGGTCCGGTAGGCTCGCCGGCAGTTTTGGGGACGCTTTTCTTCACCGGCCCTTTTGCCCGGCGCTCGGCGATCTCAGCGGCAGATTGCAAGGCGGCGTCGCCAATCTTGGAGCGCAGTTGCTCGATTCGTTGCTTGGCGATCGCACTCTCCGGCGAATCCGGTTGTTGGCGGATCACTTCGTTATAATAAAGGACGGCCGCGCGGTAGTTTTTTGCTTTGTCGTAAAACTTGGCGATCTCAAACGAGCCTTTGGTTTGGCGATGCTCGAGCATGCCCAGATTTTCGCGAGCTTGCGCGCCTTTCTCGCTTTTTGGGAAACGGAAGAGAAAATCCTGGAACGCGATCCGCGCTTTTTCGGCGGCCTGTGGGTCGTAGGTGCCGGCGCGTGTCGCGGCGAACCAGATGTAGCCAATCTGATATTGAGATTCCACGGCGAGCGGGTCGTTAGGGAATTTTTCCACAACCGATTGGTAGGCATCGATGGCCAGGTCAGCCGAACCCTGTTTCTCGCGGGCGCGGCCGATGTCGAATTGAGCCCGGGCCGTGTAACGCCCATAAGGCGCGCTCCGTACGATGGCGGCGAAAATCTCGATTGCATCATCCAAGGTCGAGCCGAGCGGGACGCCGAGAACTTTATGCTTCTTCTGATCGAGCAAGACTTCGCCGATCCGGAATTGCGACTCGATTGCTTCCTGAAAGTGCTGCGTTTGCGGATAGGTCTCCATCAGGCCCCGATAAACGGAGGCGGCTCGGACCAGCTTGCCCTGCTGCTCGGTCAATTTGGCGGCGCGAAAGGTCGACTCGGGGGATTTGTCGGAGCGCGGATATTTTTTGACCAGACGCTTGTAGATCTTGATCGCCCGGCCGCGATTCCCGTCCCGTTCCGCCGCCTCCGCCTGGCGGTAAAGTTCGTTGGCGTTGCCGATGATTTCTTCCTCGCCGGGCGCGACATATTTCACTTTTTCGCCAGGCTTAAAGATGACCGGCGCAGGAGTGCGCTCTGGAAAGGCGACGCAGGCTGCGACCAAGAGCAAGAGAAAGCGGAATCGATAGCTCATTGGGAATGCGCAGGTTAATGAACGAAGGGGGGCGCGTCAAGCCGAGCGGGTCAGCCTGTTCGAGGCAAAAGAGCGCGCCGCATGCCTCTCATACGATTCGCTTTAGAGTTCTTGCAAGGGCCACTTTTCGTTGCGGAATTTTAACCACGGCTTACACGGATGGAGCTTGAAAGCCGGGTCGCGCCGTCGAACGGAAAGCGGTTCTGAGGACGCTCGTCCATCCAGTCCTTGTTATCCTTGGTGAATGGGCGGTTTGAGTTCCAATTTTGAATCTAATCGAGCAGCAGAAAATCCGGGTCGGCACTTGCGCCTGGAGTTTCGACGAATGGTCGGGCCCGCTTTATCCGAAGGATTGGCCCGGCAATCGGTGGCTGGAATTCTACGCGCGCTACTTTCCGGCGGTGGAAATCGACTCGACCTTTTACAGCGCACCGTCGGAGACCGTCGCGCGCCGCTGGGTCGAGATGACGCCGGCCCACTTTCGTTTCACCTGTAAATTACCGCGCGAGATCACCCACCAACGCCGGCTGCGCGATTGTCAGGCCGAGCTAACCGCTTTCCTGCGGGCACTCGAACCACTGGCGCCCAAGCTGCGCGTCATTCTCATCCAGCTGCCACCGTCTTACGAACCGCGCACGGAGAAGAGCGCTTTCCGCGACTTTGTCACCCAGCTCCCCTCGGATTTTCGTTTTGCCATCGAATTCCGGCACGCTGGCTGGCATCGGCCGCAGTTTATTCGGTTGCTCGAGAAACACCGCATTTGCTGGGTCTGGGCGGATCTGAGCCCACTCAATGAACGCAACCAGGCGCCCTTCGAAATGTTGCCGATCACCACGGATTTCCTTTATCTGCGCCTGATGGGCGACAGCCTCACCAAGTACCAGCAAGGCGAGCGGATTCACCGCTACGACAAGTTACTTTGGAAACGGGAGGCGGCGCTCGACAGCTGGGCCTTACGCATTCAGCGACACCTCGACGAGATCCGCAGCGTCTGGACGTTTGCGAACAATCATTACGAGGGATTTTCGCCGCAAACCTGCCAGCGGCTGGCGGAACGACTTGGTTACGACCTGCCTTTGCCGGGGCAGTCCGAAGCCAGTTCGCCTCACGAGCGCGGCCAGCTCGATCTCTTCGCCGAAGATTCTCCTCCGGGCTGAACCTTGTGGACGTTTTCCAGGAAGACGTCTACAGGACGTCGCTGCCGAAATAGGGCTGCAACTTTTCCGGGATACGAATGGAACCGTCGGGCTGCTGATAAACCTCGATCAGCGCCGCAAACAGGCGTGGCAGCGCGGTCCCCGAGCCATTCAAAGTATGGCAAAACCGATTCTTTCCCTCCGCATCCTTGAAACGCAGGTTCATGCGACGCGCCTGATAATCTTCGAAGTTGGAACAACTCGACACTTCCAGATAAGCGTTTTGACCTGGCGACCAGACTTCCAGGTCATAAGTCTTAGCCGAGCCAAAACCCAGATCCGCGGTACAGAGTTCGATCACGCGATAATGCAGGCCTAACAATTGTAAAACCCGCTCCGCATCGGCGGTCAGCGCCTCATGTTCAGCGTAGGAAGTCTCCGGGGTGGTGATCTTGACCAGCTCCACCTTATCGAACTGATGCACCCGGATGATCCCGCGCGTTTCGCGGCCGGCCGAGCCTGCTTCGCGCCGGAAACAGGGAGTATAGGCGACGAACTTCTTGGGCAGATCGGTCGCGGCCAGAATCTCTTCCCGATGCAGATTTGTGACCGGGACCTCTGCCGTGGGCGCGAGGAAAAATGCGCCATCCTCGAGGCCATACATGTCATCCTCGAACTTCGGCAACTGCGTAGTTCCCACCATGCAATCGCGCCTAACGAGAAAAGGCGGGCTGACTTCCAGATAACCATGCTCGCGCGAATGCAGATCGAGCATGAACTGAATCAGCGAGCGCTCCAGTCGCGCCCCCGCGCCGGTGAAACAGATAAAACCGCTTCCGCTTAGCTTCGTGGCCCGCTCGGCATCGAAGAGGCTGCGCTTGGCGCCAAGGACCACGTGGTCGAGCACTTCATGCTCGAACCGTGGTTTTTCGCCCCAGCTGCGCACGACGGGATTGTCCGACGCGCTGGCGCCAATCGGCGCGTCGGCGTGAGGCAGATTGGGGATATTGAGCAGCAGATCGCGCTGCCGTTCTTCCGCGACATCCGCTTGCCGGACGAGCTCAGCCGTTTCCTCACCGATCTGCCGGACGCGATCTTCCAACTCCGTCGAGTTTTCTCCGCGCCCGCGCGCGCCACCGATTTCTTTACTCAGACGCTTTCGATCGGCGTTACACTGTTGCAGAGCGGTCTCCAGACGGCGCCGCTCTGTGTCGACCGCCAGGACTTCCTCGACTTTTGCTTGATCATCCCCGCCTCGGGTGGCGAGCCGGCTCTTCACAAAATCGGTTTGTTCACGAATGAGCCGGATGTCGAGCATGGCTGGGAAAGAGACAGGATTAACAAGATTCACAAGATTTTTTTGAATCTGAAAATCCTGTTCATCCTCTCAAAATTGCCCGCCGAAACCGCGTGACTTCCCGGCGCGCCCTCGCATACTTTGGGCGTGGATCAGTTCAAGCTGCTCGGGGTCGCGCTGGGCCTCGCCTGCCTGGCGGGGATCAATCTTTACCTCACCGTTTTCGTGACCGGGCTGGCCATTCACCAGCACTGGATTGTCCTCTCCCCGGCCTATCAATCCCTCGAAATCTTGGGCAATCCGCTCATTCTCTGGATTTCGGGGACGCTTTATGTCCTGGAATTCTTCGCCGACAAAATCCCCTGGATCGATACCGCCTGGGACACGGTGCACACGATTATTCGGCCGATTGGCGGGGCGCTCCTGGCCGTCCGGGTCTTGGGTCAGACCAGCCCGGCCTTCGATGTCGTCGTCGCGCTTGCGGCCGGCAGCGCCAGTCTCGTCACCCATTCCGCGAAGGCTTCCACGCGCCTCGTGACCAATGCCTCGCCGGAACCTTTTTCCAACATTGGTCTGAGTCTATTCGAGGATGCGGCCGTGCTCGGTGGTCTGGCTCTGATCCACTTCAATCCCGTCATCGCGCTCGCGGTTTTTGTCCTGTTTCTGTCTCTCATTCTCTTTTTCGCGCCGAAGATCTTTCGAGCGGTGCGGGTGAAGCTTTGGCTCGTCTGGAAGAAACTGAATGGTCCAGCTGAAAAGGAAGCCGCCGCAGGTCTGCCCGCAGTGCTCCCTCCGCGCTACAGCTCCGTCTTTTCGAACGAAAATTTGTTAGGCGAAACGCTGGCCTGGGCCGTGCCCTGCGTGGCCAGGAAAGTGCGCGGCGTGCCGGCCAATTCATCCGGCATGCTCGCGGCTACCAACGAAGATTCGAGTAAACTCCTCTTCATGGCGCGAAGAGGGTGGGGAGCTCGGGCGCAACCCATCAGCTTGGCGGATGCGATTGCGAGCCGGGAACCCAAATTTCTCTCCGAGAACCTGGTCATCGCGCCCGAGAAGGGCAAAGGCTCGAGTTACCATTTTATCTTCGAGCGCGGCCGCGGCCCGTGGGTGCAGCAGATCGTCGATTTCATCAATCAGCGTGCGCCAGCGCCGACCGTCATCGATCAGCCCGACGAACCAATCTCCGCGTAGAGAATTTGGACCACTGATTACGCGAATTTCGCGGATTTTGAGGAAAGGTTGCACAGTTTATCCACCGGCATTCGCTTCCGGCCGAAGGGGAAAGCGACATCGGCTGTGCCTCCATCTCATTCGCGTTATCCGCGGTCGCTGCTTTTCCGGACTTTGCGGGCGTGGAGGTAAGGGGATTCGAACCCCTGACCTTCTCATTGCGAACGAGACGCTCTACCAACTGAGCTATACCCCCCCGAAAGCCGGTTCTTCGGCCAAGGCTTAACGTCCAGAATCAGAGCCTGATTTCAAGCTGTGAGTCCACGCGTTTTGACCCTGTCAGTTTTCGGAGATCTACATATTGGGATCGAGCGATAGCGAAATTGCTGTTGTGCTGGCGCGAGATCGCGGGATCGACGAGGGCATTATCGGAGTAAAGCGGATTCAATAGGGAACGCGGTGGCCTCGTCACGATTGACGCGAAAGACGCTTGCGCCAAGCAAGCAATCCCGCGCTCCCCAGGGCCAGCAAGCCAAGTGAAGCGGCTGCAGCTCCCTGCTGCGGGCGCGAAAATGTTTGTCCCGCCCTGATCTTGTCGCCGGGGTCACCCCAAGCGTAATCAACTACAAGTAATGCGTTGTCACTGCCGCCTTTCACCGTTCGGATACGAGCCCAGCCGTATTGCGGACCGTTGCCCACGTCGAACTCAAAACCCGCATGACCCACCCCGCGCTCAGTGAATTCCCCCACCCCGTAGAGGTTAATCAAATACCCTGGTCCGCTACTGAGGAAGCCACCCGCGGAAACGGTCGAACCGCGGTAGAGCTTTCACGCGAAATACCCTGAGGGGGAAACTCTCCCCCGTATGGCTGCCTCCTGTGCGTATACGACCGACACTCTATCTGGTGTGGCGCCCTCGAAATACGAATAGCTGCGAGAGAATTTCAGTTTTGCGTCACCGCTGAGCGGGAGCGTCGCGGATCTAAAAAAGGGATGGCCCTTCAATTTGAGATTAACGGGACCGGAGTAATGGATCTCAGCTTCCGCCGACGCACAGCAAAGCGCAGTGGCAGTGCTAGCCGTCGCGTAAGCGAGCCAGCGAGATGCGGGAATCGAAGAAGGAACGTTTTTCAGTTTCTGGGATCTCATTCCACGAGACTGAAGAGCTCGTGAGAAAGAGTCAACTCTGAAAATCGAGCCTCAGCGGGAGCCGGTTATGTTTCTGACAGGCGCGCGTCTGAACAACACTTCGTGCAGATTGCTTTAGGAACAGCCCTTAACCGCCAAGCTTATAGTTAGGGCACATTATACGCTTCGATCAGTCCAACCCCAGTCGAGTCACCAGAACCGCGCAGAATTGCCGTGTACGCCCCCGCAGGGAGGACCATCAGAAGTGCCGACTCCCGAGCGTTAGATGGAGCAAGCTGCTCTGCTGCAAGCACGGTGCCTTGCGAATCTTCCCAATCGTCGTTAATCCCAATAGTCGCGCCGTTGGAGTCGTGTATCTCAATAGTTGGATCCAGTAGAGCTTCGCTAACGCCAAAGGAGGAAAGCGATGGGCCAATGCCTCTGACGATAATCCTCCCGACGCTGCCGGTGTCGCCTCCGATGATAAAGCCGCCGATCATGGCATAATCGCCGGAGCCGACAAACCCTCGAGTGCTTATGTTCGCAAGTTGGGATGAGCCCGTGGAATCTAGGTCATAGATTTCAACCAGGCCGACGCCGTTCCCTAGGCTCTTCCCGGAGAGGATCGCTGTGTATGCGCCGGGTTCGAGAGTGATCAAGACGGCGGGTTCCGCTTCATTTGTCGGCTGCAGTCCCGTTTTCTCGATGTCCGCTTGTCGCGAGTCTTTCCAGTTATCATTGGACGCGATAGTCGAACCCGCAGAATAGAGTTGGAGCGTAGGGTCGCCCAGCGGGTTTGCAATACCAAATTTTCCTAGCGAGGGTCCGATGCCCCGAACAAGGATTTGCTTGGGTTCCGCCCCCGAGATGATAAATCCTGCGATAAGGACTTTATCTCCCGTTAAAACATTTAACCGCGTCGAAATGTTCAGCGGGTGGCCAGTGATCGGACCGACGGGAACGTCGGACAAGTCAGGGATACCATCGCCGTCGAAGTCATGGGTGTCGGTTATCTCAACATTCCAAGATAGGTAATCTCCCCAGCCCGTCAGAGGGTCGCCATCCAGTAGTGTAAGACTGCCAATATACTTCGAACCCTGCCGTGTCAGCGTAAACGGATTCGCCGTGTATGAAAAGCCGTCGCTGCTTGTCACAGTAAACGTTGGGAACACTAGCTTCTCAGTGGAGCTTACCGTAAAGGATGTACTCCCGATCAGCGTCCTAGATTGACCGCTCTGAAACTTCTCCGTTAGGCTGAAAGTGGCGGAATTTGGCGTGTCGCGGGTGTAGCTAATAGTTCCTGAAGCATTCAGCAGATAATAGCTCCCGGAATACGAAGTAGAAGGATTTCCCGAGCTGCTTAGAGTGACAGAGTAAGTGCCCGCGGTGCTCTTCGCGCCCCTCTGCGCCGCGCCGGTGATTGTGGACGACGTTCCGGTCGCGTCAGAGATAGAAGTTCCGGTAAAGTCAAAAGTCCCAGCGAAGCTCTTTTGCTCAAAGTCGGGCAGACCGTTTGAATCTGTATCGGCAGTCGGAAGATTTACAGTAAAGTTGCCGTAATCGACCACGTTGCCGGAATCGTCGAAGGTTACATAGTCGGCCTGATAAGCGCCGACGGGTTTAATAAGAGGCTTAACCTCTTGGTTGGCGTAAGGATTGCCAAAAATGTCAAAAAATAAGGAAACCCCAGGCATTCCGTCCGAAGTGGTCACGTAGTTGGTGACATGAAGGCCATTGGGCGCCGTACCGGAGAATGCATCCATACCGATCGAGCGGGAGCTGATAACTGCGGTCGCCGTCTCCGGGGTGGGAGCTGGCGTTGGCGTCGGACTTGGGGTTGCCGTTGCTGTTGGGGATGGAGTTGCACTGGCCGTCGGACTCGGCGTAACGGTTGGCGTTGGCGTTATTGTGGGAGTCGGCGTGATCGTAGGCGTAGGCGTTACGGTGGGAGTCGGCGTGATCGTAGGCGTAGGCGTTACGGTGGGAGTCGGCGTGATCGTAGGCGTAGGCGTTACAGTGGGAGTCGGTGTGATCGTAGGCGTTGGCGTTACGGTGGGAGTCGGTGTGATCGTAGGCGTTGGCGTTACGGTGGGAGTCGGTGTGATCGTAGGCGTTGGCGTTACGGTGGGAGTCGGGGTGACCGTGGGAGTTGGTGTAGGCGTAGGTTCGGCCACAAAGATTGTCCCGCCACCTGTAAACTCGGAGCGTTGGTTCGGTGCGCCACTATCAGCACTGCCATATAAGCCGCTCCCCTGTCCAATCCCGTCAATAAATAGCTGCTTAACCGTATCTGGGGCGCCACTGAAGTTGAGGTAAACCGTAGACCCGCTAACCACCTTAAGGACAGCTTGATTGTTAACATAATCATTAGTGACGCCCCCTTGGAGGATCAGGGTTGCGCCCGAGACGCTAACGCTTACGTCTCCGGAGCCGAGAGAGCCGTCGCTGGCCGCGATTAGTTTACCTTTTGTAACGGTTGTACCGCCTGAAAACGAGTTTGGCCCCGAGAGCGTAAGGCTGCCAGTTCCCGTCGTCTCTAATGAGCCGGAATCCTTGATAATACCCGAAAAAATAGTGGATAGGTTGTTGCTGCCAATCGCCAAATGATGGGCGCCAATTTGGACAAGACCGGTGCCCTCGAGGGAGCCGATCGTCACATCATTGCCAACGATTAGGCGACCATCTCGTGCATCGCCCAGTCCATAGCCATATACTTGGAACTTCGAAGTGCCACCGGTAGAATTCGTTCCGAGCGACACGCTGGCACCCGCCTGAAGGCCTGAGTTGACAATGAATGTTGCGTTACTCAGGCTCGCTCCGGTAAAGGCGGCATATCCGATCCCATCGCCTTCTTCATTAGTGTCTTGCCCGTAAAGGGTAAAGACGGCGTTGCCGGCGGAAGTGCCAGCGGCAAAACGGACTCCGCCTTTTATCGCGCACCTGAAGGTTGCGTCCCCGGCGGAAGAGGCACCCAGAAAATAGACTGTACTGTCGAAGATATTAAACGAGGATGCCCCTGCGTTACTACTGTCGTTAAAGTAGGCAGTACTAGAAAGGTCCAATCCATATGAAGTCGAGCTCCCGGCACTGGCGGTATTGTAGAAACTCACGCTTCCAGGAAATAAATTGAATCCCTGAACAAGACTCGAAGTGTTCACCACTCCGGGTCCGTAGAAGGACAGCGAAGTAAGATAAGCTGAGTAACGGCTTGAGTCGGAAGTGAAAACCATTGCGCTAACCTGGATGTTGCCGATCCCCAGGGTAGTTTGACTGCTGGAGGCAAAAGTAGCGGTGTCGGTTGGATTGTTGGGAACCGTTTCCGGGGTCCAGTTTGTTGCAGTTCCCCACTCCCCGTCGGCGGGATCTTGATTCCAAGTCGCATCGCCCGCGTAAGACGAAGAGGCAAAGATCGGCAGGGCGAGCAGCAGCGATAGGCTTAAGAATGCCTGGTGAACAGGGCGCATTGCATTTCTTAGAGGTGATAAGTGCAATATTTTCATAAGGTTGGTGGCAGATTTGGCTGATAAATCCCGCCTGCAGCGCGGTTGTTGATGTGGCGTGCTAATACCGCGGGAACGGACAGAGCGGGGTAGAATGTGGAGAGCAAAGTCTGTGGGAGCATGGGCAGAGGGCGGAGAAGCGAGTTCTGAACGACTGCCGCACATCTGTCAACAGTTTTTCACGCCATTTGCGGAATCGGCGCTATTCGGACTAAAGTGCAACCTTTCGCCTCTGTGGGTTCGGTCGTCTCAAGCCCCCATCAAGTTCAGTCGCGGATCGGATGATGCTCTCCGGGCTGATTCGAGCGGTTTTCTGGGGAGTAATCCCTCGTCCACAGGATGGTGCACCTGGCATCGGTGTAGCCGAGGTAGGGTAAACGATGCCGCCTTCCGCATTGAGGTTTTGGATAGCCTGGACAATCCATCAAGACTTTTCACGCGATCAAGACGAAGCAATCCCGCGGACTATCAACCTGCGGACTAGTCATCCCTTTTTCCTCTCGGCAGCTCCGAGGAGTTGCTTAGTATTAGAAGCCAGACGGGCCGTGTTGGCTCGTTGTGACGTTAAGGGGCCGCTTGGGCTTGCATTGTTTCTTCGGACAGTATGGCAAGGGTGATTTGGGTTAGCTGATAGGATGGTTAATTCGAGGGGAACAGTTGTTCAAATTGCCGCGGTGAGCGGTAACCGAGCGCGCTGTGGAGCCGGGTGCGGTTATAGAAGGTCTCGATGTAATCAAAGATGGCGGTGCGAGCCTCGGCGCGGGTGGTGAAGCGCTGGTGATAGACCAGCTCGTATTTGAGGCTGCTCCAGAACGACTCGATAAAGGCGTTATCGTAGCAGTTGCCCGCGCGACTCATGGAAGCGAGCAGGCCATGCTCGGCCAGGACCTGGCGATAAGCGGCGCTGGCGAACTGCATGCCGCGATCGGAGTGGACCATGAGGGTTCTTCCCGGCTTGCGTTGGGTCAAGGCCATGCGTAGAGCAGCGATCGTGAGTGGAGCATCGAGGATGGGACTCATGGCCCAGCCGACGACGCGTCGGCTGCAGAGGTCCAGGACTGCGACCAGATAAAGCCAGCCCTCACCGGTCAGGACGCCGGTGGCATCAGTCACCCAAACCTGGCTCGGACGCTCGACCTGCAAGCCTGGGAGACGATTAGGCGCGATCGGTCCGCCATGCCGGCTGTCGGTGGTGGCATGACGATACTTGGAACGCTGCCGGGCAAAGAGACACTCCTTGCGCATGAGCCGGGCGATGCGGTTGCGCCGGCCCGGGCAACCGAGCACTTGGGCCAGGCGCGGGCTGCCATAGGTCTGGCGACTGCGCGTAAACTCCTCTCGGATCCGCGCCCGTAAAACGCTACTCTCGAGCGCACGCGGGCCAGGCTTTTCACGCCGCTCTTTCCAGTGGTAATAACCGCTGCGCGAGACGAGCAAGGCCTCGCATAACCAGGCTACCTTGTAGTTTTGGCCGCTCATCTGTTCGATCCGGGCATACCGCTGTGCGGCACTTCGGAGAGGATGCCCAGTGATTTTTTTAAGACTTCGCGCTGCTCCAGGAGCTTCGTGTTCTCCGCCCGCAGCTGTCGGTTCTCCGTCTCCAGTTCTTCGACGCTGCGTCTGGGCTGGCGCCCGCTCTGGTCGGCCGCGGGCAGACGCTCCAGGCGCGCCCCAGCGATAAGCAGCGGTGGGCGAATGCCCAACTCCGTCGCCACCTTGGCCGCACTCCGACCGCTCTTGCGCCAAAGCGCCAGGGCCTCCTGTTTATACTCCTCGCTATAGCTCGTTCTCTCCCGCGCTGGTTTGCTGATCTGTGTTTTCATGTGGGTTCCTCAGGTTTTTGACCCTAAGCCCACTGTCCGTCAATTCAGGGCAACCCCAGCTCCAGTCCCTTGTGCCTTCCCACCCCCCCGCGGCCCGATCTCCTCCTCGGGAGTAAAAATGCGGACCAGTCATAAACGGTACCGCTCGCGATTGTTGTAAACCGTGAGCGCCTGCTCTCGAATAGTAATTTAGTGCTTTAATCCCGTGATCTCAGTAGGGACTAAGTGATCCAGAGATTGACAAGGTGTGATTTGCTAGAGGTCGAGGAAGAAGAATCTGGACACCTCACGTCTTCTTTGTTTGGATCGGGAATATGACCATCTTCTTCCCTTGGTCTCGTAAAGAGGGTACTTGGTGTGGCTCGCATCGCTTCCTTCTGTGGGGAACTTGGCGCAGTCGTTCTTTACGCGCCTGGCTGCCCCATTTTTCGGCAGCGTTATTTCTCGGGCTCCTAGTCTTTTGCACTCGCGTGAAGGGCGACCAGATGGAGGAATTACGAGAACAGGCTGATAGTGAGCTGACAGCGGCCTATAAAGAGTGCTTGGCGCACTTTCAGCCGAATGCCAAGGAGGTTCTCAGAATCTCCGAAAGGGCGTGGATTGTTTTCAGCGATAAGGAAGAGGCAGCCGCCGCGTTCACTGCAAACCGACGCGGGTTAAATGATGACGATTTAGCCCATAAAGAGCTGAATGAAATAAGAGCGCGCACCAACCAGCTCAGGTCTTTCTTCATTCTCCCAGACAGCGACCTTGAGGCCTGCCAGCGCGCCCTGCAAGATGCAGAAGCGGGACTTACAGAAGCTTACAAGAGAGCACTCTCAACTCTATCTCTGGACGAACGACGAAAGCTGCGGGATGCTCAACGCGCGTGGATTGACTTCAGGGATAAGGAGGGACAAGCGCACTTTGGCGACCCATCTGGTCGTGCGCAAATCTGGAGTGCGGTCGTCTTAGCGCGCCGCCGCACCCAAGAGCTAAGCGATTTTTACGTAAGCCGAATTTCCGGTTACGCCGGCACAGCTCCTGTTGTAGCCGCAAACACTCCGACACCCCCGGAATCCGCGGAACTGTCCGAGAAGGCTGACGAGTTCAAGAAACGGGTAGGTGATGCTCTCGCGGTGGTTTCTTCCCGATCGTCGGGAAAGATGCAAGAGCTTACTTCCTTGAGTGGGGTCGGAGACCTACCTGGTTCAGTGTCTCTGCAATTAGCAAGTCTTGAAGATAAGGCTCGCGATTATCGAACTCAAGTCGGATACGAAGTCGCTTCAACCAAGAGCCGAGATGAATTGGCGATCGCCGATGCATTAGACACGTTCGCCAACGTGATTCATGGAATTTCGTCCGGAGATGCATCATCCGCGGAAGGGAAGATAGCCAAGTTCTTGCTCGATTTCTCGACAGCGCCATCTGATTCCAGTAAAGCGCTTTGGGCATGGTTGGAATCGACGAGGACGCTGTGCGCGCGTTCAGAACTCGAGGCAAAAGGTCATCTTGACCGCGCCCAGTCTCTCTCGGCAGCCGGAAAGAACGGCGAGGCGATAGAGGAATGCAAGAAGGCCTATCAGATGTTTCCTACGCCAACAATAGCTCAAGCTATAAAACATCTTCGGGAGGAGAGTCTCGGACTGTGAGAAAATATTTTTTTGGCTATCTTTTCGTTCGCATTGCCAAAGCGGTTGCGATCTTTGTGCTCGTAATCGGTGTCTGCTATGCATTGTTCAAAGTCGTCCAAGGCAGGAATGCAGCTGAGTCGGTTCGGTATCAGCCCAGCGTGGCGCTGCAGCAGCATCTTGACAAATTGACTACTCGGCTGACCGAGTCCAGACGTCTAGTCAGTAGTTCGCTGCCTGAGATAGCGAGCGATAAACTTCCCGCTGTCCCAAAGTTTCCGGCTAACGTCAGTTCTGGCAGCGAATTCGAGAAGCTCACCGGACAGCTGAAAATCATCGATCAACAGCGGCAGACTTTGAAGGAAGCGATTATCGACCCCTTTGAGTCGTTAGTTCTCAACATCGAAGAAAAGTTACGAGCGCATGCGGCGGCGGTTGCCCCTCAATCGGTCTTGCCTAAAGCCGACTCGGCGACGCCAAAGCCTACCTCATCGGCTACAGTGGCTCTTGCAGAGCAGGCAACTCTATTTTCAGCAGAATTGCCCGCTAGCGAGATTGCGGGGCGCATGGCGGCAATAGATCAGGGTGTAGAGGGTTTGAAGGTGTTAGAGTCGACAGCGGAAAACGACGAAAACAGGAAAACGCTATCTGCAGCTGTTGAAAGCCTTGGTGCTTTAAAGCGTCTTCTTCCGGTGCCGAGGGCGGACGTTGTAGCAGAACCCGCAGCAGCGAGCACCGAGCGGGCTGAAGTAGTCCCCTCTACACGCGAACCTGTGAATGCCGAAAAGGTAGCGTCTGCATTGGCCGAGATACGCGCGGTCGTCCGACGGGCCGTTCTTTCGTCATGGGCGTTAGACCTCGAGTACGAGGAAACCATGGATCTGGCCTCGCGAGAAAGCAATCAATGCAGGGTTTCCAACATTGCAGAGAAGGGTGTCTGGCTAACGACCTTTGGGCAGGTCGCGAGCGCCGTCGTTGCAGCGGCCTTCGTGGCATTTCTGGTGCTTGTTATGGCAGACCTGATGCAAACGCTTCTTGACACAGCAACCAACACAGGCCTATTAGCACAAAAGTCGATCCGCGACGATGCAACTACACCGCCTAGACGACCGTAAAACAGGTGGGTGCAAATCGTTATTGTCCGAAGAAGGCCAAAATACACGGCCAATGCCCTGGGCAACACTCAGTTATCGAGTTGATAAGCCTCGATCAATGCGACACCGGTTGTATTGTGGCCGCGCACGATTGCGGTGTATAACCCGGGAGTGAGGGTGGCTATGATGGCCGACTCTGCGTTACCAACAGGAGCAAGATTTGTCGCGATAATCGCGGTCTCCTGATCGCTTCGCCAATTATCGTTAGAGGCGATAGTTGCACCGTTTCCGTCGTGTAGTTCCAGCGTCGGATCCGCCAGTGCTCCCGTGACGGGCAGGGAAGGGCCAATGGCTCGAATAAGGGTTGTTGCAGAGTCCGTTCCAAGGACGATCAGCCCTCCGATCATCACGTTATCGCCAGTCTGGACAAAGCCACGAGTGGAGATGTTCGCTAGCTTTGAATCGACTGTCTGGTCAAGGTCGTAGACCTCGACCAACCCAACCCCTGTTCCACCATTCGTGCCGCGAACAATCGCGGTGTAAGAGCCAGGATTTAGTGTCATCAGAATTGCTGACTCGTTGTCGTTCGTCGGAGGGAAGCCAGTCTCGATGATCGCCTGCTTATCCGGACTACCTTGCCAGTTGTCGTTTGTTGCGATTATGCCGCCTGAGGAATCATGCAATTCCAATAGAGGGTCGAGTAACGTTCCAGGAAGTGGCAAAGAGGGGCCGATCGCTCGCACGATCACTCTCTTTGCCTGATTGCCGGTAACAATAAAGCCACCGATTAGCACGTTGTCGCCCGTTCCGACGCTGAGTCGTGTCGAGATATTACCTAACTGGACTGGGAGGAAGGGAGTCGGGCTTGGACTCGCACTTGGAGAAGGTGAAGGCGATGCCGATGGAGACGGGCTAGGGCTCGGTGAAGCGGAGGGCGACGGAGACGGAGACGGAGACGGAGATGGCGTCGGTGTTGGAGTGGGAGTTGGAGTGGGAGTGGGAGTGGGAGTGGGAGTGGGAGTGGGAGTGGGAGTGGGTGTTGGAGATGGTTCGGTGACTCGTAATTCGCCCGTGCCTGAGAACTCGGGTAGTTGATTGGGTGCGCCGCTTTCGGCGCTTCCATATAGGCCCGCGACCTGCTCGACGCCGTCCACGAATAAGTGGGCGATGGTGTCTGGATTTCCGGTGTAGCGGAGATCTACTGTGGAGGCGCTAACAATGCGGAGGCTGGCGGTGTCCGCGATGTAATTGTTTGTCGCGCCGTCCTGCATCGTCAAGGTTGCACCCGAAGCCGTTAGGCTAACGTCACCGGCTCCTAGCGTGCCATCGCTCGATGCGACTAGGCTACCACCATCAATTGAAGTGCCTCCGCTGTAGGTGTTGACATTTGCAAGTGTAAGAGTGCCGCTGCCGATTTTCCCCAAAGAACCTCCCGACCCACCGCCGAAACCGCCGTCCTGAATGACGCCGTTGAAAAACTGGTCATTATTATTTGTCCCGATGCGCAACAATTGAGCGCCGAGGAAAATCAACCCGTCTCCACCCAACGACCCGATAGCTGTAGTGCCGGAGCTAGAGATGTCCAGTTTACCATTGCCGTTGATCTGGAAATGTGCGGTGCCCCCCGCCGATTCTGTGGCAGACGAGAACTCGATCGTCCCTCCGCCGCCTGCTCCGCCATTCGCAAAAACCGCAGCATTGCCCACCGAAGCGGACTCCGTAATTAACATTACCCCGCCGGCCGCCTCGGACACCGTTCCGGCGTAGTTGATGAATATAGCGGTCCCGCCGCTGCTCGAACCTGAGAGCGAAAGTATTCCACTGGAGTTATTCGAGTCCACTCCGAATGTTTGGAAATACCCGTCGCCGGCGTTGGATTCACCTTGGAACGAAATCAATCCGCTATTTGCAAAAGTGGCGGTTCCCACCTTGGAATTGTCGTAGAAATAGATGCTCCCGCTTTGCGCATTCCTGGCAGTCCCGCTAACCGCAGAGTAAATGCCTTGATCGGCAAACGAGTTGTCATGGAAGGAGATGATTCCGCCGAGCAAATCTCGACTATCACTGCCGTTCGCTGAAAATCTGACATTAAAACCTTTGCCACCACCGGTTCTGGCTTCGTTCCTGAAGGCGAGTTCAGAAAGAGTTCCGGCGACGCTCCCTTGAGGAATCATAAACGTCGGCGAAGAAGCGACGTTGGTCACTCCCGTGCCGATGATAGAATGAACGCCTGTATCGAGAGTGATAAGATACGAGTTCGCGTCAGAAGTGAAAATGATTTCGCTGATCGTCGAGCCCATTCCTGTGATTAGCTGAAAGTTGGAGAGCCCAAAAGTTGCGACGTCCGAGGGACCGTCCGGTATGGTGTTCGGCGTCCAATTAGCGGCGTTGAGCCACTGCCCATCAGACGGGTCGATTTGCCATGTCGCAGTCTCCGCACGCGCCAGTGCGCCCGGCGCCAGCAGTGCTAGGACAAGCAGCAGCACATTCCATCTCAGACTTATTGTTTTCATCTCCGCCTTTCTTTCTGAGCCAAATACCACCAATCCAGAGGGCAACTATGTGCGATACCGGAGCTAGTGGCTGGATTTGTGAACAGCGGAGCCTCGCCTGTCAAGACTTTTCACGCGATAATACAACAAAGCAGGGCGGAACCTAGTCGAGCTGCGGGAGGGCCCACCCGTTTTGCCCCCCGGCGCAAAAAATTCGGTCTGCTCGTGTCCAGATCCGTCCACACGATTGACGAGATTTGATCAGCGGCGCTTTCTTTTAGCGACCGCTCAAGTCCGGCCATGTCCGACGCCGTCCGACAGAGTCAACAAAACCACAAAAAATCTTTGCGAACGAGACGCTCTACCAACTGAGCTATACCCCCTAGCCTCGACCCTGGATCGGTTGCGATGCGTCCGTCCCGGCGAGTGGCCCTGCAGTGATGGGAGAGTCCGCTCCTGTCCCAAAAAGTCAAGAGTTCGCCCGTTCGGCCGGGGAGGTCATGGCGACAACGAGACATCTACTAGTTATCTAGTTGATAGGCCTCCACCAGCGCGACCCCGGTTGTGCTGTTAAAGCCGCGGACGATGGCGGTGTAGGAACCAGGAGCGAGCGTGGCGACGATGGCTGACTCTGCGTTGTCCTTCGGAGCTATCCCGGTGGCGGAAATCTCTCGCTCTTGATCGCTGCGCCAGTCATCGTTGGAATCGAGGAGCGTGCCGTTGCCGTCGTAAAGTTCCAACACTGGATCGGACAATGTCCCGGTGAGAGGCAGAGAAGGACCCAGGGCACGGATCAGCGTCTGGGTAGATTCGTCGCCTAGGACGATCAAGCCGCCGATCATCACGTTGTCGCCGATCCCAACGAGACCGCGCGTGGAGATATTGCTCAACTTTGATTCTGCCGTCTGATTCAAGTCATAGATTTCAACGAGTCCTATGCCCGAGCTCGTATTAGCGCTCTTCGCGATGGCTGTATATAGTCCCGGAGCCAAGGCGCGGATAATGGCTGACTCCTTACTGTTTCGAGGAGCAAAGCCGCTGTCCGAGATGGCTTTCTGATCCGAGCTATCTTTCCAGTCATCATTCTGGGCGATCAAGTCGCCGGACGCACCGTGCAGTTCCAGGACAGGGTTGGGCAACGCGCCTGGTAACGGCAACGACGGCCCCGTCACCCTCAGGATGACTTCCTTAGGCGCGTTCCCGGTAATGATGAAACCACCGATGAGAACATTGTCGCCTCCTCCGACACTGAGTCGGGTCGAGATATTACCTAGCTGGACAGTGTAAGGGCGCGGGGTTGGAGTTGGTGTAGGGCTGGGGGTTGGGCTTGGTGTGGCCGTAGGAGTGGGTGCCGGGGTAGGAGTCGCGGTGGGTGCCGGGGTTGGAGTCGGGGTAGGTGTTGCTGCCGCATAAGTCCCCGTTGTCGTCGTTGTCTGAGTCGAATTGATGGTGACAGACTGATTAGCCGGGGCGGTGTATTGGGGGATGGGCTTGAACGCAACGGTGTGTGTTCCCGGGGAAAGGCCGCTCACGGTGGTCCCGCTGTTTTTGTAAGTGCTGGAATCAACGCTCCATTGCGCGCCGGCCGTGACCGCCCCAGGAGGCTGGATAGTCACGCTGAGCGACCCCGCTTGCGAGGTAACGACATAGGTTCCTGTGGTGGTGGCGGTTTGGCCACTTATAACCGTAACTGACTGATCGCCTGGCGCAAAGTAACCGGCGACAGCTTTAAAAGAGACAACGTGATCGCCCGTTGCAAGGCCGGACAGAGTTGTGCCGCTATCCTGTGGCGTGCCGTTATCGACCCGCCACTTCGCCCCCTGGGCAATCGCGGCAGGCGGTTCGATGGAGACTTGGAGTGAACCGGTGGCCAGCGTGAAACTGCCGATGCGAGTCCGCCAGTTGATGGAACTGGTCGAATCGTAATATTCGGAGGTAAACCAGAAGGTTTGGTCGTCGACAGGGTCGACGGTCAGGTCGCTATAGTCACCCCAGCGATTGCTGGCGCCGGTCTGAGAGCCGGAACCATCGATGAGATGCGTCTCACCCAGAAGAAGAGTGTTCAGTGGATCCGAGGCGAGACGGCCCGTGTAACGAATCTGAGGATTGATGCTGGAACTGGAAGCGTTGTAACCAAGAGCCAGGTTGCCTTGTCCATCCATCGCGATGCTCCCCAGCCAACGCCAGGTCGTATCGGGTTGAAAGGTGCTCTCCTGATACTTCGTGAGTGGTCCGGAAGTGACGGCGCGCAGTTCAAACCAGCGAATACCGGCGACGCTGTTGGAGCTAACGGTGTAGTTCCCAATAAGAGATTCATGAGTGCCAAAATTCCGGTAGGCGAGACGAAACATTAACCGATCACCAATAGCGTCAAGATAACTGGAAGCGGGGACGCCAGCCTGGGGGACGCAGGCACGAGTGCCGGGGCAGATTTGAGTGAAACCGGCGGCCGCGGGCGAGGCGAAGAGCGTGAAGGTGGAGAGCGACGGAGTCGTGAAATCGACGTGGAAATGATAGACGCGATAGGTGTTAGTGTCGGGCCACAGGACAAACGAATTTGGAGCGCCGGACGGTGGCAGGGTGGAGCCGTCCAGATCAGCCGGCAGCATTGGCGGAAATGTATTACCTAGCAACGGACCAGCCACCACCGTGGCGGGCTGGCCGGCGATCATCTTCGCTCGATCGAAGGCGAACCCTTGGGGTCCGAGATAGGCTGTGCCTCCGGCGTTGAACACATTCATGCTCATGTAGTAAGCGTCTGGCCACACGCCGAGATGAGGATAGTCGTAGAATTGGCTCCCCAGATGAAAACCATAGCGATTCCAACTGCCGGTAGCATCCGCACTCGTAGAAACGGCGACGCATTCGTCCGTGATCGGAGTGCCGCCCGTGTTGCTGGCAAACTGAGTGATCACCCAGCGGTTAGCCAGTTGATCGTAAAGCACGATCGGATCGCCTGCGCCTCCATTTTCGCAAGCGCCGCCGAACCCACTCCAGAGCGAGGTGATACTATTCGGGCCAAGGAGAGAGGTGCCGGTCGATTTGCTGAAGACTTGATACCCCGCGTTGACCATCTGCACGTATTGAGTCGCGCCCACTTCGCCGTTGGTGTCGGGAGGGGCGCAGTTGCAGCCCACGCCGGGGAAGGAGATGCCCTGGAAGCTGAGAATAGGAGAAGCAATGCTGGGGGCTAGCTGAGCCAACAGAGTTCCTTGATGCGCCAGGAGGTCGATTGTATCGACGTGCGCAGTGGGGATGAAGGGGTTTTCCGCTGCCTCGTGCTCCGCCTCCACTTGTGTCGGACGGGCCGGCATCTCGTGCAGCGGGGCGGAGACATCGTTGTGATAGGACGGGATGACGGTGATCCCATGAGCAGGGGCCGGTGCCGCTGCGGCCGAGAGGCTCGCCCAGGAAATCAAGAATAACGAAAAGGACAAAAGCCTCGAGGAGTTTCTCCCGAGAGTAGAATCTTGAAAATTTTCGGGTGGTTCCATTATTTGGTCGCTGCCCTCAGGCGTCGGCCGCGAGGGCCTGGGGATGACGAAGAAAGCTCCGTGCCATCTGGAGCGCGGAGATGAACTTTGACGACGACCAGACGGCGCAGTCGCGATTCTCAGGCGGCTGCCGCCACCGAGGCGCCCTTGGTCAAAACGACGACGGCGTTTTGAATTTCTTCGAAGTCGAAGGGCTTGGACATCATCATGTCGACGCCGAGTTCTTCGTAGGCCTGGATGTCCTCGTCAGAAAGGTGTGCGGAAAGGACCATAATCTTACCCTCGAACTTGCGCATCCGCAGTCGGCGCACGAGTTCCAACCCCCCCATGCGGGGCATGCGATGATCGGTGATGACCAAGTCGAAGGGCTGGGGACTGGCGGCGACTTTGATCAACGCTTCCCAGCCGTCTCCGGCGCGGCTGACTTTGGCGGCTGGTCCGCCGAGGATGACGGCCAGGATCTGGGCCAGCGCGGGTTCGTCTTCCACGGCCAATATCTGTAGGGCTTGTCTCATGGCTTGGATTTGGTGCAATCCACGAGGGAGCAGGTTATGGGCCGCGTCCTCTCCCATAGGCCCCCCTTGCTCGTGGGAATTGCTGGCCAGCAGACTTGGAAGTGACTTTCGCCTGGTCTCTTGCCGCCGACCGGGAAGAGCGGGATTCGCGACCGAAGATTTTGCTTCCCTTTTGACGCCTTCCTGCCCTACGATGCGCCCCGCCGAATATGGACAGCATCATCGAATCGAAAGAGTTGCAGATCGAGCGGAAATTTTTTTCCATCGACTTGCGTGAAAACGGGCGGGGTAGATTTCTACGCATCACGGAGGACAGCCAAGGTCATCGCAATGTGATCATTGTGCCCATGTCTGGAGTGGACGATTTCGCCGATGCGATTGACGACGTCCTCGCCTCCGAGCCGGCCGCGCAGGAATAGAACACGCTGGGCGAATCTGGTCATCCCAGATGGCGCAGATCACTTGTCTCGACTGGATAAGGTGTCTCTCGCCGCAACGTCGCTGTGCTAAGGCACGACCGGCAGGGTCAGATCGTTTCCATCGTTCCCCGAATAGTTTGCCGGAAAACGTTCCGGCCAGCGGTGAAGGTGGAACCGACAGAGAGATCTGAAGGTAAGCGCGCTTTGCACTCTGAAAGAAGTGGGCTGGGTTAGGCCTGTGGTTGGGGCGAGAGCACCGGGCCGCCTCTGAGGGGGTGGAGTTTGATGGCCGCAGGGGAGAAACGATTCGGAGCGCTTCCAATCTCATGACTGCAGTCGCTTCTCCGCCATCTCGTTGACACCCCGACCTCGCGCTTTAATTTGCGCTGCCCGCGCGACTCCCGCCGGCATTCCGTATTTTTATGGCTACCAAAACGAAATCTCCTCGCTCTAAATCCACTCCGAAGACCAAGTCCAAGGCGAGTCGTTTGCATCGGAACGTTTACTACTTCGGTGACGGCAAAGCGGATGGCGGCGGGCACATGAAAGCACTGCTCGGCGGTAAAGGCGCCAACCTCGCGGAGATGACGCGCATCGGGTTGCCGGTGCCGCCGGGATTCACGATCACGACGGAGGTCTGCACCTACTATTTCGAACACAAAAAGAAGTACCCGCCCACGCTCCAGGCCGAAATGGAAAAGGGGATCGCCAACATGGAGCGCATCATGGGCACGAAGTTCGGCGATACCACGAAGATGCCGCTGCTCGTCGCGGTGCGCTCGGGTGCGCGCGATTCGATGCCAGGCATGATGGATACGATTCTCAATCTTGGGCTCAACGACGAAACGGTGAAAGCGCTCGTCGGAGCGACGAAGAACGAGCGTTTCGCCTGGGATTGTTACCGCCGTTTCATCCAGATGTATGGCGACGTCGTGATGGGTGTGCAAAAGCGCGAAGGCGAGGATCACGATCCTTTTGAAGCGACCATCGAGCATTTCAAAGACGAGAAGTACGGTCAGCACGACATCGATGACTCGAAACTGAGTGCGGCCAATTACCAGGAACTGGTGGAGCGCTTTAAAAAGCTGGTCAAAGAGCGGACAGGCGATGCTTTCCCTAACGACCCGTGGGATCAACTGCGAGGCGCGGCCAGCGCGGTCTTCAGCTCCTGGATGAACGATCGCGCGATCGTTTACCGTCGGAAATACAACATCCCGGTGGAGTGGGGCACAGCGGTCAATGTGCAGGCCATGGTTTACGGCAACACCGGTGCGGACTCGGGCTCGGGCGTGGCCTTCACGCGCAACCCGGCGAACGGGGTGAATGAATTTTACGGCGAATTTCTCATCAACGCGCAAGGCGAGGATGTGGTCGCAGGCGTGCGTACCCCGCAGCCCGTGCTCGAGCTGAAGGAGATCATGCCAAAGGCCTACGCCGAGTTGCTCAAGGTGCGGTCGCGGCTGGAAAAACACTTCACCGACGTGCAGGATGTCGAGTTCACCATCCAGGATCGTAAGTTGTTCATGCTCCAGACGCGCAACGGCAAGCGGACCGCTGCGGCGGCGCTCAAGTTCTCCATGGACATGTATAAGGAGAAATTAATCGACTGGAAAACCGCGGTAAAACGAAACCCGGCCGATCAGCTCGATCAATTACTCGCGCCGATTTTTGACCCGGCCGAGGTGAAAAAAGCAAAAGCGATCGCGACGGGCCTGCCGGCGGGACCCGGCGCGGCTTCGGGCCAGATTTACCTGAACGCCGACCGCGCGGCGAGCGCAGCGGAGAAAGGTGAAAAAGTCCTGCTCGTGCGCAACGAAACGAGCCCGGAAGATCTTCGCGGCATGATCGCGGCGGACGGCATTCTGACCGCGAAAGGCGGCGTCTCGTCCCACGCGGCGCTGGTCGCTCGCCAGATGGGGAAGGTCTGCATCTGCGGGGCCTCGGGTTTGCAGATCGATTACGCAAAGAAGACCGTGCTCGCCTCGGAGAAGACTTACAAGGAAGGCGATTATCTCTCGATTGATGGAACGACCGGAACCGTCTACGCCGGGGAGATCGCCACAGCGCCGAGCGAGATCGTCACCGGCACCCTGGAAGGCGACAAGGCCGCGCGGAAGACGGAAAAGTTTAAGGCGTTCAACCAACTGATGGAGTGGTGCGGCGAGTTGGCCCGCCTCGACGTGCGCTGCAATGCGGATAACCCTGAGCAAACCCAAAACGCCCTTGCCTTCGGAGCGGTCGGCATCGGACTCACCCGCACGGAGCACATGTTCTTCGAGGGCGATCGGATCGACGCGATGCGGGAGATGATCCTGGCCGACAATCTCGATGATCGAAAAGTCGCGCTAGCTAAATTGTTACCTTATCAGCGCGAGGATTTCACCGGGATTTTCAAGGCCCTCAAAGGTTATCCAGCCACCATTCGCCTGCTGGACCCGCCACTGCACGAATTCCTCCCGCAGGAGAAGGAGGCGCAAGCCGAGCTGGCCAAAAAAATGGGTGTCCCGACCGCAAAGGTCGCCCAACGAGTGAAGCAACTGCACGAGCTCAATCCGATGCTTGGTCATCGCGGTTGCCGCCTCGGCATTGCTTATCCTGAGATCACCGAGATGCAGGCGCGCGCCATCTTCGAAGCGGCCGCGGCCGTGGCCAAGAAGAAGATCCAGGTAAAACCGGAGGTCATGATTCCGCTCGCCGGTTACAAAACGGAGGTCGACCTCCAGGCGGCGATCGTGCATCGCGTCGCCCAGGAAGTCATGGCCGAGAAGAAGATTAATTTCGAGTACCTGGTCGGCACGATGATCGAAGTGCCGCGCGGCGCCCTGACCGCCGACCAAATCGCGAAGACGGCGGAGTTTTTCAGCTTCGGCACCAACGATCTCACCCAGATGGCGCTCGGCATTAGCCGCGACGACATGGGGAATTTCCTCGTGCCCTATACCGAGAACGAAATTTTTACCAAGAACCCGTTCGCCTCACTCGACCAAACTGGCGTCGGCCAGCTCATGGAGATCGCGGTCGAGAAAGGCCGGAGCACCCGCCCGAAGATCAAACTTGGGATTTGCGGCGAGCATGGCGGCGACCCCGACAGCGTGAAATTCTGCCACCGTCTCGGGCTAGACTACGTGAGTTGCAGTCCTTTCCGGGTGCCGATCGCCCGACTGGCCGCGGCCCAGGCGGCCCTGGAAGACTAAGCTGGAGGGCAACCCGCCTCAGGCGAGTCGTGGCCGACTTTCAAACACGGCGATGACAGAGCATCGCCCTCCAGCGGTCCCTGTTTGTCCTTGAGCCCCTGCGGTTACTCAAACCGCCCGCGAGATCTTGATCGCCAGGTAGGAGGCGCCGCGAAAGAGCCAGCGGAGAAGTTCGTTGCCGGCCTGGTATGGATAGGTCGTGCACCAGCGACGCAGGTTTGAGAGTTTGGGCTGCGCATAGGTCTGAATGGAGGAGCCAAACCGCTTCTGTTTTTGATTAACCGGGAAGGGAAGAATGGCGGCGGCCCGCAGATGATAGAACCATTCACGATCGATCGCGTGATCGTAGGGGAGTTTCATGGGTAAAAGTTGCGTCGCAAAAACCTGCGCGGCTTTGCGATCGATCAGATACGCACCGGCTCCTTTGATCCGGTCGAGGCTGATGCAGAAAAAGTAATCGCCCCAAACTCGATCAACCCGCAACGGATGACCGTCCGACAATCCGCTTAGTCGAAGAATGTTCCAGAGAAGGGGACGTGCCAGCGCCGCTTCGAGGACGTTAGGCAGATCGGGGCCGAAGGTAATATCATCTTCACAAATCAGAGCGAACTTGGCGTCGCCTTCGAGAAATCTGCGCAACGCGGCCAGGTGACTGAGATAGCATCCCAGTTCTGAGGGATTAGTGACTCTCCCGTGCAAGAATCGATAGGACGGCTCGTGGTATTGTGAGGGTTCCCATTGGAGCGTTTTACCATCGATCCCCGCGACCCGCTCAAAAGTCATCTCTGCTTCGGCAAAGATCCTTTGGATGTGTTTCCAACGCTTGGCCGCGCCGTCGAGGTTGATAACGTAGGCTTGGAGTGATGGATGATTCGTCATGCGTGAGAAAGGCAAGCCACTATAGCCGGGGACGCTGTCCCCGGCAGCGCGCGAAGCAAGACAGAGGACGTAGAAGATTTCATTCCTTCTGCTGAGGCGTTGGATTATTAGCTCGACTTCTTGTTGGGCAAAAGTCTATGATCGGGTCTTCCCCAAGATCATCGCAGCCCGCCGCCCACGTTATAATTCCCATGAAATGCCCTCTCGTTGTCATATTGCTGTTTTCCTTCCTCTCGGTCGCGGGTGCGGGTCGGGTCCCAGGAGCGTCTTCGACGAAAGAAGGCAAAAATGCCGCGCTGGCCCCGGCGCAACTGGCTAATAACTCGACACGGGTGTTCGTCGGAACGGGCGATTCGATCAGTCTCGAGGAGTTCGTGATCGCAGGGAGCGAATCAAAAAAGGTCTTTTTCCGCGCCCTCGGGCCATCGTTAGGCAGTGTTGGGATCAGCGATTTTTTGGCGGATCCTGTCCTCTCCCTCTACGATGGTAATGGGAACCTCCTATCCACGAACGATAACTGGAGGGACACGCAGGAAGCGGAGATCGAAGCGACGGGCATTGCGCCATCCGACGATCTCGAAGCAGCCATCGTGGCGATTCTTGCTCCCGGCACATACGCGATCGCGCTGAGGGGCAAGGACGACGGCACCGGCACGGCCGTAAACGAAGTTTACGATCTAGAACCGCAAAATTCGCTCATCACCGCCATGGGCGCCCGCGGCGATGCCCATCCCGGAGCTGGGATGGTCGTTTCGGGTATCATTCTTAATGGCAATGATCCCCAAAATCTTCTTCTGCGGGCGCGAGGTCCATCGCTGGAATCCTATGGCGTTATGGGAGTGCTCGATGATCCGGCGATCGAGCTTCGTAACGGAAACGGAGACTTGATTGTGACTAACGATAATTGGCGGGATTCTGCTCAGGCGGTGGAAATCGAAGCGACGGGTCTGGCGCCGATGGACGATCTCGAGTCAGCGATCGAGGTTACTTTGAGCCCTGGCCTTTACACCGCCTTAGAGACCAGAAGCACGGGAGTTACATTCATCGAATTCTATTCACTCCCTTACGATGGATTGGAACTAAATCCCGCGCCTGTTCCGACCCCCACGCCAACGCCGACGCCCTCACCGAGTCCAAGTGCGTCACCCACAGCGACGCCGACACCTACCCCAAGTCCGTCACCTTCACCCAGTCCCACGCCAACGCCCGCAGCCAAATCTCTCAACATTTCTACGAGAGCTTCTGTCGGCCTCGACGACGAGGTGGTCGTAGGAGGTTTTATCGTCACCGGGGAATCGCCCAAGAAGGTGCTCTTGCGCGCGCTCGGGCCCTCGCTGGGCGATCTCGGTCTTTCCGGTTACCTGAAGGATCCGGTGCTGGAATTGCACGGACCGGACGGCAGCATCATCACCAGCGATGACAATTGGCGGGAAAGCAGGGCGCAAGCACTCTTGATTCAGGCCAGTGGACTTGCGCCGTCGGACGACCCCGAATCGGCTTTGGTCGCTACACTAGCGCCCGCTGGTTACACCGCCATTGTCAAAGGCAAAGATGGCGCCACCGGGCTGGCGCTGGTGGAGGTCTATGATCTGGATGATGCGGCTGACTCGCAACTCGGCAACATCAGTACGCGTTCCTCCATCCAGAGTGGCGAGAACGTGGCGATTGGCGGATTCATCCTCGGTGGAGCCGAGAAGGGCGCGGAGGTCGTGATTCGAGCAGTCGGGCCTTCTCTCTCGGACCAGGGAGTCGCCAACGCTTTGCCGGATTCCACCCTCGAGTTACATGACAAGGACGGCGCTTTGCTTGCCTCTAATGACAATTGGCAAGACGATCCCGCCCAAGCCGCGCAAATCCTGGCCGCCGGATTTGCACCGCACGACGACTTGGAAGCGGTCATCCTGACCACGCTTCCCCCAGGGCTCTACAGCGCGATTGTTAGCGGAAAGGGCGGGGCCACGGGGATCGGGCTAGTCGAGATCTACAATCTGCAATAGCGAAATATGCTCCCAGGAGCCGGGGCAGTGAAACGACTGCCCTTCGGCCGACGCCGAAAAGCGACCCTAACGGGATTCGAACCCGTGTTACCGCCGTGAAAGGGCGGTGTCCTAGGCCTCTGGACGATAGGGTCAGGAGAGCGCCCAATATCCTGAGGTGACCGCCTAGTTGCAAGGGATTTCAGCCCCGCGGACCGGCTAGTTCGGCCAGGAGCGCCGCGGTCCGCTCGGTGGCGCCGCGATACCGATCGAGGACGGTGCGCGCCGCGCCCGCCAGATCCGTGCGTTGTTTTTTGTCGCGCAAGAGATCGGCTAGGATCTTCGTTAGGGTGCTTTCGTCACTCGCCTGGAGCGCTCCGTGCGCCGCGACCAGCGCGCGGGCCAAGGCCGCGAAGTTTTCCATGTGCGGGCCAAACACCACTGGTCGGTCGGCCACAATCGCTTCGACCGGGTTCTGGCCGCCCGTGGTGCTCAGGCTTTTGCCCATAAAGACAACCGTCGCGACCGCGTACCAATCGCGCAATTCACCGGTTGTATCGAGGATGAGGCCATCGAGTGCGTCGTGCGCCTCGAGTTCGCTTCGGCGAGTTATGACCAGCTCGGCCCGCTCCATTTGAGAGACGACCTCGCGCACGCGCTCAACGTGCCGGGGAGCGATGATGAGAAAGAGATCGGGAAATTCCCGGCGGAGCTGCCGGAAAATCCGGGCGAGGGCTTCCTCTTCGCCCGGATGCGTGCTGCCTGCGAGGAGGATTGGGCGGCCAGGCGCGAGACCGAGCGTTTGCAACACCTCTCGAGGCCCTTCGGGGCGAGGCGCGGCGTTTTCGGGATCGAATTTGATGCTGCCGACGACATGAATGAGTTTCGGATTTACACCTAACGATTCCCACCGCGCGGCGTCGTCGGGCTCCTGCACGCAGAGGAGATTGAGTTTTTGAAAATAAGGCCTAACGAGCCATTTGAATTTTTGGAAACGCCGCTCCGAACGAGGGGAAAGCCGCGCGTTGACCAGGGCGAGGGGAATGCCGCGACGCTGAGCGAGGCTCGCCATGTTGGGCCAGACTTCGGCTTCGACCAGGACAAGGCGAACCGGCCGTAGGAGCGCAAAGGCCCGGCGCATGATGGGCCAGAAATCGAGCGGCGTGTAGAGCACTTCCACCCAGACCGGCGCAAGGTGTCGGGCCAACGCCATCCCGGTGGTGGTGGTGGTGGTGAGCGCAACCCGCAGAGCCGGTTCGCGCTGCTTCATCCTGGCGATGAGTTTCAGCGCAATCATGACTTCGCCCACGCTGACGGCGTGAACCCACGTGCGTCGGCCGGCCGACAAAGTCCGCCGGGTGGCGCGGTCGTAGCGGCCGAGGCGCTGCCCAAATTTGTCGCGGTAATTTCCGCGCCGCAGCATCTTCACGAGGTACCCCGGCAGAAAGGCGAGAAGGATGACCGGGAAGAGGAGATTGTAGAGGAAGCGAATCATGCCGTTATCTTGCGCTGCAGAAGGAGAGTCTCGGTGGCGCCGTAGGTTTTGCGGCGGATCACTTCCCAAAAATCGGACGAAGGCACGCGTTCGCCCGGGTGTTTTTCGAGGACGAAGATTCCATCAGTCGTTAGGCGAAGGGGCAGGCGATCGTTGCGCAGGAGAAGTTTGGTGAAGGCATCGCCCAGTTTGGATTTGTCGTAGGGTGGGTCGGCAAAAATCAGATCGTACGTTTCCGCAGTGCTGGCCTGGCCGAGGAAAGTAAAGACGTCCTGCGACCGGATGCGGCCCCGCAAGCCCGTCTCAGTCAGATTGCGTTCGATCGCCGCGATGGCCTGCCGATCGCTTTCCACAAAGGTCACCGAAGCCGCCCCGCGACTGAGAGCTTCGAGGCCGAGCGCGCCAGTGCCGGCGAAGAGGTCGAGCACCTTTGCGCCCGGCACGCGCTCACCCAGGCTGGAGAAGATGGCGGCCTTGACCCGATCCATAGTCGGCCGCAACTCGGTTTTGGGAACGAAAAGGCGGCGACCGCCGGAACTTCCGGCGATGATTCTCATGGCGAAGGGGCAGGGCTCATGGACGCCTCCGGAGAGGCCTGGCCGGTGGGGGCGAGTTCCTCGGTCACGGCAGGCGCGGGGGAAACGGACGAGTCGTTAGGCGACGGCGTGGGTGAGGGCGACTCTTCTTCCCGCGCTTTCTTTTTCTTTTTCTTGGCGTGGCCGAAGAAGCTGCTGATCACGCCGCCGAGATCGCGCAGGTCTCGCCCGACCAGTTTGTCCATCAGATCAGTCTTGGGCTTTTCGACCGTGCCGCTGACCTTGAAATCAACTGCGCCGTAGCCGGGCGGTTGCGCCAGCGGCTGAAAATTATCTCGAATTGGGCTGAAGAGCTGACGTCGGACTTTTTCGTTCAGGGCCAGTTGCGCATCCAGACGCAATTTGCCCTGGAAACCGATTGTTCCCGTGGCTCTTAAGCGAATGTTAGGCGAACGCAGGAGAAGCTCGTCGATGGTGACGATGCCTGGGCTGATATGGTATTTCACTTCCGCTTGTTCGAGCTGCAATTGCGTCAATTCATCGATTTGCAGAATCTGGCCGAGCGCCACGAGCAAGCTGTATTGCTGGAGCTGACCATCGTGCAAAACGATCTCGCCCCGACCGTTGAGCGCATTGCTATCGGCGGTTTTGCCGCTGGCCTCGAGAAAGCCTTCCAGCCGGCCCTGGATCATCCCGGCGGGTCCGCCCGCCTTGGTCACCAGCTTCTCGGCCAGCAGGTCGCTAAATTTGACCGAAACGGTAAACGGAGAATCGGGCGCCAACAATTGCATCTCGTAACGACCGGTGATGGTCCCGCCAGCGGCGTGCGCCGAGATGTTGGAGAAAGAAAGCTTGGCCGGCTCGTAACGCAGAGGCGATTCCAAGTCCTCCATGAAAAAGCGGTCGCGCAGTGAGATGCGCCCGACCCGGGCGTTCCCCTTGACCTCGTGGGCCGTGCGGAAAGCCGAGGAAAAATCGAGTTCTTGGAATTTCGCGACGACGTTTCCCGCCGAGTCGAGGAAGGTGAAAGAGCCATCCTTGAGGGTGACGCGTTGCACTTCCGGCGTGAAGGCCGGGTCGGTCGGCTCAACGGGACTATCGTTAGGCGAATCGGGCGCTGCGGTGGCTGGCGGTGAGGTCAGGGCGGGCGACTCCGCCGGAATCGGCGGCGGGGCAGGCGCGCTCGGCGAAGCGGAATTTGTGACCGTGCTGGGCGCTGTCCTCTCCAGCGGAAGCTCCGGCAATCGCCATTTTCCCGAAGCGTTCTGCGCCCAAACCACCTCCGGTTTGAGCAGGGAAACTTCGCGGATGACCAGCTGATGGCTAAAGAGAGACCAGAACTGCACCCTCAGCTGGAAGCTGCGCGCTTTGAGAAAATTTTCGCCGCTCTTGCCTGGTTCCTGCGGAATGGTGATGCCATTCAGCTTCAGCCCGCTCCATGGGGTAATGCTGATCTGGCGCAGATACAAAGGGGTGCCGAGACGCTGGCTGAGTTCCTGCTGGATGCGCTGATGCATGCCCCGCGATTGCACATACAGATTCACGGCGAGGAGCGCGACGCAGGCCGCAAGCGCAACTCCGCCCAGCGACCAGAACAGAATACGGCGCAGTTTTTTCACCCACGGAAAACTACGCAGGCTGCGATTGAAGAAAAGATGAAACCAGCCTAACAAGGTGATCTTGTCCAAAACCTGCGTCATTTTGAATCCGGCTGCGCGGAGCGAGCGCGCCCGCCGTTGGGAGGATCGGCTGCGTGCCATCTGCGGCGACGTCTCGGTCTGCGCCACGCTGCGCTCGGGCGACGCGGAAACGCAGGCGCGCCGCGCGGTGGCCGAAGGTTTTGAGCAGATCGTGGCGGCGGGCGGCGACGGAACAATCAACGAAGTGGTCAACGGCTTGGATGGGGCCGACGTGTCCCTGGGTTTGATGCCGCTGGGCACGATGAATGTCTTCGCCAATGAGCTTGGCCTGCCGGCTAACGATCTCGGGCGTTGCTGGGACGTTATCCGTCATGGCCAAACCCGTTTCGTCGATTTCCCGACGGCTAACGGGAAGCATTTCGTGCAATTGGCCGGGGTGGGGCTGGACGCGCAGGTCGTCAAGGAAACCAGCCTGAAGTTCAAACGAAATTTCGGTCCCTTGAGTTATCTCATCTCGGCGGCTCAAATTGCCGCCCGCCGGCCACCGCGCCTGCTCATCGAAGCGGAGGAGGCGGCCACCGAAGAGGGCTCCTTTGTCCTGGTCGGAAACGGACGTCTCTACGGCGGTCCATTTCCGTTCTTCAAGCACGCCGTGATCGACGATGGCCTGCTCGATGTGCTCGTTTTCAAACAGCTCGGTTACATCGAGCTCATCAAATACCTGCAAAACGTTATCTTCACCGCCGACATCACCACCCGAGAGGTGGAATATTTCCAGACCCGGCGCTTGCGCGTGAGCAGTGCAGAGGAAGTGCCGGTGGAGCTGGACGGCGAACTGGTGGGGGCGTGTCCGGTGGAATTTCGTATGCCCACCCGTCGACTTAAGGTGCTCGTCCCCGGGGTGTAACGCGCGTAGACTCGGTAGGGCGAGACTCTGTCGAGCCGGGGCTGGAGTCCCGCGACAAAATCAACCCCCCGGCTCGACAGAGTCTCGCCCTACCATTGTGGCACCCGCCTTCTCGCGATATTCCCAATGACAGCGCCGGGCGTTTACGATATTTTTTATGTATGCGTCTCTCCGGTCGGAAAGCATCCTCTTATGCCCCCCGCTGGAGGCCGCGGCAGCGGGTCATTCTGCTGTCGCTGATCGGCGTTAATTTCGCCCTTTTCCTGGCCCAACAGGCTGTCCAAGTGAGCGAGCCGGGATTCATGGCCGAGTATTTTGGCCTGAGCTATCGGGGCGTCGACCAAGCCTACTCGTGGCAGTTTTTCACCGCGATGTTCCTGCATGCGGGTGTTTTCACGTTCGCGAGTAACTTGTTCATTCTCTACTTCTTGGGTCGCGATGTGGAGTCTATTTTCGGGCAAAAACACTTTCTTTCTCTCTATCTGGCTGGCTTGGTGGCTGGCGAATTTAGCCACCTTTTCCTGATGCCTGCCGATACCGTTCTGTTGGCCGCCTCGGGCGGCGTGGCCGCCGTGCTAGTGGCTTTCGCCACGATCCTGCCGGAGCTCGAGGTGACCCAGTCGTTTTTCTTTATCCTGCCTTTGAAAGTGAAGGCGAAATACCTCACCCCGACAGTTTTTGTGGCGGGATTCCTCCTGGTTGCGATCAGTCGCGAGGGAGAGATCGCCCATAGCGCCTGGCTGGGCGGCGGCGCGGCGGGCTGGCTTTACGCCCATCTCCTTGGTTTCGGGCGTCCTTCATTTGTGCAGCGAACTCTCCGTCGTCGCCGCCTCGAGGCCGAACGCCGCCGCCGGATGTCCTTCGACGAATTTGTCACCGCAGAGATCGATCCGGTGTTGGAGAAGATTTCGCGCAGCGGTCTGCAGAGTCTGAGCTGGCGGGAACGGCGGGCGCTCGCGCAGGTGCGCGCCAAAATGGCCGAATCGCCGCATTAGTGTTACATCCCTAGCGTGGCGGCGGTGGCGGATTCATTAGGCACCTCTGCGGGAAAGATTCGGCCGGTGCAGGTCGCGGGCGTCCTGCAGGCTCTTTCGGCCAATTGGCCGGCGGAAGCGCCTTCGCTCTCGGAGGTCGTCGCGAATTTTCCGTTAGGCGAGAAGGCCCTCTTTCATCTTCTCTCCGTCTCCAGCATTTGCGGCTCCCGGCTGGTGCATCATCCGGAGATCCTGCGTTGGCTGGCCCAACCTGAGATCGCGACGGATCGGCGTGGCTACGGTCACATGTTGACTGATTTGCGGAACCTGGCCGGAACCACGCCCGTGGCGGAAGCGAATTTTCGAGTGCTCCGTTTCTGGAAAGGTCGCGAGATGGTGCGGATCGCTCTGCGCGAGACCGCGGGCATCGCGCCGCTCGAAGAAACCCTCATCGAGCTCTCGCAACTGGCCGATATTTGCCTAACGATCGTCTTCGATCACTGGAACCGCGAGCTGCGGGAGCGCTGGGGCTCGCCGGAGAGCCAGTTTGCCATCGTCGGAATGGGAAAGTTAGGCGGCCGCGAATTGAATCACAGTTCCGACGTCGACCTTATTTTCGTCTACAGCGATGAAGGCCAACTGACCCCGAAATTCAGCTATCATGAATGGTTCACCCGCCTCGGTCACAAAATTATCGAGACGTTTGCTGCGACGGACGCGGCCGGATCGCTCTTTCGCGTCGACTTGCGGCTGCGTCCCGAAGGGAGCGCCGGCCCGCTCGTTCGTTCCCTCGAAAGCATGGAGCATTACTACGCCGGTTTCGGCGAAATGTGGGAGCGGCTGGCCTTGATCAAAGCGCGCTGGATCTGCGGCGATCGCGAGCTGGCCTACGACTTCCTGCGTCAGCTGCAGCCGTTCGTTTTCCCGAAAAGTCCGACGCCCGATTTGCTCGACGAAGTGGCGGCCATCAAGCTCCGCATCGAGCGCGACATCGTCGGTTTCGAGGATCGCGAGCGGAATGTGAAACTGGGAGCGGGCGGCATCCGCGAGATCGAGTTCGTCGTGCAAACCCTGCAACTATTGCACGGAGCGCGGCATCCGTTTTTGCAAGAAGCCGGCACCCTCAAAGCGATCCGCGGCGTGGCGGACCTGGAATTATTGCCTAACGAAGACGCCGCCCATCTCGACCGGGCTTATCATTTTTTGCGGAAGGTCGAGCATCGCCTGCAAATCGAAGCCGAACAGCAGACGCACACGGTGCCGGAAGAGGGAGAAGCCCTCGAGGTGCTGGCGCAAAGTCTGGGGTTCGAGCGGGGCGCCGAGATGCTGGCCAAGCTGCGCGCCCAGATGCAGCGGGTTCGCGGTATTTTTCAGCGGGTCGTCCGCGGGGCTGCGCCGTCGGTCGAGCTGGCGGCGGCGGACCTGCAAAAATTCCGCGACGAAGCGCAGGCGACCAGAATGTTGGGCGAACTCGGCGAGAGCAGGGCCGGGTTTCATGTGGCCCCGCGCACCCGCCAAATCTTTCGCAAACTGCGCCCGCTCGTCCTGGCCCGGCTGGCGCGCACGGCCGATCCCGACGCAGCGCTTATTTTATTTGTGCGCTTCGTCGAAGCCTACGGGTTTCGCAGCATGCTCTTCGAGCTCCTGACCGCGAACCCGCGGTTGCTGGAACTCCTGATCAAAACGATCGATGCGAGTGAAGCAGCGGGCGGCTGGCTGGTACGGCGACCGCAGTGGCTGGAGGAATTGACCCGCAGCGGCATGCTCGACCGCACCTTCAGCGTCGCGCAACACCAGGAGCGTCTCGATTTGTTAGGCGCGACTCCGGATAACCTCGATGCGGTGCGCGTTTATCGTCAACGCGAGCTCTTGCGCATCCTCTTGCGCGACGTGCTGGAGATTGCTCCGCTGCCGCAGTTGCTGACAGAGCAGAACGATCTGGCGGAGGCCTGTCTGCTTTTCGTGGACGAGATTTTGAACCCCGGTTGGTCGCTCACCATCGTGGCCATGGGCAAGTTTGGCGGGCGCGAGATCGGATACGGAGCCGATCTCGATGTCCTCTTCATCGGCGAAGATGCGCGGGCGGCCCAGAACCTGGTCGCGGCTTTTGCGCAGTCCAGCGCGGAAGGGCGGCTGGGCGCGCTCGATGCCCGGCTCCGGCCAGACGGTGAAAAAGGCCCGTTGGTTTTTACCTTGGAAACGTTCCGGCAGTACTACGAAAGCCGCGCTCAATTCTGGGAGCTGCAATCGCTCACGCGTTTGCGGGCCGTGAGCGGTCCCCTGCGTTTCGAAGTGGAGGCGCTGGCCAAAGAGCTTTGGCGGAAGGCCGGAGAACGAGAGGATCTGGTCAACCAAATCGAGAGCATGCTGGTGCGGATCGCGACCGAACGCGGCAGCGGAAACGATTTCTTCGACTTTAAAACAGGAATTGGAGGAATGATTGAAGGCGAGTTCCTGATCCAGGCGATGCAGATGCAGCATCGCGTTTGGGAGCCCAACTCGCGGGAGGCGATCACGCGTCTGGCCGCTCGCCAAGTGCTGGAGAAAAGCGACGCGAATAGCTTGCGCAGCGCTTACGATTTTCTACGGCGTTGCGAATCGGTCCTGCGGCGCTTTGAGCAGCGCAGTATCTCGACCCTGCCGATGACATCGGAGGAGGAAAATCGTTTCGCGCACCGAATGAAGTTTGGCTCGATCGAGGAGTTCCGGGGGCCTTACGGACGAGCCCGCGAGATGATCAACTGGCTGCGCCTGCGCTATCTGACCGAGTGATCGGTTAACCGAAACCAAGGAGCTTGGCGATTTGCTCAAGAAGCCAGAGACTAACAGCCAGGCTGACGATTAGGATAACGACGAGCAGACCCAGCACCAGCGCGACAAAGATCCAGTCGCCTTTGGTCGAGCGCCGCGGCGCCGCCGTGTAGTTGCGGAGCAGGTGGTAGTTGCGAGCGTTTGATTTGAACCAGAAGGAAAAAGCGTCGCCTGCCACCGGGATGATGCCGACAGCTTCGTTGATCAGAATGTTCAGCGACATGCGGGCGAGGAGGATTTTAGGAAGTCCGCGCCGCGCGGCGGCGATCAAGGCCAGGGCGGAGACGACGGCCGAGCCGGTGTCGCCCAAGCCTGGGATCAAGCCGAGCAGGGGATCGAGGCCGAAGCGAAACTTCGTTCCCGGCACCCGCACGAAGTTGTCCATGATGAGAGCGAGCCAGCGAAAGAGGGGCTCGACTTGGGCACGCTTTTGCTCTTCTTCCGGCGGGAGGACTTCCCATTCCAACTCTTCAGCTTCTTGGGAGCCTTTCATGGCAGCGGATTAAAGTCGCCTGAAGCGGGCGTCATTGTGAAGCGGCGGTGTCATTTCTCTTTTTTTGTCATCTTGAGCCGCGTAGACGGCGAAAGGCTTCACAGAGAGATTGCTTGCAGCCACCCGGGTTCGACGCCTGTGAGTTCCCTCCCTTTGCTCGGGATGATAAGCAGAAGAGGCGATCGCAATCGAACGTGCGCTTAACCCGGGATCTCTTTGAGCATTTGCGTGTTGGTCGGGAATTTCTTCACGAACATGAGCAATCGCTCGATGGCTTCGACCGGTTTGTGACCGGCCAAGCCGCGGCGAATGAGATTGATCTTGTCGAGCTCCCACGGCTCGAGCAGGAGTTCCTCACGGCGCGTGCCGGAGAGGAAAATATCGACCGCAGGATAGGTGCGTTGATCGCTGATCTTGCGATCGAGGACGAGCTCCATGTTGCCGGTGCCTTTGAACTCCTGGAAGATGAGTTCGTCCATGCGGCTGCCCGTCTCGATCAAAGCCGTGGCCACGATCGTGAGGCTGCCGGCTTCCTCGGTGTTACGCGCGGCGGCGAAAAGCTTTCGGGGAATCTCCATGGCGCGGGCGTCGATACCGCCACTCATGGTGCGGCCGCCTCCGCCCGTCGCGTTATTAAAAGCACGCGCGGTGCGGGTGATCGAGTCGAGCAGAATGAAAACGTCTTTGCCCGCTTCGACCAGGCGCTTGGCGCGCTCGATGGCGAGCTGGGCGATGCGAGTGTGGCTCTTGATGTCGCTGTCATTCGAACTGGCCATAATCTCAGCCTGCGGACAGGAGCGCCGAAAGTCGGTCACTTCTTCGGGACGTTCGTCGACCAGGAGGATGATCAATTTCATTTCGGAATGATTCTTCACCACCGCATCGGCGATATGTTGGAGAAGAGTTGTCTTGCCCGTGCGGGGGGGCGCGACGATCAGGCCGCGTTGGCCTTTGCCGAGCGGGGTCATCAAGTCCATCACCCGCGTGGTGTAACGATCGGAGACCGTCTCAAGCTTGATGCGCTGATTCGGGTTGATGGTGGTCAGCTCTTCGAAGGGCCGCAAATCCTGATATTTGGTCGGCTCCTCGTCGTTGATCTTGAGCAGACGAGTGAGTTGCGGCCCGCGATTACCGCGCCGGGTTTCGCCGTGGACCCACATGCCGTCGCGGAGTTGAAAACGCCGCACGATTTCAGGCGTGACGAAGATATCCTGCGGGGTTTGGACAAAGTTGCGTTTGGCGTCGCGGAGAAAGCCGAAACCTTTGCCAGAAATCTCGATGATGCCTTCGCCAAATTCCGGTTCGCGCGGGAGTTCGCCATTTTGCTGGCCGCTTTGGGCGCGCTCGTCGCGCTCTTCCCGAGCCTTATCGGTCTCTTCGGTGGCCTCTACAAATTCCTCCGCGTCCGCATGCCGTCGCTGGCCTTCACGGGAGAGATCGTCTTCCAGAACTTCCGGATCATCCGGGCGTCCCGGCTTTTCCTCGCCGGAGGGGTTGGGATTGCCTGGCCCGCGCCCACCATCGTAGCGTCGCCCGGACCGGCGACGGGCGGGGCGCCGCCTCCGGTAAGGGGTGGCGGTCGTTGCCTGGGTCGGCTCTTTTTGCATGTCTTCGCTCATATGTGAAACGGGCCTGCGGCGGAGGCGGCACTAATAGAGGTGCGGCGCGCCATTCTTCTTACGCTGGCAACTTCGCCAGCAGTTCTTCAGGGATATCTAAATTGGAATAGACGTTTTGAACGTCATCGTCGTCTTCAAGGCTATCGCAAAGCCGCAGCACCTGCTGCGCCGCTCCCTCGTCGCTGACGTGCACAGTCGTATCGGGAATGAAAGTAAACTTCTGCCCATCAATGGTGACGCTCTCCTGTTTGAGCGCCTCAGCTACGGCGTAGAGCTGATCGTGGGAAGTGAGGATAACATACTCTTCCCCCTCGGTTGTCAACTCCTCCGCCCCGGCTTCCAAGGCCAGTGCAAAGATGCGCTCCTCTTCAATCGCATCCCGCAGCACGGAGATATGTCCTTTTTTGTGAAACATGTAAGAAACACTCCCGCTACTGGCCAAATTACCGCCGTTCTTGGAGAAGATGCGGCGAATTTCCGCAGCCGTTCGGTTCTTGTTGTCGGTGGTCGCTTCCACGATGACCGCGACTCCTCCGGGGGCGTAGCCTTCGTAAACGATTTCCTCGTAATGCTGGGCATCGACTCCCTCGCCGGTGCCGCGCTTGATGGCACGTTCGATGTTGTCGTTAGGCATACTCTGGGCCCGGGCCATCTCGATGACGCTGCGCAGCCGGGGATTGCCCCCTGGATCGCCTCCGCCCACCCGGGCAGCGACGCTGATTTCCTTGGAGAATTTGCTAAACATGGTACCGCGCTTCACGTCGAGCGCGCCTTTGGCCCGCTTGACCTTCGACCACTTGCTATGTCCCGCCATGGAATGGGGCTGAGTAGAGTTGCAATGAAAAGGGAGGGTCACCGGACAAGCCTGCCTGACGCAGAAAGCAAAGACAGGGAGCCTCGAAAGAGAAGACTGACGAGGAGGTGACCCGAAGCCACATTCAACCGCACCGCTCGCTTTTTGTCAACCCGGGCATTTTCTGTGAAATGCATCTGGGAGGGCTGTTCGCTCGTCTAAGTATCTGTGAATCGGGAGAATGCAAAAATGATCGGCTGCGAAGGAGTCGCCCTCCTGCGGCTCCGCCGACCGAAACCGGGCATTCCCTGCTTGCGCTCGGTTAATTTTTCGGTCTGGTGCGGGCTGACGTGGCGACGCACTCTTCCAGTTTCCCCGAGGACTCGACTAACTCCGAAGGGAAGGCGCCGCCTCTTCGGCCCTCACCGGAGATGGACGCCGAGCTAGTGCGCCGGATGAGCGCGGGCGACGAAAACGCCTTCGCTACCTTCTACGATCGATTTGCGCCAGGTCTTTTTTCGATGATTTACGCGATCTTACGGGACCAAAAGGAATCCGAGGATGTCCTCCAGGAAGCGTTCGTCCAGATGTGGAAGCGCACGGGCAGTTATGACTCGACCCGGAGTAGCCTGTTCACCTGGGCCGTTATGATTTCGCGCCACAAAGCGATCGACCGCCTTCGCTCCAGGCAGCGCCAGACGCGCCTGAGCGAGGCCGTGGCCACGGAGGCGCACGTCCACACGGCGGGCGCGCCGGTCGAACGGGCAGATCAGGCTCTGGCTTGGAGCGACGAGCGCGCTCGAGTACGCGCGGCGCTTGGGCAATTAGGCGATGCCCAACGCGAAGCGATCGATCTGGCTTTCTTCGGGGGGCTGACGCAGGCGCAAATTGCCGAGCGCACGGGTATTCCGTTAGGCACCATCAAGGCGCGCATTCGGCGGGGATTACTCGCTTTGCGCGACGTGCTGGGAGGGGTTTCATCGTGAACGAGGAACTCGAAGAACAAGCATCACTCTTTGTCCTCGGGCTGCTCGAAGGGGATGAAGCGACCACTTTTGCCCAGCGCCTCGAGTCGGATGCGGAACTGCAGGCGCTGGTCGATCAACTGGACGCCACCGCGGCCCACCTGGCCCATACCGCGCCGGAGCGACCGCTCCCGTCCGAATTGCGCGGCAAAGTGTTTGCCCAAGTCAGTAGCGGCAAAATTACGGCGTTACCGCGGCGATCGAATTGGATTCCATGGGCGATCGCCGCCGGCCTGGCGCTGACCTGCGCTTACCTCCTCGCCGAGCGTAACGGTTTCGAGAAGCGCATCTCTCGCCTCAAACAACGCGATATCCTCTCCCAGATCCAAATCGCCTCGCTCGGCTCCAAGCTGGACGACGCCCCGGACGCCAATGCCGTTGTCGTTTGGGATCAAAAGAAGCAACGTGGGATTCTGAAAGTGACGAAGCTCCCGCACAATGAGGAGGACAAAGATTACCAGCTCTGGCTGGTCGATCCGCGCTTTAAAGACCCGGTGGATGGCGGTGTCTTCCATGTCTCCAACGATGGCTCCCTGCGTGTTCCATTCCATCCGGCGGAAAAGGTCCACGACGCGGAAGGATTCGCCATTAGCCTGGAACGGAAGGGTGGCGTGACGAAAGCAAAAGGCCCGATCGTGTTGCTCGGGAAATGAGGCTTTCTTTTCTCTTCACTCTCCTTCTTTCGACCAGTGTGGCATGGGGTCATTCGGCCCTGCAACGGACGGACCCGAAGGACGGCCAAACGTTATCGATCGCTCCTCGGGAAGTCCAGGTTTGGTTCTCGGAACCGATCAAGGCGGGCCTCAGCACCTTTGCCGTGCGGGACGCTTCCGGGAAGCAGGTTGATCGCGGCGACCTGCGCGCAGATGAGAAAGAGCCCGCGCTCGTTCGCTTATCCCTCCAGGAAAACCTCCCGCCGGGGCTCTACAAAGTGAGTTGGAGCGCCATTGCGCAGGACATGCACGTCGGCAAGGGCGGCTTCAGTTTTCGGGTTAAGCCCTAACGAAACATCGCAAACGTGGATTGACCGATCAGGCCGAGGGTGCCGGCGGCGAACACCACGGGGATGATCTCCCAGCGCCACCGAGTCAGTCCGACGAAGACGACCACACTCACGCTCGAGGCATACCAGTCCACCTGGCCCCTTGGGAAAAGGGATTGCGCCCCAAACCAAACCGCCAAATTCAGAACGACGCCCACGACCGCAGCGGTGATCGTAGCGAGCGCGGCCGCGAAGCTGGCGTGACCGCGCAGGCGTTCGATAAAAGGCGCCCCCAGTAGGATCCACAGAAAACAGGGAACAAACGTCATCCAGGTCGTGATGAGCGCTCCGGCCGTGGCCGCAACCAGCGGGGGCAGACCGCTTGAATGATTCCACGCCGCCATAAAGCCGACAAACTGGAGCACGATGATGAGAGGCCCGGGTGTTGTTTCGGCTAAGCCGAGACCATCCATCATCTGACCGGGCTGGAGCCATCCGTAGCGGGAGACCGCCTCTTGCGCCACATAAGGGAGCACGGCGTACGCCCCACCGAAGGTAACCACCGCCGCCTTGCTAAAGAAAACACCCTCCTGGAAAAGAGGATGACTTTTCCCTAACGAAAAGGCAATGAACAGAAGGGGACCGAACCAGAGCGCGAGGCAGACCGTCGTTATGCGCAGAGCACGCGACCACGAGGGCCGCGCAAGTTCTGGCGCCACGGAGTGATCGCTCAGGACCGAGTCGAGCTCCGTTCCGACAGCCTGAGTCGGGCTGAACTTCGCGCTCCAAAACCTGCCGCCCGCCAATCCGATGATGCCCGCCGCCAAAATGATGAGCGGGAAGGGGACCTTGACGAAAAAGATGGCGACGAAGGCAAGCGCCGCTATCGTCCACAGGATTTCGTTACGGAGCGCCTTCCGCCCGATGCGGATCACGGCTGCGCCCACGATCGCGATGACCGCAGGCTTAAGACCATAAAAAATGGCCGCCACCCAGTCGACCTGCCCGTAGAACACGTAAACAAAGCTCAAGGACCAAAGCAAAATGGCCGAGGGCAGCACGAAGAGCACGCCCGCCACGATCCCACCGGCGGTGCGATGCAGCAGCCAGCCGATATAAATGGCGAGCTGCGTCGCTTCCGGGCCGGGCAGGAGCATGCAGAAATTCAAAGCGTGCAGAAAACGCCCCTGCCCGATCCAGCGCTTCTTCTCCACCAGCTCCGCCTGCATGATGGCGATCTGGCCGGCCGGGCCTCCGAAACTGATGAAGCCCAGTTTGAGCCAGAACCGAAAGGCTTCCGCAAAAGTCGGGTGCACAGCGGCGGGTTGGTCCACAGGTTGCGCAGATTTTCACAGATTGCCGGTGAGAGAAAGCCCCTTCGTGAAGAAAGAATCTGTGTCATCTGTGTGAACCTGTGGACGAAATTGTTACCGTAATTGGAGCGGGCCCGGCGGGTTTACGGGCGGCGGAAGTGGCGGCCGCCCACGGCGCTCGTGTCGTCCTTTGCGACGCGCAACCTTCTGCGGGAAGGAAGTTCCTGGTGGCCGGGCGGGGCGGCCTCAATTTGACGCACAGCGAACCAGTAGAAAATTTTCCCTCTCGCTACCGGGCGGAAACCGAGAGGTGGCACGACTTATTGGCCGAGTTTGGACCGGACGCATTGCGCGCCTGGGCCGAGGAACTGGAAGTTGAAACTTATGTCGGAACAAGCCGCCGCGTTTTTCCGCGCGGGCAGAAGGCAGCCGTTCTACTCCGTGCCTGGCTGCAGCGATTGCGGGATGCCGGCGTCCATTTTCGCCCGGGAGCGCGACTGCTCAGCCTCACGAAAAATGACAACCTGTGGCATCTCACTTTCGCCGAGGGTGCTCCTTTGAGGGCGCGCTCGGTCGTGTTGGCGATGGGTGGCGCCTCTTGGCCGGAAACCGGCTCGGACGGCGCCTGGCCGGGTCTGCTGGCTGCTCACGGGGTCGAGCTGGCACCGTTCGCCGCGGCCAACTGCGGCTGGAATGTCGACTGGCCGCCGGGAGTGCTGAAACGTGCGGAAGGTTTACCGCTGAAAAATCTCACCGTGAGCGCGGGCGCCGAATCCTTCTCAGGCGAATTACTCATCACACGCTACGGACTGGAGGGCGGGTCGATCTATCGGCTTGGTCCAGTTTTGCGAGGCCTTCCAGAGCCCGAGCTTCGCATCGATTTTAAGCCGCAGGTCAGCGCCGTAATCCTTCAGGAGCGCGCCATCCAAGACCGATCGCCTAACGATTGGTTTCGCAGTTGGAAGCTGAGCGTGGGTGCGGTGGCTCTGCTGGAAAGTTATTTCCCAGAAGATTGCACCGACCCGGTTCGAGCGATTCGGCGGCTCAAAGACTTCCCTTTATCCCTGCAGAGCCCGCGTCCAATCGCAGAGGCCATTTCCAGCGCGGGCGGCGTGCGGTGGCACGAGTTGGAGCAATCTTTGATGCTGACTAAAATGCCGGGTGTTTTTCTGGCCGGCGAAATGATTGATTGGGAGGCGCCGACCGGCGGCTACCTCATCCAAGGGTGTCTCTCCACCGGCACCCGGGCAGGGCGCTCCGCAGCCGCCTTGTAGCCGGGGATGCCATCCCCGGCCGCGAACAGAAATGACTCGCGAAAAAAAATCAAGCTCGCCAAGAGCGATGACCGCACCCGCTGGGAACAGCGTCCCCAGCTACAGGTTCCGCTCAGCTCATCCAGTTTTTCCAGCGCTTGCGCAGCGGCTTCACGTAGTCATCGACGTCGATGTCTTTGACCCGGTCCAGACCGCCTTTCACCGCATCTGCTGAATCGGCATAGCTCCGCTTCATGGATTTCATAAGCCCGGGCAGAAACGCGGGCGACATTGTGCTCCAATCGATTTCCCGCAGCGCCCGCTTCACCGACAATGGCGTCGGTTCCTGGTGGCGCGACGAATAGCGGATCGCCAAGCCAATGGCCAGCCCCAAGGCAAGCGCGCCCAGCACGGTTGGAACTGGATTTTCGCGCAGGAAAAACTCCGTCCGCTCCCGCACGACGACCGCCTTTTGGCGTGTTTGATCCCAAGTGTCGGAGGCGGCATCGGAAAATTTGCGCGTGCCTTCCGAGAGGCGTCCCTGAGGAGCGCGTCCCGTCATCTCACTGCCAAACTCGGTTTCAGACATCGGATTGTTCTCCGGAAAATTGTCTCCGTTCGAATTCTTCATGTCTTACCTTCGCACATCGTAGTCATTTTGCGTCCTTCGTTTTCGCATTTCGGGAAAGGAAACCGCATCCAAAAGGAGGGTGCCGCACGAAGCAGATAGAGAACCCAGCAGGAGGCACTACTTATGGCAGACGACACCAACGCAGGAGCAGCCGGCCAACCGATGGATTGGACGGCGGAAGAGAAATATTGGCAGGAAAACCACGCCAGCCAGGAACATGCGACGGATGAAACTACCTATGATCACTTTGCGCCGGCTTATCGCGTGGGAGCTGAGGCGGTCTCGAAATATCCGGACAAGGATTTCGCGGAGATCGAAGAGGATATCGCCCTCGACTACGAAAAGCACCGGGCGGGCGACGCGTTGCCTTGGGATCGCGCGCGCGGCGCCTCGAAGGCCGCCTGGTCAAAGGTGAGCGGGTTAAATTCGCCCCGCGATCCAACCCGCGGCATGCGCGGCGGTATCTAAGCGAAGCGGTTCATCTTAACAGCTGAGGTCGGTGGGGCAAGATTCGGTCGAGATCGAGGTGTTTTTTGTATCCGGCCGCGACCTTAGCGCCACTGATGCTTTGGATACTTCCGCTGTAGTTCCTGCTTAACCTTGGGATAACTGTCGCGCCAGAAGGTTGTCAGGTCGTCCGTGATTTGGATTGGCCGGTGGTTGGGCGCCAACACTTCGATGCGCAACGGGAAACGTCCTGCTCCTATCGTAAGACGATCATCGACTCCATAGAGGTCCTGGATGCGCGCCGCGATCGTAGGCGGCGTATCCGCACTGTACACGATTCGAGCGTTACGTTCGTTAGGCAACTTGATTCGTTCCGGCGTGTAAGAGTCGAGCGCTGCCTGTTGCGCCGGGCTAAGCCAGCCTCGCAGCACTCGCAAGACCGGGCGCTCCTTGATCTCCTTATAGCTACTGGCCCCCTGACAAATCTGTTCGATTAAGAGGGCGCGATCGTCCTCGCCCACCGGCGGCAGTTCAAGCGCGGGAAACGCTGCGGCGGCGAAGTTCAGTCGGGCGATCCATTGCTCGACTGCATGATCCCATTTCTTAAGAGGGCAATTCCCCGCCACCACCTCGCGAGCGAGGAGGGCAGCGGCCCGATCGAGCGGAACATTCTCCGAGTTTTTTTCCGTCAGGACGAGATCGTGAAAAGCGGTCACGCGGCGCGCGACCACGCGACGGTGAGAAGTGTCGTATGAAACCTCGGTTTCCTCCCTCATGGCCTCCGGAAAAAACTCGCGCAGCCAATCTTCCTCGATTGCGGTCGCGAGAGTGAGCAAGACCTGGCGCTCGCCATCGCTCGACTCGATCTCTCGAATTTCCGATGCGGTCAGGAGCTTCGCCCGATGCACGACGCTCTCGCGCGCCAGCAGGCCGCGCCGCCGATGAACCAGAGCGCAGCGTAGCGTTCCTGCATCGAGTCGCACGGCGACTTGGTCGGGAAATCCTGTGAGGACGCAGCGAGCCAGCGCCGGCGGCTTGGCCTCGCCCTCATCGAGCGTCAGACCTTCGGCGCGCGCGATCTCCAGGAATTGCTTCCAGAGCTGGTCGGCCTCTCGGGCCGCGCCGGCGTTTATGCCGAGATGGGCACAACGGCGCGGATCGAAATTGTTTTTCTCGGCGAAGCGAAAAGCGCGCAAAAGGATGAAAAGATCGGATTGATCGTCGGCTCCAAAGACATCGTCACGCTCCGCGCGCATCTCTTTGCCATCAGCGCGTCGCAGCAAATTCCGGCCCTGGGTGAGGGCGGCGATGAGCGCGATCCCGCGCACGCAGCCTTCGTCCTGCGCAGCCAGGAGCATGCGGGCGTAACGGGGATGCACCGGGAAAGCCAGCATCCGTGTGCCTAACGACGTGATCGACGAGATCGATCCGGGGAGCGCACGCGCCTCGCGTGCCGGTGGCGGCGCCTCGCCGCGACCAATCGGGGTCGGCGCCGCAGTGTGTTCCGGTTCGGAGGATCGAAGCTCCGTTCCCGCTCCGGATTTCTCGCTCTGCTCCGCCAGCTTTCCGGCGGGGGCGCCGGAAAGAGCACGCGAGGCGCGTGCGCTCTCCAGAGCGCCGAGATCGGTGAGCAATTGCTCGGCGTTTTCGAGCGCTTTGGGATCGGGCGGCTCCAACCAGCGGAAGCCCGCTACGTCTTCCACGCCGCTCGCTTTTAACGTTAGAACCACTTCGGCCAGGTCGAGGCGTTTCACCTCGGGAAGCTCCTGGGGCGCCCGCTCCAGGTGCTCACTTTCGGTCCAAAGACGCAGGCAATCTCCAGGAGCCGTGCGACCCGCGCGGCCGGCCCGCTGTTCCGCCGCCGCGCGGCTGATCTTCTCGATAAAGAGTGTGTTGAGGCCGCGTCGCGGATCGAAACGCGCCATCCTGGCCAGGCCGCTATCGATGACCACCCGCACGCCATCGATCGTTAGGGAAGTTTCCGCCACATTGGTGGCCACGATAATTTTCCGTTTCTCGTAGGCCGCGAGAGCCGCGTCCTGCTCGCCGGGGGGCAGCTCGCTGTAGAGCGGTAACGCCACGAAGTGATCGCTCAACCGCGACGCGCGGAGGGCGGCGATGGTCCGCGTGATCTCATATTTGCCCGGCATGAAAATCAGCACGTCGCCTTCGGTTTGGCCCGCCATGCGAACGAGCTCGTCTGTGGCCAGATCCCAAATTGGGTATTGCTCGCTCCGGACGGGCTTCGTCAGGTAGCGGACCGTGACGGGGTGCATGCGGCCACCGGAGGTCAGCACGGGACAAGGCGCCAGGTAGCCTTCCAATTTCGCCGACTCGAGCGTCGCCGACATGACGACAAGTTTGAGATCCGGTCGCTGGGTTTCCTGCAGCTGCAAAGTGCGCGCCAGGGTGATGTCGCCGTAGAGATGGCGCTCGTGGAATTCGTCGAAGAGAATCGCCGCGACCCCGCGCAGCTCAGGATTTTGCAACAATTGCCGCAGGAGGATTCCCTCGGTCACGAAAAGAATGCGCGTTTTGGCCGAAGCGACTCTTTCGAAACGGATCTGGTATCCGACTTCGTCGCCTAGCTGACTCTTGCGCTCAAACGCGACCCGGCGGGCCAGCAGCCGGGTGGCGAGACGCCGCGGCTGCAGGACGACGACCGTGCCGTCGCCGAGAAGTCCACGGTCGAGCAAGATTTTCGGCACCTGAGTGGACTTCCCCGATCCGGTGGGTGCCTGTAGAATCAGACGTGGCTGGGCTTGGAGAGCCTGCACGAGCTCGTTCTCCAGCTCGTAGATGGGCAGTGCGCGCGGCTCCATTTCGAAGAATCTACCCTCGCTTCGCGGGCCGGAGCCAAACTCCTCTAGGAGGCGAGGTCCGCTCCAAACGTCGCCACCTCCCGCTCGGTGGTCGACCAGGCGCACATCAATCGATAAATATCCGGCTCGATAAACTTGTGAAAGTGCCAGCCGCGCGTCTCGAGACGTTTGACGAGGTCGTTAGGCAAATGAAGAAAAAGCGCGTTGGCCTCGCGCGGAAAGGCCAGTCGGACGCCGGCTCCTCGGATTCCGTCCTCGAGCCGGCGCGCCATTTCATTCGCGTGCCGCGCGTTTTTCAACCAAACGTCATTAGAAAGGAGAGCCGACCAGGGAGCGGCCAGGAACCGCATCTTGGAAGCCAGCTGCGCCCCTTGTTTCACTCGATAAGCAAATTCCTGGGCCAAAGCGCGATCGAAGAAAATGATCAATTCGCCCGCGGCCAGGCCGTTCTTCGTCCCGCCGAAGGAGAGAACCTTGATGCCCCGCTCCCAGGTGAGGGCCCGAGGCGCACAGCCTAACGAAGCCACCGCGTTGGCGAAGCGAGCTCCATCCATGTGCAGGAGAAGGGCACGCTCCGCGGCAAACGAGGCCATCGCTCCGAGTTCGTTAGGCGAATAAATCGTCCCGGCTTCGGTGCTCTGGGTGAGACTCAAGGCGCGCACTTTGGTGGCGTGGACATCGCGGTGTAGCGCTAAGACTTCCGCGGCCGCCGCCAGGTCGATTTTTCCATTCGCTCCGCCGACCGGCAGAAGCTTCGCGCCAGTCGCGAAAAATTCCGGCGCGCCGCATTCATCGGTCGCGATGTGGGCACGTTCGTGACAGATGACGCTGTGATAGGAACGACAAATCTGGGCGAGGCCGAGGGCATTGGCCCCGGTGCCGTTGAAAACGAGAAACGTCTCGCAGTCGGTCTCGAAGATTTCACGGACTTGCGCGCCGACTCGCTCGGTCCAAGGATCGTCCCCGTAGGAGGGCGTGCTGCCTTCGTTGGCCTCGGCCAAGGCTGCCCACGCTTCCGGGCAAATGCCGGCCGTATTGTCGCTGGCGAACTGAAAGCTAGGACGCATCGGCCAAATCCCTAAACGACCTGACCGCAGGAGGCAACTGGCCTAACGAAAAGACCACACCTGGCCAAGCGCCCCTGGCCTAACCACACCAGGAGTCTCCCGCCCGGCGACTCACCTCTCCCTGCCCAAATTTTAGGAACACCCGCGCAGCAAGAAAATGACGAGCAGAATGGGAATCGGAATTCCCAAAAGCCAAAGTAAAATGTATCCGGCCGCGCCGGCTTCCTTGATTTGTTGAGTTAATTTCATGGTGCCGTTGTTTTCATTTTAGAAATCGCAGGAGATCGCGGCAATGAGCGTGCGAGACGGCAAAAAATCGTGGGTTTTTGAGGCCGGAAAAGGAGCGGGTCTATTCTCCTTCGGACCGGTCCAAAAGATGCCTTGCTCAACGTCGGGCTCCCGAATGGGCAGCGAGGCCACCACAACCCGCTTTGCCGAAAGGCGCGGCCCGACTTATCCTCGACCCCATGAGTCCTCTGCAAGGCGCCGTCGAACGTTACGGACAACGCATTTTTGAACTGGTCGATCAGCATCCCGAATCGATTTTCAGCAAGGCCGGTTTCTACCAAAAGATGATGGCGCTCTCGATGAAGGATGAGGCTTTCAAGGTGCAGATGTTTCGCTTTGTCGACGTGCTCGCCTCGCTCCGGCGCTCCAGCGACATCGTCGAGCATCTGCGCGAATATTTTCATGGGATGGACGGCTTCATCCCCATGATGCAGACCGGCCTGCGCGTGGCCGGCTTTTTCCCCTGGCTGACCGCCTTCCTTCTGCGCCGCAACGTCTCCGGGATGGCGCGCCAGTTCATCGCCGGCAAAGACGGCGCCGACGTCATGAAGACGCTGCGGCAGAAGCGCAAACAGGGCATCGGCTTCACGGTGGATTTGTTAGGCGAAGCGGTTGTGAGCGAAAAGGAAGCCGACGAATATGCCGCGCGCGCCATGGAGCTGTTGGGAACTCTAGGCCGTGAGACGCAGGGCTGGACAGATCCGTTAGGCAAAAACACCGAGCTCTTTCCGGTCGTCAATCTTTCCCTCAAGATTTCCGCTTTCTATTCGCAAATGAAACCGGCCGCGCCGGAGGAAGCGGTGGCGCATTTGGCGCCGAAGCTGCGCCCCATCCTGCGCAAGGCGAAGGAGCTGGGCGCCTTCATCAATTTCGATATGGAGAGCTTCGCCCAGAAGAACAGCACCTTGGAGCTCTTTAAGGAAATTTTTACCGAGCCGGAGTTCGCGGATTGGCCGCATATCGGGATCGTGATCCAGGCCTACCTGCGCGATGCCGAGCGCGACCTGCGCGATCTGATCGCGTGGGGCCAGGCGCGCGGCACACGCTTCGCGGTGCGTCTGGTCAAAGGTGCGTATTGGGATTACGAGAAGATCATCTCCTCGCAGAACGGCTGGGCTTGCCCTGTCTATCTGCAAAAGCCGGAGAGCGACGCCTGTTTTGAAACCTGCAGCCGCATCCTGCTGGAGAACGAGTCGATCGTCACGGCGGCTTTTGGTTCGCACAACGTGCGCAGTATCGCGCATGCCGCCGCCTGCGCAGATGAGCTAGGGGTCGAGAAGAGCCGCTTTGAGTTTCAGCTCCTTTACGGAATGGCGGGACCTATCAAGCGCGCCCTGGTCGAGATGGGTTATCGGGTGCGGGAATATTCTCCGGTGGGCGAGCTGCTGCCGGGCATGTCTTATCTCGTTAGGCGATTACTCGAGAACACTTCTAACGAAGGCTTTCTCCGGGCCAAGTTTTCCGATAACCTTTCTGCGGCGGAATTACTGCGCGACCCGAACGAACTCATCGACAGCGATCCGCGGATGGCGCCGCGCCAGGAGTCGCTGACTTCTTCCTATTCTGGCAACGGCGCGGTCGACCCGGCTGCTCGAGGGAGTTACGAAAACGCGCCGTCGGTGAATTTTGTCCATCGCCAGATCCAGGAGCAAATGAGAACGGCGCTGCGGGAAGTGCGCGGGAGTTTCGGTCGCCAGTATCCGCTCACCATCGGCGGGGAGAAAGTCACGACCGGCAAATGGATGTCATCTTTGAACCCGAGCCAGCCTGGCGAAATCGTGGGAAGCGTCGCGGAGGCCGGGATCCCGGAAGCGGAGCGTGCTCTCGGTGCTGCGCGCGGAGCTTTTATGCAATGGTGCCGTACGTCGGTCGAGCATCGCGCCCAGCTGCTCGAACGCGTCGCTGCCATCATGGCGCGGCGCCGCTTCGAGCTTTGCGCCGTGGAAGTTTTTGAAGTCGGCAAAGCCTGGGAAGAAGCCGACGGCGACATTCGCGAGGCGATGGATTTCTGCCTCTACTACGCTCAGCAAATGCGTCTGCTGGGTCGTCCCACGATCACGCAGAATGTCGCTGGCGAGGAAAATTACCAGCACTACTGGGGGCGCGGGGTGGCGCTGGTTATCGCGCCTTGGAATTTCCCGATCGCCATCCTTTGCGGAATGGTCTCGGCCGCCTTGGTGACCGGGAACACCGTCCTGATGAAGCCGGCCGAGCAATCCGCTATCTGCGGGGCGCTCTTGATGGAAATGTTTGAGGAGGCCGGCGTGCCCAAAGGCGTGCTCAATTTGCTCAACGGTGACGGCGCCGTCATTGGCGAACATTTGGTCAATCACAAGGACGTCGATCTGATCGCCTTTACCGGTTCCCGCGAGGTCGGTTTGCACATCTGGGAAGCGGCGGGGAAGACGCAGCCGGGGCAGCGGGAGCTGAAACGCGTCATCTGCGAGATGGGCGGCAAGAATGCTGTCATTGTCGATTCCGACGCCGATCTCGACGAGATGATTGTCGATTCGATTTATTCGGCCTTCGGTTATCAGGGCCAGAAATGCTCGGCTCTCTCCCGGCTCATCGTGCTGGAAGAGAACTACGATCGCGTGCTGCAACGCTTGCTGGCGGCGACCGCCAGTTTGCGGGTGGGCCCGCCGGAAGAGCCAGGCGTGACCGTCGGCCCGGTGATCGATGAGACCGCCTATCGACGCATTCTGAAAACGATCGAAGCAGGCAGGCAGGAGGCGACTCTCGCCTACCAGGCGAAGGATATTCCCAAGGAGGGCTATTTTGTTCCACCCACGATTTTCACCGACGTGAACCCGGACGCGCGCCTCGCGCAGGAGGAAATTTTTGGCCCCGTCCTGAGCGTGATCAGGGTGCGGGATCTCGACGAAGCTTTGCAGGTGGCCAACGAGACGGACTATGCGCTCACGGCCGGCTTCTTCTCGCGCAGCCCGGCGAAGATCGAGCGAATCAAGGCCGAATTAGTGGCGGGTAACGTCTACGTCAATCGCTCCTGCACCGGCGCGGTCGTGGGGCGGCATCCCTTTGGTGGTTTCAAGATGAGTGGCAGTGGGACGAAAGCTGGCGGCAGCGATTATCTTCTTCAGTTCCTCATCCCGCGCATCGTCACGGAAAACATCATGCGCCACGGCTTTGCTCCCGAGGCGACCCCGCGCTATCGCGACGAATTTCGCGTGCGCGAACCGGGCACGACCGCGATCGCTGACGCGTCTGCATCGTCCTAGAGCGCGGCGCTCTGCGACGACTGTGGTTACCCCTAGGGGTTAGACCTGAGCTGGCGCTAGTGTTGATCCTGTATTTTAGGCGCGGAGGCATTTATGGACCCGAGCACTGCTGAAAGGAGGGTGTCTGTGAATACTGTGAAAACTCCTAGAAATTGCCGTCTTCTCCTCTCAGCCTTTAGACTTCTTTTCGCCAGTGCGATCAACGCCGCGACTCTCACTCAGACTGGTTCGTTTGATATTACCAGGAGTCACGTTGTGCCGGCTCCCGTTGGACTCGGCGTTGACTTACACACGACTGACCGCGGCGCCGTCAATTTTCCGCTGTTTGATCCCGCGCAGGGAACGTTAACGGGTGTGACTGTGACAGTGAATGCCAATTCGCCGACGAACACAGGTCTTCTGACCTACGGGCCGGCTGGCCAAGTCACCAGTCTTCTCGCTACGGAGAGCCAACAAGCAACGGTGGACTTGTCGAACGGCGCCGCCGGTGCGACGGGACCTGTCACGGGAGCGGTGAACGCTCCGATCAACCTGTCTAACCCGTTAGGGGCACAACTACTTTGACGACGGACCCCGCGCAGTTGAACAGCACTTTGACTTACAATTCGCCGCAAGATTTGGCGCGCTTTATCGGCACGGGTAACGTGGCTATTGGCGCGACGGTGGATGGCCATTATGAATTGCCGGCCTCCCTTTTCGGCACCAGCCGGACCGCGGACCTGCCGCTGGACGTGGCGGTGATCTACAACTACACGCCAAACGCGCCAAGTCCGACGCCGACCGCGACGCCCACAGCCACGCCGACCGTAACGCCGGGACCGACCGCCACGCCGGGACCGAGCGTCAGTCCTACGGCGACTCCGGTTCCGACGCCCGGCCAGCCGCCCTCGCCCCAGCCTTCACCGACGGCGCAACCTTCTCCTTCGCCGGAGGCCGATATCCCGCGCCTGCGCGATTTGTCGACTCGGTTTGAAGTGGGAACGGTGATAAGGTTTCCATCAACGGCTTCATCCTGACCGGCAACAAACCTGCGAAGATCGTGGTCCGTGGTCTCGCTCGATCACTTACTGCTGCGGGAATCCCCAGCGCGGACATCCTGCCAGACCCAGTGCGCGAGTTGCGAAATCGCGCGCGGCCTCCTTGTTACTCTTCCCGGCGGCGAGGAGAGCGACCACTTCGCGCTCCCGTTGGGTGAGGGCGCTCGGCTCCTCCAGAGTTTCTGTTTTAAGGAGCTGCTGCGCGATGACGGGGGAAAGCCCGGAAGAAAGGTAGTGCCTTCGCTGCAGCGCAGCCTCGATCGCAGGGTGCAATTCCCGATCGGAATCCGTCTTTAATAGATAAAACCAAGCACCTGCCGCCAGGGCCGCCCGCACCGAATCTTTTGTCCCGCTCCCGGAGAAGATCACCACAGGAATAGGTGGCGTCCTTTGCGCCAGCTCTGCCGAGACGGTTATTTCCGTCGACCAACGGCAACCCAATATCGCAGATGACGAGGTGCGGCTTCAGACGGCTCGCGCTCTCAAGAGCGGCGCGTCCATCCGCCACCTCCCCGCAAAGTTCCCAGCCAGAGTGCTGTTGGTCAAATAGCGCAAGGCGGCGCGCACGATCTCATGATCCTCCGCGATAAGAGTGCGAACGGGAGGTTCGGTGCCGCGCCGGAGGCGGGGGATTGGACTTCAGGGGGCACGCCTCATTTTACTCATTTCAAAGGCAAATCAAATTCCTTGTTCCGTCATCTCGTCGCCGGGCGGGCCAAGCCGCGTCCTTAATAGAGAGAAAAATTCTCCGAGTAGAGCAGCCGAATGACGGTATAAACCATCGAAAATACCGGCCAGGCAGCGACCAGCGTGACGACGCCGAAGACGATCGCCTCACGTTTGCGTTCGAGCCGCGATTCGCGCAGGAAATCGCGATTCAACTCATTGAAGCGATGGGCCGGAGAATCTTCGTCGCCCGGCCAGGAGGCGCCACTCCATCCGCCCAGGTTGGATTGAAAACAGAAATCGGTCCGCGGCAAAAAAGGCCGGCCGGAATCGGGGAACGGCGGCTGCGGTTTCATGACAAAAAGCGAACTGCAGGAAAGATGCCACGCGCGGGCCGAAGAGAAAGGAGGAAGATTTGCGGGCGTCGCGAAGCGCCGGCGGTTTCCGGGCGGGGGTCGCCGCTGCTCAGAGCGCCTGCCTGCCGAGCGAGGTGGTATCCGCCTTCACGGGTGCGAGATGACCATGGAAACGATGATGCGGGCTGGTAGGCGTGAGATTTAAATCGCGGTTGAACTGGCGCGTGCCGGCGGCCGCGATCTTTTGCAGGATGTGCAAACGCGCGGGGGCGGAGCTGTCGTGCCAGACCGGTTTGCGGCGGAGGGCGAGTGCGCCTTCCTGTTCCGTGAGTAAGCCCCAACCTAACGGGGCTTCCGCTTCGCGAAGAATTTCGTTAGGCAAAACGAGAAAGAAAAGATTAGCGCAGGCGTAGCGGGCCAGTTTCTCGAACTTGCGTCCGTCGCGCAGTTGCCTCTGCAACGCGATCAATTCGCGCGTGACCCGGCGGTAGCCACGATGGTCGAGTCCGGCGAAATCGGGCGCGTCCCATTCTGGGAATAGCGTCTCGCCGGTCCGGAGGGTGGGGTAGTGGACCCGCAAGTTTTTCTCCAGGATCTGCTGGCGGCGATAGACGCTTTCGAGCCGGGCGAGAGTCTGTGGACTCCGGCAGTCGTCCCGTCGCAGGTCGGGCGCGGATTGCTTGCATTCGAAGACCACCGTGGGCCCGATGGCGCCGTTCTTCTGCGGACGGTAAGCGGCGACATCGGCGCGGTAACGGCATTTGGGCAGAGAGATTTCGAGGGCGGCGAGGGGATAACCGTTTTCCTGGGCCCAGAGAAAAGCGAGGCGCTCGAGTTCGAGGTGGGCGGTCGTCTCGCCGCGTCTTGGAGGGACGGGCGCTGTCCCGTCCATGTCTCTGAAACTCGGACGACACGGCGGTCGTCCCTCCCTGGCCGCGCTCCTCTGATTTAACGCGTCCACTCTGCCAGCTCCCGGGCCCAGTAGGTGATGATGAGATCGGCTCCGGCGCGTTTCAGGCCAGTCATGATTTCGAGGACCGCCGGGCGTTCTTCCAGCCAGCCTTTTTCCACCGCCGCTTTGACCATGGAGTACTCGCCACTCACGTGATAGACCGCGGTCGTTAGGCCAAAACGCTCGCGCACCCGCCAAAGGATATCGAGGTAGGGCAGGGCCGGCTTGACCAGGACAATGTCGGCCCCTTCCGTCACATCGAGCGCGACTTCGCGGAGGGCTTCGCCCGCGTTGGCCGGATCCATCTGATAGCTGCGCCGGTCGCCAAACTGCGGCGGGCTCTCCGCGGCCTCGCGGAAGGGGCCGTAAAAGGAGGAGGCAAATTTCGCCGCGTAGCTCATGATGCCGGTCTGTTCGTGGCCGGTGGCGTCGAGAGCCTCACGAATGGCCCCAATGCGGCCGTCCATCATGTCGCTCGGTGCCACCAAATCGGCCCCCGCCGCGGCATGAGAGAGTGCTGTTTTGACCAGCAACTCCACGCTCTCATCGTTGAGGACATGGAAATGATCGCCGTCGATCCGAGTCACGCCGCAATGCCCGTGACTCATGTATTCGCAAAGACAAACGTCGGTTATGACAAGCAGGCCGGGGCACGCGCGTTTGATCGCGCGCACGGCTTCCTGCACGACGCCGTTCTCCGCGTAGGCGCCGGAAGCGACTTCGTCCTTGTCGTTAGGCAGGCCGAAAAGAAGGACGGCCTGCAGGCCCGCGTCGGCGGCCTGGGCGGCCTCCGCCGCGACTTCGTTAGGCGCAAGTTGCGCGACCCCGGGCATGCTCTGGATCGGGCGGCGGGAGGTGATTTTCTCACTCACGAAGAGCGGCAGGATGAAATCGTGCGGGCTGAGATGGGTTTCGCGCACGAGATCGCGCAGGGCCGCAGTGCGCCGGAGACGGCGGGGACGATGAACGAGCTTCCTCACGAGCCGAGGCTAAACGTGAGGGTTTCATGGAGCAAGCCTCCTGGTTGTGCGGCCCGGGAGCGCGGTGTTTGTTGCGCTCGCCATGCCTGGGTCTGCGCCTACCAAGAAGTCGGATTATCTGCTCATCGATGTGAGCAACTCTTTTACGAAGCTGGCTTTCGCTTCGAGGAAACGGCTGGGCGCGCGGGAGCGGATCGAGACGGCCCGTTTGAGCACGAACGCGCTTCGCCAATTGATGGATCGCGGCGCGGTGGAGAAGGTGATTGTGTGCTCGGTCGTGCCTTCGAAGGACGCGCAGATCCGCGGCGCGGCCGGTCGGACGCCGGTTTTGTTTGTGAGCGCTCGATGCGAGCTCGGGGTGGGCGTGGATTACCCAAACCCGAAATCGATCGGCGCCGACCGTCTGGCGAACGCGGCCGCGGTGGCGGCGCTTGACGGCGCGCCGGCGGTGGTGGTGGATTTCGGGACCGCTGTCACCTTCGACGTGGTGTCGGCGGAAGGTTCCTATATTGGCGGCGTGATCGCGCCCGGTCTGGAAGCGATGACCGGCTATCTTTATCAACGCACCGCCCTTCTGCCCAAGTTGACGCTGATCGAGCCGCGGCGGGCGGTCGGTCGCTCGACCAAAGCCGCCATGATGTCGGGCGCCATTTACGGTTATCGTGGTCTGGTGAAGGAAATCCTGGCGAAAATCAAAGCTGAATCTTTCGGCCGGCGCGCGACGCGCGTGGTGGCCACTGGTGGCTATGCGAAATTAATCGCCGCGGGGCTGCCGGAGATCGATGCGGTGCGGCCACATCTGACCCTGGAGGGCTTGCGCATCATCGGGAATCTGAATCGTTAGGCGAGCCGGGTGCTTGGAAGCTTGCGTCCGCTCAATTTAGCAGGATGATTTCCCGGCTGAGCATCTCTTCCCCGCGGAATTCGAAGTAGCCGCGAAACCTTTCGCCCTGCAGCAGGAGCGGTAGCCAATGTCGGTCGTCTGCCCACATCTCGTCGTAAGGAATCTGCTCGAGCGGAGTCCAGAGGGGCTCGGCCTCGGCGGTCTCGTGCGGTTCGCCTTTAAAGTCGTGGGCCAGAAAAACCGCGCAGTGCAGGCTTAAGCCATCCTGGAATTGGAAGTGCAGTTCGCCGCGCTGCTCGGGCTCGAGCGCCTTGATCCCGAGCTCCTCTTCCGTCTCGCGCAGCACCGCTTGGAGAGGCGTTTCGCCCGGGTCCATTTTCCCGCCAGGGCCGTTAATTTTGCCCGCCCCGAACCCGCGCTTCTTGCGGATGAGGAGGATTTTCTCATCGCGCACGATGAAGAGCAGGTTGGCCCGGACGCGCGGCTCCCAAGTGGTCCAATTGATCATGTGGGGCAAAGTCTTATATCTTATTGGAGGCGAAAGGCAGATACTTGATGCGAGTGAAATTTGGGAAAGTAGCGATCATTATTTTCCTGGCGCCGAGCGTGCTGGGAGCCGGCGTAGTGGCGCCGACCAAGTCGGAGGTGGAAGCGATGTATACCGCCGCCGCCGCCGAGTTGAAGGCTGGCCATGACCGCGAGGCCCTCGCCAAACTGGACGCCCTGGAGGCGCGCCAGCCCGATGTGGCGGCGGCCTATAATTTGCGCGGCGTGATCCTGATGCGGCTGCGCGATTTTCGCCCAGCCGAGACCGCGCTGCGCAAGGCGCGCGAACTCGATCCCGACTTCGCCGAAGCGCGTTTCAATCTGGCGGAAGTGGCGTTTTTGGGTAAGCAGTGGGCCGAGGCGCGGCGCCGGTTTACCGATCTGCTGGCCGAGCCTAACGAGCGCTGGAAGGGAGCCACCGGCGATCTGGTGCAGTTTAAAGTGCTGCTGACCTCGCTTCTCCTGTGCAAAGAAAAGGAGAGCGCTCCGATTCTGGAGAAATTGCAGGCGGCTACGGAAAGCCCGGCGCTTTACTATGCCAAAGCAGCGCTCGCTCTGCGGCACAAGGACCGCAAAGCCGCCGACTCCTGGATGAAAACGGCCAGCCAGGAATTTTCGCCCGAGCTCAATAAGCTCTTCGCGGAATCTTTTTATGAGGTGGGCTGGCTCGACAAACCTAAAGGCGCAGCCCCCGTCGCGCTGGAGTTGATCTCGCCTAACGAGCGCGTGGGGCGAGCCGAGAAGGATTTGGCGCGAGCGGAGGATGCTTATCGGCGGGGCGATTTCGCGGAGGCCTCCCGGCTGCTCGACGATATCGAAAAAGCGACGCCAGGGCAGGCGGTGGCCTTTAATCTGCGGGGCCAGGTCTTCCTCGCGCAGGGAAAGTTCGAGGAAGCAGGCGCAGCCCTGCAGAGCGCGCTGGAGGTCGATCCCCAGCTTCTCGTGGCGCGCTACAACCTCACGCGCGTCGCCATCGCGCGGAAAGAGTACGACCAGGCGCGGAAAGATCTGGAGGCTTTGCTCGCGGCCGCTTCCGGCGGCAAGGATCAGATCGAGCAACTGATCCGCTACCAGATTTTCCTCACCCTGCTGGCGGAGGGGCGGGAAGGTCCGGCGCAAAACGCCATGGACCAGTTCAAGATGATGGATGGCAGCCCGGCCCTCTATTATGCGCAGGCCGCGTGGTCCTTTCAGCATGGGAATTTCGAGCAGGGCAATAACTGGGTAGCCAATGCGGGTAATTTGTTCTCCCGGGATCTGAATCGCTCGTTTGCGTTTCCGCTGGCCGACCTGGGCTGGCTAAAACCGCCTGGCACAACGACGCAGCCAAGCTTGACCCCGGCTGCAGTCGCTCAGAAACCGTCACCACAACCGACCACAACACCCGTGACGGTGGCGCAGAAACCGACGGCAAAACCGACTGCGACCCCAGCCGCGGTGGCGCAAAAACCCACGCCGTCACCGACCGTGACTTCCACGGTGGTCGCGCAGAAGCCGACGGCTAAACCGACTGCCACCACTCCTGCGGAAGTCGCGAAGCAATCGACTCCGCAAGCGGTGGCCTCGCCCGCATTGGTGGCGCAAAAACCGACACCGGCACCGACCGTGACTCCTGCAGCCATTGCGCAAAAAGCCGTGGCAAAACCGACTGCAACTCCCTCGGCGGTGGTGCAAAAAACGGTGCCGCCGACAACCGTGACACCCGCGATTGCAGCCAGGAAACCGGCTGCGCAACCCTCCAGCACTCCCGCGGCAGTCGCGCAGAAGCCGGCCGCGCGACCCACTGCGACTCCTCCAGCGGTGGCGCAGAAACCGACGGCTAAGCCGACTGCAACACCAGTGGCGGTGGCGCAAAAACCGATAGCCCAGCCGAGTGCGGCTCCTGCGGTGGCGGCGCAGAGGCCGGTCGCGAAATCGACTGCGACACCTGTGGCGGTCGCGCCAAAACCGACGACCCAACCGAGCGCGGCCCCAGCCGTGGTGGCGTTAACGTCTCCCTCACCGGCCTCAAGTAGCGCGGGGCTGGCTGCCGTGCCCCGGATGAAGACGCCCTCGGCGCTGCCTCGAGAAATGCCGAGCCCTACGGCCGCCGCAGGACTTGTCGGCGGTCAGGAAAAGCCTGTCCGGTTTAGGGTCAAGCCGGAGCTCTCGCCCGGCGTGAGCAAAGTTGCCGAAACGGAAGCGAAACCGTCGCCTGCAGCCACCCCAACGCCCAAAACCGAGCCGGCCGTGGCGCAGAGCACTCCTGCCCTGAAGGGGAGAGACGTCCAGGCTTCACCTCCGCTTCCTCGGGCCGAATCCACCGTGTCAGCCCCAAAGCGCCAGGTGAGTGCGGAGCCGCCGGTGGCCAAGACGCCGGCAACAATCGCCAGGAAAGAGCCAGATCCAAACCCGGTCACGACACCTCCAGCCGTCGCGGTCGAGAAGGAGCCCGAGCCGGATTTTCCACCCGAGCCCAGCCCCGGCCAAACCGACCGCGTGGTGAGCGCACCGGTCGAGAAAGCAGCCGACCGAAAACCCGCCCGGAAGCGGGCCGATTCTTCAGCACCGGCAACCAAGCAGAAGGCTGCCGTGAGTCTCGACCGGGAATTGGATCGGCAGAGGGAGCGCGCCGCTGCGGCCGCTGGAGCCGAGGCGGCTCGCCGGGCCGGGCGGATTGAGACCTCTTTTAATGGGGGCCGCCGTCCCGTCGCGGCACCCGACGCGGCGAGCGAAGCACGGCGACGACATCTCAACGGACGACGGCAGCTCAACAATAAGATCGTCCGCTTTCTGAACCCTTTCAAAAAATCGAAGGCCGAACCCACGCCGAGTCCGACAGAATCCCCCTCGGGCTCGGGACGTTGAATACAGTCTTCAGAAAAGCGAATGCGTAAGAATAAGACTTGTCATCGCAGGTCCGCGTAGTTTTGATGCAGATGTCATGCGTAACCGAAGCCTAACGGCGATCCTCCTTTTCCTCCTGGCCCTTAATTTGTTCGCGGCGGACGGCGTGAAGCCGGCCAAGCCAGATCTGGAAGCGCTTTATACAAAAGCTTTTGCCGCGTTTGACGGCGGGCGTTATGACGAAGCCCTCGAGACGCTCGATACGATCGATGCCCGCCAGCCGGACTTGGCTGAGTCGCTCAACCTTCGCGGGGTTGTCTACATGCGACAGGGCAATTACGACAAAGCCGAAACGGCTTTGCGCAAGGCTCTTTCGGTCGAGCCACGTTTTTGGAACGCGAGTTTCAACCTGGCGGAGATCCCCTTCCTGCAAAAGAACTGGGAGGAAGCGCGCGATCGCTTCACCAAGCTCATCGGCAGTGAAAATAACGGGCTGGAACCAGAAACTAACCAACTGATCCAGTACAAGCTTTTCCTCACCTTTGTCATGCAAGGGAAGGAGAAGACGGCCGACTGGATTGTAAACAAGTTCGAAGCCAACAAGGAAAGCCCCGCCCTCTATTACTCGAACGCGGCCGTGGCTCTTCAGCACGACAACAAGAAAGAAGCCGATGAGTGGATCGACGCGGCGAACAAGCAATTCTCCACACCTTTAAACAAGCTTTACGCAGAGTCCTTCTACGAGGTGGGCTGGATGCAGAAACCCGAGGGCGAAGGCCGGGCCGCTCTCGAGGTCACTTCGACGACCGAGCGGGTGGAGCGCCTGAAGGCGGACGCCAACGCCAATTTCGAAAAGGCAGAACGCGCCTTTCAACAGCGCGACTTTGAGGAAGCGCTCAAGTCGCTCGAGCTGGTCGAAAGCGGTCGGCCTAACGATCCCGCTACGATGAATCTGCGGGGCGAGATTCTGATGGAGCAAGGCAAGCTCGACGAAGCAGAAGAGGCTTTTCAGAATGCCTTTAAGGTCGATCCCAAGTTCAAAGAAGCGGAGTACAATTTGGCCCAGATTCCGTTCAAAAAAAGAGAGTACGCCAAGGCGCGCGACCGCTTCGAAGCCCTCTTTGCCGCCACCCCGGGAGGCGACAAAAACCAGGCGGCGCAGCTGATTAAATACAAGATTTTCATGACCCTGCTGCTCGAGGGCAAAGAGCCGGAAGCGAAGCAGATGATGGATCAGTTCAAATTCACGGGAGACACGCCGGCTCTCTATTACGCGCAGGCTGCCTGGGAGTTTAAACACGATCGTGAGGACGAAGGGCGCGATTGGGTGTCTTCCGCCCGGAAGATCTATTCGCCGGGGCTCAACATTGTTTTTGGCGATTCGTTCTACGATCTGGGGTGGCTAAAAGCGGCGCAAAGCGCGACTGCTCCGACGTCCGCGCTCGCTCAGGCTGAGGCCTCCCCTGGAACCGACGCGCGGCCTGAGATGCGCACGGGCCAGGCCGATTCTGTTCCGGGGCCGGAAGGTTCTCCGGGAGTGGCCAGTAGGAGCCCAAGCTCCGTTAAAGCTTCGCCCGCAGCGACGGCGATCGCGGCTGCCAACCCGGCTGTCACCCCACCGGCGGTGGCGCCCGCGGGCGCGGTCTCGACGACCACCGCCGCGATTCCGAAACCCACCGTCTCTTCGACCGGCGCTATGCTGGCCGCCAATCAGGCTCGCGTCAAAAATCGGCCTACCTTTGTGGAAAGCGGCGACCATATTGCCGGCCCGCGCAGTTACTTGGTCGGTGTTCTACTGCTGGCAGGTATCTTGCTGCTCGCGTGGGTCGTTGTGCAAAATTTCCGTCGTAACATGGTGGCGCCCACCGCTGTCGCCGAGCTGCCTTTGAAGCGCCGCACCATGGGCACGCAGGAAGACCGACGAGTTTCGCGCGACGCTCTGGCGGGTGGTCCGCCGCAAATCTCGATCCAGCTCAAAGGGAGCGAACCCGCTGTGCGAGCTCCGGTCCTCCCCTCCGGCGTCATTACGGCCCGAGGTGCGGCCGCTGGCGTCAACGAACCGCCGGTGGCCTCGCCTAACGAGCCTCGCGAAGTGGTTCTCGGTAAAGTTCCGGTTCTGGGAGGGCCGCTTGAACCGGTCAATCCACCTAACGAATCGATCTCGCGAAGCGAGGAGGAAGCGATACGGCCGCGTCGCGATCAAGAGGAGATTTCCGTGCCGGCTGCGGCTTCGACTGCCGCTGAGGAGAAACCAGAGCCTGTCGAAACCGTGTCCAGCGCGAGCGAAGAGGTTGCGCCCGCCACCGCGGACCAGAAAGCGGCCGAGGAACCTGTCGTGTCGGCCGAGGAACCTGTCGTGTCGGCCGAAGAACGTGTCGTGTCGGCCGAGGAACCTGTCGTGTCGGTCGAAGAACGTGTCGTGTCGGACGAAGAACCTGTCGGAGCCGCCGCTGAAGATAGCGCGATCGAGGAACCAGCCGTCCAACCGGTAGAGCTTGAGCCTGTCTTAGCCGAGGCGGAAGCAATCGCAGTGGAAGAGCCGATCGCGGACCGGGAAGAAGTCGAACTTCCCGAAGAGCCCGCACCGATTGAAGAACCCGCTCTGGCCAGTGCGGAAATCGCTTCACCCGAAGCTGCGAGACCGGAAGGGGACGAGGTCAGCGAGGAATGGGCCGAAGAACCCGAATTTGAAGTGCCCGTCGAGGCGCTGGACGAGTCCTTCGAAGAGTCCGAGGAACCGATGGAAGCCTTCGAGGAATCGGAAGTTTTCGTGGACGAGCCGGTCGGCCAGGGTCAGCCTATCCCGCACCTAACGACGGCGTTTTCGCCCGAACCAATTATTTCCGAAATCGCTCAGCCGGAGCTGGAATCCGAGCTCATTTTGATCGAGCCCGAGGAGGCGGTAGCCGCGTCCATTGCCGGCCGCGAACCCGGGCAGTCTTCGATTGAAACTCCATCTTTTGCTTCTAAGATCATCACCACCGAACCCATCCGATTACAGCCAACTACACCCGATATCATGCCTGAAACCACTATTACAACCGCTCCTTCCACTCGCCCTGCGTCGCCGACTGTGTCGGTCCAACAACCGGCTGGCGGGATGCACACCGCGGTGCAACTAACCTTTTCGCTCGAGATCGCTTCCATGCAGCTGACGCCTACTTTCAAGATGAGCGGGCTGCAGCTGAAGCCGATGTCCAAAGTCGTCTCGATGCGCATCGCTCCCTCGCAGGATCCACAGCCGCCCATGAATCTCCAGGTGACCTTCGAAGTGTCCCGGATCGATCTTTCCAACGGCGGCATCGGCTCGATTCGCCTGACCCCGTCGGCGCAGCAAAAGCCGGCCGTGATTACTTCGCCTTCCTTCGCCATTTCCGGTCTCGAACTGGTCGCAGGCTCGGGCGCAGGCCCGGTCCAATTGACGCCGTCGCATCAGGAGCAGGCTTCCGTGCAATTGACCGCAGAGTTCCAGATCGCCGCGATCGAATTCACACCCTCGTTTGAGATTGCGACCATCGTGCTCAACTCCACTTCGCGCCGCGTCTTGATGCAGTTGCCCGGCGCAGGCCCGAGCTCGATCGATAACGCGCCCATCTTCGAAATGGAAAATGTGCAGGTGAGCGAGGGAGGTCGAGAGCTGGGGCTGATCCAGGTCACGCCTGGCGGTAGTCGCCCCGCCTAACCGAACGATTTCGTCGACGCTGGATGTAGACGCTTTCCTCTGGGAAGCGCGGGTATCGATCTCCGACTGGCAGAGCGGCGCGCAGGCCCCGTGTCTCCCAGAGGAAGAGATCCACAGGCGAGGGCAACTCGCCTCAGGCGGGTCATCGCCCGCCCACGTTCTATTTAAACTTCTTCCAATTGAGCGACCTTAGCTCCTTGGGCAGAAATTCGCCGTCGCGCCTCACGAGCTTACCGTCGAAGTAAATTTCGCCGCCGCCGTAATCTTTGCGCTGGATGCAGACCATGTCCCAATGGACCTGACTGCGGTTGCCGTTGTCGGCTTCCAAGTAGGCCTGCCCCGGGGTGAAATGGAAAGAGCCCGCGATCTTCTCGTCGAAGAGGATATCGCGCATGGGATGCATGATGTAAGGATTGCAGCCTAACGAGAACTCGCCGATGTAACGCGCCCCGGCGTCGGAATCGAGCACGGCGTTCAGCTTCTTCGTCTGGTTGCTGGTCGCTTCCACGATTTTCCCGTCGCGAAAATCGAGCCGGACGCTGTCGTAGGCCGTACTCTGGTAAATGCTGGGTGCATTGAAGGTGACGTGGCCCTGGACCGAGTCCTTGACCGGGCAGCTGAAGACTTCGCCGTCCGGAATGTTGCGGTCGCCGCCGCAGATGATGGCGGCAATGCCCTTCATGCTGAACCGCAGATCCGTGCCGGGCCCTTTGATCTGCACCTTGTCGGTTTTTTCCATCAGCTTCTTGAGTGCTTTCATGCCGGGCTGCAGCTTGCGGTAATCCAGAGTGCAGACTTTGAAAAAGAAGTCTTCGAAAGCTTCCGTGCTCATCCCGGCCAGCTGCGCCATGGCTGGCGTGGGCCAGCGCAGCACGACCCATTTTGTTTTTTGGACGCGCTGGTCCTGGACGGGCCGCAATTTCTTAGCCACCAGTTTCATTTTATCGGTCGAGACATCGGCCAGTTCGCTGATGTTGTGGCTGCCGCGGATGGCGATGTAGGCGTCCATTTTCTTCATGCGGGCGAGTTCATGCCCCGCCATCAAGTCGAGCGCGCGTCCATCGATGCCGAGAGCGATCTCACGCGTGACCGAGGCGCGTTGCAATTGCACAAAAGGAATCGCCTTGGCCTTCCGCGCAGCTCGAATGAGCGCGATCGTCATCTCATCCGGCGCGTCGAAGCATTCGATCATGACCTTCTCGTCGCGTTTGAGATCGGTGGAATAGTTAACGAGAAGAGAAGCGAGTTTATCGAAACGATCGTCTTGCATAGGGCGCTAGCATTCCACCGCGAGGCAGCGATGCCAACCTTTCTGTAGACGCTTTCCTCTGGGAAGCGCGGGCGTGAGTTCCACTGGCAAAACGAGCCGACGCCCGCGTCGCCCAGAGAGCGCCGTCTACATCGCCTCGAGCCGCGCCGCGAATGCTCCGTCGACCCCATCTCGGAAAGGCAGCGAGCGTTCTACTTTGGCGAGACGCAAATAGGGCTGCTCACGCAGGAACGTTTCCATCACGTCTTCATTCTCTTCCCGCTCCAGGCTGCAAGTGCTGTAGACTAGCGAACCCCCTGGCTTGAGCATAGGCGCGACCGCGCGGAGGATCGCCACCTGTAGGCGTGGCATGCGCTCGAAGTCCGCCGGGCGCAACCGCCAGCGCACATCGACCCGACGCCGCATCACGCCAGTATTACTACAGGGAGCATCCACCAGAATTCGATCGAAGGATTCGGCCTCCAATCCTGCCGCGCGCACTGACCTTTCATCGAGCCAATCGCAACGCACCATGCGCGGCGGGGGGAGATCAAGCCTAACGAAGTTCTCACGCAGGCGCCCCAAACGCGCCTCCTCCCGATCAACCGCTACGAGCAAGCCCTGAGTCGACATTATCTCAGCCAGGTAAGCGGTTTTGCCGCCGGGAGCGGCGCAGGCGTCGAGTACGCTTTCGCCCGCGCGCGGCTGCAGGAGCTTGCAGGCCAGAGCGGTGCTCGGATCCTGCACGTAACAATCGCCCTGCGCCAAAGCCTGACCCGCTTGCGGCAGAGCCACAAAATTGCCCCGGCCAAGGAAGGGCGTGCTCTGCGGGTAACGCGCCAGAAACTCGCCCGGCGTCAGATTGTGCTGGTTGACGCGGGCATACACTGGCGCCGGCCGATTATTCCATTGGCACAGTTCGAGCACCTCGTCGGCTGGGAACTGTCGCCACCATTTTTCGAGCAGGAACGCCGGGACGGAAAAGCGCACTGCGAGCGGCTGGGCGGCAGCTGCCTCGATGAGGTGAGATTTCTCCCGCGCCGAGCGCCGCAGGACCGCATTGACCAGCGGGCGGAGGCGTTTCCCGGCCAGGTTGACGGTTTCATTAACGGCCGCGTGCGGAGCCGTCTCGATGAGCAACACTTGGTAAAGCCCGAGCCGCAGAAGATCTCGCGCCGGGAGAGCCACCGGGGCGGAGCGCAATTGCGCGATCCAGAAATCGAGCAGGGTCAGGTTGCGCAGCACTCCGTAAAAAAGCTCGAGCCCGAACGCCCGGTCGGCCGCGGAAAGAGCGCTGCTCTTGAAGCTGTCCGCGACGATGCGATCGGCAAATTCCGTTCCCTGGCGCCAGCGACCGAGCGCGGCGAGAGCGAGAGCGCGGCTGGAGTCCATCGTGGCGCAAGTCTTCCGCTGGCCGCCGCCTCTACGCAAGAGCAGTCGAGGGTTCGCCGGATACGCTACACGTTAGGCGGCCGGGGACTGCGTCCCCGGCTACAGTGCTTTGCCCTGCGGTCGGCCGATCGAAGTGTAGCGAAAACCGAGCTTAGCCATGGTCTCGGGATCAAAAAGGTTGCGGCCATCGAAAACGAGCGGCGTCTGCATTTGATCGCGCACCGTCGCCAAATCGACATTGGCAAATTCCGACCATTCCGTCGCGATGATGAGCGCCTCGGCTCCTTCGATCGCTTCGAGCGCCGTCGTCGTTAGGCGAGCATTCGCCAGACCCTTGACCTCGCGCGCTTTCTCCATGCCCTTCGGGTCGTAGGCCGTGACCTGCGCGCCTTCCTTGAGCATGTCGGCCACCAACTCGATCGCGACGGAGGAACGAATATCGTCCGTATCGGGTTTGAAGGTGAGGCCCCAGACCGCAATCTTCTTGTCGCGCAGCACCCAGAGCGCGTCGCGCACCACTTTGAGGAAGCGATCCTTTTGGCCGGCGTTGATCCGTTGCACTTCCTTGAGCAGATGAAACGGCACGCCGAGTTGTTCGCTGATCGTAATAAAAGCGGCGATATCCTTTGGAAAACAGGAGCCGCCATAGCCGATCCCGGCGTTGAGGAAATTGCGCCCAATGCGGCGATCCATTCCGATGCCGTCGGCTACCTTTTCGACATCCGCTCCACTGGCTTCGCAGATGGCGGAGACGGCGTTGATGTAGGAAATCTTGAGCGCGAGAAAAGAATTGGCCGCGTGCTTGATCAGCTCCGCGCTGTTGATGTCGGTGACGAGCATCGGCGCCATGAAAGGCTCGTAAACCTTCTTCATCAGGTCGATCGCGCGTTCGCTGGAGGCGCCGATGACGATGCGATCGGGCTTCATCAAATCGGCTACCGCACAGCCTTCCCGGAGAAACTCCGGATTGCTGACGACGTCGAACTCGGCGCCATGTTTGTTATAGCGTTTGATCGATTCCGCCACTTTTTCGCCCGTCTTGACCGGTACGGTGCTTTTGTCGACGATGACGCGGTAGTCTGTGAGCACGCCGGCGATTTCCCGGGCCACCTTTTCGATGAAGCTGAGGTCGACGCTGCCATCGGCATCCTGAGGCGTTGGCACGGCAATAAAAATAACCTGAGCGTTATCGACCCCTTCCTTGATGCTCTCGGTGAAACGCAGACGCTGGGCGGAGACGTTGCGATGCACAATATCCTCGAGGCCAGGCTCGTAGATCGGCACCTTGCCCGCCTGGAGCGACTCGACTTTGCGTGGGTCGTTATCGACGCAGATGACGTTGTGGCCGACGTCGGCAAAACAGGCGCCGGTGACCAGACCGACATAACCGGAACCAATAATTGAAAGATCCATCGAGGCTTAGTAGTATCGCGTTATCAAACTTTCGGGTTTTACTCAGGGCGTTGTATCATCCCCCGTGCCGGCGGGATCGAAATTCAGGTCGAGCCCGAATTTCGGGAAGGCCTTGAGGGTAAAGGTAAGAAGCACGCCGTATTCCTTCACGCCTCCATTATTTCGCACAATCCCACCTAACGACGCCACCCAGCTGGTCAGGTCGCGATAAATCGAGATGCGCTGCTGTTCCACGATGTTGGTATTGGCCTCGTATTGTTCGAGCACGCCCACGCCCCAGTTGTCGTCGATCCGGTAATAAGCGCCGAAGGTAAAGAGACTGCTGTCGACGAAGAAGGGGTTATTTTTCAGGTAACGATGGCCAAAGGTGAGCTGCGTGTTGCCGGTCGGTTTGAAGTTGATGCTCGTGTTCACCTCCGTGAAGCCCTGGTCGAGGAGCGGCAACTGCGATTCGATGATCAGGGTGGCCCAGGGCACGGGCGTAAAGGTGAGCTTGTTGAAGACGTTCGAGTAATCGGTCTTATCGAAGGGATTGTCGAAGTTCACATCGACGAAGGTCTCCAACTGCAGCCAGCTCACGGTGAGATCGTCCCGCCGCGTTTGCAGGCGATTGCGCACACCGATCCGCGCGATGGACCAGTTATCGATCGCGTCGATCGAGGTGTATTGCGGGAAGTCGATCGGGTTCAGCTTGGTCGTCGGCTGCACCCGATCGAATTGCAGGATGTCGATCGGATCGACATTGGGGGACGAAACGTAGGAAAAATTCACAAAGGGCTGAATGATGTGGCGCAAACCGTCGAGCCCGAGGATGCGATTTTGCGCGTCGTTCCACTCGCGCGAAACCTTGAAGGAACTTTCGACGCCGGCGTTAAAAATGGCTCGAAAAACCGAGCCTCCGTAATCCAACGGCGGCCCGAAGAACCGATTGGTCGCGGGGAAGGTGAGCGGAAAAGTCGGCGCGGCAGGATTAAGCGGGTAAATCGAAGTGTCGAAGTTTTCCGTGCGGCTATAAAAGGTCCCGCGGAAGCCAATCCGAGGCACCACGGAAAGGAAACCGAAATAGGTGTTCGGGTAGGTGAGCTGATGAAAGCTATCGATTCGAAACGCGGAATAATCGTCGAAGACCGAGTTGGCGACGAAGTTATGCCGTAACTCGCCGGCACTGGTTTCGCCTTCGTAGTAAATCGGGCCACCGAAAAGACCGTGGCGCTTGATATCGAGCGCGATTTCCGGCAGCCGCTCGGTCGTTTCGTAAAAGGTGTTGAGCGCAAACCGGGCTTCCGCCGTGAGGGAATACCACGCGCCCGTTTTGACCAGCGCAACCACATTGTCCGGCTGGGGATTCACCCGGAATTCGTTAGGAAAAAAATCCTGGAGCAGAAAACGGTCGCTCAGCTTCGTCACGTCCACGATGCCTTCGATATCGCTTGTAAATTCGGTGCGATTTTGCAGGCCGAGCCGATAACGACTCGTGGGAGTGCCCGGCCGGGCCAGGCTGGTGCGGTTGAGATCGGGGTTTTGATCTTGCAGGAAATAGCTGGTGAACTTGGCGATGCTCTTGTTGTCCTTGCCGTAGCGGATCTCCGAATCGAACCCGACCGCCTCACCGCGTCGACTGCGGTAATCGAGTCGCACGGTGCTGGTGATTTTTTCTCCGATCGGAAAGGTAATCTGGCCCAGCAACGAGGGACCCCACGAGCTCAAGAAAGCGGGCGCGATCGAATAGCTGAAGGAGCGGTCGAGCGATTGATAAAGGTAGGGCCACCAGAACACCGGCACCTGACCGATGTAAAACGTCGCGTTCTTGAGAATGACGCGGTCGTTCTCGTAAATCCGCACCGTTTGCGCGTTGATGTGGAAATCCGGGTGCGCGGAATCGTGAGTCGTGAAGGTGCCGTTCTTGATTGTGTAAGCTTCGTCCGTCGCGCTCGTCACCGCCCGGCCGGAGAGCAGGTAGGGATAAATCCCGGAGCGCATGTTATCGGCGTTGATCGCTTTGGTGTCGAGGTTGTAGGTCGCCTCCTCGCCGAGGTAGAGAGAGATGCCGCGATAGATCCGCACGTGTCCTTTGAGAAAGATGGTGTGCTTCTCCTTATCGTACTGCGCGAAATCGGCGTAGATGTCGGTGTCGCCGAAATGAATGGCCACGTCATCGCGCGCCGTCGCGATCCCATTCTCGTAGGTCGTCTGGCCAGTCGCATTAATCTCCACCGGAAGTGCGCCCGGCCCTGCCAGATCCTGCGCCCGCGTGGCGCTGGCCAAGAGGAGGAAAAGCAGCAATAAGACCGGCTTACGCATCGCGGACGCCGAAAGTAACGGTGTGAGGGATTGGTTGCAAAGTGAAAAGCGGCTCACTCGGGATGACAGCGTCCCTTGGGCTGGGCATGCGCGGGTAAGCTACAGCCGCAGGGTCAGGGCTGCGACCTGTTGGTTGAGTCCGCAGGTCGTGACCACGGCGCGGCGCCACGCTTCCGCTCCCGGTGCGCGAGCTATGGTGAGGGCCGCGTCGCCCGGGGCGTGCAGCAGCGGCGGTAATTGCTGATCTCGCAATGCTTGGGCCGCACAGATGACCTGCCAAAGCGCTCCGGCCGCCACCCCTTCACCCAGAGCAGGCTTGGCGGTGTAAATTGCGGCTGACGGAAAGTGGTGCGCCGCTGCGCTCGCCTCTGCTTGGTCGATAAACGTGCCGTTGGCGCTCGCAATCATGACATCGATGGGGCCGGGCAACTTGCCGCAAATCGTGCCCAGCTGCCTAACGAGTTCTTTTTGTCGCGTGAAATTTCCGCCCGCGTCTATTTTTTCGATAGTCAGCTCGGCCGCGCGCGTCAAGAGCACGGCGCCCGCCCCTTCGCTCAGAATCATCCCGCGCGGCCGGCGGGCGAAGGGCTCGATCGGCGGAGAGGTGCGCAGCAACCTCCACTTGCGGTAAGCGTCGCAAAGCAGCCAGTCGGCTTCCTCCGCGGCCACCACGAGACAGCGGTCGAGTTCCGGATTGGCCAGTAAATCTTCCGCCATCTGCAGGGCCAACAGTCCCACCGCAGCGTCGCCCACCAGAGTATAACTGGCGCCGTTCAACCCGAGGATGGCCGCGAGATGGCTGGCCGGGGCGTTAAAGACCGTCTCGGGAAAAAGCAGCGGGCTGGCCGCGCCCGCCCCGTCTTTGACGATCTCGTGGAAAAAGCGCTTGGTGTAAATGACTCCGCCATTCGAAATGGCGAAGATGAGCGCGGTCCGCGCCGCGCTTGTTTCGTCCAGCTCGAGACCCGCGTCGCGCAGGGCGCCCAGACCCGCCACGAGCGCGAAGCGAGAGATGGCGCTCGAGCGCCGCAGACGCGGGTAGCGAGCAGCCCCTGCGATCGTCGCGGCCGGCACCGGGAAAATGGGATAATCCCTCTTTTCGCCTAACGATTTTAAGACCGGGACGGATTGGGCCTTCTCTCCCGCGCAGAGGCTCTCCCAAACGTCCTCCCGCGTGCAGCCGAGCGGCGTGACCCATCCCAGGCCGGCGATCCCCAAACTCATGCCGCCCGTCTCTGGATGACGATGGAGGCGTTGGTGCCGCCGAAGCCGAACGAATTCGAAAGAGCCGCCGCCGGGGCGGCCGCCCGGACCTTGTTGGCCACGATATCGAGGTCGAGCCCGACATCAGAAACACGAAAGTTAATGTTGGCGGGCAGAAAGGCGTGGCGCAGAGCCAAAATGGTAAAAACGGCCTCGATCGCCCCGGCTCCGCCTAACGAATGGCCCATCATGCCTTTGGTTGAGCTGACCGGCACCCGACCGAACAACTCGGCGATGGCACGCCCTTCCGCCGCGTCGTTAAAGGGAGTCGCGGTGCCGTGCGCATTGACGTAATCGATCGCCTCCGGCGCGAGCCCGGCGCTCTGCAAAGCGCGTTCCATGGCCTGGCGCGGGCCGATGCCGGAAGGGTGGGGCTGGGTCAGGTGATGGTTATCCGTGGAAATGCCGTAACCGGTGATCTCGGCCAGGATTTCCGCGCCGCGTGCTTCTGCCTGGACGAGATTCTCCAAGGCCAGCAAGGCCGCGCCTTCGCCCAGCACAAGCCCGCTGCGCGCTCCATCAAACGGCCGGCACTTCTCCGGCGTGGCCGCCTGCAGGGAATCAAATCCGACAAACACCAGCTCGGAGATCGCGTCGTAACCGCCCGTCAAAATCCGATCGTAACGGCCCGAGCGAATGCACTCGAAAGCGTGACCGATGGCGTTGCCGCCCGAGGCGCAGGCATTGGCGATGACTTGACAAGGGGAAGCGAGGTGGCATGCTTCTAGGGCATCGATCGCCGGCTTTTGCGGTGGATAATTAGCGATCCAGCCGGGCACACCGAGCGTGCGCTTCTCTGGCTGCTGCAAAGAGCGATAGTACTGCTCCCCGAAGCTCATTCCGCCGCTGGTCGTGCCGATCACGGTCAGCTCCGGATGGAAATCCGGCGCCTGCTCGAGCAGCTCAGTCAAGGCGCTGATCATCATCCGCGAAGCCCGATGTAACCGCCGGGCCTTTCGATCGTCAGGTACTAATCCGTCAAGCACTGCGTCTTCCACCTGACCCGCCGTGGAGCAGCGGCAGTGTGCGACCGGGAAGCGAGTCACAGGCGTGACGCAATCGCGCGCTTCCTGCAGCGCCGCCCGCGTCTTCTCGAGGCCGACGCCGAGCGGGCTGATAATCCCCGCGGCCACGACAGCGACCCGCGCACCTTCCTTTTTGGCCTGATCGGTTGGATAACTGGGCATCTTTCTTCTCAAGGTTAACCATGGATGGCGCGAATGACAGGGAGGAAGAACAAAGCGCGCTCGAGGTCTTACTTTACCTTTCCGACCCGCTCGCCAACCGCCCGGTCGAGGCTGGAAAGCAGCGCGGGCGCGCCCTTTTATTCCGCTTGCTTTGGCTGGCGATCCACCTTAGATAGCGCCAGAAATAGCGGCCCCGGACGTTGGTGGATTGTCAGTTGAGTTGTTTCAGTGGCGATTTGAAATCCGATTAGCGGGAACAGTGGACCGAGCAGCGTTTCAACTTAACAAATAGACTCAGATGGGCACCAAATTATACGTAGGAAATCTTTCCTTCAATACGACTGAAACCGACCTCCAGGATCTCTTCGCACAAGCCGGGGCGGTCAATGAGGTCACTCTCATGCAGGATAAATTCACCGGTAAATCCCGTGGCTTCGCTTTTGTCACGATGGGCAATGAAGCCGACGCGCAGAAAGCGATCACTGACTTCAACGGCAAAACCGTCGAAGGTCGGCCGCTCACCGTAAACGAAGCGCGCCCGCGCGAAGCCCGTCCGGGTGGCGGTGGTGGGGGCGGAGGTCGCGGCGGCTATGGCGGCGGCGGCGGCGGTTATGGTGGTGGCGGCGGCGGCTACGGCGGTGGCGGTGGAGGCTACGGCGGTGGTGGTGGCGGCGGTGGACGACGCGATGGCGGCGGCCGGCGCGGACGCTAGGGCCAACCAATCAATCTAACGAAAAGCGCCTCGGGAAACCGGGGCGCTTTTTTTATGCTCGGGATTCGTCGCAGGAGGTCCGGGAAACCGACAGCGCGGTCAGGTCGATCACGGACTAATTCCAGTCGTCGAAACGCGGCCTGACGGGGGCGGTCCTCCTCTCGGTCAATTTAACGTAACCTACGAAGGATTGCCAGGCATCGCGGACGCTGAGATGGTCGCTCGTTAATAAGAAATAAACCCACAAAAAAGCCCTCGAAAGTTCCCATGAAATTATTGAGGCAATATCGCACTCAGAATCGCCGTTACGGCCGCGATGACGGCTGGCGCGCAGGCGCAGATCAGTGATACCGGTGGCACCTCTCGGAGAATTTTGACTTCATGGGAGCGGCCGGCACGACGACTCCCACTGGCTGGTTCGTTGGCACCGGCGGCAATACTGCACCTGCCCAGACCAGTACGACGGTTATCGCTGGCACGGGCAGCAGTACTGCGGGCGCCAACTACAACTTCGGCGTCGAGGGTGCCAACTCGGTGACCGATCGCGCCTTGGGATCCTTGGCATCAGCTAGCACGCAACCCGACACCGAAATCGATCTCACGAACAACACCGGCTTCGATTTCACACAATTCATCGTGATGTATGATGGCGAGCAATGGAGGAGTGGTGGGGCTAACAGTGTGCCGAACACTTTGACCCTTCAAATCAGCTTAACCGGCGCAGCGAACAGCTGGGTCGATTTAGGAGCGGCCTTCAATTTCACCTCTCCGATTAATGGACAGGCCCCTGGAGCACTGGACGGCAATCTGGCCGCGAACCGAGTCAGCAATATCGGTGGGATGTATACGTCGGCCAGCCTGATCGTGAACGGATCGACCTTCTTCCTCCGTTTTGCCGATCCAGATGATACCAGTGCAGATAACGGCATCGCGGTCGATAATTTCTCTTTCCAAGTCGTTCCCGAGCCGTCGGTTTATATGCTGCTCGGCCTCGGCTTGCTTTTCTGCGGCCAGCGCTTTCTGCGCCGCCGCAAGACAGCCTAACGCCTTCCCTCTCCGCCAAAACCCCGCGTCTCACGACGCGGGGTTTTATTTTTCACCGAGCAATTCGTAGGAGAGAATGCTCAGGCAGTAGATCGCCGCTGTTTCGACCCGCAGAATGATGGGGCCGAGGGTCAGTGGCGTGCAGCCGTGCGAGCGTGCGAGCGAGATTTCCGCCGGGGTGAAATCGCCTTCCGGGCCAATCACCATCAGGCCGCGCGTAGGCCGCGCGCCGTCGTGCGCCTGCTCGTACTCGGCCAGGATTTTTTTCAAATGCTGTGCCCCCGGCTGGAGGGAGCCGATCAAACGCAGATCGCTCGGGGGCGGGCTGGCGAAGAAGTCGTTCGGTGCGCGCGGCGTGTGCACGTGCGGAAGCCAATTCTGTCCACACTGTTTGGCGGCCTCGATGGCCACGCTCTGCCATTTGGCCTGCTTCTGCGTCGCGCTCTCCGCATCGAGCTGCACGATGGTGCGCGCGGAGAGGAGTGGGAAAATCTCGGCGGCGCCGATCTCGACCGCTTTCTGCACGATCAGATCCATGTTTTTCCCTTTGGGAATCGCTTGGGCAAGGACGATGTGAGTCCGCAGTGGGGGGGTGACAGTTTCTTGCGTAATCCGCAATGGCACGACGCCCGCTTCGGGCGCGCCGATCTCCGCCGTCGCCTCGCGGCCGCGCCCGTCGAAGACCGTGAGCCGATCGCCGCTTTTCAAACGCAGCACATCACGCGCGTGATGCGCCTCGGGGCCCGTCAAAGTGGACGAAGGCCAGTCGTTGGGAGAAAGATAAAACCGATGCATGGCGAAGATAAAGTAGGGGAGGTTTTTTACCGCAGAGGACGCGGAGAGCGCAGAGGATGACAGATTATTGTTTCCGACCTCTGCGGTTAATCCGAATAGCCTAACGAAAAAATTCTTTGGCTCTTTCGAAGAAACTTCTGTGCAAAGGCGCGTTGTCTTCCCCGCAGAGAGCGCCGAATTCTTCCAGCTTCTGGCGCTGCTCGCTGTTAAGATGGGTCGGCACTTCGACCAGGAGGCGCGCAAAAAGATCGCCTCGCTCGCGCCCATCCACGTGGGCGACGCCTTTACCGCGCAGGCGGAAGCTTTGTCCGCCCTGCGTGCCGGCTGGGACGCGCAGGCTGGCCTTGCCTTCCAGCGTCGGCACCGGCACTTCGCCACCCAGGGCCGCAGTGACAAACGAAATCGGAACCTCGCAATACAAGTTATCGTCCTCACGCTGAAAGATCGGGTGTTCCTTGACGTGGACGACGATGTAAAGGTCGCCCGGAGCGCCGCCGCGAATGCCCGCCTCGCCGTTGCGGGTCGAGCGCAGCCGCGAACCGTGCGCGATGCCGGGCGGGATTTTAATTTTGATCCGGCTCGTCTTTTCCGCGCGGCCTTCCCCGCTGCAGCTGGCGCACGGTTTATCAATCACTTCACCCAAGCCCCGACAGCGCGGGCAGGTCTGTGAGACTTGGAAAAATCCGCGCGCACTAACGACCTGGCCACGCCCTCGACAGGTGGGACAGGTCATCGTTTTCGAGCCGGGACCAGCACCTGTGCCTTGGCAGATGTCGCAGGTATCGAGTTTGCGCACCTCGATTTCCTTCTCCACCCCAAAGGCCGCCTCCTCGAGGCTGATCTGCATATCGTAACGCAGATCGCTCCCGCGCTGACTCCCCTCCGCCTGGCCGGCTTGCCCGCCAAAGAAGGTGTCGAAGATTCCACCGCTCCCGCCGCCCGCTCCGCTGAAAACGTCGCGGAAGATGTCGAACGGATCGTGGAACCCGCCGCCGCGGCCACCTTGAGCAAAGGCGGCGTGGCCGTAACGGTCGTAGGCGGCCCGTTTTTGTTCGTCCATGAGGACGTCGTAGGCCTCGCCCAGCTCCTTAAATCGTTCTTCGGCCTGCGGGTCGTCCGGATTTTTATCCGGATGAAATTGGACCGCGAGCCGGCGATAGGAGCGCTTGATTTCGTCGCCCGCCGCGGTGCGCTGGACGCTCAGGATTTCGTAGTAATCGCGCTTTTGAGTCGGCATCGATTGAAATTAACCGCGAATGAAAGAAGAGAATGAGGCGGCCTCGGCTTGATCCATCCGTGAAATCAGCGCTAGCCGCGGTTCAAAATTATTCGTTCGATCCGCTCGAGACCACGACGCTGGAAGGGCGCAGGAGACGGTCCTTGAGGCGATAGCCACGCCGCATCTGGCGGAGCACCACGCCCTCCGGCACGGACACGCTTGCTTCGCGCGCGATGGCTTCGTGCAGATTGGGATCGAATCTTTGCCCTTCGGCATCGATCGACAGAAGGCCATTGTCGTTCAGAAACTCGGTCAGTTGCTTGAAGACCATGCTCATCCCGGCGTAGACCGGAGATTTTTCTCCCTCGCTTTTAGCCGCGGAAAGGCCGAGCTCGAAATTGTCCACGATCGCGATGAGCCGTTCGAGGAGCGAGCTGTTGGCGTATTTGATCGCATCTTCCTTCTCGCGGGTCGCGCGTTTCTTGTAGTTATCGAAATCGGCCTGGCTACGCAGGGCAAGATCGCGAAAACGGTCGAGATCGGCCTGCAAGTTGGCCGTGGGATCATCCTGGGCATTCGCGCCGTCCTCTGGCGGTACGACGCCCGCGGCCCCCGCGTGGTCGTTAGGCTGAGTCTCCTCCTCCACGGGGAGCTGGTGGCGTTCGGATCTGGAATGTTTCATGTCTTTCGCAATACAATTAAAGTGATGTCGTCATTCTGCGGATGGCCAGCGGCAAACTGGCGGATGTCTTCAGTCAACCGGGTGATGACGCCCTGCGCACCTTCTTTGGCACTGGCGCGAATGGCTTGAGTCATTCGTTCAGGGCCGAATTCATCGCCATTTGCATCGAGCATCTCGGTCACGCCATCGGTGTAAAGGACGAGGCAATCACCCGGTTCGAGGGGGACGGATAGATCGCCGGTTATCCTATCGAACACGTCTCCACTGTCAATGCCGAGGGCCATGCCGGGTGGCTTCAAAACCTCCACTTCGTCCGTGGCAACGCGATAGAGCAGCGGCGCGTCATGGCCTCCTCGCGAAAGGATGAGCTGGTCGTTTTTCTGGTCCAAAATGAGATAGGCCATGCTGATAAACATGTCCTCCTTGATGTCGGGATAGAGTTGGCGATTGACCTTGCGCAAGACCTCCGCGGGGGATTGGCCGAGGCGTGCTTCCGCCCGGAGAACGCTGCGGCAGATCGCCATGATGAGCGAGGCGGGCACGCCCTTGCCCGAGACATCCGCGATGACCACCCCGAGGTGGTCGTCGTCGACTTTGATGTAGTCGAAATAATCGCCGCTCACCTGGCGGGCCGGGATGTTGATCCCGGCCAGGTCGAATCCTTCAATCGGCGGAGGACGCGACGGCAAGAGAATGCGTTGAATATCGCGCGCGATTTGCAGGTCGTGGTCGAGGCGTTTTTTCTCGTTCGCTTCCGAGTAGACGATGGCGTTGTAAAGCGCGAAGGCGGATTGCTCCGAGATGGATTTGAAGACGACGAAATCGCTCTGGGAGAAGGCGTCACTTTTCGGCCCATTCACGACGGCCAGCACGCCCATGTTTTGCCGGCCGTAAAGGAGGGGCGTGACCATGAGGGACGCGACTCCCGGGGCGGACTTGTGGAGCGTCGCCAGCTCCGAAGCCTCGCCTTCCAGAAGGCGCGCTTCGCCTGTCTGCCAAGCGCTCCCGAGCAAACCCTCGCCGGATTCGACAACGTGGGAACGAAGGTAGCTTTCGAGCGCCACCGGCGTCGTGGCAGCTTGCTCCAGGATATGCTCGGGCACTTCGACCAAAGGCGGACAGCCTTTGGAAAGAAAGAGCGGCTTCAGGCGCTCACCCGTCCGATCGACCAAATAGAGCGCGCCCCCGTCCGCATCCAAAATGCGCACGGAGCTCTCCACGATGAGCCGATGCAGATCGTGGGGCCGAATGACGTCGCGAAAGGCTTCGCCGAGCCCGTGCAGAAAATCGAAAACGAGGTTTTCCTCGATTTGGATGGCTTCGTTGGACCGCTCCAAGGCGCGGACGCGCCGGCGTTGCTGCAGGTAGGTAAAGAGCCAGCCGACGAGCGCAGCAAGGAGCAGCCCAAAGAGAAAGAAGCGCATGGAGCCGAAGCAGATCTTACTTCGCTGGGCTCTCGAGGTCCTGCTTTAGATAATCGAGAACGTCCTTGAAGCGCGTCAGATTATCTGGCGCCGCCTGGCAAAGCGCCTCGTGCGCCTCCAGCATCGTCCCGGCCTGGGCGCGTTTTTCTTCCGTCGCTTGGGAGTCGCCATTTTTCGCCAACGTATCGCATTGAGGCGCGGCGTCGCCATCTTTCTGGATTTCGAAGATCTGATCCAGCCCGAGGCCGGAAAGCAGATCATGGCTGCGCTGGCCGCAATGAATCACACGCAGCCGGCCCTGCCCCATTTCCTTCAGGCGCAGAGCCAATCCCGCCATCGTCCCCATAAACGTCGAGTCCATCATCGCACAATCCTGCAGGTCGAAGACGAACTCGCGATAGCCTCTATTCACCATCTCGCGCCCAAACTCCTTGAGGCTGCCGCTATTGAGGAAGCTCCCTCGGCCCGCCACCAGAATCCATACGACGGACTCCTTGATGCCTACTTGAATCGAGGACTGCACGACTAACTAAAGATAAAATTTCGTAGACGACTGTCAATGCGCCCGTGCGCCATATGAGAGTAAGGCGGAATCAGGCCGCGGTGGGATTTATTCCCAAAGATAGGATCGTCTCGTAGCGACAATTCGGCCGTCCACCACCAGCGAAGCGCGCCAGGCTATGACGCGTCCGTCGTCAAAAAAATCGTCACCGATGACGGCGAACTCGGTGCGGTAGTGGCCGTGAGCCTGGGGATAACGCACTTCCCGGGCCTGCACGAAAGAGTGCAACTTTTCCTGGCGATACTCCAGGCGCACGCGGACGTCGGCCGATCGTCGGGCCACCCAAAAGAGATCGTAATAATTTCCGTAGCGCTGGCGTTGATCCAGCGCCGTGACGGCGCCGAACGATCGGTAACCGCGCTCAAAAGCAACCGAGGCGTCAATCTGACCGGTTATTCTTGCCGCCGGATCGAGAAAATACTGGCCCAACTTGCGAATCTCGAAAGCTGAGTCGGGCGCAAGAGGCAGGCTTCCCGGCTGTGCGACTTGATAAGGCTTGGGTGGAGCGCCGGCACATCCCGCCAGGAAGAGAGCGAAAGCGGCCAGCAAGATTCTCACGATGAGGTGCATCAAACGAGATGAGCGCCACGGTGTCAATTTCCTGCTCCTGCTCCTGCTCCTGCTCCTGTTCCTGCTCCTGCTCCTGCTCCTGCTCGTCGTCGTCGTCGTCCTCGCTCCCTTCAACGTATTTTGGCGAGGACGAGGCGAGCAGGAGTAGGAAGAAGACCGAACCCGAGGCTGGGTTCGCACCTGCGAAGGAGACCAGCTATTTTCCGCCGTGATTTCCGTTCACTACGAGCGCGGAGTGTATTTGCCTAACGAAAATATCTGGCTCGATCCGTGGGACCCAAAACCGTTCGCTTTTGTTTCCCACGCCCACAGCGATCACATCGCTGCCCACGACGAGATCGTCGTCTCGGAGCGCACATCGCGCCTGATGCAGGCCCGACTTCCAGGGGAGCGGCAGGAGCACGTGCTCGCTTTCGGCCAAGCCAGCAGCGTGCGCGACCTCCGGATCACGCTTCTTCCAGCCGGCCATATTTTTGGTTCCGCTCAGTTTTTTCTTGAGACCGACGCGGGCAGCCTCCTTTACACCGGCGACTTCAAACTCCGACCAGGTCGTTCCGCGGAAGCGGCGGAATGGAAACAAGCCGACACCCTCATCATGGAGACGACCTACGGCCTGCCGCGCTACCGCCTGCCGCCGACTGAGCTGGTGGTGCAGCAGATCGTGGCCTTTTGTCGTGAAGCGTTGGAGGAGGGCGCCATTCCCGTGCTGCTCGGTTATTCGTTAGGCAAAGCGCAAGAAATCCTCTGTGCCCTGGCCGAGGCGGATCTCCAGCCCATGCTGCACGGCTCCGTCTATCGCATGACGCGCATCTACGAACAATTCGGCCAGGCGTTCTGCGGCTACGAGCGCTACGACGCGGAGGCTGTGGCGGGCAAGGTTCTGATCTGCCCGCCGAGCGCGAATCGTTCCCGCATGATTCAACGCCTAACGAATAAGCGTGTGGCCATGATCAGCGGATGGGCGGTCGAACCCAACGCCATTTATCGTTACCAGGTCGATGCGGCCTTCGCCCTTTCCGACCACGCCGACTACGACGATCTGCTCCGTTACGTCGACCTGGTGCAACCCAAACGCGTCCTCACCCTGCACGGCTTTGCCGTCGAGTTCGCGCGCGACCTGCGCGATCGCGGAGTGGAAGCCTGGTCACTGACCGAACAAAACCAGCTCGAACTCACCCTCCGGGCCGCCTCCACCCCGGGGAGCGCCCGCGCCTCGCGTGCCATGGCCGGCGCCTCGCCGGACATCACGGGCGACCCCGCCGGCCGTGAGGTCCCGTCCGAGTTCCGCACCTTTGCCGAGCTCGGCGAACAGATCGCCGCGACCGCCGCCAAGCTGGAGAAAATTCGTCTGCTGGCCGACTACCTCCACACCCTGGATCCCGAGCCACTGCGTAACGCCGCCATCTTTTTGACCGGCCAGGCCTTCGCCCAAACCGACCAGCGCACCTTGCAGACCGGCTGGGCCATCATCTTTCGCGCCCTGCTCGGCGCAAGCCGGCGCGGCGACGCCGAATTGCGACAAATCGCGCGCAACTACGGCGACGCGAGCAAGGCCGCGCTCGCAGCGCTGGAAGGACGCACCACCGCCGAGCCGTTCTCGTTAGGCGACGCCCAGACTCTTTTCGGCGCGTTGCACAAAGCCCGCGGACCGGTGGCCAAAACCGAGCTCCTGCAGGCCCGGCTGGAAAAACTCTCGCCGCGCGAGGCCCAATATCTGGTCAAGATCCTGACCGGCGACCTGCGGATCGGCTTGCGCGAGGGGTTGGTCGAGGAAGCCATCGCGCGGGCTTTTGAGGTGCCCCTCGATGAGCTGAAAGAAGCGCATATGCTCCTGGGCGATATCGGTCAGACCGCGCTCCTGGCCTCACGTCGCGAACTCGACCGCGCGGAGCTGACTCTTTTTCGCCCGATCAAATGCATGCTGGCCAGCCCGGAGCCAACCGCCGAGGCGATCTGGGCGCGTTTTGCGGAGGAATTGCCTAACGAATCGATCGTGTTGGTGGAGGATAAGTTCGACGGCATTCGCACCCAATTGCATCGCGGCGCGGAGCGGGTCGAATTGTTTTCGCGCGACCTGCGCCGGGTGAGCGGTCAATTCGCTGAGATCGCGGAGCGAGCCCGTAGTCTGGCTGACGAGGTCATTCTCGATGGCGAGATCATGGCTTTCGAGCACGGGAAACGGCTCACCTTTTTCGACCTGCAGAAACGGCTCGGACGTAAACGCGACGATCACGCCGATCTCTTCGCGGCGCCGTCGGCCAATGTGCCGGTCGTCTTTGTCGCCTTCGATCTACTTTGGTTGAATGGCCGCTCGCTTCTGCGCGCTCCGTTGCGGGAGCGGCGTGAAGTTCTGCGCGGCCTGACCATGCCGGACCAGTTCCAGGTGGCGGAAGTTACACCGGCCAACTCGGCCGAAGAGATCGAAGCAGCGTTCCAGGCGGCGCGGCGCCGGTTCAACGAAGGCCTCATGATCAAAGATCCGGAGAGTCAATACACGCCGGGTCGGCGCGGGATGTCGTGGTTCAAACTGAAAAAGGAACTAGCCACGCTGGATGTCGTGGTCGTCGCGGCCGAGCTGGGCCACGGCAAACGCAATCATGTTCTGAGCGATTACACCTTTGCGGTGCGGGACGAAGAGAGCGGGAAGTTGCTGCCGATTGGCAAAGCCTACAGTGGCCTAACGGATGTGGAGATCGCGGAGCTGACCGAGCATTTTCGCCGTAGTGTCACGCGCGATCGAGGACGCTATCTGGAAGTGAAACCCGACATCGTGCTCGAGATCGCATTCGACTCGATTCAACCGAGCAAACGCCACGCGAGCGGTTTGGCGCTGCGTTTTCCGCGGATCAAGGCGATTCGGCGCGACAAAACTGCCGCCGCCATCGATACCCTGGCTTACGCCCGCAAGCTGGCCGAGGAAACCCGTTAGGGTTTGGAAAAGGCTGCAGTGAACCCAAGATGGCTTAAAGCCCCTTAAATCCGTTGCGCATACCGGCTTAGAGACACGCCGAATTGCGCGCCACCCTCAAACACACACGGTCGCTCAGTCTAGGTCTGGCCAGGTCGCCTACGATTCGCTCCGACACTGCGTGCCAGTCGACCATCATCAAATCTACCGTCGCCGCGCTTGACTTTGCGTAGGGGAGACTGACCGGCCCGTCGAATAGGGCGACTCTGGAACTCTTGCTCAGACGGTCAAAGCATTCCGGCTCTCCCGCCATGAGAGACGCGACGGAATTGAGCAGGACGACGCCGAATTTTTGGCCGTGGCCCCCCAAAATAACGACGAACTGCTTGACAGTTTGTGAGCCGAGACTGACGAACTTGGCGTCCATATCCAACGCATCCAAGGTGCGGCCTATGCATTCTTCCACCCCCGCCGATCGCGTCGGGCCCACGGCGATTTTGACTGTCGTAATCTCCGCCTTTTTCGATTCGCCGACGATGGCAGCCAGCGCCGGCTCGCGGCGAATCTCGTAGGGGCAGGGGATGGGCGAATATTCTGTGTCGGCTATCCCGATCATGGAAATACCGGCGTCATGCAGCCCGCAACAAAACTTCTCTTGCGAGCTTCGGCGGACGGTACCAGAGGACTCGATCTGGGCGCGTTACTCGGAGGTGGTCAATCAGAGCGTCTACCGTCTCACCTGCCGCGAAGAACGCTTGTGCGACGCCGAACTCACCGCTTTGCAGTTCCAGCGCCACGCGCATTTGAAACATCCGATAATCCTGATGACTCCTAAATTGCGTAAGGAAGCAATCGCGACCATCCCACGCAAGGTCGTCCGGCGCGTGCTACTTACTCCCTCCAGCATCGTGCCCATGCCGCGCAACAGTTGAACAGGTTGAACAGGGGTCAGAGCTTACTATTGACACTTCCGGGGAGGGGGATAAGAGAGAAGGATGGCGAGGCCGTTGCGGATCCAATACGAGGGGGCGATTTATCATGTGATCAACCGTGGCGATCGGCGCGGGCCGATCTTCCTCGATTTGGAGGATCGGTGGGGCTTTCTCCAGACGTTGGGGCGAGCCTGTGGGAAAACGGGTTGGCAGGTGCACGCCTATTGCCTGATGAGTAACCACTTCCATCTGGTGCTGGAAACCCCGCAAGCCAATCTGGCGGCGGGGATGAAATGGCTCCTGGGAACTTATACACAAAGGTTCAACCGGCGGCATCGCCTGAACGGTCACTTGTTTCAAGGGCGCTACAAAGCGCAGCACATCGACGGGCGTGCAGCGGATTATCTGCGGGCGGCGTGCGACTACGTGCACCTGAATCCAGTGCGGGCCGGGCTGGTGCAAGAGGGAGAGAAGTTGGAGAATTACAGCTGGAGTAGCTACGGGGCCTATCTGCATCCGAAGGAGCGTCCGGAGTGGCTGAGGGTGGATCGGCTCTTGGGAGAACACGGGTTGAAGGAGGATAATGCGAGGGGGCGCCGGGAGTTTAAGCGTCGGATGGCGGTGGCGAGGCTGGCCGGTTCGCGCGAGACCGAGGGGCAACTGCGGCGAGGCTGGAAAGTGGGAGGGGAGGATTTCAGCGATTGGCTGGCGGACAAGTTGGCGCGGAGGGGGCGCTCGGGCGAGCAAGCGGCACAGCGGAAGGAGACGGATGCGGCCCTGGCGCGACGCCTGATGGAAGAGGCCTTGGCGGTCGCACGCTGGCGGGAGATCGACCTAGCCCTGGAGCCGAAAGGTCATCCCTTAAAAGTGGAAATCGCGCGGCAACTACGGGAGAATACCCCGATGAGCCGGCGCTGGATCGCCGAGCGCTTGAAGATGGGCAGCGCAAGTTATGTCTCAAATCTGCTATCCAGTGTCGATAGTAAGCTCTGACCCATACAAATCCCCCCCTCTACAAATGACCCTACAAAGACTCCTGGGTGGTTCAGTTTATCTGACCGACTGCCCTACGGTTGGCTTGGGGTAGGGCTGGGGGATGATTCGGATTCCCCGCCATTCCGCTTCGCCCGGCGCTCGGCTTGCCTGGCCTGACGGCGCTCGGCCTGTTTGGCCTGGCGTCGCTCGGCCTTGGTCTGTCTTTCGGCAGCCTCAGGCGAAGGGGTCGCAGAAGCGGAAGCGGCTGGGCTCGGCTCCGTGGGCGAGGGTGAAGGAGTGGCGGGCGCATCTGGCCGTCTTGGTGTCGTCGGCGGCACTTCTGCGGGCGTGGCAACAGGCGGGGCGGCTGGAGATTCTTGCTTTTGCTGATTCTCCCTCATCTGCTCGCGTTTCGCCTGCCGCTGTGCCTGGGCTTCCTGCTGTTGCTTGCGTTTCTCCTGCAGCGCTTGCTGCCGCGGGTTTCGTCCTGCGCCCTTAGGGATCACGACATTCTCGGCCGGGCTCGGTTGCATCGAATCATTTACCGGCGCGGTCGGAGTAGTCGTGGCGGCGGGCTGAGTGGTGGGGACGACGGTTTCGGCCGGTGCAGCAGTGGCGATCGGCTTGATCTGAGCCGGGGCAGGGGTGTTGCGACGCGGCGGTGCACTGCGTCTCGGCATCGGGGTAGCAACCGGGGTGGAAACAGGTGTGGCGGTTGGTCGCGGAGTAGAGACTAGAATGGGAGTCGACGCCGCACGCGGGGCGGGTTTGGCCGGCTTCGGCCTCACGAATTTCTTGGGCGGCAAATTGGGCGGCGGGGTGGCTTCAGCCGCCATTTTGTTGCGCGCCTTCTGGGCGGCTTGCGCGTCCTTGATGCTATTCCAGCCACGCTCCACGACCGGCTGCGCGATGGTCTTCACCACTCGGGTAGGTCGCTTCTGCTCCGCGGCCGGCCGGAAGTTGGCGGTCGGCAGGGCGACGACTTCGCCTCGAAAGACGGGCGTCTCATTGCTGAAGGTGGTCATACGTTCAAGACGATATCGCTCGATCGGCTGGCGGCTGCGCGAACGCAGATCGTCGTAGGTGGGACCGCGATCGACGATGACTGAGTTGCTGTAAACAATGTTAGTCACGTTAGTCGTCTGGTTGATGATGGTGACGTTGCGCTCGGGCGGGAGAATTTCGCGCGGACTCAGTTTTCGCCCGAATTCGTTAGCCGGAACAAAGGCGTATTGGTCGGGGCCGATATCGTAATAGTTATCCGCCCAGTTATGGATGCCGGTGCCGCGATCGAACTGCGCCTCGGGCGGCAGCGGCGCCCAGCCAACGTAATCACCGCCTCTGCGCCAGGAAACCCAGGCCGGGGCCCACTCTTCGCCGGGAACCCAGACCCAGCCCACGCTGCGCAGTCGCACCCAACGACCGTAGTGGTAAGTGGCCCAGCCGAATTTTTCATCGGAGATCCAGGTCCAGCCGGCGTCGGTGTAAACCCAATGGCCATTGGTGTAGGGCCGCCAGGTGGAGGAGGCCGCGGCTTGGCGTGGTTGGAAAACGTAACCGTAATCTCCGGTGTCCATCCAATCGCCGTAAGGATCGAGTTTGCGGTAAAAAGTGGCGTAAGAAAGGTCGCCGGAATCGTCCGTGTCCGCAGTTGTCGTGGTCGTGGTGGTGACGGCGGCGGGTGTGGATTGGCTAACGATGGGCGTGGCCGTTTCGACAGGACGATTCTCCTGTTCGGCGAGGATCCGCTCGCGCGCGTCGAGTTCGGCCTGGCGTGCATCCAACTGTTGCTGGGTATCGCCCTGTCGTTCGGCCGCGACGCGTTGCTGCACTTCCTGCTCGATGCGGGCGTTGCGTTCCGCCTCCGTTTCCTGTTTCTGGCAGGCTCCCGCGCAAAAGGCGATGGCGGCGAGGAGCGGAAGAACTGATCTCATTTTCATAACGGGTAAGACAGAATCGGTTTTTTGTTATTCGATTTCAGCTTCGCTCCCGGCCCCTCTTCCGGCAGAGGATTCGAAGGGCCGCGCACTCTGATTTTAGGCTTGCCGTACGAGGCCTGCCTTCTCACGATGCGAGGATGTTTCCTCCCCCAGCCGGAATCTCCCGCCCGATTTTTCAACGTCTCTTCCCCTTTCTCAGCCAAGTCGCCAATCCACGCCGTAATCGATCCCGTCATTGGTTTGCTGGAAGCGCCTGCATATTTGGCCTGATTCTCTCCAGCGGTCTCGTTGATTTGGCAGAGGCGCAGGTGCCGCGAGGTGTTTTCTCACTGGGCGGCGCCGGTGGAGCGGCTCCCGCACCTGTTCTGGCTAACCCGGATGTGCTCGGTCTTTCCGTTCGCCAGGATTGGGCGGAGCTCGAACCGGCGGAAGGTGATTTCAATTTCACCTTTCTGGAGGCCGAACTACAAGCCGCTGCCGACGCGGGCAAGATCGTCCTTCTGCGCATCAATACCCAGGCCCACAAGCCCGCCTGGGTGACCCAGGCGGTGACGGATGCGGGCGGCACTTTCTATACGTTTGATGATAACGGCACGAGCACCACGATCCCGGTCTTCTGGGATCCAACCTATCTGGCTAAGAAGAAGAATATGATTGCAGCCGTAGGCAGTCACTTTGCCGATCATTCCGCGCTCAAGATTGTTTCGACCAGCTTTGCCAATGCAGCGAGTGAGGATTGGAATGTCCCACACACCACGCCGGAGGTAAGCGAGTGGTTTGCGGTCGGCTACACGACGGAAAAAATGCAGGACGCGGGGCAGCAAATCATCGACGCGGCCATGACTGCTCTCCCTAACCAGTTCGTGACCCTGTCCATCGGAGGGAATGGTCATTCCAAGAACAATCCTAATCTCGAACCGACCGCGACTTATCTCGCCCAAAGCGTGGTGGCGCGCGCGCGTACGACTTGGCCCGGGCGATTGCTCGTTCAAGTGAACAGTCTTAGCACCATCAATCCCGCGGCGCCCGGCCCAGATGACTCAGTTTGGAATCTCCTCTGGATGAGCCAACCGGATGTTGCTGCACAAATGGTTTGGAATTGTAGCGCTGACGCTAGTTATCGGGTTAACGGCGGAGTTCCGGGAGACCCAGCTGAAATTCTGAGTCACGCGGTGGATTCCGGTATCAGCTACGGAGTGGATTATGTGGAAATCTACGAAGTAGACGTTCGCAATTTGACGGATGCGATCAGCTACGCTCACAATGCGCTGACCGCGGTGCCCACACCTTTACCAGTGCAGTTAGTCAACATGGTCTCGACCAAGGTGCATGGAGAAGCCGGTTCCTACGAAATCGATCTGACCGATGGGAATGGAGTGGAGTGCAGGAGCGGCGGCGCGGCGGGGGATTACCAGATCATCCTGACGTTTTCAAACGATCTAACTAACGTCGATAGCGCGAGTGCGACCTGTGGTTCGGTGAGCAGCAGTGCGATCGGGCCGAATGCTAATCAATACACCGTTAACCTAACGGGGCTCAATGACTGTAATCAGCAATATCATTCGTTGGTGCTCTCGAGTGTGAGCGACTCCGCGGGAAACCAGAGCGCCATGGTGACCGGACCTCAGTGGGGCTTGCTCATTGGTGATACGACAGGGGATCACTCCGTCAATTCGGCCGATGTGGGGCAGACGAAATCTCAATCAGGCAGCGTGGTCTCGTCCTCTAACTTACGGCAGGACGTGAATGCAGACGGTAATCTGAACAGCGGTGATGTTGGCTTTGTTAAATCCAAATCAGGCACCGGTTTGCCATCTTCCGAACGAGCCGGCGCTCAATGATCAGCCCCGTCAGAAGCGGGAACTCCAGACGCCGGGAGGATGCGGTAGGTCTCCGTTTGCGGACGGCGATGGTGTTGCCAGGCACCGTAGGCCGCCAGAAGCGCGAAGACGATCAGGATAGCCAGCATCAGTTTCAATCCGCCTAACGGCGCCCGGCTGGCGCCGGATGAACGGGAATGCGGGCCGGGCAGATCCATCTCGAAGTATCGACCGGGCCAGAAGAGGCGCAAGGTTGGGCCTGCCACCCCCGCCTATAAATGGAGTTCCGCAATCGCGTCCATCACTCGCTGACTGAGACGCTGATAGACCTCGCGTCCGCGACCGGCCACATCGGCCTCGGTGAAATAAAGCGGCTCGCCCACCACGATAGTGATGGGACAGAAGCGCAATTTGCCGCCGCCGCGCGGTAAGGCTTCGTGCGCGCCAAAAATTCGCATCGGCACGACTGGCGCGAGGGTTTTGGCGATGACAAAACCAATGCCCGGCTGGGGCGCTTGGAGCTTGCCATCCTGGGTGCGCGAGCCTTCCGGGAAAACGAGCGTGCACTCGTTGGCGCGCAGGATGCGAATGATGGCCTTGAGCGCGCTGCGATCACCGCCGTCCTGGTCCACCGGGATGACGTTGAGTTTCGGCAGCACAAAACCGAGAAATGGCAGATCAAGGAGAGATTTGCGGGCCAAATAATAGATGGGCCGGCGGCAACCGATGCCAGCCAGCGGCGGGTCGAAATAACTCTGGTGATTCATGGCCAGAATGACCGGGCCTTCCTGCAGCACACGCTCGGGATGGATGACGCGAAAACGGAAAAAGATCCGCCCGATAAAGCGGGTCAGATTATAGAGGGTGAAATACCAGGGATTCACCTTGCGGTCGTTAGGCCTTTGAGTTTCAGGCGGCCGATGATTTCACCGACCACTCCGTCAATCGTTAGGTTGGAGCTGTCGATGACGTGGGCATCCTCGGCGATGATGAGCGGCGAAGCGCGGCGCGAGGAATCAGCTTCGTCGCGCGCGGTAATCCGGTCTCGTTGCCCCTGGGCTTCGCGCCGCCGCAGCCGGATGTCGGGCGAGGCATCGATGTAGAACTTGTAGGGTGTGTCGGGAAAAACGACCGAACCGATATCACGACCCTCCATGACGAGGTCATGCTCATCGGCATAACGACGGAGGTGATCGACTAAGATCTCGCGCAGACGCGGGACACTGCTGACGAGGGAGACATTTTCGTTCACGCGGTCCTCGCGCAGAAAAGGCTCGGGGTCGACCCCGTCGACCAGCATGAGCGATTCGTGATCGCGCAATTGGCAGGAAATAGGCGCGTCTTCCATGAGTCGCTCGATGGCCGCGGCGTCGTCCGCGGGAAGACCACGTTCCAGCACGAGCCAGGTGAGAGCCCGATACATGGCACCGGAATTCACATAGACAAAGCCGAGCCGCCGGGCGAGGGCGTGGGCTACGCTGCTTTTGCCGGAAGCGGCCGGCCCGTCGATCGCGATGACTTGATGCGCAGCCAGTAAAGTCATCGCTGATCCTTAGCTCGCCGCGGCGAGCCCCTCCGGAGGGACGAGCTTCCGCTCGTCCAGTTTCTTTGGTGGCCGCGCACTAATCTTCCTCCACCCGCGAGTGGTTCAGCGAACTGATGACCGGCGTGGTGGTGCGAAAACCTTTCGGCGTGACCAGCGCACTCAACGTTTTCTCGAAACCCGGATACGACGTCGCCACGCAATCGACATCCTGGATGATGGTCTCACCTTCCGCGAACATGCCGGCGATGGCGAAGGCCATGGCGATGCGATGATCGCCAAAGCTGGAAAGCTTGGCGCCATGGAGCGGCGCTCGGCCATGAATTTCTAACCCGTCGCTTAACTCAACGACCTGGGCGCCCATCGAGCGAAGGTTGTGCGCGATCGCGGCAATCCGATCTGTTTCCTTCACTCGCAACTCCTGCGCCTGACGAATGATGGTGGTGCCTTGAGCGAGCGCGCCCGCCACTGCCAGGATAGGGAGTTCATCGATCAGGGCAGGGACTTCTTTGCCTTGGATGACCGTTGCCTTGAGCGGTGCGCCAGTCACTTCGAGAATCCCACGCGGTTCAATCTGTTCGACGTCCTCGATCGCCTCGCGCACCTTTGCGCCCATCCGCACCAGGACGGCGAGCAAACCGGTGCGCGTTTCGTTCAAGCCGACGTTACGGACGAGGACGTGACCGCCCGGTTGCGCGGCGGCGGCGACCAGCCAGAATGCCGCTGAAGAAATGTCGCCGGGGACACTGAAGTCACGCGACTCGGGCACGTGATCCCCAAACACGCTCACGCCGGTCTTATCCTTCTGGGTGCGAACGAGAAAGTAATTGAGCATCAGCTCGGTGTGATTCCGGGTCGGGATTGGCTCTTCGATCGTTGTTTTCCCTTTGGCGAAGAGACCGGCGAAAAGAAGACAGCTTTTCAACTGTGCGCTCGCCACGGGAAGCGCGTATCGGATGCCGTGCAGGGGCGCGCCCTGAATGCGGAGAGGCGCGGAGTCGTTTTCGCCCTCAGCCTCGATCTGCGCCCCCATCAGGCGGAGCGGCTCGACGATGCGACCCATGGGGCGCCTGGAAAGAGAGCCGTCGCCGACGAGCCGACTCTCGAAGGGCTGCCCAGCCAGGATCCCGGCGAGCAGTCGCATGGCCGTCCCCGAGTTGCCGCAATCGATCTCGCCTCTGGGTGCGGTCAGTTTTCGTCGTCGGCCGTGCACGATGAGCACTTCCGGTTCGGGTTGCTCGATCTTGACCCCGAGCGCGCGCATAGCCACGACCGTGTTCATGCAATCGGCGCTGCGGGAAAATCCGCGGAGCACGCAGGGGCCATTGCTGAGCGACGCGATCATGACGGCGCGATGGGAAATGCTTTTGTCGCCAGAGACGTTAATCTCTGCCTCGATGCGCGGTGCGCGTTTTATGCGAAGAGCATCCATAGTTGGATCAGCTGGCGACTAAAGAGCGCGCGCTAACGTGCACAAGAATCCCAAGTTGCGTGGAAATGTCCAGCACAGGCGCAGCCTCCGTGCCGATGACCCGCTCGACGAGCTGATCGCGAGCTCGAACTCGTTAAGGAACGAGAAAGATCTTGTTGGTGTAAGGGTCGCGCACTTCGGTCCCCGGCGGGAAGCCGCGCACATCGACGTAACCCTGATCCGGCGCGTAGGGACTCGTTACGAATCCCGGCTTGCTCGGAACCGGCACACCGTAGGGAATATCACCGCGGGTCGGGCTCACGGACGCGGCCGTAGCCGCCGTTTCGGGAGCGGGCGACGGGCCAACTGCGGTGTAATCCGGTGGGGGCGTGGGTTGGAAATTGGGATCGAATGGCTGCTGGACCGGCGGATATTGGGGAGGTGGTGGGGCTGGGTAGGTCGCGGCGGGTCGGCGCGGCGGCAGCGGCTCCGGCTCTGTGCAAGCAGAGAAGATGAAGATCGTAAGGAGCGCGAGCGAGAGAAGTGGTTTCATAGAACGTTTACGATGGACGTTGTGTTCCGTTTTGTAATTCATTAGGCCGGTAGTGACAAAGATTATTTACAGTGCCTTTTAAAGCATAAACGTTTTCCCTAGAAAAATGCGGATACTTAGGCGCTCCTTTTCGATCTAACAGAAATGCAGAAAAACGGCGAGACGATTCTGATTATCGATGACGATCGGGCCAGCCGCCGCATGTTGGTGAGAGCGTTAGGCGAGGCCGGTTATGAATGCCTCGAGGCTTCCAACGGAATAGAAGGGCTCAAAATGCTGCGCGCTGAGGTGCCCTCGCTCATTCTGCTCGACTTTCACATGCCGGAATTGAATGGCGCGGAAGTGCTCTCCCAAATCCGCGGTGACGCGGATACGGCCATCGCTCAATTGCCCGCGGTTATGTTGACGGGGGACGGCGGCGAAGAGAGCGAGGTGCTGTGTCTCGAGGCCGGCGCAAATGATTTCGTGACGAAGCCGATCAGCCTCCCCATTTTGCGCGCCCGCATTGTGACTCAGCTGAGATTGCAATCGCTTCGCCGCCAGTTGCAGCAGCAGAATGACGAACTGGAAGCGTGGCGGGAAAATCTCGAGCGCGACCTGGCCGCCGCGCGGCTGACGCAGCAATCGCTGATTCCGCAAAAGCCTCCTTATTTGCCGGGCTGGGAGGTCGCCGCGACCTACCGACCTGTCATCCAGGTGGGCGGTGACATTTATGGCTGGCTCCGGATGACCGACCAGCGCACACTTTTCTGGATCGCCGACGCCACCGGGCACGGCGCCTCGGCGGCTCTTCTCACGACTCTGGCCAAGTTGCTCTTCCAGCATGGGGCAGTCGAGCACTCCGATCCGGCCGCGATCATGGAAGCGGTCAATGCAGATTTTCGCAGTATTTTCGGTGCGCGCTCTTTCATGACGGCGATGTGTGTGGCGCTGGATCCGGAGAGTGGCGGGGCCAGCGTCGTCGGAGCGGGACATCCACCGCTTTTGGTTGCGCGCCAGGCGGGGATGGCCGAGCTGGTGCGATCCAATGCGCCGCCGTTAGGCTTGCTGGAAGACTCGCACTTTGCCGAGACCGCCATCGAGCTGGCCCCGGGCGATGGTCTGCTCCTCTATACGGATGGATTATACGGCGCGACGACGAAGGACGATAAACCGTGGACGCCGGCCCGGCTGCAGGGATTGGCGGGCGGGGCGATGGCGAGCGCCCAAGCCCTGCTCACTCGGGTCGTCGAAGGCGCCGCGCCCGAATCGGGGAAAAATTTGCCGGATGATCTTGCCGCTGTGGCGGTCTTGCGCCACGTCTAGCCGAGGAAAAAATTTTTTCCCGGCGAAAAAAATTAATATTGCTCTCGCAGTGCCCAACGACTAATCAGCTTTTATGCCCAAAACCACAGCCAAAAAAACAGCCACCAAACGAAAGCCCAATGCTGCTTTCATGAAGCCCGTGCAGCCGGATGAAAAACTCTCTGCCATTGTCGGCTCGAAACCGCTTCCACGCTCGGAGCTGACCAAGAAGCTCTGGGACTACATCAAGAAGAATGGTCTGCAGGACAAGAAAAAGCGCACCCAGATCAATGCCGATGAGAATATGCGCCCGGTCTTCAATGGTAAGAGCCAGGTGAGCATGTTCGAGATGACAAAGCTCGTCTCGGGTCATCTGAAGTAGGCCGAATTCTGCCTAACGAATCGCCGGCCTGAACGGCCGGTCTGCCGAGGTCACTTTTTTGTCGCCCGCGGACAGGAGCACTGTCTGCGGGCGCACCTCTTTCCAGCGGTGCCGGTTTCGGTGGGGACGCTTGCTTTACGAGTTGCGCTCGACGACTGGTTTCCTGTGAAACCCTACCGTCTTGTTCTTCTCGCCCTGGCTGTCTGGGCGCTTTCCGTTTCTTCTGTTCGCGCTGAGGCGAATTGGTTAACTGATCTCGCCAAAGCCCAGGCTGAAGCTAAGCAGAGTGGTAAACTTCTCCTGCTCGATTTTACCGGCTCCGATTGGTGTGGCTGGTGCAAGCTTTTGAAGGCCGAAGTTTTCAGTAAACCGAAATTCGAGGAGTACGCTAAAAGTAAGCTGGTGCTCATGACGGTTGATTTCCCGCGAGGGACGCCGATCAGCCCCGAGGTGCGAGCGCAGAACCAGATGCTGGCCGACAAATACGGCGTCCAAGGGTTCCCGACCATCGTGGTGTTGAATGGCGACGGCAAACAAGTCGGAATGCTGGGCTACATACCGGGCGGGCCGGACGCCTTTCTGCACGAACTCGACAAAGTTCCGAAGGGTTAGCTGGCCTTTCTCGTTCGTTCCTCCCGCCTGGCTTAATTTCAGCGTTTCACGCCATCGTTAGGCGAGCGTTGTCGGATTCGAGGGTCCTCTGTAACGCCTGGGCCAGTTCCTGTCGGGTAAACGGTTTGGGCAGGGCGGCCCGGAAACCGTAGGAGAGAAATTCAGAGAGAGCCGCTTCATCCGAGTAGCCGCTGCAGATGATGGCGTTGACCTGCGGATCGATGTGTCGCAAGCGCGCGATCGTCTCTACGCCACCCAGCCCGCCCCGCACGGTCGCGTCCAGAATGACGGCGCGAAAGGTTTCGCCCTGCTGGACCGCGTGCTCATAAAGCCGGACGGCTTCCGAACCATCGGGCGCGGCAGAGGGTTCGTAACCCAGAGTCGTGAGCAGGTCGGAGGTCAATTCGCGGATAGCCGCTTCGTCATCCATGACTAGGATGCGTTCGCGCGCCTCCTGCGCATTGAGCGCGCTTCCGCGCGGCGAGGCGGAGGGAAGAAAGAAGGCAAAACTGGCGCCCGCTGGCGAGTTTTTGTCCAAATGCAAAGAGCCGTTGTGCTTGCGGATGATAGAATGGCAAATGGCCAGACCCAGGCCGGAAGAAGTGGTCTTGGTCGTAAAATAAGGATCGAAGATTTGCTCCACCAAGTGAGGGGAAATTCCCGGACCGTGGTCTGCGATCGAGATTTTAACATAACGCCCGGCCGCCAGCGGGAGCAGGGTTCGCTCATCGACCTGCACATTCTTGGCCGCAATCCGGATGACGCCGCCTTCCGGCATTGCTTCGCGCGCATTCTGGATGAGCGCGTTGAGCACTTGTTCTATTTGGGCGACGTCGACCTCGGCTGGGCGAGATGTTCTTCCAACTCCAGCACCGCCTGCTGGTTGGAACCATGCAGAGAAAAATCGGCCGCCTGCCGCAACAAATCGGCGATCGACGCGATGCGCTTCAACGGCGCGCCTCCCTTGGAAAAGGTCAGGAGCTGGTTGGAAAGCTGGGCGGCATGCTGCGCGGCTTGGCCAGCCTTGGCCAGGTAGGACAGGAGATAGCCATTATCGCCGGGCGCCTCCACCTGGGCCAGGCCGATGTTGCCGGAGATAACGGTCAGGATGTTATTCATGTCATGAGCGATCCCGCCGGCCAGCATGCCTAACGAATCCAATTTGCTGGTCGTGAGGCGCTCTTCCATGGTGCGTTTGCGCTCGGTGATGTCGCGGAAGAAGACGGAGATTCCACCTCCGCTCGGATAGGAGTGCACTTCGCACCAGCTCCGCCCGGTCGTGTCGAGCGCTTCGAATTCGATGGCGACTCGGTCGCTCATGACCGTGCGGTAGTTCTGCTCGTAAATCGAACCAGCCAGTTCGGGGAATTTGCTCCAGATATTTTGGCCGAGCAGGGAGGCGCGTCCGGCCTCCAGCATCGCTTCCGCCTTGGCGTTGAGATAGGTGAAATTCCAATCCCGATCGACCGCGAAAAAGCCGTCGCTGGTTTTCTCAAGAATATCCGTCATGCGTCGGGCGGATTCCTGCAAATTGGCGCGGGCTTGATTGCGTTCTTCCAATCCTCGGATGTGGCGCTCGGCCACGAGGAGGCGCACGTTCAGGCGTCGGGCATCGAGCGGCTTGGTCAGATAATCGTTCGCCCCGGTCGCGAGAGCTTTCTCCAAATCCTCCAACTCAGATCGCGCGGAGATAATCAGAATATAGAGGTCGTCGCCGTGTGCGCCGGAACGCAGGTCGGCGCAGAGCTCGACCCCACTCTTCCCCGGCAACATCCAGTCCAGAATCAAAAATGGGAAAGTCTCACCCTGGGACAGCACGATTTCGGCCGCTTCCGCACTGGCGCAAGCGGTTACGACATGGCCTCGTTGCTCGATCAAGCGACAGAGAGTGCGGCGGCTTTCGGCATGGTCCTCGACCAGAAGAATTCTCATAGATTGGGCGATACATCCCTCTTCGAGCGTCCGAGGGATCGTCTGCGGCAATACGCAGACTTGGGAAAAATCGTCGGCTCCATACCTTATAGAGCAGAATGACTGCCAACGTCGGGGCCCTTCACAGGCTTTCAGGTAACGTCCCACCTCGAAGCTGCGCTCGAGGGCCAGATTTGCTCGTTGACCAGATACGGCGCACCCTTGGCCTGTGAATCTGCCAATTTACATTTCGCGACGCCTTTGCTCGCTGGCTGGGTCGCTCACGCTCGTCCTGGCCGGTTGCGTCACCGCCCAAAACTCTGCGGAGCCGCCGGCCGCTGTCCGCACCCCGCTTGTTTCACCTTCACCTTCGGCCAGTGCAAGCGCGGGGAAGGACATCAGCTATAGCGCCGTCCATGTGGACGGCCCTTACATCGCGATGACGTTCGACGATGGCCCGAGCGAGAAGCTGACCCCCGAACTGCTCGACCTGCTGGCTAAACGCCACATCCACGCCACTTTTTTTGTCATCGGGAAGAACGTGGTCGCTCATCCTGAAATCCTGCAGCGGGCCGTGCGCGAGGGCCATGAAATCGGCAACCACAGCTGGTCTCATCCGGCCTTCGGTAAAATGGGAGACGCCAGCGTGCGAGCGGAGTTGCAGAAAACAGACGACGCCATCAAAGACGCCATCGGCGTGCGCCCGACTCTGATGCGGCCGCCCTACGGTTCCATTACGGCGCGCCAGAAAAAATGGATTCACGAAGAATTCGGCTATCGCATCATTCTATGGGATGTCGATCCGCTGGATTGGAAACGCCCGGGCCCATCGGTCGTGACGCGACGAATTGTGCAGGGGACTCGCGCTGGATCGATCGTGCTCGCGCACGATATCCATCCCGGCACGATCAAGGCGATGCCGGACACCTTGGATCAGCTGGAGGCGAAAGGATTTAAGTTTGTGACGGTCACGGAGTTGGTCGCGATGGGCACACCGAAGCCGCCCAAGGAGCCGGGCAACGAAGGTCCGACTCCACTCTCTTCACCTGGCAGCAGCCCCGTCGTCATGCCGTCGCTCACCCCGATGCCGGCAGCGCCGGTTGAGCGGAAGCAGCCCTAACGAGAGGCTATGCTGGCCGATCTTTACCTGCAGTTGCGCAGCCGGACGGAAGCGGCGCTCGGCGCGCTGCTCAAACTCGCGGCCGACCTGCAGCGCGAGCCGGCCATGCTCGATACCCTGCAGAATATGCTCAAGGACGTGCGCGAGCCGCTTCTCGTCGTCGTCGTGGGCGAAGTGAAAGCGGGCAAATCCACCTTGCTCAACGCTCTTTTCGGCCAGGAGTTCTGCAAAGTCGATGTCCTGCCTGCGACCGACCGTATCTACATTTTCAAATACGGCTCGCGCGAACAAACGATCGATGTCTCCGAGCACATCACCGAGCGCTTTCAACCCATCGGGTTTCTTCAGGATTTCAACGTCGTCGACACCCCGGGCACCAACACCATGGTGGCCGAGCATCAGGCCATCACCGAGAATTTCATTCCGCGTGCCGATCTCATTCTCTTTGTTTTCTCGGTCGTTAATCCCTGGGGAGCTTCCGCCTGGGAGCTACTCCGTTTGGTCAATAAGAAATGGCTCAAGAATGTCGTTTTCGTCCTGCAGCAGGCTGATCTGCGCGAGCCGAGCGAAGTCCAAGCGGTCGAACAACATCTCCGTGAGACCGCGCAGCAGCAGCTCGGAGTCACCCCGCCCATTTTTCCCGTCTCCGGTCGCAAGGCTTTTCTCTCCCGCACCACCGGCCTCGATAAAGAACGGCTCTGGGAGGGGAGTGGGTTCGCGCCCTTTGAGCACCACATCAACCTCATGGTCGATCAATCCCGCCATGGTTTACCGAAGCTGCTTACGACCTGCCAGACCGCGACGGTGATTCTTTCCGATAGCGGTCTGCGCGTGCGCAACATCCTCGAAACCATCAGCCGCGACGAAGAGCAACTCACGCGGCTGGAGGGCATCCTGGCTTCGCGCAAGGAGCAGACCATGCGGCAGGTGGGCGGATTTTTGCGCGGCATCGAACAGGCTTGCCTGCGTTGTGAAAGCGAAGGCCAGGCCTTACTAGAACACAACCTGTCCTTCTGGCGGACCTGGCGCCTGGTCTTCGGGAAAGCCGAGTGGCAGGAGAAATTCCAGGCCGATCTCGAAGCCAAAATGCGCGACCTGATTCAACCGCAGGTCGAGAACGCATTGCAACTTTTGGAAACCGATCTGCGCAGCTTGTGGCCGCAATTGCAGGATACGATGGAGAGCCAGTTCAAGGGTGATTCGCGCAAACAGGTGAGCCAGACGATTCCCGATTTTGCACGGCAACGGCGCGAGCTGCTCCAGTCGGTCGAGCTCACACTGGTCGAGCGAATCGCGGGCCGCGGCATGGAAGCGCAGCTCGAAAAGATGTTTCGCGAAACCGCTACCTGGATGCGGGTTCCCGCGGGAGTGTTCGCCGCCGGCGGCATTGTCACCATCATTGCCGCGATGAGCAGTGCGGCGGTCGCGGATGTGACGGGAATCGTGGCGGCCTCGGCTTTTGTGGCGGGAACCCTGGTGGCCTTTGGCCGGCGTCGAAAGATCCTAGGGGAATATCACCGGCAGATGGAGTCGAAGCGGGAAGAATTGATCGCGGCCATCGAGCAGCAGTTGCAGCATGCGATCGATCTTTTCTATGCGGAGATCGGGGCGGTGTTTCAGCCCTTGCGCGCCTTTTGCACGGCCGAGCATCAACGCTACGATCCGCTGCGAAAACGCCTGGGCGAAATTGAAAAAAGCTTTGCCGAATTAACGACCGAGCTGGTCCGGAACCGATAGGGTAGCGGCGACTGTGTCAGCCGCACGGCTGGGAGTAGGAGGCAGGGTTCAGCTAGAACTTTTGTCCGCTCCCAGCGGGCGCCACGTCCGCCTCCACCGGACCGGAACTACTTTTTCTTTGTTTTGGTCTTGGTCGAAGACTTCTCCGCCAGCCGCTGCTCCGTCTGCCGTCGCGCGATCACGAAATTATTGTTGTCGCCGTAATTGCGCCACGGGCCTGGCGGCACATCGCGCACCTCGACGAACTGCCAATCCGTTAGGCCCATTTGTCCCAGTCCCAGATAATCTCGCACCGCGGGCGAGACATCGAGTCCGGCGCCGTGGTTCAGATTTGGCCTGGGCCGTTCGTTGCGAAAAACATACTGGTAATGATCGGTGCGGAAGGGCCCGCAATCTTCCCACTGCGCATAACAGACGCGGTTACCCCGTCGGATGGCCAACCAGCGACCTTTACAAACGGAATGCCCCTGCTGCACGAACGCTTGCCGAAACCAGGGGACCACCATGGGCGCCTCCGGCTTGAATTGCCCGCGTGATACATCGTTGTAGGGCAGGGCGCAGTAGAAAGGGTTTTGCCGCGGCACAAAGTTGATCGGGATGTAATCGTGCCGGCGCGTGGGGTCGGGATTGTCGTAGCCGCCGTAGTTGCGCGTCCAATCGGGGTCCCAGGAACTTTTATGGTTCGGGACAGGATTATTGGCGGTAGGATTTTCGCCGATCCAGAAAATCGTGGTAACGATGTCCGTCTTCCAAGGGTAGCGAGAGGAAGAGAAGCGTGAGGTGGTCGGGACGAAGACCTGCGGCTCGACTTTGAGGAGAGCCTGCGCCCGTAATTTCATCGCGTATTTGGCGAAGTCTGCGCTGCTTTCGTAGGGGGATTGTGCGTCGGCGAGGGACGAGATCGCGAGGGTTATCCCCGCGATAAGCAATGAATGTATGACTCCTTTCGCCAGCATTTCCGCCTTTCGTTCTAGCTAAATCGGCCCAGCAGGCAAGCTCGTTTCGTCATTCGTTTTTAGCACGTTCTATTCCAAGAGAAGCCCTACCCGCGGCTTAAGAGCGTGTCCCGGTGGAACTTCTCCTCGTCCATTACTGGATAATCTAGGGTAAAATGCAATCCTCGACTTTCCTTCCGGCTCAGCGCGGAATCGACGATCAACGCGGCGACCGTCGCCAGGTTGCGCAGTTCGAGGAGGTCGACCGTGATCCGGAAATTCCAGTAAAACTCCTGAATCTCGCGCTGCAAGTTGCGCAGACGAGCGCTGGCACGCTGCAGACGTTTATCGGTCCGCACAATCCCGACGTAATCCCACATGAGCCGCCGGATTTCATCCCAGTTGTGATAGATGACGACCAGCTCGTCCACGTCCTGCGCGTCGCCCGATTTCCATTCCGGTAATGAAACCGCGCCGGCGGGATGCGCTGGCGGACGGCTCCGAATCAGCGCCTCCGCCGCCCGGTGCGCCAGGACCAATCCCTCCAGGAGTGAATTGCTGGCCAGTCGATTGGCGCCGTGTAAGCCAGTGCAGGCGACCTCGCCAATGGCGTAGAGTCCCGGCAGGCTGGTCGCGCCGTCGATATTCGTTTTGATCCCGCCGCATTGATAATGCGCGGCCGGCACTACGGGAATCGCCTCCTTCGCCAAGTCGATCCCGTAGCGCAGGCAGGTCTCATAAATGTGCGGGAAACGCTCCTGCAGAAACTCGCGCGGCTGGTGTGTGATATCGAGATAAACGCATTGCGCGCCACTTCGCTTCATCTCGGCATCGATCGCGCGGGCCACGATATCGCGCGGGGCGAGGGAGCCGCGCGGATCAGCCTGTTTGGTGAAATCCTCTCCCTTGGCGTTGCGCAGCACACCGCCTTCACCGCGCACCGCCTCTGAGATGAGAAAGGAGGTCGCCTGAGGATGAAATAGACAAGTCGGGTGAAACTGGACGAACTCCATGTTGGCGATGGTCGCGCCCGCTCGCCAAGCCATCGCCACGCCGTCCCCGGTCGCGATCGCGGGGTTGGTCGTATAGAGGTAAACCTTGCCGCATCCCCCGGTCGCGAGGACCAGGCGGTCGGTCCGGATCGTTTCGACTTCGCCCGAATTTTCATCCAGCACATACACGCCGAGGCAATGATCTTCGGTCGCGAAACCCAGCTTGGCGGCCGTGATCAAATCGACCGCCATGTGATTCTCCAGCAGTTCGATGTTAGGCGCGGCCTGGACGGCGCGCAGCAGAGTCGTCTCGATCTCGTAACCGGTCAGATCATGTACGTGCAGGACCCGCCGCTTCGAGTGGCCGCCCTCGCGTCCCAGATCCAATTCGCGATGGCCGGAGACGTCGCGTTCGTCGAAGTGCAGGCCGAATTCGACCAACTGCTGAACGCGCGCGGGGCCCTCTTTCACCACCGTCTCGACCGCCAGCGGATCGCATAATCCTGCGCCGGCCTCGAGGGTGTCGCGAATGTGCAGATCGAAGGAGTCTTCGCCGCTGGTCACGCAGGCGACGCCGCCCTGCGCCCAGGCCGTGTTGGAATCGGCTCCTTTTCGTTTCGTGATGATCGCGACGCGGCCTTGCTGCGCCGCTTTAAGCGCAAAAGTCAACCCGGCGATGCCGCTCCCGATGACGACGAAATCGTATTCCTTCATTGCCGCACGATGTTATCGATCAGTCGGGTCTGACCGAAAAATACCGCCGCGGCCAGCAGCGCCGGAGGATCGGTGGTGAGGCGAGGTTGCAGGTCGTCGACTCCCACCAGTTCGACGTAATCGACTCGGGCGAGCGGCGCCGACTCGATTTTCTCGCGCACCTCGGCGACCAGATTGCGCGCGCTTTCCGCCTTCGATTGCTGTGCTTCCAGCAATGCCTGCCTCACGATCGGTGCTTGCTCACGTTCTTCCGCACTCAGGTAACGATTGCGCGAGCTGAGGGCGAGACCGTCCGCTTCCCGCACGGTTGAGCCCGCCACGATTTCCACCGGAAAGTTCAGGTCGCGCACCATCCGGCGCATGATGGCCAGTTGTTGAAAATCCTTTTCTCCAAAAACCGCCACCGCTGGGTTGAGAAGGTGAAACAACTTCGTCACCACCGTGCAGACGCCGGTAAAATGACCGGGCCGGGAGGCGCCGCAGAGTCGCTCGGAGAGCATCGTCTCTTCCACGCACACCGAGCGATCTTCGAGATACATTTCGCTAGCGGGAGGCCGAAAAATGAAATGGACGCCTTCGCTTCGGCAAATCTTCTCGTCTTCCACATCCGGGCGCGGATAGCGCTCGAAATCGGAGCCCGGCTCGAATTGCAGGGGGTTCACAAAGATGCTGACCACGACCTCGCCTTCTGCGCCGGCCTGCTGGCGCGCCAGCTGGATGAGCGAAACGTGTCCGGCATGGAGCGCGCCCATGGTGGGAACGAGCACCCGCAGTTTCCCTTGCCGGCGTCCCTCCGTCCGAACTCGAGCCACACTAGTGATGATCCTCATCTTTGTGCTGTGATCGTCCCTCCGTAGCGCTCCGAGTCAATCAATACCGCGTGGTCGCCGGGGTCGTTGACCCCGGCAGGTCTGGCCCGTGGTCACACTTTTCCTCGCTGGGGAGAGCGTCCCCGGGTACGATGTCCGGGGCCTCCAGCCAGATCGCCTGCCGGGCAAAACGAAAGCGGCGATGCTGGTATCCAGCCCAACCAGCTTTCTGCGCCAGCGCGTCAAATTCGCGAAACGAAAAAGCGCGCTCCACGGAGACACGCGCGTCGTTGCGCGTCATCGCTTCGCGAAAAACAAAGGTGGTCAACAGCGCCACACTGAATTTGGCAAACCAGCTTCTGCGCAAATCGGCCACTAAAACATACCGGTGCCCGAGTTGGCGGCAGCGCCGGAGTAACGTGATCGCGTCTTCTTCACTAAAATGATGCAGCGCGAGGGAGAAAAGAACGAGGTCGTAGGCGCCCTCCTCCCCAAATTGATGGATATCGGCGCAGTGATACCGAATCTCGGGAAATTTGGCACTTAACGATCGAGCGATCCCGATCGTCGAAGACTGGAAGTCGACCGCATCGATGGTCACGGTGGCGCCAACCCTGCGAGCATGCTCGACCACGACGCGCGGAATATCGCCGGAGCCGGTGGCCAGATCGAGGACGCGCAGGGTTTCGTTAGGCCGAATCCAGCGCTGCAAAAAATGCCGAATCAGCCGGTAGCTTCCGAAGTAGCGATTGAGCGCGCGCAGATTGCGCAGGTCGGAAGTGAGTTCGGCCGAAACCGGCTGCGGACGATCCATCCATTCCGGATCGGTCGCATCGAAGCGCCTCTTCAAGGTGGAAGAGGCCTTTGCGCCCCGATCGGGGATGAGGTCGCAGCAGATCGGGGCACCAAGACCCCTCCCGCATTCATGTCAGGAACTTCTGCCAGGACTCGGGCAGTTGTGCCGTCTCGACCTCGCTCGCGATGCGACCTTCGAATTCTGCCTGGAACGAGGTGCTGGTCCCGTAAACCATGATCAGATCTTCCGAGCCTTCCACCCGGATGGCGTGCGCGACCCCGGGCGGAATGACGACCGCGGCATTGTTAGGCCCACGGTATTCATCGCCGTCGATAAAAAGCCGCATCGTCCGCGCGGGCATCCCAGCCCGCGCCTCGCGCAGGATCATCTCCGCCCGGCCCTGCACGAAAAACATGACGTCCCATTGTTCTTCTGCATAACGACGCCGGGAGTAGTTCTCCGCTTCTTCCACGAAGAGGAGCCGAAACCAGTCGTTAGGCGAAGTCTCGCTCGGCACGCTCGGCGGATGAATGTGAAAACCTTTGGCGGTCTGCGCAAACATGCGGGCAGCCGACCATTGCTGCGGCCAGAGACCGATTTGGCCAAGGAGTCCTTCGTCGCGGCGGGCGAATTCGCCGAAGAGTCCTCGATGTCGCTGCGGATAAATGGTGCGCGCGAAAATTTCCACCCCCGGGATCCAAGCCTTGACCACTTCGGGATCGGTCCGGGGCGCGGTCGTCAGTTGTCCCGCTTCGATGCCCACCTCGGCGATGCGCTGGGCCAAAGAGCGCGTGCTGTAATCGCGCTCGGCCAGAGCACGACGGGTGGATGGATCGAGGGCATGCCAGCGGTCGGATGATGGTTGCTTCATTTATTTACCTAACGAAAAATCGGCGCGTTCGCGCGAGAGGTTTGGGTTGTAGTAGGGATCGCGTTCCAGGTACTCCGGCCAGCGTTCCCGCATCACTTCGGTCTCAAGCGCTTCCACGCTGCGCCGGCGTGAGGCCGACTCGTGGTGATACAGCTTGGCGAAGGGCGTGTAAACGATGAGGTAACCAGCCCGGCGCATTTTCAAACAAAGATCGACATCGCTGAAGGTGACCGGAAGCCGCTCCTCATCGAAGCCGCCCACCTCCTCGAAGACATCCCGGCGGGTCATGAGGCAGGCGCCGGTGACCGAGCTGTAATTACGTGTCACCTGCAGTTGGCGCGAGACGCCCGGAGCTTCCGCCGGAAAATGCCGGAAAGCGTGCTCTGCAATTCCCCCGACCCCGAGAACGACGCCGGCGTGCTGCACGGTGTCGTTAGGGTAAAGGAGCCGCGCCCCCACCGCCCCGACTTCCGGTCGCTGCACATGCTCGGCCATGACAGTGAGCCATTCGCTGTCGATCACTTCGACATCATTATTCAGAAACAAGAGCCACGGACTGCCGGTCTGCTCCACGGCCAGATTGTTTAAGGCGGAAAAATTGAAGGGGCCGTGAAAGGGCAACAGCCGGTGCTCAAGGGAACGAAAATATTCCTGCGCTTCGGGCGATTTGCTTTCGTTATCGACGATGATGATCTCGTAGTTGGGGTAACTCGTCTTGGCCCTGATGCTGGCAATGCAGCGGGAGAGCAGGTCGATTCGATCGCGGGTGGCGATGATGATGGAAATGCGCCGCGCCTCGCGCAATTCTCGTTTGACCCAGTAAGCGTGAGTCTCCCAGTCGACAGTGACGTGGCCACGTTCCCCGCGCCGTTGGAGATGACTTTCGATCGCACGGCGACCAGCCTCCAAGGCCTGGGGTTTGCGACGAATGTTGTCGGAAGTCGAGGTCTCGCTCCGACGCCAATGATACAGGATGCGCGGCAAATGGTGGATGCGATCGGTGAGCTCGCTGATGCGCAGAAAAAGATCGTAATCCTGCGCGCCATCAAACTCGGAACGGAAGCGGCCGGCTTTCTCCACCATCTCCCGCCGCACCGTCGTGAAGTGGCAGAGGTAGTTATAGGAAAGCAAAAAATCGGGCGACCAATCCGGTTTGAACTGCGGCGCGGCCAAGCCTTCCTCGGTGATTTTGTCTTCGTCGGAAAAGACGAGATCGAGCTCGGGATGATTCTGCAACTCTCGCACCACCTCGAAAAGCGCGTTTGGTTCGAGGATGTCGTCGTGGTCGAGCAGGCTGACCCATTCACCCCGCGCCATTTCCAGGCCGGAATTAGAAGCGGCCGAAATGCCGCCGGTGCTTTCCCGCCTCACAATCACGATGCGATGGTCGCGCTCCGCCAGGGAAGTGAGGAGTTCGATCGTCTCGATCAGGGTAGAGCCATCGTCGATCAGGATGAGCTCCCAATTTTCGTAAACCTGCTTGAGCACCGAGTCGACCGCCTCATTTAGCCAGGACGCCGGGGTATTAAAGACCGGCGTAATGATGCTGACGAGGGGGCGAGAGGAAAATGCCCGCGCGGTCGCGCGGGACGCCGCCAGCTCGGCCTCGGAAGGACGGCGTTTTTCCAGCCATTTTTGGTATTCGTTAGGGGAAAGGACCGGGCTTTTTTCCGTGATGGGTTTGCCAAACTGTCTGCGCATCTCCCGCAGGAACCGTTGGGGCAGGCGATAGGGAGCCAGGAGCACCTGGCCCACCTTGCGCTCCGGCGATTTACGCAGGGCTTGTTTCTCCGCCTTGAGTTGTTTCAGGTCGCGCTTGGCTTGTTTCAGTTTGAGGACTTTTTCTTCGAGCCGGGCGATGTGGCGATCGGCCGCTTCGAGTTCAGACATGCGAGTGCGCAGAGTGCGATGCAGTCCACGCAGTTGTTTATTAAGAAGCGCGAAACCCGTCTCGATGGCCGGAAGCATTGGCTCCGATGCACCGTGGGTAGCGCGGCACAAGCGCACGGCGCCTGCTTCCAGCTCGACGATCTCGCAATCATACTGCGGTTGGAAACCGAGCTGGGCCAGCTGGAGGACAAGAGGCGGTCGGCGTTTCGCCACATCAGCTCCCGCTCCCGGAATAAGGATGAGGTGACCAGTCAGGTTCGCGAGATTCCTCAGGATGCCCTCATCGTCGGGCGAATCCATATCGGGTGGATAGGCGAAAATGGCGAGATCGAAGCGCGGCGCGCTGCCCTTCTGGTGGAGCGCCTCGAGCTCAGGGAGGCCAGCGCAGGACGTTACCGCCATCAGACTCTCCGGACTGTTCTCCAGAGGTTCTCCTGTCACGCTGCCCACCAAAAGCAGGCGGGCCGGATCGAATTTGCGCGCCACGAGACGAGCAAAGTCGGGCCGCACGGCCGGGAAGAGACGCGGTTGCACGGGAGCACATTATAATGATTGCAGCCGCTCGCAGGCAAAATTACGGTACTGCGCACTCGTTACCCGGCCTGCGCCGGCCGCCCTGCATGGTCGATTTTTGCGTTTACCTCTGCTACCGCGCGGCGCTGGCTTTCATGAGCGCGCTTCCTTTGCGCGCGGTCTTTGCCTTGGGACAGGGTCTCGGATTTTTGGGTTGGATCTTCTCCCCCAAGTATCGACGCCTGGCCCGCCGGAATGTCGAGATCGCTTTCGGCCCGGAAAAGTCCCCCCGCGAGAAGAGCCGGATGGTGCGTCATCATTTCCAAAGGCTCGGGGCGAATCTGCTCAGCGGGATGAAGCTCAACACCATGCCGATGGAGCGGGTGGCGCCGTTAGTCACGATCGAGGGAGCGGACGAAATTCACGCCCAGTTGCAGGCGGGACGGCCGGTCGTCGTCGCGCTCAGCCATCTGGGAAACTGGGAGCTGTTTGCGCAGATTTTTCCTCATTACTTTGGCTATCTGCGGCTGAGCACGGTTTATCAGCGGTTGGGCAATCGCTACCTCGATCGTTTCGTTAGGCAACAGCGGGCGCGCTTTGGGGTCGAACTGTTTGATCGCAGCGAGGGCTTCCAGGAAGCTATTAGACTGCTGCGCCGAGGGGGAATGATTGGGATCCTGAGCGATCAACATGCCGGCGACCACGGTCTTTGGACCCCTTTCTTTGGGCGGCTGGCCTCGACGTCTCCATTGCCGGCTCTGCTCTGTAAACGAACGGGCGCAGCGCTCTGCGCGGCGACTCTCTACACCGATGGCCCGGCTCGGTGGAAAATGACCTTCACGCCGCCCTTTGATCAGCCTAACGACAGCGTCGCAGGACTGACTTCCCGCACGAACGAAGTCGTGGCCGAGGCGATTCGGCGCGCTCCGGAGGACTGGTTTTGGGTGCACAATCGCTGGAAAACGCCCCGGCCCCATTGGCTCCTGAGCCAATACAAAAGGGGAATCTATCTTCCGGAGTCGTTAGGGCGGGGTAAGCTGCAGCCGTTTCGCATCGTGCTTCGCAGCAGCAACTGGCTGGGCGACAGCATCATGAGTATCCCGGCAGTGCGGGCGATCAAGCGCGGGCGCCCCGATGCGCATCTTACCGTGCTCACTCCGGAAAAGCTTGCGGCCGTCTGGCAGCTCGTCCCGGAGGTGGATGAAGTACTATCGTTAGGCAAAAAATCGCTGGCTCAGGCCGTGCGTTTGCTGCGGAGCCAGCCGGATTTCGACGTTGGCGTTCTGTTTCCCAATTCTCTGCGCGTGGCGCTGGAATTCTGGCTGGCCCGCATTCCGCGGCGGGTCGGTTATGCCGGGCGGCAGCGGCGCTGGCTGCTCAATCAGATCGTGCCGCAAAAGGAACGGCCCGGCCCGCCGCCGCACCAGGTGGAGCACTATCTCGACCTCGCTCGTTCGTTAGGCGCGGAAGCGGCCCGTGGCGCAATTGCTCTAGCATCTTCCTCGACCGATCTCGCGGAAAGCCGCCGCATCGGGCTTTGCCCGGGTGCGGAGTACGGCCCCGCCAAGCGTTGGCTGCCCGAGCGTTTCGCGGCGGTGGCGGGTGAGATCGAGGGCGATTCGGTTCTCTTTGGCACGCCCAAGGATGCGGAGATCGGCGCGGAAATTGCCCAGGCGCTCGGCCCTAAATGCCAGAATTTGATCGGCCAAACCACGCTCGCGCAATTAATTGAGGAACTGCGCAAATGCCGCCTGCTTTTGACGAACGACACTGGCACGATGCACCTGGCGGCGCTGCTGGGCGTGCCGGTGGTGGCGATCTTTGGGTCGACCGAGCCGAGCCTGACCGGGCCGCTGGGAGCGAATCATAAAGTCGTTAGGCAGCAGGTCGAATGCAGCCCCTGTTTCCTGCGCGAATGTCCCCTCGATTTTCGCTGTATGAAAGCGGTCGGCGTGGACGAAGTGGTGCGAGCGGTGAGGGCCGTGGATCGTGAACCGCTTTCACGATGAACGAGTTCGCCCCTAAACCTTCATCACCTCGGCCTCTTTGCGCTCGAAGTGTTCGTCGATCGATTTGACGAAGCGATCGGTTAATTTCTGCACCTCGGCTTCCGCGTCGCGAAGCTGATCTTCGGTCGTCTCGCCCGCTTTCTGCGCCTTCCGGGCTTCGTCCATGGCCGTGCGCCGATTAGCCCGGACCCGAACGCGGGCTTCTTCGGCCATTTGCTTCAGCGATTTGACCAAGTCCTTGCGACGTTCCTCGGAAAGCTCGGGAATGGGGAGACGAATCAGTTTGCCATCGACCAACGGCGTGATGCCGATCTTGGACTCCTTCAAAGCCTTCTCAATATCGCGAACGGTGGAGGCGTCGAAAGGCTGCACGACCAGCAGACGGGGCTCCGGCGTGGTGATGAGCGCCAGTTGTTTCAGCTTCATGGCCGAGCCGTAGGCTTGCACGTCGACGTTCTCGACCAGCGCGGGGGAGGCCTTGCCGGTGCGCACGCTGGCGAATTCGTGGACCATGTAGTCCACGCTTTTTTCCATAACCATCTCGGCTTCGAGGAGAATTTCGTCGGCGCTCATAAGGTGGTGAAAGAAAGCTGGGGCCGCCCGAATGGCAATGGCTAATCACTCACCATGGTGCCGATCTTCCTCCCGAGGACCGCGTCGCGCACGTTGGTTGGCTGGTGCATGTCGAAGACGAGGATGGGAATCTTGTTATCCATGCAAAGGCTGAACGCGGTCGAATCGAGCACCTGCAGTCGCTGGGTGAGAGCTTCGTTGTACGACACTCGATCGTAACGTTTGGCGTCCGGATAAATCTTGGGATCGCGGTCGTAAATCCCATCGACTTTGGTCGCTTTGAGGAGGATGTCGGCGCCGATCTCGCTGGCGCGCAACGCCGCGGTCGTATCGGTGGAAAAGTAGGGATTGCCCGTGCCAGCGACGAAAATGACGACGCGCCCCTGTTCGAGATGCCGCACCGCGCGTCGCAGGATGAAAGGCTCAGCCACGTTTTGCATTTCGATCGCGGTCTGCACGCGAATGGGGACGCCGCTTTGTTCGAGCTCGCTTTGCAGGGCGAGGCCGTTGATGACGGTGGCGAGCATGCCCATGTAATCCGCGGTCGTGCGATCCATCCCGCGATGGCTGGCGGCCAGCCCGCGCCAGATGTTACCGCCGCCGACTACGATCGAGATTTGCACGCCCAGGTCGTAAACTTCCTTCACCTGGCGCGCGATCTCCTTCACGATGTGCGGCGAGATCGTATCGCCCGCGCCCGCTTCGCGCAGCGCTTCTCCGCTCAGTTTTAGAACGATTCGCTTATAAGCTGGCGTGACGCTTTCCATCTCGGGGCGGATGATCGGTTAGAAATGGAATTTTGGGGAGGAAAAACCGCGCAAAAAGTTAGCCGCACTCATCCGGCGCTTGCCGGAAAGCTGGACTTCCTCGAGGCGCAGCGCGCCGTGCCCAGTGGCGACGAGCACCACGGAATCATCGGGCCTCACGATTGTCCCGGGCGCCCCCAATTCGTCGTCGGTGACCGCGCCGCGGAAAATTTTCAACTGGCGCACTTGGCCGGTCGCATCGGAAATCTCGGTGAAAGATCCGGGCCACGAGTCGTAAGCCCGTATTTTTCGTTCGATCATTTCGGCGGGCTCCGACCAATCGATCCGGCCCGCTTCGCGCGTGAGTTTCGAAGCATAAGTGGCGCGGGAAGAGTCTTGCGGAGTGCGCACGGCGGACTGCTGATTGAGTTGCTCGAGCGCATTGAGTAAGGCCTCCGGGGCAAGCTCGGCCAGGCGGTCGTGCAGCGAGCCGCCGGTTTCGTGAGCCCGGATCGGGAGCGTCCTTTGCAGGAGAATATCTCCAGTATCGAGCCCTTCATCCATGTAGATAACGGTGATCCCGGTCTCGCCGTCCCCGGTGGCTACGGCCGCCTGAATCGGCGCGGCCCCGCGATATTGGGGAAGCAAAGAGGCGTGTAAATTCAAACACGCGATCGCGGGTATCTCGAGCACGCTCTTTGGCAAAATCTGGCCGTAAGCCATCACCACGATGACGTCCGGAGCGAGGTCGCGCAGCTGGGCGACGGCCTCGGGATGGCGGATGCGCTCCGGTTGCAACAGAGGTAGCGATCGATCGGAAAGGGCCTGTTTGATCGGCGGAGCCTGGACGCGCTGGTCGCGCCCGACCGGACGGTCTGGCTGGGTCACGACGCCGACGACCTGATGCGAGTCGGAGCGGCGCAGGGCGCGCAAACTGGGTACGCCGATTTCGCCCGTGCCGATAAAAACGATCCGCATGCCGCCGCTTTACGGCATGAGCACGCCGGGAGCAATCGCGCGGCTGGGCCGGCGCGGCGTGGCGGCTTGGGCCATGAGCTTGTCCCCTGCGGTGACTTCACGCTGACCGACCGACGAAGCGCAATTCGTACAGAGGTAATCGTAAAGCTCGCGATCGGGCAGAATCAGGAGGAGCCGTTCGCGCACTGGCATCGCTGCCTTACACTTCGCGCAGTAAAGGCTCGAGGCGGTGAAATTTTCAAATTGCGGCTGACTCATGATCGCCATTCTTAACGGTGCCCAAAATATGGAACAGCACCTCGACGGGTGAATCGGTGGCGTCGACCGCCTGCACACGGTCTTTGTAATATTTTAGCACCGGCTTGGATTCGGTCTCGTAGGTTTCCAGCCGGCGCTTGATCACTTCATCGTTGGCATCATCCAGGCGATTGTCTTTCAGAGCCCGTTTCTTGAGCCGGACGAAGAGCGCCTCCCGGTCGGGGCAGGATAAGTGAAACACTTTCTTCACATCGATGACCTCATCCATGATCTTGGCTTGTCCAACGTTGCGCGGAATGCCATCGAGCACAAGAACGTCGATATCCGGCTTAAATTCGTGTGCCTCCACCGCGGAATCGATGCGCGCTTGCCAGAGCTCGACCGTAATCTCGTCGGGCACGAGCTCACCTCGGCTGGAGTAGTCCAAAAAAGCGCGGCCGACTTTGGTCCGTGTGTCGAGAGTGCGGAAAACATCACCGCAAGCGCAGTGGAAGAAGCGAGGGATGGAGCCAAGAGAACGGCCTTGGGTGCCCTTGCCGCTACCAGGAGCACCAAAGAGAAGGTAGGTGGTATATTTCATGGAACGGGGCATCCTTTATAGCGCGAAAACATTTCGCAGCACAATGCGAAATGCAGGCGCGGGGGGAAGGGGACTTCTGAAAACGAGAATGCTAACCGGCCGAAGCAGTTTCGGCGGGGACGACATTAACCCGGCGCCCGGCGCGATCGAACAGCACTTGGCCGTCGACCAGCGCAAAAATGGTGTAGTCGCGACCGAGACCGACGTTCTTGCCCGGCTGGAATTTCGTGCCCCTCTGGCGAATGATGATGTTGCCGGCGACTACACTTTCACTGCCAAACTTCTTCACGCCGAGCCGCTTGCTGACGCTGTCGCGGCCGTTCTTGACGCTGCCTTGTCCCTTCTTATGAGCCATTTGAAAATCCCCTGCTGACTATTCGTTTTCTTCTTTCTTACCCGCCGCCTGCTTCGATTTGGAACCCAGGCTGATACCGGTGATCTTTACCCGGGTTAATTTGCGACGGTGCCCGACGGTGCGGTGATACCCTTTGCGACGACGATACTTAAAGGCAATCACCTTCTTGTCCTTGCGCTGCTCCACGACTTCGCCGGTCACGCTGGCTCCATCCACGGAAGGATTGCCATGCGTGAGGTTATCGCCGTCCGCGTGCATGAGCACATCGCCGAAAGTCATTTTCTCGCCGGCGTCGCCCGCCAGCAGATCCACATCGATCGTGTCACCTTCTGCGACGCGATATTGTCTGCCGCCTGTTTTGATAATTGCGTAAGCCATAGCCTTGGGAAAAGAGCGGGAAAGTCCCATGGCGTCGTCCCTTTGACAAGCGAAATTCCTGACGGATCCCGCGATGGAGGCACGCCGTTGTAGCCGGGGACGCTGTCCCCGGTGGGAGAGGGTCAGGAAATGTCCTCAACCCTCCATCTCCCGTGCGAAAGGTTTTATGGCTCGGCCTAAATCCTGTCGTCGTTCGGCCGGAGACAGCGTCCCGGGCTACAGGCGCACCATTCAGGCTGGCCGTTTCGGTTGTTCGACTTCGGTCCGTTCAACTCGCACGGCGTGCTTGTCGGGTTCGACGTGGCCACCGAAGGCATCGGCGTAAACCTGGGTGAATTCAGCGCCAAAAAGCAGGATCTGAGAGGAATAATAAACCCACAGGAGCAGGGTGATGAGCGAGCTGGCCGCACCATAGGCCGAGGCCGCCGAGCCGCTCCCGAGGTAGAGCCCGAGCGCCCATTTTCCGAAGGCAAAGAGGAGAGCCGTGATGAGTGCGCCGAACCAAACGTCGCGCCACCGAATTTTCGCGTCCGACAATACTTTGAAGATCACAGCCAAAATCAGGGTGACCATGGCGAGATCGAAGATCAGATAAACGGAGACGGCGATCACGATTCCTCCCGGGATGAGCGCCTGCACGTAGTGGCTGAAGGCTTTGAGCACGCTTTCGAGGGTCATGGAGACCAGGAGCAGAAAGCAAATGCCCCCGACCATCGCGAAGGAAAGAAAGCGGCCGCGCAGAAATCCCCAGATTCCGCCACCGGGTTTGGCTTTGACGCCCCAGATCGTGTTAAGCGCGTCCTGCAGTTGCCCGAAAACGCCGCTCGCGCCAAAGAGCGCGAGCGCGACTCCGATGATGGTGGCCCAAATGCTTTTATCCGTGTCGGAGGCCTTCTGGGCGATGCTTTGGATAACGTCGAGCGCACTCCGATCGAGGAAATAACTCAGTTGAGCGGTCATTTTCTCCCAGGCGCCGGCGGGATCGTTGCGAAAAATAAGACCCAGCACGGCCAGCAGAACAAGGATAAGAGGCGCGAGCGAGAAGACCGTGTAGTAGGCGAGGGCCGCGCCCAATTGCGGCGCCTTGTCTTCCGTCCACTGGCGGAACGTCTCCTTGAAGATGTTGAGAGTGGTCGCGAAAATATTTTTCCCGCGCATGGATTCAGGTGCCTCGCTCATCTTGAACAGATTCGCGCGCGGCGTGTCATCCAGTCGCCTGCGACTGGGTGGAATCGTTAGGTAAGCTGCGACGTTTTTTTCCCTGGGCCGCGACCAGCAGCGTGATTTCTCCCTTGGGCGGGTGAGCCTCGTAATGAGCGAGCAGCTCAGCGCCCGTCCCACGCCGGAATTCCTCAAACTTCTTCGTCAACTCGCGCGCGACGCAGAGCGGGCGGGTCGGCAGCAAAGCGGCGCAGGCCGCCAATGTTTTCGTTAGGCGGTAGGGCGACTCGAAAAAAACGGTCGTCTCCATCCGCTCTTCGGCCGCGGTCAATTCCCGCTCGCGTCCTCCGCTTTTGACCGGCAGAAAACCGCGATAACAAAAGTGCTCCAAGGGAAACCCAGAGCCGACCAGCGCCGTGGTGATGGCGGAAACTCCCGGAACCACCGTAAAAGGCAGCTCCTGTTCCAGACACGCCCGAATGAGCCGCGCGCCCGGATCCGAAATGGCCGGCATCCCGGCGTCGGTAATAAGCGCGACGGTTTCGCCTTGGCGCAGACGTTCCACCAGTTCTGCGGTGCGGCGCGCTTCGTTATGCTCGTGGTAACTGACGAGTGGCTTCCGAATCTCAAAATGCCGGAGCAAATGGCCCGAATGCCGGGTGTCTTCGGCCGCGATCAGATCCACCTGCTTGAGCACTTCGAGCGCGCGCAAGGTGATGTCATCGAGATGGCCAATAGGGGTAGCGACGACATAAAGCATAACGAAGCATGCGCTACATTTTCACCCGGCGCCATGGCACCCCCTGGTCGCAAGGTTTTACGTGCAGCAGGAGGATGCACCCGCTACAACCGACCCATGGCCCGCAAGAAAAATGCTCCCGCCCCGGTCGTGGTCCGCGTCGAAAAACCGCTCGCGACCAAAGGTGGCGTCCTCCCGCCTAACGAACGGCGTCTCGACTTTGGCGATCGCTGGGCCTACGCGCCGGCCCCGGAACAAAGCGACTACCTCAAGGTTAAACCACGCTACTCACTCTTCATCGACGGGAAGTTTCGCGCCCCGCATTCCGGGAAGTATTTCGATTCCATTAATCCCGCCACGGAGGAGAAACTGGCCGAAATCGCCCAGGCCGACGCGCACGATGTCAATCTCGCGGTCCATGCGGCACGCCGCGCTCATCACAAGGTCTGGGGTCCACTGCCCGGCCGCGAACGCGGCAAATACCTCTATCGCATCGCGCGGTTGCTTCAGGAGAAAGCACGGGAGCTGGCCGTGCTCGAAACGATGGATGGCGGCAAGACCATCAAGGAAAGTCGCGACATCGATCTTCCCCTGGTCGCGGCGCACTTTTTCTACTACGCGGGTTGGGCCGACAAACTGGAATATGCCTTTCCGGGAAGAAAGCCTCGCTCGTTAGGCGTAGCCGGGCAGATCATCCCCTGGAATTTCCCGCTCCTCATGGCGGCTTGGAAGTTGGCCCCGGCTCTCGCGGCGGGAAATACCTGCGTGCTCAAGCCGGCCGAGACGACCAGCATTACCGCGCTGCATCTGGCCGAGATTTTGCAGGAAGCAGAGCTGCCCGACGGCGTGGTCAATATCGTGACCGGCGCGGGCGAAACGGGCCAAGCGCTGGTCGAGCACGAGGACGTGAACAAGATCGCCTTCACGGGCTCGACCGCGGTCGGCAAGATGCTCACTCGGGTGGTCGCAGGGACTAAGAAGAGGCTCACTCTCGAGCTCGGCGGCAAGGCGGCCAACATCATTTTTGAAGACGCCGCGATCGATCAGGCCGTCGAGGGCATCATCTCCGGGATCTATTTTAACCAGGGCCACGTTTGCTGTGCCGGTTCGCGCTTGCTCGTGCAGGAAGGCGTTTTCCCAGCGGTCCTCCAGAAGTTGCGCGATCGTATTGCCTCCCTGCGGGTGGGTGATCCGCTCGACAAAAACACCGACATCGGCGCGATCAACTCGCGCAGGCAGCTGGAGAAGATTTGCGAGCTGGTCGATAGCGGATTGCAGCAGGGTGCGGAGTTGGTGCAGCCGCGGCTGCGCCTGCCGAAGAAAGGTTACTGGTATCCGCCCAGTTTTTTCACCGGTGTGACCGCCTCGCATCGCATCGCCCAGGAAGAGATCTTCGGACCGGTCCTCAGCGTCATGACGTTTCGCACCCCGGAAGAAGCGATCGAGCGGGCCAACCACACGCCCTATGGCCTGAGCGCGGGTGTCTGGACGGATAAGGGCAGCAAAATCTTCAAGATCGTCAGCCAACTGCGAGCGGGCGTGGTGTGGGCCAACACCTACAACAAATTTGATCCCACCAGTCCTTTCGGTGGCTACCGCGAGAGCGGTTTCGGCCGCGAAGGGGGCCTGCACGGTTTGCTGCCCTACGTCGCGCTCAGTTAACGCCGTCGTTAGGCGCAATTCACCGCGGAAGAGCGCAAAGCACTGAGCGCGATCGCACCTGCCTATCCCATGTAATAGCCGCCGTTCACGTTCAAAACGTGCCCGGTGATATAGCTCGCCATGGGCGAGGCGAGGAAGAGTGCGGCGTCGACGATTTCGTGCGCGTCGCCGAGTCGGCCTAACGGAATCTGTTTCTTGAAATTCTCCGTCACTTCATCCGGCATCCCCTTGCTCATGCCGACGTCGATGAAACCGGGCGCGATGGCGTTGACCGTGATCTGCTGCCGCGCCAGCTCGCGCGCCGAGACTTTCGTTAGGGCAATAATCGCCGCTTTGCTCGAGGAATAATTCGCCTGTCCAAAAAGCCCCATCTGCCCGCTCACGGACGAGAGATTGATCACCCGGCCGCCTTGCTTCAAGATGGCGGCGGCCTTTTGCGTGACGTTGAATGTGCCCGCCAGATTCACCCGCACCACGCTCTCGAATTCCTCGAAAGTCAGCTTCTTGATCGTGCGATCGCGGATGATCCCAGAGTTGTTCACCAGCACATCGAGTCCGCCGAGCTGGTCGGCGATCTCTTTCATCATGGCTTCGACCTGCTCCGGTTTCGTCACATCGCATTCGATGGTCAGCGGCTCCTTCAACCCATTCGCGACGCCTTCTGCCTCCGCCTTATTTTTTCCCTCTGGGTCGGCAATGAAATTGACCACGCACTGCGCCCCGCGCGCGCCGAAGGCTTTGATCATTTCCGCACCGAGGCCGCGTGAGCTGCCGGTGACGAGAACGGTTTTGCCAGTGAAATCAAGAGGATCGGTCATGGCGCAAAGTGAACCGGTTAGGGAAAGGTTCAACCGTTCCACGCGCCATTCTTGCCCGCGTCATGATTGCCGTTAGGTTGCGCACGCATGCCTGCACCTGTCCGCATTCTGACCGCAGTCCCGATCTGTGATGGCCACGACAGCGCCATCAATACGATCAACCTCGAGTTCATCCGGCACGGGATCGAGGTGGTCTATCTTGGTTACCACCGCTATGCGACGGACATGGTGCGCGCGGCCATTCAGGAAGATGTGAAGGCGCTCGGCATCTCCAGTTACAACGGCGGGCACGTCGAGTTTTTCTCAGAAGTCGCGCGCCTGCTCAAAAAACAGGGCGCCGATTACATCAAGGTTTTCGGCGGCGGCGGTGGGACGATCACCGGCAAAGACGACGTGATCATGCGGCGCAAAGGCGTCGATAAAATCTTTTTCGCGGGGACGTCGTTAGGCGACATGGTCGACTTCGTGCACAAGAATTACGGCGGATCGCATCAAGCTTTGCGCGGCGGCAAAGTGAGCGCGGATATGAAATTGGCGCGCGCCTTGACCAAAATCGAGGACGCCTACGCTGCGAAGAAGGCGCCGCAGAAAAAGCGCGCGGGCAAATCGAAAGCGAAGCGCGGGAAGACGCGCGTTTTCGGTTTCACCGGTCCGGGCGGTGCGGGCAAGACGACGTTAATCGATGAGCTCGTTTTGCGTTTGCTTCACCGCGAGCCGAAAGCGCGCATCGCCATTCTTTCGCACGATCCGAGCGTGGTCGGCGCCGGCGCTTTGCTGGGCGATCGCGCCACCATGATTAACTCGCAGAACGAACGCGTTTTCATGCGTAGCATGGCCACGCGCGGGCAGGCTGGTGGACTGTCGCCCGCGACGGAGGATTGCCTCGTGCTCTTGGCGGAGTCGGATTTCGATTACGTGATCATCGAGACGGTCGGCACGGGGCAGGAAGCGATGCCTTTCCAGAGCGGGCTCATCCACAAGCGCGTGCTCGTGATGAACCCAGATTACGGCAGCCGGCTGCAGTTGCAGAAGATCGTCATGCTCGATCTCGCCGACATCGTGGTGGTGAACAAAAGCGATCAGGAACGCGCGCGCACGGCCAGCTCCGAAATTGCGCGGCGCCTCGATCAAAACAAGAAATCGCAACTGCTCGTCTCGACCGTGGCGAATCGCCATCGCGATCCGGGCGTGGATGAACTGTGCGACTTATTGACTGAAGAATAGGAAGGAAAAGGGATCGGAACATGAGCAAACTAGGCAACGTCGTTGAAGCAGTTGAGAAGTATAATCAGCATGTCCTCGATGAGGTTAAACGTGCGCGGACCGACGAGGAGTTCGGCCAGGAAATGCTTGATCGTTGGAACGACATCAAAGGTCGGATCAAGATGGGTGCAGCTCCGACCGGTTTGAAATTGCCGCGGCTCGCGCTCCCGGAAATCGACGAGCCGGGCGAGATCGCGCGTTACTTGTTAGGCGAAGGACTGCCTGGTGAATTTCCCTACACGGCTGGCGCTTATCGCGAAATGTATCTCGAGCCGCTGCGAGAATTGGAAGCCGGCAGTTACGGACGTGACGGCAAGAATGGCAAAAACGGCCACGCCAAGAATGGGAGCAATGGAAAGAACGCCGCGAAAGTCGCCACGCCCGCGACCAAGCCGGTTGAGGTCGAAGAGCCGACCCGTCTGTTCTCCGGTCTCGGTTTGGCCGAAGACACGAACAAGCGCTTTCATTTTCTCACCGGCCACCAGCGCTCCGCGCGTCTGAGCACGGCCTTCGACGGCCCGACGCTCTACGGCATCGACAGCGATGCGGAGGGCGTTTTCGGCAAGATCGGCGAAGGCGGTCTCGCCATCGACACCTACGAAGACATGATCCGTCTTTACGACGGATTCGACATGGGTTCGCCCGCGTTTTCCGCCTCGATGACGATCAGCGGTCCGGCGCCGATCATCATGGCGATGTATATCGCGGCGGCAAAGAAACGCTTCGGCGCCAAGGTGGTGCCGAATCTGCGCGGCACCATTCAGGCCGATATTTTCAAGGAAGTACAGGCGCAGAACGAAACGATTTTCCCCACCGAAGCGTCGCTCCGTTTCCTCTGCGACATGATCGAATGGACCTCGGCCGAAATGCCGCGTTGGTATCCGGTTTCGATCAGCGGCTATCACATCGGCGAGGCCGGATCGACGCCGGTGCAGCAGGCGGCTTACACGGTTTCGAACGGCTTCGCCTACGCGGAAATGCTGGCCGCGCGCGGTATCCCGGTCGATCAATTCGCGCCCCGGCTCTCCTTCTTTCTCGATTGCGGACTCGACGTGGAATACATCGCGCTTTCGCGCGTTTCGCGGCGCATCTGGGCGATCGGGATGCGCGATGTTTTCGGCGCGGGACCGAAAGGGCAGATGTTCAAGCTGCACACGCAGACGAGCGGACGCTCGTTAGTCGCGGCGGAATTTAAAAATAACCTAACGAGAACCGCGGCCGAGCTGATGCTCGCCTACATGAACGGCACGAACAGCTGCCACTCGAACAGCGCGGACGAGCCGTTCACCACGCCGAGCGAAGAATGGATCCGCCTCGCCGCGCACGGCCAGGCGATTCTGCTCGATGAATCCGGCATCTTTAAGCACACCATGAACATGCTGAGCGGTTCGCCCGGCATGAAAGCCGTCGAACGTGCGGTGGAGGAGGGAATGCTGGAAGAGTTTCGCCAGATCGAGTCCTTCGGCGGCGTGCTCCCGGCCATCGAGCATCGCTATCAACGGAGCCAAATCCAAAACGCGGCCCATCGTTACGAAGAACAAATCTACAACGGCACCCGGCCGATCATCGCGTTGACCAAATACAACGACATGAAAGACGAAATGCCGGAAGTGAAAATGGTGCGCACGCCGACGGCGAAGAAGCAATTGCAAGTCGATCGGCTGGCCAAGTTCAAGAAGCGCAATGCTGCTAAAGCGGAACGCGCGCTCGATCAGTTGACCGAGGTGGTGGAAAGCGGAAAAAACTGTTTCCCGACGCTGATCGAGACCGTGGAAGTCTGCTCGTTAGGCCAAATCACCGGCCGCCTGCAGGAAGTGGTCGGCCATTTCCGCCCGATGGTCTGACGCCGCGAGTCCGTCTGGAAGTCAGGCATCCTGCCTGACTCGGCTGACAGGCTTTCAGCCTGTCGGATCAGAAGCGGCAGGCAAGATGCCCGCCGGCCGAGTCAGGCTGGAAGCCTGACTTCCGTTGCCTAACGATTCGGCGCGCGCGGCTCGCGGTGAGCGAGCTTGAGCGGTTTCGCTTCCTTGAGGACATGCCGCGCAATCACCAACCGCTGCACCTGCGAAGTGCCTTCGCCAATCTCGCAAAGCTTCGCGTCGCGCAGATAACGTTCAATCGGCAAGTCGCGGCTATAACCATAACCGCCGTGAATCTGCATGGAGCGGTCACAAATTCGAACCGCCGATTCCGAAGACATCAGCTTGGCCATGGCGGATTCCTTTGTCGTATTCCGACCCTGGTCTTGCAGATAAGCGGCGTGCATCGTCATGACTTCGGCTGCTTCCAACTCCATTGCGGAATCAACCAGCATCCATTGCACCGCCTGAAAATCACCGATCGCGTGCCCGAATTGTTTCCGCTCGGTCGCGTAGGAATTAGCCCGTTCGAAAGCAGCCTCCGCAATCCCGACCGCCAACGCCGCGATCCCGATGCGTCCGCGATCAAGCACAGTGAGCGCTTGTTCTCGACCGCGGCCCCGCTCGCCTAACAATTCACCCTTCGAGTTCTCGAAACGCAGCTCCGCTGTGTCGCTCGCCCGCATGCCGTAGGTGTGAATTTTTCGCACCGGCGTGATCTGATCTTTCATCAGGATAAAGGCGCTGATCTCGTTTTTGCCTTTGTCGGTCTGCCCGGTCGTTGCCATCACGATCATGAGCTCGGCGGTGCGGCCGCTGGTGATGAATTTCTTCAGCCCATTGATGTGCCAATGGCCCTCGTGCTCCGTGCCTTTCGTCTCGATTCCACCCGTGTCGCTGCCAGCGTTCGGTTCAGTCAAAGCCCAGGCGCCGATCCATTCGCCACTCGTTAGGCGCGGCAGATACTTTTTCTTTTGTTCTCGGTCCCGAACTGGTTGATCTGGCCGACCGCGAGAGCGTTGTGCGCTGCGATATCCATCGAGAGCGCAGCGTAGGCTTTACCGAGCTCCTTGATCGCGAGCGCGACCGTCACGTAGCTCATTGCGCCGCCGCCGTATTCTTTTGGCGCCGCCATCCCCATCAACCCGATCTTCCCAGCCTTGGTGAAAATTTCGCGTGGCAGTTGCTCGTCATGATCCCACTGGTCGGCGTGGGGCATGACTTCATCGCGGGCAAAATCGGCGACACGATCGAGGAAAGCGCGCTCCGCGTCGCTCAAAGGATGTTCGAGAATCATAGGTGGCGAGATTAGGCCGGAGCGCGGGCTTGGGCGAAAGAAAAGTGGGGGCGCGAAACCCAAGCGCCACGGCTGGGAGCGGAGAGCGGGACCCAAAGACTCCGCTCACATGATGGGATCTTTCTGGGGTGCCTTGGCGAGACTCCGGATCAGCAGATCAGGAGCAAGCGCGCCGGCTCGCCCGGCACCGTGGCGGGCGCACGGTGGATGCACGGAGGGACCGCGCTCCCGGGCCACTCCACCGCGATCCGCCAGAGATGGCCAACCCCGAAAGAATACGGCTGAGCCCCCTCGGCGGCCGCGTAATGCAGGTCGTAGCAATGCTCCTGCAGAGCGGTGCGAAATTCGTCGTCATCCGCTTCTGCCCCGAGATATGTCCGTATCATTTCCCGAGTCTCCGGAATTTCCACTTTGCGCCGCGCGTCCTCGTTCCGCAGGCCTTCACTCGCGGGCCCGAAGTAAGTGCAAAGCCAGGTATCGGCTTCGACCGGCGCGCTATCCACGTGGAAGGAGAACACATCCGTCCGCACCGGCCCCGGCTCCTCGTCGCGGGGATAGTCGTGAATGCAGTTGAGCACCGGATCGCGTCCCTGCTCCCGCAACAAGCGTAGATCCTCCCGTAGCCCATCAAGCGCTAATCGCCCTGCCGCGCTCAGCGCGAGTTGCCGGAGTTCCCGCTCCTCGATCGCGATCACGCCTGCTCCGGCTCCGAGTTTCGCGACCACCTCGCCGAAATCCCCCGGCAGCGTGCGCGGCCAGCAGAGCGCATTGACCCCCAGCGCAAACGGAGTGGCGACGAGCTCCGCAAAGCTGTCCACGATCTTGATCCGAAAATAATTAGGGAGGTCGAAAACAGGTGCCACTGGGGGAAGGATCGTCCCGGACGGACGCAAGAGGAAGGCAGATGAAAAAATTGCGCTCTCGTGCCAGCGAAAGAGTCCGAAAACAATACCGCTCTGAGCGAAAGATCAGAACCGCCCAACAGCATCGCACACGAGAGACTGCTTAATCTCGAATGCTTAAACATTCGAGTAAGTCAGCGAATGAAGGTTTTCATCCTCGCAAGGGACAATCAGCTCTTCAGCGCGACTTCGAAGGGCGCGCCGGTCTTGGCGCGGATGTCGTCTTCGGTAGCGTCGCCGTGCAGCTCGATCAGGACGAGGCCGCCACCTTCTTTGACCTCGAGCACGCAGAGGTCGGTGATGATGAGATTGACGCAGGCTTTGCCGGTGATCGGCAACGTGCATTCCTTCATGATCTTCGGGCTGCCGTCGCGCGCGCAGTGTTCCATCACGACGACGACTTTCTTTACGCCGGCGACGAGGTCCATCGCGCCGCCGGGGCCTTTGACCATTTTGCCAGGGACCATCCAGTTGGCGATGTCGCCTTTGTCGGTGACTTCGAACGCACCGAGGATGCAGAGATCGATGTGGCCGCCGCGGATCATGGCGAAGGAATCGGCGCTCGAGAAAAAGGCCGAGCCGGGGATCGCGGTGATCGTCTGTTTGCCGGCATTGATGAGGTCGGCGTCGACGTTTTCATCTGTCGGGAAAGGGCCGATGCCGAGCAAGCCGTTCTCGGATTGCAGGGTCACGTTCATGCCGGCGGGGATGTAGTTGGCGACGAGCGTCGGGATGCCAATGCCGAGGTTGACGTAGTATCCATCGCGCAACTCCTGCGCGGCGCGCTTCGCCATCATGTCGCGGATCGGGTTTTCCTTTTTCGCGGCGGAACTGCCGGAGACGGTGCGGAACTCGATTCGTTTCTCGTAGTTCTGGCCTTGGATGATGCGGTCGACGAAAATGCCGGCCGTGTGGATCTGGTCGGGATCGAGTTGGCCGACCTCGACCAATTCCTCGACTTCCGCGACGCAGACTTTGCCGCAGCTCGCGATCATCGGGTTAAAATTGCGGGAGGTTTTGCGGAAAATGAGGTTGCCGGATTTGTCGCCTTTCCACGCTTTGACGAGCGAGAGCTCCGTCTTGATTCCGGGTTCCAGGACATATTCCATTTCATCGATTTTTTTGGTTTCCTTGCCCTCTGTCAGCTTGGTGCCGAAGCCGGTGCGGGTGTAAAAGCCGGGAATGCCGGCCCCGCCCGCGCGCAGTCGTTCGGCCAGAGTGCCCTGCGGAATGAGTTCCAAGTCGAGCTCGCCGCTGAGGACCTGGCGCTCGAATTCCTTGTTCTCGCCTACGTAAGAGGCCATCACTTTTTTGACCTGGCGCGCCGGGAGCAGGACGCCCATCCCGAAGCCATCTACACCCGCGTTGTTCCCGACGATGGTCAGATCTTTGACGCCGCTGTCGTGTAGCGCCGCGATCAGGTTTTCCGGGATGCCGCAAAGCCCAAAGCCGCCCGCGGCGATGGTCATGTTGTCGTGGAGAAGGCCGTCAAGGGCGGCTTTGGCGTCGGGATAAACTTTGCTCATGAGGAGGGATTGTGCGTGCGCGCCCGGTTAGCAGCAAGTCCCGGGTAGGGTGGGCGTCCCGCCCGCCGATTTCGGCGTCTCGCCGAAATCGACTTCGTCCGGCAACCAAGTGCGTGAACGCGAGACGCCTTCACCGGCGGGCGGGACGCCCACCCCACCCTTGCCGCCCGGCGATTCCTCGGCACTTTGCAGACTCCATTTTATGTCTAAATCACTCGCTCACCAGCTCGCCAATTACGCCTGTTCGTTAACTTTCGAAGACCTTGGGAAAAATGTCGTCCACGAGGTGAAACGGCGTCTGCTTGACTCGGTGGGCTGCGCGCTGGGAGCGTGGAACGAAGATCCTTGCCGGATCTCCCGTGAAGTTGCCTCCGATTTTTCGGCTAAAAATGGCGCGACCATCATCGGGACTGATCACCAGGCGCCACCGGATTGGGCCGCTTTCGCGACGGGTTGTTGCATCCGTTATTTCGACTACAACGACACCTATCTCTCGAAAGAGCCGGCTCATCCGAGCGATAACTTCGCCGCGGTTCTGGCCGTCGGTGAAAGTATCGGCTCGAGCGGGAAAGAGATGATTCTGGCGACCGCGATCGCCTATGAAGTGCAATGCCGTCTGTGCGATGCAGCCAGCATCCGTGCGCGCGGTTGGGATCATCCGACTTACGGCGCGTTTTCCACCGCACTGGCCTGTGCCCGACTCATGAAGCTCGACGCGGAAAAGACCCGGCACGCCATCAACATCGCCGGGGTGCATTGCGCCGCCTTCCGTCAGGCGCGAGTGGGCGAGCTATCGCATTGGAAAGGTGTGGCCTTCGCCAACGCCTCTCGCCTGGGTGTTTACGCTGCGCTGCTGGCCCGCGCCGGCATGACCGGTCCGGCGCCGATTTTCGAAGGCGCGATGGGTTTCGAAAAGGAACTGGGAGTGTCGTTAGGCAACGTCGCTGAGGTTTTCGATAAAGAACAGGAAGCGGTCGAGGGTGAAGGACCGGCTTCGATGATTTTGAAGACGAGCATCAAATATTGGCCGGCCGAATATCACAGCCAGAGTGCGATCGAGGCGGCTCTTTTCCTGCGCAAGGATATTGGCGATGTCTCGAAGATCCGCTCCGTCCGGATCGAGAGTCACGACGCTTCGGTCGATATCATCGGGAGCGAAGCGGAGAAATGGAAACCGGAGACGCGCGAGACGGCCGATCACTCTCTGCCCTACATCACCGCGATCGCGCTGCTCGACGGCGAGGTGACCGAAAAACAATTTCAGCCCCAACGTTTCACCGACCCGAAGATCTGGAAGTTCCTCGAGGAAGTCACGGTCCAGCGGAACGAAGAACTTTCCTCGCTTTACGCCAAGGCGGTTGCGAACATCGTGCACGTCACCCTGCATGACGATCGAACCGTGACGAAGCGCGTCGATTATCCGCTTGGGAATGCGTTCAATCCGGTGACCGATGAGCAGTTGGAAGGTAAGTTCAACGCGCTGGTTGTCCCATTCCTCGGTGAAGAAGGCGCAGAAAAGCTGGTCGCTGCGGGTTGGAGTTTCGATGAGGCGAAAAACCCGAGCGAACTGATGAAGCTGGCGAAAATGCCGGCGCGATAGCGCTACTCAAGCGGACCTCCATGCGAATGTGAAAGCTGGCCTGGACAGGCTAGGATAAAGAATGGCGGAGAAGATTTCGAAGAAGAGACGGCTGCGTGAATTGCTGGAGCGGGGCATCGTCGCAATGCCGGGGGTGCCCAATGCCTCGATGGCGCGGCAAGTCGAGCGCGCTGGATTCGAAGCCGTTTACATTAGTGGCGCGGGACTGGCGAATTGCACGGCGGGGTTGCCGGATGTCGGTTTACTCACTCTGAACGAAGTCACCACCCTGGCCGGGTTTGTCGCGAAGGCGGTCAGGATTCCCGCGATCGTCGATGCCGATACTGGTTTCGGCGGCGCCGAGAATGTCGGGCGGACAATTTACGAATTGGAAAGCGCGGGACTCGCCGGCTGCCACTTGGAAGATCAGGAATTTCCGAAACGTTGCGGACACTTAGCGGGCAAGAGGTTGGTGCCGGTCGACGAAATGGAGGCCAAGATCCGCGCGGCGGTCGCCGCCAAGTGCGATCGTGATTTTCTTCTCATCGCGCGCACGGATTCCCGGGCGATGGAAAATTTCGATGGCGCAGTGAAACGCGCCCATGCCTACGTGGAGGCGGGCGCCGATGCCATTTTCCCCGAAGCGCTGCAAACGAAAGAAGAGTTTCGCGATTTTGCCAAGGAAGTGAAAGTGCCGCTCCTCGCCAACATGACGGAGTTTGGCAAAAGCCCGTCGCTCACTGTCCAGGAACTGAGCGATCTCGGATATCGCATGGTCATTTTCCCGCAGAGCGCTTTTCGCGTTTCGATGAAAACGACCGGCGAGTTTTTCCACGCGCTCAAGACGGCCGGCTCGCCTAACGAATGGCTCGAGCGCATGCAGACGCGCCAGGAACTTTACGCCACGCTCGACTACGATCCGGCCGCGGAAAGCTGGCCCGGTTATCAGGCTGATTGAAATAGTCGCTCCGGCGCGGCATGTTGAGAGCGCACGCCCGCAACCCTGCGAGCGGCGCAGAACCCCTCCCTCCAGCGCAAGACCAGGAGACAAAATCTATGAGCACAGAAGAAAAACCCGCTTACAGCCCAGGCCTCGCCGGCGTCGTCGCCGGAGAAACCGAGATCTGCTGGGTCGATCCTAACGCCGGCCTCTTGTATCGCGGCTACGACATTCACGAGATGGCGGAGAAAGCCAATTTCGAAGAGGTCGCCTACTTGCTGCTGAAGGGCGAACTACCGACCGTGCACGAGCGCGAGGAATTCTCCCAAGAGCTGGCGAACGATAGATCGCTGCCCAAAGAAGTCCTCGAAATGATGCGGCTCATGCCGAAGAACACGCATCCGATGGACATGCTGCGCACCGGCTACTCCATGCTGGCGCCGTTTGATCCCGAGCTGAACGATCATTCGCATGAGGCCAATGTGCGCAAAGCGATGCGCCTGCTCGCGAAGACCACCACCTTGATCGCCGACGGGTATCGGATTCAGCGCGGTGAGAATCCGTTGCCGGAACGGCCTGACCTAACCATGGCGGGCAACCTTTTCTACAAGCTGAGCGGCGAAGTGCCGCAGGACTGGAAGATCCGGATGATGGACACGATTTTCATCCTGTATGCCGATCACGAATTTAACGCCTCGACCTTCGCCGCGCGCGTCACCGCCGCGACGCTGGCCGACATGTATGCCGCGGTCACGAGTGCGTGCGGCACGCTGAAAGGACCGCTGCACGGCGGTGCGAATGAAGAATCGATGAAGATGCTCGACGACATCGGGACGCCCGATCGCGCGGAGAAATGGATGATGGATGCGCTGGCCAAGAAGGCCAAGATCATGGGCTTCGGTCATCGCGTCTATAAAGCGGGCGATTCCCGGGTGCCGATCATGCGCGAGATCGCGCGGGACCTCGGGCAGCGAGTCGGCAAAGAAGATTGGGTGCCGATCTGCGAGACGCTCGAAGCGACGATGGACCGCGAGAAACATCTCTGCGCCAATGTCGATCTCTACGCCGCGCCGGTCTTCACCATGCTGGAATTTGATCCTGCTTTGAACACCCCGATTTTCGCCGCCTCGCGGGTGGCGGGTTGGTGCGCGCACGTGATCGAGCAGCAGGATCACAACCGCTTGATTCGTCCCCGTTCGCTTTACACTGGTCCCGCCGCGAGGCCCTACCAACAGGCGACTGCTTCGAACGGCTCGGGAGCCTGAGGTTCAATGGCGTCATCCTTTGTCGGTCGGGCGAGACTCTGTCGAGGCGGGGATGGCAGGCCGCTGCAGAAGAGATGTTTTCACCCTGGCTCGACAGAGTCTAGCCCACCCACAGTCAGTGCGTTTAAATGAAATGATGAACCAGCCATCGCTCCAGGAGAAATACGCGCCTGCCAATGCCTGCTGGGGCTGCGGGCCGTCGAATGCGGAAGGTCTGCGTATTCGCAGTTTTGCGGAAGGTGACGCGGTCGTGGCAGAGTGGAAACCGGAGACGAAATACGAAGCGTTTCCCGGTATTCTCAACGGCGGCATCATCGGGACGTTGCTCGATTGCCATTGCAACTGGACCGCGGCGTATCACCTGATGAAGCAGGCTGGTGAAGAGCGTGTGCCATGCACGGTGACGGCAGATTATGCGATTAAGTTGCTCCGCCCGACGCCGACCGATGGTTCGGTTTTCCTTTCCGCCAAGGTGGTCGATTCCTCCGCCGATCGTGCCACGATCGAAGGCACACTCACAGCCGGCGGCAAAGTGTGCGCGACCTGCCGCGGGACGTTTGTGGCTGTCAAGGAAGGTCACCCCGCGTTTCACCGTTGGTAGAATGGAGGGACGACGAGCCTGTCGCCCAAGTTTTTAGAAACGCGGACGGGACTGCGCCCGTCCCTCCAGGAATATCGTCGGGAATTCAATGCCTGAATTCCGTCGATGCACGCGCGCGCCGATTCCGTTTAGGCTGCGGACATGAAAACGAAAAACTTTCGGGTGGTTCCGTTGCCCACCGAGGTGGCGGAGGCGGCGCGCTCCGCGGCCGAGGCTAGCGCGAGCGATCACGTTTACGTGACGGTCGATTCGCCCACCGGTTATCCTTGTCGGCATTGCTTGCGCTGGGGAAAACCGGGCGAAAAGCTCGTGCTGTTTCCCTATGCTTCCATTCCCGCGGGTCGTCCTTATGCGGAAAGCGGTCCGATCTTTGTGCACGCCGAACCATGTGTTCGATATCAAAAGACGGACGAATATCCCGCCGATTTCCGCAAGGGCCGTGTCTTGCGCGCCTACAATGCGAAGCGCAACATGATCGCGGCTGAAATAGTCGGCGAGCGCGATCTGGAAAGCGTGATTGAAAACCTTCTCGGCGACCCGGAAACTGAATTTCTCCAGGCTCGGAGCGCCGACCGGGCCTGCTTCACCTTTGCCCTCGCCCGCGCATGAAAACGCTCGAACTGCTTCCGCCTAACGACACCATGTATCAGGCCCTGGTTGAGCGCGATTCCACTTTCGAAGGGATCTTTTTTGCCGGGGTCAGAACGACCGGGATCTTCTGCCGTCCCACCTGTAGCGCGAAAAAGCCCGCCCGCGAGAACGTCGAATTTTTTCCTTCGCCTAACGAAGCTTTGCTGGGCGGCTATCGACCTTGTCTGCGTTGCCAGCCGATGGACCCGGAACAACCGGCGCCCGATCTGGTCAGACGGCTGCGGACCGAGGTCGAGAAAGCGCCCGATGGACGCCTGACGGACAAAGAACTGGCGTCACTCTCGATCGATCCGTCCACCGCTCGCCGGCAATTTAAGCGCTACTACGGCATGACTTTCCAGGCTTACCACCGCGCGCGTCGCATGGGACTCGCTTTGCGCGAAGTGCGTCGAGGTGAAAGCGTGGAAGAGGCGCGCAACGGCAGCGGCTTCGGTTCCGAGAGTGGTTTCCGTGAAGCGTTTACCAAGATCTTCGGCGACCCGCCGACCCGCCTGAGGCAGGCCAAGGCGCGGGACTGTCTCTTCGCGGAGCGCCTAACGACACCGCTTGGCACGATGCTGGCGGTAGCGGATGACGAAGGGTTGCGATTGCTCGAGTTCGGCGAGCGACGCGCCCTGGAGCGCGAGTTACCGATCCTGCGGCAACGTTTGAAAAAGAGCATCGTGCCTGGCGAGCACAAGCACCTCACGGCCATCCGCCAGCAGTTGGCCGACTATTTCGCGGCGAAGAATTTGGAGTTCAAGATTCCGCTCGCTCCGGTTGGGACAGATTTCCAACTCCGCGATTGGGAGGTCCTGCGGTCGATTCCGATCGGCGAAACGCGCTCTTATTCCTGGATGGCCGAGCAGATGGGCGACCCGGGAGCGCGCCGCGCCGTCGGCCGAGCCAACGGCCTGAACATGATGTCGATCATCATTCCGTGTCACCGCGTCATCCGCGCGGATGGTTCGCTCTGCGGATATGGCGGCGGGTTGTGGCGCAAGAAGTGGTTGCTGGAGCACGAGCGCAAATTTATCGGGCGGAAAACCTCGCCTTGTGAGTAGTGCGCTGGGAGGAGATGGAACGGTCGTGGAGGGCGATGCTCTGTTATCGCCGTGTTTGAAACTGGGACACGACGAAGCGGTGCCCTCCAGGATCGCTTCGGTTGGTCCGCTGTGTCAGGCCTGTGGCTCGACTACGGTCGTTCCTCCGCTGCTGCCTTGTTGGCCACAGCCGTGCGTCGAGCATAGTCGGTGGTTGAAACCTGGATTTGATCCAGAGCCAGGAGAGCCTTGAGCTTTCCATCCGAGCTTTTCCACACCACGCCCGCCATCTCAGGCAGCCAGGTGACGCCTGCATCCTTGTAGAAATTCAGAATGGCTTCTGCTTCCAAAGGCGACAACTGGCGCTCGTCAGGATCCGAACCCACTTTGAAAACCGACTCTGCGACACTGACGCCGTGCTCGAAAGAAACCATCACGATGAAGTTCTGGATTTGGTAGGCTCGCTGCACATCTCCCAGTCGATCGTGGCCTTCCTGTCGAAAATGGTTCTCTGGATCGTAGCGCTTCTTGATTTCCGCCTCCGTCTCGCCCACCAGCGCGCAGGCTTCGTGCACGGCGATTGCCAGGGTCAGCGCGCCTAACCATAATTTCTTCATCGGGTGATCTCGTCGGGCCACGCGCGCCCAGCAGGACTCGAACCTGCGACCGTCGGATTAGAAATCCGATGCTCTATCCGGCTGAGCTATGGGCGCCACGCGGGGCAACGTAATCGCCACGCGCGGTGTCGCAATTGGCTTCCGGCCGCCCGATAGGCGAGCCGAATAAACGGGAGAGATTCCCGAGTCCGTGCGGGTTAAAATCCTCCGCGTCCCTCCGCGGTCAAATCAGCGTCACGGGACGCGCTAGTCGCGAATGCCGTTTTTCAATTCCCACACCTTCAAGGCAGCCAGGAGCAGACTCTTGGTGCGGGTGAGCGTGCCGACGGCGGGCCGCACTGGCTCGTTATCGCCGGGTCCGGCAGAGGTTTTTGAACGACGCTTCGGGGCGGATTTGTGGCGGATCTTGGGCCCAGGACGGACAGCCGCCTCGCTCTGCGAAAGATGCCCGCTTGGATTCAAGGGTGTCATAGTTGACGAAGGTAAGAGCAACTTTCCTGCCATTTATTCCCGCCCCTTTTCCCTCGAAAAGCGCTTGTGCCTGCGCCGTTCTTCGACGATTTCATCCCGGCATGGCGTCCAATCGCAAACTGGGTTGTCTGAGCGTTTTTTTATTCGTGGTGCTCTGTGCAAGCCTGCTCGGTAACCTGATTCTGTCCGGCATGGCGGTTCGCCGTCTGGATGGATCCAGTCGCGATGTCGAATACCGTCCGCGTTTCTCGGAGATGATCCTGGAGCGGGGGAAGAAAGGGACCGACCAGAAGATCGCCGTCGTGAGTCTGCGCGGCCTCATCAGCAGCAGTGTGGGGGGCAATGTCGGGGAATCGATGGTGGATGATCTGCGCTGGCAATTGGAACAGGCGCGCAACGACAGCGAGGTGCGTGCCGTAGTGCTGGCGGTGGATTCTCCGGGCGGAGAGGTCACGGCGTCCGATATGATCTACGACGCCGTCGTCAAGACGCGGGCCAAGAAACCGGTCGTCGTCTACATGGAATCGCTGGCGGCTTCGGGCGGCTATTATGTGGCTTGCGGCGGGAAATATTTAATGGCCAATGAGACCAGCATCACCGGCAGCATCGGCGTCATCATTCAGACGCTGAACTACGAACAGCTTTTCAATAAGATCGGGCTGGCCTCCGTCGTCTTTAAGAGCGGCAAATTTAAAGACATGCTCAATGGAGCCCGGCCGATCACGCCCGAGGAACGCGATTACGTCCAGGGTTTCGTCATGAAAACCTACGAAAAATTCCTCGGCATCGTGGCGAAGGAACGCCATCTGCCGGCCGACGGTCTGCGCAACGGAATTGCGGATGGTCGCATTATTTCGGGGCGTGACGCCCTCGAGTTCAAGTTGATCGACGGCCTCGGCCAGATCGAGGACGCCTACGCCAAGGCGAAGCAATTAGGGAATGCACCCGATGCGCAGATCGTGAAGTATCGTCCTCCTTTCAGCTTGGGCCGGGTCTTCCAGATGTTGACCAAGAGCGGCGACACGCGCATCGAGCTGACCTTGCCTGGGCAGATTTCGCCGCGGCTGGAGAGTGGGCGCGCCTATTTTCTGCCGAGCTTCTACGCTCCCTAGCGCCGGAGCGATGGTTAATAGCCTGCTGAACGCGCTGCTCGTCCTCGCCGGGCTCTACGTTTATCTCTCCCTCGCACGGCAGGTGACCGCGCGGCCTAACGGAGCGTTTGAGCTGGGGGAACGCCAGGTAGGATGGCCCGAGGGGATTGCTGCTCTTTTACTGGTCGGTTGGTTTTTGCTCAATGTTCTGGCCGCCAGCCGGATGCAGGAGCAGGCGACCTTTCAGACCCGCGAGCTGCTCATCACGGCGGCTTTCTCCTTTGCTGTCGTGGCGATCTTGACCGCGCTTCTGCAACTGCGCGGCTTTAGCGTGTTATCGTTAGGCGGATTTTCCCGGCTGGGCTTTGGGCGCATCGTGAGCACAGCAGCCGTGCTCCTCTTTGCCGCCTACCCGCTGCTGATGGGCGCTGATCAACTCTCGCGCTGGGTTCTCGGGGAAGGGGCTAATCGGCAGCAAATCGTCGAGATGTTTACCGGTTCGGAAACGCTGCAGCAGCGCATTTTTATCATCGTGCTGGCGGTCACGATCGCGCCATTTGCGGAGGAATTTATTTTCCGCTTCTTTCTCTACGGCGTGCTCAAGCGCTACCTGGGGCGGGGCCCCGGTCTGCTCCTGAACGCGCTCCTTTTCGGCGCGGTGCACGTTCATCTGCCCAGCCTCGGGCCGCTCTTCGTGCTCGGTGGGTGCTTCACTCTCGCTTACGAATGGAGCGGCTCCATCCTGGTCCCGATGACGATGCACGCGCTCTTCAATTTTCTTTCGCTCAGCGCGCTCGCCTTCCCCGATCTGATCCCGCAATGAGACGGAACGAATCCGCCAACGGACGGATTCGTCTCCGCGACTTGGGCGAGGACCGCCTGGTGCAGCAATGGGTCAAGCAGCTCAAAATGAACCGGGACGTGAAGGCCGGCCCGGGTGACGATTGTGCTGTCGTGGCTGCGCCGGGCCAGGACCAGCTTCTCTTGCTGAAGACCGATTGCGTGGTTGAGAACGTCCACTTCCTGCCTAACGACAAGCCGTCGGCGATCGGCTGGAAAGCGATGGCTCGTCCCTTGAGCGACTTCGCCGCCATGGCGGGCCAGCCTCGCTTTGCGCTTGTCACCCTCATTTTGCCGGGGGAACGGTCGGTGCGTTGGACCCATGAAATTTATGGCGGGCTGGAGCGGGCGGCTGCTCGGTTTGATGTCGCCATCGTGGGCGGGGAAACGAGTCAGATCAAAGGGCCGGCGGTTATTTCCGTGAGCGCGCTCGGAACCGTGGAAAAAGAGCGCTGGGTCTCGCGCCGAGGCGGGCGGGATGGCGACCTGCTTTTCGTGACCGGTCGGTTGGGCGGTTCGAGGCGGCGAAAGCATTTCCGGTTCATCCCGCGGATTGAGGAAGCACGCTGGCTGACCGCTCATTTTTCGATTCACGCGATGATGGATCTAAGCGATGGGCTGGGCGCCGATCTGCCGCGATTAGCCCGGGCCAGCCGACTTGGTTTCGTGATAGAAGAAAAAAAATTGCCACGCACGCGAGGTTCTTCCATCTCCGAGGCGCTCAACGACGGGGAAGATTACGAATTACTTTTGGCGGTCTCTCCGCACGAAGCCCCGGCGCTGGAAAAGTCTTGGCCCCAGAAGTTTCCTCGCCTTCCGCTGACCTGCATCGGCCGTCTCGGGAAAGGAGGGAACCCCAAACAATTCGGCGATGGCTACATTCACTTCCAATAGCGTGGAGGAAACTCTCGCGCACGGACGCGAGTGGGCGCGCCGCCTCCAACCTAACGACGTCGTCGGCCTGGTGGGCGACCTGGGCGCCGGCAAGACCCACTTCGTGAAAGGTCTGCTTCAGGGCATGGGAGGGAACGACGAGGTGACGAGCCCTACCTTTACCCTTGTGCACGAATATCGCAGCGGACGTCTGCCGCTTTACCATTTCGATTTTTACCGGCTGCAGCGCCCGAAAGATGTGGCCGAGATTGGTTTCGACGACTACTCGGCTGACGGCGGTGTGACTGTGGTGGAATGGGCGGAGCGATTTCCAGAAGTGCTGCCGGCGCGCACCCGCTGGCTTCGCCTGGAAGAGAGCGGCGAATCGCAGCGGATCATCACGGAGGGGCGCGCATGAAAATTCTCGCCTTGGAACTGTCGTCGCCCGTGGGAAGCATCGCCTTTCGCGATGGAGACGAGACCTGCGATTTCCGGGCGTTCCCGGCCGATCGCAAGGACTCGGGATTTTTTTATGAAAATCTGCAGGCCGTTTATGATTCCAATCCCGCGCCCGATCTGATCGTGGTCGGGCTGGGTCCGGGTTCCTACGCGGGTGTGCGCATCGCCATCGCCACGGCCCTCGGGTTGCGAGCCGCCTCGGGGGCGCGCCTGCAGGGAGTGCCTTCGGTCTGCGGGATCGCCCTCTCGGAATATGTTTTTGTGGGGGACGCGCGGCGCAATTCATTTGTCCTCACCTATGTGCGTGAGGGGCGCTGCGCGGAGGGGCCGCTGCTCGCCAGTGAAGACGAGCTGCGCTCCCGTCTGCGGGAGATGGGTCAATTACCGGTCATCGCGACGGGACCATTGCCGCAGTTTGATGTCACGGTGGAACATCCTTCCGCCCTGCGCCTGGCTGAGCTGGCGTCCGATTTGCCTCCGACCGAGATGGAGATGTTAGAGCCGATTTATCTACGCGCGCCCTACATCACGGCGCCCAAAGGATGAAGCGCTCAGGCGCGGAGCGCTGCTGGGTCGAGGTGGATCGCGCGGCGTTGCGTCATAACGCGCAGGTCGCGCGAGAACGCATTGGTCCGCAGACGCAATTGCTCGCGGTCGTGAAAGCCAATGCCTATGGACATGGCATGGTGGAGGTCGCGGCCGCCTTGCGTGCCGACGCGCAGGTTTTCGGCGTCGCAAATCTGTCCGAAGCGTTGGAATTACGGGCCAGCGGCATCGCCCATCCGATTTTGTTGCTGGGCCCGGCGCTGCCCGAAGAACAGCCTGCCATCACAGAAAACGCTTTCATTCCCACGGTCTCCAGCGTGACGGAAGCGCGCGGCTTTGCCGGTCATGCAGCTGGGATCAATTTCGCGATCGATACTGGGATGGGGCGAATGGGTTGCTGGCAGGATGAGGCCATCGCGGAATTGGAGAAAATTGTGCAGATCCCTGATCTGCACGTGCACAGCGTTTCGACGCACTTGCCGGTGGCCGATGAGGACCCGGCCTTCACGGAAGAGGAATTGGCGCAGTTCGAAACGATCGTTAGGCAAATGCGAGAGCGGGTGCCCGGTTCATATAAGGTGCATGCTCTGCTCAGCGCCGGCATTCTCGGGTATACGACCCATCGCTTCGATGGGGTGCGGGCGGGTTTAATGCTCTACGGCTGTGCGCCTTTGCCTAACGATCAAAGGCATCTCCAGCCGGTCCTGAGCCTGAAGGCGCGGGTGGCTCTGCTGAGGGATCTGCCCGTGGGTCGCAGTGTCAGCTATGGTCGCACTTTCACGACCGCGCGCCCGACGCGTGTAGCCACGATTAGCGCCGGGTACGCGGATGGATATCCGCGCTCGCTTTCCAATCGAGGGGCTGCAGTTCTGATCGGGGGGCAACGCTGCCCGGTCTTGGGGCGCGTCACGATGGATCTGCTCATGGCGGATGTGACGGCTCTCCCAAAGGTGCAACTCGGCGACGAAGTGGTTCTCATCGGGGAGCAGGGCGATGAGGAGATTTTAGCGGCAGAAGTGGCGGAGCGCGCGGGCACGATTCCCTGGGAGATTTTTACCGGCATTGGCAGCCGGGTGCGGCGGGTGTATGACTGAATCGTGGATCGCGGAAAGTCATGTGACGCTTCCCGATTGAACGAATCTCGGGCCGATGTTCCAGATCATCTTTAACGAACTAAGCGCAGCGGAGATGGCGGCGCTGCCGAAGAGGTTGCAGCTCGATCTGCTGGCTGAGTTCCAGATTCTACCCGAGGATCTCGACCACCTCGACACGAGTCGCTTCGGCATTATCGAGCGGGAGGGTAAGAAGCTGCACCGTTACCGCGCGAAGGATTACCGCATCTACTTCGAGCGCAGCCCGGAGGGTCTCACGGTGCATCGCGTCCTGCATAAGAACACGCTGCGGGATTTCCTTTTCCGCAGCAAACTGCCCATGGCGGAAGACGATCAGCTCGGCAAGACGCGCGAGTTTTGGAAGTTGATCGAACAGGGCGAACGTACGCGCAAAACATAGCGGTTTCCGCACCGCGCGGAGTATCGCGACGATTTAGATTGGATGTCGAGTGAGATGCCAACAGAAGGAACCGATCCTTCGGCTGGTCGCGATCACATCGCCCCGCACCACGACTCTGACCGATCGAATCATGCCGTAATTGCGAGACGGAGAAGCTGGCGGGAAGTTGTAGCCGGGGACGCTGCCCCCGCCCAAGCGGTTCCGCCGCCAGGTACTCGACCGCCGCACGGGAGAGGCTGGTAACACTGTCGCCGCGCGGCACCGGGGACAGCATCCCCCGGCCGCAACCTCTTTCGTGCGATGATTCGAATGCCAGGGTGAACCATTTGCACAACCTCGTGGCGCGCCGCTCACGATTCCAAGGTGATGAAAGACACCAGCGTCACCAAAGTCACTTCCGAGTTCTCACCGCACGGTCCCGAGGGAGAAAAATATCTCGCTTCCGGAACCCACCTCGCCATGCGGCTGTGGGAAAATGAAAAGCCTGGCGAAAAGAAACCGGTCTCAAGCCACCCCTACGAAACGGTCGGTTTCGTGCTCAAAGGAGAGGCGGAACTTCACTTGGAAGGCCAGACGCTGATCTTGAAAGAGGGCGATTCCTGGACGGTGCCGAAGAACGCGAGCCACACCTATAAAATCATGAAGACGTTCACCGCGGTCGAGGCCACAAGCCCGCCAGCTCACGCGCAGAACGAGAAGTAGAGAGGGGAAGTGCTGCGCGGTAAGAGTCTTCCCCGGCGGCCGTGAGATTCTCCTGGAGGGGGCAAGACGACTGGAAATTCAGTCTCCGTCGCGCATCTGGCCGCTTTCGCGCTGGAGCAGACTTGCGTTTTGTTTTCGACCGATCGCGGTGATTCTCGGGATCAGCGAACAGCACGTGCGAATTTGTTTGCAGAAGCTGCAGGTCGAAACGCGTGCAGGTGCGACGTCGGCGGTTTGGCGAGCGCGGGGAAGATTGCAGTAGGGCAAGACTCTGTCGAGCCGGGGAAGAAGAGATCGTTAAGGGGAAAGACATTCGCTCCCCGGCTCGACAGAGTCTCGCCCTACCGTGCGCCGGAGAGTCGTCGGACGAGGAAAGGACGCGAGGCGCGCCTCGCTACTTCATCAACAAGACCGAGCGACTGCGCTTGATCTCGCGGGTGATTTTACGGTGCATGTGCGCCGGCATGCCAGTGACGCGGCGCGGTAGGATCTTGCCGCTCTCGGTGACGAACTTGCGGAGCAGGTCTGGGTTTTTGTAATCGATCGCTTCGGCCGCAATATCGATCCGGCGACGGGGCATGGTGCGATTAGCCCGGCGAAAGGCGGAACGGCGTTTGGCGGTTTTCGGCTGCATGTTACTTGGTTTCCCGATGGAGCGTATGCCGCTTCATGAAAGGATTATACTTTTTCTTTTCCAGCCGGTTTGGCGTGCGCGGGCTTTTCTTGTTCCGGGTGCTCATGTAACGCGAGGCCGGCATTCCGGCCGCCTTCGCTTCCGTGCATTCGAGTGTGATGATTTCTTGGGCCATGATGTTTATTCTTTCGTGTCGTCGGACTTCTCTTCGTCGTCGCCGTCGCGTGAGTCGTCGTCCGTCAGGCCAAAAAGAGAAGTGACCGATTGGCGGACGCGTGATGCTCGGTTTTGTTTCTCGAGCTGCGACTGGCATTCCACCGTGAAGCGGGCGAAGGGGATGGCTTCGAGGCGAGCGCGTAAAATCGGTTTGCCCGACATTTCGCACTTGCCGTAGGTGCCGAGCTCGATGCGCTTGAGCGCTTCGTCGATCTCGTAAAGGGCGTCCTGTTCCTGGGACAACAGGCTGAGGGCAAAATCGCGATCGTACGCGTCGCTCCCAGCGTCGGCCTGATGCATACCGAAAGCGGAAGCTTCGCTTCCTTCGGCGCGCGCGCGCAAAGTGTCCTGCGCGACTCCCGCCATGGAATCGACCATCGCGTCACGTAACTGGAGGAGCTTGTCTTTCTGCGACCGGGTAAAGGGATCGAGGCGGCGTTCTTTGCCTTTCGCATGATTGCCGATGATGGCGAGCGTCTGACTCTTGGCCATGGCGGCGCTCGATTTGCCGTTGGCCGAGCGCGTTGCTTCGCCGGGCGCCATTGGTCCCTTGGCAGACTTGGCCGCGGCGGCTTTGGATGAGGCGGGGACCTTCGCCTTCTTGGCTGCAGGAGCTTTCTTAGCCGCGGCCTTCTTCGGCACGGCCTTTTTGGGCGAAGTCTTTTTCAAAGTAGTTTTTTCGGTTGAACGAGCCATAAAAAATCGGGTCGGGCAGAAATCCCGACTGTCGGGAGTAAAAGGGAGGCTTAATTAAGGGCGATTGCCCCCCTGCGCAAGCTGTTTCGGGTCGATTTAGCGCCGCTTTTCGCCTAGGAGAAAACGAACTTTCCGCCTAAGAACTAGCGCTCGAATAATGCCGCAGCGCCCAGCGCCAAAAAAGCCGACTGAGGACGATGGAGATGGAGCCGGCTGCGACGAGATGAAACATGAGCCAGCCCGGTTGACCTAAAGACTTGATGAGCAGCCGAGCTGGAATATTAGCCACAATGATCACGGGGACGATCCAGCCAAAAACCCAGCGAAAAAGCTGCGGGAAAATCACATCAGGATAACGGGCGATGTTGAGAAAATTAAAGTAGCCGTAGACCAGGCCCTGGGCCCGCACGATCCAGAAGCTGACCGCTGCCAGGGTGAGCATGATCGAGTAATGAATGGCTACCCCAAAACCGAGCGCGATGAGGTAGAGCAAAACCGCACCCGGTCCCGGCGCGACATGCAGTTGCCGGAGTGAAACGATGACCACAGTCGCGCCGAGGAGCGCGTTGATGATGCTGTCGAGCCCGAACTGCTTGGTCGAGACCGCGAATTGGCTGTCGACCGGCAGCACCAGCAACGAATCGAGCTTACCCGTGCGGACCAGCTCGGGGACATTGGCCACATTGGTAAAGAAAAACGCCTGAAATAACTGAGCGATGATTTGATGCGTACCAACGAGCAGGACAACCTCCCATTTCGTCCAATCGCCGATCTGATCGACCTGTCCGAAAATGATGCTAAAAAAGAGGATCTGCCCGCAAAACCAGAGCACCTCGACCACCATCCAAAGGATGAAGTTGGCCTTGAAGTTCATCTCGCGGATGAGCGAGTTGCGCAGCATGATCGAGTAGATTTCGAGATAACGACGCATGCTTTCTTGTAACTAATCGCCGTGGGCTCGGTCTAAACAAGAGCGCCGCTCCGGCGACAGCGTCTTTCCATGAATCGAATCACCCTTATCGGCGTCGGCCTCATCGGCCTCCTCGTCGTGCTCTTGGCCTTGCGACGCTGTGGTAGCGGAGAAGCGGCGCAATACCAGCGCTGAGGTGACCAAAGGCTCGATCACGCAGGCGGTGACCGCCACTGGCACGATCAATCCCGTGGTGAATGTGCAGGTGGGCAGCCAGATCTCGGGCAATTTCAATAAACTCTAGGTCGATTTTAACTCGCCGGTGAAAGCAGGGCAGACCGTGGCCGAGATCGATCCGGCTGTCTTCAAGACGGCCGTCCTGCAGGCGCAGGGCGACCTCGATATTGCCAAGGCCGCCTTGGAGCTCGCGCAAGTCACCGAAAGACGAATGCAGGAATTAGTCGCCAAACAGAACTCCTCGCAATCTGAGCTCGACCAGGCCAGGGCTGGTCTGCATCAAGCCGAAGCCCAGTTGAAGATCAAGCAGGGAGCGCTCGAAAAGGCCAGGGTCGATCTCGACCATTGCACCATTACTTCCCCGATTGATGGCATTGTCATCTCGCGCAGCGTCGATGTCGGGCAAACCGTTGCGGACAGCCTAAGCGTGCCGATCATTTTCACGATCGCCAACGACCTCGCAAAAATGCAAATCGACGCTGCCGTCGCGGAGGCGGATGATCGGAGGCGTCGATGTCGGGCAGAAGGTCGATTTCACGGTGGACGCTTTTCCGCGCCGAACCTTCCATGGCGCAATCGTGCAGGTGCGGAACGCGCCCACCACCGTGCAAAACGTGGTCACCTACGACACCGTCATGGGCGTGAACAATGCCGACCTCAAGCTCAAGCCCAGTGCCGGCGGTGCGGGGCATTTCTCTGCTCATCGAGCGGGGTGAGTTCGTCGCATTCATGGGCTCGAGCGGTTCCGGCAAGTCGACCCTCATGAACCTGCTCGGGTGCCTCGATCGGCCCACGCGAGGCCGCTACTACCTGGATGGCTCCGATGTCTCCGGATTTACTCGCGACCAGCTGGCCGATATTCGTAATCGCAAGCTCGGCTTCGTTTTCCAGAGCTTCAATCTTCTCCCGCGCACCTCCGCGCTCGAGAACGTCGAGTTGCCGCTGCTTTACGGGGAGCATTGCCTAACGAATGCGCAATTGCGCGAGAAGGCCGGGAACGTGCTGGCTGCGGTGGGTCTGGGTGGACGCGAAGATCATCATCCCAGCCAGCTCTCCGGCGGTCAGCAGCAGCGGGTCGCCATTGCCCGCGCGCTGATTAATGATCCCGAGGTCGTCTTAGCCGACGAGCCGACGGGCAACCTCGATAGCGCGACCAGCATCGAGATCATGAGTATCTTCCAGAAGCTCAACGACCGCGGCATTACCATCATCATGGTGACGCACGAAACCGACATCGCGGCCTATGCCGAACGCAACGTCGTCATGCGCGACGGCCTCGTGCAGAGTGACGAAGCCGTCGTTAGGCGTTTGCTCGCTCCATGAGGGCCGCTTCCACGTTTAAGATCGCGTTTCGCGCTTTGCGGCGAAACAAGTTGCGCTCTGTTTTGACCGCGCTTGGCATCAATCATCGGGGTCGGCGCGGTCATCGCCATGGTCAGCATCGGCAACGGGGCCAAGGCGCAGGTCGAGCAGCAGATCGCCAGCCTGGGTGAAAATGTGATTCTGATTTTCTCCGGCAGCGTCACGTCGAGCGGCATTCGCACGGGCTGGGGCAGCGCCGGCACCTTGAAGGTGGAAGATGCCGTTGCGATCCGCCGCGAAGTGCCCGGCGTGATCGCGGTGAGCGAAGAGGTCCGCTCGACCAGTCAGGTCTCAGCCGGCAATCAAAATTGGTTTACGCGCGTCTATGGCGAATCGCCGGAATATTTCGATATCCGGCAGTGGCCTCTGCGGGTGGGAGCTGGCTTCACTGCGCAGGATGCGCGCAGTGCGCATAAGGTCTGCGTCATTGGCAGCACCACGGCGAGTCAGGTCTTTGGGATGCAAAGTCCGGTCGGGCAGGTTTTGCGGGTGGCCGGTGTGCCCTTTTTGGTCACCGGAGTCTTGACCCCAAAGGGGCTTAGCCCGCAGGGCACTGACCAGGACGACATCGTCGTGATGCCTTACACCAGCGCGATGAAACGCGTCTCCGGCGACAACACCTTGCGTGGAATCAACGTGCAGGTCGCTTCGCCTAACGATTTGGCTCCGGCCCAGCAACAGATCACCGAGCTTCTCCGCCAGCGGCATAACATCCGTCCCGGGCGTGATGACGATTTCACCGTGCGCAACCAGCAGGAAATCGCCGAGACGGCCACGGCGACATCGCGGGTCATGACGCTGTTGTTAGGCGCGATTGCCAGCGTTTCGTTACTCGTGGGTGGGATCGGGATCATGAACATCATGCTGGTGAGCGTGACGGAGCGAACGCGTGAGATCGGCGTCCGCCTGGCGGTCGGCGCGCATGGCCGCGATATTCTCACCCAATTCCTGATCGAGGCTGTCACCTTGAGTGTCATTGGCGGAGTGATCGGAATTTTGCTCGGGCTGGGCACCTCGCGCTTGCTCTCCGTTTTTGCGCATCGGCCGACGCTTCTCTCGATTCCATCCATCATTCCCGCGTTTTTGGTGAGCGCGGCGGTGGGGATTTTCTTCGGTTTCTATCCAGCGCGGGAGGCGGCGCGGTTGGATCCGATCGAAGCCTTGCGTTACGAGTAAGGTTAGGGCGTTTTCCTCAGGCCGAAACGGATGCGAAGCAACGGCCGGGCTTTCCTACGCGGAGCCGAGAGTCGTTAGGCTAGGGCCACAATCACACCCGCGCTGCGCAGAGCGAAGCGTCTACAGTTGGTCGGCGATGATTTTGAAGATGACGGTGTTATCGAGGAAACCGTGGAGCGATTCCGTGCCGGGACCGCGACCTGCGGCTAGAACGTCATTCACAGTGTTGCGGGCGGCGGGGGCGTAGGCTGCGGCGGGTTCCTGCTCGTTGCGCGCAAGGGAATCCCCGGCAGAAGAGTGCGCCTGCGTCGGGTCGGACGGTGGCGATGTTTCCCAGCGCTCACTGCCATTCGGCCCCGTAGCCCAGGTGAGCGCGGGCTCGCCCGAAGCGTTGACCCCGAGCAGAGCCACACCGCTGTCACGCCGGAAAGGGAAACCGTTCAGGGAAAGGCCGCCGATCCCGAGATTTCCCGCCACCAGGATGGTCGCGTTCTCGCCCGCGTAACTCCCGGCGAGGGCGATGGCTCGGTCGAGCGCAGCCGTCTCGGCCAGGGTGCGTTCGCCGCGGTTCTCGCGCGCCGCGGTCTGCATGAGGCCCGCATCCACGATGAGGAGGTAGCCGCTGGTATTCCATTGCAGCAGTTGAATGGCTCGCCGGGTCATGTCGGCCAAGGCCGGTTGCTGGCTGCCAGCTGCGATTTCATCCGCGTAGGCCATCTCGCCCTCGCTGAAGAGCCCCAGCAATTTCGGTCGCCGCCACTGCGGGATGGCCTCGAGCTCGGCGTTGGTGCGCACGATTTCGTAGCCGTTGCGTCGCATCTCGAGGACGAGGTCGCGGCCATCCCTGCGTCGTCCGCTTTTGGCTTCCGGCAAGAAATCGGCGCCGCCTCCGCCCAGCACAAGGTCGATCTTTTTGTCGGCGGCCAATTGAGGCAGAAAATCGGCCTGCCCCGTGCCGTAGAAAGCCGCCATGGTGGCATCGTTGAGCCGGCCGTTGGTGACGAAGCCGATGGCGCGTCCATTTTCCCGGGCAAGATCGATCAGGCTGCGCAATCGCTTTTCGTTAGGCCCGAGACCGAGGCTGCGGTTGTTGACTTTCTTGCCCGTCGCCAAAGTGGTGGCCGCGGCGGCTTCGTCGGGCACGGCGAAATCCTGCGAATAATTCGAGAGGAGAGCAACGGCGGGCAGCGCTTCGATGGCCAGGCGGGAATGAGCGCCGCCCGCATAAAGGCGAGTCGCCGCGATGCGATCGGGCGTCAATCCTTCGCCGACGAAGAGCACAATGCCGAAAGGCTTTTGCACCACCCAATGGCGAAAATAGAGAAAGCCAAATGCAGCAAAGACGGCCAGGCAAAGCAGTGCCAGGATCTGATTGCGCCATTTCACGTCCCCGATAGAGGGAGCGGCGGGCGTGCCTTGTCAATCCCGCAACCGCGGGAAACCGCTTGAGCCGCCCGGCCCGGTCGGCAAGTTGCGCTCTATGGCTAAGCCGATCGTTTTAGTGATTCGCGATGGATGGGGCATCAACCCGGGAGGACGGCCCGAGAGCGAAAAGAACGGCGACGCGACCAAGCTGGCGCCGACGCCGTTTCACGATCAGCTCTATCGCGAATATCCGGGCGCGACCCTGCGGGCGAGTGGCGAAGAAGTGGGCCTGCCGCCGGGGCAGATGGGGAATTCCGAGGTTGGCCATCTCAATCTCGGCGCTGGCCGAATCGTGTATCAGGATCTGACTCGGATCAATAAAGCGATCGCGGATGGCGAACTGCAGCAAAATGCAGTTTTGCAGGAAGCCTTTCGGAAGGCGCGCAGCGGGCGTTTGCATTTCATCGGGTTGGTTTCGAATGGCGGGGTGCACAGCCACTACGAGCACCTGGTGGCTCTGGCCGCAGCGGCCCGTGATGCCGATGTCGGCCATATTTTGGTGCACGCCATCACGGACGGACGCGATGCTTCGCCCACGGGCGGGCAAGATTATCTCAAAGATTGCGCAGCGCGGCTGGCCCAAAGCGGGGCGCGCATCATCACGGTGGTGGGGCGTTATTTTGCCATGGATCGCGATCGCCGCTGGGAGCGCACGAAACTGGCCTGGGACGCCATCGTGCTCGGACGCGGTGAAGTTTGCCCGGACGACCCGGCCGCCGCGGTGGCGCGTCATTACGACTCCGGGCAGACCGACGAGTTCATGCCGGCGCTCATCTTCGGCCAGCCTAACGAACAACGCATCCGCGACGGCGACACCGTTATCTTTTTCAATTTCCGGGCCGATCGCGCGCGGCAATTGTCGCAGCCCTTTTTGCTCGAGGGCTTCGATTGCTTCGACCGGGAAGTGTGGCCGCGGGTCCATTACGTGACACTGACTGAGTACGACGCGACTTATCACTGCCCCGCTGTCTTTGGTCCGCAATCGCTCGTCAATATTCTGGGCGACGTGGTGAGCGCGGCGGGTAAGACGCAATTGCGCATCGCCGAGACGGAGAAATACCCGCACGTCACCTATTTTTTCAATGGCGGGGTGGAAATCCCCAAACCTGGGGAAGATCGCAAGATTGTGCCCTCGCCAAAAGTCGCGACCTACGATCTGCAGCCCGAGATGAGTGCAGGAGAAGTGACCAGCGAAGTCCTGAGCCGGCTTGGTCAGTACGATTTGATCATATTGAACTACGCCAATCCCGACATGGTCGGCCACACGGGCGTGGTGGCCGCCGGGGTGAAAGCGGTCGCAACCATCGACGCCTGCGTGGCGCGGCTGGTCCCGGCTGTCTTGTCGTTAGGCGGAAAACTGCTGCTGACGGCCGATCATGGGAACTGCGAGCTCATGCGGAACCCCGATGGATCGCCCAACACCGCGCACACCACCAATCTCGTGCACCTGCTTTATGTCGCGGCGGACGCGGCGCAGTTCCGGCTGGAGGATGGCATTCTGGCGGATATCGCTCCGACCCTGCTTTTTCTCCTTGGTCTGCCCCAGCCTAACGAGATGACCGGCCATAACCTGTTGAGCAAAGTCTAGCCATCAGGGGGGTGTGCCCCCTGTTTTGGATCTAAAATTCACCCGCGCCATTCACCCCGCTTTTCGGGGAGGCGCCGAAAAGCGCCCGCGAGGCGCGCGCGCTCCCCGGACTACTGGCGCAGCGGAGGCTGCGGGCTGGATGGCGCGAGCGGTGCCGCCATCGTCTTGAGGACGCCGCCAAAGTCGCTCTCGGTCGAAAGAACAGCCGTAGCCCCGTGGCTGAAGGCGTCGCGCGCCACTTCCAAACGCCGTTGGAAGGCGTAAAGCTCCGGCGCTTGTGGTGTGCTGTAAGCCGCCGTGTAAATGCGCGCCGCTTCGGCGTCGGCTTCCCCCTCGATCTTAAGCGCGCGCCGACGGGCCTCCGATTGAATCGAAGCCACGTCGCTTTCTTTCTGGCCGCTGATATTCGCCGCTTCGCCGCGGCCTTCCGAGCGGAACTTCGAGGCGATCTGATGACGTTCGCTCGACATCCGCTCGATAATCTTTTCCGCGACCGCGGGGCTGTATTTGCTGCGCTTGAAACGTTCGTCGAGCAATTCGATTCCGAACCCTTCGATTTTTTCACGGGCTCGCTGGGTGATTTGCTCCTCGATCGCGTCCCGCCCGAGTTCGATGTCGGGCAGATTGGCAGGCAGAACGGTGCCAGATTTCTCCAGCTCGGCATCGTGCAAGGGCTGACGAGCCTTGGTCAGCCTAACGATCTCGACCAGATCGTTGGAGGCCACCGCGGTCCGCGTTTCGCTGCCCAGAATATCGTCTAAACGGGAGAGCGCGCTGCGTTCGTCATTCAGGCGATTGAAATAGAGGAGGGGATCACTGATGCGCCAGCGAGCGAAGCAATCGACGATCAGGTAGAGCTTGTCTTTGGTCGGGCATTCGGTGGGTGGCCCGTCCCAGGCGAGGATGCGGTTATCGAAGCGATGAATCGAATCGATGAACGGCACCTTGAATTTTAACCCCGGCGTCTTGTCGATGCGGATGGCTTTGCCAAACCGGGTCACAATCGCTGTCTCGTATTGATGCACGGTAAAGAGAAGCGCACCCCACTTCAGCGCGGTGAAGACAAAAATCACCCCAATGAGGGCCAGGACCGGATTCTGCACGAAACCGATGAAGCGGGTCGAAAAGTGCGGACGATAGATGGAGGTGTTAGGCATGATTTAACATTTCAGTTCTCACGTTGCGCCAGAGGTTCTTCGCCGTGCGGCGCCGCCTCAGGGTAACAGGGAAGGAGCGATTGGTTTTCGCGTTCACGGTTGCGCGGCCGGATTGGGCGCGGGGGCGGGCGCCATGAGGGGCAAGGTTTGCAGGACACCTTTGATGCTGTCATCGACGATCACCTTGCGGTCGAGGCTGGGCAGAATCGACTCCATGGCTTCGAAATAAAGACGCTGCCGCGTGATCTCCGGCGCCTTGGCGTATTCGCCCAGCAGGAGGGTGAACTTTTCCGTGTCACCTTTGGCCCCATTGACGCGGCGGAAAGCGTAAGCCTCCGCTTGTTTCTCGCGCTCCTTGGCCTGGCCGCGCGCATTGGGCACGGCGTCGTTGTAAATGGCCCACGCCTGGTTGATCGCGGTCTGTTTTTCCTGCTGCGCCTGGTTCACTTCGTTGAAGGCAGCCTGCACGGCCGGAGGCGGACGCACGGTGGCGAGCTGGACCTGCTGGATCTGTAAGCCGAGCCCATATTCGGTAGAGAGCTTGGCCAGGCGCGCGAGGGACGCGGTCTCGATTTCGTGACGACCGATGGTGAGGACTTCGTCCACCGTGCGGTCGCCGATCACCTCGCGCATGACGCTTTCCGAGAGATCGCGCAAAGTCTGCTCCGGCTCGCGCGCGCCGAAGAGATATTGCTTCGGATCGGTGATGCGATATTGGACGACCCAGGGAACGAGCGCGGTATTGAGATCACCCGTAATCATCGTTTCGGTATCCTCGGGATCCTGATCGCCCTGGAATTCGTTCGAGGCCCCGTCCGTCGTGAAACCAAATTCGAGCTTGAGCAGACGTTGCATGGGCACGAGCCGGATCTCATCCACGTAAGGAATGGCGTAAGCGAGGCCTGGCCCTTCCGTGCTGTGGTAGGCGCCGAAGCGCAATTTCACCCCGACCGAGTTTGTGGGGATGGAAACAAAGCCGAAGAGGAGAGAGAAAAGAGTCACCACGATCCCGATGAGACCAATCAGGCCAAGAACGAAACGAAACGGTCGAAACTGGAACCCGGGCGGGAAAGGAGAAGCGGAGGAAGGAAGGGCGGGTGCGTTTTCCATCGGTCCCACGAACTGACCGCATCCCTGAGGTCGATGCAAGGCTTTCCGGGATAACATATAGCGTGCGACACGCCGCTCGCGCGACCTGCGTTCCCCCGAGATCATGCCGCCGTGCAGGGTCGAGGCAGCGGCGGGAAAATTGGTCGATTGCAACGGCGCGAAAGCTCGTCAATTTCCGAAACCAACCAGGGAAACGTGCGACGATGACAGGACGACGATTTGATCACATCGATTTGGGGGTCCGCGAGATGGCGGCCGGGGAAAAGTTTTACGAACAGTTGGTGCCGGCACTGGCCTTCACCGTGCAGTGCGGCGACGACGAGTGCCGGACCTACCAGCTGCCCGGGGACGAGCTGGTGGAGTTTTTTTGTTTCACCGAGGATCGGCAGCATCAGCCTAACGAGAGTCGGATCGCCTTCTGGCGAACTCGCGCGCCGAAGTGGATCGACTCGCCGACGTCGTTAGGCGGGCCGGGGGCTTGAATCGGGAAGGACCCGAGGTGTATCGCGATTATTCGCCCGGCTATGACGCCTTTTTTTTCGAGGATCCGAGCGGCCATAAACTGCAGATCTGCTACCGGGAAACCGGCCCTCTTGAGATCGGCGGGCCTTCTGCGACACGTACGAAGAATGAGTGAGCAAACGTCGATCCCGAAAATGCTGCGACCGCAGGGACGCGTGCGTTATCTCAGGATGATCGCGATTTTCAAAATCCTGCAGAGCTTGCTCCTGCTCGCGCTCGGAATTTCGCTCCTCTTCTTGCATAGCCGCACGAGCTGGCTGGATGCGATTTCAGATTGGGTGGATGGCAAGCTGATGGTCTCGCATAGCCGAACGATGCTTTTTTTCCTGAATCGTCTGCAGGATGTGGTGACCGGGGGTTTGCTGCAGATGACGGGGCTGATTGCGCTTTTCACCTCTGCCCTGCTGTGTACGATCGGGATCGGCGTCTACCTCCAAAAACATTGGGCAGAGTTGCTCTTGGTGATGGCGACGGCCATGCTGATTCCCTTCGAAATCCGCCATGCCATCATCCAGCCGGGCGCGGTTGTGATTATCATTCTGGCGGTCAATTGCTCCATCGTCTGGTACCTGTACCGCGTCCTGCGGCGGGAGCGGCGGGAGCTAGCGAGAGCGGCAGCGGCAGAATCGCCCGCGGTGGTCGAGGTTCGTTAGGCGCGGCGCGGTCTGGGCAATCCAAAGCTGGCCAGCGCGCGGCTCGTTTGCTCGAGGGGAAGACCGATCACATTGCTGGAGGAGCCGATGATGCGCGCGATGATGCTGCGACCCGCGCCCTGCGCGGCGTAGGCGCCGGCTTTGTCGAGCGGGTCGATCCGCCTGAAATATTCCATAATCGTTAGGCGATCGAATTTCTTAAAGACGACCTGCGAAAGCACGGAAAAGATCACCGAACGCCGCGCCCGCCTGTGCACGAGAAAAACTCCGGTGGCGACCTCGTGGGTGCGCCCGCTCAGGAGCCGCAAGAGGCGAAAGGCTTCAGCGTGGTCGGCTGGTTTGCCGATGAGACGACCCTCCAGCGCGACCAGCGTGTCGGCGGCCAGCACCACCGCGTCGGGATGCCGGCGCGCGACCGCGAGTCCTTTGCGCACGGCGTTTCCACAGGTGACCTCGCGCACGGTGAAGTGGGCGCCTTGCCATTCCTCCACGGCGGGCGCGACGACCTCGAATCGGTAACCGGCCCCCGCCAGGAGGTCTTTTCGCCGAGGAGAGCCGGAGGCCAAAATCAGCCGCGGCTCACCCCGAATCATGGATGGCCCGGCTGATCGGGCAGTGTTTTGCCCCCGAGAAAATCAGGAATTTTCATCTCGGAATACCCGGGCGGCGCGGTGAATTCTGAAGCCGGCACCGGGTCGAGGCTGATGGATTCGATGGTGCTGGTGATTTCACCTTGGCCCGAGACTTTCACCTGGGTGCGCATGGGCAGGCCCGGCAGGACGCTGTAGTCCGGCATGTTCTTCGTCACGGCCGCGAAGGCGCCTTTCCGGAGCAGCGACATTTGCTGCAGGATGCTTTGGTAATTGGGATAACTTTTTGCGACCCAGTAACTGGCATGAAATTTTGGCGAATCGCTCACGTACTCTTCCGTCTCAAAGCCGCCAATGGTCTCTTTGCGTCCGGTCGGTTTGGGCGTGGGCTGCTCGGGGACCTGGTCGTTGACGAAGCTTTTAGCCATTTCCGCCATGGCTTTGGCCCGCTCGCCGGAGATGCGCATGACCATTTTCTTGTCGTGCATCAGAGTCGTCACATCGCCGGTTTTCACGTCGATGATGGTGCTGGCTTTGGGGCCCATCTCGATGCGGGCCTTATCTCCTTTGACCTTGAAAGTGATCCGACTCATACCTTCTCCACCATCGGTTTTCTGAACCAGGGTGAGATCCGCTCGAGCGGTGAGGCAAACGGCGAAACTGGCAACCGCGAGCAATCGCAATGTTTTCATGCTACTTGCTAAGCGGGCCGCGGCTCTCTGGCAAGACGCGCAAAAAAACTTGGCAAGGCCGGATGGGCGCGGCAGCTTAGGCGCGCGCGGGTATAGCTTAATGGTAAAGCTCCAGCCTTCCAAGCTGGCCATGAGGGTTCGATTCCCTTTACCCGCTCCCAGGACGCGTCCAGAAATGCGAATTTACCTCGCGGAGCCCAGCCTCGATCCTCGATGAAATTGCGCTGTCCATCTTGCCGTCCCCACATTTATCGACTGGCCCTGCTCGCTCTGCTCGCGGCCGGCGTTGCGAGTTGGATAGCGGCCCTCCCGAATGCGTGGGCCCGCGACCCGACTCCCGCCGAGATGATTGCTGAAGGTCTGCCGGCGAAAAGAACACTCAAGAACGCCAGCCAATCTGATTTTCTCGGAGCGGTCTGCAGTGCGGTAAAGAAACATCGTGAGACCGCGGCGGGAATTACGTCGATGGCAGTCGTGGCCCGACGCGAACTGGCTGGTGACATTGTCGGGATGGTGTTGCGTTGCGATGGGCAGCTGACCTGTGATTTTATGGGTCCGATTGTGGCGGCAGCCATCGCGGCAGATGGCAACCCGGCCCTAGTTGTCGACGCTGCCATGGCCAAGGCACCGACTTGTGCGGAAATGATTCGCGAAGCGGTCAAGCGCGGCACCGGCAACAGTCGGCGCACTGCCGCGGACATCATTTCGTCGGATGATCTGATCCCGAGGATGGATGACGAATTCGATCCACGCGAAGATTTCAAGTTGGTCTGCGACGGTAAGACCTCGCGGGTCGTGCGGGCCAGTCAACTGAACGAATTTCTGCGTTCACATCCCGGGTCGTATCTGGGGAACTGCCCACCGCCGGCGCTCCCTCCGCCGGCGCCCGTGGCGAAGGCGGTTGCGCCGGCTTCAACCGCTCCGACGGTACCAGTCGTCCCTGGGGTTTCTGCGCCGCGTCCTACGCAGCCCTAGAGGCGTCGTTTCCGAATAAAGGGCGCGACGCGTGCGAAAAATCTCCTCGAAGAGCGGCGATCTGTTGTAATTTCGGCGCCTTGTGTCCGCGCCGGTTTCCTCCACGCTTCGAGCCGCCGAGAGCTTCCTCGCGCTCGCGCTCGGGCTCGGGCTGGTCGGGTTGCAGGTCCTGATCGGCGGAACGCGGCTGGTTTATAGTTTGCCGGTTGCTGCGCTCTTCGGCGTTGCCGGTGTGTTGGCCATCTTTTTCCTGCGCCGGGCGCAACCGAACGCGAGCCGGGTCTGCCTTTGGTCAGCTGCGCTGTTCTTTGGCTACATCCTGGTGCGGGCCTGGTTTTCGCCGGTCGTGTATCTGGCTCGCGTCGATATTTTTTCGGTCTTAGCCGGTCTCATCGTCTATCTCCTGGTCGCTTGGGTGTTGACGAGCGCGCCGCTGCGGATGGCCATCCTGCTGGTCCTGCTGGGGGCTGCGCTGGTCCAGGTGATGGTTGGGGCGATTCAGTTTCGGCATGGCAATAATTTCATGCTCATCTCGTTTCTGCAGCGCTTCGACTACGGGCGGCGGGCCAGCGGTTTCTACGCCTGCCCCAACCATTTCGCTGGCCTGCTCGAGGTAGTAGGCATTTTTTGTCTCAGTTTCGCCGTGTGGGCGCGCTGGCCCATTTGGGCCAAACTTCTGGTTGGCTACGCCGGCGGTGTTTGTTACGCCGGCCTCGCGTTGACGGGCAGCCGCGGCGGATATTTGAGCGCGGCGGCCGGCCTCACCGCGCTGGCCATTCTGTCGCTGAGCGTGCTCAGCCGAGCGGGTCCAGTTCTCTTCCGGCGCGCCGTGCTGGGGGGAGGGCTGCTCGCCCTGCTTTTTCTAGGGGCTCTCTTTTTTGGAATCCAAAAAAGTGAGTTTCTGAGCGGCCGCGCCCAGAACGTGGCTGATACGCAGGACATCCGCCTCGACCTTTGGCGTGCCGCTGTTGCCCAATGGAAACTGGCGCCGACTTTCGGCACCGGTAGCGGCACTTATCTGTTCTATGGCCGCCATTTTCGGACCGAACGCGTGCAGCTCGACCCGGTCGAAACGCATAACGATTACCTGCAGCTACTCGCGGAATACGGCGCGGTGGGCGGTGCGGCTTTTCTTCTCTTCCTTGGTGCTCATCTCTGGCGAGGGGCCCGCGTTTTCCGGAGGCTGGGTCCGCGCCGGGTCGCCTTGTCGGGGCGGATGCTGAGCAACAATCTGTCTCTTAACCTTGGTGCTCTCGGGGCGGTCGCGGCCTATCTGGTGCATTCGATTTTCGACTTTAATCTGCACATCCCGGCTAACGTTTGTCTGCTCGCCTTCGTTTTTGGTCTTTTGGCTAACCCAGGCGTGGGAGGGGAGTCGCAGAAAAATTCCGGATCGCCATCCTGGTTCAGCGAGCGCCTTCTTCTCCCTCTCCTCGGGCTTATTCTGCTGGGTGGTGCGCTCCGGTATGGTCGGGCCGAATACGATGCGGAAGCCTCTCGGGTGGCGTTGCGCGATGAGCGACACCTCGCCGCCCTCCGCTGGGCGCAGCAAGCCATCGCGCTGGACGACATGAATCCAGAGACGTTTTTCTACCTCGGGGAAAGTCGAGTGCGGCGAGCGGAAGGGCTTACGCAACCGGCGGCACGCGCCTCTTATTACCAGGCAGCCGTCGATCCTTTTGAGCGCGCGCTGGCCCTTGCGCCTCACGACGAGACTCTTCTTATCGCCCTCGGGCGCGTGTATGACGCGCTGGGGCGATTTGCAGAGGCGGAATGGATGTTTGGTCAGGCACTAGCGTGGGATCCACGCTCGCTCATGACCCAGAAATCGTACGCGGCTCACCTCGTTTCGTGGAGTCGATCTGGGATGCCGACGGCCGTGGTTCCGGCAAAAATGCATCTTCCAGACAAGAACAAACCTCTGGCCTCGCCCCCGCCACGCTAATAACGGAAAAAATCCTTCGACGGCACCCACTCGTCACAGAAAAAGTGATTGCCCTGCCGGAGGGAAACACCTACCATTGCGCCCCCATGTTTCTTGGAGGCCAACGACCATTTCCCTCCAAGCGAATTCGGAATCTGTCGGGTCTGTGCGCTGGGTTTTGCCTGGGTCTCGGACTAGTCTTTCCAGGGGCCATTGGATTTGCTCAGGAGACTCAGCCTGAGAGCGTCGAGGTCCCCTCGGGAGTCATTCCCACCCCTGTGCCGGAAAACGTCGATGAAGCTGCGCCGGATGAGTGGACTTCGGACAATGAGGAGGAAGCCAGTCCCCCCAGCGAGGGCCCGCCGGCGGACGAAGCGCTGACGCCTCCGCCGGAAGCGGCCGTTGACGAGACGAATGCAACGTCGGCAGAGCAAGAGGCTGCGCTCACTCCACCCTTGCCGGAACGGGGCGACGAAGTGCCCGTGACCGAGCCAGCGGCGGAAGCGATCAATTCCGGGCCTACGCCCGATCTGGGAACGGGAAACTTTACGCGGTCGCCGTTCCGTGTCTCCGTCTCCGTCCGCGAGGGGTATGACGATAACGTCTACACCACGAGTCGAAACAAGATCGATTCTTTCTACTCGGGCGGGAACGTGACGTTCAATTACAAGGTGGGTAACGAGCGGACCCAGATCTCGCTGGAGGCTTTTGGGGGACTGACCTACTACTACAATCGTCCTTTCGGTCGGCAACTCGATGACAGCCTTGGTTTTTCGCTCACCGCGAGTCATCAGGCGACGCCTCGTCTCGGCCTGGCCGCCAATGTCTACCTGACCTACCAAACAGAGCCGGATTTCGCCACCGGCTTCGGCGTCAATCGGCGCAGCGGTAATTACTTTTATACCGCAGACAAGTTCTCTTTATCCTACCGATGGACGCCGCGCTTCTCGACCGTCACCAGCTATACGCTAGGGGTGGTGAGTTATGACGATAGCGCAGTCGCCGCCTATGAAGATCGCTTCGAACACACTTTCGGGAACGAGTTTCGATATCTGATCCTGCCGACCACCAGTGTGATCGGTGAATATCGTTACCAGATCGTCGATTACGAAACGGCGGGCCGAGATTCCACCACTCATTTCATCCTGGCGGGTGTGGATCAACGTTTCAATCCACGCTTCAGCGCTTCCGCTCGCGGCGGAGCTCAGTTACGTGAGATCGATGGTTTTAGTGAACGCACTTCACCCTATGGCGAAGCGACCCTCAACTACGCCCTGGGCGAACGGACCTCGTTGAGCTGGAGCAATCGCTACGGCTTGGATCAACCCGATGTGGCCGGCCTGGCTTCCCGCACGACTTTTCGCTCCGTGGTGGGCGGTCAATATGCCTTTTCACCTCGCTTTGGCGCTAATTTCAGCGGCTTTTATGAGCACGACGAGAACGAGGAGAATGTCGCCCCCTTTTCGTTCGTTCCGGGTTTTAATGAAGACATTATCGATTTAGGAGTCGGTGTGCGCTTCGAGTTCAATCGCTTTGTCGCCGGCCTCGCGGGCTACAATCACACTGAAGTCCTGTCCGATATCTCCCTACGAGAATACGATCGGAATCGTTATTATATTGGTTTAAACGCTTCCTTCTAAACCGAACTTGCCTCCGGCACGACTTTTGCGTCGGATGCGTGTTCACTTAGATTTGCCGTTCGTCGACAGTCTTCCGAATACCATGGCTCAACCAGAAGAAGTCAGCCTTCACTTTCTTGATTATTGGCGGGTCATCCGAGTCCGCTGGGGGCTGATTCTGCTCGTCTTCCTGATCACGCTCATGACAGCGGCCGTGGTCACTTATTTCCAACCACGAGAGTACCAGTCCTCGGTTTTTATCGAGGTCAAATCGACCGCGGAAAATCCGCGTATTTTTGGTAACGAAACGGGTTTGATGCCGTATCACGATCCGCAATTAGCCCCGACCGTCTTCCAAGTCATCCAGCGCACCGGCATTCTCTACCCGGTCATCGACGATCTGAAATTGCAGGATAAGTGGGGCGGGTCTGGTGGTCGGCCGACGCGCGAACAGGCCTATCAGATTTTGCGGAGCAAGCTCGGCGTCGATGAAGTGCGCAACACCGACCTGCTCCAGATCAGCGTCTTCGATTCCGATCCACAGGCGGCCGCGGACATCGCGAACAAAATTGTCGCAGTTTATCAGGAAAAACGCGTGCAGGAAGAGAAGGAAATTCTCAACCGCGCCGTCGACACGATGAACGAAGAGGTCACGAAAGAAGAAGGCAAGGTGGCGGCGGCGGCCAAAGAAGTGGCGCGCATCCGCGACGAGGAGCAGATCGTGGATCTCAATCCGGAAGGCACCGAAGATTCGCTCACCTCAGCCAATTCAAACGTGGTTAAGCAGGAAGGCGAAGTCAATGACGCGGAAGCGAGGGTGGCGGTCTTGTCCTCGAAGTTGCAACAGATCGAGAGCCTCAAAGGCGAAGATTTGATGCGCATGATGCCCACGCTCGACATCCAGGACCCGACCATCCTGAAGATTTTGCCTAACTATCAGGAAGCCGTGGCCAGCGAGGCGCAGCTGCTCAATTCTGGCCTGGGGGAAAATCATCCGAAAGTGAAAGCGTTACGCGCGACCAAGGCCGTTTATGTGCGTCAGCTCGAACAGCAGGTCGCGAGTGTGCGCGACGCGCTCCGGCGCAATTTGAATTCGGCCAAGGCAACCCTGGACCAGCTGAAGAAGCGTCTCACCTCCATCAACGAGGAGCAGCTCGCCTCTAAAAACCTGAGCGCCAATTACACCCGGGCCAAAAACGCCTACATCAAAGAGAAAACCCTGCGCGACAGCATTCGCCTGCGGGCCCAGACCCAGACCATGGAAATGGCCATGCCGCGGCAGGCCTTGAGCGTGAAGCAGGTCGCAGAACCCTCCGCTTATCCGGCGCGCCCGCGCGTCAATCTGAACCTGGCGCTCGGTGCGCTCGTCGGCCTCGTCCTTGGGGTCGGGCTCGCCTTTTTCATCGAGTATCTCGATACGAGCGTGAAGACGATGGAAGATGTCGAGAACCTGCTGGGCGTGCCGGTCTTGGCCATCATCCCGCAGAAAATCGGCCTGCTGCACAAGGAGGGCGGCGACACGCCCGACGCCGAAGCCTACCGGATTCTGCGCACGAATATTGAGTTCAATCGCAAGAGCTCGTCGGCTAATACGATCTCGCTCGTCAGCGGCGGCCCGGGCGAAGGGAAATCGACGACCCTCGCGAATCTCGCTTTTATCTGTGCGCAAGGCGGCTACTCCACTCTCATCGTCGATGCGGATCTGCGGCGACCGGTGCAGGATTCGCTCTTTGATCTAAGTGATAAGCCCGGCCTCACGAATTATCTGACGACGGAAATTCCGGTCGACGAGGTCATTCATGCGACCACGGTCGAAAACCTGTCGCTCTTGCCGAGCGGCAAGCTCCCCGCCGATGCGGTCGGTATTCTGAATTCCCAGCGCATGTCGGATCTGATCGCGGAACTGAAGCAGCGCTACGACCTGATCTTCTTCGATTCCCCGCCCATGCTCGGGGTGAGCGACGCCTCGGTCCTGGCCAGCGAGGTCGATCAAGCCATCATGGTCGTGCAACACCGCCGGTTTCCGCGGGCCATGCTCCTCCGCGTGAAACAGGCCATCCTCGGCGTCGGCGGTCACGTGCTCGGGGTTGTCTTGAACAATGTCGACCTCAAACACGACCAAAACTATTATTACTACACCAGCTACTACGGCTACTACCCAACCCAGGGCGGTGAGCGCAAATCCGATCGGCGCCGGCCAGCCGCCGCTCCCGTGCGCAACGGGGCCGGCCACCCGGAGGATTACTAACGTGCGGACGGTTTTGCCGCGATCCCGTTGTCGACGCTTCGCTCTGCGAAGCGCGGGCGCGAGCCTCCGCCTAACAGCGCCCGCCTTCTCGTTAGGCAGGGCGGGCGGCCGCTCTCGGCTCCCGTTGCTCAGTCTGCTTCTGTGCCTAATTAGCTCGTCGCTTTTGGCGGGCTCCGTCCTGCGGGCCGGAGATCCGGTCGAATTGCGGATCAGCGGAGTTCCCTCGGACGAGCAGACACAGGTCAACAACGTTTATACCGTGGATGCCAATGGCATGGTCAACATGCCTTACATTAACAAGGTGCGCGCGGTGGGGCTAACCCCGGCGCAATTGGCCAGCGCGATCGAAGGCGGCTATCGCTCCGCGCGAATTTTTACCAACCCCACCATCACCATTGTGATGCAGGCGCAGACGCGCTTTGTGAACGTGGGAGGGGCGGTGCGCGCCCCGGCGCGCGTTCCCTTCACCGAAGACATGACCCTTTTATCCGCACTCAGCGCGGCCGGCGGGTTCAATGATTTCGCCGATCAGAAACGGGTCCGTGTTCTGCGTGGAAGCGAGGCGAAAGTTTACGACGTGCGTCAATTTCGCCGCGAGCCCGGCCTCGACCCGAAGCTGCAGCCTGGCGACCGCATCGAAGTGCCGCAAAGCTTCTTCTAATTTTGCCTCAGCGCTGCATGGTAGACGCTTGGCGCTGCGAAGCGCGGGCGTGAGCTGCCTAACGAAACCGACGCCCGCACTTTCCAGAGGAAAACGTCCACCTTATTCGCGCAGCAACCCGCGATGCCGCCACAGGTAGGCCAGCGCCGAATAGATCGTTAGGCCGATCGTGATCCAGAGCAGGACGTTACCGCCATAACGCCAGGCAATCTGCCACCAGCCCGTGGTCTCGATCCCGGGCCGCAGCTCGTGCGCGGAAAGGAGCAGGAGGAAGAAAACCACCGTGGTGATCTGCCACGAGGTCTTGTGTTTTCCCAGCCGCTCGGCCGGCAAAATCGTTCCTTGCGACGCGGCGAGCAGGCGTAAACCTGTGATGAGAAAATCCCGCGCCACCACGATGGTGGCCACCCACGCCGGCACCGCCTCCAGCGGCACCAGGCAAATAAAGGCGGCCGACATCATCACCTTGTCGACCAGCGGGTCCATCAATTTCCCGAAGTTGGTCACGATCCCGTAGCGCCGCGCGATGTCGCCGTCGAAGTAATCGGTGATACCCGCCAGGATAAAGAGAACCAAGGCGAGCGTGCGCCCGTAGTGCGAGAGGGAAGTAAGCGCGAAGACGAAAAGAATCGTCATGACCAGCCGTCCGAGGGTGAGACGATTGGCCCAGTTCATGTCGCAGCTTGCGCGTTCTCTGGCCTAACGAAAATGGGTTTCTTCCAGATCGGCACCTTCTTTTTTAGCTCCGCCACCAACCAGGCGCTCCCGCGATAGGAAGCGGCGCGATGAGCACTCGAGACCCGCAGAAAAAGCGACGCTTCGCCCGCCGCCACAAACCCGATGCGATGGTGCAGATAGATTTCCGCCAGGCCGAACTCCGCGCCAGCCTCTTGTGCAATCCCTTCCATTTGATGTTGCGCCATCGCTTCGTGGGCTTCGTACTCGATCCCAGAGATCTCGCGCCCGTCCTCCATTCCCCTTACCACACCCCAAAAATCGAGCGACGCGCCGCTGGCGCCAGTCCAGCGCGGCGGCGGGAATTGCAGCGGATTGGTTGTGATAAGGATTTCTGAATGCCAAGTTGCCATCTGCTTCAGTGAGCCTGCCTTCCGACGCACGGCGCGGTGAGGCGATCAGGAGATACCGAAATTGAAAACGAATCAATGTGATATTGGCCTCATCGGCCTCGCCGTCATGGGCGAAAACCTAGTCCTCAACATGGAGTCGAAGGGCTTCCAGGTTGCTGTCTTCAACCGCACCACCGCGGTCACCGAGAAGTTTGCCGCCGGCCGCGCCCAAGGCAAAAACATCCAGCCGACCACGACGATGGAGGAATTTGTGGGCGCCCTGCAACGGCCGCGCAAAGCCATGATCATGGTCAAGGCGGGCGCCCCGGTCGATGCCGTTATCGGCCAACTCCTCCCGTTTCTGGAAAAGGGCGATGTCATCATCGATGGCGGCAATTCGCTCTTCACCGACACCCAACGGCGTTGCCAGGAATTGGAAGGAAAGGGGATTCACTTTGTGGGCTGCGGAGTCTCGGGCGGCGAAGAAGGTGCGCTCAAGGGGCCATCCATGATGCCGGGCGGTTCGCGCGAATCCTGGGAGATCATCGCGCCCATTTTCACCAAAATCGCTGCCCAGGTGGATGGCGAACCCTGCTGCCGCTACATGGGACCTGACGGCGCCGGGCATTATGTGAAAATGGTCCACAACGGCATCGAGTACGGCGACATGCAGTTGATCTGCGAAGCCTACGCCCTTCTCTCCGCCACGCTCGGACTCACGACTGAGGAACTAGCCGATATTTTCGCGGAATGGAATAAGGGCGATCTCGATAGCTATCTCATCGACATCACCGCACAGATTTTCCGCAAGCACGACCCGGAGAGCGGGCAGCCCATGGTGGACGTCATCCTCGACAAGGCCGGGCAGAAAGGCACTGGACTTTGGACTTTGCAGTCGGCCCTGCGCCAGTCCGTTATTATTTCAACGATCAACGCGGCGGTCGAGGCTCGGGTTATTTCCTCGCGCAAAGAAGATCGCGTGAATGCCTCCAAAATTTTGCCCCAACCGGACGTCGAGGAATTTAGCGGTGGCCGGGACGAATTGATCGAGGCGGTGCGGGACGCGCTTTACGCGTCCAAGATCGTCTCCTACGCCCAGGGAATGGAATTGTTAGGCGCAGCCAGCAAGGAGTTCAAATGGAACTTGAATTTCGGCGATATCGCCACCATTTGGCGAGGCGGTTGCATCATCCGAGCCAAGTTTCTCAATCGCATCGTGGAAGCATACGAACGCGATTCTTCGCTGCACAATTTGCTGCTCGATTCCTATTTCACCGACATCATCAGGAAAACGCAGCGGCACTGGCGAGTCGCGGTGGCCACGGCGATCGAGCAGGGCGTCGCGGTTCCCGCCTTCAGCGCGTCACTCGCCTACTTCGACAGTTATCGGCAGGCGCGTTTGCCCGCGAATTTGCTCCAGGCGCAGCGCGACTTCTTCGGCGCTCACACCTACGAGCGCGTGGACAAGCCTGGCTTTTTCCATACCGAATGGTTGGAGCCGGATAAGGAGGGCACCGAAACGGCGGCCGAGCCGAAAGACACTGCGAAACGGCACGCGGGCGAGTAAAGGAATTCATTATGCCGACCTACGTTTACGAGACATCCGATCCGGCTACACCAACTCGCCGCTTTGAAGTGCGGCAGAGCATGAACGACGAGCCGTTGCGGGTCGATCCGGAAACAGGCGAGCCGGTGCGGCGAGTCATTTCCGGCGGCTATGGTGTGCATGTACCCGGCGGCTCGACCGGTCCATCGGTGGGTTCGGTTGGGAGCGGCGGATGCGGCTCTGGCTGCGGCTGTCATCATTGAAACGGACGGCCGCATCGAAAAAATCTGTCATCCCGAGCCCGCCGCAGGACGGCGAGGGACCTCCCCAAACGTCGTGAAAGCCTACTACGTGTATATGATGACGAACGTCAGCCGAGTCGTCCTCTATACCGGAGTAACAAACGATCTGGAGCGTCGGGTATGGGAGCACCAGCACGGGAGTGCAAAGGCTTCACGAAACGTATCGCGTAACGCGCCTCGTTTACTACGAGACCTACAATCGCATCGACGATGCCATTTCCCGCGAGAAAGAAATAAAGGGCTGGCGCCGCAGCAAAAAGAACGCGCTCGTGGAAACGCTCAACCCGCGCTGGAGCGATTTGGGAGCGGAGCTTTTTAGACGCTAGCGAGGTCCCTCGGCGCGCTTCGCTGCCTCGGGGTGACAGTTTTGGTATGTCGCGCGACGCTTCTTTGCTCCTAATGAAAATCGTGTGACTCGCTGCCGATCAGTTTTTCACGAGCGAGCGGGCGAATTTTTTTCGCTTTGATCAGCACGACATTGTCAGTGTTTTGCACAGGACCTTCGATGAGGAGAAACGGTTCCTCTGTAATAACCAGCCGCAGCTTTTCAAATAACGCCGGGGTTACGATGGCATTGGCCACGCCTGTCTCATCTTCCAGGCTGATGAAAACAAAACCCTTCGCCGTTCCGGGCCGCTGCCGGCAAATCACGTTGCCCGCAATCTGGACCGTTGCGCCGTGCCGCGCCGCAACCAGATCGCTCGCCCGCCACACGTTAGGCAACTGGTCCCGCAATAATTTCATCGGATGCGGTCCCGTCGTGAGATCCATGCCGGCGTAATCGGCCTGCACCCGTTCCGGCAAACTCATCGGCAAAAGTGGCGACGCCGGCGAATCTTCTTTCCGGGGAGCGCACGCGCCTCGCGTGCTGTTTTTGGCGTCTCGCCGAAAACCTTCGGAGACCGGTTCCTCAGTTTTCAAGGCGGGGCTGTGTTTCTTCTCGCTGGCCGGGGAGGCGCCGGCCAGCGCACGCGCGGCGCGTGCGCTCCCCAGCAAGTCATCGTGCCAAGTCTCCTCCACTTCCCACAAGGCCGCCCGCCGATGACTGGCCAGCGCGTTCAAGGCGCCCAATTCCGCCAGGACACGCAATTCTTCTTTCGTTAGGCCAACACGCCTTTTGAAATCCTCCACCGATGGAAAAGCCTGCGCTTTCCGTTGCCTAACGATCTCTTCTCCATGTTCCTGCCGCAGCCCATTCACTACACAAAGGCCCAACCGCACACTCTCCTCCGACTCCACCGTGCAACGCCACTGCGATTGCGTGACACAGACCGGCCGCATCTTCACCCCATGCCGCCACGCATCTTTCACGATCGTGGCCGGCGCATAAAACCCCATCGGCTGATTGTTGAGCAAGCTGGCGTAAAACTCGGCCGCGCGATGCACCTTCAGCCAGGCGCTGCCATAGGCGAGAATGGCAAAACTGATGGCGTGCGATTCCGGAAAGCCATAAAGAGCAAAGGAGCTGATCGACTGGATGATCCGCACCATCACCTCGGGCGCGACCCCGTTTTTCTCCATCCCGGCACGCAGTTTTACACTCACCTTTTCCATGCGCTCGGCCGAGCGATGAAAGCTGAGCGCGCGCCGTAGTTCCTCCGCTTCCGCCCCGGAAAAATTGGCCATGATCATGGCGATCTTGAGCATTTGTTCCTGAAAAAGCGGCACGCCTAACGTTCGCTCGAGGACGGGCCGGAGCCGTTCGTCGAAATAAGTGACCGGCTCTTTCCCGGCTCGCCGGGCCAGATAGGGATGCACCATGTCGCCTTGGATCGGTCCCGGCCGAATGATCGCGACCTCGATGACGACATCGTAAAAACAGCGTGGTTTCATCCGGGGCAAGGTCGCCATTTGGGCGCGGCTCTCGATTTGGAAGACACCGATCGTGTCCGCCCTTTGCATCATCTCGTAGGTGGCCGCGTCGTCCTTGGGGATATGAGCGAGATCGAGAGGGCGGCCGCGTTCGCGACAAAGTTCCAGGGTATCCTGCATGACCGACATCATGCCCAGGCCTAACAAATCGACTTTAACGATGCCGAGATCCTCGCAGTCCTCCTTGTCCCATTGCGCCACCACCCGGCCGGGCATGGAAGCATTCTCGAGCGGGACAAACGTGCTGAGTTTATCCTGGCAAATGATCATGCCGCCGGAATGCTGCCCGAGATGGCGCGGCAAACCGTAGATGGCCTGATAGAGCCTAACGAATGCAGGCATGCGCGGATGTTCCCGGGGCAAACCCGATTGCTCGATCTGCGCCTGCAGCTCGAGGGTGTGCGGAAAATCGCCCTGCGCGAAAAGGTGCGAGAAACGGTCGAGAATATTAGGGGCAAAATGGAGGGCCTTGCCGATCTCGCGCGCGGCGCTCCTCCCGCGATAGGTGATGACATTCGCGGTCATGGCCGCGCCATGTTTCCCGTAACGTCGATAGATTTCCTGGATGACACTTTCGCGTCGATCGCCGCTGGGCAGATCGAGATCGATGTCGGGCCAGCCTTTGCGGTTTTCGCTCAGAAAACGTTCGAAAACGAGATTGTTGCTCACCGGATCGACCGGCGTAATGCCAAGGCAAAAACAGACCGCGCTGTTAGCGGCGCTGCCGCGCCCTTGCACCAGGATGTTGTTTTCCCGGCAGAAATTAACGATGTCCCAAACGATCAGGAAATAACCGGAGAAGCCGAGGCGGATGATGAGGCTCAGCTCAAATTCGAGTTGTCGTTTTACTTTGGTGGAGATCGATTCGTAGCGCTGTTGCGCGCCGAAAAGGACAATCGTGCGCAGGAACGAATCCATGGAATGCCCATCCGCCACCGGATAATCGGGAAAATGATAACCGATGTTTTCGAGGGAAAACTGGAGGCGCTCGGCCAGGCGCAAAGTTTCGGCAATGGCTTCCGGCCGGTCGCGGAAGAGTGCTTGCATGGCCGCGGCGGACTTGAGATGACGTTCCGCGTTGTTCGTTAGGCGAGTGCCGGCTGCATCGAGGTGCATGTGTTCGCGGATGCAGGTAAAAACATCGAGCACTTCCCGACCAAGCGGGGTGGCGTATTGCACGCCGTTAGTGGCGAGCAAGGGGAGGCGATGTTGCTCGGCCAGGTCGATGAGTTGTTGATTGTGGCGTTCCTCGCCCCGCACGAGATGGCGCTGCAGCTCGACGTAGACGCGGTCGCGGCCGAAGAGGTCGAGTAGTAACTGCGCGCGCTCCGCAAGACTCTGAGGAGCGCACGCGCCTCGCGTGCTCAATCCGGCGCCTCGCCGGATTGCTCGAGCGGAGGGAACGTCTTTTATCTTCGGGAGGGTTCCGCGCGGAGAAGTTTGCGGCGAGGCGCCGCCGACAGCATGCGAGGCGCGCGCGCTCCCCAGCAGGGGAATCAGACCGGGAGTAAATTCGCGCAATTCTTCCCAGCGAACCTCGCAGGTTCCTTTCTCACTGCGCAGATGCACCTGGGTGAGGAGCGAACAAAGATTTTGGTACCCGATCCGATCTTCCACCAGCACGGGGAGGATCGTTCCGTCAGCCATCGTCAACGCAGAACCAATAATGGCCCGCACGCCCTGCTCGCGGCAGGCCGCGGAGAAACGCTGCGCGCCGTAAACTCCGTTGCGATCCAGCAAGGCGAGCGCGGGTAAACCAAGCTGGGCCGCGCGCTCCGCCAGTTGCTCGGGGAAAGAAGCGCCGCGCAGGAAACTGAAGGCGCTGCAGGCGTGAAGTTCGATGTAAGTGTTCATCGGATGGGATCGAGGACGGGCCTGAGAACGAGGCAGCGCTTTTCCGAACTCGTGCTCGTCCTCCTACTCGTCCTCGTCCTCGATCCCTCAGTCGTAAATTCCCTCCGGCCTCCATTCCCCGGTGCCCTCCTGACAACGGCACACCGCGCCATCAGCCCGCTCCAAATCCCATTCCGTGCGTTCCCAATGTTGCCGATCCCACCAATCGCCCGAAGTGCGATATGGTCCCTGGCGCGCCGTCACGTCCGCGGCCGGCGTGGGAGGCGGAGCGATCCGGAACCTGCGCAAAGCCGGCCCCATGCGAGGAGCAGAGTCGTTAGGCAAATCCAGCCATGCCCAGACAAAAGGGCGCAGCGCAAAAGCATCCGCTCGATGCGAATCCTCCAACACGGGCGTTCCCACCCGCTCTTTGCCTAACAATCCTGTGAGCCGGGTGAGCGTCTCATGCAGGCGCCGCGGATCGCGCAATGGTGTCTCGAAAAGATGAAACTGCTGCTTGCCTGGCTGAGTCGGCACGATCGTGAGGGCCACGCCCACGATCGGATGCTCGCTGCGAAAGGTTTCGAGATGGGTCTGGAGAAGACGGAACAAGATTTCCTCGGAGTTGGTCGGCCCGGGCAGATGAAAGCAATGTTGGTAGCACGATTTGTCCGCCAGGGTGAGATCGAGGGTGAGTTCCTGGGCGACGAGATAGAGAGCGCCCAGACGCCGGGTTAGTTGCTCGAGAAAACGGCGCAGAACGAAGAGAAGCGGCTCGACCGTCTCGATCTCCTGCTCGAATTCGATCTGCTCGGCGAAAACTTCCGCTGGCCTAACGAGTCGCAAAATGCGGGTGGCCCGCCCGGTGGCTTGTTTCCAAAGATGAACGGCGCGGGGACCCAGTCGCGCCCCGAGTTGATCGGGCGGGAGAGCGGCCAAAGCGCCGAGGGTGTGAATGCCCCATTGATGGAGGATGGCGATGATGCGGGAGAGCTCCTGGGTCTGCTCGAAGGCGCGCTGAGGGGTGGCTTGGGTAGAGAGCGCGCTCGACATGAAGCGATCATACGACGACCTGTGAACATGTTCAAGAGAACATGTTACGCGTAGCCGGGGATGCTCTCCTCGGACGCTCGGCGTGTGGCCACGCTTTTCCTCGCCGGAGTCAGCGACCGCCGGCTACAAACTAGGCCCGCTCGCGTCCACCTTTTACCCGCCCGGGGCTAGCAAGCGCCTCTTCGTCTCTTCCGGTAGCGAAGAATTCGTAATCCAATTGGATGCGTTCTGCGGATCGGTTCGGAGCCAGGCTCGCGCACTGGTTTCCATCTGGCTATTACGCAAGCCAGCCTCGCCGATGGTCGCGGCCCATTGCATGGCCGAGGCCGGATTAGATGAAATAATGCGATTACTAAACGTGCTCACTGCCTGATCGCGGGAGGGGCCATCCGAGAGCGTGCTGAGCCAGCCGGCGGCCGCCGATGGATCGCTACTCGACCAGCGGCTGATCAAATTCTCGAAAACCTGTTCGCGCGTTCGGCCTTCGGGAAAACTTGCAGCCCAATCGCTGGCGGCCTGCGGATCGGTGCCGACCCATTGCGCGACGACCGAACTCGCGGCGGCCGTCTGGGTGTCGCCGCTAAGCCGCGTGATCATGCGCGCGGCGCGCCGCGGATCGTTCTCCGCCACCGAGGAAATAACGTTAGGCAAGGCGGCGTTACGCGCGGCCGGGTCCGACAAATCCTGCGCCCAGGCGAGGGCGGCCTGCGGATCATTTTGGGCCCATTGGCGCGAGATGCTTTCGAGGAGTGACTCCCGCATCGCGCCCGTGGCATTGCTCAAAGCGTACTGGGCGGCGCTCTCGGGGTCCGATTCGCTCCACTGCGTCACAATGGGAGTGAGCGCGTTTTCTCGGCTCGATCCAGCGGGCAATTTTTGCGCCCAGGTGAGCGCACCCTGGACATCCGCAGCCGCCATCTGCCGGGCGATCGATTTAACGGCTTCATCCTGTTCTTTGCCGATGGGCAAGGCCGCGACGTATTGACCGGCGGCGGTCGGGTCGGCCTGTGCCCAGGTTGAGAGAACACTTTGCAGAGCGCGCTTCTGCCCTTCGCCATCCGGCAGTCCCTGAGTCCAGGCCAGCGCCGCGCTGGGATCGCTTTGGGCCCACTGGCGCGCAATGTTGGCGGCTGCCCGGTCGCGGGTCGACCCAGCGTCCAGGCTGGCGACCATACTGGAAGCCTGTTGCGGATCTTTGTTAGCCCAAGCGGATAAAATCGTCTGCAGGGCGGTCTCGCGACCTCGGCTCGCAGCCAGGCCGCTGACCCAGGTGAAAGCGGCGGGCGCATCCTGGCTGGCCCAAGTCGAAGCGACGACCTGGACGGCGTTGTCGTGACCGGAGCCGGCGGGCAACTGCGCGGCGCGTTGGGCGGCGACGACCGGGTCGGTGTTGGCCCAGCGGGAAAAGATCGGCCAGTAGAAATTCTGCTGGGCACGACCGCCGCCGGGTAGCGTTTCCAACATGTTGAGAGCGGCTTCCGGATTGCTTTCTGCTAACGATGAAACCACGGCTTGGAGGGCCTGGTCGCGATCTTTGCCCGGCGGCATTTGCTGCACCCAGGTGTTGGCGGCGGCCGCATCTTTTTCCGCCCACGCGCGAATGGCGGCCGAAACGGCGCGCCGCCGATCCGAAATGGTGCCGGTGGATTGAGCGTAGGCAAGCGCAGCCGGCGGATCGTTCTCCGCCCAGCGCGCGACGAGCATGGAGAGGTAGAGCGATTTCTCGCGTTGATTCGGGAAAGATTGGAAGGCGTCGAGGACGGCCCGGATTTTCTGCGGGTCGACGCTATCGATGATTTTGGCGATCTCGAGGTAGGTGCGGCGATCGGAGGGCTTGGCCATGAAGCCGCGCAGTTGGTCGATGATCCCCTGCGTGGAAAGAGCCGGCGCGGAACCCGCTTTAGCCTCGTTTGGGAGAGGGCTCGGCGCGACGGAGACGCTGGGTGCGGCAGGGAGAGCGAGCCGATCGCGCGAAAGCGCCAGGAGGGGCGCGGCCTGAGCCAGCCGGGGAAGGGTGTAGCGACCCACCGCAAGGCCTGCGAGGAATGCCGCCACCAGGGCGAGGAACATCACGAAAACGATGCGGCGCACGGCTGGAAAATAACCACTTTAGCAAGAAAATCTCGCTCCGATGCAGGGTGCCTGGTAGGGCGAGACTCAGTCGAGCCGGGGAAGGGACATTTTTTCGTGGGGACGTCCACCCCCCCCGGCTCGACCGAGTCTCGCCCGACCAGGATTTCACTCTCGCGACTAACGAACTAAAGAATCTTCACCGGACATTCGGGCAGGGCTCGCAAAAAGGCGCGGCCATAGGTTTTGGTCACCACTCGATTGTCGAGGATGACGACGATGCCTTCGTCGCTTTTCGTTCGGATCAAGCGTCCCACTCCTTGCCGGAATTTCAGGATGGCTTCGGGGAGCGAATACTCCGTGAAAGCATCGCCGCCTCGTGCCTGAATTAGTTCGAGCTTCGCTTCGGTGAGCGGATGATCCGGCACGGCAAAAGGCAATCGCGTGATGATGACATTAGAGAGCGCCGTGCCCGGCACATCCACGCCCATCCAAAAGCTGTCGGTCCCAAAGAGCACACTGCGTGGGGTCGTTTTGAACTGCTCGAGCAGCTGGCTGCGGGGCGCTCCTTTGCCTTGGACGAGCAGGTTCATCTTTTGCCTAACGAAATAATCTCCCATCTCCGCGGCCAAGTCCTGCATGGCCCGGTAACTCGTGAAAAGAACAAAGGCGCGACCCTCCGACTCTTCGACAAAATGCGCGACCCACTGGGCCAGGGCGGCGCCGTAACTTTGGTCGCGCGGGTCGGGCATTTTGCGCACGACAAAAAGCTGCATCTGCTTTTGGAAATCGAAGGGGCTGCCCAGCTGCAGCGGCTCGGCTTCCAGCGCCCCGATGCGCCGGCGAAAATAAAGCAAATCCGGCCGCCCGACTGCGAGCGTTGCGCTGGTCATGACGCTGGTGCATTCCTCGCGGAAAAGCATGCGCTGCAGCACCGGCGCCACGTCGACTGGGGCCGCGTTAAGCGTGATGTTTTGGGCCGCTTTGCCCGTGCGCTCGACCCAGTAGACGTATTCCTCCGCGCTTTGCTGGAGGAAAATGGAAATGCCTTCACGCGCATCCCGGATGCGCCGGCCCAAATCGGTCAGCTCAGCTTTGAGAAATTCATCTTCCGTTTTGCGGATCACCTCGATAATGCGCGTCTGCAACGCGGCCAGGCGGCCGGTGATTTGATCGTCCACAAAATCGGGTTCACGGATGCGACATTCGCGCCCCTTCTTGAAATGGGCGCGTTCATCGATGGTGGCAAAAAAGCGGTCGGCTTCCTCGACCAGCGACGCCGCCAAAGTCACGCCCGTCGCGTCGCGCGTGACCGTGAAAAGCCCTTTCTTGGAACGCGCGTTGTAGAGTCGCTGGATGGTGGCGCGCAAGCCGTATTGCGAAATCCCGATCCCGATCTGGCGCGACGCGACCTGCTCGACGGTATGGGCTTCGTCGAAAATGATGAAGTCGTTAGGGAAAAGATAGCCTTCCGCGCGTTCCATCTGCTCCTCGGGACTGCCCAGGAGCATAAAAAGCAGCGTGTGATTGATCACGACCACGTCGGCCGTGAGGAGACGTCGACGCGCTTGCTGGAAGAAGCAGCGCGAATTTTGGCCGCAGGTTTTGACGGTGCAGATGTGCGCTTCGCTGCAGACTTGCGTCCAGACTTTGGGATCGGGCTCGAGCGGCAGATCGCTCAGCGTCCCGTCCGTCGTGGTGCGCGCCCAATCGGCCAGGCGCGCGAGGTCGGCTTGCTCGGTCGTATTGAAAAGTTCGTTCGCGTTTTGCAGCGCCCGCTCCAGCCGGCGCGGGCAGAGGTAGTTCTGGCGCCCCTTCATGAGCGCAGCCTGAAATTCCACCGGCAAAATCTTCTGCACGATCGGAATGTCTTTATACAGAAGCTGCTCCTGCAGGTTGATCGTGTGGGTGGAAATGATGGCCTTTTTCTTTCGCTCGAGCGCAAAGAGCGTCGCCGGCACGAGATAGGCGAGCGATTTGCCGACCCCGGTCCCGGCCTCGACCACGAGGTGGCGTTCTTCTTCCAAGGCCGCGGCCACCGCCGCCGCCATCTCCTGTTGCTGCGGCCGATACTCAAAGTTGCGTGCCTTGGCCAGCAGGCCTTCGGGCGCGAAAATTGAGCGCACCCTCTCGACAAAGTCGCTCGCGAGGGAATCTTTCAGCGCTATCATGCCCGCGAAGTTACGCGGGAAATTCGAATCTCGAAATCCGAAGAAAGCACAAAATCAGAATGTCTAAATCCTTGGCCGACGCGGCCGGCCTTTTGAATTTTTCCGGTTCGAATTTGATTCGGATTTCGAGATTCGGGTTTCGAATTGTCTCCTCTCCATGAGATTGCTCGATCGCTATATCATCCGGAGCTTTCTCCAGCCCTACATTTACTGCATCATCGGCTTTCTCGCGATCTGGCTGATCTTCGATATCAGCGATAACAGCTCGACCATTTTCGATGTGAACGCTCCCCTCGGGTTGGTCCTGCGTTTTTATTGGACCCAAATCCCGCAGGTCCTGGTCATCCTGCTGCCCATCTCGCTCCTGCTCGCGCTGCTTTTTTGCCTGGGCCGCATGTCGCGCTCGAACGAGATCGTCTCGATGCTCACGGCCGGGGTGAGCGTGCCGCGCATCATCTTCCCGCTGCTCATGATCGGGCTTCTCACGACGGGCGCGACGCTGGCGCTGAATTACTCGCTGGCGGCGCACGCCGAGTTGGCCCGCAAAGAGTTTGTCCTTAACGTGCGCCGCGGTGAACGCGACGTCGTCATTGCGGGTCAGGTTTTCCGCAATCGCACCGACAACCGCACCTGGTACATCTCGCACCTGCGACCAAACACCAACACCTTCAGCGGCGTGCAAATCGTGCAGCAGGACGAGGCAGGAAATATCACCCAGAATTACCTCGCCACCACGGCCGTTTACGAGCCGGCGACCCGGACCTGGCGGCTCGAGAAATCGAGGGTGGTGAAGTATGATCGGGCCGGGAATATCACCGACGAAAAGCTGGTGCCTTATTATGTGGTCTCTAACTGGAGCGAAACGCCGTATCGCCTGAGCAGTGCCAACGTCCGGCCGGAATATCTGAGCGTTCCCGAGTTGCGGAAATACTTGCGGTTTAATTCCGATTTTCCCCAGACCCTTCTCGCGCCCTTCCGCACCCAGCTGCAGTATCGCTGGGCGCTGCCCTGGACTTGCTTGATCGTCACGGTGATGGCTGCGCCGCTGGGGATCGGGTTTTCGCGCCGTGGGATCCTCACGAGCGTGGCTCTCGCCGTGGGCCTCGTCTTTACGATGAACTTCCTTACCCATCTCTTTCTGGCTCTGGGCGAAGGGGACCGGGTTTCGCCGACCACAGCGGCCTGGACTCCCAACATTGTTTTCCTACTCATCGGTCTCTATCTGCTGCGCCTGCGCTCGACCAACCGCGACGCACCCAGCTTTAACCCCGCAACGCTGTGGCGTAACATGCGCGCGACATGAATCCTCTGGCTGAAGAATGGTCGATTCAACACCGGGCGGAAACATGTGCCGTTACCGAGAGGCCTTTCGCCGAAGGCGAGAATTTCTATACCCTGCTCTTTCGCGACGGGGACGGATTTCGCCGGCAGGATCTGAGCGAAGAAGCCTGGCAGCAGCGCAACGAAAACCTGCAGCCCTTTTCGTTCTGGCGTTCGCGTTTTGAGCTGCCCCCTGCGGCCCCGCCCGAGGCTTTGCCGAAAGAAAATGCGGAAGAGCTCTTCCGACGTCTGGTCGGGGCGGCTGAGCCGAATAACGCCAATGCCTGCTACGTGCTCGCGGCCATGCTCGAACGCAAGCGTCTCCTTAAGCAAATCGAAACCGAACAACAAGAACAGGGGCGCGTGCTCATCTACGAGCACGTCAAGACCGGCGATGTTTTCGTGGTGCCCGACCCGCAATTGCACCTCGATGAATTGGAAGGCGTGCAGGCGGAAGTCGCAGCGCTAATGTCGAACGAATTTTGAGTGACTGCTGTGGACGTTTCGCTCTGCGCCCTAACGGATCCGAAGCAACGGCCGGGCTTTCCAACGCGGGCGTGGGCGTCTCTTGTGCGTCTACCGAGGGAGACGTCTCTATCGCGCTTTCGTCGAACGATTGATTCGGGTTTCGTGATCCGGCATTCATCATTATCTTCCCAGCCATGCTGCCCTGGTTCACGCCTGACCGCTTTCCGCTTTATCTCGCCCCGATGGCAGGAGTGTCGGACAAAATTTTCCGCCAGCTCTGCAAAGAGCGCGGCGCGGATGTTTTGGTCACGGAGTTTGTTTCATCAGAAGGTGTGTTTCGGCGGAACACCCGCACCCGCGGCTATCTCGATTTCGATCCGGTGGAGCGACCCATCGGGGTGCAGCTGTTTGGTGGGAATGCCGATCACATGGCCGAAGCGGCGCGGCAGGTGGTGGATTGGGTCCAACCCGATTTCATCGATCTCAATTTCGGTTGTCCGGTTAACAAAGTCGTCTCCAAAAACGGCGGTTCCGCCTTGCTCAAGGATTGCCCAACGTTAGGCAAAGTGACAGAGGCGGTCGTGCGGGCGGTGGCGCCATTACCGGTCACAGCCAAGATTCGCATCGGCTGGGACGGTCAATCGGTCAACGCCGTCACGGTGGCGAAACTTTTAGAATCGTTAGGCATCGCCGCCCTCGCCGTGCACGGGCGCACCCGCGCGCAAGGTTATTCCGGCGCCGCCGATTGGGATGTGATCGCGCAGGTGGTCGCGGCCGTTTCCATCCCGGTCATAGGTAACGGGGATCTTTTCACAGCCGCTGACGTGGCCCGGCGGAAAGCGCAATCCGGCATGGCCGGCGCCATGATCGGTCGCGCCGCCATGAGCTCGCCGTGGATTTTTTCCCAGACCAAACATTATCTCGCCACCGGCGAAGTCTTGCCCCCGCCGGAGCCGGCTGAGAAGTGGGCGCTCATTCAGCGGCATTGCGAACTGGCGGTGGAAGAGTGCGGCCTGGAAGACCTGGCCATGCGCTCCATGCGCGGTCGCCTGATGGCCTACTCCAAGGGGTTACCGGCCAGCAAATCGCTCCGGGAAAAATTCCAACACGTCAGTACGCTGGCGGCCGTCGCCGAAATTGCCCATCAGCATCTGGCCACCTGCGTGGAGGGGCAACCCGCCTCAGGCGGATCGTTACCGTGTCTGCTGCGCGCTGACCAAAATCGAAGCACGGCATCGACCCGCCTGAGGCGGGTTGCCCCTCCAGTTGGCGGCGCCGCTGTTCGCGCCTAAATTTCCTCGTGACCGCAACGCCCGCGCCCAACGGCGACATCAAATTCAAAATCGGGAACGAGCGTCTCGTCAAAGTGACGGAGAATGCCTCGCGCAAACTCACGGCGCTCCTCCAAAAGCAGGGCCGCGCCCATGGCGCCTTGCGCGTGGCGGTCATCGGTGGCGGTTGCTCCGGGTTGCAATACAAGATGGATCTCGTCGATGGCCCGGCCAACCGCGACATCATGGTCGAGTCCTGCGATGTGCGCGTGGTGGTCGATCCCAAGAGCGCGCTTTTCGTGAGCGGATCGGTCCTGGATTACAGCGACGATCTGCAGAAGGGCGGCTTTAAGGTGACCAACCCGAACGCGGTCGCGCATTGTTCCTGCGGCGAAAGCTTCTCGGCATGATCGATTATTTCGCGCTCCTCGGCGAGGCGCGACGTCCCTGGCTCGATCCGGATGAGCTGAAAGAGAAATATTTCGCGCGGACACGCGAAGCACCGCCGGACGCGGAATTGAACGAAGCGTTTCGGGTCCTGAGCGACCCGAAGCTGCGCCTCCATCACCTGCTGGTTTTGGAAGGGACGGAGCTGACGGCTGGTCGGCCGGTTCCAGCAGCGGTGGCGGAGTTGTTTTGGAATACTGGCACCGTGCTGCGCGAAGTCGATCGCTGGCTGCTCCGTCACGGCGAGGCCAGCAGTGCTCTTTCCCGGGCGCTTTTAAGCGGGGAACGCGCGAAACTGGCGGGCAGATTACAGGCTCTCGAGACGCAATTGAACACGGCTTACGAAGCCGAGCTCGAACAGATTCGTCGGATTGATGGCGCCGCTGCGACGGACAATCCCGCGCGACTAATCCGACTGCACGATTCGATTGCCTACCTCACGCGGCTCCGCGACCAGGCCAAAGAAAAACAGCTCCGCCTAACGATGGAAGCGCCGGAAATCGAAACCGGATAGAGGCAAAAAGCGTAGGGTTGCTACGCACGGGAGTCGTTGTAGCCGGGGTCGCTGTCCCCGATCGGTCTGGCGCGTGGCCACACTTCTCTCTTCCGGGGACAACGTCCCCGGCTACAACGGGCGAACGGGCTGCCAGCCCGTCCTCCCCCGAGAAGGAAAGTTGTTCCGCCTAACCATTTTCAGGTTGCGCGGCACCGCCGGTGGGCTGATATGTTCATATGCTCACTCCCGGGCAAAAGAACATTCTGCAGTTCATCCAGGCCGAGCAGCGCATCAAAGGTCTCACCCCGAGCACGCGCGAGATTCAGGAACACTTCGGTTTCGCCAGCCAGACTTCGGTGATGCAATACATCGCCGCGCTGGAACGAAAAGGTTTCCTGCAGCGGCACGCGCGCAAGGCCCGCGCCTTAATCACGGCCGCGCCGCAAAGCCGGGTGGTCGATATCCCCATCTACGGCGAAATCCCGGCGGGCATGGCCACCCTGGCGGAACAAAACATCGAAGGCCATGTCGCGCTCGATCTCGACTCGTTGAACGCTTCGCGGAGTGCCCGCACTTTTGCTCTGCGCGTGCGGGGCGATTCCATGATCGACGCTCATATTTTGGATGGCGACATCGTGATTCTGGAAGATCGGCAAACGGCCAAAAAAGGCGATATCGTGGCCGCGCTGATCGATGGGGAGACTACCCTGAAGCGTTACGTTACGGAACGCGGCCGGCCTTATCTGAAAGCGGAAAACCCCCGCTATCCCAATCTGATTCCGGCGCGGGAACTACGGATTCAGGGAGTGATGACTTCGCTGGTGCGCAAGCAAACGGCCGGCGGCCGGGCGCGTTCCTAAGATAACGTATTTGTTTAGCGCCGAGCTCGCGCCTAAAGCTGAGCGAAGGAGGCGAGGCGCTGGAGGGACGACCGCCGTGTCGTCCGTGTGTGCTGAAACACGGACGGGACAGCGCCCGTCCCTCCAAAAAGGAGTCAATGACGCTAAACAGCTACAGGGTAACGCGCCCGTTTCCGGGCCCGACGCCGCCTCACACGGTCATCCCGAGCCGCCGGAAGGACGGGGAGCCGTAAGTGGACGAGGCCGGGCTTCCAAACCTCGCAAGCAAGGTGCGATATTTACTTGGTCAAAGGCGCTCGGCATGGCTTGAGAGGTCCTTCGCCGCGCTGGGCCGGCTCAGGATGACAAACTGTTTTCCGTAGCGATACAAAATATGTTATTTTGAACATATTCCCTCTTTGTGTCATGCTGCCGAGGTGGCCACGGAGAAGATCGTCGATCTGCGCAAATTGCTGGCGCAACGCTTTCCCCAAACCGCCTTACCACCGGCCGATCGACTGGTCACGGGACTTTCCTGTCTCGATACGATATTGGATGGTGGCCTAACGAAAGGCGCCATCACGGAAATCACCAGCGGTCCGGGCAGCGCCGGGAGTGCCACGCTCATGGCCGCGTTGCTCCATCGCATCTGCGGCGAGCGTTCTTTCCTCGCCTTGATCGATGGCCGCGATTCTTTTGATCCGCAATCGCTCGGTGCTCACGCCTTGGCCCATCTCTTTTGGGTGCGTTGTCGGGCGGCGAAAGAAGCGATGCAGGCGGCCGATCTGCTTTTGCGCGACGGAAATTTCCCGCTCGTCATTCTCGACCTGGTCCTCAATCCGCTGGCGGAATTGCGCCAGATTCCGTCGAGCCACTGGTATCGGCTGCAACGCCTGGTTGAACCGGCCCCGACCGCGTTTCTCGTCCTCACCCCGCGCAGCTTGGTGCACAGCGCACAATGGAAATTGGTTCTGCAAAATCGCTGGCGCCTGGCCCAGCTCCAGGTGCCCGCGGAGATGTTGCCGGCGCACATGCAAATGCGTTTGGCGCGAGCTCAGCCTAACCGCTCCTTAGCCCGGGTGGGCTAGAGCGTGTCATGAACTTTGACTCGCTGCGCAAGGAAGGGATCTCGATGGAGGGACGACCGCCGTGTCGTCCGTGATTCGTTTTGGGGGATGCGTCGCCGTTGTCTTCGTCCAGAAACACGGACGGGACAGCGCCCGTCCCTCCATGACCGCTCCAGAAAGTTCATGACACGCTCTAGGGAAAGAACGAATGACGAATTGCCGAATGAAGGAACAAATGAGGGAGGCCAAAAAAGACGAACGAGCCAAGACGGATGTTCGTCAGGCGAGGTTTCGTCATTAGTTCGGGCTTCGTCCTAGGTCATTCGCCATTTACCTCTCATGTTTGCCGCGCTTTATCTTCCGAATTTCGAACTCCAGGCAGCGCTGCGTCATACACCGGAGCTCTGGGAGCAATCCGTCGCGTTGCTCGAGCACGACGAGGCCAAAGCCACTCTCTGGCAAAGTACGCCGAGCGCGGCCGCGGCCGGAATCAGCCCCGGAATGACGCCTAGCCAGGGGCTGGCGCGTTCTTTGCGTTTGCTGATTAAACCGCGCGCGTTCGCCCAGGAAAAGATCGCGGGTGAGATTTTGCTGCACTACGCCGGGACTCTCGCGCCCGAGCTGGAGGCGACCGCGCCGGGGGTTTGCACGGTGCGTTTTACTTCGACCAAAAATTGCCGGGAGAATGTCGAGCGCGTCGTTAGGCAATTGGGGCAGCAACACCTGACCGCGCAAGCCGGCCTGGCTGCGACGCCTGACCTCAGTTTTCTGGCTGCCTGTCTCGCTCGCCCCGTTTTGCAGATCGATGATCCGCCCGCGTTTCTCGGTCCCTTGCCGATCGAGACCTTGCGCTCTCTCCCGCTCTTCTAGTGGCGCACTCCGGGTAGCGCCCGCATTTTGCGGGCCTGGTCGCGGTGTTTCACCGCGACGAACTTTTCCTGCGGCGACTTTTCCAGGGCCGCTCGGGGCGGATGAGAAAGTTCGCGCCTGTGGGACACATGCGCCAGCCCACGGAACGTGGGCGCTACCCAGATCCGCGCTAGATTCGTTAGGCGAGGTTACCCCCCGGCGTAGTCAGGATATTTCTGGCGTAATTCGCCGTTGGCCCGGTCGGCTTCGACCGTCTTGCCAGCTTTGGCGTAGGCTTTGGCTGCCTTTGCGAGGGCTTGCGGCGTGATCTCGGGGTCGTCGTAGAGCAGGGCAACGCTCATGAAAGCTTTGCCCGCTTCTTCAAATTGTTTCCGTTCCACCTCGACATCGCCAGCCAGCAATCGCGCCTGCGCGTTGACTCGACCTTCCGGCTGCAGCTTCATGATTTCCTCTGCGATTCGCTGCGCGTCATCCGGTTTATGGGCTCCGATTTTGGCTTCGCCTAACGCCAGCAGCCCTTTGGCTCTGGCCGCTGGATCGCCCGTGTTTTCGAGGAATTTCTGCAAGGACGCTTCCGCGTCGGCCGGTTGGTTGATTTTCATCTGCGCGTCCCCCAGGTAGAACCAGAAGTCGGGTTTCACGCTACTCACATTCCCGGTTTTGCTCAGGGCGGTGAGATACCGAGTGGCGGGGGCGTAATCTTTCGCGTTGTAAAATTCCAAGCCGAGCCATTCGAGGATCTCTGCGGGCACCTGGGCGTTAGGCGCCACTTCGTAAAAGGCGTCCACTTCCTGGGCGAGCTCGTCCCGTTTCTTCAGGTAGAAATACGACGACATGATCCGGAGCGCGGCCGGGACGCCGTATTGCTCCTTGTTCAACTCGCGCGCCTGCTTCATCTCCGCGATGGCGGTGTCGTAGTCTTTCGCCTCGAAAGCCGATTTTCCGATGTAATAGTGAGCCTGCCCGGCCGCGGCGCTTTGCGGAAATTCCTGCAGAAGCTGCTGGAAAGCTTCGGTCATGCCTTTGGCATTGTCGGTTTGGCCGAGGATGAGCGCCTTCTGTTGCAAGGCCGCTTCCCGTTCGCGCGCTTTGGGAAAATTCCGGAGCAGCTGATCAAGATCGCTGCGGGCGAGGTCATATTGTTTCTGTTGCTGATAGGCTAGGGCGCGCTGCGCAAGCGCGGACGGCATTTGGGGGTCGTTCGGGAACGCCTGCAGGAAATAAGCGAAGGCGTCGACAACCTTGTCCGGTTCCTTCGTCTGGACGTAGCACCAGCCAAGTTTGAAAGCGGCTTCGGCCCGCAACTTGGCGGAAAGCTTTGCATCGCGCAGACCGGCATAGAGATTGGCGGCCGCGGCAAAGTCTTTCTCTTTATAGAGGGCCTCGGCCTTGAGCAATCTGGCCTGGTCGGCGCGCTCGCCGGTCGGGTTATCGTTGAGGAAATTATCGATCTCCTGGCGCAGGGCGGGATCGCTCGAATTGTAGAGCCCGATCAACCGCTGATACCGCGCATCTTTGGCCTCCTCGCGCTCGGGATATTTTTGAATGATCTGCCGGTAGAGCGCCTGAGCCTCGGCCATCTGGCCGAGCTGCCGTTGGCTGTTGGCCGCGAGCAGCATCATTTCGGCTCGCACTTCTTCGGGCACCTGGTCCTGGCTTTTTTGGTAATCGGCGACCGCTTTCTCATACTGGCCGGCTTGATATTCGAGGCGAAGCAATCCCACCGCGGCCACCCCAGCCCAACGTCCGGCCTCCGGGAGGGCTCGGCCTTTCTGCAGAAGTGCGGTGGCCTTCGCGGTCATAGCCTGGTCGGGTTTGCCTTTGTCGCTCTGGGCCAATTCCAGCGCGACGAGGCCGGCGCGCACGGTCGCCTCCGCTTTGAGCGCCGCGTTTTTGGTCTCGCCGGCCAGCGCTTCGAACTGCTTCAAGGCATCGTTCTGGCGGCTGGCGGCCTGGTAGATCGAGCCGGCGGCGAGCCTCGAATCGTCCCGGAACGGGTTGGGATCTTTCGCGGCGATGACTTGCTCGTAAAGGTCGCGCGCCTCATCTTTGCGTTCGAGATTTTCGAGGCACCGCGCTTCAAAGTAGCGGGCGGAAAGAGCCAGCGGAGGGTTTTTAGATTTAGCAGCCGCCCGATGGAAGAGGGGCAACGCCGCTTTGTAATCCTTCGCGTTAAAAGAAATCTCGGCCAAACCATAGGAGGCTGGGCCAGCCATCTCGCTCTCGGGAAAATCCTTTATCAGATTCTGAAAACTCGTGCCGGCCGCGGTCGCTTTCTGCAAAGCGCGATACGATTGCCCCAGATAGAAGAGCGCCGTCGGGCGATCGGGCGAACCAGGATAAAGACCCAGGAATTTCTCGTACTCCGGCACCGCCAGATCGTAGAGTTTCCGCTCATAAAGCCCGTTGGCGTAGTTCAGCTGATTCTCCGGCTCTGCGTCGGCCTGCGCGGGCGCGCTATCCGCAGCTGGCTCGGGTGCGACGCTGGGCGAAGGCATCGCATCCGCGACAGCCGGGACTGGCAAAGCGCGCCGGACCGTGGGAGCTGGCTCGGGCGAAGATGGCTCCACCGGGACAGCTCGGGCGACCGGCGGTTGTTGCACGGGCAGGGCGCGGCGAATAGGCGTTGGCGTCTGGGCGAACGCGGCCACCGATGCGATGAGACTCATGACCACGGCCCCGGTCGCGGCGATGCGAGAACGCGAACTCATTTCGCCGTAGCGAAGGCGACATTGGTCACCCCGGCCTCGCTGCACATGTCGAGCACGTTCACGATGTTCTTGTAAGCGCCGGCTTCATCCCCCCGAATGACCACGGCCTGATCAGGATTGAGGGCGACCAAGCCTTTTAACATCGTCATAAGGTCAGGTCTGGAAAGCGTGCGGCGGTTGACCACCACGTTGCCGTCTGCTTTCACGTTCACAATCACGTCGCCGATGGGCGCGGATTTCTCCTTGGCCGTGGTGGCTTTTGGAATTTTGACGTCGAGTTCGTTCTCGTTGCGAGCCGCATTCCAGGTGACGAGAAAGAAAATGAGGAGCAGCAAGAGCACATCAACCAGCGGCGCGAGCTGGATGCCAGGATGATGCGGAGCGGTGCGGCTGCGGAAATTCATCGACGGTGGATGCTGCGGGAGGGAGGAAGATTTTGAAGCCTAACGTCGCTCAAAATTCATCATCGAGCAGGGCGGGGCTGCGCTCCCGCCGTCGGGTGGGCTGCAGCGAGAGCAGGGCGATCAGATTAGTGCTGGCGGCTTCGAGGTCGGAAACGAGCCGTTGCGCCCGACCGCGGAAAATCGCGTAGAAGATCATCGCGGTGATGCCGATGCCGAGACCTCCGCAGGTATTGATGAGCGCTTCGCTGATGCCTTTGGAAAGGAGGATGTAGCGCGACGGGCCCATCTCGGACCCGAGCGCCCCGAACGACCGGATGATGCCGATGACCGTGCCGAAGAGGCCGACGAGCGGGCCAATCGTCGCGATATCCGCGAGATAAGCGACGCGGTTATGGAGATTGGTCGCGACGCGGGTGCCCTCCGTCTGTGCAATCTCGCGGGCCTGCACGAAGTCCGCGTTTGGGTTTTTGGTCATGAAATCGAGCGTCTTCTGGACAACGCGAGCGATGGCTTCGCCGTGTCGATTTGAAACGGCGAGCAAGCCGAGGTAGTCGCGTTTACGCAAGAGCGCCTCGGCGGTAGCCATGTAGCCGTTGCTCACGATGGCGCCGCGCCGAATCGTGAAAAAGAAGACGATGATCAACATCACCGAAAAAACGGAGAGCAGGAGGAGCACGAACACGACCGGGCCGGAGGCGATCATGGCGTCGAGGAGATTAGTGTGTTGCGGAAGGACGGGGTCGGCACCCGGCGCCTGGGCAAATGCGGAAGTGGCACTCGCTAAGCCAACGAGCAGGGCAAGGAATTTCTTCATGCTCAATTTGGGCCTTAGCATAGGCTTGGGCTTGGACGATGCAAATGCACCGGAAGAGAGACAGCGTGGGGCAGGGTATCGTTCATAGTTAGGCCAACCTCCGACTCCTGCTCGGGGAGATCGAGGACGAGCAGGATTACGAGGACGAGAAAGAGAAGGAGTGGCTACAGCCGGCGCACGCGGAAGATGTGAGCGGGTTGCACGCTGGGGTGGAGCGCGACGTAGTTGCGTTTTCCCTGCCAAACGTAGCGGTCGCCGCCTAACAAATCCTGCACTTCATAACTGTCGCCCCCCAACTCGCCAAACTCTTCCACGGGCATTTCGAGGAAGCCGCTTTGCATGTAATGCGGATCGAGATTGACCACGACCAGGATGATGCTGTCGCGCGCCACCGTCATCTTGCTGTAGCAAAGCAGCGCGTCGTTCTCGCATGGGTGGAAGCGGAGATTGTCGTAAAAATGCAGGGCCCGGTTCTCCTGCCGGATTTGGTTCAGCCGCGTGAGAAGAGGCTTGATATTTCCAGGCGCGTCCCAGTCGCGCTCTTTGAGCTGATATTTCTCCGAATTGAAGTACTCTTCGCGCCCCGGCAGCGCGGCGTTTTCGCAGAGTTCGAACCCACTGTAGATCCCGTAGACGCTCGAGAGCGTCGTGGCCAGCACCGCCCGGATTTGGAACATCGGGCGGCCGTCCGTCTGCAAATGGAAGGGCAGGATATCGGGCGTGTTCGTGAAAAGATTACCGCGAAAATATTCGCGCATCTCGGTCTGGATCAGCTCGGTGAAATACTCCGTCAGCTCTTTCTTGCCGGTGCGCCAGGTGAAATAAGTGTAGCTCTGGGTAAAGCCGGCCTTGGCCAAGGCCTTCATCATCTTGGGCCGCGTGAACGCTTCCGAAAGAAAAATGGTGTCGGGGAATTTGGCGCGGACTTGCGCGATGAGGTACTCCCAAAATGCGACTGGCTTGGTGTGCGGATTATCGACCCGGAAAGTGCGCACTCCGCGCTCGGCCCAGAAGAGAATGATGCTCGCCATCTCGTCCCACAGTTGCTGCCAGTCAGGGCAGCCGAAATTGAGTGGGTAAATGTCTTCGTATTTTTTGGGCGGATTCTCGGCGTACTTGATCGTGCCGTCGGGACGTTTGTAGAACCACTCCGGATGCTCCGCCACGTAGGGGTGATCGGGGGAGCAATTGATCGCGAAATCGAGCGCGATCTCCATGCCACGTCCCCGTATTTCTTTTTCCAGCCAGGCAAAGTCCTCCAGCGTGCCTAACGCCGGCTCGACGTCTTTGTGGCCGCCGCCATTGGGACAGCCGAGGTTGCGATTGCCGATTGCGTAAGGCACACCCGGCTCGCCCGGCTGGCAGGTCACGGAATTGTTGCGGCCTTTGCGATTCGTGAGGCCAATGGGGTGAATGGGCGGGAAATAAATGACATCGAAGCCCATCGCCTTGGCGTCGTCGACCCGCCCCAGGCAATCGCGAAAAGTCGAGCCGCGATCGGCGCGGCCTTCGGCGCAGCGGGGAAAAAACTCGTACCAAGCCGCCGTGCGAGCCGCCACTCGATCGACCGTGACACGGGGAGCGGGCGAGTATTCGGTCGCGCCGGCGCGGGGTGCATAGGTCGCCATGAGAACTTCGAGTTCGCCCGAGTGCGCCAGTCGGTTGACCAGGGCATCCCCGCCAGTGCGCATCTGCTCGGCCAGCTCGCGCAAGCGTTTCGCGTCGGCTCCCCGGGCGCGCTTGACGGCGGTCGCCAGCAGACCGGCGCCTTCCAGCCTCTCACTCGTCAGGTTGGGAACGTTAGCCTCGAATTTGGCCACAAACTCGTGCTGCCAGCCGCCGAAAGTGTCAGTCCAGGCTTCGACTGTGTATTCATAGGTGGCATTTTCGTAAACGGAGAAAAGGCCGCGCCAACGATCGTTATCGACATGCTTCATGGCGGTCTGATGCCAATTCGAGCGGCCGACCACCCGCCATTTTAGAGAGGCTGCCACGATGTCGTGGCCATCCTTGAAAACATCCGCCTCCACCACCACATCCTCGCCGATCACGCGTTTGATCGGGTAACGGCCGCCGTCGATGAGCGGATCCAGATTTTCGATGACGGCAGCTGGGAATTGACTAGGCATCGTTCACAGAAAACGAGATCGGCAAAGGGCGAAAGCTAATTCTGTGTCGACGTTCGCCTCTGGCGAACGCGGGCGCGCGTCGTTCTTTTGCGCCGAGTTTCCGTGTGTGCGGCGGTTTTCCCCGCATCGCCCAAAGGGCGGCGTCTACAGAGCGCCTAACGCGCTTTCTCTTTTGCGCAGTCTTCTTCCACGTCGCCCAAAAGACGACCGTCCACAGTACGCTGCTGGCCGGGTTCGCCTAAACCGCGAAGTAGAAAGCCCCCTCGTAGAGCCCCGATGTCCGCGCCTCTTCGCGGCGCACCGAAGTTCCGAGAATTTTCTCAAACATTTCCTGCTCCAGCCGCCCGATAATTTCGTATTGCTCGATCAGATTCATGATGGGCGAGTGGCATTCGAGGATCTGCGGTCCGCCTTCGCCCGTTTCGTTCACGAATTGAGACATGTGGCCTTCGTCGTCGCGAATGGCGGCGAGTGACATGGCCCGCTCCTCGATCGTGTTGCCCTTGACCTTATCTTTGAGTTCGTTGGTCTTCCGCTCAAAGAGGTTATAGAGCAGCTTCTCGGGAGCATTGGTTCCGTGAATCTCCTCGATCGACTTAAGCAGATCGAGGGTGAAGGCATTGCTGTCTGCCTGGAAGAGAGCGTGGCTGCGGCGGGTTAGCCGATAGACCATTTCCGGCCGGCCCATTTTTTGCGGGCGTCGCCAAGTATCAAGATAGCCATCTCGTTCTAGCGTGAGGCAATGCTGTTTAATTCCCATGTAGCTCATCTTCATCTTGGCGACGAGCTGGTTGACCGATAGGCCACGGGTCCTTTTCAGGGTGTTAAGGATTTCGAGCCGCTGTGTGCGGCCAATTTCTGCAAGTAGTCTTTGGTTCACTGTATTGATCTCCGGTTTGGGCGCGTCTCTGGGGAGTCGAAAACTCTTTATACGCGTGGAAAGCAATCATTCGCAAGAAAAACTCTACGAAAGAAAGAGGTCCTTAAAGGCCCGCGATTGAGGGAATTGATGCAGACCGCAAGCTGAAGGGTGCCGTTGCTTCGATTTTGCTGCGCGCACATGCCATTTTGGCAAGGTTGACACGCAGAGGCCAAGCGCCCGCGCGATTTAGAAAATACCTGAGTGAGCCCTACGTCGTTCGAACTATCCGCTGACCGGATGAGGGATCGAAGAGCTGAACCTTCTCCAAGTCGATCTCGAATTGGAAGCGATGACCGGCGTCTGTGCGATCGAAATAGCCGGGGCTGCGGCAGATGAGCGCGTGGGCGCCGGTCTGGAGGTGGAGATTAGTTTCGGCCCCCATCGGCTCGATAAAATCGACCAATGCGCGGAAGCCGCGATCTTTCTCCCGGCCGTCCCGCTGGCTGGCTTTGCTCACGGTGAAATTTTCCGGCCGGATACCCAGGATGACATTCTGGCCCGCATAGGGCAGGGCCTCCGGTCGATCTGCGGCGGTGAAGACGATCTCGATGGTCCCTCCTTCGCTCTCGCGGAAGCGGATCTGCCCGCCTGTTTCCTTGAGCGAGCCGGCGATAAAATTCATGGACGGACCGCCGAAAAAGCCAGCGACGAATTGGTTCGCTGGGTCCCGGTAAAGCGCGAGCGGCGTATCCATTTGCTCCACCCGGCCCTGATTTAAAACGATAATCCGCTCGCCCATAGTCAGGGCTTCGACCTGATCATGGGTGACGTAAATCATGGTCGTCTGAAGACGTTGCTGCAGCGCGATCAGCTCCGCCCGCATCTGCGCCTGCACTGAGGCATCGAGATTCGAGAGAGGCTCGTCAAACAGGAAAACCTTAGGCTGCCGCACGATGGCGCGGCCGATTGCGACGCGTTGCCGTTGGCCGCTGGAAAGTGAGGGAGCCTTTCTCTCGAGCAGATTTTTGATTCCCAGGATATGAGCGGCGTTCTGCACCCGGCGCTTGATCTCGGGCTTCTTAAAATTTCGCATCTTGAGCCCGAAAGCGAGGTTGTCGTGAACGCTCAAGTGAGGATAGAGCGCATGATTTTGGAAAACCATGGCGACGTCTCGATCCTGGGGCGGGAGATCGTGCACCGGTTTGTCGCCGAAGTAGATCTCCCCCTGCGCTGGCTCTTCCAGACCGGCGAGCAGGCGCAGGAGAGTCGTCTTTCCGCTGCCTGACGGCCCGGCCAGGACCGCGAATTCACGGTCCCCGATTTCAAGACTAACGTCCTGCAGGGCCGCGATCTTTTGGTCTTTCTCGCCGGAGTAAAACTTGGAGATGTTTCTAACGGAAACCGTGGCCATGCGCAGAGGGCGTCAAAGTAAGGAGTCTGTCGGAGGGGTCAACCGCGCGTCTGGCCGACTCCGCTACGCAGAGGGCGCGAAGGGAAGCGCGTAGACTTCGACTTCACTCCCGCCCTTCGAATCGGTGGCGGTCCGCGCGAGCAGCCGCGTGCCGGGTTCGTTGAAGCCACGCTTCACGAAGCCGAGCGCGATTTCTTTTCCGAGGCGGTCGCTTTTGATCGCGCTTGTGATCCAGCCTGCTTCACGGCCGGAGACAGCGTCCCCGGCTACAGGGGGGGCAGCGACCCCGGCCGCAAAAAGGCGCAGGTCAGGGGTGAGCGCGGTGCCGTCCAGGGAGACCAGGCCGCAGAGGCGCTTGTTGGTTTGGCCCGACATTTTCATGCGCGAAATCACTTCCTGACCGATGTAACACCCCTTCGCGTAATCGACCGTTTCGTCGGCCAGATTCGCCTCCACTGGGATGATCTGGTCGGTCAATTCCCGGCCCCAGCGCGGGATGCCCTGTTCGATGCGCCAGCGTTCGGCTTCGTCTGCGTCGCAGAGCGAATGTTGCGCGGCCAATAATTGCCTCACCTGGTCGTGCTCCTCCGACCTTACGAAAAGATCCCAGCCGGTTTCGCCGAAGCGCTTGCTGCGCCTCCAGTGAGCGTCGTTAGGCTCGGCGGGCTCCGCTGCGCCCGTCACGTGAAAGAGCGCGAATTCGTCCGTGACATCTTCGATCGTCACGTCATCCGCGATGACATAGCGCTCCAGGCGCGCAGCCAGCATTCCGCGCAGCTCGGGATCGGCGTCGAGCAGAAAGGCCTCCGGTTCGGCGCCCATGAAAACGAACGCGTCGAGCTTCCCTTTCGCGGTCAAAACGCAGGCGGAGAGGGAAGCGTTGGCGTTGGCTTTACGCGCATCGTTGGTGATCTGGCCGTTGAGGAAACGCACGCGGTCGCTCCCTGACAGACGCAGCTTGGTGCGCGTGGAAAGATCGAAAAGCGGCATCAGGAAGAGGGCGGCGCGGGAGAAGGGCGACGGCTGAACCAACCGCGAATCCCGCCAATTTCGTGTCCGCTTTCCGGCGCAACCGCCTCGGGAGCGAGAGGCGCTTCTTCAGTTTCCACGTTCGTCACTTCCTGCGGCTCCGCGAGAGGTGCAGCGCCAGCCGGGCGGGCGTTTTCTTCCTGCGGGCTAACCGCTTTCTCAGCCGCCGGAAAATAGCGCTGCGCCACGGAGGAATAATCGGCGTCGCCGCGGCCGTGTCGCATCTCTTCCATGAGCATCTCGTCCGAAACCTCGGTGACCGGCAAGTGGAGCGCGTGTTGCCGGGCCAGCTTCAGCCCGATGCGCACATCCTTGAGCATGTGCTTGACCGAGAAATGCGGCTCGTACTCGCCCGCGATCATAAGGGGCGTCTTCATCTCGATGGTGGTCGAATTGCTCGCATTGCCCTGCATGGCGCGGTGGAAAAGGTCCGTCGAAAGACCGGCCTGCCTAACGAGTGCCATGGCCTCGGCCGCCACTTGCGCGGTGGCCGCGGTGACCAGGTTAGTGGCCACTTTGATGACGGAGGCGTCGCCGATCCGGTGGCCGATAAAAATGATTTCCTTGCTGCTCGCCTCCAGGGTGGGCCGGGCCTGCTTGAGCGCGGCTTCGTCGCCACTGATGTAATAGACGAGCTCGCCTTTGCCCGCCGCCACCTTGCTGCCGGTGAAGGGTGCTTCCAGAAAACGCGCGCCGCGTCGCTGCACTTTCTCCGCCGCACTCTGCATGCTTTCCGGCGCCACCGTGCAATGCGCTGTGATGATGTGTTGCGCGTTCAGACTCGGCACGAGTTGTTCGATGATTTCCAGCAGGGCCTGGTCGTCGGCCACAAAGATTTGGATGACATCGCAGAGTTCGGCGACTTCGGTGGGCGAGCCGACGAAGTTTTGTTCGGGGCGCGGCGTGCGATTCCAGACAAACGGTTGCAGCCTGCGGTTACGCAAAGCGCTCGCCACGCGGGAGCCGATGATGCCGAGGCCGATGAGGCCGACGTTTCTGGATTTGGAGCGTGCCATTTTTATGAGCCGTCCGGTGGGTTGAACGGCGAGCGCAACGTGAAATCGATTCCGCCTGCTCGCAATGAGCAATTATAGCCGGGCAATTTTCCCGGCGAAACTCCGGGAGGGCGAGATTCAGTCGAGGCGGAGGCACGCCCCGCTGCGAGTTCCGCATCCTGGAGGGTCTCATGAACTTCCCAGAGCGGTGATGGAGGGACGGGCGCTGTCCCGTCCGTGTTCCTGGATAAAGGGCAGCCGCGACGCCTCTCCAAATGAATCACGGACGACACAGCGGTCGTCCCTCCACGAAGCGCCCTTACCCTTGCGCAGACGGTTAACGTTTATGACCGGCTCTAGCCCCGGCTCGATCGAGTTTCGCCCTACCAGAGTTCTTAGCGAAGCGCCGCGAGCTGCGCGGCCACCGCCACGGCTCGCTTCTGGTTGGCCAGCGTAGTCTCGATCTCCGGGCGCGCTTCGGCGAAAGTCAGCGGACCCGCCGGCCGGATTTCCGCGAGACGCAAAATATGGAAGCCGAGCCGGCTGCGCACCGGCTGACTGATTTGCCCAGGCTGGAGCTGGCGCGCGGCTGCAAAAACCGCCGGCAACATGCGTTCTTCGCTGAAGAAATCGAGGTCGCCCTCGCGATTTTTGGTGGCTTCATCTTCCGAGAATTGAGCGACGAGCATGGCAAACGATTCGCCCCGGGCCAGGCGTTGCGAGAGATCCGTGATGAGTTCGCGCTTCGCTTCGATAACCTCAGCGGGATACCCGTCGGGCGCGGCCAAGAAAACATGGCTCGCGCGCAAGCGGAGCGGCTCCTGAAATTCGGTCAGGTGCGCGTCGAAATAGCGGCGCACGTCGGTGTCGTTAGGCGAAAGCTGCGGAGCGATGCTCGCTTCCAGCCAGGCGTCGTTGCGCAAGTGAGCGGCCACCTCTTGCTCCAAGGCGCGCTCCCTCAGCCCGGCCCGAGCAAGGGCTTCGGTCCAGCTTTTCTCGTCTGGAAATTGCCAGCGCAGCAGGTCGAGCGCATGCCGCAAGGCACCGTCGCCGATGGGCTGGCCGGCTGCGACCGCAGTTAGCCGGGCTTCTTCCATGAGGCGGTCGAGCGCGGCCCTCTTTTGGGCTTGGATGACCGGCTCCGCCATTGCCTGCGGGGCCGCGCCGCTCGCGAAGAGTCCGGCCGCCCAGGCCCGCTCCACGTCGCGATCGTAAATGCCTTCGCGCCTAACGAGCGCTAGCAGTTCGCCTCGTCCGGTCATCTGTCCAAGCCAATGCCGAAAGGCAAAGGAGGTCGCCAGATATTCGGCCGCGCTCATGCCCAACCAGAGGAGGAGGAGGAGGCCGAGGAGGAGCAGAAAACGGCGCATTATTTCAGAGCGATCCTGGCCAAATAATAAAGCGTGACTCGGCCGACGGTTTGCAGGCTTTCCGCGCTCAATTTGTCCATCGTATCCTGCGAGGTGTGCCAGGGTGGATAATCGAAATCGATCAGGTCGATCGTCGGGACGCCTGCTTCGTTCAAAGGCGTATGATCATCGAGCATGCCATCCTGGAGGTAGGTAAAGTGCTTGCTCACCCGCAGCGCATCGGCCGCCGCGAAAATGCCGCTGGCCAATTCCTGAGGCGAATCCGGCGGCAAAGTGATCGTTAGGTCGCGATCGCCCATCATGTCCCAGACGATGCCGCCGCGATAGCTTGCGACGCGTTTTTGATCGAGCAGTTGCTGCGCAAAATAGCGGCTGCCATAAAGGCCGTCCGTGTTCGTGAAATGTTCGTAGGCTTCTTCGCCATCGAAGAAAACGAGTTCGATCTGCGCCGCCAGGCTGGGAACTGCGTTCAGCACCCGCGCCATCTCGAGCAGCGCGCCCGTGCTGGAGCCGCCGTCGTTTGCACCCACGAAGCGAATCGAGTCGAAGCTCTTGGTGTCGTAATGCGAGCCGAGCAGGAAGAGCTTTTTCGATTCGTGAGGCCGGCGCGCGATCAGGTTGACGAACTCGACCGGTCCGCGCGGCGTTTGCTCGGTGAAACGTTGTTCTTCGACGCGCCAGCCGTTCGTTTCCAACTCGTGCCGGAGATAGGTGCGTGCTTTTTTGATCGCGTCCGAAGCGGCTGGGCGCGGCCCGAGCTCGACCAGCGCACGCACATGGGCGAGCGCTTTTTCACCGGAAAAATCTTCCCAGATGGCGCCGTAGGAGGTGCCGGAACGACGGACGAGGACGACCAGAAGGCAGAGTAACGCCAGCCCGAGGAGAGCCCAGCCGCCTTTGCGCTGCCATTTTGCGGCGGGGCTGTCGTTCCGCCACCAGTGCAGAGCCGCTGCACCCGCCCGCTGCCACCAAGGTTTTGGCGGCGGAGGCGCTTTCTTCCGGCGGGGGCTGCGTCGCCTTGTTTTCCTAGGCATCGGGCGGCAGGCCCAGCGCAGCCACGACGCGTTCGAGATCGTCGCTGCCGTAAAATTCGATTTCGATCCGGCCGCGTTTTTCGCCGTGGTGAATAGTGACGTGCGTAGCCAGGTGTTGTTGCAGGCGATTCTCGAGATCGCTCAAGGCCGTGGAGCTGACGGTCTCGGCTCGCTTCCGGCGCCGCGTCCCGCTGATCTTGCCGAGCAAACGCGCGACCATGCGTTCGGTGGTGCGCACGGTGGAACTCTGCCGCAAAACTTTCTCGGCCATGAGTCGTTGTTCTTCGGGTGTTTTCAGCCCGAGCAGCACTTTGGCGTGGCCGACGGAAAGAAGATCCTGCACCACCCAGGTCTGCACCTGTTGGTCGAGATCGAGCAGGCGCAAGGCGTTGGCCACCGAGGCGCGGCTTTTGCCGACTTTCTCCGCGATATCCTCCTGGCGCATCCCAAACTCGGTGGCCAACCGCGCGTAGGCCTGCGCTTCTTCGATCGGGTTGAGGTCGGCCCGTTGCAGATTTTCGATGAGGGAAAGCTCGAGAACTTCCAGGTCGGCCGCCTGCCTAACGATCACAGGCGCTTCGTTGAGGCCGACTTCCTTGGCCGCGCGCCAGCGGCGTTCGCCCGCGATCAGCTCGAAACGCCCATCGACTGACCTAACGATAAGCGGCTGAATAATGCCGCGTTGCCGAATGGAGTCGACCAGCTCGGTGAGGGCTTCTCGTTCGAAGGCGCGGCGCGGCTGCAGCGGGCTCGGGACGATCCGGTCGAGGCTGACTGATTCGATGCGCTCGCCCGAATGAAGGTCTGCCGTGTGGACGGAAGGCGAGGCGCTGATGAGGGCGCCGAGACCTTTGCCAAGACCGGATTTTGCCATTGCGGTCTCAGGCTATCGGATGCGTTCACGCAACGCAAACCGCGGTTTGCGCTGGGTGCTTACGCTTCGTCCTGTAGACGCATTGCTTCGCATCCGTTACGGCGCAGAGCGAAGCGTCTACATGACAGGCTCGCAGAGCGATGCGAATTTCCGGCGCGATGCGCGCCCGCCTAACGAAAGACTTTACCTTTGAAGCCGCCCAGACCCTGCCTTCGGCGCCGGCCGGCCATAAATGCCGCAAGATGCATGGGCACAGCTTTAAGGTGGAGGTGTCGGTAGAAGGCGAAGTCGATTCGGCCACCGGCTGGATTTATGACCACGCTCAGATCGGCGCCGCCATGAAGCCGCTCATCGCACAGCTCGATCACGCTTATCTCAATGAAATCGACGGGCTGGCGAATCCGACCATCGAACTGATGGCAGCTTGGTTTTGGGAAAGGCTCGCGTCTCAATGTCCTGGTTTGTGCGAGATTGTGATTCACGAGACACCGACGGCGCGTTGCGTATATCGGGGCGAATAAAATCTCACGCGATGCGGGTGATTCTCGACCCGCGAGGATGGGCGCGGGGTGTGCTTTCCTTCCACCCGCTGAAGGAATCGACGCGGAAGATCGTTTCAGTGCGGATTTGAAAGCCCGGCCTTTGTGCGTCCGATACGGCATATTTTCCACGGCTGGGAGATCCCGAAATTGCGCTTCCCTATTCTGTGGATGGAAAAATCTGGGATGCAGATTGACCGACTGCGCTCGTGGAGAGGAGCTGATCCCCGCGCTTCGCAGTGCGAAGCGTCTACAGTCGCGCCCGCAGCGTTAGTGCCGCGGCGCTCGCACAGTTCCGGTCTCGATCTCGGTGTGTCGCTGCTCCACCATGCGGGTCGCAACCTCATCCACCATCCTTCCAGCAAAAGGCGACCTGCATGCCCGAGGAGATGATGTAGTGCTCGACCTTGATGCCGTGAGCGCACTGCTGTCGGTGAGAAGATGGTCCCGAAAATCATCGAACATTTCCGGGAGACGCTGGTAGAAATTCAGTTGCGCCCCGAGCTGGCGCAGTTCGTCGTTGGTCGGGCGATCCATCCCGAGCGTGTCGAGCAGCACCTTCATGTAGGCCAACTCACTGGCGTAGCCTTTTTCCCTCACAAACTCCGAACAGCGTCGCCAGAAGCTTTTCCCGTCGATCCCGAAAGTGGGGAAAACCACTTCGTCCTGCATGTAGCTCGGACTCAGCGTCTGATCGTAGTCGTAAACGATCGCGATCGTGTTTTGCGGCGTGGACATCGGGTGCGGGGAAAGAGTTTTACCCGAAGAGGGCGCGGGGAACAGAACGTTAATCCGCGGAGCTTCCGTGATGGATCAGGCCGAGAAAATCGTGAAAGAGCGGCCGGTAGAGCGGCCCGCGCTCGGGATGATATTGCACCCCGATGACGAAGGGCCGATCGCGCATCCGGATCTGCTCGATGATGTCGTCCTCCGCGCACCACGATTCCACCGCGCAACCTTCCCCCAGACGATCGAGCGCCTGGTGATGCGAGCTGTTCACTTTCTCAAAGCGGTGGGCGATCGAGCTGTCGTTGCGCAGCGGTTGCACGTCGTGCACACGTTGCGCCGGCAGATTATGCCCGGGAATATCGAGCCGCAGCGTGCCGCCCAAGGCCACATTCAGGACCTGCATCCCCTTACAAATGCCGAAGATGGGCAAGCCGCGTTCGAGCGCTTGTCCGACCGCCTCGAATTCCCATCGATCGCGGGGCAGATCGGGTTTCTCCAGGATGGAGGGATCGGGGACCGGCTGATGGAGAAATTCCTGCGCAATATCATGCCCGCCGGTCAGCATGAGCGCATCCATCTGGGCGAGATCGAAGGGACCGCGCGCCGCGTTGCAGACCGTGATCTCGGGACGCGCCTGCAAAATGGGTTTAAACCATTTTTCTTCGCGGCTTTTGATCCAAGTCGCCAAAATTGGCATCGCCGAACCTGCGACTGGTCGCGCGCAGTGTAAAGGGCGACGCACCTACTGACGGCGTCTCGCAAGCAACCGGAGGGACATGCTCCCGCATGTCCAATTCGTGCGCGGGTCCAAGGTCAGCTCTCTAGCGTCGCGCCGACCATTGTAGCCGGGGTCGCTGACCCGGAGTGTGCAAGCGCCGCCATGCCCTAACCGGCCAAAGTCAGCGACCGCCGGCTATAAGCGAAAATCGCACACGTGCGCGGAACTCGCCTTCCGGGGAGCAGACGCGCCCTCGCGTCTCCCTTTCGGGTCCTCGCCGAAAAAAGGAGGGCTTCATTGCAAAAAGTTGCGCTCAGGTGGTCGACGCAGTGCGCGGGAGCTCTCCGACGTCTGCCGCGAGGCGCCGCAGACAGCACGCGAGGGCGCGTGCGCTGCGCGGAACAACCGCTATCGTGGCCTTTCCATGTCCGCGCCCGTTCTGGTCACGCACGATCTCACCCATCGCTATGGCGAACGGGTCGCGCTCGATCATCTCTCCTTGAGCGTAGCGTCGCGCGAGATCTTCGCCCTGCTCGGGCCGAACGGCGGCGGCAAGACCACCCTCTTCCGCATTCTCTCCACACTCGTTAGGCCAACGAGCGGGACCGCTTCGATTTTCGGGCTCGACCTGGCGCGCGATCGCGAAACTTTGCGCAGCCGGATCGGGGTGGTTTTCCAGGCGCCCAGCCTCGACGGCAAATTGCGGGTGCGAGAGAACCTGCAGCACCAGGGTCATCTCTATGGCCTGGCCGGTTCCGCCCTGCGGACGCGCATCGACCAGCTTCTCCAGGATTTTCATCTGACTGACCGCGCCCGCGACCTGGTCGAGACACTCTCCGGCGGATTGCAACGCCGGGTCGAGGTCGCGAAAAGCCTCCTGCATTCTCCCGAGCTGCTTCTGCTCGACGAGCCTTCCACCGGGCTCGATCCCGGCGCGCGGCTTGATCTTTGGCAAACGCTCTACCGTCTGCGCGACCAGCAAAAGGTGACCGTGCTCCTCACCACCCACCTCATGGAAGAGGCCGAGCGCTGCGACCGGGTCGCCATCATCGATCGCGGGAAAATCGTCGCCCTGGGCGAACCGGAACAGTTGCGGGCCGAGATCGGCGGCGACGTCATCAGTGCGCGGGCGCGCGACGCGACGTCGTTAGGTCAACGCATCACGGAGTCGTTAGGCGTAGCCGTGAGCGTTTGGAACGACGAAGTGCGCATCGAGCACCCGGAAGGGCACCGCTTTATCACCCGCCTGACCGAGTCGTTCCCGGACGAGATCGATTCCATCACCCTGGCTAAGCCAACTCTGGAAGATGTCTTCATCGCCAAGACTGGCCGCCTGTGGGAGGGGCCGTAGCGCCCCGGGGTGGTGTGTCGCGAAGCAGACGAAAAAAGAATTTAGAAACCAGGAAAGTTTAGAGTCTTTTCTGGTTTTCTGGCTTAATTTTTCATTCCCTTTCGACGCGATTTGCTGAGCGGCGAGCTCGCCCATCGGGGCACTAAATCAGACCCCTTCCACCTTGCTTGCGGCGTCGTACCGTCGCCCAAGCCACCAGCCGTTGACCGCCCAGAGGATGGCTCCCAAGGCGCCCAGCAAAGCCACCGTTTGCGCGCCCAACCCGGCGCTTTCGAGCGCGCGTTGGAGCTGAGCGACGGCCGCGTCCGCTCCGCGATATACTGGCACATCGACGAAGTTCTTCGCCTTGTACTTCGTTTCCTTGTCCATCGAAGTCCAAAGCATCTCCCGGCCCGGTCGCACAAAGGCGTATTCGCCGCTGCGCCGCAGCACGATGACGACCGCCAGGACCGCGAACGTGTTCCACATCGCGAGGGTGGCAAACCCCAAAACCAGGGCCACCGGAATGAGCGTGAGGAGAGCCACCAGCCCGAGGCGCGAAGCGATCCGGCCGGTGAGGAAGAGCTGCGCCAAAATGGTCAGGCTTTGCACAATCCAGTCGATCCGGGCGAAGACGCTGGTGCGCATTTGGATCTCCGGGAAAGTCGTCGCGACCAGGCGCAACTGCTCGAAATAAAGCAGGGTATTGGCGGTCGCGAGCAGAGCAACATAGAGGGCGATCCCGATCAGGTAAGGCGAACGCAGGACCAGGGTGATCCCGGCAAAAGGGTTCCCGCCCAGCGCGCGATCCCGCGGTTGCTGATCCGCCGCGCCGCCGTCGAGTTGAGGTTCCGGGCTGCTTTGCCAAAGCCGAATCAGGATGGCCTGCAACAGTACCGCCATCACAAAAAGCGCCGAACCCACGAAAAGGATGCCGGCGTTGCCGATCGTCCGCGCGGCCAGATCGGTAAAGAGCGGCCCGAGCAGAGCCCCGGCGGTGCCGCCAGCCGCGATGACCGGGAAGAGGCGCTTGGCTTGCCCGGAGTTGAATAGTTCGACGAGAAAACTCCAGAAAACCGAGACCAAAAAGAGGCTGAGAACGCTGATAAAAACGTAGAAGAACTGCGAGAGACCGACGCTTTTGGGGTGGGCGCGCAGGGCGACGCCGACCAGGGCAAGCGCCACAGCGACCGAGCCGTAAATGAGCGGAAGAAAAACGCTGCGCCTGATTTTGGCGACGACTGCGCCGTAAAGGGGAATGAGCGCCAGCGAAGCGATCCAGGTAGCCAGCCAAAGATTAGCGACGCGACCGCGCCCGAGAATGGTGCCGAGCGTTTCGCGCACCGGTCGCACGGCGAAGTAACCGCCGAGCACGCAGAAGAAGAGGAAGAACGCCGTTACGACCGTCGGCAGTTCGTGCCGCTCGACCCGCGTGAGTTTTGAGAATATCCGGCTCATCACACTGCGCGAGGCTGCATCATCGCGACCCATGAAGAAGATCATTACCTCGAATCAAGGGAAGGGACGAGTGACAAGCAAGCAGCTGTCGCCGGTGGACGCTGTGCCCGGCCCGCCAGAATCAGGAAAGCAGCTACTCATGCTCCTGCTCGTAATCGTGCTCATAATCGAAATGGATCATGAGGGACGGCGAGGACGAGGAGGACGACGATGGAGGCTTAGCGGCCGGGACCGGCGTTCACCGGCTACAGCTTGTCGCTTGTCACTTTCTTCAACACTTCCCTTTCCCGCTCGGCGGTGATCCCGGCGCGCAACTTCGCCTGGCGCTCTTTCGGTTGGGCCTGGAACCAAGCCAGCGTGTCTCGCGCCGTCACGGGCAGCGGGCGGAAAGTGAGGCCGCGGTCGAGCGCGCGCTTGATGCTGGTCGTCGCCAGCCCGCCATCTTCACCCTGTGGCGGCACCCATACCGGCATGTCCGACCACGGCGCGACTTTCTCCTTTTCCAGGAAATCGGCCAGCCCCCAGGTGAGATCGACTTTTTTCTGCAAACCTTCCCCGATTCCTTCCAGCATTCCTTTCATCGTGAGGGGCGCGGCCGGTCCGGTCGCGTTGTAAAACCCGCTCGCTTTTTGCTCGGCCATGCGAATCGTCCACTCGGCCAGGTCGCGCGCATCGATGAATTGCACCGGATCCGCCGGCGCGCCCGGGGCCAGGATCTGGCCGCCGCGCGCCACCCGCACCGGCCAATAGGTGAACCGATCGGTTTCATCGCCGGGCCCGACGATCAACCCCGGCCGGATGATGCAGGTCTTCCCTGGGAACCACTTTTCCGCTTCTTTTTCCGAAAGCACCTTGAGCGGTCCGTAGAGAGCAAACTGGGATGCGACCACGCTGTCGCGCGTTTCTTTCATCGCATCTTTACCCTCGTATTGGGCCAGCGGTGCAGTCTCGTCCGCGTGCGGTTTGCGGCCCTCGGCGTAGACGGAAATGGTCGAGATAAAGATATAAAGGTCCGTATGGCCTTGCAGGATTTCCCCCGCATCGCGCACCCACTTCGGCAGCATGGTCGGGTTATCGACCACCACATCCCATTGGCGGCCTTTGAGCGAACCGAGATCGCCCGTGTTGCGATCGCCGGTCAGTTGCTCGACACCGTCGGGCAAAATACCGGGGTGCGTTCTGCCGCGGTTAAAGACCGTCACGGAATGACCGCGCGCGACCGCATATTTGACCTGATAGGGTCCGGTAAACCCAGTCCCGCCCAAGACCAGAATCTTGAGCGGCTTGGCCGCTTTTTCGGGTTTGGGATCGTAACCCGGCACGTCGAGTCCGGACGGCCCCGGCTTAGGCGTCGCGGTCGGCGGAGGTGATGACGCGGCCGCGAAAGCAGCCAGTGGAATGAGATAGGGAAGAAGAACGGCGAAGATGCGGAACGACATGGGTTGTTAGAATTGAACAGTGGTGTGGTTGGAGATTCAGGGCGCCGACTCGAGGCCAGCCACCCGCACGCTTCGTAATGACAATGCCATCATGGTTGGCGGTTCGTAAGTATAATTAATTCAAGGACTTCTCTCGATGCTCCGATCGGGCGTCGCAGGTGAGCAGTCTCACTGCTGGGAAACGCCCATTCCAGCCGTGAGACGTTTGCCGGCTTCGATGGAGAAATGCAGGACCCCTTTGCACTCCCCGAGTGGAGGAATCAAACGGCCTGTCACTAGGGTTCAGCGCGGTGCGCCCGTGGTAAAGGAGTAATGTACCGGCCAGAGCGGCACCCGATTGGTTGATTTGAAGCCAATATCTTCCGTGCTGTTGAGGTCAACCTCGTAAACCGTAGCGGGCTTGAACGGATAATTGAGGGTGAAAGTCTTTCCGTCGGCGGAGTATGTGAAACCGGCCTTTTTAAGGTCGACCGGCTGATTGTCTTCCAGAAGGTGCAACCCATGATTCGTTGGTGTCATGGCTCGATCGAATGTAACCACGAGGCCCGCTGCCGACGCGGGATTAACCCCTCTAGCGCCAGAGCCCGGAGTCGTTCCGACCGCTTTCGGTGGGGCGTCTTCCGACGCGACACTCCCGGCCGTTTGGAAGACGAGAAAGAGCGGTTTGGAGGAAATCCCTTTCTCATTCTGAAAACCGACGCCCGAGATGCCTCGTTCGTTAAGGCCCATCACGTAAACCTTGCCGGATCCCAGACGGACGTTCATGGAAAACGATTTCCGATCTGCGCCCATCGTCATCTCATAGTTGGTTGGCGGGGGAAGGACGTTGTTACCGAGGAAGTCCCAGAATCCGCTACGCATCACCTGATCGAAAGCCACGGTCACCACGGGGTGACTGGAGGGTGTGACACCAACTTCCCAGAATTTCGGTGAAGCCGAGACGACCTTTGGAGGTTCAATCGCGAGGACGGGCGTCGTACTCAGGATAAGGCCCGCCAACATCCAGACTCTAGTTCTCATTGCGTCACGACGCGGTTTGCTACGATCTTATAGGTGCTGTCAGCGGTCTTACTCGCGTCAGGGTTAGTCCCTCCTGGCTGGAATACGCCCTGGCGCTCGACAAAGGCTTCGCCAAGATATTCAGATTGGATTTCCTTCTCATCGACAGTGCCATTGCCGTTTAGATCCTTGAGCGATTGGCCGACGTAAAGCAAGCGGAAGACGTTGCCGCGGGTTGTTATGGAGTTACTGACCTCGCGAAACTCCTGTTCGGCCAGATTGTCCGTCCGATAGTTCGGATTGATTTGGGAAGCGGTGGTCGGCGTTGTGCGCAGCATGCTGTAGGTAACGGTCGAACGCGAGCTTGTTGTCGAATTTGCGCTGGTATTAACAATGCGGCTCACCGGGGAAGCTAGCTCGCCAATCTGAAAGAACGGCCGGAGCGGAGCATTATCCGGGGGCGATCCGACTGCCACGCGACGGTTAAAGATAGGACTAATCGTGGCGCTACCTGTAGCGTCGCATAAGCGCTCTACCATCGTCTGTGTCAACGATGGCTGGGCGCCGACAAGCTGGGCGAGAAAGAGAGGTGCCAATGGATGTTGCTGGGTTCCTACCCGCTGTTGCGTGTTGATGTTGAGCCCGCCCTGCCTTGGGTCGATTGTCTCGGTCCGAAAGAGGTCGGGAAGGATGTAATCGACCGCTGAGCTTCTTCGCCGCGGGATTTCGGTGACAGGTCCGATCTGAGTCGTGTTGACGGGCCTTTCTGGATACTGCAAATAAAGTGTGCGCCATGCGTATTCACCGGCGGATACATTTCCGAGTTCGCCGATAGAGCGCATCGGACCGTTACGATGAAACGCGAGCGGACGATCGCCCACGGAATCATACCAGTCGAAGGCGTACGTTCTGGGGTTAATCTCCGCCTTGTCAATGTAGGTGTCGATACGGCTCCCCCCGTCAGGAAGAGAAGCGTCGGTGCGTGAGAGGCCGTACCAGCGATCGGTGATCAATGGTCCCCGCAAACGAGGGTCGCCCGTGTTGATCGAGTTGGTGGCTCCCGGGGGAACTGTGTAAATAAGATTGATTGATGCCACTTTATAAGCGGTCGTCGCCGAGTCCTTCAAGAAATCGCCGGTGGAGGTCTTGCCGCTAGAAGGAGCTTTATAACCGGTGGAGGTTTGGTTTATGATCACTGCCGTGTCGTCCAATCGCTCGCCGTTTAGGCCAAAGACTTTAGCGGTGATTTTACCGGCTAGGAACACAGGTTTTACGTTAGTGGAGCTATTGAAGGTAACTGTGGCATCCTCTAACCAATCGGTCTGCAATGTTTTGGCGCCGGAGTCTTCCGTTCCCTCTATACCCGCAGGCACAACCGCGCCAGGTTCTAACGGATTAGCCGCTGTAAGATCTGCAAACTGGATGACATAGTTTGTGGCTGACACGTCAAAGACCGTCACTCCGTTTCGTGAAACGATGGGAACTCCAGTGACTTCGATATGGCCCACGCTGTTGGCCAGGTCGAGATTGGTCTCGTAGAGGTTCATGAACCGAAACTGTAGCTTCATCTTCAGGTTGCACGAAGATGTTCCATTGCTGCCCGACGCCTCGTAAATGACTTCTATACCTATCAGATAGGGAATCTTCTCTATGCCTAGGACGGGCACCGGATCGACGTAACTTGGCGGTACAATGTCGCCCATATCCGTAGGGATGTCGTCGGCGTCGATGTAGTCGACAATGTTAGCGGCGATCTGCTGGCGTATGCGGCTGTCGTTAAACAATTGATGGGTTGCTAGGGTGGAAAGGTCGGGCCCGGTCCAGGCGTCGCGAATCCAGTCAGCTATGCGATTGGCGACTGCGACTTTGGCTGTATTATCACTGGCGGCGACGACCATGGCATTGAGATCAAGTCTACGCCAGCCTTTAGCGGTGGTTTGGTCGTCTTTGGACATAGCCGTGACCAAGTGCGCGTAGTCGGAAAAGTTTGAACCCCACTCATTCAAAAGTGCGAGGCTGGAGCGGCTGGCCAGGCGAGAGCCGGCGGCAGCCACTCCGGTCAGAGCCGTGTCGGCAGCATTTCGGTTCGCCGCTACTGGTAGGACGGCGGATGGATCAACTTCACCTAGTTGCGTGGCGGGAGCCGGTGTCGGGAGGGGTAGCGTAAGATCGTTGATTCGCAGATTGGAACCGCTCGCAAGATTGTTTCCGGTGATGTTGACATTGGTCCTCATGCTTTCGTCTTCCATGAAGAAGGCATAGCGACCGATCAGTTCGTTATTGTTGTTCCGCACTCGAACCCATTGACCGTAGGCGGGCGTCGGCGAGGGCCTGACGAGTCGACCGGTGGCATTACTTCCTAGCCTTACGATTTGGTTAAAGTCGTAGCTATCGGTGGAAGTGAAGCCAGGATCGGCGATGGCGAAGGGCCCGGCGGAGGGAATCATCACTGGCGCAGGTCTCGGGTCGACCTGCGCAGTCGCAGTCGCAGTGGCCCGCGAAGTCAAAATCACCCCCGAGGCGTTCGAGAGTTGGAGGAAAGCGTCAGCTTTAGCGACTTTCGTATCAGCAGGGTCCGTCGGACGATAGAGTTCAGTATACCACTTAGCCGGGGAGGGGACGGGAGGCGGCATGGCGGTGATGTAGTTCCCGTAGCGAGTGTTATCCGCGAGAAGCTTTGTCGCAGCCGCCAGCCCACTGTCGGCGATCATTTTGGCGCGAAGTTGATTGGCGTAGATGGCTGAAGTCGATCGGTCAGTACGCGTATTGGCGAGATACGCCACGATGACGATCACGATCAAAGCCAGCAAGACCAGCGTGACGGCGAGAGCAAAGGCAGAGTTACGATCTGAACGGTTCATGGAGCCGGCAAGGAGACGTCGTAGAAGAATTGGCGTGCGGCGCGGTTCACGATCGCGGTGTAGGCAGCGCTGCCTTCGGTCAATCCTGCTAACTGTGTCGCCGCTCGATCGTCAACCACTCGCAGCCGCAGAAGAATCCGTCGCGGTGCCACGCCGGTCATGTTCGGATTGGTTCCTTCCGAGTCCCAAGTCGCCCTCGGCGGTTCCACATTCGTATTAAGGTCGTTTTGCGAATAACAGCGGAGTTCAAACTCCAGGACGCCCGTCGCGACCACGTGCCAATCGGCGGCGACGTAGTTGTGGCCCGCGGATCGATAGCGGTTGCTCGCTCCGTCAGCCCAGACTTGGTCGCTGCTGCGGAAAGCTCTCTTTAGCTCATGGGTGCCAGGATCAAGAGCATAAGCGATGGTGCAAAGGTCGCCGGCACCAAGGTTCGGATAGGGCGCGACAAAGAAGACGCTTTCTGCCATGGCAGGAGTGGCAGCTGGCACCGCCCCAAGGGGCTTGTTCTCGACGAATTGAATCTGACTCGCGCTCACGGAAGGGTTCGCGCGCGCGCCTTTGAGCTCGTCGCCAAGCCGGCTCAAGACCTGGCGGGCGCTGGCGTAGGTGTCGAGGCGATTGCGCCCCTGGGTCCATGCAGCCAGCGTCGCCGCCACGACGCTCGTTAGGAGGAGCACGAGGATGACGGTGATTCCGAGCGCGACCAGCAGCTCGACCAGAGTGAAGGCATGCGTCTTTTTCATGGGGGCAGGTTCATCAGCGTCGTGAACCGGACGATCTTCTGGTTGGCAGCGGGCGCGTTGGCCGGGTAATGAACTTCGGCATTGAAGATTCGGTCAGCCGGCGCGGGAGCTGCGGGCGTGACAATGCTGATCTGGAGTTGATAAATGGCGGCAGCGCTGGCCGCCGCTCCCAGATCGTTCAGGGAAAGGTCGTAGTAATGAGTCGCATAGGTGGACGAGGTCCAAATCGGGTCGGCCGAGCTCAAGGAGCGGATGCGCTGGAATTCGTTTTGGGCGAGTTGGGCGCACGATTGTTCGTCGCGCGCGCGCCGGTTGGTGTCGGTCGCGACGGTGAGGAGTCCAAAGGTCGAGAGCACGGCGAAGCTCGCCAGGCCGATTGCGAGTACGACTTCGACCAGCGAAAAGCCACCTTGCTTTTTGTCAGGCAATAAGTTGCTCACAACTGTCTTATCCCTCCGCTCAGCGCGTCGATACTGACATCGGCGTGGAGCGCCTGATTTTTACGAACCGGCGTCGGGGAGCCCCCGGACGACGGCACAAATCCATCCTGAATTCGCACGACCTCCGGCGTGGCGGCGGGGTCGAGGCTGGTACCGCCGGTTGGATTAAATTCGATGTAAGCGCCTGTAAAAGGACTAGGCATCGGAGCCGGCGTTGCATCCGGGGCTTTGACGATTGAAGTGCTAGACGTGTGCCTGGCGTTGACTATACCGGTGTCCCGATCAAAGGTCGTCGATTGCGACAGGCGAGTAAACTTCCCTTGCTGCAGCCAGTTTCCGGTCGAGCCATCCTGGCGGACTAAAACATACGCGCGCCAACTGTAATCCGTGCCCCAATCGTTAGTGGAGGCGATCAGGACTCGTGTTTTGGTTCGTTTGGATAGCGCCATGAGGCGCGCGTTTTCCAACTGCGCGGCAAAGTTCCGAGCGTCGCCGTCGAGCGCGCGACCGCCGCTTGGGGCGAGAGCTGGGATAAGCAGACTTAAGAGAACGCCGATAACCACAATGACCACCAGCATTTCAATCAGGGTGAATGCGGCAGGGCGACGGGATGTGGGGGCCAAATAGGGCTGGGCGAGGGAGAGCGGTTTCAGACGCTCTCTTCTTATATGAGGGGTCGGGCGTGCGGAAGGTGAAAGTGGGAGGCGGTTTGGTAAAATTTGCGTGACGTCTGCGAGGCGCTTCATGGGATTGGAGCGGAGTTAGTTGCGCGAGGAGGTCGACGCCTGCTTTTTGACCCCAATCTTCGCGCTTCGTGGAGCGAAGCGCGTAGAAGCCAGCTGAGAGATTTTGTGTCAGGCACAAGAGCCGCTGCTAGACCACGACCCGAGCCGAAATGGTCCGATCGCTCCAAAATCTTTTCGCCGAACACATACCGGCATGGTTCTAGCTTTTTAGGGCATCGTGCTGGAACACACGCTATCCGAAGAGGAAAAGAACCAAATCCTCCAGACGATCGAGATGTTTGAGGTCATCACTCAGACGCAACCCGATGATTATCAGTCCCTTGAAATCCTCAAGGTGGCCTATCAAAAACTGGGTAAATCCGCGGAAGCTTTGCGGGTATCTCGCCGATTGGCTGAGGCCTATCTTAGTGTCGGTTCCTTCTCGCTCGCCATGCAGGAATGCGAGGCCATTCTCGCGGTACAACCGGAAGCTGCGGAAATCGTCGCCATGCTGGGCGATATCGAATCGCGCCTCCAACAAGCTGGTAAAACCAAGGAGGAAGCCGGCTCGATGAATGCGCTGGTGCAGGACCCGACTCTGGCCGAGGCGGCTGTGGCCTCGAGTGGTGGCGGTCTTCTCGAGATAGGCGGTCGTCACACGGGCCAGGTGCGAAAGCGCGATCGGCTCACCGATTCGGACCAGGGGAACGATCAACTCGCGAAATTTTTAGTGCTCCAGCAGATGTTCCCGGAAGAAGATGTAACCGCGACGCTGGCGGCGGTGAAAGAGGCCAATACGGGCATGTCCGGCCAGACGTTGGCGACCTCGCTTTTGGAGCGTCTTTGCCAGGGCAACGATCACAAGATGGAGCAGGTGCTCTCGGCTTTGATCGACCGAACGAAGTTTGCCTATGTGCCGCTCGAATATTACGACATCGATCGCCAGGTCGTGCGGATGTTACCCGATGACCTGACGGTGAATCGCCTATTTGTTCCCTTCGACCTGGTTAGCCGCACCGTCATGGTGGCGGTTTGTAATCCTTTCGACGCGGAAGCGCGCGAGGCGGTGCAGCAGTCGCTTGATTACACGGTCACCTGGTATCTGGCCAAGCCAGCGGTGATCATCAAAACGCTGCAGGATATCTATAAACTGGAGGCGCGGGCCTAGCCGTTCACGAGATGCGAAGCAAATCTTTCGGAGAACGGATTGCGGATGTCCTGATCGAAGACGGCCTGCTCCTGCCGAGCCAGCTAGAAGAGGCGGTCAAAATCCAAAAGCAGCAGGGTGGCCGGTTGCTCAAGATCCTCACGGACAAGCAATTTGTGAGCGACCAGGACATGGCTTTCAGCATGGGCCGTTGTCTGAATACGCCGCCCATTAATCTAGCCAAGGTGCGCGTGCCGGAGGAGATCCTCGAGCTCGTCCCGCGGGACATGGCCAAGACGCACAAGCTGATCCCGATCGCGCGTCTCGATAAGAAGCTTTTCGTGGCCATGGCCGACCCGACCAACGTGCTCGCGGTCGATGACCTGAAGCGGCGCGTGCAGTTAGAGATCGTGCCGATGATCTCGACCGATCGCTCGGTCAGCGATGCCCTGAGCGGCGCGCATTCTTCTGGGACCAACATGAGCGAAGTGCTCAAGCAAGTCTCGGAGGAGGCCATCGGCGACGTCGAGGTGCAGTCCAACAAACGCGAAGAGATCGATCTCGATCGGCTGGCGAACGACAGCGAGGATGCGCCCGTCATCAAGATCGTTAACCTGATCCTGGCCCAGGCGATCAAGGAAAAAGCTTCCGACATTCATATCGAGCCGTTCCAGCGCACGCTGAAATTGCGTTATCGCATTGATGGCGAGTTGATCGCGGCTGAGTCGCCGCCGAAGGCGCTTCAGCTCGCGATCACTTCGCGCATCAAGATTCTGGCCGGGCTCAACATTGCCGAGCGGCGCGTGCCGCAGGATGGCCGTTTCCGCATCAAGGTGATGGGCAAAGAGGTCGATCTGCGTATCTCCATTCTGCCCACCTCGCACGGCGAGAAGGTCGTCATCCGTATCCTCGATAAGTCGGCCCTGGCCGGCAGCATCGACTCGATGGGGATGGATGAGGATACGGTCGCGAAATTCCGCAAAGCGATCGATGCGCCGCACGGCATGATCCTCGTGACTGGCCCGACCGGTTCCGGTAAGACGACCACGCTTTACTCCGTCCTGCAGGAACTGAACAGTCCCAACTACAACCTCGTGACGGTGGAAGACCCGATCGAGTACGAACTCATGGGCGTCAATCAGGTCGCCGCGCGGCCCGATATCGGGCTCGATTTCGCTTCGGCGCTTCGCTCCATTTTGCGCCAGGATCCGGACATCGTGATGGTCGGTGAAATTCGCGACAACGAAACGGCCGATATCGCCGTGAAAGCGGCGCTCACTGGCCACCAGGTCTTGAGCACGCTGCACACGAACGATGCCGCTGGCGCCATTGCGCGTCTGGACGACATGGGGATCGAGCCTTTCCTCATCTCCAGCTCGGTCATCATGACCTGCGCGCAACGACTCATCCGGCGGGTCTGCAGCAATTGCCGCGAAGAATTTCTTCCCGAACAGGAGATGTTTACCCGATTAAACATGGAGCCTGCCGAAGGCGCGATCTTCTATCACGGGGTCGGCTGCGACCGTTGCAAAGGCCGCGGCTACTCGGGCCGCGCCGCCATTATCGAAGCGCTCCCGGTGAGCGAGGCCATCCGACGTCTGATCATCAAGCGTGCTTCCGCCGCAGTGATCAAGAACCAGGCCATCACGGAAGGGATGAGAACCTTGCGCATGGTCGGCATCGACAAGGCCATGGAAGGAATCACCACGCTGGAAGAAGTCTGGCGGGTGACCGCAGAGGATCAATAAGCATGAATCTATCGTTTCTCCGTTTCTTTAAGAAAGACAGAACCGACGACGACGGCAATGTGGCCGTCGCGACGCCACCCCCGCCTCTTGAGAAGCCGGCTTCAGAGCGTCTCGGCAAAACTGTCATGCCCAGCACCGCACGCGTGAGAGGCGTGGAACCGGCCGTCCTTTTCGAGCCGGCGCCCTCCTCGCTGCCCGCTCTGGTTCCTCCTCCCGTGCCCTCCGCGATTGCGCCGGCCGCTCCGGCGCCCGCGCGCAGAATTTCGTTAGGCAATTCTGGCGACGTCGTCGCAGCGCCGAGCCCCGGCATGACTGGCGGCGAACGAATGATTTCACTGCCCCTGGCCGACCTGGGGCCGCATTTGCCCCCGGGGCTCTTGCAGACGACCCCGATCGATCCGGACCAGCACGTCGCGTTCAAAGCGTCCGAGCTGGAGAAAGGCATGGCCCACGGTCGCCCGACCGCGCTGGTCCGCTCCATTTATCAACAGGCGCCGGATTATTTCATCGGCACCGTGGGGGAGAACGACGAACGCGAAGTGCCGTTGCCGTTCGGCAAGGTGCTCGAGCAATTTTCCGCCTTCCAGGTGCGTCCCGACCAGTTGATGGAGAAAACGGTGCCGCAAATGGAAACTCCGTTTCTCAAGGTGACGCTGGAGGACGAGAAACGACACGGCACCTCAGGGCCGACCCTGGCACCAGGGGCTGTCAGGAACGAGCCCGCCCCTGCGGCGGTGGCCCCCCCCCGTCCCGTGACTCCGCCGAAGCCGCCTCAACCAGTCGCGCCTCCGGACGTGACGGCGCCCAAGACGCCTCGGCCCATTCGCCTGCCTTTGCCTAACGAAGCCCGCCAGAGCTCCGACCAGGCGCCGCCCGCCGCGTCCGGCGGCTCGTCGCCAGCACCGCTGACGACGAAGAAAATTTCACCGAACGGGATGGGCGCGCCCGCCTCTGAGAAAGTTCCAGCCTCAAGTGGGTCGCCCATCTCAACTCCTTTGCCTTCGCCCTTGGCGCCGCCGCCTCCCGCGCGCGTGCCGCTCAAAGTGAGCCCGCCTTCCAACGATCTGCGTGAGATTTTCCAGCCCAGCACGGCTGCTTCGGTGCTCAAGCCGGCCGCTCCGATGGCTTTTTCGCGCGAAGGACCTCGCGTGCATCTTTCCCTGCGCAATTTGCTGCGCGGGATTTCGCCTTTCCAACTCTCCTTCGAGGGGCCCGTGGATGAAATTCCCGAAGCGGTCATGCTCGAGGTGCCCTTTTCAATCATCGACTCGCAGTTGTCGTTAGGCCGGGTTTCTCTTTCGCCGGCTCAATTCCAGGCCGCTTTGCCCGAAGAATATCGCGCCAGGGTTAAGATCGAGGACCCGCACGTGCCGATCGCGCTGCCGCTCCAGGAAGTGCTGCAAAACTTGCCTAACGAGAGCCTGCAACTGCGCGGCGACCAGGAAGAGATCGAAGTGACCGAGAGTTTCGAAACGCCTTTCAGCACCAAGGCGGCCGAGGACGCCACCCGCATGAAAGTCGCCGCCGGCCCGATCCACAAGGCCGACTTCAAGCCCGCGGCCGCCGCGCCTCTTGTTCCTGCTCCTGCAGCCGAGGTCGCCGAACCCGAATCTCCGGTGAAGACCGATTCGAAAGCTGAACCGACTCTCCGGGCGGCGAAAGTCGCGCCCAAACTTGCTCCTGCAGCCGGGGTCGCTGCTCCCGGTGCTTCGGCGCCGGTGGAGCCAGAGGTTAAGCCATTTCCTATAGCTGCGGCGAAGGCCGTTCCCACGCCTGCGGCGGAAGCGACGTCTCCTCGGCCGGGGGCAGCGACCCCGGCTACCATTGAGCGCGCGACCCCGGCTACCATTGAGCGCGCGGCGCCGGCGACAGCTGAGCCAGCGACCGCGGTTACCGCGGAGCCGGCAACCCGCACGGCTTTGCAGGATCTTTTCGAGACCGACGACGCGCTCGACGCCAAAGCCGTCGTCGCGCACGCCAGCCGCCTGCCCGGCGTGAGCGCGTGCGCCATTGTCTTTGCCGATGGCCTTAGCCTGGCCGGCAATATACCAGCCGAATATCAGGCTGAAGGTCTTTGTGCCATCGCCCCGGCCATCGTGAAGCGCCTCGAAGATCAGGTGGATGGGACGCATCTCGGACAACTCGACGGCGTCACCCTCTTTTGTGCCAAGGCCCCCATCAGCTTTTTTGCCCATGGCAACATCTGCCTGGCCGCGCTGCACTCCGCCGCCGAGATCGGGAGCGAGATTCGCACCCGCCTCGCCAAAACCGCGCAAGAACTCTCCCGGATCTACGCTCAGCCTGCCTAACGCCTAACCAAAAGCCATGTCCATCATCAATTACGCCAGCCGGGAGATCCAATTCAAGATTGTCTACTACGGACCCGCGCTTTGCGGCAAGACGACTAACCTCGCCTACATTCACGAACGCATCAGCCCGGCTAACCGAGGCGATCTGGTCTCGCTGGCCACGGCCGCGGATCGCACCTTGTTCTTCGATTTTCTCCCGCTCAACGCGGTCGTCATCAAAGGTTTCGTGACCAAGTTCCAGCTCTACACCGTGCCCGGGCAGGTCATTTACAACGCCACCCGCCAGCTCGTCCTGCGCAGTGTGGATGGTGTCGTCTTCGTGGCCGATTCACAGTGGGAGAAGATGGAGGAAAACGTCGAGAGCTTTAAGAATCTGGAGGAAAACCTGAAGCAGCAGAACGTGGCTATCGACGAGATTCCCTACGTTCTGCAATACAACAAGCGCGACCTAACGAACATCGCGCCGATCAATTACCTCGAGTTCCTGCTCAACAATCGCAAGAAGCGCGTGCAAAGCTTCGAAGTCATTTCCAGCACCGGGCAGAACGTCTTCGCGTCGCTCAACGCCGTTTCGCAATTGCTCCTGCACAAATTCAGCAAACAAGGGGAAAGATCCGAGACGGCGGCCCCGGTGGCCACGCCGGTCGAGGCAGCTCCGCGTCCCAGGCTCGTTACACCCGCATCGCTATGAACTGCATTCCCGCGCTCACGATCGAAAATGTGGCCAGCCTCGACGGCCTCCTCGGGGAATTCCTCAAGAAAGCCGAAGCGGATCTGACCGTCGTGATCGATCGCGGCGGCAACGTCATCTCGCAATACGGCGACGCGGAGGTGATGGATGTGACCATTATTGCTGCTCTGGCGGCGGGCTCTTTCGCCGCCACCAAGGAGCTGGCTCGGCGCATCGGAGAAGTGGAATTCAACGCCCTTTATCATCAGGGGAATGGCAATCACATTTTCATGAACTCAGTCGATGACGACACGATCATGATCACCGTCTTTGGACCGCGCACGACCGTCGGGCTGGTGCGTTTCTACACGGCCTCCACGGCGCTGGCCGTATCGGAGCTCCTCAAGTCTCTCGAAAGCAATAGCGGCCATGGCTTCATCTTCGACGCGGCCGATGTGACATCGGCGCCTCTCTTCGCGGATCCGGAAGTTGTTTAACCGCAGAGATCGCAGAGGACGCGGAGTTCCTGCAGGAGTTTGCCCACCCCATCTTCCTCTGCGCACTTGGCGTCCTCTGCGGTTTACAAAACCTGCCCGGCGCGCGTGACGGTTGCGCAATTCGAGCGATGCGGGAAATTCATCCGCACGATTTATGGCGGTTCAATTCAGGGATTACTACGAGACCCTCGAAGTCTCCAAAACGGCCGAGGCCAGTGACATCAAAAGCGCCTTCCGCAAGCTGGCGCGCGCCCATCACCCCGACCTGGCCAAGCCCAAAGAAAAGGCAGCGGCGGAGGAGAAGTTTAAGCAGATCAATGAAGCCTACGAAGTGCTGAGCGATCCCGAGAAGCGCGCGAAGTACGATCAACTGGGCGCTGATTGGAATCAGCCCGGCGGCTTCCAACCACCGCCCGATTGGGGGCAGGGTGGCGGCGGAGGCGGTTTTCGGCGTCAGGCCGGCGGCGGTGGCGGGGGGGTCGAGTTCGAATTTGGCGGCACGGGTTTCAGCGACTTTTTCGAGGCGTTCTTCGGGGGCGGTCGCGGCTCGTCGGCCTTTGGTGGAGGCGGTGGCGGCTTTGGTCAGCGGCCGACCGCGGCGGAGCGCGGACAGGATGTCGAGGCCGACATCATGGTCACGCTGGAAGAGGCGATCAACGGTTCCGCGCGTCAGGTTTCGCTGCGCCGGAGTGACTCGGAGAAGGTCGAAACTTACCAGGTCAAAATTCCGCGAGGGGTGCATGAAGGTCAGCGCATCCGGCTGGCCGGCCAGGGAGAAGCCGGCGTGCGCGGCGGGACCAAGGGCGATCTTTTTCTGCGGGTGCGTCTCGCTCGCCATCCCGACTTTGCGGTGGAAGGGAATGATCTCGTCCACGAAGCCGCGCTCACGCCAGCGCAGGCCGTTCTCGGGACGGAGTTGCAGGTGCCGACGCTGGAGGGGGTGCGGCGTTTGAAAATCCCGGCCGGGACGCAGGCGGGACGGCGTTTTCGTTTGCGCGAGCGCGGACTGCCCACGGCCAATGGCGGCCGCGGAGATCTTTACGTCGTCGCGGAGATCACGATTCCGAAAACGCTAAGCGAAGCCGAGCGTAAGCTCTGGGAACAACTGGCCGCTGCGCCAGAGTTGTAGTAGGGGACGCTCTCCTCGGCCGCGTAGATCGGATGGCGGATTTGGAAGGGGCTCTTTTCTAATCCTCCCCCACCCAGAAAGATTAGGAGCAGGAGCAGGAGTAAGAAAACAGAGGAACCAGAAAAGCTTAGGCGTTAGGGGCACCAAAGCCTTCCCATGTTGAATCGCTCGACAGCGTTTCCTTTCCAAGTATGACCTCTCCATGAAGATTGCGCTGGGCTCGGATCACGCCGGATTTCGTTACAAGGAGAAGATCAAGGAACTCCTGGTCTCGTTAGGCCATGAGGTCGAAGACTTCGGGACGCACAGCGAAGAGCCGGTCGATTATCCTAAATTCATCCGGCCAGCCGCGGAAGCGGTGGCGCGGGGCCAGTGCGAGCGCGGGATTGTCCTCGGCGGTTCGGGCAACGGTGAGGCCATGGCGGCCAACAAAGTGCGCGGCGTTCGTTGCGCCCTTTGCTGGAACGAGGAGACGGCGCGTCTTTCCCGTCAGCATAACGACGCCAATTGCCTTTCGTTAGGCGAAAGGGTCATCGCTGAGCCAATGGCCCTGGAGATTGTGCGAATCTGGCTCACGACCGCTTTCGAAAACGGACGTCACACCGCGCGCATCGCTCAGCTGGATCTGTAGCCGGGGACGCGACAGCTACAGCGCCGCCCAGACGCTGCCGAGGAAGACGGCGCTGACAAAAGCGTTGCTCTGGAAAAATGCGCGATTAATCCCCGCCAGGTCGAGCCGGGCGGCACTGCGATGCTCGTAAAAAAGGGCCGCGGCCACCAGCGGCATGGCCCAAAAATAAATGGCGCCTAACGACGCCGCCAGGCCGAAGCCAAGCAGAGCGAGGAAGGTCCCCAAATGGAGCCATGGCGCAAGACGCAACGCTCGCGCAACGCCCAAACGCACGACCAGCGAATGCAGACCCTCCCGGCGATCGAACTCAAAATCCTGGGTGGCATAGATGAGATCGAAACCGGCCACCCAGCCCAGCACGCCCGCCCCCAGCAGGAGCGGGGGAAGGGCGAGCTGCCCGGTCGCGGCGATCCACGCTCCCGCCGGCGCCACCGCCAGGGCCAGCCCGAGGAAGAAGTGACTCGCGGCGGTGAAGCGTTTGGTGAGCGAGTAGAAAAAAATGATGGCGAGAGCGAGCGGCCCGAGGAGGAGGGTGGCGCGATTGATGGCCGCCGCCGCAGCCAAAAACGCGATCGAGCTGACGACCAGCAGCGCGAGAGCGTCGGGTCGCGCCAGGAGGCGATGTCGCTGCGCCGTCCGCGGGTTGCGTTGATCGAGCCTCCAATCGACCAGCCGGTTGAAAAGCATCGCGGCCGTGCGCGCGCAAACCATGCAGATCAGCACCAGCAGCAGGAGCCGCAGGGGTGGGCGGCCTCGGGTAGCCACGAGAAGTGCGCCTAACGCGAAGGGCAGAGCAAAGATGGTGTGAGAAAAGCGAATCAGATGGAGGAAACGCGTGAGAGCGTTTGGGCCGGACGGTTCCCCTCCGTTCATGAAAGGAGCGCCTCCAATCTGGCTTGCGCCGAGGCCAGGATCGGAGTTCCATGGGCAAATAGCATTCTCTGGAATGCGAACTCGCGCAGGCGTTGGAGAGACTTCTTCATCGCTTTTTGGTTCGAGCAATATTTGGGAGGCAGGAAGGTAAAGCCGTAAGGCTCGAAATTGATCAGCGCATCGCCCAGCACCAGCGTCCCCCCTTCGGCGGCGAAGTGAAACGCCATCTCTCCGGGTGCGGCCCCGGGGATCGCAATTGCCATCACCTCCGATGTCAGCTTCTCGCCATCCCCGAGGGCACGCGTGGAAGCAGTCGTTTCGACCTCAACGATAGCCTCCGGAGCACCGATGATCGTTGCGCCCAGGTTTTTCGCGTAGGCGGGTGCAGCGCGGAGATGATTCGCATTAGTAAGCAGAACGGCCCGGTCCTGGCTTCCAGAGAGAAGCTCGGCCTGGGCCTCTGGAGTCAAAGGGACGGGGTCGATGACAAAAAGGGTGCCATTGGCCTGGACCGCAGTGGCGAAGAGATCGGCCTTCACCGTTGGGTCGTAAACCTGCCAAAAACAAAGGGATTGGCTCAGGTGATGCAGATCGGACGCGCAAATCATGCGTTTTAAAGGGCATGAAAGCGAGGAGTTGGCATCAGAGATGCTACAACCGATGTAATTATTAGAAAAACCATATGCTGACCTTCTCCTATCAAGCTCGCGATGGCGCCGGGAATATCGTAAATGGTATCCAGGAAGCGATCAACGAGGACAACGCTGTCACCAGTCTCATGGGCCGCGGGCTCATGGTTCTTTCTTTGCAACAAAAAGCGGCCGCCACTCGCTCTCGTAAAAAGGTCTGGACCGTCAAGGAAACCGATCTCGTTCTGTTTACGCGCCAGCTCGCCACTATGATCGAGGCCGGCATTTCCCTCGTGCAGGCGCTCACCGCCCTTTACGAGCAGTGTGATCCTAAGCGGCAGAAGAATTTGCGTCATGTCATCAGCGACGTGACCGCGCGGGTGGAGGGGGGCGAGACTTTTAACGACTCTATCGCCAAGCATCCGCGTGTCTTTAATCGTCTCTACGTCAGCATGGTGAAAGCCGGCGAAGCAGGCGGTCTCCTGGCCGAGATTCTCGATCGGTTGGCCGGCTTCCTCGAAGCCAGCGCGCGACTGCGCAAGAAGATCAAGTCCGCCATGACCTACCCGGTCATCGTGATCAGCATCGCCTTTTTAATCACGACCTTCCTTATCGTTAGGGTGGTCCCGGTTTTCGGCGAAATTTTCAAGGATTTTGGCGCCACCTTGCCTGCGCCCACTCAATTCCTCATCGACCTGAGCGACTTCGTGAGAGGGAACTGGTACTTCATGATCTTAGGGTTAGGGGGCGCGATTTTTGGCCTCCGCTATTTCCTGAACTCAACGCGCGGCCGCCAGCTCAGCGACAAATGGAAGCTGAAGCTGCCTGTCTTCGGACCGCTCGTTCATAAAATCGCCATGTCGCGTTTCGCCCGCACTTTTGCCCAGCTCATCCGCAGCGGCGTTCCAATCCTGGAAGTGCTCGATATCGTCGGTGGCTCCTCCGGTAATCACGTGGTTGAAACCAGTATTAAAGGGGTGAGCGCAGACGTGGAAAAAGGCGATAATCTTTCGATCGCGCTCTCCAAGAAAAAGATCTTTCCGCCCATGATGCTGCGGATGGTCGCCGCGGGCGAATCGACCGGCCGTATCGATACGATGCTGGAGAAAATGGCCGACTTTTGGGATGAGGAAATCGAGGCGCTACTCGACGCGCTGACCTCGCTGATTGAACCACTGTTAATCGTGTTCCTTGGGGTCATCGTTGGCGGAATCGTGATCGCGATGTTCCTGCCGATCTTCAAGCTGAACGAAGTAGTTTCGCAGAGCAAAAGCTAGGGAGAAGCTGCTCGACGGAAAGGGAGGGCGGATCGTCATGATCCGCCCTCTTAATTTTTCCTGCTCCTGCTCCTGCTCCGACTAGGCCTCTTGGAGGGATGGGCGCTGTTCTGGCGAGTCTCTAGAAACACGGACGACACGGAGGTCGTCCCTCCAGAACGAGCGCGAGGTCCGGGTAGGGCGAGACTCTGTCAAGCCAGGGAGGGGACGTCTTTTTCGCGGCAGCGCGCCCTCCAGGCTCGAGGGAGTCTCGCCCTACCGAAAAGCAAAGCGGCCGCATTGGCGAAAAGTCCTGCAGTGTGCGAGACCAATCGAAGCATGGCGGCGCTCGACGACTTTAAACGCTCGGTCGCCGTCGTCGTCTCCAGCTGCGATTCCTTTTTCGATGCCTGGCGGCCTTTCGCTTCTTTCTTCGCCAAATTCTGGGGCGACTGCCCGCTCGACCGCTATCTCCTGACGAACGAATTGAGCATCCGTTCGGCCCGCTTCCAGTCCCTCTCCGTCGGCGAAGATCGCGGCTGGTCGAGCAACTTGCTCGCGGCGCTCGACCAGCTCGAGCATTCCCACGTGCTCTATTTTCAGGAGGATTATTTCGTGACTGCGCCGGTCAATCGAGCGCAACTCGCGCAGGATTTTTCCTACGTTATCGAGCACGAAGCCGACTCGCTCTGTTTCCGCGCGCGCTCGCAAGCGGACCAGGGATTCCAGCCGCTTAACGATCGTTTTGGAGTCGTTCCGCTGGATTCCGACGGGCGGACCCGTTGCCAGGTCACTCTCTGGAAACGGAGCGCACTACAGTCGATTCTGCGCGCGGGCGAGAACGCGTGGAATTTCGAAGCGCGCGGCAGCCGGCGGACCCAGGAGATGAAGATCCTCTCCTATCAACGGCGCGACAACACGCCGATTCCGTACCTGATGTCGGCGATCTCACGCGGGCTTTGGATGCCGGAGGCGGTCGCGCTTTGTCGGACGCATCAGGTGCCCATCGAGCCTATTTTTCGCCCGCTCTTCTCCTCACATTCCTGGCTGCGCCGCTGGCATCGGGCGATGGGGCGGCGCCGCCTGAGTCGAGCTTTGCGCGACCAGGCGGGGCACGAAATCCAGTTACCTTGATGCGAATCGTAAAGTGGAACCTGAGCAGCCGCGCCGCCCAGCTTTCCGGCGGCGATGCGTTGGTCGTTTCTATTCCTAAGAGCGGCCGCACCTGGGTGCGCACGTTTGTCTGCGCCTACTTTTGTGAAAAACTGAGCCGGCCTTTTGTCCTCGAACCGGAGATTTACGGCAATATCCCGCGGGTCATCTACACGCACGACCTCTTCGAGCAGCGGACCAAGGCGGACCGCTGGGATAAGGTGCGCGGCAAATACCTGATCCCGGCTCGAGAACGCCAGCGCGTTCCCGTCATCCTGCTCGCGCGCGACCCGCGCGACGCCTTCGTCTCGCTCCACCTCCAGCTCACGCGGCGGACGCGAGAGACGCCTAACGAATTAAAGCAGATGTCGGCTTCGCAGCTCCTTCGGCATCCGTCCTTTGGCATCGAATCGATGGTCGAGGTCATGAACGCCTGGTTGACCGAGTGGTCGGGTCGCGCCGCGTTTTTGCTTTTGCGCTACGAAGCCATGCGGGCCGATCCGGAGCCGGCCTTTCGGGCGCTTCTCGGCACGCTGGGCGAGGGCGACCTTGACGAAAAAGCTTTTACTCACGCCTTGGAGTTCTCCGATTTCGGGCATATGCAAAAGCTGGAAGGTGCGGGCGGTTTTGACTCGAAAATTCTACGCGCGGGTAATGCAGAAGATCCGGAGTCCTTCAAAGTGCGCCGGGGAAAAATTGGCGGCTTCGTCGATCACCTTTCCGCGACCGATCAGGAGTATGCCGCCCGCATCATGCAAAAGCTGGACCCCCGCTTCGGTTATGCGACCTAACGAACGAAGGAGGTGCGATCATCGGGCGAGTAATCATGATCATGGGCTACAGCGCTTCGGAACCAAAGCTCTTTTAAATTCGCTCGCGCGGCAGCCGAGATTGGTTAGCTTCAACCAGATCGTCGAAAACCCTGTTTTCGATTCGCTTATCGAGCAAACAACCCCGCACCACTGTCATTTTTGATAGGCTTGTTGAGCGCTTAAACATGCTATCTTCTTCTATGTCGGCATTTCCATCGTTTCGCTCGATCAAGCAAGCTCTCTTGATTCTAAAAGGGAGCACCGCGGAGGCCGAAGGAAACACTCCCAAAAAGGAGATCGGAATGGTGTCGCGGGCTGAAATCGATTTCTTTCGCGAATGCGCCGCACTTTGTTTTGGAAAGCCGGGCGCTATTGTGGACCTAGGTTGTTGGCTGGGTTCTACTTCGGTCGCACTCGCTCAAGGAATCCTAAGTTGCCCATCAGCCGAGGACCATCCTGACGAAAGAGTTCTCGGTTTCGATACCTTCATCTGGCGGGATTGGATGCCGAGTCGTGTACCCTACTGCGTTTACGAGGCTGGAGAAAGCTTTCTTCCCGAAGCCCGCCGAATAGCACGCGACTATGGAGGTAACCGGGTGGAGATGGTCCAAGCCGATTTACGCGAATACCGATGGCAAGGTGGGCCTATAAAACTCTTACTCGTCGATGCGATGAAGGATGAAGATCTCGCGATCCAAATTATCAGAAATTTTTTCCCTAGCCTAGTCGCCGGAAGTCTACTGATCCATCAAGACTTCAAGCACTATTACACCAGCTGGATCCACATATTTCACTTCCGCCTTCGAAAGTATTTCATTTTCCATCAGGGCGCTGGGACAGGTACAACCGCCTTCCATGTTCGCGAACCAATACCGGATGAGGCGATAGGCCAAGCAACCAATGCCGCATCGACTGATGAGGAAGCCGATGCGGCATTGGATTATTCTTTCAGTCTTGTTGCCGTAGAAGAACATGCGCACATCGCCGCAGCGCATGTGATGTATTACATACACGCGAATAGGCGCAAAAAGGCTTCCGAATTGGTTGAAAGATATCGTCCTACTGGAATGGTTGCTACTAACGAGTTCAAAAAACCCTAAGATTTCTTGGCGACACCAAATAGTTCTCCCCTTCTATCTCGGCGTAAGGGTACCTAGAGCCGCTCTTCGCTCGCTAGTAATCGAAAAGATAGATTCCACCATCGTTGCCACTCAATGTGAAGGACGTGCCTATTGCGCCGGTCGCCACATTCTTTCGCGCTTGTGAAAAGGTTACCGTAATCTGGGCGTTTCCGGAAGCGTTCCATATAGCGCTACCATTCTCACGGCCGATCACGCGAGACAATGCCGATGATGTCGCCGCTCTTTAGCTTCGATTCGATTCGGGCCACGCGGCTCTTGGGAATTTGGTAGAGAGGCCGGTCACTCACATTCTCCTCCATCCGACCAAGCGGACGGAGCAGCGCGGGGTTGGCTTTGAGATAGCGATAATGCCGCCAGCCGAAGGTCATTTCGTGAGCCGCATGGTTGGAGCGCACGCCGCCGAGGTCGCGCGTCAGGTCCTCGACCAAACCGCGCCGGTCGTTATCGGCCAGCCAATCTTCCAGGTAATGCAGACGCGACAGGTAACCGCCGTCGCATTCCCCACTGCGATAGCGATCCAGCTCGATGTAATGCAGCAGCCGAGCGGGCGTCCACTGCGATTCGGGTTCGTCGAGCATACGGGCAAAGCCGACTGCGATCTCGAAGAAGGTCCAGCAATCCATTCCGATAAAGTTAGCGGACGGCGCTTCGATGTGATCGTCAATTTCCAGGGTGTAGGATTTGTAGGGCGTTCCGACAAGGGCTCGGCCGACTGCGGCTGTGCGGTCGCCAATGCGGAGCGATTTCCAACCCTCAGTGCGCGCTTGCTCGACCAGGTTCTCAAATTTCGCCTGGCCCTTAAAAACAGTGCTGAAAGGGAGGCTGGCTCCTTGGGTTTGGCAGAGGCCGGAACCCAGAAAAAACAGGAAAACGAGACAAACTCGAAGTGCGCGCATGCTGATACACGATTCGAGCAGATGCGGTGCCGCGCAAGGAGGGATCGCTACTTCGCTGGCGCAGGGGCGGGAACGAGGAGCACGGGACGCTGTCCCGCGTGGAGAACACCCTCAGTCACACTGCCGACGAGGAGGTTGTAAACCGAGCCGTGTCCGTGCGAACCCATCACAATCAGATCGGCGGAGATTTCCTCAGCGCATTGCAGGATTTCTTCAACCACCGCGCCCTCTCGCTCGTGCGCCACCACCTTCTGCCCCTCGGCGGTGAGGTCCTGGCGCAGAGTTTCGAGCGGCGGATCGTGCTCGTCGTTAGGCGCGCTCACCGGAATGGGCTCGGGCGCGCCCATCGCCAATCCTATTTCCGGTATTCCGACCCCGGGAATTCCGATGGTCGCCGCGGGGAAAACCGGCACGGCTGCGAGCTCCCGCACATGCACAAGGTGTAGCTCGGCCCGGAAAGCATCCGCCAGGAGACGCGCTTGCTGAAGCACGCCTTCCAGGGCGGCAGAGAAATCCACCGGCACGAGAATTCGTTTCACCGCTCAAGAGGATGGGGGACGGGTGCGGAATGGTCAAGCCGCTGGAATTGGCGAGGGGCTCTCGTAAGGTTGGCGGGTGGACGATCTTTTCAGCGCAGCGGTCGCCGACGAGGCCGAGCCGGAGGTCGAAGCGGCCGCACCCCTAGCCAGTCGCATGCGCCCGCGCGGGCTGGAGGAGTTTGTCGGGCAGCAGCATATTCTCGCACCGGGGAAACTGCTGCGCCGCGCCATCGAGGCGGATCGGCTCCCCTCGGTGATTCTCTCGGGACCGCCTGGGACTGGGAAGACGACCCTGGCTCAAATCATCGCGGCCATGACCGAGTCGAAATTCGTCCATCTGAGCGGCGTCGAAAGTAACGTGGCTGAGATGCGCAGAGTGGTGGCCGCGGCCGCCAATCGTCTCCATACCTCTGGGCAAAGGACGATCCTGTTTGTCGATGAAATCCATCATTTTAACAAGGCGCAGCAGGACATTCTCCTGCCCGACGTGGAGAGTGGAAACCTGCGCCTGATTGGGGCGACGACCTACAACCCGTTCTTCTACGTCAACAGCGCGCTGGTTTCCCGCTCGCAGGTCTTCCAGTTAGAGTCGTTAGGAGTCCCGCAGCTGGAAGAGCTGATCGATCGCGCTTTGCAGGACAAAGAGCGCGGCTTGGGCCAGTACCGGGTGCGGATCGAGCCCGATGCGAAACGTCACCTGGCCAAGCTGAGCGACGGCGACGCCCGCAAATGTCTCAACGCGCTCGAAATCGGCGTTCTCACTACGCCAGTCGCTGTCCCCGGCCGCTCCGAGGCAAAATCTCGCGCCGCCGCGGCCACCCGCTCCGAGGCGAAGCCTGCCGTCGCCGGGGAGAGCGTCCCTGGCGACAATGGGGTGATCCATTTCACCCTTCAGGTCGCCGAGGAGAGCATTCAGACTAAAGCGGTGGTTTACGATCGGGTGGGGGACGCGCATTACGACACCATCAGCGCTTTCATCAAAAGCATGCGTGCTTCCGACGAGAAAGGCGCGATCTATTGGCTGGCCAAGATGCTGCACGCGGGCGAGGACTTTCGTTTCGTCGCCCGGCGAATCGTGATTTTCGCGAGCGAAGACGTCGGCTTGGCCGACGCGCAAGCTTTGCCCTTGGCCATCGCCACCCAGCAAGCGGTTGAGTTCGTGGGCATGCCCGAGGCGCGCATCCCGTTGGCGCACGCGACGGCTTACATGTGCCGTGCACCGAAGAATCGTGACGCCTACGACGCGTTAGGCGCGGCCACCGAGGAAATCGAAGCCGAGCGAACCCAGCGCGTGCCGGAGAAGCTCAAGAACAAGCATTTCCCGGTGAATCCAGAACGTTAGGCGCGTCGCCTAGGCGGCCTTTTTGCCGCCGCTGATCGTGCGCGGAAAAGGCACGACGATCGCTTCATCGATTGCTTTGATCTCGGGCGCCGACTCGTAACTCAGTTTTCCTTCGATCACTTCGGTCAGCGCGACATCCGACAAGCCGGTGCCCGGCAGGCAGGCGACAAGCGGGCGATGACCGAGGGCGAGTTGGCGCACTCGGCGTGAGATGACATTGACCAGCGTAGTGGGCTCTGGGATAACGCCCAGGGCGGCTTTGAGAAGGTGAGTTTTCATAGGTGTCGACCGACAGCGTCAGCAGCTCAGATGAGATCTTCATCGACCGATTCTGGGACGGGGATCACCCTTCGGAAGGCGCGGAAACTTGCCTAACGTTCGGTCAGTTATCCTCGAAACACAAGCACCTGTCGAAAGTCGCTAGAGCAGGGTCTGGAGGAGATCACGACTGCGACGAAAACGCGGCAGGCGGAACGGGATCCCGGCAACATCGGCGCCCCGCTTCTCCGACCAAGCTCGAAGAAGCGCGCTGGTGGCGAAAATGTTCGCCTTGGCGAGACTACCGGCGTGCAAACGGTGGAGCCTCTCAGCAACCAGGCGCTTTTCCGGCGGCTCCATCCGCGGCTCGCGAAGTGGTTCCGGGTGTCCTTCGGCCAGTTCACCGACGCGCAATTGCGCTGCGTCCCCTCGATTCTCGAGCGGCGTTCCATTTTGCTCACCTCGCCCACGGGCAGTGGCAAAACGCTCGCCGGTTTTCTCGGGATCTTCGATGACCTCTTGCGGCGGCTCGATGCGGGCAAGCTTTCGTTAGGCGTGCAATGCCTTTACGTCTCGCCGCTGCGCGCGCTGACCTACGACATCGGCAAGAATCTGCGGGCGCCGATCAGCGGGATGGGACTCGAGCAAGAGTTACTCGTCCACGTGCGCACCGGGGATACCTCGGGTAGCGAACGCGCAAAATTCCGGCGCAAACCCGCGCACTTTCTGGTCACGACGCCGGAGAGCCTGGCGGTCATGCTCGCGCAGCAATCCTACGCTGCTCATCTGGCCGATTGCCGATATGTCATCGTCGATGAGCTGCATTCCTTCGCGGGCAACAAGCGCGGGGTGGATCTCTCGCTCTGCCTGGAACGCCTCGAAGATCTCTCTGTGGCCGGGGACGCTGTCCCCGGGCGGAGGCAAACCTCCGCGGCGAGCGGGGCCGGGGAGAGCGTCCCCGGCCACCACAACATCTGCCGCGTCGGGCTCTCCGCGACCGCGGCGCCACTCGAATTGCTGGCCAAGTTTTTGGCAGGCGGCGATCGACCTTGTCGAATCGCCCAGGCGAAGATGGAAAAGGAATCGATCGTGGAAGTCTTCTCACCGATCCGGCGGAAGCCATATCCACCGGCTGGCTACACTGGCAGCCGACTTTACGCCGAGCTGGCCGCGCTCATCCGGCAACGCCAATCGGTCATCGTCTTCACCAACGTCCGTTCGGCCGCAGAACAGCTTGGGCTGCACCTTAAGGAATTACTGCCCGATCTTGCCGATCGGATCGAAATTCATCATGCCTCGCTCGATCGCAGCGTGCGGATGGAAGTGGAGGACCGGCTGAAAAACGGCGAACTACGCGCGGTCGTTTGCTCGACCAGCCTCGAGCTCGGCATCGACATCGGCGCGGTTGACCTTGTCGTGATGGTGGCGACGCCCAAGGGTGTTTCCCGCGCCATCCAGCGGATCGGTCGCTCCGGACATTCTTTGAATCGAACCAGCCACGGCGTGCTCGTCGCAACGAACATTAACGATCTCGTGGAGGCGACTGCGACCGCGCAACTGGTCCGGGATGCGGTGCTCGATCCGATTCAGGTCCTGGAAAAGCCTAACGACGTCCTCGCGCAACACCTCGTCGGGATGGCGGCGCTGGCGCCGATCGCGGTCGAACGCGCTTTTGAAATCGTTAGGCGAGCTTATCCCTTTCGGAACTTGGAGCAGGACGAGTTCGAGCACGTTCTGCAATATCTGACCGGCGGCGGGGAATCGTTACAGCGCCAATACACCGGTCTTTTTGGGAAGATCGCGATCGAGGACGGAGTCATCACCCTGGCGCATCCGCGGGTCACGCGGGAGTTTCTGGTTAACATCGGCACGATTGTCTCGGAAGGATTCGTCAACGTGCTTTTGGGTCGCCGCCGGCTCGGTTCCGTCGAGGAAGGCTTCCTCAAGCAATTGCAAATCAGCGATCTCTTTGTGCTCGGCGGACGCGTCGTTAGGCTGATCGACACCGGAGTGCAGGAAGCGCGGGTCGAGCGCGCCGACGGGCATCTCCCGACCATCCCGCGCTGGAACGCGGCCAAGATGCCGCTCACCTCCGGCCTGGCCAAAGCGGTGCGGGGGCTACGCGCGGAATTGGACGCGCGCCTGGACGTCGGCACCGATACCGAAGCGGTCGACTGGTTGGTGGAGAGTTACCAAATCTCGATCACCAACGCGCAGCCGGTGGTGGAGTTCTTTCGCGCCCAACTCGCCATCTCGGAGATCCCGGTGCCGCAGAAGCTGCTCGTGGAGCTCTATCGCGAAGGGGAGCACTCGCATTATTTCTTCCACGCGCTTATCGGGCGCAGCGCGAACGACGCCCTCTCCCGCATCATCGCGTGGCGCGTGCAGGAACGGATCGGCGGCAACGCGCTCGTCACGATCGATGATTACGGATTTCTCCTGACGCTGCGGCGGTTCCAGGAGCTGCCGCTGGCGCAATGGAAAGGATGCTTTCGCCGCGCGGAAGCGGACGAGGATTTGCACGCGGCGCTGCGTGGATCAGAGTTAGTGAAATGGCAATTTCGCGGCGTGGCGCAGACCGGCCTAATGGTGCCGCGCAACCTGCCGGGCCGCGAGCGGAAGCCGCGCCAGTTGAGCTGGAGTTCCGAAGTGCTCTTTCGCGTCCTGGAACAACACGAGCCCGATCATCCGCTCTTGGAAGAAGCTTATCGGCAGGCCATGCACACGTTTCTCGATGCCGACACGGCCTATGCCTTTCTCAACGAGGCACAGGCGCTCGAGTGGAAGCTGCGCGAGTTGCCGGTTGTTTCGCCGTTTTCGTTCCCGATCTACGCCAGCAAGATCAAGGAGAACATGATGTTGGAAGACCCGGCCGCGGCGCTGGAGCGGATTTATTTCGAGATGTATTCCCGCGTCGAACAGCTCACCAAAAATCCTTCTCCTGCTCTTGCTCCTAATCCTGCTCCTACCCTTGGCCCGAAGATTAGGAGCAGGAGTAAGAGCAGGAGTAGGAAAAAAGCATGAGCTTTAAGAATCATTTCTCCAAGCAAGCAGCCGAGCACGCCATTTTCCGTCCGCAACATTCGCGTGCGTCTTCGAGTTTATCGCGGCGCAAGCGCCTAACGACCAAATCGCACTCGACTGTGCGACCGGCAACGGCCAGGCGGCGGTCGCTTTGACCGAGCAGTTCCAATACGTGATCGCGACCGACGCCAGCCCAACTCAGATCAGAAGCGCCCAGCCTAACGACTGGGTAGAGTATCGGGTCGCGTCGGCGGGGGCGAGCGGATTGGCGCCGCAATCGTGCGCCGCGATGACGGTCGCGCAGGCGCTGCATTGGTTCGATCTCGACGGTTTCTACGCGGAGGTGCGCCGCATCCTGCAGCGAGGCGGCGTGCTGGCGGTCTGGGCCTATGATTATCTTTGCTTCTCACCGGAGGTTGATCTGCTCGTGAAGCGAGATCATGACGAGATCGTCGGGCCGTCTGGCCAACAGAGCGGAAAATGGTGGGACACGGCTATCTCGCCTTGCCTTTTCCCGTCGAGGAGCTCGAAACGCCGCCTTTCCAGATCGAGGTCCAATGGTCTCTGGAGCAGTGACTCGGTTACCTGCGCACCTGTCGGCGACGCAACGCTACCGCGCGGCCGAAAGGACCGATCCTCTGGAGTCGATCGCTCCAGACCTGGCCGACGCCCCGGGTGAGCCGGAGCAGACGAAGCGCGGGTTTGGCCGCTTACGGTGCGGGGCGGTCGCACCTGAGGTCAGGTGTGAGGAACCGATTTCGCCCCCGCGCGCGAACCATAGATATGGCTCAATGCGAAGTTTGCGGAAACGATTACGAGAAAGCGTTCGAAGTGATCATGGAAGGCAAGAAGCACGTCTTTGACAGCTTCGAATGCGCCATCCACGCGCTCGCGCCCAAGTGCGCGAAATGCGGTTGCCGAGTCATCGGCCACGACGTGCAGGAAGGCGATCGCATTTATTGCTGCGCCCATTGCGCGCGGGCCGACGGCGGCACCGAGTTGAAAGATCACGTGCCGGGTTAGGCGCGGCGACGTTCTGCGCGGACAGCGCTATTTCTTTTTGCGCCGAGGCTTGTCGGCGCGTGCAGGATCGAGGTCGAAGCTCACTTTTGCGTTCACCCGAAAGTCCGTCACTTTGCCGTTCGAGACCGAGGCCCCGAATTCTTTAATGTAGATCGAGCGGATGTTCCGCAGCGTCTTGGAAGCTTCCTTGACTGCGCTCTGTGCGGCGTCTTCCCAGCTCTTTTCCGACTGCGCGAGCAGCTCGATCACTTTTAATACTTTAGCCATGTTAATTTCTCCTTGGTTGAGGTGTTCCATCAGTTCGGTCGTCAGCATCCGTGCGGGTGCAAAGTTTGCTATCGCTCCCACTCTTGCTCTTGATCCTGCTCCATCCGTCCACCGGAAGCGCCGGAACAGGAGCAAGAGAAAGCGTGGGAGTGGAAATTGAAATGAGCGGAGGAATGGATACGTTGGGCTCTCCCATATAAACGGGGGCGTACTGGTTTCGACTGATTGTTTGAAGCGCAGGCGGCATGTCGAGGATGGTTCGTTGGCCTCGTTAAAATCCGGACCAAAAAAAATAAATGCAGATCACCAAGATCTCGCTCTCGCGGCTTAATTGACTGCGATGTCCCGGGCTGGACGCCTGCTACGGCTCGGGACATGGACAGCAGGCTAATCGGACGGCGGAGTGACCGCGCCGGACGGTGAAGGAATTTCGTGGTGGCTCGATGGACGGCGTGTGCCGGTGCAACGTCCGACCATTTAAAAATAATCATCGGCTACACATGTAGAAGCTCGCGGGGACAGCGATTAGGACAGGGGTTCAACTCCCCTCGCCTCCACTCCATTGATTACGAGGTAAATACGCGGAATAGAACCGCGTAATCGTAAGTAGGAACAGGTCCGCAACAGTCCGCACATGTTCGTACTCGCGGCTAGCGTCGTTTTGAAGTCTGTCGGCATCTTTGTGGCCCGCCTGGACCGGTTGGACGAAAGGCGAAGCGCTTTCAACTCCGCGGAAACGCTGCGATGCCTCTGCAAGTCTCGCCCACGGCGGCACTTGGGGACGGGGCCTTTAATATAATTCTGCGTCCTTCCAGCACATACGCTCGCTCTCGCTCTTTGCAAGGCGCCCCAGAAACTTCAAAAGGTAATGGTTCGTGACAGAGTTCGAGGAAAATCTCTAATCCGAATACCGTTCTCGAACGCTCGGTTCCATAGAAAGCTGCCAGGTGCGTTGACTCGTTACTTTGAAGCGGCGTTTAGCTCGTGGCTGCAGCGTTACCGTCTTCGTTCTCTACGGCGCTAGAACTCCAGAGGAACCGGTTAAAGACCAGCAACTGAAATCGACCGCAATGTTCTCGCGTCGAAACCTGATGCGGCCAGCTTGGGTTCTGCGCAGGCGCCGCGGGGAAGCGCTAAGACAAAGGTTCCGCATAATCGTCAGCAACTTCTTTGACGTAACCGGCACTTCGAAACCTCTCGACGATTCGTCTGTAGCGTGGATCGGCCGATGAGATGAAGTCACGGAAAACCCAACGTCCCTGGAGAAGGGTCTTCGCGAGTGTTTCGCCGTTCCGATCTTTCACCTGCTCAGGATACTGCATGAATCCAAAACATGATTCCGCACCCTTCTCGTCCGTCAGGACGAGCACCACGCCACGAAGCGGTGCAACCCGGCAGTCGCCTTGAAAGGAATCCTGGCGGATCACGTGGTCCTCCCTCGGGATTCCTGTCTTCAGGCGCTCGTCTTCGACCCATCGTCCGCCACCCGAGCGACGCGCGAATTCTTGGCGCTCGGGCGTGTCGAACGGAACGTTTAATACAATCGCTGGCTCAAACCCCATCGCCGCGACTTCCTCCAGAACGCTCTGCAAAAACCTTTCAAGCTCGATCGAAAGGGTTCCTGCTGGTGCGGTGAATTCAAAGTTGAGGTGTTGTCCCATTCCGCTCAAGGATACGCAACCATCCGGTGTCACCGCCAAAGATCGTATGAGCGTTGAGCTTGGCAGCTGCAGCCACATTCGCCGCTCTTGAACGTCACCGATGATTATGATCGATTTATTAAATAATCTCCGTGTCTTCCTCAATGAAACATTCGCGGTTGATCGACGTCTTCTCTGGCGCTGGGGGCATGACTCTTGGATTCAGCCGCGCATTCAATCACCGTTTCCGCCCGATCCTTGCGATCGATTGGGATCCCGCTGCCATCGATTCATACAATTCAAATTTTGGACGACGGAATCGCGGCAGATATTGTCGAACTACTAGAGAATGAGGGATTCCGTATCGTCGGTGAGTAGCTCGCGCAGGAGCTTCAGCCGCGGGAGCATCATGCAGCACCACTTGTCGTGGCGAGTGAGGTCGTCGCGGTCCACCGTCTTGCCCAGCCAGTCGCGCATCATCGGCGAGTTCACCCGGTCGTTGTAAATCCAGCCTTCGTTCCCCGTGTTGTAAGGCGGGTCGATGTAGATGCATTTCACCTTGCCGTGATAAGTGGGCAGGAGCGCCTTGAGAGCCTTTAGGTTGTCGCCCTCGATGATGAGGTTGTCGTGCAGGCTCGGGCTCTTGCTGAGCCCGCGCGATTCAACCGGTTCCAGCTCGCTGAACGGGACCACGAGATGGTGGTTTTGGACGAGGGATTTGCCCTTGAATTGCAGGGTGGGCATGGCTAGCGCGCTCCTTTGGCCTTGGCCGGGTAAACCCCCTCGTCCTCGGCAAGGCGCAAGACGGCCGCGTGCATCGCAGGGTGGTCGGCAAACTTTTTGCGAAACTGCCCCGCAATCCGTAAAGCGTGGGCTTCGGTCTTGTTCGCCTTGAAGAATTTCGCCAAGGTGTCGGCCTGTTCTTCCGTCGGAATCCGCTCGCCGGTCTCGAACCGGCTCAGCAAGGTGAAATCAAGTCCAGTCCGCTCCGCGACATCCCGCAAGACGAGGCTCTTTTGGTCGCGACAGACGCGCAGCCATTGCGAAAACGTGGTCGCTGGAGCAAGAGAGGGTGTTGACATTTATTGTCAACAGATTGGCGGCGTCGCTTGCTCGCCGAAAGAACTTTTTTTAGTCGGCGCTGAGGCTTTTTGTAAATCGCTCCCAAAACAATAGGGCCGCTCGTTCAAGTGAGAAGAAACGCCCTTGATTGCCCATCCCTGAACCACCGACGAAGCTGCCAAATCCGTAACCGGCTTCGAGACCAAGCTGATGGCCGTCACTACCGACCGTAAGCGTATCATTTGTCTGGTCGTCTCGATCACGACTGACCGTACCGCCTTCGTAGTAGCTGATCCTATCCTCAGATCCACGGTGGGCTGCCCCAATCCAAATCTTGCAGATGTGCGGCGGGTCGGCTTTGACATAAACCCGACCAATAAACTTCGCTCGATGGACAGACTCGAAGTCGACTTCAACATCTGAATCGTGTTGCGCAAATTGATCGAGGCCATGTTTGAAATTCGCTTGGATCGTCTCAAAAGCCTTACGGGCGAAAACATCCTTCTCCCGCTGGGTAAAGGTCTTTTTCACCTTGGGCATCGCGATATTCAAGGTGAGCGACGGAGCAGCGCTCGTCCTGTTTGAATTGCCGGCGTCCAGTTTCTCCAGGATCAAGTTGACGATTTTGTCTTCGCTATGTTCGGAATAGGAGATGAAAGCTACCGAAGGCAACAAGCCCTCCAACTCGGTGCGATCGAGCCGAATCGGAAGGATGTAAGCGCGCTTCTCCTGCATCGCTCGCGCCATCGCTGCGCGTCGCTCTTCACGCGTCCACATTTTTTCGGAGTAGGCCCGCGAGATAAACATCACGCAAAAGCGAGCCTGTATAAGATATATCTCTGTTAATACCTCCTGTAGGTTTTCGCCCCAACGTTGAGCCTGCCGATCGCGATCGTAAAAGGCTGCTTCAGCCGAAGCGCGAGCGATTTGACCATCTGTCGATCCTCGCCCGCAAAGGAGAAAGCTACGTCATAGCCATAGGGCGCACTCATGTTTGATAACGCTTAAGCTTGGCAAGGAAATCCTCCAAATCGTGCGTTTCCAGCCTGTGTCTCACCCAAAGATAGAATATCTCAATCTCCTGACCTTCATAGGGTCTGCCTTCTCCGCTTCTCGGGCAATCAGGCGTCGCAAGAATCATGTCCAACGGTGGGTCTTTGACGATGACCTGTAGGCACACTGGGCTGGCTGCCCCGTCTCAGATGCTCCAAGGAACTCCGCAGCCATCTTGAGCTCACGTCGCGCAGATCGCGTTCATCGCCGCCCAATAATTACCTGAACCATAGCTCAAAGTGCCGGTTACTAGAAAATTCCCAATTGAACATGCTTCGGTGGAAGCCGGCTCCGCCGTCCATGGCTTCTTACGACACAAGTCATCCGGTAGACGGTTCTAAGCTCTCATTTGGATTCAAACCGTCGATCCGGAGATTCGTCCCGGTGATAAATCCGCCTCGTGGACCGCATAGAAAAGTGACCGCGTCGGCGAGTCTCCATAAACCACGGTCACCTGCTCCATGGGCAGGCCAAGCCTTTCTGCGGTGACCAGCTGCCGCGTGGTGGAGGTGCCCATGCCCATCGCGTGCGCCGCGATTTCGACTTTGGCGCGGCCGTCTTTCGTCAAGGTGATCCGCGCGGCGCCGCCGGGCATCCGGTAGTAGGGATAGGTCGCGGTGGCGCAGCCCAGGCCGATGAGCTGCCCCAGGAGGCGCATCCGAGAGCGAGGTTTGTAAGGCCGCGACAGGGTTCAACTCTCCTCGCCTCCATTTTTTCGCCGAAGAAGCCTAACGGTCGCTTTGGCTTCGCCCAAGCCAGCCGTTCGTAAAACCCGCGCGGCGCAGACCGGTGACCAGCGGCTCGCATCGCCGCATGAGTGTCCAAAGCAGACCGGTTCGATAATTTTCTATCATTATGACGATCGGGCCCTGATTCAGGCCGACGTGCCAGGGCGAGACCCAACCCTGTTTGCGACCACGAGTCGCGGGAAAGGTTTCGTTGAAAGTCGCTTTGAAACCGTAGACGCCCCGAACGCACAGAGATGATTGGCTGCAATGTCGAATCGTCGGCAACACGATCTCGGGCGCGAAGGGCAGACTGGCAACGACCGCCCAAGGCGCGAGCGTGCCGTCGTCTGGGCCGTGCGGAACGCCGCGCGCGGTATAGTCGTAAAAGCGGCGCTTGACCCCGTTGATCTGGCGCGTGCCTGGGCCGGGACCGTCGCTGGCCGTGATGCCCCAGCAGTGCTGATCGTAGCCTTTGAAACCGCGCGGATTTTTAGCCGCGTAGGCTTGTTGAATGTAAGTCGCGCGTCGGCTGTTTTCGAAATAGTCGATCTTTTTTCGGCGCATGAATTCATCCTGAATCTCGCGGAAATCGATCCACAAATGGGAGAACTGATGGATGAAAAGCGGACCCGCATAGAGGAATTCGTGACCGTAGAACTTCTTCCATCGGTAGGTGGAAGCCCACTCGTGGTAACTGTCACTTGGCACCGAGTAGGTCGGTGAGCCAAGTGCCATGAGATAGAGAATCAAGGCTTCGCTGTAGCCTTGCCAGCGATACTTCAGGAAACCTTTTCCCGGTCTCCAGCCGTGGACGATCGCTTGGCCGCCCTGCAGCATCGAGCGCCAGTTGGCGCGTCGGTAGAGGCTGGTGACAAATTCGCGAATCTCTCGCTCCTCGGCGCTGTCCGCATCGAAATACTCCGCAGCGGTCAACATGCCCGCGAAGAGTAGAGCGGAGTCGATCGTGGAAAGCTCGCACCGCTCGGCGCGCCGGCCACTTTTCATCTCGAGAAAGTGATAATAGAAACCGTGGCAACCCGTCGCATTCGGCGACTCGTTCTGCGGGCTTTTCCAAAAAAAGCGCAAGGTCGCGAGGGTCCGCTTGATCGCGGCGGCCCGTTTGATGAAGCCGCGCTCGACCGCGATCGGATAGATGGTCAGCGCGAATCCGGTCGCGGCGATGGAGGCGGGTGAGCCCTTTTGCGTTTTATCCGGGATGAGACCATTTGCCGGATTGGCTTCATCCCAGAAATACTGGAAAGTCTCGCGCTGCAACCTATGCAGCAGGCGGTCGTCCACGCGGTCGCTCATGAATGCTGTTTGTCTTCTTTTTCCCGTGCGCGGAAAGACGCCGTTTCCTCTTGGTGGCTAACTCCGACACTTTTTGTAGCTGCTCATTTACAACCTGCGGTTTGCGCAGAGTAAGTTCGCGGCCGCCGCAACTGTTAAATCGAGGTCCACACCCGCGGAATCCGGGTTAAGGGAGGTTCAGAAACTTCTTGGCCGTCGCGGAGTTACCTTGGACGGTAAACAAATAGATCTCTTCGCCTTCCTTCCACGCGGCGGTGATCCATTGACCTTCCTGGACGAGGGAAGGGGACGAGCCAGAATTTGGCACGGGCATGGCCGTCGCATCGACCAGAAATAAATGAGCGAGCTTTCCTTCTGCGATCTTGAAGCATATCAGTGATACGTCCTGGCCTCGATAACGCAGGACGCGACATCCCACCGGCTCGTAGCCCTCCAGATTAACCGGGACCGTAAACTCGGAGGGGGCTTCGGCCTTCGCCAGATAGCTTTTCAAGCGCGCCATCTCCGCAGATTCCAATTCCAAGTTGGGTTCAACTTTGATGAAAGCGACCATCTCGTCGCGATAGTCGCCTAGCGATGTCGCAGGTTGGAAGGGTCCGCGCCATGAGCCAAAGAAGACGGCCAATGCGATGATAACCGCCGCGGCCAGCAAGGCGACCCGGGACCACGTGCGTTGCGGGTGAGGAATCGGACCGGGAGCGGCGATCAGCTTCGCCTTGAGGCCAGGCGGGATGGACACGGCAGCCAATTTGGCTCCGATGATCTGGTCGATGGCTTGTTCTTCGTGCCACCAGGCCTTCAGCTCCGGATCGCTCGCGGCTTGGCGCTGGGCTTCGGCCAGCCGCTCGTCGCCGTCTTCAGCTCCCGCTCGCGATAGACTTAAGAGCGCGCGGACTTCCTTCTCATCCATGACTGCGTTCTCCTCTCATGGGCACAATCTTATGTTCTTCTGCAGTGACGGAGTCAGTCAGGGCGTTGCGCAGTTCGGCTTTACCCCGGGAGATGCGCGACATGACCGTCCCGATTGGGATCTCCAGGATTTCTGCGATCTCTCGATAAGAGTGTTGTTGCATATAGAAGAGCGTCACGGGAGCTCGATAACGTTCCTCCAGAGCCAGGAGGGCTTCTTGGACTATACCTGCATCGAGCTTATCCATGACCGATGGTGCGATATGAACCGGCTCCGGGAAGAGCGAGTCGTTGCCCGAAAAAACCAGCCGATCCGCTTGGCGCTTTCTGGAGAGAAACTCGCGGTAAAGAGTGGTAAAGAGCCAAGTCTTGACCTTCGTTTTATCTCGGAGTTGATGTCCCTTGGCCGCCCAGGTGTAAAAGGTGTGCTGAACCAAGTCGGACGCGTCCGACTCCTGTCGCGCCAGCGAGAGGCCGAAACGGTAGAGTGGAATGTAAAATTCTTCGACTAACGCGTCGGAATCGTTTTCGACCACGGAGAGAGAAATACTGGACGTCGACTCCGGAGGCGAGGGAAAAAATAAAAGATTTTGTCGGTTAGCTGAGGCCAAATCGCGAGTATGAGCCAAACGGAGGCGTTCTTATTCCGGAGCACGAAATATTTGCTCAAGAACAAGCTCCCACCGCGATGTCCAAATGCGGTTATCCCGATCTTTCAAACGCCTTGCCGTTCGTTCGCCGCGAATCGCCGATCGTGAGGTTGACGCCAATCCTTAGCTTTAGGAAGTGGAGACTCCTTGCTGGCCTCTGCCTGTCATGACAGCGATTCGCGACTACGCGATCATCGGCAATTGCGAGACAGCAGCCTTGATCGGCCCGCATGGGGAGATCGATTGGCTTTGCCTGCCAGCCTTTGATTCCGGTTCGGTCTTTGCCGCCTTGTTGGATCGCGAGCACGGAGGGCGATTCACCTTTTGCCCGATTGAACCTTTCCGGGTGGAACGGCGATACCAACCGGATAGCGCAATCCTGGAGACGCGCTTCATCAGCGATCAGGGGGAGGTTAGGTTAACGGACTTCTTTGTCATCGCTCGCTCGCGCCAGTCGCGTTTTTATGATTTCACGAGCTTACATCCGACCCGCAAGATGGTGCGGTTGGTCGAAGCATCGCCGGGGGCGAGCGTTGCGATGCGATTAAAGCTGGCTAGCCGTCCGTCCTACGCACGCCAAAGGGCTCTGTGGCAAAAGCGAAGCGACGGCGGCTTCGACAGTGAGCACACATCCGTCTTCGCGAATTTTCCGATCGAGTTACAGGGCGATGATTTGCTCGCCGACATCGTCGTGAGTCATGACACACCCTTACATGTCGTCCTGGACTACGGAGACGCGCCTACCCCGCCCGACCTTTCCGCCATTCGAGAGTGGCTCCGAGTGACGATCGCGTTCTGGCGCGAGTGGAATCTCTTCAATTATTATCGCGGTCCGCATCAGGCGATGGTTAGGCGCAGCGCCATCACTCTGAAACTGCTCACCTACGCCGCGACCGGAGGGTTTGTGGCCGCTCCGACAACTTCGCTGCCCGAGAAAGAAGGCGGCGAATTGAACTGGGACTATCGTTACACCTGGCTGCGCGATACGGCCATCTTTATTCAAACGCTCTTCGGTCTCGGGTATTCAGGAGAAGCCCGGGCGTTCCTCGATTTCGTAGTGAAAAAATGGATGGAGCAGAACGAGGGCGATAAAGCGACGAGCGATCTATCGAGTATCGACGTGCTCTACCCGATCGACGGACAACCGGTCGCAGAGGAGTCCACCCTGCCTCATCTCTCCGGATATGCTCACTCAAGACCGGTTCGAATCGGCAACGCTGCGCAAGACCAATTTCAGCTCGATAACTATGGGCATGTCCTACAGTCCTTCTTCTTCTTTCGGCATACCGGAGGAAAGATCAGCGCGACCGAGCGCAAAATGCTTCAGCAACTCACCGAAGAAGTCGTGCAGTTTTGGAGTCGCGCGGACAACGGAATCTGGGAGGTCCGACAGACCAGCCAGTTTACTTACGGTAAGATCATGTGCTGGCTTGCTTTGGAACGCGCGCGCGTCCTTCTCGGGGACCAGGATGGCCAGTTCGAGAAACTCGCCCAGACTATTCGCGCTTACATCCTGGATCACGGACTAACGAAGAAGGGAAACGTCGTCCTCGGAAATGGATGAACCCGTCCTCGACGCTTCCATCTTGCTTGCCTTCACCACAGGATTCCTCGAGAAGGAAATGGCGACTACGACCCGCCGAGCTCTGGAAAAAAGCCTCGCGCGTGGTGCGCTCATGTATCGCGGCGAGGATAAACCGGGGAAAGAGGGGGCTTTTCTTATCTGCAGTTTCTGGAGAGTGAATCACCTGATTCGGGAAGGACACCTGAAGCGCGCAGAGGAGCTGATTGAGGAGCTTGTCTCTTTGGCTAGCCCACTCGGACTTTACGCCGAGGAAGTGGATCCTGAAACCGGTGCTTTTCTTGGAAATTTCCCTCAAGCATTCTCGCACCTCGGCTTCATCCAAAGCCTTCTCAACTTGCAAGCTTCGAAGAAGAAAACGGGCTTCTACAAGCTCGCCGATCACCAAAAATTCGAACGGAGCGTCGGAGCGACGATCGGCTGGTGGGGGGTGATTGCCGGGTTTTTCCGCGCGCCGAGAACAGGTATCCTCTTTTTCTCACGAGCTTCCAAATGGCGAAACCAGACGTAGGTAGGTCGCGGAAGATGCGTCGGTCTACTAGAGTCGGTCGAGCCGCCTTTTTCGAGGAGATTGGAACCGGGCATCGGCCCTAAGACAGATGCCCGGTCCGCCATGCAAGGACCACCTCCTACCTAATCATCCCATCCAAAAATGGCGACCCCGGGCGGGGATCGTAGTTGCCTGTGTTACCGTCGCTTTCAAGAGTCACCGCGACGGCCGCGTAAGGCGTGAGTTCATTGTCGATATGAAAGTGACCGACGTAGGTTTGACTATCGCCTTTGCGTGCGAGCACGCCGGTGCTGAGGGCATATGGGGCGTCGCTGATGAGCTTCGCGATTTTGTCCATGCCGGCCGCGACGCCAAACTTTTCATCGCCTTTTGATGCGGTCGACTGGCCCGGTCCGCCAGCGTCACCCGCTGTAGATAGCCAACCTTCCAGAACTGTGCCGCTTGGCAGCTCTTTCCCGTCTGGGAGAGTTACGGTGATTTGCAGGTCACCCTTCGCCACATCGACCTCGGCGTGGCCGACCGTGCCTTCCAGGCGAGCTTGAGCTGCATTTGGTTTGGCTTTTAATTCAATTTCTTTCATCCCTCCTGCTTCCGTAGCCGTAACGGTTGCAAAGGAGAGGAGGAGAGTAGCGGCCATTAGATGCCGAAAGGTGAAGGAATATTGTTTCATTGTGGATTGGATCATTTTGTTTTGCTATATGGGTTGTTTTTTACTGACTTACTCAGAGCGAGGGAGGGTGGCATTTATTCCGGTGATAGCTCAATCCGATCATCGTCCCCGCGAAAGCGGTGGAGGGTATGCGATGCGATTGATCGGAAGGACGTATGGGATTAACCCGTGAGGCTGACGGCCAGCAGCATGGCCAGAGTAGGCGCGACGAAGTAAATCCAGATGCTTGTCCAGTTTCCCGAGGGTAATGCGGAGGCGACGCTGCGAGCGGGGTTCAGGCTCATCCCGGAATAGGGGGACTCGAAGGTGATGTAGGCGCAAAGGAGCACGCCTGCGAAGTAGCCCATATAAGGGTTTAAGAAGTCGCTTTGATAGACGAGGCGGAGGGTACTCATGAGGATAAACGAGATGAGGAACTCTGCGACGAACGCAACGGCGACGCCCTGCTTCCCGGGTTCTGTCACGACATAGTTTACGTCGGCGTGAGCGCTAGACTTGGGAAAGCACCTCGCTACGAGGATAACTCCAATCCACCCTCCGAGGAACTGGGCCATCATATAAAACAAAGCGTCCCACGGTTGGATGCGCCAGAGATATAGCATCCCAAGAGTCACCGAAGGGTTGAATTGAGCGCCGGAGCGTCGCCCCCAGTCGGAATATATTAATAGGACGACGGTTAGGCCGATAAAGAGCCCGAAGAGGAACCGGCGCAGGAAGGCAGACGAGATCGTTGTGTGCAGGACAGAATGGGGGTAATCGAGACCGAGGGCGAGAAGCAACGCCACCGCCATGAATATGCCGAGCTCTGCGCCTTCCATGAGATAAAGAGGCCAATGGCGTCGCAGAGCTTCTAAGGCGTAGAAGAGATGTGCTGGGAGGAAGGCGATCCGCTGAAGCGCCACGACGTGGCCATCGGGATCGATTTGCTTAAGGGCGCTCGCGCCGGACGTAGAGCGAAGGTGAACCCGCCAATAGGCGAGGTCGTTCTCTGCCGCCGGACGCGGGAGAGTCTCTTTCGTTCCTGGCTCTTCATATTGCAATAGCTCCAAGCCTGGACCTTTCGCCCCCCGAAGGCTTGTGATACGCACTCGTGCGCCTAGCACGCCGCTTAACCGCTCTTGTTCGGTGCCGTGGTTAAAGCTATTTCCACTAACGGTGAAACCCAATTTGTCGCGGTAGAAGGAGAGACTCGCTTTCATGTCTCTCACCACGAGAGCCGAGTGATCGATCCCTTCAAAGAGTGGCGCCCCGTGTGAATGCCAGCGGGATTCGCCCTTGTTCGAGGGAAATTGAATCAGCTCGAGAAAGTGATTGTCGGGATCCCGGAAGTACAAAGCGCGAATGCCCGCTGCGTCGAAGTTTGAGTCCGGCAAACGCTGCACGCCTTTCGAGACGATTCTCACCTTGCTGCTCGTGAGTCGCTTTGTTGCGAGGTCGATGTCACGCACGACGATGGCGAGATGTTGGAAGGAGTGATCGTTCGCGGGAAGCTTGGGAGGGATTCTGCGACCCAGGAGGTAAGGTTGATTCAGAATGATGCGCTCATCGCCGAGTTTCAAGACGGCCCTGGAGCGATCTGCAGTAATGATTCGAAAGTGAAGTGCTTTTGTGTAGAAGTCGATGGAACGGCTGAGGTCCGCGACGCTCATGGAAAATGCGGACACCTCGACAGCGGCTCGGACGGATCCGAGAGATAGCGTGGCAAAAGCGAGGAGAAAGAGAAGAAGGTAAGCGCGTCGCGATGGTGCCAAGTGCGCTCGGTGCGGTTTCCGCACGATGCTCAGCGCAATCGCTCCAGGATATGGTCGCCCACTCTGAGAGCGTTCGCCGCGATCGTGAGCGAAGGGTTAACCGCACCAGAGGAGCAGAAAAAGCTGCCATCGGCGACGTAGAGGTTATCCACGTCATGAGTCTGACAAAAGACATTCAGCACCGACGTATTCGGGTCTTCGCCGAAGCGACAAGTTCCGTTCTGATGCGCAACGCCCATGGCCGGGATTTTCTTTTGGAGATAGAACGAGAGTGGGATGGTTTGATCGGTAGCATCGATCTCCTTTAAAACGTCTGTCCAGCGAGCGATCAGACGGTCGAAGTGTTCATGGTAACGATCTCGCAGGCTCAGTTGAATCTCGCCAGCGCGCGTGAGGGTGATGCGATTATCCGGATGAGGAAGATCCTCCGCCGTGAGCCACCAATCGACGGAGTGACTCGCCATCGCGCGGAGGGCAAAGTCCGGCGCGAAGAAAGGTGCATCGGCTCCAATGATCCCCTTGTCGGTCTTACCCAGAAGCTGGATGTGACCCATGGGAAAAGGAAAGGTTTCCTCTCCCCAGTAATAATCATTCATAGCGAGGGTTTTTTGAAAGACAGTAGGGTTTTTCCTCGCGGAGATCCCGAGCATCGCGCCATTGAGATGGCGCATGTAATTCCGGCCAACTTGCCCGGAGGAGTTAGCCAAGCCGTCAGGATGTTTGTCCGATCCGCTGTTCAGGAGGAGTGCGGCTGAGTTGATGGCTCCGGCGGCGAGGACAACGATGTCAGCGCGGAATTGATGGGTTTTTCCTTCAATCTCCGCCTCAACATAAGAAACCGAGCGGGCGGAGCCATGGGCGACAAGTTTCTTTACCTTCGCATGAGTCCTCAGAGTCACGTTGGTTGAGTGCAAGGCAGGACGGATGCCGTTGAGATCTGCGTCCGCCTTGGCATCTACCAGGCAGGGAAAGCCATCGCAGGTGCTGCAGCGAATACATTGGCTTTGATTCGGGTGAAGCTCGTTACGCTTGACCGCTAACGGCAGTTGGAATGGATTGTGCCCTCTCTCCTGCAGCCTTTCGCATAATTCAAGAATGCGAGGTTCATGCTTTAGCGGCGGAAAGGGATAATCTACGCTCATGGGCGGTTCCGTGAGATCTATTCCGCGCTTGCCATGCACCTCGTAAAGTTCCTCGGCTTGCGTGTAGTAAGGCTCGAAATCGCAGTACTTCACCGGCCACTCGGGCGAGATCCCTCCTTTGTGCTGCACGGTTTCAAAGTCGCGCTCTCTCAACCGAAACATGGCGCCGCCATAGACCTTGGTGTTTCCTCCAACGAAGTAGCCGGTATGAGCCATAAAAGCCTTGCCCTCCTGATCCCTCCATTGCTCCGCTGTATGGTAACGCGCTTTTTGAAACACCTCCTTTGATTGCCAATTCTCTTTTTCGCGAGGTAGAAATCCCCCTCGTTCAAGGATCAAGATACGTTTACCGCTGGGCGCGAGTCGTCTTGCAAGGGTGCCGCCGCCGGCGCCGGTGCCGATAATAATCACATCGTAGGATTCAGTCATGATGAGAGGAGCGCTGGCCAGAACCGGCGCTCCTTAGTTAGGCATGCTTGGAAGCCAAAAAGCGCCTGATAAGCTCGACTGCAACCCCGTAGAAGATGTGAGAAACCAACTCGTTACCCTGTTCCCAAAGAGAAAGGTGAGCGGGCGAAGCGGAGAAACCCATTAAGGGAAGAAGCACTTCGTGAAATCCCAGCCAAAAAAGGAAGCCAAAAAGGGCGCCACATCCCATCCGTAGGAAAGGGAGACGCTCGGAAACGACCACATAAACAGCGGCCGTGATTGCTCCGAAACCGAAGTGCACTACCGGTTCTGTGATCGAACGAAGAGAGGCGCTCATCGGCTCGCCAGAAGCGACCGTCGAAACGGAGTTAAGCATTTTACCCAACGGCGAAAGGGCGCCAGGAGGTCTTGGAGGCGAGATGAGTTCGCAAATTGTTTTGACGCCGGTGGCGACCAGGCCCGCGACGAGTCCGATCACGATGGCCTTGCCCGCGCTTAGCGGCGCCTGGCGCGGTGGGTGTGACGGGGGCTGTAGAGAAGAGGTCGTATGCATGATTCGAAGAGTGCTAATCGCCCATTTCTTCACTGGGCGGATAAGCTGGGCGGGCGTAGACGCTGAAGGTGGTCGCTCGATTCCTACCGGTATTGATGAAGCGGTGTAGGGTCTTAGCCGGGACAAGGACGGCATCGCCATCCTCCATCGTCGCCACTTCTTCACCGACCTCCGCTCTCAGCTCACCGGCGAGGAGGATTAACGTTTGGTCGCTATCTTCGTGCTGGTTGGGTCGATCGCTAGACGCCTCACCAGGCTGCAAAGTGAGCAGGCCGGTCTGGCTCCGCTCGGTTGTATCGAGAACGCGAAAACCGCTGCCCGCGGCGAAAATACTGATCAGGTTCATGTTAAGTTTAACTGCTTCTCGATTTGAGTTCTTATCCCTCCGTTTTATTCCGGGGCCTGAGCCGGCAAAGCGCGTTTGGAATAATCACCCCTGTGATGGCTCCTATCCGATTCAGCAGCCCGGAAATGACAAATAATATCGCGCCGACTCCAAGGCATAAAAAACAGCCTAACGAGAAATGTCTTCTCCAGAGGTTGCCATGATTACGGGGGCATCTGCCGGGGTGGGCCGCGCCGCGGTTCGTGAGTTTGCCACACGCGGCGCTTACCTGGGCCTGATTGCGCGCGGCGCTGATGGGCTGGAAGCCGCGCGCAGCGAGGTGGAGGAAGCGGGCGGGCAGGCGCTGGTTTTTCCACTCAACGTGGCGGATGCAGAAGCCGTCGAGGAAGCAGCGGAATGTGTCGAGCGGGAGCTGGGGATACACCGCAATTTGGTTGGACCAAGAGTCGGCTCCCACGGAAAGGCCCAACCGGTCCCGCCGATCTTTCAGCCAGAGTTGGCGGGCGCCGCTATCTCCTGGGCAGCGCACCAAAAGCGACGCGAAGTGTTCGTTGGTTTTCCGACCGTGGAAGCTATTCTCGGGAATCGAATTACACCTGGCCTTCTGGATCATTATCTCGCGCGGACAGCGATTGAAAGGCAACAGACGACGGAACCGGAAGATCCCGAGAAACGGGATAATTTATTCCAGCCGATCGCCGGAGATCATGGAGCCCATAGGACTTTCGACGCCAGGTCGAAACGTTCCGATTTTCAGTTTTGGGCGAGCGGGCATCGGCGGGTTTTGAGTCTGGCGGCCGCGAGCCTGGGAGCGCTTTGTTTATTGCGGAAGAAAAGAGCGTCCAGCTATTGATAACAACTCTGGAGCAAAGATGACACCAAAACAACTTAGCGAAGAACTGCGCGAAGGATCAGGCGAGTTTCTCGATGATCGCCGCAGCGTCACCGCGCTTTCCCTGACTGCGATCGGCTGCATGGGGTTGATCGCGCTGTATCAGAACGGAATTATCCGGCGCCTGCCAGACTTACCTCTATCTTTTATGGACGCGGAGAAAGTCGACACTTCGGAGGAAGCTTACTCGCACTTACAGATGGGAGACGCCGTCATCGGGTTGGGGAGCTATGCGGCCACTATGGGGCTGGCGGCGATGGGATCGAGTCATCGCGCTGAGAGCGGCCGTGGATACCGTTGGCGCTGGCCGCAAAGGCGACAGTAGATGCGGTCCACGCCAGGCTGAGCTACGATCAATGGGCTAAACACAGAGCCTTTTGCGTTTGGTGCCTGCTTGCCGCGGGTGCGACTTTTGCTACGGTTCCACTCGTTATGAGAGAAGCGGCGGAAGCCGCGCGCCAGGTTGTTAGACGGTTTGGCTAACTTCGACTTGCTGAGAGCTATGGGGAAGAGGACTCGAATTTGATTCTCTAGATGAAAATGCGCGAAATCGATTGTCTTTCCGTGGAAACGATTTTCTACGGGCGGGTCAGGTAATATGCCGGACTTTTCTTGCAGATTATTTGATCGGACCACGCCCCTCCCCCATTTTTGGGAGCACACCATCGGCAGCGGTCATGCCCCGCTGGCCCTGCGCGGGGACTGGCAACGCCAGTTAAAGGACTGTCGCGAGGACCTAGGGATGCGGCACGTCCGTTTCCACGGCCTTCTCTCCGATGATGTTGGGACTTTCATCATAGAGAACGATGAGCCGCTCTACTCATTTTTCAACGCCGATCAGATCTTCGATTATCTCCTCCGTATTGGGATGAAGCCCTTTGTGGAATTGAGTTTCATGCCGCGAGGGCTCGCTTCCGGACGGAAGACGGTTTTTCACTATAAAGGCAACATCACACCGCCCAAAGACTACAAGAAATGGGCGGAGCTGATCCGGAGGGCCGTCACTCATTGGGTCGAACGCTATGGCCTCGCCGAAGTGCGTGAGTGGTTGTTCGAAGTTTGGAACGAACCGAATCTGAAAGCCTTCTGGAGCGGCAGTCAACGGGAATATTTCAAGCTCTACGAAGTGACGTCGCTGGCTATCAAAGGAGTCGATGAATCGCTCAAGGTCGGTGGGCCCGCCACTGCGAAGAACGCCTGGATCAGTGAATTTGTGGCCTTCTGCGCGAAGAAACGTTTACCGGCCGACTTCATTAGCACGCATCACTATCCGACGGATGCTCTGGGGCACGAAGATGACGATACCGAAACCCAACTCGCGCACAGCCGGCGTAGCATTCTTAGAGAACAAGCGCAGGATAGTTACCGGCGGGCGCAAGGGAAGCCACTCTACTATACGGAATGGAATGCCTCCTCGAATCCACGCGATCCGCGTCACGACCAGCCTTATGCGGCCGCCTTTGTCGTGAAAACGATCCTGGAAATGAATGGTTTAGTCCATGGCTACAGTTTCTGGACGTTTACGGATATCTTCGAGGAGAACTATTTCCCTTCCATCCCTTTCCACGGTGGTTTTGGGCTTCTTAATTTGCATGGGATTCCGAAGCCGAGTTACCGTGCGTTTGAGTTATTGCACCGGTTGGGCACGGAGCTTCTCCTGGTCGATGGAATTCATCCCACGGTGGACACTTGGGCGATTCCTCAGGGAAATAGCCTGACTTTTGTGCTAACTAATCACGCGCTTCCGCGTCATCCGATCAGCGAGGAGAAAGTCCGTATTCATCTGGCCGACGCATCCGAGGCACGAGCTGTTTCGATCGAGCGCATTGATGAGGCTCATGCCAATCCTCGCCGTCTCTGGCAAGCCATGAAAGAGCCAAACTATTTGAGCGAAGCGCAGGTCGCAAAATTGAAGGAAGCGTCATGCGTGTTCTCGAAACCCCATCCTTGGAAACTCCGAGCACGAGACCTGACGATCGAACTGAAGCTGCCTCCCCACAGTGTCGCCGCTCTAACGGTTGAGTTCGCATGAGTAAAACGAAATCCAACAAAGCGAAAGCGATCGTAGGCGCGCCCTTTAGTGAGGCCAAGCTGGCTCGAATCCAGAAGAGCACGTTCCAATATTTCCTGAAGGAGTCGAACCCGGCCAATGGGATGATCAGGGATAGCACAAAAAATGGATCTGCTGCCAGTATCGCTGCGATAGGTTTCGCTTTGACGGCCTATCCCATTGGTGTGGAGCGCGGGTTTTTGAGTCGGTCCAAAGCGATCAAAAGGACTCTCGCCACGCTCCGTTTCTTCCGCGAGAGCGAGCAATCTGCCGCGCCGAACGCGACCGGTTATGAGGGATTTTACTATCACTTCCTCGACATGCAGAGTGGACGTCGCGCTCTGGGTTCGGAGCTATCGACCATCGATTCGGCCTTTCTTTTCGCCGGGATGCTGGTGGCAGGCAGGTATTTCTCGGGCGACACGGCGCCGGAACGCGAAATTCGCGAGCACGCGGCGGCGCTTTTCGCTCGTGCGAACTGGCCTTGGGCGCTGAACGGCAAGCTGGCCGTGTCTCATGGCTGGAAACCGGAAGAGGGTTTCCTCAAATCGGTCTGGGAGGGCTACTCGGAGGCGCTGATTCTTTATATCCTGGGCCTGGGCGCACCAGACCATGCTCTACCGGAGGAGAGCTACAACGAGTGGGCGAAGAGCTATGAATGGCAGGAGGTTTGTGGATTCGACTACTTCCATGCCGGCCCGCTGTTCGTTCACCAGCTCTCTCACGTGTGGGTCGATTTCCGTGGCATCCGGGATGAATTCATCCGTGATAAAGGCATCGATTATTTCGAGAATAGCCGCCGAGCCACTTACGCGCAGCAGGCATATGCAATCTGTAATCCGAAAAGTCTTCGAGGCTACGGAGAGCATTCCTGGGGAATCACGGCGAGCGACGGACCAGGACCGGCCACGCGTAAGATTAATGGCGTCTCCCGCAAATTTTACGATTACCTGGCGCGCGGAATTCCAGATGGCCCGGATGACGGGACGCTGGCTCCTTGGGCAATGCTGGGCTCGCTGCCCTTCGCGCCGGAGATCGTTCTGCCTTCGATCAAATATTTTGACGAGACATACCCGGAAATGACGAGCAAGTACGGCTTCAAATGCAGTTACAATCCGACTTTCTCAGGTAGCGGACAAAACGGTAAGAGGGGCTGGATATCGCAAGGTTATTACGGTCTCGATCAAGGTCCCATTGTCATGATGATCGAGAATTACCGGTCGGGCTTTCTCTGGCGTCTGATGCGCGACTCGCCTGAAATTACGCGAGGCCTCCGCCGGGCGGGATTTAGGGGCGGTTGGCTTTCTGCCGATAAGACCGCGTCCTAGAAGAGCCGTAAGGCCTACGGTGATGGCCGAAATCGCCGCCAAGTCGTCCTTGCGCCGGACATTTTAGCGGTGGGATGACGGAAGCTCCTGCAAAGTTCCCAGGCAAGCCCAAGCGGGTAGTCGCAGACACTAAGGCACTTTTTGGTCTTGCGAGACCGGAGTGCTCGCGGGGAGGAATGCGCCTCCCGCCATGGCAAGGGCTACGAAAAGGCTGGTCCATTCCGCGGAAGCATACGGCTTAGCGGCTACACGCGGTGCATGGAGAAAGACAACCCAAAGTCCGAACATGCAGCCTAGCAAAAGTGAAGTAAGGCGAACTCTAATGCCAGTGGCTAGGCTGACTCCTGACAAGCAGAAAATGACTCCGATAAAGTAAGCCCAAAACCAGTGAGCTGGAATCCAAGCAGGTATCACGATCGCTATATAGGCAGGGTAAAGGAAGTGGAGAACTCCAAAGACCGGCAGCGAAATCCCGTAGCAGAGGCGGCCAGAGCGAGGGGCGAAAAAGGATACAGCTATCCGACGAGCAGGGTGCATTATTACATTTGGCGGAGCCAGCAGGATAGCGATGCCTAAGAAGGCAATGGTCTCGAAGGCAACCGTCCAGACTCCCCCATTGGCGGGATGCATCAGCAGCTTAGGCAGATGCAAAAGTAGAAACGAGGCTGCCGTGAGAATCGCCAGCCAAATGGCTGCAGTTGTTCGCTTCTTCTCGATGCCAGCCAGCGCTGCGGCGATGGTCAGGGTGCAGCCTAACAGGCAAGCCAAAAAACTCCGGAGGGGCAGCCAGGGCGGGACCGGTTCCAGACCAGGTATAAAGTCGGAAAGAATGAGGTTCTGGAGGCCGAAAGCGATGAAACTAAGGCAAAAGGTGAGACGCCCAAATGTCGAAAGTATCTTCATGTAGCCTAGGGATGGCGGCGCAGCGATCGTTGTCTAAGGGCCAGTTCTAAGAGAGCGGCAGAACGCATGTCGTCCAAGTATTCGCAGGGGAGCAAGTCGGACAAGACCCACTTGTGATTCGCGGCCCGCCCACTGAGCCCGCGCAAAAAAACGAGACGTATGTTTTCGAAGACGACTATAGCTCTGAGTTTCGGTTTGTCGGACCGCCTTTGCCCTGCCTGCAAGGGTTAGACCCGGCCCGGGTGATTTACGCCGGGACGATGAGCAAGATTTTGCATCCGGCGCTGCGGCTCGGCTATTTGGTGGTGCCGGAGCCGCTGATCGATTCGATGATTAAGATCCGGGGGTCATGGACCAGCATTCTTCGCCGGTCGAACAGGCGACCCTGGCTCGCTTTCTGGCGGAGGGCTTTTTCCTGAGCCACGTCAAACGCATCCGCCGCCTCTACGCGCACAGGCGGCTCTCATTTATCGACGAATTCGAGCGCTCGATGGGAAAGTATGCGCGCCTCCAAGTGCAAGAGGCGGGGTTGCGTTTCGTCGCCTGGCTCCGACGAGATGTGGATCTCGACGCGATGGGCAGAGCAGGGGCGGCGGTCGGGATCATTCCTATCCCGCTCTCTTTTTTTATTCTCAAAGCCAAGTTGGCGCCTGCCCTTGTTTTTGGATTCGCGGCGTGGACGACCACGCAGATCCGAAAAGGATTGGCCGAGTTTGGCCGGGCGATGGAAGCTCCGCCGTCCCAGCAGTCTTGGAACAGGTGAGGATCTAAAAGCCTTTTCGTCCCTTGGCGTGAGGGCCGAGAGTGGTCCTTCCCGGTCGAGAGGGATTAGAAACCGCCGAGGTTTCAGGGAACCGCCTGAGAGGGTCGGATTGGCGCCCCAAGGCCCGCCGTGTGCCTCAGTGTGGCGCGCTCTTGACGAGAGGAGGCCGTATTCGTTACCCTCATGCCGCGTGAAAAATCCGGCCTCAACCTTTCCCACCAGCTCGGGAGGTTTTTTGACGACGCATTGGAGCGTCGTGCAAGAGCTTTCCTGGGCGAGGGGAGAGGGGTCTCCCGAGAGGGCGCAGCGGGCTCTGGCTCAGCTTTGCCAGGATTATTGGGCGCCTCTTTATCGATTCGTGCGGAAGCGCGGTTACAACCGCCACGACGCGCAGGATCTGACCCAGGGATTTTTCGCCTACCTCCTGGAAAAAAAGGCTTATTCCAGCTTGGACCGGAGCAAAGGCCGCTTTCGCACTTTCTTGCTGGTCTTGCTCAAGCGCTATCTCGGGGCGGCCCGAGCTCGCCAGGGACGGCAGAAACGGGGCGGGCATCAGGCGGTCGTTCTCTTGGATAGCCAGATCGATGCGGTCGAACGCACGGATGAAGAGGCTTTGCTGACGGGCGCGCCGGCCGATGAAGAGCGGCTCTTCGAGTGGAACTGGGCGATGGCCCTGGTCGGCCGGGCGATGGAAGCGCTCCACGCAGAATATGCCAGCGAACAAAAGGCTCGCCTTTTGGCTGAGTTGAAGCCCTTTCTCACCGGTGGCGTAGGTTTACCCACCCCCGAAGAAGCCGCCGCTCGCTTGGGTGTTTCCCGGGAGACCCTGCGCAGCCACCTGTTTCGGTTACGTGCCCGTTATCGTGCTTTGCTGCGGGCGGAGGTGCTCAGGACCGTGCCAGTGGAGCAGGACATCGATGTGGAGCTGCGTTACCTCTGCCAGGTGCTCCTGGCGGGAGCGCGGTCGTAAACGCCAGTCCGTTGGGCGCCATGGCTTCGCCAGTTGGGAACGAAACACGCCGCTGCGAGCAGTGTGGACGCCCATTATCCTGGCAGGCGGGCGCAGCGGGCTGCCTGCACTGTCTCCTCGCCACCGGTTTCGAGGAAAGCGAGTTTCTGTCTACCTCCCCTAACGACTCCCAAGTTCGTGTCTATCATCACTATGAAATCCTGACGCAGCCGGAAGGTTCCCTCTGGGAGCTGGGGCGCGGAGCGATGGGCGTGACCTACAAAGCGCGAGATGTGAATTTGAACACCCCGGTCGCGCTCAAGGTGATTAGCGCGCCTTTTTCGCTGCGAACAGACTCGCGCCGCCGGTTCTTGCGCGAAGCCCGGGCGGCCGCCTGCTTGCGCCATCCCAATGTGGCCAGCGTTTTCCATTTCGGGACCATTAACGCTCTTCCCCCCCTGGAGGGCACCCTGGTTACCGCAGAAGAGAGCGCAGACCTGGGCGATTGCTTTTATGCGATGGAGTTTGTGGAGGGCGAAACGCTCGAGGCGCGCATTCGGCGCGCTGGCCCACTCTCGGCGCGCCTGAGTCTGGAGGTGGCTGGGCAGGTGACGCGAGCCTTGGTGGCGGCGGAGAAGCGCGGTTTGGTTCATCGTGATCTGAAGCCTTCCAACATCATGTTAAGCAACGAGCCGCGGGGGAACGACGCTGCATCCGTGATCGAGCCGTGGGTCAAGGTGATCGATTTTGGTCTGGCGCAGGCCGCCTCGGATGAAGATAGCTCGGGCCCGCCCAGGTTTTTCGGAACGACGGCCTTCGCCAGTCCGGAACAGTTGCGCGGTGCCCGGCTCGATATTCGCTCGGACATTTATTCGTTAGGCGCGACGCTCTGGTTAGCTCTCACCGGGAAAGTGCCTTTCCCCCATCGTTCGCGGCCCGGAGCGGAACTTCAGCCCGGAGACGAGCCGCTTCCTCTGGAGCAACTTGCCGCGCGGGTCGTGTCTGCCCAGGTGGTCTCATTGCTCCAGTCAATGCTGGCAGCAACCCCTGCAGCGCGGCCTCACTCCGCCGCGGAACTGGCGCGGGCGATTGCGGAAGCTGCCGCGGCCCTGCAACCACGCAAGCGTGCCCGTTTTACTAGCTCGCGCCTGGGGCGGTGGGTCGCGGGAAGCCTGGTCGGCGTCGCAGTCCTCTTGCTCGGGCTGAGCCTGTATCAGATGCGTTCGCAGCCTAACGATAAATCAATTGCCGTGCTGCCGTTTCGCAATCTGAGCCCGGATCCAAAAAATTCTTTCTGGGCCGACGGAGTGGAAGATGATCTTCTCTCGCGTCTGGCCAAGATCCACGACTTGCGCGTGGTCAGCCGCGCGGCCACCGCACGCTACCCGGGATATGCTCCGCGCGATCCGCAGGCGATCGGCCGCGAGCTCGGAGTGCGCAATCTTGTCGAGGGCAGCCTGCGCCGCGCGGGGGACCGGGTCTATGTTCATGTGGCCCTCATCGATACTCGAGATGGCCACGAAATTTGGTCGGAAGGATACGACCGGAGACTGGCCGACGCCGTCAATCTCCAAGGCAAATTAGCTGGGTCGATTGCCGAAGCGCTCGACGCGACGCTGAGCCCCCAGGAAAGCGCTGGCGTGCGCGCCATGGATTCGCAAGATCCCGACGCCTACGCGCTTTACCTGCGCGGCCGGAAATTCCAGAACAGTCCGACCTTTGCTATATCCGACTACGAGGCGGCGCAAACGCTCTACACGCAGGCCATCGCGCTGGATCCCGGTTTTGCTTTGGCGCACGCCCGGCTGGCTGCCACGTTGGGCGTCTTGTATCGGTCACGCGGGCCCAGCGAAGAGCTGCGCCGACGAGCCTACGCCGAAGCGCGCGAGGCCCTTCGCTTACGACCAGGCTTGGGTGAGGCGCATTTGGCCAGCGCCTTGTGCGCATACCGGATTGACCGCGATTTTGACCGGGCCTTGGCCGAACTGCGCAAGGCGAAAAAACTCCTCCCTAACGACAATGAGGCGGAAAGTTTCTCGGCTTATATACATCGCCGTCGTGGGGAATGGAGAGAAGCGCACGCCGCGCTCGAGCGTAGCCTGAAGCTCGATCCCAAAAACGCGACCTATGAAGAGGAACTTTATACCACGGCCTATTTGGTTCGAAATTGGACCGCGGCACGTCGGCATGCGACGCGGGCTGAGGCACTCGCCCCGTCGCTTCCTTTACTCAAGGTGCAACTGGCGTTGGTCGACCTTTGGGAGCAGGGAACGCTCGATTCGCTGAAGGCAGTTTTCACGAGCCTCCCTGCCTACGGCGATGCCGAGGGAACGCTCGCTTGGATGCGCTGGGACGCGGCCATGCTCGCTCGGGATTACGCCGCGGCGCAGGCCGCCATCGACGGATTTCCTTTCGAGACACTCTCATCCGTTTACAGCGCGCCGGTGCCTAAGAGTTATTTGGAAGGTTGCATCGCGCTGGCCCAGGGCGAGGCGGGCAAAGCGTTCGTAAAATTCGAAATTGCCCGACCGGCTTTGGAGGCAGAGACCCTGGCCCATCCTAACAATGCCCTCCGGCACGCCCGCTTGGGGTTGCTCTACGCTTACATGGGGCGGAAGGCGGAGGCCATCGCGGAAGGTCAACGGGCGGTAGAATTGCAGCCATCGGAGCGGGATGCCTTCGATGGTCCGGAAAATCTCGCGACGCTCGCCCTCATCTACGCCCGGGTGGGTGAGCCTAGCCAAGCTATCGGTCTCATCGAAAAACTGCTGCGCCAGCCGGGAAGCGTATTTTTCTATGAGGCAAGCATGAGCCAGCAAGAGCTGCGCTTGCGCTGGCAGTGGGATCCGCTGCGCCACGATGCGCGCTTCCAGCAAATCCTGGCGGGTCCTGAGCCCCAAACGCAGTTTTAGATTGAGCGCAAACTTCGCCCGACCATGAAAGAGGAAAGTGCCAGCGCAGCCCGGCTCTGCGACGATCCGGAGAGAAAGTCGATCTGCGAACAATGTGGAGAGCCGCTGCCAGGTTCTTTCCGGGAAGAAGGCTGTCTGAATTGCCTGCTCAGTACGGCCATCGAAAATGGACCTCCGCCCCAGGAGAGCTCCCCTAACGAACATACTCCTTTCCAATTTCAGCATTACGAAATTGTGGTCCGTCCGGATGGCACCCGCTGGGAATTAGGACGTGATGCGGTGGGGATCATTTACAAAGCCAGAGATCGTAATCTCGACATCCTCGTGACCCTGAAGCTGATCGATCGCCGTTTCGCCGGCCGGGCGGGGGAACGGGATCGCTTTCTGCGCGCGGCCCGCGCCGCCGCCGGTCTGCGGCATCGCAATGTGGCCAAGCTTCTTCACTTTGGCGCCGTGGATCGTTCGGGGGCCGCTGCGGATCACGCTGGGCCCGCAGAATTTTATTACGCCATGGAGTTCACCGAGGGCGAGTCGCTCGAGGAACGCCTGCGCGAGAAAGGCCCGCTGGGTGTGCGTCTGGCCTTGGAACTCGTAGAGCAGGTGGCTCGCGCGCTGGCCGCAGGCGCACGACAGGGGTTGGAGGAACGATCGATCGACCCCGCTCATGTTCTCCTCGCGACGGACGAAGGTTCTGGGTCGTCCGAGGGGCGACCGAATCCAGTCGCGCCCGAGTGGGTAAAGTTGAAAGACTTTGGGTTGATGGGAATCGCTCAGCCGAGCGACGCCCAGCCGGCCAGGGACTCAGAGTCGTTAGGCAAAATTCTTTACTTTGCCTTGACCGGCAGATCCGCAGGCACGGCGGCCTTTTCGATGAAAGAGCTGCGCGAGCAGCAAGTTCCAAAATCGGTCATCGCACTTCTGAGATCGATGCTAGGGATTGTGCCCGACGAGCGATTGCGGACGGCGGCCGACGTGGGTCTGGCGTTGCAACGGTGCCGGGATCGCCTTGCCCCAAACAGTCGCGCGGCTTCTTCTCTCCGCTGGGGAGTGGCGGGTCTGGCGGCGGCTGCCGCGATCGTGGGAGTATGTCTGTATTCGTGGCAGCCGTCGGCTTCGTTGCCCGAAAAATCGATCGCCGTCCTGCCTTTTCGTAATCTAAGCCCCGAACCTGGCGATGCTTATTTCGCCGAAGGCGTGCAGGACGATATCCTCTCGCGATTGGTCAAGATTCAGGATCTCAAAGTGATCAGCCGTCTGGGCACGAGCCGTTATCCTCCTGATGCGCCGCGCGATCTGACCGCCGTAGGCCGCGCCCTCCGGGTCGGGAATCTGCTTCAGGGAGACCTGCGTCGTGAAGGAGACCGGGTTCGCTTGCACGTGGCGCTGTTCGACGCGGCGAGCAAACGCGAGATATGGTCGGACTCATATGATCGGGAGTTGGCTGATGCGATCAGCTTGCAAGGGGCGCTGGCGCGAGAGATTGCGGAGGCCCTGGATGCCACCTTGAGCTCGAAGGAAATGGTCAACGTTACCTCTCAGGCGACCAATGATCCAGATGCCTACATGCTTTACCTGCAGGGGCGAAAACTGGAAAACAATCCGGCCTTTATGATTTCGGCGTTCGAGGGCGCGGAGGCTCTATACCGGCAGGCCGTGGCGAGCGATGCGCGGTTTGCCCTCGCCCACGCCCGGCTCGCCATCACGCTGAGTTCCCTTTATCGTTTCCGCGGGCCGAGCGAAGATTTGCGGGCTCAGGCTCAGGCGGAAGCTCGCACTGCGCTACGCCTGCAACCCGACCTGGGGGAAGCCCATTTGGCGAGTGGCCTTTGCGCCTATCGCATCGAGCGGGATTACGATCGGGCTCTGGTGGAGCTGAAAGCCGCCGAGCGGTTATTGCCTAACGATATCGAAACCGTCATGACGATCGCTTATATTTATCGTCGCCAGGGAAAGTGGAAAGAAGTGCTGGCAGCGCAGGAGCGTGTGCTGGCGCGCGAGCCGCTCAGCGCTCAATACGAACACGAACTGGGCTCCACGACCAATCTCATGCGGGCCTGGCCCGCGGCCGCGCGTCACTTTGCGCGAGCGATTCATCTGAATCCCAAGCTGTCCGAGTTACGCGCCGAAGCCGGCTTCGTCCACTTTTGGCAAACGGGCGATTTGACGCCTCTGCGGACCCTTTATGCGGGTCTGGCGAACTATGGCGATCCTGGGGGCCTAGCCGCGTTTGGACGCTGGGACTGCGCGATGCTGGCGCGCGATTTTGTGGCGGCCCGGTCGGCGATCGACGGATTTCCGCACGACACTTTGCCATCGGTTCTCAGTGCACCCGTACCGAAGGCGTATCTGGCGGGGTGCACTTGGCTGGCGCAGGGAGAGAAAGAGAAAGCGTGGACGCAATTCGAAGCCGCACGGCCCGCTTTGGAAGCGGAGGTTTCGGCGCATCCCTACGACTCGTTGCGCCACGCTCGGCTGGGTTTGCTTTATGCCTACACAGGCAGAAAAGCGGAGGCCATTCGCGAGGGAGAGCGCGCCGTTGAGCTGACACCGGTGAGCAGAGATGCGATCGACGGGTGCTCCTGGTTGGGCTACCTCGCCCTCATCCACGCTCGAGTGGGCGACAATGATCAAGCCCTCGCTTTGATCCAGCAACTGCTACGGGAACCCGGTGCGGTCTCGCCGTTGAACGAGGCCAGCATGACGCTCTGGGAGTTGCGTTCCCGCTGGCAATGGGATCCGCTGCGGCAAGACCCGCGCTTTCAGAAGATTGTGGTCGGGCCAGAACCGGCAACCGTCTACTAGCGAATTTTTTTTCACGGCGTCGCACTTTCTTTGCAACGCCGGGCGTTTTTTGCACAAGGAAAGGGTGGAGACCATCCCCCAAAGTCTCTGGTACCGTTATTGGCTAGTCCCCGGATCTCACGATCCGACGTGTCTGCAGGCGCGTGTGAGCACCTTCAGGCACGGGCCGGGGACGGCACAGCCTTAGGCGGTCACCAATCCTCGCGCCTCTTTGGCGGGATTTGCCTCAAAGCGACTGCGCCACAAGTGCGGCGGCAGCAGGCCGATCATCATGAGGGCGAGTTGGCTGGCGGCGAACCCAATGAGCCAAGGGAACGCGCTCTCCATGAAGCCGTACGAGTGCAGGCCGATGCCGAGCATGTTGACGCCAAACCAAGACCAACTCGTCACGATATTCCCGAAAATAGCCATAACCATGAGACCGCGTTGCCGGACCAATCCGCCCCAGCGTGCATGCAAAATGATGGCGTTCCAAAGAACAATGAGGAGCGCGCCGTTTTCTTTCGGATCCCATCCCCAGAAACGCCCCCACGATTGATCCGCCCAGATACCGCCCAGGATGGTGCCGACAAAACTGAAGAGGGTGGCAAAACAGACGATGCCGTAGACCATGCGCGTGAGCGATTGCGCAGTCGCGCGGTCGAGCGACCAGGTGAAGGCGCCTCGCACGATAAAGATGAGAGCGAGGAATCCGGCCAGAAAAGTGGAGGCGTAGCCCAGCGTGACGCAGACCACGTGGGTGGCGAGCCAGCCGTTGGTATCGAGCACGGCGCGCATCATTTCCATCGTATCGCCATCCATCGAGAGATGATGAGCGATGAGCAGGGTGATGAACCCGATCATGGCCGCGGTCGCGCTGCCGATACCGTTGCGGAAAAAACGCTCCAGGAAAATGCCAAGCAGGACCGCTCCCCAGCCGATGAAAACGGCCGAGGAATAGAGATTGGTAACCGGCGGCCGGCCTTCCAGATACATGCGCGTGATCAGACCGGCGGAGTGCAACGCAAAGGTCAGGAAAAGGAGGAGGAACGCGTAACGGCCAAAAGCCTGCGGCCAGATGAGCCAGGAAGCCGCCGCCAGGAGGAAAACCAAAACATACAGCACCATCGCGCTGTAGAACGGCTGCAGTTGGTTGAAGACCGACTCGATCTTGGCTTTCCACACCCGGCCGGGCAGATCCTTTTGCAGCTGCGCCGAATAGGCATCCAGGGTTTGGTTGAATCGTGTCGGATCGCCCTTGGCGTAGGCCGTCGCCATGGCTGCCCAGGCTTTGGCCGCTGGAGGGAGTTTCCCGTCCGTCAGAAAGGTGAGCAGGCTTTCGCCCATCTTGCGCCATTGCAATGGATCGTCGTTAGGCGGAATAGGCGGGATCGGCAAAAAATAACCGGTCTCGGCCAGAAACCCGAGACTTTGCAGGCCTTCGGTGGAGATACCGCTATCCAGCGGGCGCGGCGCGGGATGAATGTTCTTTACCAGATCCTCGATCTGACTTTGGAAATCGACTGTGCCGCGCACCTCGATCGTGTTCTCGAGGCGATGGTAGAGCGTGAGCTGTTCAAAGAGTTTGATGATATCGCGCTGGAAAGGCGAGCGTAGTTGCGCCTCCACCTTTTGGGCGAGTGCTGCCTGTTGTTCGATATCCTGCAAATGCGCGATGAAATCCTGAAACGACCATTTCTCTTCGGGATCCGGAAGCATGCCCATGGCAGCGAGAAAGGAGGAGCCGGTCGCCTTCGTTGGAGACCGGCCCAAAGCAGTGCGTGTCTCCATGTTGCGCAAGCGAAAGACTTTTCGTTGATCGGCTTGCTCTGGCTTCATCAACACTTCCGCCAGCCAATCCATCGGCGTGAGATCGCCCTCGCCCGAGTGCAGCGTTTGGCTCCCGTGAATGATCAGCAGAGAATTGCGCGCGACCGTATCGAGCGGCTTGATGCGGCCGTTTAACAGCACTGGCAGCCGGCCAAACTTCTCCAGTTTGAAGCCGCTGCGCTTGTCGTGCTGGAAAAGCGGCGACACCACGTAAAGGAGCGCCGTCGCGACGACCACGAGTGGGAGCAGACGTTTCATCATCGGGCGCGCTTTCGCGCAAAGCCAAAAAGGTGCATCGAGAACTGAAGCGTCAACCCCAGCGCGACCAGCCCGCAAGCGATGTACGGCAGCAGCATGGCCGGATTTTTCACCACCTGCAGGATGGTGGTGTGATCGTTATTGTCGAAGCCCGACTGATAAAAGGTGTAGCCGCGATAACGCAGCGGATCGTTCATCGAAATAAGCGCCTCGCGATTTTCGTTTCGCTCCAGATCGACCAGGCGCACGCGGCTGGAAAAGTTCTTAGGGATATCGGTGCCGGCATAACGATCATGCGCGAAGTCGAGGAGCGTGAGAGCAAATTGCTTATAGAAACGCCGCTGCCGCATGATTAACTCATAGGTATGCCCGTGACTGTTGAATCCTTGCGGATCGGAGATTGCATTCGAGACGAGCCAAGTTCCTAACGACCCGTCCACGCGATTGATTTCCACATAGGCTGCGCTCAGGTCGCGCTCGTCGTCTTTCACCGTACGGGGAGCTTCTGCCACCACGATGTTTGGGCCAAAACCCGCGGTGGCCAGCGAGGGCGCCGCCGGTGCGCTTGGCTGACGCATACCCAAATGCGCGTTTCCCATGAATTGCCGGATGTGCAGGGTGAAAGGCAACGTCGCGTTTTGGACGGTCCCTCCGCGAGCCAGGACGGATTCCGGAATCGAGACGACCTGATCATAGTTCGGGTCGGTTTTATCGATCACAGCCAGCTCTACTTCGCGCGGCGACTCGGAATAGCCGGCGGTCTGGCCCTCATCGATGCGCATCTGCGTTTCGCGCGCACAAAGGCCGGTCAACAGCTGGCCGATGAGCAGTAGGACGACTCCAAAATGCAGGAGAATGATCCCGAATTTCTTTTTGGTGAGCTGAAAGCGGACAGCGTGGGCAGCGAGCAGATTTACGAGCAGGACCGTCCCGAGCACGTAACCTCCCGGTAGAACGGGAATTCGCCAATGAGCCCCAGGCGGCGACCAATAAACGAAGAGGCTCTGGAAATAACGGGCCTGCACCGCGTGGATGCCGAGATGCACTTGCGCCAGCGTCCCGAGAAAAATCAGAACCATGCCGAGGCCGAGACAAACCACCGTGAGCCGGAGCGAGGAAAGAATCCGCAGCGGCGACTGGATCGGGAAAGGGCGGACGACGGTTTCGGGCATAACTCGTTAGGGGATTTTCAACCCCCGCAGGAAATCGATGAAGGCTTCTTTCTGCGAGGCCACCGCCGTCGTTTCGCCCGTCATTTTGATGAACCAGGAATGTTCCTTTTCGTCCAGGATCGCGGCCAGGATGCGCTGCTGCTCGCCCTTAATCGGCGCCTGACTGGGCAGGTCCACGAGCAGGAAGTCGTGGCCGTTTACACGCACGTGTTCTACGGATTGGGCGAGGGTGGCTTCGTCGAGGGGCGCCAGTTGCATTTGGCCGCGCCAACGGTTGACGTTGGCCAGGTTGCCGCCCGCCACGCCGGGCAGCGAGACGACTGATACATCCGTTTCTTCCCCTTCCGGTGCGGTCGTCTTGAAACTGGCTAATCGCATGGGCGTGAGCGGTTTTTCTTCCCAGCCCGGCGGGAGCGAGTACTGCACCGGTGCGCCTTGGGCAGTGGCAATGGGCGGTGGGGTAGGGGCATTGGTATCATTCCCGCCCGCATTGGCATTCATCGGCCTCGGCATCGGCGGTGGTGCAGTTGAGGCCTCAGCTCCTTCGGGGTGCACGCTCTCCAGGAATTTCTTAAACAGTTCACGTTGCCCTTCGACGAGCGCATCGGGTCCCGTCATTTTAAAAAACCAGGTCTCGGCGCCCGCCGGAAAAACCCCACCTAGAATGCGCGACTTGGATCCATCCGGGCTGAGGGGCTGCTCGCTCACCAAGTCCACGAAAAACAGGTCGCGACCTGCCACTTCCATCGGCATTCCCGCCCGCACCACATCGGTAAGCGGCGCCAGCTTCAGTTGATTGCGCCAGCGATTGACGTTGGCCAGCAAGCCGCCTGCTTCCTGGGGGAACGAAATGACGGAGACATCCGCCGTCTGGCCAGCGGGACCCTTGACCAGGTAGCTGCCTTTGCGAAAGCCAGAAACCGGTTGCTCCGCCCATTCTGAGGGTGCCGACCAATGGACCGTCAACGGCGCTGCGCTCGTCGCGCCGTCGGCGGGCATGGTGGGCGGGGCGGGTGTTTCCTTGGGAATGCGATAGACCGTGATTTTGTTGTCGTCACGATTGCAACTCGTCCATCCTGCAAGCGTGGCGGCGAGCAGAGGCAGGTAAATGAGTGGTGGCGGACGGCGAGTCGGAAATTTCAAAAGACAGGGCGAAGTACCTGTCGCTCGGAGGCGAAGTCAAGAGATGAGAGGGGAACGAATCCGCGCGTGACGAGGCTGGCGCGAAAGTAAGGCTTCCCAATCAGCACGGCAAAATGCTATAACCTCCATAAATCCTAAAAAATGAATACCTCCTCCGCTTTTCGCCGCTCTTGGATTTCCCTGCTTCTCGCCACCGCCATGCTCGTCGGAGCCTGTCATCCTGAAAAGGTGGTGCTGGTTCCTGGGGACAACGATCTCGTGACTCTGAACGGCTGCGTGATTTCGGCCTGTAATTATCTGGCCGTGGTGGAGACCCAACACAGCCTCGAACCGAATTTCTGGGCCAAGATTCTCCTCGTTCGCTACAAGGATCATCCCGCGGGCCATGCCTATTGTGTGTGGGAAACGGCGGGGACGGTTTACGGTTACGATCGGAACGGAGGATCGTTCCCCATCCCTATCTACACGCGAGAGCCGAAAGCGATCGCAGCGGCTTTGGCGGTTGGCTTGTCCAAAGTCTTGAACGAGCCGCTCACCGTGGCGCAGGCGGAGTTCGTCGAGCCGCGCGAGGCGAATCTCTACAAGTTTTAGTGTCGTTCGGCCATCAGGCTGGAACCCGTAAAGGGCGACGCTCCGTCGTTGCCGCGTTCCCTGCAGGAGCGTCGCGCGGACCGAGCAACCATGGCAACAACGGAGCGTTGCCCTCCACTCGCAGTGGAGTGTTCACCGACCGGGGTTCGCTTTTGCTTGAAAAATCTCTCGAAAAGCCTCTTTCTGGAAGAATGAAATCGTTTTCTCTCCTCGCCGTCGCACTCTTCTTCGGTGTCTCGTGCCTAACGGCCAGCCCGATCGATCCGGAAGGGCCCGCCAAGATCACTAAGAACGAGGCCGAACATATCGCCTTGAAGCAGTATGAGGGCGCGCGGGTCACGGCAGCCAAGCTGAAAAAAGTGGAGGGAGTATTGGTCTGGTCGATCGAGATCGCGCAGATGAACGGGAAAGAGATTACGCGGGTCGCGGTTGACGCGAAGTCCGGCCGGATTCTTCCCGGCAAAAGCGATCAATAGACTAAATCGTCGCGTTTACGGATTACCCCAGGTTTTCTGCAGGTAAGTGACTCGGCCGGAACCGACGTGGTAGGCTTCGTAAGCCGCCGGATTCTTCTGGTAATATTTCTGGTGGTAATCCTCGGCGGGATAAAACGGCTTGGCCGGCAGAATCTCAGTCGCGATTGGTTTATCGAAACGACCTGATTTACCCAGCTTCTCCTTGGAAGCTTCAGCGAGTTTTTTCTCCTCGTCGTTGCCGTAGTAGATGGCCGCCTGATAGGAAAGGCCGATATCGTGGAACTGCCCGTCGGCCTGCGTCGGATTGATGTTGTGCCAGAAGACATCCAGCAATTGGTCGTAGGAAACCTGGGACGGATCGTAGGTGATCTGGATGGCCTCACGGTGCTGGGTTCTGTGCCCGGAGACCGCGGGGTAATTTGCATCTTCCTTGCTCCCGCCGGTATAACCGACCACCGTCTGCGTCACGCCTTTGACATGGTCGAACGGTTCCTGCATGCACCAAAAGCAGCCTCCGGCAAAGATGGCCGATTTCGTTTCGGCTTGGGTCGTGACGGCCAGACTGGCCAGAGCGAGGATCAGAAAAAATTTATGCATGGTTTCGAGATGAGACTGGTTCGGACTGGAAAATATTCCACAGATAACGCCCATTTGCCCGCGCCATGACGGAGGAAAACACGGAAGCTTATGTGGCGGCGGAGAATGAACTGTTGCCCGCAAACTACTTCGCGGCGCTCGATCTGGCAGAAGTTTTTGGCCGCTCCGCTCCGTTGGAAATCGACATCGGGTGCGGCGATGGCGCCTTTCTGGTTGCGCGGGCGGAGCAGTTTCCGGGGCGTAATTTTCTGGGCTTGGAAAAGCTGGCCGGTCGTGTCCGGCGCGGCGGCAAAAAAGCGGCGCGCGCTGGTCTCACGAACGTTCGTTTTCTCCGCATCGAGAGCGTCTACGCGATTCAGTATCTGCTCCCGCCGGGTTCGGTGGAGATGGCGCATCTTCTTTTCCCTGATCCCTGGCCGAAAAAGAAGCATCGTCGCCGTCGCATTATGACTCCGGATTTTTTGCGGTTGGTGCACCAGGTGCTCGAGCCTAACGGCCGTTTTCGGATCGCGACCGACCAGGCAGATTACTTCGCGGCCATCCGCGAGCTGATTCTGCCATCGGCTTTTGCCGAGCGATCCCCTGCACCCGAGGAAAAGTTTCCGATCACGACCTTCGAGAAACATTTCCTGGCGGAAGGCGCTTCGATTCACCGCCTCGAGCTGGGCAAGGTTTCCTGAGAGAGGAAGGGAGTCGCTTCCCAGTGGTCGCGAAAGAACCGCAATCTGACTGCGCCGGTCTCATCCTGGCGCAGAAGAGTGATTCCTTTCTTGCGCACCGATTGCGCCCACTGATCACTCACCCGCTCGCGCGCGGGAAAGGCCACCGACGTGGCCACAATGAGTTTGGGCCGAACGGCGGCCAGGAGTTCGTCGGAGCCGGACCGGCCCGTGTAATGCTGGCCCTTGATCAGGATATCGCTGCGTAGTTCGTTAGGCTGATTCAAAAGATTCTGTTCTGTTTCCCAGCCGCTATCGGAGATCAGCAACACACGGAACGTCCGATCAACCAGCAGCTGCAGGACCAGCGTCTGGTTATCGGCGGCTTTCGCATCGAACCCAGCTGGAGGATAAAGGATTCGCGCCGTCACTCCCGGAGAGAGCGTGAACTGCGAGTTGCGCGCGATGACTTCCCGCTTGGGCAGCTTTGCCTGTAAAACCCGATGCACGGTGGAATGATCCGGAGCTCCGTTGTCGAAGACGCGACGCGGTTGAAACTCGTCCACCAGCGCGCTGGCGCCTCCGATGTGCAGAGAATCTCCATGGCTCAGGACAAGGCCGGCGAGCCGATCGATCCCGCGCGAGTGCAGATAGTCCCTCTCGAATCGCTCGTAATCGCGCCCGCTGCCGGCGTCCAAGAGCCAATCTTTTCCGCCAGAGCGCACATGGACCGCGGCTCCGGCGCCAGCGTCGAGAACCGTTATTTCAGTGTGCGCGCGCGACGGCCAGTGAGGTCGCTCGACGTAAAGGTGGCCGGTCGGCAACTGCGCAAAAACTTGCACGAGCCCGAGGATCAATTGCGAAAGACTCCAGTTCGCATTGTTGAAAACGAGCGAGAGCGAAGCGGAAACCGGAGCGACCGCGAGCGAGAGCAGTCCCACTGCCAGCACACAAAAAGCGATCGGAACGACGATCAAATTTGCGAGGAGCGAGATGGGTGTGACGAGATAGAAATACCAAATGATGAGGAGAAACGAACCCATCCAGGCCGCGACGGAGACCGAGATGCCTCCGGCGATCCAGCGATAGATTTTCTCCCCGAAACGTCGCGTGCGGCTGACCAGGCTGCGCGGCAAGAAGGGGTCGCGTTGCGCCGGGCGGAGGAGGACGCGAAAGATCGCATCCTGGCCTAGGACAATGGCGCCCACGACCGCGAAGGAGAGTTGAAAGCCGGCCGTGAAGAGCTGGTTAGTCTGGAAAAGCAGAATCGCGAGCGCCGCTCCGGCCAGACTGTTGAGAACGAGGACGGGACGGCCGAAAAAGATTCCGCCTAACAATAGCGCCGCCATGGTGGCGGCGCGCACGCTGGAAACGTGAAAGCCCGTGATCGCGGCGTAAAAGAAAAGGCACGGAATAATCAGCGCCGCCGCCGCCGCGCGCGGGAGACGAAGAAGCGACGCGATGATCCAGAGCAGCTGCGCGATGATGCCAACGTGCAAGCCGGCCACGGCAAAAAGGTGCAAGGTGCCAGTCTGTTGAAACGGCTCCTCGATGTCGTTAGGCGTCTCGTGCCGCAAGCCGAGGGCCATCCCATTGATGAGCGCGACCACCTCCGGCGAATCCTCCAGGCCTCGACTCAAAGTAGAGCGCATCCAGGCGCGAGTACGGGCCGCGCTGCGCAGGATGAAATCGCCTCCGCCGGTTTGCAGGATGGTCCCATTTTCCCGGTAACGAACGAAGACCGAGTGGTAAACGTCCGAGCGGGCCAGGTAGGCGCGGAAATCGAAGCCGCCCGGATTGCGATTCGGTGCGATCGGCTCGGCCAAACCGCGGAGCTGGATTTCGTCGCCTAATTTTGCGGTGCCTTTCCAACGGACGCGCAGAGTGGCGCGACCCGCTGCACGATGACCGTCGAGCGTGATGGCCTTGAGTTTCAGAAAGAAGGTTATGAAATCGTTAGGCGAAACCTGCGGTTCACTTGCCACAGTTCCGAGGACTGTGACCGGGCGCGGGCGGTCGCCCAGTTGTTGAGCCAGCTGCCAGCCGGGTGCCGCCGTCAGTTGCCACTGATGCAGGGCAAAAAAGGCGCCGGCCACAAGGAGCTGGATGAGCCAGGTGCGCGAGCGGTAGAGGCTGGCGATCGCGCCCAGAAGGAGGCCGAAACAAAGGCCGGTGAAGGGCAGGCGGACGGCTTCGGCTAACAGAATTCCAGCCGCTCCGGCAAGGGCAAGTCCGGTCAGCGGCTGGCGGCGGGGAACGACGAAACTCATGGTCTGGCGGGAGAATTTCCTTAGGGACGCTTTCCTCGCACCCGCCCTCGCGAGGAGCGGCGCGGTAACCTCCGTTTCGATTGCTTCACCTGCTTTAGTTTATATCGTTGGTCGACTGTGCCGACACCTTTTTCGCGAAACCGGCGCGCCCAAGTGGTGCGCGCATCGTCGACCAACGGCAGCACCCCAAAAAACACGGCGGGGCGAGTCGGTTTGAAACCCGGGGTCGATTGGCACAAGCGCAATTTCCTCACCGAGGTTTTGATTCCCTCGCTTTTCACGAAGCGCTCCGGCGACCGGGCCGAGCCGCTCTTCCCGGAGGTTTCGCCTAACGAAGTCTGCATCACCTGGATCGGACACGCCTCGTTTCTTATCCAATTTGCCGGGATGAATGTCTTGATCGATCCGAATTGGTCGATGTGGCTGAGCGTGATCAAACGGCTCAAGCGGCCCGGTTTCAACATCGATCATCTGCCCTCGATCGACCTTGTTCTCGTGACCCACGCGCACTTCGACCACCTCGATCGACGGAGCCTCCGCCGGGTCGCGGCCGACCAGCCGATTGTCGTCCCGACTGGGGTGGGAAACCTGGTGCACGATCTTGGGTTCAACATTGTACACGAGCTTGCGCACTGGGAGGGAGTCGAGACGGGGCCGCTCAAAATCTCGCTGACTCCTTGTCATCATTGGGGCGCGCGCATGCTGGCCGATCAGCATCGTGGGTTTGGCGGATTTGTGATCGAAGCGAATGGGCGTTCGATCTTCCATTGTGGCGATACCGCCTACTTCGATGGTTTCACCGAGATCGGAAACCGGTTTCCCATTGAAGTGGCTTTGTTGCCGATCGGAGCCTACGACGCGCCGAGTAAACGCGAGGTGCACATGAATCCGGAAGAAGCCGTGCGCGCGTTCCTGGAGTTGCGTGCGCAACATCTCATCCCCATGCATTACGGCACTTTCCGCCTTGGTTTCGAACCGATGCACGAGCCGCCGGAGCGCTTGCTCTCGAGTGCCCGCACCCATGGAGTGGAGGACAAGGTGCTGGTCATGACGGAAGGCCGTCCGATCGTCCTTTAGCGCGCGCTTTCCATGCGCTTGCAGCAGAACGCCCCGCGCCGGTCCGATTCGTTAGGCGCGATCTGGGCCGGCGCCCTTGTCCTCCTTTTCGGCGGCTTGCTCCTCACGCACGATCCGGGCTTTTTCTGGAACGACGACTACCAGATTTCGATTCTTCCGGTTTTCGCCGACATGGCGCGCAGTTGGTCGGAGGGGCATCTACCGCTGCTCAGTCCGTTTTCGTGGGTTTGCAGCAACCTCGCGGGCGAATTTCAATACGGCACTTTTTCCCTTTTCGTGAACGGAGCGGTGGTCGCGATTTGGAAATTGCCGCTCGCCTTTGCCCAGCAAGCCGCCGCCCTTTCCCTGGTCCATCTCTCCGTCCTGGCCGCTGGCAGTTATCTGCTCGCCTGGGAGCGAAACTTGTCGCGGCCGCTCGCGCTCATGGTCGCGCTGGTCGGCGCGCTTAATGGCTGGATCATCTGCTGGGGAGCGACCGATTGGTTTGGCGCGCTCGGCGCCTTCGCCTGGCTGCCGTGGGCCTGGTGGGGCCTGGAACGGGCGCTCGACGCGAATCGCAGCCGATGGCGTTTTCTCTGGCCGGCGCCTTTCGTGTATCTGCTCGTGACGGGCGGATTTCCCTACACCGTTTTAATGCTGGCGCTGGTCGCGGCCTGGCTGGCGGCGAAGTCGTTAGGCGAAACGGGAAGGCTCGAGTCAATTTTGCCCCTCGTCCTTGGTCTGGCTCTCGGCCTCGGTCTGGCCGCGCCGGCCTGGCTGGCGCTTTTCGATTATGTGCACGGCTCGGCGCGCGCCGAGCAGGCCAACGCGCTTTCCCATTGGCAATGGCGGGTTCCGCCGACCGCTCTGCCCGGGCTGCTCGTGCCGTCCTGGACCGTCCCCTGGTCTGATTTCTCAAACCGCGCCGTGCCGCATCGAGCGATGGAACTCGCCTGCGGGACGGTGCCGCCGCTCGCGCTCCTGGCCGGCTTTTTTTATCTCCGTCGATCGTTCGTTAGGCAGATGAAATGGGAGCTCGGTCTGCTCGCCGTGGTTTTGCTCCTGGCCATGCTGCCGACCGCGAATGTCTTCCGCTGGAGTTTTCGCTGGCTTCCCTTGTTCCATTTGATCCTGGCTTTAGGTGCGGCCGCTGCGCTCGAGCAGTTTCGTTTCCGCCGGCTTTGGTATTGGGTTTTTCCCTCGGTCGTCTTCGGTTCCCTTCTAGCGACTTATTTGATTTGGCCGGCCAATCCCGGCGTCCCGAAATATCCGTTTTCTTCCAGCCTAACGAAAGCGCAACCGCTCGATCCAGCCCGTCTCTACCTCAGCATCTATCCTCCGCCCGAAACCGCGTACCGCGCTCGAAATCATCCCGCGCCGGTGGGGCAGGTCACCCGACCGGGCAGCTCCTCGCTCTGGGCGGGGCTGCGCTTGGTGAACGGTTACAGCCCGATTCGCGGGGCTGGGGTTGGGCGTGATTGGGCCTTTTACACGCACGGGGAGATCGACCCGGGGATGGCGAATTATTTGCTCGGGTATCAGGCCGCGCCGTCGGGATGGCTGGCTACGCTCGGGATCGACGGAATTGTCGTGGCGCGCGAGTCCACCCTGCCTGTGCCACCGTCGGGGGAGTGGGAATTGGTGCACGATGCCAACGAGGGGCGCATCTATCACCGGCGCGGAAATCCCGCAGCAACGCTTCGTTCCTTGGAAACCCTGGACACTTTCCCTAACGAGAAATGGAGCCGAGCCGCTATTCGACTGCATGAGAACTCGCGCCAAAAGTTGAGCGCGGATGTGAAGGTTCCGCCGGGGGGCCGGCCGGCCTTGCTGGCGCTTTCGCGGCCGTATCTCGGCGGCTATCGAGCGCGCGTGGGAGATTTGGGATTACCGGTCGAATCTTATCGCGGTTGGATCCCGATTATTAAGGTTCCCGCGGGCACCCAAGGCCGCCTCGTCGTGACTTACCGACCGCGGTGGCTGGTTTGGGGTGGCGGCACTGCTCTTGGGAGCCTCCTCTGTTTTCTGGTTTGCATTTGGCGCGCCCGCAAGTCGTAGCGCTCTCTTTCCTCGGGGCAAAGCCCGGTGGCAAGGCGGTCGGCTCGGGCGAAGCCTTCCGGAAAGCCGCGGGCTGGCATTAACCCTGCTCGCCGTAAAAATGATGGTTCTAGGTTATCGCTCTCCAGATGGCAGGGACAGTTTGCCCAAACTGCGCTCTTTCCGAGGCCGCAGAACGCTCGACGGAGTGACCCTGGTGGAGGCAATGGTCGCCGTGGCAATCCTGGGAGTCACGCTCTTCAGCGTGATGGGCGGAATTGCCTATATGGGATTCCGCAACCGCGAATCCTCGCAGCGCATGTTAGCGGCCTCGATTGAGAACGCGATTCTCGAGCTTTTTAAAGCGCAGCCTTACACGCAGATTGCCAATAGCACGGTCAGCGCCCCGGTCTATCTGAAGCAGCTGCCGCTGACGGGGCAGCCGGATCCGCAGTGGATCGTGCCTGCGGCGAACTCCTGGCAGTCAATCCCCGTCGAAGATGTCGTTTCCGGAACGGCGGGCACGCCTCCCTTGGTGGAGAATAAGCTGCCTAGTGGAGTCTGGCGGGCCGACTTTGTGACGGATCCCGCACAGCCCTCTTTGCGGCAGGTCAAAGTAACGCTGCGTTGGCAGCTTTATCAGGGCAATAATCAGAGGTTCGTTTCGCTGAGTACCAGCACCATGGTATGCCAGAGCTTTCCCGGCCTATGACAACGAGGGCGGGCACGCAAGGAAAGCGCTCGGAAGGGTTTACCCTCGCCGAGTTGTCGGTGGCTCTGGGGGTGGGAAGCATCGTCGGGCTCATTTTGTTATACGGACTCGTCCAAGGCGTCTGGCTCTTTCGCAGCAACGAAACTGAGATGTGGGCGCGAGACAACGGTTCCTCTGTTATCCGCGCTGTGCGCGACGATCTCCGGCTGGCCCAAAGCGAACAGATTTACGCCAACTACAAACAGGTAGGCGGGACAGAGGTAGGCAATGGCTCTTGCGCGGTGATCTTCTTGCCGGACGCCGGTCCGGTGACCTTTTACCGTTGGCCCTTTGATAAAGTCGGAGAACCGATCGGCCAAATCTATTACCACGCCAACGGCGCCACCGCGCCGAACCCGGCCACGGACAAGCTCTTGGCGAGCAACGTGATGGACTTCGAATTCCGACGGAATCCCAACGGGACGGTTCGAGTCGGCTTTGTTCTCGGGGCTCTGGGATATCCACGACGAGTGCTGGGCCAGGTGGAAAGCGATCGCGTCCGATTCAGCACCAGCGTTCTGCCTCGGAACCCATGACCACTTCTTCTGACATGATCTCCGCATCCCCACTCGGCACCGGCCGGCCCCCGTTTCTGAAACTCCGCCAGCGTGACGAGGAGGGCTCCATTCTTCTCGCGGTCATGATCGTCATGCTCCTGCTGGCCATCGGATTGGGCACGCATTTGAACAGCCTAAACAATATCGAGCGTCTGCAGAATCAACGCGTCATGAACGACCGCGCCTTGATGGCAGGGGAAGCGGGTCTGGCTCAGGCCATTGTCCAACTGCAGGGAATGGGCAGTTTGCCGACCACGAACCAGGTTTGGACGATGAATCTGGCCACGACCGAATTTACGCCTTTCCAGACGGTCAACGTGAATGTCTATCCGCGGCCTCTGGGCGGGCAGCCTACCACCTGGACTCTTGCTGCCACAGCGACCCCGGCGAGCAGTGCGGGGATGCGGCCGTTTTTCCGGCGGGTCCAAACGACCCTTTTCCAGGAAAATTTCGCCAAATACGAGTACTTCGTGAACGACTTTGGCGGTGTTTGGACGCCCGGTTATTTTCATTTCGAAGGGTTTAACAGTGTTTTTCTGGGGCCCTACCATACCAACTCGGGCGTCGCCTTCTGGCCCAACCTCTGGTTCGTTAACGATGCCACCACGGCTGCGTCCAAAGGCGTCCGCTACTTCGCCGATTACAACACCTACAAGAGCATCTACGGGAAAAGCGACGCGAGCGATTACGCGAACATTCTGCAGTACTACAGCGGCACCTTCGATAACGCTCCCCAATTTTACCACGGTCTGAACGTGCTCTCCGATCCCGTTTCCATGCCGTCTGATATGACCTCTGCGGCGGAGCCCCGGACCAAGGAACTCCGAAACAAGGCCGGATTGAAGTTACCTGAGGACTACAAGGGCTACGACAAAACCAAAGGACCAAACTTTGCCATCAATCTGAACGCTTCCGGCAAGAAGACCGACGATGGCAAGGTCGAGGTGAGGCAGTATCTCGGCCCGAAGTCGGACGGCAAACCCTCCTATGGTCCGAAGCGGACCTATAAAATCAAGGACATCAACAGCGCGATGATCGTCTATGGCAACATCCGTTCGCTCGAAGGGGATCTCGACGGAAAGTTGACGGTGGGCGCCTTTCGGAAAATTCCAGACGCGAGCGATCCAGATCCGACGGACCCGGGTGGTGCGGTAGATATCACCGGCAGTCTCAATTATGCCTCGCGCCCGGATGATTTGAGCTATACCGATGCACCCGGTCTTTACACGGCGGACGGCAAAGGCATTAACCAAGATTACGTTACCACGCTCTTGGACCAAATGGACCAGGTGAGCGACATCCTAGGGATCGTTTCGGAAGGGGATGTCATGATCAAGGAAAGAGACCTTGATGGAAACCTGGTCGCAGCGGATGAGAACAACCCGATCCATCTTGATGCCATCGTTATGGCAACGGGCTCCGCGACCAGCGCTACCGACGATGGAGGGTACGGCGTGGAAAACTTCAAGACGCGAGCGAAAGGAGCTGCGCTCGCCATCGGCGGCCAGATCCAAAACTACGGCCACTCCTGGGCGCTCTATTCGGGGAATAATCTCACCAACGGCATTCTTCAAACGCGCCTCTGGGACCAGCGGGCCTACAAACCGGGCGGAGCGCCGCCTTTCTTTCCCACCACGGGCAATTTTCAGCCGGTCCCTCAATCATGGCGCTCCAACTACGTGACCAATTCCGCGGTCATCCCGTGGTTCCCGCAATAGCATGGAATCGCCGGTGACCCAACGACAAGGAGCCATCATCGCGGGCGTGTGCGTGCTGATTGCGCTCGGTGGAATACTGATCCCGCGTTCGGCTCCGGTTGCTGCACCAGCAGCGGTCGCCTCCGAGGTCAAGCAGCCGCCTCCTCAAAGAGAGGCGACCCCCGTGTGGGCCACGCGCGAGGAGTCACGAGTGACTTTTGCGCGAACCATGCCCCGCACCCACGGTTCTCAGATTTTCAACAATACGGGGGCGCCCAACCTTGAAATGGTCATGGTCGCGATTCCGGATGGACCCCGTAAAGTTCGGTTTGTCCAAGGCAGCAAGCCCGAAGCGGTACGCTACCTTGCGGAAACGCGCGAGGAACACGACCGTCTATTGCTCGATAAGGGGCCGCGCGATTTGGATACCAGTGAAGTCGCGAATCTGGGCCCGCTCAAAGGCCGGGGGACACGCCGCGCGGCCAACTTGGCGGCGGACACAAGATAAGTTCAGCGTCTCTTAGTAAACGTCCCGGCGATAGCGCTTCTCGTTTTTCAGTTTTTCGACGTAAGCGTTCGCTTCTTCAACCTCCAGGCCACCTTGCTGTTGGATGATTTGCCGGAGGGCGGCGTCGACATCTTTGGCCATGCGTTTGGCATCACCGCATACGTAAAAGTAAGCGCCCTCTTCAAGCCATTTCCAAACGTCGCCCGCTGCTCCCGTCATGCGGTCCTGCACGTAAATTTTGTGTTCCTGGTCGCGCGAGAAGGCGGTGTCGAGTCGGGTCAGGACGCCGTCCGTCAGATATTTTTCGAGTTCGTCTTGGTAATAGAAATCGCTCTTGCCGCGTTGTGCGCCGAAAAATAGCCAGGTCTTGCCGCGCGCACCGGTCACCTGGCGCTCCTGCAGGAAAGCGCGGAAAGGCGCCACGCCGGTGCCGGGCCCGACCATAATCAGCGGGATGTTGCCATCTTCCGGCAGATGGAATTTCGATTTGCTGGGGAAGACCGGCACGGGCGCATCGGAGCAGCGTTCCGCCAGGAAAGTCGAGCAGACGCCTTTCCGTTTGCGGCCGTGACTTTCGTAGCTCACGACGTCGATGATGAAATGCACAGCCTCGGGAAAAGCCTTCAGGCTGGAGGCAACGGAATAGAGCCGCGGCTGCAACTTGGCCAGCAACCCCACAAACTCGGCCGGCTCAAATTTCGCAGACGGATGCTCGATCAGGAAATCGATGATCTCCATGCCCCAGAGATAAGTGTCGAGTTCCTGTTTGCGTTCTGGGTCGAGCAATTCTTTGAGCAAAGGCGCAGCGGAAGCGCGTTCGGCGATCGCGCGCAAGAGTTTCGGAGTCGGTTGGGTGATGCTGTATTCGCGCAGCAGAGCCTGCCCCAACGTCGACTCGCCCCCGCGATAGCCGGGCACCACTTCGTCGCCCTTCGCATCGAGCCTCGACAGAATTTCTTCGATCAAGCCGGGACAGTTGGTCGGGTAAACCGCCACCGATTCGCCGACTTCGTAGCTTAAGCCTGAGCCGGCGAGAGAGATTTCGAAATGGCGAGTGTTCTTCGGTGAATCAGGCGCGTTGAGCCGACGATTGACCAGCATCTTGCCGGGAAAAGGGTTACTCCGGGAGTAAGGGTTGGCGATAGCGTCAGCGTTGGGCATAAAGAAGAAGAGTCGGTGGCGGTGGCGGTGGAAAGTGTTTTTTCATAATCGCCCCAGACGAGCAATTCGATTCGAGGCTTTCCCCCCGGCTCCTAAACTGCGCCTACGACTGCGACTCCCTCAGCTCATAAATTCCGCAAGCGGTTCCATAGGCTCGACGTGGGAGCAAAAAATCTTAAAGGCGGCCAGTATCGGCACCGCCAGAATGATGCCTATGATGCCCCACATCCAGCCCCAAAAGGTGATAGAGAGAAGCACCAGCACCGGATTGAGGGTGAGCGAGCGCCCCATCACGAAGGGCGTGATGAAATTGCCCTCCAGGCTGGCGAGAACCAGGTAGATCGCCGGAAATAGGAGGGCGAAACCAAGAGTGTCGTAGCTCAGGACCGCGCCTAACGTCATGCAAACGATCCCGGTCAACGCACCCAGATAGGGGACGAAGTTTAGCACCGCCACCATGGCGCCCCACATGAGGGGATTGGGCAGGCCTAAAAATCCCACCACCGTCCCCACGGCTAGTCCGAGACAGATGTTGATGATCGTGATGGTGAAAAGATAGCGCGAGATATGCGACTCCACCTCGTGCGCGATCGAGACCGCCCGCTTCTTGTCGGAGAGCGTCGGCATGAGCCTGATCACTTTGCCTAGAAAAACTCCGTCGTAAGCGAGAAGAAAATAGAGAAGAATGAGCGTGGTAACCAGCCCGACCAGGAACTCGGTCGTGTGAGCGAAAAGACGTTCCGACAGGGGATGTTCCTTGACCTCGATGGTGGGCCTTTTGCCTGTGGCCGGTTCGGCGGTAGTCAGGTTTTCAATCGCGCCGCTGGCTAGGGCGACGCGATCCATGGGCTTCTTGAAAGGAACCAGCCGTTGTTGCAGCTGATGCAGGCTATAAGGCGCTTTCTCGATCCAGCCGGAGGCGGGAGCGGCCAAAAAAGAAGCGCCATATCCGATCCCTCCCACGAGCGAAAGGAGGAGGAGAGCAGCCCCGAGAAGAGGATGAATCTTAATCCGAGCCAATCCGCGCACGATGGGCCGGAGCAGATAACTGAGAAGCAACGCCAGCACAAAGGGAAGCAGGAGCGAGCGCAGGAAATAGATCGTGTAAAAAATCGCCAGCAGGAACAACCCGTTCAGTGCCACGGAGCGCACCCCAAAGGGACCCTCCAGCAACTCATACATGCGGAGGCGTGGCTTTATGACGGCGACTTCGGCCGACTCTTTGCTATCCTCGGCCAGCTCCGCCTTTTCCAATTCGATTTCCATTAATCGATAAATCGTCTCCCATCGTCTGTTTACGCGCCAAAAAGGAGTCGTCCTTTTCAGCAATTACTATTCCGTGAGTTGACGAGAGAGCCGATTGCGCCTTTCAGTTCTCTCCCATGTCGGCTGCTTCCTTGCACGCACTGCTCACTCACGTGATCGACTACGCTGGTCTTTTTCCACCGGCGTCGCTCGAGCTGGAGCCTGCTTTGCAAAATCAGGCAGGGTATGTGCGAACAGCCGATCGCTGGATGCTCGGTGCTTTTATTCTGCCGGTGGGAAAATTCCCCGAGGCCCGTCCCTTCCTCACGCAATTCGATCAGGACCATCCGCTCTACGTCTCCGCCCTTGGCCCCAAAACCGAGAAGGCCGCAGAGTTTCGGGCCGCTTTGGAACAGGCCGCCGACGCGATCAAGGAATTGGTCACGGCGCATAAGGGCGCCGTCGTCGTCCAGCAGTATGAAATGCCGCTGCCTGCCCGTCCGGTGGACGAGTCGTTAGGCAAAGCCCGCGCAATTCTGGGCGACCTCCCGCTCCGCGTATTTTGGGAGACTTCGCCGGAGAAGGCGCCGGAAGCGATCAAGGCTCTGTCGGGAAGCGGAGCCGGTTTCAAACTGCGCACGGGCGGAGTCACGGCCGAGGCTTTCCCGACCGAGGCCCACGTGGCGCGGGCCCTTGTAGTGGCGGCGCGCCATCGGGTCCCGATCAAGTTTACGGCCGGTCTGCATCATCCCGTGCGCCTTTTCCACGAGAGCGTGGCGACCAAGATGCACGGTTTTCTCAACGTGCTCGGGGCTGGGGTGTTGGCGGCCGAACATCGCTGGAGCGAGAAACAGACGCGCGAAATGCTGGTGGATGAAGACCCCGCTTCGTTTGTTTTTGAGGAAGAAAGCTTTCGCTGGCGCGAGTGGAAAATCAGCACGCCGCAGATTGAGGCGCGGCGTAAACTCATTGTGTCGTTAGGCAGTTGCAGCTTCGACGAGCCGCGCGACGACTTGCGCGCGCTCGGCCTTTTCCGGGAGCGGGTCGCCGCTCTGTAGGCGCAGTGGAAGGGGCCTTAATGTCCCCGCTGGTGAGCGTGCCGCGGCCGTTCCAGTCGGGGCGCGAAGGCCATCCCATTTTTGAAACTGGGCAGACGCCTCGTCTGCCCTACAATATCTCATGCCCACTCCACTCCGCTCTTTCATCGAGGTCGCACCCGAGTCGCCTTTCTCGCTCCAAAATCTGCCCTACGGAATTTTCCAGCCTAACGACGGTCAGGCGCGAGCAGGCGTGGCTCTGGGGGAGTTGGTGGTTGATCTGGCCGCCTTGGAAGAGGCTGGACATTTCCGGGCCGCGCAGCTGGGCGATCGCCCCATTTTTGCGAGCGATTCGCTCAACGCATTCCTGGCCTTGGGCCGGCCCGTTTGGCGGCAGATCCGTGAGATTTTGCAGCATCTGCTGGCCGCTGACACTTCTACCCTGCGGGATGACGGGGCCCTGCGCGCGCGGGTCTTTCACCAGCAATCCGAGGTCACCATTCTCTTGCCGGCCCGGATCGGCGATTACACCGATTTCTACTCCTCCTATCATCACGCCTTTAACGTTGGCACCATGTTTCGCGGGCAGGAGAACGCGCTCATGCCCAATTGGAAATGGTTGCCCATTGCCTACCACGGGCGGGCCAGCTCCATCGTGCCGAGTGGAGCAGAGGTGCGCCGGCCCCACGGGCAGATCAAGCCGCCCGACGCTGACACACCGACGTTCAGCGCCAGTCGGGCCCTCGATTTTGAATTGGAGACCGCTTTCTTCATCGGGCCGCCTAACAAACTCGGCGAACCGGTGCCGATCGCCCAAGCGGTCGATCACATCTTCGGCCTCGTCCTCATGAACGATTGGAGCGCGCGCGATATCCAAACTTGGGAGTACCAGCCACTCGGGCCTTTCCTGGCTAAAAATTTCTGCACCAGCATTTCTCCCTGGATCGTCACGCTCGAAGCGCTTGAGCCTTTCCGGAAGCCTTTGCCTGCGCAGGACCCGAAGCCGATGGAATATCTGCGCGGCTCGGATGATTTTACCTTCGACGTGCAACTCGAGGTGGAGTTGCAGAGCGCGAAAATGAGCGCGCCCCAAACCATCACGCGGACCAATTTCCAGAATCTCTACTGGAGCATTTCGCAACAGCTGGCCCACCACACCGTGGGCGGGTGCAATCTGCGCCCGGGCGATTTGCTGGCCAGCGGGACGATTAGTGGTCCCACCGAAGACAGCCGCGGCAGCATGCTCGAGCTGACCTGGCGAGGCGCGGAGCCGCTCTCCTTACCGGACGGGGAGACGCGCAAATGGCTTGAAACAGGCGACCGCCTAACGATCAGTGGCTGGGCGCAAGGCGATGGCTACCGAGTCGGCTTCGGCTCCGTCAGTGGACGCGTGGTGGATTGAATCCTGCTCCCTAACAATTCTTTCGTTGCTCCAGAAAAAGTGAAAAAATTATTATTTCGCGATTTTAAGGGTTGCGCCCTACCCAGATAACCTTCATAGACATCGTTCGTGGTTCGTTTTTCTCTGCTCACTTTGACCCTGGTCGTCGCGTTTTCTCTCGGCAGCGCCCGGGCGGATGATCTCTTCGGTAAAAAATCCGAGACGCGTTTCATCTACGTGAATGCCAAGGGCAAGGTCGAGTCGGCCGACGTGATTTCGCAGTATACCGGCAAGATGAAGAATTTGCCGCAGATCGATCCGCGGCTAAAGCGCGCTGCCACCATTGCGGAGGAGCGGGCGAATGCGCACTCGAAGAAGCGTTGCTGGCGCTACGTGAAAAAGGCTCTCCTCGCGGCGGGCGCGGTTGGAACGTATCCGAAGACGGAGCTGGCCCGCCAGGCCGGCGATGAACTCGTGAATAGCTACGGGTTTACCCGTCTCGCGGTGCGCAATCCATACGAGGCTCCGATTGGCTCGGTTCTGGTCTACGGAAACAAGCGTTCGCGGGCTGCTGGCCATGTCGAAATTCGCACCGCTCACGGATTTGTGAGCGATTTCCGGGCGGCGACGCCCTCGAGTCGCCCCCTGATTGGCGTTTACGCCAAAGTCTCGAGCGGCCGCAAACTTTTCTAGAACGGCGAAGGCGCCGCGATCAGAAACCAGCTTACCATCGCCAGCGCGATGAGGAGTTTGCCCAGCATCGCCGCCAGGTTGCCAAGAAGCGCGCCCCAGCCCGCTCGCCCGGCCTCGATCAATTTCATTCCGGCGATCAGTTCGCCCGCGAGCGCACCGATGACCGGGCCTAACAATAATCCTGGGATTCCGAAAAAAATGCCCCCGAGCGCGCCGGCCAGCGCGCCCAGTTTGCCCCAGCGAGTGGCTCCGAAGCGCCGAGCACCCAGCCAGCTCCCCGCAAAATCCACCGCATACGAGGCCAGAGTCAGGAGGGCGAGCCCGGCCAGAGTCGACCAACCGATACTTATTTCTGCGCCGAGCATCACGCGGTGCAGAATGGCGGCTCCGAGAATGATCGTAGTGCCAGGAAATATCGGCAGCACCGTCCCGATAAGCCCGACCGCCATCAGGACGAGCGTCGCGCCCCACCAGAAAAGCTCCATGCGGCGACTGTAGCTGGGGTCGCCGGCCCCGGCCATGCGATTACAATCCTCCGCTGGGGACAGCGTCCCCGGCTCCAACCTTGACAACGCGGCGGGTGTCCGCGAGCCTGCCCGTCCATAAATTCCGATCATGGCTAACTCGAAATCCGCCGCTAAACGTGCCCGTCAAAATCCTCGCCGCACCCTGCGTAATCGCAGTGTTCTGACCCATCTGCGTTCGCTCACGAAACGGCAGGGTGCAGGCGGCAAAACGGAAGAAAGAACCGCCCTGGTGGCGGCGCTGGACAAGGCGGCTAAGCGAGGAATCATCCACAAAAACGTCGCCAACCGTCGCAAAGCGCGTTTGAACAAAGCGGCTGCGAAGACGTCAGCTTCTTAAGCTTGCTCCTGCTCCTAATCGTAATCCGCTGAATTGTTTTTCGAGGACGATTAGGAGCAGGAGCATGAGCATAAGTAGGTCCGAGGAGAAGATTGTGGATTGCATCTCGTCGAGAAAAGTTCAGCTTTGGCCATGATTCCTGCGCTCTTCCTCATTCTGCTCGCGGTCGTATATCGGATCGCCGCAGCTGTCATCGTGCAGGGAGGCGGCAGCTCCTGGCTCTCTAACTTCGCTCCCCTGGCCGCCCTCGCGCTCTGCAGCGCCATCTACTTTCCGCGTAAATACAAATTCGCTGTTCCGTTTGCCGCGCTCCTCATCTCGGACGTGGCGCTTGATTTTTACTACGGTGCGTCGCTCTTCGATCCGCTGATTTTTTGCCGCTACTTCGCCTTCGCGCTGGTCGGTGTGCTCGGTCTCGTCATCAGCGGCCGGCCTTCGCTCAAAACCATCCTGCCAGCCTCGTTGGTTGGTTCGACGCTTTTCTACGCGGTCACCAACTTCTTTTCCTGGCTGACCGATCCCGGTTACGTCAAGAGTTTCGCCGGGCTCATCCAGGCGCTCACGGTAGGTTTGCCCCAATATGGCGCGACGCCGACCTGGATGTTTTTCCGTAACTCGCTCGTGAGCGATTTGCTTTTCACGCTCTTGTTTGTCGCTTGCATGAGTTACAGCCGCCGCGCCGCCTCGCTTCCGGCCGCGGTCGCTCGGCCTCTGCCTAACTAATCGAGATGGCGGAGACCGAGCAACGCGACGAAGTCGAGATGCTCGCGATGATGCTATTGATTCGTCGCTTCGAGGAGCGGGCGAGCCAGCAGTATCAGGCGCAGAAGATCGGCGGCTTTTGTCACCTCTACATCGGCCAGGAAGCGGTGGTGGCGGGCGCTGTTGCGGCCACGCGACCGGATGATTACCTCATCACGGCTTATCGCGACCACGCTCACGCACTTGCCCGCGGGACCAGCGCTAATGCCTGCATGGCCGAGCTCTTTGGTAAAGCGACCGGTTGCTCACGCGGTCTGGGCGGATCGATGCACTATTTCGACAAGCCTAACAATATGTATGGCGGCCATGCCATCGTGGGCGCGCACGTCCCACTGGCCACCGGCATGGCCTTCGCCTCCAAATATCGCAAGGAAGATCGGGTCACCCTTTGCTTCTTCGGCGACGGCGCCATTAACCAGGGCAGCTTTCACGAGGCGCTCAACCTGGCCGGTCTTTTTAAACTGCCGGTCATTTTCATCTGCGAAAACAACTTCTTCGCCATGGGCACTTCCGTGAAACGCTCGACCCCGCTCGAGCAAATCGCCGACCGCGCCGAAGGCTACGACATGCCGAGCGAAGTGATCGACGGAATGAGCTTTCGGGAGGTGCGCGACAAACTGGGCGAGATCATCACTGCGATTCGCAAGGATCCGCATCCCGCCTTTATCGAAGCGCGCACCTACCGTTATCGCGGCCATTCCATGTCGGATCCGGCCAGCTATCGGACCAAGGAGGAACTCGAGAAGTACCGGCTGGAAGACCCCATCATTCGTTTACGTGCGCAGCTCACGCGCGAAGGGAAATTGACTAACGAACAGTTCGACGCCTTCGACAAAAAGGCGAAGGAGATGGCGATGGCGAGCGTGAAGTTTGCCGAAAAAAGTCCCGAGCCGCCGCTCGAAGATCTTTACGCCTACACCTATGCGGACGATGGCAGCGACCCCAGCCGGGTCGAGATGAAGGAATCCACCGCCGAACCCGAAGCTCGCTCCTCCAAACCGAAGAAGCGTTCCTCTTCGCCTTCGAAGTCCCGGCGCGGCAAAGAAAAAGCAGCCTCGACCAACGGCAGGAATAACGGAGACGAGGCGTGAGAGAAATTACCTACCGCCAAGCTCTCAACGAAGCGCTCGCCGAAGAAATCGAGCGCGATCCGAGCGTCTTCCTCATGGGCGAGGAAGTGGCGGAATACAACGGCGCCTACAAAGTCAGCCAGGGCTTGCTCGATCGTTTCGGCGCCGATCGCATCATCGACACGCCTATCAGCGAGAACGGTTTCGCCGGCCTCGGCATCGGCGCGGCCATGACCGGTCTGCGTCCGATCATCGAGTTCATGACCTTCAGCTTTTCGTTAGTCGCGTTCGATCAGATCGTGAATAACGCGCCCAACATGCTCACCATGTCGGGCGGTCAGTTTAATATCCCGATCACCTTTCGCGGCCCGAACGGTCCCGCCCACCAGCTCGGCGCGACTCATTCCCACGCCACCGAGTGTCTGTATGCCAACGTGCCTGGCCTCAAAATCTGCACGCCGGCCACGCCCCGCGACGCCAAGGGCCTGCTCAAGACCGCCGTGCGGGACAACAACCCCGTTCTCGTCCTTGAGTGCGAACTTTTTTACAGCCATAAAGGCGAGATCGAAGACGAAGGCGAAGAGTTGCTGATTCCGTTAGGCAAAGCCGAAACCAAACGCGCGGGCAGCGACGTCACAATCCTTGGTTACGCCCAAACCGTCCCCATAGCCCTGCAAGCGGCCGAGGAGCTGGCGGAGCAGAAAATCAACGCTGAAGTCATCGATCTGCGCTCCATCAAGCCGCTCGATTGGGAGGCCGTCTTCGCGTCCGTGAGCAAAACCCATCGGGTCGTAATCGCGGAACAGGATCGTCCTTTTTGCGGCGTTGGCTCCGAGATCACCTATCGCATCCAAAAGGAAATCTTTGACGAGCTCGACGCGCCCATCCTGCGCGTCTCACAGGAAGACGTTCCCATGCCTTACAATGAGGCCCTGGAGAAAGCCGTCCTCCCGAGCGCCGAGAAAATCATCAGCGCGGTTAAAAAGATTTGTTAGGAGCGTGGGATTGTCCTCCCGAGCAAAGCCGCAGGCGCAGTCGAGGGACCTCCCAAGCCAGAATGATCGTTGCCCGGAGAAGAAATCGTCGCACGTTGCCTGCGAGATCCTTCGACTGCACTTCGTTCCGCTTCGGATGACAACTTGGCCTAACGAATCTCTCAACTAAAACTCTCAACCCTCAACTTCTCGTATGCCTGAAATCCAGATGCCCAAATTGAGCGACACCATGACCGAGGGGACGCTCATCAGTTGGAAGAAAAAAGTTGGTGACGAAGTCAGCACCGGCGAAATCCTGGCGGAAATCGAGACGGACAAGGCGACCATGGAGTGGGAGTCGACCGAAGACGGCGTCCTGCAGAAAATTTATGTCGAGGAAGGGGGCAAGGTAAGCGTGGGCGACCGTATCGCCTTCATCGGCGAGGAAGGCGAAGAAGCGCCTGAAGGGGACGACGAAAAGGAAGAAGCAGAGGAGACAGCAGAGGAAGAGTCGAAAGCGGAAACGGACGTCGACGAGGATCTCTCGGAGACGCGCGAGGTGGAAGAAGGCGACGAAAGCATGGGCGAGGAGGAGGAGGTTGCTAAAAAAGGCAGCGCAGCAAAAAACTCGCCGGCCGTCCCCAAACCCGCCAAAGACAAGCCTGCAAAAAAGAGCGCTCCCGCCGAAGAAAAGTCAGATTCCGCCCGCGTTAAAGCCTCCCCGCTGGCGCGCAAGATCGCGGCCGAGAAAGGTGTCGACCTAACGAATCTCAAGGGGAGCGGTCCTGGCGGACGCATTGTCGAGAAAGATGTAGAGGCAGCCGGGTCGGCCGCGCCTGCGGCCGCGAAGTCCCCGACCAAGCCCAAACCCGCGCCCGGCATTGCTGCTGGTGAGACCGTTCGCACCACTCTGAGCGGCATGCGCAAAGTCATCGCCGAGCGTCTGAGCCAAAGCCTCGGACCGATTCCGCATTTCTATCTCAACATCGAGATCGACGCCACTCCGCTGATGCGCGTGCGCGCTGAGTTGAAATCGTCCGGCGACGAGGACGACGCCAGTAAGATCACCGTCAACGATTTTATCCTCAAAGCCGCGGTCATGGCCGCGGAGCGCGAGCCCCGAGTGAACGCTTCCTTCGATAATGACGCCATCGTGCAGTACGGCGACATCAACCTCGCTGTCGCGGTGGCCATCGACGAAGGCCTCGTCACGCCGGTGATTCGCAGCGCGCAAGACAAGTCGCTCCGCGAGATCAGCGCCGCCGTCAAAGACCTGGCCCACCGCGCCCGCAACAAGCGGATGAAGCCAGAGGAATTCCAAGGCGGCACCCTCACCGTCTCGAACCTGGGCAGCTACGGCATCGATTATTTCTCCGCCGTCATCAACCCGCCGCAATCGATCATCCTCGCCATCGGGGCAGTCGTTAGGCAAGCGGTCGTGGACGACAGCGGCGCGATCGTGCCGGGCCATCGGATGAAGATCGGCCTCAGCTGCGACCACCGCGTCGTCGATGGCGCCATCGGCGCCAATTATCTCAAGGCCCTCCGCCAGCTCCTGGAAAATCCGTCCTTGCTGCTCCTGTGACGATCCGCTCCAAAAACGCTTCGTCTTTAGCGCTCCTTGTCGACGCTTTCGCTCTGCGAAGCGCGGGCGTGAGCCCCGCGGACAAGATCGCGCTCGCGTTTGGCAGAGCGAAACGTCTACAAGAGCTCGTCGTATGGCCAAGGTCTTCCTGCTTTCCGTTGCGCCCCCGCCGGAAGATTCTTACAACCGCGGAGCGTTGCGCCGCCTCCGCGAGAGTGCAGCCATTGATCGGTTTGGCTTTCACCAGCTCACCGACGACGCGGACTCAGCCGAACTCATCCTCTTTGCAGAGCTGCAAGGGGCAGGCCCCTACTTTGAGAAGGTGAGAAAACATCCGCTGGTGCGCGCGCATCGCGAGAGGTGCTTCGTCTTCTCTTCGGCTCCTTACGCCGTTCCATTCCTGCCCGGTCTTTACACCTCCATCGAAAAACGCTGGGCCACCGGGCGCACGCGCGGCGGCTTTTACCTCGGCGTGTCGGAGAATCAATTTGTAACCTTCTCTGAGCCGGAAGGGGCGCTTCCATATCTCTACAGTTTCCTCGGGTCGACCGCCAACGCCCCCGTCCGTCGGCGCCTGCGACAGTTGAATCACCCGCGCGGATTTTTCCAGGACACCGCCATCGACCAGCAGCGGGTTCTGGCCGGGAAATACACTTCGGAAGAGATGATTCCCTATTGGAAACGATACGCCGAAAGCATCCGGTCGAGTCGATTCGTGCTTTGCCCGCGAGGCGTTTCGCCCTCCAGCGTACGCCTGTTCGACACGATGTGTATGGGACGGGTGCCAGTCATCCTATCCGACCAGTGGGTGGCTCCGTCCGGACCATCCTGGGATGAGTTCAGTTTGCGTATCCCAGAGAGTTCGATCGATCGGATCATTCCACTCCTGGAGAGGCGAGAAGCCGATGCGCCCAAGATGGGGCGTCAGGCGCGGAAAGCATGGGAGGAGTGGTTTTCGCCCCAAGTGAGCTTCCATCGCGTGGTCGAGTCGTGTCTCGAGATGGGAGCGCGCCGCAGGCTTCCGGAACGCTGGGCGCACTATTTCCCTTACCTGCAATACTTGCGACCCTCGCATTTTCGCCATCGCTCCCGCACCCGCTATCGGGCTCTGCGCGGTCGCGAAGTATGAAGAGCTTGTCGTTAGGTCGGAGGGGCGGGCTTAGCGGCCGCGGCCAAGGTGCCGAAGGCGGCCCCGGGCGAGATGAGGCAAAGCCGAAAGCTGGTTTGCTGGACGTTGCCCAGCCGGATGACGGCCAGGCGATTATCGGCGCCATCGCCGACAAAGTTTTCCCGCGAGACCGCGGGCGGTCGAAAGTTCTGCGTTTGCACATCCATCACGCAAATGTCGTAGCGGGTGCCGTCGGCGTGTCGGAATCGACCTTCAGGGTGATCGATCTCCCGCAGGTCGCATTCGAGGGAGATTCCGCGCGGGAGTAACCCGCTCGTGACACCTGTCGCGCGAGCGTGCGGATGGCGGAGCCGAAGCTTGTCGGCGACCGGTTCGGCGGGCATGGACTCATCCTAGAACAACGGGAAAAATCCCGGTAGAGATTTGTGCGGAGCAACCGGCCGGGGACCGCGCTTTCGAGAAAGGGGGCAGCCACCAGCTCACCTTGGCCGCTGATCCGCAAAAGCACTCCGGGCGATCGCGCCCGAGGCGCCCGGCGAAAGTTGCGCTGGTGAGGTCGAGCGGCGAGATTGTTAGGCATTAATGGATGCGCCGCCGCCTAACGAAAAAAAACTTCGGATCGCTGCTTTCGCCACCCACGCGGCCCGCGGGATTGTGCGCGACCAGACGACCCGGCGTAAAGCCATGTTCTGGGCAGTGATCGTGGCGGTGGTGATGCTTTTCGGCGGCGCGACTTTTCTCGCTCCCTGGCTCGACCCGAAGATTCGCCCGGGATGGTTCATGCTCTATTGGCTGGCCTGTGGCTGGGTCACCGTGACGGTGCTGTTGCTGGCCCTTTTCGATCTTCTCCTGGTGCGCGGGCAGCAGCGGGCGGAACGACGAGGTCTAAAAGCGGGGTTAGAAGAAACGGTGGAGCCGCCTAACGATGCAGACTAACGACTTTGCCAGGGGCGCGGAATTGCCCGCGGCCGGGTGGAAACGCCGGGAACAGATTGAGGAGGACGAGCGTCGGACGCTGGCGGCCTACGGGCAGAAGTCGGGCGATTCGCGGGGCCGGACGTTCCCAGAGCCGCGGCATGAGTACCGGACGGAGTTTCAGCGCGACCGGGCGCGGATCATTCATTCGCGGGCGTTTCGCCGGCTGGAATATAAGACGCAGGTGTTTCTGAACGGGACGGCGGATCATCTGCGCACCCGCTTGACGCACACCTTCGAGGTGGCGTCGGTCAGTCGCACCATCGCGCGAGCGCTGGGGTTGAACGAGGATTTGGCGGAAGCCATCGCGCTGGCTCATGATTTGGGTCACGCGCCGTTTGGGCATTCCGGGGAGGAAATGCTGGCCGAGTGCATGAGCGAGCAAGGTGGCTTCGAGCATAATCGGCAGAGTCTGCGCGTGGTCGAGTTGCTGGAAGCGGCTTACCCGGCGTTCCCGGGTTTAAACCTGACGCACGAGGTGCTGGAGGGTTTGCGGAAGCGAGACGAGTCGATGCCGCCATCCTTGGAAGCGCAGATTGCGGATCTGGCCGATGAGATCACGTATTACAGTCACGACCTCGATGACGCGCTTGATTTCGCGATCCTGGACAGCGACCAGCTCGACGACAGCGCGATCTGGCAACGTAGTCACCAGAGGGTGGCGAAGCGAAATCCCGATTTGTTAGGGCAGCAACTGCACAAGAATATTATTCGCGACATCATCGACCTCCAAGTGCGCGATGTCGTGGCGACGAGCGCAGGGGCGATTGCCGAGGCGGCCCCGTCGACTGCCGCAGAAGCGCGGCGGCAGCCGGCGCGGCTGATTCGCTACAGCGCGGAGTTGAGCCAGGCGAACCGTGAGCTGCGGACGTTTTTGTATGAGAACGTTTATTATCATCCGCGCGTGGCGGAGGTGAATCAGCGGGCGTGCGAGATGTTGCGCGCCGTCTTTGCGGCCTATTTGCAGGATCCGGCACGACTTGGGGAGGCGGCGGCGCGCCGCCTCGAGGGCGAGGGGCTGCATCGCACCGTGTGCGATTATATTGCGGGTATGACCGACCGGTATTTGCTCGAGGAGTTCGCGCGATTAGCAACATCGGCTTCCTAATCCTGCTCCTGCTCTTGCTCCTAATCTTTTCGTTCAGGATTAGGAGCAAGAGAGCAAGAGTCTACAGGATTTCTTCGCGCAGGTATTGGATGAGGAGGCGGAGTCGCTGGTTGAGGTCGAGTTCCTCCAGCAAAGTCTGGCGGCGGGCTGGATCGCTGATGAAGGTGGCGCCGATCAGGTCAGCCAGCATTTCCGGATCCTCCAATTCGCTCAGGTAGCGGTCGACTTTATCGGGGAGTTGACGCCCGCTCGCTTTGAAACGCGTATAGAATTCCAGTACTTTGGCCGCGAGCGCGTCGGTCTCGACGGTCGGCTCGGCTACCGTCTCGAGCGGCTGGATGCGGGCGATGGGGAAGGGGGCTTCCTGTTCGAACTCGTCGAAGCGGACTCGCCGAATTCCCTGAAGAATGAGGTCGGAGGTGCCGTCCTGCCGTCCCACGCACGCCCGGATGAGCCCGACGGTGCTGACCGGAAAAAAATCCGAGCTGGTCTGCCAATGGCCGCGTTCCGGTTTGACGAGGGCAATGCAAAGCATCCGGTTGTGATCAAGGGCCTGGGCGAGCATGGCGCGGAAGCGTGGCTCGAAGATGTGGAGCGGCAGAAGCGCATTGGGAAAAAGGAGCACGCCCGGGAGGGGCATGACGGGGACGGCGTTAGGCAGTTCGACAGTCTCAGGCATGGCGGCGCTTGCTCTAGCTAATATACGCACGGCGGCTACGCCGAAGTTGCTCCAGCGAAGGTTGGCCTTCGACTTTTGAGTCGCCCAGGGACACGTAGGTCAAGGCCGAGCCAAGACGGTCGAAGCGAATTCGCGATTTCCGACCGAGCTTACCGATGCCCATGATGGCAAGGCGAGAGGGCGGTTCCTTCTTCTCGCGAAAAAAGGCAAGGAGCCGGTCCAATTGCGGGACCGTGTCGGTGCGTGTCGCGATTTTTAAAATCGCCGGATGGAAAGCGCGAGCAGAATTCGCCAGGCGCTGCAACGCGGCGACAGAGGGAGTGTCGGTCAGCTGGTGGAGCGAAAGCAGGAGGCCGACCCGGCGCCGGTGCATCTCGGCGAGGAGCGGCTGCATCTGTCGCAAGGAGCGTAATTCGATGTCGACGAGCGCAGCGTGGCCGAGGAAGCGAAGGATCAGGGATTGCCGGGTGAGGGTCTTAAGCTGGCCGTCGCCGCCCTCCGCAGGATGGCGAGCCGTCAAGATAAGAGGAGCGCGCAAACGCGGCAGGGCCTGCTCCACCTCGTCGAGCGACCGGCGGAGCAGATCGAGGCGGAGCTCGAAGAAATCCGGCGGTCGTCGCAGGCGGATGGCGCGAGCGAGCGCCGCCCGCGAATTCACGACCCCAACGAGGCGGGAAGTCGATCCCGCTTGCGTGAATGAAGTATTCCGGCTCATCTTTTCCTTCTTCCGGCGCGTAACTTGTAATGGCAGACTGCCGTCCGCTGCGATCCATAGCATGCTAAACCGCCAACAGGAACTAAACGCGCAATTCCACCAGCTCCTCGACGCCTTTGCGCTGGCGTTCTCCCTCTTTGCCGCTCATGCCCTGCGATTTTACGGCACGAGCTGGCTCGATCTGCCTTTCTCGATCGATCCGTTTAAAAATTACCAATGGTTGTTGATCGTAGTCATGCCCTTCGGGCCGATCCTGCTCGACCTGCAGGGCTTTTATCAATCGCCCTTCGGCAAGTCTTTCGGCAAGTCGTTCGTCCAGATCGCGCGGACCATGATTTACCTCAGCATCATGGTGAGCGGGTGCGTCATTTTCCTGCGTCTCCCTCTCACGAGTCGGGCAGTGCCGCTCTTGTTCATCTTAATCGCGAGCGTGGCGTTGCTCACGAAAGACCGGGTGATCGCGGCGCGCATTCGGCGGCGCGTGGCTCGTGGGCAGGTGCGCGAACGCGTCTTGCTGGCCGGCATGCCGCAGGATATCGCGGCCCTCGAGAGGACACTTACGCCTAACGAGGCTATTCTTCTGCAAGTGGTCGAGCGGATCGATATCGAAAAACAGCCGATCGCGGAGTTGGTCGAAGCGATGCACAAACATTCGGTCTCCCGGGTCATTTTCGCAGCGGGCCACAGCCAGCTTAATCGCGTCGAGCAAGCCATCGGCGCTTGCGAGATAGAAGGTGTGCCGGCCTGGCTGGTGGCCAACTTTATCCAGACCGCCATCGCCAAACCCAGTTTTGATGTTTTCGGCGATCGTCCCATGCTGGTTTTTCGTTCGACCCCTGATGTTTCCTGGGCCTTTCGCATCAAGGGCCTGATCGACCGCCTCGGGGCGCTCGTGGGATTGATCTTCTTTGCCCTTCCCATGTTGATCGCGGCCCTCGGCATTCGGTTCACCTCCAAGGGGCCGATCATCTTCCGCCAGGAACGAGCGGGGAAAAATGGGAGACCCTTTGTCATGTATAAATTTCGCTCCATGTCGAGCGACGCCGAGATGCGGCGGGCCGAGCTGCTCGCCTTCAACCAGATGCGCGGCCCGGTCTTCAAGGTGGCGGACGACCCGCGCATCACCCCGTTAGGGCGCTGGCTGCGCCGGACCAGCATGGACGAACTGCCCCAGTTGTTCAACGTGCTCACCGGGAGCATGAGCCTCGTTGGGCCTCGGCCCTTGCCGCTTTACGAAGTCGAGAAGTTTGAAGACGCGGCTCAGCGCCGGCGGCTGAGCGTGAAACCAGGCCTGACCTGTCTCTGGCAGATCAGCGGGAGAAATCAGGTCCGCGATTTCCGTGACTGGGTGAAGCTCGATCTCGAATACATCGATCGTTGGTCGTTAGGGCTCGATCTCAAAATTTTGCTGCGCACGATTCCCGCCGTTCTGGGAGGCCTCGGGGCGAGATAGCTGCGCTGTAGCCGGGGATGTTGTTCCCCGGTGGGGGTGCTTCGCACAAAAGGCCGCGCCTAACGTGCGGCCAGCATCCGTTCGACATATTTGGCCAGAAGATCAAATTCCACGTTCAGCAGGTCGCCGGGCCGGAGCGATCTTAGATTCGTCTGCTCTCCGGTGTGCGGAATGATCCACACGGTCAAACTGTGGGGCCGTAGCTCGGCGACGGTGAGACTAACGCCATTAAGACCGATCGATCCCTTCTTCACCACATAACGCGCAAAATCGGCCGGTAACTCGACCTCCAGCCGATTGTCGGCGCCCTGGGGCGAGCAATCCAAGACTCGGATAACAGAGTCGATATGGCCTTGCACAAAATGTCCCCCCATGCGGCCAGAGGCTGCGAGGGCGCTCTCGAGATTGACCAGGCTGCCGGGCCGCAGGTGGCGCAGATTGGTCCGCTCCAGCGTTTCCTGGAGCAAATCAAAGGTGAGCTTCTCCTCCCGCATTGCGGTGATCGTTAGGCAACATCCGTTCACTGCGACACTCTCACCCAAGGTGAGGCCCGGGCCGATGCGGGGCGCGGCAATTTGCAGTTGCGTGCCCCCGCTGGCCGCGCGCAGCCAGCGCACTTCGCCGACTTCTTCGATGAGCCCGGTGAACATTCTTTTCACTAGGCGTGCGGCTTTCGTCGTGGTCAAGAGCACGGGATAGAAAACGCCCAGCCGGACGGAAACGAGATTCGGCGCGAGGTATTGGACGGGAGGTCCCGAAATGTCGGAAGGAGCAGGCGAAGCCGCGGTAGTCGGCAAGCTCTTCAAGGAACTTGCGTCAGCCTTTTAGCTTGAGGGAGGCGGGCGAAAACCGTATTCGGCCTGCAAGGTTCCCCAGAGCCAATCGACGAACCAGTCCCGTTTGCGTGAGAGCGGCTTGGTTGCGGCGAGCGCTTCGGCTTTTTCTACTTCGCCGGTAACGCAATAAAGATAGGTGAGAAGGAAAAATTCATTTTCATTGGAGAAGCCGTTCGCTCTTGCTGTTTCCAGCAGCGTAATGGCCTTGCCAAAGTCACGACTGGCTAATGCTCCCGCCACCAGATCGGTCCCGACCTCGGGTAACACATTTCCGGACTTCGCAGCGAAGTCTTGGGCAAGTTGGAGCCGGAACTCATCGCTATTCAAAACGGTTAGAACCGGCGTCCGCAGTTTGGTCTTGAGCAAACAAAAGTCGAGGGCTGCCAGCCAATTTCCGCCTGTTGTCTCCCACCGGAAACGCATCTCGCGAAGAAAAAAGTAGACGTCGAGCGACTTCTTCCATCCTTCGGGCCAAGTCCTTTCGATCAAGGAAGATGACTCGAAGCGTCGGAGCGCGCCCGAGCCTTCCAGGTAGTTGAAGGCGAAGGCATACGTTTCCCGGAGATCGGGATGCACATCTGTAAGGCGCTTCGGAAAATTATCGGACAGCGGCGCGACACCTTGGGTGAGACTATCGATTGTCTCCTGGTCCATCAGGAATACACTTGAGAGCTGGCTTGGCTCCTCGATGCCTATTCGGAGCAAATCGGATCGGATGTTATTCTCAGCCCAAAAGGCTTGCGCTGATTTTTCATCGAGTTTTGAGAGCGGCTCCTTGATCCCCACCATAATCCATTCAAGATCGCCCGTGGCCCAAACCGACGACTGCGGAAAAGCGTTATGGAAAGCTCCCAGAATCGCTTTCATTTCGGCCTGCGTAACCTGGTAAATGGGCAGCCAGAACGTAGCGATACCACCTCTCTTCAGTCGGGCGTGCATGAGGGAAAAAAATTCCTGTGTGTAGAGGTTTACCGTCCCTAGAACTTTGAGAGGTGGCGGCTCACCCGTGATGATATCATACTGTTCAGGACAGGTTTGGAGGAAGAAGCGACCGTCTTGGACAAAGGTCCTCACCCGCGGATCGCGCAGCGGGTTGGAGTATCCGAGTCCAGTGTAGGAATTGGCGAGTTGAAGAACCTCTTTCGAAGTGTCGACTATGTCGATATGTTTCAGGCTTGGAGCGCGGGTCAACGCATCAGCCGTAACACCTACTCCATAACAGAGTAGAAGCGCGTTTTCACTCTGCGGCCGGAGCGCGAGCGGCAGATACGCGAATAGCCGCATGTAACGCTGGCTGCGCGGCAGAGTTCCCGACATAGAGTAGGCGTTGGTGATCAGCCTATAGTAGTAAGGGTTTCCAAAAAGGTCGCGTCGGAGCAGTTGCAACGTATCGGCGTCTCCCTCGATTCTTCTTTCTAAGCGCGATCCATCGACTTCATAGGGCCGTCGCGCGTTGGCGAAATGCAGCTCATTTCTCCGGTAAGGAAAGAACACGATGACCGCCCCAAACGCGATCGCGAGCAAGAACAGCAAGCCGCCTGGCGCGTGACGAAGTGCCCAAGTGGCTCGTTCCGTGGTGAAGATAGCCAAAGCGGCATAGCCTCCTGCTGCAATGATCAGGCTGGTTTGAAATCCTAACGAAGGAAGCAGAACAAAGCCGACTAACAGGGGTCCCAAAGCTGCGCCGATGGTGTTGAAAAAGATAGTCAACCCGACGCTATTTGTCCGACCCGCAATGTCGGCGTGAACTGAGGTCACCACGATGGGCAAAAGCACTCCGGACAGGAACGCGACTGGAAACATTAAAGCGAGCGACATCCGCGCGATCTGCGGCCAGCGCTCAATATGAAACGCCTGTGTATCAGTTGCGGAGGCAGGGAGCGGGAAGAAGACGTAGGAGAGCAGGGTTCCGATCGCCGCAAGCCACAAAAGCGCCGGCAGCAAATATCGCGATGAGACTCGGCGCGGAAGCCAACTCGAGAGCACGCCGCCCAGGCCAATCCCCAGGAGGACGACCGCTAACATGATGCAAAACGCGCTCGAGGTGGAAGCGATATACAAGCGCAAAAATCGAAACCAGATAACCTCCAGCCCGAGTAAAATTGCGCCACTCACAGCGCTGACGAAAAGCAGCTTCCAAGGTAATTGCTTGCCGAATGAGAAACCAAATCGCGCACGGGACGAGCGTTTGCCGAGAGGAGCCAAATGTCGGCCCGCAAAAAACAAAGCGAGAGAGGCGGCCAGAGTGCTCACACCTCCAGCCGTAAGACTGGCGCCAAAAACCCCAAAGGCTTTGATCAAGTACATTTCGCCCGCCAAGGCGCCGCAGACTGCGCCCAGCGTGTTAAAGCCATATAAAAGCCCTACACTCCGGCGAAATTCTCCTTTAATGAGGAGCGGATCTTCCAAGAGAACGGGGAGACTCAGGCCCATCGCGGTCGTAGGAACGAGTAGGATCAAAAACGAGATTCCGAAGCGAAGGACGTTGAGCGCGGCTTGATAATTCCAGAGCGCTTGAAAGATTGAGCGCAGTCCTTCACCAACATGCGGAAGCGCAAAAACGAGCGTGCAACCAAAGAGCGCGACCGTGAGTTCCAGTGCGGCGTAAAGCCGCAAAGGCCGCCAGCCCTGCAGTGATATCGAAGCCGCGATAGCGCTACCCAGCGCCAACCCCGCCATAAAGCTGGAGAGTATGAGCGCGGCTGACCATATCGAATTGCCAAAAGCCAATCCGCTCAGGCGAAGCCAAAGCGTTTGGAAAAGCAGTGCGCTCGCTCCCGAGAGGAACAGGATTAGGGAGAGAATCGACAAACGCACACCACTACTGTGCGATTCTCCACCGCACCTTGCAACGCCCCACCATCTGGGATTCACGTTTTCCGATCAAAAGATTCCCTTTGGAGCCAGGATTAATGACAACTCGTTTCGGGATGACCGCGAAGCAATTGTTAGGTGACGCCTCACTCCGCCTAGCCGGCCGCCATTTCCCCCAACCTAGAGAAAATCAGAACCGGGCCACATGGGCCGACCTTGTGTCGCAGAATGTCGGAAATGGCGGGGCTTCGGACTGCTGAGCAGCAGTCTGCGCCCCTCTAAGAGGGAGTTTGGTCGGCATCAGAGAGATTCGGGGGCCAGGCGAAATATCCCCTTTTGCGGCGCTGAAGTTGCTGGGAAGAAAAGCCCGAAGCGCACAATTTTTCTCTTCAGAAGGAACAAACTGCGACATGCCCTTAGCGCTTGGCGTTCAAAAGAAAATGAAAAAAAATGAAAAAAACGCTTGCGGGGGTGCAGATTCTTCTTTAATCCTCACCGCCAAACCTAACCAAACACCAATGGAGAAACTAATGATCAGAACTACAAAAACGAAGTTCGGATTTGTACGCACGGCCCTTGCGGTCGGCGTTGCGATTCCGCTTTTTGCGGGTTCCGGTGCGCTCGCTCAAGAGCCAGCGCCCGCCGCCAACAGTCCAGCCCAGCCGCTCAACGCGCCTGGAGCGACCGGTGCTGCTCCGCAGCCCGGCAGTGAAGCACCGACGAGTGCAACCGGCGCCGTCGCCGAGACCGAGCGCATTATTGTGACCGGTTCAAATATCCCGACGGCCCAGGAAGTCGGGCCTAACCCAGTTTTAAATATCAACCGTGACCTGATCAACAAATCGGGTGAGCGGACGGCGGAAGATCTGATCAAGAATCTCCCGATCGCCAACGGTGGCGGTATTCCCACTTCGAACAACGGCACCGGATTTACTCCTGGCGCCTCCGGCATTTCCCTGCGCGGTATCGGCGTGGATGCGACTCTCGTCCTGGTGGACGGTCGTCGTCTCGCTCCCTACCCGGTCGGAAACGGTGGCACGCAAGCCTTCTTCGATCTGCGATCGATTCCGGAAGCGGCTATCGAAAGCATCGAGATTCTGAAGGACGGTGCTTCCACCACCTACGGTGCGGACGCGGTCGCTGGTGTGGTCAACATCAAACTGCGCCATGATTACAAAGGCGCGGAAGCCACCATCGAATACGGCAACACCTTGGATAAGGATTCCGGCGAATATCGTGCGTCGTTGATCTTCGGTATCGGCGACGGTGATACGCAGGTGACTGGCGCTTTGAACTTCTATCATCGCAACTCGATCTTTAACCACGACCGTGGTTTCTCGAACGTGCCGGTGTTCCTGAGCAGCAATGCCACACCTTACAACTTGGAGTTGCAGTATGATCAAGTCGTTGCGGCCGGGGGAACTCCTCCTGCTGGAACTGCCCCATATCTGCAGAGCCGGCAATTCACTGGCGTTTCGACGGATCCTACAAGTGTCTTCTTCGGGACAGCGCCCGACGGTAGCGGCGGCAATTCCCCAGCGTCTGCCTATATCTACGGCCGCGGCCGGGTGCGTTCGCCATTTTCCATCCTGCCAGGCTTCAACTACGACCGTTTCTCGTCCAACTTGCCCGAAGTCGAGTATTATGGCGGGTTTGCCAATTTCTCCCATAAGATCTTTGGTGATCAAATGGTCCTCTTTGGCGACTTTTTCTATGAGAACACAAGCTCTCATAATGAACTGGCGCCGACCGCAACAGGTAACTTCCAGACCCCTGGCGCAAGGCCTATTGCCATTCCGCCCGGGATCAACCTCAATGGCGTGGCGCCTCCGGGCACCCCCACTTTTGCTGATACCGGTTTGCCGGACAACGCAGTCAACCCGTTCAATCCGTTCAACCAGATCATCGCTGGTGGCAGCCGGGCGCGTTTCCTGGAGTTCGGTAACCGCCTATCGGACAACGTCTCCGATAACTTCCTGTCCACCATCGGGGTCAAGGGGGACAAGTTGTTTGATGGGACTTGGGGTTATGACGCAGCTTTTCGTTATAACAAGATTAAGAACACGTCTACCGGAACTCTCGTGTCCAATTCGCGCCTCTCGCAGGTGCTGAACCAAAACTCGCCAATCTTCCAACCAGGCGGCGTCCTCGCAGGTCAAACGGCGTTTAATCCCTTCGGCGACGCGCTGTTTGGCGCGCCGATTGCGAGTAATGCCGGCGTGGTTGACTACGCGACAATCCATCCAAAGGATGTCGACACTTCTGAAATCGCAGTGCTTGATCTTAACCTCTATACAACGGAGCTCTTCAAATTGCCTGCTGGTGGAGTTGGATTCGCCTTCGGCGGGCAGTTCCGCCGTGAGCAATTAGTGCAAGACGTTGACCAGCTATCCTTGGATGGCGACATCGCCGGTAGTTCTACGGGCGCCAGCACCCAAGCGGGTCGGAAGGATTATGCGTTCTACGCGGAAACCAATATTCCGATCACCAGCCCGACCTTCAACTTCCCGGGCTTCTATTCCCTGGAGCTGACGGCAGCGGTTCGCTACGAAGCGTTCAAGAATAACGACACCAACGTGGCCGTGCCGAAGTTCGGCATCCGCTGGCAGCCGATCGATGAGACACTCACGATTCGTTCAACCATTGGCAAAGGCTTCCTGGAGCCGTCCCTCATTCAGCTCTACGGCAGCCCCACTTCTGCTCTAACTCCGGTCAACGACACCCTGCCTAATTCGCTGGGTGGACCTCCGGATAACGACCCAGGCCGCAACGAACCGGAACAAAACGTTGTCTTCACCAGCACCCCTACGCTGCAACCTGAGGATTCGGTTTCCTTCACGGCTGGTATCGTTTGGACGCCGAAATTTGTCAACGGTTTGACCTTGTCGATTGACCTCTGGGATACAGAGCGCAGTGGCCAGGTTATCCAATCGAGCATTTCCAACATTCTCAATCGAGAACAGGTCGGAGGCTTGCTGCCGGGTGAAATCGTGCAACGTGACGCGGCCGGCTTCATTAGCCGAATCTTCGTCCCGTTCATCAACAGTGGTTCGACGCGAGCAAATGGTGTCGATCTCGGTCTCCAGTACGTCTACCAATCGCCGTTTGGAACCTTCACCTCGCTCACCCAGGTTAGCTATCTGAACTCCTATAAGTTCAAGGGAACCGTTGACTCGCCAACGGTGCAGCTGGCGGGTAACCCGATTGGCGGGATCGCGGACGGCAGTTCGAGTGACGCCTTTCTGAGGTGGCGCGGCGTCCACCGTCTCGATTGGGCCTACAATGGCTTCGACCTCATCGGCACCCTCCGTTACACGGATGGATTCCATGAATTGAAACCGTTTGGCAACAATCACTGGGTCAGCCAGATCTGGACGGTTGACGGTCAGGCCTCGTATGACTTCACTTTCGTTGCGCCAGTCGAAAACCAGCCGGTGGCTGGCTATTCGAAGGACGCGAAAGACATGTCCCTTGGCAAAGACGGCAAGCCCATGGAAATGGCGACGGCACAGACCTCCAACTACGGCCTGCCCATCTGGCAGCGCGTGTTGAATGGTACGACCATCACCTTGGGCTGCGACAATATCTTCGGACAGGACCCGCCCAAAGCCTACGGCTTCGGTGGTAACACGGTGAAGTATCCCGACTTCATCTATGATCCGACGGGTCGGTTTGTCTACGTCCAGCTGACGAAAAAGTTCTAACCAAATTGTAGTTCTAATAACGGAGAGGCAGCGGGCAACCGCTGCCTCTCTTGTTTTTCCTGGCGAGCGCACGGCCTCGCGCCAGCCAGTGTCCACGACTAAAGCAAATCAAATATCTGTTTCCGGAGCGTTTTTCGTCGTGGGTAGGGTGGGCGTCCCGCCCGCCGGGCGACGCATCTTGCGTCGCCGCCTTTGAGCAACGCCACGAAAAGTTCGTTCAGGCGAGACGCCCGAACCGGCGGGGAGGATGCCCATCCTACCCGCGACGGCGGGCCAGTCGTTTCCCACGGCCACCGGGGTCTTTCTAAAAAGTGCGAAGCTCGACTTGCAAGCGGTGGCTTGACGAATTAACCTTTTCTCATGAAAACGTTGAAACTAGCGTTCGCAATTGCAGTGATCGGTTCTGTAGGAATGCAGGTTTCTTTTGCCGACTCAAGGTCGGAAGAGAGCGGAAACAGTGACGTTCCGCAGCGCTATAATCGGGCTTCGAGCTATCATGAGCCACTGGCGCCGGCGATCAGTGGTTCGAAAAAGTACGGGGATGGCACGAAGCTGGTGTTTGTCACTGGATCTCGCATCCCGCAGCGAGTTAAGGTGAAGGCAATCGGAACAGCTACGACTTCTCCCGTGCGTGTCATTACTCGGGAGGAGATCGATCGGACTGGCAAATTCACGACGCGGGGAATTCTGACACAGGATCCATCGATCTTTTAAAGGGTCGAAACAGGAAGATTTTAGGAGAGTCGCCGCGAGCAGGTTGCTGGTCGCACTCTTCATAATCGGTCGTGCTGCCCGACTATTCTAGTCAAGGCCACCCGCTTTTTTGTTTCCACCGCTGGTTTTCGTCGGTTCTACCGTGTCCAGATGGGAAGGGGGCCATCTCCGAACTGCAGTAGCCGGAATGGGTAATCCCGCTCTCTCCCCAGCGCAAGAGTGCGCTTTTCTTCGGCGAAGGTCGGCTGAAGCCCGGCTCGAGGGGCGTTCTCTACGCGGCCGCTCGCCCTGAGCAAGTCGAACGGATAACTCGGCGCGGACGCGGTCCCATGTCACGCTCTCGTTGGAGAGTTGGCACGCCCTCTGCTTATAGAAAGTCTAGTTATTATGATTTTCGTAAGCGTCAACCCTTTCGCCCTTAAACGTTTCTTTCTCTTCCTGCTGGCCGCAATCGGCTTTTCCTGTGTCTCCTGCTTCGGAGAGAACCTTTTCCTGACGGTTAAGAACACTCCTTACGACAAACAGATGAGTCGCATCCGTCCCGTTCTCTTGACCGAGAGTGAAGGCGGTGAGGAGGAGATTTCGATGGGCGTCGTGAATCGCTGGATCGGCGATTTGCGCTCCATTCCTTATGGCTTCACCCGGCAATGGAAGACGCCCGAGGAGACTGCGTCCGGTGCGCCCGCCGACTGCAAGGCCAAGGCCGTGGCGCTCTATCAGAAAATGCAGATGCGCGGGGCCACGAATGTTCGCTTGGTGATCGGCAAACGAGCGACCACCAGCCGTTCTACGCACGCCTGGGTAGAGTGGGATACGTCGTCTGGGACGTATGTGCTGGATCCCACGCTCCTTTGGAAAGCCTACCGGGGGAATGATATCGGGCATCGTGCCTATATTCCCTACTACGCTTTTGAGGGCTCCCGCAAACTCCGGGCCGCTCCGGCTACCCTGGTGGCTCAGAATTAGAGTCCCGGCTTTGATCGCGAGCAAATGTTTCGCTTTGTCCCGTAAAGCGTGCAAAAGCAACGAGGGGCTTCTCAAACAGGGGCGCCGCCCCGGAGCATGGGCGCCGGGACCTTGCAAACCAACATCCGCGGCTCCCAAGGATTCGTCTACATGAGGGTAAACTCCACCTGCACCCCGCCGCGGTTTTCGCGTGGAGTTGCGCTGCACCCGTTTGGCCTTTTTGGGGAGCAAAACATATGTATTCTCACCCAGCGAAGAAATTGCGTGGACGGCGCATTCACTATTGCGGTAAAATCACCGTTGGCTGGGCTCATGGATGTTCCAAAGCCACAGTCAGGTATGGTCCCCAATGAAAAGAGCGGCAGGGTTGGTCTAAAGTTTTTTCGGACAGATCGAAATTTATGTTGCCAATTGAGTACCATTCTCCTAGCATCGGTTTTTGTAAGTATGGAAATTATATGAAACTTCTCACCAAATCCTCCTCGTTAAAGGCGCTCCTGTGCGTGTTGCTCTCTGGCCCTTCTCTCGGCTATGCGGGCGATATCGTTCTCCAAAAAGCTGCTCCTCTCACTCTTCGCCAAGCACCTGAATACCCGGAAAATCTGGCTCGCTACCATTTTGGTGCGGCGGTCAGCGCTAATCCGGGTGGCAGTTCTGTGGCTCAATTACAATTGAGCTTTAACGGACAGGATCAAAACACTTCGGCGGCAGCGCTGCTCTGCGACGATCCGACCATCGGCTATCGGTTGCCGGCGGGTCAATCCAGCATTCTGGTTTCGCTGCCCAACATCGAAAACGTCCAGAGCGTTGCCTTCTTGAACGAGGGCGCGCAAGGCGACGTAGCCATTTCGATCTCAAATGCAGATCTACCTGCTAATAGCCCTGAATGGCATCAGCTTGGCACGAGCGCGATGGCCAATGGGGCGGTCACAACCAAAATCGGGGCCAGCGAGGCCAAGTATGTAAAGCTGACTTTCAACGTAACGCAGCCCGGTCGGATTGCAGCGTTCGGCGTTTACTCCGCTCCTGCCCTCGCGGACTTCACGATGCCGCGCCCTCGCAAAGTCAGCTTTGCCGAAGGCTCGACCAGTTTCGCACTGGTCAATTTCAACTTCAGCGATGTGCATGCGAAAGCGCGCGGTCTCTACGTGAGCTCGGGAGATGTGAATCGAGTCAATTATATGCTCGATGACCAGCCTGCGACCGCCTTTGAGTTTGCCAGCAACGACGGCGCTCCGACGGCGGTGATCGATTTGGGCGCCGAGCGGAGTCTGAGCCGGTTGTCGGCCATCTATTCCGCACAACCCGGGAGTGTGGACTTCTACGTCCTTCAGAATCTGCCCGCGGGAGAATCTTCCGACGAGAGCGCGGTGCAGCCGGTGGCAAATGTGGGCCAAGGCGCCGGATTGCCTGCTTCTCTTAAGATCAACGATGCAGCTTTCGCTGGCCTGAAGCCGGTTGGTTCGGTCGTTAGCACCGGGGAGGGCCGCGCTTCGGTAAACTTCCAACCGGTGGTGGGCCGTTATGTAATGTTGAAGTGGCACCCAGCGACCGTTCGCGGAGAAGCATTTTCGGTCGCTCAAGTCGCCGCTTTCGGACCGACGCAGCGGACTGTGGGAGTGTCGGGCGAAGCCACCCGCTCTTATGACGGCAAGGAAGCTTTCGACGGCAAGAGCATTCTCGATAACAAGGACATCCCGGCAGAAGGACCGGAACGAACCGACATCCCTTCCGAAGGTCCTCCTCCGGCGCTGCCGCCGGTGCCGCCCTTTACCTTCATTCCGCAGGTGCCGCCCACCAGCCCCTAAAGAGGACATCTTCGACTGCGAGGGCCCGCCCGCTGACGTGCGAACGTTGGCAGGCGGGTTTCGCTTTTTTGTCAGAGGTCGGCGGTCGTCAAGAACGAGGCGGAGGGATGCCTTCCTCAGTTCGACCCCCGCTGCGAGAGGCACCCTCGGTAGGGCGAGACTCTGTCGAGCCGGGGAGTTGGTTCTTTTCAATCCGAGTCCACCTCCAGGCTCGGCGAAGTCTCGCCCTACCGTCCTGCGTTGAGAAAGGTTCGGGCCTTCGCCGCTGCACCGTTACAGTGACTGAGGCGGCCTACTCGCTGGTAGGCGATGCCGGCGCCTCGTCTCCGGCGATCGGTTCGCCGACGGAATATCGGGTGAAACGTCGGATGACGATATTTTCTCCGATCTCAGCGATCTTAACTGCGACCAATTCTTTGATCGTCTGGTCGGGATCTTTGATGAAGCCCTGCTCCAAGAGGCAGACCGTGCTGTAAAACTTGTCGAGCTTTCCCTGTACGATCTTCTCCACCACGTTGGCTGGTTTATCCTTAACTTGAGCAGCGTAGATTTCTCGCTCGGTGTCGACCGTCGCAGAGGGCACTTCCTCTCGGCTGACATAGAGAGGCTGAGCGGCAGCGATGTGCAGGGTGATATCTTTGACGAAAGCGCGAAAACCTTCGTTTTTGGCCACGAAATCCGTTTCGCAATTTACCTCCACCAGCACTCCCACCTTGCCTTGCAGATGGATATAAGACGCGACGATTCCTTCTTTGGTCGCGCGGGACGACTTCTTGCTCGCACCCGCAATACCCTTAGTGCGGAGGAGCGTTTCGGCTTTTTCGAGATCGCCGCCCGCCTCGGTCAAGGCGCGCTTGCAGTCCATAAAACCAGCGTTGGTTTTTTCGCGGAGCTCTTTGACTGTCTGTGAACTGATTTCCATGGTTGAATGAAGGTGAGAGATTTTGATTGAGAATTGAGAGGAAAACTTTGGAGTCAGAGTCTCTCTCAACTCTCAACTACCGACTTCCAACTGTCCGCATTTAGGCGGACACGCCGGCCATCTCGACTTCCTCGCGCAGTCGGGCCTCGCCGCTGGCGGAAACGATCGCGTCGACCAGTTTCTGCAGCATCACGCGAATGGCTCGGATAGCGTCATCGTTCCCAGGGATGGGATAGTCGATGATCTCGGGATCGGCATTAGTATCAACAATCGCGACCGTCGGAATGCCAAGCCGACGCGCTTCGCTGACCGCATTGCCCTCGCGGGTCGTGTCGATGATAATCAAAGCGTCGGGCAGCTGCGACATTTCGAGGATGCCTTCGAGATTGCGACGTAGTTTAGCGGCTTCTCGGTTCAGGGCAGCCAGTTCCTGTTTGCCCATCTTCTTGTAGTCGGGCGAGGCCTCGATCTCTTCGATGTATTTGAGCCGGCCGATGCTTTTGCGAATCGTCGTGAGGTTGGTCAAAGTTCCCCCCAACCAACGCTGATTGACGTAAAATTGTCCGCACGCGACGGCAGCTTCCTTGACCGCTTCCTGCGCCTGCTTTTTGCAGCCAACAAAGAGAATCTTCCCACCCCTTTGCGCAATCTGCTGCAGGAACTCAGTCGCCCGGTGCAGCTGCTTGACCGTTTCATCGAGATTGATGATGTAAATGGCGTTGCGTTTCTCGAAAATGAAAGGCTTCATCTTCGGATTCCAGCGCTTGGTCTGGTGACCAAAATGAACCCCGGCTTCGAGCAGTTCGGGCACTAATTCGATGGTGTTGGACATAGGAATTTTAAGGCCTGGGGAAGGGGCGGCGGACGGGGAAGATGCTATACAGCATCCGCTCTGGCAACTTCAATTTCGCTTCCCGTTCGCTCTAGTGGTCCCAGCCAGAGTTGCTGTCGGTCATCAATTGCTGCAGAAGCGGAAAGCGGACTTCTCCGTAGTTGAGCGCGTAGCGGAGATCGCCGCCCTTGAAAACCCACGTACTGGGAATCCAGCTCAGGGGCAATCCTGCGAACTGCTTAATGTGGTCAGCCCCGCGCGGGCCAGAGTCAGCCAGGATGACTGCATTCGATTGCTGGGAGATTTCGTATTTGGCCAGCATCGCGCGCCCATCCTCGCCCTTGTTCCAAACGGAAACGAAATAGAATTTAACTCCCGGATTATCCTGGAGCATTTTTTTCCAGCCGCCGCTTTTGAGTTCTGCCAGACAATTGGAGCACCATGGCGCCCAAAGGTGCACAACGGAGAGACCGGGCGCCTTGATCGCCTCGGCAACCTGCTCTTCGGCCGATGGAGCGGCCACCGCGGTTGCCGTGAACAACGTGCCGGCAAGACAGGCAGTGAGGAAAAGTTTGGTGATCATCCCGGGAGATGCGCTCAGCAGAACGTCGGGTCCGGCGTTAGCCATCCGGGCTCAGGCTTGAGGCCTTTGGCGACTGCGGCATTATAAACGGAAACATATTCACTGACGGCATTCTGCAAGACGGCGCCGTCCTGACTTTGATCCTCGCACTCGCGAGTTTCCTGCGGATCCAGCCCGGGCACCGAGATGCGATGACTTCGTCGCAGAATGATCTCGCTGGTATGGATGGGGGAGTAGAGGCGAACGGTGATTTCCACCGGAATGTCTCGCAGGTGAAACCGGTATTCGGAGCGAAACGTCATCGGCTGGCGGATGATCGGATCGGTTAACGCCTCACTGGTGCTCCAACTCATGGCCGGCAAACTACCCGCGCGGGGGAGGGCGATCAATCCAATTCTGTCCCCAGTTGACCACGCGAGGGATCGTGGCTAATTTCCTACCCTTTTCGCGGGAACAGCTGGCGATGATCGCCACTGCTTTTACCAATCGAGTCCCGCCTCACCAGGAAAGCCTACTACCGTTTATGTTGCAAATGCAGGATGTCATGTCGAAGTCGATGCGCGACTTCAAAGAAGGCACCATTGTCAAAGGGCGAATTCTGGAAATCCGGCCGCGAGAAGTGCTCGTCGATATTGGTTATAAATCAGAAGGTGTCATTCCCGTTTCGGAGTTTGACGATATCGAAACGCTGGAAGTTGGCGACGAGGTGGAAGTGCTCCTCGAACGTCTCGAGAACGATGAAGGGATGGTTGTTCTCTCGAAAGAGAAGGCGGCTTATCGCCAAAACTGGAACAAGATCGCCCAGGTTTTTGCCGGCGATGGCCTGATCAAGGGCAAAGTGAAGTCCGTCGTCAAAGGCGGCCTCATGGTCAATATCGGCGTGGAAGCGTTCCTCCCCGCTTCTCAGATCGATATCATTCCGCCCCGCGATCTCCAGCAGTTCGTCGGTAACACCTATGATTTCAAGATCGTTAAGATCAATGACGATCGAAAAAATGTCGTCCTCAGCCGGCGCGAGTTGATCGAACAAGAGCGCAGCGAGAAACGCCAAAAGTTCCTCGAAGGCGTCAAAGTCGGCGACACGGTCTCCGGGTCGGTCAAGAACCTGACCGATTTCGGTGCATTCATCGACCTCGGCGGGATGGATGGACTCTTGCACATCACCGATATGACTTGGGGCCGGCTCGGTCACCCCAGCGAACTCCTCAAGGTCGGGCAGCAGCTCGATGTCCTCGTCCTCGATATTAACAAGGAGAAGGAACGCGTCTCGTTAGGCTTAAAGCAGACCCAGGCCAATCCGTGGGATCAGATCGAAGAGCGTTTCCCGGCCGGTCAGAAGGTCAAAGGCAAGATCACCAATCTCGTCCCTTACGGCGCCTTTGTGGAACTGGAACAGGGCGTCGAAGGTCTCATTCACGTCTCCGAGCTCTCCTGGACCAAGCGGATCATGCGTCCGTCCGACATCCTTTCGGTCGGCCAGGAAGTGGAAGCTGTCGTGCTCGGCGTAAACAAGGAAGAGCAGAAAATTTCGTTAGGCCTGCGCCAACTCGAAGCCAACCCGTGGGATGAGATCGAGAAGAAATTCACGATCGGCAGCCGTGTGAAAGGCCAGATTCGCAACATGACCGCCTATGGCGCGTTCGTGGAGTTGGAGGATGGAATCGACGGCATGATTCACGTCTCCGATCTGAGCTGGACCCGCAAGATCAATCATCCGATGGAGGTCTTTAAGAAGAACGATGAGGTCGAAGCCGAAGTCATCGACATTGATAAAACCAACCAGCGCATCAGCCTTGGGATTAAACAGCTCAGCGATGATCCGTGGAAGAACATCGACGAGAAATACAAGATCGGCGATCTCGTCACCGGGAAAGTCACCAAGCTGGCCAGTTTCGGCGCCTTCGTGCAGCTACAAGACGACATCGATGGCCTCGTCCACATTTCGCAATTGAGCGAAGATCACGTCGCTAAAGTGAAGGACGTGCTCAAGGTCGGTCAGGATGTGGAAGCTCGTGTCATCAAAGTCGATAAAGCCGAAAGGCGCATCGGTCTTTCGATCAAGGCGGCCAACTACTCGGAGGAAGAGCTCAAGCGCGAATCCGAAGCGTTCGACAACTTCCGGCCCGGCGAGGACATGGTGGGCTTGGAGAAGGCCTTCGAAGCCGCGACGACAGAGGATTATCGCCCCGGCGAAGGCAAGAAGAAGTAACCGTCTCAGGACGAATCGAATTCGACACCTCACCGCTGGGCGGTGGGGTGCGATCCACTTTAATATTCGCAAACTCTCTCAGAGAGGGAGCGAAAATTGCTCATTTCACACTATGACTCCGCTAATCCGATTTCGTTTTCCCTGGTTCGCGCTGGCTCTGCTGGCGCTGGTCCTGAGCGCGCCGACTCATTCGTCGGCTCAGGCGCCCACTTTCAGTCAGGTCGTCATTTTCGGTGATAGCCTCTCCGACGATGGCAATATCCGCCATCGGCTGGAGGATGAAGCTTTCATCAGTTACCCCGGCGGCGCTTACAACTACAGTGACGGACGCTTTACCAACAGTTCCGACACCGATCCGAATTCTGGCACTTACGCCGGGACATGGCACGAACAGTTGGCCCGCGATTTTCTTGGGTTGGCCGCGGCCACCAACAGTTTGGATGGTGGGACCGATTACGCTTTCGGCGGAGCCACCACAGAAGATGGCACGCGCGAAGTGACGGTCGTTTCCAATCCCGATCCTTTCGTCGGCGGCGAGTTCACGGTCACGGTCGATAACCTGGGAAAACAGGTTGATGACTACCTGGCCAGTAGCACCGTCGATCCGGCGGCTCTCTACATTGTGTGGGGCGGCGGCAACGATCTTTTCGACGACTCTAGCGCCGACAATGTCACGGCGACCGCGGCCAGGGTTGCGGCGTTGGTCGATCAATTGGCTCGGGCTGGAGCGGTCTACATTCTTGTTCCCAACGTCCCCCCGCTCGGCTTAGTGCCTAACTATAAGGATGAGCCGGACACAGCGGCCGCCCTCAACGCGGCTTCGGCGGATTACCGCACGGAGCTTTCCGCCCAGCAAGATACGACAGTCGCTACCCTCGAAGGCGACAGCATCACGATCACGCTTTATCGACTCGACGTTTACGGGCTCTTTTATCGGTTGGCTGCGAATCCGGAGGACTACGGCTTCGTCAACATCACCGACAGTTCGCAAGGGAACTCGTCGGTCGATCCCGATGAATACTTGTTCTGGGATGAAATCCATCCCACCACCGCCGGTCATTACCAGATCGCGGCAGCAGCGTTCGATGTCATCAGTGGGATGGCCGAGCAGCCGGCGCAATCGCTGAACCTCTCGGCCCGTCTTAATGTCGGCACGGGCGATAACGTTCTGATCGGCGGACTGATCGTTGACGGGACGGGGCCGAAACAAGTTTTGCTCAGGGGAATCGGCCCCTCTTTGGCCATGAGTGGCGTCACCAGCACGCTGGCGAATCCGACTGTGGCACTTTATCAGGACGGAACGCTCGTCACCAGCAACGACGATTGGAAAGATTCTCAACAGACTGAAATCGAAGCGACCGGTCTTGCTCCAGGCAATGAGCTCGAGTCCGCCATCCTCACGACGCTGGATCCGGGCAGTTACACCGTCATCTTGCAGGGCCAGGACGGCGGCACCGGCATCGGGCTGGTGGAGGCATACGACCTCGACTCCGCCGCCGGCTCGACTCTCGGTAACATCAGCGCCCGGGGATTTGTGCAGACGGGTGACGACGTTCTTATCGCCGGTTTCATCGTAGGCAACGGCGGCAGCGACACGGTGGTCGTGCGAGCTCTCGGACCTTCCCTGGCCGATAGCGGCGTTGCTAATCCGCTGGCCGACCCGGTCCTGGATATCTACGACGCGAATGGCGTCATTGTGCGAAGTGACGACGACTGGCGCGAATCGCAGGAATCGCTCATCCAATCGACCGGCCTGGCTCCGCCTAACGACACCGAGTCTGCCCTTATTCGCTCTCTCGCCGCCGGAAGCTACACCGCCATTGTGAGCGGCAAGGATGGCGGCACGGGCGTAGCCCTGGTCGAAGTCTATAATCTGCAATAACGGCCGATAGAAATGCCGACGGGTTTAGCCCCGCCGGTGATCGATCACATATCCGCGGTGGCCCGGGCGCGTCCGAGGTGAAACGTTAGCGTCTGATCGTGAGATGGCTTTTCTCTTTTTCGGCGCTCGCGCTGATCGCGCTCTGGCCGGTCGACGCCCGTGCGCGGCGACAATGTCTTGATTGGGGATCATCGTTACCGGCAGCGGCCCCAAAAAAGTCATTGTGAGTGAGTCGGGCCGGGTCTGCCGGTCGAGGGCGCGCTGGCGGATCCGGTGCTCGGAACTGTACCAGGATGGCGCGCTCCTGCAAAGCAACGATAACTGGAAAGATGGGCAGCAAGCTGAGAACGAAGCCACGGGACTGGCGCCGGGGAACGACCTCGAAGCGGCCATCGTTGCCGAGCTCGACCTCGGGAGTTACACCGTCGTTTTGCGCGGGCGCAGCGACAGCGTGGGCGTCGGCTTGGTCGAAGCCTACGATCTCGATCCCACGGCGTCCTCCATGCTGGCTAACACCAGCACCCGTGGTCTGGTCCAGACGGGTGACGATGTGCTGATTGGCGGTTTCATTGTGGGCCACAAGGGAGCCGAGACGGTGCTCGTTAGGGCAATTGGTCCTTCGCTGGCGGCCGCTGGGGTGAGCAACCCCCTGGCTGATCCCACGCTCGATCTTTACGATGCGAACGGCGTTTTGCTCTAGGAGTGACGACGACTGGCGCAGTACCCAGGAATCGCTGATTCAATCGACAGGCCTCGCGCTTTTTCATAATCTCGAAGCGGCCATTATCCGCTCCCTGGGGCCGGGCAGTTACACCGCCGTGGTGCGCGGAAAGAATGGCGGCACCGGCGTAGCGCTGGTCGAGGTTTACAACCTGCAGTAATCCTCTGCCTAACGCACAGGTTCCTGTTTCTCAGGGGTCGCCGACGCGACGGGATTCGGCGGGGCCACCGCATTCTCATTAAGTGAGAGATAGGTAGACCCCTGTAAGCCTCGCTCGTAGTCCGCCAGAATTTTCATGCCGTCGTTAGGCTTGAGCCGATCGCTCTTGATGGCCGCGTCCACCTGTGTCTTGACCAGGCGCATGAGCTCGATGCGATCCCATTGGGTCAGGGCCAGCACCTGGCCAATCGTGCTCCCTTCGATGACTTCCTCGATGTACCAACCCGACTCTTCATCTTCATCCAGAAAGACGTGCACCTCGGTCACCCGGCCGAAAAGATTATGCAGATCTCCCATGATGTCCTGATAGGCGCCAACCAGAAAGACTCCCAAATAATAAAGTTCACCCGGAAGGATCTTGTGCAGTGCCAAGGTATCCTTCACGTCCTGCAGATCGGTAAACTTGCCGATTTTCCCATCGGAATCGCAGGTGATATCGACCAGCGTGCCCTGCCTCTCGGGCGGAGTCGTGAGTCGATGAATGGGCATGATGGGGAAAAGCTGACCGAGCGCCCAGTGGTCGAGCAGGGATTGAAAGACCGAGAAGTTGCAGATGTATTGATCGCCTAACGACGTCTCCAGCTCTTTGACTTCCTCGGGGATGTACTTGAGCCCGCGATGAAGGTTTACAATTTGCCGGGCCAATTCCCAGTAAAGAGATTCAATTTTCGCTTTCGATTCGAGATCGAGCAGCCCGAGGTTGAACATCTGCTGCGTCTCTTCCTTGATCTGTTGGGCGTCGTGCAATGTCTCCAGGCGATTTCCACGCTTGAGATTGCGTTTCACCTCAACGATGTCGCGCAATGGCTTGGGGTCCTTTTCGCTCGCTTCAATTTTGGATTCCTGGATGTCTTTCTCGATCGCGCCAAAGGCCTCGACCACCAGGACCGAGTGATGCGCGACAATGGCGCGCCCTCCTTCGCTCACGATCGCAGGGTGGGGGACATTTTCGGAGTCGCACACCTCCATGATGTTGTAGACGACGTCGTTGCAGTACTCCTGCAGCGAGTAATTCGTCGAGCTGTCGAAACTGGTGCGCGAACCGTCATAGTCGACGCCCAGACCGCCCCCGACATCGAGGTAGCCGAGCGCGTGGCCGAGCTGGGAGAGTTTTGCGTAGTAGCGGGCCGCCTCGCGGACTGCGCGTTTGATCGTCGAGATATCGGGAACCTGCGAGCCAACATGGAAATGAACCAGCTTGAGGCAATGGGCGAGCCCGTGCGCCTTGAGCATTTCGCTCGCGGTTACCAGGTTCGTGGTGCTTAAACCAAACTTGGCATTCTCGCCGCCGCTGGTCGTCCATTTCCCCGCACCTTTGCTATGCAGGCGCACGCGAATGCCGATGTAAGGCTCGACGTTCATCTCGCTGGCTACGCGCAGCGTTTGCTCGAGTTCTTCCAATTTCTCGACCACAATGATGACTGATTTGCCGAGACGCCGGCCTAGCATGGCGGTGCGAATAAAAGCGCGATCCTTGTAGCCGTTGCAGATGATGAGGCTCTCAGGATCCTTGTGCATGGCCAGCGCCGCGATCAATTCGGGCTTGCTGCCCGCCTCAAGGCCAAAGTGGAATTGCGCACCCGCGTCGACGATTTCCTCGATCACCTCGCGCAGCTGGTTCACCTTGATGGGGAAGACGCCGCGATATTGATTGCGGTAACCGAATTCCCGCATGGCTCCTTGGAAAGCGCGATTGACAGTTTCGACACGGTGCCTGAGCAGGTCCTGGAACCGGATCACCAGCGGGAAATTCAGCCCCCGAGTGCGGGCTTCGTTCACCACCTCCAACAGGTCGATCGCTCCGCCGGCTTCCATCTGCGGTGTGGCCACGACGTTGCCAGCGGGGTTGACCGAGAAGTATCCGCCGCCCCACCCCTCGACGTTGTAAGTCGAGATCGCGGCTTCGACATCCCAGCCATTCTTTATCATCGTGGCGCAGTGTAGGACAGCAGCCTGCAAATTCAATCGACCAGATTGCGCGAAAAAGTAGCAGAAACGTGGGTGCGAGAAGCGGCCATGGGCGTCCGCTTGTTTTTCAAGATCGCTCTGATACGGTTTTTTTGAATGAATAAGCCCGTGATTGAAGTCCAGGTCCGAGCGGTTCTACCGACCAGCGGCGGTTGCGCGGTTTTTCTCGGCAATCATGAAAAGGTTTTCATCATCTACGTCGACCAGAGCGTGGGGGGCGCGATCACCATGTTCATGCGCGGCACGGTTAAGGAACGACCGCTCACCCACGACCTTATGGGGCACTTGATGACGGCACTCGGTGCGCATGTCGAACGCGTCATCATCAACGATCTGAAAAATGCAACTTACTATGCGCGGATGATCATCCGCGCCGAGAATGAGCTGCAGCAAAAAAAGATTATCGAATTGGACGGACGGCCGAGTGATTGCATCGCCATGGCCGTGCAGCAAAAGGCGCAGATCTACGTCAGCCAGGAAGTCTGGGACGAGGTGGACGACATGAGCGATGTGCTCCGCAAGATGGAAGAAGAGGGCATTAAGCCCGAGCTCGAATCGGAGTCCGAAGAAGAGGAGTAGTTCCGATGGGAGGGTAACGCTCCGTCGTTGCCAGTTTCGAACACAGCGATGACAGAGCATCGCCCTTCAGGCCTAACTAATCAGCTCAGGATAGTAGCGCTCGGCCATTTCGGTGCAGCGAGCCTGAATGGCGGCCGGTGTGTCGAGCTCGAGCACTTGAGCAACCAGCTTCTCGCACTCCGCTTTCGAAAGCCGTTGCACCGCATTTTTCACCCGCGGGACCAAGGTGGGACCAGCGCTTAACTCGTCCATGCCCAAGCCGAGCAGCAGCGGAGTGTAAAGAACTTCACCGGCCATCTCGCCACAAACGCCCGCCCAGATTTTGTTGGCGTGGGCTGCGTCGGCCACCATTTTCAGCAGCCTGATGACGGAGGGATGGCTCGGCGCGTAGAGATGAGCCACGCGTTCGTTAGTCCGATCGACGGCGACCGCGTATTGGATGAGATCGTTCGTGCCGACGCTGAAGAAATCGACCTCACGGGCCAGCCGATCAGCCATTATGGCAGCGGTGGGCACCTCGATCATCACGCCGACATCGAGATCGTCATCGAAGGGCTGGCCCTCCTGGCGCAATTCATTTTTGCATTCCTCGACGATCTCCTGGCCGCGCCGCACTTCGTCCAAGCCAGAGATCATCGGGAACATGATCTTCACGTTTCTCCCCACGCTCGCCCGCAGGATGGCGCGCAGTTGCGCTTTAAAGATCGGAAGATTCTCGAGACAAAATCGAATCGCTCGCCAGCCGAGAAACGGGTTTAGTTCGTCCCCGTTCTCCATGTGTTCGGAAACCTTGTCGCCGCCCAAATCGAGCGTGCGAATGATCAGAGGATCGGGCGCGACCCGTTCCGCTACCTGGCGGTAAACCTCCAGCTGCTCGTCCTCGCTCGGCAGAGTGGTCTGGTTGAGGTAGAGAAACTCCGTGCGATAAAGCCCGACCCCTTCCGCGCCATGAGAGAGCACCGCCGTGACTTCGTCAGGCAACTCGATGTTGGCGGAAAGAACGATGTGATGACCGTCCCTCGTGGTCGATTTGGTTTCGCGGAGCTGTAGAAGGCGTTCCGCGATCGCACCTTTCTGGCGCTCGACCTCGACGTACTCCTGCAAAGTCTTTTCATTCGGGTTAACGATGAGAAGACCGTGGTAGCCATCGACCAGCGCCGGCATCCCGGTCTTCAGTTTCTCGGTCGCGTCGTGCAGACCGACGACGGACGGTATGCCTAACGACTGCGCCATGATGGCGGTGTGCGAAGTGCGGCTGCCCAGGTCGAGCACCAGTCCCTGGACCTGTTCGCGGTTCATGGTCGCGGTGTCGGACGGGGTGAGATTATGGGCGACGAGGATGTGCGGCTCGTCGATGGAAAGAAACGGGCGCGGCGATTTTCCCTGTAGATTGCGAATGACGCGCTTGGTCACGTCCTGGATGTCGAGCGCGCGTTCGCGCAGGTAGGGATCGTCGATCCGGCTGAGAGAATCGACGTAGCGGTTGGCTACTTCCTGGAAGACGAATTCGACGTTGCAGTGATCGGCGTCTAAGCGGCGCAGGACCTCATCGATCAGCGTCTGATCTTCAACCACGAGAAGATGCGCATCGAAGATGCCAGCGTCTTTTGCTCCGATGGCTTCCGCGATTTGCTGCTGCATCTCGAGAATCTGGGCCCGCGTCTGAATGAGCGCGTTCTCGAAGCGGCCGATTTCGGTGGGAACTTGCGCCGAGTCCACGTGATAGCGCACCACGTCGTCGCTCTCGATGGAGAAGACATGGATGAGGCCGCGAGCAATGCCGGGAGCGGCGGCCACTCCCTGCCAGCGTTTTTCCTGTTCACCGCTATCGTTGTTCATTCCGGAGCAAGAGTAGCCGGAACGTCAACCCCGAAGGCTTTCGGGGTCAACTACTCTTCATTGAAGCGCGACTGAATTAGCTCTTCGAGGTCGCTGACGGCCTGGGCGGCGTCGGGGCCTTCGGCCCGAATGCGCAGCTTCGAGCCTTGCCCTGCGGCCAGCATCATGAGGCCCATGATGCTCTTGCCGTTGATCTCTTCGTCTTCCTTGGCCACCCAAATTTCGCAGCGATGACGGCTGGCCACCCGCACAAACATGGCCGCGGGGCGAGCATGCATGCCGAGCCGGTTCACGATCGTGACTTCCTTCTCGACTTTTTCCTCAGGGCCTGAGGGTGAGCGTCGATTCAATAATCCCATTTACTTTTCCTGCGACTTCATTAGACCCAGCAACTTTTCGTTAAATTCTACCGCACTATTAAGACCGAGGCCCTTCAACTTTTGATCCATGGCGGCCACCTCGATCAAGCGCGCGATATCCCTTCCCGGACGCACCGGGATAGTCACGTGCGGCACTTCGATCTTGATAATCTCGTAAAGTTCGCGGTCCAGCCCGATTCTATTCATTTCTTCCATCTGGTGCCAATCTTTTAAAGTCACCACCAGATCGAGGCGCTTCTCGATGCGGATCGCGCCGATTCCGAAAATGGAGACGACATTGATAATGCCAATACCGCGCACTTCCATGTGGAAACGGGTCAGTTCCGGCGCCGTGGCCACGAGTTCGCGGCCCTCGATCGATTTGATTCTCGTGATGTCGTCGGAGACTAGGCTGTAGCCACGCTCGATCAACCCCAGCACGCATTCGCTTTTGCCGACGCCACTCTCGCCCCGGATCATGACCCCGACCCCCAGGATATCGACCATGCTGCCGAATTCGCTCACGACCGGCGAAAAATCGAGATCCAGTGCGATGGTCGCCGCGTTGATGAATTTCATCGTGATCATGGGCGTACGGAAAACGGCAATCCCGGCCTCTTCGGCGATGGCGAGCAGATCCGGCGCGAGGTGAAAACCGCGTGAAATGACGATGCAGGGAATTTTCTGCGAACAGAGCGCGCGGAAGCGAACCTGACGATTCTTTTCGGAGAGGCTTTTCAGATACGATTGCTCGGCCGCGCCCAGCACCTGCACACGCTTCTCGGCGAAATAGGTGTAAAAACCGGCCAGGGCCAACCCCGGTCGATTAATGGTCGGCTCGCGAATGCGGCGGTCGAAGCCGATCTCTTTGCCTTCCAGTTTGAGCTGGAGGGTTTTGGCATGCCCATGAAAGAACCCATCAACCGTCACGACCGGGACGTTCATGCGCTGTTCACGCCCAGAATTGATGGTCTGCACGGTGGGCTCGACGTTCATTGCGACCTTAGACTTATCCCTCGTTGCCCACGATTACCAGAACGTCCTCCGTACCGGGGTTCGTCTTCTACTCGAGCAGACCCCGCGCCGCGAGCTGGTGGCGAAGTTGCTCAAGACGTTTCCGGTTGACGCCAAAATCGTAATAGCCGACCCGCGCGGCTGATCGGGCAATGATACGAGCCTCGTTCGGTTGCATTTCTACTTCGAGATCATCGACAAATCTCAACACTGAGGTGCGGCACTCCGCGTGAAGATAGTTCTCCCGCTCTGAGACTACGGTCGTGTGGGGAAGAGTCAGAACAACGCTCCGAATTTGCGACCAGGCGTCCTTCACGCCCGGCCTCAATCGGATAGGCGGGACGACGTGGCGGGGATCGATGGCTTCAGTAGAGGCGCAGTTTGGCGACTTTGAGCATGGTTTGAGCATAAGAATAGCTGTTAGAGGATGTCATGGCAGAGGCGGCTTTTCGAATGGATAGCAGCATTGCGCCGAACGATACAATTAGCTACCATCGTAAGGCCATGAAGGCGCCCCCTTTGCTCTTCTGCGGTAGTGCCGCGGCGGTTTTGCTGCTCGCGAGCTGCGCCGATTTGCCTAACGACGTTGGCGTGCACGAGCATCGGACGACCGCCCCGCGAACGCACTCGACTGCACGCACCCGTGATTCCTCCTGGGAGGATGACCCTACGGTGCAAGGGAAGCCCAGGATTTTGGTTAACCTGACCACTCAACGCGCCTTTTTTTTCCGGGGTGACACATTGATTGGGCGGACCAGTATCTCTTCCGGTCGCCGGGAATTTGAGACGCCGCCGGGGAAATATCGTGTGATCCAGAAGGACGAAAACCACGTTTCCAGCGAGTATGGAGAGTATGTTTCCGCTTCCGGCGAGGTTTTGCGGCGCAACGTCGATGTGAGCCGAGACCCGATGCCGGCGGGTGCCCGGTTTGTCGGGGCGCCGATGCCTTTTTTCCTTCGTTTTCGCGACGGCTATGGAATGCACGCCGGCTTTGTGCCGCGCTTCCGCGCCTCGCACGGTTGTGTTCGTGTTCCCGTCAAAATGGCGCAGCTTTTTTTCGAAGCGGCCGAGATGGGAACCTCAGTGGAAGTCGTGGAACCACCGCTTATGGTGGAGCGGTGAACCTCGCCTCCGACCTTCGCGCGTTGCTCGGCGAAGGTGTCGTCGCTGCGGATGAGCCAACCCGCCACTCGCATGGCGGCGATAAGTGGTTCGCGTTTCACGAGCCCGACGTGGTGGTCTTTGCCCAAAACACCGAGCAGGTGAGCCAACTCTTGCGTTATGCATCCGAGCAGCAAGTGCCGGTGACTGCGCGCGGCGCGGGTTTTGGCTATGTTGGCGGCTGCGTCCCAGCGCGGGGCGGGATCGCGCTTTCGCTGGCGCGCATGGATCGGATTAAAGAAGTCAATTTTGAGGATGCCATCGCCATCGTCGAACCCGGCGTCATCACCGGCAAATTGCAGGCGGCGGTGCGGGAGCAAAAGCTGTTTTATCCCCCGGACCCGGCAAGTCTGCATGATTGCAGCATCGGAGGGAACGTCGCCACCAATGCCGGTGGCCCGCGCTGTCTGAAATATGGCGTCACCCGGCACTATATCATCGGGCTCGAAGTGGTGCTGGCGTCGGGGGAGGTCTTGCAGACCGGCGGCCGAGTGCATAAAAACAAGACGGGCTTCGATCTGATTGGGCTATTTGTCGGTTCGGAGGGATTGTTAGGCGTGGTGACCGAAATCACGGTGCGACTTCTGCCGTTGCCGCCCGCGCGGGCGACGCTCTCTGCTTCCTTCGGGACAATGTCGGAGGCGGCCGCCGCTGTGCAGGCGATTTTTGCGGCCGGATTTCTTCCGTCATCGTTGGAGATCGCCGATCAGTTTACCCTCGAGGCGGCCCGGCAGGATCGGGGCCGGGGCGTTATTCCGGAGGGCAACGCCCATTTGCTGGTAGAGGTAGATGGCCGCGAGGAAACGGTGCGGACAGAGTCGGAGGCGCTCGAGCGGCTCCTTTCTAGCCGAGAACCACAGTCCCTGGCCGTCGCCACCACTGAAGACGGGTCGGAGAAGCTCTGGGCGCTCCGCCGCGAGTTTAGCAATTCTCTGCGCGCTACGGGCCTGACCAAATTAAACCAGGATATCGTCGTGCCGCGCAGTCGACTCGTTGATCTGGTGGAGTTCGCGGGGCACCTGCAGGAGCGGCACGGATTCCCGGTGGCGACCTTTGGCCACGCGGGTGACGGCAACATTCACGTTAACATCATGGCGGCGCACTACGACGACGCGACGGTGCAATCTCGTGTGGAAAAGGCTATCGATGAGTTATTTGCGCAGGTGCTAGCCTGGGGCGGCGTCATTACCGGTGAGCATGGCATCGGACTCGCGAAAAAGCGTTGGTGGCCCGAAGCGACCAGCGGGGTCGTGCGCGCACTGCACGGCCAGCTCAAGCAAATGCTCGACCCTTTGGACATTTTGAACCCGGGAAAATTTGTGGGGTAGCTGGGTTGATCGGGCCCGGTCCTGTGTTACCTTCGGCCACTTCACTTTACGCGCATTTCCGGCCTTCCGGCCGAATCTTATAGGATGCGTTTCCTTCAACCGAGAGCGGTTGAGGTCACCGAATGAAACCAGGAACTTTTACTCATACCGTCGCCGTTTTATTGTCGGCTGTGTCGGCGTGTTTCGCGTCGTCCGCTGCTGCCCAAGCGCCGACCAAGACGGTTCAGCTGAGTAAGAAGCAAAGCCGCCTGCACGAGAACGTCCTCCTCAAGATCGATCCGGCTGGTGTCACGCCGCCGAGTCTTCTGATCAGAACGATGAAAGATGGAGAACGTTTTCCGTGGAAAAATAGCATTGTCACTACGGTCTTTTGGATCGGCGAAAACCCGACCGCGAATAATCCCGTTCCCAACCACGCCAGCAGCTGGGACGCTTCTTGGGCAAGAAACTACGGCGGGTATGACGATCCCAACCCGTCGCACCGTCAGAATTACAGCCCAGTGAAGTTTACCCCTGGGCAGAATCCGTTCTACTGTGCATTGCCCTACAACGACAAAGCGCGCGAAGGTCACCGTTCCGAGGCGCCCAAGGTCGTGCCTTGGTTTAAGGAAGCGTATCGCGGCCCGGGTGTTTCGGTCTGCAAAGGCCGCTGGGTGGCCATCCGCAAAGGTAATCGAACCGTGTATGCGCAGTGGGAAGATGCCGGCCCGTTCCGCACCGATCACTGGCAATACGTCTTCGGTAACGAGCGGCCAAAACCCAACCTTAACCGGGGCGCAGGACTCGATGTTTCCCCGGCTGTCCGTGACTATCTGGGCTTGCAGGATACTGATGTGACCGACTGGAAATTCGTTGAGTTCAGCGAAGTGCCGCATGGCCCCTGGTCGAAATTGGGGAGCAACAACACCTTCGTCATGAATCAGGGCAAGACGCAGCGACAGCTGGCGAAGGGAAAAGAGAAGAGCTCTGTTATTTTCCGCCGCTAAGGGAGATTTCTCTCTCGTGAATTTTACTCGCAGGCTCCCTCTCTTTCTCGCCTGCCTGGTCTTAGCGGTCTTATCCCCACACGCGCCCGCCGCTTCGGAAGAAGGCCGCAAGTTACTGACGGGCCCGGCCGCCATGGGGGATTGGACGGGCGACGCCCCGGGAATCCGCCGCAAAATCTCCGTGGCCGACCTTCCCCCGCCTAACGACACGCGATCAGCCAGCAACTCCCCCCACGAGGTCGAGCGACCTGACGGTGCGCAACTGCACGTCCCCACCGGCTTCAAGATCGAGCAGTACGCCGCTGGCTTTCAGGATCCGCGCGTGCTTCTGACGGCGCCTAACGGCGACATCTTCGTCGCGGAAAGCCGGGCTAATCAGATCAAGGTGATGCGCGACCGGGACGGCGATGGCAAGCCCGATACGACCCTGATTTTTACCGAAGACAATCTGAGGAAACCTTTCGGTCTCGCGTTTTATCCGCCCGGAGCGGACCCGCAGTATTTATATGTCGCGAATACCGACGGCGTGATTCGCTTTCCCTATCGCAATGGCGACCTCAAGGCGCGCGGCCCGGCCGAAAAGCTGGGCGCTCACCTCTCCCCGGGAGGACTGTTGCGGGGCGGTGGGCATTGGACTCGCAACCTGGTCTTTTCGCCGGACGGAAAGAAAATGTACGTCTCGATCGGCTCGCGTTCGAATGTCTCCGACGATCGCGCAGAAGCAGATCGAGCCCGCATCTTTGAATTCAACCCGGATGGCAGCGGGCAGAAGGTTTACGCGTGGGGAATTCGCAACGCAGTGGGGCTCGCGATTCGCCCGGGGAGCGACGAGCTCTGGATGAGCGTGAATGAGCGCGACGAGCTCGGCGATAATCTCGTGCCCGATTACATCAGTCACGTGAAACCCGGCGGGTTTTATGGATGGCCCTGGTTTTATTTGGGTGCAAACCAGGATCCGCGACACAAAGGCAAGCATCCCGAACTGGCCAGCAAGGTGATCGTGCCGGACGTCCTGGTGCAGGCGCACTCAGCATCGCTCAACCTTTGCTTCTACGATGGAAAACAATTTCCCGAGGAATATCGGGGGGACGTTTTCGCCGCTTTTCACGGCTCGTGGAACCGAAGCCGGCGGACCGGATATAAAATCGTGCGAGTGCCGCTGGAGGATGGAAAAGCGCACGGCGAATACGAAGATTTCGTGACCGGGTTTGTCACCCCCGAGGGGAATGTGTGGGGTCGCCCGGTGGGTCTCACCGTGGCCAAGGACGGCAGCCTGCTCTTCAGCGAAGATGGCCACGGCACCATTTGGCGGGTCAGTTACGGTCGTTAGACCACCTCCTGCCTCATGGCCCGCGCCATTCATACTTTCGATAACGGCGTCCGTGTCTTTGAGGATCAGCTTCTCGAGGAACAGCGGGAGCGTTACCGCAAACGCAATGTCCATGAAGCGGAGGAAGAGGAAATTTTCATCGACCTTATTCGCCGCCTGCCGCCGCAGGGCTGTTACGTCGACGTCGGGGCGGCCATCGGGTACTACCTCATCCTGGCGCGGCAACTGATGCCGCGGCTCGAAATTCATGGCCTTGAGCCATTGGAAAGGCACCGGAGGTTCCTGCAGGAAAACCTTTCCCTGAATGGCCTAACGAGCAGCACATTCCACCTTCACCCCGAAGGCCTCACCTCGAGCGCCGGGAGCGGGACGTTTGTCGATCGCGGCTACAGCAGCCGGCTGGCACAGACTGGCCGTGAGCCACCACGCACGCTCAGCGCGCGCTGGAAGCGTTTTTTAGAAACAACCGGCCTTCGCCAGCCCAAGAACGCAAGCACGATCGCTACAGTCACCCTCGACCTCTTCGCGCAACGTCTCGGGCGGCCCATCGATCTGCTGCAAATGGATGTGCAAGGCTTGGAAGTGGAAGTGTTGAGAGGCGCGACCGAGACGTTGCGGCAGGGAGGGGTGAAAACTTTTCTCATCGGGACGCATGGCCGAACCAAGGGGCTTACCCTGCATGCGGAGTGCCGAGCGATTCTGAAGGAACATGGCTACGCGATTGAGATCGACGAGCCCGATACCAAAGAACAGCCGGACGGCATTCTGGTCGCGACTAAATAAGCGCGTGTTACCCGGTCGGTCCTTTATCGTTGTCATCCCGATCCGGAAGACAACCTTTTTTGTCTTGGCGCGCCCTCTTTGTCTTTTGGCGTCGTAGAGCGAAGTTTCCCTTGTGTCGAAGCCATCGCTCAAGTCGCTCACTCTCGAGGAGCTCGCGCAGCTCTTTCGCGCGCAAGGCGCGCCAGCCTATCGCGCTAAGCAAGTCACCGATTGGCTCTACAAAAAACGAGTCGATTCCTTCGAGGCCATGACCGATCTGCCGGCCGTGCTCCGGAACCAGCTGGCGGAGGAATTCGATTTCGTTAGGCCGGAAGTCGTTCGTGTCCTCGGCTCGAAGGACACGACGCGCAAATTCCTCTTTCGCTTGGTCGACGGCAGCCTGATCGAATCCGTCCTCATTCCGGCCTCGCCCGCCCTTTACGGCCAGACCTCCGACCGGCGGACTGCCTGCGTTTCCACCCAAGTCGGTTGCGCCTACGGCTGCAAGTTTTGCGCGAGTGGGCTGGATGGCTTTTCGCGCAACCTCGAAGCGTCCGAGATTGTCGATCAACTCCTCGCCATCGAGCAGGAGAGCGGCGAGCGGATAGATAACATCGTCTTCATGGGCATGGGCGAACCGCTCGCCAACTTGACCAATCTTTTGAGCGCCATCCGCATCATCAATGCGCCTTGGGGATTGGAGGTTGGTGCTCGCCATATCACGATCTCGACCAGTGGTCTGGCCCCGCAGATTCGCCAGCTGGCTCTCGAGCCCACGCAGTTCCGCCTCGCCATCTCTCTGCATGGCGCGAGCGATGAGGTGCGCAGCCAGATTATGCCGGTGAATCGTAAGTATCCGCTCGATGTTCTTCTGGAGGCCTGCGACTACTACGTCGCACAAAAGAAGCGACTCATGTTCGAGTACATTCTCATTGCGGGTGTGAATGATAGTGACGAGCAGGCGCATCTGCTCGCTCGTCACACCCTGCGTCTGGCCGCCAAGGTCAATTTGATCCCCTATAACACCGTCAGCGGCCTCGACTGGATCCGCCCTTCCCGACAGCGTCAGGAACGCTTTCTCCATCTGCTGCGCGAACACGGAGTCGTGGCGACGCTGCGGCGCGAGAAAGGCCACGACATCGCCGCCGCCTGCGGCCAGTTGCGCCTGCAGACTAAGCGCAGGGAAGAGGCGCAGACGCTTCCCTAGACCGGCGCCACCACCCGCCGGAGTCGATTCTATGATGCAATTCCTTTTTGCGTGCTCCCCCAAGCTGGCCTACATGAACATCATGGCCGGGCACGACTCAGACCGCGCTTGGGATGAATACGAGTGGGAGCGGTTTCTTCAGCAGCAGGATCAGAAGACAGAGAAGTATATGGAACTTCTCGAGAAATATATCGACGACCCGCAGCGCGACGAAATCGTGGCGCGTGAAATGGGATGGTGCCAAAGCGCCGGAGAGACGGGTGAAGAATGGACGGACGAAGCAGATTCTTCCCTGGAGGATGAGCTTGCTGAGGAGGCCGCCATCGGTTTCGACCAGGCCTCCCGCTTTAGCGAAAGCTTCGAGCAACATACTCTTTACCGTGCCGCCTTTTCTCTCACCATCTGGATCGATCGGCTTTTTGAAGGGAACGGTAAAATGCAAAACGACCCCGCGGCCGTGAAGCTCGCTACCCATGCCGCCCTGGCCAGCGCAAAATTGGCCGCCGCCCTCAGCGACGAGGAGGCCGAAGAGCTTGGAATGACGATCGCCTACCTCAAGCGTTCCCTGAAGGCGATCACTGTAGCGATGGATGCGGCGCTCCAGCTGGCCGCGGAGAAAATGGTCAGCCGGAGAGACCAGGCCGCCCTGCGCCAGCGGCTCTTTCAGGTGCGGGACGGGATCATCTCCTTGATGGGCGAATTGAGAGGCGAGTGGCAGCGGCGCTACGGCAACCTCTAGCGATTGAATGAATCGAAGCCGCGCCCGTCCAAAGATGGACACGGAAGCGACTGCGGCAGAAGCCGATGTCCCGGAACTCGATCTGGTGCGGCAAGCCCAGGCCGGAGACACCGAGGCCTTCGACCAGCTGGTCGGCCGGTTCCGTAACAGGGTTTTCGGTATGGTTTACAACATGGTGCATAACGAGCAGGATGCCTGGGATCTTGCCCAGGACAGTTTCCTCAAGGCGTGGAAATCGATCGGGCGTTTCCGCGGCCAGTCCTCCTTTTACACCTGGCTCTATCGCATCGTCATGAACGTCACCATCGACGCCATGCGGAAGAAGCAGGTGAAAGGCAGCGGGGCGGAATTTGACGACGCCATTCAGCTCAAGGAGATCGAGCCCGCCTCGCGCACCGTGCCGCACGCCGACGCCCTGCCGCACGAGCGGATGCACCATAAGGAGATTCGGAGCCGCATCGATGCCGCCATCGCGCAGCTCTCGCCCGAGCATCGGGCTGTTATTTTGATGAAAGAAATCGAGGACATGCAGTATCATGAAATCGCGGAGTCGTTAGGTTGTTCCATCGGCACCGTCATGTCGCGCTTGTTTTATGCGCGCAAAAAGCTGCAGAATCTATTGCGGGATGTTTATGAAAACGTTTGAGGAAAAGTGGACGGCCTGGATAGATGGCGAACTCGATGAGTCGCAAAGCGCGGCTTTCGAGGCTTCGCTGGAGGATCGGGCGGCGGCCGAAGCGGAGAAGAATCAAGCGCATAAACTGGGCGCCTTCCTGAAGGAGCACCTGGTCCTGCAGCCGATGGGGAACGAAGATTTCTTCCAACATCAACTGCGCGAACGCATCGCAGAGGAGACGAAAACGCCCGCAGCTAGGCAGAGCGCAGGCCGGCGCGAGAGCTGGTGGACGATTAGCCGGTTGCTCTGGACGGGCGCAACGTCGCTCGCGATTTTTGCGGTCTGCACCTTCTTCGTTTTACGAGAGCAGCCCACCTCGGAGCAGTCCCAGTATCTCACGCAAATTTTAAAGGCTCGCGTCGATCAAAGCGTGAGTCCCTACGCGACGGTGTCGATCTTCCAAACAAAACAGGATCGCGTGACGGTGCTGTGGGTGGACGGCTTGAAGTCGCTGCCCTCGGAATATGCGGCCAAGTAAGCTGTCCATGCGCCGTTCCTTCCTCGTTCTCTTGATCGGTCTGGCGCTCGCGGTCTTCCTTTCACCGAGCGCCTGGGCTCGGGAGAATGTATGGAGTGGTTTGGTCGTGGCGACCAATGTTTCCCATCCGAAAGCGGCGCCGCCCGAGATGCATAAGCTGTGCGGGACCTTGGAGCGAACCTTTGGTTACAACCAGTTTGAGATCATCGGCCAATCCCGCAAAGCCTTGCAAAACGGCGAAGAAAATTGGCTCGCTTCCAGTAAACATTTTTCGCTGCATGTAGACGCCCGCGGCGGCTCCAGCGATGGCTACGAACTTAAACTCCTTTTGTATCAGGATCGACAGGTCTTGCTTGAGACCGATGCGACTTTGAGCAAAAGCAGTCCGCTCGTGATCAAAGGGCCGCAGGTCGGGGCCGGCCAGCTGCTGTTGCTGCTCGTCCTGCAGTAATCTCACTCCTGCTCCTGCTCTTAATCTTGCTCGAAGGATCGATTACGAGCAGGGGTTGTAGCCGCGTCCCAAGCGCTCAGACTTTGCGGAGAACAGCGCGCCGCGTTAAATGGCCCTATGCGTTTTCTCGTCCTGGCTGTTTCTCTCTGCTTGCTCGCGCGCGTGCACGCTGAATCCAAGTTTGAGTTTGCGACGACGCCCGGGAAATTGCCCAAAGAAGTCCGGCCACTCGAGTATGCGATTCGGATCGTGCCAGATCTCGATAAGCTCACCTTCTCCGGGACCGAGACGGTTAAGCTAAAAGTCGATCAGCCGGTTTCCAAGGTGGTCTGCAACGCGCTCGAGATGGCGATCTCTTCAGCCGCGCTCGATGGGAAGGATTTGCCCAAGGATGCGATCGTGCTGGACGCCGGGCAGCAAACCGTCACGCTCACTTTGCCTAACGAAATCTCCACGGGGGAGCACGAGTTAAAACTCGAGTTTCACGGCAAGATTAACGCGCAAGGGCAGGGCCTCTATTACGCGCGCTATCAGGAGCAGGGGACCAACGCGAACAAGATCATGCTCGGGACGCAATTTGAGGCCACGGATGCGCGCCGCCTGTTTCCCTGTTGGGATGAGCCAAGTTTTCGCGCCAAATTTCAGCTCACCACGGTGGTCCCGGAAAACTTTACCGCCGTTTCCAACATGCCGGCCACGGCGGAGAAGAAAGTCGCCGAGGGCAAGGAAGTGGTGTTCGCGATCTCCCCTTCGATGTCGAGTTATCTCGTGGTCCTCTGCGCGGGGGAATTCGACTCCATCGAGAGCGAACAGGATGGCGTCAAACTGCGCGTCGTCACGACCAAGGGAAAAGCGGAGATGGGTCGTTACGCTCTGGAGAGCGAGGCCAAGATTCTCCATTACTTCAACGACTACTTCGGCGTGCCTTATCCGTTGCCCAAGCTCGATCTTATCGCCGTGCCGGGCGGATTTGGCGGGGCCATGGAAAACTGGGGCGGGATTACTTACTACGAGCTAGCCCTTCTTTTTGACCCAAAGAATTCGTCGATCGACACGAAGCAGTCGATCTTCGCAGTCATCGCCCACGAAATGGCGCACCAATGGTTCGGCGATCTCGTGACCATGGCCTGGTGGGATAACCTCTGGTTGAATGAGGGGTTTGCCTCGTGGATGGGCTCGAAATGCACCGATCGTTTTAACCCGGAGTGGAACGAGTGGCTGCGGCGTCGCGTGCCGCGCAATCCCACCCGTCGGATCGGTTTTTCCAACGACACCGCCATGGCTTCCGATGCGCGCTCCACGACTCACCCGGTGCAGCAGCCGGTGGCAACCGAGGCGGAAGCAGGCAGCGCCTTTGACGAAATCACCTACCAAAAAGGGCAGGCCATTATTCGCATGCTGGAGAGCTATCTCGGGGAAGAAGCTTTCCGGGACGGCATTCGCAAATACATGGCCCAGCACAAATATTCGAACACGACCACGGCCGACCTCTGGGAAGCTCTCGCCGCAGCCTCTGGCAAACCGGTCGGGAAGATCGCCCCGGGCTGGACGGAACAGCCGGGCTTTCCGCTCGTTCACGTCGAGCGTAACCAGGATACGGTCCAGCTCCGCCAGGAAAGGTTCACGGTCCATTATCCCAAGGCGCCGCCCTTGCAGTGGGATATTCCGCTGACCTATGTGACGGAAAACCAGCCGACGCCAGCGGAGTTTCTGTTGCGCGAGAAAAGCGCGCGCCTGCCCGACGGATTGCCTAACGATAAAGCGATCAAGTTTAATGTGGGGAACGCCGGTTACTATCGGGTCGAGTACGACGACACCTCCTGGAATCTGCTCGTGCCGCAACTTCCGCGTCTGGCCGAAGCCGATCGGGTCAACCTCCTCCTCGATGCCTGGGCCCTTCTGGGAGCGGAGCGCGCCCCGCTTTCCCGTTACCTCGAAGTGCTCAACCGGGTCAAAGACGACGATCAACTCGCCGTCTACGACCAAGTCATCGACACCTTCGCCTACATGAATCGCCTCCTGGCGGGCGATCCGCTCCGCCCGCGCTTTCAGCAATTTGCGCGCGCCATCATCCGTCCGGCGTTCGACCGCGTGGGCTGGGACGCGAAGCCGGGCGAGCCGTCGCATGTCGTGGCGTTGCGCGCTTCTCTCCTCCGGGGTCTCGGCTTGCTCAACGATTCCGATATCATCGCGGCCTGCCGTTCACGCTTTGATGCCTTTCTCTCCGACCGCTCGGCCATCCCGCCCGATCTGCGGTCGACTGTCTTCGCGGTGGTGGGTCGTTATGCCGATCTGGGGACTTGGGAAAAATTGCATCAACTGGGAAAGCAGACCAATAGCATCGAGGAAAAACAGAATTACTACGAAGCGCTCGGCCAGGCGATCGACTCACGATTGGCGGCGCGCACGGCCGCCCTCGCCTTAACGGACGAATTGCCGACGAGCCGCGCCGCCTTATTGCCCGCGACCGTCGCCCGAGACAGCGAACATCCAGAGACGGTTTGGGAATTTTCCAAGAAAAACATGAAAGCGCTCGTGGCCAAGCAGGACGCGCTGGGCGCAAGCTCTTACGTGCCCGATCTGCTCGTCTCCAGCTCCGATCCGAAAGACGCCGAGGCCTTGCAACAATATGCGAAGGCCAACCTGCCCGCCTCCTCCACGCGCGCAGTCGCCAAGGCGGTGGATCGAATCGGTTTCCGCGCTGAGTTCAAGAAGCGGCTCATTCCGCAATTAAAGGCAGCGATCGAGCAAGACGCGCGGTAGCGCTACAACATCGGTTTTCTCTCAGGCAGATGCGAGTCGTCGGTGGGGATTTGCACGGCCGCGGCTGCTTCCATCTTCAGGTATTGAGCCTGGCGCCAGCCGAGCAGCGCCTGGCTCAGGAGGAAGAATGCCATGAAGCCAATCCAAATCGAGCGTTGCCAGATGGCAAAGACAACGAGCGCCGCTCCGCCCACAAAACCGATACCGGTGGCGATAAAGAGGCTTCGAATTTGGCCTAACGGGAACCAGAGAAGAGCCCGCACGATCTGCCCGCCGTCGAGTGGATAAATCGGGAGGAGGTTAAAGAGAAGCAGTCCGAGATTGATGCGCCACAACCAGAGCAAGACGAGGTACGCATCCACATCGGTGTGCATCCAGCCGGCTCTCGCCGCGATGTGCTTGGCGTAAGTGAGGATGGGCACCAGGAGTAAATTTACCATGGGGCCCGCGGCAATGCTCCAGAGCATCGCCCCAGCGCGCGGGGGCGGGCTGACAAAAGCGACGCCGCCCAGCGGCCATAGGACGATGCGGTTCGCCTGGCCACCCACCTGGCGGCAGGCGAGGGCGTGGCCAAATTCATGCATCGTCACCAGCACGAAAAGCCCGACGTAAAGCAGAGCCGCCCAAGCCGGCGACGAAAACATGGAGCGCCACATCTGCACCTCGTAGATCGCGATCAGAAACCACGACCAGTGCAAAAACACCTCGATGCCCGCGACTTTGAATAGGCGAATCGAACCTCTTTGGCTGGGCATGGCAAAAGATAGCGCGGCCCCCAGCGCGCCGCATCAAATGATCGAGCGCTAGGCAGCGGGCTCGTTCATGGGATAGCCGGGTTCAGCCTCATGGACCGTCGCCTTGACGACAATCAAAGCGACGCATCGCCCTGCTCTGCCTGATTTTGAATCAACAGTCGCATCGGCAGCATGGGCGACTCGTAGAAGCCGTGCTTGCGGAAAAAGCTCTGTGAGCGCAGTTCCGGCCGATCCGTGAGCAGGGTGATTCGTTTGAAATTCTTCTGCTGCGCGAAATCGATCGCGTGTTTCAGCAACATCGAGCCATAGCCGTGGCCACGGTGCTCTCGATGAATGACCAGGTCCTCGAGCAAAAGGACAAAACCGCCTTCCGCTGTACTGATCGTGAAAAGAAGATTGATCATTCCCACAATCAACCGATCGCGCCGTAAGACGAAGACGCGTCCGCGATTGGGTTGCTCGAAAATGAGACGCAGGCCGCACAGTTGCTTATCCTTGTTCGGACGAAAATCGCTTTCTTCGCTAAACAATTCGCCGAGCAAGCTGGAAAGTTCGTCCAGATCCTCCGCGATGGCTGGTTCGATGACCACGTCGCTCATCGAGCATGGTTATTCCATATTCCGAGGCTCGTGGCAATGCGCATATCGCCTGCTGTAGACGTTTCGCTCTGCGAAACCAGGGTCTCGCATCGCTCTGCGATCACCCGCTGCGTTGACAAATCGGGCCGTGTCCCTAAAGTAGCGCCTCTGTCAGGCCCAGAGCAGGGCATTTTCTATGAAACGCACCTTACAGCGATCCAAGCGAACCCGGAAACAGCAGCACGGTTTCCGTGCTCGCATGAGCACCAAAGCGGGGCGAACGACCCTCTCCCGGCGTCGCCAGCGTGGCCGTAAACGACTTCTGCCCAAGGGCGCAGAAATTCATTTCGCTCGGCACACCCAGTCCTAACCGGGAGGGATGGGCGCGGTCCCATCCGAGTTTCTAAAGAGGGGGCCGTTGGGGCTTAACGATTCAGCCCTTGCAAGGGCGAAGCATAACCGGTCAGCTCAAGATAGCCGTGCCCGCGGAGAGGCTTTCCCGCGCGCGCTCCTTTAACCTCGAAGGCGCCTTCCCAGTAAGTCAGAGGCGGCAGAACCAGTTCCTGATTTTCCAGCACCGGTCGAATCTCGAGATCCAAGCGCTCGCGGGGAACTTCCACGCGCCAGGCGATCGGATATTTGGCCTGCGTGGCTGCGCTCTGCCAGAACGACAGCGGCGTCATCTTGAAATCTCGACTCGTTAGGCTAAGCGAGCTGCCATCGGCTCGCACCAAGGTGCCGCTCGAGATCGGGTCGATCGCGCCGTTCGTCAGGCGCATTTGGTAGAGCATCAACTCACTGCCTTCATCGAACTGGGCTGAAACCCAGTTCCAACCGGCCTGCCCGGCTGCAAGTTGGTTGGTCGCCCATTCGTGATCGAACCAACTCTCGCCTTTGACCGCGAAAACTTCTTTTCTCACGCGCACTCTTCCCGAGGTCGCAAGCCGCGTGATGGAGTAATAATACGAGGCGTGGCCAGTGCCTTCCGCTTTGCGGCTGATGCCTTCCGTTCCGTGAACGACCGGGGCTTTTTGCGGGACCAGATGCAATTGAATCTCCGCATCCGCCGCTGCCGCGGAAAGATCGAAAGATCCGTCGTCCGCCCTGCGCAAGGTCCAATGATCGATCCACGCGAGGCGGTCGCCTTGGTCAAAGCCGGCCTCGCCGAAGCTGCCGCGACTGGTTTTGTCGTAAAATAAGAATCCCTGCCCGGCGGCGTCCGTGACTGTGAAATGGGCGAACTTGAGGTCGTCGATCACGAGGCGCGATTTGGTTGCCGAGCGCTCGTTAGGGGGACGAATTCCCTGCCGAAAAAAAGTCAGTTCATACCCGATACGCTGCCCTTGCTTATTCGTTAGGTTGCCGGTGAAATACCACCACTCCGTTTTAAAATCCTGGTGCGCGTGATGATCGCGCGGGAATTGATAAGACCAGCCCGGCACCGCTTCCTCCCAGGCCGCGGTCACATATCCCAAGGCCAGCACAGCTAGCAGTCCAGTCAGCTTACTCATTCGCTCCGCACAGCCTCCGCTACATCCAGCCGTCCGGCGCGCCACGCTGGGATCCATCCGGCCACGAGCGCTGCTCCGATGATCCAAAGCGGCGTCCAGGCCAGCGAACCCCAGGGGAAAGCCAGTCGGATCGTCCAACCAAAGAAAGCGCGATTAATCACCCCGGTCAGGACGAGTGAAAGACAAAGCCCAGCCGCCAAACCCAACGCGCTGGCCAGCAGCCCGATCATACCGCTTTCCCAAAGCAACAAACGTCGGATCTGCGCCGCCGACGCTCCGATCGACCGCGTCACCCCGAGCTCGCGAGAGCGCTCCGCGACCAGGGTCGTTAGGCCAAGAAAGATTCCGATGACCGCGACCACGACTGCAATGGTGCGCAGGACGTAGGTGACCGCGAATGTCTGATCGAAAATCTCAAAAACTCGCGTGCGCAGCAGTCGATTGGAATAGATGGAAAATTCACCGTTCCGACTAAAGCGTGCGCGAAAATCTTCCGTCACCGCTTTGGGATCGGCTTTCGGTTTAAGGTAAAGGGCGACACTATTGACCCGCGTGTCGTGCCAGAATTTTTCGTAGTTGGCCGCACTGAGAAAGACCGTTCCCTGGTCGCGCGTGTAGTCGTAAAAGACGCCGGCAATCGGGAAGGAATGTAATCCCGACGGCGAGGGCAACTGCATGGTTTCTCCTCTTTTAAGGTGGAAGCGACGAGCGAAACTTTCTGAAATCAGGACGCATTGCTCTCCGTAAAAACGAGGGATAATTTCGTCGCTCTTGCCCTCCAGGAAGCGCAGGTTGCGTCGGTTGGTCCCAGTGATGACCGCGAGCGCGATGGTCTGGTCGCGAAAAGGCAGACCCACCCCGCGATAAGTATCGAGCTCTTCCACCGCCGGATGCGCTTTCAAATAAGCGATCGCGTCCCGTGCCACGAAAGAAGCTGGGCCGGCGATTTCGTTAGCCGCTGGCGCGATAAAGAGATCGGCAATCAAGGTTTGGCCGATCCAGTCCGTCACGGTTTGGCGAAACGAGAAGACCATCACCGCCACGCCCACAGTCATGGCGACGGCCGCGGCCAGCGACGCGATCGTGACGGAGTTGCGGAGCAACGTGCGGCTCAAATTTTGAGCGGCCAACCAGGGTTCAATGTGACGGCGTGAGATCTTTCGCACCAGTTGGCTGAAGCGGGCCGTGACTTCTGGAGCCACAGTGGAAAACCCCAGAAGGACAAAGAAAGCCGCTCCAAATCCCAGCCAAGGCGGGCCAGTCCGCAGAGCCAGCCACGAGAGAAGGGCGGCGAGCAGCAGCGATAAGAAGCCGAGCAGAATCCAAACGTGCGAGAGGCGGGCCGCCTGCTCGATCCGTCCTCCCCGATGGAGTGTGGCGACAGGATCCAAGGCGGCGGCCGCGCGCGCGGGCAGCCAGGCCGCCCCCAGAACGGAGAGCAGGCCGAGCAGGGCGGCGCTCAACCAAATCCAGGGAGCGACCACCACTTCGCGCACCTGCACGAGCACGTAGAGCGACGAAATTGTCTCCGTCACGCTGCCCACCAAGGCCTTGGATAAAAAGTATCCCCCCACCAAACCGAGTGCGATCCCGAGCGCGCCCAGCAAGGCGGCTTCGCCCAAAAAGAAGGCTCGCACTTCCGCGCGCGTCACGCCTAACGAACGTAAAATACCAATTTCGTTGCGCCGGCGAATCACGGAAGCCTCGATCGTATTGTAGATCAGGAACATTCCCACCAGGAGCGATACCAGGCTCATGGCCTGCAAATTAAGCTCGAAACCGGCCAGCATCCGATTCACCTGTTCGCCGCGCTGGGCGGGCGCCGCCACGGTCACGTCCGGCGGCAGCTTCCGCCGTAAATCCGCGGCCACTTTGGCGGGATCGCTGCCCTTCGTTAGGCGCAGAGAAATCGAGGCGAGCCGGCCAGGAGCATCGAGTAACTCCTGGGCCCAGCCGATATCCATGGCGGCGAAGTGCGGGTCAGCATTGGCCGTCGTCCCAGCCGTGCGCAGGAGGAAGCCAATCGTTAGGTTGGCGGTTCGTCCATTCACCTGGGCTTTGACTTCATCGCCGGCCTTCAGATGATGCGCCTGGGCCAGCTCTTCACTCACCGCAACCGTGCGCGGGCCCCGCAGCCATGGCTCCAAGTCGAAGCTTTGCTCCTTGAAGTCGGTCAAGTCGAAAGTGCGGAACGGCTCGTTAGTCAGAATGTCGATGCCCAACAGATTGAGATATTCCCCCGGGTACTCAGGCAAAACGACGATTCCCCTCACGATCGGAGTGGCGCCAGCCACGCCCGGGGCATGGGCCACGAAGGGAAAGACTTCGTCGGGCAGATTGCCGCTCGGGGCGCGCACCTCGAGCTCGGCTTTTCCCGCCACGACGTCAACGCTGGCGGCGAAAGCACGGTTGGCGCTGTGGTTCGCGATCTGGATGGCGAGATAGAGCGCTACGCCCAGCGCCACGGTCGCGACATTCAGAGTCGCGAGCAGGGGATGCCGCGCGAGATGCCTCACAACGTGCCAATGAAATAAGCGGGAATATTGGGCGATCAAGATTTGGATGTTCGACGGTTGCGGGGCACGGTAATCTTTGCGGTGGAGGTCACCAACTGATGGAATCGCTCACCCGCCCGGTTTTCCTGCCGATCTTACTCGGCACCCCGCGCCAGGGTCGCTCCAGCCAGAAGGTGGCCCGGTACGTTTTCGAGCAAGCCAGGCAGCGCACCGATGTGCAGACTGAACTGATCGACATCCGCGACATTCATCTCTCTGGCGAAGACGCTGGCGAAGCGCTGAAAGATGCAAAATTCTCCGCGACGATAAATCGGGCCGACGGCTTGATCCTGGTCGTGCCGGAATATAACCACAGTTTTCCGGGGCCGTTGAAACACCTGCTCGATACGAATCTGGAGGAGTACATCCACAAAGCCGTTGGGGTTTGTGGTGTGTCCGCGGGCCCGTTTGGCGGCGTTCGGATGATCCAGAGTTTGCTTCCGGTACTGCGTGAGCTGGGGCTGGTCTCCATTTTCACCGACGTTTATTTTGGCTCGGTGCGGAAGCTTTTCGATCCGGCGAGCGGAAAAATCACGGAGCCTGCATACGCTGGCCGCGTCGGGAAATTTTTCGACGAACTGGTCTGGATGGCGCGAGCTTTGCGCCACGCCCGGGAGAATCTGGCGACTGCCTAACGATGATGGCTCGGAGTCCTCCGCTTCGCTCGCGCGCGAGGCTGTCACCCGCGATTAAGGTGCGCATTTTGACCGTTGTGGAATGCACTCGGACGAGTAGTTTTCGTTCCCTTTCCGGGAAACCGGTCAGCGCGCAAACGCACCGCTAGCTCAATTGGCAGAGCAAGTGACTCTTAATCACTGGGTTGTTGGTTCGATTCCAACGCGGTGCAGTTTTTGAGGATGTCGCCTTCGACGTATTGCTGGGCGATCGGCATTTTTCGCCCGAGGCCAAAGGCGCGCTCCGTGACTTTAAGACCGGGCGCGGCTTGCGCGCGTTTGTATTCGTTTCGGTCCACTCGCTGCTGGATCCAACGGACAGTCTGCTCGTCGAAGCCCTGCACGATGATCTCCTGCGCGCTTTGGTTTTCCTCCACGTAGAGCTGCAGGATCTGGTCGAGCCTGTCGTAGGGCGGAAGGGTGTCCTGATCGAGCTGGCCGGGTTTCAGTTCGGCGCTCGGTGGTTTCTCAATGGTTGAGCGCGGAATGATTTCGCGTTCCCGGTTCATCCAGCCCGCCAGGCGATAGACGAGTGTCTTGGGGACATCACTGATGACGGCAAGGCCTCCGGCCATGTCGCCGTAGATGGTGCAATAGCCCACCGCCAGTTCGCTCTTGTTGCCGGTCGTGAGCAAGAGATGGCCAAACTTGTTCGAGAGCGCCATCAGGATCATGCCGCGGAGGCGTGACTGCATGTTTTCCTCGGTGGCGTCCTCCGGCAAACCAGCGAAGGCGTTCTCGAATTGACCTTGGAAAGCGGCCAGGGCGTCGCCAATCGGGATTTGCCGGCATTGAATGCCAAGATTCCGGGCCAGGGCTAGCGCGTCATCGATACTGCCGCGGGAAGAATAGGGACTGGGCATGGAAACGCCGACGACGTTATCCGCGCCTAACGAATCCACGGCCAGAGCGGCGACCACCGCGGAGTCGATTCCCCCGCTGAGGCCGAGCACGGCGGTTTGGAAGCCGCACTTGGACAGATAATCGCGCAGGCCTAACGAAAGCGCTCCCTGCAGCTCGGCCATCGGATCGAGGGTGGGCGGGTTGACGACGGTGGTGGCAGCGGTCTCGACGATGGCTTCCGCGCTCGTGAAGGAAGGCAGTTGCGCGAGCAAGCCGCCTTCGCCATTGAAGGCCAGCGAACTGCCATCGAAGATCAGCTCGTCGTTTCCGCCTACGACATTGCAATAGATAATGGGAAGACGGTGGTCCCGGACGAGCCCCGCTATCATTTCGCGCCGGCTGCCCAGCTTGTTCAAGCCAAACGGGGATGCGCTCAGGTTTACAATGATTTCGGCGCCGCGTTGGGCCAGGCCGGTGATCAAGCCGCGTCCATAGAGCGGGCGGGGAAGATATTTCTCCGTCCAGATATCTTCACAGATCGTCACCCCGACCCGGCGACCGGCCAGCGCAAAGACTTCGCCGCCTGTGCCTGGCTCGAAGTAGCGGTCTTCATCAAAAACATCGTAGGTCGGGAGGAGCGTTTTAAAGCATTTGCGGAGCGGCTGGCCGCGCTCCAAGACTGCGGCCGCGTTATGAAATGGCTTTCCGCGCTTGGGGTTAAAATCGACGTAACCGACCAGAAGCGGAACTTCCCCAACGCCAGTGTGCAGTTGTTCGACTGCTTCCAGGGTCTCGGGCACGAAGCGCGACTTGAAAACCAGGTCCTGTGGCGGGTAGCCGGTGACCGCCAGTTCAGGCGTGAGGACCAATTCCGCGCCGGCCGCGACCAGCCGCTCGTAGGCGGAGAGGATGAGACTAATGTTGCCACGGAGATCTCCCACGGTGGAATTGATCTGGGCAATACCGATCCTCATGCTGCTAAACGCAGACTAACTGCGCCGAGACGAGCGGCAACGGCTTTCCGGTATTTCAACCGTCTCTCAGGGCTGAGAAATGGCCGACGTCCTCTTCCGGTAGTCGCCGTTCAGGGCATCGTCCGCACCTTCGACGAAAACCTTGCTCCACTGGATGAGGCAGGCCGCAAAAAACCCCGAGATCAGGCAGATCATGACTTTTTGCAAGAAGGTCGAGCTCATTCCGTCTTGGGAAGAGCAGAAGCAGTGCCAGAAAAGGTCGTCCCTACCCTACCAAAATCCCCATTGTCGGGTTTGCACAATCCAGAGCCCGAGCAACAGATTGGTTAGAGCGTGAGCCGTCACGCAAGCGCCCAGATTCCGGGTGCGGTAGGCGACTAGATTGTAGAGTGCGCCGGTCACGAACGCCGCCGGCCAGTCGGCCATGGTATGGGAAAAGCCAAAGGCCAGCGTCACCACCGCAAAGGAGAGCCATTGGAAGGTGCCGAAGGGAATGGAGGAAAATTTCTCCGAGATGAGGTAACGCAGCAAGAAACCTCGCCAAAAGATCTCCTCCACGACGGGTACGACAACCACCAGTCGCAGGAAACGCAAGCCGAGCGTGCTCCAGTAGAGACCGGGCTGGCCCGTGAATGTCTCGGGATTAAACCCAACTCTGCGCTCCGGGAAGTGGAGGAACTGTTGCGGCGCGATCCAGAGCAAAAATACGAGGAGACCGACGGCGAAAGCGAACCCCAGTCTGCGCCAGCCAAAGGGCTCATACTCCTTGCGGAAGTAAAGAAGAAGCACTGCGCACACCAGCGTCTGCAGCGGGTAAATCCAAAACTCGGGACCGGAGAACCAAAGCGAAGCGCTGGGGCGTTTGAGGGCGCTGCCGAGCCCGAGCAGGAGCAGGAACACCACCATGGGCGAGGCGTAGGCCAGGAGCTTTCGTCCGTCCGGGCTGGGATTCTGTCTCTCCGCCATCGGGCAAACCTAGCGGGCGAGCGCGGAAGTGGCAGCAAAATTTCGGTCGCCCTGAAACTGGATTGCGCCGCGCCTCGACCATGCCAACATTCGCTCCGTGTCGGATGATCCCGCAGCGCGACCGCAGCATGAGGCAGACGACCTGGCCCGGGCGCTCGAATTGGAACTAGCAGCCAAGCGAGCTGGCTGGGAGAGAGGCAAAGCAAAGCGGGGGCTGTGGCGAGCCCTTAGTTTCGCTTTCCTGCTGCTGGTCATTCTAGGAGCGCTCCTGGCCTATTTTTATTTCGCCACGGAGATGCGGTCAAAATCGGAGGTTCGCCCGGCGCCGGCGACCGAAAGCCGTTAGGCAAGTCATGCGGGATAAAGACACTGGCAAGCATGGGTGCGATGTGCGACGGGTGGCGCTACCGCCGACCTAGACCCCCAGAATCCGCGCCTACTCCCGATGGATTTATTGCACATCGTTCATCTCGAACCTAACGATGCCGACGCTGTGCTCGTCGGTCAGGAACTGCGGAACGCTCAGATCGAGTGCGAGTTGTTCCGCGCTCGCAACCTGCCGGAAATGGAGGCAGCGCTCTGCCGACGGCCGGTCGATATCATTTTGGCCGATCGCCACGGCGACGTGGACAACGGTCTTAGCGCCCTGGCCAGTGCCCGGGATAAACGCCCCGATTTGCCCTTTATCTTTCTCTCAAGGTCGGATGACGGTCACGCCGCCAGCGAAGCCCTCCAGGCAGGTGCGACCGATGTCATCTCGAAAGATCACCTGCCCCGCCTGGTCCCCTCGATCCAGCGCGTCATGCAGGAAAGATCCACGCAGCGCGATCTGAGACGGGTTCGGCGCGAACTCATTCGGCACGCCAGATTGCTCGACCTTGCCCATGACGCCATCGTCATCTCTAACGCCAGCGGCAAGATTACCTTCTGGAATCGCGGCGCGGCCCGGATGTACGGCTGGACGAGGGAAGAGGCGACTGGGCGCGATGTGCATACGCTGCTGCAGACCGGGCCGCCCGAGCAGCTCGCCCGGGTGCTGCAGGAAGTCCGCGAAAAGCACCATTGGGAAGGCGAATTGCGGCAACGCCGGCGTGACGGCAAGGAGATCGTCGCCTCGACCGGTTGGACGATGCAGGGCGTGGGAGCCGGGGCTTCCCTTCTGCAACTGAGTATCGACGTCAAAGACCGCGTCGAGTCCCTGGAGGCGCTGCGGCAGAGCGAAGAACGCTATCGCAGTTTTGTGGAAGAAGACCTGACCGGGAACGTCATGCTCCGCCCCGACGGCTCCATCATCACCTGTAACCCCGCTTTTGCGGGCATCTTCGGATTCGATTCGGTCACCGAAGCTGGTCGGGCCAATTTTCTCTCCCTGCTCCAGTTGAAAGAAGAGGGCGACGAGCTGATGGCTGGACTTCGCCCTCACGAAAGTGTGGAGTGCCATGAACTGGAAATGCGCCAGCGCGATGGCGAGACAGTTTACGTGGCGGCGAAGTTCCTGGGAACGTTCGACCACCGGGGGACGTTGCAGGAAGTAAAGGGTTATCTCTTTGACGACACTCGGCGGAAGCGACTCGAGCAGCAGCTCATTCAAGCCCAGAAGATGGATGTCCTTGGGACCTTGGCCGGTGGAATCGCGCACGATTTCAACAACATTTTGAGCGTGATTCTTAATCACGCGGCGCGACTCGAGAATTGGAAGGAGCATCCAGGCCAGATGCCGGAAGCGGTCAAAGTCATTCGCGACGCGGTCGCTCGCGGCGCTGCGCTGGTGGAGCAGCTCTTGACCACGGCGCACCAGACGGGCTCGCGCTTTGCTCCGCTGAACCTAAATATCCTTGCCCAGGAGATCGAGCGCATGCTCTTGGCCACTTTTCCCCGCACGATCGAACTGACCCTCGAGCTTCACCCTGGCCTACCCTTGGCCAAGGCCGATCGCAATCAAATTCATCAAGTGCTCCTAAACCTTTGCCTGAACGCGCGGGACGCCATGCCTAACGGAGGTAGGGTGACGATTTACACCGGCGTCATTTCCCGAGATGAGTTAGGCGAGATTTTTAACGACGTGACCGCAGAGAGCTATGTTTTTGTTCGTGTCTCCGATACGGGCAAGGGGATGAGCGGGGGAGTTAAATCTCGCATCTTTGATCCCTTCTACACGACGAAGGAACGAGGCAAAGGAACTGGCCTGGGGCTATCGGTCGTCTATGGCGTGGTGCAGAACCATCGCGGTTTCGTTCAGGTAGAGAGCGAGCCGGGGGAGGGCGCCACTTTTACCATTTATATGCCACTGGCGGGTGCGACCGATGCCACCTCGACTCCCGGGAGTGAGGGCGGACCAGGCTACGACTCGAATCGCACCGTCATGTTGGTCGAGGATGAGGAAATGTTGCGCGAACTGGGAGTCGCTTTGCTGGAAGGCGATGGCTACAAGGTGCTCGCGGCGAAAGATGGTGTCGAGGCGGTGGAAATGTTCGAGTCGCACGCCGAAGAGATCGGCCTGGTGATCTGCGATCTTGGCTTGCCGCGGCTCGGTGGTCGCGAAGTGTTTTTGCGTATGAAAGAGATCAAACCGGGGGTGCGCGTCATTGTGGCCAGCGGTTATCTCGAGCCCAACCTGCGCACTGAAATCCTGCGCGCGGGCGTGATCGATACCGTGCAAAAACCCTATGATTTCCGTGAGCTGATGGAGCGGGTTCATTCCATTGTGGGCCAGCCCCAGAGCGAAGAAGATCACCAGCCGCAACTCTTGTGAGTTGCCCAGATGACTTCTCGCCACTCGCATCGTCATTCCTCGCTCGCCCTAGGATGGGAGGCCGCCAAGGCAAACTTCGGGCCGGCTCTGGCCATCCAGGTGCTCATGCTGAGCTTGCTCACCGGTTACTATTTTAGCCCGAGGGTTGCCCAATTACTCAATGAGCTGGCGGCCTATAAGATGCGGCACGGTCTTCCTTTCGTCCTGCTTGCGGCGGTGGCGGCCGGCGCGCTCGCCCCCGAGGTCTTTCTCATTCTCTTCTTCCAACGTGGGCGGATCAACCGCCGCAACGTGCGAAACCTCCTTTTCACGATCCCGATCTGGGCGCTCGATGGGATCCTGGTCGATCTTCTCTATCGAGGGGAGGCTGCCTGGTTGGGTAATGTGGTAACCTTTTCGGTTGTCTTCGGTAAGATTTGTCTTGATCAGTTTGGCTATAATGTTTTTTTGGCCGCACCTTTAGAAGTGCTTATCTATGAGTGGAAAAACACCGGCTTTAGTCTGGAATCGTTAGGACGAGGGCTTACCTGGGATCACTACCGCGATAAAGTCATCCCTACTTTGTTGGCGACCTGGTCGGTCTGGATTCCGCTTATGGCCATCATTTACTCGCTCCCGCTCGCTTTGCAGTTCCCACTCTTTAGCCTTGGCCTGACCTTCTGGGTTCTGCTTTTGACTTATATGACGAATAGCTTTGCCTTAGCCCATTCCGCCACCGTCGCCGACGCGGTCACACCGCCACCTGCGATCGCTCAAATCAATCCATGAAGTCACACGAAATTTTTCAACATATGTCGCCCAGTCTGGCCCGCGAGATTCTTGGCTATGTGCAAAAAGAGGAGACGGCCGTCTTTAAGAGCGTGGTCCAGGGGCTCGCTCAGCAACGCAGACTGCGCGCGGTGTTTGTCGAGCGAAAGCCGCCTACGGAACGCTATGCCTGGTTGCAAGCGGCTCTGGGTCGCAAAGTGAGCGACACGTTCGCGGCGCACCTTTTGCAGGGCTGGCTCCTCGGCGCCCAAAAGCCTTTGCTGTGTGATTTTCTGGATTCGTTAGGGATCGCGCACGATCCCGACGGCACCGTAGAGAAACTGCCGGAGTCGCCGCCGAAGGAGAAACTCGCAGAAGTGATCACCCATCTGGTTGAAAAGTATCCGGCCGAAACGGTGGCTGTCTATCTGCACGCCTTTCACGACATGGATAGCACGGTGGAATGGCCGCCCTTGGGAGAAGTGCTAGCAGCAGACGAGCGAATGACGCTCGGCGCTTCTGAGAAATGATTACCGCAGAGGGAGATAATGTTTCTAATCTGTCTGTGAGGCGCATGGAGGGACGGGCGCTGTCCGGTCCGAGTTTGGCTCGCGAACGTGCAGACACGGACGACACGGCGGTCGTCCCTCCATGCGTTTGATCACGGTTTGAGCTAACTAAGAAAGTGCTGAAGCGCTTCGTGCACGCCGGGGCCGAATTCTCGCTGCGCCACGTAACCGCCCGCGCGCCGGACGGTTTCCTTGACGGTTGGAATGGCGTTGGCCGGGCAAGCCGGGAGAGCGGCATAACGACCGTCGAGCATGGAAAGGTCGTTATGATGATCGCCCGCAGCGAAAATATCGGAGTTAGGGATAGCCGTTAGGCGGGCGAGTTCGGCGAGCGCGGCGCCCTTGTGGTAATCAGCATGACAGAAGCGCAGGTAAACGGTGTTGCGCTGGTAATGGAAGGTGGGCTCGCTGGCTTTGGCTTGGTCGATGAAGTGCGTTAGGCGATCCATTTCCTCCTCGCTGCTTGCCACCAGCCCCGCGGGCTCCTCGGCTTCGTAGAGGACGCGCGCTTTGGTTTCCCGGGCCACGTACGCGATGACCTCCGACAAAATCGGGGACGCCATGAGGTAAAGCTCGGCATGGGCTTGGGCGCAGCGAGCGTTCCAATCGCCGTACGGTTCCCAGCCGCCCGCCTTCGGCCGAAAGACGTCCCGCTCGCTCGTCAGGATAAAATCGGGCGGCATGGGAAAGCCGAAAGCGGTCAGGCCTTCTTCCAGCAAGTCGACAGAGCGGCCGGTGTTGATGGCCCAGATCGCCCCGTTTTGTTGCAGCTCGCGGATGAGTTCCATGCAATCGCGGTGAAAAACCGGATCGCTCGCGTGGGAGACAAGTGTGCCGTCGAAATCGGTGCTGATAAGCTGGATCTTCGCGGGCATGCGGAGCGGGAATTTAGGGGCGGATTGCGCCTGTGCAATATGGCGATTACGATTACGATCAAGAGCCCGAGAAGGAGAAGAGGAACATGAAATCAGCTTATGAATTGGCCATGGAACGGCTCGAAAAGGCCGCGCCTTCTGTGCAATTGACGGACGACCAGAAGGCCCAGATCGCGGAGATCGATTCCCATTACCGGGCGAAGATTGCGGAGAAGGAGCTTTTCTTGAAAGACAAGATCGAGGAAGCGGGGCTAAAGGGCAGCTTTCAAGAATTCGAGGACCTGCAGAAACAGCTGGCCACCGAGATTCGACGGTTTCAGGAGGATTGCGAGGAAAAGAAAGAAAAGGTGCGACAAAATCCTGCGGGTTGAAACAAGCAGGCAGTCGAAGCCTCTCCGGCAGCGCGCCGACTACAATTCGCAGCTACGCCAGATAGGAATCTCGATGAGCAAATTTGTTGACGGGCCAGGTGTTTCTTTGGTAAACCTTGAATTGTCAGACAGAGCGCAACGTTGACGGCTCTTGGTCAAAATTTGCTTTGGTGTTTGTTCGGGGGCGGCGAGAGAGATTTCGCCGCCCCCGTTTTTTCTTAAGCTGGCCGTGCAGATTTCTTTGCCAAGCCGGATTGATCGCGACTAAGGTAGCCGCCCTCGCGCATGTTTGCTCTCCAACCTGAGCTTAAAATCTTCTCTGGCTCCGCCAATCGCGAGCTGGCCCACCGCATCTGCAAAGGTATCGGCGCGCCCCTCGGCGAAGCTACCCTCAGCTCGTTCCCTGATGGCGAGACTTACGTCAAAATCGAGGAAAACATTCGCGGCCGCGACGTCTTCATCGTGCAGCCGACCTGTCCGCCAGTGAACGAGCATTTGATGGAGCTGCTCATCATGGTGGACGCGGCCCGACGAGCTAGTGCCGATCGCATTACGGCGGTTATTCCTTTTTTTGGCTACGCGCGGCAGGATCGCAAAGACAAACCTCGCGTGCCGATCACGGCCAAGCTGGTGGCAAACCTCCTTTGCGCGGCGGGTGTGGATCGAGTCCTGACGATGGATCTGCACGCGCAGCAGGTGCAGGGTTTTTTCGATATCCCGGTCGACCATCTATATTCGCTGCCGGTCCTGATTCCTTATCTCCGCGAGAAATTTACCCGCAAGATGGTGGTGGTATCGCCCGACGTGGGCGGACTCAAAATGGCGAGCGCCTATTCGCAAGCCCTCGCTTGTAACCTGGCTATCGTGGCCAAGCAGCGCAAAAGCGCCACCGAGACCGAAGCGCAGTATCTGATCGGCGAAGTGGAAGGCTGCGACGTGCTTTTGGTCGACGACCTGACGGAGACGGCCGGAACCCTCACTTCCGCCGCGACATTGCTGAAAAAGAACGGCGCGCTCGATATTTACGCCGGGGTGGCTCACGCGGTCCTGGCAGACATTGCGGTTGAGCGGTTGCAAAAGTCGGAAATTAAGGAATTAATTACGACCAACAGCACGCCCGTGCGCACCGTGGAAGGTTTTACCACCACGGTGCTTTGTGTCTCTGATCTGCTCGGGGAGAGCATCAAGCGGATTCATAACGACGAATCCGTTTCCTCGCTCTTCAAGATCGACAACGGCGCGCATTAGCATCCAGATACCATGGCCAAACAAGTCAAACTCTCGGCAACCCGGCGCACTGTCACAGGGCGCTCGGCCGTTCGGAAAATCAAAGCACAAGGAGCGATCCCGGCGATCATCTATGGCGGCAAGGATAAGCCCGAAGCGCTCCAGGTTTCGCGGCGCGATATGTCGGTCATCCTCAGCCATGCATCCGGCGAGAACATCCTCGTCGAGCTCGAGATCGATGGTGAAACAAGCGGTCGCCTCGCGCTCGTCCAGGAAGTGCAACACAGCCCGCTGGGCGGCGCTATCTTGCACGTCGATTTCCATGCCGTTTCGATGAACGAGATGATCGACGCTGACGTGCCGCTCGAACCCTCCGGCACTGCCGAAGGCGTCAAGACGTATGGCGGTCTGCTTGAACAGGCTTTGCGTTCACTCGAGATCGAGTGTCTGCCCAAAGATTTGCCCGATGTCATCACTGTCGACGTCTCGCATCTCAATATCGGTGACGCGATTCACGTTCGTGAAATTCCATTACCCGAAGGTGTGACGACGCGCATCCCGCCGGAGTTGACCGCTTTCTCCGTCCTGGAGCCAAAAGTGGAAGAAGATTCGGTAGCATCCGCTCCGGAAGCGGCCGCAGCGCCGGAAGTGATCACAGCGAAGAAGGAAGAGCCCGAAGGCGCGCCGGCCAAAGAGAAGGACGCGAAGAAGTAATTTCCGCGTCTTGCGCGGAGAGCGGACGTGAACTCTACAGCCACGCCGATTCGCCTCATTGCTGGCCTCGGGAATCCCGGACGCGAGTATCTGCACACGCGCCACAACGTGGGCTTCATGGTGCTCGACCGGATGGCCGCAGATGCGGGTTTCCCGTGGGATTATTCAGAAAAATGGCAAGCTGGCTGGGCTAAAAGCGATGTCATCATGGTCAAGCCCGCCACTTTTATGAATCGCAGCGGTGAATCGGTTGCGGCGATTGCCCATTTCTACAAGATCCCGGCGGAGGAAGTTCTCGTCGTGCTCGACGACCTCGCCCTGCCGTTGGGGCGCCTGCGCGTGCGGACGCAGGGGAGCTCCGGCGGACACAACGGGCTCGAATCGATTTTCGATCACTTCGGGACCGACGCGATCCCGCGACTGCGGGTCGGGATCGGCGCCGCCCCCTCGCAGGGCGCGACCGGCTACGTCCTCGGTCGGTTTTTTGAAGAAGAGCAATCACTCCTCGACGCCACCCTCCGGCGGGCAGCTGAGGCCGTAAAGTGCGCGGTCGACAAAGGGCCGATTGCTGCGATGAATCTTTTCAACCAACAACCAGAAGAAACATGAAGAATCGTTATGAAGCGTTGATCGTGCTCAATACGCAGGGCAAGGATGACAGTGTGAAGGATATCGTCGACCGACTCGAATCCGAATTTCAAAAAGAAGGCGCGCAAATTGAGCAGGTCCAGAAAATGGACAAGCGTCAATTTTCTTATGCCGCGGGCGAACTCGATGCCGGGTTCTACGTTAACTTTATCTTCCACGCCGACTCGCAGTTGATCACCAAGCTCCGCTCTAAATTCAAGCTCGACCCGGAAGTCTATCGTCAGCACTATCAAAAGCTGCGCGAGAAAAAGGAACAGCCCGCGAAAAAGACAGTCGCCGCCGCCGAGTAAGATCGCTAAAACCGGAGCATGGCCAATCTCAACAAAGTTCTCCTAATGGGCAATCTGACGCGCGACCCCGAAGTGCGTTACACACCGAAGGGCACCGCTGTCACGGAGCTCGGCATCGCCGTCAATCGCACCTTCTCCGGTGAAAATGGCGAGAAACGCGAGGAAGTCACCTTTGTCGATGTGACGGTGTGGGGACGCACGGCGGAAAACGCGGGGCAATACCTCAAAAAAGGTCGTTCTGTGTTTATCGAAGGGCGCCTGCAACTCGATTCGTGGGAAGACAAGCAGTCCGGCCAGAAGCGCAACAAACTCAAGGTGGTGGCCGACAATGTGCAATTCCTCGGCTCGCCTCGCGGCGGCAGCGGTGGCGGCCCCGATGAAGGGGGCAGCTATGAATCGGCCCGCCCCAGCGGTGCCGGCCGCACGTCCGCACCTCCCAAAAACGCCCCGCCGTCGGAACCGGACGACGACGAGATTCCCTTCTAGGAAAAGCGATTGAAGTGACGGGAGTTTCGGAAGGCGCGGAAGTATTTAAGATCCGCGCCCCCGCCCGTGTTGCTACGCGAGATCTAACGCTCGCCCCACTCCCTCGTCGGATTCTTTCCCCATGAATAGCACTGAGGCCTGCGTTGCCCTTAACATGGTCGCCAAGATGGGGCCGGTGCGGCTGCGCAAGTTACTGGAGGTTTTTGAGACGCCGGAACGCATCCTTGCCGCCAAGGGTGCCGAGCTACGCGCGGTCGACGGGATCGGCCAAGATGTCGCCGAGCAGATTACGAACTGGGAAAATACGGTCGACCTCGCGGCCGAGCTCACTCGCATCCGTGATTTCGGTGCGACGGTTTTGACCGCGCAGTCGCCGACTTACCCCCGAATGCTGCGCGAGATTCATGCCCCGCCGATTGTTCTCTACGTCTGGGGTGAAATCACCGATCGCGATCAGCATGCCATCGCTGTGATCGGCTCCCGTCGCACCACTCATTACGGCGCGGAGTGCGCCAAGAAGCTCTCCTACCAACTGGCCTACTCGGGCCTCACCATCGTGAGTGGTCTGGCGCGCGGTATTGATACCGCGGCGCATCAAGGCGCGCTCGCCGCCAAGGGGCGCACCATCGCCGTCATCGGCTCGGGCTTGGCCAAGCTTTACCCACCTGAAAACGCCGCTCTGGCCGACAAAATCAGGGATGGCCATGGTGCCGTCATCTCCGAGTTTTCCATGGAGGTTGAGCCGGATCGGCAGACTTTTCCCATGCGTAATCGCATCATCAGCGGCTGGAGCCATGGCATCCTCGTGGTGGAAGCGGGGCTGAACAGCGGCGCCCTCATCACGGCTTCACAAGGCATCGAGCAGGGCCGCTCGATCTATGCGGTTCCGGGACATATCAACGCTCCGAGCGCGCACGGTTCCAATCGTCTCATCCAGCAGGGAGCCAAGCTGGTCATGGATGCCAACGACATTCTTGAAGAGTTGCAAATCCTTCTCCCGGACAAACAAAAAATCCCCGAGACGGCAGTTCGGCCGCTGCCGGAGCTGACGCCGGATGAACACCTTGTCTACGAGGCGATTCTTCCGACCGAAACACCCATCGATCAGATTGCTGCGACTAGTGAGCTGCCGGCCGCGACCGTTTCGTCCGTTCTGCTCCGGTTGGAATTGAAACACCTCGTTAAACAGTTGCCGGGCAAATACTTCGTGAAGCTGTCGTAGCCGGGGACGCTGTCCCCATCTTACTGTGAGGTTGAGTCGGGCCGGGGATAGCATCCCCGGCTACAATTGCGATTTCTTCCTAGGCATTCCTCGTGCTCCTGCTCGTCATCGTGCTCTTGCTCGATCGCACGCTCCGATTCCGATCACGACCCCGATTACGAGCGGGAGCACGAGTGAAACTTGCAAACCGCGCCAACGAGGTCTAGTTGGCATCCCTTTTCCATGCCCAAAACCCTCATCATCGCCGAAAAACCCAGTGTCGCGCAGGATATCGCCCGCGCGCTCGGCAAGGTCCCCAAGAAAGGCGAGCACTTCGAGAACGATCAATACGTCGTCTCCTCGGCCGTCGGACACGTGGCCGAGTTGCTCATGCCGGAGGACATTGATAAGAAGAAATACGGCTTCTGGCGTCTGGAGACGCTCCCGATTATTCCGGAAAAGTTCGAGCTTAAACCGAGCGAGGACTCGAAGAATCGATTCACGCAGCTCAAGAAACTCATCGCGCGCAAGGACATCGACGAAGTCATCAACGCCTGCGACGCCGGCCGCGAAGGCGAACTCATTTTCACCTACCTCTGCCAGCTGGCGAAAAACAAGCACCCGGTGAAAAGACTCTGGCTGCAATCGATGACGCCACAGGCGATCCGCGAAGGATTCCAGAGCCTGCGCGATGGAGCCGAGATGCAAGGCCTGGCCGACGCCGCCCGTTCGCGCAGCGAAAGCGATTGGCTCATCGGCATCAATGGCACGCGCGCCATCACCAAAAGGATGTTTGGCTCGCGCGCAGGCAATGTCGCTTCGGTTGGGCGGGTGCAAACGCCCACCCTGGCCATGGTTTACGCGAGAGAGCTCGAGATTCGCAATTTCAATCCGCGCGATTACTGGCGGATCACGGGCAAGTTCGAGATCGCTCAAGGCACTTACGAAGGCACGTATCAGCGTCCGAATTTCAAAAAAAACAGCGACGACGAGCACGATCGCATCGATCGGCTCTGGGACCGCGCCGCTGCCGAGGCTGTCGTGGCTGCGTGTCAGGGCCAGCCCAAGGCGGCGGTCACCGAAGAAAAGAAGAGCAGCACGCAAATCGCGCCCCGTCTTTACGATCTCACCACTTTGCAGCGCGAGGCGAACGGGCGCTTTGGATTTTCGGCCAAGCGCACTCTCCAGATCGCCCAGGCGCTTTACGAGAAGCACAAAATGCTGACCTATCCGCGGACCGATTCGCGGGCGCTGCCGGAGGATTATCTGCCGGTCGTTAGGCAAACGCTTTCCAACCTGGGCGGCCCTCTCGAAACGCACGCCCGCAAGGTTTTGGAGAACGACTGGGTCAAATTTAACAAACGCATCTTTAACAACGCGCAGATCAGCGATCACTTCGCCATCATCCCCACCACTTCCGAGGCGAAGAACCTCGATGAAGCAGAGGCCAAGATTTTCGACATGGTCGCGCGGCGCTTTGTCGCGGTCTTCCACCCGGCGGCCGAGTTCGACATCACCACGCGGATGAGCCGCGTCGCCGAGCACGCCTTCAAGACCGAGGGCAAAGTGCTGACTGCGCCTGGCTGGCTGGCGGTCTATGGCCGGACCACGGTCGAGGAAGGCTCGGACAAAGATAAGGCGCTGCCCGCGCTCACCGCCGAAGACGAGCAACAAGCCAAAACGAGCGAAGTCATCTTGCACGGCGAGGCCACCAAACCGCCGCCGCGTTACACCGAAGCGACGCTCCTTTCCGCCATGGAAACGGCGGGCAAATTTGTCGCGGACGAGGAAGCTAAGGAAGCCATGAAAGAGCGGGGCCTGGGCACGCCGGCCACGCGGGCCGACACGATCGACGGCCTCATCTACCAGAAATACATGGACCGCCAGCAGCGCGAACTGATTCCGACCACCAAAGCGGAGCAGCTGATCGAATTCCTCGTCGCGGTGAAAGCGACCGACATCACCAGCCCGGCCATGACGGGCGAATGGGAACATGAGCTCCATCTCATGGAGCAGGGCAAATTCCCGCGCGAGAAATTCATGGCCGGCATCGTAGCCGAAACTCGCGGGATCGTGGAGCGGGTCAAGAATTTCGAGGAAGACGATTCCGTCGCCCGCGTCACCGACATCATTTCGCCGACTGATAAACTGCCGCTGCGGGAAACCTTGCGCGGTTACAAGTCGGAAGACGGCGAATTCATGATCTACAAGGTCATCGGTGGACGCAAAATGTCGGAAGAAGAAGTTCGTGATCTAGTCATGAACGGCTCCGTCGGCCCGCTCGACGGATTCATTTCGGCCAAAACGCGCGCCAGTTTTCCCGCCAAGCTGAAACTTGGGCAGGACGAGAAAACCGGGAAGTGGAAAGCCGAATATGACTTTGGCGAAAAAGCCGATCTCAGTGCGATGGAACCGTTTTGGACGGATCCAAAGACTGGCGCCCAACTCTGCGAAGCGGGATCCAATTACATCCTGCGCGAAAAAGAGAAAGACGAATGGAAACAGGCTTTTCGTGTCGGACGCCTGATGTGCAAAAAAGAAATCACGCATGAAAACGCTGTGCAGTTGGCGGACAAAGGGAAGACCGAGCTGATCAAGGGATTCACTTCCAAGAAAGGGAGGCCGTTCGATGCCTTCCTCGTGCGGCGCGGGCCGCGGATCGCATGGGAATTTCCGCCGCGCGAAGCCAAGAAAGACAAGGACGGCAAGCCAGTCGCGAGCAAGGCGCGGAAACGGATCGATCTCTCCCAGGCCAAGGTGGTGGGCGAAAGCAAACTGCATCATGGCGAGCTCGTGGAAGCCGACGACGCCTACTATGTGCGCAAACCCGATCAGGATAACCGCGCGGTCTTCAAGTTGACCAAGAAACTCTGCGAGCACGAAATCACGACCGATGAAGTGCAGGCTTTGCTCGCCCAGGGCAAATCGCCTCTGATCGAAGACTTTGTCTCCAAACGAGGCAACAAATTCGCCGCCTACCTGGTGCTTTCGGCCAAAAAGGACAAGGCCGAGTTCGAATTTCCGCCTCGTTAGGCTGAGACTGGCTGGCACTTTCGGTAGGCGGATCGCGCCTCCTCCACGCTTTTTTTCGTTTTACGCACGAATTGTGGGGTTGGAGCGTTGACGCTACAACTAATGGTGTGTTACACACTGATGCGACACTATGCGTTGTCCAAAATGCGGATGCAGGGATGACAAGGTCATCGATTCCCGTCAATCCCGGGATGGCTCCAGCATTCGACGACGCCGCGTCTGTTTACAGTGTGCTTTTCGTTATACCACTTACGAAGAAATCGAACGCACCGATCTGCGCGTGGTGAAACGCGATCGCACTCATGAAGTCTTCGATCGCCGTAAACTCGCCAGCAGCGTGGCCCGGGCCTGCGAGAAACGCTCGATCAGCCTCATGACGCTCGAGCAAACCGTCGACGACATCGTGCACGACTTGGAAACGAGCGGTCGCGAGATCTCGACCAGCTCGATCGGCGACACCGTTTTGGAAAAGTTGCGTGACCTCGATGAAGTTGCCTATTTGCGTTACGCCTCCATTCATCGGCGCTTCGAAGATGTGGAGCGTTTCGTTGACGAGATTCACGCTTTAAATCAGCGCACCAAACCCGATGCGCTTCAGCCCGAGCTGTTCATCGAGCCCGCCGATCATGGTCGCGTTTAAAGAAGAATTTCCCTACCTCCGTTCCGAGTCCGGACAACTGTTCGAGTTCGATCGCGATTGGCTCGAGGGCGAGATCACGCGGGCGGCCGATCGGGCCGGTTATCCGCGCTGGTGGTTGACCGAGCATGTCACGGAAAGCATTGCGTTCTATCTGCGGTTGCGGACGGACGAGTCGGTGGTGGCGTTTAGCCAGCTCAACCAAACCGTGCGTTATGTCTTGAAGGTGATCGGTTACAAGGAAATTGTGCCGCACTTTCGCCCCACGCCACCGCCGATCTCGATTTCACTCTATGAAATTGCGGAAGCTGCAGGCGACGGCTACGAGCTGGCTTTCTTCGATCTGCTCGAGAAACGCATCGCCGCCCTCTTGGAGACGAGAGTGAAGAGCCTGCACTTTTCCGGCTTACAGCACGCCATTAAACATTTGCGCGGGGTCAAGATCTGGAGTCGCGCCTGCGATGGATTGCGCGAGGAGGTGACTTGCTTCATTCGGGAGAAAATCTGCAGCGGCACGGATGTGGGGGAATTGAGCTGCTCGATTCGATGACGCTTTTCGAGAAGATCGCGGCGCGCGAAATCCCGGCCAAAATTGTCTTTGAAGATGACGACGTCCTGGCTTTTCACGACGTGAACCCGCAGGCCCCGGTGCATGTGCTAATCGTGCCGAAAAGAGTCATCGCCCGTCTCGCGGAAGCCCAAGACTCGGATGAGTCGATTCTGGGAAAGCTGATCCTGACTGCGAGCAAGGTCGCGCGTGACCTCGGAGTGGCGGAGAGCGGTTATCGGGTCGTGATCAACAGTGGTCCTGACGCCGGCGAGAGTGTGCCGCACTTGCACGTGCACTTGTTAGGCAAACGGGCTTTGGCCTGGCCGCCGGGTTAAGTTAGGTGAGCCGCGAGGGATGAGTTTTTCAGCGCTGCTCGAGGCGACGCAATCGTGGTGGCGTCGGACCCGCTGCAAGTGGCTTCTGATCCTGACGGCACTCTGTCTGGTGGTGGGGGAAAATTATCCGTTCTCCAATTTCCCCATGTATTCTTCCTTCGCGCATCGCACTTATTTTCTCTACCTGGCCGATACCCAGGGCGAAGCCATCCGGACGAAAGAGTTGGGCCTCTCTAGTTCTACCCTGAAAAAGATCTTCGATCGCGGACGGCGCAAAGAGCTGAAGCGTTTCGAGAAGACCGGCGATCAGCGAGTCCCGCTCGCCGAGGAGGCGGCCGCGCGATCGCTTCTGCACTATCTCGATGGGCTTGCGGCCCGGAAGCGCGCCGCGCAAAAGTTGCTCCCGGGCCTGCAGGTTCGTCACGTCTTGGTGGAGCAGGACGAAAACAATCTTCGCCTCACTACGACCATTCTGGCGCATCACGAATGAAGTTCCCGGGCGCCACTCCCCAGTTTGAGTTTTACGAGCGGATCGTCATGCGCCTGCTCTTCGCCTGGATTGTATGGGCGGCGACACCCGCCGCGTTGGTCGTGAATGGCATTCCTTCGCCTAATGGCGTGGCCCGCCTGCTCGACCTGCGCTTTTTGCTCGATCCGCATCTCTTCGCGGTCACCCGGCTTGTTCTGGCGGGAGCGCTCATTCTCTATGCTCTGCGTTTGGTCCTCTGGTTCGCCTTACCGATCGCGCTTCTTATTAATGTGTCCGCGAACACCATTCGGAACTCTCAGGGTGCCATCCAGCACGCCATGCAAATCGTGTCGCTCGTTTTGCTGGCGCAGACGGTAGCGTATTTCTATGGGCTTTGGCGTCGGCGACGCGGAGCGGAAGAGGATCGGGTGCTGGAAGATCGCGCCATCTGGTGGTCGCAGCAGTCGATCGTCGCAGTCTACCTGGTCGCCGGCATCACCAAACTGATCGTGACGAAGGGGCTCTGGATTTTGCAGGCACGGTGGATCGGCGTTTCCGTAACGAAATCGGCCTACCAAACTTTCTATGATCGTTTCGACGAGGCGACTCTTCAGCACGCGCTCTCAGTCGCGCACTTTGCTGCCAGTCATGGCTGGATCATCTCGCTGATCGCGACGGCCGGGCTCTTCCTGGAACTGGGCTCACCGCTCATGCTCTGCAACCGAGCGAGCGCCGCCATCTTCGGCGCGCTCCTCATTGGCTTTCACGTGGGCTTGGATTATTCGATGGGCCTGACGTTTATCTACAATCAGTGGCTCCTGCTGATCTTCATGATCAACGCGCCCTACTGGGTCGTGACGGCTTTCGGGAAACTGTGGCCGCGGAGCACGGCTTACATGCCCATGATCTGATAGCCGCCGTCCACGTAAATGACTTGGCCGGTAATCGCCCCCGCGCCTTCGCTCACCAGAAATAGCCCGGTCTGTCCCAGCTCTTCCAGCGAACAACTGCGCTGCAACGGCGCGTGCCCTTGGTAGTGCTTGATCATGGCGGTCAAGCCGGAGACACCGCGCGCGGCCAGCGTGTTCATGGGGCCGGCTGAGATGCAATTCACCCGAATCTTCTTCGGCCCGAGATCGTAAGCGAGATAACGCGTACTCGCTTCCAAGCTGGCTTTGGCCACACCCATCACGTTGTAATGCGGGACCACTTTTTCCGATCCGTAATAAGTCATCGCCACCATGCTGCCGCCGTCGGTCATGAGCGGAGCGGCCTGGCGGGCGAGGGCGACTAACGAATAGGCGCTGATATCGTGCGCGGTTTTGAAAGCCTCGCGGGTGGTGCTGAGGAAGTCGCCTTCCAATGCGTCCTTGGGGGCAAACGCGACCGAGTGGAGCAGCAGATCAAGGCGATCCGTCTGCCCGCGCACCTTCTCGAAAAAGGCATCGATTTCTTCGTCGCGCGAGACGTCGCAGGGATAGAGCGGCGTTCCTTCGCCAAACTCGGCCACCAGCTCCTCCACGTTTTCTTTGAGTCGCTCGCCTTGGTAATTGAAGATGAGTCGAGCGCCGGCCGCGGCCCACGTCTTGGCGATCGCCCAGGCGATACTGCGTTTGTTGGCCACGCCGAAAACGACGCCGGTTTTACCTGCGAGAATTTGTTCTGCCATAACGAGACGCACTCTACCGGCTTTGCGCGCGGGGGAAAGCAGACTGTCGACGCTTCCCTCTGGGCGGCGCGAGTGTGAGTGGGGGAAAAGAAGGGAGCCTGCGGACCGAGCTGACGCCCGCGTTTCACACAGCGAAACGTCGATCGGGGGCGGCGTTGCTTCGCGCCGTGCTCTGTCTCATAGTGGCGCATGAAAGTGAAAGTGATCGTGACGCCCAAAACCACCGTGCTCGATCCGCAAGGCGCGGCGGTGCGGGAGGCGATGCAGCATCTCGGGTTTGGGGGCGCGCGTGAGGTGCGCATCGGCCGCTATCTCGAGATCGAGCTGGAGGGAGATGCCCGCGCCCAGGAGCCGAAGTTGCGTGAGCTTTGTCGCGATCTGCTTTCCAATCCAGTGATCGAAGATTTTCGTCTGGAAATGCCTAACGAAACACCATGAAGTTCGCGGTCGTGCAGTTTCCCGGTTCCAATTGCGACCAGGATTGCCTGTCCGCTCTGCGGGGGATCGACGGGATCGAAGCTGACTACGTTTGGCACAAGGAGGATTCGTTAGGCGAGTGGGATGCCATCGTGTTGCCGGGCGGGTTTTCCTACGGCGATTATCTGCGCTGTGGAGCGATCGCACGTTTTTCGCCCATTATGGGCGCGGTCATCGCCGAGGCGCGCGCGGGCAAGCTCGTCATCGGCGTCTGTAACGGTTTTCAAATCCTTTGCGAAGCCCGCTTGCTGCCTGGTGCGTTGGTCAGGAACCGATCGCTTCATTTCGTCTGCGATATGGTGACGACGCGGGTGGAAGCGGCGGATACGCCTTTTACCCGAGGAATGCCTGCCGGCACCCTCCTGCGCATGCCGGTGGCGCACGGCGAAGGTTGTTATTTTGCAGATGAAGCGACTTTACGCGAACTGAACGACGAGCAGCAGGTGGTGCTGCGCTATTGTGATGCCGAGGGTGACGTTGTTCCGGCGTCGAATCCGAATGGCTCGCTTGAAAATATTGCCGGCATTTGTAGCCGCGAACGGAATGTCTTCGGCCTGATGCCGCATCCCGATCGAGCCTGCGAATCCCGCTTGGGCAGTTCGGACGGCGCGCGAATTTTCGAGTCTATGCTCGGCATGCTTATTTCCGAACAGGCGGTGGCGTGAGGGAATCCGGTCGGCTTGGCTGGACCCCCTTTTGATAGCGCGCCGTGGAGTCGATTAATGGCGTTTGCAGCGAATTAAAGACCGATTCGCGCTTTCTGGTGTAACTCGTTGGACAGCCGGATGATGACAGTTGTGTAATTATATTGAACACAATTTTGGCTTCATGATTCGCTCTCACCCAGGTAAACGCCGGTCGGTACACGCATTGCTAAATCAGTGGCAACCACACCATGTTGCTACAAAAAACCTTACATATGAGCCAGTCGCTGGATGAGTGCCAAAATCGCCTCTCCAGTATTCACTCCTACCGCCGTCAGTTCGTCCAGGTCACTAAAGCGACCGTGACGTCCTCGAAGACCCTCGATTTTAGCTTCCGCGGTCCATTGGGTTTTTCGGCGGAGACCGTGATCACAGCGATCAAAAGCCCCGAGCCAAATCAAATCGCGTTTGAATCATGGGGTGGGAATGTGGATCTCGCTGGTCTGATCGACTTCGAGGAAGTGCGGCCCGACTGCACAGAAGTCACGATCGCCGTGCACTATGAGATCAAAAACCGAGTCTACGCCTGGCTAGATCGCCGCTTTGGATTTGTTGATTCGTTCTTGAACGCCGAGCTACGCAGCCTGCGCGCGCACTTTGAGGGTATCGCCGCGCCGGTCGCGGAACCGATGCCAGTCTTCGCCATGCTCGAGCCGGTTTCGGCATAGGCGAGCGCAAATTTCTCCATTAAAAATTCGCGGCTCTGGCTGGGTGGTCAGAGCCGCGTTTTTATTTTAGACGGACGGCCCGGGTTTTATCGAGACGGAGGATGTCGCCCGCTTGCGCGGTGATTCGCGCCTGCGGATCGAGCATTTTATCTCCGCGCAGCTGGATGCTGCCTTGCGTGATTAGACGGCGAGCGTCGCCCCTGGATTTCGTTAGGCCAAAGGCCTCGCTATAAGCAGCCACCACGAGGGTGAGCAGATCCACTTCCCCGGAGGCCGCGGCCAAGGTGGGAAGATCGGCTTGATCGAGGCGCTTGTCGCTGAAGCGGCGCTCCCATTCCTCAGCTGCGCGCCCTCCCGCTCCGGCCTCGTGATAGGTCTCCACGATCGCCTGAGCGAGTTCCTTTTTCGCCGCCATCGGGTGCAACCCGGCTGGCAGCGACCGATTCAGCAGGGCTGGGTAGTAGCGGGCCATGAGCTCATCGGAGATGCTCATGAGCTTGCCAAACATTTCGTTAGGCGGCTCCGTGATGCCCACGTAGTTGCCGAGGCTTTTGCTCATCTTTTGCACGCCATCGAGCCCTTCCAGAATGGGCATGAGCAGGACGACCTGCTGCGGTTGCCCTTCTTCTTTTTGCAGATCGCGCCCGACCAGGATGTTGAAGAGTTGGTCGGTACCGCCTAGCTCAACATCGGCTTGGATTTGGACCGAATCCCATCCCTGCATGATCGGATACTGGATCTCGTGCGCGCGGATCGGGTGCTGTTTTTCCAGGCGTTCCTTGAAATCCTCGCGCTGCAACATCTGCTGCAAAGTGACGCGGCTGTTCAGGCGGATCACTTCGGCGAACGACATTTTCCGAAACCAGTCACCGTTGTGCGCCACCCGAGTCTTCGCCTGGTCGAGCACTTTGAAAGCCTGCGCGCGGTAGCTCTCGGCGTTGGCCAACACTTCTGCATGCGTCAATTGCGGGCGGGTGACCGAGCGGCCACTGGGATCGCCGATCATGGCCGTGTAATCGCCGATGACCAAAATCGCCTCGTGCCCCAGGTCTTGAAACTGGCGCAGCTTGCGCAGCAGGAGGGTGTGTCCCAAATGCAGGTCGGCGCTGGTGGGGTCGACGCCGAGTTTGATCCGGAGCGGCCGGCCTAACGAAAGCTTCTGGCGCAGCTCGGTTTCGCTGAGGATCTGCGCGGCGCCTCGGAGCAGGCGTTGGCAGGAGTCGGCTGAATCCATCCCGCAAGGTGCGTCAGCTTCTCGCAGCTTCAACCGCGGGCCGACGATCCGTCGGGCACGAGGCTCATTTGCTCTTGTTCAAGAGCTCGCGGATTTCGTCGATGGTAAGGGGTTTACCTTGTTGGTCGAGAATTTTCTGGCGCGTGCCTTGGATCAGAAATGGCCTGCTACCCTCCGTGAAGGTCTGCGTCGTCGCGACTTTCCCTTCGGAGGAAGACGGGCGCACCAAGGAACTTGGCCGCGTTCGGAACTCGACCCCGGAAAAAGACCGTTCCGCATTCGCCCTCGCCTCGGCACCTGTCGTGGCTTGAGTGAACCTGTCGGTCTGGAAAGGACGCGCTGGCGCACTTTTACGGTCGGCAAAGGCGCTGGTCACAGGCTCGCGCCCCGCATAAAAAGACTGAACACCAAAACGCCGGTCGACTGAGTTCGCTCCGGTGCCGGAAAATTTCTTATCCTGCGCCGAATTCGCGAGCGTCATGTCCGGACGCAAAAGGCGGTCCACCAATTTACCCTCCTGATCTTGCGCCTGGAGGGCACCCGGGCAAACCGTTAGGCAAAGGAAGTAGAGCAAGAGCCGCACGCTGCGACCCTGGGCGAAATGATTCGCCCCTGTAAAGAAAAAAGTAGGACGCCCTAATGGCGATGCACCTCCCCGACCCGTCGCTTCAGCGACGTCACTCGGTGACCGGCTCTGCGTCGGCTTTGATCGCTTTACTTTCCTCCGTGGCCAGGCCTTGCTCGGAGCGCATCCGTTCGCTCACAAAGGTCGCGTTACGACTCGGATGGATCCCGGAGCCATAACGGCTTGCGTATACCTTGGTGAACTCCGCGCCGAGCAGAAAAATTGTGGTCGAATAGTAAACCCAGACGAGGATCAGGATGAGCGCGCCAGCCGCGCCGAAACTGGAAGCGATGCTGCTCGTGCCCAGATAAAGGCCGATCAGGTATTTGCCAATGGCGAAGAGAACTGAAGTGACCGTGGCGCCAATCCAGACGTCTTTCCAACCGATCTTCACATCGGGCAGAACTTTGAAGATAAGCCCAAAGAGCAGGACGAGAATGCCAAAGCTGACCAGGGCGGTGAGGGGCGCGACGAAGCTGGGAATCGGCAAGTAACCGCTCATAAAAGTGTTCACAGCTTGGATGACCGCGCTGAGCAGAAGGGAGATGATGAGGAGAAAGCCGACTCCCAACACCATCGAGAAATTGAGCAGATACTCTTTGAGCGAGGCCATAATGCCGCCCGGTTTAAGCATGACTCCCCAGATCGTATTAAGCGCATCCTTGAGCTGACCGAAAACACCCGAGGCACCAATAAAAAGCGTCACCACCCCGATGATGGTCGCCCATACGCTCTTCTGGGTATCGCTTGACGCCTGGATGAGGGTTTGAATTTCCGAAGCGCCTTTTGATCCAAGGAGCCACTCGATCTGCTGGTAGACTTGCCCGCGCGCGGCCTCTTCGCCGAAGATCAAACCAGCCACCGCGATGGCAATAATAATCAGTGGGGCCATGGCAAAGATGGAATAGTAGGCCAGGGCAGCACTAAATCGGAGCGCGCGGTCGGCGAGCCAATCGTTGAAGCTCTGCACGAAAAGCGGTCCCCAGGAGCGCAGAGGATGAAATTTTTCTTTTGCGGTCATCTCGTACCTCTTTAACGGAACACCAACCCTTTTTCAAAAGAGACCGGTAACGTGGAACCTATCATCGATCTGCAGAGCGACGCTTACTTCATGCAGGAAGCATTGCGCCAGGCCCTGCACGCTTACGAGGCTGAAGAGGTTCCCATAGGCGCCGTAGTCGTACGAGAAAGGCGTATTATCGCGCGGGCCTGCAACCAGGTAGAGCTCCTCAAGGACGCGACCGCCCATGCCGAGATGCTGGCCATGACTCAGGCGGAAGCTGCGGTAGGCGATTGGCGTCTGACCGACTGCGATCTCTATGTGACCAAGGAACCCTGCCCGATGTGCGCAGGAGCGCTGGTGCATGTGCGCATGCGACGTGTCGTTTTCGGCTGCGCCGACCCCCGGGGTGGTGCGGCGGGCGGGCTGCTCAATCTGCTGCAAAATCCTTCTCTGAACCACCAGTGTGACGTGGTAGCAGGAGTCTTGCACGAGGACTGCGCAGCGCTTTTGCAGAGTTTTTTTCGCGAGAAACGCGCCTCGACTCGGGATCTGCGATGAAGATTGGACGCCGTGGCCAGCTAGACGAAATGCCGTCGGACGCCTTTCGGCCGGATTACGTTTCAGCAATACCCGCGCTTGCAGGTGGCGCTGCGAATTGACGACAAGTACGTTGCCCGATGGTTAAGGGATTGAAGGATGGGGTTCGGTTTGCTCACTGGCTTTTACTGGCCGTGAACTTTTCGATTTTCTTGCTCGCGGGCGCCCTGGTGGCGGCTCCGCCTGCTTCCCCACAGGATACTCACGCTGCCCTGGCTCCGGTTTCGGAAGTCTACGGGACCGCTGCGGATGGGACGATTTTGCATTGGACCGTTTACACACCGAGCACTCCGGGCCCCTTGCCTGCGGTCTTGGTCATTCACGGGGGCGGTTTTACTGGGGGAACCCCGGAGTCGTCTGAGGAATCAGTGAGTTGCGCGCAAGATTTGGCGGCTGCCGGTTATATCGCATTCTCCATCGAGTATCGACTGGCTCCTCCCGGTAAACTGGCCGGTCAAAAGTCTGATGGGCGTTACCCCCAGCAAAATGACGATGTAAAGCTGGCCGTCCGCGCAGCCCGAAATGACCTGCGCTGTAACGGTCAGGTCGGTGCGGTGGGAGGCTCAGCCGGCGGATATCACTCGGCCTACGCCGCGGTCACCGGCACACCCGGCGATGATCGCATCGACGTCGGGGTCAGCCTCTCCGGGCTCTACGATCTTTCCGATTTCAGCCCTAACCCGAACCTTTCCTCCTTCACCAACACGCTGCTTAACTTCGTCAATCTCACCACCTCCGACACGGCTGCTTTACGCGCCGCCTCCCCGGCGTGGCTGGCCGACGCGAGCGCTTCGCCGCTTTTACTCGTGAACACGCTCGAAGATCCGATGCCCTACGTGCAAATCGCAGACTTTGTCACGCACCTCGACGCGCTCGGTCTGAAGAATTACCAAGCGGTCTCCTTAACGGGCGCGGCTCATTCTTTTGCTAACTGGCCAGCGGTAAAGACGACGGCGTTGGCTTTCCTGACGGCTCATTTTACCGGGCAGCCATGGCCGCCCCCGTTGCCATCGCCTGCGCCGGCTGATCTCGCCAACAAGTTGCTCAATCTCTCCGCCCGCTCGCATGTCGGTACCGTGGATAAGGTGATGGTGGGCGGCTTCATCGTGACGGGCAATACCGACAAACGCGTCATCCTGCGCGGGATCGGGCCGTCGCTGAGCCAAGTAGGCGTGACCGGTGCGCTGAGTAATCCCAAGCTTACGCTCTATGACTCAGCCGGCACGTTGATGGAGTCGAATGATGATCGGCTGGCGCTCGCCGGGGTGGCCAATCCGCTGCTGCCGGCCAGCCCGGCGGAGGCCTATCTTACCGCCATCCTGCCGCCGGGCGGCTACACCGCGGTGCTGGAAGCGACCAACAGCACGACCGGGACGGGTTTGCTCGAGATCTATGACGTGCAGCCAGGAAGTTCGCGCCTGGCTAATATCTCCGCCCGCTGCGACATCGCGACCACGGGCGACGTGATCATCGGAGGATTCATTATCGGGGGAGCCGACGCGACGCAGGTCATCGCCCGCGCTTTAGGACCGTCGTTAGGCGCGTTCGGAGTGTCCGGCCCGTTGCCCAATCCGGTGCTCGATATCTTCGACGCGAATGGTTCGCTGCTCGTCTCCAATGATAACTGGCGTTCCACCCAAGAAGCGCAAATCGCGGGGACGATTCCGCCGGGCAACGATCTTGAAGCGGCCATCGTTGCGACATTGCCTCCGGGGAATTACACCGCCGTCGCGCGCGATGCGACCGGCACGCCCGGCATCGGTCTGGTGGAAGTCTACAACCTCGAGCCCTAGGAGTTCCGCTGCCTCGCAAGGACTCGAACCTTGACAAAGAGATCCAGAATCTCTCGTGCTACCATTACACCACGAGGCATGACCGGGACGAGACCTAAACCCCGCTCGCCCTCCCGCGCAAGTGGCCGCCGCCCCCGCCGGTAGAAATTTGGAAACGAGGAAGCCAGAAAGATGATGCGGGGCGGGACAATTGGGGTTTGAGGCTTCCCTTTCCTGCTTTCCGGGATTTTAAATGATCTCTCCCTAACGACGCACCATCATGACTGGATTTGCCAGCGGTCCCTGGGCCCATTCTGCGATCGTCCGGGCCAGGAGATCGAGACGCCGGATGCGTCCAGTCAGGTCGAATTTCAGCTGCCGTTCCACGCGAACCTGGAGGCCGGCATTCGGGCCGAGCCGAGCAAAATTCCAGGCATCTTCGGCTTCGGCCTCACGCAGGATCTGACGCAGCGCGCGGATTGATCGCTCCAACTCGGAGCGTAAAGCGCGAATCTGCGAGAGCGGCTGATCCGCCGTCCGCCGTGTCTCGATGTCGCTGAGCGCGAGCAGAATCTCCATCCGCGCCACGTCTCCGGCGGCGTAGGCCTCCTGCACTTCGTGCCAAAGCGCGGAGACGACGGCGCTGCCATCGGCCCGCAGGTCGGGATGAAGGCGCCGGACCAGTCGGCGATAGAGTTCTTTGAGTCGTGCGTCGATCTTCTCCTCCGGCACGGCGGTCGCCTTGTCTTCCGGCGGTGGGGACGCGTGCGGCCGGTTCTGTCGCGCAGTCTGTGGAGAGGGCCGCGCTTCGTCTGTTGGCGCCCGAAACATGTGCGTCTTGAAAGCTTCAAAAGTCGTCGAGTAAGCTTCGTCGTCCATCTTGTCAGGATTTGTGCCTAACGATCGCTTGACCCATTCCTGGAAAAGAGCTTCCTGCTCGAACTCGCTCAATTTGCGGGCGGGTATCGCCGTCTCTTCCGGGGGCGTTTCTTGATCCCGGTTCGGCTCGATCCCAGGGTGGGAACGGCGATACAAAACGCGTTGATAGGCGCTCCAAGGTGGCTGGAAGAAGCGGCGCATCTCTTGTTCGACTTCGTGAATCAGGGCCTGGTGCTCCTGAATTTGCGTCTCCACTTCGCGAGCCCGGCTGAGGAGCGCGCCGAATTCACGCGCCCGCCACCGGTTGAAGGCCGGCTTATCCTTTTGCTCGAAGTGGTGCCAACGACCTCGTACTTCCTCCAGCTCTTTCATGGCAGCCGAACATTCGGCCGCGGCTCCCTCGCGCAATGGCTCCTGATCGATCAGGATGAGGTCACATGAGCACGCCGGGCGGTCGGGCGGGGCTTTGCTTTTGCGCAGCGTTCGCTTGGCGGACATCAGCCAATCTACCCACCAGCGGCGCGGAGAAAAGCCGGCCGCACCGTCGCGACATCGTTAGGCGCGAAGCTGTTGTACCCGGGGAACGCTGCTATGGTAGCCGGGGACGCTGTCCCCGGTGGTGTAGCCTTTGAAGGGTCCTTCAACTTACCTTCCAGAAACGGGGACGACACGGCGGTCGTCCCTCCAAACGGGCCGCGAGCAATCCTGTGGATTGGACATCCAAAAGGGTTTACGTATCAACCGGTTTGATCGAGCGACCGGGGACCGCACTCTCCGGGGACAGCGTCCCCGGCTACAACTAAGCGGACGCGAAAGCCGGCTCTTGCTTGGCTCGCTTGCTCACGGCCATCGCTTCGGCCCGTTTTTTCTCTTCCTCTTTCGCTGCCATCAGCTTGCGGAAGGCGATCCGCGCCGGATTCTTCCGTCCCTCTTCGCCGTAGATTCGGCCCGAGAGAAGGTCGAGCGCCGCAGCCCGGTCGCGTGCGGTGACGATGCGCTGGAACGCGAGGGGATATTCCCAGAGCACGCCGATCGTATCTTCGACGACATCGTTGCCCTCGTTGCAGAGGCGCTCGTAATCGGCAAACGGGTTTTGATCGCCCTTGGTTTCGCCAGAGAGGAATCGAGCGACGGCCTGGGCCGCAAATTCGCCTTCCTGCACGCCAAAGAAGACGCCGTAGGCAAAAATAGGATCGATGAAGCGGTGCGCGTCCCCCACGCAAAGGAAGCCGCGTCCGGTGTAATCGCTCACCGTGTAGGAGAAGTTTGGCACCGTGTTGATCGGCTCCTGCGGAGTGAGATCGGGTAGCCGGGAGGAGAGGGCAGGCGATAGGTTCCGGCACATGTGCAGCATGAAATCTTCTTTCGCCATGCCTGCTTGGCGGAAGTAGTCAGCGGTGACCACGATACCCACGCTGGTCAGTTCCTGTGTCACCGGGATGAACCAACCCCAGTGATACTTCGCCTCGTAGTAAAGCAGCGTGTTGCCCGGGGCAGAGAGGCGATCGTGGCCATCGCCTCGCTCGGCATTTGCGAATTGTGTGAACAACGCAATCTGCTTGTCGGAGCTCCCCGCAGTCTTCTTCCCGGTCACGCGATGGTTCGAGAGGAACGTAGCGATGCCCGAGGCGTCAACCACGACATCCGAATGCAAATCCTCCGTCGCTCCATCCGGTGTCCGGATGGTCACCCCCACCACCGCTCCGTCCTTCGTGATCGGCGCCACGGCGGTCGCCTGCATCCAGGTGGCCCCTCGCTCGACCGCCGCGTCGAAGAGGATTTTGTCGAACGTGCTCCGCATAACGTTCCAAGTGTAATTTGGCACCTGCTCGAAATTTTCGTCGCGCTTCACCAGCGGCACCCAAAAGTCGTTTTTGCCCTCCGGCCCGAAGAAGGTGACACCCTCTTTAATCGGGTAATTCATCGCTTCGATCTGCGGCCCCAGGCCCAGGTTTTTCAGAGCCATCGCCGTCGGCCCGGTCAGGGATTCGCCCACATGAAACCGCGGGTGCGCCGATCGCTCAATGATGACCGGTTTAATGCCTAAACGCAGAAGGTAAAGAGCGGTCGCCGCGCCGGCCGGACCGCCCCCGATGATGATAACAGGATGTTTCTTGTGTGGCATAGAGTTTTGAATGGGGCGAAAAAGCAGATCGTCCACCCTAGTTGGTAATCAAAATGAAAGTATTTTGTCATTTTGGTCAAGGATTTTCAGTCCGGCCCACCCTGAGAAGGAACAAGAATCGTACCGGTTTTTCGTTTTAGACTCCACAATGGTTGCAATGGATCGGGAAAAGTCGGGAATTTTTTAAATTCACGGGTGAATCCGAAAAAGGTAACTCGTTAGGCTGAAGTCCCCGCGCTTGCTTCCGACCGCCCCGAAATCTATTCTCGCCTATGAGCCAGGCTGATTTCATTTCGACCCTGCGGGCCGGTTATAGCTTCAAGGGAGATTCCGTGCTCCTGGGCGCGGCGCTGCGGGAAGGCAAGGTCTTTTCCGAGGCGGCCATCCGGCTGCCCTTACGGACCATGAATCGGCACGGGCTCATCTCGGGCGCGACCGGCACCGGCAAGACCAAGACGCTGCAAATGATCGCTGAGCAGCTCTCCGAGGCTGGCGTCCCAACCTTGCTCATGGACGTCAAAGGCGACCTCAGTGGCATGGCTCTGCCCGGGACCATCGCTCCCGCCATCACCGAACGTCATGATAAGATCGGCTCCCCCTGGTCTTCGAGTGCCTACCCCGTCGAATTTCTCACGCTTTCGGATGAACCGGGCACGCGTCTGCGCGCGACTGTGCTCGAGTTTGGGCCACTCCTTTTTTCCCGCATGCTCGGGCTCAATGAAACGCAATCGAGCCTGGTCGCGTTAATTTACAAATTCTGCGACGACAAACATCTGCCCCTCCTCGACCTCAAAGACTTTAAGAAAGTCCTCGAATACATCACCGGCGACGCCAAGCCTAACGTCACCGCGGAGTACGGACTCGTCCCGACCACCTCGACTGCGCTCATTTTGCGCAAGCTGATCGAGCTCGAACAGCAGGGCGCGGAGCATTTCTTCGGCGAACCGTCTTTCGAGATGGATGATCTCATGCGCGTGGTCGACGGCTTCGGCGCAGTGTCGATCCTGCGGCTAACCGACATGCAGAATCGGCCCAAACTTTTCTCTTCCTTCATGCTGCAACTGCTGGCGGAGCTTTATGCGACGCTGCCGGAAGTGGGCGACCTCGAGAAACCGAAACTCGTCCTTTTTATCGACGAGGCGCACCTCATTTTCGACGACGCCGAGAAATCGCTCCTCAACGAGATTGAGATGGTCATCAAATTGATCCGCTCCAAGGGGATCGGCATTTTCTTCTGCACGCAATTACCGACCGACATTCCCGACGATGTGCTCGGGCAGCTTGGGATGAAAGTGCAACACGCGCTCCGCGCCTTCACCGCGCGGGATCGGACTGCGATCAAGGCCGTCGCCCAGAATTATCCCGAAACCCCTTTCTATAAAACGGAGCAACTGCTGACCGATCTCGGCATCGGCGAAGCGCTCGTCACCGTGCTGGACGAACATGGCGTCCCGACTCCGCTCGTCGCGACCCTGCTCTGCGCCCCGCGCTCGCGCATGGGCTCGCTTGAGCCTAACGAATTAAAGGAAATCGTCGGGCGTTCCGCGTTGGCTCAAAAATATAGCCAGACACTTGATGCGGAGAGTGCTTACGAGATTTTAGGCGGCAAGATCGCGGCCGCCGCCGCTCCGGAGCAGGCAGAAAATGTCAGCCGCGCGCGTCGCACTTTCACTCCGGGCACATCTACGCCGCACAGCAAGGAACTAGACGACGCTCTGGGTGTGCCGCCAGAAACAGCGGCGCCGACGGGTGGCGTTCCCTACCCGCAAGCGGCCGCCCCGGCCGCCCCGGGACGAAACGTGATCGGCGACATCTTTGGCAGCACGGTAGCGCGCAGTGTCATTCGCAGCGTCGCCGTCAACGTGGCCGGGACCGTCACGCGATCCATTCTAGGTGCCATGGGCGTGCGAGGACGCCGTCGTTAGGCGTATTTATTGCAGGGCATGGGCCTGCAGTTCTTCCAGGGTGACAAATTCCAGTGCGGAAATGTGCGTCCCTTCCAAATCCACCGGCGGCGCGAGGCCGCGGTCGAGCGCCTCTTTCCAGCGCGACACGCAGATACACCACCGGTCGCCGGGTTGAAGCCCCGCAAACCCCCATTCCGGATGCGGCGTGACCAGGTCGTTGCCCATTAGCACGGAATAATCAAGAAATTCTCGTGTCATCTCAGTGCAAACGGAGTGGAGGCCAGTGTCCTCCGGCCCGATTCGGCAATAGCCATCTCGGTAAAATCCAGTCGCTGGCTCGATGCAACAGGGGCGTAATTCAGTTCCCAGAACGTTCGTCGGCATGCTTGACGTTACTCGCCAGGCTCGATTTTTCATGCGATGTCCCATCCGTGGATGTACCCGCGAGCACCGCTCTAGCGTTTTGGCTGATGCCGGCGGCCCCGGCTCAGGAATACTTTCGCAGGATCATCCAACGACTGGCGTCTGACTACGGCGCACCCGATTTCGAGCCTCACCTCACTCTGGGCGTGGGGGTCGATAACTTGCACGAGATGAACGCTGTTCTCGCTGCCCTGACGTCCAGCGCGCTGGAATTGTATCCGGCCGGTCTGGCCTTCACGGCAAAATTTACCAAAACCTTGTTCGTTCGCTTTCAGTCCACCCCAGCTCTGCGCCGGCTCCGTGACTCGTTGGGGTTCGCCGCAGAGGAGGAGTTCGATCCTCACGTCAGTTTGCTTTACCACCGGCTTCCGGAGGAAGAGCAAGCTCGGCTGGCGAGCACGATGCATCTGCCATTCGACGGCGTTAGTTTCGATTCCGTGGTAGTGACACGCTGCCGTCTCCCGGTTGCTTCCGCCGCTGACGTGGCAAGCTGGGAAACCGTCGCCCGTCGCCGGCTCGACCAATAAAATCGGCGGGTGAGGTAAGACCCTCTCGAATCGCAGGAGACATTGCACTCGAGAGCCCTCTTTTCCCCCGGCTCGGCCACGGTTTCTCACCATCGGAGGCCCGCCGGAATCAGCCCGGCTCGAGGTCGGAATAAGGCTTGGAATTTCAGCATCTTACCCGCAGAATTCACTGCCAAAGACAAGCCGGAGAAAATTCGCTCCCTAAGAGGGAGAAAGAAATGAACATGAGGCGACCAGAAGATGTCTTTACTCCGATATTTAACCTTGTTAACTAGTTCGCTAAATGCTACAACACGCATTCCGTAAATGCCGGTTTCTCGAAATCACCGGCTGTTTGCGCCCCCAGGATTCAACTTTCGACCCAATTCATGAGAACTTATATGGCCGCTGAAGATAGCGACACTGGTATTAAAATTTATCTGCGCGAAATCGGGCAGATCCCGCTGCTGACCCCTCAGCAGGAGATCGAGCTCGCCGCCAAGATCAAAAAGGGCGACAAAGAGGCGCGAGCCTTGATGATCCGCTCCAACCTGCGACTCGTGGTCAAAATCGCCCACGATTACGCCAACCTCGGATTGCCTCTCCTCGACCTCGTGTCGGAGGGTAATATCGGCTTGATGAAAGCCGTGGAACGTTTCGACCCTGCAAAGGGCGGCAAGCTGAGCACTTACGCTGCCTGGTGGATCAAGCAATCGATCAAACGCGCTCTGGCTAACCAGAGCAAGACGATCCGCTTGCCCGTCCATCTGGTCGACAAAATCTCGAAGATGCGCCGCGTCTCGCTCCAAATGAGCGAAGAACTCGGCCGCGAACCGACCGACGACGAGCTCGGCGAAGAGATCGGAATTGCTGCGGGCAAAGTCTCGCAGCTCAAGACCGTTTCAATTCGCCCGGCCTCCCTCGACGCGCCGATCAGCGACGACGACTCGACTGAGTTCGGCGAAATCGTCGGCGACGAGGAAGCGCAAACGCCTTTCGAACTGCTGCGGGACAAAAACCTGCGCAACGAAGTGGGCGGCCTCCTCGACGTGCTCGACGATCGCGAACGCAAAATCATCTTTTCCCGTTTCGGGCTCGACGGCGGCAAGCCGAAGACGCTCGAAGAGGTGGGCAAGAAATTCGGCGTCACCCGCGAGCGCATCCGTCAGTTGCAGAATATTGCGCTCTCGAAACTGCGCCGGGCCCTGAGCAAAAAAGAGCGCCCGGTCGACGTCGAACTGACCGCAGAAGTCTAACGACTCGGTAGCCGTAGAAAATTCAGCCGCGCGGATGGCAACATCCGCGCGCTTTTTCCAGGTGCGGGGCGTCGTTGTCTCCCGGGTAGGGTGGGCATCCTGCCCGCCGGTTTCGGCATCTTGCCGAAACGATCTTCCGAAAGTCCCAAACGCGAGACGCATTTGCCGGCGGGCAGGATGCTCACCCTACCCGGGAGGCGCTGCAAGACGCTCTCGTTCCACCCCAAAAATCTGTTTCCGAGGTGGATATTCATGCACGAGCGCCTCGTAGCGCTGGATTAAATGCCTAACGAGATCGATTTCAAAAAGATTGGTCGTATTACTCATGGCCGACTCATGGTGCCGATAAAGGCAAAGCGTGTTAGGCAGAAACGTGACCGGCAAATGGGCCGCGGCGATTCGTAACCAGAGTTCGTAATCCTCCCAGCCGAACCAACCCGCTTTAAAAAGCTCATTGTCATAGCCGCCGAGGGTGATGAGCTGGCCCCGATCGAAGAGCGCCATCGCATCGATGTAGGGATGCTCGACCAGCATCCGCGGATCCCAATCGTAATACGACAGAAGACCGCGTCCTTCGTTAGGCTGACCGGTGAAGCGGCAGAGGATGCTGTAGACGGCGGCCGCGCCGGTGCGTTTGATCAAATCGTAAAGCTGGCCCAGGGCGCGCGGAAAAATCAGGTTGTCCGCGTCCATGATAAAGGCGTAGGGGGCGCGGGCGAGCTGCAGCCCGACATTGCGCGCATCGGCCAGGCCGGTGTTAAACCGCTTGTCCACGATTCGAATGGGAAGGCGGGAGGCGCGTTGCGCTTCCTCGGCGAAAGCAAGGGAGCCGTCGGTCGAGGCATCGTTCACGACGACGATTTCGAGGCCCTCGCGGAGGTTTGCGAGGTCGGCCTCTTCCAGGCTACGAATGCAATCGCGGATGTAGCGCTCGTAATTGTAAAGGGTGAGGATGACGGAGACCGCCGGTATCGCATCGCGAGAAAAGTTCTCGGGCTCGTTGATTTGCCAGGCCGCGTTTCCGGACTTTCGCATTTCCTCCTGTTGAAGGAACCGCTGCGTATAACCGTGCCGGCGTTCCTCGATCGCGGCAATTTTTTTGGCATCGAATTCCGGTTCGCGTCGCGTCGCACTCTCCGAAATTTGTCGCCGTGGCAGTAGATTGCGCAGATCGGTGCGAAACGCTTCCCAGAAGCGCGCGCCGAGGTGACTTCCCGACTGCTCGCTGAAAGATCCGTCCGCCTCCCGAACGAGCGACTCTTCTTCGCCCATCATGAGCTGTTCCAGGCAGTGACCGCAGTTGCCCGCCTGGGTCAGATGTTGCCGAATAAAATCGCGGCCGGCCCGGGCGATTGCTTCCCGTTCCTCCGGATGATCAAGGTAATGTTGGCAGGTCGGGATCAGCTCGTCGGATTCTACCATCACGAAATGTTTTCCTAGGACGAGCGGGGCGAAGCCTTCGCAAGGTTCGGTGATGATGCAACAACCATTGGCCAGCCCGACGAGAAAGCGGTGCCATTCGAAGTAACCCAGCTCGGAATAGTGGACGTTGAGCAGGATCTTCGCGCGTTGCAGAAGTTCGTTCCGATCCTCGACCGAGAGGTAGCTCTTGGTCGTCTCGGTTTTGGCGAAGCCGAGCGGGACCAGCCGGAGATGGCAGTTGCGTGCGGCAAAAAAACCGGCGTGCGCGGCGAGGAATTTTTCCCGGCGCTCGGTCATGGAGGCGAGCAGGCAGATGTCGAGATCGCGCGCGAGAGGGGTATCCGTCGGCCGGTGCTCGAGCATCGGATGATAGCCGAGCGGGAGATGAAAAGAACGGAGGCCGCGCGCCCGGTAACCCGCCACCCCTAACGAGTTGATGTCGAGCATGGCATGAGCGAACGGGGCGACGGTGAGATTGCTGTGAAACCAGTCGCTTTCCGGCTGCTCGGTGCCGAGAAGATAGAGGGTGCGCGTAATCGCTCGTATCCGCTCCCAGGGCAAGCGGGGAGTCAGAAAAAGGTTAAAAAACTCGTGCGGCGTGACCACGATCTGGATCGTGTCGTCAGGCGTTTCTTGCGCCGGGATCTGGTCGATCAAAAGTTCCGCGGCCAAACCAGCGTCGCGGAAACCGGCGCAGACCAGGCGCGCGATTTCGACGATGAACAAATTCGATTTCGAGGTGACATGGAGGAGGACCTGCCGGATCGGCACGGTGCGGGCCCGCGCGGCCCGGCCCGCTTCCGCGAGCGAGCTGGCGATGCCGCGTTGGATTTCTTCCTGTTCACCGGGATCGAGAACCAGGTTGGAGGTCGACCGGGAAAAATTCTTTTGCAGTCGCTGGACGATCAGGCTTTCCACCTTTTGAAAGCCGATCCGGCCGACAAAGCCCAGCGGAAGGGCCGCACTCGGCGCGCGAAAAAGCGTGCGCCAGACCTTGGCCTCGTCTCGCACCTCGATGCGCAGCTCAAACCGCCCGAGCGGCAGCCGGTCGGCTTCGATCACAAAACCGCTTTGGGCCGCTTCGCGTAGATGCGGATAAGCAGCGCCGATCGCGGGCCGGGGGTGTTTGCGCCGCCCTTTGTAAATTCGCTCCGGGCGACCGGGCGCTTTTAGAACGGCACGCACGCCATGGATCGGTTTGCCTTCCCGATGAAAAAGCCAGCCCTTGATTTCGAGGCGGCTGCGAAAAGTCATCCGTTCCGGCAGCGCGTCGAGATGGAAAAGATATTGGCGCGCGGCATTTTCCCCGTCCGCGCGGTCGATCGTGTTCAACTCTGCCATGGCTTTTCGGTCCGGGGTGGGAACGCCAGCGTAAAATCGGCCGAGGCGAGGGAGAGATTGGAATTGTAGGCCGGGTCGTGCGCGAGCGCTTCGCCCCAGGTGTCCTGCATGTATTTGATCTCGGCCTCGAACCGCCGGTTTTTCCGCACCGTATCTTCGAGGCCGCGGCTGGCCGATTCATAGTGATAAAACTCGGCATAAGGGGTGTAGATGATGCGATAGCCGCGGGCGCGAAGGCGCAGGCAAAAATCAACGTCGTTGAAAGCGACCTTCAGGTGCTCCTCATCGAAACCACCCGCCTCGCGATAAGCCTCACGCCTAACAACCATGCAGGCGGCGGTGACCGCGGAGAGTTCCTGGACGAGGATGGCGCGCGAGAAATAGCCATGATTGGCCCTGGGCAGACCTTTGTGGGCGTGGGCCGCGACACCGCCGCCGCCCAGGATAACGCCCGCATGCTGGATGTGATCGTCCGGATAAAGCAGGCGCGCCCCGACTGCGCCGACCTGCGGTTGCATGACCTGGCTGACCATTTCGCCCAACCAGTCGGGCGTGATTACGGTGAGGTCGTTATTGAGAAGGGCGATCAATTCGGCTTCCGTCTGCGCAGCGCCGAAGTTGTTGAGCCGGCCGAAATTGAATTCGCCGCAAGCGCGGAGGACCCGCACCCGCGGCTCCGCCGAGATCCGCTGCAGGTAGCCTAACGAATCCGGCTCCGTCGAATCGTGGTCGATCAGGAGGAGTTCGAAATTTGGATAGGTCGTCTGGCCGAGGATGCTCTCGACACAGGGCTGGAGCCGCTCCACCAGGTCGCGGGTCGGGATAATGATCGAGACCCTCGGCTTCTCGTCCGGCAAGGAATAGCGAATGCGACGGAAATCTTCGTCGCCCGAACTGGTCACCTCGGCCACAACCTGGCGCCGCGCGAGGTGTTCGGTTACGGCCTTGATCGCGGCGGCTCGGGCGTAGGGTTTAGCCCCGAGGTTAAGCGCCGCGCTCGTTTCCGCCATTCGCCAGTGATAGAGCACCCGCGAAATGTGGCGAATCTGCGCCGGCTCGACCCGTTCCGCGCAACGCAGGACGAGATCGTAATCCTGCGAGCCTTCGAAACCGGGACGGAAAGCCGCCTCCTTGATCAGCTCGGCCTTGAAAACTCCAAGGTGCGAAAAGAAATTCTGGGCCAGGAAAAGCTGGTAATTCCAGTCCGGCTTGAAGTGGACGTTGGCGCGCCGTCCGACCGTATCGAGTTTGTCCTCATCGCTGTAAATGAGCTGCGCCTCCGGATGCTGGTTAATCTCGAGCGCGACGAAATAAAGCGCGGTCTCGACCAGGACGTCGTCGTGATCCATGAGCGCGACAAAATCACCGGTCGTTAGGGCGAGCGCTTCATTCGATGCGACCGAAATTCCACCGTTGCTTTCCCGTCGGGTCACCCGGATGCGCCGGTCGAGCTTTGCGTAACGCTGCAGGAGCCGCCGGACCGCTGGCGCGCCCGAGGCGTCATCGCAAAGGCAGAGTTCCCAATGCGGATAAAGTTGCGCCCGGACTGACTCGATCGCAGCGCGCAACTGGTCGGCCGCCGGATCATGCACCGGCATCACAATCGAGATCAGCGGTTGCCGCGCCAACTTCGCCAGGTGCGCCCGGATCTGACGCCGGTCCTGACGAGTGATGGTGTCGTAAATCTCGATCCAGCGCTGGTAATTGCCAATCTTCCAAAGCTGAGTGTCAGCCGATTTTCGCAAGTTGAGAAGCGGCGCCCGGATCGTCCGGCAGTAAACGGCCTGCCATTCGCCGTCGGGATGTTGCACTTCGAGCACGAAGCGCGCGAAGCCGCGCGGCGCCCAGGCATCGATCGCAAAACCGCTCTTGAATGTCTCCGGCCGTTCGAGGTGTGAGTCCGCGACGTCGGCGCGAAAGACGCCGTAGGTCCCGGGATACTCGCGCCCGCCGATCCGCGCCCGAATCGCCCGAATCGGCTCGCAACTGGCGGAGAAACACCAGCCGGAGATGCGAAAACGGCGTGGCAACCGTTTCCAATCGAGCGGCTCGTCCAGCCAGAGGTTGTATTGGGGCTGGATGTGATCGGCTGGCTCGAGCGCGCGAATTTTCGGCCGCAGAAACCGGGGAAGAAATCGCGCGAGGGGCGCCGGCCCGGCATCTTCCGCAGGGATTTCTTCCCGATGGAATTTGCGCCAATCGCCTCCGGTGCCTTTCGCTTCGAGCAGAAGCCGGTGGGAGCCGATCCGGAGCGGCAAATCGAAGGAGAACCCGCAAAACGCCGCATCCGGCCGGTCCGGGAAGACCTCGCCCACGTCCGGCCGGGGGATGCCGTAATGGCCGCGCCAGATCATGTCGCCGGCGCGCGCCCGGACGCGAAGGATCGGTTCGCCATCGTGCCGCAGCGTCCATCCACGGATCGTGCGCAGGCCGGGCGCCGCTTCGCGGGTCGCGACCAGCCAGCCCTCGAAATCCGCCGATCGCACCGGCACCAGGTTACCCTCGGTTTTTCGACTTGCGAGATCGGGTTGATTCATCAAGCCTCCACTCCTTCGCTCATCGGAGCGATCATAGCATGAGATTTCACGAAGGCCCGATTCCCGGCGGCCGCAGGCTGCTCGGGCTGATCCTTTTGAGTCTTCTCGGGATCGCTCCGGCCGTCCTCATGTGGCACTGGGTCTCGAGCAACTGGGTGCCGCTCCCGTATTGGGACGAGTGGCATACGCCGGGGGCGCAATTCGAATCCTGGCGCCGCGGCACCCTCACCTGGGCGGAGATGTTTTCGCAGCATAACGAGAGCCGGAAGTTTTTTCCCCGGCTGCTCTACTTTGCGCTCGAACGCTTCGGCGGCTGGGATGAGCGGAACGTGATTCGGGCGGAGTTTGTCGCCGCTGGAGTGCTCGGGCTCTTGCTCCTCCATTTGCTGCGAAAGACGCGAGGCGCAAGCACGATCGGCAGTCTCACTGCCTGGGCGCTGATGATGATTGTCGGCTTCGCACCGGTGCAGGTGAAAAATTTCTTTTACGGGATCCAAATCGAGCCACTGATCTGCGGCCTGCTGGTGCTGGCGGCGGCCACGATGAATCTTTCGACCTGCTCGTTTCGCGCGAAGGCGCTGAGCAATCTCGCCCTCGCTTTCGTCGCCACCTATACCTTCGCCAACGGGATGTTGCTCTGGGTTCTCGCTTGGCCACTTTGTTCGCCGGCCGCAACAGCAGAACGATCACGCCAGTGGCGATGGCGGGCCCTCTACATGATGGCAGGCGTAATTTCCATTGGATCTTATTTCATCGGTTACCAGCAACCGGCACAACATCCCGCCTTCGCCTCTATCTTGAGCCGATTTTGGGACCTGACCCGCTACCTGATTCTCTGGAGCGGAAACTACTTTGCCTCTGATTTCGCCGGGCCATTCTTCCTCGGGGTGTTTTTTCTCATCCTGTTCTTCGCCGCCACAGGTTTTGCGCTTTGGGAAATTTGGCGGCGCAGGAGTTGGGAAACCTTTTATCCGTGGCTATTGCTTGGTGTCTTCGCTTTTGCAAGCGCGCTGATCACTGCGCTAGGGCGCGTCGGTTTCGGGGTCGAGCAGGCGCTTGATAATCGCTATGTCGCCTTCAGTCGCTTCTTCTACCTCTCGCTTGTCGGCCTGCTTTCTTCCATCTCCTACGGTCGGATCCGTCATGCTTCGCCAAACGTGCGCACGGTCTTATTGACCGGCGCCGGCTTCCTCATCGGTCTCCTCGCCTGCCTCTGGGCCGGTTCGCTGGAGAAATTCGCGCGCGCGCCGTCTCAACATCGCAAACTGTATACTCATCTCCTTCACACCTTGGAATGGATGGAGTCGATTCCGGACAATCCTGATCTCGCCTTGATTCTCCCATTTGCAGACGTGCTCAAGAGTCGCGCCCGGCTTCTCGAGAAAGAAGGAGTGTTGAGGCTTTCCTTCATTCATGGGGAGCTCTCCACGGCGGTGCGGCAAGCTCCGCCCGTCGTTTCTGGGAAGCATGGCGTGCTCGACGGCGCGGAGCTTCAGCCGGATGAACAACTGCAGGTAAGCGGATGGGCCTGGTTGCCCGAACGCCATCGTCGGGCCGATTGCGTTATCCTTGGAGTTGAGGATGGCGCTGGCGGGTTTAAGCCCGTGGCGGTGCTCGAGACGGGAGTGCGGCGGTCGGATCTGCGGACGGCCGCGCGAGATCCGCACATTCTTCACGCCGGCTTTTCGGGTCGGGTGAAAATGACAAACTTCCCCCCTCGCGCCCGGCAGCTAAAGGGATGGGCGATTGACCGCCGGGCGCAGAAGGCGTGGCCGCTGGCTGGCTCGATTTCTTTGCCACCTTCCGCCGCCGCGAGAAATCAGGTCAGCCTAACGAGAAGCTTTGCGCGCGCGCAGCTCGAAACCGGCTGCGATCCGCTTTTGCAGCCCCGCGGGAAGGGTGAGCAAAGTGTTGAATCCCGGGGGCGTTTCTGCCTGGCGGCGCCAGAATTCCGCCCACTGCCCCAGAGTGGTGTCGGCCACTTCCGCCAGGGTGGCGGCCGGGGCGTCGCTCTCCCGCACGGTCTCGAGGAGCGTCGCGACCAAAAATCCGAGCATGAATCCGGGAGAAAAATTGCCGCTCACCTCACAGCGCTCGATGGCGAAGTCGCGGAACCATTCCCGCACGCCATACTCGGTGGCGTTGTAATAATGGTGCGGCGATTCGTGCAGCGGTTGCAGGAAAGCGGTGTGTATCGCGACTCCTCCGCCCGGCTTCAAGACCCGGTGGATCTCGCGTGCGGCCAAGGCCGGCTCGCGCAGGTGCTCAAAGACGTTAAAGGCAAACACCTGATCGAAGCATCCGTCTCGGAAAGGCAGTAGGTGAGCATCGCCTACGACATCCGTGTGCCGAAAAATCTTATACTCAAACTCGACACACCGCCGATACTTCTGCGCCGTCCCGCCCGCCCCGATATGGAGGACGAATTCCTCGCCCCGTGCCAATAGCTCGGTGAATTCGGCTCCCATGGCATTGCTGGCGTGATCGATGGGAGCGGTAGCGACGGCATTCCCTTCCGGCAGGAACACTGGAATTCCTCTCACCAGAGGAAAGGCGCGATCGCAGCTTCGGCAGCGCAACTCGGCTTCTGCCCCTACCAGCTCATCGTGGCAAGTGGGGCAGACGAGGAGATCGTTCAGGTCCAAAATCATGGCCTGTCGACGCACAACTCTTTTTTGGTGAGAAACTGCAGGCTTATCAAAACTACCGTCGCTCCCTTCATCCCAGCGATCATAGCATGAGATTGCGCCCGTTCCCCATGGGGCGACCCAAAACTGATTATTCTGCTCGTGGCACCGGGACCTTCTCTCCTGAAGGCCTATTTTCCCTTCGCTTTCACCTGCCGCAACTGGATGCAGTCAACCAGAGCCTGGCCCGAGCGTAGATCACTGATGACGATCAGATTGTCGTTAGGCGCGATCAGCTTCTGCTCGCGCAAATGCCTTTCCGCCGCCTCGATCGTGGCGTTGGGATCATCGGTGAATTCGAGGTGGATTGGGAAAACGCCCCAGCAAAGGGCGAGCTGGCGATAAACCAGCTCAGTCGACGCGATCGCGAAAATGGGCGCGCGTTCCGGGCGCATGTTGGAAACGTTGCGGGCCATGGTGCCGTGGCGCGTGAAGACGAGCAGCTTGGCGCGCGGGAGCGAGTCAGCTAGTGCGACGGCGGCGGCCACGGTCTTCTGGCGGGCGTTTTCCAAGACGGCTTCTTTACCGTAACCGGCGCCGCCGCTACGCTCGATCCGCAGCGCCACTCGGTTCAGCACTTCTACGCACTCTACCGGGTAGCGTCCCGAGGTGGTTTCCCCGGTGAGCATGATGGCGTCAGTTTGTTCGAAGACCGCGTTGGCGACGTCCGTGATTTCCGCGCGGGTGGGAATGGGATTTTCGATCATCGACTCGAGCATCTGCGTGGCGACGATCACGGGGCGCCTCAGCCGCAGGCAGTTCTTCACGATGCGTCGCTGGATGATAGGCAAATCTTCCATCGGACATTCGATCCCCAGATCGCCGCGCGCGACCAGGATCGCATCGGCTGCGCAAATCATGTCGTCGAGATCGCGCACTGCGCTTTGACTCTCGATTTTGGCGACGACGAGCGCCTTGCTTCCCTGGTCACGCAGCAGTTGTCGCAATTCCTGCAGATCTTCTTTCCGCCGGGCAAAACTGAGCGCGACAAAGTCAACTTCCAGCTCCGCTCCGAGCGCGATGTCGGCCCTGTCTTTCTTGGTCAACGCCGGCAGCTTCACGTGTACGCCGGGGAGATTGATATGGCGGCGCGAACCGAGCTTCCCTGCGGTCAGAACAGCGCAGCGAATGCGATCATCCTCCTTGGTGAGCACGCGGCCCTGCATGAGGCCGTTGTCCAGCAGGATCACGTCGCCCACGGAAATGTCGTCGATCAGGTCGTCATAATTTACCGTGATCGAGTTTTCCTCCTGCGGTGTGGCGCCGCGCACGGTGATCTCCAGAACGTCGCCGACCTGCAGAGCCAGCTCCTGAGCAAGGACTCCGGTGCGAATGGCGGGCCCTTGCGTATCGAGGAGCAGGCTTACGACGCCCTCCTGTTCTCGGGCGATCGCTCGGACTCTCGGAACAATGTCGCGCACCCATTCGTGTGTGGCATGGCTCATGTTCAGCCGAAAAATATCGGTCCCAGCCGCGATCATCAGCCGAATGATCTCGGAATCCTCGGAGGCCGGCCCGAGCGTGCAGATGATCTTGGTCTTGCGCATTCGGTTTAGGTGTCCGTTGCTGGGCTGGCGAATGCAAGAAACGATTTCCGTGTGGTAGGGAAGGCGGAGGGCGTTCTCAATCTTGTCATTCCGTGCCGCGAAGACGGCGAGCCGGAACGCAGGCCGCGTAGCGGGCGAGGCCGGGCTTTCAAAGCTCGCAAGCTACTTTCGGTTTCGCCAAGTTAACGTCAGTCCCGACCACCGAACGAGCACCCTGGCGAAAACCTCCCGACGCATGGGAGGTCCTTTGCCGCGCTTTGCCCGCTCGGGATGACAAACTGCCGGGGGCGATTCCGAACTCAGGGTGAAGCGCTCTTGTGCCTGGCCGCCGACGGCGTGAATCGCTCTCGTAGATTTGTGCATGGGCGTTCGTAGAAGCGAAAGAACAGTGCGCTCAAGAAGATCGACCCGCCCATGGCGATAATGAAAAGGAGCAACGCGTGTCCCAAGGTCTCGCCGGAGCCGCGCAGCCCGTACTTCACGATCAGCTGGAGCAGCGGCAGATGAACAAGGTAAAGGGCGTAAGACCACAGCGCGATCTTACGCACTGTGAGGCTGGCCAGATTTTCGTGCTCGATCCGCCACAGCGATGCAAACGGTAGGAGCAGCGCGAAGCCGAGCGAGACTAGGGTGAAGCGGAAAGTTCGGGCAAAGTAGTTGTCCGGGCTGAAGGCGAAATGTTCGCCATTCCACCGCCAGAGGGAGGCGTAAAGAAGGAGGAGCAAAATTCCGCCTATCACGGCGGCTGGCACCGGTCGGGCTCGCCAAGCCACAGGCCAGCGCAGAGAAATCCAAGCCGCCAGCACCCCGATCATGAGCCCATCAAAACGGTAGATCACGATGCACCGTTGCCACTGCGTCCAATTCGCCTCTGGCTGCAGCGCCGAAATCATTCGCCCCACGGTCGAAAAGAGGAAGAAAGCAGCGGCCACGCTGAGAAAGACGGGCAGGAAACGTTTCTGAAATCTAAGCCCCAGCCAAATCGCGGCGGGGAAGAGCAGATAAAACCACTCTTCAATGGCCAGACTCCAGGACTCGGGAAAGAAGACAGGGTGATAAGTGACCAGGGTGCGGAGGAAGAAGCCGTGTTCGAGGATCTCGCCAAAAGAAAGCGGGTGATCCTTCACCTGCGTTTCGAGCAGCACGTTGATAACGAGAAAAAGCCAGAAGAGCGGCAGGGTACGAAACCAACGCCGGAGATAAAAAACACCCACAGTGTCTCCCTGTCCGAGAGCGACATCATAACGGATCAAAATGCGTCCGATGAGAAACCCGCTGAGGACAAAGAAAAGCTCTACGCCGTAGAACCCAAAGTGCCCAAACAGGCCGAACCAGACCGGCATGAAACCGTAAAGCAGGCCGAAGCAATGCGCGCAAAGCACGCCCATAATGGCCATCGCCCGGAGGCAATCCAGCCCGAAGACGCGCGAACCACCCGACGCACTCATCAGTGAGGCCGCGTCCAAGATTTGCCTGTTTGCATCGAAAAGAAAGTTCTATCCCAGCCGAGGATCAGGCACTAACTCCATAGTCTTCCTCCGGCAAGCTCGCTTTTCTTCGGGATCTCCAGCCGGGACGAAATTGACTCGACCGAATGAGAATGGAATGAATGCCGGGCCCTTATGCAGTGGTTTTTAGCCTTGGCCGAAACCTCGCCTGCCTTCCCACAATACGCGGATATGGCGCGAGTCGCCGTGCACACCGCGCTGCAATACACCTCCCTCCGTCCGCACTTTCTCTACGATGGTGGAGAGAACGATCTAACGCGCTGGCTGCGCGAGCGCGACGTCCCGATCATTCCGTGTCAAACCTACCTTATAAGGGAGCTTACCAAGGTCCGCTGCGCACAACACGAGGAGAAGATCCGCGAAGCCTTGCGTGGGATCCTTCTCCGTCTCGAGCTTCCTCGACTGGGAAGTGAATTGCCTTTGGATGATCGTGTTTTCTACACAGATGCCGATGTCTTTTTCCTGGGGGAAGTGACCGATGAGTTGGCTGCGATCAATTGCCAATACTTCGCCGTGGCCCCCGAGTTTGATCGCGCCAATTATCGGGAAATGAACACGGGCGCAATGTGGATGAATTTGCCCGAGCTACGCAAGGTCGACTCGGACTTTCGGCAGTACGTCCGCGACCATCTCTCGCGTCTTCAAAGTGTGGCCTGGGACCAGGGGGCGTATCGCGAGTTCTTCTCTCAAGCTGACGGCGGCTGGAAATGGGATAGCCTAAGACCCGAGCTGAATTGGAAGCCTTACTGGGGCGACTACTCGAATGCCAGGATCATTCACTTTCACGGCCCCAAACCTTTTCAACAGCCCTACATCGACTCACATTTCCCGGAGCTGAGTCACCTGAATGGCGGCTGTTTTTCGGAAATTTGTGACCTGTGGAAGGAGTTATTAGAGGAAACCAGATAAGTCAGGAGCATGAACACCTTATGGCAACTCTGCAGCTCGCGTCCGAGGAGGGATAGCAAGGATAAAACCGGGGGGCTCAAGTGAAAGATTGGGGTTATAGCAGGGATCGTCATGTAGCCAGGAGGCCCAACGGTCATGCATGTAGTTCTCTTCTGAGGGACTAGCTTTAGACTCATCCGGGGAGAAAGAGATCGCCAGAGTAAAGTCAGCGTAAGGCGTCCAGACAACCTGCAAGTCACGCTCTCTCAGGCGCAGGCACAGGTCGACATCGTAGTAGAGGTAAGGAACATTCGTCGCGTCAAAGCCATCGAGTTCTAGGAACAACTCGCGACGAATAGCGAAACACCCAGCCGAAATAGCGGAAAAGTTCTGCTGCAGCCAGGCGCGGTTGAAGTAGCCTGGGTGCTCGCAAGGCAGACCCTTAAACGGTGTCCCGGCCACCCCGTTCATTCCGAGAAGAAAGGCTCCTCCTTCAAAAGTGCCTCGATCCGACCAGAGACGCGCTCCGACCGCGCCTACTTCTGGGCGGGCCGCCTGACTAACGAGCTCCCGCAATGAGTCGCGCTCCACCGCTGCAAAACCGCGGGAGGCGAAGAAAAGAATATCGTGTCCCGCACGCCGGGCCGCATCATTAAGAGCAGCCGCACCCGCCGGGGAATGGATGATCTCTACGACAAACCCGTCGTCTCGTAGCGGGTTGTCCACGATTCTCCCTTCCGGAGTAATGATACTCACTTGCGACCGTGGCTCCGGCAACTCGTAGATCACGCGATGAGATTCCGGATTTTGGGGACAGGCTTCCACCCGCGCTGAGATATTGCGCTCTTGGAGATAACTCGCGATGGCGCGACGGGCCGCGTGGCGCGCATAGGGCTTGGCATCAGGTTCCTCGGCCAGGCTCCCAGCCACCATGCGCCAGTGGTAGAGAAGCCGGGGAATGTGCCGGATCTGGTGCGCCTCGGAGCGGGCCACACAGCGGAGGGCCAAGTCATAGTCCTGTGAACCCTCAAAGCCTTCGCGAAAGCCACCAATTTCCCTCAGGAGAGAGGTGCGATATACGCCGAGATGATTCAGATAATTCTGGGCCAGAAAGAGTTCCGGATTCCAGTCTGGTTTAAAGAAGGGATTGGAGCGGATTCCCTCGGCGTCGAGAAAGTCTTCATCGGAATAAACGATGTTGGCCCCGGGGTGCCGCGCTAACTCATCCGCTACTCGAGCTAATGCATCTTCCGCTAGCTCGTCGTCCTGGTCGAGCAGGGCACACCACTCACCCTCGGCTAGAGAGAGAGATGAATTGGAACAGGCAGAGATGTGACCGTTGTTTTCCCGGAAGGTGACTTTGATCCGATCATCTCCAGCGGCATGCCTTTCCAGAAATGGGCGAATGCGGGGATCGGTGGAAGCGTCGTCAGCGAGGCAGAGCTCCCAGTTATGATAAATTTGGCTCCGCACCGAGCCGAGGGCGCGGTCCAGGAATCTTAGGTCGGCATTGTAGACCGGTAGGATCACGGAAATACGCGGCTTAGAAGGCAGCTCGGCAATACTCTGTTGGAGTTGGAGCCGAGTCTGATCCGTGAGCGAGGAGAAGCGCTCAATCCACTCCAGATAGGTCACTGGGCTTTCGCCTCCCGCACCCGCCGAATGAGAGCAGAAAAGCGCTGTCCCAGGCAGTCGATCGAAAAGCTCTTTTCAAAAGTATGGCGCGCACGTTGCCCTAACGAAGATACTAGTTCCGGTTCGTGCAGGCAGCGAGCCATCGCTTGCGCGAGTGCTTCGCTATCTTCAGGCGGAGTCAGAAGAGCGTTCACTCCGTCCTCGAGCCATTCTTCCACGCCGCCGACCCTTGTGCTGACAATGGCCTTTCCGAGACTCATCGCCTCAAGAATGGCGATCGGCATGGTCTCATCTCGCGATGCACAGACGAGCACATCGGTGGCGGCAGTGGCGGCGAGCGCTTCATCGTGACTGAGCGAGGAGCCTAGGTGCACATTCGACAGGAAGGCGACGTGCTGGGAGAGTCTCTCGTAGTAGCCGGAGTCCAGCACGCGCCCAGCCATGGCGAAACGCCCCGGAACTAATTCGCCGAGGCGCTTGATGGCTGCCAGATAGATGTCCTGACCTTTTCGCGGTTCGTAGGTTCCCAAGAGAAGAAAGTGAACCCGATCGTCCTTCCCGCGTCGCCCATCTAGTGGAGTTGCCTTAGGAATCCCGTAAGGCACGACTTCGATCGGGCGCTCAGTCAAGGTGGCATATAGTTGGGCGGTCCGATGCGTTGGCATCACAAGTAGAGTGGCCAGCGCAAGGGTCGGTCGAAGTTCTGGGATATGCGCTACCAGATGATGCGCCACCTGGCTTTCGTGGATATACCAAATGGTGCGGATGCCACGTTCGCTCGCCGCTCGCACTGGAGCCCACATCACCAGAGTGTTGGCAATGACCACGTCGAAGCGAGAGCAAAGCTCGCCAAGTTCGGTGAAGTTCGGACAAGCAGATAGATCGATGATCGGAAAGGTTTGTATGCCCAAGTCATTTAGCCACTCAGAAATCGGACCCGCTTCTGCTGTTCCAGTTTTAGGTACAGCAACCGCGACCTCCCAACCTTGGTGCTTAAGCCATCTAACCAAGTGCCATAGTTGGATGGGCGCGCCACTCAGGGTCGATTCGTGAGCGAAAAATAGAACCCTCAGTGAAGAACCAGCGGTCATACTATGGAGTCAACGGATTTTGTAGACGTCAAAACGATCAGGCGTGGTGCGTGCAAATGCCCAAGGCACGGGGCCGCGCACACTGCTGTAAAAACCGGCGCCCGTCCCCGGAGCAAACGTCGCGGTGAACGGCACAATGCTTCGGCTAACTCCCGCGCGCCAAACCGCGCGTTGAGGCGGAGGTAGCGGATCTGCGTTGTTTGAAGGAATGATGAGAAAATCTCCACCGCGGATGGAAACTTCCCGAGTCAATGGTTGTGCCTGCCAGCGTTGCATGTAGAACTGGAATCCCCAATGACTCTGGAACCATACCTGTGCAGTCTGACTGTGATAGCGTTTCTGGAAATATCGTGCTGCGACTCGGGAAGCATCGGCCTCGTAAAAATCAGCGGTGGCGACAAGGAAGGTGATCGCCGTCGCCCCAGCCACCCAGGCTGCCTCGGCCGCCACGGCTGGTTTTAGCGTCGGCATGCGGTCCCATTGGCGCATGAGGAGAATGCTAATAGCAGGAGCGATTGGCAATAGAGTGCGCGCAGTCATAGACCAGTTAAGAAAGGCCGCAAAAATGAAAGTGCCTAGCGTCCACAGCAAGAGCAAGAGGGAGTCAGCGTTACGCTCTTTGCGGAAATCCCAGACCGCCAATCCTAATATGGCAAGTCCGACCGTAGTAAAGAGAGCTGTCTGCAGACGCAGGAGGATCGCGTTGCTCCCGACATCAGGGAATGGGAGGTAGAGCCAGACGAGCAGCGCAACCAAGCAGAGGAGCAGGAGCCCTCTCCATAGGGTCCTGCGCCCCCCAAGAGCGGCGAGACCCAATCCAGCGATCATGCATCCGCCGGCGAAGGAACAACCGGTGATAAACCTTGAGGGGAACGGGAGTCTGACTTCGACAGCCACATCATGCAAATAGGACATCGCACTGGTAAAAAGCGGACGCCCGTAAAGTTGCTGCGTTAAAAGCTCAAAGCCGCCCACCGCGAGCAGGGGAATGGTCAGGTAGACCAATGCGTGGTCGAAACGTCGGGTTCGCATAATGGTGTAGACGAGAAGGAGAGGCAGAAGACTGAGGCCAAAATATTTAGTCAAGGTGGCTCCCGCGAGAAGTAACGCTCCGCAAAAGAGGGAATGCCATCTTTTCTTCTCTAGCCCAAGCAACCAGAAGTGGATGCTCCAGAGCCAGAAAGCGAGGAGCATCACGTCGCACATGACGTGAGAGGCAGAAATCAGGAAGATCGGCGTGAAGACCGTCAGAAGAGTAGCGAGGATCGGGAGGCCACAAAACCGCTTCGCCAGCGCATAGGTGCCTAACGCCGCCAGGACCGCGGGCACCAGAAACGCGAGGTGCATAGCGAGCTCGCCGAAACCAAAGACCGATCCGACTAACGCGATGTAATAGGAGCACAGCGGGGGGTTTTGCATGGCAACCCACATCGGTTGAGCCGTCGAAGCCCATTGCACGGTAGATCCATAAGGATCGAGAGGATGTTGCACGATCTGCTGCCCCATCCAGAGAAAGAGCGGATCATCGATGTCGTAGGCCTTGTTTAGGAAAGGAGCTAAGGCAGCGACGGCAACACCGCCTATGAAGAGCTTAGCGTGTCGATCTTTCATCTTACTGATCTGGTCGAAAGTCTGCCCGCTGCCGTCTCAATGCCCAAGCCCATGACAAGAACGAGGACGAGCGACCAGAGCGGGAGAATGGGAAGTAGGAATCGGTCTTGGGTGGCATCAAAAGCCGTCGCATCCAGCCAAATAAGTAAGGCCGACCGCAAAAATATGGCGCACAATGCCAAGCCGATTGCGCCGACGAACTTCCAATTTGGGTATTGCCTTTTTAAAAGGAGATAGACGAGAGCGATCACGGCTCCCGCATGCAACAGGAACATGGCGACGAAATGCCAGCGTCCGATTAGCTCCTCGGCACTTTTGGCCGGCGTTTCCTGAAGCACGGCTCCGCGGATCGGACGAAGAGTCATGCGATCATATAAGAGAGCTTCTTGTTTTGTTAACTCCGAATCGTCCGGGAGCGCCTTGATGGACCAGCGCGCGAAGACGCGCTTCAGCATGCGGAACGACGAACCCGGCAGGTGCTTCCCTGCACCGGATTGCGTAAAGGGATCGAGAAATCCACCAAGAACGAATCGGGTGGGTAAACGGCCGTCATCACAGGCGCGACTGATTTCCTGAGAAGACTTAGTGAAGAAGCGTCGCGCGCTTTTGGGTGAGGCGAAATATCCTTCGGAAGCCGCTGCCTGGCGGGTCGCCCAGACGATCCAGCCCACGCCAATCTCGTTAGGTAGGCCTGTTCGGCGAAAGGTCTCCACGCGCCAGGCTTCGCCGAGCGGGCCTTCCAACGGCTTTCGCAGATGAGCGAAAGTTGGGCTGACGGCGAAGGCGCGCTGCAAGCTGGCGGTCGTGATGGAAGCATATGACTTTGGCTCGTTCGGTCGAATCCGGAGCAGGCTGTGATAGAGTCTTTGGAAAACAGGCGCAGTCATCTCGGAGCGAGCAAAGGACCGAAAGACGGAATGGTTGATCGAGTAGGTCGCGAGAATGAGAAGAGCCGCTGTGAACCAGACAATCGCGACGGGTTGTAAATGATGCGTTTTAGATTGCAGTCGATCGGAGATCCTCGTCGGCCTTTTGACCAACAAGATCGTAGCGAGCGCGACGATGGCCGAGAGGAGCAGGCCTTCTTCTCTTGTATTCCACAGAATCGCAATCGCAATACCGGTAAGCAGGGCGGTCACTCTATGGCTCGAAGCCAGAGTCAGGAGGAGCCCGCCCAGGACCAACCAGAGCATTCCAGCGTAGAAGGTGTCCGACATGGTATAGTCATTCTGCTGAAAGGCGATGGGATGAAAGATCATGGCGGCGAGACCGAGAAGGCTGATCCATCGAGTTACTCCTAAAACGCGAAACGCCAGAATGAGCGTCAGAACCCCACCCATTTGTAATAGCTCGATGGCCAGACGTAGCGGCAGGTGAACGGAATGCATGAGAGCAATCCAAAGCGGGTAGGCACAGGGGCGAATGAAGGCGACCCAGTCGTAGGGCGTGCCCCAGTAGTAATGAGAAGCCGACCGAACATACCAGAGAGCGTCGTACTGTGTCGCGCTGCCGACAATTTGTTCGTCGTGGATCAGCCAGAGCTTAACGAGCATCAGACAGACGAGGACGGATCCGAACCCTGCGTCAGAACGGAAAGAGCGGTTCACTCCGCGCTCAGTCCAATCGTGGTCGAGCTCGGACCTTTCAGCCGCCGGAACCAGCTTTCCAGGAAACCGAACTTACGCACTCGCCAAACGATGGTATGGCCATTGCCTACTTTGTCGTCCGTTTCTTGAAAAACGAGTTCATCGAGTTGCGCGCGATGGTGCGATTGATTGAACCAGGCGGCGATCTCTCTTAGTAAATCGGGCGAAAAGACCGTGTAATGACCGCGGGGAATTCCTTTCATCTCCGGCATCCGGTCCTCGTAGGTTGTCTTTTTGCGGTAATGATCGAGCAGCTCAGAGAATTTGGTCAGAGGTCGGTCCTGGTCGGCCAAGGCCGCGTCTCTTTTGGGAACGATAACGAAAATAACGCCGTTTGGCTTTACGATGCGCACCCACTCGTCCAAAGCCGTGAGCGGATTCGGCAGATGTTCCCAAACGTGGGAGTGAATGATGAAGTCTTCGCTATCAGAGGCGACGGGAATGCGCGCCGCGTCGGCCGGGATATCGATTGGGGTCACCCGCCCGCACATATCCAATTGAGCGCGCTCCGAGTCGCCGTAATCATGAGCATCCAGCTCGCGGGTGAGGGACACCGTGCGTGTATACAGGCCGAACGGATTGTGCGCCGCGGGGCCGATCTCAAGTCCTTTGAGGCCATCCAGGATACGATGGGCCAGGGGCGATTCCTGAAAGATGACCGGTGGTTTTCCCTTGGGCATGTGTACGACCGGAGGCTCAGGCGAGGATTCTCCAGCGTCCGCCCCAACTCAAGCGAAATCCTTGCTCTCCCCGTGGAACTCGCGCTTGCGCATCGGGGCGACCGCTTGAAGTTGCTGCCGTATGTCACCCGACGCGCCCCGTCGATCCCTGGCCTTTGCGGACTCGGTTGAACCGCGCCTTTGGTGGCATCGTTTGCCGCGCAGCAATTACGTTCCGCCCATTTATGCGCAGCTGACGGATGCAGAATGGCAGCTTCTGGAAGATTGGTTCGCGGAAACGACCCGGCAGAATTTGATTGGCGAATGCGTTGTCCCCATTATGTCGTTCCTGGATGGCCTGATCACGGGAAGCGGCATCGAAAGGATCGTGCAGCTCGGCACGCACGCCGGTTATTCGTCTCTTCTTTTGGGATTCGCGCTCCGGCGCATGCACGCGCCTCACGGTCTTTTTAGTTTGGAAATTGACGAGCCGCTTTGTCGCTTTGCACGCGAGTGGCTCGGACGCGCTGGTCTTGATGATATCGTCCAGGTGGAACTGCGTAGCTCTCTGGATCAGGAGTCGCCGGGCCTGGCTCAGAAATATCTCCGGGGAGCCCCGGAACTCATCTTTCTCGATAGCTCGCACGAATATCGGCAAACCTTGGACGAACTGGAAGCCTGGTATCCCGAGTTAGCCGCGGGCGGCATGATTGTGTTGCATGATACGAGTGAGTTCGCGGCCAGTTTCGATGTGACGGGGCAAGGTGGCGTGCACCGCGCCCTGCGCGAATGGCGGGAATCCCATCCCGGAGTTGAAGTGATTTCCCTGAACCGCACCGTCCCGGCCATGGAAACGCCGGGAATGGTCTATCAGGATTTTTGCGGAGTCGGCTTGATTCAAAAACCGGTCTAACGAGTATAGCAATCTGATCAGTGCATCCCAGTTCCTACGATCGAATGGCGGAGTTTTGCCGCGAACATCTTTTCTCGCGACGGAACGAGCCGCTCACCATCGTCGATCTGGGAAGTTGCGATTACAATGGCTCTTACCGGCCGATCTTCGATCTGAAGCCCTGGCGTTATGTCGGAGTGGACCTGAGCCCGGGTAAGAACGTCGATCTGGTTCTGAGAGAGGCTTATCACTGGCGGGAGCTGAAATCGAACAGTGTGGATGCACTGATCTCCGGCCAGACATTTGAACACACCGAATTCGTCTGGGAAACGATCCTGGAAATCGCGCGTGTTTTGAAACCTCAAGGGCTCTGTTGCATCATCGCACCGGCCACCGGAGATGAGCATCGTTATCCGGTGGATTGCTGGCGCATTTACTCCGATGGCTTCCGGGCCTTGGCTCGCTACGCCGGGTTGGAAGTTTTGCTAGCCCATACGCACTGGAAGGAGTCGCCCTTGTATGGAGAAGAGAGCAATAAATGGCATGAGTCAGTTTTAGTAGCGCGCAAACCTGAACAGTCGCTAAGGAACAAGATACGCGAGAGGCTATTCGGCCTGGCCCGGAGGCGGTTACATCCTGTGCCCCAAAAGCTCGAGGTCGCTCTGCAGGTGTATTACTCGGTTAATGGAAGTCACCAGGAAGACGCGTCGGTGACCAGGGGAGTGATAGATGGCACGTGGCAGGAGGTGACGGTCCCGTTGCCCGCGGACGCACAAGCAAACCCGCTTCGCATCGACCTGATGCACACACGAGAGATGGTGGAGATCGAAATGATCGAAGTGAGCAAAGGTGGCGCGAGACTTTATCGGGCGAAGAGCAAAGTGGACTTTGATCATGTTCAAGTCGCGGGCGATGCGCAGCGTTTGGATGACCCAAAGCTTTTGCGCCTTCGGATCCTCGGGGTCGATCCGCAGCTTCTTTTGCCGCCGATCGAACTCCCTTTGGGCGATGGCAGCCTCGAGGTGAAGGTGAGAATGCGGGTTCACGACTAGGGCGCGGCTGTGAAAGGGTCGAACCCGCCGGTGCACGGCGAATTCCGAAGCTGGGTCGATGTTTCACCGGCTTCGACAGAACGGGTTACCACAGTAGCAGGATGGGTCTACGCTCTGGAAGGGAAGATCGACGGAGTTCGGGCAAGGGCGCGCGAGTATAAGTGGGACGGTGAGTATGGATTCCCGCGCCCCGATGTGGGAGTGGCCTTCTCCGCCGTCGAACAAGCGATGCGGTGCGGGTTTCGCATCGACCTGCCCTGGCTACTGGGCACAGACGAAGAATTGACTTTAGAGGCACACCTTGATGGTGAATGGCGAAGCTTTGTGCAATTCGGGATACAAACGGCGCCACCGCTGCCATGGTATGCTTACGCCTTCGCGCGCCTTCGCTCCCGAGTGCGTAGGAAAAGGAAAGGCCGCGATAGTTACGAAGGTTTCGAGCGCGGCTATGTCTGTTGGATTGATCAGCCTGCAGATTGGAAGACGACCCATCGGCAGTTCGTGGTGTCAGGCTGGTGTTTCAACAGAAAAGGAGGGGGCCTGGACGGAGTAAGAGCGTGGGTCGCTCAGAAATGTTATACGGGACGTCTCAGATTGCCCCGTCCCGACGTCGCGGCGTCCCTGGGAAGCCGCCCCGATATCGCCAATAGTGGCTTCGAAGTCGCCGTAGAGAATCATGCCGTCTATCCGACGACCTTCCGACTGGAAGTGAGCCATACAGACGGAATCTGGAGGGAAGTCTTTCGCAAAAATCTAGGACGTGGCCGGAAAGGAGGGTCCTCCAAAGATGTGGCTTCGCTTGGTTACCCGGAATGGATCAAGAGGTATGATAGCCTCAGTTCCTCTGATCGCAGGGCAATTGCCAGTCACATCGAGTCGTTCAAGCACTCTCCCGAATTCTCAGTCGTTATCACGCTGGAGGATACTGAACAAGGACACCTTAGAGAGGCGATCCGTTCTTTGCGTCAGCAGCTATATCCGCATTGGAAACTTTATTTCAGGTCGCGAAATAGCAACGAAGACGCGGTCGCTCAGAAACTCGAGCGCTTTGCCCGAAGCGATCACCGCATTACGGCGCAAATGAACGTTCCTATCAAATCGAAGGGAGACGGCTTTGTCCTTTTTCTCGGTGAGTGCGATAGGCTTGCGCCAGCCGCCCTGTATGACGCGGCCGTGGCCCTGGAAGGAAATCCTCATCTGAGAGTTATCTATAGCGACGAAGACCAACTCGACGAGCAGGGGCGACGCGAGCGCCCCTTCTTCAAGCCGGAATGGAATGAGACGCTCTTTCGCGAGAGTAACTACCTGGGCGGCCTTTGCCTGCTTCGAAATGAGCAACGGTGGCCGGAGCCCGGCAGCGAGGTTGAGCCTTTCGAGCTTCTGCTGGCTCAAATAAAGGCCGCCGCGGCAGGCGAGATCGGGCATTTACCGAGAATTCTCTATCATCGCAGGGGAAAGTCTCGAAAGGAAGGAAAACACGAAACTTGCTTGATCGAGACCGACTTAGAAGAGCGAGGTATAGCGGCGCAGGTATTCCCTGTCGCGGAGACTGATTTGCGGCGTGTGCGGTATTTGATCAGGAGGCCGGTTCCGCCTGTTTCGGTTATCATTCCAACAAGAGATTACGTCCAGCTATTGCGACCGTGCCTTGATAGCCTTCTGCATAGCACATCCTATCAGCACTTCGAAGTTGTCATCGTGGATAACGGAACGACGGAAGCGGATGCGCTCGCCTATTTGGAGAGTGTGGCTCACGACCCGCGAGTGCGAATTTTGCCGAAGAACGAAGAGTTCAATTACAGCCGGCTCAACAATCTTGCGGTAAGCCAATGCGAATCTGATTTCGTCGTCCTTTTGAACAATGATATCGTGGTGATCCAGCCGGAATGGTTGGAAGAATTGGTGAGCCAGGGCTTGCGGGAGGGAGTAGGAGCGGTCGGGCCACGCTTACTCTACCCGGATGGTTATATTCAGCAGGCCGGCGTCATCTTGGGAGCGGGTCAGCACGGAGTGGCAGAGGTAGCGCATCGTGGCCTTGGCGGCCAGTATGTCGGATATGCGGGACGCGCGGCCCTCGCGCAAGAATTATCGAGCGTCGGGGCAGCTTGCATGCTCGTTAGGCGTTCCGCTTATCTCGAGGTGGGTGGATTCGACGAGCAGCACCTTAAAGTGGCTTTCAACGACATCGATTTCTGCCTCAAGCTCCGCCAGCGGGGTTACAAGATTGTTTACACTCCTCACACTTCCTTATATCACCTGGAGCACGCCAGCCGAGGATGGGAGAATACGACGAGCAAGCGTGAACGATTCATGGAAGAGATCCGTTACATGAAGGAGAAGTGGGGAAACCTTCTCGTCACTGACCCGGCCTACAGCCCTAACCTTTCTCTTGGGGAAGATCTGTTCGAGCTTGCCTTCCCGCCGAGGGTGTCCAAGCCTTGGGTTTAAGTGACGCAATGTCAAAAGGAGCAGGACAGTGGAAGCTCGTCCCTCCGGAGGAACTACGAAGCGGAAGTGGGAGGCGAGGCCGTGGCTTCGCGCAAAGGGCGCGAAAGATCCTGCTTCACCCGGTCAAGGATGCCATTGACGAAACGGCCTGAGTCTGGTCCGCCGAATTCCTTCGCCAGTTCGATCGCTTCGTTGATGGAAACAACCGGCGGAATGTCGTCGCGAAAGAACATTTCAAAGATGCCCAGTCGCAGGACATTACGGTCGACGGCGGAGATGCGGCGGAAGTTGTAGTTCTCGCAATAGCGGGTGATGCGTTCGTCGATCTCTGGGAGATGAGCTAGCATGCCCTCGATCAGTGGCTGCGCGAACAGGCGCACATCGCGCTTGGCCGGGCAGAGATCCCAAAATTCCGCAAGGCTCTCCGGCCCGGCGCCCTCATTGAGGTCGCGCCAGAAATGGAATTGAAGCGCGGCGCGGCGCGCAGAACGACGTCGCCCCATATTATCTCCGTAGCTCTGCCAGGAGATTCGCCATCTCGAAGGCGACCCGCGCCGCTTCGGTCCCACGATTGATCTTCTCCTCCAGGCAACGTTGGCGCGCCTGCTCCTCATTTTTCAGCGAAAGGACAGCGTGGATCACGGGAATACCGAAGCGGAGCGAGATATTTTGGAGGGCTTGAGTGACGGTTTGGCCGAGGTAATTGGCATGAGCGGTTTTACCCTGAATGATGACGCCCAAGGCGATAATCGCATCGACGCCGCCCTTGCTGGCGATCTCCCTAACGACTAAAGGAATCTCGAACGCGCCGGGCACACGATGCACAACGACGTGGGAAGCGGGCGAGAGAGCTTCCAACTCGTCGGAGCAGTGAGCGACAAGCCCATCGACGTATTCAGGATTGAACTGACTGGCGACGAGCGTGAAGCCCCGTTTCACGCTGAGGAGGCGGGGCTTTGGCGGAACGAATTGCGACATTGGGAAGTTGCCGCCCACTAGAGCAGGTGGCCCATTTTGACTCTCTTGGTTTCGAGATATTTGGCATTGTGCGGATTTGGGGTGCTGCGGATCGGCACTTGCTCGACCATCTGTATGCCGTAACCCTCGAGGCCCACCACTTTTTTCGGATTATTAGTGAGGAAACGGAATTTACGGACGCCCAGATCATGCAGAATCTGGGCGCCGATGCCGTAGTCGCGGAGGTCGCTCGGGAACCCGAGCTTGGCGTTGGCTTCCACCGTATCGAGGCCTTGCTCTTGTAGTTTGTAGGCGTGAATTTTGGCTGCGAGACCGATCCCGCGCCCTTCCTGTCGCATGTAGACCAGGACGCCGCCGGCTTCGCTGATTTGCTGAAGAGCGGCGTGCAGTTGATTGCCACAATCGCAGCGGCGCGAGCCAAAGACATCGCCCGTCAGGCATTCGCTGTGCACGCGCACGAGGGTGGGCTTGGTTTTGGAAATCTTGCCTTTGACGAGGGCGAGGTGGTGAATCCCGTCGATGGTGGACCGATACATGTGCAGATCGAAATCGCCGTAGTCCGTCGGTAATTTCACCACCTGCTCGCGCTCGATCAGCTTCTCACGGAGGCGTCGGTGCGCGATCAGACTTTGGATGGTGCAAATCCGGAGCTTGTGCTTTTTCTTGAAAGACATCAGCTCGGGCAAACGGGCCATGGTACCGTCGTCATGCAGGATCTCGCAGAGAACCCCGGCCGGCTGCAGGCCGGCCATGCGCGCGAGATCGACGGCTGCTTCGGTGTGGCCAGCTCGCCGCAGGACGCCGCCCTTCTTTGCGCGCAGCGGAAAGATGTGACCGGGCTGGACGAGGTCTTCCGGGACGGACTTGGGATTCGCGATGGTGCGAATGGTGGCGGCGCGATCGTGCGCGCTGATACCGGTCGTGACGTCCTTGGCGGCGTCAACCGAGACGGTGAAGTCGGTCCGATACATCTCTCGGTTTTGCGCGACCATGCGTTGTAATCCCAACTGATCGGCGCGCTCGCTCGAGAGCGGAACGCAGATGAGACCGCGGCCGTGTATGGTCATGAAATTGATAGTCTGCGGGGTCGCTTTCTCGGCCGCCATGATGAGGTCGCCTTCGTTCTCGCGATCAGCGTCATCGGTCACGATCACGATTTTCCCAGCCGCGAGATCGCGGAGGACATCGTCGATCGTGTCGAATTGAAAGGCTTCCGGCGCCTGAATGATCACGCGTTACCATTGCCGTCGCCTTCCTTCTCGGCAACGGGAATTAACCGCAGAGGACGCCGAGGGGGGAAGAGCGCGGCGATTGTCGATGGCAATTATCGCCGCGCTCCGAGGCGCGTAGCCTCACGAAGCTATTTTGCGCTGGTCGCGACGATTGCGTCGGACCGGTACAAATCGCGATTGCTTCCCTGGAATTCGGCCTTCAGCTTTACCTTGAAGTAGGCTAGATCGATCAAGTCCCAGCGGGTGAATTTCCAGCAACCTTCGGTGCGGGGCGCATGCTCGAAACCAGCAACCAGATGGACGGCGTCGTCGAGCACTTTGTTAGTCGATTTTTTTGGCTCGAAGTAAAACGTACGGAAGCTGCTTTCGCGGCTGCCGGCCGCGTAGAGCTTGGGGTCGAGATAAAAAATACGCCTGGAACTCTCGTCGAGGATGCGCAGATCGGGATAGCCGGAACGTTGGACGCGGCCTTTGGCTGTGCGTGGGAAATCACAGCTCAGGCCCGGGGAAGCATCAATGAATTGGCGCAGGATATTTTCGATATGGCTGCTGACTTCGTTGATACGCGGAATGCTCTGGATCTTGCTGTCGACCGCGTTGAGGTGGCGAACAACTTTGTCGAGCACTACGGCGAGCTCTTGCAGAACACGGCGATCGACCTCGTCTTGTCGATCGAGCGGGAGGACTTTATGGCCCGTGGCGGCGTGGATGACTTCGGCGAACGGCAGTCCGCTTAACTGGGTATCGTCACGTAAAAGCCATGGGATCAGCGCGTCGCCTGATTTGGATGCAGCATCGTTAGGCGGCGACTGAGCCAGCCCGCTCCGGGCGCAAAGAGTTAGAAGAGCGAGCGCGAGCAACAACGGCTTCATGGGGTGATTTAAGTTGGTCGGCACACGTCCTCGCAAGGTCAAAGATAGCGGCGATTCGGTAGGGCGAGACTCTGTCGAGCCTGGGAGAAAACGCTCTCTGCAGATCAAGCGCACTCCCCGGCTCGACAGAGTCTCGCCCTACCGGGATGGATTGGGTGAAATTATAGCTGCTCGGTCGTGGCGGGGCGTCGACTAAACGCAAAGGGCGCGTAAAGGATGGCAAAAAAAACCAGGGCTAGCCCTTCTAATTCCAGGAGGTAAAGCCAACGCATGTCGGAGAGATAATCGAGGATGGAGGCGACGGGCGGCTTGTGCAGGAGAAAGCCGTAATTCTCACCAGTGAAATAATCGACCAGGAGCGTTACCACGAGGTAAAGCTGCGACCAGGCGAGGGTGCGCCCGACCGACCCGAGGGTGGGGCGAAATTGACGCGCGATGAGCAGATAGATCACCCCGGCGACGATGGTGCCGTGGTTGATGAAAAAGCTGATGGCCCGGATGTCGGGAAAATTGACCTGCAGATTCGGCGTGAGGAGCGCCTGAAAAGTCCCGCCGATTCCCCAAAAATAGGAAACCTCCGTCCAGCCTCGGCGTTTGGTGAGAAGGGCGACAATGATCGTGACCATGGCCCAATCGCAGAGCTGAAACGGCAGCGCGCTTTTCCAGTAGAGAAGATGATACCGCCATATGTAAACGGCGAAGCCGAGGTAGTTGGTGGCCAGCATGAGGCTGAGGCCGATCGCGACAGCAAGATCGAAGCGGGGCGAGCCGGTCCGCCGGGCGCAGACCCCGAGAGCGACCGGGATCGAAACGATCAGGAACAGGGTGAAAAGATGTCCGGGACCGAAGACGGGAAAGACAGGAGCGGGATTCATGACACGGGATGCGGGTCACTCTACTTGCGGAGTGTTCCGCGATCGCGTCAAGAGTCGTTAGTCTCGCGGCGAGATCTTGCCCGCTCCGGTCACCTTTTTCTGCACCTCTTTGGGATGGCCGGCGTAGTTCACCTTACCCGCACCGGTAATTGCGGCCTTGACGGAATGGGAGGCAAAGATATCCGCCTGCCCGGCGCCGGTGACCGCAATCTCGACGTCCTGGGCCTGGAGAGATTCCGCGTTTAGTCTGCTGGCTCCGGTCAGGCTGGCCAGGAGACGCGAGGTGGTTCCACTGAGATTCACTTTGCTGGCTCCGCTGGTTTCGAGGGAAAAACGATCCCCCTGCAGCTGAGTGGCCTCGAGTTTGAGAGCTCCACTCAAGTCGGCCCCCGCGAGCGACGGGCTCGTCACGACGATTTTAATGCCGTTGCGGGTGTAGACCTGATCGTGCGTTTGAATCTTGAGCGTGCCGCCGTCGACGCTCGTTTCGACGTAAGAGAGCAGGTTTTCGTCGGTGGTGATGCTGAGCGAGGGGGGACCGGGCTTCCAATCGATCTCGTAGAAGCCGCCCGCGGCGATACGAGTGAAGCTCCCGATCTGACGGGTCTCTATCTTGACGTTGCCGTTGCCGCGGATGCCTCGCCAATCGCAGCCGGTCGAGACCAAAGCCAGGAGCGAGAGAGCGATAAGGAAGTGTCTGGTTTTCATAAAATCCTTCAATGAGATGCGTGCAGGAGGCGGTTTGGATTCAAGAAAGATTGATGCTGAATTCTCGAGAGGCAAAGCCTCATACCATAGGAATCCTTCTCGTCCTTCTCCTTCGTGCTCGTCCTCGACTTGGCCAGGAAGGTTCGAGGACGAGGACGAGGACGTTGAGGAGGACGAGGGACGAAAACTTGATTGGGCGCTAAATCTAGGGTTCAAGGTTTCTAGCATGAAGTAGGAACGCGCTGGGCAAGCGCAACCCCGTGCGGGATGGCGCCGAGAACGAAACCGAGGCACTCGATCGCGCCGCTCGGTTTACCCGGGAGGGCGACGACCAATGATCGGTCGATAACGGCGGCGAGATTGCGGGAGAGAATGGCGTTAGGCGTGAGCTTCATCGATTCCGCGCGCATGATCTCGCCAAAACCAGGAAGCTCGACCCGCATGAGGCCGCGAATCGCTTCGGGAGTGATATCGCGAGCGGCAATGCCGGTGCCGCCAGTCGTGAGGATGAGGGCGCAATCCTGTGCGGCGAAGGAACGCAGCGCCGCTTGGAGTTGTTCGATCTCATCGGGCACGATCGCTTCCGCGAGGACGTTCCACTGGTTCTTTTGGGCAAATTCTTTTAAAGCTGGCCCGCCCAGGTCGTCGTACTCGCCACGACTGGCGCGATCGGAAACGGTGATGATGCCGACGGTGATTTGCATTTTTTAGACAGGACTGACAGGATTATTGGGGATTAAAAGAGGGAGGCCAAACGCGGTGGTAGACCTCCCATCCTGTAAATCCTGCTAATCTTCTCTAATTTCCGATTTGGTTTTCCGCACCAGATACACATCGCCGATGCGCATCTGTTTATCGACGGCTTTACACATGTCGTAAATGGTGAGGAGCGCGATCGAAACGCCGGTGAGCGCTTCCATCTCCACGCCGGTTTGCGCGGTCGTGCGAGCGGTGCAAGTGGCCGCCACCCCGTTTTCGTCGCTCGTTAGGTCAACTTCCACGTGGCTCAGGCCTAACGTGTGACAGAGCGGGATTAATTGCGCCGTTTGCTTGGCAGCCTGAATACCAGCCAGACGTGCGGTAGCGAAGACGTTCCCTTTGGCGATGCGATCGGAGGCAATCAGCTCGATCGTCGCGGCTTGCAAGGCGATGTGGCCGGCAGCGACTGCTTCGCGATGGCTGACCGGTTTGGCCGAGACATCGACCATCTTGGCGCTGCCGTCGCTCCCGATATGAGTCAGCTGGGCCATTTCTCAGCCGCCGATCGCCACCATCTTGCGGCCCGGCTGGTAAGTCGTGCGGAAATCATGCTGCTCCGGTTTACGCTCGACCACCTGGAGGAAGAACTGGCGCAGCTCCTCATCGCTCGCTCCGGCCCGCAGCGGTTTCATGATATCGAATTCGAGGTAACTCCCGAGGCAGGGACGTAATTTTCCATCGCAGGTGAGGCGGAGTTTATTGCAGGTCTCGCAGAAATGGAGATTCGTCATGGCGCCGATGAAACCGATGCGCTGGGAGCGGCCAGGAATTTGGTAATAACTGGCCGGTCCATTGGTCCGAAATTCCGGCTGAGGAATCAAGGCGCCGAACTTCGCTTCCAAGGTGCGGCGCGCCTCCGCCACCGGGAGAAAGTTATCTTCCGTCAAAACTTCGGTCGTGCTCACGGGCATGAGCTCGATGAAGCGCAGAAGGAGATTCCGTTCCGCCGCAAAATCCACCAACCCGGCGAACTGCTCCTCGGTGCGGCCGCGCATGAGGACCGCATTGATTTTCACCTGCGGAAAGCCGGCTGCCCGTGCGGCGTCGATCCCCGCGATCGCCTCGAGCAACAAATCGCGTCCGGTGATCCGGGCGTATTCGGCCCGATCCAGCGTGTCGAGGGATACGTTGACGGAGTTAAACCCGCAGGCGCGGGCCGCTTCGGCCATTGTTAGGCCAGGCGCTGCCGGGCGGCCCAGCAGGGTACCGTTGGTTGAGAGTCCCAGTTCGCGGAGCCTCGTGAGGCCGGGCAGCTGCCGAAAGAATTGCAAAACGTCGCGCCGGGTGAGGGGTTCGCCGCCGGTGATCCGAACCTTAGTGACGCCGAGGTCGCAGGCGATGCGGATGAGACGGACCGTTTCTTCGAAGGTGAGGATGTCTGCGCGAGGCAACCACTCCTGCAGTTCCTGGGGCATGCAGTAGGTGCAGCGTTCGTTGCAGCGATCGGTGATGGAGACGCGCAAATACGAGATGCGGTGCCCGAATCGATCCTCCATGCACGAGGTTACCGCAGCCCGGTGATTGATTCAATCGAGGGTGCGTTCAATTCCTACTCGTGCTCGTGCTCGTGCTCTTGATCGTAATCGTAATCGGACTACTTTTAAGCATGATGCGTCAAATGTTATCGGGGGCGCTGTTGGCGGGCATCGCAACGGGCGCGTTATTTCTAACGGGCTGCAGCACAATCGGATCACGAATCGATGAGAATCGTGCTGCGTTTCAACAACTTCCCTCTAAAGAACAGGCCTTGGTTAATCAGGGGCAGATCAGTGGCGGCATGTCGCAACAGGCGGTTTACATAGCGTGGGGCCAGCCGCAACAAAAGGCCACCGGTATGGTGAAAGGGATTCCGACGGAGACTTGGGTCTACACGCTCACCACGGGCGCTTATGGACCGGCTGGTTACGGCGGCTACGGCTACGGCGGCTTTGGCTACGGGTATGGCTATTCAGGCCGTCTTGGGTTTTATGGCCGGCACGGCCGCTACCGATATTACGGATCTTTCGTCGATCCGTTCTGGGATCCGTTTTATTATCCCTTCCCGGCGACGGTCAGCTATCCGGTCAAGACCGTCTCATTCCAGCGTGGTCGCGTGGTGGCCTTCCAGCTTCTGCGCCCGGGCGGATATTAGTTGCTCTGGATTAGTCGCTTCACCAGATCTTCCAACGTGACGATACCGGTCAACCGGTCTCGTTCGTCGACGACTGCGGCCAGCGTGGCATCGGCGGCCCGGAGCCGGCGAATGATGCGGTAGGCAGATTCGCCTTCCGCGGAGGAAACGATGGACCCGATGTAACCTCTCAAGTCGCGAGGATGACCAGCGTCGAGCAGGAGATCGAACGCGGTCACCAAGCCCGTGGCCTTGTCCTCCGGACCGAGAACCGGTATCCGATCGATGCCGGTTTGAGCGCTCAAGGCGAGCAGCTCCGGCACCGTCGTTTCCGGGCTGGCGGCGACGACTTGAGCGCGAGCGACCATCACGTCCGATACTTTGACGGTTCGGAAATCGACCACGTTATGAATCATGGCGCGCTCAGCCGATGTGAGCGCTCCCTGCCGTTCGCTCTCGACTGTGATTTGTTTCAAGTCTTCGCGCGCGGCAAAGAGGCGAGGCGGCGCGTCGGTCTGACGGAAAAGCAGTCGGCCGAAGAGCGCGCCACATTCTAGTAAGGGCCAAAGCAGACGTGAAATGAAGACCAGAGGCCCCGCGAAAGCCGCCAGGGCGCGATAGGGAAAGCGGCGGAAGAGCGATTTGGGCAGGACGCCCAGCACAAAAAGATAAATGGGAGCCGCCACTAGCAGGGCGACCGGATAACCCCATGGGCCAAACCAATAGACCATCTTCTTGGTCAGCAGGAGCAACCCGGAGATGTCGGCCAGGTTGGTCACGAGCAGGATGGTAGCGAGCAGTCGTTCCGGCTGCTTGACTAAATGGTCGAGCAGAATGGCACTGCGATTGCGCACCTTCACCTGGTGGCGCAGCCGCACTTGATCGAGAGAGAGGAGGCCGGCCTCGATGCCCCCTGAGATGAACGAGACTACCCAACAAACAGCGATGACGAACCAGCCGATCATGGCACGGCGGCGAGATTGGAGCCGGCCTCGGCGCCCCCACCAGCCGCGGTTTTTTCCAGCAAGACCTGCTCGATCCGCTTGCGACTGACACGCCGAATGTTGAAAGCGAGCCGTGGAATTTCGAGCCGCGCGCCAACGTTAGGGAGATAACCCAATCGATTAAAAATGTAGCCGCCGATCGTGTCGATGCCGTCGGCGTTCAAGGCAAAACCGAGATGTTCGGTGAGATCGTCGAGGCGCGCGTTGCCGCTGACCAGGAACCGGCCATTCTCGAGCGGTTCGATGTAGAGATCGGCATCGCCGAGTGGCGCGGCGTCGCTCAGGATTTCCTCGATGATGTCCTGAAGAGTGATGATGCCCTCCGTCCCGCCGAACTCGTCGACCACGATGGCGAGCCCTTGGGGGCGATTAAGAAAGCCCCTCAGCAAATCCATCGCCCGCATCGTCTCGGGCACGAACGAAGGCGGGACGAGGGTCTCGGTGTAATGCTCGGAGGGATCGAGCAGAAATTGTTTCACATCGACGATGCCGGCAATTTGGTCGGGCGTCTCGGCGTAGACCGGCACGCGCCGATGGCGGCGTTCCTGGAAAAGCGCGATGGCTTGGTCGTTAGGCAAGTCGTCCGGCACGGTGAAGGTATCGACCCGCGGCGTCATGCAATCTTTCGCCGTCTTGTCGCCCAGCTTGATGATTTCCTGGATCATCTCGCCTTCCGCTTCCTGTAGAGTGCCCTCGGCCTCGCCCATCTCGACGAGCGTTTCCAGTTCTTCGTCGCTGATTTGCGGGCGCACGCGCAGCTGGGCCGGGGTCAACCGGTCGATCACCGCATTGCTCGATTCTTCAAGCCGGCGTCCGGCTTTGTCGAGCAGCGGCATCATGACCTTGAGGGTGAAAACGCCCATGGCCGAGATTCGGTAGGCGGTCGAAAGCGCAAGGAGTTTCGGGATGAGATCGCAGAACAGGACGACCAGCGTGAAGATGCCGAGCGCGGCCTGCCAGGTAGGAAATCGTGTGCTCAGCGGGCCTTCCCAGATGAGGACCAGACAGAGAACGACCAGCGGCACGTTGACGATGGTGTCGCCTAACAAGAGCACATTGAGAACGCGTCGCGGATTATCGCGAAAGTTGCCCAGAAAATCGGCCAGCGACGGATGCTGTCCCTGCAGCCGCTCGATTTGATGGCGCTTCAAAGCAAAAAGCGCCGTCTCCAAGCCGGAAAAAAGAGCCGAGCAGAAAACCAGAATGACAATGGCGAGAAGAAGCAGTGTGAGCCCGGCCGCCGTCATCCTTCGACCCCGGCCGTCTGCTTTGCAGCCCTCCTCGGGAAAAAAATGCGTGCTTGGTTGCCGGTTCTCACTGCCGCCCCGAAAATAAGCATGGCATGAATAAAGGCCAAAGAATTTCCCAACTACTCGGCAAGCTCGAGGACGCGCAAGCCGGCCACCAATCGGGCGACGTCGCGGACGACCCGTGCTACCGCGGCTTTTTTCAGTGTTGGAACGGGCAGCGCTATTACGAGGGCCACGATGTCCTGGAACATCTTTGGCTGCGCACGGATTCGGACGACGCGAATTATTTCAAAGGCTTGATCCAAGCCGCGGGAGCTTTCGTTCATCTGCAAAAACAACATGCGCGGCCGAATCATCCAAAGGACGGACGGCGTCTTTATCCCGCGGTGCGTTTGTTTCGATTGGCGGAGAAAAATTTGGGACCGTATGCGCCGATGCGACATCGGTTTGATGTTGCGGCGTTTCTGGGACTTTTACGCCGGTACGTCGACGCAATCCTCGCCGCCGAACATACTATAAATCCCTGGAGCCCGGATTCGGCGCCACTGATCGGCCTGGAATTAACCGCAGAGAGCGCAGAGGACGCAGAGAGAGACGGAAAATTATAAACCTCTGCGCTCTCTGCGTCCTCTGCGGTTAATCACCGAGTGAGAATCAGTTTCGTCCCAGCGATCACGAGGACGACGGCCAGGAGCAACGAAATCGTGCGGGGCGGGAATCGGCGACTCCCAAAATAGGAGCCGCTTGCGCCGCCTACGATTGCGGTCCCGGCTAGATAGAGACCCAGCGACGGAATCGACCGGTGGGCGACGAAATAACCGGTCAGCCCCGCGATTGAGTTCACCAGGATGAAGAGCGCCGACACCGCCGCGGCTTCGCGAATACGAGCCCAGCGGAGGAAGAGCAGGGCCGGAGTAAGGAAAATGCCGCCGCCGGTTCCGGTGAGGCCGGAAAGAAGGCCGATCGTTCCGCCCAAGCCAATAGCGGCCGGCACCGGTGGATTGCGGACTTCTAGCGGATCGCTGCGCCGTGCGAATAACCGAGCAGCTGAGAATAACAAGACCAGCCCAATGAGCGTTCGTAAGACTGCGACGGGCAGTTGCAGGTAGCCGCCCAAGTAGGCCGCGGGAATGGAGAGCACGGCGAGAGGCCAAAACAATGGCCAACGGAAATAACCGGCACGCGCAAATTGAATCGAGCCGATGATCGCGACCAAAATGTTTAGGAGGAGAGCAGTCGGGCGAATGGTTGCGGGTGCGATGCCGAACAGCGTCATGACCGCGATATAGCCGGAGGCGCCCGCGTGGCCGACGGAGGAATAGAGGAAAGCGACGATCCCGATGGCCAGAAGAAGAATCGTCAGGTGCGCAGTGTCCACGCGTGCATTGAAGCACATCCTACGGGTGCGCGCTGGTGTAGCGGCGGCTGACGCAGCCGCCGCTACACCGGGCGATTACGAGCAGGAGCACGATTAGGAGCAGGAGCAAGAGCAGGAGATGGCGGAGGGGATTTTGATCGTGGGCGTTTCCTTGTAAGGTGGGACGTGACTCCGACACCATCCGCCGTCGCCGCCGCTCCGTCGGCTCATGTCCAGCATACGAACCGGCTCATCCACGAGAAATCGCCCTACCTGCTGCAACACGCGCACAACCCGGTCGACTGGTTTCCGTGGGGCGAAGAAGCTTTCACCAAAGCCCGCCAAGAGAAGAAGCCCATCTTCCTCTCGATCGGTTATTCGACCTGCCACTGGTGCCATGTCATGGAGCACGAGTCCTTTGAGAACGAAGAAGTCGCGGCTTTCATGAATTCCCGCTTTGTGAACATCAAAGTCGATCGGGAAGAGCGGCCCGATGTCGATCGCGTTTACATGACTTTCGTCCAGGCCACGACGGGTGGCGGCGGTTGGCCGCTCAACGTTTGGCTTACGCCGGCCCTTAAACCTTTTGTCGGCGGCACCTACTTCCCGCCGGAAGATCGGCACGGCCAGCCCAGTTTCCTGAAAGTCTTGCGTCGGATTGCGGAGGCGTGGGAAAGCGATCGCGGCAAGATTAGCGAAAGCAGCAACCAGATCATGGCCGCATTGACCCGCTCGGCCACGGCAGCGGCCGATGACTCGACCAAGGTCGATCCCAAGCTCATCGACGCGGCTTACCAGCAGATCACGCGCAATTACGATTCTCGCGAAGGCGGTTTCGGCGGCGCGCCCAAATTTCCGCGTCCGGTCACACTCAACTTTCTATTCCATGTCTACCACCGCTCGCCGAAGGGTTCGGAGACGGGCGAAGCCGCCGCGGGCATGGCCCTGTTTACCCTGCGTAAGATGGCGGCCGGCGGCATGCACGACCAGCTCGGGGGCGGCTTCCATCGCTATTCCGTCGACGCGCTCTGGCGGGTGCCGCATTTCGAAAAAATGCTTTACGACCAGGCGCAACTGGCCAGCGCATACCTCGATGCATATCAGGTCACGGGCGACCTGCGTTACGAGGCCATCGCGCGCGATACGCTCGATTATGTGCGGCGAGATCTGACCGATAAGGACGGCGGGTTCTATTCGGCAGAGGACGCCGATAGCGTTGTCCCCGGACGCTCCGAAAAAGCGGAGGGCGCCTTCTATGTCTGGTCCAAGTCGGAGATCGACCAATCGTTAGGCGAAGACGCGGAGCTTTTCGATTACCAATACGGCGTGGAAGCCGACGGCAACGCTCCCGCAGAGAGCGATGCGCAAGGGGAATTCCGGGGCAAAAATATTCTCTACGAGCGGCAGACTTTTGCGGAGACGGCCAAGCATTTCAAAAAGAGCGAGCTCGATGTGGATGAGTCGATGCGCTATCGGCGAGCGAACCTGCTCGAGCTGCGCTCGAAGCGCCCACGGCCGCATCTCGACGACAAAATCATTACCGCCTGGAACGGGCTCATGATCTCGGCCTTTGCGCGGGGCGCGCAGGTGCTGGGCGATCCGACTTATCTGGAGACGGCCCGGCGGGCTGCGGCGTTCGTTAGGCAAAAGCTTTACGATGCGAGCGCGCACACTTTGCGCCGCAGTTATCGTAACGGCCCGGCTGAGATCGGCGGTTTCGCGGAGGACTACGCCTTTTATATCCAGGGATTGCTCGATCTCTACGAGGCTTCCTTCGATGTGCAATGGCTGCGCCTGGCCGAGCAGTTACAGGACACGCAGGATCGTCTTTTCTGGGATGAGAAGAACGGCGGTTATTTCACCAGCACGGGCGACGACCCGAGCGTGCTTCTACGACTCAAGGAAGATAACGACAACGCGGAGCCGGCCCCGAGCTCGATCGCGGCCATGAATTTGCTCCGGCTGGGGCAAATCCGCGATAGCAAGGAAATGCACGACCGTGCGCAAAAGACGATCACGGCCTTCGCCGGGTCGTTGAACCATTTCCCGAGCGCCATGCCGCAGATGCTGGTTGCGCTCGACCTTAGCCTAACGACCGCCAAACAAATCATCATTGCCGGCGAGCCGGACGCTCCCGAGACGCGCGATCTGCTCGAGGAAACGCGCCGCCATTATCTGCCCAACACGGTTGTGCTCCTGGCTGATGGCGGCGAGGGCCAGAAATATCTCGCCGGGAAACTGGAGGAGATGAAAGAGATGCGGCCGATTGACGGCCAGCCGGCTGCCTATGTTTGCGAGAATTTTACCTGCAAAGCGCCGGTCACGTCGGTGGAGGAATTGCGGAAGCTGCTAATTCGTTAGGCGAACTTGGTGGGGCTGCCTCAATCTGGGCCTCTCTCCCGTTTAGCCGTCAGCCGAGCGGGCGGGTAAGGTTTTACGCCGGCGCAGGCGCATCCAGTTGTTCCAGGTTTTGCGCATACTGTCCCGGGGCGTGAGGTATTCCTGGTTGAGCTCGTTGCTTTTCACAATCTGCGCCAGGATTCCGCGGAGCGAAAAGTCGTCTGTCTCGAGGATCGTGTAAGCTGTGCCGATGGCGGCGTGGTGATGCGCATCGCTCGCCGCCGTCATGGGCAGACCGCGCACCTGTGCGTAGGAAAACGCATACCGATTGTACCGGCGCAGGGTGGTGGCCGCGTTGAAGACCTCGAGCGCGTCGATGGGCAGTTTCTCGAGCACAGAAAAGCGAATGCCGGCACGGAAAAGGTCGTAAGGGTGGGGAGGAATAGCCAGCCCGCCGCGCTCGTGGATCATGTCGCAGACTTCGCTCGCCGGTCGTCCTTTCAAGTAAGGCAATGACGCTCCAATGGAGAGCAGGTGGCCCTCGTCGGTCGTGACTTCGACGCCCGGGATGATGAGGAAATCATCCACCGGCAGGCCGTCTTCACGAATGAGACCCTTGCCCCGCAGGTAATCGACGCCCTCGTTCGTGTTGTGGTCGGTGAGGGCGAATCCTTGCAGACCTTTGGCTTTGGCCGAGGCAATATTTTCCTCGGGGCTGGAGACGCCGTCGCCTGAGAAGAACGAATGCGTATGCAGGTCGATCTTGAAGGGCATGGGGCGGAGCGTAATTTGCCAGCAGCGAAATGCAAAGAATCGGTTTCAAAGAATGGGCGCTGGTCTGTGCTGCCTTGGGCGACGGACGCCAGAGCGTGATCATCCGCAAAGGCGGCTTGGCGGAAGGCCGCGAGGGCTTCGCCTTTCGGCATCGCGAGTTTTTTTTCTTCCCGACTTTCTTTCACGAGCAACTGGAGCGCGTCCGGCTTTTCAGCGCCGTTGCGCCGACACCTCTGCCTAACGAGATCGAGATTCGCTACTTCGCGCGGATCAAGGAAACGCGTGTCCTGACGGATTGGAAAGAAGTGCAGGCGCTCGCGCCTCTGCACATCCTGCGCGAGGCAGTGGTGCGGGAACGCTTCGAGTATGATGAGGCGCCGGGCGTGCACGTCGCCTTTGTGGAAGTTTCCCGCCTGGAGCCGGTTTGGCGCTTTCCCGATGCGAAATCGTATGGCGGCTGTCGCAGCTGGGTGCAATTGCCGGAGCCGCCCGCCGAATTGAAGTTGCAGCCGGTCTCATGAGCGACGCGATCGAGGGCGGATGTCTATGTGGCGGAGTGCGCTACCGGCTGCACACTTCGCCCGCCAACCTGAGCGATTGTCATTGCATCGATTGTCGACGAGCCAGCGCCGCTCCTTTTGTGACTTGGGGCGAGATGAAATCGGCCGATATCGAAATGCTGTCGGGCAATCTGCGGAAGGTCGAGTTTGCCGGTCGTCTGCGTTCGTTTGCGGGTTGCTGTGGGACACCGCTCTTTTTTCAGGACAACGAAGAGTCTCGCGTGATTGACGTGACGATCGCGTCGCTCGATCAGCCGGAGAGCCATGTGCCCGACATTGCGATTTGGACGGAAGATCGGTTGCCGTGGGCGACGTTGGCGCCCGGGCATCGGGTTCTTCCGCGGGGGCGAGATTCGGCTCTGTAGACGTTTCGCTCTGCGAACCGCGGCTGCGAGGTCCGCTGGAGAGAACAACGTCGCTCACATCCGTGCCTGAAAGCCCGACGTTACTTCGAATCCGCCGGCGTAGGGAGAGGCGACGCTGATACCCGCGTTTGAAAACCCGGCCGTTGCTTCGCATCCGTTACGGCGCAGAGCGAAACGTCTACACGTTGGCGGACGCGAGTAATTCCACTTCCGCGCCCGGCTCATCCGGGTTGCGGTTAAACTGCAGGTCGTAGAGGCGCCGGTAGTAGCCGGAATTTTCCAGCAGCTCGGCGTGCGTGCCCATTTCTTTGATGTGGCCTTTCTCCATCACGACGATCTGGTCGGCGGAAAGAATGGTCGAGAGACGATGGGCGATGGCGATGACGGTGCGGCCCTCTGCAAGGTGCTCGAGCGCGAGCTGAATCTTTTGTTCCGATTCCGTATCGAGCGCGGAGGTCGCTTCGTCGAGCAGAAGAATGGGCGCGTTCTTGAGCAAGGCGCGCGCGATGGCGAGGCGCTGCTGCTGGCCGCCGGAGAGGAGGCAGCCTTTGTCGCCCACGAGCGTGTCGTAACCTTTGGGCTGCGCCATCACGAAGTCGTGCGCAAAAGCGGCTTTGGCCGCGGCGTGAATCTCGGCTTCGGTGGCGTCGAGCCGGCCGAATTTGATGTTCTGCAGGATCGTATCGTGAAAGAGGAAAGTGTCCTGCGAAACGAGGCCGATCTGTTTGCGTAACGACTTCTGGGTGAGCGAGCGCAGGTCGTGCCCGTCGATGCGCACGGCTCCTTCTGTCGGGTCGTAGAGCCGCAGGATGAGCGAGAGGATGGTGCTCTTGCCCGCGCCGCTCGCCCCGACCAGCGCGTAACTCTTGCCCGGTTCGATGCGCAGGTTGAAGTCTTTCACCGCATCCGTTTTGCCGTTCTTATAGCGGAAGGTGATACGATCGAATTCAAGTCTGCCTAACGAATGTTCCAGATCGGCCGCGTCCGCTTTATCGACCACGTTGTTTTTCGCGTCGAGCACTTCGAAGATGCTGACCGTCGCCTGGATCGAACGTTGCATCGTGATATGCAAACGGCTGAGCGTTTTGATTGGCTCGTAAAGGAGAAAGATGCCCCCCAGCAAGGCGATGAATTTCGCGGCCGGCAGGGCCTCGATATAGACGTAGAGCAGGGCGAGCGCGACGCCCATGGCGGCAATGGTTTCCACCAGCGGGCTGACCGCTTCCATCGCGCGCATGATGCGCATCGAGTTGGAGAATTGCGCCTGGTTACTGCGCCGGAAATCCTTCTCCTGCAGTTCCTCGCGCGCGAAGGATTTGATCACGCGAATGCCGGCGAAGCTTTCCTGCATGGTCACAACCATTTCCGCCATGCCAGCCTGCTCGTTGCTGACGGCTTTTCGGGCGCGTTTCCCGTAGAGACTCAACGGGACGAGGCAGCTCGGGAAAAGGATCAGGGTCACGATGGTGAACTTCCAATCCATATAGAGCAGCACGCTGATGCCGGTGACAATGGCGACCGGTTGCTTGAAAAGATCGCTGCTGATGCTCGAGAGCGCGGTCTGCATCATCCGGGTGTTATTGGTGATCTGCGACATGAGATAGCCGGATTGCATCTTATTAAAGAAATCCATCGACTGGCGCATCATCTTGCTAAAGAGCTGGCTGCGAATGTCGGTGAGGACTTTGCCGCTGACCCAGTTCATGTAATAAGCGTTCGCGTAACCGCAGAGGCTGCGCGCCGTCATGACGGCTGGGATGGCCAGGCAAAGCAGGATGAGACTGTTGATCTTCGGCCCGGAGGTCATGAGTTCCGGATGCTGAATCATTTGCTGGGGAGCGACCGGCCCGTTGCCGTGGAAGACCGCGCTGGCGACTTGGGCCATGACGAGCGGCAGGATCCCGCTGATGGCGCCAAACAGAAATCCGAAGCCAAGCCCGATGAGGAACCGGAACTTGTAAGGCATGGCGTAGGCGTAGAGTCGCCGGTATGGACGCCAGCCGATGCGGATGGTCGTCCAGAGCGACTGCTTCGTCTTTGCGACGGGCGGAATTTTGCTCATGAGACTGCTGTTGCCGGAGCCGACAACAGCGACTGCATAGCATCGATCACTTCGTTCGTCGAGATTTCCTTCATCGGGTGCGGCTTCTGTTTGGGAAGAAATTCCCGCATCGGCCCGGGAACACCCGCGCGCAGGATTACGGCCGGGCTGTAGCGAGGATACCAGTGAAACGGATTAGTCGGGCCGAAGAGGGCGACTTGCGGAGTGCCCATCGCGCCGGCCAGATGCATCGGCGCCGAGTCAATGGTGACGAGGCGCCGCGCGCGTGCCAGCAGGGCGGTCAGGGTGAGAAGGTCCAGTTTTCCCGAGAGATCGACCACCGGGTGTCGCAGAAATTCTTTGATCTGCGCGATGTGCTCCTGCTCCATCTGAGCTTTTGCGCCCGTGAGCACGATCGGCGCCCTTTCGTGGGTCGTGATCCAGTCGACTAATTCGGCCCACCGGCGCGGGCGCCAGAATTTCTCCGCCCGGGCCGACCCGGGATGAAGGACGACGAATCGTTCTCCCAGATTGTTTTCCGAAATCATCCGGCTGGCCTCCGCGCGAGAGGATTCTGGCAGGACAAGGCGCACTTCCCGGGCGACATCGTGCACGCCGAGGGGCGCTAGGAGCGCCAGATGGTGATCGACCGTGTGCAGATGGCGAACCGGGGAAGGGACGAACTCGTTGTAACTCAGTTGCCGAAGCGGTTCGCGCCGCATCGTGTCGTAGGTGATGCGTCGCGTAGCGCCGGAGAGCAAAGAGAGCGAGGCCGAGCGATCGGTGCGCGAAAAATCCAGGCAGTACTCGAACTTGCGCGCCGCGACTTTGAGGAATTGCGGCGCATCCGTGAGACGGCCTCGCACCACGAAAGTTCGGTCGACGCCCGGGATCGCCGGCAGCAGTTCGCGCGAGCCGTGAGCCACCGCCAGGGAGATCGTCGCCGTGGGAAAATCCTTCCGCAGGGCGGCCACAGCCGGCGCCGTCAGAATGAGGTCGCCGATGCGTTTGAGCTGGATGAGGAGGACGTTCAACCGCTCGCTAACGTCCCATCTGCATCGCCAGCTCGTAAGCGTCGAGCAGGCGGGTGCGGAAGTGGTCCCAAGTGAAATTTTTCACCACGCGTTCCCGCGCGGCGAGGCTCATGCGCTCCACGATCTCCGGATGATCGTAAAGATGCTGAATCGCGGCGGCGAGGGCATCCACGTTGGCTGGCGGGATGATGTTTCCCTGGATGCCATCTTCGACCACATCGCCCGCCTCGCGCGTCGTGATCTGAGGGAGCCCGCAGGCCGCGGCTTCGTAGGTGACTTTCGCGCTGCCTTCGCACTGGGAAGGGAAAATATGGATCGTAGCCTGGCGCAGATATTTTTCCGGATGTCGCGCAAAGCCTACGACTTTGATACTCTTGTCCGCATATTTTTGGAGATGAGGCTTCATCTCGGCGTGGACCGCACCGACCAGCCAAAGCTCCGCGTCTTTTAGACGCAGACGGCTCCAGGCCTCGAGCAAATGATGCACGCCTTTGCGTTCGATGAGCGCGCCGGAAAAAATCGCACGAAAAATGGGCGGGCGTTCGCCTGGAGTGAAGCGTTCGACATCGACCCCGCGCGGGAGATAGAACAATCGATCCTCCGAGAATCCCTGCACGCGAAAGGTTTCCGCCGCTTTGTGGGAGAGCACCAGGATGAGATCGGCCAGGTCGTACTCCTCCAGGAAGCGATCGCGTTGCAGAAGTAGATTTTCCTTCCAACGTTTCGCCCAAGGCAGCGGTCGTCGTGGCGCCTTCTGCGGCGCGCGTTTGATCTTACCCCGGTCGCGATGCCAGGTGGGAATTTCGACAATGGAAGGGATACCGCGTTTGCGCGCTTCGCGCAGCGAGAGCAGACAATCGCCCGACCAACTGTGAATCATGTCATAGCGCCCGGTGGCCAGTTGGCGCGCAGCGATCCAGTCGAGGTACTTCTTTTTCGCTCCGTAGTAGTAGGGGCTATCGAGCGAAGAGAGCAGGCGCACTGGATGCCAGCGGAGCGAGTGGATCTTGGCCGCGGGGATTTCCTTTTGACGATTATCGTAAGCAACGGCTTTCCCGAGGAAACCACCGCGATACGACGCGCGGAGGGTCTCGAACGCGTCGGTATCGAGACCAGAGCCGCCGATGCGCGCAAAGATCGAGTAGAGCAGGTGCTCCGGCAGCGTTCGAGCTGCCGTCACGGTCGGCGCGTGCAAAGGCGGGGCATTTAGCGTTTCGCCCACCATGGCCTCATCATTATTGTTTGGAATGCGCGCAAGTAAAGGTAGAAGTCACGGGTGCCTGCAGTGAATGGTTCCCGCCTGACGATCGGTCTCGCCCGCCGTGGGCACTCCGACACGGGAGGAGCCGAGGCTTACCTCAAACGGCTCGCCCGCGGCCTGAGTGAGGCGGGCCACACCCCGCGTCTCTTCACCGACGCGGCCTGGCCGGGCCAGGAATGGTCGTGGGGTCCGATCACCCGTTTGCGCGGGGAGACGGCCCATCGCTTTGCCGATGAGTTGAAGAAAGTGAATCCGCGCGCACACTGCGATCTGCTTCTGAGCCTCGAGCGCGTTTGGGAGTGCGACGTTTATCGCGCCGGCGACGGCATCCACCGCGCCTGGTTGCAACGACGCGATACCGTCTCGCCCTTTTTTCGGCGCTGGGGCCGCCATTTTAACCCCAAGCACAAGGAAACCATCGAACTGGAGGAGTCGCTTTTCTCCGGCGGCGCCGGACGCGTCATCGCTAATTCCCACATGGTCAAACGCGAGGCGATCGAGTTTTACCGCTACCCGGCCGCTCGGATCGAGGTCATTGCCAATGGTGTTCCGCTCGCAAAATTCCGGCCCGACCCTGAGGCGCGGGCGGCTCGCCGGAAAAGTTTGCGACTGCGGGACGATGAAATCGCGGTGCTCTTCGTCGGGACCGGCTGGGAACGCAAAGGCCTGCGTTTTGCCATGAAAGCAGTCAATTCGTTAGGCGAAAAATTTCGTTTACTCGTCGCGGGACAAGGTCGGGCGAGCCGCGTGCGAGGCCGCTCCGTCCAGCGGCTGGGGCCGGTCCGCGATTTGCACCCGCTCTACGCCGCCGCCGATATTTTTCTCCTGCCCACCCTCTACGATCCTTTTTCCAACGCCTGCCTGGAGGCGCTGGCGGCAGGGCTCCCGGTGGTCACGACCGCGCATAACGGGTTCAGCGAAATCATCACCCCGGGTGTGCATGGGTCGGTCCTCGCGGCCAGCAACGACACGGACGAAATCCGCGCAGCGCTTCTTTCCTGGTCAGATGCGGAGCGGCGCGCGGCCGCGCGGCCGGCCATTCTGGAGCGTGCTCAGCAATTCGACATTTCCGTGAATGTCGAGAACACCCTCGCCCTCCTCAATCAGTCTGCCAGAGCCGCCGCCTGATCCGGAAAAATGCGAAAGACCTGATCGAGTCGCGCAATTTCGAAGATCGCCTGGACGCTTTCCTGGAGACCGACAAGGGCGAATTTCCCGCCGTAACCCGCCACGTTTTGCATCGCCTCGATGAGCACTGCAAGGCCAGAGCTGTCGATGTAACTCACCTTCGTGAGATCGACGGCGAGGACGGGCGGTTTATTAGCAATGAGAGCAGCGAGGGAAGTGCCAATCTGCGGCGAAATGTGCAGATCGATTTCTCCCTCCAGCGGTAGAACGCTTGATTCAGTTTTTACCATGTCAGGTGGCAAACCATGTCACTCTTGAGAGCGCCGTCAATTCGGACCCATGTTCGCACATCAGCCGATCATGAGCAAAACTAGGACCACAGCGTAGGCTTCCGCGAAAAAAATCTGAGCTTTTACCAGCCCAAGTCAGCGATGACGGCGTTTACGTCCGCGAAGTCTTCCAGGATGCGGGCGGGTTCATACGTTACCAGCTGGACCCGCGAGAAGCTGCCTGTCGTCACCGCGATAGTGCGGGCGCCGATGGCTTTTCCACAGGCAATGTCGTGAGGGGTGTCGCCGATCACGTCCACTTTATCAGCCACGAACTCGAGCCCATGCTTTTGCCGCGCGCGTGCCTGCGCGAAGGAGCCCAGCTGGTTGCGATCATGGTGATCATCCGCAAAAGCTCCAAGCTCGAAAAAGTCCCAGATGCCGTGGTGCGAGAGCTTGAGCCGAGCGCCTCGCTTAATGTTTCCGGTGAGCAAGCCAAGCACATTGTGCGGACGCGCTTGCAGTCGCGGCAATAATTCCGCAATCCCGGGCAGGATGCGACCCTTTCGTTCCGGCAGTTCTTTCGCCAATAGCTTTACGTAGAGATCGAGAAACGCCGCCGTCGTTTCCGCGGTCTCCTCGATGTTTAGCTTCTGCAAAATCTGCTGCACGATGCCACTGTCGGTGCGTCCCGCAATCTCGATGCCGTCGAGGTCGTCGGCGATCCCAAACTGTTGCTCCAACGCTGACCGCAGAGAGCGGAGGCCTGCGCCCGCGGTATCGACAAGGGTCCCATCGATATCGAAAAGAAGAAGGCGTTTGGGTTGCGATGACTTCACCTTGCGGGATCGGCTTTTCCATCTGAAATCAGAACTTTGCAATCGGAAATTCCTTATCGCGGCCGCCTGGCCCCGTCGCCCACCGGCTATTTGCACGCGGGGCACGCGATCACTTTCTGGCGCGCCCAGGAGCGCTGCCGGGCGCACGGCGGCACTTTGGTTTTGCGCATCGAAGATCTCGACCGGGAGCGTTGCCAGCCGGAGTTTGACCAAGCCATCGAGGAAGACCTGAGTTGGTTTGGGCTGGCCTGGGAGGAAGGGCCCGTCCGGCAAAGTGAGCGACGGCCGCATTATCTCGCAGCCTGGCGGCGATTGGCGGAGGCTGGTCTGGTTTATCCCTGTTCGTGCTCCCGCCGCGACGTTCTTTCCGCCGCGGTCGCGCCCCACGCCGAAGATGAGGAACCGATCTATCCCGGCACCTGCCGTCCTTTGTGCCTAACGAAGGTTAAAGAGCAGGTCCCCGCTGGCAGCACCTGGCGCTTTCGCGCGCCGGAAGGGGAAACAATCGGATTCGACGATCGTTGCGCCGGCCCGCAAATCGCGGTGGCCGGTCGTGACTTCGGCGACTTTGTCGTGTGGAGAAAAGATGACATCCCGGCCTACCAACTGGCCGTGGTGGTCGATGACGCCGCCATGCGCATCACGGAAGTGGTGCGCGGCATGGACCTGCTGCGATCGACTTTCCGCCAAGTCTTGCTCTATCGTGCGCTCGATCGGAAGGCGCCCGATTTCTGTCACCTGCCGCTCGTGACCGATTCGTTAGGTAAACGTCTCGCGAAACGCGATGCGGCCCTCAGCCTGCGCGCTCTGCGCGCCGCCGGCGTCAAACCCGCGGAGATCCGAGAATGGCAGGGCGCCAGGATCCCTTCCACATTTGGGAATCCCTAACGCGGACCCTGAATCTGCAGGAGACCAAACATCGCGGCCAGAAAAGCGAGGATCGCTACGGCCGCCGCCATCACGACTCCGGTGGCGATGCGATCTTTCTCCTTCGCCCGATGTGGAAACGGGGAGGCGTTGGTGAAGTCGTCCGGCTTTTCGCTCATCTCCGCCGGGAGCGCTGCGATTTCCTCCGTTTCCGGCAATGGTTGCGCCTCTCCCGTTGTGACCGAGTCGAAACGAGCTTCGACTTTGCCAAAGCGAATTCGATCGCCCACCCGCAGAAACGCATCGGAAGTCACCTCGCTGTTCACACGTGTGCCGTTGGTCGAGCTGAGATCTCTGACCTGGTAACGTCCTTCGATCAGGAGCAGCTGCGCGTGCCGACCGGAGACCGAGGGGTCGTCAATCTGCAGGAGGTTTTCGGGTCCGCGCCCGATCGTGATTTTCTCCTCCGTCAACTCGTGCGTGGTCCGGCCCGTTGGCAGAAAAATGGTCAGTTTCGGCATGGCAACACGCGTTATCAGATTCAACCCGGCAGAGCAATCGCGAGCGCGCCGCCGCCCAGGCAGCTCGTTATTTTTCTGGAAAACCGCCCCGCCGTTCCAGGCCTCGCCGGGTGGCTCGGCCGCGTATTCGAGCGAACACTCCAGATATATTTTCGCCAAGTGATCGGTCGGATAAAATTCGAGGAATCGCGAGAGCAGAATCTGCGCGCCAGCGAAATCGCGCTGCCGGAATTTCTGGAACCCTTCCTCCTAGATTTCGAGGTGGTCGAGCAATTCGGGATCGACCGAGTCGTCTTGTGATCGCGCGGGATGTCGGCAGCTCGACCGATTTGGGCCAAACCACGGGCCGCCAGGGAGGAAAAGACTTCTTCGCTCGCGTGGGGCGGCAGCCCCGCCAGCTTCCGATCCGTTAACGAGTAGTGAATGCCACGAGTGAGTTGATCGAGCGGATCGGGGAAGAAGTCGACGTAACCAACCCGCGGATCGGCCATCTGGGGTGGGGGAATGAGGACTTCGTTAGGCACGATCGCTTGCATGGCATTGGCCGCGTCGAAGTTCGCCCCGAGCACAACTTTGTCGCGGTAGCGATCGAGTGCTTCGTGGAAGGCCGGATCGCCGTCGTTAGGCGGATTGAGATCAGATCGACTAGGACCAGCCGCGCGCCCGACGCGAAGAGTCGGTCGAGAACGAGCGCCCACACCTCGCGCGACCACGGGAACGATCGCTCCGTCATAAGTTGCAGAGCGCGATTCTCCGCCAGCTCGGCCGGCTCGAAGGACGGCAGTTGCAGCGTGCTCTGGTCGATCCCGAGAAAGACAAAATCGTCCCGCGTCGGCGTCTTGCGGCCTTCTTTTTGCAGGAAATCCTCGAAACGTGTCTGCCCGGTCCAAACCGCCGAAACGAAAGGCAGGCTGGGCAGGAAATGCAGGGGCAGGACGAGCCCCGACCAGAAAAGGCAAATGCCCGCGAGGATCAGCCGGCGATGTCTTCCCAGCCAATGCATCGGGCGAGCGTAGGGACCCCGACGATTTTCGGCCAATTCCAAATTGAGCCGGCCGCCCGGCGCGCGGCCACGTTGTAGCCGGGGACGCTGTCCCCGGCCGGGCGCAGGAACACGTTCTCGGATGATCGGATGGACGCCGCTCGTATGAACAGCCCGGTCCCTTTCCGCTCGATCTTACGTGCGGCCGGCCGGGGACAGCGTCCCCAGCTACAACCGGCGCGGTAACCAATCCTGCCCCACCCAAAAAGTGTTTGTCATTCCGGGCGTTCCGCCTACTTTCCCAGCCCGGCATTTCTCGAAATGCCGCCAGCACTGCCCATCTGATCCCGTGCGCGGGATCGCATCAGCGAATGAGGTCGGGCAGCGCCTAACGAAATAACAATTCGCGGAAACAGGAGTCCCGAAGCGATTCGGGAATAACAACATGCCAAGAGCCACTAACGCGCCCGCCAGCCGGGAGCGCCGCAAACGCGTCCTCGATGCCTCCAAAGGTTATCGCGGTCGCAGATCGAAACTTTTCCGCTACGCGAAAGACGCGCAGATGAAGGCCAAGTATTGGGCCTATCGCGATCGCAAGACGCGGAAGCGCAACTTCCGCATGCTCTGGGTGCAGCGTCTGAATGCCGCCGCCCGCGCCGAAGGTCTCACCTACAGCCGTTTCGCTGAGGGTCTCAAAGCCGCCGGTATCGGCCTTGATCGCAAGATTCTGGCCGAGCTCGCCGTGACTGATGCCGTTGCCTTCAAGGGCATCATCGAGCAGGTCAAAGGCGCGCTGGAGAAGAAGTCGGGCGAGAAGAAAAAAGAGAAGGCCGCCTAAGTTGTGGATGCCTCGCTCTGCGAGGCACGGCTCGACGTTCGGCCGCGCAAGAAACTCCACGCTTGTGCCCGCGCTTCGCAGAGCGAAGCGTCTACAACGCATGCATCCGCTCGAAGAACTGCGCGATAACGCCCTCACCGATATCGCCGCCGCGCCGGACGAACCGGCGTTAGAGGCAGTCCGTGTCCGTTATCTCGGCCGCAACGGGACCATCTCTGCCTGGGGCGAGCAGATGAAAACGCTCTCCAAGGAAGAAAAGCCGGTCGTCGGCAAATTACTCAACCTGGCGCGCACGGCTGTGACCGCCGCATTGGAGCAGACCGGCGAAAAGCTTCGCGCAACCCGGGAGTCGGACGCGCTCTCCGGGATCGATATTTCTTTGCCGGGCACGCCTCACGAAATTGGCGGGCTCCATCCGCTCACCCAGATGCTAGATCGCGCCATCGGGATTTTTCGGCGCATGGGTTTTGCCTTGGCGGACGGCCCCGACGTCGAAGACGAATGGCACTGCTTCGACGCGCTCAACACCGCGCCCGATCATCCGGCGCGTAACGAACAGGACACCTTCTTTTTACCTGATGGCCGCCTCCTGCGCAGCCACACATCCACCGTGCAGATCCGCACGATGGAAGCGGCGCCGCCACCCATCCGCGTGATCGCGGCGGGCGCGGCTTTCCGGCGCGACGAAGTAGACGCGACGCATAGCGCGCAATTTCATCAGATCGAAGGCCTCTACGTGGATGAGAAAGTGAGCGTGGCCGACCTCAAGGGCACGCTGGAGTTTTTCCTGCGCGAGTTGTTCGGCGCGGAGACTAAAGTGCGTTTTCGCCCGCACTATTTCCCTTTCACGGAGCCGAGTTTCGAGATCGATGTGAAATCGAAAGCGCTCAAGGGCGGCGAGAAATGGCTGGAACTGGCGGGCTGCGGCATGGTGCACCCGGTTGTTTTCGAGGAAGTGAACAAGGCGCGCGGCGACGATGCTTACGATCCGGAGAAATGGACGGGATTCGCGTTCGGCCTCGGAATGGATCGTCTCGCCATGATCCTCTTCGACATTCCTGATATTCGGCTTTTTGCGCAGAACGATTTGAGATTCCTGAGGCAGTTCGCATGAGCAGCCTGGAGGCATGCGTCATGGTAGGGCGAGACTCAGTCGAACCGGGGGCAGGGTGTCTCTTCCGGGGACGGGGTTTCCCCTCCGGCTCGACTGAGTCTCGCCCTACCGAGACCGATGAGGGAGCCGAGCCATGAAGTTTTCGCTCAACTGGCTGGCCGAATTTGTCGAATTGCCTAACGACATCGCGCGCCTGACCGATCTGCTCACCCTCGCCGGCGTCGAAATCGAAGGCATCGAAGAGCGGGGCGCGAATTTCGAACACGTCGTAGTGGCGGAAATCACCGAGTCTAAACAACACCCCAACGCCGATCGCCTCAGCGTCTGCCAGGTGGACGACGGTAGCGGACAGCCGCGCCAGATCGTCTGCGGCGCCAAGAATTACAAGGTCGGCGACAAGGTGCCGCTGGCCCAGCCCGGCGCGATTCTCCCTGGCGATTTCAAGGTCAAAGCGAGCAAACTCCGCGGAGTCGAGTCGCAGGGTATGCTCTGCAGCGCTCAGGAGCTTGGGCTGGCGGAGGACGCCGCCGGGCTCATGATCCTTCCCCCAGACGCCCGCGTCGGCGCGCCTTTGCGCGAGCTTTTCCCGAACGAGACCATCCTCGACGTCGAGATTACCCCCAACCGCTCCGATTTGCTCAGCCACTACGGTCTGGCTCGCGAGATCGCTGCGCTCACCAAAAAAAACCTGCCTCCGCTGGAGATCGCGACTCCCGCCACGACAGCCGGAGAAAGCGTGGCCATCTCTGCGCCTAACGAGTGTCCTTTTTATTCCGCCCGTCGCATCGCGAACATCACCGTGGGACCGAGCCCGGATTGGCTGCGCGCCAAACTCGAGGCGGTCGGTTTGCGCGCTATCAACAGCATCGTCGACATCACCAACTTCGTGATGCTGGAGCTAGGCCAGCCCTTACACGCGTTTGACGCCGATAAATTAGAAGGCAACATCAACGTCCGCCTGGCGCGTCCTCACGAAAAGTTTCTCGCGCTCGACGGCCGCACTTATGAGCTCGCGCCCCACGACATGCTCATCGCCGACGCCCGGCGCGGGATCGCTATCGGCGGCGTGATGGGCGGTGAAGATACCGGCGTGACCGAGTCGACCCGGCATGTGCTGCTCGAAAGCGCTTACTTCACGCCGGCCCAAATCCGGCGCACCGCGCGCACTTTGAATCTTCCGAGCGACGCCAGTTATCGCTTCGAGCGCGGGGTCGATCCCGAAATGGTTCTGCGTGCCTCGGAGCGGGCCGCGCAATTGATTCACGAGATCGCGGGAGGCGAAGTCGCGGCTGAGACTTTCACCGCCGGCCTGCTGCCCGCACCGCCTGCTGGTTTCAGCCTGCGCTACGCCCGTTGTGAAGAGCTGTTGGGGGCGGCGGTCGCGCCAGCGGCGGCCGATCGCATTTTGGAAGGATTCGGACTGCACAAACTCGGAGGGACCGATGAGCAATCGAGCTGGCGTATTCCGAGTTACCGCTCTGATCTGCGGCGCGAGGTCGATCTGATCGAAGAGGTTGTGCGCGTGTTCGGCATCAACCGCATCCCGGCGGCGGATCGCAGTCGTTTCACGCCCGTCTCGGCGGCTGATCGGCGTTACGACCTGGAAATGCAGATGCGCCAACGCCTGGTCGCGCTCGGCTTCGCGGAGGCGCGGACGTCGGCGCTGGTCGGGCGGCAAACGTTAGGCAGCGGTTTTGCCCAGACGGCGGTCGAGCTGCGTAATCCCTTAAGCGAAGATCACGTCGCGCTGCGTCCAAGTTTGGTCCCCGGTTTGCTGGCCGCGCTTGAACGGAACGTCCGCGCCAGTGCCAGGAGTGTGCGGCTTTTTGAGTTGGGCCGCGTTTTTCTTCCGCCCGACGCGCGGGAAACGCGCCGGCTCGCGCTACTTCTTTTGGGTGAGCTGAGTGGGCAAGTCCATTGGCGAGGCGAGCAGACCCGGAAGCTGGATCTTTACGACCTAAAAGGTGCGCTGGAAGCAACCGGGTTGGGGAACGTCACGCTGCGTCGCAAGGAGCACCCAGAATTGGCCCTCGGCACCGAAGTTTTAGTGAAGGGAAAGACCTGCGGTTTCGCGGGACAACTCGTTTCCGGACAAGCGACCGCGACGGGGCCGATTTTCGTCGCCGAGATCGATTTGCCTAACGAATCTGAAATCGCGGAGCGGGCCCCCAAATTTGTGGAGCTGCAACGGTTTCCCTCCGTCAGCCGTGACATCGCTTTCTTCGCTCCCGCCGAGCTGAGTCACGACGAAATCCTCGCTGCGATCAAGGCTGCGCAGGAGCCGCTTCTGGCGGCGGTCGAATTGTTTGATCTCTTCGTCGGCCAGGCTTCGGAAAACAGTGGCGCGGCACGCAAATCGCTTGCCTATTCATTGACATATCGGGACAAAAACCGGACACTGAGTTCCGACGAAGTGAGTGCGGCCCACGACCGGATTCGCGCACGGTTGCAGAGCGAGTTGGGCGTGGAACTGCGCGAGTAGTTCTTTGAGAGATTGGAAGTTGTTGATTGAGAGTTGAAGGTTCAAAGACCTTCTCGCGTCTACTTTCAGCTCTCGATCGACAACTTTCGAGCACCCCGAATGCTTTCGGAGTGTAAAATTTACCCTGCGATGTTCGAGATTACTGGTGAGGATCCCGGACCGATATTGTTAAATAGGGGGCTAGGTCGTTAGGGGAAAATGGCATGCCTTCATTGGAAGTCAGACGCCCCGGCGGCGGTCACCCGCCCGTTACCACAAGGGAACGGGAAATCCACCTAAACGGCATCTGCGGGGTAAGACTTTTAAGCGCCCGGCTCGTTCTGAGTCCGGGCGCTTTTTTTGACGCGGCCGTGGTTGCCGGTTAAATCGATCCGATGCCGTCGCCCAATCCGTCTTCCACTCCGGCGCTGCTCGCGTTGGAGGACGGCCGGGTTTTTCGCGGCGAATCCTTCGGCGCCATCGGAACGGCGGTGGGGGAAGCGTGTTTCAACACATCCATGACGGGTTACCAGGAGGTGCTGACCGATCCCTCCTACCGCGGCCAGATCGTGGCCATGACTTACCCGCTCATCGGTAATTACGGAACGAACGAGGCCGACGCCGAGAGTCGCCAGCCGCACGTGCGCGGCTTTGTCGTGGAGGAAGTGAGCGAGGTGGCCAGTAATTGGCGCTCCGAGCGTTCGCTCGCCGACTATCTGCGGCACTGGAAAATTCCGGGGGTGCAGGGCATCGATACGCGCGCTCTCACGCGTCACCTGCGCACGCGCGGCGCGATGAAGGCGTGCCTGACGACGGAGGAGATTTCCGAGGACGAAGCGATCCGACGTGCGGTGGAAGGTGCGGGCGTGATCGGGATGGATTACGTGCGCGAAGTCACGACGCCCGCGGCCTACCAATGGGATCCGGACGACCAGGCCAGTGCGATTTGGGGCACCGAAAGCAGCCGCCAGATCGCTCTGCCGCCCATCCGTCACCGCATCGTGGCCTACGACTACGGCATTAAGGAAAATATCCTGCGCCGTCTGCGCCAGAACGGGTTTGGCGTCACCGTCCTGCCGGCTACCGCCACGGCGAAAGAGGCGCTCAGCTACGAGCCGGAAGGTGTTTTTCTCTCTAACGGACCGGGCGATCCTTCCGTGCTCGACTACGCGCATCAGGCAGTGCGCGATCTGATGGGGCAAGTCCCGATCTTCGGCATTTGTCTGGGGCATCAGATGCTCGGCTACGCTTTTGGTGGGCGGACATTTAAACTGAAGTTTGGCCATCGCGGCGGCAATCAACCGGTCCACGATCTCCAGACCGGCAAAGTGGCCATCACCTCGCAGAATCATGGTTTCGCGGTGGAAGCGGAGTCTTTGCCTAACGACGTCGAAGTCTCCCACATCAATCTCAATGACGGCACGGTGGAAGGAATGCGCCATCGTGAGCTGCCCATTTTTAGCGTGCAATACCATCCCGAAGCGGCGCCCGGGCCGCATGATGCGGGCTACTTTTTTGCGGAGTTCGCCCGTTTGATCGAAGGACAAAGAGATTAACCGCAGAGGACGCAGAGAGCGCAGAGGGGGACCAGAATCTTCCCTACTCTGCGTCCTCCGCGTCCTCTGCAGTTAGTTGACAGACCGGTGACGGTAGTGACGACCGCGAGACGAGCGATTGACCGACCCTCGGATAGGGCGGAAACTCTCTCATGTACTCAACGACCGAAAAAATTCCGAAATTAATGAAAGTCGCGGTGACTTTCGCCTTCACTGCTGCATTGGCCATCGCGCCGCTGGCCTTGGCCGAGGAAAAAGAAAAACTCGACGCCGCCGCCAGCAAGGAAGTGACCGGCGAGATCGTCGACATGATGTGCTACGTGGACCACAATGCCATGGGCGAGAAGCATGCCTCCTGTGGTGAGAAATGCATCAAAGGCGGCGGCCCCGTTGGCATCGTAAGCGAAGGCAAAGCCTATCTCGTGGTCGGCGCGCATAAGCCGATGAACGACGACCTCGCTCCTCTGGCCGGCAAGAGCGTGACGTTAAAAGGCAAGATGGCCGAAAACGGCGGCATCGCCATGCTGGAGAACGCCGAGATCGTCAAGAAGTAGCTCGTCGTTAGCTGGAACGCATGGAGCCGGGGACGCTGTCCCCGGCGCTTTGCTGCAAGGGTTTGTGGGGCACGTCGGGAAGTTGACGCCTTGGCCTCACGCCCACAACCGGGGACCGCGTCCCCGCCTAGAGTGGATGGCTAATCGTTGTGCAATCAGTTTGCATTACGATTGGAGGGACGACCGCTGTGTCGTCCGTGGCTCTATCCTTTCGGGCCATCAGACACGGACGGGACGGCGCCCGTCCCTCCAACCTCCCCACGTCCACCGCGGGCCGTTAGATCATGGACTCGTAAGCGAGTCTCCCCGGAGGGACGAGCTGACGCCCGTCCAGCTTCTAGCAAGGCGCGTAGCCAAATCGTTCCACTAGTCGAAGCGCTCCGTTCGCTGCAGGAGCGTTTCCCACCAGTCGCGATGGTTGAGATACCAATCGACCGTCGTGGCAATACCTTCCCGCGCATTGTGTAAAGGATGCCACTCCAACTCGCGCTGGGCGAAACTGGAATCGATCGCGTAGCGCCGATCGTGTCCGAGACGATCAGTCACGAAGGATATGAGACTTTCCGGTTTGCCGAGCCGCTCCAGAATTAGCCGGACGACGTCGAGATTCACAAGTTCGCCATCGCCCCCCACATTATAAACCGCGCCCGGCTTGCCTTTGAAAAGAGCGGCCACAATGGCGGCGCAATGATCTTCCACATGAATCCAGTCCCGCACGTTTTTCCCATCGCCGTAGACCGGGAGCGGCTGGTCGCTCAAAGCTTTGATGATCATGAGCGGGATCAGTTTTTCCGGAAACTGGTAAGGCCCGTAATTGTTTGAGCAGCGCGTTACGATCACTTCCTGGCCGAAAGTGCGGTGACAGGCGAGGGCGAGGAGATCGGCGCTGGCTTTGCTGGCGGAGTAGGGAGAGCTCGGCTCGATCGGCGATGCTTCGGTGAACTTGCCCGTCTCGCCTAACGATCCGTAGACTTCGTCGGTCGAGACCTGGATGAAACGCTGCACGTTGTGACGCCGGGCGGCGTCGAGCAGGATGCTGGTGCCGACGACGTTGGTGTGGATGAAGTTTTGGGGCGAGTTGATGCTGCGATCGACATGCGATTCGGCCGCGAAATTAACCACGGCGTAGAACGACTCCTCGTGCAGCAAAGTCTCCATCTGCTCGGCGTTGGCGATGTCGGCCTTGAAAAATTCGTAACGGTCGCCGTGCTCTTCCACCACTCCGTCGAGGTTGGCCAGATTTCCGGCGTAGGTGAGCACATCGACATTGGTCACATACGTCGGCTTGTAATGTTGCAGAATGTAACGAATAAAGTTACTCCCGATGAACCCACAGCCGCCTGTCACCAAGATGCGCATCGACGCGCTACCTAGCAGCGGAGACGAAGCCGCGCGAGGAGAATCTGCGGGATTGCCGCTCTGGCAGCGCCTCGCCCGGCTCGACTGGACTTTCTGGGGCATCATCCTGCTGGGGGCTTTCCTCAGGTTCCTCCTCCTGAGCATGAAGCCGCCGCACTTCGACGAAGGGATCAACGGCTGGTTCGTCGACCAGATGAAGCAGAATGGCTTCTATCGCTACGACCCGACGAATTACCACGGGCCATTACATTTCTACATCCTGTTCCTCTCCGAGGCGCTCTTTGGGCGGCACATTTGGGCGCTGCGCTTGCCGGTCGTGCTGGCTAGTATTGGCTCGATTTTTTTGACGTTAAAGTTCGAGCCGTTTGTGGGGCGTTGGACCAGCCGCATCGCGGCGCTCGCCATGGCGATCTCCCCCGCTTACGTGTTCTACGGGCGTTACTCGATCCACGAAGTCTGGCAGCTCCTTTTTTCCATGATCTTCGTGCTTGGCTTGGCGGGGCTCTGGCGCTTCGGCACGCGCGGTTACCTCTGGTGCGTCGGCCTGGGCGTCGCCGGTATGATTCTGACCAAGGAAACCTACATCATCCACATTGGGAGCGCTTTTCTGGCGGCCGGCGTTCTTTGGGTTTCCCACCGGATCACCCCCATGACGGGCCTGAAGCGCGCTCGGCAGCAATGGGACTGGATCGATCTCGCGCCGGTAATTGGCACCGGCCTTTTTCTAATAGTTTTCTTCTATTCGGGCACTTTCCTGAACTGGCCGGGCTTGAAGGGCCTCTATCAAACCTTTGCGGTCTGGTACCAAACGGGCTCGAACGGCAACGGCCACGAGAAACCGTGGCCTTACTGGCTCGAACTCACCATGCGGTACGAATGGCCGATCTTTATCGGCTTGTTCCTGTGCGGGCTTTGCCAGTTTTTTCAGAACTATGTTATCCGCTATCTTGCCATCTACGGCGTCGGAGTTTTAACGGCGTATAGCATTATTCATTACAAGACGCCTTGGATCATTATTAGTATCGTTTGGCCGTTGCTCTTTGTTTTCGCAGCCGGCGCGGCTGCTCTTAAGATTCCGCGCAAGGCCTTCAACATCGTCGGGCTGGCCTTGCTCGGGTTTGGCGTGGGAGTGGTCTTTAGTTACATGATCCAGCCGGAGGCGGTGCGCACGACCTGCTCCTGGGGAAAATACCTTGGCGCAGCGATTCAGGTGACCCTCGCCGCCAGCAGTATCAGTCCCGCATGCGGTGATATCGGGCAGAAACTTTTCACGAGCGCGATCGTTTTCGCCCTTCTCGGAGGCGGCCTGGGATATTGGCTCGGCGATGTTTATAAGGTCAGCGAAGGAGTCATGCGGATGGTGCAACGTGGGGCGGTGGGAATCGGCCTTCTGATGTCTCTAGGCATGGCTGTTTCGTTGAACTACTTCCGCTGCTCCACCGACACGGAACCATATGTCTACGTCCAGACTTATAACGATATCTATAAGCTCATGAACCCGGTCATGCGCCTGGTTCGCAGTAACCCGCTGAATTACCGCATGGTAGGCCATTTCATTCGGACGAGCACTTATCCTTTCCCATGGCTGCTAGGCGATTTCTATCGAATCGGTTATTATGAGCATAATAATGGACCGAGTAAGTTCGATGCCGACTTTCTGGTTGTGCAGGAAGATCGAATCGCGGAAGTGGAAAAGAACCTGCACGAGAGTTACTTCACGGAGCCATTAACCATCCGCCCCTACCAGGATACCTCCAAGCTCTATCTCAACGCCAAGACCTTCCGGCGGGTCTTTCCGGGACGGGTGCCGAATTTTGTCGGAAGCCCGTCACCGGCTGCACACTCGCCAAGATGAAGTTGTTCTCGGCGGGGCTGACTTTTGTCAACGTCGCCACGATGGCGGGCTTGGTGCTCGGCATTGTTGGGGGCGGTCTGGATGGAAGTTTCGGAGGTCTGGCCCTCGTCATCGGCCTTGCTGCGGCCATCTACGCCTGGATCGGCACCGCGCACTTCTCACCGCGGAAATTTCCTCCGGTGCCGACAGCTCCGGAAGCTGCGCCGCTCCCGAAATCAAAGCGGGCCCGTCGCCGCATGAAACTGGAAGAGGCCGTGGTCGCTCCCACACCGCGCCGACCCGGGCGGCCGTGGGCCTGGATCGTCGGTTTGGTCTTCGCCATGTTTGCAGTGCGCTCGTTCTGTTGGCTGCTCTTTATCAATGGCGACCATCTTCGGATCCAATCGATTAACAATCTCGGCGACCTCGCGCTGCACATTACCTACATTAAGTATTTCGCGAATGGGGTAGCTCTTTGGCCGGACAATCCGATCTATGTCTTTAGCACCCTTCGCTACCCGGCCGGGGTCGATTTCTTTAACTCTCTCCTCCTGCTGCAACACTTCGATTTGATTCGGGTGCTGGTCTGGAGCGGGTTGCTCGGCTCTGTTGCGACCTTTTACGGTTTCTATCGCTGGGGTGGGACCTTTGGCGTAGCCGGCTTTCTCTTTAATGGCGGCCTGGCGGGCTACGAGTTCTTTCGCACCCATCAGTTCCTTGATTACCAGGCGGAACGGATCGCGTGGAAGAGCATCCCGCTGACCATGTTCGTCACGCAACGCGGCTTGCTCTACGCCATTCCAGCCGGATTGCTCCTGCTGCTCCACTGGCGCCGAAAATATTTCCCCGAGCAGCCTAACGACGCTCCGGTGGCGAACCGCGGCCTCCTTCCCTGGTGGGTGGAGTGGTCGCTCTATGCCTCCATGCCGCTTTTTCACGTCCACACTTTCCTGGCTCTCTCGATCGTGCTCGGCTTTTGGCTGCTTCTCGGCACCTGGGAAGTGCGCCGGCACGTCGCCCTTCTCTTGGCGGCCGCGTTTGTCCCGGCGACTTGGATTGTTTGGATGATTACGGATCATTTCCAGGCCAAGTCGATCATGGCCTGGGCGCCCGGTTGGTTACAGAGCGATCCGGGATTTTCGACTTCAGTCGTGGGTTTTTGGCTGACGAACTTCGGGCTGACTCTGCCAGCCATGATCGCCTTGTTCGGGTTTGTTTGCTGGAGGGTCGGGCAGAGCTGGCCGCGGTCAGGGCAGGACGGTGACGTTGAACCGAGGCCATCACTTGTGAAGAAGTTGCAAGGTTTGCTCGCCCAGATGGCGCGCTCGCAATCCTTTGCGTTCGTGATTCCAGCGGCCGCGATTTTTCTTTTCGCGATCTTTGTGAAGACCGCGCCCTGGGGTTGGGATAACACCAAACTGATTATCTGGGCTTACTTCATATGCCTGCCCTTTCTTTGGCGCGATCTGATCGCGAAATGGCTGTGGCCCGTCCGGGCGGGTCTTTGCTTCCTCCTTTTCGTTTCGGGTTTCGTGAGCCTGATCGGCGGACTGCTTGTGGGCACACCCGGTTTCGATATTGCGAGCCGGGTGGAACTGGACGCCGTCGCCACGGTTCTGCGCAAGGTGCCGATCGAGGAGCGATTTGCCGCGTTTCCGACCTTTAATCATCCCTTGCTCATGAATGGCCGTAAAGTCGTGCTGGGCTATGGGGGCCATCTCTGGACTCAGGGCTTCGATTACGCGCCTGTCGAACAGCAGCTGAAGTTGCTCATGCTGGGCGCCCCCGACTGGCGTGAGCGCGCGCGTGAACTGCATGCGCGCTATCTCTTCTGGGGGAACGAGGAAAAGCGCGCCTATCCCTCAAGCCGGCAGCCTTGGCGCGGCCAGGCGGCAGTCGTGGCGACCGGTTTTTGGGGCACGATTTACGATCTGGAACGGCCGGTCGGCGCCTCGCCCGCGCGCCAGTAGCTGTGGTCGCGCTTTGGGGATACCGCCCGCACGATCCAGGATCATCTGTTGCAGCGAACCTTTCTGCGCGACGTAGTCGGCCACTTCCCGCGGATTGATCATGGCGTCGTCGGGTAGAAAGACGATCAGCTTCGTTCCCGGGTGGTCATGCAGGAAACGGACGATGTTTTCCGCGATCGATTGCTCGGCGATGAGGTGTGCCTGATAGAGCTGCTCCAGGTTATAGCGGCGCAGGCGCGGCGAGGTAGCAACGTGATCGGCAAAGTTATCCAACGCTTCCGGAGGCGGCTGATAACCGCGGGGCAGCTGTGCGTTCTCCTCCCGCGTGAAGGCTTCGCCACTGCGAGTCTTGCGCAGAAGCTCTCGGGGAGAACCGAGCGCGACTTGCGCGAGGTCGGGCCGGAGGGCGCGTCGCAACCAGTCGCGCCGGCTCGAAGGTCCCACCTGGTCCAGGAGTTGTTGACCGGTAATTTCCCGGCGTTGCCATTGCTCGAAAACAACCTGCTCGGTGGCCGGCAGCTCCGCCCAGCCCAGAGCAACGCGCGCGCCGTTCTGCTGCAACGTGTCCACCATCTTCCAAACGGAAGAAGCTTCTACGGGAGCTTTATTCGTTAGGCCAACGTAGATCACGTCTGCGCGAGCCAGAGCCGCCTGCCCGCTGGTCCCAGCTGGGGTCGCTGGGCGAGATGATCCGGTGGCAAATTTAGGCAGAGGTGGCCTGCCGAGACTTCCGCAGCCGCTGGTCAAGGCGGCGACGGCCAGGAGAGACCACCATTTCACGCGGGGCGACGGGGGCTGCTGTCGAGTCGCGCGTAGGGCGCGCGGCGCGGCGCGGGCGTTGGTTGGAAGTTACGGCGAGCGCGTTGTCCCGCAGCCACGATCTGACAACCGATCGAGAGGGTGCGTTTCCAGGTCACCCCAGAAACTTTCTGTTCTCCAGCCAGGCGGCGGCGTTCATGCACCGGAATCTCACAAATAGAAGCGCCGAGGCGAGCGGCGACAATCTGCGCCTCGATCGTCCAGCCGAACGTCATTTCCTGCGGCGCGATCCTTTCCAGGAGAGAACGACTGATCAGCCGCAGCGGACCGAGATCGCTGAAGGGGCGTCCGCAGAGGACTCCGCACCAGAGGCCGAGGGCGGCGTTGGCGATGAAATGGCGGAAGGTCATGGTCGGCCAATTGCGCCACCGCCTGGTGCGACTGCCCAGGACCAAGTCGTAGCCTTGCTCGAAAGCGGTCACGAGCGCGCGCAGATCCTGTGGATCGGTGGCGCCATCCCCCGCGCAGAAAATGTAGCCCCGCACGGCCGGGAAAAGATTATTCGTCAGGTCAATGGCCGCCTGACAGCCAAAGCCGTAACCACGTCGCGCCGTCTCCGCGACCAGGACGGGGCGTTGCCGGGCGATCTCAGTCGTCTCATCGGTCGAGGCGTTCACGCCTACGACAACGACGAATCTCTCGGGGTCGACCACGGCCAGCAATTCGTCCAGGACTGCGCCGATGCAGGGGCCCTCGTTACAGGCCGGGATGATGATTGCGAACTCGTGCAAGGCCATATGATGAATTACGGTAAGCTGATCCTGTTCCGCGGCTGACAGGTGGAAGATGTTCCGGCATGGGCGGCCAGGAAAGATGCCGGCCCGCCGGCAGTCTCTGACTCATTTCGCCACCAAAAATTCATTAAGGCCGCCCCCGTACTTTGTCTCACTGTCCAAACGTAGGAGTATTTCGCTCCAGCGCTATTCCAATGAAGGCGAGACACTTTTGGCGAGACTAAGGACGAGCTGTCCCTCCGCGGCCACGCCCTTGCCCACGCTGGCGGTGACTTGGAATTGCCAAAGATCACCGATTTGGCCGACCTTCTCCGCGAGCAAACGAACCTCTTCATCCGGTCGAACCGCGCGGAGGAATTTCATCCCACGAATAGCCGAGAGCAGAAAGAGCGGGGGACTTTCGGGAGGAAAATTCGAGGCGGCAGCAATCCCGGCGGTTTGAGCAAGGGCCTCCGCCAGGATCACGCCCGGCACGAGCGGATTGCCAGGAAAATGACCGGCAAACATCGGATCGTCCGCGGGGAAAACCGTGGCGCATTCCGCCCGTTCGCCGGGCTTGCAGTGCAGCACTTGCCTAACGAAAACGAAAGGCGGGCGATGGGGAAGATGAGAGACGAGTGACAAGTAATGAGTGCCAGGTGACGATTGGAGTTGAGTAGCTTAATCCGGGTCGGCCGCCTGACAGCCGTAACCCGGAATTTGGCACGTCCCTTTACCCGCGAACGAAGTAGACAAATTTCCAGCTTCCATTTTCGCGGCGGATGCCCACGCGATAGCCGGTGTATTGTGATTCGGGCTCGGCAAATTGCGGTGGAGAAACCATGTAGCCTCCCTTGGGCGCAAAGCGCTCCGAGAGAATCCCCTCCAATTCCACCCATAAACCGTTCTCGTCCCAGAACCGGAAAACACCCTCGCCCTGGCGATCCTCGGCCGGCGTCGCTCCCAGCACGTAGGCGAAATCGGGTGTCATCATCGAAGCGATGGTATTGACATCATGAGCGTGCACCGCTTTGCGCAGGCGGCCGAGGAAACCTTGGAAATCGACCGCCATACTCTCGTCGATCGTCGGAGTCTCGGGCGTCTTCGCGGGTTTTTTGGCATCCTTCTTCGGATCGGTGGTGGGGCACGCGGTCAAGCTCAGAGCAAGGAGAAGGCAAAGGCACTGCAGGAATCGTGTTTTCATCTTGGAAAAGTCGTTCGCTTAGCTCTTGACATAACCTAACCCGTCGCACAAGACCAAGCTCAGGCTCGGACGGAAAGGATTCAGGTCTGCGCCAGCCGTTTGCGCAGGGGATGCTGGACGAAGATGAAATAGAAAACGCTGCTTAGGTCGCGCCAGCTTGAATTCGGACTCGTTAGGCGGAGAGGCCCGTCCCGCAAGCCTTGCAGAATGGCTGCGGGGGTCATCTCGCTCGGGCGGGGCAGGCAGGTGTAGTGCATCCCAAACGCGTGCAGGCTATGCGCGTCGGAGGTGGCCAGGAGCGGTTTCCCGTGAGCCGCCGCCACCTGGCGAGCGCGGCGGTTGAGGTCGAAGAGTCCCTTGTGAAAATGGCAAATCTCGATCCCGTCGAAGCAATCGATCTCCTCCAGCAACCGGTCGCCAATCGATGCGCCCAGATAAAAGAACGGATGCGGGGCAAAACTAAAAATCTGGTCGCCGAGACGCGCGCGCAAAGCCCGCAAATCGGCGAAAGTGCGCAGATTTGCGATGTCGTGAGGCTGAACATTCAGCAGGACGACGTCCGCTCCTTCCAGTCGCATCTCGGCTGCCGGGATGAGGAGAATTCCCATCTCGGCGGCGTCGGCATACACTTCCGGCCGATCAAAAACTTTGTCGTGCAGCGTGATGGCGAGCGCGCCGAAGCCGAGATCGCGCGCCCGCTCCAGGAGCTGGTGAGCCGAGTAGTCGAGCCGGTCCTTAGGATCGTCGAGCGTATGAATGTGCAGATCGATCTTCAGCCACTCCTGTCCGCCGGAGGACGGACTCGCCAGGGCGAGCCCATGCTCCTGATCGTCATCGTGCTCGTCTTCGCTGCCCATTTTCGCTCCGTCCCTAGCCTGCGCCAATTCGATTGCAGTAGCCATATCCGTTCATGTCCAAGCCACTGCAGGTTCCGCGCCTCACCGGCCGACGCAAACAAGGTCGATTCCTAACTATGGTTGAGCAAAGCGGGTCTCGGGTAGGATGGGCATCCCGCCCGCCGGTTTCGGCATCTTGCCGAAACGGACTTTGGATAGTTCGTGAAAGCGGGAACGCTTTCACCGGCGGGCGGGACGCCCACCCTACCCGGGAGGTGGCGCTTCACTCGATGGAATTCGTTAGGCTAAACCGATGCGGGGACGGCGTCCCCCGGTTCCAGGCCTTGCATTCCCCTCCGCCTTATTCAAGATTCTGGGCTCTTGCTCGGGTGGTGAAATGGCAGACACGTACGTTTGAGGGGCGTATGCCGCAAGGCATGGGGGTTCAAGTCCCCCCCCGAGCACTCCCTCCCAATCCTGCTCGTGCTCGTAATCGTGCTCCTGATCGACCGCCCAGGAGAACAGGTCCAGCGGTCGGTGCGGGCAATCGAGCAGGAGCACGAGCACGAGCAGGAGTAAAGAAGAGTCGTCCCTCCCGTCTGCGCCTAACCGGCCGCTGCCGCTTTCCCGCCAGCCGGCGAAATGGCGAGCCGGGCGACGACCAGAAAAGCCAGCAGCGTCAGCGGCAAAAAAGTCGGCAGCCAAAGCCGGAAATGCGCGAGCATCTGAAGCGCGAAAAGAAGGTAGCCAGCCGCGAAAGCCAGCGCGCCCAGCAAAAGGGTTGTGCGCGAAATCATCCAGAGAATACACGTAAAGAGTGCAGCGCCCGCCACCATGGCCCAACCGATCAACGGCGGGGCCGACCGCGGATAGGCATTGGTCTGAATGGTGGCAATTGTCGCCGCAAAAACGTCAGGCGGTTGCAGCGGATCGCCCGTCAGCCGCAGGAGCACGATCTGATCCTTAAGGTTCTCGAGCTTGTGCGCGGATGTTTGATTTTGCTCATGTTCCTGAGCCGCCAGGAGAAGTTCGTTCAAACTCAGACGTCGCACACTGCCGTTGGCCACCGGATTAATCCGCGTGGTGCCGTCGCGATCGAGAGGAATCTGCCATCCGTTAGGCAAAACGATTCGTGAACCAAGCTCGACCTTTACTTCCGCCGGTGCGATGCGCAGCCAGAGCATGATGGCCTGCAGTGGAAACGACGGCACGATCGCGCCTCGGTAGGCGAAAAGCATTGGCACGCGCAGGCGATCGCTCTGCGAGGGGGGCAGGTTGATAAAGCCAGGGGTCGAGATAAGGCGGATGTCTTCGTCGGGCTGGCGACTAATCCCCGAGAAAGCGGCCAGGTCGCCACTATTCCCCGTGACGTTGGCGAAGGTCGGCAGATCGTCTGGCGAGATCTTGGGCGAACTAGGGTCATCGCCCAGAGTGAGGCTGATGAGCAGTTTCGGCACCCGCATCGCCTGATCGATAAAGACCTGCTCCTGGGTCTTGTCGCGATCGCGCCAGATCAGAATGGGCTCGAGTGCAATCACAGTGGGCCGAAACTCGAGCGCCGCCTGCAGGAAAAGCGCGAACTCCAGCGGAGAGAGCGAGCGTCGCGCCGCTTCACCATCAGGCAAAGGCTTGAGCGCCTCTGGCGGAGTGAGGCGCCGGAAATCTTCCCGGCCGATCTCGACTTGGGTGATGGGCGCGGCGGGCACGGCACTTTCGGTATGACTCAGAAGCCAGCCCAGAAAGACGTCTTCCATCTGCTGCAGACGCGGATCGCGCAGGATGAACGCGCCCAAGAGGATGATCACCACGACGAGCCAGGGCGAAGGAAGACGCATTGGCGCAGAAACTAGGGAGCGGCTGGTCCAAAAACAAACCGAAATTCCGCTGCGGCAGCTTCGCACGCCGCGTCGGGCACTTCTCAGGCTCGGTAGGGCGAGACTCCGTCGAGCTAGGGATGACGCTCTCATGGCAGGAGGTGGCCTCACCCCGGCTCGACGGAGTCTCGCCCTGCCACAGTTACCGAAAGGCCGGACCTGTTGTGATACAAAGCGACGGGCAGCCTCTATTTTTCAGCCCGCGTTTTGTGCTTGAGGCCATCCCCCCTCTCAAAGCAACGTGCCGCGATGGCGCAGCAATCGTCCCGCGACCCGCACGATCGGTTTACTTTGCGGCTGGAAGCCTTCAGTGATCTGGTTTTCGGCTTTAGCCTTTCGCTCCTGGCCACCCGACTCGATGTGCCGGCCCGACTCGAGGATATTTTCGAGCCGGCCCGCTGGATGGGAATCGTCTGCACCTTTGCCTTGGTCTGCCGTTTCTGGCTGGAACATTATCGCATCTTCCGCCACCACTTTGTCGCGGAAATGACGGATACGGTGGTGAATTTCATCTTTCTATTTTCCGTCGCCGTTCTGCCCTATTCGTTGCAAACCCTTCTGCGCTTTAAGTTGTCCTTTCCCTCATTTGCTCTTTACGCCGGCGATTTCGCCCTCCTCCTCGCGTCGCTCGCTTTCCTTCGCATCCGCAGCCTGCGCCAGCGTCGGAACGGTCCGGACGAAGCCGATCGTTTGCGCGAATGGCGACGCTCCGTGCTGCAACTGGAGTTTGCTCTTCTCTTGGTGGGTTTGGTCATCGCCCTCAAGCTTTACGGCGGCACCTTCAGCCAACGGATGTCCACCCTGGACAACTACTTCCTGATTGGGATGGTGCTCTCTCTTATCGTGGCCCGCAAAGGCGTGCGGCGTCTGCCGTCGTTTCTCCGCGCCTGACCGGATTTTCTGCACGCCTTCGGGCACTCTCGCGGGGAGAGTTAGTTGGTTGTCAGTGTTGCCATCCGCACTCGTCCTCGTCCTCGTCCTCGTCCTCGTCCTCGATTTTCCGTTGCCTTTCGAGGGATGAGAACGACGACGACGACGAGGACGATTCACAAACTGACAATATCCGAATACTTCCGCTCTCGCGCGAGATCCTCTTATTACTCTGGCCAAAGACGATCGCTTTTTGTTATTCTCTGTTCATGCCCGATCGCCTGTCCCTCCGGCGCGATCTACCTCTCCGTGTCGCGACTCATCCCCCATTGACGCGACGCGAGAGATCTGTCGCCCGGTCGCTCTATTTTATGGCTGCTTTATCGCGCTGGCCTTGGTCCTGATCGCATGGGCCGCGACCAGCCACGAGTCGGCTAGTCGGCCCCACGGCGATCGCAAGTCTCACTCCAGCGGGCGCGACTTCGCGGCACAGACGGATGTGCAAACCGACCCGCGCGCCGCAATCGCCGCCCGGGGATGGGATGCCGAGCGTGTCTGGAGTGGGCACGATGACTGGGAGCCATTCGTGGCCGCTGATCGCTCCTCCGGTTACGTCTATCAAATGACGACCCGCTTTAACGCGCGGCTTTCCGGGATCTTCATTCGGCGCTCGGCCGATAGCGGCCAAACGTGGCTGCCCGATCAGCTCATCGCCCCTCTCCATGTCTGGCAGGCCGATCCCCAGGTGCAGGTCGCCGCGGACGGGACGGTCTTTGCCGTTTGGTTGGATGGCCCCAACTGGCAAAGCAAGCTGGTCCGATCCAACGACTACGGCGCGACTTGGACCAAGCCGGTCGTGATCGCACCGGCGCTGCGTTGGACCGATCATCCGTGGTTAGCCGTCTCGCCTGACGGCCGAGATGTCTACGTGGGTCTCAACATGGACGATAGCTTCGTCGTGGCCTCCCACGATGGCGGGCAGACTTTCGCAACGCCGGTGCGGACCAATAGCCACCCGACGCCGGGTCATTGGTGGGACGCCAACGGCGCTGCCATCGCTCCCGACGGCAGCATCCACTACGTCGTGATCAATTTTCTCCTCGACTACAAAGGACCCGCCGAAATCAATGTCGTGAGCTCGCATGATCGAGGAGCGACCTGGCAGACCACGCTGGTCGATCGCTCGGCGCCGCCGCCCGGATGCGGGCAGGTAGCCGGCTGCGACTATGGTTTTCTCTCCTCGACCGCGAGCCTGGCCATCGATCAAGGCGGTCTCATCATGCTTCTTTATCATGCGGGGGATAATCCCAAGGCTCCGCAACCGATGTGGATTTCCACCTCGACCAATGGGCAAGACTGGACGCCGCGGGCGCAGGTCTCGCCGCCTAACGAATTGGCAAGTAATGCCTTTCCCGCCCTTGCCGCAGGCCCAGCGGCGAATGATTTTCGGATCGTTTGGCAAGGAGATAGCGGCGATCCGCGCCGCTGGAACACATTCTACCGCCGCACAACGGACGGTGGCACGACCTGGAGCGAGACGGCGCGCCTATCCGATCGCTCTGACGGAGCGCCCTATAAGTCACCCGCGGGTTATGCTTTTCCCTACGGCGATTACCTCGGGCTTTCCGTCGATGGCGCGGGCCGCAATCATGTCATCTGGGGCGAGGGAGATAGTTATAATGGCCCGGGCGGAGTTTGGTATACCCGTGGCCAGAGCGACTGACGTTCGCTTTACCATTCGCGATCGAGTGAGCGTTGCTCTTCGTGCGGGGAGGACGGGGTGAAACCCCCTCGTTTGGCGGAGTGTCCGCCGAACCGCGCGAGAGAGGCGGAGCGAAGTTACAACATCTTAAAAGGAGAGAGAGCCACCTGAACCGGCGCGCGCGAATTGCCATTAACATGGCCACCCGAAAAACCAGTCGTACGGAAAAAAGCGCGGCCCCGAAGAAAGCCAGCGCAAAGAAAACCACCGCTTCCGCCAAAAAGGCCACGAAGAAAGCCACCGCTGGCAAGACCAAGGCCGGCACCGCGCGCAAGACCAGCAAACGCACTCTGATCGAGCCGCATCCCGGCGATAAGCGCTACGTGCGTCGCAACAAGAAAGGCGAATTCAAGACGGAAGTGAATGTCGGGCGTTCTCTCGCCGCCGATCGCCGGAGCAAATCAAAGACCAAAGCCGCCAAAGGGCAGGGTGATCGGGGCGACACCGGCGGCGGTGGCCTGAGTGGTTTCGTAGGCCGCATCCTCGACAAATTCTAGCCCTCCTTTTTGGGGGAATTGCGGCCCGGGGACGCCGATGTAGACGTTTCGCTCTGCGAAACGCGGGCCAAGGGTTCAGCGAGCGCGCAAACCTGCGCAGATCGCCCCCGTCGCGCTTTCTGGGGAAGGCGTCTACATTTGGATGCTTCGCTCCGCGAATTCGGGTCGCCTCGTAAGAATAAATCGGGCGCGGAGCGCTGCTCAGGTTGCTCTTCCTGGAGGCGACGGTCTCTTCATCGGGCCGGCGGCACTGTCATAGGGCACGAGCCGCTGGTGAAAGATCATGCGAGCCTTATCCTGCGCGCTTGGTTGGCAACGTCACTTTAGCAGCGAGTCACGTGCGGTTTCGTGGAGGAGCCGGTGGCTGGTGCTGATTTTCTCTTGGACGAGGCGGGGAACGAGTGGCGGATCGGGTATTGATCCCTAAGACCAGGCTGAACCCGCGTTTCGCAGAGCGAAACGTCTACATTCCTCCGGTGGCGCTGTCGTCCCGGCATTTGCACGACCATCCTGGTCCCGATTAACTTCACGGTCGCGAAACGCAGCCGCGGAATGTAGCCATTTCTATTTTCGTTAGGCGAATTTCGTTCTCGTCTGCGCCAAAGTTGTAGCCGGGGACGCCGTCCCCGGCCGCGACAAACAGTCTGCGGGATTGAATATCCCCGCCGTTCAGTCAGCATAGCGCGTCGACTGAGATGCGCTCTGCGCCGTAGTGGCAGGGGCGCCGTCACCGAGGCGAACATGGAGATAACCAAAGAGCCAAAGCTGGAGATCGCGCACATCCTCTTCCTGGACGCGGTCGGTTATTCCACTCTGGCCCTCGACCGGCAGATCGCCGTTTTTCGCGGGCTTCAGGACATCGTGAACCGTAGCCCCAGCGTGACCGAGGCCGCCGCCGCTGGCGACGTCATCCGCACGCCCACGGGCGACGGGATGGCGCTCGTTTTTTTTAATCGCGGCTCCAGCGCGCTTCTCTGCGCGATCGAGCTCGCGGAGCAGATCGAGACCGAGGGAGGTTTCGCCGTGCGCATGGGCATCCACACCGGCGAAGTCGTCCGCCAGCTCGACGTCAACGGCATCATGAACGTGAGCGGCGACGGCATTAACATCGCGCAACGCGTCATGGATTTTGGCGACGGCGGCCACATCCTCATGTCGCTCGCTTACGCGAAGCAACTGCAGGCTGCGCGCGACCCGGCCGCGGTCGATTGCCATGATATCGGCATCGCCACCGCCAAGCACGGGCTCCAGATTCATCTCTACAATTATCACCGACCGGCCGTCGGGGCGGCCGATGTTCCTACTCGAGTGCGCATGGATGACCGCTGGGTTCGCCCCAAAGAACTGCGATTGGGGACCTCCGGCCGCAGCCTCATCGCCGCGACCCTCCGCATTCTTGGCTGGCTCCTGGCCACGCCGCTGCAATGGCGCACCCATGTCCATCAGGTCGATCCCCGGCTTACGCCCAACTTCAGCGTGATCGACCTCAGCGGGCTCCAGATTCGGCGTAACCGCGACCTCCGCACACTCCTCCTCCAGGTCTATCTCGTCTGTCCGGCCCTGCTCGGCTTGCTCGTCGTGGCCGTTCTTCTCCCCTTCGGCAACGGGCAAGGGTACACTTCGAGCGGGTCCGTCTCGAATATGGTTGGCATGGGCTACCTGGTTTCCGTGCTCCTTGGGATCGGCGCCGGCTTTATCGGTTTCGTCATCCTGGCCTTCCAAACGATCGTGGAAGGGACGGCCGTCCGGCTCTTCGGCGTAGCCTCGTTAGGCCACGCTCTCACTCTCAGTGCCGTTTGTGCCTGGGCTTTTATAAGTCTTTCGGCCGTTTTTCCCCGGCAACGCATTCTCCCTCTCTGGCGCGAGGTTCTCGTCGCATTGGGTAGCGCGTTTCTCACCATCGTCGCCTATTTGACCGTGGGATCGCTTACCACCGGGCGACCTCCTCTTTATGGTGCCCTTTCCTTTGGAATTCTCTGCTTCGTCTTTGTCACCCTCATCATAGGGATGCGCTGGCGGCGCTGGGCGAGGGGATTTGTCTTCGGCCAGGCCACCGGTCTCCTGATCGGACTTGGCTTTTACAGTATTCTTAGCACGCCCGAATCAACCGCCTTTTTTGGGCGGGATGTCATCAATGGCCTCACCAGCGGGTTCTTCGCCGCGGTTGTCTGGGCGATGGCTTTTGCTCTGGCCGAAACCTTGGGCGATCCCCGGGCGGCCATTGCCTCGGGGTTACTCTTCACCATTGTTCTCAATAGTCCTGGCTACCTATGGCCCATCCCATTTGTCACCCTTTGGATCACCTACGGTTGGATGCGCCGCCGTTCCTTGCGCTCTGGGCAGGAGTGGAGCCATCCCCAAACCTATACTCGTTAGGCTATGACCCGTTGGGCTGTGCCTATTTGGCCTCCAGCATCGTCCCGCGACAATCCGGGCTGCCGCAGTCACAGCGAAAGAGCTTCTCCAGCGCCTTCGTCCGGCGATCGGCCGGCTCCAAGCTGTAGTCGTAGAAGAGTTCTTCGCCCTCTTTAATCTTGCGCTTCGCATAGATGTAAAGCCGCCCGTTCACTTCATCCGGGCGGCAATTCGGCGCACACGAATGATTAATCCAGCGTGCATCGTTTCCGCCCACCGCGGCATTGATCACCTGACCGTCATCGAGCGAGAAAAAGAAAGTATGTTCCGGTTCGTCCGGGTTATGTGGGGGCAGATCCTGCGCCTCTTGCCACGAGATGCGTTCCCCGGTGTATTCGATGATCCGTTTGCCCCGCGAGATATCGCGCCGAGCGAAAACCCCCCGGCCATGCACGCCCGAGCGTCGCACGGCGATCAGCTTCTGCGCAGAGTGATGAGGTTTGGTCGCTTTCATGAAACAGAAGTGCGACTCTTCCACCGGAACCAGCGCCCAGGCAAATTGAAGAACGAATCGACCCACCCCCGCCGTCCCGACCAAGCCGGCGATCCATCGCGGTCTCCGCTTCCCGTCGAACCGCTCGATGCGACCTCTGCCGATTTCGATGCCGATGGCGCGCTCAGCCGCGACTTTCTCCTGCGCCGCGGCCGCTGTTGCGAAGAAGGCTGCCGCAATTGCCCTTATGGGTTTGAGGTGTTGAAGAGCTAAGAAGTTATAGCCAGGTCGCTGTCCCCCGGCGTCGTAGGAGTGCTCGAGGGTTTTCCGGATTTTGCGGAGCAGAATATCAACGCCCACCCTCTTGATGCCGTCGCCGGTGTGGGGTGCCACTACTATTTCGGGATGCCGGAAAAAACGAAAGCCGCGGCGAAGACAAAATCTTCACCGCGGTTTCTCCTTTGCCCCGCCGCACCAGCGGAGCGGTGTCTAAGGGGGAGGCAACATACAGGGCCATGGAAGTCGCCGGGTTGCTTCAGCTCCTCGGGCTCTCGGCCCCATTGGCCCGCACGCACACACCGTAGGCTTACTGGCAGTCGAGCCGGTAATGAGGAGACGCCACCACATGCGCTTTTGCGCCGCCCCTACGGCACAAGGAAGATCTTCCCTGGCCAGAGATCCTGCACCATCTCGCCGTGTTCGCACTTCCTCACATCAAACGCCGTGTGCGAATAAGGAGCCGTTACAAAGCCAGGGCGACCCTCGATCGCGGTGGCAGTGGCCGGCCGATGCGTAAACAGCACCGACTTCACATAGGGACGAGCCTTTTCCAACGATAGCTTCACCAGCACAGCATCGCCGACCCGTGCTGAACCGAGGGAAGTCTGCAATGATCTCCAATCATCGACCTGGATGTTGGTGCGTGAAGGGATGGTAGTGAACTGAAGAAGCTTTTTTCCGTGTCGAATGGCGAACGTGTGTGCCGATGGGTCGATCTCTGCCAGCCAGCCATAAATCGAAACCGCCTCGGCCTTCTTATCGGCAAGGGCCAGGGGACATCCCATCGCGAGGACCCAGACCAGCGTGAGGAGGAGGCGTTTGGTCATGCCGCCATAATCTTTGCTCTGCAGGACTTTGTCCAGATCGGGCAAATCGCTGCGGCCTGTAACAGGTCAACGGCCTGGTAGATATTGAAATGTGTACCCAGATGTCGCCGAGGCTGCAATCTCTTCTCTGAAGTCTGGAGTTCGAGGCTTTGTCGTAACGGCGGTTCGAGTCACCTTTCTTGTGGAACGCCAGATCTTTCGATAAAGGACACGCGTGCCGGACCCATGCCCAAAGGAAGCACTGACGCAATTCGTCGATTTCGCCCGCACACTCCGCGGCGACGAGAAAAGCGAGGCGCAAACCTTTCTCGACCACTTCTTTCGGGCCTTGGCCACGGTGGTGTCATCGAAGCAGGCGCGACTTTCGAATTTCGCATCGCGAAAAAGCTGGGCTCGGCCCAACTGGAACTCGTTGTAGCCGGCGGCTCCGACGCGGGACCGCGCCCGAAAGGCGGCAAGAAGTTCGCCGATCTTCTCTGGCCCGACCGCGTCATTATCGAGATGAAATCGCGAGGCGCGAACTTGGAGAAGCACTACGACCAAGCCTTCGACTACTGGAGCCACATCGTCCCGAAGCGCCCGCCTTACGTCATCCTCTGCGACTTCGACGTACGACTTCCAAATGGAAGCTGACCCCCGCTCATGATAAACAACATCATGTCGAATCGAACGATGCCCAAGGCAAGAGAACATCTGCCCTTTCTCACCCAACTGGAACCGGTATTGCCGCTGCGGAATTTGCGCTGAAAGCACACAGCTTTTGCGATACCGGAATGATGGCGAAGACGGACAAGTGTGCAGAAATTGTGCAAGAAATCTTATCTGCCATCAATCTCATGGAGGCGCCTGAGGATGCTGTGTGCAGCCTGGTCATTGACCTGATGGAATACTGCGAGCAGGAGAAAATTGATTGGGCTGAAGATGTGATGGCGCGGGCCTTGAGGCGTTTTCCGATAACAAAGACAGGGGTTCAGAGATGAGAATTCTGCATTCCCAGCGAGATTGAATGACTGTTGCCTAAGATACTGATTAGGTTTAATACCAATGAAAGAACCGGAAGTTCGCACGACAGAGAGGTGCCGATTCATCCTGAGCGGAGCATTTAGCAACTGATGCGAGGTTTTGTTCCCACGCCGGCGGCGATCGTTGATGTAATGGTCGCTAAACTTTTCGCGGCAAACCCGCCGTCGAAAATGAGCCGGTTGCTGGACCCGGGTTGCGGCCTTGGCGTACTCATCGCAGGGGTTCTCCGCTGGTGTGAGCAAAATGACCAATCGGTGCCCAAGATTGTCGGTTACGAGACCGAGCCCGACCGTCGACGGCAAGCCGCCTTACGCTTCCGCGACCGGGCTGAGGTTGAGATCTTGGAAAAGGACTTTCTCGGCGAGTGTCTCGGAACGTTTGACTACGTTATTGGAAATCCGCCTTACGTGCCGATTACTGCGCTCTCTGAACAGGAGAAGATGGCGTTCCGACGACGATTCCTATCTGCAAGAGGGCGATTTGATTTGTATCTCTTGTTTTTTGAGCAGGCACTTCGGCTGCTTACACCTTCAGGCAGAGTGGTGTTTATCACGCCGGAAAAGTTTCTCTACGTGAACACGGCTGAACCGCTCAGGCGGCTTCTCGCAAGCCATCGTGTCCGAGAGATTGAATTCGTCAGTGAAGAAACCTTCGGGCATCTGGTCACTTACCCGACAATTACAACCGTTGATGGAACGGCTACTTCTAGCGGCCCCACAAGTGCGATTTTGCGGGACAGACGCCAGCGGAATCTTGCGTTTCCCAGGGATGGCGGCTCTCTTCAGCCACTTTTTCACGGTGAGTCTAGCGTTGACATCGACACAGGCCTCACTCTCGGAGATATCTGCCTGCGAGTGAGCTGCGGAGTCGCCACGGGGCTCGATTCCGTCTTCGTCCAAAAGACAAATAGTTTGGAACCAGGATTAACCCCATTTGCCTTCCCTACTTTGGCGGGGCGCGAACTGTCCCGGAGTCATTCGGGCCTGAAGTCTCGCGAGTCGATGCTCGTCCCCTACGATCGCAAAGGGCGCTTGCTCCCCCTCGAATCTCTCCACGCTCTGGGCTCTTACCTATCGCATAAATCGGTGCGGGCGAGACTCGAGATGCGAACCTGCGCCCGCCGAAAACCTTGGTACGCTTTCCACGATTCTGCGCCGCTGCCCGATATTTTGCGTCCCAAATTGCTTTGCAAAGACATAACGGCGGAGCCCCATTTTTGGGTTGATCGCGCGGGCGCCATCGTGCCGCGCCACTCCATTTACTACATCGTGCCGCACGACTCTTCGAAACTCGAAGAGTTGAAGGACTATCTCAATGGGCCCACGGCCGCGGCCTGGTTAAGAGCAAATTGCCAGCACGCGGCCAATGATTTTCTCAGATTGCAAAGTTCTATTCTCAAGCGCCTGCCTTTGCCCCTCTCGTTTGCGGCTACCGACCTTGCAGAAGATTCCGACCCCACAGGAAACTTGTCGCTCAGTTTGCTGCCGGTTCGATGAGCACTCCGTTCGATGGGGTCATCGCGCGCATCGCCAGTTCCCGCTATCACAACCATCGGCTTGAAGAACACTCCGACCTCGTCAGCACCGGTGTCTTCGCCGACTTGATAAGTCATTGCACCGCCCTTCGCGCGGACGCCGACGGTGGAGTCGTACGGGAATGGTTAAATGTGCGCGCCCCCGGAGCGCGCGAACGAAAGATAGACCTTTTCATCGGCGAACCTCAGAAAGAGCTCGGCAAACCAAACATCCGACGCCTCCGGATCTGCGTGGAAAATAAGTCGGTCATCACGGCTCATCGCAATCGAGATGCGCGCTTCGACGACTTAAACGAGACGATGCAAGTGGTGCATGGCGTTAAGCAGGAGGCTGTCATCGTCGCCACGATTCTCGTTGGTATTGCCCGCGATGTTCTTAACATTCCCGACCAAGTGAAGAAGTTATACAAGGGTAGGCTTCCTGAATTTAATAAATCGATCTTTCCTCGTCTTTCGAGCGGAGACGAATCACTCTGGAGACAGTTCCCCTGGGCGATCAGTCATAATAAAGCCAGCGATGCCGCCCGCACCGTAGCGAAGTTTCGTCAGCTCCCTACGCGACCACCCGGGCACACTCATGTGCAGGGCTACGACTACGTGCTCATCGTTCCCGTGCACATCGATAACGTAAACCCGCCTCGCATCGCCTTCGCTAACGACCTCGGGATAGATGTAGAGTCCGACTACTCCCGGATGGTCGAATCGATCTGCAAAGCCTACACCGCACGGTGGCACCTATAGGCAAGCGACTCACGGCTGGCGTGACGCTAGACTTTCTGTTTTGCGCTCAGGCCATCGTGGAGGCCCCAAAGCTGATCGATTCGTTTTTTCGCGTCTTCGAATAGTCGCTGGATGAATGGCGGCGGCGAGGGATATCGTTTGAAGCTGTCGGCCGCCCCTTTCTCGTTTATCTCATCATAAAATCGTTTTGGATAGCGCGCGAAAGCCCATTCTTTGTCTTTGCTGGGCTTATAAGCGGGAAATAATCACGGCGAACCATTGCGCTTACGACTCTCAGAAAGGCCAGCAGGCAATCGTCAATGCGATATTCCGGGGACGCATGGAGTGCCCCGAGAAGCTTTATCAGATTATGCCCGAATTTGTTTGTCAACTCCAGCAGAATTTCTTGGCGGCGCGCCGGTGTTACATAGGACGAGCTGTCGCACAGACGGCAATCCTCATGGCGGCAGAGCCACATCCCTTTTAAAAAAATTTCCGTCCCCGACTGGAAAATCGGGTAAGGCAAATAAGTGTTCAATGGCGGGCCTTGGACACCGTTAGGTAGTTCAACAAACTTCTGCACGTTTGGGCTCTGAAAAAGCTCGATCCCTAGGTTCATCCAGCGCAGAGGCTGAAGTTCAAGATCGGCGATCCAAGCGTCCTTGAGCTGACGCTGGTAATCCTCGGGAAATTCAAGAAGATCGGTGAACCATGCCTGGAAGTCTTCTTCGTCCTGCTGGCGATCCTGTTGCTGAATCACTTGCAGCACGCCATTTAGGATATTCTCATGCGCCATCGCTCAGTAATACGCCTTCCTACAAAACAAGCAATCGAACGGACAGAGTCGACACCGAGGTGGGTTACGGATTGCGCGGCGAAGAAGCGCGGAGTCATCGTCCGCGACGTGATGTGCGATGAAAAGAAATCTTCTGCAGCTCGCGAGAAGGGCGCGCATGAAATTGCGCGCTCGGCGACCTGCCGGATTGCGCCGGTGCGGCATGCGGCCGACAGCTCGACCCGCCCTTGGGCTCGTGCCATTGGAAGCCGCTTCCGCGTTTCAATTGGGCCCAGAATCGCCTAAGTCACACGTGCGCCTTGTCCGGATCGCAATTTTCGCTTGCCCGACTGGGTCAGATTTGCCAAAAAGGACCTCGTGTCTTCCTTCGTTACCCGCCCGACGGCCAGCGCGCGCATGAACAAATACGGATTCAACCAGCGAGCTTGGGAAGCCGCTAAGGACGAAGCACGTGCAAAGCTTATCGAAGTAGCTCGGCAGCGCGGCAGAATTCCATACTCCGATCTGGTCATGCACATTCATTCGATCAGCATTGACGCGCACGATCCGCGTCTCGCCCACTTTCTCGCCGAGATTTCCGAGGTGGAAGATGCGGCTGGTCGCGGCATGCTTACGGCCATAGTCACGCACAAGAGTGGTGATATGCAGCCCGGCCCTGGGTTTTTCGAGCTTGCGCAACATCGCGGTCGCAACACATCGGATTTACTTCGATGCTGGGTCGCCGAGTTTAACCGCGTCCACGATTACTGGGCCAATGAACGCGAAGAGGTCTAATTCTCGTTAGAGCCGGGAACCGTTCACATGCGAATACCGCACGTTTGCCAAGTCTGCAGTCTCGCCCTCTTGTTTCTCGCTTGCTCTAGCACTCCCACGCCCGTCGCGGAGCGCCGGCCGGTTCCCTCCGATCGTATCTTCCAGTCCGGCTTAGCGTCCCGCGGAGGACAGCGCACTGCCGAGCTTACGTTCGCCCGCGATCAAGGCTACTTTGGCTCCGGTCTCGGGATCGATGTATTCCTCGACGGGTCGCGGGTCGCGCGATTGGCCATCGGTGAGTCCATCACAATCTTTGCCACACCGCGTGAGCATTTGATTGGCGCTCGATGGTCGCACGGCGATGCTCCCCCGACAGAAAGAGAGTTTATATTGGGCGGGACTCCGAAGAGAATTCGCGTTACGCTCGATCAGGATGGCAATCTGGATGTGAAGCCCGAAAGCGGATTGTTGTGTCAATCCGCAGCGACGCGCGCTCCCGCTCGCGGCGGCTCATCTTGTTCTCGTTAGGTAGTGTTTTGATGACCGAACTTCGGTACTGGAGTCATTTGGGATTCGGGTTACTCGGCCTGATCGCGGGGGTTTATATGACGCTTTGGGCATTCCATTTGATTTCACCAGCGGTGCCGGATAGTAGTCAGACTCGTCACTTTCGCAGGGTGTGCCTTTTTCTCGGTCCGTTTGAGATCATTTATGGTATTTGGCGTCTTTTCTCCTGAGCTTGATCCTTCAGCGCTCTTGCCCTGTCCGGCAGCGCGATGGCTTTGCTTCTGCCGCTCCACCTCCGGTTCTCTGGATAAGCAGAAAGGGTCAGGCCCAAGTATCACCAGAAACGGTGGCAGAGGGCGCAGCGGAGTCGGCCTGGGACCCCGCGTAGCAGGCCAGCGCTGCGCATCTCTCGCACCATCCCGGCCGAGCGGGCGGCCTTTCACACCACCTCGAGAGGGTTGCGCCGCCACCAAGACGAAAGAGGCGAAGGCCGGCGTCGATCTTACAGCTGGGCGCCTTGGAGCGTAAAGGTGACCGGCACATAGGCCTGCTCGTAAGCGCCCGGGCGGCATTTCCATTGCCGGAGTGCATTGACCGAGACCTGGTCGAGTATCTGGCTCCCGGTGCTCTGGATCACGCTCACTCTGCTGACGCTGCCGCTGGGGTTAAAGGTAAGCAGAAAGCGGCCACTCCCGGTTTGCCTGGATCGCCGCGCTTCGTAGGGATAACTCGGATGGGGCGCCGCGAGCATGTTGGCCGACCCAGAAACATAGCTCGCTGACCGGGCACTGGCTCCCTGGCGATGGAGCGAAGTCGCCCGAGCCTTCGTTTGTTGAGTCAGGCGGGGTCGTGGCGGCGGAGTGGGAGATTCCAGGACGAACTCGTTCGGGTCGGTCGGTGGGGGCGGGATTGGGGGAGGCGCTTCGTCCGGCGGAGGAGTCGGCTCCGGCGGTTCATTGATCAGGATCACTTCAGCGGCACGGTCTTCCGTGGCCACTCCGGTGACCACCGGTATGGGGGCGGATTTGTGCAAGCTGGCCACTGCGACCGCGTCCGCCTCCAGGCTCAGCGCGGCGATGAGCGCGACCAGGACACGCCAGCGCGACGGCGCTTTGTCATTAACGTAGGAAACATTCATCGCTACCTCCTGCGAGTCAGACCCCGGAGGCAGGAATTTATTAGTGCCAAACCGCAGCGGGCCCGCTGCCGACGAAATGCCAGCAATCAAGCCACCGGGGGAGCGGGCACCTCGGCCGCCTCGGGCTTCGCGCATTGGATGCCGCCCCCCGCGTTTCATTGGGCCCAGATTCGCCGGAATTCACACGTGCGGCTTGCCCGGATCGCAATTTCGGCTTGCCCCACCGCATGAAATCTGCCAAGAAAGTCGAGTGCCTTCCCTCGTTCCCGCCCAACGGCTCGTTTGGCCATGTTAGGCGAACAATTTTACGCCTATAAAGACGAACTTTCGCCTAATGCTCGCTAGGCCACTGTGCGCGCCGTCTGATGAAAGAATTGCTGAAATTGCGCTTCGAAGAAAGCCTAGCGCGTGTTAACAACATCGCCGACATTTACGAAACGAAACTTGCCCCGATCGCCCGGGGCCGCAAGCCGGTCGGCAGCACAGATATTCTGAGGGCGGCTGTCGTCTTCCTCCACGCCACAGTTGAAGAGTTCCTTCGTGGCATCCTCGACTGGCGCCTCCCCGAGCAGGGTGAGGACGCGCTTGATGGCGTACCATTAGTCGGCTCGACGAGCGCACGCGCTGATAAGTTCCTTTTGGGACGGCTCGCTCCTCACCGCAACAAGACAGTTGACGCTCTTATAAGGGAATCTGTCACAGCGTCGCTCACTCGTTCTAATTTCAACAGTGTATCGGAGATCGTCCGAGCTTTGACTTCTGTAGGACTCGACGCGGCACCGTGCGAACCGCTATTCGGTGGGCTGACCGACTTGATGGAGCGCCGTCATCAGATTGTGCATCGCGGAGATCGCAATCCCAATCAAGGTCAGGGCCACCATCAGGCCAGCTCTATTGGTCGTCATCACGTTCATGAATGGGCTCAGGCTGCTCAGAAGTTATTCGATGTTATTTATGCTCAGTTACCGACTAAATGCCTAGATGGTGAATACCGATCCGTGGCCATTTGATCAGTCGCGAAGTTGCGCGGTCTTTGTCACGCAGGCGGTGTTCGCGGGCAAGGAGCCGATCTTGCATGTCACCCACGATTCGGATGATCACGGGTGGCAGTTCGCGGGCCCCACTTATAACGTACCCGAGAATGCGAGGGTTCTGGCGCTCGCTGAGGTTGTCCGCACCGATTCCTCTCTCTTGGAGCTTTCTAAGCTTCCGGTTGGTGGCACGCTTGGCGACATGCAGTTGAAGATCCTTGGATTCGCGAACCTCTCGATGATATCACCCCAACCATCTAACTAATCGCCGGAGCTGACCGCGAGCCGGCGTACGACCTCGTTTCCCACGACTTCCACACTTTGATTTGGTCGCGCTGCTCCCGTATTCTTCGCGCTAAAGTCTATGTCGAGGCTTGACAGTCCACCCCATTGGCTCGCTCGCGCCCTCGCTCACCCTTCGACCTGAAACCTATGTCACGGCTTGGCAGTCCACTCTATTCACTGCGAGCGACGCGCGCCCTCGCCTGCCGTCCCTCGTCTTGTTCTCGTTAGGCCATCAGATCGCACCGTGTCAATCATTCGAAAACGTCTAATCTTTAACCTGCCGACACTGGATGCGTTTCTGGCGGTCAGCCTCACTGTGCTTTTTACAGCGGCCTTTCTCGTTCCTCCGAAAGCCGCGATCGGGGTTGCGATCGGCATTGCCCTCTTGGCCGTGCTGGCTTGGTCCACGCGGTGTCGTGCAGCCGCGCCACTTTCGACCTTCTGCGTCGTCTGTCTCGGCGTGGCCTTTTCTGGCCTACGCTATTTTCCCGTCGTCTTGGCCGGTGGTTTGATTTGCTATGCGGTGGTCGTGCGCGCTGTGCCTTGGCTTCGGGGAACAGCTACTTGGGTGCGATGGGGGTCTTTTGGCGCGACTGTCCGCTGGTTCTGTGCGGGAGCGTGGTTGCTCGCAGCGGTCGCACTGCTCGTCTGGTACTATCTCCTACATCCGAACGTCGCCGACCTTGTGGAGCGGTGGCTGCCAAACGTCCCGTTGGGACTGCTGATTACCGGCGGCGTCATCTTTTCGATGGTCAACGCAGCTGTTGAAGAAGGCGCTTATCGAGGTGTTGTGATGCACGCGTTGGATAGCTCGCTCGGCGCCGGATTCACGGCTCTTTTACTGCAAGCGGTTGCCTTTGGGGCGATCCACATACACGGCTTTCCGCGCGGTTGGATTGGCGTTGGTCTCGCTTGCATCTTCGGGCTATTCATGGGAGTCATCCGGCGCCGCGCTCATGGCATGTTTGCTCCCTGGATTGCCCATCTCTTCACTGACGTAGTGATCGCGGGCATCTTGGTTTTACTCGCGCGGCCTAACCATGCGACGATGGAGCCAGCCACTGGCCGGCGGACGCCCAAGTTTCCCATGACTGCAACCTCTTCTCCCGCTTCCACGCGCGCTTTGATTGATTTCGTCGCGCCGCTCCCGGACCCTTTGGGCTGGCGTCTATGGCAGGGCTTGCCAGTCCCTTCCATTCACTCGCGCGACTCGTTCAGCCTGCGGCCTGGGGTCTATGGCAGGGCTTGCCAGTCCCTTCCATTCGCCAGTGCTGGCTCATCTTGTTCTCGTTAGGCGTATGTCGCGTCACCGTGCTCTTGCACTCGCGGTCGCAGTAGTTCTCTCCGGCTGCCACCGCGATGCCCCAATTCCCGAGACTTCGCGCGATGCCGAGACCTTGCGTTGGCTCGAGCACGCGAATGTGAAAGCTGATTTCACTGAGCGCGTCGAGCACCAGCACGACCTTCGGTTCGCTTCGGTTTATGCGCTCAGCACCGCCGGTGCGATCGGCCTCGACGAGACGCCCGCCCGAAGTGAAGCAGCTCCTGAAGCGATACGGCGAGCGACACATCGAGGGCACCACGGATATCATCAGCAGTGCGGAGCAGCAGCGACTGCTCCGCAAGGCCAGTGACTACGTCAAGCAATACAATATTCTTCTGCTACGCTACCTCCGTGAGCGCCCGAACGCCTAGCCATGCGGTTGAGCGGACGGCGGACCGCCGCACGCTCCATATTTGAGGTGACTTCCACCTTTGATTTGGTCGCGCTGCTTCCGTACCCTTTGGACTAACGTCTATGTCGAGGCTTGCCAGTCCACTCCAAGCGACGCGCAAGTCCGCGCGCGGCGGCTCAGCCAGTTCGCCAAAAGGTATTACCGCGCATCGCTCCCAGCCCCCTCAGCGCGCCAGTTTTAGGTATAGCTCATCGGAGCCTTGGTAACCGGAAGTCCAAAGCGATCCTCGGCGTCCGGCAGAGATCGCGGTTAAACCTGCTCCCGGTTCTACGGCCGGCGTTGGCACGACCCTCCAGGCGACCCCGTTCCACCGCTCTGTTAAAGGCGCTCCGCCGACGCTACCCACGGCGATCACATTTCGCGGTGAGAGCGCGACCACGGCCGACAATGGGTCGGCTCCCGAAGTGTTGGCCGTCGGCACCACCGTCCAGGCCGTTCCGTCCCAATGCATCGCCAGCGCTACATAATCCAGATAAGAGGTGCCACTCCCCCCGACAGCCCAGACATCGTTCGCAGCCTTGCCCGAGACTCCCCGAAGCACGTTAGCCGGTCCTGCGCCGTTCGGGCTCGGGACGACACTCCAGAGCGATCCATTCCAGTGCAGGGTATAAGTGCTCCCGCCAGCAGACCCGGTCGCCCACACGTCGTTCGACGCGATCGCGTGCACCGCCTGGAGCTGCGCATTCGCCGTCATGGGAGTAGGCACGATCGCCCAGGCCGACCCATCCCAGTGCAGAGCCCCTGCGGTGTAGTGATGTTCTCCCGCCGTCGTATCCACCACGCCTACCGCCCAGATGTCGTCACTCGACACCGCATCGACCGCATTGATCAGGTTATTCCGGAACGGCACATTCGGGCTCGCCACAATCTGCCAGGTGAAGCCATCCCAATGTTCAATCAGATTCGAGAGCACGATCCCATCTTCGTCCACCGAATAGCCCACGGCCCAGACGTCACTGGAGCTCACCGCGGTGCTACCGGTGAAAAAACTATACGGATTCGTCGGCATCTGAACAGGCACCTCGCGCCAGGCAGTGCCGTCCCAGTGCTGGGTGAGCACCACATTAGACCCGTTCACCAAGTGGTAACCCACCGACCAGACATCCGTGTCGGACAGGGTGGCGAGGCCGAGAATGCTTCCTGTACTAGGGGACGGTCCCGGCACTTCTGCCCAGCTCCGAGCTACGCTAGAGCTGGCACACAGACAGCAACTCAAAAGAGTTACGAGAGTTGTCACTATTTTTAGTCTCATAAGTGTAAGCTCCTTTATTTGAATGGACACTGCATGAGAAAGCCGCGGTCGTGGGAACGTCAAGAAAATTAAATGAGAAAGTCGCCCTCGCCCGCGGTGGCTCTTCATGTTCTCGTAAGATATTTAGATTCATGACTCTTTCTACTTTTCTCGTTCAGCAAGGCTTCCGGCAAATCGCCCTCTCTCGTGTGGGGCACTTCCACACTACCGGCTTATGACCCAAGCAGGGTTTCGCAGGACCGCGTTGGCGATGGATGAGGCCTCCGAAGGTGCTCATATGGGACACGCCGATTTTCGCGTTGGTGGCAGGATCTTCGCCACTCTCGGTTATCCCAATGATGACTGCGGAACTGTTCTTTTGACACCGGAAGATCAGGAGAAGTTTATGGCAGCGCATCCAAAGGCCTTTAGCCCGGCCGCGGGGGCCTGGGGTCGGCGTGGTAGCACAGTCGTGCGGCTTGATACGCTTGACGGCGCTACGCTGCGCAGGGCCATCATGTCAGCCTGGCAAGCGCGAGCACGGAAGCGGGCGACCAAACGGCGTGCTCAAGAGTGAAGACACCCGCCCGAACGTCTTACAATGCGTCTATCACTGGTTTATCTTCTTGTTCTACGCAGCAAGGGCGCACACACTGTCACCGATATGAACGAATCCACCGATAAGCCGCCCTTCCTCGGTCTTCGCACCGTCATTTATCATGCACCGGACTTAGATGCGGCCAAGAGTTGGTATTCGACCCTGCCGGGAATCCAGCCTTACTTCGATCAGCCATTTTACGTTGGCTTTAACGTGCGCGGATACGAGCTCGGTCTCGACCCCGACCCGTCCACCACTCCCGGCGGCGCCAGCGGATCTATCGCCTATTGGGGCGTCTCCGATACCCAGGCGTCGCTCCAGCGGGGGCTCTCACTTGGAGCCACCGAGCGGACCGCCGTCCAGGAGGTTGACGAGGGGATCAAGATGGCCACCATGTCCGACCCGTTCGGGAACATCATTGGGGTCATTGAGAATCCTCATTTCTCGCTCTCGCCCTCCTGACCGCCCAAGTTTTCCATGACTCCAACCTCACATTTCGCTGCCACGCGCGTTTTGATGATTTGGTCGCGCAGCTCGCGCACCCTTTGGGCTGGGGTCGATGTCAGGGCTTGCCAGTCCCTTCCATTCGCCTGCGGTGGCTCATCTTGCTCTCGTTAGCCTTCCATCAAATATGAACGACTATGTGTTTGGCTTGGTCGACGTCTTCGCGGAATTACCGTTGAGCGGCAATCCTCTGGCCGTGGTCGAAAGCGCAGATGCTCTGGACGATGACGTGCTGCGGCGCATTGCGCGCGAGTTCAACCAAGCGGAAACCACGTTCGTCATGCGAAGCGTGACCGCGGATTGGAAGCTGCGTTCGTTCACCGCCAGCGGAGCGGAGGTTTTCGGAGCCGGGCACAACGCTTTGGGCGCCTGGCTCTGGCTGGGCTACCGCGGCCTGCTCGGTGATCTGGCGGAGCACACTACCTTTCGTCAGGAAATCGGCGGCGAGGTGCTGGCGATCACGCTCCATAAGTGTGACGGGCGGATCCACGGATCGATGAAGCAGTCTTCCTTGAAGCTCTTACCGCCGCTCACCGACCTCGGTTCCCTCGCCGAAGCACTCGGTTTAGCCGCCGGCGATCTTCTGACCTATCCGCCGCCGCGCGCCGCCGACACGGGCGCCGCCCACCTCATGGTCCGGGCGCGAGACCGGGCGGCGGTCGACCGCGCCGAGCCGATGGCGGGAAAGTTGGTCGCCGTGCTTAAACCCGCTGGTGCTGAGGGCTGCTATCTCTACGCGATCGACGACGCTAACCCCGGGTCCGCTTACGCTCGCTTCTTCAATCCGACGGTCGGCCTATGGGAAGATTCGGCGACCGGCACCGCGGCGGGCCCGTTGTGTGCCTATCTAGGAAAGGAAGGATTACTCCCGGACGACCGCATCGTAATCGAACAGGGTGCTCGCATGGGGCGGCCAAGTTATTTGCGTGTCCGCCTCTCGCCGGATCCCGAGCTATCTGGCTCCGGAGTGGTGGTGCTTAGGGGCACGCTTAGATTGTAGGGCAGTACGCGCTGTCGATCTGGCCTAACCTTGCGATGCCGCGTGCGAGGCGCGCGCTCGTCCGTCGTCGCTCATCTTGTTCTCGTTAAATGTCGTGAGCGGGTGAACGTAAAACCGCGCCGCAAGGAACTCTTAGGCAGGCATATCTTAGCGGTCTCACGCGCCTTGAAGAATGTTTTTTCGGCTTCGTTCTTCCATCGCCGGCAGCGGTGACGGTGGTGACGATTGTCATCTACACCGCATTCGCTCGGAGCGTTTGGATTAAATGAAAGCGGTCGTCTTGTCATCCTCTGGATGAGTCGTCATGCTAAACAAATGAAACGCATATCGATCTTGCTTACCTTGGTTATCGCCATGACCGGAACTGTCCTCGACGCGCAGTCCACCTGGGAGATGAAAAGAGATTCCCAGAGTGATCTTGAAAAGGCCGATGCTGCGCTGAATGTCGCTTACAAGAAGGCGCTCGCCACTCTGAGCGAAAAAGGGGGGGCCGCTCTGCGCGAAGGGCAGCGCGCCTGGATCACCTATCGCGATAAGACGGCAGAAGCGTATGGCACAGGTGAGGAAGGAGGTTCGCTCGAAGGCGTCATGGTGATCACTTGCGCGACAGAGATGACCAAGAATCGAACGGCAGAATTAAAGAAGCTGTTTCTTTCTGACCAGTAGCCTTTCCCAGGGCGGCAAAAACTCAGATCCAGCGAAAGACGATCCACCGCGGATTGCACGGATAACGCGGATGAGGCGGAAGAGCCGCTTTCACACCTCTTGCCTTGCAATCTGTGTAATCCGCGTTATCCGCGGTCAAAGTCCCTATATTGGTCCGGGCTATCCGATCCATCTCCAGACGCGGTGCTCACGGTTGCGATCGGGAATTCCGGGGGGCAAAGTGAACGATGAGCAATGGACGGACCGAGGGCAGGCAGAGCGCATTGACGCGGCGGAGGTTTGTTGGTCTATCCTTGGTCGGCGGGGCGGCAGTCCTGGCTGGAAGTTCACGAATTGTTCGAGCGGCCGCAGCCAGCAGCGTGCAGAGTGGTTCCATGTTCAAAATTGGCGGAGATTTGGCGGTCAATCGGCTTGGCTTTGGAGCGATGCGGATCACAGGTCCCGGCATTTGGGGTTGGCCGAAGGATCGAGCCGAGGCGCTGAAGGTTCTCCGACGCGCGGTCGAGCTGGGAGTCAACCTGATTGACACGGCTGACGCCTATGGGCCGGAAACGAGCGAACTGCTCATCGCGGAAGCGCTTCATCCTTATCCGAAAGGTCTCGTCATCGCGACGAAGGGCGGCCTGACTCGGCCCGGCCCAGGCCAATGGGTGCCCAATGGTCGACCGGAATATCTCAAGAAATGCGTGGACGCGAGCCTAAAGCGGTTACGCTTGGAGCGGATTGAACTTTACCAGCTCCACCGGGTCGATCCCAAGGTGCCGATGGAGGATTCGTTAGGCGCGCTCAAAGAGATGCGCGATGCGGGCAAGATCCGGCATCTCGGGTTGTCGGAGGTGGATACGGAGGAGATCGTGCGGGCGCGCAAAGTTGTACCCATCGCGACGGTGCAGAATCGCTATAACGTGGCGGATCGCGAGTGGGAGAAGGTGCTGAAGTATTGTGAGAAGGAAGGGCTGGGCTTCATGCCTTGGTCGCCCGTGGGGGGTGGCCGGTCGCTCAAGGACTCCGATCTGACTGCGGTCGCGCGTGAGGCTAAGGCGAGCGTTTACCAGGTCGCAATCGCGTGGCTCTTGCAGCATTCGCCGGTCATGTTGCCAATCCCGGGCACTTCATCGGTCAAGCATCTCGATGAAAATGTCGCTTCCGAGAAACTGAAGCTGACCGAAGCGCAGATAGAACGCCTGAGCGGCGCTGTTAGTGGTTAGCAGGTGTCGGTTACTGAGAGAGCCTTCTTGTGGGGTCACTGCGCGACTTCGAGCTTGTGACTAACGACGAACTTGAAGAGGACAAAGCAAAGTCCTGAGCCAGCGGCGAAGCCGGCGTGCATGAGCCAGAACGTCGTGGTGGGCATGGTCTGGTAGAAGCCGCCGATCCAGCCGACCAGGCTATTGGCGAAGAAGAAAGCCAGATAGTAGAGGCCGATAACGGTGGCGTTGATCGCTTTGGGCGCGTATTTGGCGAAGAGCGCGAGACTGATCGGGAGCAAATGGGCGAAAGCGATGCTGTTGACCACGTGGAAGGCCACCGGCCAGAAAAGCCCAATCTTGTGGCCTGCGTTCTGGGTGGTCGCGGCCATGAAAAGGCAAAGCATTCCTCCGATCGAGAAAATCGAGCCGATGATGAGCTTGGTGACTTCATCGGGTTCGCGCCAGTGTTTCCCGTACCAGCGATAGAAGAGCGCGACGAGGGCGAGGAAACTGACGCTGACAATGGCATCGAGTGTGACCAGCCAGGTGGTGGGTAATTTCGTGCCCCGGAAGACGAGGTCGAATTGCTGGTCGCCCCAGATGAGATAGGCGTTGAAGATTTGATTGTTAGGCACAATCGCGACGGCGAGCACAGGGATGAGGAGGATGAGGGCAATGATGGCGCCCCAGTCGCGCCGGGTGAGTTTGGCGCGCGGCGCGGCCACCGTGGAGGTGCGGGATTCGGTTTCGTGACCGCGAAGGTATTTCTGCCCGGCGAGATAGATAGCGGTGGCGAGGAGCATGCCGATGCCGGCCGCGGCGAACCCGTAGTGCCAGCCATACACTTCGCCGAGGGTGCCGACGATGAGAGGGGAGAGGATGACGCCTGCATTAATGCCGAGGTAGAAGACTTGGAAAGCGTCGGCCCGGCGCAGGTCGTCCGGTTTATAAAGGGAGCCGACCTGGCTGGCGATGTTGCCTTTGAACATCCCGCAGCCGAGCACGAGGCAAAGGAGGGCGAAGAGGAACGCGCCCTCAAAAGCCATGAGAAAATGTCCGGCCGCCATGGTGAGCGCTCCGAGGAGAACAGTGCGGCGCCGCCCAAGGAGGCGATCCGCGAGGAAGCCGCCAAAGATCGGCGTGAGATAAACGCTGGCCGTGTAAGTGCCGAAAATGGCAGAAGCGAGCGCCTGACCGCTAATCCCGCCATAGAGCCGGCTGAAACTGTCAAAGCCGACGACGTGCTCAATGCGGCCCGGGAGGAGGAGATACTTGACCATGTAAAGGACGAGCAGCGCCTGCATGCCGTAAAAGGAGAAACGTTCCCACGCTTCGGTGAAAGCGAGATACCAGAGACCGCGTGGGTGCCCGAAGAAATCCGGCACGTGTTCCTCGCCGGTGAGCGGCGCGGCATCCTCTGGTTCGGCAGTGGCGGTCATGGAGGATGAGGCTATCGAAGGCGACTGTGGCCTGTAAATGACGGAAACGCTGGTGGCGAACGGAGACGAGCTGGCCCAGGCAACGTCGTCGCAAGGTCTGCCGTCTCAAGGCTAGCCCCGGCCCGCGCGAGGCGCGCCTAAGCCGGGGGCTCGGCCGTGGCTTCACCCTGATGGGCGTAGCGTCCATGCTCCGGGACCGCCACCTCATCAAAACGATCGGCCAACTCGTGCAGGGCGCGTCGCATCTCCGGGCCCGTCATGGCTTGTCCATGGCCGGTGATGACAAGCTCCGGTTCGAGTGCCGCCAATAATTCCACTGATTGACGCGCTGAGATCCAATCGGGCGTGACAAACTGCGGCGGACCATGCAGCTCCGGCTTTTGCACCGTGACGGCATACGCAGATTCCATGTTGGTGGTAATGAAAGCGTCGCCCACGATGAGCGAGCGGTCTTTTTCTCGCCAGAGCGAAACGTGTCCTGGCGCGTGCCCCGGCGTGTGAATGACGCGCCAATCCGGCATCCCCGGCACGCCGCCATCCTCGGGGAGCGGGTGCAGCCGTGAACTAACGTCGATCGGCCCGGAAGGGAAGAGGGGCGAGAGCAGCGAAAAGAGCCCGCCTCCCACGGCCGGTTCCGCCGGCGGGTAAGAAGATTGCCCGTTCAGAAAGGGATGCTCGAGGGGATGCGCGTAGATGGGCGCGTCCCATTTCTCGGACAACTCCTTGACCCCGGCGATGTGATCGAAATGTCCGTGGGTGAGGACGATCGCGGCGGGACGCATTCCCGAAGCGCTTTTCCACGGCGCTCTCGATGAGTCTGGTGGTGCCCATCACGCCCGTATCGATAAGCACCCAACTGCGATCGGGCGCGGCAGGCAGACCGACAAAGACGACATTTACGATCGCCAGCCGCTTATAGGCCAGATCGGATTTGAGTTCGTGAGTGCTGTCGTCGCTTTGGGCCGCAGCGGCGATCGCTTTGGCATCGAGTGGAATTTGTTCAGCCATAAAGTTTGGGTTGCCTGGTAGAGGAACCGAAGAGGTTCAGTAAAAGTTCGCGCTTGGGCAGCGCCTCGGATGTGACTGTTCCGCCTTTAGCGTAAGCGTTGGAGCGAAGGCAGAGGGTGCGGGGCGCATTTGCATTGTTAGGGAGAAGAAGTGGCGGTTGTCCCTGCCAGTTGCCGCCGCGCTGCTTCGGCCTGGGGACTTTGCGGAAACCGGGCGATGAAAACCCGGGCGGCCGCTGCCGCCCGTTCCTGGTCGTGCAAGAGCTGGACAAACAAGCTGATCTGATTAAAAAGACTGTTCTCGTGTTGCGGATCTTTTTTCTGCGCGAGTTGGTATTCGGCCAGGGCTTTCTCCGGTTGCCCCAGAAAGCGGTAGCAATTACCCAGGTCCGTGCGCACATCCGCGTTGTCGGCGCCGAGCGCGATGGCTTGTTCGTAATGCTCGATGGCGTGCGGCCAGTTTTGTCCATCGTAGTTCCAATTCGCCAAGGTGCGAGCCGCCTCTGCGGGCGCCAGCTGCGAGACATCGGGCGCTGGGGCCCCGGCGGGAGGGGCGGGCTGTGGAACGAGCGGGGCGGAAGCGCTGGGCGAAGAGAGAAAGTTTTGTATCTCCGGCGAAGACGGCGATCGATCGGTCGACCCCCGCATGATGAGCCACATCGCGCCCGCGCCCAATCCGAAGGCGACGAGCAACAGAAACGGGACTGACCACTCGAATCCTTTCTTGGAAGATGATGGTTTCGAATTCCGACTGTTCATTGGCCATTCACTATTACCAAACGAATCGTGCCTCTGGTAGACCTTGTCGCGATCGTGTTCGGCTACCACGCACGGCAGCCTCCTCAGGTAGAACTGCACTTGTGCGAGAAAAGTGTTTTGCCCTTGGAGTGGGGATAACCTAAAAGCAAGAGGAGCATGAATCACCTGCGCAATTTCGGTCTCGCGTCGTTTCTTTTTCTGGGGCTCGGCTTGGTCAGTGGGGCGGTTCCGCCGTCGGCCGTCGGTTGGACTCCGGACACAGCGGCGACCATTGCTCTCGCGTGCTACTGCGTCGGGCTCGTTCTGGCGTTGATCGTGTTCATGCAATCGCGGCGCGGTCAGAACCTCGACTCGACTACGAAGTTTCTGGCGCGCGCACCGCTGGCGTTGGTTGCGATTGGCGTGCTCATCTTTTTTCTCAAAATGATGACGGGGTTGTAGGAGGCCGGCCGCGCCCCATGCGGGCGTGGAAGCGCGGCGCTATTTTCTAGACAACCAATCTCAAAATGTCGAAGCCGCGCCGAATCGATCTGCACGTTCACATGGTGGGCAACGGTGTCGCCGGTTCCGGGGGGTGGCTGCGGCTGAGCGGCGGGCATCGATTACTGGCGCGTTTCATGGTTAGGCAGCTCGGGTTCCCCAGCGCGGTCCTGCAGCAGGATCTTGAATCGATTTATGCCGCGCATTTGCTCGATTTGATTCGGGACTCGTCGTTCGATGCCGTAGCCCTGCTCGCGCACGAACGAGTCTACGATCCAGACGGCACGCTGCGCGAAGATCTCGGCTCGATGTATGTGCCTAACGATGTCGTGCTCGACCTGGCGGCGGTCCATCCGGAATTTCTGGCCGGCGTTTCCATTCATCCCGCCAGACGCGACGCGTTGGAAGAATTGGAACGCTGCCTCGCGCGTGGCGCCGTGCTCATGAAATGCCTGCCGAATTGTCAGAACATCGATTGTTCCGATCCGCGCTATCGACCGTTCTGGGAGCGAATGGCGGAAGCCGGTCTGCCGCTTCTCGTCCATACCGGCGGCGAAAACACGGTGCCGGTGGTGGCAGCGCGTTTGGCCGATCCCAAGCTCCTGCGTGCTCCCTTGGGGTGCGGTGTCACGGTTATCGCTGCCCACTGCGCGACCAAGAGCGGCCTGCTGGATCCCGATTACTTCGATGATTGGGTTCGGATGTTGGCGGAATTCCCCAATCTCTTTGGCGATATCAGCGCAATGGTTTCGCTCAATCGCAGTGCGCATCTGCGCGATTGTCTACGGCCGAAGATCCGCGCGCGCGTTCTGCAGGGAAGTGATTTTCCGGTTCCCGTGCTGGGGCATCGGCTTTGGTTGACGGGTTCGTTAGGCTGGAGTGATTTCCGTCGCTGGCAAAAGATCGAAAATCCGCTGGAGCGAGACTGGGCTTTCAAGCAAGCGCTCGGCTTCCCGGAGGAAACGCGCACGCGCGCGGAGAGCCTGCTGCGTAAGACCTGAGGTCGCGAGGCGAAGCCTCTTTCCGTTAGGCGCTAGCGGCTCAGCTCGAGCATGCGGCGGATGGGGGTCTCGGCGCGGGCCCGTAAGTTCTCATCCAGAATGATCTCCGGTTTGAGATGAAGCAGAGCGGCATGCGCTTTCTCAAGGGTGTTCATTTTCATGAACCGACACTCCGCACAGGCGCAACGATCCGTCGGCCCGGGAATGAATGTCTTGCCGGGAATTTCTTTTTTTAGCCGATGCAACATGCCCGCTTCGGTCACGACGATGAATTCCTGCGCCGGGGATTCTCGGCAAAATGTCACCATCTTTTCGGTGGAACAAATTTCATCGGCCAACAGGCGCACGGCGTAGGGACATTCGGGATGGGCCACCACCGGAGCGTCCAGATGCTCGGCGTGGATGGCGGCGATGCTGCGGGCGGTGAACTCGATATGGACGTAACAATTGCCCTGCCAAAGATCCATCGGGCGACCGGAACGCTCGATCACCCAGGCGCCCAGGTTCTGGTCGGGGACGAAGAGAATGTTTCGATCGGCGGGGGCGGCCTGCACGATCTTTTCCGCATTCCCGCTCGTGCAGATGACATCGGAGAGCGCTTTGACGCCGGCGCTGCAGTTGATGTAGGCGATGACGTAATAGTTCTTATCCGAGTGTTTCTCGAGGAACTGCGCGAGCTTGTCGGGCGGACACGATTCGGAAAGGGAGCAGCCTGCATCGAGATCGGGCAGGATGACTTTTTTGCCCGGGTTGAGAATCTTGGCCGTCTCGGCCATGAAATGAACGCCGCAAAAGAGAATGACTTCGGCGTCGGTTTTAGCCGCCTGAAAGCTCAGGCCTAACGAGTCACCGACGAAATCGGCCACATCTTGGATTTCCGGCACCTGATAGTTATGGGCGAGGATAACGGCGTTGCGCTCCTGCTTGAGCGCCTTGATTTCCTCGGCTAGATCGACACCGAAATTTACACTAACGCTTACCATCGGCTAATATCCGCGTATCCCATGAGTTTACAAACCAACGAGAAACAGTGTCGGCTCGGTTTTATCGGCGGCGGCAAGCTGGCCGGGTCGGTCGTGCGCGGGCTGGTGCGCGCAAAGTTTTGCCCGCCGGAAGAAATACTGATCGGTGAGCCGAACTTGGGGGCGCGGACGGCGCTGGGGGAGGAACTGGCTGGGATTGGGTTAACCGCAGAGAACGCCGAGGTCGCAGAGAGAGCGGAGGTGATTTTCATCGGGGTGAAGCCGGGCGTGGTGCTCGATGTGATCGCGGGAATAGCGGAGGCGATGGAGGGGAAATTGGTTGTCTCGTTGGCGGCGGGGATCCGGGTCGCGAGCATGTTGGAGAAAGGCGGGGCGCGTTTCATGCGGGCGATGACGAATACGCCGGCGGCCGTTTGCCAGGCGGCGACAGCCATCGCGCCGGGGCCGCGAACAACGGAGGAGGATCTCGCGCGGGTGCGCCAGATTTTTTCGTCGATCGGGACAGTGGCCACGGTGGAAGAGGAACAGATCGACGCGGTCACCGCGCTGGCGGGGAGTGGACCGGCTTTTGTTTACAGTGTGATCGAGGCGCTGGCGGTTGGAGGAGAGAAGTGCGGACTGCCCGCTGAGGTCTCGTTAGGATTGGCCACCCAGACGGTGCGCGGGGCCGCCCAGTTGGCGCTGGAGAGCGGGCTCTCGCCGGAGGAGTTGCGTCGCATGGTCATCACACCCGGTGGCACCACGGCCGCCGGTCTGGCCCGGATGGAGCAGATCGGGAGTGCCGCCGGTTTAACCGCCGCGGTGGAAGCGGCCAGTGAGAGAGCCAGTGAGCTCGCCAGCGGTCGTTAGGGCGACGGGCTGATGTCGTAGACCTCGACCAGGGCCACGCCGACGCCGCCGTCCGAGCCTTTCACAATCGCGGTGTAGGCGCCGGGATTAAGGTCGGCGAGAAGCGCGGATTCTTTTGCATTCTGCGGCGCTAAATTCTCTGCGGAAATGGCGCTGGCATCGGGGCTGTTCTGCCAGTCGTCGTTCGACTCCAAGAGGAGACCGTTGGCGTCATGCAGTTCGAGGGTCGGATTGGCCAGAGGGCCGGTGATGCCAGCCGCGGCTAGCGACGGGCCGATCGCGCGCACGATCACTTCCTTGGCATCGGTGCCGCCTATGATGGTGCCTCCGATGAGCACATTGTCGCCGCCGAGCACCTGCCCGCGGGTCGAGATATTCCCGGCTCGCGCTCCATTGGAGCTGAGGTCGTAGAGTTCAAAAAGCCCCACGCCGGTCGTCGCCGGGAAATCTGCGTTCGAAAAACTTTTCACAATGACGGTATAGGCCCCGGGTTGGAGGGTGAGGTAGACGGCTGATTCGCGGCTGTTGGAAGGGTCAAGTCCATAGCTGGAAATGGTCGCCGCAGTCCCTGTATTGAACCAATCGTCATTCGTCGCGACTTGGTTCTGGTTCGCGTCGTAGACCGTCAGCACAGGATCGGCGAGCTGGCCCGTCAAACCAACTTCTGCCAATGAGGGTCCCACGGCGCGTATCACGACCGTGGCTGGGAGCGATCCCTGCACAATGAAACCGCCGATGAGGGCATTGTCGTCGCTCGCGATGTAGCCGCGGGTGGAAATGTTTTTCAGAACGGGCGCGTCGGGCACGGTCTGGTAAGCCGGCCCGGTATCGTAAAGACGCTCCGCGCCGGCGATGTCGTCCGGCGCCAGATGATCGAGGTCGCCCACGTGGGAGTTCATGATCGCAACCACGGTTTGATTATCGTCGTCTGGATGATCCAGCCCCAGCGTGTGACCGAATTCATGCAAAGCGACGCGGCGCAGGTCGATGACTCCGGGAAGGGTGGGGCCGCGATAGGAATCCCAAGTGAAGCTCGAGTTGAAAATCGTGTCGGTCTGCTCAAAAATCGCGCCCCGATAGGAGAGAAGCGTGACGGCGAGGACATCCTCCCCAAACGAGTCGCCGAAGGCGGTCGATGAAAAAAAGCAGGAATTTTCGTCGTCATCATTATTCGTGGGCACGGGCGAGCCCAGGTTGCCGGCAAACTGGAGATGGACGAGGTAGGTATTCCAAGTCTCCAAGGCTTCCAACGCCACTTGATTAAACGAGGTCGAACCGTCGTAGAGCGGGCGGGGCGTCCCGAAGGATAGTTGCATCCGGACCGTTCGATCCCGTGTCCAGGATTGCCCTTCGAGCGAAAAGCCAAAGAGCGATTGCGTTCCGAGCGTCGCGAGAGCGAGCAGCAGAGTGGTTATTTTCATAGCGATGGATGACGGGGCGCTAACTAAGCACGAGAAAACCGGATTATCCACTGGGACGGACAGATCGATCGTCCATTCAAATTCAAAGTAAGCACATGTTATGCGCACCGGGCGGGACCTAATGTGCGGTGTGTTAGTAGTGCTTCGCTTGAGAGCCCTCGTAGCCGGGGAACGCTGTCCCCGCATCTGTTTAACCTGCATTATCTGAGTCAGGGAAAAACAGAGTGACTTCGGTCCCGCGGTTGAGTTCGCTTTGCAGCGAGGCCTCGCCGTTGTGGATATCCATGATCGACTTTACGATGGAAAGTCCCAAGCCCGTTCCTTGCGTGCTGCGACTGGCATCGCCGCGGAAAAAGCGGTTGAAGATGTTGGGAATGTGAGTGGCCGCGATACCGCAGCCCGTGTCGTGAACGGAAACTGCGCTGCCACTGTTCCGACGTTTGAGACCGACGGTGACGTGGCCCTGCGCAGGGGTGAAGCGCAGCGCGTTGGTGATCAAATTGATCAAGGCTCGCCGAAACAAGACAGGCTCAGCATAGACCTGGCCCTCGCCCTCGCAGGTAATCTCCACTCCGCTGTCTTGCGCGACCGCTTCGTAAAACTCCCGGATCCCTTCGAGGGCAGTGCGTCCATCGAATAGCTCGCGCTCGAAACCGGCTCCGGCCTCGGCGCGCGCGAGGAAGAGAAGATTATCGATCATGGCGGAAAGGCGCTGCAGTTCTTCCAAGCTCGACTCAATGACCTCTCGGTATTCATCGGAAGAACGCGACTTGGTCAGCGCGCCTTCCGCCTCGCCGCGCAGGATGGCGATCGGTGTTCGCAATTCATGCGCGAGATCGGCCGAAAACTGGGAGAGACGGGTGAAGGAATCTTCCAGGCGGGCCAGCATCTTGTTGTAGCCGACGGCCAGCGGCTGCAGCTCCGATGGCCAGCGATCGATGGGGACACGCTCGTCGAGATGAGTCGCGCCGACGCGCTCGACCGATCGTGCCAGATTTTTGAGGGGACGCAGGCCGCGCCGGATGACGAGCAAACCGATGCCGGCGCAGGTCACCACCGCACAAGCAAGCATGCCCGCGAGCAGCGCCGCATAGTGGCGCATGAAGCGCTCGTCGTGGGATCGGTCTTGCGCCAGTTGAATGGTGAAACGTTCGCTTCCCACCTCCGCAACACCTGAGACGAGGGCGAAGATCTTCCGGCGTCGCGCTTCGTAGATAAGGGTCGCAGGCCGCGCCCCGCGCACGGAGAGCGTGCGGGGAAAGACTTCGGGAGGCAAAAGTTTGCCTATGCGCGGGCTTTCCGCCACGATCTGGCCGGTTCCATCGATGACCCGGACGGCGTACGATCTGTCCGCGGCCCGGATGATTCTTAATTCTTGGCTGAGCGATTCTGGCCTGGCATCGGTGGCGAGGTCGGCCCGCAGTGCGGTCAGTTTCTCGGCCAGATAGCGATCGTTATCGTGCAGGACATGCTGGCGGACGGCCGAGTAGGCAGTGACCAGGGCGACGAGGAGAAGGACGGCCGCCGCAACGGTAAAGAGCAGCACCGCCTCGAAAGCGATCGACCAAGTGGGCGGAGCTTCGGCGGGTGGCGCCGTCTTATTCGGCTCGGAGGACATAGCCCACACCGCGGATGGTCTGGATCAACTTCGTCTCGTAAGGATCATCGACCTTGGCGCGCAGCCTGCGCATCATCACATCCACGACGTTGGTGCCAGTATCGAAATTGATATCCCAAACCTGCTCGACGATCTCGGTGCGCGAGACGATGTCACCGGCGGAAGAAGCGAGGAAGACCAGGAGGGAAAATTCCTTCGGCGTCAGATTCAAAAGGTCACCGGCTCGCGTCACCTTGTGCCGGCGCTGATCGACCTCGAGATCGCCCACCCTGAGCACATCCTTGCGCCTTTCCAGAGGGCGTCGCATGAGGGAACGCGCCCGCGCCAGCAGCTCGGAAAAGTGAAAAGGTTTGATCAGGTAATCGTCTGCCCCGAGGTCGAAACCTTTCACCCGGTCGGGCACGCTATCCCGGGCGGTGAGGAAAAGAACCGGGGTTTGCACGCCGGCCCGCCGCAGCTCGGTGATGAGCGACCAACCATCGCGTTTGGGCAGGGACACATCCAGGATGATGAGATCCATCTTGCGGGCCAGCGCATATTCCAGTCCCTGTTCGCCATCGACCGCCACGTCCACGACAAAACCGTTCTCGGTCAGGCCGCGCCGAATAAACGCGGCGATCTTCTCTTCGTCTTCAACAATCAGGATGTGCATACGGCAAGCCCTTGGGCGCTTTAGGTTAGGCTGCTGGGCCTCCCGGCATCATACCGCCCTCTCGGTTGCTGGCAAAGCGGTGGTACGAGACTTCCTGCTCCTAATCCTGCTCGTGCTCCTGCTCAAACAATTCAGGTCGATTCCGATCACGAGTAAGGAACAAACAGCCGTTCTTTCCGGACGGGCGAGGCTATTTTCACCCTGCTGGAGGAGAACCGCGACAGCGCACTGTTGTAGCCGGTTGGTCGCTGACCCCGGCCAATGAAAGCATGGCCAGACAGAGACGAATCGAGGGAGAAGCTCCAGCTGTTCGTTAGGCCGCGACCGAGCGCCTTTTGCGCTTGGTCAGGCTGGCCGTCTTGCGCGCCGCAGGCGTGCGACCGTTGCTGCCGCCGGACTTGCTTTTCGTTCCCGCCCTTTGCAGGCTCTGCTGCAGGACCGCCACCATGTCGATAACGTTAGGCTGGACCCGCGGGGTGGCCGCTTTGGGAACGGGCGTGCGTTTTTGCGCTTTCTCCTCGATCATTTGCAGGAGTGCCGTCTGATACTGGTCTTTGTATTTGGTCGGTTCCCATTCGGTCGTCATGGCGTCGATGAGCGCAGTCGCCATCTTCAATTCCTGCGGCGAGACCGAGCGATCCGCGCCGCTATTGAGCGACGACGGTTCCAGGACTTCCTGGGCAAAATGCATGAGCTCGAGGATGAGAAAAAGGCCATCCGGTTTAACCGCGGCCAGATATTCTCGCTTTTGGATCGCCACCTTGGCTACGCCCACTTTACCCGAAGCGGTGAGGGCTTTGTGCAGGAGAGCGTAGGCTTTGTCGCCCCCTTTCTGCGGCTCGAGGAAGTAGGGTTTATAGAAAAATTTTGGATTGATCTGCGACTGTTCCACGAAGTCCGTGATCTCGACTGAGTGCGTCGATTCGATCTGGACCTTCTCGAAATCCTCGTCCTTCAGCGTGATCCATTTTCCTTTTTCGTACTCGAAACCCTTCACGATTTCGTTCGCCGGGACTTCCTTCTGGTCCACTTCCGCAACTTTTTTGTAACGGATCGGGCTCAGATCCGAGGCGCGCAATTGGCGGAAGCTGATTTTCTCTTCTTTCGTCGCGGGATAGACCGAGACCGGGATGTAGACGAGACCGAAGTTGATGCTGCCCTTCCAGATCGCGCGCATAGTTCAGAACGGTCAGCTAATACCGGGCCAGATGTCAAGACTAACGAAAGCAGGCTTGTCAAACCCCGTCCAATTAAGATTGACAGCGGTTTCCTCCGAGGAGCAAAACAGCATCATGAAAACCACCCATACCCTCATGGTTATCGCAGGACTCATCCTGATTATTGCGGGCTGCACTATGCAGAGTAGCTCAAAAACCGACGATCCACGGACAAAGTATGTGGTCCGTTTTGATGCTCGGGCGAAAATCAAGCCTAACGAAAAAGCGGCGTTCATCGAAGCGTTAAACAAAGGAAGTTGGCACAGAGACATTACCTTCAACCCCAAGGAGAAGATTGATCCTACGCCTGATGGCACCAACTCGCCGAAGCCGGCCAGGTTGGTTCATACAATTACGCCTGCGCAAGAAAAAAACCCGGATGGCGTGCACGTCACTCAGCGGGTTGGCTTCAATAGCGGACAACTGAAGGATCTCGAAGAGATGTTGAGTCACCTTGCGGACGAGTAGGGTTTACTGCAGGTGAGCACTGCATGAGCGCGCTGCGCCGGAATGGTTATCTGGCGTGGTTCGCCTTCCATTTTATCCTCATCGCGGCCGTTTGCGCGCATGAGACCATGTGGCTGCTGCAAAAGCACACGGCTCTCTTTTCGATTGCTCCCACAGTTGTCTGGGAGAAGCTCGACACGGTTCCCGCGGCGATCTTAGGTGATGGTCTGGACTCCCGGAATCCGTGGCGACGGGTGGTAGCGACCTATGTTCACGCCGCCGGGATCGAAGCAGGTTATGGCTATTTCGCGCCGAATGTTCCCGAGCCGCACGCGCTCGTTTTCGAATTTCGTTATGCGGACGGACGCGTCGCGTTTCAAAGACCCACAGTCCGGAGCGCCGAGGCCGGTCTCCGGTTGACCAGCCTGATCGAACAAATCGGGCGGACTGATTACGACAAGTGGCGGGATGAGTTAGTCACCATGTTGGCCAGTGCGGCATGGAAGCAACATCCGCGAGCCATTTCCGTGCGCGCTTTTTTCGGTTCTATCAAGCCGCCGACGGTGGCGGAGTACTGTGCAGGGAAGACCGAAAGGACTTTCAAATGTCTCTACATTTATGATTTCGCCCCGGGTCAGCGCAAAGGGACCCGATCTACGCCATGACCTGGAGGCGTCGAACAGGAAATTTTCTTTTCCCGATCGAGTCCGATCGCTGGCTGACGTTGCTCAGAATTGGTCTTGGTTTGGTCATCGTCCTTTACGCCGGGATGCTCCGTGCGGATTGGAACGGTCTCTTTGGGGAGACGAGCCAGGGGCTAATCGATCGGAGGATTTTCGAGACGCTTCTCTCGATGCAAAGTCCGGTTATTCCGAGACTGGGTTGGGTGATCTGGATAGGGAAGCAAATGGGTCTGAGTGAACGATTCGCCCTCTCTTTCACTTGGATCGCGCTTCTAGGCGCCGGCTTCTTTCTCATCTTGGGCCTGTTCGCCCGTCCGGCAGCCTTCCTCGCCTGGTTCCTGCAACTGGCCGCCTCCAAGAGTGAAGGGCTCCTTTCCTACGGCGCAGATAACCTGATCACGATCGGTCTCTTCTATCTCATGATCGCGCCGCTACCCGATCGATGCTCGGCCGATCGCGTGATGGGGCGTTGGCGCGAGCCCGACCCTTCTCAACTCGGCTTTCATCGGCGCCTCCTTCAGCTTCACCTTTGTCTGATCTATCTTTTCGGCGGGCTGACAAAATGTCTGGGGAAGGGTTGGTGGGACGGGTCTAACATCTGGCGGGCGCTGACCATTCCACCCTTTGATGTTCTACCGATGGAAGTGGTGGCTTCGTGGAGGCCGATTCTGCCTCTGCTTGGAATATCAGTCTGTCTCCTGGAGATTAGTTATGCTTTTCTTATCTGGCCGCGCCGCTCGCGACAGGTGGTGCTGTGGGCGGTCTGCGTAATGCACGGTGCGATTGGATTGATGATGGGCATGTTTTTATTCGCGGTCATCATGATCGCTCTCAACCTCGCCGCTTTCAGCACGACCGAGAATCAAGCTAGCATGAGTCCGCGTTCTGCTGGGTGAACACCCGAGGTTCGCACGCGACATTCGCAAATCGCTCGACAAGAACAAAGTAATTGATGAATTCTTAGGAGGCAGCGCAACCAGAAGGAGCGCGGAAATGTCTTCCGAAATTCAGAACTTGGAGCCGGAGATTGCCCACATCCTCTCGATTGATGCGGTGGGTTACTCCAAACTCCTCGTGAATGAACAGATCGACCTGTTGAACGAGCTCAAGCGCGTGGTGCGAGAAACCAAGTGCGCCTGTATCGCGGAAAGTGGCGGTCGCCTGATCCGGCTTCCCACGGGCGATGGGATGGTCCTCCTTTTTTTTCGCACTCCCGAAGAGCCTTTGCAATGTGCAGTAGAAATCGCCGAAGCGCTCAAAGCGCATCCCGACATCCAAGTGCGGATGGGGGCTCATAGCGGTCCGGTCAACATGATCGAAGATGTGAACGACCGGCTCAATGTGGCGGGCTCGGGCCTCAATGTCGCCCAACGAGTGATGGATTGCGGCGATGCGGGGCACATTCTCCTCTCCCAGCATCTGGCCGAGGATCTGGTGGAATACAGTCATTGGCGACCGCACCTGCACGACCTGGGGGGCTGCATCGTGAAACACGGTCTCCGGGTCCACCTGGTCAACTTCCATAATGGCTCGATCGGCAACCCTGATCGCCCCTCGCGACTGCAGGAAGCGAATGCATCATCTGAACGACGCAGGAAGGCGGTGATGTCCCGGCGCAGGCATCTTTGGCTGGGTGGCCTGCTGCTTTTTTTTCTCGCCGCCGCGCTGATCGGCTTTCTCCTCTTGCGACCCCCCACGCGAAGCACGCCTCCGATCGCAGAGAAAGGCGTCGCGGTTTTGCCCTTTGAAAACTGGAGCGCTGATCCTAAGGACTCCTATTTTGCCGACGGTGTGCAGGGTGAGATTCTCACTTTGCTGACCAAGGTGGCCGACCTCAAAGTGATCAGTCGCACGTCGGTCATGAAGTACAGGGACCTGGCCGGGCTCGACCTCAAGGGGATTGGTGAAAGCCTGGGCGTGAGATATCTCCTCGAAGGCAGCGTGCAGCGGGTCGGCCCGCGAGTGCGGGTGACGTCCCAATTGGTCGATTCACTGAGCGACGCGCAAGTCTGGGCGGCGCGCTACGACCGCGATCTGGCCGATGTTTTTAAAATCCAAAGCGAAATTGCGGAGGAAATCGTGGCGCAACTCCAGTCGAAATTTACTCCGGAAGAGAAGGCGCGGATCGAAGTGCGGCCCACCGCCGACCTGGTTGCCTACGAGTTCTACGTGCGCGCCAAAACCATGATCTCGCAGATCGCCTCCGAGTCCAGCGGTCTGGAAAATCTGGGCGATGCGACCGAGCTTCTCGAAAAGGCAACCGCGCGTGATCCTTCGTTCTATCTGGCCTATTGCCAGTTGGCGAGCGCACACGATCAACTTTACTTTTACGGGGTTGATACGACGGCTCGGCGTCTTGCCCTGGCCCAGTCAGCAGTCGATGCCGCGATTCGTTTGCAACCGGAAGCGGGAGAAACGCACCTGGCTTCCGCTACCCATTACTATTTTGGCTATCGCGATTACGATCGTGCCCTCAAAGAGTCGGCTCTCGCCCAGCGAAAGTTACCGAATGATCCACTCCCGATCCTGCTCGTGGGATATATCCATCGGCGGCAGGGCCATTGGAAAAGCTCCACCGAGCATTTGGAACGCGCGGTGGAACTCGATCCGCGTAATCTGGCTTTCTTAAACCAGCTCGCACAAAGTTACAGCGCACTTCGCCGCTACGAAGATCTGCGAGAAGTGCTCGATCGGGCGCTTGGGATAGCACCCGAGGATCCGACGTTGCAGGTCGAGCGGGCGATGGCCGAATTTGATTCTCATGGAAACACCCGGCTGGTGCATGAAACAGTGCAGACCGTTCTAGCCAAAGATTCCGCCGCGGGCTCTTTGATCGGTTTCCGCTGGTTTCAGATTGCGCTTTGTGAAGGTGATGCGGACAGCGCGAGCCGAGCCCTGGCCGCAATGAAACCCTCCGGGATTTATGAAGAAGGCGTGCCCTATCCGAGGTCTTGGGGCGAAGGTCTCGTCGCGCGACTTCGGAATGATCCGGAGGCCGCTCGGGCCTCTTTTGTGAGCGCTCGCCGAGAGATTGCGCTCATGGTGGATAAGCAGCCGGATTTTGCCGAAGGTCTCTCTGCGCGGGGAATGGTGGACGCGGCCTTGGGCGACAAAGAGAACGCCATTCGCGAAGGCCAACGCGCGGTCGAGCTGCTGCCACCGGGCAAAGATGCCATCGTCGGCCCTCTCCTCATGCAAAACCTGGCCACGATTCACGCTTGGACCGGAGAGAATGCGTCGGCCCTGCAAGAATTGAAGGAAGTCACCTCGATGCCGAGTTATCTTAGCTATGGGTTATTGCTCCGACATCCCTTCTGGGCAACCCTACGAACTGATCCTGGCTTCAAGGAAATCACAAGCTCACTAGCGTCTGACGCGCCCTGAGGCTTTTTCCTCATTGCCACGACCGCTGCTTTATTGGGTCGACCAAATTATGCTTCGACAATCCGACTGAGGAAGATGAGCAAGTCGCAGCCAAAGGTAATAATCGTCGGAGCGGGGGGGCGATTGGGAGCAGCGCTCGTCCGGGAGTATGCCGATCTTTACGAGATCACTTCTTTCAATCATGCCCAGCTCGATCTGGCCGAGCTGGAAACGCTGCGCGCCACTCTTGAAGCCGCTCCCTGCGATGTCCTGATCAACGCCGCCGCCCTAACGAATGTCGATTATTGCGAGGACCACCGCGCAGAGGCCATGCGGCTGAATGCGGAAGCCCCGCGAGTGATGGCTGAGATCTGCCGGCAAAAAGGAGCGCGATTTATCCACATCAGTACTGATTACGTCTTCGATGGCGAAAAGCGCGAGCCTTATACGGAGGAGGATCCAGCCAAACCTATCAGCGTCTATGGCGAATCGAAACGCGCCGGCGAACTCGAAGTCTTGGAGGCCAACGAACGCGCCTGGGTTGTGCGGGTTTCCTGGGTCTTCGGGCCAGACCGGCCCAGCTTTATCGACGCCATGCTCAAGAAAGCGCGTGACGAAGAGAAGATTGCGGCAGTCGCGGATAAGTATTCGGCGCCCACTTATACCCCGGACATCGCTGCGCTTCTGCGTCCGCTCTTCCAGGCCAGTGAAGGAGGCGGCATCCTGCATGTGGCCAACCGAGGAGAGTGCAGTTGGCAGGAATACGCGCAGTGGGCGCTGGATTGCTGTCACCGCTTTGGCGTGCCCATGCGCGCGCGCACGGTGGACGCGTCGTCATTAGGCGAGATGAAGAATTTTGTGGCGCGCCGCCCCGTTTACACGGTGTTGGGGAGGGAGAAATATGAGCGCCTCACTGGAGCGGCGCCACGCATCTGGCAGGAGGCGGTCGAAGAGTTTGTGCGCCAGCACTACGCCGGGCTCTAGACGATTCGGCGCCGGCGGCGGCCTCCGACGATTCCAGTGGCGCAAAAGCCAATTTTAGCCTTTCGTTCCACGGTAGGGCGAGACTCTGTCGAGCCGGGGATAAACCACGGTGAGCAGAGCAGTCGCATCCCTAGCTCGACGGAGTCGCGCCCTACCAAAAAGAATTCTATGAAACTTCGTACTCTTATTCTCATCGCGGCTGTGTCCGCCTTCGGTGCTTCGGCCCATGCTTCTTTGGTCTGGGAACAAACGACGGCCGACTTGCATCCAGTGTTGTCGGACAAGACGGCCGTGGCCCATTTCAAATACAAAAACACGAGCGACAAACCGATCCGCATTACCTCGGTGCATCCATCCTGCGGTTGCACGACCGCCGCCCTGGCCAAGGACCTGGTCGGGCCTAACGAAAGCGGCGAGATCACCGCGACCTTTAACATCGGGCAGCGCTCCGGCGTGCAAAACAAGACCATCACGGTCATGACCGATGAGCCGGCCAGTCAGGCGACCGTCCTGAGATTGACGGCCACGATTCCTGAGCTGTTGAAAGTGGCGCCCACCTTCGTTTTCTGGTCGTCGGAGGACACGCTCGAGCCGAAGACCATTACAGCCAGCCTGGGCGGAGACTATCCCGTGAAGAAGCTGAATGTGACCTCGACGGACCCGTCCCTCAAGACGGAAGTAAAATCCGAAGCGGAAGGTAAGACCTTTCAAATCATCATAACCCCGCAGGAGGCTGGCCGGCCGATTAACGCCGCACTCAAGATCCAGCCGGATTTCCCCAAAGATGATCCCAAGACTTTCTACGCCAATGTGCGGGTGGATGCCCGGGCCAAAATGCCGAAGAAGAAATAGCGCGTGCGATCGTCGTTAGCCCGCCAGATCCTCTTCCTTGTGGGGCTGGCTTTCCTGCCCGCCATCGGGCAGGCGGTCTATTTCCGGAACAACATTTCCTGGCAACAGCCGCCGACCGATCCGGGCCAGGTCACCCTGGCGCAGGCCGAGGCATGGGGCGACGCCGTGCTCTGGGTCGACGCTCGCCCCGATGAGGATTTCGAGGCTGGCCACGTCCCAGGCGCAGTGCAGCTGAATGAGGATCGTTGGGACGCATTGCTAGCGCAGATGCTCACGCAATGGTCGCCGGAGCGTGAAGTGGTGGTCTACTGCAGCGCGCAATCGTGCCAAACGAGTCACGAAGTCGCGGAGCGCCTCCGCCAGCAGGCGGGTCTGGAGAACATTCACGTCCTGCAAGGAGGCTGGGAGGGATGGCAGACGAGTCACCGATGAAAAACGAGGCCGGCTGGGATTGGGCACTTCTCGTTAGGCGAGGGTTGGCCGTGGTGGTCGGTGGTGTTTTTCTCTATGCCGGCGCGATCAAGGTCATCGCACCGATCTCCTTCGCCACGGATATTTCTAACTACCAGATTCTTTCCTGGCCGCTCGCGGTGCGGCTGGCGTTTTACTTGCCCTGGCTTGAAGTATTTTGCGGTCTGGCCCTGATTTTTCACCGACTCTTTGCCGGAGCGGTTGTCCTCACGACGGGTCTCATGTTTGTTTTTCTCGGCGCGTCGATCGTGGCCAAAGCACGCGGCATCAACATCAACTGCGGATGTTTCGGCAGCGGAGTCAGCAACCTGAGTTTCGCCTGGCATCTGGTGCTTGATTTCGTGCTGCTCGGGATCCTGGTTTTTCTCTGGTGGAACCATCGGCGCACGTTGGCGACGGCCGCGGCCATTTAGACCGGCACATTTCGCACGACCTGACGGGGAGTGACGGGCGATTCATGGGTGATGGCAACGCCGACTCTTTATGTGAAACGTGGGTGCCCTTATTGCGTGGACGCCACCGAGTATCTCGATCAAAACAGCATTGCCTACGAGTCGGTGGAGGTGCGAGGCGATCCTGAGCAGATGCAGAAACTCAAGGATCTCTCGGGGCAATCGAAAACGCCCACGCTGGTTTTGAACGGCGATGTGCTGGCCAATTTCGGAGTCGAGGAGCTGTCCGGTTTCGTCGCCGCCCACCAGGCATCTTAGCGCTCCTCGTTTAAGGCTCGCACCAGGATTCCGCGCAGCTCGGAAGAGCCGTTGAGCTGCACTTCCACGATCTCGAACGGCCTCCCCACGGTGGCGCCCGCATTGCGCAGGTAGACCCTCCGGCCCCGGGCGTGCAGAAGAAGGGCCTCGACCTCGAAGCTGTCGGAAAGTTCGACGGACGCCAGCTCGCAGGCGGCGGTGAGCCGCACGCGCATGGCGGTATCGGTGGGCGCGGTGAGGGTGAGTTCGGTTTCGGTGTCGATCCGCTGCAGGGCGGTTGATCCCACTGGAAACGAACTGTTGGGCACCGGCATGTGCGGAGGCTGACGAGTCGGCACCAAGCGTAACATCTCAATCTGCTCGCCGCCGTTGAGAAAGAGTCGATGAATCCGGAAACCTGATTCCAGAGGCACGCCTCCCATTTCCTTTTCCCGATCCATCTTGACGGAGACGGTTCGATCGAACAGCTCGAGTCTGGCCTCGGCCAGGGTCAACGTCGAACTGAAGCGCATGTCGACCACTTTGAGCGATAGGGTCACGGTCAACTCCATCGGGTGATCGGGGCGCGGGTCGGAGGGAGGCGATGTCATCACCTCTCGCGCAGGCGGCAGAATCAGGTTAGCCACCTCGCTGCGCTCGGACACTTCAGAGACAGATGGGGCGATGGCGGGCCACGGGGCAGGAGCAGGACCAGGAGTAGGAGCAGGAGCAGGAGCAGGAGCAGGAGCAGGACCAGGAGTAGGAGCAGGAGCAGGAGCGGGAGCGGGAGCAGAAGTAGGAGCGATGGCGGTATTCTTTGCCGTGTGGCCGTTCGATGAAGGAGTGGGGGACAGTGGCGCGGCGGTCGCGGGAGCAGCTGGTTCCCGTGCCGGCACCGGCGTCGAGGGCGGAAGCGTCGTGGCCAGCGGTCCGTGGGCGAGCGCCTTCTCGACCGCGCTGACCAGGGCCCCGGAGAGAAAAGGCTTCGGCAGCGCGTCCACCACATTTTTGTAGTCCGCTTCTGTTCTGATCAGCTCACTGATGTGCCCCGACATCATCAGAATGGGGATGCGGGCCGTCGCGGAGTTATCGCGTAAAGCACGGCAAACCTGGTCGCCCGTCGTATCCGTGAGGCTGTAGTCGAGGAGCACGAGGTCGGGACGAACGTCGCCGGCCATCTTTATGCCCTCTGCGCCGGTCGCCGCGGTCAGAATTTGAAGATCCGGGTTCGACGTTGCGAGGATATCCTCGACGAAAATGCGAAGCATTTCCGTGTCGTCGATGACGAGGATCTTCTTCCCGGTCTTGGCCGGCGCAGGGGGAGAAGGAGCAACCGCGGGCTTGTGCTTGGCCGGGCCCAGTTTGCGGGCGACCTGCAAAAGCACGATCGGCCATGGTTTCTCGATCGTCTGAGGGATCGTAAAGAGCGATTCGGACTCCGTGACATGGGTGTCCGGCCAGCCCGCGATTTCCTCGAAAGCCGCCTGCCCGTCGGCCGCCGCGGTGACCGCGTGGCGGATCTGGCCTTTCTGTAAGTGGATTTCTCCCGTCTCTCTGGGCCCGCCTTCCACCCGGAGGACGGCGCTGCTTCCAGCCAGACACTTCAACTGCACGAGATCGATCAGATCCAAATCTTGCAGAGTGCCGCGCAGATGGTCGGCTGCTGAAGCCGCTGTCCATGGGCCGAGCAGCGCCTGCACGGCGGCGCCGAATTCCGCCAGATCGAAGGGTTTTTCGACAAACTGGATCGCCCCCGCGGTTCCGCGCTGCGCCCGCAACTCCCGCGACGTACCCGCGGCGATAACGAGCACGCGAGCGTGGGGGAAGTTCCGCTTCAGGTTGTAAAAAAACTCGATCTCGCCACTGGCCGGCGGCGGATCGAGATCGAGAATAAAGAGCTCCGGCCGCAGCTCTGCCGCAAGCGACTCGGCCTCGGTAAAGGTTTGTGCGACGCGGGTCGCGTGCTGTGGCGCAAACTTCTTCAGCGCCGACGAGATCGCGACCCCGAGAGCGCTGTATTCCTCCACGAGGAGAATGCTGGGCGTCAGGGACTCGTGCGCAGGTATTGGAGGGTCGTCAGACATCGAGCAGAAAAAGAGCGTTTGAGGATAGGAAAACCAGAGCGCTCATGTCAAAGGAAGCCGGGCGCAAATTATACGTCCCCCTCGCCATAGGGGAGACGAGCCCAGCCGCGCGCTTATTCGTAGCGCAGCGCCTCAATCGGGTCGAGCGAAGCCGCCCGATAAGCCGGGTAAAGTCCGAAACCGATCCCGATCGCGGAGCAAACGAACAGGCCCGCCACCGCCCAGCCGTAGGGAAAAATCACGCTCACTTTCAGCCAAAGCGCGAGCAGATTCCCGCCCAGCACTCCGAGGATAATGCCGAGAATTCCGCCCGCTTCGGAGATGAAGACCGCCTCGACCAGGAATTGGCGCAGGATATCGCGATGGCGCGCGCCGAGGGATTTGCGCACGCCGATCTCCTTCGTCCGCTCCGTCACGCTCACCAGCATGATGTTCATGATACCGATCCCGGCGGCGAGCAGCGCGATCGTGCTGATCACAAAAGCACCGATTCGGACCACTCCAGCGATCGAGACAAAAGCGCTCTTCAGGGAATCGTTGCTGTAAATTTCAAAATCGTTAGGCTCCGCCGCCTGCAATCCACGCGCGATCCGCATGGCGCCGATGCCGCGGTCAAAAGTGCGGTTGTAGTCCAGCTGGGAAAACGACTGGGTCGCGATATTAACCGTGCGATTCGCCGAGCCGAAATCCTCGAAAAAACGGGTGAGAGGGAGGACCACGATATCGTCCTGGCTTTGGCCAAAGGCAGTGCCCCGCTCCCCCATCACGCCGATGATGGTGTAGGTGTGCCCGCTGAGTTTCATGACCCGTCCGAGAGGGGATTCGTGCGGGAAGAGCCGTTCTTCGATGGCCCGGCCGACCACCGCCACCCGCCGGCTCAGCGCCACATCTTCTTCATTCAGATTGCGACCGTAGCCGAGGGTATAGGCGTTGGCCACGAGGAAACTTTTGTTCGTGCCCACCACCGAGAGGCTCGGCGTCGTCTTCACGCCATTGTAGACGGCCTGTTTCCCGCCGTCGAAAACCTTCAGGCACACCTCGGCCGCGTTCCCCTCCATGAGCTCGGCGTAGCGCTGGGCTTCGCGGTAGCTGATGTCGCGCCGGTTGTCATACTTCTCGGAGCCGCGCCCACCGCCATTCAACGCGGGATATTTGGCAAACTGGAAAATGTTCGAACCGAAAAGCGCGAGGCCGCTTTCGATGGATGATTGCATCGCGCCGATGGCAGTCATGACCGAGATGACGGAAAAAACGCCGATGGTGATGCCGAGCATCGTGAGGGCAGAACGCAGTTTGTTGGCCCCCACGGAAGCCAGCGCCATGCTTAGAATTTCACGAAATCGCATTGGGAAAAATTTTAACCGCAGAGGACGCAGAGACCGCAGAGATTTTGAACGCTAAAGGTTAATTTCTTCATCGAGGCCCATCACTTTTCGGCGAATGCCATGTTTAAGGAGGTGAACATTGAAATTGAAGATTAGACCGACTTTCCATCCGCCTAGTTTCAAATAACTCAAGAGCTGCGCATCATTGAGCGGACTCAAACCTTCGACCGCTTTAATCTCAACCAGAACGGCATCTCCAATTACTAAGTCTGCGCGATAACCACAGTCCAGCTTCACCCCCTTGTATTCAACTGGGATGGCTTTCTGCCGTTCAAATCTTAATTCGCGTAGAGCTAGCTCACGGCACAAACACATCTCATAGGTGGACTCAAGCAAGCCCGGCCCCAATGCCCGATGAACATCCATAGCGGCACCGATGACAGTTTCCGTTAGCTCCTTCAATTCCACCTCAAAAACCTCTGCGCTCTCTGCGTCCTCTGCGGTTAATAATCCGATCACTCATATCTAAGCGCAGTCACCGGATCCATCCGCGAGGCCGACCAGGCCGGCGCGATGCCCGAGGCGAGCCCGGTGAGCACCGAAACGATCATACTGGCTATGACCAAGCCAAACGAAAAGCTGATGGGAAACGAAGGAAACGCCTTCGCCATGCCGAAACACATGAGATAAGCGACCGCCAGGCCAATCAATCCGCCCACCAGACAAAGCGCGGTCGATTCGATCAAAAACTGCAGCAGGATGGTGCGACGTCGGGCGCCTAACGCCTTGCGCGTCCCGATTTCTTTCGTGCGCTCTTTCACGCTCACAAAGGTGATGTTCATGATCCCGATCGCCCCGACGAAAAGAGAGAGCCCGGTGATGAAAAGGCCGGCGATCGCGATGGTCGCTTTCACGCCGTCGAGCGTGTTTTTGAGCGCCTTCTGCTCGTTGATGTTGAAATTGTCCCGCTTTTCCGGCGGGAGCGAACGCACCCGGCGCATGATCCCGGTCAGCTCGTCGCGAGCGTCCGCCATCTGCTCGCTGCTTTTGACCTTCACCCGCACGTCGGCTTCGCTCTTCGCGCTGAAATACTTTTTAAAAGCCGGCAGCGGTATGATGACAATCGAATCGAGGCTAAAGAGGCCGAGGAAAGAGCCTTGGCGGGCGAGCGTCCCGATCACTTTGAAGGTGTGCCCATTGATCAGGACCGTCTTGTCGAGAGCATTGCGCCCGGCGAAAAGCGCATCCGCGACATCGTAGCCGACCACGCATTCTTCGGCGCCGCCGCGTCCTTCCATCTCGTTAAAGAAGCGGCCTTCGCTGCAATCGACGGTCGAGATAAGGCTGTAGCCCGCCGTTGTCCCGAGGACGAAGACGTTTTGGACCGTGTTATCGCCCGCCTTGACGCTGCGGATCAGGCTCATCGTCGGGACGGCCATGATCAGGTTTGAATTCGGCGTCGCGGCGATCGTACGATTTATTTTGTCGGCGTATTCGGTGCGAATCTTCGGGCGACCACGGTAGTTCCACCAATCGTTCATCCGCGTCCAGGGTCGTTGCGAGACGTAGAGCACATCGTCGCCGAAAATTGCCATGCTGCTGTTGAAACCGGCCGAAATGCCGTTGATCGCGGTGCCCATGAGCGTGACCGCGACGATGCCGATGATCACTCCGAGCGCGGTGAGCATAGAGCGGGTCTTGTTGCCAGCCATCTGGGCAGCAGCGATTTTCCAGCTCTCGGTCAATTCGTAGACGAAACGCTTCATCGGAGGAAAACCTACTTTAACCGCTGAGGACGCAGAGTTCGCAGAGATTTCTCTGTTTTAATCGGCCTCTGCGAACTCGGCGTCCTCTGCGGTTAAGAAACCGGGACCTTCTCGGGCCGAGTTGCCACCGCCATCGCATCGCTCTCCACCACGCCGTCGCGCAGGTGTACGCTACGCCGCGCGTGCGCCGCGATGTCGGGTTCGTGCGTCACCACAATCACCGTGTTGCCCTGCTGATAGAGACTCTCGAAGAGTGCCATGATTTCCTCCCCGGTCTTGGAGTCGAGGTTGCCGGTCGGTTCGTCGGCCAGAATGATGGAGGGCTTGTTCACGAGCGCGCGGGCAATAGCGACGCGCTGGCGCTGACCACCGGAAAGTTCGTTAGGCTTATGCGAAAGACGATCGCCCAGGCCGACATCGATCAAGGCTTGGGCGGCCCGCTCTTCGCGTTCCTCGGGGTCGATCCCGGCGTAAATCAGCGGCAGCTCGACATTGCGCAGGCTGGTGGAGCGAGGAAGTAAATTAAAGGTCTGGAAGACAAAGCCGATCTCGCGATTTCGAATCTCGGCCAACTCGTCGCCATCCATCTCGGAGACGCTTTTGCCGTTGAATTCATAACGGCCCGAGCTCGGCGTATCGAGACATCCCAGCATGTTCATGAGCGTGGATTTGCCGCTCCCGCTCGGGCCCATGATGGCGAGATATTCGTTGCGACGGATCTGCAGGGTGACGCCGCGCAGTGCGTGAATGATCTCTTCCCCCATCACGTACTGCTTCGTGATGTTCTCGATGTCGATGACAAGGGGGCCGGGCGGGCGCGTGTCGGCGGGAGAATTCATAGCTTAACCGCAGAGAGCGCTAACGACGCACAGGATGGGGTCAATCAAATGCTTTCCTCTGCGATCTTGGCGTCCTCTGCGTGGGACTTGAATCACTTTTCCTTCGTTTTCTCCATCGTCACTGGCGCGCCGTCTTTGAGCTTGCGACTGATCGCGCTGTAGCTGCCGGAGATGACTTCGTCGCCTTCTTTCACGCCGCTCTTCACCTCGATATTCACATCGTCCGCGATGCCGGTGGTGACTTCGACCATTTTGGCTTTGCCACCGTCCTTGAGAAACACGACCTTCTTGAGCTTCTCGCGCTCTTCTTTCTCAGCCTGTTTCGCGAGTTTTTCGTTGGTGACTTCGGCGGCGTTATCGGCTTTCTCCTTGGCGTCGCTGATCTGCTTCTTTCGCTCCTGCTCTTCCGGGCTCAGGCTGGAATCGCCTGCCCGAATGGTGACGCTTTGAATGGGGACTGCGACCACATCTTTGACCATGTTCGTCTGGATATCGGCCGTGCAGCTCAGTCCCGGGCGCAGGCGCAGGCCGGGCTCATCGACCCGAATTTTGACCTCGAAGTTGGTCACCTCTTCCTGCGTACCCGTGCCGGTGGTTTTACCGGTGTTAGCAATCTCTTCCACTTTCCCACGGAATTTTCGGTCGCCGTAGGCATCGATGAGGACGTTGGCGGAATCGCCGATCTTAACGTGCACGACATCGTTCTCGTTCACATCCACCACGGCCTGCATCCGGTCGAGATCGGCCACTCGCATGACCTCGGTGCCGGCAAACTGGTTCGTGGCCACCACGCGTTCGCCGAGCTTGCTGTTGAGCACGGTGACGATGCCATCGAGGGGCGAATAGATAGTCGTCTTGGAAAGTTGATCGCGCGCCTGGCTGGAACTGGCCTCTGCTCCTTCGATGCTATGCAAGCCAGATTCGTACATCGATTTCGCGGCGTCGAAGGTGGTCCGCGCGCTCAGCATCTCGGTTTGCGAGATGAGCTTCTTGCGAAAGAGATCTTCCGCCTGCTTGAGATCCTGGTCCGCTTTCTCCATGGAAGCTCGCTGCTGACCACTGACCGCCTTTGCGGTGCTGATGGCCGCCTGTTGCTGCTCGAGCAGCGCTTTGTAGGAATCCGGCCGGATCTTCATGAGCAGGTCGCCTTTTTTGACTTCCTTGCCGTCCTGCACGGGCAGCTCGATAATTTCGCCCGCGACTTCGGGCGATATTTTCACTTCGGTTTCTGGCTGCACTTTACCCGTGGCCGAGACCGTCTCGATGATGGTGCGCCGCGCCGCTTTCTCCGTTGTCACCTCGATCGGTTGCTCACGTTTGCCCGAAATGACCGAGCCGATGATGAGCAAAACGATGAGTCCTCCGACGCCGAGCCCGAGGTAAAGCTTGCGGCGGGATTTTCGTTTTCGGCGGACAGGTGTGGCGAGGGGTGCGGCTTGGTGCATCGATGAGCCTCTAATTTGGGCAGAATCCACGGCTCTTCGAGCCATTGCAAATTTTTCCCATTCAGCTTTCTCCGGCGAAAGCCTTCGCGGAAATGGAAGGATTGACCCGCGCGTTCGCCCGCCGTTCGATTTGCGCGATGGCCCAATCGGCGTGCTCGACGATCAGCGGCTCGGGATCTTGGGCGGCTCTGCGCAAGGCGGGCAGATCTTCTTCCGTCCCGATATTGCCGAGGGCCACGCAGACATTACGGAGCAGCCCGCGTCGTTTGATCCGCTTGATCGGCGAATTGCGAAAAAGTTCGCGGAACTGCTGATCGTCCAGCGCCAGAAACTCGCGCAATTTCATCCCGGCGACCGCCGGCCGCGCGGCGAAGGCGGCTTCGCGGGAGACCTGCGCAAAGCGATTCCAAGGGCAGGCGGCCAGGCAGTCATCGCAACCGAAAATGCGGTCGCCCATGAGCGGTCGGAATTCGAGCGGGATGCTGCCTTTTAACTCGATCGTGAGATAGGAAATGCAGCGACGCGCGTCGAGCTGGTGCGGCGCGGTGATGGCGTTCGTCGGGCAGGCATCGATGCAGGCTGTGCAAGAGCCGCAGCGTGCGACCTGCGGAGAATCGGGCGGCAGTTCGAGCGTCGTGAGGATCTCGCCCAGGAAGAACCAGGTGCCGAGTCGGCGATTGAGCAGCATGGTGCTCTTCCCGTGCCAGCCGATGCCGGCTTCCGCGGCGAAGTCGCGCTCCAGGACGGGTCCCGTATCGACATAAATTTTCTGCCTTCCGCCCGCGGCCGCGAGAAATTCATCGAGCACACGCAACTTCTCCTCGATCACCTCGTGGTAATCATCGCCCCAGGCGTAGCGCGCGATCCGCCCCGTCTCCCCGATCTCTGACCTCTGCCCTCCGGCCTCCGCCTCCGGGCCCTCGCCTTGCCAATAATTAAGCGCCAGCGTGACCACCGAGCGCACGCCCGGCAGGACCAGACCGGGGTCGCAGCGTTTCTCTGCTCCCCGCTCGATCCAAGCCATTTCGCCCGCCGCGCCCTTCTCCAGCCACGAGCGAAATTCCCCCGCGTGACTCGGCTCGGTGGCGGTCGCGATCCGGCAATCGTCGAATCCGATTTTGCCCGCGAGTTGGCAGAGTTCAGCCTTTAACTCAAGCGGCGAGAGCGAGGAGATCACGGATCGATTGAGCCACCTGTTTGTGTGTCAGTGCAGAAGTATCGACAGAAAAATCGGCCGCTTCCTCATAGAACGGCTCACGCTCTTGGAGGAGCCTTGGCACCGTTTCCGAGAGGTCGCCGGATTGAAGGAGTGGCCGATTCTTCCTTCGCTGTAACCGCTCCTGTAACGTTGCAAGATCCGCGGTCAGACAGACCACCGTCCCAAGCTCGCGCAGCCGTGCGACATTTTCCGGGCGCAGCACGATGCCGCCCCCGGTCACGACGATCGAGGGCTCCCCGCCCTCGAGTCGGGCCAGCAGAGCGCTCTCCTCATCGCGAAAGCGTTCCTCTCCATACTCCTCGAAGATTTCCGGCACCGATAACTCGAAAGAATCCGCGATCAGCTCGTCGGTGTCATAACGGGGCCAGCCATAATCAGTCGCGAGCAGTCGCCCTACCGACGATTTGCCCGTGCCCATAAAGCCGATCAGCACGATTGATCGATTCGGCCGTTCCATTCCCTACTATGCGGTTAGGCCATTTCCTTGTCATCTCGGGCTGATCATGAAAAGTCGTGTCGCGCGAATTTGGATGTCCGCCCGGAACCGATCCGTTCGTCGCTAGGAGTAAGAAAGAGATTACAACCCAAAAACGAAACCAACCTTATGCTTTCAAAAGTCACACCCTGTCTCTGGTTCGACAACCAGGCCGAAGAAGCCGCCAGATTTTACACTGGCATTTTCCAGAACTCGAAGATCACCGAGATCGCGCGTTATCCGGAAGCGGCTTCTCAAATCGGCCGTGCGGAAGGCGACGTCATGATCGTCGTCTTTGAGCTCGCCGGCCAGCGCCTCACTGCCCTCAATGGCGGTCCGCAATTCAAATTCACCGAAGCGATCTCGCTCCAGGTCGATTGTGTCGACCAACAAGAGGTCGACTACTTCTGGGAAAAACTCAGCGAAGGCGGCGAGACCAGCCAGTGCGGCTGGCTCAAGGACAAGTTCGGGCTCTCTTGGCAGGTCGTGCCTTCCACCACCTCCGATCTCATGAACAGCGACGACAAAGCCAAAAACAATGCCGCGTTCAAAGCCATGATGGAGATGCAAAAGCCCGACATCGCCGCCCTGCAAGCCGCCGCCAACGCCTGAGGAAATTGTTCTCGTTTAGTGGACCAAGGGCCGTCCGCCGGGCCGTTGCGAACCAGTCTTCCAGCTCCCCGCTGACAGTGGGCGAAAGTTGAAAGTGAAACGGCGGTGACTTGCGCGCGCTTCCAACCTAACGAGATCGCCAGGGCCGCAAGACACGGTGTTGCGGCGTGGCGGTGGGGTGGTCGCGGCTGGTTGTTATTAATTCGCGGCGACGCAGGCTTTCGAGCGCGCTGTGCACCGCGCTCTTGGAGAGGCCGGTTTCTTCGGCGAGGGTGCGGAGGCTCAGCGTGACGGGTTTCCAGCGGTGGCGTGCTGCTTGCCCGAATAAATAAAGATAGACCAGGCAGGCGGCCGGTTGTCGATCGTGCCCCACCAGGTCGCGCATAAGGACGTCGATGACGTAGGCGTCCACCGGCATGGTTTGGCGACGCAGGGCGCGGCTGCTGGTTCTCGGCATGTTGAACAACTGATCGAAGATCAGCTATACCGATAAACGGACAGCACTTTCTCGCTCGCCGCAAGGGTCGTCGCTGGACGCGGCGACGCGGCGCGCTCTACGCTGCGGGCATCATGATCAAGCAAATCAAGTTTGTGAGTATCCCGGTGGCCGACCAGAATCGGGCGCTCGATTTTTATACCGACAAGCTCGGGTTCACCATCATCACGGATCAGCCGTTCGACGAAAAACAGCGTTGGATCGAGCTGCGAGTGCCGAAGGCGGAGACGCGCGTGGTGCTCTTCACGCCAGAAGGGGACGAGAAGCGAATCGGGTCCTTTATGCCGCTCTCCTACGCGTGCGACGACATCGACGCGACCTATCAGGAACTGACGGAGCGCGGCGTGGAGTTTGAGGGGCCGCCGCAGAAGCAACCCTGGGGCATCTATGCGGTGTTCAAAGACAGCGAAGGCAATCGTTTTGTTCTTTCGGCGGATAAATGATCTGCCACTCGCAGGTTGGCATAGCGGCTGCTAAATAGTTCTCAAAGCTCGGGAGGCACTTACAAACACTTACCTTGACGTTCACTTCCGTCAGCTTTCAGCGGGACCAGCGATGGTCCCGCGTTTTTTTTGCTCGTCGCGGCCGATGAGACGCCAATAGGGCGTAGTTGTAGCCGGGGTCGCTGACCCAGGTCGGTTTTGTGCGTGTCTACACTTCCCTCGTCCGGGGACACCGTTCCCGGCTTACAACGGGCGCGATTTTCGCTTCTTAACCCGAGCGATTGCGCTGGTTCTTCGCGGACGCGCGCGTTATTTCCTTCCTGGTATGGCTCGTTATGTTGCTTTTCTGCGCGGGGTCAGCCCTTCGAACGCGAAGATGCCGGATCTGAAGCACTGCTTCGAGGAGGCCGGCTTCACTAACGTCCAGACGGTTCTCTCAAGCGGCAATGTTGTCTTCGATGCGCGCGCCATCTCGGAGGCCACGATCGAACGGAGGGCGGAAGCGGCCATGCAACGCGATTTGGGCCGCACCTTTTTTCCGATCGTGCGCCGGACGGACGATCTACGAGCTCTGCTAGAAACGAATCCCTTCGCCGCGTTTGCGATGCCGCCCGAGGCGAAGCGGATCGTCAGCTTCCTGCGCGAGGCGCGAGCCCCGAAGCTGGCGTTACCGTTCGAGTCCGACGGGGCGCAGGTGGCAAGCACGATTGGTAGAGAGATCTTTACTTTTTATGTGCCCGGGAGAGAGCCGGGAGGCTTTATGAAATTGATAGAAAAAGCTTTCGGAAAGGAAGTGACGACACGGACTTGGGAGACCGTCCGGAAAGTGACGACAAGGTAAGAGATCGGAGGTCAGAGATCTGAATTTCAGCTTTCAGATGTCTGCTTTTCGCTTTCAAATATTGAATGGCCATTGCATCGATCAATCCGGCGACCGGAGAAACTCTGCAGGAATTCGATTCGCTCACGGAGGCGGAAATCGAAGAAAAGCTCGCGGCGACTGAGACAGCATTCGCCGTTCATCGACAGACTACGCTGGCTAAACGCGCCAGGCTCGTGGCGAAGGCGGCCGATCTGCTTGAGACCGAGGTGGACACCTGCGCGCGCTTAATCACTCTCGAGATGGGGAAGCCGTTCGGCGCGGCTCGGGACGAGGTGCGCAAATGTGCCCTGGGTTGCCGCTACTACGCAGAAAATGGAGCCCATTTTCTCGCGGACGAGCCTGTCAAAACGGAGGCGAGCGAAAGCTTTGTGCGTTGGGATCCGCTCGGGTCGGTCCTTGCCATCATGCCGTGGAATTTTCCGTTCTGGCAGGTTTTTCGTTTTGCTGCTCCGGCTTTGCTGGCGGGAAATGTCGGCCTGCTCAAACACGCGGCCAACGTCCCACAGTGCGCGCTCGCGATTGAAGATATCTGGCGACGTGCTGGAGCGGCGCCGGGCGTCTTTCAGACGCTCCTTGTGGAATCGGAGGCAGTGGCGAAAATTATCGCTGATCGCCGGGTGCGCGCGGTGACTCTGACCGGGAGCGACCGCGCTGGCGGCGAAGTGGCGGCGGTGGCCGGTCGGGCGATCAAGAAATGCGTCCTGGAACTAGGCGGCAGCGATCCCTTTATCGTGATGCCGAGTGCCGACCTGGAGGCAGCGGTGACGACCGCGGTGAAAGCGCGAACTCAAAACAGCGGGCAATCATGCATCGCGGGCAAACGCTTCTTGGTCGCGGAGCAGATTTACGATCAATTCGCAAACAACCTCGTGGAGCGAATGAGCAAGCTAAAGGTCGGCGACCCTTTCGAGGCCAGCACGGAGCTCGGGCCGCTCGCGACACCGTCGATTAGGGAAGGTGTGCATGAGCAGGTCACCAAGTCGGTCGCAGCGGGCGCCAAGCTATTGCTGGGGGGCGAACCAATGGAAGGCGCGGGCAATTTTTATCCGCCGACCGTGCTGGCCGACATTCCGGCAGAGGCGCCGGCTTATCGTGAGGAAGTATTTGGACCGGTGGCGTTGCTCTTTCGGGTGCGCGATGCAGCCGCTGCCATCGAGCTGGCTAACGAGAGCGATTTCGGCCTGGGGGCGAGTGTTTGGACCACGGATGCGACCGAACGGGATGCTTTTGTGCACGAACTGGAGACAGGCATGGTTTTCGTGAACGCCATGGTGGCTTCGGATCCACGGTTACCTTTCGGCGGAGTGAAGCGCTCCGGCTACGGACGAGAGTTAGGTTCGTTAGGTATACGGGAGTTCCTCAACGCGAAAACGGTTTATGTGAAGTGAATCCACCGTTTTGTCATCCCGAACCGGCAAAGCGCGGAGAGAGACCTCTCTCTTGCAATGGAACCGTTCTCTGGGCCAGCAGATGCAATTTGCCATAAGAGAGGTCCTTCGTCGTCTACGCGACTCAGGATGACAAAGGTTTTAAGCGAAGCGATGACCCTCGCCCTGACGTCGCTTACTTTGTCGTGAACTGGTCTTCTTTGTCCTTGAAGAGAATATTGAAGGTCGTGAGTGAGCCGTAACAACGCGTAATGTACTGGTGCAGGTCGAATTTATCGGCGTCGCTCAGTTTATCGCTCGCGTTCACCTTTTGCTCCAAAACGCGCAGATTGTTGCGCAGCATGACGATCTTGTGAAAGAAGGTCTCGATCGGGACTTCCTTGGGCTGAAGTGAGGCGCCCGCGGGTTTGAGGATGAGGGTGCCGCTTTGCCAACGAGTGGCGAGACCTTCGACCAACTGGTCTTCTTTTTCCAGGCCGAGCGCGGCTACCATGGCTTGCGCGGTCTCGCGAATGAGCGCGGAAAGCGGCATCTCCATTTCCGTGAGCCGGGCCGTCGGCTCGGCGGCAGTGAGATCGCTCGCGGCCGGGTCGACCGTCCGCGGCGCGTCGTCGAAGCTGATGTCGGCGGTGTGCTCGGTGAGCGACTTGATCGTCCCCACGCCGTAGCGCGGGTGACGCACCTGCATCCCGATGTGAAGGCTTTGAATTGGAATTCCCATGGCGTGTGCAAACTGCGGCGCGCGCCGCCCGGCGCAACCCCAAAAAGGGATTGGGGTGGGTTCTGCGGCGCGGCGATTTCTTTGGTGGTGCGAGACTCCGTCGAGCTGGAGGTGGGCACCGGAGTCAGACTCTTCTCCCAAGCTCGACGGAGTCTCGCTCTACCAAACTTGCGTTTCGATGTAAGGGATCGGCCTAAACGGCTACTAATATCGGTGGAAGAATGACGGGACCAAATCAAACGCGCGCACCTATAAATTCAAGCCGGAGATATCTGGAAGCCACTCTCTTTGTCGCGCTTTGGATGGCGTTGGGCTGGATTCTGCGCTGCGGTCCCAACGGTTATCTGCTTCTGGGCGTCCCTTTGCTGGTCGCTTTTCAACTATTCGTATGCCGACAGCCGTTACGCGCCCTTTGGGTTCGGGAGACCACTGATGCTTTTAGGATTGATGGCCTCGGACTCCTCTTTGCGGCCGTGCTCATGATTGTGCCGGTCCTCGACTTGATTCAATGGACGCGGTCGGAGCGCAATTGGATTGTTGGGCTTTGGCTGTCCTGCGCGATGGCGGGCGCGGTCTGCGCTGCCTTTGCGCTCCGCCGCCAACGCCTGGGCGCGGCCAGACGCGCCCTGCCCGCCTTCCTCGCCGCGGTCGCGATCGGAGCGATGTTAATGGCGGCCGCCGCCGCCGCGAGGGGGAACCGGGCTGGTCTGTCGTTGATTAAGTTGTGGCCCTTGTTTCATCAGTTCCTCTCTTATTTTGCCGTTACGTTTGTCCTTGAAGAAGTGGTCTTTCGGGGCGCACTCGATTCCCATCTCTATCCGCCCTCGACTAACGAGTTAAAGACCAGGGCGCGCTGGTGGTCCGCGATTTTCGTTTCCGTTCTTTGGGGGCTCTGGCACCTGCCGATTATCCCGACGAAAAATGTTTTGGAATTGACGGCCGTGATTCCGATCATTCTCACCGTGCACACGCTGGTCGGCGTTCCCCTTTCTTTCGCCTGGCGAACTGGGGGCACGCTGGTCATGCCGGCCATCGCGCATGCGCTCATCGACGCTTACCGCAACGTCATCCAGTAATTTGGACTCGATCGACCCAAAGGCTCAGGCTGATTCGGAAAAAATCCTGGTCGAATGGTTACAGGAATGCGGCGGGATTCTGGTAAAGGTAGCGCGCGCGTTTGCCCGCGAGCATGAAGACCAGTGCGATTTGCGCCAGCAGATGCAAGTGCAGATTTGGCGCTCGCTGCCGAAATTTTCGAGTCAGGCCAAGGTCTCGACCTGGATCTATCGTATCTGCCTGAACACCGCCTTGAGCTGGCAGCGCTCGGAGAAGCGCCGCCGGCTCTTCTTTGACCGAGTCACGGAGGCGGATCTTTTCCCTAACGAGCATGAGACTGCCGAGGATCTGCGCCTGGCGGCTCTCTACGCGGCGATCGTGCGCCTCGCGCCGATCGATCGCGCGCTGGTGCTGCTCCAGCTGGAAGAACGGAGCTATCGCGAAATCGGGGAGATCACAGGACTAACGGAAAGCAACGTGGGCGTCCGGCTGCAGCGAAGCCGGAAGAAGCTCGCTCAATATTTGCAAAAGGAGGCAAAGGTATGACTAACGATGAATTGAAGGACATTTGGACCCGCCAATCGGGAGCGACCGCGATTGTGACGCCGGAAAAAGTCTGGCGATTGGCGAAAGCGAGCGAGCGTTTCGAACACACTATTTTTTGGCGGAATGCGAGAGAATGGATTGCGACTGTGGTGCTGGAGGGTCTGCTTCTCTGGTCCATTCTTTCCCGGCCCACGGTGCCTTGGCTGCTGGTGGGGGCGGCTGTCTTAGTCTGTTGGCCGATGACATACGCCACCCTCCTGCGGCGGAAGCGGCCGGATCCCGACTTGTCGCGCCGGGTGAGCGAGCATCTGCGCGACTCGATCGCGAGCGTGCAGCAACAGATCGCCCTGCTCCGTTCGGTGCTCTGGTGGTATCTCACTCCCTGCGTTCTCGCCATCCTTTTGATTTTCGTGGACCTTAGACAATGGGAACGTGGCTTCATCCATAACGTCGTGGCCTTTGGCGTCGGCATTTTTCTCTACGTCGGCATCTGGCTCCTAAACCAACGCGCTGTGCGCAAGGACTTGGAGCCGCGGTTGCGCAGACTGCAAGAAGCGCTGGCAGAATTGGAGGGCGGCGCGGTCTCGTCGCCACGTCTCTCCGGTTAAAACAGGGCGATGACGGAGCATCGCCCTCCAGGTTGTGCCGGTCGGCGAAACAAATCTGAATCCAAACCTGACGCCAGCGGCATCTCACTGGCGATGATACAGGATTTCAGGTTTTCTTTCCGGCAGCTCATGAGGGCGCCGGGCTTTACCGCGATCGCGGTGCTCACTCTCGCCGTCGCCATCGGGATGAACTCCGCCATCTTCGCGCTCGTTAACGGCGTGATTCTGCGTCCGGTCGTGCCCAAGAAGCCGGAGGAGGTGGTCAATGTTTTCACGGCGCGACTGGGCGCGGCCCGCGATTATCGGCCGTTCACCTACAACGAGTTTTCCCTGCTGCGCGAGCCTAACGATGTCTTTGCCGAAGTCGCGGCTCTGCAATTCGCGGTCGCCGGCATCGGTGGGGAAGGGGGGATGCAACGCAGTTTCGTCTTCCTGAGTTCTTCAAACTTCTTCTCTCTCATGGGCGTCACTCCAGCGCTTGGGCGTTTTTACGATGAGGCAGAGTGCCGTCCGAACGCGAACGTTCCCGTGGTGGTGGTCAGTTATCCCTATTGGAAAAAGCTCGGTGGCCGAGCCGATCTCATCGGGAAGCCGCTGCTCGTGAATGGCGAGACTTACACGCTGATCGGCGTGACACCGGAGCATTTCTCCGGGGTGAGCGCGCTCCTGGCGCCCGATTTGTGGCTGCCGCTTGGTGTTTATTCGAAGCTCGGCTCGGCTTTTAGCGACACGAGCGGAAAGCTGCCGCTTAATTCCGCGAAAAACTACACGCTCAACGTGGTCGCGCGGATGAAACCAGGCCTAACGATAGCAGCGACCAGGGCGCGCTTGCCTGCGCTGGCCAAACGCCTGACGGCGATCCAGCCGGTGGATGGGACCGGTGCGCGCGAGTTACAGATCCAAACGCCATCGCGTTTCAGTATCAGCACCACTCCTTCGGAAGATGGCCCGGTGGGGCTGATCGGGATCATGTTGCTGGCGATGGCGGCGGCGGTCTTGCTCATTGCCTGCCTCAATCTCGCGAACATGCTCCTGGCTCGTGGGGCGAATCGCGCGAAAGAGATGGCGCTGCGCCTCGCCCTGGGTGCGCGCCGCTGGCGGATCGTGCGCCAGCTGCTCTGTGAAGGATTCCTCCTCGCCCTGCTCGGTGGTGCTTTGGGTCTGGTGATCAGTTATTGGAGTAACGATTTCCTCTTAGGCTCGTTAGGCAGCCTTTTTGGCTCGTTTAATTTCTCCATCGTCGTCGCTTTACGACCCGATCTGATGGTCCTCGCGATCACTTTTATGATCTGTCTGCTCGCGACGATTCTCTTTAGTCTGGGGCCGGCCTTGAAGGCTTCCCGCGCGGATCTGGTGAATGACTTGAAACAACAGGTGGGCGAACCGGCCCACGTCGGGAAGTTGAATCGCTTTTTTGCCGCGCGGCATTTGCTCGTGATGCTGCAAATCGCGCTTTCGCTCACCCTTCTCTTCAGCGCGGGGCTTTTCTTTCGCGGTGCGCTCAAGGCCGGAGCCTTGAACCCGGGTTTCGACCGCAAAGGGGCGCTCTCGGCCGAGATGGATTTTACCCTGCACAATGAGACGGACGAAGCGGCGCAACGGACGATGTTTGCCGCGGTCCACCGGGTGCAGGCGCTCCCCGGCGTCAAAGCGGCCGCTCTGACGACCATGCTGCCCTACGGCAACATCACGAACGCTCGGCGAGTGATGCGATCGCAGGAGGCCGTCGTGGCCAAGACCGACCCGAACGCGCCGGAGCAAGGCGCGAGCGGGCTCTTTACGGCGGTGACGCCGGGGTGGTTCGATGCGATCGGAGTGCGTCTGTTGCGCGGACGCGATTTCACGCAAACGGAGGCAGAGCAAAAGGATTCGCCTCGGGTGTTAATCATCGATGAGGTCCTGGCGAAGAAGATGTTCCCTAAAGGTGAAGCGCTTGGCCAGCATCTGCGCTACACGACGCCGCCGAGCGATGGTTCGCCTAACGATTTCACGATTGTCGGGATTGTGAGCCCGCATCGTCACGAGGTGCTCGGCGACGATATGCCGCGACGGATTTTTGCTCCGCTCGCGCAGGCTTACAGCGGCGGCGTCATCCTGCAGGTGCGTTTAGCGCGCGACGATCGCGCGACGGTTGACGCCATGATCGGAACGGTCCGCCAGGCCTTGCGCGAGGTTGATCCGGCAATGCCGATTCTGCGGATCGATCCGTTTGAAGACCTGGTGGAGAAAAACGTCGGCCTCTGGGCGGTTCGTTTCGCGGCGGTGCTCTTCGGCATCTTCGGCGGAGTGGCGCTTTTGCTCGCCGTGGTCGGAGTCTATGGAGTGAAAGCCTACGCGGTGGCGCGGCGGACGCGCGAGATCGGTATTCGCATGGCGCTGGGGGCCGATCGCAGGGATGTCTTTGCGTTGATCATGAAACAAGGCGCGCTCCAAACAGCTTTCGCACTCGGGGTGGGTTTGGTGCTGGCGCTCGCGCTCGGGCGTGTGCTGGCGCAAATGCTCTACCAAGTGAGTCCGAGCGATCCTCTGGCCCTGCTCGCCTCAGGCGCGGTGCTCGGCGCGGCGGCGCTGCTGGCCTGTTACGTGCCGGCTCGGCGCGCCATGCGGGTGACGCCGATGACGGCGTTGCGCACGGAGTAGCGGGCTGCATTCTGCGCTTCGCTCTGTGAAGCGATGGAAGAAGAATGGCGTGCGGGCGACGCTTACGCCCGCGTTCCCTGAGGGAAACGTCGACATCGGTGTCTTCGAGAGGTAGTCGGTCCGCGACACCCCCGCGTTTCGCGAAGCGAAACGTCTGCAGCGCGATTAGCTTTCGATTCACGGTTTATGATGAAGACACAAGAGAGGCAGGTGCCCGGTTGGCTGGGGGCGGCGCTCACGCTTGGCACCTTCGCCGTGCTTGTCGTGCTGGAGACGCGCCGGCCGCTGCGGCGGCGCTCGCTGGAGTCAAAGCTCCTGCGTAATGTCCGCAACCTGGCGGTAGCGGTAGCTGGCGCCGTGAGTGTGCAGCTGGCCGAACAGCCCGTCGTTAGGCCACTTTCACGTCTGGTGGAAAGACGTCAGCTCGGGTTGCTCAAAAGATTCGACCTCCCGGTCTGGGCTGAGATTTCGCTCGCCATCGGGTTGCTCGATTACACGCTCTATCTTTGGCATGTCCTCACCCACCAGGTGCCGTTTCTCTGGCGTTTCCATCAGGCGCATCATGTCGATCTCGACATGGATGCCTCAACCGCTCTGCGTTTTCATTTCGGCGAACTGATGCTCTCGGTCCCGTGGCGGGCGCTGCAGATTCTGCTCGTTGGCGTTTGTCCCTACGCCTTGTCGCTTTGGCAGACCGGTCTTCTGATGGAGATCATGTTCCATCATTCCAACGTCGCGCTCCCGCCCAGGCTGGAACGCTCTCTCGGACAGTTCATCGTCACGCCGCGGCTGCACGGGATTCATCATTCGATCGTGGACGACGAGGTGAACTCAAACTGGTCGAGCGGCCTAACGATCTGGGATCGGCTGCATCGCACGCTCAAGATCGATGTCCCGGACGAGATCACGCTGGGTGTTCCGTCCTACCTCGATCCTGACGATGTGCAGTTGAAAGAAGTGCTCGAGATGCCGTTCGTCAGGCAACGCGCCCCGTGGTTTCTGCCTTCGCGAGAGGGATGATTGACCGCAGAGGACGCCGAGATCGCGGAGTTTTGGGAATCTTGATTCTCTCTCTGCGCCCTCTGCGCTCTCTGCGGTTCAACAAATTTTGTCTGAGCACCGGGTCGATCTCGCCACACTGGCAAATTGGAAAACGTCGGTTTAGAGATGCCGGATGAATCGCGCGCCTAAGCATTTCCATTTTCTCGGGATCTGTGGGACGGCGATGGGCGGCGTGGCCGCCGCCTTGCGCGATCGTGGCTACGTCGTGACCGGCTCGGATGAGAAGGTTTATCCGCCGATGTCCGATTTCCTGCGCGAGAAAGGGATTCCGCTGACCGAACCGTATCGGGCGAAGAATTTGCCTAACGACGCCGAGATTGTCGTCATCGGCAACGCCATCAAGCGCGGTAATCCGGAAGTGGAAGCTGTTCTTAATCGCAAGCTCTATTACCTGTCCCTGCCGGAAGTGCTGAAGGAGTTCTTCCTGCGCGGGCGCCACAATCTCGTCGTCACTGGCACGCACGGGAAAACGACCACCACCGCGCTCCTAACTTGGATGCTAACGGTGGGCGAAATGGCGCCCGGCTATGTCGTGGGCGGACTGCCGCGCAATCTCGGAAGCGGCGCGCTCTTTAATGACTCGAAATATTTCGTCATCGAAGGGGACGAATACGACAGCGCATTTTTCGACAAGCGGTCGAAGTTCATTCATTACCTGCCCGAACTGCTCGTGATTAATAATATTGAGTTCGATCACGCCGATATTTTTCCCGATCTCGACGCGATCAAGCTGAGCTTTCGGCGACTGCTCAATATCGTCCCGCAAAACGGGATGATCCTGCTCAATGGGGACGACCCAAATTGTGTCGAAGTCGCCCAGGAATGTCTGGCGCCCATCGTGCAGGTCGGCTTTTCGGAGAACTGCGCGGAGCGCATTCGCGATGTCTCCTACACGGCCCAGGGTTCGCGCTTTACGTTAGGCGAGACCACTTTTGATTCGCCGCTCATCGGCGAGTTTAACGTGCGCAACGCGGCCATGGCGGCGGCGGCGGCGCGCTTCTACGGGATGACGCCGGAAGTGATCCAGACGGCGCTGACCAGCTTCGAAGGAATCGCGCGCCGGCAGGAATTGCGCGGCAGCGCCGGCGGTGTCACGGTGATCGACGATTTTGGGCATCACCCCACGGCGATTCGCGAGACCTTGAGTGCGTTGCGCCATCGGTTTCCAGGGCATCGGCTTTGGGCGATTTTCGAACCGCGCTCCAATACGACGCGGCGGGCTGTTTTCCAGCAGACGCTGCCGGAGGCGTTGCAAGTGGCGGACGGCGTTTTCATCTCCGAGATCGCGGCGCTCGAGCAGATCCCGGTCGAGGAACGGCTGCATCCGGAGGCAGTGGTGGCAGCCATTGCCGAGGCTGGCCGGATGGCGTTCTATGAGAAGGATGCCAGCGCAATTCTCGAGCGGCTGGTGCCATTGCTCCAGCCTAACGATGTTGTGACCATTTTCAGCAATGGCGGGTTTGACGGTATTCACGAGAAGTTATTACGCGCGTTGGCAACCCTGTAGCGGCGATCTATGACGGCCGAAAACGAGGGTGGATCGAGGGGAGATGCAGCGTTCGGCGGTCATAGAGCGCCGCTACAGAAATCACATTCGCAGCGATTACGACGCCTGGAGCGAGTCTTTCCGCGGACGCCGATCTATTTCGTCACCACCTGCACCGCCAAGCGTCGACCGTTGCTCGCAGGTCCCTCAGTGCACCAGACTTTTCTCCGCTTTGCCGAAAGAGGCGAGGGGCGCGGTGCTTGGGTGGGCGCCTACGTTCTCATGCCGGATCATCTTCATCTTTTCCTGGCCTTGGATGATCGCGAGCTACTTTTGGGCGATTGGATGAAGTCGCTTAAAAATGCGCTTTCGAAAGCGCTCCGACAGGATGGTGTGCCGGCTCCCCATTGGCAGAAGGGATTCTTCGATCACGTGCTGCGCAGCGATGAATCGTATGCAGAAAAATTGGTCTACGTGCGCGAGAACCCAGTGCGCGCGTGCTTGGTGAAGGTCTGGGCAGATTGGCCGTATTGGGGCGAAATTTCTGCGCTCGATTACGCACCCGAATGAAGCCTCTTTCTGTAGCGGCGGTCTATGACCGCCGAAAGCGCAGCCGAGAACCAGCCATGTTCCATTTCGGAGCGGTGCCTCGGCGGTCATAGACCGCCGCTACAGTCAGGACGTGTGATCGAGCACGATCCTCCAGCCATCCGGCAGCTTGCGGAAGAGGAGCGTGAATTTCCCCTTTGGTTGATCTTTCGCGCGTTGCAGGCTCCAGCTGCCCAGAACCATCGCCGCGTCACGACAGAGAGGCGTGACGGTCACATCGGAAAAGGTGAGCCGGCCCATCTTGGCGCGGCTGTCGTACTTTTTGGCGTAGCGATCGCGGACCGTTTGCCAGCCGTGCGTGGCCTCATCGCCGGAAACGAACGCGGTTTCAGAAGACCGCGCGTAGCCGGCCATGAAGCCGTCGATGTCGCCCCGATTCCAGGCTGCGACCTGGGTGTCGAGCACTGCCCGGATGGCCTCCGTTTCCGCCGGCTGCGCCGCGGAAAGAGCGGGGCCGATTATGCCTAACGAAATGAACTGGAGAAGCAGGCGCATTTTCCACATGCCAAAAAGCATTTCTCAGCGGGCTCGACTCGTCCAGCTTTCTCCGTCGCTCGCGGGTTGACCTGTGACCGGCCAACAATTACATAAGCGCGTGCTTCGCCGCTTCCTTTGCAGCCTTGTGCCGTCGCTTCTCTTCGTTGCTGCGGTGTCCGCCCAGGTCCGTGGTCCTACGCCCTTTGTCCCACCGGGCCGGTCGGGCGCGCCCGCTAATCAAACGGGCGACACGGTCACGATGCAGTATCCGAACAGCGACGTCATCGACGTCCTGCATCTCTACGAGAACCTAACCGGCAAGAAGATCGTCATCGACAATAACGTCCAGGGGAAGGTCAACATCTTCATCGCCAAGCCGATCCCGCGCGAAGAGGCCATCACCATCATCGAGATGAACCTGGCTTTGAACGGGTTCTCCCTCGTGCCGGCCGGTGACGACGTCGTGGAGGTCGTCGGGATTAATAAGAATCCTCGAGCGGCCGCGGTGCCGATCGTGTCGGACCCCGCCGATCTGCCCACGGGCGCGATGGTCGTGAGTTATCTTTTTAAATTGAGCTACGCGGACCCGCAGGAGCTGCAGCAGGTTCTTTCCCAATATCTCGCTGGCATTGGTGGTCAGGCGCCCATTCTCGCGCTCCCGAAATCATCCAGCTTGCTCGTGACCCAGAGCGCGGATGTGCTGCGCAAATTGGTCAAGATGGTGGAGCAAATCGACGTCGCGCCCGCCGAGGTCACGAGCAAATTCATCAAGCTGGAGCGAGCGGACGCGACCAAGGTGGTCGAGATGCTCAAGGAGGTTCTCGACAAGGGCGATCAGACCACGACTCCGGTGGCTGGCCGACGGGTTCGAGGAGTGATCCCGCCGAACGCTCAACCGGCCCAGGTGAACGAAGACGACGGGTCGGCCGTGCTCTCGGAAGACTCTCTCATTGTGGGCAAGATCAAGCTCGAAGCCGACGTGCGCACCAACCGCATCCACGTCATTACGCGGCCGATCAACCTGCCCTTTATCGAGAAGTTAATCGGAGAGTTCGATGCCAATGTCGAGTTCGGAGAGCCGGTGGTGCGCCCGCTCAAGTATGTCGCCGCCGGCGACATCCTGCAGGTGCTGGTCAACGCCCTCACGGAGCCGGGCGATCAGAACGCGCAAGGTGGTCAGACCAATCCGAATCAGCAGCGCAATCAAGCCCAGAACAATCCGGCTGCGCCTACCAATCAATTCGCCGGCACCAGCGAGTCGGGCACGGCCAGCAACAATGCACTCCAGGTCAGCGAGCAGCTTTCGACCGAGCCGACCGACACGACGCCGCAATCAGTCACCGTCGGCAACACGAAGTTGATCGCTGACTCCCGTGCTAACGCCATCATCATCCTGGGCACTCGCGAAGTGGTCTCGAAAGTGATCAAGATCCTCGACGAGATGGATGTGAAGGCGCCGCAGGTTGCGCTGAGCACAGTCATTGGTGAGCTCAGTCTTAACAACTCTGAGGAATTTGGCGTCGACTATTTTCTGCAGTTCAAAAAGAATAATATTAGCGGGGACAGGACGCCGATTGGCGTGGGGGGAGCATCTTCCAACACCGGGTCGCAAATTCTTGATCCAGCGAGTCTGATTACGTTTTCGCAGCTAGCCACAGCCGCGATGGGGGGGGGGGCGAATGTCTATCTCGCGGCGGGTAATTCGTTGGCCGCGATCGTCCACGCTCTCGATACCACGGGCCGTTTTCGAACGATCTCTCGTCCGACTATTTTTACCAGCAACAACAAGAAGGCGATCATCGCCTCAGGAACGGAAATTCCGGTGCCGGTAAACACCATCTCTTCGTCCACCGGAGGGGGCATTATCAATACCGGTCTCGCGCAGCAAACAAACATCGAGTTTAAAAAGGTGGCGCTGCAGCTCGAGGTGGTTCCTCTGATCAATTCCGAAAACGAAGTGACGCTCGATATCCTGCAGAAAGTCGACAACGTGGGGAGAAACACCACTATCGATGGGAATGCGATCCCCACTATTAACACTCGATACATTAAGACCACAGTTTCCGCTCCGAATTGTGCCACGATTGTCTTGGGTGGCTTGATCATGAACGGGCAGAACGATGCGCGGTCCGGTATCCCAATCCTGGATCGTCTTCCTTTGATTGGGCCCCTCTTTAGGTCCACCACCAAGGATAAAATGCGAAGCGAGCTTATTATTCTGATGCGACCGGAAGTTTCACTCTCGAAACTCGATCTCTACCGCTTGCGCGAGAAGCAAGAGGGTAAGACCCACCTCGGCCCTGAGTTGGAACAGGATGATTGCCCCGATTGCCCACCGTCGTACGATGGCAAGCAGTTGCCTCCGCCCGATTTGCCCATGTCCAAATAGCTTTCATATGAAACGTGTCTTGATTCTATTCCTGGCCTCCATGTGTCTTTTGCCCGTGGGTTCCAAGGCCGACGGTTTTTCTTGCTTCACAGATCCGTTGGCTCCCCGCGACGAGGATGGGCTCTTGCACCAGATGCCTTACCTCAATCCCACTGACCTCTCCCCGCGTTACTCGGCCCGTTTCCAGTATTACTTCCTGACGGGCGATACCTTGATTACGCGTCCGGCTTACGTCGGCGCGTTGCAAAACTCCCTGCGCCGTCTGGGTTACTACTGCGGGCCGACCGATGGTGTTTTCTCCGTTGAGGTGAGCGCGGCGATCGCACGACTGCAAAAGAACTACTCGCAGCGCGTCACCGGCACTCTGACCCTCGGAGTGCGGCGCGCCTTGCATTTGCCTTAAGCAGAGCTACCGGCGCAGAATTGCGTTTGGTAGGGCGAGACTCCGTCGAACCGGGGATGGCGTTTTGCCACTGGGCGAGCTTTGTTCCCCGGCTCGATCGAATCTCGCCCTCCCAAATCCGCGCTCCTTTGAATCGATTTCTCCTCCCATGACAAACTTCCGCCGATCTGGTAAACTCCGCCCGTGAGTCCAGCCCTAAGCAAATCTCTCGTCGATATCCTTCTCGCCAGCGGCGTCGGTTCTCGGGAGGAAGCCGTCGCTCTCACTTCCAACCTCAACGGCAATTCCTGGACCGCAGTGGTCCTCGACTCCGGCAAGGTCGATGAGCAAAAATTCCTCCAGGCGATCGGCGAGAAATTCAACGTGCCCGTGCGCTCGATCGAAGCCAAGAACATCGAGCGCGCCACGCTGACGACTTTGCCGAGCCGCTTCGTTTTCCAGCACCACATCCTGCCGGTCGAGATCAAGGACAATGCCGTCGTCCTGGCGACCTACGATTTGTTCAACTCGACGGCGCGCCAGCTCGCCTCGCAGCTGCTCACGAAGCCCGCCGAGTGGGTGCTCGTCCCGCGCGCCCAAATCCTCCGCACCATGAAAACCGTCTACGGCGTCGGCGCGGAAACCTTCGACGAAATCCTCAAGACCAATCGCTCCTTCGAAGCCCTTTCGGACGTCGAGGCCAGCACCGACCTGAACGCCGACGACCCCGATGCGTCGGTCGTGAAGTTCGTTAACCAGATCATCCGGGAAGCCATCCACGAGCGCGCCACCGACATCCACGTCGAGCCGCTCGAAAACGATCTGCGCATCCGCTACCGCATCGACGGCATCCTGCACGAGGTCGCTGTCCCACCGCAGTTGCGCCTCCTCCAATCGGCCATCATCTCGCGCTTGAAAGTCATGGCGCACATGGACATCGCCGAGCGTCGTCTGCCCCAGGACGGCCGCATCAATCTCGAATCCGCCGATCAAAAAATCGACGTACGCGTTTCCACCATCCCGACCGTCAACGGCGAATCTATTTCCCTGCGTTTGCTCAGTCGCGACCAGCAGCAATCCTTCGGCTTTGAGCGGCTCGACCTGAGCGAGCAGCAGAGCTCGGTCATCCGCAAACTGCTGACTTCCCCTAACGGAATCATCCTCATCACCGGCCCGACCGGCTCGGGCAAATCGACTTCCCTCTACTGCTTCCTCAGCAGCATTAACTCCGTCCAGCGCCGCATCATTACGATCGAGGAACCGGTCGAATATCGTTTGCCCGGTGTCTCGCAGATCGATGTCAAACCAGAGATCGATCTCACCTTCGCCAAAGGCCTTCGCCACATTCTGCGGCAGGATCCTAACGTCGTCATGGTCGGAGAAATTCGCGACGTAGAAACGGCCGACATCGCCATCCGCGCGGCCATGACGGGTCACCTTGTCTTCAGCACCCTGCACACGAACGACGCGGTCGGCGGTATCACGCGTCTACTCGACATGGATGTCGAGCCTTTCTTGCTCGCCTCCGTCGTGAAAGCCTTCCTGGCGCAACGTCTCGTCCGCACGATTTGTCCGGATTGTAAGGAAATCGTCGGTTATCCGGTCGATTATCTGGCGGAAATTGGGGCGACCATCCCGGCCGACTTCAAATTTTATCGCGGAGCCGGGTGCGAGAATTGCCGGCAGACCGGGTACCAAGGTCGTCTCGCCATCTACGAAATCTGCGTGGTGACCGAACCATTGAAGCGCCTCATCATGCAAAAGCGCGATGGCGGCGAGCTTAAACAGGTGGCCATCAATCAAGGCATGTTAACTCTGCGGCAGGACGGCTGGCGTCGGGTCATGGAAGGCAAGACGACTATCGAGGAAGTCGTCAGGGTGACGCAGAATGACGAAGTCATGACCGAGACCAGCGGCCTGGCCGAGCCGGTGGTGGCTGGGTAAGCAACCCAGCCCTCCAGAAAAAATCCTTCGGGCCAGACAGTTCCGAGAAAGTTATTCCCCTTTCTAGGGAGAAATGAAACACTCATTGCCGCTCAGTCATTCAGCGTATGCTCCAGAACATCCCGCCACGCGCTCCCGGTCCACTTATTCGTTTCCGGCCGCGCCTTCGATCCCTCTATATTTTAGTGGGTTCCTGCCTTTGTTTCTTAAGTCCGGGGCTCCCCGCCGCCGATGTCACATTTATCCACGTCGGATTTCTCGCGGGCGATCAATACTCGCGCGTCACCGCGGTCGATAACGCAGTCAGCCTCGCGGCTTGTCGAAGCTTCTATTTCGACGGGCAAGACAGGATCGATACTTTCGCGGCACGTTGGACTTCCGGCGAAGGGATTCAACCCCTGCCGCAACTTCCCAATACGGCGGGAGCGGATCCGGTAACATCTGTTCGAGGTGGCCGGGATGTCACGGCTGATGGCCAAAGAATCGCTTTCGTTACGACCACTCCAGATCAAAGCGGAGCGGCCGCGGGCATCGCGGACGCAGATGGTAGCAATCTGATCGCGCTGACCAGTCTACCCAACGGAGAGCTGATGCCGGTGGTGAGTCAACTTAGTGATAATGGCCTGACCGCATTTGGTTATAGGCTCGTAGATTATGTGGTTCAAGGCGCTATTTGGACGGCGACGGGCGGTGTCAAGGCGCTCGTGCCGCCGTCTGGTTATATCAATGTAGCTCCCGCTGCACGTGCGATTTCCGGCGATGGCTTGGTAAGTGCGGGCACGCTGCAAGTCTCCAACGATGGCTACGTCACGGCGGAACAGGCTTACCGCTGGACATCCAACGGTGGGATCGTGGGAATAGGCTATCTCCCTGGGCAAACGGAGAGCTCCACCATATCAATGTCAGCTGGGGGCGACTTCATTCTTGGCCAGAGCGGATCCTCGTTTTTTCTTTGGCAGCTAGGGCAGGGGATGACTGAAATTCTTCCTCCGCAGCCACCTAGTGCCTACTACGGTTTTTATGGAAGTGCTGGTTTGAGTGAGGACGGCGCGGTGGCTGTCGTTACTTACGAAGACCTCACCAGCGGCACCGGTCCTCCCGATGTAAGCTATCTCCTTAAGACAGGCACCGGTGGCTATATTGATCTGGAAGAAGTCTTTGCCGGGGCTGGCGCCGGAGCAGCTATCGACGGATGGAGAAGTTTCCATTGCAACGGTATCACAGACGACGGCAACACGTTGTTCGGCCAGGCCATCAATCCCGATAACCGGGCGGAGGGATTCATCGCTCAATTTACACCTGGCTATCTCCAGAATCTGACTCCTGCCTTACCTGCTATCACCAGCCCGCTCACCGCCGAGGGATCTTTCGGCGAGTCATTCAATTATCATATCACCGCTACTGGCATGCCCTTCGACTTCAGTGCGATCGGTTTGCCGCCGGGTTTAGAGTTCTACATTAGTCGGGCCGGCTCTGGCTCTCCTCTTTTTGGAAGTATCTCGGGTCAACCGACCACGACTGGTGTTTTTCCCGTTACGATCACCGCGACTAACTCTGCTGGCACGACCTCCGCCGTCCTGCAAATCACGATTAACGCCTCATCCACCACACCGCGACTCCTCAATCTCTCTACTCGGGGGGAGGTCCTTACGGGTGACGACGTTCTGATAGGTGGTTTCATTATCCCGGAGGGCCAACCAAAAAGCGTCTTGTTACGCGCGATCGGCCCCGCCTTGGCTTCGGCTCTCAGCAACGCACTCGCCGATCCGGTCCTGACTCTTTATCGACCAGACGGCAGTAGCGTGACTAATGATGACTGGAAGGATTCGCAGCAGACGCAAATTCAGGCGACCGGTCTTGCCCCAACCCAGGACCGCGAAGCCGCTATTCTCGCCGCTTTGAGTCCCGGCTCCTATACTGCAGTGGTGAGCGGCAAAGACGGCGGGGTGGGCGTGGGCCTATTTGAAGCCTACGATCTTGACGCTGCCGCCGGTTCCAAGTTGGCCAATATTTCCACGAGGGGCCGTATCGACACCGGTGACAATGTTTTGATTGGTGGAGTGATTTCCAACGACACCTTCGTTACCTACATCGTGATCCGCGCCATCGGGCCATCCCTGGTTGCTGGCGGGGTGGCCAATCCTCTGATGAATCCGGTGCTCGAGTTATATACGGCTAATGGAACTCTGATGGCGTCCAACGATGACTGGAAGGAAAGCACTGAGGCGGACGAAATCATGAGTTTTGGCCTGGCTCCGACCGACGATCACGAGTCGGCGATTTTTTCCTCCGTCTACGACGAGCCAGTGACCGCGATCGTGCGCGGCAAGGACGGAACGACTGGTGTCGGTCTCGTGGAGGTTTACAACGTAGAATATTGACGCTGCTTCGGTTTTGCGCGCCAAGTGCGTTTCGAGCGCAGGCCCGCGTTTCGCACAGCGAAACGTCTACATGCGCTCGTAGGGGACGATGTTGTCCCATTCTTCGGCGGAGGAGCGGGCCACGAAGGCGACGACCGGTTCGGTCTTACTCATGTTGAAAACTTCGTGGGGGACGCCGGGCTTGATGTAAATGAAGTCGCCCGCTTCGTTCTCGATCGTTTTCGTTAGGCCATCGCCGAATTCATGGCGCACTTTGCCTTCCAGAATGTAAAGGATGAGCTCGAAGCCGACGTGGATGTGTGCGTAGGCCACGCCGCCCGGCGGTATGGTGGCAATGTTGGCGGAGAGTTTGGTCGTGCCCACGTTCTTGGCCGACATGCCCTGTTTGTAGTGAATGCCATTCCAATCCCGACGGGCGCCGCCGCCTCGAATGGTGAGGATGCCGTCGTGATCTTCAACCGCGCTCTGTTCAATCTGATCGTGCTCGCTCTTCATGACTTGTTTTTACAGAAATGAGCGGATTTGGGAAGCGGGGGAAGTTTTGATTTACCGCAGAGGACGCGGAGAGCGCAGAGGTTTCTAAAAATCATTCTTCCTCTGCGTCCTCTGCGCTCTCGGCGGTGAATCCATCCTCGTCCGATGAGGCAAAGGGTCAGAGCCACGCAAGGCGCGGATCGCTTTGGCGTAATCATTGGTTTTGAAAATGGACGTACCGGCGACGAGGACGTTGGCGCCATTCTCGACCGAAAGACGCGCCGTCTCCGGCACGATGCCGCCATCGACTTCAATATCGTATTTCGCACCTATCGAATCTCGCAGCGCATGCGCGCGGCGCACCTTCTCCATCATCTCCGGCCGGAAAGCCTGGCCACCGAAACCGGGATGCACCGTCATGATGAGGAGCAGATCGATGTCGGCCAGATAGGGCTCGACCGCGGCGAAGGGAGTGGATGGATTGAGGGTCAGCCCGGCCCGGGCGCCGCCGGCGCGAATGGCTTGCAGGGTTTGGGGGACGTCGTGTTCGGCCTCGGCTTCCACGTGCACGGTGAGAGAAGTCGCGCCGGCTTCCAGAAAGCGCGCCGCGTAATGATCGGGCCGTTTGATCATGAGATGCACGTCGAGAGGTAGAGTCGTTAGGCTGCGGACCAGCTGCACGACGGCGGGGCCGAAGGAGATATTGTCGACAAATTGTCCATCCATGATGTCGAGGTGCAGCCAGTCGGCCCCGGCTGCGATGACGCGCTCGAGGTCGGCGGCGAGGTGGCCGAAGTCGGCCGCGAGAATAGAAGGTGCCACGAGGATTTTGGATTCGGCCATGCGTTGCGATTCTGGCCAGCGCGCGGGCGTTGGTCAACTGTGGTCGACGGGGACGCCGTCCCCGGCTCCCCGCTGCCAAGGTTGGTGGCGGCCGGGGTTAAGATCGGGCGCCACAGTCGACTCGACGAGGCCTTTTGCCTGCCGCGAATTGCCGGGGGACAGCGTCCCCGGCTGCAACGGCGCCACGGGCGTTGACCGGGTAGACGGGATCGGCCGCGGTGCTCCGATGACAGAGGCGTCACCCGTCAAATCCCTTGACGCGGGGTTGGGCCGTTCCAAGATACATGGTTTTTCGCCCCGTCCGGACGTGCGGCATAGCTTTCGCTTTTGGGAACCGGTCGGCGCGGACGTAAATCCAAGGCTTCTCTCATGTTCAACAGACTTTTCGGTTGGTTTTCCAGCGATATCGGCATCGATCTCGGTACCGCCAACACCCTCGTTTACGTTAAGGATCAGGGCATTGTGTTGCGCGAGCCGTCAGTCGTAGCGGTGCAGGCCGGTACGTCTAAGGTGCTGGCCGTGGGCGACGAAGCAAAGCGCATGCTCGGCCGGACGCCTGCCAACATCGTGGCAGTACGTCCATTGAAAGACGGCGTCATCGCCGATTTTGAAGTGACTGAGGCGATGCTGCGCCATTTTATTTCCAAGGTGCACAATAGCCGGGTGCGCGCGCGTCCGCGTGTGGTCATCGCGGTGCCGTCCGGCATTACCGAGGTGGAAAAACGCGCTGTGCGCGAATCCGCCACGCACGCGGGGGCGCGGGAAGTTTATCTGATTGAAGAACCGATGGCCGCGGCGATCGGCGTCGGCCTGCCCGTGCAGGACCCGGCTGGTAATATGATCATCGACATCGGCGGCGGCACGACCGAGGTCGCGCTAATCTCGCTCTCCGGCATCGTCTTTAGCCGCAGCGTGCGCGTGGCGGGTGACGAGCTCGATGAAGCGATCGTGCAATACATGAAGCGCGCCTACAATCTGATGATCGGCGAGCGCACTGCGGAAGAAATTAAGATCAAGATCGGTTCCGCTTATCCGAGCGAAAAGGAGTCAAGCGTGGAAGTGAAAGGCCGCGACCTTGTCGCCGGTCTGCCCAAGACGCTCACGATCACGTCGCAGGAAGTGCGGGAGGCGCTCCTCGAACCCATTTCCACGATCGTGGATTCGGTCCGAATTACGCTGGAGCGTTGTCCTCCGGAATTATCGGCCGATCTGGTCGATCGCGGGCTCGTCCTGGCGGGTGGCGGCGCGCTTTTGCGCGGCTTTGATCGTCTGCTCAGCGAAGAAACCGGCTTGCCGGTGCACGTGGCGGAAGATCCTCTCAGCGCCGTGGCCGAGGGGACGGGAAAATGCTTGAACGAAATAAAGTTCCTTCGCCAGGTGGCGACGGCCGACCGCCAATGGCGGCAGTGAACGAGTTTCTGATGGCTGATTTGGAGATGATTGCAGTCCACCTCGGAAATTGTCGATCCGGGCTGCGATGAACCGCAGCAGTATCGTCGCGGTCGTTCTTTTTGCGTTAGCTCTCCTCGCCCTTCTCAGCCTCGGTCCCGGCGCGACCCGGACGATTCAGGCCAGATTTTTTGAAACGATTTCGCCTTTTTTAAAGACCGGCTCCGGCTTGGAGCGGCAGATCACTTCCGTCCGCACCGGTCTCAAATCGCTCGAGGCGCTGGAGCGCGATAACTCTGCGCTGCGGGTGGAGAATCGTTCGCTCAAAGCGACCAACGAGGCGTTGCGGGATGTCGAGCATGAGGTCAATCGTTTGCGTCACGCTCTCAATTACCGGGAGCGCTCGCTTTTTCGCCTCGTCCCGGCGGAGGTTGTTTCGCGCGACTCCTCGACGTGGTGGCGCACCGTTACGATTAATCGCGGTTCGGATGATGGGCTGGCTACCGAGATGCCGGTGCTGACCGATGAGGGTTTGGTCGGTCGCACTACGACGGTGAGCGAAAGCATCTCCGTCGTCATTCTCATCTCGGATGAAAATTGCCGGGTCGCGTCTAGCGTCGAAGGGACGCGCGAGCAGGGGATTGTGACGGGCGAACGGGTGGCCGGCAGTCTCTCGCCGCTGCTGGATTTGAATTATCTCTCCAAACAAGCCGATCTAAAGGAGGGCCAGAAAGTCTATACTTCCGGAGTCGGCGGGGTTTTCCCCTCCGGGCTTTTCGTCGGAACGGTGCGTACCTTTAAAGTCCGTGCGCTCGATAGCCAGGCGCAGCTGGCGCCCGCGGTCGATCTGGCGAAGCTCGAGGATGTTTTTGTCGTGATTGGGAGGAAATGAGGGAGAGGAGAATGACGAATTTCCGAATGACGAAGACGGAAGCCAGAGAGGCTTTGCCTAACGAGCAGCCTTTTCGACCTTCGGAGTTCGATATGCCTGCGTCTTTCCGCATGGCTCATTCGATATTGCAAACATGATCTTCTTCCTCATCCTCGCGGTCCTCGTCTTCCTGGCGCAAGTCGTCGAGATTTTCATCCCGCCGCTTGACTGGATGTTTAACGCACACGTTTACATCGTGCCGGTGATCGTTTTCTACGGGGCAATGGTGCTGCCGTTTCCCCTCATGTTGTGTCTCGCCTTTATCGCTGGCTTTCTGTGGGACGCCATGACCGTGCAGGTCCTGGATACGAGCGTTGAAATCTCGTTTGGATGGTCGATAATGCTCTACGCGGTGCTCGCGGCCATCATGCACGGCCTCAAGCCTTTGTTTAATCGAGGGCGCTGGGAGGTCCACTGTGTTCTGAGTGGCGTCTGCACGTCGCTCATTCTCCTCGCCCAATATCTCATGATTTCGTTTCGCCGCGGCTCGCTCATTTTCGATCGCGAAGTCTGGTGGCAAATTGGCGGTCCCGGGCTGCTCGCCATGCTGATGGCGCCGCTCGCTTTCTGGTCGCTCCACTGGCTGTCGGGCCTAACGAATAATCAATTTCTGCAACCGGCCGAAAGTTTTGATGAATCGCCGTCGCTCTAAGCCCATCTTCCGCATCCAATTCCTGGGGCTTTGCATGCTGGTGGGATTTACCGCCCTGCTGGCTCGCCTCTGGTGGGTGCAGGTGGCGCGAGGCAAGGAGTGGACCGCGCGCATCCAGGGTAGCTCCGAGGCGACGGTGCGAATCCCATCGATTCGAGGCGAAATTCGCGACCGCAATGGGGTCGCCCTGGTCCAGAATCGGGCCAGCTACGAAGTCGATTTTTATCTGCCCGAGATGGTGAAGGGCTACCGGCAACGCTACGGCCGACCGCCCGAGACGCAGTATCGCGCCACCATCAGCGGCATGCCCAAGGATATGAAAGAGCCGGACATCGTCCGGATCGTGAATGACGGCGTGGTCCCGCGGCTGGAGGACCTCGATCTGGCGCGTGATTACAACGCGAGCCAGTTGCAAAAGCATTACCGCAACAACACCGAAGTTCCTTATTCCTACATTAAGGACATCGATTTCTCGACCATGGCGAAGTTCTCCGAACACGACGTCGGCTTGCCCGGGGTCGATATCGCGATCAAGCCGGTCCGTTCCTACGTCTACGGCGCGCTGGCTTCGCATTTGTTAGGCTACGTGGGCGCGCCCGACGACACGAACCTGGAGGAGGCGCGCAAATACACCTTTTATCAGAGCGATGTAGAGGGGAAATCGAACGTCGAGAAAACGATGGATCAATACCTGCGCGGCCAGCCTGGGATCCGCGTCATGCGCCGCAACGCCAAGGGCGCGATCGATGGCGTTGTGCGAGAAGAAGCGCCCAAACAAGGGGCCGACGTTTACCTGACGATTGACGCGCGCATCCAGGCGATCACCGATGATGCGCTCCGCGCGGTGCCTCGCGGCGCCGCCGTGGTGGTTGACCCTAACAATGGCCGCATTCTCGCGATGGCTTCGGTCCCCTCGTTTGACCCGAACACTTTCATCCCGAGCATCAAGGCGAAAGACTGGAGCCAGTTGCGCAACGATAAGGCACATCCCCTCGTCAACCGTGCCCTCAGCGGTCTCCCGCCCGGCTCCACTTTTAAGATCGTGACTGCGTTCGCCGGACTGCGGAAACACATGGGCGCAGACAAATTCAACTGCAGCGGCGGCGTCACCTACGGCGATCATTATTTCCACTGCTGGATCGGGTTTAAAGGCGGTGGGCACGGCACGATCGGCCTGGCCGAGGCGCTGAAGGTTTCGTGCGATTCCTATTTTTACCAATACGGGAACGCGGCCGGTATCGATTCAATCGACGCCACCGGCGCGCTGCTGGGGCTTGGTCAGGAATCGGGTATTCGCCTCACGGGCGAACAGACCGGCGTTCTTCCGGGTCCGGATTGGATGGCGATTCACAGCCCGCAGGAGAAATGGTCCTCGGCCTACACAGCGAACGTCTCGATCGGCCAGGGCTACGTCTTGGCCTCGCCGCTCCAGATGGCGATGGCTTATGCGACGGTCGCAAACGGCGGCATCTCTTACTACCCGCGGATCGTCGAGAAGGTCCTGAACCAGGATGGAACCCCGGCGCTTGATGAAGATGGGAAAGTTGCCTTTCCGGAGACGCCGAAAGTGCACGCTGATTTGCGTAATGATTTTACTCCGGAGCAAATCGAACTCGTTAGGCGCGGACTTTGGGAAGTAGTGAACGAAGACGGCGGCACGGGCCGGGTCGCGCGGATGAAGGATGTGGAGGTGGCGGGCAAGACGGGCACCGCAGAGGTAAAGTCGAATGGCAAGGATGAGAACGTCGCCTGGTTCTGCTGCTTCGCTCCCTACGATCATCCGAAATACGCCATCGCGGTCATGGTGCAGGGTGCCTCCGGACATGGCGGTCCAGTCGCTGGTCCGATTGCCGATCGTATCCTCGATCGCACCCTCGCTCTGGAGGAGGGAAAATTTGAACCGACTCTGGCCTGGATCGCACCGGCGCATCATCCCGATCCTTTCAAACTGGTCGCCTCCGTTGCGTATAAAGACGAGACCCCCGACACCAAAGACACCGACGAAGAGAGCGCGAACGGAAAACCTAGGGCGGACAGCACTCAAATGGCGCAACCCGGCGACTCCCCTGATGTCGAGCCCGAGGCCGATGCTCGCGGTCGCGTCCAGAGCGCGCCGCGCGCGCGTCAGGTGAGGCGGGCGCAGCCGGTGCCGGCCGCCGCGCCGCCACCGCAGCGTCAACGCAGTTTCCTGGAGCGGATGTTTAACCCCCGCTCGCGTCCCACGCCGACTCCGACGAGACGAGCGCGGCCAGCCTTTTAATAATCAGATGAAGTTCAAAACCGGATCCACCGCGATGACTTCGAAAAATTTACAGCTTTATGATCGAACACGTGAAAAGAATTCTAGGCCTGTCGCGTCGCAAGACCGGCAACAAAATCGTGATCAGCGTCGAGAAACTCGAACGCCGGGTCGCTCTGCTGGAGGATGGCCAACTCGAGGAGTATAGCGTCGAGCGCGATGGCTCGCGCAACATTGCGGGCAGCGTTTACAAAGGCCGAGTCAAAAATATTGAGCCCGGCCTCAAGGCGATGTTTGTCGACATCGGTTTGGAGAAAAATGCTTTTCTCCACTTCTGGGACGCTATTCCGGCCGCGCTCGATAGTGGGATCGAAGAAATCGAGCGACCGGATCGCCCCGGGAAAAAGAGGCCGAAGAAGAAACCAACCGCCAAGGATATCCCGAGCATTTATCCGGTCGGCTCGGAGGTCATCGTGCAGGTGACGAAAGGCCCGATCGGGACGAAAGGCCCGCGGGTTTCCACCAATCTGAGTTTTGCGGGACGTTATCTGGTCCTGATGCCGTTAGGCGAACGCAGCGGCATCTCGCGCAAGATTGAAGATCCGAAAGAGCGCGCGCGCCTCCGCAAAATTCTGCGCGAACTCGATATTCCCGATGGTCTCGGCGTCATTATTCGCACGGTGGGCGAGGGACAGCGGGCTCGTTATTTCGTGCGTGACCTGTCCGTCCTCCTCGAGCAATGGGCCAAGGTCGAGCAACGCATCCGGGATTTGCCCGCGCCCGCCCTCGTTTTCGAGGAGCCCGATTTGGTCGAGCGCACCGTGCGCGACTTCCTCACGGACGAGATCGACGAAGTCATGTGCGACGATCAACCTGCGGTCGAGCGGATGGTCGAAATGGTCGGCGAAATCTCGCGCCGCGCGAAAAGCCGGATCAAACATTACGACGGCGCGGCGCCGATCTTCGAGACCTTCGGCGTGCAAAAGCAGATCGACGACGCGTTTCATCGGCAGGTCTGGCTGAAGTGCGGCGGCTACATTGTCATCGACGAGACCGAGGCGCTGGTGGCCGTTGACGTCAACACCGGTCGCAACAAAGGCGGGCGCGACGTGGAGAAAACGATCCTGCAAACCAATCTCGAAGCGGCTGACGAAATCGCGCGGCAACTGCGCTTGCGCAATATCGGCGGGTTAATCATCGGCGACTTCATCGATATGAAGAATCGCAAAGACCAGCAGCAGGTCTACAGCCGCATGCGGGATCGCCTCAGGCGCGACAAAGCCAAAACGCATGTCCTGCCGTTGTCGTCGTTAGGCTTAATGGAGATGACGCGGCAGCGCGCGCAGGAAAGCCTGAGCGATTCGCTCTACCAGAATTGCCCGTACTGCGAAGGTCGCGGCGTGGTCAAGACGACCATGAGCACGAGCGTGGAAGTGCATCGCGCTCTCAACTCCGTCATGCGCAAATATCAGGACACGATCCACGAGTTCCGCGTCATCCTAAACCCCGAGGTCTTGCAACGATTGAAGCAAGAAGACGAAGAGTTGCTCGTCGAGTTGGAACGCCGATATGCCGGTCGCCTGATGTTTCGCGCCGACCCCGCCTTTCATCACGAAAAATTTGTGCTGACCGACGCCAAAACGGGCGCCGAGCTTAATTAACATTTTTTTTCATTCGTAAGGCCATGCACCGGAGCGGTTTCGGAAACAGGGTGTAACCGGCGGTTTGGTTCCGTTGTCTGAGTATGCAAGGCTGGGGGTCTCAGAAGGGGTCCTGGCCTACTTCAATCAAAACGGAAGACGCTTCGAGGATCGAGCGTCACATCAAAACAAGGAGAAAAGGAAAATGAAAAAATTTATCGTTGGTCTTTTTGCATGCACCACCCTAGCGGCCGGCAGCTACGCCGGCCCGGTCGAGTCGAATTATACGGAAGCACAAGCGCAGACGAGTTATCAACCGAGCACCGATTTGTATCGGGATCGGGAGTGGAACTTCGATCTTTTTGGCGCCTACGCTTTCACCGCCCGCCCGTATCGGGGCGATCGCTACCTCGGCGTCGATCATGCCTTCGCTGGCGGATTGGATGCGAATTTCATGTTTAATCGTTACTTGGGCGTCGGCGTGGAAGGTTATGGCCTGGCGGCTGATGACGTGATTGGTCAGGCATCTGGCAATGTGATTTTTCGCTACCCGGTGCCGGGCACGCCCCTCGCACCTTATGTCTACGCGGGCGGCGGCGTTATTTTCAACGGATCACAGATCGACGATCTGATTGATCGGGGCCGCAGCATCGGTAGCATTCGGCGTCGCAGTGATGCGGAAGGCATGGGGCAGTTTGGCGCCGGCTTCGAGTATCGCTTTACGCCTAACTTTGGCGTCATTCACGACTTCAGCTGGAATGTGATCAACGGATCTCGCAATAACTTCGGGATGTTCCGTTCCGGCATTCGCTTCGCCTTCTAGCGGCGGCGTGCGTTGTAGACGGCTCCCTCTGGGAACCGCGGGTGGGAGCGTGGGATGCAGCGAATCGCTTCGAAGGAAGCTCACACCCGCGTTTCGCAGAGCGAAACGTCCACATGGCAGCGTCTAAACGAACGTGCTGATTTCGGGAAGCGGCTTGCGATGGATATCGGGCACCTGCGCATCGTCGGCAGGGTGACCGACCACCAGGAGCAGAAACGGCTTCTCGTGCGAAGGCCGGCCCAGCAGCTTGTTTAGGAACCCCATCGGACTCGGCGTGTGCGTGAGCGAAACCAGCCCCGCCTGGTGAATCGCCGCGACCAGAAAACCGGTCGCGATCCCCACCGACTCCGTGGCGTAGTAATGCTTCAGTTTCCGCCCATCGGGCAGAATGCGGTAGGGCTGCGCGAAAATCGCAATCAACCAAGGCGCGGTTTCGAGAAAGGGCTTGCGCGCGTCGGTGCCGATGGCGGCCAGCGCTTCGAGCCATTCGTTAGGCGCACGATGTTCGTAGAATTCCTCTTCTTCCGCCTCCGCCGCCTCGCGAATCTCGCTTTTCAAGGCCGGATCGCTCACCGCGACAAAGTGCCAGGGTTGGAGATTGGCGCCGTTCGGTGCGCTGCCCGCTGCCTTCAGGCAGTGTTCGATGAGCTCGCGCGCCACCGGACGAGGGGAGAAGTCGCGCACGGTGCGGCGCCGCGCCAGGTCTTGATGAAACTCCATGGCGCGCGTCAGCAATTCCGCGTCGCTCAAATCTTCACGGGGTGGTAGCGGCACAAATTGCGGTGGCTGCACGCGCCATCCTACAATGTCGTTCCGAGGATTGCGATTCTCGGGCCAGCCGCGAAATTGCGTGCATGAGTTTTGCCACGATCCTCGACCGCCTGCCCGAGCAGTCGTCACTGGTGCGCCGCTTCGCCGGCCTGCTGGCGCCGATCGCCGACGAGCGTCTGGAAGAGATGGCTCAAGAAGCGCGCGCTCTCACGCGCCAAAGTTTCGGGCGCACGATGCGCATGTTTGCGCCGCTCTATCTGAGCAATGAGTGCATCAACAACTGTCGCTACTGCGGCTTTTCGCGGGATAATCCAATCCTGCGCGTCACGCTCTCCGTCGAGCAAGTGCGGCAAGAGGGGCTTCACCTGGTGGGCGAAGGTTTTCGCCACGTCCTCCTGGTGGCGGGGGAACACCCGAAGTTTGTGCACGGCAGCTACCTGGCGGATTGCGTCCGGGCGCTGAAGCCGCATTTCTCCTCGATCTCGCTCGAGCTCGGCCCGATGGAAACCCCGGACTATGAGCCTCTCGTGGAAGCTGGCACGGAGGGCCTCGTCGTTTACCAGGAGACTTATGATCGCGGCGTTTATGCGGAGATGCACACTTCGGGCCCGAAACGCGACTTCAACTGGCGACTTGATTGCCCGGAGCGTGCTTACGCGGCAGGTTTTCGGAGAATTGGAATCGGCGCGCTCTTCGGTCTCGCCGCCTGGCGCTCGGAAGCGCTCGCGCTTGCGGCGCATCTCGAATTTCTGCTCAAACATTGCTGGCAGGCCGATCTCACCGTCAGTCTGCCTCGACTGCGCCCGGCGGCGGGCGAATTTGTTCCGCGGCATTCGTTAGGCGACCGCGACCTGGCCCAGCTTATTTGTGCTTTCCGTCTCTGCTTTCCGCGGGTCGGAATCGTGCTCAGCACGCGCGAACCGGCCGCGCTGCGCGACGCTCTCTCCTCGTTAGGCGTGACCATGATGAGCTCGGGCAGTCACACCGAGCCCGGCGGCTATACGGGGCAAGGACGCGGCGCGGTTCATCAAACGGTGCGGGGGCGCATTCTGCCACCGGAGGCGGGGAGCGACGCTCTCGCTACCGGACAGTTCGAGATCAGTGACGATCGTTCCCCGGCTGAAGTGGCGAAGGTCCTCCGGGGGCACGGCTTCGAACCGGTTTGGAAGGATTGGGATCAGGCGCTGCTCGCGCGATGAAAATTCTGGTCAATGGCGAGCCGGTCGAGGGCAAAGAAAGCGCGACCATCGAGGATCTGGTCAAGCGACATGAATTGGTCCCGGCCGCAACCTTGGTGGAACACAACGGAGTCGCGCTGCATCGCCGGCAATGGGCCGAGACCCAACTCCAGGAAGGCGATCGCCTTGAAATCCTGCGGGTCGCCGCCGGAGGGTAGCGTGGGCATGCGGGATCCCAAACGCGCGGCCTAGAGCGTGTCACGACTTTCTGGAGCGGTGATGGAGGGACGGGCGCAGTCCCGTCCGTGTTTTCTGGACGAAGGAGCGGAGCCGCATACCCCAAACGAATTACGGACGACACGGCGGTCGTCCCTCCACCGAGATCCTTTCCTTGTGCAGCGGGTCAGAGTTCATGACGCGCTCTGGGGAATTTGTCGAGCGGTTGACCACTCGGCAGAGTGGCGGGCAACGCATCCGTCGATGTCGATGTTTGCGCACCAAACACGGCGATGACAGAGCATCGCTTTTCCAACGAGCTGCAAGCGAGATGTCGAGCGCTAAAACCGACCGAGCACGATGCTCGCGTTAGCCTGCTTTTTCTTCCGCGGCCTCACCCTTCTCGACGATGTCGCCCGAGGTGAAGAGAATCCCTTTCAAAATCTCCCGCCATTTCGGCTTCTGACGGAGCAGGAATTCGAGATCCATGCCGAAATGTTTGAACTCCTCTTTCTGCGCGTCCTGCATGATGGCCTTGGCCTGCTGATCCTTTTCCACGGCCATGCGCTGCTCGTACCAATCGATCGCTTGCGCTTCTTCGATGACCGAGAGAATCATGCGTGCAAAGGTGCGCGTTTCCTCCGGGAGTTCGTTAGGTGGTTCGTGGTATTGATCGAAGCCCATCAGGTCGAATGCGTCGGTTGCGGCTACTGACTGTTGGTGAGGTTATAAACTTCGACCAGCCCAATGCCGGAAGACCCGCCCTGATCGGACAGGACGGCGGTGTAGTTTCCTGGAATGAGAATGGTCAGGATGGCAGCCTCGAGCGAATTCTGCGGCGCGAGGCCCGTGGCCGAAATACTGGTGGCCTGGGTGTCCTGCCAGTTGTTATTCGTGGCGACGGGCGTGCCGAAATTGTCGTAAAGCGTCAGGGTTGGATCCGGAAGCGGATTGGCTATCGGAGGTGAAATCGAGGGGAGGGATGGACCAATGCCGCGAATGAGGATCGTCTTTCCGGTGGTCCCGCCCACGATCACGCCCGCGATCATGACCGCATCGCCGGCCCCGACCGAAGCGCGGGTCGAGATGTTAAGCAGCGACGGAGAACTCAGGTTGTCGATATCGTAGACTTCCACGAGCGCGATGTTGTTAGTCGTGCCGTCGACGCCCGTCACCACTCCCGTGTAGGCCCCGGGGGAGAGGTTCAAGAGAAGGGTGGACTCGCGCGAATCGCTCGGCGCGAAGCCGGCGTCGATGATGGACTGCGCGTTGGCATTCGTCATCCAATCGTCGTTAGTCGCCACGATCTGCCCGGAAGAGTTATAAAGCTGCAGGCTGGGATCGAGCAGCGGGAACTGCACGCCCTGCAAGCCTAACGAGGGACCAAGGGCTCGGATCACGATCGTCTTGCTACTGCTATCGCCTCCGATAATGAAGCCGCCGATGAGAACGTTCGAGCCCGTCTGGGCGCGAGCCCGGGTCGAGATGTTGAGCAGCTTGTCGCCGGAAAGAATCGGAATGGGCGTCGCCGTGCCGCCCGGGGTGGGCGAACTGCTCGGGCCCGGTGACGCGCTCGGGCCCGGTGTCGCGCTCGGCGTCGGTGTCGCGCTGGGCGTGGGAGCGACGGAGGGAGTCGGGGTGACGGAGGGTGTCGGCGTCGCGCTCGGCGTGGGGCTAATGGTGGCGGTAGGCGAGGGAGTCGTGGTCGGCGTCGGAGTCGGCGTTTGCGCGTTCGCGCTCACGGCGGTTCCCATGACACTCGCAATCAGGAGAAGGCAGGCCAGAAATCGCGGCATGCGGGTAAGGTTCACCCGGTCTGCGAGCGCGTAAAGGGTCGTGTGGGCCAAACGGTTGCGATTGCGAGCGCTCGGATCCGGCCAGATACTCGAACTCATGCGCTCATTTGCCCTGCTCCTGGTTTCTCTTGTCCTCGCTTCAACCGGCCGAGCTGACGAGGGGATGTGGCTTTATAATAATCCGCCGCTCAAACAGCTCGCCGAGAAGTATCACTTCGAACCGTCGCCTCAGTGGCTCGAGCACCTGCAGAAGGCCAGCGTTCGTTTTAATTCCGGCGGGAGCGGCTCCTTCGTTTCGCCTAACGGATTGGTCATCACCAACCATCACGTGGGCGCAGACACGCTTCAGAAACTGAGCAGCCAGGAGCATAATTATCTGTACGACGGCTTCTATGCGAAGACGCCCGCCGAAGAGCGCCGAGCTCTCGACCTGGAGCTGAACGTTCTGGAATCCATCGAAGATGTCACCGCGCGGGTCAATGCCGCGGTCAAACCGGGCCTGGATTCCGATGCGTCCGCGGGGGCTCGCCGCGCGGTCATCGCCGAGATCGAGAAAGAATCGAAAGATAAAACCGGTCTGCGCAGCGACGTCGTCACGCTTTACCAGGGTGGCTCGTATCAGCTGTATCGCTACAAGATTTACACCGACGTGCGACTCGTCTTTGCGCCCGAGCAGCAAGCGGCGTTTTACGGGGGCGATCCCGATAATTTCGAGTATCCGCGCTACGACCTGGATGTCTGCATCTTCCGCGTCTACGAGGATGGGAAGCCGGCCCAGATCTCCGACTACCTGAAATTCAACCCGGCGGGTCCGAAAGAAAAAGAGCTCGTTTTCGTGAGCGGAAGTCCAGGCCACACCGACCGCGAACTCACCGTGAGCGAACTGGCCGATTTGCGCGACCGGTTGCTTCCGCAGTATCTCGCCACCTACTACCGGAGGGAAGTCGCGCTGACCAATTACAGCGCGCGCGACCTGGAAAATGCGCGCCGTGCGCGGGACGATCTTTTCGGGGTGCAAAACAGTCGCAAGGCCATGACGGGCATGCTGGCCGGGCTGCTCGACCCGGCTCTCTTCGGTAAACTGGAAAGCGACGAGAAAAAGCTGCGCGACGAGATGCAGCAGCACGCGGCCCAGGATGCCAAACATCATGCGGCCCTTGGCGCCTATGACAAGATCAAGACCGCCCAGGACGCAATCGAGAAGAATGCGCCCACCTACGATTACTACGAATCGGAGCGTCGCCGTCTGGGCTTGTATCGGCAGCCCCGTGGTTTCAGTGGCACGCTTTTTAAATATGCGCGTCTCCTGCTCCGTCTCGCGGACGAACGAAACAAGCCTAACGGCGACCGTTTGCCCGCTTATCAGGATAGTTCCCGTCCTTCGCTCGAGTTGGACGTCCTCTCCAACCAACCGATTTACGACGATCTCGAAACGCTTCTTCTGACCGATTCGTTAACCGACCTCGCGACCCATTTCGGCGCGAACGATCCGATGGTGCAAAAGGTTTTGGCCGGCAAATCGCCGCGGGCGCGTGCCGCCGAACTGGTGAGCGGCACGAAAATTAAGGACCCCGCTTTTCGCAAAAAGATGTGGGAAGCCGATAGCGCCACGCTTAAGGCGACGAACGATCCCTTGTTCGCGCTGGCCGCGCTGATCGATCCGACGGCCCGGGCCGCGCGCAAGGTGTTCGACGCGAACGAGGAAGCCAAACAGCAGGCGTATGGGCAGATTGCGCAGGCGCGTTTCGCGTTGCGCGGCACGAGCACCTATCCGGATGCGACCTTCACGCTCCGGCTCTCCTACGGCACGGTGCGCGGTTACACCGAAAACGGAAAACAGGTTCCAGCTTTCACCGAGCTGGCAGGTCTTTACGAACGCTCCGCGGCGCACGAGAACAAAGCGCCCTACGATCTGCCCCCGCGCTGGGTCGAACGGAAAGATAAGCTCTCGTTAGGCACGCATTTTAATTTCGTCTGCGACGCCGACATTATCGGGGGGAACAGCGGCAGCCCGGTCGTGAATAAGGCCGGCGAATTCGTCGGCATCATCTTCGATGGCGATATCCAGTCGTTAGTCCTGGATTATGTTTACGACGACAAAGAGGCGCGCGCCGTCTCGGTCGATGCCGCCGCGATCATGGAAGCGTTGCGCAAAGTCTACGAGGCCGATTCCCTGGCCGACGAGTTGACGGGTGGCAAACCGTAGTCCCTGCGGTTAACCCCGGAGAGGAGGCCCGCGGTGGAGGGCGATCCTCTATCATCGCCGTGTTTCAGACTCGGTCACGACCCAGCGTTTCCAGCCTCGCTTCCGCCGTCACCCTGCCCTAAAACAAATTTAGTTGTTCGTTAGGCCGGCGGAAGTTTTCGATCGATAAGCGGGGGCGTTCTCTCAACCCCGCCCGTTTACACCCGGCCGTGAAAAGGTCGCGAATCTGTTCGGCAAAGATCCCTTCGCCCCGCATGCGCGTTTTGAAGCGCGCATCATTCAGGCGCTCACCGCCACGCAGATGACGGATGCGGCCGAGGATTTTTTCTTTTCGATCGGGGAAATGTTCCTCCAGCCAGCGCTCAAAAAGGGGCGCGACCGCGAACGGCAGCCTAACGACGGTATAGCCGGCCCATTGCGCCCCGGCCGCCGCCGCGGCCCGGAGAATCTCCGGCACTTCATGGTCATTCAACCCGGGAATGAGGGGCGCGGTCATGACGCCGACCGGCACGCCCGCCGCGCGGAGCTGGCGGATCGCGTCGAGCCGCGCGCGCGGCGCCGAAGTGCGTGGCTCGAGCACGCGTTGCAGTTTCGGATCGAGCGAGGTGATGGAGATGTTGACGGCGGCGGCCTGGTGCGCGGCCAATTCGCCTAACAAATCGAGATCGCGCGTCACGAGTGCATTTTTGGTGATAATTCCAACTGGATTGCGAAAACGGGCCAGCACTTCGAGGCAACCGCGTGTGATACGGAGCCGTCGTTCCACCGGTTGGTAAGGATCGGTCACACCGCTCAGGACGAGGGTCTGCGGTTTCCAACGGGGCGAGGAAAGTTCCGCGGTGAGCAGCTCCGCGGCGTTTTCTTTCACCATGATGCGACTCTCGAAATCGAGCCCGGCGGAGAAGCCGAGGAACTCATGCGTAGGCCGCGCGTAGCAGTAGATGCAGCCGTGTTCGCAGCCGCGATATGGATTGATGCTCGAATCGAAGCCGACATCCGGGCTGTCGTTACGGGCGATGATGCTGCGAGAAAAATCGCGCAAATACTGTGTCCTCCGAGCCGGGCGGTCGGGATCGTGTGCGTCCTCCGGGTCCGGTTCAAGGTGGAGAGCCTCGAACCTGTTGGGGGGATTGGCGGAGGCGCCCCGGCCCCGCTTGGGTTTGGTCAAAATCTGAGCCGCCTCTTGCATCAAGAAACGTTCTTTTGAACGTATCCCTTGTCCAGCAGAATGTACGCTCTTCCTGGGACGCGCGGAGGCCGAGGGTAGGGCGAGACTCCGTCGAGCCGGGGCGAGGATGTCGACCAAGAAAAGGATGTCGACCAGGGAAGAAACCAACTCCCCGGCTCGACGGAGTCTCGCCCTACCGATTCGCCCGCCCTACCGCTTCGTCCGGCCTAACGATCTTGCCGGAACCTGATTGCCGGTTGAAGATATCGCTCAGTCACCAGTCGAAGGAGGGGTGGTCGAGTGGTTGATGGCTCCAGTCTTGAAAACTGGCAGGGCGCAAGCCCTCGTGGGTTCGAATCCCACCCCCTCCGGCAGTTCGCCCGCTTCATTTTGCCTCACGCCCGTGGACGCAGCTTGTGTGGGCCGCGAGCGCGGAGGCCCACTGGCCTCCGGCCATGAGTTCACTTCACGGCACCGACGGGCGGCGGTCGCCAGCGCGCGCAGAGCCAGGCACAGAAGAGGCCGAGCATCGCAGCGCAGGCGACGTCCGAAAGATAATGCGCCGCGACGATCATGCGGGAGGCGCCGATCAGTATCGGGATCGATAATAAAGCCAGCCCAATCCGGCGATTGGCGAATAGGAGAACGCCGAAAAAGGCGGTGCTCGCGGCGGTGTGGCCGCTGGGGAAGGAGTTGTATTTGGAACTCAGGCGCGGGCCGTTCCAGACGAGCTCCTGTTTGACCGAAGGGCGAGCCCGGCCGGTGGCGATCTTGAGTCCGCGCGCGGCGACGCCGGCGAGGGCGCACGCGATGATCATCGTTAGGCCGATTTGCACCCAGCGCCGGTTGCCCCGCAGAAAGGCGATCAGGACGAGGAGCAGACCGGCCCCGAGGTGCTCCGGCCAATCGCCGAAGTGGCTGACGCCGCGCATGAATTGCCGGACGCTGCGGCTCGAGTGTTTAACCAGCCAAGTGCGGACCGCCCCATCGAAATAGAAGGCAGCTGCGACGAGGCCAATTGCCAAGAGGATGACGAGCAGCCATTTCCATGCGGGCGCGATTTTAAGCATCGAGAAAAATTGCCGGTTGTGTTTCGGCGGAACCCATCTTTGAGTCGCTCCCTTGCAACCTGCAACTCGCAATTTCTTCGCGCTCTTCTGCGGCTGCCTTCTTTTCCATCTGGCCGGCTCCTGGCTGATCCCGCTGGTCGACCGGGATGAGCCGCGCTTTGCGGAGGCTTCGCGAGAAATGATCGAGCGGGGCGATTATGTCGTGCCCTATTTCAACGACCGCTTCCGTTTCGATAAGCCGCCGTGGACCTATTGGGCGCAGGTCGCCAGCTTCCGGGTTTTTGGTGAAAACGCCTTTGCGGCACGGTTTCCTTCCGCGGTGGCCGCGGCTTTGACGGCGGTGGCGATTTTCGCCTGGGGCCGGCGTCTCGGCCTGGCCAAGGCCGGTCTTTGGGCGGCGCTCATGTTCACCCTCTGCCTGCAAACCTTCATGCACGCGAAGGCGGCCGTGGCGGATATGTGGCTCGTCCTTTTCATGACTCTGGCCTATTGGGCCGGAGCGGAGCTGCGGCGGGATCGCCTGGCGGGGACGTGGCGCAGCGTGGTGGTGGAGCCGATGGGCGGGCGCGGCTGGTGGTGGCTCTTTTACGGCTCGCTCGCGCTGGCTTTTTTGGCCAAGGGACCGATCGGATGGATGCCGTTAGGCACGGTGGTGTTTCTACAATGGTTCGATCCCGTCACTCACCTGGGGCGCCGTTTTCTTTTCGTGAGGGGAACGATTCTTATGCTGGCCCTGGTGGCTCTCTGGGGCGTGCCGGCCTTGCTCCGAAGTCAGGGTGAATTCCTCGAGATCGGCCTGGGCCGGCATGTCATCGGGCGTTCGTTTGGGACCATGGAAGGTCATGGCAGCAGCTCTCTTCTTGGTACGCTCGCGATGCTTCCGTTTTATTTTGTGACTATTTTTGTCACTTTTGCACCGTGGGCCTGGAAACTCCCCTGGCTGGTCCGCCGTCTTTGGCGCGGGCGGGATGCGCTCGATCTTTATCTGATCGTGAGCGCTGGTGCGATCATCCTCGTTTTTACGCTCGTGAAAACGAAGCTGCCCCACTACATCCTGCCGGCTTTTCCGCTCCTCGCGTTGCTCTTGGCGCGACATTGGCTGGCCGCGGGGTCGGGGGTGCGCGCCTTGCCACGCTGGTCTGTGGTCACGGCGACGGTGTTCCTGGCGATCGCGTTGATCGGTTTCCCTTTGCTCTCCTCGCACTTTCTCTCCACGGCTTTGTTCAAGAAGGCCGAACCTTATCTCCAGCCGGAAATGGATTTTGCCGCTTATGAATTTGATGCTCCCAGCGTGGTCTGGAATTTTCGCAGCCGAGTGCGCGGTTTCCTCCAATATAACCGCAAGGATGGTCGCGACGTCGGCCCGTTGCGCCCGACCCAGATGCCGGAGTTTTTGGCCAGCCCGGGCCCGCACTTTGTGGTGCTGCCCACTGAAATGGCTGAACGCGTGTTCCCGACTCTGCCGGCGAGCTACCGGAAGTTCACCACGCAGGGGTTCGACATGGCGAAGGGTCGCCGGCTTGACCTGACCCTGATAATGAAAAACACATGATCACTTTTCTGCACGGCCACCTTGCCAACGCATTGCCGACCCAGGCCATCGTCGATGTCGGTGGAGTGGGCTACGAGGTTTTCATTCCTCTTTCCAGTTTCGATAAACTGCCTCCCGTCGGGCAGGCCGTGCAGATCCTGACCCACCTGCAGGTGCGGGAAGACGCGCACATTCTTTATGGCTTCATGAGCACGGCAGAGCGCGATTTGTTTCGCCTGCTCGTGAATCACGTGAGCGGGATCGGCCCGAAACTGGCGCTCGCCGTCCTCAGCGGCATGAGCGTGAGTCATTTCAAAAGTGCAGTGGTCAATTCTGATGTCGCCTCGCTCTCCAGGATCAGCGGGCTGGGGAAAAAAACGGCGGAGCGGATCGTTTTGGAATTGAAGGACAAGCTGGGAGTGGCGGCGGCCTGGGAAGTGGCGAGCGGCGCGCAGGCGCCCACGGCTGAGCAGGGGCAAGCCAACGAAGCGGTCCTAGCCTTGATTGCGCTCGGCTACAAACAAGTCGATGCGCACAAGGCGGTGCGCGATCTCCAGCAGAGCGGCAAGCAGATTGATAGCGCCGAAGATCTCGTTAGGCTGACGCTGCAGAGGCTTGTTTCCGGCCGCTAGCGCTTCCTTGTCGAGTCCCACTCATGCAGTCGGGAGCCGGTTTTTGGGGATTGAGCCTTGGCAAGGGATGAGAGGCGCGTAGGGTTCAGTCGCGCGGCCGAGACCCTCTCTTCCAGGGATTGTCCTCTTGCAATGCCCAGGCTCGGCCTGCGGTTTCTCGTGCAAAAAATCACCCCGGAGCCCGGAGATGTGACTCGATGCATTCGCCTATATGGCTGTTGCCAAGGAAATTATGTCGGTTCATGTCGGGCACGAAAATTGAACATTAAAAATTAAAGAGAAGGAAACACCTTAGAAAATGTTAAGTCCGATAAAATCCCACCTGGTCACCGGAATCCTCACCTTCATCGTCATGCTCGCGGCTCAGACCGCCGGTGCGCAGAGCGCCGACGGGGACAGACCGCGGCACACGCCCAGACCGACCGCGACGCCCAAGCCGACCGCGACGCCAAAACCGACGGCGACACCCAAGCCCACACCGACGCCGAAGCCCGGTGCAGTCAAGGTGCCTCATGGGATTGCGATGGTGCTCGATAGCGACCAGTCGATCAGTGAAACGCTCTTTACTTTCACGGGAATCGATGTGGTCCGGATGCGAACTTCGTGGGATACGATTCAAAAATCCGATTCCAGCTACGATTGGACTGCGATCGATGCCGCGCGCGGCTACGCCGCCAAGAACGGCCGCCAACTCATCATCTCGGTGGTGATGTGCGCTGGGGCTCCGGACTTTGTTTATACTGCGGGGGCGAAAACGATCACGCTTTCTTCCAGCGACAATGCCACCCGGATGCCGCTTCCATGGGATCCGGTCATGTTGGCGAAAGAGACCGCTTTCATCAATGCGATGGCGGCGCGGATCGATGGCGACCCGGCCGTGACGGCGATCGTGATGGGAGGTCTCGGAATCGTGATCGAAGGCTACATTGGCAAGACCTCCCAGGAGATCTCGCAGCTAGAGGCGAACGGCGGGCTCCCAGCCTATGTGACGGGGGCGAAGAAGTTGATCGATGTCTACGCAGCCGCCTTCCAGCAAACGCCTTTTATTTATACCGCAGCCAAGCCCTATTCGGCCAGCGGCGGGCAGGATGAGATGAACGAGATTGGCGATTACGGTGCCACCACTTATTCGGGCCGGTTCGGGATCATGAACGCTCAGCTCAAAGCGACCTCGACCGCGCTCAAGGGGAGTTCCAACGCCATGATTGAGGAATATCACTCATCCAATCCCACCGGTTTCCAGTGCCTGACCAGTGCTGGCGGCTTCGGCGGTCACGACCTCGGCGGAAGCTTGCAGCAAACCCTGCAGGCCGGGGTGGACATTGGTCCGCCTAATTGGATCGAGGTCTATCAGGCAGACGCCAAAGACTCGAAAAATGTGGCGTTGTTCCAGTCCATCTCGAGCCAACTCGCGAAGTAGGGGCGAGGCCCCGATTCGGGTGAGCGTGGCCGCGGATCCTGCGAACGACGGCGGCTTCCCGGAAGCGGCGCCGATAGCTTCTGGCCGTTTTTTCTTGCCTCGCGCCAAACCGCGCCGGTAGTATCGCGGACGCTGCCAAGGTCCCAGCTAGCGAGGATCCTGGTTCCATAAGTCGCCGATGGCAGATGCCTGCGGCGAGGCATGGCTTTGAGCGAATCAGCCTTCGGGCTGGCTTGCCGACTGGAGCGGTTGCGCGCCAAACGCGACCTACACAGGCCGGCTTTTCGTGTCGTTCACACGGGATGGAGAGTCGTCCTCCGAATTGGAACCTAAACCCACGAAAGAGAAGAAATGATGCGATTGAGAAAATTGACTCCGACCGGTGGAACTCTCGCTTTGGCAATGCTACTGGCCCTGCCACCAGATGCCTTCAGCGCCCAGGAAAGGCGACCCCACCCAACGCCCCGGCCCACCCCGAGCGCCACGCCCCGGCCCACGCCTACCCCGAAACCCGTCGCGGTCAAAGTGCCCCACGGCATTGCCGCGCTCCTGCAAAGCGATCAGGCCATTAGTGAAGCGCTCTTCACCTATCCCGGCATCGACGTCGTCCGCATCCGCACTTCGTGGGATACGATTCAGAAAAATGAATCCAGCTACGACTGGTCGGCGATCGATGCCGCGCGCGGTTACGCCCTGGCCAACGGCCGGCAGCTTATTATCTCGGTCGTGATGTGCGCGGGAGCGCCGCAGTTTGTGTACGACGCCGGGGCCAAAGTAATCAATCTCTCGTCAAACGACGAAGCGACCCGCATGCCTTTGCCATGGGATCCGGTCATGCTGGCGAAAGAGACCGACTTCATCAACGCCATGGCTGCGCGAGTGGATGGCGATCCCGCGGTGACGGCGATCGTGATGGGCGGATTTGGCATCATCATGGAAGGGTACATCGCCAAGACTGCGAAAGAGATTTCCCAACTCGACGCGAACGGCGGCCTGCCCGCCTACGTGGCGGGCGCGAAGAAGTTGATCGATGTTTACGCGGCGGCCTTCCAGCAAACGCCCTTCATTTATACGGCGGCGAAACCGTACGCAGCGAGCGGGGGCCGCGAGGAGATGATTGAGATCTGCGAGTACGGAGCCACCACCTACTCGGGCCGATTTGGCGTGATGGATGCGCAACTTACGCCCGACTCCGTCGCGACCGAGGGAAGCCCGCACGGGCTCGTGCAGCAGTATCACACGACGAATCCGACGGGGTTACAATTCCTGACCAACAGCAGCGGTTTCGGCGGGCACGACCTCGGCGGGACCGTGCGGCAAACGCTCGAGGCGGGAGTGGCTATCGGGCCGCCTAACTGGATCGAAGTCTATTTTGTCGACGCGAAAGATCCAGCCAACGTGACCACCTTCGACCAGATCGAACCGCAGTTGGCCAAGTAAAGATCGCGACCGACTGGCTGGGCGGGTTGTGTTCCCTTTTCCCCGGATCCCGCGGTTACGCCGTCGGAGGCTGCTCACCTTTGTCGTGCCACAACTCGAAGACTCGCGGCACTAGCCTAGAAATTACGCACCCAGGATGCGCTGATACGACTCGGGATCGGTGGCACCTTCAGTCACCAGGCTGAGGATGCGGCTGTGAGGGCCGATCCCCAGCGTCTCGCGATAATCATGAGCGTGATCGAGGAACTCGAAGACACCGGCGAGACCGGCCGCGCCGGTCTCGCCCGCCACGAGCCCGGCGCGCGCCAGGGCGCGCATAGCTTCGCGCGCCCGCTCATCGGAGATGGCGAGGAAAGCGTCGATGCCGCGCGAAATAACGGGCCAGGCGATCAGAGAGACGCGTCCACAATTCATCCCTGCCATGATGGAATCGTGCGGGCCGGGAATCGTGATCCGCTCACCGGCGGCCGCCGAAGCCAGGCCACAAGCAGCGCAGAGCGGCTCCACACTAAGAATGGACGGCTGCTTGTCGCGCCACGGATGCCTAACGAGCGCGGCCGCAAGCGCGCCGACGCCGAATTGGACCGCGATCAGGTCCGGCGATCCCTCTCCGCGGCGCTCGAGCTCTTCATCGATCTCCGAGAAGATGGTGGAATAACCTTCAGTCACCCAGCGCGGGATTTCTTCGTAGCCGAGCCAGGAAGTATCGGAAATGACTATGGAACGATCGCTCGCTTCCTCCGCCGCCCGCACGACCGCCTCGTCATAAGTGCCATCCACGACCACGACCTCGGCGCCTTCGCTCGCGATGCCTGCGATGCGCGCCTGGGCGGTGCCGGCGGGAACGAAGATGCGGGCGGCGAGCTGGAAAAGCTTGGCCACATGGGCGACGGCCCGGCCGTGATTGCCATCGGTCGCAGTCGTTAGGCGAAGCGGGCGCAACGGAGCCAGTTGCTCTACCAGCTGAGCGAGGGTTTCCCAAGCCGCCAAGGGATGCCCAAGTTGAGTCTCCAGCGCGCGATAAGTCGCCCAGGCCGCACCCAAAATTTTGAAAGCCGGCAAACCCAGCCGGGAAGACTCGTCTTTCACGAAGAGCTTTTCGATCCCGAGCGAACGCGCGATCTCGGGCATCTCGCGCAAGGCAGTCGGCGCATAGCCGGGCAGCCGCTGGTGAAAAGCCCGCGTCGCGGAGAGGCGCCCCGAAAGAGTTTTGCGCTCCACTCTTGGTTGATGGAAAAAGGTCGAAAGCGAGGGCGCGGCCATCTGATCGGTCTGCAGGCGAATCGTTAGGTTGGAGTCTGGCTCGTCGCAGGCAGAGTGCGGGAAAAGGCCAGGGCGTTGTCCCAGCGGTGCACCAGGCCCGGCCAAAAATTCTCGCGTCGTCCCACCAGGCGCAACTCATACTGCTCACGCGCGGCGCGGAGCGCACCGAGCAACTTGTCGGGATCCCTCTCGGCCTGGCGCAATGCGCCTAACGTTTCCGGCCCGACCTTCCCATCCACTCTCACCCCGAGCGCGATCTGCAAAATCTTGGCCGCGCCGCCTGGCCCGCGATTAAAGGCAGTGTCGCGCAGATAGGCCTCGATCTCGGGCACAACCGTCCATTGAGAAACAATGTCCGTATATTCCGCGATCACGGCGACGGCGTATTCTTCGGCTTCGGCAAAGCGGCCGGAGTAGACGAGGTCGCGCAACCTGGCCGCTTCGACCGGATGATAGCGCTCATTCAATCCGGCCACTTCGTAGCCGCCACCGCCGTCGTTAGCCGGTAAACGATAGAGCCGAAGTTGCCCCTGCGCGTTCCGGCGCGCTTCCAGATTGACAATCGCCTGGGCGATTTGCTTCCGCAGCGCGGCGTGATCCGGGCTCGCGGACGACACCTCCGCCGGCGGGACGGCTAGCGGCTGTTTCTCCGCCAGGCTGGTGGCTCGGCGCAGGGCCGAGTTGGGAATCCAGCCGCGCATCGTCCCGGAGGCGGTGGAGGGTCGGGCTACCTCGACATACCACCAATCCTGAGGCGCGATCCTGAGACGTGTGCCCTCCGGCAGGCGGCCGCCCGGCAGAGGCGGAGTCGCGAAATCGGGGGTTGCTCTCAAGTCGGCTTCATCGGTTGTGACGTAGTCGAGGAGAAGAGCCGGCTGCATCTCCGGGCTGGGCTTTCCCTGCTTGGGAGAGCCTCGCCTAACGATTGCTTTCTTGCGCTGCGTCTGGCTGGCGATCTTTTTTTTGGGCGACGTTTTGCTTTTGTTCATGGGCTGGTGCTGGGAACGTCGTTCGGAGCAGAGGCAGCAGCCAGCTGCAACTTTGCTTGCCTCACCGGCGAGACATGCGGACTTGTTCAAATGCTGACGATTCGTAGCCTAACGAAACGTTATGGAGGTTTGCTGGCCCTGGATGATGTCTCGCTGGAGCTCGCGGCGGGCGAGTTCTTTGGGCTGCTGGGTCCGAACGGCGCGGGCAAGTCGACCCTCATGTCGTTAGTGGCGGGAATTCGTCCGCCCGACAGCGGCGAGATCTTTTTGGCGGGCGAGCGATTTCAACCCGCGCGCGTCGAGCAGCGCAAGCAACTGGGTTTCGTGCCGCAAACCCTGGCTCTCTACGACGAGCTGAGCGGGGAGGAGAATCTGCGCCTGTTTGGCCGCTTGTACGGCCTGCGGGGGAATCTCTTGCGCGAGCGGGTGGCCGAGGGACTCGATGCCGCGCAATTGCAGGATCGGCGGGGCGATCAGGTGAACACCTACTCCGGCGGGATGCGGCGACGCCCCAATCTGGTCGCGGGGATCCTGCATCGCCCCCAGCTTCTCCTCTGCGACGAACCAACGGTGGGAGTCGACCCACAATCGCGCAACGCGATCTTCGAGTTTTTGCAGCAGCTGAACGAGGACGGCATGACGATCGTTTACTCGACGCATTACATGGAAGAGGCGACCCGGCTCTGCTCGCGCATCGGGGTCATCGATCACGGAAAGCTGCTCGCGCTCGGCACGCTCGATGAGCTGCTGGTCGAGTTGCCGTTTGCCGAGCAAATTCGCATGGCGCGCCACGAAGCGGTCGAAGCGCAGTTGGGGGCGCTGGCTCCGTTTGGCGAGATTGTCGCGACGGAGGAAGCCTTCGTTCTCACGCCGCGCGCAGGGCTGCGGTTGTCGGATTTCTTTGCGACGGTGGAAGCGCTTGGCCTTTCCAATCGCTATTTTGCGGTCACACGGCCGACGCTGGAGAATGTCTTTCTACATCTAACCGGAAAGAGGCTGCGTGATGCCTAACGAATAAAAATATCGCCATGCGAACTGTTCTGATTTTGTTAGACAGCGAGGTGCGCCGGTTTCTGCACGACAAAACCGCTCTCTCGCTCACCTTCTTCGTGCCCGCCGTTCTGATCTATATCTTCGGGCACGTCTTCGGCGTGACCGGAGAGAGCGGGCCGAAGGGGATACCGATCGCCGTCGTCAGCCAGAGCAAAGCGCCCGTCATCGACCAGATCACTGCCGCGCTCGAGAAGGAGAAAGCGTTCCAGGTTGTCATCACCGAGAAGCGCGGTGACATGGAAGTTCCTTTAACGGAGGCAAGGGTGCGGGAACAGATGCACACCGGCGCGTTGCGCTTCGCTCTTGTCTTCCCGCCCGACACCCAGAGCGACGAGAGCTTTGGATTGAAGCTGAAGTTTTTGAACAACCCGCGCAACGAGATCGAGACGCAAACGGTCAACGGTCTGGTGCAGAAAACGATCTACACCTCCGCCCCGCAAGCCCTGGTATCGTCGCTACAAAAGAAGGGAGCGCAGTTCATCGGCCAGGAAAACTTCGATCAATTTAATCACGCCATCGCCAACTCCGTGGCGCAGGCTTTTGGCGGCGATGCCCACGAGATTTACAAGAATCTGAGCAAGGGCCAAATCGACTTTGGTGGCGGCGCGGCCGCGACGGACGGGGGCTCGTCCCTTTTCGACAGCCTCATTAAAATCGAATCCGAGCAGATCGGCGGACCGCAGCAGAAGAAGAGCAGCATGGCCACCCGCAGCGTCGGCGGTTGGGCGATCATGTTCCTGCTTTTCTCGCTCTCCGGCTCGGCGACTTCGCTCTTCGACGAAAAGAAAGCCGGCCTCTTCCAACGCCTGCTTTCCGCGCCGGTGCGGCGCACCCATATTCTCTGGAGCAAATATCTTTTCGGCATGCTGGTCGGCCTGGTCCAGCTGTGCACCCTTTTCCTGACGGGCCGTCTTCTTTTCGGAATCGATATCGTTTCGAACTTCGGCAACCTGCTTCTCATCTGCCTGGCCGCCTCGATGGCGTGTGTTTCCTTTGGCATGCTGCTGGCGGCGGTTTCCCCGACATCGGCGGCCGCCAGCGGCCTCGGCACTTTTCTCATCCTCACCATGAGCGCGATCGGTGGCGCCTGGTTTCCCACCAGTTTCATGCCCGAGTTCATCCAGAAACTGAGCCGCCTCACGATCGTTTATTGGTCACTCGACGGCTTTATCAAAGTCCTTTGGGCGAATTGCACCACCCTCGAGTTGCTGCCGACGCTAGGGGTATTGTTAGGCATCGCTCTCCTCGTGAATCTCGTTAGCATCTGGCGTTTTAATCGCGGCCAGATTTTCGAGTGAGAAAAGGGAGGCTCGTTAGGCTGGGGACTCACTTGCCGCCCGTGACGGTATAACCTTCCGCGCGCAAGTCGGCCGCCAAATCCATTTCCATCTGGACCGCGGCCTCGAACGGCATCGGATTCAGATGGGCGAAAAGCTCGGGCAGGAGATGGACGCCATATTTTTCCACCACCCAGGCCGATTTGTAACCATGCTTATGATTCTCAAAGCGATGCTCCACCGGCAGGCCGGTCATGCCCACATAGACGGCCGGCTTGGCCGGATGGCGCTTGGGATTGAGGCGGAGAATCGAGCGATGCCGCAGCACATCTGGATCAAGGAGGATGACGTAAACGCTATGATGGAAGTCTCTCGAACCGGCCACGCGTAGACTATAGCGAATTCAGAGTTGACGGCCGATCTGGCATACGTTCATTAGAACGTATGCGCTGCCTTCGTTTTCTTTGGCATCAATGGCTCCGGGCGACCCGGCCACGGACGGTGCAGTTGGAGTTTAATCTGCGGCTTCAACCCCTCCATCGAGGGGCGTTAAGGGGAAGAGGGATCCGAAGATGACAACAGGAAAGGAAACGCTGACACACAGAGCTCCGATGCCGAGATTGCGTGCCTGTTTGATGGTGTCGCTTAGCCATTCCTCCGCGCGCACGAAAAAAATCCATCCGGGACCGACAACGCCAAATAGTCTCGACTGCGCACCCGTTCGGCCTCAGGCTGATTCGCCGTGACCTTACCGAGTTCCCCCCGCGCTTTCTGGGCTAAGACAGTCGAAGATCAACCCGGCATCTCGGTCCGCGATCATTGTCTGAACGTTGGGGCCGTCTGCGCTGCGCTGCTGGAGGACAGATCGTTCGGGGAGGTTTCGCGTGAATTTGCTGTTTGGTTGGCCGCCTGCCACGACATCGGGAAAATATGCCCCGGTTTCCAGCAGAAATGTGTCGCCTGGCTGGCGCAACATGGCCTGATTGCGGAAGCGCAAAAAGCAGCTTGGGGGAACGCGGAAAGGGATCACTCCAAGGTTACGCAGTATACCCTGCAGTTTTTAATGCGGGAAAAGTTCGGGCTGCGAACTGAAGGAGCTGCGCTCTGGGCCGCAGTCTCGGGAATGCACCATGGCTCACCTCACTATCTGGGTTTGTGGAATGAGATCGGGGGGCAACAGGACGATTGGGACGGCCGCCGTCGTGAGCTGGCCGCGGAACTGGAGGATATGCTTGGCTCCGCCTCTGCCCCGCCTGCACCACAGGAATGTCCCGAGTCACTCTTCTGGACGGCGGGGCTGATTACCGTGGCCGATTGGATCGGCTCGGCTGAGCAATGGTTTTCACCTGATCGGAACGAAATGGGTACGACGGCGGCAGAGGCGGCCCGTCGGGCGACGACGGCTCTGGATGAGATCGGCATGGTGTCTGGGAAGGCGGTTCCCGGCCATACCTTCGAGCAGATCTTTCCTTTTAAGCCAAACGACCTGCAAAGGCAGGCAGAGATGATCATCACGGAGCCGGGTCTGTATATCATCGAGGCGCCGATGGGCCTGGGCAAAACCGAGGCGGCGCTCGCGGCGGCCTATCGGCTGATCAGCCAAGGGAAGGCGCGCGGACTATACTTTGCTCTTCCCACCCAAGCAACGAGCAACCGTATTCATCTGCGGGTGGCTGAGTTTTTGCGCCGGATTCGAAGCTCTGCGCCGCGACTTGTACACAGCGGTTCATGGCTGGTGGATGACTCGCTGAAGTTTCCTGTTCTTAATGCCGGTCAAGCGCGCGACCAGCGACAGTCCGCACGGGATTGGTTTGCTTCCGCAAAGCGCGCGCTGCTCGCGCCGTTTGGAGTCGGCACAATCGACCAGGCGCTGCTCGGAGTGATCGCGGTGAGACACTTCTTCGTTAGGCACTACGCCTTGGCGGGCAAAGTGGTGATTCTGGACGAGGTGCATTCGTATGATGTTTTCACCGGCACCCATCTGGAGAAGCTGATCGCCATGCTCTCTCGGTTGGGCTGCACCATCATCGTCCTCTCGGCCACGCTCACGCGCGCGCGCCGGGAAGAATTGCTCAAGCAGGCGCTGCCTCCGCCGATCCAGGCACGTCGCGGGGAGGGGCGCTTGAGCAATTACTTACCACCAGCTGTTGATGTGCCCGCGCCCCCGGAGCCGTTCCCGCTGATTACCGGTGTCGTCGCAGGCCAGCGTCTCGATCCTCAGCCGGCCGTGGGACCGCGTCCCAAGCCGCCCGTAGCGATCCGCTTTCGCGACGATTCCGACAATCTGCGCGAGGCGGTGGCGCACGCTCGCGCTGGAGGCTGCGTGCTTTGGATTTGTAATACAGTCGATCGCGCCCAGGCCACCTACCGCGCGGTCTTGAACGAGCGGCACGAAGGTGACCCGCCGGTCGCTCTGCTGCACAGCCGGTTCCCCTTCTTTCGCCGCCAAGAGCTGGAGCAGGAGTGGATGCGTGCACTCGGTCCTGACCGCTTACATCGTCCTCCTCTTGGTTGTCTACTTATCAGCACTCAGGTTGCGGAGCAATCGGTCGATCTCGATGCTGATTTGCTGATTACCGAACTGGCGCCAACCGACATGCTGTTCCAGCGAATGGGTCGACTCTGGCGACATTGGCAGGAAGCTGAAACCCGGCCCGCCAGCCATCGACCCGAGGTGTGGATTACCTCCGAGCCGATTTCGTTTACCGCCTTCTGCGGCGCGGATGAGGAAACGATCTGCGCGGCGCTCGGTAAGAAAGCGCGGGTCTACGCGCCCTATGTTTTGCTGCGCACGCTGGAGCAATGGCACGACAAAACGGAAGTCGTGCTCCCGAATGATATCCGCGCGTGGTTGGAGGCAACCTATGCCGACCATGGCGAGGAGAGCCGGCCCGGATGGAAGGATTTACAGGCTGTGATGGAGAAGAAAAAGAGGGATCATCAAAGCCGGGCGGTGACCGCTCAGAATGTCTGGAATGCTCCTAGTTTGGATGACAAAGAAGGCATCGGCACGAGATTGAATGAAAGCCCAACGCTGCCGCTAATCCTGGCTACAGAAGCGACTAACTCTGCTGTTACCTTGCTCGACGGCACGTCGTTGCCCGTGCAGTCCGATTACTTCGCCTATGAAACGGCCAAGGCGCTGCATCGCAACTTGGTTAAGGCCCCGGCTTGGGTCTTCGCCCTACGGGATCACTGCCTGGGGCATCTCCCGCGCAAGGTCGGCGAGATGATTGGCCGGCACATTAAAGGCACAGTTGAGCTCGGCCTTCTCCATGGTTCCGCTGTTTCGGCGGAAAGCATCGCCGAGGGTTTCCGGCTTGAGTTTCGTAATGATGTCGGTTTGACCATTCGTCGTAACGACAGGACGGCAGTTTTAAGCGACGACGAGGACGTTGGCTCTATCGACTAATAAAAGGCCCCCCGTGTGAGGGGAGTAGTCATCCTATTATCACCCCAATGGTGAACGATTCGGACCATCCCCATTGAAATGGGGAATCACTTTTATGCTGAATTCAATCCGCTGCAAGATTAGCTTTCTGTCCCAAAGGTGAACGATTCTTAGATAATTCGTTTGCAAATAATCAATAGGATGTCATGCTCGGATCAATGCTCGCCCAGACTATTCGCATTTCAGTCAGAACGATCGCCGATTACATGACCAGCAGTCCATCCGTGCAGCGGCGGATTGTTGGAACGAACAAATATCCCTCCGACGATGAGGCCAAGGCAATCGTGACATACTACCGTGAAGCCCGGTCTGCTGTAGAGCAGTTTTTCACAGTGGGCCAGGGACACGCTGTAATCGCCACCGCCATTGATCGCCTTGCTTCCCAATCCGACGGAGCAAACGCTCAGAGGAAGGTCCGCCTGGGTCGAATGTGCGCGCTTTGGCAGACTTTCAAAAATCCGTTCTCGCGGGTGAGGTTTTCCGCGTTGTGAATCGGCCCAAGGTCACTCTTGAGATTCAGGGGGTTCAACTATCCGTTCGGCCTTCTCTGTGTGTCGTAACTCTGGACGACACAAAGCGCTGGTTGCACCTCGATTTTTCCGATAAACCGCCAGATTCTGATAGGGCCAGGATCGTCCTTCAACTCTTCCTGCAGGCTTCACGAAACGCTAGAATGAAACTAAAGCCAAGACACGTCGAATATATTCATTTGCACAGCAACTTGAAATACCTCGGAGCCCCTCACGGAATCCGCCTAGAGAAGCAAATCGCTGCTGCGTGCCAGACTTTTGCGGATATCTGGGCATTCATTTGATATCACGATGAATCTTATGACTGACCCCTGGATCCCCGTGGCGAGCGCTTTGGGAGAGAGGGAGTTCCTGAGTTTGCGAAAGGTCTTTGCCGAGGGACAACGTTGGCCAGACCTGGCCGTCCGTCCGCACGAGCGGGTGGCGCTCATGCGATTGCTCATCTGTGTAGCGCAAGCCGCGTTGGACGGGCCGGAGGAACGCCTTGACGGCTGCCTCGACGAGTTGCCGGAAAAGGCGGAGACCTATCTGGCGAAATGGCAGGAAAGCTTTGAGCTGTTCCACCCGGAGAAACCTTTCCTGCAGTTCGCGGGCCTGTCGAAGACCCCAAAGCCCGCGAAGCAACCTAGCGCCAAAAAAGGATTCGCCGCGGCCCGAAGTGAGGATACAGAAGAATTTACGCCAGCAAGCAAGCTGGATTTCGCGCTAGCGACCGGCAATAACACCACTCTCTTTGATCACGAGGCTGCCAACGATGAAGCACGGCAGTTCACCCCTGCGCAGCTCGCGCTCATGCTCATTACCTTTCAGTGTTTCTCACCGGGCGGCCGGATCGGAGTTGCGCGCTGGCAGGGGAGCGAGACTCCAGGAAACGGAAGCAGCGGTCATGCGCCCTGTTGTCCTTCCGCGATGTTGCATGCTTTCATTCGGCGCGACTCCTTGCTCGTTACGGTCGCAGCGAATCTGCTAACCTGCGCCACGGTACAAAGGCTTTACCGGCCGGACAGTTGGGGAGAACCTGTCTGGGAATGGATGCCGGCGAGCCTGAATGATGCCGATGCAATTCGGAACGCTACGCAGACCTATCTGGGGCGGCTCATGCCTCTAAGTCGGGCTATCTTGCTTCGCCCCAACGGAACAGGCTTGCTCCTCGCCAATGGTCTGGACTATCCGACTCCGCCCGATTTCGAACCGGAGCCGAGCGCAAGCCAGGTGACCAAGCGCGACGGCACGGGACGAGTGTTGGTGGGCGCTGGAAGCCGAGCATTGTGGCGTGAGCTGCCGGCTTTGGTGGTGCGAAGAAAACTGGGAGAAGGTGGCGGTCCGCTCACCCTGAGCCAACTTAGCGACGACCAACCACTTGATCTATGGGTAGGCGCGCTTCTAACCGACAAGGCGAGCATTCTCGACACCGTGGAAGGGGTCTATTCTATCCCCGCGCGGATGTTGCGCGATGAAGGCCGCAAGACCTATGAAGCTGAGGTGGAGTATGCGGATCAAAAGGTGCGCTACGCTTTGGCCGAGGCGGCTAAGAATTATCGTCGCTGTCTGGAGCTAAAACCGCAAGGTTATCCGGAACAGTTAGTCGCATTGCGTTTCTATTGGAACAGCGTCGAGCAACTCCTCTCGCTTCTCCGCGCACTTATCACGGCCGAAGATGGCAGCTCGGATCAAATCGCGAAACGCCGCGCCTGGCGTGCGGGCTTGTGGAAGGCGGCACGGGATGCTTACAATGCCGCCTGTGCTTCCGAGACTTCCCGGCAAAAGCGCGCCTATTCTTTAGGTTTGCGGTCCCTCCAATATCTCCGAACCGAAAAAGATGAACCCGCCGAGAGCCTAGCTGCATGACCATTTCTTCCTCTTCCCCAGTGATCGATTTCGTCAGCGGATTGAAGAAAGGGGACGACCGCGGCACGCTCGCCCTCTTGCGCGGCGCGCTCGGCGACTCCGAGGAGAGACAGATTCGCGCCTGGCGCGTCCTGGCGCGGTTCGGTGGGATCCCGGGAGAAGACCTGCACAAAGCGGAAGTGGTGCGGACCGTCGCCGGGTTGATGTCGTTGCCGAGATTGAGCGACTCGCGGAGTGGCCAGTCTTTCGGCCACGCTTGTCTTCGTTTGGTTGGGGCGGAAGAGCGGAAGTCTTTGCACAAGGCCGAACAGCCGGGGCCGATCGCCCGCCGTATCCAGCAACTTCTGGCCGCTTCGCGCGGTGAAGTCTGCGGAAAGGTGCGACAGATCGGACGGCGCTTGGGGAAGGATGACGGCTGCAGTCTCGATTTTTCCCAGCTCTATTCCGACCTCCTTTTCTGGAACCCCAGGACCAAAGCCCGCTGGGCCCTGGCCTTTTGGGGCGCTGAGGCCGAGGACGCGGAAGAAGGCACCGGGAAAGATAGCGTCCTATGAGCGTGTCTCCTTATTATCTCACCCGCGCGCTCATCGGCCCACGCACAGTCTACGCCCGCGGGCTGCGCGACGGTTACGCCTGGCATCAGCTTGTCTGGAAAGCTTTCCCGGGACGCGACGGCGCGACGCGCGATTTTCTTACTCGTCTCGACGACAAACCCGGCGGCGCGCAGCTTCTGATGGTGTCAACCACAGAACCATTGCGTCCGGATTGGCTGGGAGAGCAGGATGAATGGCAAAGCAAGATCATTCCTTCCGGCTTTTTTCAGGCCAAGAGTTATCGCTTTCAACTCCATGCCAACCCGACGGTGAAGCGCGTTGTGCGCGACGCCGCAGGCGTGCGCAAGAAGGGCGGCAAGCGCGAGGCGATCAAGACTGAGGCCGGGCTACGCGCCTGGCTCGAGCGCAAGGGCGAGGCCGGCGGGTTCCGCCTGCCGGACTCCATTCCCTTGGAGATCTTTTGCCAGGCGAGTCACTTTTCGAAGAAGCCCAAGACTGGCCGGCCGATAAGCGGCACGCACGGCGCGGTGGATTTTTCGGGCATTCTGGAAGTTACCGATCCCGCGCTTTTCTTCCAGACCTTCAGCAAAGGCATCGGATCGGCCAAGGCATTCGGCTTTGGCCTGCTCGTGCTCGCCCCTGTCTAATCTCGACACCGAAACCCAAACCTTCAAAAGCGACTTCTTCATGAAACTTCTCGAACTTCACATCCTCCAATCCTTCCCCGTCTCCTGCCTGAACCGGGACGACTTGAACTCGCCTAAAACAGCTACCTTCGGCGGGGTGCAGCGGGCGCGCGTCTCCAGCCAATCATGGAAGAGGGCGATCCGCGAAACCGCCGCGGCTGATTCGCCATTTTTCACCGGCCAGCGGACGCGATTGATCGTTGTGCCATTGCGCGATGCTCTGCAGGAGACGGGCCTCGATCAAGACGAAGCCACCACCAAGGCGAAAGAGATCGCCGAGGCTCTGGCCACTTACGACAAAGAGAATGAAAAGAAGAATGGCACCCTCAAAGTCAAAACGATCTTTTTCACTTCGCCCGCGGAGATCAAAGCTCTAGCCGCGGAGTATGCGCGTTCGAAGGATGTGAAGAAGACGCTCAAGGCGCTGAAGCCCGAACATCTGAAGGATGCGGCCGACATTTCTCTTTTCGGCCGGATGGTGGCCGCAGATCACAGCCTCACGATCGAAGGTGCGGGCATGTTCAGCCACGCCCTCTCCACCCACAAAGTCGATAACGAAATCGACTTCTTTACCGCCGTGGATGATCTCAATCCCGCAGATGATAGCGGCTCCGGGCATATGGGCACCACGGAATTCAATGCGGCCACCTATTACCGCTACGCGGCCGTCAACCTCTCGATGCTGGCGGATCAGGATCACCTCGCCTCCATGTCGTTGGAAGAACGCAAAGAGGTAATCGGCGCCTTCCTCCGCGCCACCCTCACCGCCGTTCCGCGAGCGCGCCGCAACAGCATGAACGCCGGGGTCATGCCCGCCTACGTCCTGGGCGTGGTGAAGGAAAAGGGACAGCCGATCCAACTGATCAATGCATTTGAAAAACCGATTTTCGCCACCCGCAAGACGAGTATCCTGGAAAGCTCGAAGGCGGCACTCCAAGCCGAGCACGCAAAGCTGAAGGAGACTTGGTGCCTCGCGATCACCGAGGAGGTTGCCATTCCCGAGGTTAACGTAAACGAGTTCATCGCCCGCCTCAGCGCCCATGCCATCTGACGCGTCCGCGCAAGCCTGCCTCGCGCTGCGGCTGGAAGGTCCGCTGCAATCGTGGGGTTTCGAAGATCGATTTAACCGGCGAAAAACCGGCTCGCTCCCGACTAAGAGCGCCCTCCTCGGTCTCTGCTGCGCCGCCCTCGGTGCGGGCCGGGGCAGCGAGCAGGAAAAGACTTGGTTGCCTCAATTGAACGGGCTGCTTTGCCTGGTTATTGACACCCGTGCGCCGGGCGCAAAACCGATGCGCCGTATGGAGGATTTCCATACTGTCCAGCACACCCGTACGGCGGACGGCAAACCGAAAGAAACTCATCTTACCCATCGCACTTATTTGAACGACGCCGCCTTCGGTGCGCTCCTGAGCGGTGATACGTCCACGCTGGAGCCGCTACAGCGGGCCCTGGCCGATCCAATATGGGGTCTCTGGCTGGGACGCAAGGCCTGCATTCCGAGCGCGCCGGTGTTGGCCGGTCTTTTCGCCACGGAGGAAGCCGCCCTCTCGGTGCTGCTAGGCGATCGGCCGCTCGCCGCGTTCACCCATCAGCGGGAAGTGGGCGCTTTTGCGGAAGGGGACGACACCTTCATGGACGCGCCTATCACTTTCGCCGACCCGCGCGAATTCGCGCCCCGGCGGGTGAAACTGCTGCGTGCCGACGGTTCCGGTTAGCCGCCGTTTTCTTTTGGAATGCCGATTTTCGAACGCCCTCCTTTGGAAACTCTGGCTCCGGCCAAGGACCGATGGACACCTCTTTACCTGGAGCATGGCCGCCTCGAAGTGGACGACTCTTCCGTTAAATGGATCAGCGCCGAGGGCCTCATCTGTCGCATCCCCGTCGCAACTGTCTCCGCGCTTATTCTCGGGCCCGGCACGACGCTCACTCATGCCGCCATCAAGGTCTGCGCCGAATCCAACACACCGCTTTTCTGGATGGGAGCGGATGGCCTGCGTTTCTATAGCTACGGCATCCAGCCCAACCACGATAATTCCATGGCCCGCCGCCATGCCGAGGCTTGGGCTTCAAAAAAGCGGCGCGAAGAAATCGCGCGGAAGATGTTCCTCTTTCGCTTCGAAGACGTGGAGGTGCGCTCTAGCACCGTCTCGCAGCTCCGGGGAATGGAAGGTCGAAGGGTCAAGGTCGCTTATGAGCGTCTTGGTCTCGAGTTTGGTGTCACTTGGAAAGGCCGGGATTACAACACCTCTAACTGGAACCTTTCCGACGCGGTGAATCGCGCTCTTTCCGCCGCCAATGCCGGCCTCTACGCGCTCACCTCGGCCGTTTGCCTGAGCATGGGCTTCATCCCGCAGCTTGGCTTTATCCACGATGCGGGCACGCTACCGTTCATCTACGACGTGGCCGACCTTTACAAACACGAGACCTCATGGCCGGCCGCCTTTCAGGCCATCCAGCAAGACCCGCTGGGCAGCGGCGCCCTCGCCCGCACTCTGCTCAAGGAACGAGTCGAGCGGACAAAAATGCTGCAACGCATGCCGCGTGACCTGGCCCGGCTCTTCGAGCCCACATGACCGTCATCGTCGCCAACGACACTCCGGACGCGATCCGCGGGATGCTCAAGCGCTGGTTCATCGAACCTCGTCCCAACGTTTTCGTCGGTACCCTGAACCAACGCACTCATGCGAAAGTGATGGGTTATATCCTGCGCAACAGCCCCTCGGATTTCGGAATGTTAATCGTCTCCAGCCAGCCCAACTGCCAGGGCTACCAGATCGAAAGGGTGGGGCCGTGCGGCTGCATGGGGCGCAAACCGGTCGTCCTGAGCGGCATCCCGTTAGTCGCTGAGGACTGGATCGAGGAGGAAAACCAGCCCTTCTAAAGAAAAGGGCAAAGCGCGTACTTCTAGTATTTATAGGCGGAAGTTATTGATTTCATAAGTGTTTTCCCCACGCCCGTGGGGATGATCCGAGATCGATTCATGGATCAGCCAGGCGCAGTCCGTTTTCCCCACGCCCGTGGGGATGATCCGACGCGCGGGTTCTTTCTCTCCGGTCTCTACAAGTTTTCCCCACGCCCGTGGGGATGATCCGACTGTCCTTAGGGACCGATACCACCTCGATTAGTTTTCCCCACGCCCGTGGGGATGATCCGGTAGGCTTGCCGTGCGGAGAGCTGCTGTGCAAGTTTTCCCCACGCCCGTGGGGATGATCCGGAAGGTGAAGTAACCATGTCCGAAGAGAAGAAGTTTTCCCCACGCCCGTGGGGATGATCCGCTTCCGTGACGGCTTCGGGCTTGTTCGTGTCGGTTTTCCCCACGCCCGTGGGGATGATCCGTTAGACGATTGCTCAACAGAAAGAAGTTCGTCGTTTTCCCCACGCCCGTGGGGATGATCCGGAATGATCGAAGCGTTCGGAGTGAAGATGGTGGTTTTCCCCACGCCCGTGGGGATGATCCGCCCTCCAGCTGCGCGACAACGAGACCTACGAAGTTTTCCCCACGCCCGTGGGGATGATCCGCAAGACGGCGATCGTCGGCTCGAAGGTGCTCCGTTTTCCCCACGCCCGTGGGGATGATCCGCGGTGCGGACGGCTTCGAAGCTCGGTTGATCGGTTTTCCCCACGCCCGTGGGGATGATCCGACGAGCAGGCCGGTGCCCGTCTCATTGGAAATGTTTTCCCCACGCCCGTGGGGATGATCCCTTCCGATCGGTCCGCGCCGTCACCGTGAATCCGTTTTCCCCACGCCCGTGGGGATGATCCGTCTTCCGCGGCGCGGGAATAGTTACGGGCGGTGTTTTCCCCACGCCCGTGGGGATGATCCGGCTTCGCCGTCTCGCTCACCGCGGGGAAAGGCGTTTTCCCCACGCCCGTGGGGATGATCCGGTGTCGATGAGCGTCTTCGCGCCCGCCACGTAGTTTTCCCCACGCCCGTGGGGATGATCCGCATGTTGGCCTTGATGGCTGCCATAGGTAATGGTTTCCCCACGCCCGTGGGGATGATCCGGCGACGTTGGTTAGCGAGGTTGGAGCGATTATGTTTTCCCCACGCCCGTGGGGATGATCCGATGGAGCAGGCGCACGAGAAAAAGATGCGCGCGTTTTCCCCACGCCCGTGGGGATGATCCGCCCGCCTTGGACTGATGAGCGGACGCACAGAGGTTTTCCCCACGCCCGTGGGGATGATCCGGTTAAAAGGTGGTTCAGCTAGAGCCGCATGAAATTTTCCCAACGCCCGTGGGGATGATCCAGCGAATTGTTTATTATGAGTTTTGGCCTAATGCGTTTTCCCCACGCTCGTGGGGATGATCCAGATGTCGTGCTGCGAGCCATTCACGAGGACCGGTTTTCCCCACGCCCGTGGGGATGATCCGCAATGACTATGGAGAATAGGAATTCGCGCGTTGTTTCCCCACGGACGGTGCAGTTGGAGTTTAATCTCACTCCACGTCCCCGCCGGAGAGGTCGTTAGGCAGTGGGGACGTGACGATTTCAGTCGCCCACCACTTCAACTGCGAGCAAGTGGACCGTCGTTTCGTCAAAGGTTTTATGCAGCACGGCCCCTCTAACGTCAACGAGCGGCGGTAGTGGTAACGTCCAACTGAAGAACTGTGCCGGCTGCGAAAGCCGATCTCGGGATCGTGAGCAATCACCCACACGGGAGACTCGACGAAAAGATCAGCCGCAACGCGGATCGGAAATCAGGGCGCAGAGCGAATCCTCGAACAGGTGCTCGCGGATGACCCTACGCAGCGGCTTTGCCATGCGCGGCGAGAACCTGGCGAGCCAACGATTAAAGCCCAATCCCGCGCCGCTTCTCGGCCGGCGTCAGACGGCGGAATGGCAACTTAAGGATCGAGGCGGGCGCTTCATCCTTCGCACGCTCCACAATCTCTGCCACACGCTCGGCTTTGGCCTTCAACTCCGGGTCGGAGAGATTTCTGGCGTGGGCGCGAAGTTTCGAAGCAATGTCGGCATTTTTTGGGTTGGCCGTGGCGCTCATGACAAAAAAGCCTAACGAAGCTCGGTTACGAGGTCAATGAAGCAGGAGACGCGCCGAGCGTCCATTGTGAGAGCAAATTCCGACTCGGGGAATGGTGCGCGATGCAGGGTTCGAACCTGCGACTTCTTGCGTGTGAAGCAAGCGCTCTACCACTGAGCTAATCGCGCGCGGGAAATCGAAGGACAAGAGTGGACGAGAAGGCGCGCTTGGGCAACTCGCTTGAGGGAGCGACTTGTCGCCGCGGCGACCGCTCTACCACTGAGCTAATCGCGCGCGGGAAATTGAGGGGCAAGATTCGACGAGATCGAGCGCGTGAGCAACCCGAATTGAATCTGCTATTCGTAAGCTGTGCCGACCGCTCCACCACTGAGCGAATCGCGCCAGGCGCAGTTGTAGCCGGGACGCTGTCCCCGGTTCCCCGGTTCGCGAATGACCAACACGACTGCTGTTTTTCACCGAGCGCTAGATGCCAAGGATCACAGGCGACGGCTCGACCGAAGAGAGTGTCTCCGGCTACAACATGAAAGCGATATGATCCCAGTTACACCTCCTCGACAGCCAGAGCGAGGGTGGGCGTGGATTCGAGCATGGGAGCCTTACGACGCGGGCGAAAAGTTGGCGTTCGATTGGAAAGGACGACCCGGAAATAGATCGCCACGCAAACAAGCAACACACACGAGGCATAAGGCCGGAGCCGATCGAGGAAATCAATCGCGCCCAAGGTAGACTCGATCTTTTTATCCATCAAAAGCACCTGCGTGATCATGGTGGCGCTCATGGCCGAGAAAACAAAATGGAGCGCGCCTAGCCGGAGACTGACGCCGAAGGCCGCTGCGCTGAGGACCGCGCCCCACAGAAGATAGCGTTCATGCATTTGCGCGAGCAGCGCGAACATGAGCAACCAGGGAGTGACAATGGCAATGAGCAGACGCGGGTCGCGCCGGCGGGCGTGCCGGGCAGCTCCCAGCGCGCAGAGCACGAGGGCGGCGAGGTAGATCGCCCGCAGAGTCCATTGCCAGGTCAGAACGAAGTGGAACGCTCCCAGGTGCGGCGACCAGACGGGCGATTTAACTGAGAGATCCGATTGGGCCAGGAGCGAGGGCAGGTTATAGCAGGAGCTGATGAAGAGGTAGGGATAACGCTCGCTCCCGTAGAGGAATCCGATCTTGAGCCAGGCGAAACTACCTCCGCCCAAAGCTCCCACAGTGAAAGCGGCGACGGCCGCAAGGCCCGCCGACCAGGCCGCGACGTTGCGGGAACGCCGGGAGCGAAGGATGGCGGCAGAGGCCAGACCGACCGCGGCCACGATCCCCCAGGCCGCCGGAGTGCGAAGCATCCAGGGCGACACCAGCAGCGCGGCAGTGGCGGCGAAGCCCGCCAAAACCTGGCAGGCGCGCACCCAGCGTTTCTGCCAGAGCGGCCAGAAGAGAAAAAATGGAGTGACGAAGAGCAGCTGGCCTTTCAACATTCCGCCCGCGGCCAACAAACAACCGCACCAAAACCAGCGCCGATTCAAGGCAGAGAGAGCGGCGAAGAGATAGAAAGGCAGGATCCAGCAGTCCCATTGCGGCCAGGCGTGAGCGTCGAGGATGAGGGAAGGCTCGAGCCAGGCCACCATCGCCGCCAGCAGGCCACAGATCCAGCCGCGTTCGTGAGGCGGAAGCCGGTGCAGCCAACCGCAGTCGGTCGCCCCGGAAGCCCGCCGCACGACCATCCTCACGAGCAAAAACAGACCCACAGCGGTGAGCAGTTCGGCGACGAAATTGACCTTCAGTAATGGCTCGACGTATTCCGGCGTGCCATCCTCAGCGCCCGGGAAGCGGTCATGCACACTTTTGGCCCAGATCGACATGACGAGGAGCCGGAGCGGCGGGTAATCGAGATAATAATTCTGCTCGTAGGCCTGGGCTTGGACGCGGTCGTAGAGCCCGAGATAGCCGCGCGCGAGAGTCGTCCAGGAGTTGGAAGTGTCGCCTGGAGCGAGGCGGCGCCCTTCCGCCAGCGTCTGGCTGCCCCAGTAAAAGCCGTTTACGATATCGCGCTGGAAGCGCAAATGGGTGGTCTCGCGCCAGGCGTAGCGGCGCAGGCCGACTCCGCCCACCACCAAGGCGAGCAGGATGAGCCCGAGCACGATTTGGCGGCTCCGCAGCGAGGTCGGGAAATGCGCGAAAGTCGCTGGGCGCTGCATCAGGGCGGAAGCATCGGCGCGCCCCGCTCGCTGGGCAACTGGGGTTCGCGGCGCTTGGTCTAGGCCGGAGCGAAAACCTCGTCGAACATGCAGAGAAAGCGACGAATCTCGAACGGCTTGGTCAGATAATCGCGCGCGCCTGCGGCCAGCATGCGCTCGATCTGGCTGGGGGTGGCGTCGGCGCTGATCACGATGACCGGTGTTTGTGCCGTTTCGGGGGCTGCTTGCAATTGCTCCAGGACTTTGCTGCCGTGCATATCGGGCAGGTCGAGATCGAGCAGGATCAGTTGCGGCATTTTGATCCGCGCGGCTTCCAGCCCTTTTTTGCCGTTCTCGGCCCAGGTGAGATCGGTTCCGGGACGATCTTCCAGAATGCTTTCGATGAGCCGGAAATTGGGTTCGCTATCTTCCACGTAGAGGACGCGGGCTTTATCATTGGCTGGAGCGAGCGCCGTCGCAGCCACGGACGCTGCCGGAGCGGCGCTGTGATCGTCGCGCAACGGCAAAATCGCTGGGTCGGGCACGGACGACGGATTGGCGGGGGCTGGAGCCGACTCTTCGGCGGGCGCGCGGTTCATCGCGTTGACGGTGTTGCGGAGTTGTTCGCGCAAGACTTTGATCTCCAGCTGTGCCAGCCGAAGTTCTTGTCGCAAATGTTCGTCGTTCTCAGTTTTCATCATCGGGTTTCCTAGACGGAGGCCATGCGTAAGCCGGACGTTTCATCCGTTTCCCCGTAGCGAAGTTTTTTCGCCATTTCGAGGTCGCGGCGCATTTTGTTTTTGTGGGTGCAGAAAAGGAGAGCGGTTTCTTCAGTGATGAGGTCTTGTTCGAAAGCGCGCATGAGAGATTGGTCGAAGCTGTGCCAGCCGAGTGTGCTCCCGGCCTCGATGATTTCCTGGAAAGAGCGATTCTCGCCTTCGCCGTAGAGGAGCGTTTCGCGCGTGCGCATGCTGCTGCCCATGATCTCAGTCACGAGAAGGCGGCCGCCGTTGACTTTGCTGACCAGGCGCTGGCTCACGACGTAGCGCAGCGTGTCTGCCAGACGTTCGCGAATCTGTTTCTCTTCATCGTTGCTGAAGAAGCCGAGGATACGGTTGATACTTTGGCCGGCGTTGATCGTGTGGAGCGTGCTCAGGACCAAATGCCCGGTCTCGGAAGCCGAGAGGGCGATCTCCATGGTTTCGCGATCGCGAATTTCGCCCAATAGAATGACCTTCGGCGCCTGGCGCAGCGCGGCGCGCAGACCGATCGCGAAGCTGGGAAAGTCTTTGCCTAGCTCTCGCTGGCTAAAGGCGGCCTGGGCGTGCGGGTGATGAAACTCAATCGGATCCTCCAAGGTGACCACATGGACTTCCTGGGTTTGATTGATCTCGTTGAGCATGGCGGCCAGGGTCGTCGTCTTGCCGCTGCCCGTGCTGCCGGTGCAGAAGATGATGCCAAATTTTTCGCGCACCATTTGCTGGAAAATAGGCGGCAGCCTGAGCGCCTCGAGCGAGGGGACGGTCGAGGCCAATTTGCGCATGACGATGCCGTTGGTCCCATTTTGACGATAGATATTTACCCGGAAACGCGCCTGCTCCGGCAGAGCGAAACTGGTGTCGCAGGAGCCGGAGGTTTCGAGGTCGTGCCGCAGCCGCTCGCTTTTGTTCATGAGCAGCTCAGCGATGGCGTCGATGTGGCCCGGCTGCAGAGCGCAGCCCGGCTCTTCCATGGGCAATTCGTAGAGCTTGCCATAGCGCTCGACCAATGGCGGTTTTCCATTGATGAAAAGGAAATCGGATACGCCTTCGCCGCTTTCCAGCATGGCAGTCAGCAGACCCTGTAATTCTTCGGTAGTCATTACAAACGAGGCTCGGTCGTGGGGCTTTTGCTCCACGGCTGAGACTACGCGCCATTTCAATGCAGGAATTGTTCCACTAGGGCGCAGAATTACGGGCGCTTGCGAATTGCGTTCCGGCGCCTATTTAGAGGGCATGTCCGAACACAAAATGACGCTCACTTGGAAGCGCGCGACGCCCGACTTCGAATACAAAACGTACAATCGCGATCACACCTGGAGTTTTGACGGCGGCCACGAAATGGAAGCCACGGCCGCCCCGGTTTACCTCGGTAATCCGAAGCTGGTCGACCCCGAAGAAGCCTTCATCGCGTCCCTTTCCAGCTGCCACATGCTCACCTTCCTCGCGGCCGCCTGTAAGAAGAAATTTATGCTCGAAGAATACGTCGACGAAGCGGTCGGCCAGATGGAAAAGAATGCCGACGGCAAGATGTCGATCACGAAGGTCGAACTGCATCCGAAACTGAAATTCTCCGGCGACAATCAGCCGGGCGAAAAGGACATCGAAGAGATGCACCATTTCGCGCACGAGAACTGTTTCATCGCGAACTCGGTCAAAACCGAGGTCACCGTCGCGAAGTAGCACGACGGCTGCAGATTTGATTTGGAAACCAGGAAGCCAGGAAAAAAGGCCGATGAATCAGGAAGGCAGGAAAGCAAGAAAACGAGTGGTGCCGCGCGTTCGTGCATTGCCGCATCTATTCTTCGACCTTTGTGTTTCCTGGTTTCCTGGTTTCCAAATTCATCCTACTTTTCCTGCTTTCCTGCCTTCCTGATTCCTTTCTGGTTTCCTGGCTTCCAAATTAACTTTCCCCGCTCATGCCTAACGATCCGCCGCGCATGGAGAAAATCGTTGCCTTGTGCAAGCGGCGCGGTTTCATCTTCCAGGGCAGCGAAATTTACGGCGGACTCAACGGCGTCTGGGATTACGGTCCGCTCGGCGTCGAGCTGAAGCGCAATCTCAAGGATTACTGGTGGCGCGTGATGGTGCGCGAGCGCGACGACGTCGTCGGCCTGGATGGCTCGATCCTGACCCATCGCGCGGTGCTCAAAGCGAGCGGGCACGAGGAAACCTTTAGCGACCCGATGGTCGAGTGTGGAGTCTGTAAACGACGCTTTCGGAGTGACCAAGCGGTCGCTGCATCGATGCGCGGGCTTGCAAATGTTCAGTTCCTTAGCAAGGAAAAGCATTCGATTGGAGGCGCCCTTCTCGATGTCGGGGGAAACTCGGAGGAAGAAATCAAGCAAAAGGGTAGAATCCAAGCGGAGTATAAAAAGCCGGAGGGAACGGTTCAGAGTGTATTCTCATGGGAACCGTTCCAGCGAGGGAGAACAGCCGACTGCTGCTATCATTGCGGTGCGGAACTCTCTGAACCGCGACCTTTCAACCTCATGTTCTCGACTCAGATGGGCGCTTCGGCCGATCCAGATGCGATCGCCTATCTGCGGCCTGAGACAGCCCAATCGATCTTCGTCCAATTCAAGAACGTGCTCGACACTTCGCGCAAGAAGCTGCCCTTCGGCATCGCGCAAATTGGCAAGGCGTTCCGCAACGAGATTAATCCGCGCAATTACATCTTTCGCTCGCGTGAGTTTGAGCAGATGGAACTGGAATATTTCTGCCGGCCGGAGCAGGGCATGGAGCTGCTCGATTACTGGCTGGAGGAGCGGCTCAGGTTTTACGAGAACATCGGCATCCCGCGCGCGAAGCTGCATGTTCTGACCGTGCCGGACGCCGATCGGGCCTTTTATTCCAAAGGCACCTACGACATCGAATACGAATTTCCCTTCGGCGTGCAGGAACTGGAAGGCGTCGCTTATCGCACCGACTACGATCTCACGGAGCATCAGAACGCGAGCGGAAAGCCGCTCGCTTATTTCGATGAGGAAACCAAGGCGCGTTTTATCCCGCATGTGATCGAGCCGAGCGCGGGGGTCGATCGCACCGTGCTGGCGCTGCTTTGCGAGGCCTACGACGAAGAGACGATCACGGATGAGAAAGGAAAGAGCGAGACCCGCATCGTCCTGCGTTTTCATCCGCGCGTCGCGCCGATCACGGCCGGGGTTTTCCCGCTCTTGAAAAACCAGCCGGCGCTGGTGGAAAAAGCGCGCGAAGTCCAGGCGCTGCTGCGGCCGCACCTGAACGTTTTCTACGACGAGACCGGCGCCATTGGCCGGCGCTATCGGCGGCAGGATGAAGCGGGCACGCCTTTTGGGATCACGATCGATTTCGAAACGTTAGGCGAACGCGATGAGGCCCTGCGCGACACCGTCACTCTGCGCCATCGCGACAGCATGCAGCAGGAGCGCGTGCCGATCGGCGAGTTGCTGGCCAGGCTCTCCGCCTTCCTTGCCTAACGAGTCTCTGCGCCGGTGGACTTGGAAGATTTTCGCGCCCATTGCCTCGCGCAGCCGAACGTGACGGAAGGAACACCCTTCGGAGAAGACACGCTGGTTTTCAAAGTGGGCGGAAAAATGTTCGCGCTCGCTTCCCTGGAGGAGGTCCCGCCGCGGGTGAATTTGAAATGCGATCCGGAGCGCGCGCTCGATTTGCGCGATCGCTACGCCGAGGTGCTGCCCGGGCATCACATGAACAAGAAACATTGGAACACGCTCATCCTGGGCGGAGAAGTTCCCGACGCGGAGCTGCGCGAGCTCATCGATCATTCCTACACGCTGGTGGTCGCGCGTGGGCCTAAGCGGTAAGGGAGAGATCCCGCGCGTCGCCCCGTGGCTTCGGAGCCTAACGACCCACAGGCGGGACGACGCCTGTCCCGAGGTGCAGAACCGGTCGCAGTTGGACCGCGCCGAGGTCGAGTTGTAAAGCCCGGCGGGCGACCTCCAGAAAAACGTCAGGCGGATCGGTTAATGCGACCGTCAAGCCCCCTTCCTGCTCCGGGTCGGCTCGCAGTCCTTCCGTTTCGAGCAAGCGCGAAACCGCCACCGCGCAATTTCGGGCGGAATCGACCAGCTTTACTTTCTCGCCCAGGAACTTTCCGATAGCCTCGCGCAGCAGAGGATAATGGGTGCAGCCCAGGACTAACGTGTCGACCCCTTCCTCCACGAGAGGTTCGAGATATTGCCACACGATCTTATCGGTCACTTCACCGTCCAGCCAACCTTCTTCGATCAGCGGCACGAAGAGAGGACAGGCGCGCGCCGTCACTCGCTTCCCGGGGTCGAGCGCGTGGATGGCGCGCTCGTAAGCTCCGCTTTTGATGGTCGCGCGTGTCCCGATGACGCCGATGTGATCGTTGCGAGTCGCGGTCACGGCGGCCTCCGCCCCTGGGCGAATGACTCCCGTGATGGGCACCGGCGTGGCGAGGCTAAGGCACGCGAGAGCGAGGGCGGAGGCAGTGTTGCAAGCGACCACCACCGTCTTGCATTCTTCCTTCAGCAGCATCTCGGTGATCTCGAGGCTATAACGTTCCACGGTCGCCGCACTGCGTCCGCCGTAGGGCACGCGAGCGGTGTCGCCGAGATAATAGATGTTCTCGTTAGGTAAGAGCTCCCGCAGTGCGCGCACCACCGTGAGCCCGCCGATGCCGGAATCGAAAACGCCGATGGGTCGAGACGGCGAGTCGGCGCTAGTTAGTGATGCCATACTCAGAGTGCACTGGCGGGAATGTCAGGAGGCGGAGCCCGTCCCGCAAGCCGCTTCCTCCGGAGCCTGTTACTTTCGTTAGGCGGCCGCGGACTTGGTCGCCTCCACCAGACTATCGACTTTGAGCAGAAGACTTTTCATCCGGTAAGGCTTGGAGAGTGTGTCGTTGATCTCCAGGCGAGCGATCTCGGCCGGCTCAAACTCTTCGGCGCGCCCAGTCGAGACGATGATTTTAAGGTCGCGTTGAATCTTGCGCAGCGCGCGCACCAGGACGAGCCCGCTCATCACCGGCATGGCCAGATCGGTTACGACCAGATCGATCTCGCCGCGGTGAGCGTCCATCAGGTTGAGGGCTTCCGGTCCATCGCTGGCCAGGAGGACCCGATAACCGTGCTGCCGCAGGATGACCTCGGAGACGAGGCGAATGCTGGATTCGTCATCGACCACCATGATCGTCTTGCCTTCCACGGCGGGTGGCGTGCTTTCCACGCTCGGAGCAGCGGACGACCGGACCACCGGGCAGTGTGCCGGCAGGTAGATCTTGAATTGCGTCTGTCCCGGCTCGCTCTGGACGCCGATGAAACCGCCGTGGCTTTTGACGATGCCAGAGACGGTGGAAAGCCCGAGGCCGGTTCCTTTGCCAATGTCTTTGGTCGTGAAAAACGGATCGAAGACTTGCGGGAGAATTTCGGGCGGAATCCCTTCGCCGGAATCAGTGACCGAAAGGCAGAGATAACTCCCGGGCTCGACGTCGGGAGTGCAGCCCAGCGTTTCTTCGTGCACCTCCGTATTCTCCGCCTCGAGGGTGATGAGGCCGCCATTGGGCAACGCGTCGCGGGCGTTGATGCAAAGGTTGAGCAGCACCTGATGTAGTTGCGTGGGATCGGCCTCCACCATGCATAAGTCCGCGTGCTGATCGATGCTGAGAGTGATCGACTTGGGAAAAGTCTCTTTCACGATCTTGGCAATTTCATCGATGAGGTAAGCCGGCTGCAGCAGCGTCCGCTCGCCATCTGCTCCGCGAGCGAAGGTCACGACTTGCTTGACGATGCTGGCGCCGCGCAGGGCGCTTTCTTCCACGATATCAAGGAAACGCGAGCGCTCTTCAGCGTCCGGTTCGTCGCGCAGGACGGGCGCCGCCATCAGAATCGGAAGCAGGACGTTGTTCAGATCATGCGCAATTCCGCTGGCCAGCGTGCCAATGCTTTCGAGACGCTGCGTCCGCAGGAATTGCTGTTCCATTCTTTTCTCCGCCGTGATGTCGGTATTGATGACCAGCTTCGATTTGGGCTGACCGAACTCATCGAGCACCAGGCTCCAGCGACTCCGCACGATCACGGCGTCCCCGTTTTTATTGCGATCTTTCTTTTCCCCGATCCAACTGCCGGTCTTGAGGAAGATCTCATGCGCCGCCTCCATCACCTTGGGATCGAGGTTGGTCAAAAATTCCATGATGGGTCGGCCTCGGACTTCCTCGGCGGTCCAGCCATAGAGTCGCTCCGCCCCGGCGCTCCAGACTTCTATACGGTCCTCCATGTCGCGTACCATGATGGCATCGTGCGCGAGGTCGATCAGCTCGGCCTGCTCGCGCAACTGGCGCAGCGCTTCCTTGCGGTGCGTGATATCCTGCAGAGTGCCTTCGTAATAAAGGATTCGACCCTGTGGGTCGCGCACGGCGCGGGCATTTTCCGAGACCCAGGTCGTGCTGCCATCTTTGCGGTAAACTTCATATTCGAAGTTGGTGACCACGTCGTTTTCGTCGATCAGGCGGATGAAATCGGCGCGACGTTGGGGCGAAACGTAACCTTGCCGGCTAATGTCCGAGCGGGAATCGATCATCTGGGCGGGGGAGTCGAAGCCGAAGATCCGGGCGGCTGCCGGATTAACGACGAGGAATCTACCCTCCGGCGTGCTCTGGAAAATCCCTTCGGAAGCGTTGGTGAAAATGGCGCGATACTTCTCCTCTGCTTGCTTCAACGCTTCCTCGGCGGCGACCCGCTCGGTGATGTCCATGGCGATCCCGATGACCTTCTCCGGGCAGCCACTCTTTTGATTGCGGACAACCTCGGCGGCGATGTGAAGAGTGCGCTGCGTTCCATCCGGGAGGATGATGCGATGGTCGGTGTCGAAGCGGCCGCCAGAGTAGCGGAGTTTGTGGAAGCACTGCTTCACCTCGGCGCGATCGTCAGGATGAATCGCTTCGTAGTAAGTGCGCGTAGAGGGATGGAAATCTTCCGGGCTCCGCCCAAAAAGGTGATAGACCTCGGCTGACCAAATGAGATCCCCATCCGTCCGACCATCTGGCAGGATGGCGTATTCCCAGCTGCCCACGCCCGCGACATGTTGAGCGAGGGACATGCTGGCTTCGCTTTCTCTGATTTTGCGCTCACTTTCGGCGCGCTGGGTGATGTCGTTCACCGTGGTTAAACGGGCCTCGCGACCATCGAAAACAATCGGGCTGGAATAGACTTCAACGTTAAGAATTCGTCCTTCCTTGGTCCGGTGTTCCCAGTTGCCTGCGTAAAAGTCTGGCCCCTGCAGTTGCGCGATGGTCTGGCGCAAGAGTGCTTCATCGGCGCCGGGGTGAATGTCGAGGAGGGTGAGACGCAGGAATTCTTCCCGCGTGTAGCCGTAACGTTCGGTGGCGGTACGATTGACCGCGATAAACCCAAGGGAATTCGGCTCGAAAACCCACATCGGGCTCGGGCTGTCTTCGAAGAGGAGGCGATATTGCCGCCCTTGGGCGAGAAGGCTCTCTTCATTTCTCTTCTGCTCGCCAATGTCGCGGGCGATCACCTGAATGGCGGCACGCCCCGCAAACTCGGTCGGCATGGCGTTTACCTCCACGTCGAGGAGCGTGCCGTCCCGGCGCAGCAGCCGGCGTTCGGTCGGACGAGGGGCGTTGCGGTGGCTAATGGCGGCGATCCGAGCGTTTATTTCTGACCGATCTTCCGGGGGAAAGAATTGCTCCAGGGGCTGATCGACGATCGATCCCGGACCCGCTCCGATAAACAGGCGTTCGGCCGCCGGGTTGGCAAAGACGATCCGATTCTCGTGCACGACGTAGACGGCCTCAGGGATACGTCCGAGCAACGTGCGGTAGCGCTCTTCGCTGGCTCCCAAGGCTTTGTCCGCTTGGCGGCGCTGGCCGATTTCTTCCAGCAAACGCTTGTGATCCTCCCGCAATTTTTGCACGACATGAAGGATGGTAATACCCGTGCCCGCGGCCACCACGATGGCGATCGCGATCAGGGTGTCACTGAGCAATTTGGTGCGCGAGATCTGGCCGGAGGCTTGTTCCGCCAGTTCGCGGTCCTCGCTTTCGCCCAGCCGAATGAGTTTGCCTAACGATTGCTGGTAGGCGTTGTAGGCCTGTTCCTGGGCCGACCGCTTCGCGAGGGTGTCCCCGGGGTTGTCCTGGTGGGAAGAGAGCAGCCGATGAGTCTGAGATTGGTAGGCTACCCGCTTGCCCACGACCTCGCCGTAGAGGGATCTTTCGGCCTCAGTCAGACCGGAGCGATCGAAGGCTGTGAGTTTGCTGGAATTATTCTCCTGGATTCGGGAAATGATTCTCTCCAGCGAAACTTCCACCGAAATGCCGGAGGCGATCGAACGCAGAATCTGAGCTTGCAGGAAGACGGTATCGTCGGCGACCCCACGTAGCACGGCGATTTTGCGCACGGCGGTATCACCTTCCGAACGACTCAGATTCTGGAGGGAGCGGAGGCTGAATGAAACGTAACCGCCCACGCCTGCGAGCAGGAGGCAGATGAGCGAGAACGAGAAGAAAAGACGCCGCGGAAGGGCGGCGTTCACTCCGGGGGCGGGGATGAGACTTGGCATCGCACCTTTCCCCGAAGCGAATCCCGGGCCAAAGGGAGGCGAAAAGCTCTGTTGCCCCGAGGGTTACGCTTCTAAATCCGAACGCTGGGAGGCGCCGTGAGGCGCGGATCGGTTTGATCGCCCGTGTTCCGGATCGCAGCTGGTTCGAAGAGAAGGACTTCCGTTTCCTCTTGCGCGACGGGGCGATGCTCCACCCCTCGCGGCACGACCAAACCTTCGCCGGCCTCCAGCGTGACCGTGCGATCGCGGAATTCCAGCTGCATCCGGCCCCGCCAAACGAGGAAAAGCTCATCCTCCTTTTCGTGCTGGTGCCAGATGAACTCGCCTCGAAACTTCACCAGTTTCACTTCCTGGCCATTCAACTCCGCCACAATCTTCGGCCGCCAGTGCTCCGTGAAGGAGGCGAACTTCTCCGCGAGATTGACCTTTTCCATGGGGCTCATCCTACCACACCGGTGCAGGTCTTTTCGTTTTGCATTCGCCCGGTGCTCTTCGATGATTGCTGCCCATGGCGGAGATTCCCAAGGCGTACGAGCCCCAGGCAGTGGAAGCAAAGTGGTATGCCCGCTGGCTCAGTGACGGCGTTTTCCACGCCGATCCCTCGTCAGCCAAGCCGCCCTACTCGATCGTCATCCCGCCGCCTAACGTCACCGGCGTGCTGACCCTCGGGCACGTCTTGAACAACACCATCCAGGATATCCTCGCCCGACGCGCCCGGATGCTGGGTCAAGAAGTCCTCTGGTTGCCGGGCGTCGATCATGCCGGCATCGCGACCCAGACGGTGGTGGAAAAGAAGATTCGCAGAGAAGAAGGCAAAACCCGCCACGACCTCGGGCGCGAGGAATTCCTGGGCCGCGTCTGGGCCTGGAAAGAGAAACACGGCGGCATCATCATCGAGCAATTAAAGCGGCTCGGCTGCTCCTGCGATTGGTCGCGCGAGCGCTTCACCATGGATCCCGCGTATTCCCGCGCGATCGAGCGGACGTTTGTCGATCTCTACCGCAAAGGGCTCATCTATCGCGGTCGTCGCATGGTGAACTGGGATCCCGTCGCGCTGACCGCACTGTCCGACGAAGAAGTGATCCCCACCCCGCAGAAATCTGCCCTCTATCACGTGCGCTACGAGTTGGTGGATGAACCGGGCAAGTTCATCGAGGTCGCGACCACGCGGCCGGAGACGATCATGGCCGACGTCGCCCTGGCCGTCCACCCTCACGACGAGCGTTATCGGGCTTCGTTAGGCAAAAAAGTCTGGCGTCCGCTCGCTCGCACGGAAATTCCGGTCCTGAGTGATGACGCGATCGATCCGGAGTTCGGCACCGGCGTGCTCAAGGTGACGCCCGCGCACGACAAGGTCGACTTCGAGATTGGCCAGCGCCACGGGCTGCCGGTGATCGATGTTCTCCATCCTGACGGCAAGATCAATTGCCCGAGTGTGCCCGAGCTCGACGGCTTGGATCGTTTCGCGGCGCGCAAAAAAGCGGCCGAGATGCTGGCGGAGAGCGGTCTCCTCGCGAAGGAAGAACCGCATGAAAGCACGGTGGGATTCAGCGAACGCGCGGGCGTCCCGATCGAGCCGCGCTTGAGTGAGCAATGGTTTCTCAAATATCCCCGCGTCGAAGACGCAAAAGCGGCGGTCGGCACCCGGATTCATTTCCGGCCCGAGCGTTGGGAATCGGTTTATCAGCATTGGCTCGAGCACATCCAGGATTGGTGCATCAGCCGGCAGCTTTGGTGGGGGCATCGCATTCCGGTCTGGTATGGGAAGGACGATCCGACGCGGCTTCATGTCGAGGTCGAACCGCCTAACGACCCGGATAACTGGACGCAGGATCCCGACGTGCTCGACACCTGGTTCTCAAGTTGGCTCTGGCCTTTCGAGACGATGGACGACGCCACCCGGGCCAGGTTTTACCCGACGAACGACCTCGTGACGGCGCCGGACATTATTTTCTTCTGGGTCGCGCGCATGATCATGGCGGGTCTCGAATACACCGGGCAGGCACCTTTCGAGAACGTCTTCTTGACCGGCCTCATCCGCGACGGGCAGGGGCGGAAAATGAGTAAATCGTTAGGCAATTCGCCCGACCCGCTCGACCTCATCGCCAAATATGGCGCGGACGGTTTGCGCTTCGGTCTCATGCGGATCGCGCCGAGCGGGCAGGATATCCGTTTCGACGAAAAGCAAATCGAGGAAGGCCGCAACTTCGCGAACAAACTTTGGAACGCGACGCGCTTCCGCCAGATGCACGGCGGCGAAACCGAAGGCGAGATTAATCCGGCGCTCCTCACCAGCGATGACAAGTGGATTCTGCTGCGCCTCGACCACGCGATTCGTTTGGTCACGCAGGCGCTCGAGGAATATAATTTCAGCGAAGCGGCCCAGGCGCTTTATCGCTTTTTCTGGAGCGAATATTGCGACTGGTATCTGGAAGCGAGCAAAGCAAGCCTGCTGGGGAGCGCACAGCTTGCCCCCCCGCGTGCGGGCGACCCGCGTGCCTCGGTCGGCGACTCCCCGGGCGAACCGGCAACGGACACCGCCGAAGAGGTTGATGGCGAGTCGCCATCAACCGCACGCGAGTCACGTACGCTTCCCGGAAACACCGATGCGGCGCGCAAAGCCAACACGCTCGCGGTGATCGATTTTGTCCTCGGCCACACCCTGCGACTCTTCCATCCTTACATGCCGTTCATCACCGAAGAGCTCTGGCATGGGCTCGGATTCAATCAAGATTTGCCCGACGAGCAGGGCGCGAAAACGATCCAACTGGCGAGGTGGCCCCAGCCGCTCGGCGATGCTTTCAAGCAACATTACGGGCTTACGCCTAACGACGAAAAATTCGCCACCGCGAAATACGAAGTCGTGACCATCGCGCGCCGTTTGCGGCGCGAATGCAAGATCGCGTCGAATAAGCGCGCCCGGTTTGTCCTGAGGCCTGCGCAGGCCCTGCCGGAGGTGGAGACAGCGTCCTTGCAAATACTGCTCAATGCCGAGCCGCTTGAGCTTTCGGAAAAATACGATCCGCCGAAAGGCACGCCGACTGCGCTGACCCCGCTCGGTCAACTTTGCCTGCCGCTCGAGGGTTTGATCGATCTCGAGGCCGAGCGTCAGCGTCTCGGCAAGGAGATGGCCAAGGTGGAGTCCGAACTGGTGACCGTACGGAAAAAACTGGCTAATGAAAACTTCGTCTCCAATGCGCCGGCCGCCGTTGTGGCCGAGCATCGCCAGCGCGAGAGCGATTTCGCGGAACAGTTGGAGCAACTCCAGCGGATGCGCGAGTCGTTAGGCTAAACGGTCTTCGCGTTTTTGCGGTAGGGCGAGACTCTGTCGAGCCGGGGATGGACTTTTGCCGCTTGAAGGATTCCACCCCCCGGCTCGACAGAGTCTCGCCCTCCCAAAAGAAAGCTTCCACTACCCGGCGGTGGCCCGCCGCGCTATAATCGAATCGCGGATGGCTCGGACTTTGAAATTTCTTCTCTGGCTCGGGGTCGCGCTCCTCGGCGCCGGCGCGGTCGCAGTCATGGCTTTCGCGCGGGGCGAACCCATCAACGCTCTCTGGCTGGTCACGGCCGGGCTTTGCGCGACCGCGATCAGTTACCGCTTTTACAGCAAATGGCTCGCCACTAAAGTGCTCGTCCTGAATGACGAGCGCGCTACGCCCGCGCTGGTCGTCGATGACGGCAAAGATTTCGTCCCGACCAATCGATGGATGGTCTTCGGCCATCACTTCGCTGCCATTGCCGGCCCCGGCCCGCTGGTTGGCCCGGTTCTGGCCGCGCAATTCGGCTATCTGCCGGGCGCGCTTTGGATTTTGATTGGGGCAACGTTAGGCGGCGGTGTGCACGACATGGTCGTCCTCTTCGCGTCGGTGCGCCGGCGCGGGAAATCCATCGGCCAGATGGTGAAAGAAGAGATCGGCAGCGTGGTGGGCGCCCTCGCTCTCGTCAGCGTGCTTGCCATCATGATCATCCTGCTGGCGGTGCTGGCGCTCGTCGTGGTGCAGGCGCTGGCTAAAAGTCCCTGGGGTGTCTTCACCATCGCCATGACGATTCCGATCGCTCTGTTCATGGGAATTGCGTTGCGCACGGGGAAAGTGAGCATCGGGTGGGTGACAATTTTCGGATTGTTAGGCCTGCTTTTCTCCGTCTGGGGCGGACAGTTTTTGGCCAGCTATCCGGCCCTCGAAAATTGGTTTCGTTTCGATCAGAAAGCGCTCGCCTGGGCGCTCATGTTTTACGGCTTCGCCGCCTCTGCTCTGCCGGTTTGGTTGCTCCTCACGCCGCGCGATTACCTCAGCACTTTTCTGAAACTAGGGACCGTGGCAGCGCTCGCCGGCGCCGTCATTCTCATTCATCCGACGCTGCAAATGCCGGCGCTCACTCGGTTCATCGACGGCAGTGGTTTGGTCTTTGCCGGGCCGGTTTTTCCCTTCGTCTGCATCACGATCGCTTGCGGTGCTGTCTCCGGTTTTCACTCGCTCATCGCCTCTGGCACGACCCCGAAAATGATCGAGAGCGAAGCGCGCATTCGCTCCATCGGCTACGGCGCCATGGTGACCGAGATGATGGTCGCGCTCATGGCTCTGATCGCCGCCTGCGTCCTGCAACCCGGTCAATATTTCGCCGTTAACGCCAAGGGCACACCGACCGAAGTGGTGGCCAAGGTCTCCGCTGCGGGATTCCCGGTGAGCGAAGTCGAGATGAAGCAACTGGCCAGCGATCTCGGCGAAAGCACGATGTTCAATCGCGCGGGCGGCGCCCCGACCTTTGCCGTGGGCATGGCGCACATGTTTGCTCGCATCACGACCAATCAGACTGCGCTCGCTCTCTGGTATCACTTCGCCATCATGTTTGAGGCGCTCTTTATTCTGACGACGCTCGATGCCGGGACGCGGGTAGGGCGATTTCTGCTTCAGGATTTGTTAGGCCAGGTCTGGCGTCCGCTCGGCGATACGAAATCGTGGGGAGCGAATATTTTCGCCAGCCTCCTGCTGGTGGCGGCGTGGGGCTGGTTTCTCTACCAGGGCGTGCTCGATCCGTTAGGCGGAATCAACAGTCTCTGGCCGCTTTTCGGGCTCGCAAATCAGCTCCTCTCGGTCATCGCACTTTGCTTGGGAACTACCATCCTGATCAAGATGGGCAAAGCGCGTTATCTCTGGACCACGCTCGTTCCGCTCGCCTTCATGATCGTGGTGACCTTTTCGGCCGGCTACTTGAAGATCTTCTCGCCCGATCCGCGCATCGGATTTCTGAGCGGTGCGAATAAACTCGCGCAGAACGTGGCGCCCGCCGCCACCAATGTCGATTTCGCGCGACAGGCGGTCATTTGGCGGATTGATGCCCTCGTTGCGGCCATTTTCCTTGTTTTAGTCGCGGCGATTTTGGGTGGCTGCGCCTGGCAATGGTGGCGCCTCCTGCGCGGCACGAAGCCGGTGGTGTTGCACGAAAGTGAATTCGTTCCGCTGGCGCAGGTGAGCGCGGCGTTCGTTAGGCATGATGCGTGAGAAGGAAATGCTGGCTGTGGTCGAGGCGCTGACGCGCCAGCCGACGGCGCCTTTCCACGAAGATGCCGTTCGCGCGGAGATCGAGGCGCAATTGCGCCAATGTCCGCACGTGCAATTCGAGCGGGACGGCTTCGGCAACGTGATTGCCCAATACCGCCGCGGCCGGCGCTCCGGAAACACCTGGGCTTTCGCCGCGCACATGGACCACCCCGCCTGGGTGTGCTCGGCTGATGGGGAAATGAAATTCCTCGGTTCGGTGGCGGAGGAGTTTCGACGAAACCCGAAGACGAAAGCCTCTGGAGATTTCGCGATGTGGGATTTGGATCCTTTTTCGGTGCGCGCTCGGCTCATTCATTCTCGTGCCTGTGATGATTTGATAGGCTGCGCGGAAATTCTTTGCCTGTTTCGCGAACTGGAGGAGCAAAAGGCCAATGCGCATTGCTTCGGGCTTTTCACTCGAGCGGAAGAGGTCGGCTTTGTGGGGGCGATCAAGCTCGCGCAAGCCCGGATCCTGCCGGCTGATGTGACCATTCTTTCGCTCGAAACGAGCACACCGCGCGGAACGGCGGAGATTGGGAAAGGCCCGATCGTGCGGGTGGGGGATAAAGTTTCAAGCTTCGACGGGCCGGCCACTGCGCGCCTCTTAAGCGCGGCGGCCGAGGAGGAAATTCCGGTGCAGCGTTGTCTGCTCGATGGCGGAACCTGCGAGGCTACGGCCTACCAGCTTTACGGCTACACCTGCGCCGCAGCCAGTCTGGCGCTGGGGAACTATCACAATGTGACCCCCGCGGGAAAGATCGCGGAAGAGTTCGTTGCGATCGACGATTTCGTCGGGATGGTGCGGCTCTGCGTGGCGCTCGTTAGGCGTGGCGGGGCGAAAGATGACCCGCAAAAAGCGCTCCGTAAAAAACTGGAAACGAACGCGCACAATTATCGCGCCTTCTGGAGGGACGACCGCCGTGTCGTCCGTGATTCATAAACGGGGACGGGACAGCGCCCCTCCCTCCAGCGCCTGGCTGAGCGAATCGCGTTAGACCGCGTCGAGGCGCACGCCGCGCTTTTCGCGCAGGAAAGCTGCACCGACGATCACCGTCACAGCCGCGAAGACGATCGGGTAGGCGAGTCCCATGTAGCTGTTGCCGCTTTGCGCGACCAGCGCCGAGGCGATCAGCGGAGTCAGCCCGCCGAGAACGCCGATGCCGAGATGATACGGCAGCGACATCGCGGTGTAGCGAATCCGCGTGGGAAAGAGTTCGACCAGGAGAGCGGCCAGCGGCCCGTAGGTCATCGTTCCGAACAGCATCTGAAAAGAAACGAGGGCGACCAGCGCCGGAACATTGAGGGGCGCAGAAAAATGGAGCAACGCATGATAGACGGGCAGGAAAAAATGGCCGCTAGCGCGCAGCCCGCCAGAATCACCGGCTTGCGACCGACGCGGTCGGAGAGCGCGCCGAAGACCACGTAAAACGGCGTGGTCAGGACGAGCGAGCAGGCGAGGATCGCGTTGCTGGTCGCGAACTCGAGGTGGGCCACTTTCTGCAGAAAGAAAAGGGCATAGAACTGCCCCGTGTACCAAACGACACCGTGCCCGGCGACGGCGCCGAAGAGCGCGATCAAGCCAAGCGTAAGGTTGTTTTTCTGGAGAAAACTCTCGCGCAACGGATGAGCCGACAATTGGCCGGCCGATTTGGCCTGGGCGAAGAGCGGCGACTCCGCCATGCGCGCCCGGATGTAGTAGGAGAGGGCGACGAGCAGAATCGAGCAGAGAAACGGAACGCGCCAGCCCCAGGTCGCGAAGGCATCTTTGCCTAACGAATGTTCCGTGGCCAGGATAAGCCCGAGCGACAGGAGGAGTCCGAGGGTGGCGGTCGTCTGAATCCAGCTGGTAAAATATCCGCGCCTCGCGTCAGGCGCATGCTCGGCCACGTAGGTCGCGGCCCCGCCGTATTCGCCGCCCACGGAGAGTCCCTGGAGCAGGCGCAACAGGACCAGAAAGACCGGCGCGAGCAGCCCAATTTGCTGGTAGGTCGGGAGCAGGCCGATGGCAAAGGTGGAGCCGCCCATGATCAGGAGCGTGAGGAGGAAGGTGTATTTGCGCCCGACCCGGTCCCCGAGTCGGCCGAAAACAAGGGCGCCGAATGGGCGCACGATGAAGCCGGTGGCGAAGACGGCGAGGGTGGAGAGAAACGCCGCGGTGGGATGGCCCGGCGGAAAAAAATGCTTCGAGATGATCGTGGCCAGGCTGCCGAAAATATAGAAGTCGTACCACTCGATGAGCGTGCCGGCCGAGGCGGCGCCGATGATTTTCCAAAGAGCTTTGGCGGGCGCAGGGCTGACGGAATCGGCCATTCCGCGATTATCAATACTCAGTCGCCAGACTCAAGCACTGTAGACGTTTCCCTCTGGGAAACGCGGCGTCAGCTCCCCCTGTTATCCAAGGCCGCTCCCGCGTTTCCCAGAGCGAAACGTCTTCGACGAGCGCCGGTTAATGCCGGCGCAGCGGCACGGTGACCTCGCCGGTGGGATAGGCGAGCACGACCTGACCATCTTCGATCGTGCGCAAGGTGACCTGATAAACCTGGGTGCCGATTTGCAGACCGAATTGCTCACCTTCCTGCAGGATCTTTCCATTCAGGATGGCGTAGTGCGGGCCGGCGCCCATTGTCACCGAGGTCAGGGCAAAGGCCTCGGGCGACAGGGCGGGGCCAGCCGCGCCCGCATCCATTTTCGGTCCCGGCTTCTTCCAGCCGATGGGCCAAAAAGGGTTGCGCGCATCCTCCGCGTCAAAGCTCGATTGATGGCTGAGCTCGACCGGGGGCGGCTTCTCAGCCGCCAGCGCGGCCGTTGAGAGGAGAGTCGTTAGGCAAAAAACCAGGAGACAAGTTTTCATCGCTTCAGAAGAGTCGTTTCCGCCGAGAGGCTGACCTGCTGATATTGTGGATCTTCCGGAACAGCGTGGATCACGACCCGCTGCACGGCGAGGAGCGGCTCGGTATTTTCCAGTTTGGCGACGGTTTTGCCCAGATCGGGATAGTCGCTTTGCGGCATTTCGATGACCCAGGTGTCTTTGATCCAGTCGGTCAATTCGGGCTGCTTAAATTCGCCGGACGACTCGAGGCGGGCGCCGACCTTTTCAATTCCCTGCTCCGCAAAGAAAGTGCGCATCTTGGGCGGGAACCAGGCGATGGGCGCACCCTCGGCGGTCGTGGCCTTGAGCGCTTCGTAGCGGCCGGTCGCCTCCCTGGCCTGGGCCTCGAGATTAGCGGTTTTTTTAAGCTCTGTTTTGGAAGAGGCCATCTTGCCCTGCAGTTCGGCGATTCGGGCTTCGGCGGCCGCGCGGCTCTTATTGAGCGGCCCGAGGAAGAAACTGAAGTAGCAATAGATGAGCCCGATAAAGCCGAGCGCGCTGAGCCCGATCTTCTGAATCTGATCTTTGTTTAACTTTTTTACCGTCATTTGGTTTTGGCAGCTTCTTGAACGGGTTCTTCGGAGTTCGCTCTCCCGCCAGATTGAGGCAGGAACGTGACGTTGAGGACAAAGCGAGCACTCGCGGTGGGGGCGCCGCCGATATTCACCGCCGTCTCGAGATCCTCCAGGTTGCGAAAGGTAATCGCGACCTCACTGTAATTTTTCTCGAGTTGTTCGTTCAAGAGTTGGCGGAATTCTTCGGCCGCGGCGCGGGGTTCCTGGGCGGCGGCAAGGCCTTCGATGGAGACTACGACCGTGTGATCCTTTTCGATCACGGCTCCATCAAGCCCGGTCAGCTGCAGATTGGGCGCGACGCAGTGCGCGACTCGGGCGAGGAAGGGGCCCCAGTAGAAGCGTTCATCAATCAGGGAATCGAGCACCTTGGTGCTGTCGATGATCTGGTGCAGCTCGGTGGCTCGCTTTTGTGCAGCCGTCACCTTTGGCTCTACTTTTTGCCACTCGGCCTCGACCACGCTGAGTTGCCGTTTCATCTGGATCGTCTGGTAGGCGTGCCATCCATAATAGAGGAAGAGGAGCGCGCCGAAGGCGCTCAAGCCGATAATACCGAGCTTGAGTGGGTCGCGTTTACGCTGGCGTTCTTCCGAGATTTCCTCGTGCAGGAGATTGAGTTGAAGAGCCATCGTTAGGCAGATTTGAGGTAGGAGATTGCGGCGCCGCAGGCGACGTTGAGAGAGACAAACTCATTGGCCAGCGCCTGTCGCTTGGCCGGGGGGAGCGCAACTTCACAGGTTTCGAGCGGATCCCAGACCTCGCAGGGCAGGCTCAGTTCGTCGCTGAGGACTTGCAGGATCATCTCCGTGCGCGCCATGCCGCCGGAGACGAAGATGCGGTGAATGCTTTCCTCCGATTGACCTTCGAAAAATCCGATCGAGTTGCGCACTTCGGTGGCTAACCCAATGAGCGAACTGTGGCAGGCTTGGGCCATGCTCGCGTCGCCTTGCTGCATGAGCGCGCGCGCGGTCTCGGGGTCGACCGTGCCGTTGGCCGAAAGCGCTTCGCTGAAAACTTTGCCGCCGTAATCGACGCTTCGCACCAGCTTCAATTCGGTTTTATGACCGATGAGCACGGTGCTTTGCTCGTGCCCCATATCGAGGAGAAGAAAAGCTTCATTGGTGAAGGTCTCGGGGTAGGCGAATTCGAAAGCGTTGAAGGAGCAGACCGGGGCCAGTTGCAGAATGTTGGCCGGTTTTTTCGTCAGGCTCATTGCTTCGGAAATTTGTTTCACCGCCGGTCGCAACATGCCGCCGACCAGATAACGCATTTTGCCGGTGGTGCCTTCCATCGGGCTGCCATCGGGGGCGACTGGCGCGAGCGCCACCGCCGAGACCGGCGCGCAATCGAGCACGAAATCCTTGCACTCCTGGTTGAGCACCGCGAGGCCGTTTAACCGCAACGCGCTGCGGAGCAATTCGACCGGGGTATTGGGCTGCTCGATGATACGCAAAAGCGCGTCGGGATCGGAGGCTGCCACGGCGCACGCCTTTGCGCTGCCGCCCAAATCTTTGAGTAGAAGTTTGACCTGTTGCGCCAAATCCTCCGCGCTTCCGATGTTTTCCGGCACGGGCCGCGAAGCAAAATTGGTCAGGACGTAACGTTGCTCGCCTTTCCGTTGCAGGAGCACACTCTTGAAAGTGCTTTTGCCCAAATCGATGCCGATAACGGAGTTGGAAGCCTTGGCCATGGTTTTGCGTTCATATAGCGAAAAGCGTGCCTCGCGGCGCAATGGTTTTGGAAAACCTCGGCGGGTGCCGTGATGGCCGGGCCGGCCGCTGGAAGCAGGTTTGCGCGCAGCGGGATGCGGGCGACACGCCCCGGGCTAGACGGCCGAGCGGTAACCAAAGAACTGCCGAGTCTTGATGATTTGCGAGACTTCCGGCGGGACCATTTGCTCCCAGGCGGGATCGCCCGCCTGCAATTTGCTCAGCACATCAGGCGGATAAATCCGGAGGTAATCAGGATTGAATTCGGTGATATCCTGGATGAACCCGTTCGTGATCAAATACTGATAAAGATGGTGCAGATTGGGCGGCACTTTGAGCTGCGTGGCGGTCTGGAGTTCGCCCGTTTCGTCATCCACGATCGGATAGACAAAGAGCTTCAGCCCGCTTTTGAACATCCGGCCGAGCGCTTCCAGGATGCCGCCCTCGAGGTTGAGGTAATACTTCTCGTCGAAAATTTCGTAGAGACTGGGCACGCCCATGACGAGCGCCACCCCCATGCTCGTATAACGGGAAAGGTAACCGGCCAGGCGATAATATTCGCCAAACTTCGAGATCAGGACGGTCCGGCCTAACGAACCCAAAATATCGACCCGAGCCAGGAAGTCGGCGTGGTTGAGCTGACCTTCGGAGAGAAGGTTCTCCAGGGTCATCTCCATGAGCACGACCAGATTTTCATTTTGGGCGTTCTCCTCGCGGAGGAAGATTTGGCGGGCGCCGTCCAGCATGTCGTTGGTTGCGTAGGTGACCGGCCGAAAGCTGCCCCGTTCCACAATGATGGCTTTTTTGTAAAGAATCTCGGCCGGCTGCACCGCCTCACCGTCCGCCGTAAACACGACTGCATTCGTTAGGCCCTGGCTCACCAGTTGCAGGCTCATGAGGCGATTATCGATGCCCTCATAGGCCGGGCCCGAGAACTTGATCATATCCACCTGCATGCGTTGCGGGGCGAGATTCTCCTGCAGGGAAGCGATGAGCTTCTCGGGTTGATGTTCGTAGAAGGCGCCGTAAATCAGATTCACCCCGATGATCCCGAGCGCTTCCTGTTGATCGACGTTGGCCTCGTCCAGCATGCGCACGTGGATGATGATTTCGCTCGGTTCGCCGCGCGTCTCGGCCTGGAAACGGATCCCGAGCCAGCCATGGGATTCGTTATGCTGTTTGAAACTGCGGGCCGCCACGGTGTCGGCAAAAACGAAGAAGGTGCATTCGCCGCCTAATTTTTGGTCGAGGCGTTCCTGGAGGAGGCAATACTCGTGGTCGAGCATCGTCTTGAGTCGCCCGCGACTGACGTAGCGGCTGCTGGCGCCATAAATTGCATCGCTGAACTGCATGTCGTAGGCCGACATTGTCTTGGCAATCGTGCCGGCCGCGCCTCCCACCTGGAAGAAGCGGCGCGCTACTTCCTGGCCGGCGCCGATCTCGGCAAAGGTGCCGTAGCGTTTGCGATCGAGATTTATCTGGAACGCTTTCTTGTTCGTGCCCAAGTCCATTTCCAGATTCATTGCCTCAAGATGGAAAGGCGGGGGCCAAGATCAACTTTTGTAAACGTTGCCTTCTGGGCCACGTGGAGGCATCGGCGCGGGAAAACGCCCGGGGACCCGCTTTTGCCGACGTTGCCTTCTGGGCAACGTGGGGCTGGGACTTCGTTGTGGGAAAACGTCCGAGACCCGCGCTTCGCGGAGCGAAGCTTCTACAAACGAACGCGTTCCGCGCTCCGCGCCGGAATCCAGCCGAAGAGGTCGTTAGGCAAAGCGGCGTAGGACCAATCGCCTCGCGTACTGAGAATCTTGATTTCACTGCCGGACGGCAAGGCCAGGACGGTGCCGGAACTTTCCGCCGTCGCGAGCCGGGCCTGGATGTTTTTCTTCGTCACGATGGCCAGATTTGCGCCCGCGCTGCCGGCTTCCAGTTCGTAAACCGCCCAGGCTGCCCCTGCCGAGACGACCGCACACAGCACCAGTGCGAAAATCCAAACGACCGCGCGGCGAGAGGCAAAGTAAAGTCCCACGAAAATCGCCGCCGCTGCCCAGAACGCGCCCGCCGCCAGCCAGGTATATTGGTTGCGCGTCAGGTATTGGAGATGCCCTTCCATCCTACCGGGAGCCAGCTCGAGCGCGCGCGCCTGCTCGCGGGCCAGTTGCAGGTTAGCCCGGGCCTCCGCCTGGTTGGGATCGAGAGCGAGCGCGCGTTCGTAGTTCAAAATGGCCCGCCCAGACTCGCCCTGGCGAAAATAGGCATTCCCCAGGTCGTAAAACAAAGTCGCGTTCCACTGGCCGCTACGCACCAGCGATTCGTAGCCTTCAATCGCAGCCGAAAAGTGACGAGCCGCATAATCACTATTGGCCTTGGCAAAGCTGGCATCCGCCTCGCGCGAAGCGGTGGGCGCCGCCGCCAGGAGATTCGCCGCCAGGCCCAGCGTCACGCTAAGAATGAAAAATGCACTTCGCATGGTCAGTTAAGGCGATCGATTAAATCCAGCACTTCGCGGCGGGTCGCATCCGTGACGGTCCCATTTCCATTGGTCCGGCCGCTATAACGCACCTCGTCGCTGCGACGGAAGAGCTCGCGCATCCGCTCGCGTTGTTCTTCGGGTAAATCGAAAGCAGCCACAGCCGTCTCGGCGTCAACGGTATTTGGCTCGATCATGCGCGGGTGGGAGGTGAGCGCTGTTTTCAACTGCACGACTCGCAAAGCTTCGGCGAAATATTGACCCGGCGGTTCACCCGTCTCGCGCAATTTTCGTTGCAGCCGGGCGCTCTCCGTTTCCCAGGCAGCCAGGCGCTGTCCGGTGCGATTCTCGAGACGCCGCCGGCGGATATCCCACCCAAAAAAACCGATCAGCCCAAGGAGCGGCAGTGCCTGGGCGGCCCAGAAAGCGGGTTGTTGAAAAGTGGGTTTGAAAGTGCGAGCCCAGCTCCCGTGGTCGGTCAGTTGATAAAGAATATCCTGCCCTTGCGGCGCCGCCTTCGGCCCGGGTTGTCCCACGGCTGGGGGCGTGTTCACGCCGGCGATCGCCGGAGTGGCCGACGGGGCGGCGCCTCCCTCCACCACCACGGGCAACTTGTCGCCCTTCACCGTGACGTAATTTTCTTTGAGGGGATCGAAGTAGGAAAAGACCAAAGGGGGCACTTCCTTTTTGGGTTCGTTAGGGGTGAGCACCATCTCAAACGTTTTCGTGCCGGTGAGCCCGATCTCGTCGTCCGCTTTGAAGCTTGATCCGGGCGGGTAGGTATGCCACCCCTGCTCGTTTTGCAGGACCGGCGCGCTCACGCGATCGAAGTTACCGCGGCCGGAGATGGTCGCAGTCACGGTCAGCGGATCGCCGACCTGAGCGGTTTTCGGTTTTACATCGGTCGCCAGATCGAAGTGACCGACCGCGCCGGAGAACCCGGGCGGGGCGTTAGGCGGCAGCGGTTTGACGTCGATCGTGACGGTTTCGCTGGAAAACTTGATCTCTTTTTGTTCGCCCATGCCAGCGAACGGATCGGTGAAAAAAGGATCGTTGAAGGGATCATCCATCCCAAACATGTCGAACGGAGAACGCTGCCGGCCGCCACTGGTGCGGCGTGGTAAACGGACGACCGCCTTGGCGTCCTTCGCCGCGATTTCCAGCTTGCCGCTGCGCACCGGCGTGATGGCGGTCTGCAACGTCACGATCTGGTAGGTGCGTCCGTTGATCGCCTCGAGTTTTTGGTCGGGATCGGGCGAGCGTTGCGAGGTGAATCCCTGGCCGCTCAGGTTGGGCAGGTCGACGAATTGATGCGGCACGCGCGAATTGATCCCGAGACGGATTTGGGCGGGGATGGTCTCCCCGACGTAAACGGTGGTCTTCGGCACAATCAGCTCGGCGAAGGCGATGTTTTTTTGGTCGATGCCCTTGCTGCCTCCGCCGCGGCGTCCGCGCCGGCTGGTGGTCGTGCCGTCGTCGTTAGGCGACACGTTCAGAGTGAGCGGGGGTGTGCGCAAGGTGCCGCCGCGAGTCCGCACTTCCTGGGGCGGGATGGTGAAGGTGCCCGCCTTCAAAGGCAGGATGGTATAGTTGTAAATGAAGCTGTAGGTGAAGCGGAAATTGCGGCCTTCGACTAACTGCGAGCTGCCCGCAGAGCGGATATCAAGGCCATCGACTGCGATGTCGTTAGGGGGAACGGCTTCGGTGTCGCCGCTCACTTTGATTTGCAACTGCACCGGTTGATCTACCTCCGTCTCGGAACTGGTGAGGACGGCTGTCACCGTGGGAGGGTCCGCGCGCAGCCCTGGCGTCCCCGCCAAAATGAGGAAGGCCATTAAAAAAAGTCGTCTCAACATCGCCATTTCTCTCAACTCTCAACCATCCCGCTACCAGTCCTTATAGACAGGACGCACGGGTTTGTGTTCATCAAGCTGGACTTTCTGCTCCTCGTCCTTCATCGCTTGGAGGAGCTGCGCGGCTTGCTTCGGGCTCATCTCGCCTTCTTTCTCCGGCTCGGGTTCAGCGGCCTGTGCTGGCGCCGCCTTTTTCGGCTCTTCTTCGCCGGCACCTTGCACGTCGCCGGTCGGCGGTTTGTTAGGCGACTGGCCCGGGCTGGGGGAGGGTTGGGTGCCGTCTTTGTTTCCATTTTGGTCACCCGAACCAGGCGTGGGTGAGGGCGTGCCTTCCTGGCCTGGGGTGGGAGAAGGAGTGCCTTCTCCGGGAGTCGGCGAAGGCGATTCTTCGCCCGGAGTGGGGGATTGATCCGGAGATTCTCCCGCGGAGGGAGAAGATCCAGGCGTCGGTGTCGGCGTTGGTGTTGCGCCCGCGCCCTGATTTTCTCCCGGGCTTGGACTAGGGCTGGCGCTCTCGCCGGGAGACGGCGTGGGCGGCGGGGGAGTCGGGGTCGGTGTGGGAGAAGGGGATTGCTGCCCGCCTTCCGATTTCTGCCCTTCTCCGGATTTGTCGTTGTTTTGAGATTGCTGCTGTTCCTGGTCTTTCTGCTGTTGATCCTTGTTCTGCTGATCTTTGTTTTGCTGCTGTTGATTTTGGTCGTTCTTGTTCTGGTCGTTCTTTTGGTCTTTCTGCGGCGAGGGGGAAGGTGTGGGAGTCGGCGGCGGTTTCTGCTTTTGTTCTTCCTGCTTCTTCTTCAGCTCTTCGATCTTCTTTTTGACGTATTCGTAGTTGTCTTTCGCTTCCTTATTTTGCGGCTCTGCCTTGAGCGTCTCTTTATAATGCGGCAGGGCGCCTTCCCAGTTCTTTAACTTGTTTGCGTCGCTCTTCTCCGCTTCGCCGCGTTGATAGAGCGTGTTGCCAAGGTTGTAATGACTCTCCGCCTGCAGATGCGGATTCTTGGAGAGCAACGCCTGGCTGAAGGACTGCAGGGCCTTGTTGTAGTCCTTCATTTTGTAGGCGGAAGCGCCTGCGTCAAAGTGAATGCGATCGCTCTGGCGCGTGCCGGGGTTTTCCTGCAGCGTGTTCTGGAAGTTCTCGTAGGCTTCCGGAAATTTTTGCTGCTCGTAGAGCTCCAGGCCCGGCGAGGCAGCACGCGCCCAACTCGCCGCGCCAAGGAAGATCGCGGCCGCGACCGCAGCACTGGAGGGACGCCCGCCGTGGCGTCCGAGTTTCTGAGCCGGGGACGGCACGGCCGCCGTCCCTCCAGATTTGCGCCGCCGATCGTTGATGAGCAGCGCGAAGGCGAAGAGAAATATGGCGGCGGCCAGCGGCCATTCGTAGCGTTCGATCGGGCGCCGCGAGAGGCGCGCGTTAATATCGGCCACGGTCATCTTCCCGAGACCCTCGGTGAAGAGCTGCTGCATGGTCTTCGGCCCGTTTTCTAGATGGAGATAAAAACCCTTGGTCGCCTGCGCGATCTCACGCAATCGCGTCTGGTCGAGCTTCGATTTCACGACCTCTCCCTGTGCATCCTTCACAAAAGCCGTCCCACCGTTGTCGCCTTGGATGGGTATGAGCGAACCGCCCGGCGTTCCCACGCCGACCGTGAAGACGCGAACGCCCGCCTCGGCCGCGGCCTTGGCCGTACGCACGGCGTCGCCGCTGAGCTCTTCGCCGTCGGTGAAAATGATGAGTGCGCGGTTGCCGGTGGCTGATTTGCCAAACGTCTGCGCGGCCAGCCCGATGGCCGCGGAAATGTTCGTGCCGCCTTCGGGAATGGTGTTGGTGTCGAGGTCGTTGATCGAATCGACGGCCGCGTCGTAGTCAATCGTGAGCGGCGCCTGCAGGAACGCACGCCCGGCAAAAGCGATGAGACCCACTCGATCGCCCTGCAATTCGTTGATCAAATCCTGCGTCGCCAGCTTGACGCGTTCCAGGCGGTTGGGCTGCACGTCGTTGGAGAGCATGCTGCGCGAAACATCGACCGCGAGGATCAGGTCGAGTCCTTTGCGTTTGACCTCGTCATAGGCGTAGCCAACCCGGGGCCGCGCCAGACTAACGAGGACGAGAGCGAGGACGAGGAGGAGGAGGACGAAGCGAAAGATGCGCCGCCCGCGATTGACCGTGCCGGCCAGTTGCGGCAGTAGACGCGCCGCGACGAAGAAGCGGAGCTTCTCGGCTCCTTGCTGTTCGGCCCGGGCGAAGAAAAAAGCCAGCACCGGCAAGAGAAGCAGAGCCCAAAGCCAGATGGGAGCGCCGAACGTCATGAGGATTTCTCCAGCGCGGGAGTGGCGTCCAGAGCCCGCCCCCATTCTCCATTTCCAATAAACGTAGTCACGGGAGCTTTTTCCAGATGGTTTGCGAGAGCAGAAGCTCCGCGATGAGCAGCCCCGCACCCGCCATCAGACAAACCGGAAATAGATCGCGGTATTGCTGATATTTTTTCACCGACACCGTCGATTTCTCCATCTTGTCGATATCGGCGTAAATGTTCTCAAGCGAGTCGGTATCGGTGGCGCGGAAGAACTGGCCATCGGCGATCTTGGCCACTTCCTTGAGCCCGGCTTCGTTAAAATCGACCCGCTGATTCCGATACATGACGTTGCCCATCACGTCGGTGACCGGCTTGCCGTTCGACGGATCAAACACAGGCACCGGCGCGACTCCGTTAATCCCCGCGCCGATGGCAAAGAGACGAAGCCCCAGCGCCTTGATCGCTTCCGCCGCCGTGTTGGGCGGAATTTTGCCAGCGTTATTCTCACCGTCCGTGAGAAGAACGATGGCGCGGCTTTTGGATTGCTTGTCATTCAAGCGATTAGCCGCTGAAGCCATCGCGGAACCGATCGCGGTCCCGTCTTCCACCAGACCGATCCGGACGCGCTCCAGGTTTTGTAAAAGCCAGTCGTGATCGAGAGTGAGCGGACTCACGACATAAGGACGCCCGGCGAAAGCAATGATCCCGATGCGGTCGTTAGGCCGGCCGTCGATGAATTTTCGCGTCACCTCGCGAATCGCGTCAATCCGAGTCGCGGAATCGCCTCCCACCGTGAAATCTTTAGTCAACATCGATCCAGACACGTCGAGCACGACCATGATGTCGATCCCGCTGGCCTCGACTTCGGTCAGGCTCTTGCCGAGTTGCGGGCGAGCCAGCGCGAAAATGAAAATGGCCAGCGCCAGATAGAGGAGGCCGTGCATGAAACGCCCGGCGCGTGAAGCGCTGCGTTTGCCCAGCCCGCGCAAAGTCGCCGTTGAGGAAAACACGAGCGCCGCGGCCGCGCCGCGTTGTCCGCGCAGCCAGGCCAGGAGCGGCACCACCAGCAGCAAAAGCAGCAGCCAGGGATGCGCGAAGGAAAATCCCCAGGGCGAATTCGGCGACCAAAAATCAGGCAGGTTCAAGCGCGCCTCCTTTCACAAAACGATCCGCCTCGGTGAGAAGGAGCTGGCTGTCTTCTTTAGTCGCGTCGTAGCGGGCGAATTTGATCAGATCGCACCGGCTTAGGAAATCGCCCAAGAGAGCCTGTTCATCGGTCGAAAACGGTGAGGTGGCCGCGAGCGCGTTGAGGAATTCCACCGACGTCTGCCGCGTGACCGGCAATTGATACTGCTCCGTCACGTAACGGCGCAGAATATCGGAGACGCGGATGCTGAATTGGTAAGGCGTGAGCTTGTCGATTTCGCTTTCCACGCGAGCCAGCAGATCGAGCGCACGCTGCCGCGGAGTCTTCACAGCCACCGGTCGATTACGCCAGCGTTTGATCAGCCACGTCGCCAGGCCGGCGAGCAAAAGGAGTGCGGCCACCCCGGCAAAAATCATCCACGGTTTAAGGATAAAAAAATCTACCGGGCCGGTAATATCGTGGAATTCCTGAGCCAGAAAGATGTACATCGGTTTGGCCTAACGACGCGCAAGGCGGCGTTCGCGTTGTTTGAAAAAGGAGCGCAAGGCCGGCAGATAATCGTCGTCCGTGCGCAGCGAGATGGTGTCGATGTTATTGCGACGCAGGACGTGCAGCATCTCGGCCAGCTGCGTCTGCGCGGCTTCCGCGAAACGGGTGCGGAGGCGGCGATCGCTGGTGTTCACCTCGATTTGTTCACCCGTCTCAGCGTCTTCCAAGGTGATGAGACCAACGTCGGGGAGCGATTCCTCGCGTTCGTCATCGATCCGGATGGCTACGAAATCATGGCGCCGGCTCGTGACGGTGAGCGCGCGCGAAAAATCTTCGGCCTGGAAATCGGAGATGAAGAAGACGACCGAGCGCCGCGTCACGACGTGGTTGAGGTAATCGAGCGCCAGGCTCGGTTCCGTGCCGCGGCCTTTCGGCTCGAAAAAGAGAATCTCGCGAATGAGACGCAAGGTGTGGGAACGACCTTTCTTGGGCGGGATGAAAAGCTCGACCTGATCGGAGAAGAGGATGAGACCGACTTTGTCATTATTGCGGATGGCGCTGAACGCGAGCAGGCAGGCGACCTCCGCGGCCAGCTCGCGTTTGGAGAGAGTCACGCTGCCGAAATTTCCAGAAGCGCTAACGTCCACCACCAGCATGACGGAGAGCTCGCGTTCTTCGGTGAATTTCTTGACGAAGGCATTGCCCAGGCGCGCCGTCACGTTCCAATCGATCGCGCGAATCTCGTCGCCGGGCTGATATTCGCGCACGTCTTCAAAATTCATCCCGCGCCCCTTGAAGACACTGTGGTAATCACCGGCAAAAGCGGACTGCACGAGACCCTTGGTTTTGATCTCGAGGGCGCGGATCTTTTTCAGAATCTCGGCCGGAGTTCGCTCCGGGTCCGCCGCGTCATCCCGCGACGGGGCCGCGGGGCGCTCGGGAGAACCCGCTGCAGCTTTCTTCCTCCAAATCACGGTACTGGCAGTCCCGCAAAGATTCGTTCGATGACCGTCTCGCTGGTGACGCTTTCGGCTTCGGCTTCGTAGCTCACGATGATGCGGTGCCGCAGCACATCGGCGCCGATGCTTTTGATGTCCTGCGGCGTGACGTAGCCGCGTCCATTTAGGAAAGCGTAGGCGCGGGCGGCGAGGGCCAGATAAATGGTAGCACGGGGCGAAGCGCCATATCGGATCAAACCGTCGAGCTCGAGCCGATACGAGGCCGGTTCGCGGGTCGCCCAGACCACGTCGACGATGTAATCCTTCACTCGATCGTCGATGTAAATCTGATTCACCAGCTCGCGCGCGGCGATGATTTTATCGGGTGAGACGATGGCATCCACGTGCAAATCCGGGGTCGAAGTCGCCATGAGATCGAGGATGCGACGCTCCTCGGCTTTGGCTGGATAACCGACGTTCAGCTTAAGCATGAACCGGTCGAGCTGCGCTTCCGGGAGCTGGTAGGTGCCTTCCTGTTCCAGCGGATTTTCCGTCGCGAGGACAAGGAAAGGATCGGCCAGTGGATAAGTCTTATCGCCGATGGTGACCTGGCGTTCCTGCATGGCTTCGAGAAGCGCGCTTTGCACCTTGGCCGGGGCGCGGTTGATTTCGTCGGCCAGGATTAGATTCGAGAAAATCGGGCCGAGCTTCGTCGTGAACTCGCCACTGCGGGGATTGTAAATAAGAGTACCAATCAAATCGGCGGGCAAAAGGTCCGGCGTAAACTGCAGGCGCTGAAAACCGGTCTGGATACACGCCGCCATGGTTTTGACGGTGAGCGTTTTAGCCAAGCCCGGAACGCCTTCCAGCAGGATGTGCCCGTTGGCCAGGAGACCCAGCAAAAGCCTGTCGACCAGATATTTCTGGCCGATGACAACATGTCCAACCTGTTCGCGCAGCGGCGCAATCCATTCTCCCAGCTCCTGCACTTGCCGGGTAATTTCCTCAGTCGATCTCATAGGCATGGTGAGACAAAGGTCCATGGAATGCGTTCGAAGAAAAGGGCCAGGGCCAAGATTAGCCACGCCGTCGGGGCGGCGAAGAGGGTTGAGGCGGAAAGGGACATCCCGAGGAGTATCTCCGCCATTTGGTTGCCCAGTCGTCAGATTTTCCGCAACTCAGAACGGGCGATCTCGTAGGAACAGAGGTGAGGTGCTCGTCCCGCCCTGGTTTCCCGACCGCTCCTAACGACCGCGTTAGAGGGGCGGCGACGAGCCATCACTTCGAGGCGGCTCTTCCCCCCAAATCTCTACGCTTGCCACATGACGCGTCGGCGCGTCGGTCCACGTGCACATTTGGCTTGTGGGTCCAACTCTTTTACCGCAGCCTCGATAGACATGGCCCCAGACTCGACGACCGGTACGGGAGGCGGTGGCGTGCGTTTCCATACCACACGCTGGAGTCTGATTCTTTCCTCCCTCCATGGCAGCACCGGGAAGGCCGACGCGCGCGACTCACTCTCGCAACTCTGTCGGATTTATTGGCGCCCCATCTTCGCTTTTGTCTGTCGGAAGGGTTACTCAGTTCCCGACGCCCAGGATCTGACACAGGATTTCTTTGTCGTGCTGTTCAAGGGTGATCTCCTGGCGCGGGCCGATCGGGATCGCGGGCGCTTCCGTTCGCTGCTCCTGGCGTCGCTGCAGAATTTTCTGGTTGATTCCCGCTCGCGCAGCCGTGCGCAAAAGCGCGGCGGGGAAGTCGAATTCGTCTCATGGGACGATTGGATGGCGGAGGCGCCTTCGCGCCTGACGGTGCCGTCGGCAGCGCTGAAAGACTGGCCGGCTGAGCGGATTTTCGATGTGCGCTGGGCGGCCACCCTGGCCGAGCAAGCGCTGCGACGTTTACAGGAGGAGTGCGAGAGCCGGGGCGTCGTCGGGTTTTCGATGCTTTGAGCAGCTCACTCACCGCGGATCGAGAGGAAGTTTCTTACGAAGTGCTCGCGTGTGAACTCGGGACGGGCGCGACGGAGATCAAGAGCGTTCTACACCGGTTACGGCATACCCGATCGCGGATTGAGCGCGGCCTTTGCCTGGGCTGCCTGCTCCAGACCGGCGAGGGTGGCGAAGAAGAAATACAGCAGGATGATTTCGATGCTGCGCTCGCCGCCGTGGCCGTCGCCGATACTCATTGGCAGCTGGGGAACTACGAGATTCTCGAGGAAGTCGGGCGGGGTGGGATGGGTGTCATTTACCGCGCTCGGCAACGTCATTCGCGACGCATCGTCGCGCTGAAACGTGTCCTGAGCTATCACGCTGATTCACCCGAGACGCTCAAGCGTTTTCGACGGGAAGCGGAAGCGGCGTCCAGCCTCGATCATCCCAATATTCTTCCCATCTACGAAGTCGGGGAGAGTAACGAAGGCGTTCCCTATTTCAGCATGAAATACGCTTCCGGCGGCAGCTTGCAGGTTGTCGGGCCCGGCCTGGTGAATCATCGCCACGAGATCGTGCGCCTTTTGGCTAAGATAACGCGAGGCGTCGCTTACGCCCACGGGCAGGGGGTGCTTCACCGCGACCCGAAACCGGGGAATATCCTGCTCGACGGCCGCGGCGAACCTCTCGTGAGCGATTTTGGTCTGGCTAAATGGCTCGACGCGACCAGTGATGTCACTCGCACTTTAACTATTTTCGGAACGCCCGGCTTTATCGCTCCCGAACAGGCCGCGGGTCGTGCGGCCGACCTGACTCCAGCGGCGGATATTTATAGCCTTGGCGCGATCCTGTTCGATCTGTTCGCCGGCCGTCCGCCCTTCCTGGGCGAGCACGCGCTCTCGGTGATCCATCAGGCTTCGGCAAATCCCGCTCCTCGCTTAAGCTCGTTAGTCAAAGGGATCGATCGCGATCTTGCGACGATCTGCGCCCGTTGCCTCGAACGGGAGCCTGGTGCGCGCTACCACTCCGCCGGCGAACTGGCCGAGGACTTGGAACGTTGGCTTGACCGTCGTCCCATCATCGCGCGTCCGGTTTCAGCGCCGGTGAATGTTTGGCGATGGGCTCGGCGAAACCCGCCCTTGGCTGGGGCCACCTTAATGGTTCTTCTCCTCGGCGGAGCCTTCGCGTTTGTGCAAAAAGGTCGGCTGCAGCTGGCTCATCAGGTTGATCAAGCGGCTATCCTCCGGCGTTCGGTGGCGGTCTTGCCTTTTCTCGATTTGGATACTCTTTCGCCAAACATCGACATCGCGAAAGCATGGGCCGGCACTCTGCAAAACGAGGCGGAGTCGTTAGGCCCGAGCCGCGTGATCGCTTTCCTCGACGATCAGTCGCTCTCGCCGCGGCTTGGCACCGATGATGATATTCGAATCGCCAGCAAGAATGCCGGAACTCGCGCGGTGCTTTGCGGGACGGTGAGGCATATCGACGAGATGCTAAGCCTCTCGGTGCGCCTGGTGGATGCGGAGTCCGGGAAAACCTTGTGGCGATGCGTCTGAGGCCAGGCGTGGCAAAGTCGACTTGGACCGAGCTCTCCGCTGTTTTGAGAAAGCAATCGAAGCTGAACCGGCGTCCGCGCTGGCTCGGGCTAACTATACCATGGCTGCCGTAGTAAAGTTTTACACGGTAGAGGCATCGCTCGATCTCTTGCAAAAAAGCCGAGCGTCTGGGCCGGGAGGCGATCCGCCTCAACCCGGATCTGCCCGAAGCGCATCGCGCTCTGGCCGGCCTGCTCCATGCCGAGGGAGACCCGCCGGCAGCCGCGAGCAGTCGCTGGAAGCCATCGAACTTGGTGACCGCAGTCAGGGCCCCTTACAATCGGTCGCCAGCACCACCAAGCTCCTGGGCCGGCCTGATCTCTCGATTTCCTGGCTGAAGATCGCCCAGCTCTTCCAGGAAAATCCGGCTGATTACGAATATCAATTGGCCGGCGCCTGGGCCGCTCTGGGAGAAGATGAAAGGGCGGAGAAAATTTACGAGCGGGTCTTTAGCTTGCACCCGGATTTGCCCGAAGGCTGGATGGGGATATGCGAACTGCGGCTCTTAGAGGGAAGCTTCGACAAAGCGCGGCAGATCTATCAGGAAAAGCTGTCGATCTTCACAGAGTTCCCAGCCGCGAAACAGATGTCGGCCCAAGTGGAATTCTTCGGCCGCAATTGGACAGAGGCTGAACGCCTGACCCTCGATCTCCTAGCGACTGACCCGTCGGGATCGATGGACTACGGAACAATTTCGTTTCAATCCGTCTGGGCCGCCTGCGGCAAATCGCCGGAGATACAAACGAGGCCGACCGAATTCTTCACCAGTGTTTCGTCTTAGAGAACGACGCTTATCAACGGGCGCCGCAGGATCCCAACGCCGTCTACCGCCTCGCGGCCGTCGAAGCTTGCCTGGGTCGAAGTGAGGCTGCCCTCCGGCACCTGCGGGACGCGTTTTTTTTCGGTCGACTCGATTTCCGTTCCCTGCGATTGGATCCCAGATTTGACGCCATTCGCTCGGATCCTCGTTTTAACGATCTCACAAACAAGATTGCGGCTCGAGTGTCAGCGCTGAGAGCCGCGGCCCTTGAACGCAACAAGTAACTAGCTCTGGAGGATAACTCGATGGCTGATTGACAAGAAAGAAATGATCGGGAAGAAGGTGCCTGGAAATTCTTGTCGAAGCTGGATCAGGATCCGAAATTGCGGGTGGAGTGTCTGGCTGACCCGGTAAAGGCCAGGGAATGTTCGCGGCTGCGGAAGAGCAAGTCGATCACGATCTTTTCTTGGCTCATCTAGGGGCGCCCCGCGCTCGCCAAACCGCCGCCGTCGCACCTGCACGCGTTTCGACCTGCAGCTTCTGCAAACAAATTCGCACGTGCTGTTCGATCGTGCGCACGCTGATCCCGAGAATCACCGCGATTTCGCTATCGCGTTTTCCTTCCGCCACCCAGTGCAGAACCTCACGCTCCCGCGGAGTCAGAAACGGCTTTGTGTCCAAGGCGAGATATTGAGTGCAGCGAAGCAAAATCCTCTCCAGGTGGGGCTGAAGCAGCTCCAGCATGAGCGCCTCTTCGTCGCTGAATTTCCGGTCGCGACTGAGCGCGAAGCCTAACGACTTTCCGGGAAGCCGGATCGCCACCGCCGCCTGATCGCGCCAGCCGTCGAAATACGAGGCCATTTCCTGATAGTAACCGGTTCGCTTGAATTGGCGCAGCGTGGCGAAATCGGAAATACGCAACGCCGGCGCGAAATTTCCCGCGAGCGCGTAAGCGACGACCGGATTCTCGTGGCAATAAAGGGCGAGCCGTTCATCCAGTTGCGAGATGTCCTCGAGACGGCGACCCGCGCGGTGCACGACTCGCCCCGAGTCGAGATAGGCTTCGTCCACCGAAATCCAAGACACTGGCAGGAGCGACTCGATCAGGTCCAGCATCGCCTCGATCGGCTGCGGATCGGGGGTGTCCTCGTAGAGAGCCAGGAGGACACGGTTAAGTGCGCGAAGTTGTGCGGCGGTCAGGCGGGCCATTTGGGGAAGCTGTCTTCGCACGCTACCAATCTTCGCGTGATGTCGGCAAGAAACATTCCACCGGGACTCCGTACTTCTGCGGATAGGCAGTTGGACCACATCGTGGTGGAGTGACTGTCATTGAGTGCGTACCCCGAGACCCCGCGCAGGCGCTATCCGAATCCAAATCTCGGTTCTGAGATTAAGGCGCGCTCAAACGGTTACCTTTTGTGGCCATCCGCTATCCGGTTTTACCCCGCTGTTCCTCCATTCCCCCGAGCAGCCGGATCAGCGGAGGGCCCTTTTTTTTTGGCCGCGCTCCCGCCTGGCCTTGCCGTCGCCAATCAACTCGGCCAACCTCGCATAACCGCATGATCCCGACCCAGCACACGCTCGTTTCCCGCCTGCGCTCGGGAACCTCCGAGCACGACTGGGAGAAATTCTACACTCTGTATGAACGGCCTCTGCTCGCCTATGCTGCTTCACATTCGTTAGGCGAGTCGGACTGTTGGGATGTCCTTCAGGAGACTATGGTTAAAATGTTGCGGGGTGGTTTCGCCCGCTTCGATCCCAGCAAAGGACCTTTCACCGGTTTCCTCTTCAACGTCGCACGCGGATGCGTGATCGACGCGATCCGCCGGCGCCAACGCCGCGAGTCTCGCCATCTTCCGCTTGAGCAGCTGGCTTTCGAGGCCCCTTCGCCTGCGAGCAGCCGCGCGCTTCCGCCCGCCGAGAATCCGGCTGAAGTCGCCGAGCGCCATGGACAAATGGCCCTGATCGCGGGCACCTTGGACCATCTCATTGGACAAAGAGTGTTCCAACCGAAAACGGTCGCGATATTCAAAGCCGTCACTCTCGAGGGCGCGGACCCAAAGGAGGTGGCCGAACGATTCGCGACCTCCACGGGCAACGTTTACGAAGCGCGGATTCACAAACTAAGTGCAACACGGACGACGTGTGGAGGGAAAGGAAAAAGAAAGGTTTGGAAGGGGAAAAAAGCTGGCCGGAAAATGGGGATGAAGTATCGGCAACTGAGTGGAGAAGAACGGAGCGCCTTGGCGGCGTTGCGACGGGTGGGATTGAAGCAAGCGGAGATCGCGCGGGAGCTGGGGCGGCACCGCAGTACGGTGTCGCGGGAACTGAAGCGCAACGCGGCGCCTCACGATGGCTGGTATCGAGCGCGGCGCGCGCAGCAGCGGGCGCACGCGCGGCGTTATCGGTCGCGGCGCAACAGCCAGTTTGGAGACGAGCACTGGGCGCGAGTGGAAGAGTTGTTGAGAGAAGCGTGGAGCCCGGAACAAGTCTCCGGAGAGTTGCGCATGCAGAGAGAGCTGGCGATCAGCCACGAGACCATCTACCGGCACATCTGGCGGGATCTGAGAAGTGGGGGCGACCTGCACGAGCATCTGCGCGGGGCGCGCAAGAGTTGCCGGAAACGCTACGGGCGTTACGACAGCCGGGGGCGCCTGGCCGGGAAAAGGATGATTGGCGAACGGCCGGCGAGCGTGGCAGGACGGCGTCAGACCGGCCACTGGGAGATCGATACCATGATGGGCGAGAGCCCGGGAGAGAACAGTCACTGCGTCCTCACCCTGGTCGAGCGCAAGAGCGGCTACCTCATGATCGGGAAACTCCAAGCCCGCACCGCCGCCGAGACCAACCGCGCCTTGCTCGGGCTGCTGGCGCGTCATCCGGGGCGGATGCGCACGATCACGGCGGACAACGGAACCGAGTTCCACTGGTATGGCGAAGTGGAAGCGCAGAGCCCGGTCAAGTTCTACTTCGCCACGCCCCATCACAGCTGGGAGCGCGGGACGAACGAGAACACCAACGGACTCATCCGCCAGTACCTCCCCAAAGGAGAAACGATGGCCCGTGTGACCCAAAGCGACTGCGACTTAATCGCCCAACACCTCAATAACCGACCGAGAAAAAGACATGGCTACAAAACACCTAATCAATGCTTCCTTCACACCTAGCAAATGTTGCACTACAAAGTTGAGCCTACGAAGCAAAACGTACCGTGCTCAGCCGGCTTCGCCAAGTCTTGCAGGCCTTGGAAGAAGGCGCGGACTTGCACGAAGCGCTACGCAGGTGAAGGGAATGTCGATGAACCCCGAGGCGCTCTCTGACGAAGCGCTTGCTACACTTCTGGCCGAAGGGCATGTCACTTTGCAGCGGCTCGAGCCTACGCGAAGCGAACTAATGGAGCGGGTGCGCAAATTTGGCCAGCTTTACGAAGCGCTGCCGGTAAAGCCCCCGGGTGCAGCGCTCCTCTTTCAGTCGAAAGATTCGAACGAAGTAAAATACCTTTCTATTGACCAACGCGTGACGCTTGGACGTCTCCCTCAATCTTTCAACGGAACCAAGGAAAGCATTCTCCTTTTCAGCGATCCCGAGATGAGTCGCTCCCACTTCGAGGTGGAAGAGAGCGAGGGACTATGGATCATCCGCGATCTCGACTCACGCAACGGCACCTACGTCAATGAGCGTCCCGTCGGTTCTGAAACGGTCATCCTTAAAGCCGGCGACGTCATTTCCGCTGGCAGCACGATTTTCTTTTTCACCGGCAGCTGATTTTGTATACTGCCCGCGCTCGATCCGACTCACCTAGGCAAGGCAGAGCTTCCATCCAGGATATCCTCCTCCTTGTCAGTCCGGCTTCGAGCCAGGATGAAAGAGGAGTTTTTTGAGCTGCGAGCCTGTATTGATGGCGACGAGAAGCATCTCATTTTCGCAGCCCGCCAAACGATCGAGATTGGCCGGGATAAGCGATGCCAACTGGTCGTCGATGATCCGGCAATCAGTCCTCGCCTTGCGTTGCTATCGAAGAAGGGGGCCAGCGGCCTCGTCCTGGAAACGGTTAACGCGGACGCGAACGTAAACTTCTCGCTTAACGGTCAGGTTGTTGCCCCACCGGTAGCCTTCCGCGAAGGCGAAACCCTTGCTTTCGGCCGTACCACGCTGACCTGGCGAACCCTTCCGGCCGGTGAATATCCCACCCTCGCCACCGAAAGAAGAAAGAGTTCATCGCGACTTCTGGCTGAACTTGCGGAGCAATCTCCATCCGCTCGATACGCGAAGGAGACCGAAATCGGTCGGGGCGGTGGGGGGAGAATCTTCGCCGCGACGGACAAGTTTTTGCAACGCAAGGTCGCTTTAAAAGTCCTGCGTGACCGCGACGACAGCGCCAGCCAGACGCGCTTCATCCGCGAGGCTCGGATCACCGGTACCCTTCAGCATCCGAGCATCGTGCCCGTCCACGAGTTGAGCACTGACCAACACGGTCACGCCTTCTACACCATGAAGCTGGCGCAGGGGATGACGCTGCTCCAAGTCCTGCATGATCTCGCAGCCGGCGAAGTCGCTGCCCAGGAGAAATATCGATTATCAACGCTTTTGACCATCTTCCAAAAAGTCTGCGACGCCGTGGCCTTCGCCCACAGCCAGGTGCGGCCGATTATTCATCGCGACCTGAAGCCGGAAAACATCATGGTCGGCGATTATGGCGAAGTCTTGGTCATGGACTGGGGAGCCGCCAAAGTCGTGGACAACGATCGCGCCATCCTTGGAACGGAGCGTTCTGTCGAGACTGGTGATAATTGCAAACCCCAGCCTGGAGAGGAGTTCTTCACCCTACCCGGAAGCATCATGGGAACCCCCGGTTACATGGCACCAGAGCAGGCCGTCGGCCGAGCGGCTAGTGCGGACGAACGCACAGACGTCTACGCCTTAGGAGCAATCCTCTACGCCATGCTCACCCTGGAAGCTCCACTGCTGCTGACGCCCGCAGACGTGCGTAACTTCGAAGAGCGCGCCGCGAAGGGGGATAAGGTAGATCGTGCGTGGCGCGAGCATGTGGCTTCTTTGTTGGCGAATCGGACGTTTCGACCAAAACATGGACATCTTCCCCGCGAAGCTGTGCCCGAATCTCTGGCTGCGGTGGCGTTGAAGGCCATGGCGTTTCGGCCGGATGATCGCTTTGCCAACGTCAAGGAGTTACAGGCCGATGTCTCAGCCTACCAAAGCGGATTCGCCACCAGCGCCGAGAATGCGCGCGCCTGGACTCATCTCAGACTGCTGATCAGGCGAAACAAGCTCCTCTTTGGCTCCATGGCGGCAATCTTCGCCATCCTCTGTTCCGCGACCGTCATCAGCCTGCACCAGCGCAAAACTGCGATCGACAGCGCTAAGGCTTTGGAACAAACGCTGCACGGCGCAAGCTTGGCCGACTTGGAAGTGGCCCGGCAACGCTTTCGAGCGGGAGCCTGGCGCGAAGGCATCGCCTTACTCGGTCGATCTCTCAGTTTCTGGCCGGATAACCGCGAAGCAGCCAACTACCTGCTCAGCGCCGTGGCGTTCGGCCGTGGCGATCGGGATAAGCTGCCCACCTATGGAATTCATCATAACGGCGCGATTATCAACGCGGCCTTCAGCCCTGACGGACGTCACTTCGCTACCGCCAGCTACGACCACACCGCAAAGATTTGGGATGCAAAAACCGGCGTCCAAGTTGGCAAGACCCTGCAAGGCGCGAGCCCGTGCATCATTGCCCGCTTCAGTCCCAATGGTCATGAGCTGGTGACCGGTGGGGAGGACGGCGTGGTTAGGCTTTGGGATGCGCGCACCGGCGTACTTCTGATCAAGCCGCTGCGGCACGGCCGGCCCGATCTCGATCCGTTGAGCAATATTGGCGCTTGTGTCTTCAGTTCAGATGGTAAGCGAATTCTCACTGCCTCCTTCGATCACACCGCCCGAATTTGGGATGCGGAGACAGGGAAAGAGCTGGCTCAACTGGTCAACCCACAGCGGGTCTCCGACGCGACTTTTAGCCCCGACGACACCCGTATTCTGACTTCCTATTGGTATGGCGGTGCGATGCTCTGGGATGCCGCTACCTTCAAGCCAATCGGCACTCCCATGGAACATGCCGCGACCGTCAAGCGATCTCGTTTTACACCGGATGGAAATCTCGTCGTAACCTCCAGCCTGGACAAGACCGCACGCGTCTGGGACGGACATACTGGAAAACCGCTCAGCCCGCCTTTGCTCCATGGTGATTTCGTCTAGGAGCTCGACATTAGTCCCGATGGAAAGCTTCTCGCCACCGCCTCCTATGACAAGATGGTGAGGCTCTGGTCGTTGCCGGACGGCGCCCCAGTGGGAGTGCCCATGGAACATGAGGGCCCGGTCGATACCGTCGTCTTCAGCCCAGATGGGAAACGACTGATCAGTGCCAGCCGCGATAAGACCGTGCGCCAGTGGGATGTTGCGACCTGCCAGCCGGTCGGAAACCCCATGCGCCACGACGAAGCCGTGCTGGGAGCGAACTTCAACCCAAGAGACGGCACAAAAGTTCTTTCCTTTGGGTGGGATAAGGCCGCCTACCTTTGGGACGCCGACCCGCGCCCGTGGCCGGGCGAAGTCATACCGGTCGTGGGAGGCGTGCGCTCCATCTCATTCGCCGGAGATGAGGATCGCCTCTTCGTCGCCGCTCGCGATGGACGTGCGGGTATTTGGTCGATAACGAAAAAACGTTTCGTCACACCCGTCATTCAGCAAGTCGACCCCGTTTCCATGGCCGCCTTTCATCCGGGGTCCAATCAATGTGCCACTGCGGACAGCAAGGGAGCCATTCGTTTTTGGAATTTGGAAAACGGGGGGAAAGTGGGCGAGACGAAAACCGTCGCCGACACGATCCGCTCACTCGCCTTTGCGGGCGACGGCCACTCCCTCTTTGCTGCCTATCTCAGCGGATCCGTCGTGCAATGGAAAATCCCAGAAGGCACCCCGATCGGTCAACCGATGAAACATTCCGAAAAAATGGATGCCCTCGCCGTCGCTCCTTCCGGCCAGCAAATCGGTACCGGTTGCCGCGACGACTATCTCTATCTCTGGAATACCGCCCTTCCAAACACGTCGCCCCACAAGATCAGACATACCAACCCGGTCCTGGCAGTCGATTATTCTCCCGATGGCCAATCAATCGCCACCGGCAACGACGACCACACAGCCCGTATCTGGTCACTCGCCTCCGGTCAACAAGAAGGAGAACCCTTCTACGTTAGTGGCCGCGTCACTTCCGTGTATTTCACCGCCGGGGGCAAATACCTGCTCGTTGGCGGCATCGAAGACTCCGAAGTGACCTGCTACGAAACCAAGACCCACCGCATCGCCTATCTCCCGCTACCTCATTCGGCTGGAGTAAGCCAAATCACGTCGAGCGATGACGGTTCGCTGATTGCCACCGTAACGACCGATGGCGTCGCGAGGCTCTGGCGCATCCCGACCACTGCAGAACGCCCTCCGGCATGGCTGCCCGATTATCTTCGCGGAATCGGAGGCTTGGCTTTCTCTCCCAGTCAACAGTTGACCGAAGTTCCAACACGCGAGCGCTTACTTTTGAGGAAGAAGCTGCTCGATATGCCGCCGGCCTCTTCCGTTTGGAGCGAGACCATACGATCAAGCTTCTAGCCCCCAGAACAACGGAGCGGCACCTTACAGTCGCCCGTCCACGCGGTTGACCCTAGTTGCGGCCTGCAGGGATACGGCCGGTCATCACTTCCTCGTCTTCACGTTTAGCGATCAGGTCACTACCGGCAGCGCGATCGTTGCTAGCGGAACGGCGACAATAGTTGGCGATCCAATCTTTGACGGTCGGACGATGACCGTGAATCTGGGTGGTGTCTCTGACGTGCAGACGCTCATGGTTGGCTTAAGAGGAGTGAAAAATGCCTCGGGTCAGGCTGTGGCAGATACGAATATCAGCATCAATATTCTGGTTGGCGACACGAGCGGGGACAAGAAGGTCGCTGGCAAAGACCTGAATGGAACCAAGAGCGAAGTGGGTCAACCGGTAGACGACTCCAACTTTCGCAATGACGTCGATGCCAATGGGGTGATTGATCGAAAAGACTTCAAAGCCGTCCGCTCCCACAAGGGTCACTCGCTGCCGTAGGGATAGCGCAGCGACCGCCGGGAGCAGTTATTTCCCAAGCGCGGCTGAGATTCTCCCTCCTTCCAACGGTTCTTAGACAGAGTCATGAAATTTGCCGATGCACGATTGCCGTTCCCGCCAAAGCGGGAGGGCATTCCCATCGGAGGAACGCGCGGTCGTGCATCCAGCTACCTCTCCTCAATCGTTTCCGCCAAAACAGCCAGCTACTCGTCCCAAAACATTCACTAAATGCCCCGAACCTCCAGCTCCGGTCCGCGTACAAGTCCAGTGAAAACGATTTGTTTCTCCCAGAACACTTCCATCAGAGAACCCGCAATCCCGCTCTTTTCACCAAACAATAAACAGAACAATCATATGAGAATTAAAATACCAGTGATCTTATCATGCGCGTTGGCCATGCTGATTACTCAATCAGCGGTAACGGTTGGCCAAGCCCAAACTTGGGATGCCGCAAAGGACTTAGCTACCAACGAGAAGCCAGATCTACCCGACCCATCAAGCACCGAGCTATCAAACCCCAACGGGAAAGTGCCCGAATGGAGTTATGGTTATCGAGCAAACTATTTCGGGACGGATTTCACCCTGTTCGCACAACCGCCGGAAGAACACACGAACGCTGCTTTGGGGGGTGCATTCGGAATCGATCCAGTGGATGCTTTGGAAGGCTGGCAACAGCCAGATGGCTTTTGGCCAATTATCACGACCAACGTCAGCGGCAAGCCGGCCAGGTTCAGCTCCGGGCTCGTGCCACTTGCAGCCGACGAACTGTTCATCCACCCAGGAAATGGCTTTAGTTATAACTCAGCGGCAATTGTTCGCTGGACCGCGCCAGCTTCGGCTACCTATGAGATATCCGCCGCGTGGCGTGACCTGGACCCAATAAACGGCGATGGGATCGGGGCCCACATCGTCGTCAACGGAGCGTCGGTTTTTGATCAGAACCTGGGTACCGGCGGAAGCGCCTCCGACGCTCGTGTTGTTTCTCTTTCCACGGGCGACATGGTTGACTTTGTCGTGGATCCGGGCCCCGTGGGCAACCAAATCTCAGACTCATCGGGTTTGAAGATCCTGATTCATGAGCAGGGAGACCAGCAGCCGCTTGAGGTCGCCAGCATCGTTTCCCGAGTCGAGCACGATCTGGCAGGACCTTTCGATATCCCTCTGCCGCTCAAGGGACATCCCGGAGTGGAATGCCGCGCGACAAACGGTAGCTATACCCTCGTATTCACCTTCAGCAATGCCGTGACTGACGGTCAGGCCAACGTTGCTGGTGGAACAGCAATTATCTCCGGACAGCCCGCCTTTCTCGGAAACACGATGACGGTGAAGCTAGCCGGCGTCACCGATGTTCAAACAGTAGTCGTTTCAATCAGCGGCGTCACCGATGCTTTCGGTCAGGTGTTAGCCGAGACGCGCATTAGGATGGGCGTCCTGATTGGTGACACCTCCGGTAACGGAGAGGTTAGTAATAGGGACTTTAAGGACACTCGGAGAGCTTTGCGTGAGCCAGTCGATGAATTCAACTTCCGCAACGATGTTGATGCCAATGGCGTCATTGGCGTGAGCGATATCGTGGCGGTGCGGAAGCGGTCGGGGAACTCTCTACCATAAGCCGGTTAATAGAGCGCCCGGCACAAAGGTCTCAACTTTCGTCTTTCATGGCCCTCTCGAAGTCTATTGCCGCCCACAGCCTCTTGGTGGAAAAGAAAAACCGTTCTCCCAATGACATTCTCTGCCTCTCAACTCTTGGAACCGCTCGATGACCGCAGACCGACTCCGACTAGCAGGAGGTCATCGGTTCTACTAATCGCGGTCGCAGAGGACGACGAACTGATGCGCGAAGGCATTTGCTTCGTTCTCACAAGCGAAAAGCAACTTAAGCTTTGCGGCGTCGCCGCCGATAGGAAAAGCGTGCTGGAGTTGGTCGAGAAAAAAAAGCCGGACATCTTGTTGCTGAAACTCTTTTTGCACGACGGCGACGGAATCGATTTGGTTAAAGCCATCGCAGCCCGCTTTCCGAAGACGGCCGTCATCGTCACGTCGGTTACCAATCCGGAGCTTTACGAACACCGGTTGCTTGAAGCCGGGGCCCAGGCGTGTTTGCCGGTTCGGGCAAGAGCCCGCGATCTGCGCGACGTCGTCAGGGGCGCAGCCGCTCCGAAACCCGCATCGCCCCGGGTTACGGGCCGTGGGGTTAAGACCAAGGACATTTTGACCTCCTTAACGAAGCTAACCGACAGAGAACTTCATGTATTTCGCTTGATTGGCAGGGGCGTCGGCACCGGTGAAATCGCACGGAAGCTAGGACTTAGTCGAAAGACGATCGAATATTACCGAGAAAGAATAAAAACCAAGCTCGGCTACCGCGACAGCACTGAACTCCACCAGCGTGCTTTTGAGTGGGCCCAACGCCTAGAATAATCCTTTGGCCGCCCCAAATCCTCTTGCTCAAACTCCATAAAAACCGGGGGTTTCCCCGGTAGGCGGCACCCATTTCGGTTGATATTCTTCATTCATTCTCTCATGCGTAAGACCCCAAGTTCCCCATCGATTTCTTTAGTCACTTCCGAGAATCACGTGCTGGTGCGCGCCATTGGACCGGAGCTGACAGCCTTCGGTGTCACAGGAGCGCTAGAAGGCACCACTCTGGAGCTGCACGACAAGGATGGCGCGCTCATCACGTCCGACGACGATTGGAAAAAGACTCAGAAAGCAGATATCGAAGCGACCGGCCTGGCGCCGAAAGATGATCGCGAATTAGGCATTCTGATGACGCTGGCTCCCGACAGTTACACCGCCATCGTCCGCGGGAAGAATGACACCACCGGCGTCGCTCTCGTCGAGGTTTACAATGTCAGCCCCTGAGCCTGCTTCTGTATCGATGCCAAAGGCTTCCATACGGCCATAAGATCAAAAGAAAGTACCCTATGAAAAACTACAATCACAGCCTGCGGCTGACACTTGCCAGCCTTTGCCTAAGTCTCATCTCGATAAGCGGCCTTCGGGCCGCCTCGATCGCGCTCGACCAGAATTTTCATCCGCCTTTCTTTTCAGATCCAGCTTATGCGGCCCGGGCGCTCTTGCTTCCCGACGGGAAATACCTTCTCTATTTCAACGTCGGAATACTCCCTGATCAACCGACCGGCGCGCTGATGCGGTTTCTTCCCGACGGGACCTTTGATACTTCATTCGATTTCAGTCGCGATTACTTTTCCGTTTTTGCCGTCGCGGCTCTTCCGGATGGGCGGCTAATCATTGCTGCGTCCAAGGATGTTTACGGGGTTTTTGAACAGGCAGAACATATTCTCCGGGTCAACACGGATGGATCAATTGATCCCACCTTCAATGTCGCGGATGCGCTGATCACGGATCCAGCCAATCACTCCAGTGGCCCATTACTGAGCAGCTTCCTCCGGGCCTCGGGCCTAACACGGCGTTTGGATTTTTTGGCTATGACGTACCACGTAACCGATCGATGCAGTTAACAAGCAACCAACCATGAATAGTCAGTCTACTCCAATCACATCAGGTGCTTTTTCGCGCTCAACGAGATCAATATTCGTTCTCGCAGTGCTACCAGCTTCTTTGCTGCTGTTATGCTTCCACACTGCCGAAGCCGCTCACGTTCGCTGGATGACCGACTACCTTACTGGTAACAGCGTTGTCAGCTCCACAATGGGTCACGGCATGCTGGCGCCCGAGCCGCTCATCTTGACCGATCGAGTCTCGGCAAACACCGTTCCCGAAGGACTCAGCACCACGGATTGGGCAAGCATTCGCGCCGCCTACGAAGCCCACCGGCATCAAGTTGTGCGATCAGAAGACGGGGCATATCGAGCGCGCAATCCCGAGCAAGGATGGCGCACGGAATTCGATGGACGCGGGTTTACGACGCTGCCAGACGCAGGAGGTTGGCAGTGGGGACTGGACCTGAAAAGCTATGGCTTCGCGGGAAAGAAGCGCGCGGTCCAGAGTGGTTCGGAAGTCGGAGCCGAAGGCGATCGGGTTACGTATTCGCGGGATGCGTCTTTGCTTGAGTGGTTCGTGAACGACAAGCGTGGGCTAGAGCATGGCTTCACTCTGGAGCGAGCGCCGGCCGGCGAAGAGCCGGGGAAAGTCCTCGAATTTGATTTTGGCGTACGCGGAAATCTACGACCGGAGATTTCGCCAGAAGGTATGGCGGTGCGTTTTGTGGATGCCCAAGGCGGCACGGCTCTTAATTATTCACAGTTGAAAGTCTGGGACGCGAATCACAAAGCTCTGCCCGCCCGTTTTGTCGCAATGGCAGACGGTGTGCGTTTCGCAATTGAAACGGATGGCGCGCGCTATCCGATCACAGTCGATCCGATCGCACAGCAAGCTTATTTGAAGGCTTCTAATACTGATATCGATGATCGTTTTGGTTTTTCTGTGGCGATTTTCGGGAACACAGTGGTTATCGGGGCGTATGCGGAGGACGGTAACGCGACTGGGATCAACGGGGACCAGAGCGACAACAGCTCATTTGCTGCTGGGGCCGCCTATGTCTTCGTGCGTAACGGCGCTACTTGGAGTCAGCAGGCTTATCTGAAGGCCTCTAACACTGACGCGGGCGACCAGTTCGGTTCTTCGGTGGCGATTTCCGGCGACATGGCTGTCGTCGGGGCCTATCGGGAGGCGAGTAGCGCCACCGGGATTGACGGCGACCAGAGCAACAATAGCGCAGCCAATGCCGGTGCTGCCTACGTCTTCGTGCGTAACGGCGCGACGTGGTCCCAGCAGGCTTATTTAAAGGCTTCCAACACTGATCCCGGCGACCGGTTTGGCCTTTCGGTGGCCGTCTCCGGCGAAACGGTGGTCGTCGGGGCATACCAGGAGTCAAGTAATGCCTCGGGAATTAACGGCAACCAGAGCGACAACAGCGCATTCGCTGCTGGGGCAGCCTATGTCTTCGTGCGCGAGGGCAATACCTGGAGTCAGCAGGCTTATCTTAAAGCCTCTAACACTGACGCGGGCGACAATTTTGGTTATTCGGTGGCGGTTTCCGCAGAGACGATCGTCGCTGGGGCATTTTTGGAGGGCAGCAGCGCGACGCAAATTAACGGCGACCAGAGCGATAACAGCGCATTTGGTGCCGGAGCGGCCTATGTCTTTGTGCGCGAGGGCATTATCTGGAGCGAGCAAGCTTATCTCAAAGCTTCTAATACTGACGCCGGCGACCAGTTCGGTTATTCGGTGGCAGCAACCACCGACACGGTACTCGTAGGAGCGCTTGGAGAGGACAGCGGCGTCACCGGGATTAACGGAGACCAGAGCGACAACAGCGCATTCAATGCAGGAGCAAGCTATGTCTTCGTGCGCAACGGCGCTCTCTGGAGTCAGCAGGCTTATCTTAAGGCCTCTAACACGGATGCCGGGGACGTTTTTGGTTGGTCGGTAGCGGCCTCCGACGACACGGTAGCCGTCGGGGCATACGTAGAAGACAGCAACGCCGCCGGGATTAACGGAGACCAGAGCGACAACAGCGCAACCGCTGCAGGAGCGGCGTATGTCTTCCTGCGCGAGGGCGTTACCTGGAGCCAGCAGGTTTATCTCAAAGCCTCCAACGCTGATGCCGAGGATTTTTTTGGCTTTTCTGTGGCGGTTTCTGGCGACACGGTGGTCGTCGGCGCATACCAGGAGGCGGGCAGCACCACGGGAATTAACGGCGACCAAAGCGACAACGGTGCAAACCGCGCCGGGGCAGCATACATTTTCACCGGCTTCGGGCTTTCCTCTCCGGTTGTGACGAGCCCCTCCGTGGCAACGGCGACCGTGGGGCAGTCCTTCTACTTCGAGATTGTGGCGACCAATTCGCCCACCAGCTACGGAGCGACCAATCTTCCCGCGGGTCTTAGCCTGAACACAAGCTCGGGCATCATCAGCGGAATGCCGACTGCTGCCGGAACAAAAACCGTCACCGTGACGGCTACCAACGCGGCTGGTTCGGGGAGCGCAGTCCTTAACTTAACGGTGCAAGCACAGGGATCGACCAATGGCATCACTATCGTCAATAACGGGCCCGAGACAGCGCGAACCGACCAAGCGTTCAGCTTCCAGCTCTTCGCCACCGGGATCAGCTCGGGCGCGACCTTTAGCGCCAAAGGTTTGCCGGCTGGTCTGGTAATCGATCCGCAAACCGGTGTGATCTCGGGTACGCCAGCCGCGGATGGCAGCTTCTCCGTCGAAGTCACGGTCACGGAAGGCGGCGAGAGTGCGACCTTCACCCTGCAACTCACTTTCACCTCGGACCCGGGTCTACCCGTCATCACCAGTCCTGGCAGCGTCGCCCTGATGGCTGGCGAGCCCTTCAGCTATACCATCAGCGCCCCGGTAACCGGAGTCGATCCCTCTGACCCGGCCGTCTACAGTATTATCGGTGAACTGCCGCCGGGTCTCACTTTCGACGCCACCACGGGGACAATTTCGGGAACTTATAATCCCTCTTTCCAGAAGGCGCTCAAAGAGCCAGATGCGGCTAACGCTTCCGTCCCCTCGAAGGCAGTGCTGGGAAGCGTCCTGCTGACTGCGACCAACTCACACGGGACGGCGACCAAGCCATTGGTCTTCCTGCAAGCAGTCCCGCAATTGCTCAACATCTCGACTCGGATGCAGGTGTTGACCGATGACAAAGTGTTGATTGGCGGCTTTATTGTCACAGGCACGGCACCCAAGAAGGTGATCGTGCGCGCGATTGGCCCTTCCCTCTCTGCCTTTGGTCTGGCCGGTGCGCTGGCTGATCCCGTGCTGGAATTGCACAAGCCGGACATGACGGTGGTAACGAACGACAATTGGAAAGAGAGCCAGCAGACAGAGATTACCGCGGCCGGGTTTGCACCCAGCGATGCTAAAGAGCCAGCCATTCTGGCCACGTTGGAACCGGGTGCTTACACCGCGATTGTAAGCGGGAAGAATGGCGGCACAGGGATCGGGTTGGTCGAAGTCTACGATCTGGATGCGGCGGCGGACTCGACCCTGGCCAATATCTCGACCCGAGGTTTCGTCGATACCGGCGACAATGTCATGATCGGCGGGGTGATCGTGGGGGGCGGGACGAGTCAGGTGCTGGTGCGCGCCATTGGGCCCGAGCTGACCGCCTTCGGCGTCACGGGAGCGTTGGAAGACACCACGCTCGAACTGCATAGCGCGAACGGCGACCTTATCACCTCCAACGACGATTGGAAAAAGACTCAGAAAGCGGACATAGAAGCGACCGGGCTGGCACCCAAGGATGATCGCGAATCGGCCATCCTTATGACACTGACTCCCGATAGCTATACCGCGATCGTGCGCGGGAAGAACGACAGCACCGGCGTCGCTTTGGTCGAGGTTTACAACCTCGCCCCGTGAGAATGCCTCTTTTTGACTATCAATTATTTTTTTATGCTGATGATCACAATGAAACGGAAATAACCCATGAACACTCTTACTAAAGATCGCCTCGTGCTCGCCCTTGCTCTGGCAGGGATAAGCTTCATACCGACAGCCGTAGTGGAAGGGGGACAGCCCATTACGCCCGTTGCCGTCACTGACCAACTCCCTCCCGGGATTGGGCCGAATACAGGTTTCGATTATTTTCAAGAGTTCACTGGATCGCCGGATCTTAACGAGACGGGACAAGTGTCTTTCGTCGCTAAACTCCTTGGGGTTGGAATTACTTCGGCGAACGATACTGCAGTCTTCGCAGGCGCGGCAGGCGCGCTGAAGTTGGTCGCTCGAGAAGGTTCGCCCGCAGTGGGCCAGGGTAGCAATACCTATACTGAGGGGTTTTTTCCGCCCAGTTTGAACGCATCCGGTGAGGTTCTGTTCGGAGATCCGATCAATGACGGAAGCAGTTACTCCCCGATTGTCATTTTTACCGGCTTGCCCGAAGCCATACAAGTGCTGGCCCAACCGGGGACGGTGGTTTCCGGTGCTCCGGCCCCCATAACGGAGCTCTCGATCACTTCCTACGCATACGACTCGCAACCGCCCCCAATTAACCAATCCGGTCGATCGCTCTTTGCGGCGACGTTCGACTTTGTCAACCCATTAAGTCTCGTTCTTGGCTCGCCAGGCTCGCTCTCGATCGCGGCGCAACCTGGGATGCAGGCTCCGGGGCGCCCGCCCGGGATAACGCTAGGTTACATTGATCCACAGACCGCCTTCATACAAGCTCAAGACCGGGTTTTATTTCAAGCGCTGGACAGCTCAACTGAGGATCCTAACCTTGGCATCTATACCGGGATTGTTCCCAATTTGGCTCTCCTTGCGCGAAGTGGCGAACAAGCCGCGGGGACCGCTCCGGGAGTATTCTACGATATTCAGTCGCTAGCGGGGCTAACGTTCAACGCATCGGGCACCGTCGCCTTTGGGACATTCCTAAGTGGACTTGGGGTTCGGCCTGATAACTGGAATGGGCTATGGGTTGGGACACCGGGATCTCTACAATTGGCGGCACGGGGAGGGATGCAAGCTCCGGGCGTAGAGCAGGGCGTAGTGTACGCTGGGCAAGAACCACAACTTGGCTATGGAGCATACTTCGCTCCGGTCATGAATGCCTCAGCCCAAATCGCGTTTACGCAATATCTTAGCACCGGCCAACAGGCAATGTGGGCCGGACCGCCGGAAGGGTTGCGCCTGGTGGCACGAGAGGGACAAGCGGCACCTGGATTGGCTCCCGGGGAGACTATTGGCGGAGCTGGTAATCCAAACGGCGTTAAGTTTAGCTACACCTATTTCATAAATGACGGAGGCCGCGTGGCGTTCTCGGTTCAGATCGGCACTCGTAGTTACAATGGAGACGGAGCAATCTATGTCGCCAATCCTGATGGAGAGTTGATCTATGTCACCCGATATGGAGATCCGGTCGATCTGGGTAATGGCCGGACAGGGACGCTGGGAACTTTTGCCTTAAAGGGGTTCAATGCCAAGGGGCAACTTCTCATCCAAGCTAGTTTGTCGGATGGATCGGATGGGATTTTCATCGCTGATACCGCGGCGACAGTGATTACCAGCGCCAGCAGCGTTACCGCGCAGAGTGGGGTGGCATTCAGCTATCAAGCCACGGCTTCGAATAGTCCGACCAGCTTTAGCGCCAGCGGACTCCCGAACGGGTTAAGCCTGAACAGCAGCACCGGCGTGATTTCTGGCACGCCCACCGAGACGGGAACATTCAACGTGACATTGAGCGCAAGAAACGCGGCAGGACAAGGTCCGTCCACGATACTCACTATTACGGCGACTTCGGCTCCACCGACGCCGACACCAACTCCCACGCCGACCCCAACGGCAACGCCTACTCCCACGGTGACGCCGACGCCGACTCCAACGTCTACGCCGACTCCCACCGTCACTCCAACCCCGACGGCAACTCCAACTCCAACTCCAACGATAACACCGACTGCGACACCGACGCCCAGTCCATCCCCGTCGCCATTGCCGAGCGCGACGCCCTCCGTTTTGGGTAATATTTCCACGCGGCTCAGTGTGGGAACGGGGGACAACGTTCTCATCGGCGGTTTCATCATCAGCGGCAGCCAGCCCAAGAAAGTGCTTCTGCGTGGTATTGGTCCCTCGCTACCCTTGGGAGGTAAACTGGCGAATCCGACCTTGGAACTCCTCGGACCCAACGGCTCAATCGCATCGAACGATAATTGGCAAAATTCGCCGGCGAAGCAGGAGATTATCGACCGAGGTTTCGCGCCGAGAGACAACCTCGAATCGGTGATTGTGGCCACGGTGCCGGCGAACAGCGCCTACACCGCCATCCTGCGAGGAGTCAACGGTGGGACGGGTGTCGGCTTGGTCGAAACCTATGACTTGGATAGCACAGTCGATTCGAAATTAGCCAACATCTCAACTCGCGGCTTGGTGCAAACAGTCGATGACGTCATGATTGGCGGCTTCATTTTGGTGGGAAACGATCCCCAGGAAGTGTTAGTGCGCGCCATCGGCCCGGAATTGAGCGCCTTTGGCGTCACCCAAGCGTTACAAGACACCACTCTGGAACTACACGACAAAGACGGAGTAACGATCGCGTCCAACGACGACTGGAAAGAAGCGCAGCAAGCCGACATCACAGCGACCAAACTCGCACCCAAAGATGACCGAGAGTCCGCCATCCTGATGACGCTGGTGCCAGACAGCTACACCGCGATCGTGCGCGGGAAGAACGACAGCACCGGCGTCGCTCTCGTCGAGGTTTACAATGTTACCCCAGATCCCAGATCACGGTGAAAGATCAGGCGCGTAAGTATCTTTATGAACATAAAGACTAAGATGAAATCTTGCCTCATTGGTTATCTGATTTCGCTCTCGGTGCCATGTTTTTTGCAGGCTGGCGAGCCAGTGACAAGTCCGGGAATTATACTGAGGTCGCCCTTTCCAGAGAGAAACATTGAAGCTGCCTGCCGCAATTTTCAGCCTGGGTCGTCGCTGGCGAATTTTTTGCATTCACCGGTAGTTCGCCGCGCTCAAGAATCAGCCCAAGCGAACCTTTCCGACGCGTGTTTCCCAGTCGAATCGAGCGTGCAGCGGACGATTAACGGTAAGACCTATACCCTGCGCGCTTTCAGCGGCAAATATGTCCAGTGGGAGGTTCCTGACGCGTGGCTGGCTCCTGGAGCACTTAGTGCGACCGAAATTCGGCAATTGGTCGACCTGACAGATCTGCTCTACGCTCACTATCTTGAGCTAGTCCAAGGAGAACCTGCTGGTTCCGGTCTCTTAAGTATATCGGTTAACCCAGACGACGCGGGAACGGGAGGTGTCGCTTTTGTCGGCAGCAAGGGTATTACATTAAGTTCGGGTTGGGCGACAGCGCCAGATTTTAAGCGAGATCTCGTCCTTGGCATTCCAAATGGGATCATCGTCCACGAGATGGGGCATAATTTCGACATCTACCACGGATATCTCGAATATTATCCCGATATGGCGCACGCTTGGACGACGGTCGTTCAGTATTATCTGCCTTACTATATGCGGATAGGTGATTACCTAGGAGATGCGGATGACGCGCTTGAGCGCTGGTTCCGAAAAATTACCGTCCCTTGGGATGCGATGGGAGCGAGCGCGTCTTGGTCCACTTGCGTGCGAAGCGGCGGCGGATGCGAAACAAATGGCGTAAAAGCGAACGATGCCTGGGGCGGCATTGTGCTACGCTTCGAACGCTTACATGGAGCTTCGGCGGTTCGCGCCGCCTTTGCTCATCTAAGAGAGTATGTAGACACAAATCCCACTCCCCCATCGACGGCGGAAGAAAAAAACGATCTCCTCATTGAGTCCTTGGCGGCCGGCGCTGATCTCGACGTGAGCTGCGAAATGGATACCTGGCATTGGGAATTCTCTACAGCACTTCGCACGAAGCTGGCGCAGACGTATACCGGTGCCAACTTCGCTTGCTCTGACGGAGATGGAGATGGTTACACGCCGGCGGAGCGCGATTATGACGACCACGATGCGACGATCCACCCTGGGGCGGTCGAAGTGCTGAATGGCATTGACGATGATTGCGATGGAGTAGCGGACGATGTTTTGGTCAATGAAGGATCCGATTGGACTGAAGACGAGTGTGCGGCTCCCATTTTTGAATCGCCGGTGCGGGTGACCGGCCGAATCGCGAGCGTTACGGACAGGGATTCATTGAAGATCGAGGTTCATGGAGGGAGGTATATCAGAGCCATGGTATGGAGCATGCAAGGGTTGACCGGCACGTTTTGCCTGGGCGAAATCTTGAATTGCGGTGGCGGCTGTGGACTTTCAACGATAGAAGCGAATCAGGTCAATAATGTGTCCAGTTCGGTGACGCCCGGATCGATGGGTCTGATCGCTCTCTGGCCAACGGATTTTGCTGGCACGAGGAGTAGCTTTTTTGTTCCTTTGCTGAATTCCGGTGACTATGAACTGATCATTGACACAGATCAGCCGAGAGCGCCCAACCCGGTAAATCTTGAGACTTCCGAGGAATTATCCGGCAAGATACAGGTGACGGCCACGATCGATACGAGTCCAGTGGACGAAGAAAGCCCGACGGACGTCCGATTCTGGGCTAATGGCATAGGGTTTATTGAAACGCTGCCCGTGGCCAAGACCATCTCGTTTGACTGGATGCCGCCGGAGGGCTACTGCGGCCCCGATGGCATCCGGGCGCAACTGCTTGCGACTGACCACCCAATCTCGCAGGCAACGTCTTGGACGCCGACGCCGACGCCGACACCCACTCCAACCGCATCTCCCACGCCCACCCCCAGCACTCTCGGGAACATTTCTACCCGGGTGGGGGTCGGGGCAGGGGATAACGTCCTGATTGGCGGTTTCATTATCACGGGCAATGCGCCCAAGAAGGTAATCCTGCGAGCGATTGGCCCCTCCTTGGCTGCCTTTGGTCTAGACAACGTTTTGGCTGACCCAGTGCTGGAGCTACACAAACCGGACCAAACAGTAGTCATGAATGACAATTGGAAAGGCACCCAACAAGCAGCGATCGAAGCGACCGGCCTGCAGCCGACTGAGGACCTGGAGTCAGCTATTGTGGCCACCTTGGAACCGGGTGCCTACACCGCTATCGTCAAAGAAAAAAACGGCGGGACCGGTGTTGGCCTGGTCGAGGCCTATGACTTGGATAGCACAGTCGATTCGAAGCTAGCCAACATCTCAACTCGCGGCTTGGTGCAGACAGTCGACGACGTCATGATCGGCGGCTTCATTCTGGTGGGAAACGATCCGCAGCAGGTGCTCGTCCGCGCCATTGGACCGGAACTAACCGCCTTTGGCGTCACCGGAGCATTACAAGACACTACCCTGGAACTACACGACAAAGACGGAGTAACGATCGCCTCCAACGACGATTGGAAAGAAGCGCAGCAGGCCGACATCGAAGCGACAATGCTTGCGCCGAAAGATGACCGAGAGTCCGCGATCCTAATGACGCTGACACCAGACAGCTACACCGCGATTGTGCGTGGGAAGAACGATACCACCGGCGTCGCTCTCGTCGAAGTTTATAATGTCAGTCCGTGATGCTGCCTTTCAAGCTTGTCGTTTACTCCTAAGGCCGACATGGCCGGCGCAACAGCGCCGCGAATGCTCCGTAGAGGAGGTCTGCTGCCTCGCGTCGCTTTTGGCTGCAATCAGGCTCCGTCTACCCAAAAGTTGCCGCTTCGTGCTGCGACCACGAGTTCGGCATCATGGGTGAGAAAGATCACCTGAAGCCGACAGCCTCCCTAACCATACAGCCGCAGATTCCGGGGTCGGCGACCCCAGCTACAAGATGTTGTTAAGAAAAGGAAAGGCGGAGCATCAGCGCTCCGCCTTCCCTGAATGAAAATTTGTATTCGTGTTTACTTCTGGGCCATGGAGTCGCGCAGATTGCGGACCTTGTCGTGGGCCGTTTTCACCTCGGCCGCTTGCCGCGAGACGATCTCTTTGATCGGCGCAGGCAGGTCTTTTCCCATCGCGTCCTTGTAGGCGGCGACGGCCGAGTCTTCGCCGCGCTCGGCTTCCGCCAGGATGGCGTGCTGATCGCGGCTGGTCACCGCGCTCTTTACGTTAATCCAGGCGCGATGCATGGCGCCGGAAACGCTGCTCGAATCTTCCGGGTCCGGGTCGCCCAGTTTGACGACTTCGCTTTGCAGCTCGCCCGCAAATTTCGAACGTTGAAGGGAAAGCGTGTCGAAAACCGTCTTGAGTTGGGGATCGTCGACTCCGCTGGCAGACTGTTTGAAGCCTTCTTGGCCGTCCTTCAGCGTTTCGATCAAATTGTTCAGGGTTGAGATAATTTCTTTCTGTTGGCTCATGCCAAAGAATCGGGCGGGCGGGCCATTTTGCGTCCCTCGACTTGCGCTTTGTTTGCTCGTTTTAGCCCGCCGTCGTATGGTTTCAGATGAACGATAAAGTTGACGGTAAAGATTTGACCAAGGAAGCGCCGCGCAGTCCCAAGAGCGACATCGGTGGTTACGTGATTCTCGGCAGAACGCTGGACAAATGCCGGGCTCTGCTGGCAGGTAACATCGGGGAATATCACTTCGACTGCCCGCTCGATAATATGCTTTTTGGATGGAAGGGGATAAAAGGGGACGATTTCAAGGCCGAAGTCGAGCAAGGGGCCAGTGATGACGAAATGGCGAAGTGGGTGGATTCCCATGGCACGCCGAAGACGGACGAGGAAAAACGGGCCTGGCGTGAGGAGATGCTGAAGGCGAATCCGCATGAAAATCCGGAAAAACGTGAATGGTACGAGGAGCAGTTGAAGCCGCTTGGGTTGGACCCGGAGACGACGCCGCTTTTCGATTGGCTTGAGGAAGACGACAAGGTGAGCTACCAGGCGGCAGCATAGTCGGGAGTCGTAGGTTCCTCTGGGAGACGCGGGCTTGAGGAAGGCTTACGGATGGATCTCAGATGGCCGGACTCACACCCGCGTTTCGCAGAGCGAAAGGTCTACGAGGGCGGGTTGTTTCGGTGACGTAGATACGTGACGTTCACACGAGAAGCCGTGTAGATGTCTTCCTCTGGGAGACGCCGGTTTGGGTGAAGCTCGCAGATTGATCTCCGTTTGGCGGGCTCGCGCCCGCATTTGAGCGAGACGTCTACTGAGAGCGGCAGGATGTCGCCTTTGATCGCGGACCGCGCCTCTCGCCAGACAAAACACTACAGGCGCGAGAGCTGCTTGCTTGTCTTGCATTATCCACTCTTGTTAGGCGCGACATGGCCATTTCCCTAAAACCACAGCATCTCAATCGCTATCGCCAGATCGCGTGGATCTTCATGAAATACGGCCGGGCCGATCTCGCGAAGACGAGCGGCTTGAGTGAGGCTCTCGAGGCCGAGCAACAGGTTCCGCCAGCTGAAGCGGCTAAGGCGAACGAATTGGCCGACGACCTCGAGAAGCTGGGGCCGACCTTCGTGAAGCTGGGCCAGCTCCTTTCCACCCGCGTCGAGCTGCTGCCGCCTTCTTACATCCAGGCTCTGACTCGCCTGCAGGATAAGGTGGAACCATTCAGCTTTGCCGAGGTGGAGAAAATCCTCACCACCGAGCTGGGCGCTCGCATGTCGCGGGCTTTTGCCGAGTTTGACGACGAGCCGATGGCCGCGGCGTCGTTAGGCCAGGTGCACCGCGCCACCCTGCGCGATGGCCGTCCGGTGGCGGTTAAGGTGCAGCGTCCCGCCATTCGCGAGCAGATGGTGGAGGACCTCGATGCCCTCGAAGACGTCGCCGAGTTTCTCGATTCCCACACCGAACTGGGGAAACGCTACGAGTTTGGCCAAATGCTGGATCAATTCCGCAAAAGCCTGCTCCAGGAGCTCGATTACCGGCAGGAAGCCGGCAACCTCAAGACCATTCGGGCCGACCTGCAAAAGTTCCAGCACATCGTCATCCCGGCGCCCATCGATCAGTACTGCACCTCGCGCATCCTCACGATGGATTTTGTGCCCGGGAAGAAAATCACCGACCTCAGCCCGCTCGCCCGGATGGATTTTGATGGCGCGGGTCTCGCCGAAGAGCTGTTCCGCGCCTACCTCGAGCAGATTTTGGTGAGCGGATTCTTCCACGCCGACCCGCATCCCGGGAATGTTTTTATAACGGCCGACTACCGGGTGGCTCTGCTCGATCTCGGGATGGTCGGGCGCATCATGCCGCGGTTGCAGGAGGATTTGCTGCAATTGCTCATGGCCATCTCCGAGGGCCAGGGCGAAGAGGCAGCCAACATCGCGATCAAAATCGGCGAGAAGAAAGAGGATTTCGACGGCAAAGCCTTTACCCGCCGTATCTCCGAGATCGTGGCCCAGCAAAAGACCGCCACGGTCGAGCAAATGCAGGTAGGCCGCCTCGTCCTCGAAGTCACGCAAAGTTCGGCCGAGAGCGGCATTCGGGTTCCACCCGAGCTGACCATGCTCGGCAAGACGCTCCTGAATCTCGACCAAGTCGGCCGAGCGCTCGAGCCGGGCTTTGATCCGAACGCTTCCATCCGCCGGAACGCAGCCGAGATCATGCAACAACGATTGGTGCGTAGTCTTTCGCCGGGCAATCTCTTCAGCGGCGTTCTTGAGTTGAAAGATCTGATTCAGCGGTTGCCCGCGCGGTTGAACAAAATCATCGACGCCATTTCAAACAACGAACTGAAAATCAATGTCGACGCCATCGACGAGCAAACCTTGATCGAAGGTTTCCAAAAGGTGGCCAATCGCATAACGGTCGGCCTCATTCTCGCCGCACTCATCATCGGGGCGGCCATGCTCATGCGAGTTGAGACCAGCTTTCGCATCTGGGGCTATCCCGGGCTGGCCATCCTTCTTTTTCTCCTCGCCGCCGGCGGGGGAATCGCTCTCCTCGTAAACATTCTCTTTTACGACAAGGCGAAGTAGCTCGCTCGCTTTCCAGTTTGACGCCGAGCCTGTAGTCCGCTTCTCGCTTCATGTCGAAGCGCTTCATGAAGTGGTTTCTCGCGATCCTCTTGGTTTTGGTCGCCGCGGTGGCCATTTTCCTGGTCAACCTCATCCGGTTCCGGCCTTGGTCGAACAATTCGGGGGGACGGGCCATAACGGCAAGCTGAACGACGCCCCGCCCGCTCACCAAATCGAAATGTCCACCCTCGTGCGCCAAGATCTCGCGCAGTTGCACGAGTATTCGCTCGCCCGCCATCTCCCTCGCAAAACTTTTCCCCTCACGTCTCCGATTGGTTCCTCCAACGCATGGTCGAGGGCGAGCGGTTCCATTTCTACGATTACCCGATTAACCAGCTCTTCGGCGCCCTTCACGCCTTACACCGAAGGCTGGGCGTTCTACGCGGAGTGGCTGGCCCAGGACGCGGGCTTGGTATGCGCAAGATCCGTTCGGCGATCTGGGCCGGCTACAAGGCGAGCTTTTTCGCGCGGTGCTGCTCGTTGTCGATAGCGGCATTCGCGAAACATTGGACGCGCGCCCAAGCGATCGCCTACATGCTGGAGAAAACCGGCATACGGGAGAAGGAAGTGATTGCCGAGCAAGGTTCGCCTTCGCCTCTCGACCGGGGCTGGTGTAATTGCTCTTTTCCATGCACCGCGCACTCTGGGTTCTCGCTGTTTATTTCCTCACGCTCCATCATTCGTTAGGCGCCGAAGCCGGGCGTCTTCTAAAACCGGAGGATTTCGCCGCCCTCCGCGATGTGGATGAACCCAACATTTCTCCTGATGGGAAACGCGTCGTGTATGTCCTGGGGACCATCGACCTGAAGAAGGACAAACAAGCGAAGAACCTCTGGGTGGTCAACTTCGATGGCTCGGAGAACCGGGGGCTGACCTTCGGCGAGACGAGCCAATCACACCCTCGCTGGAGCCCCGATGGCAAGTGGATCGCCTTCCTCTCCAGCCGGCAGGACGAGAACGAGAACGATCAACTTTGGCTGTTACCCAGCAACGGCGGCGAAGCGGAGCAGGTCACGCATCTGGAGGGCAGTGCCGATGACTTTGCCTGGGCGCCCGATTCCAAACGAATCGCGCTGGTCGTGCACGATCCCGATCCGCGCGAACCAGAGAAGAAGGAAAAAGAGAAGAAAACCGTCCCGCCCATCGTGCTTGATCGTTACCAATTCAAACAAGACATCGCCGGCTATCTCACGAACCGCTGGTCGCACCTGCAACTGCTTGACCTCGGAACGCGCAAAGCCGTTGCCCTAACGAATGGGGCCCATGATGACGGTCTGCCCGCCTGGTCGCCCGATGGAAACGAAATCGCCTTCGCCAGTAAACGGGGCGCAGAGCCAGATCGCACCGAGAATTGGGATCTCTACCTCATTGAGGCAAAGCCGGGCGCGAAAGAGCGACAGCTCACCAAAGAGCCGGAAGCGGATGCGCATCCCGACTGGGAGAGTGCGCCCGCCTGGAGCCCGGATGGGAAGACCATCGCCTACATTCACGGTGGAGATCCCAAAAAGATCGCCTACGCGACGCATTCTCTCGCAGTCATCCCCGCAAGCGGAGGCGAGGCGAAGGTCCTCACTGCCTCGCTCGATCGGAGTGTCGTACAGCCTCATTGGGCGCCGGACGGAAAGTCGATTTTTGCCGTTCTGGAAGACGATGGCGCGCAAAGTTTGGTGCGCGTTCCTGTTGGAGCCGGGGTCGCTGACCTCGGTTCCAAGCCCGAACCCGTTGTAGGCGGCCGGCGCAAGGTCACGGCCTACGATGTCAGCATCGGGGGCAAGCTAATCGTCCGAGCCAGCACGCCCGATCGTCCTTACGAGATCTTCGCCGCGGAAGGAGGTCAGTTGCGCGATCTGACCAAGCAAAATGACGGTTTTCTCGCTCAGATCACTCTCGGTCGCGTTGAGGAATGCAAATTTAAGAGCCCGGACGGAACTGAAGTGCACGGTTTTCTGGTTTATCCGCCTAACGAAAAGTCTGGCGGTAGGCTTCCGGCCATCTTACGTCCGCACGGAGGCCCCCAGTCTCAGTATGCGAACGAGTTTGATTTCGAGAAGCAACTCTTCGCAGCTAACGGATACCTGGTGGTGCTGCCCAATCCGCGCGGGTCCACCGGTCGAGGGACCGACTACGCCATGGGCATCTACGCCGCCTGGGGCAGCGTCGATGTGCAGGATGACCTGGCGGCGGTGGACGACGCGATTGAGCGTGGGCTAGCTGAGGCCGATCGCTTGGCGGTGGGCGGTTGGAGTTACGGCGGGATGTCGACCAATTACCTCATCGCCAGCACCACTCGTTTTAAAGCCGCGGTCAGCGGAGCCTCGATCTCGAACATTCTGGCTGGCTACGGCACGGATCAGTATATCCGCGACTACGAGTACGAGCTCGGCTCGCCCTGGTCGCATCCCGATGTCTGGGCGAAGATTTCCTACCCATTTCTGCACGCGGACAAGATCAAAACGCCGACGCTTTTCCTTTGCGGCGAGAAAGACTTCAATGTGCCGCTGCTGAACAGCGAGCAAATGTATCAAGCCTTACGCACGTTAGGCGTGCCGACAGGGCTGGTCATTTATCCCGGGCAATTTCACGGACTCAGGAAGCCGAGTTACATTCTCGATCGCTACCAGCGATACCTCAATTGGTTTGGGAAATATGTGCGCTAGAAACTGGACGAGCGGAAGCTCGTCCCTCCAGACGGTGATGCTTCGGCATGACCGGTTTTAACTTTGGCCGCGAATGAGATGAATGCCGAACAAGAACGTCTTGCCCAGAGTCACGGCGATGAAGATGCCTGGCACTTTTGGGGCCCGTATCTCAGCGAGCGACAGTGGGGCACCGTGCGCGAGGATTACAGCGCGAACGGCGATGCCTGGAATTACTTTCCCCACAAGCACGCCCGTTCCCGTGCCTACCGCTGGGGCGAAGATGGAATTGGGGGTCTGTGCGATGCGAAGCAGCGGCTCTGTTTTGCCTTTGCCTTCTGGAATGGGCGGGACCCTTTTCTAAAGGAACGCCTCTTTGGTCTTACCGGCCCACAGGGAAATCACGGCGAAGACGTTAAAGAAGTCTTCTTCTTTGAGGATAACACTCCCACCCATTCCTACATGCGGATGACTTATCGATATCCACAGGCGGCCTTTCCTTATGAAGAGCTGGTGCGGGCTAACGCCGAACGCTCACACTTGGATCCGGAGTTCGAGCTTTGGGACACCGGCGTGCTGGCGGAAAATCGCTTTTTCGATGTCACAATCGAATACGCCAAGGCGGCACCCAACGATCTCCTCATCCGGGCCACCGTGACCAATCGCGGTCCGGACGAATCGGAGCTGTTTTTGCTGCCGACTCTTTGGTTTCGGAACACCTGGAGCTGGGGGCGCGACGAGCGGCGGCCCAATTTGCGGGTCGGCTCAGGGCCTTCTGCATCCTGCGCGGTGGTGGAAGCGAGTCACCACGCTTTGGGGGAGTATCAACTACTGGCCGAGCACCCCGCGGAGCTGCTTTTCACCGACAACGAAACGAACCTTCAATTGCTCTACGGGGTCGCGAATCAGTTACCGCATGTGAAAGACGCCTTTCACGAAGCAATCGTGGAAGGAAACGGAGCAGCCGTAAACCCGGAGAAGATAGGAACAAAAGCTGCGGCGCTGTACCGAGTGAAACTTGGCGCCGGTGAGACCCAGTGCGTCCGGTTGCGTCTGCAGCACTTCGTTTCGAGCGCCCCCGCCGGGCAGATCCCCCACGCAGAGGTGAGCGGCGAGGCGCCCATGCACGGGCGAGCAGGTCGTGCGCTCCCCAGAGAAAGCGCCCTAGCCGGGGTCGACCCCGGCCGCCCCGAGGGGAGCGTGGCACAAGGGGAACCGGGGTCATCGATCCCTGCTACAGGGTTCGGCGACTTCGCGCGCATCTTTGCCCAGCGCCAGCACGAGGCCGACGAATTCTATCGTGCCCTCACTCCAACCTGTCTGAGCGCGCAGCATTGTGCGATCCAGCGTCAGGCGCTGGCTGGGATGCTCTGGACGAAACAGTTTTATCACTACGTGGTCGAGGAGTGGCTGGAGGGCGATCCGGGCCAGCCTCCTCCGCCTAACGAGCGGAAGAGCGGACGAAATGCCGATTGGGAACACCTCTATAATGAAAGGGTCATGTCGATGCCGGACTCGTGGGAGTATCCCTGGTACGCCTCCTGGGATCTGGCTTTCCATTGCATCCCTCTGGCCTTGGTCGACGCCGGCTTCGCGAAAAGGCAACTCGATGTCATTTTGCGGGAATGGTATCAGGATCCGAATGGGCAGGTTCCGGCTTACGAATGGAATTTCAGCGACGTTAACCCGCCCGTGCTCGGCTGGGCGGCCTGGCGGGTTTATAAGATCGAGCAACGCGCCACCGGGCGGGGCGACCGGGCTTTTCTTGAAACTGTCTTTCACAAATTGCTGATCAACTTCACCTGGTGGGTGAATCGTAAGGATGCAGGCGGGCGCAACATCTTTGCCGGCGGATTCCTCGGGCTCGACAATATCGGTGTCTTCGATCGCAACATGCAATTCGAGGATGGTAGCCGGCTCGAGCAAAGTGACGCCACCAGCTGGATGGGGCTCTTTTGCCTTAATATGATGCGCATAGCTCTCGAGTTAGCGCGTGAAAATCCGGTATACGAGAACATCGCGACCAAGTTCTTCGAACACTTTCTCGGTATCGCGAAAGCGGCCAACGACCTCGGGGGCAAGGGCATCGGGCTTTGGGATGAGACGGATGAATTTTTCTACGACATCCTGCATACGCGTGGGCAACGCTACTTTCCCTTAAAGGTACGTTCGTTAGTCGGCCTCATGCCTTTGCTCGCGGTCGAAACGATCGAGCCGGAGCTGCTCGAAGCCGTGCCGGGTTTTAAAAGACGCCTCGAATGGTATCTGGCAAATCGGCCCGACCTGGCGGACTTGATTTCGCACTGGCAAATCCCAGGTATGGGAGAGCGACGCCTCATCGCTCTGACCCGCGGGCATGGATGAAGTGTCTTTTGCGCAGGATGTTGGATCCGAATGAATTCCTGAGCGACTACGGGGTGCGATCATTGAGTAAATTCCACCTCGAGCATCCCTATCTACTCGACGTCAAAGGTCAGCGTTGGGTGGTCAATTATGAGCCGGCGGAGTCCCAGAGCGGAATGTTTGGCGGCAATTCAAATTGGCGCGGACCGGTCTGGTTTCCGATCAACTATCTGCTCATCGAATCCCTGCAAAAGTTTCACCACTACTATGGCGACGATTTCAAGGTGGAATGCCCGACCGGCTCGGGACAGTTCCTCACGCTGGACCAGATCGCGAACGAACTCTCCAACCGCCTGATCAGCCTTTGGCTGCGCGACGCGGAGGGCCAGCGCCCTTTTGCCGGGGCGTCCGGCGCTTCGTTAGGCGAGGCAGATCGTGATCGCTATCTTTTTCATGAGTATTTCCACGGCGAGACGGGCGCCGGGCTGGGGGCGAGTCACCAGACCGGATGGACGGGGTTAGTGGCAAAGCTCATCCAGCAGCAGGGCACCCGCGGAACGGTCCGGCCGCGCGATCGATTCACGGATCTATAAAGCCTGCCCGCGGGTTAAACCGCAGAGGACGCGGCGATCGCAGAGTTTCCTAATTCTCGCCTTTCTCTGCGCGCTCTGCGTCCTCTGCGGTTAGAATCGAATGCATGAGTGAGGTGCATCCCCGTCGCACAGTCGAAGAGCTCAAGGAGTTGCGTCGTCTGACCGACGACGAAAACGGTGCGCAGCGCGTCGCGTTTACGGCGACCTGGGCAAAAGCCCGAGCCTGGTTACAGGAGAAGGCCGAAACGCTGGGTGCGGAAACACGATGCGACGCGGCCGGCAATCTCTGGATGACCCTGCGCGGCGCTTCGGAAAAAGTGCTTCTGCTCGGGGGACATATCGATTCCGTGCCTAACGGCGGCTGGCTCGATGGATGTTTGAATACTCTCGCCGGTCTGGAGATTCTGCGACGCATCCATGCGCAATACGGGGGCCGTCCACCCGTCACCGTGCGGTTGGTCGATTGGGCCGATGAGGAGGGAGCCCGTTTTGGGAAGAGTCTCTTCGGCTCGTCCGCCTGCTCCGGAAATCTCGATATGGAGGAAGCTCGCGTCCTCCTTGATCGCGATAACATCAGCCTGCCGGCCGCTTTGTTAGAGCGGGGGATCGACTTCGAGCGGGTCAAGGAAAGCGGACGAGAATTGGAGAACGCCGCAGCGTATCTCGAATTGCATATCGAGCAGGGACCGGTCTTGCTGGATCTCAATCTTCCGTTAGGAGCGGTCCTCGGAACTTTCGGGGTGGAGCGCCATGCCATCACGTTTTACGGCCAGGCGGCGCATTCGGGCAGCACGCCTATGAATCGGCGCAAAGATGCATTTCTAGCTGGGGCGCAGATGAGCCCGGAGATTTACCGGATAGCCGAACACCACGGCGGCGTCTGCACGATCGGTTCTTGCCTAACGAAACCAGGAATCGTGACCAGCGTGGTGGAGGAATGCCGTATCACCCTCGATCAGCGTCATCTCGAGGCCGACGCGCTGGCGGCGATGTTGCGCGAAGCGCGGGCAGCGAGCGAGCGTTTCGCCCAGGCCGGAAATGTGAGAGTCGCCTGGGAAAGGTTGTGGCAGATCGAGCCGATCCCGTTCGATGAGAACCTGATCGGTTTCTGCGAGGAAGCGATTCGGGAGACGTGTGGTCAGTCACACCGCTTGCCTTCCGGGCCTTTGCACGATGCGGCCGAAGTGGCACGAGCGGGCATTCCCACGGTGATGATGTTTGTGCAGAGCCTGCATGGACTCAGCCATAATAAGATCGAGGACACTGAAGAGGAGCACATTGAAATGTCGGTCCGCGCATTGGATCGGCTCGCCACCAGGGCGATGGCGTGGGTGGCCGATGGGTAGCTTGCGCTACAGGAATCCTAGCGCGCCCCGGCGGCTTCTAATTCCGCACCTTGTTCGGCCAGATCGGCTTCATGGTGGGTGTGCGCGCTGCGCAGGAACGGCACGCGATCGAGCACTCTTTCCTGGAACCATTCCAACGCCAGATAGATCACCGGAGTGATGTAAAGCGTGATCAGCTGTGAGAAAATGAGCCCGCCTACGATGACCAGGCCGAGCGGGCGCCTCGACGAGCCATCGGCCCCGAAACCGAAAGCCAGCGGCAGCGCGCCCATGAGCGCCGCCAGCGTGGTCATAAGAATAGGACGAAAACGTTCGACGCTCGCTTCGTAAATGGCGGTGCGCCGGTCATAGCCCTCATCGAGACGATGGAGGGCGAAGTCGACAATCATGATGCCGTTCTTCTTCACGATACCCATGAGCAGGAAAAGCCCGATGACTGAGTAAAGCGAAAGAGTCGAACGGAAAAGCCACAACGTCATCAAACCACCCACCACCGCGGGAAAGAGGGTCGAGAGAACCGTCACAGGATGGACATAACTCTCATAAAGAATGCCCAGGATGACATACATGACGAAAACCGCCGCGATGACCAAAAACGGCAGCGCGGAAAAGAGTTGCTGCAAGACTAGCCCTTCGCCTTGAAGCTCACCTTTCACCGTGGGCGGCAAGACTTCTGTCGCCGTCTTGTTTATAAAATCTGTGACATCGCCGAGTGCTACACCGGGCTTGGTGTCGAACCCGAAGGTAACACTGGTGAATTGGTTGGTATGATTGACCGATTGCAATCCGAGCGTCTCCTTCGAGTCGGTGACCGTCCGAATCGGAATCAGTTTGCCGCCGGCGTCCGGCTTCACATAAATCTCCTGGAAATCTTCCGGGCTCGACCTTGCCTTGTCATCGGCCTCCATGATGACCTTGTATTGATCGTCCGCCTGCTTGATGAGGTAGACATAGTTTTGCGAATAGGCGGCGCGCAAAAGCGATTCCAGATTAGTCGTAGATACTCCGTAAAGACCCGCCCGATCGCGGTCGATATTGATGTCGAGATTTGGCGTGTTTTGAAAAAGATCCGAACGAGGCGGGCTGGCGAACCCGGCGAAATCACGCATTTTTTCTTCGAGCTTCCCGGCTGCGGCATAGACCTCGTCGGGATTGATGCCGCTCAGGACGTAGGTGTAACGCCCAAACGAACTGCCGGTCGCGCCCACGTCGATTCGCAGCACAGGTTGCGGATTCAGAGTCGGAAAAACGCCGGGGATTCCGCCGCAAGCCTTGCGCAGTTCCGCCGCGACGGTGTCGATGCTCTTCCGCTGGCCTGCGTCCTTAAGAAAAAGCACGGTGAAAACCCCCGCGCCCAGACCGGAACGACCGGCGACCGTAAAATATTTATCGACCGCTGGGTTGGCTTGCAGCAACGGATCGAGCTGTTCCTGCAAGCGCCGCTGCGCATCCGGCGAAGCGCCTTCGGGCACGATAAAAAATCCTCGAATCACGCCGCTATCGCCGGTGGGCAGGAGGGTAAAAGGAAGGTGGTTAAAGAAAAACCAGACACCGACCGCACACGCGAACACGATGGGCGCAGCCAGCCAGCCTCGATCGAGAAACCAATGGAGCGAGCGCCCGTAGGCATCGCGAAGCGGATCGAAAAAACGACTCACGAAACGTTCCGTCCAGGTCTTGCGATGGTTCGGGCCGCGCTCCGCCAGGATGCGCGAACACATCAACGGCGTGAGAGTGAGCGAAACCAGACCGGAAGCGAAAATGGCGACGATGATGGTGATGGCGAACTCGCGGAAAATGCGGCCTAACAATCCCGGCATGAACGCGAGCGGGATAAAGACGGCCGCCAGGGAGAGCGTCATGGAGAGAATGGTGAAAGAAATTTCACCTGCGCTGTTGAGGGTCGCGCGGTAGATCGACTCACCCGCCTCGGCTCGCCTAACGACGTTCTCGAGGAAAACGATGGCATCATCGACCAGGAAACCGATGGCCAGGGTCATCGCCATGAGGGTGAGGTTGTTGATCGAATAGCCGAACCCCCACATGGCCAGGAAGGTGATGAAGAACGACATGGGCAACGCGACAATCGGGATGAGCGTGTCCGTGGCGCGCCCCAGGAAGGCAAAGATGACGAAGATGACGAGAGCGAAGGCGATGGCGAGCGTGACCTGGACGTCGTGCAGCGAGTGCACGATCGACTGCGAGCGATCGAAGGTCGGGATGAGCCGAATCGAACCCGGTAATTCTTTTTGTAGCTGCGGGAGCAGATCGCGGACGGACTGAGCCACGGCCACCGCGTTCGCGCCCGCCTGGCGCGAGACCGCAAAGACAATGACGGAGGCCGGCGGGTTGAAGTTGCGCGCGAAGAAATGGCGCGAGAGCCTTTCATTTTCGACGCCGTCCACGACCCGGGCGACATCGCGCAGGTAGACCGGGGCGCCGTTCGTCCCCTGTTTGATGATAATGCCGCGATAGCCTTCGGCGTCATCGATCTGGCCGTTAGGCCGCAGGGTGATGGACTTGTTGCGGCCATCAAACTGGCCGGCGCCCGAGTAGGAAGTACTGGTGCGAATCGCCGCGGCCAGCTCTTCGAAAGTCAGATTGCGCGACGCTAGTTTACCCGGATCGACCTTGATCCGAATGGCGCCTTTGACGCCGTAGATGTTCACCTCCGAAACGCCCGGGAGGACGTTGATCCGCTGGGAAACTTCGGTGGTGCCGTAACGATAGAGCTCCCCGTCGGTCAGCGTATCGCTGGTTAGGGCGACGTAGACGACCGGTTGATCGTTTGGGTTGGTTTTGGTAAAAGTGGGCGGGCTGGGGAGATCGTTAGGCAACTGCCCCGCCGCGCTTTGGATGGCCGATTGCACATCGGTGGCGGCGGCATCGATCCCTTTGCTGAGGGCGAATTGCAAAGTAATCTGGGTGTTGCCCTGCGAACTGGTGCTGGTGGAAAGTTCGAGCCCGGGAATCTGGGTAAACTGTTTCTCCAACGGCGTCGCGATCGTGTTCGCCATCGTGACCGGATTGGCGCCGGGATAGGAGGCCTGCACGCGAATGACCGGGTAATCGACGGCCGGGAGATCGTTCACGGCCAGCTCTCGATAAGTCAGGATCCCGAAAACAATGAGCGAGGCCGTCAGCAGCATGGTCATGACCGGCCGCTGAATGAAAGGGCGGGAGAGCCCCGAGGAAAATTGCACGAGTTTCTGCGCGGACTTGGTTGCGCTTTTGCCCTGAGCCCGGGGAGCCGGCCGGCCTGCGGGCGGGCCGTCGCCCCAACCGTTCTCGTCGTTTGCCGCCATTCGTTAGGGCACAGCGTCCGGGTCGCTGCTCTTTTTGTCGCTAGGCGAAGATGTTTTCTCGTCCTCTTCCACGACCACCTTGGTGCCAGGGGCCAGTTGCAATTGCCCGGTGACGACAACCGTCTCGTCCGGTTGGAGACCTTTCTTCACCACGACCAGACCGCCATCCTGCTTCTGGCCCGGCTCGACCTGGCGGAGATCGAGGGTCGAACCTTTTTTGACCACGAAAACGTAGGGACCATTCTGTCCGCTTTGGACCGCGCCGCTCGGGACCAGCCTGGCTTGGTGAAGGACGTCGAGCACGAGCCGCACCCGCACGAATTGGGAAGGCCAGAGCGCGCGGTCTTCGTTAGGCGTGATGGCGCGCGCCTGCACCGTCCCGGTGCCGGGCTGCAGCGTATTGGCGATGAAGTAAAGCTTGCCGGCGCGGGGTGGAAGATTGTCGCCTTCCGCATCGGACAGGACTTTGAGGGTCGAACCGCCGAGGTAGCGCCTCACGAGTGGCAAGTCCGGCTCCGCGACCGTGAAATCGGTGTAGATGGGATCGAGGTTATCGATGCTGACGAGGACCGCGCCATTCATGCCGGAGGTGACGGTATTCCCGACATCGACCTGGCGCAGGCCAGTGCGGCCGTTAATAGGCGAGCGGATCGAGCAGTAATCGAGATTGACCTGGGCGGCGGCGACGGCGGCCTTCGTCCGCTCGGCGTTCGCTCGCGCGGTGTCGAGGTCTTGCGGAGCGGTGACTCCCTTGGCTTTCAGTTCTTCCTGCCGCTTTAGATTCGCCTGGGCCAGCATGGCGTCGGCTCTGGCTGAATCGAGCACCGCTTGATACGGCTTCGGATCGATCGTGAAAAGGAGCTCGCCTTTTTTGACGTCGGCGCCGTCCTTGAAATGGCGCTCGACGATCTGGCCCGTGACTTGGGCTTGCACCTGCACGCTTTCCGAGGCGGCGCAGGTCCCAATTTCATCGAGATAAAGCGGGACGTCTTTGGTGATCACTTTCGCCACCGAGACGGGCCGGGGCGGACGAGAAGGCGCGGCCTTTTCCTCGCCTGTGAAAGCGCGCAGAAGAAGGAGCAGAACGATCACTCCCAGCGCGCCGCCGAGGTAGATCCACTTGCGGCCAGAGCGGCGGTCGAGGTCGCCCGCCATCTCGCGCCCCGCGATGCTGACTTTGTTGGCCGTAATCATTTTGCGAGGGCCGGCTTTTTCCCGACCCGATGTCCATTCCCGCGCAGGCCCTCGGCCAACGCAGCCTTTTGTTTGATCTCGGAGAGGACGCGCAGACAAGTCTGCAAGTCGCGGGTCGGGATCTCTTCGAGCAGCTCGTGGCGCAATTCCCGGGCCGTTTCCTCGATTTGATGGAGGAGCCGGCTCGATTTGCGCTGCAGCCGCACGGTCTTGCAACGCCGGTCGTGCTGCGCGCACTCACGCTTGACCCAGCCGCAACTCTCCAGGCGGGTGAGAAGTCGGGCGAGGGTCGGCTCTTCGATGCTGAGCCGTTCCGCGAGGGCGGATTGGGTCATTTCGTGGCTGGCCAGGTGAGCAATGGTGCGCCATTTGGCCTGGCTCAATCCCAAGGGGTGAAGGCGTTGATCGAGCTTGTGACGCCAAACCCGGGAAGTCTCGTGCAGGAGTTGCCCCATGGTTTCTGGATCGAATGCGCTCATCGTTAGCATGCTAACGAATTCGCTTTCCCTTCCTTGTCAATCGAACGGCGGGCGACGTCGCGCGAATGCCACAAAGCCGACACTCTCGGGTAGTGAACCTTTGGGTTGCGTCTTCCATCCTCATCCTCGTCCTCGATGGTCAGGGATTTTCGAGGACGAGGACGAGGACGATCGGAACCGGCGCGGCTCTAAGGCGCGACCCTCAGAAGAACAATCCTGTGCCCGCGGTAATCCTTCTTCTGGAAAATGGGCCGGGCGCGCCGGGGCGCCCACTGTTGGGACGCCTTGGCGGCGGCCGCCTTCTCCGGCTGAAGGAGGATGTAATTCGCCTCCAGCGGCACCTCGCGAACGTGATCGATGTAGACGATGGGCCGCTGCACGTAAAAGAGGAACGGCTGATAATCCGGGTCAACTGCGTAGAGCGTTTCCTTTGGCGGGATCGCGGCAGTGATGGCCTCACCGATCGGTCGAATCTTGGCGCGTCGCTGCAGCCGAGGAATGATAGCGACGGAATATATCAGCATCGCACCGGTCATCACAGCGGTCGTCCAAGTGATGGCGCGGCGGAGCTGGATGGGCCAGCGGAGCGCGTGTTCGCGGATCAAGATCGCGAGGAGCCAGAGAGCGGGCGCAAGCAAAGGCATCGTGTAGCGGGGCAACGAGCCGGCCATCAGACTCACGCCGACGAAGGGAAGCGCGATGCCCCAAGCCAAGGCTAGCGCGACGCTGCGATCGCCCCCTTTCTCGATAGCTTCGAAACGAGCGAACGGAAGCAGCGCGGCCCAAGGAAGGAGGTAAGCAATGCCTCGCGGAATATTGAGCAGCCAATCGAAGAAGTGAAAATTCTCGCCTGAGACGCGTCCTGAGATTTGCCGCGACCAAATTCCGGCGACGTGCGCTTCCTGCATCACGATCAGGCAGGGCACAGCCCAGGCGGCAAAAATGCCCAGCATAATGAGCAGACCCATAAAGTGTGGAAGGCTCCATAAACGGCGAAGTTCTCCCGCCGACCAGAGCACCGCCGCGACCACGGCATAGAAGAAGAGCAGGTTCAGCGGCCCCTTGGCCAGCAGACCGAGCCCGAGGAAAATCCACGGGACGGTCCAAGTGGCCCAACGGACGCGCGGCTCGTTCCACCAGCTCAGCCAAAAGATGAAAGCCAAGGCGGTCAGGGAAACGTAGAGCGCCTCGATTTCGATCATGCGACCCTTTTCGAGCAGGCCAAAATTCGTTAGCCACATGAGCGCGGCCACGACTGCTCCGTTCCCGCCTAACGAACGCCGCGCTACCGTGACGAAGGCGAGCGCGACCGCGAGCACGCAAAGCACCGAAGGCAGCCGCGCGGTCCATTCGTTTTGCACCCGGAAAAGCTTGAAGGAGCCGGCCACCAGCCAGTTCACCAGCGGCGGCTTGCGAAAGTAGGGCTCGCTTCCGACTTGCGGGACAAGATAGTTGCCGGACTCGATCATCGTCACGGCTGGCAAGACGCGCCGGCCTTCCTCGCTCTTGAGTTCGAGCGACCCAAGTCGCGGTAGGTAGATGAGCGCCCAAATGAGCAGGACCAAAGGAAGGGCTCGGGCGCGTGGCATGGGCGGGATTGTAACCGCAGAGGACGCAGAGAGCGCAGAGAAAGATTTAGGTTCAAAAACTCTCTGCGAACTCTGCGTCCTCTGCGGTTAACCATGCCCCTGAGGTCAACTTGACGAACCTTCGCCGTAAAAGTATCGTGCCGGCCTAGTCCGTTGCGGATTGGAGTGGGAGCCGGTGTCCCACTCTTTTTTGTCTGCCGGACTGTGACTTATGAACGCCGAATTTATTGCCATGCTCGACTACCTGGAGCGGGAACGCGGGATCAAACGCGAAATCCTGATCGAGGCGGTCTCTAACGCCCTCCTCTCGGCCTCGAAGAAGAGCGTTGGCGCGTCGCGCGATTTGCGCATCGACATTAACGCCAAGACCGGCGAAATCCGCGCGCTCGCCAACCTGCTCGTGGTCGAGAAAGTGAGCAACCCGCAGGACGAAATATCTCTCGAGAAGGCCCGGCGCATCAAGGCCGAGACGGCAGTCGGCGAAGACATCGAAGTGGAAGTAACGCCGAAGAATTTTGGGCGCATCGCCGCCCAGACTGCTAAACAAGCCATGATGCAGCGCATTCGCCAGGTCGAGAAGGAGATGATCTACGAGGAATTCAAAGATCGGGCCGGTGAGATTGTGAGCGGCACGGTCCGGCGTTTCGATCGTTCCGACGTTATCCTCGATTTGGGAAAATTTGAAGCGATCATGCCGCAGCGCGAACGCGTTGTGGTCGAGGATTATAATGTCGGCGATCGGCTCCGCGCTTACGTCGTTGCGGTCGAGAATGGCGCGCGTGGTCCTGAAATCATCATTTCCCGCAGCCATCCTAATTTCGTTAGGCGCCTGTTTGAATTGGAAGTCAGCGAGATCGCGGATGGCACAGTCGAGATTCGCGGCATTGCGCGCGAGGCGGGTTACCGCACCAAGATCGCGGTCTTTAGCGATAACCCGAAGGTCGACCCGGTCGGCGCCTGCGTCGGCATGCGTGGCTCGCGGGTGAAGAATATCGTCCGGGAGTTGAACAACGAGAAGGTCGATATCATTCGCTGGAGTTCTGATCCGAAAGAATTTGTCCTCGAAGCGCTCAAACCGGCCAAGGTCAAAAACCTGGTCTTCGATGTCGACAAAAAGAGCGCCACCATCTCGGTCGACGAAGATCAGCTTTCGCTCGCCATCGGCAAGAAAGGCCAGAATGCGCGCCTCACTTCCCGCCTGACCGGTTGGGAGATTAACATCGAAAAAGAAGCGCCCAGCACGACGGCGGTGGAGCAAAAGGTGGCCCACGCCGCCCAGACGCTCTCCACTTCCTTGCCCATCACCGAGGAACAGGCCATGACTTTGGTCAAAACCGGCTTTACCAATCTGGAAGGTCTGCGCGATGCGGAACTCCAGGATTTGGTCGATATTCTCGGCGTGGAAGAAGAGAAAGCGCGCGAGATTTACGAGGCCGTGCATCGTGAAACCGTTTCTCCCTGACGAAATGGCTGCGCGCAACCGCTCACGGCCATGAGCAAGATTTTTACTAACTTACATGCCCACGAAAACGACGACGAAAAGCAAGGCGACCAAGTCACCCGCCCGCAAAACAGCGGTCAAGGCGACCGCTGCGGCCAAGTCGTCATCGGGCGCGCGCACCACCGCCGCTAAAACCACCAAGGGCGCCAAGGCCTCGAAGGCGAGCAAGCCCATCAAAGCGAAGGAGGAAACTCCCCTAGCGGCGAAGCCGGTGGTCGATCTCATCCCGGCCACGCCCGCGGCTAAAGCAATCGCTTCCCAGCCGGCTCCGCCAAAAGTCTCTGCTCCGAAACCTGTGCCTACCGTTACCAAATCTGCTTTTGCCCCGATCACCGCCAGGAAGCCGGCGGCTAAACCAGCCGCTCCGGCCGTCGAGGCGCCTCCGGCTAAACCCGCGGTCGAGACAGTTTCGCTGATTGATCCGCAAACACCCAAGAAGCGCACGCCGGTCGATGAAGCGGCCGTCCGCCGCACCATCCTGCCTCCGATTTCCCGCATCCGCGCCCCGCAGCCGCCTGCGCCCGCGCCCGTGCTTGAAGTGGCCCCGGAAGCCATCGCACCTCCCGCCGAGGAGGAGATGGGCGACGTCGAAACCGAGACCGAGGACGGACGCAAAATCATTCACATCAAGCCGCCCATCATTGTGAAAGATCTGGCGGTGCAGCTCGGGATGAAAAATTTCCAGCTCATCAAGGAGCTGATGGATGACTTCAACATTTTCGCGAACCCGAATCTGACTGTAGAACCGGAAGTCGCGACCAAGGTTTGCGACAAGCACGGCTTCGTCTTCGAGATGGAGCGCCGCGAAAAAGGTGGCGGCGTGCACAAGGTCGAGCAGGTCGTGGTCGCGCCCCCGCCGCCGGTTATCGAGAAGGAAGACGAACTTAAGCTGCGCGCGCCGATCATCACTTTCATGGGGCACGTCGACCACGGCAAAACCTCGCTCATGGATGCGATCCGCAAGACGCGCGTCGCGGCGGGCGAAGCCGGCGGCATTACCCAGCACATCGGCGCCTACTCGGTCGAGCACAAGGGAACGCGCATTACTTTCCTCGACACGCCGGGTCACGCTGCCTTCACCGCCATGCGTGCGCGCGGCGCTAACGTCACGGACATTGTCGTGCTGGTCGTAGCCGCGGATGACGGCCTCATGCCGCAGACGATCGAGGCGATCAACCACGCCAAGGCAGCCGAGCACGTGAAAATTATGGTGGCGATCAACAAGATCGACCTTGTGTCCGCCAACATCGATCGTGTTAAACAACAGCTTCAGGAGCACGATCTCACTCCAGAGGACTGGGGCGGCGAAACCATCGCCGTGCCGGTCTCGGCTACCAAAGGAACTGGGATTGACGACTTGCTCGAGAACATGGTCGTGCAGGCCGAAGTCATGGAGCTCAAAGCTTCGCCGACCCAAACGCCGCGCGGCACCGTCATCGAGGCGCAGGTCGAAGCGGGTCGCGGCCCAACTGCGACCGTTATTGTGCAGATGGGCACGCTCAAAGTGGGCGAGCCGTTTATCTGCGGTGATTACGGCGGCAAAGTGAAGTCGCTGGTCGATGATCACGGCAAGCCGATTAAGTCGGCGGGGCCTTCCACCCCAGTCAAAGTGCTCGGCTTCACAGGCCTCCCGGGCGCGGGCGACGAATTCCTCGTCATGGAGTCGGAGAAATCGGCCAAGGTGCTGAGCGAAGAACGGCTCGCAGCCAAGCGCACGCAAAAACTCAGCGTGCCACAGCGCGCCACCCTGGAAAGCCTCCTGGCCGCGGCCGATGGCAAAAAGGTTTTGCGCCTCGTTTTGAAATGCGATGCGCAGGGTTCGCTCGAAGCTCTTGTGGCGTCGTTAGGCCAAATCGAGAGCAAGAAAATCGATTTGGAAATGATTCACTCGGGCGTCGGACCGATCTCGGAGTCCGACATCCTGCTGGCCAGTGCTTCCGACGCAGTCGTGGTCGGGTTTAACATCAAGGTCGAGGCCAACGCCGTCGGCGCCGCCAAACGCGAAGGCGTGCAGGTCAAACTTTACAGCATCATTTACGAGCTCATCGATCAGATCAAGGAAGCCATGGCTGAGATGCTCGATCCGGAGCATCGCGAGACGGTCATCGGCCACGCCGAAGTGAAACAGGTCTTCCAATTGAGCCGTGGGATTGTGGCTGGCTGCTTGGTCACCGATGGCCGCATCGGTCGCACGGCGCGAGCCCGCGTTTTGCGTCGGCGCCAGCCGGTTTACGACGGCGGGCTTTCTACCCTGCGCCGTTTCCAGGACGACGTGAAGGAAGTCCGCAGCGGCCTCGAATGCGGCATCAAGCTGGGCGACTTCAACGAATACCAGGTCGGCGACATCATTGAATGCTATCAGCTCGAGCAGGTCGCGCAGAAGCTTTGAAGAAGTTGAGAGTCTCTGGTTGAGGGGTCGAGAGACCTCTGCGGCGCCGTCTTTCTCTCAACGCACCACTCTCAACTTTCCCGATGAAACACCGACTCCTGCGCGTGAACGAACTCTTGAAACGAGAGCTCAGCTCTCTCGTCCTGCGGGAGCTGACTTTTAAGGATGCGCTCGTCACTATTAATCAGGTCGACGTCACGCCTGACCTGAAGAGTGCCCACGTCTATGTCAGCGTCCTCGGCGGCCAAGGTCGCAAGGACGTGCTGCCGAAGCTGGAGGCACATCGTGGCACGCTTCAGGCTGAATTAGCCAAGCACGTTGTTTTGAAATACACGCCCCACCTCGTGTTTCATCTCGACGACTCGATCGAGCGCGGCTCCCGCGTTTTGGAAATATTACAGGAAATCGAACCACCCCCCAGCAAATCAGACCAATGAATGCCACGACTGCCGAACCACCCCAAAAAACCCTAACGAATTCGAGTTTCGCGGAAATCGCGGAGGTCCTGCGCGCGCACGAAACCTTTGTCGTCCTTAGCCACGTCCGTCCCGATGGCGACGCCCTCGGCAGCGAGATCGCCATGGCCCTGGCTCTCAAGAAAATGGGCAAGAAGGTCAAGGTCTGGAATGAGGAAGGGTTGCTGGAGAAGTTTGCCTTCTTCCCCGGCGGCGAAATGGTGACGCTTCCGCCTAACGAACCCGAAGATTTTGACGTGGTGATCGCACTCGACACCGCCACCCGGCAGCGCCTGGGCGACCATTGCCTCGCGGCCGTCGGTGAGGCCAAGGCCTGGATCAACATCGATCATCACCCGAGCAACCCGCGTTACGGCGATTACGTGCACATCGATCCGAACGCCCCGGCCACTGGCCAGATTCTTTTCGAATTTCTGCAAAGTCAGGATTTGCCCATGGACGAAGCGATTGCGGAAAATCTTTTCGCGGCCATCTCGACCGACACCGGCTCTTTCCAGTATCCGCAAACCACCGCTCGCACTTTTGAAATTGCCGCCGACATCCTGCGCTGCGGGATTAACGTCGGGCGTCTGAGCCAACAACTCTACGAGAGCTATCCGCGGCGTCGCATCGAGCTGCTGCGCGTGCTGCTTGATCGCATGCGGTTCGAGGCCGACGGCAAAGTGGCCAGTTTCAGCCTGCCCATGGCCATGGCTAACGAACTCGGCGTCATCCCGGAAGATAACGAAGGTCTGATCGATCATCTGCGCGCCATCCAGGGCGTGATCATCGCCATCTTCTTCGAAGAACTCGAAGGCGGAAAAGTTCGCGTCAGCATGCGCTCCAAGGATGAGCGCGCCGATGTGTGCGCCATCTGCGTGAGCTTTAAAGGCGGCGGCCACAAACTGGCGGCCGGCATTCGCATGCCGGGCCCGCTGGACGAAGCCTCGGAGAAGGTCATCGCCGCCGCGGTCGAAACAGTGAAGGGGCTGAGCGATTAGCAGAATTCCGACAAACAGCGTTGTCATGCCGAGCGAAGCGAGGAACCTCGCAAGTTACACCAAGCGCCGCTTGGGAAGTCCTTCGCTGCGCTCAGGGTGACAGCGTTTTGGTGATTCGTTTATTATGTCCTTAACCGCCACTCCCGACGGTGTTCTGCTCGTCGATAAAGCCGCCGGCATGACGTCCCACGACGTCGTCGCGCTCGTTAGGCGACAGCTTCAGATTAAGAAGGTCGGGCATTGCGGTACGCTCGATCCGATCGCGACCGGTCTCCTTATTCTCACGCTCGGCAGGGGGACTAAAATCCAGGACTTGCTCATGAGTGAGGACAAGGAATACGTCGGGACATTGTCGTTAGGGAAAAGCACCGATACACAGGATCGCGCTGGCCAGGTGGTGGAGGAAAAGCCGGTGCCGGAGCTGACCGAGGAAAGTGTGCGCGCCGCTTTCGACAAATATCGCGGCGATTTCTATCAAATGCCGCCGATGGTCTCGGCCATCAAACAGGGAGGCGTGCCGCTTTACAAGCTGGCGCGCCAAGGCAAGACCGTCGAACGCGAGCCGCGTTTGGTGCACGTTTATCGTTACCAGATCGATCGCATCGCCTCTCCCGAGATCGATTTCACGGTCAGGTGCAGCAAAGGTTTCTACGTGCGCACCTACGCGCACGACATTGGCGATTCCCTCGGATGCGGCGCACACTTGCAGGAGTTGCGGCGGACGCGCTCCGGTCGCTTCGATCTTGCTCGGGCAGTCACAGTGGAGGAGATCAAGACCGCGCCGCCGGTGGATATCCTGGAGAAGATTCTCACGCTGCCCGAGGTGTCCCGAATGCGTGGCGCCTGAGGATGATGGCCTCGGGTCGAAGACTCCCGGGCAGGGTGGGCGTCCCGCCCGCCGGCGAGGCGTCTCGTCGAGCGCACATTTGGCTTGGGGCAACGGCTTCGAAGTTTGTGGCCGCGAGACCCGACAACCGGCGGGCGGGACGCCCACCCTACCCGGGAGGAATTCAAAGCTGATGCAGATCCTGCGATCCATTCCGGAATTAGCCCAACTTCCCGGGCCCGTATTCCTGGCCATCGGAGTCTTTGACGGGGTTCATCTCGGGCATCAAGCCGTCATCTCGACGGCCGCACAGCATGCCGCCGAAGCTAGCGGGACGGCCGTGGTCGTCACCTTCGACCCGCATCCGGTCAAGGTCCTGCGCCCGGAAGCGAGCCCGCGCTTGCTCACCGCCACGCAGCACAAGATCGCTCTGATCCGCGCGTTGGGAGTCTCGCACCTGCTTGTGCTCAAGTTCGATCAAGCTTTTGCCGCCACATCGCCCGAAGAATTCGTTAGGCAACTGGTCGCCGCCGCTCGGCCCTTGCAAGAAATCTGCGTGGGACAGGAGTGGTCGTTTGGGAAAAATCGGGCGGGGAACCTGGCGCTCTTGAAAAAGCTGGGCGCCGCACTGGGGTTCAACGTCATCGGCGTGGAACCGGTGATGTCGGACGGAGCCATCGTGAGCAGCACCGCGATTCGCCACGCCGTGGAGGCGGGTGATTTCAAGGCGGCCACGCGCATGCTGGGACGGGAATACACGATCCTGGGCACGGTGGAGGAAGGGCAGCATTTGGGTCAAAGTCTTGGCTTCCCGACCGCTAATCTTAGCGCGCACAGCGAACAATTTCCGCCGAACGGCGTTTACGCCGCGATCGGCGCGCTCCGCGGTGAAGCGGTGCGCGGCGTGGTCAACCTGGGCGTCCGCCCTACGGTCGCGGTGGGCACAGCGAGCCGCGTGCTGGAGTTTCATCTCTTCGATATCGATCGCGACCTTTACGGCGAAGAAATCGAGCTGCGGTTCGTTCATTACTTGCGGCCCGAGCAGAAGTTCGAAAATCTGGCCGCGCTCCGCGAACAGATCGCAAAAGACGCTCAGTCCGCGCGGAAAATATTTGCGGAACTGGACGAGCGGAAGCCCGACGCTCTGGAGGGTCACGCTTCCGTATGACCGAGCGCGTCGGCTAAAGCCGTTCGCGCGCGTTTGACCAGGCTGCGCCCGCGGCAATCGCGGTCATCACGAGCGTCAGGACGATCGCGATGAGACTAACGAAAAGTAATGGCATCCCGGCAAAACGATACGCTTCGACGATCAGGAAGTGACCGCCGTCAGAAAGCCGATAGGCCAGGCCACTGGCCAGGAGCGTGCAACAAAGCAGAATGGCCGCGCGATAGGAGCGCCGACGCTGGGGCGCAGGCAACTGCTGCACAATGTGCGCGGTGAACCCGTCATCGTCGATGTAGGGCATCTCCTCGCGGAGGCGCTGGTCGAGCCAATCTTCCTGCAGTTCGTGTTCCATCGTTAGGCTGTGCTCCAGGCGGCGAGAGTTTTCTTTAATTTTTCCCGGCCGCGCAGGACGTTGGTCTTGACGGTGCCGAGCGGAATATCGAGCACGCGCGCAGCTTCATCATGCGATAAACCATTCTGGCAGCAAAGCAAAATGGCCGAGCGCTCATGGAGAGGAAGCAGTTGTAAGGCGTGCCTGAGGTCGTGTTTCAAAGCGGGATCCACCGTTCGCGTGTCCTGTTCGCTCTCGAGCCGGGACTCGTCGATCCCGACCAGCTCTTTGCGCTTGCGGGCGTCCTCGCGAAAACAGTTGTAGCCGATCCGATAAAGCCAGGTGGAAAATTTCGCCTCGCCGCGAAAACTTCGGATGTTCTTATAGGCACGCAGGAAAGTTTCCTGGGCCAAATCATCCGCCAATGCCAAGTCGCCCCGAGCGAGTTGCCGGAGCAGACCTCGGATGGCGGATTGATGATTGCGCACCAATTCCGCGAAAGCGTGGTGATCATCTTCGAGAAGAACCCGCGCGACGAGGTCGGCATCAGGGAGCGACACGTCAGGAATTTACACCTTGGGGGAAGGATCATCGCGTCGCACATCGAGTCTCCAGACGAGCAAATAGCCTGCCCCGATCAGGAAGGGAATCATGCCGAGGCTCCAGGCGCCGCCTTCCCAATCGTTGCAAGCGCCGAAGAAAACCATGAGGCCGAGGCCGATCATGAGGAGAACGACGCCGCGACGGAGGTCGGACCGCTGCCGGACGACGGGTGGGGGATTTAAGAGAGCCTCCGGGACGGGCTGACCTTTCTCCACCATCATCCGCACGGTTTTGTGCATCGCGCGGCTCTTCGAAAAGCTGAAATAGAGAATGATTCCGACAATGGCTACGGGCAGGCCGAAAATGGTAAGGAAGACGATCAGGACGATCGGAATCGCGATCCAGGGCACATCTTCGCCGGAAACAACGTGATCGCTGCCGTCGAGATTGATCTTGAAGTGCTTGTTGATCTTGCGCTCGATCGCTTTGTCGAATTCGTCCTCGGTATCCGGGCTGGCCGAGGGTGTCGCTGTAGGAGTGATGGTTGCGACCGGGGTCATGGTCGCCACTGCCGGGGCGATGGTCGGTGCGGTCACCGGGGCTGTGATGACGGCGGCGGGCGTAGCGGCAGGAATCGGGGCGAGAGTGGCGGCGGGTGTGGCCATAGGCGCCGCCGCAGTGTCATCGACCGGCGGCGTTGGCGTTTGTCCCCACGCCGTCCAGGCGAGAGTCAGGACGCAGGAGAATGTGAGCAAGGTGGCTTTCATTTTCATAGGATTGCTTGTGGGATGCAGTTGCCCGCCCATTTGGATTCAAGCTTTCGCAGGAAAAAGTAGAGATATCTCATATGTCAGACCGGGAATCCAATCTCGGGAAGCCGCCAGAATAAGGCCTTGCACGCTCCGAGGCACTGGACATTATTGCTGTCCGCCAAATTCGGCTGCGGGTGTAGCTCAGTGGTAGAGCACCTCCTTGCCAAGGAGGACGTCGCGAGTTCGAGTCTCGTCACCCGCTCCCTCAGGCTTGTCTTTCTGGCAGGGCGAGCCTCCGTCGAGCCGGGGGGCGAGGTTCCACCAGCTTGGCCAGCCTGCATCCCCGGCTCGACGGAGTCTCGCGCTACCGGGTAAACGGAAGCGTGGATTGACGCCACGTGTAGAATTTCCCCATGCTTACTATGCATTCTTCCGTTGGCGCGATCTTCGTGTTGCAGCTTTTCATTTCCGCATTCTTCGCGATTCTTTTCCTCCAATCCGGCCTCGACAAGGTGACCGATCGCAAGGGAAACCTGGAATGGCTCACCGGGCATTTCGCCAAAAGCCCATTGGCCGGTTGGGTCCCACTTCTTGTCAGCGTGCTCACCGTGTTGGAAATCGCTTCCGGCGCTCTCTGCGCGGTGGGCTGTCTGCTCCTTCTGGTGCTCCACGATTCTACCGTCGCATTCTACGGAGTCGTCCTCTCCGGGTTCTCACTGCTGGCTCTTTTCTTCGGCCAGCGCATGGCCAAGGAATACCCGGGTGCCGCTTCGCTCGTGCCATATTTCCTCGTGGTGATCGCTGGGCTCGTCTGGCTGGGCCAGCCCTAGAATCCGAATCGCAAGGGGCTTTGCCAAACAGCTCCAGCGTCCGATGCTCTGGGATGGTCCAAATCTCGATCGACTACACCGGAAAACTCCATTGCAGCGCCAAACATGGTCCCTCGGGTTCCACCCTGGAAACCGACGCGCCGACCGATAATCAAGGAAAGGGTGAAGCGTTTTCGCCCACGGATCTCGTCGCCACCGCTCTTGGAACGTGTATCGCCACCACCATGGCCATCGTGGCCGAACGCCACGAGGTGCAGTTGACAGGCATGACCGTGCAGGTGCAAAAGGAAATGAGCGACGCGCCGCGGCGAATCGGCCGCCTCACAACTGAGGTGCATATTCCGCTCCCGGCCGATCATCCGCAGCGTGAGTTGTTGGAGAAAACCGCGCTCGGTTGCCCAGTCCATCGCAGCCTCGCGGCGGAGCTGGAGCGGCCGACGGAATTTTTCTGGGAAGGCTAACTTACTGCCCAAGCACCCAGGCGAAGATCAGGGGCGCACAGATGGTGGCGTCGCTCTCCACCAGAAATTTCGGAGTTGAGCGCGCGAGCTTGCCCCAGGTGATCTTCTCGTTGGGGACCGCGCCGGAATAGCTGCCGTAGCTCGTGGTTGAATCGCTGATTTGGCAAAAATATCCCCAGAGCGGGACTCCGGTTCGTTCCAGATCCTGATGCAACATCGGCACGACGCAGATTGGGAAATCGCCCGCAATACCGCCGCCGATCTGGAAAAACCCGATGGAGCCCTCCTTATTGCGCAGCTTCTTCGCGTTCTTCGTGTAGTGCTCCGCCAGCCACGTCATGTATTCGATGCCGGTGCGCACCGTGTGCACGTTTTTCACGTCGCGCCGGATCACGGCGGCTGCATACATATTCCCGAGCGTCGCGTCCTCCCAGCCGGGCACGACGATCGGCAGATTCTTTTCGCAGGCCGCCATCATCCAGGAATGCTTTGGATCGATCTGGTAGCTCTTCTTCAGCTTCCCGCTGCGCAGAATTTTGTAGATGAACTCGTGCGGGAAAAAATGCTCGCCCGCGCGATCGGCCGCCATCCATTCTTCCAGCACCGCTTTTTCGATGCGCCGCATCGCTTCCATTTCAGGAATGCAGGTGTCGGTTACACGATTCATGTGCCGGGAGAGCAGTTCCTGTTCGTCGTCCGGCGTGAGCTGCCGGTAATGCGGCACCCGCTCGTAGTGATCGTGCGCGACCAGATTAAAAATATCCTCTTCGAGGTTGGCGCCGGTGCAGACGATCAGGTGCACCTTGTCACGCCGGATCATCTCGGCTAACGAAATGCCCAACTCTGCCGTGGACATGGCGCCGGCCAGCGTGACCAACATTTTACCGCCGGCCGCAAGGTGCTGCTCGTAACCCTTCGCGGCGTCGAGCAATGCGGCCGCGTTGAAGTGGCGATAATTTCGCGCCATGAATTTCGAGAGCGGGCCTTTTTTGGCCGCGAGTGCAGCGTCGGCTTCTTCAGGGCTCTTGGAGCGGCGTTTGGCTTTCATGATTTGGTTGCGGACGAGCGGTCGGGATAGAGCCAGCCCATGTAATCGGCCACTCCCTCTTCGAGCGAAAATTGCGGCTCGTAGCCTAACGACTTGCGAGCGTTGGTCAGATCGGCCTGGGTGAAGTTCTGATAATGAGCGTGCGGGTTGTCGAAATATTCCGGCTCGAATTTCGTTCCTAACGTCTGGTTCAAGATCACGATCAGTTCGTTGAAAGTGCGAGCCTGCCCGGAGCCGAGATTGTAGATCCCGCGATGACCCTCCAACGCGCGCAAAGTCCCCTGCACAATATCTTTGACGTAAACGAAATCGCGTTTCTGCTCGCCGTGTTTAAAAATGCGCGGCCGATAGCCCTCCGTCATCTGACGAGAAAGATGCAGGATCATGCTGGCCGGGACGCCTTTGTGGGCCTCGCGCGGACCGTAAACATTGAAATAACGCAGGCCCACGATTTTCCAATCCGGCTCATCCTCCATGACGCGCCGGGCCAGGTTATCCATGATCACTTTCGAGAACGCATAAACATTGGCCGGCGCTGCTTCGTGCGTCTCGAGGCTGACCCCGTCCGTCGCGCCATAAGTCGCCGCGGACGAGGCATAGACCAGCGGGATCCGATTCGGCCGGGCAAACTGGAGCAAACGCCGAAAGCTCTCCACGTTGTCGTGTATCTGCGGGAATTGCTCGTGCAGCGTCGTATCGGTGATGGAGGCGAGATGGAAAATGCCCTCGAATTTTTCGTGATCGAATTGCGCCGGCCAATCAAGTTGCGACAAATCCGCCGCCACCACATCCCCACGGTAGCCCCGCAAATTCTTGAAGTCGCCCGAGCGAAAATCATCGATGACCGTAAGCCGCGCATCGGGGAATTTCTCTTGTAGCGCGAGGACGAGATTCGAGCCGATAAAGCCGGCGCCACCCGTGACGAGATAGCTGGAAGTCTTTTCTTTCAAAACGCGAATGGGGTTGCCGGAAAGCTGACAGATAATTCCCTGCGCGGGAAGCGCAAGCCGCCTGCTCCTCCACGTTTAGTGCGCGGGAGCGCCTTTGGCCTCGGCCTTTTTGCAAATCCAGACCAGCCCGCCGCCCAGGATGAGACAGAATCCGATGAGCAGAAAAGCATCGTTCACGGCCATGACGTAACTCGCCTTGCGAATCTCGCCTTTGATCACCGAGTAGGCCTGGCTCAACGCCGTGACCGGATCGAATCCGCGGATGGCGAATCGGTCAGCGAGGCTTTGCACACGTTGTTGCAGCGGCACGCTGTAGGCGGTGACGGATTCACCAATGCGGAAATCGTGAAACTGCTGGCGCCGCGTAATGATAGTGGAGACGAGCGCGATCCCGACCGAACCGCCAATGTTGCGCGCGATATTGAAAATGGCCGAGCCATCGGCCGACTCCTTGGGCGAGAGCCTGCCGGTGGCAAGGGCGGAGAGGGGCACGATGGTGAGAGGTTGGCCTAACGAGCGCACAATATTCGGCCAGAAGAACTGCGGGCCGGCGTAGTTGGGCGACATGTCGATGTTCATGAAACAGCTCGACGCGAAAACGAGTACGCCGATACAAACCAGCACCCGAAGATCGAACTTCTTCATGAGCAGCGGGACGAAAGGAAAAATCGCCAGCTGCGGCAGCCCGATCCAGAGCATGGTCGTGCCGGTTTGGTAAGCGTTATATCCCTGGACCGATTGCAGGTAGAGCGGGAGCAAATAAACGCTGCTGTAGAGGGCGAAACCCATTCCAAATGTCACGACCGATCCCGCCCAGAGATTGCGATGATGTAACAGCCGTAGGTGCACGAACGGCTTATCACGGTACCATTCGATGAGGATAAAGATCGGGATAAAAATCGCGGCCAGGAGCGCGCAGATTTGGATGAAACGACTCCCAAACCAATCCTCGCGCTGCCCTTCTTCCAGCATCGCGATGAGCGACCCGAGTCCGATGCCCATGCAGAGGATGCCCCACCAATCGCCTTCCTTGAACAAACTCAGGTTGAGCGGTTCGCGATCGATCGCGTAAAGAATGGCCGCCAGCATAAGCGCACCGGGGATGAGATTGACGTAGAAAACCATCGGCCAACCAAAGCTGTCGGTGAGGTAGCCACCGATCGTCGGACCAATCGCCGGCGCCAGCGTGGCGGTGATGCCGAAGAGCGCGAAGCCCACCGGCTGTTTGCTTTTCGGCAGGGTCTGCAAAAGCACGGTGAAACTCATCGGGATCATGACGCCGCCGGTAAAACCCTGCGCCGCCCGGAAAATGATCATCGCGGTCAGGCTGTGCGAGATGCCGCAGAGCATCGAGAAGGCAAGAAAGAGAAGAACGTTGCCGAGGAGATACCAGCGTACGCCGAAGATGCGCGAGAGCCAGGCGGTCAGTGGGATGGTGACGATTTCGCCGATCAGGTAAGAGGTCGAGATCCAGGAACCTTCATCGATGGTCGCGCCGATTCCGCCTGTGATGTCGCGCAACGACGAATTCGTGATCTGGATGTCGAGCACCGCCATGAAAGCGCCCAGGATCGTTCCGAGCACTCCGATCCAGCGCCGCAGGCTGACCGTTTCGTTGTTGTCGTTAGGCATGGCGAACTCCTGCTCTTACTCCTAATCCCAGCTTTTGAAGAGGATCAGGATCAGGAGCAGGAGCATGAGCAGGAGAAAGAGTTGAAAAAGCCATCAACCCCAATCGCCTCCCAGCGCTTTGATTAACTGCACCGTCGCCTGCATCTGCTGCCCAAGAAGCGCGGTTTGAGCACGCTCGCTTTGCAAAAGAGTGCGCTGCGCATCGAGCACATCGAGATAGTTAATCGCGCCCTTCTGGTACTGTTGCTGGCTGAGCTCGAACGAGCGCTGCGCGGCTTCCGCCACTCGCCTCTGCGCTTCGGCTTCCCCGCTCAAAGTGCGCAGATCGACCAGCGCATTCTCGACTTCCTGGAACGCGACGAGTAACTGCTTGCGATATTGGCCGAGCGCTTCTTCATAGCGCGCCTTGGTTGCTTCCAGATTGGCTGCGTTGCGTCCGCCCTCGAAAATCGGCAGTGAAATACTCGGCCCGATCTGCCAAAATCGGCTCTGGGCGTTGAAAAGCAGGCCCAAGTCTGCACTCTCAAAACCGCCCGCGCCCGTGAGACGGATGCGCGGGAAGAAGGCCGCCGTGGCCACGCCAATGCGCGCGTTGGCCGCGGCCAAGATGCGCTCCGCGCCCGCAATATCGGCTCGCCGTTCCAGGAGTTGGCTGGGCAATCCCGTCGGAATTATCGGGCGCGCGCCAGCCAGCGGCCGGCGGGGCAGGCGCAATTCACTGGCCGACTTGCCCAGCAAAGTGGCGAGCGCGTTTTCCATTTCACCGCGGGTCCGCTGGATCTGGAAACCGCTCGCCTCATCCTGCGCCAAATCGGCCTGAGCGCGCCTCACGTCCAACTCATTCGTTAGGCCGGCTTGCAATCGTTCGTTCGCGATCCGGAGTGAGTCGCGTCGAGCTGCGACCGAACGATCGAGCACGTCCAATTCGGCGTCGAGCGCGCGCAGCATAAAGTAGGTTGCCGCCACATTCGCGGTCACGCTCAACCGCATCGATTCAAAATCGGCTTCCTGGCTCGCAGCCGTGGCGCGCGCGGCAGCGTATTCGTTCCGGACCCGGCCGAAAAGGTCGAGTTCCCAGTTCAGCTCGGCCGGAACCCGGAAATCATTTTGAATCGTGGTTAACGGCTGCGTGCTGATCACCGTCTCCGTCCCGCCGCCAGTGGTGCCGCCGAACGGATTGTTCCCGAGCAGCTTTCCTTTTTGGAAGGGAAGCGTATTCGAGATGCGCTGACGCTCGCCGCGCGCGTTGAGGTCGACGTTAGGGAAGAAATCAGCGGCGGCCACGCGGGCCTGGGCCCGGCCTTCGCGAATTCGCGCCGCCGCAATCCGCAGATCCTGATTAGCCGCGATCGTTTCTTCTTCGAGTCGACTGAGCGTCGAGTCGCGGAACACCGTCCACCAAGGACCGCGAGGTTTTTGGTCCGCCGGTTCTGCCACTTTCCACTGATCGCTATTCTTAAACTTCGGAGGGACTTGGTTTTCCGCCGCCGGCGGTCCCTGGTAGCGCGGTCCGACAACGCAACCGGTCAGCGTGAGAAGCAGAAAGGGGAGCGCCAGGCGGCGCAGTGAGCTTGGAGTCATTTCGTTAGGGCGTGCGAAGATCGATGGTCGGCGCGACGGAAAGTCCGGGCACGATCCGGTCCTGGAATCCTCGGACGCTCTCCTCCTCGAAGACGATCTTTACGGGCACGCGCTGCACGATTTTCGTGAAGTTGCCGGTCGCGTTATCGGGTGGGAGGAGCGAGAACGTCGCGCCCGTCCCTGGCTGGAAACTGTCGACGCGACCCTTGAATTCGTGATCGGGAATCGCGTCGATCTCGATCGCGACCGATTGCCCGATCTTTAAATTGGCGAGCTGCGTTTCCTTGAGATTAGCCACCACCCACACGTGACGTTCCACCACCGCCATGAGGGCTTGCCCGGGCTGGATGCGCCGGCCGCTTTCGACACTCTTCTTGGCCACAAAGCCGTCCACGGGCGCTGTGATGTTGGTATAGGACGATTGCAGTTCGGCTTCATGCAGCGCGGTTTCCGCGGTCGTGACGCCCGCTTGTGCGACTGTGACTTGGGCTTGGGCGGCGGTCTCGTTGGCTTTGGTCGCCTCAAATGCTCCGCGGGCGGTCTTCAGTTGCGCGTTGGCGGCGTCGACTTCCGCCTTGGCGACGGCCTTGATGTCCTGCTGGTAAAGCCCGCTAATGCGATTGTAATCCGACATCGCTTTCTCCAACTGCGCGGCGGCCTGCGCAGTCGCGGCTTGACGTTGCATAAAGTCGGCTTTGGCCTGTTCTGTCTTGGCCCGCGCTTCTGCCACTTGGGCAGAGGCTTTTTCTTTCGCGAGATCAAATTCACGCGGATCCAGCATGGCCAGCGGCTGACCTTTGTGCACCACTTCGTTGTCACGCACGAGAACGGCCTGCACCGTCCCGGCCACGCGTGAGCTGATTTCATGCACATGGCCGGCGGTGAAGGCGTCGTCGGTCGATTCAAAATTCCGGGCGTGCAAATAATAGAGGAGACCGCCTACGGCCAGAAGCGCGAATACAAGCCCGGCGATGATGAGAACCTTCTTGGGAGGTTTGCCGCCGCCCTTTTTCTTCTCCTTTTTCGGTTGCTCCGGTTGTCCTTCGCCTTCGTTAGGGCTGCTATTCGCAGAGCGGTCGGTCGGCTGATCGCTACCTGCGCGATTTTGCGGGAGCGTCGCGGTCGCGCCATCGTGGTTTATCTTTTCGTTCATTTGGATCGGACTCGTTTTTTAGCCCGCGTCGGGGCATTCGGGCAGGCATTGATCCCGTCCATGAGGATGTCGACCAGGATGGCGACTTCTTTCTCGTCCTCGTGTTTTGTCTTGGGCTCAAAGAGCAGTCGGCTGAGCGCGAAACCAGCCGTTAGGCTAATCATCGAGCGCAGAACCGCTTCGTCGGGCAGGTTGCGCAATTCGCCGCGCGACCGAGCGCGCCGCAGCATTTCCTTATTCGCGGGCAGCATCTTGGATTTCCAGAAAGTGGCGAAGGCGTCGCGGAAATCGGGGTGCAGGAGGAGACCTTGCGCGAGGAGCTTGAGGATCTCCGGATGCTTGCGGTTGAAGGCGACTCGATCCGCGATCACACCCTGGAGGAGTTCCCGGAGGGTCGGGTATTCACTCTGCAAAACCGTGCGCAGACTGTCGAAGGCAAGGGGCTCGAGCATCCGCAACATGCACGGATAAACGGTCTTGGCGAAGAGCTGCTTCTTCGTGCCGAAATGGCGAAAGAGGGTCTTTTCAGTCACGCCCGCGCGTCGCGCGATGGCGTCGGTGGTGGCTCCGGTGAAACCGTGCTCCGCGAAGAGATCGAGCGCCGCCTGCACAATGCGCCGCTGCGTCTCGTTGCAGGGCGAGGCGCGTTTGGGATCGGCCGAGAGGGCGGAGAGTTCGCGTTTCATTTTGGCGATGGAGGAATGTCAGTGCTTACTATACTTGGAAAAGTTGTCAAACCCGACGAATTTGCTTGCTGGCTTTTGGCAGGCGACCTATGGCTTGCTCAGTTCTTTGCGAGTTTGACCCCGAAAACCTTCGGGGTTGATCAGTGGATCGGCGCGAGAAATCCCGTGTGAACCGGGAGCAGTTGCGCTGCTGTAACTGGAGACGACTTCCCATCGGCGGTCATAGACCGCCGCTACAGGCCAATCGTGAAGTCCGCCCTTGGCGGAACGAGCGGTGAAGGCGGGGAGAAGGGGTGCTTCGAATTTATTTTCGGGGCCGCATACCAGGAGCCAGAATATTTGCCCGCTCCACCTCATTCGGGCCGCCGCGTGTGCGGATTGGCCCGACAAAACTTCTTCGCAAAAAGAAGAATGAGAGTCGTGGACCCGCCGCTGGCAAGCGACCCGTCCGCCTCTCTTTTATTGGAGGCAGATAGTTATGTTGATAGCCACTGGTGGAGGAGCCGGACAGGCTCTGGGTAGCGCACTCGTCCCGAGTGCTGGCGACGGTGTCTCACCGTCGCGAACTTTTGCGGACGGCTCGCGGCCGGTTAGTGATGGCGTAATCTGGGAAAAGTCGGTCGGGCCGGAACAGCGCGGCCAGCACACGAGACGGGTGCGCTATCCGAGCATCCTCGTCGCGATGTCCTTTCTTTTAGTTTCGTTAGGGAAAGTTTGCGCGCAGGACGCTATCGCGCCGCCGTCGACTTCTGAGATTGTGGTCAGCGCGACCCGGCTGCCTCTTCCAGAGGAAGAAGCGCCAGCCAGCGTCAGCGTCATCACGGCGGATGATCTCGAGGAACGACAAACCGAGCGCGTCTCCGACGCCTTGCGCGAGTTGCCCGGCCTCTCGGTCGTGCAAAGCGGTGCCCCCGGCCAATTGACCTCCGTCTTTACCCGCGGTCTCAAGAGCGAGCACACGCAGGTGCTCCTCGACGGCATCCCGGTGAATCAGGGATTGCAGGGTGCGTTTAATTTTGCCGATCTCACCATCGATAATATCGAGCGGATTGAGGTGGTGCGCGGCCCCCAAAGCACTCTCTATGGCCCGCGGGGGCTGGCGGGAGTGATTCAGATCTTCAGCAAGCAGGGGAGCGGCCCGATTTCCGGTTCGGTGCAGGCGGAAGGCGGTTCCTACGACACTTTTCGCGAAGCGCTGCAGGTTTCGGGGAGCGAAGGACAGTTCGATTATTCGTTAGGGGCAAGCCGGCTCGACACAGACAACGCGCGGCCTAACAATCAGTATCGCAACACGGCCGCAGTGGCTAACCTGGGCTGGTCGCCGGACGATCGTTTCCGTTTGAGTAGCCTCTTCACCTATTCGCTCAGCGATACCGGCAATCCCAACAGCATTTTTACCCCGAAACCATTCGACAATTTCCTGACCGAACGCTGGCTGATCGCGCCGCATCTCGATTACAAGGCGACCGACTGGTGGGAGCACAAATTGATCGTGAGCTACGATCACGAACGACAGGTCAACGATCCCAACGACGACGGCTTTGTCGGGCCGACCCGCGCGCTCTTCAAACGTTTCACCATTGATTACCAGAACGATCTCAAGGCAGCGAATTGGCTCACCCTGACGAGTGGGTTTTTCTACAGCGACGTCGACGCGGGCCAGGAGCGTCCTTTCGTTTCGCAGGCTTTCGGTCCCCAGCCGACTTTCATCAGCGATCACACCCGCGAGATCGCAGGGTATCTGCAGGCCAGCGCCAGACCTTTCGAGGGTTTGGAATTGATCGCGGGCGGGCGCTACGACCATTTCAACCAGTTTGGGAGCGTCTGGACCTATCGCTTTGCCGGCAGCTATCGGGTCAAACCGACCGGCACGGTGGTGCATTCCAGTTACGCCACGGGGTTCAGTCCGCCGACCAGCCAGGACAAGATTTTCGGGAGCAACTTCCATCTCGATCCGGAAAGAGTGCGTGGCTTCGACGCGGGCATTACTCAACGATTTTGCGATGGGCGGGTCACGCTCGGTGCGACCTATTTTCACAACGATCTCTCCAACGTGATCGGCCTGAACGGGCAATTCGACACGGTTAATCTCGGCGCCGCGCGCACCCAGGGCGTCGAAACCGAATTGCACGCGCGGCCGATCGAGAATCTTGATCTCGGGGCCAGCTATACCTATCTCGAAGCGGAGAAAACTTCCTCGGCCGATATCGCCCAGCCGGCTGGTTCCCGTTTACCGCGCCGGCCGCGTAATGAGTTTTATGTTTCGGCCTCCTACCTGTGGTTCAAGAAATTGCGCACGACTGCGGAAGCGAAGTTCGTTAACGCGCGCGAAAGGGAGAACTTCGGTTTCCCGAATATCGATATCGAGGATTATTCGTTTGTGAATTTCGCGGCCGAGTATGTCTGGAATTCCCACCTCACGATTTTTGGGCGCGTGGATAACCTAACAAATGAGCATTATGCGGAGGTTTACGGCTTTCCGGCGCTGGGCCGGGCCGCGTATGGCGGCATAAAGCTTTCCTTTTAGTCCTAGCTCCCCTTTGTCATCCCGATCCGCCGTGGGACGGAGAGGGTTTCCCAGTTGCAACCGCGATCACCTCGGCGTGAGCAGGCGTGGATTGCAACTGCGAGGTCCTTCGCCGTCTGCGCGGCTCAGGTTGAAAGTGGAGGAGCGTGGCCCGTCGCTTGAAAGCGTCTCCCGCTACTGTTAATCGCTAAAGGTGGATCCTTACTTTATCGCGTTGATCGGGCTCGTCGTCGGGGCGGCGCTGGTCGGGGTCTTTTTCCTGCTCAGCCGGCGACGCGAATGGCTGCAGCGATTTGAGGCGCTCGATCGGGCGCAGGAACGGGAGGAGCGGATGTTGCGGGAGGAGGCGGCCCGCAGCCGGGAGGAAGCGGCGCGCGCGGCCAAGGCTCAGCGGGAGGAATTGAACGACTCGCTGCGTTCGTTAGGCGAAACGAATCTGAAATCGATCTCCGAGATCGGGAATATCCTCAAGAGCCAGCTCGAGACCGTGGCCAGCCAGACCGGCAAGCTGACCGAATCGAATGCCGCCCGGCTAGAGAGTCTCCGCTCGGTCGTGGATGTGCGCCTGCAGCAATTGCAGGAAGACAACTCGCGCCAGATCGAAAAAATGCGCGCGACAGTGGATGAAAAGCTGCAAGGCACGCTGGAGAAACGCCTCGGGGAATCGTTCCAGATGGTAAGCGAACGGCTCGAGCGGGTGCATCAGGGCCTGGGCGCGATGCAGCAACTGGCCAGCGATGTGGGCGGATTGCAGCGAGTGCTGACGAATGTAAAGACGCGCGGCGGCTGGGGCGAAGTGCAGTTGGGCAACCTGCTCGAGCAGGTTCTGACCACGGAGCAGTTTGCCCGCAACGTAAAGACCAAAGAGGGCAGCGGCGAGATGGTCGATTTCGCGGTGCGGCTGCCGGGAGATGAGAATGGCGCGCCGGTCTGGTTGCCCATCGATGCCAAATTCCCGATCGAAGATTACCAGCGCCTAACGATGACGCAGGAAAGCTCCGACGCGATCGCGACGGAGGGAGCGATGAAGGATCTGGAGAATGCGTTGCGTAAAAGCGCGAAGGATATTTGCGCGAAATATATCAATCCGCCGCGCACGACCGATTTTGCGCTCATGTTTTTGCCTACCGAAGGGCTTTACGCAGAGGCGATCCGGCGGGTTGGGTTGGTCGAGCAGGTGCAGCGCGATTGCCGGGTGATCTTTGCGGGGCCGACGACGCTGGCCGCCTTGCTCAATAGTTTACAGATGGGATTTCGCACGCTCGCCATCCAGAAACGGTCGAGCGAAGTCTGGAGTCTGCTTGCCTCGGTGAAGACGGAGTTTGGCAAGTTTGGCGGCGTCTTGGACGGAGTGAAAAAGAAACTTCAGGAAGCCTCGAACAAAATCGATGAAGTGGACGTGCGCTCGCGGGTGCTGAATAAAAAGCTGCGCGATGTGGAAGGATCGCCCGACCATCCCGAGCCGATGCTGCCGGATTTATTGCCCGACGAAGAATTGTAACGCGTTCGTCCGGGGACGCGGGCTTAGGATGGTAGACGGATTCCTCTGGGACGCGCGGGTGCGGGCGTGGCGACAGGTCGGTTTTGCGAGCGATGCTCATGCCCGCGTTTCGCAGAGCGAAACGTCTACAGGACCGCGCCCCACTGGGTTTGGTCGCGGAGCAGGATCTCGCGGAGGAGACGAATGGGCGGCGCGCCGTGGTTGAGCATTTCGTCGTGGAATTTCTCGAGCGAAAATTTCTCGCCCTCTTGCGCCTTATAATCATCGCGCAGCTTGAGGATCTGCAGTTTGCCTAACGTGTAGTTCAGATAGCCAGGGTCATAGGTTCCGCGGAGCGCTTCCGCTTGGGACGGCTTCTCTTCGTAGTAGCAGTTTTCCCGGAAAAATTTGGTCCCGTCAGCGACCGACATTCCCTGGGTGTGCATCTTGATGGAAACGCACAGGCGGCAAAGACGCATGAGCGCTTCATCCGCTTGCGCCATTCGGTATTTGGCCGCGCGCAACTTCTGTTCCGGCGTCGGATTCGGCACGCTGCCGTAGCCTTCATCGAGCATCATTTTTTCGGTGTAATGCGCCCAGCCCTCCGTGAAGGCGTAGCTGGTGAAAATCTTCTGCACCTGCGTGGCGGGCGAAGCATTCAAGTGCAGGAACTGCACATAATGTCCGGGATAGGCCTCGTGAATGGAGGTGATGTCGTTGGTGTAATAATTAAACGAGGTGAGCCACTCGTTCTTTTGTTGGTCGGTCCAGTTGTTCTCGGTTGGAGTGACGTAGTAGTAAGCTTGCGTCGCCTTTTTCTCGAAAGGCCCGGGCGTATCCATCGATGCGAAAGTGGTGGCCCGGTCGAAGGCCGGCGTTTCGGTCACGGTCGCGCGCACGTCGGAGGGGATGCCGACGATGTGATGATCGAGCACCCATTGCCGGATTTGGTCGATATCCTTGCTCACGTCGGCGATGAGCTCGCCCGGTTTGGGATGCTCGTTTTGGATCTGCCTAAAGACGTCGATCGGCTTCTTTTTTGGATCAATGATCTTCGCCGCGTTTGCAAAAATCTGCTGCTCTTCCTTGAGACGCTGCAGGCCGACGGCGAGCACTTTAGCGGGAGCGAGATCGACCAGCTCCGAGCCCGCCAGCATCGTTTGATATTTCTCAGGGCCAACGGCGAAACTGGCCGTGGCTTTCGGGAGTTTCTCCTTTTGGAGCCAGGCCGCGTACTCTCGCAGAGCAGCCACCGCCTTTTTGTTCGCGTCTTGGAAAGCCGCCATGAGCGGTTCGTCTTTCGCCTCTTTGACCGCGGTGGCCAGATCCTGTTCCAAGAAGTCCGCCGAGCCTTGGGCGACTTCGATGGCCAGCTCGACGTAAGGTTTGGGCAGGTTCGCCGCCAGATTGTTCTTGGCTGCGGTTATGATGTTGGCGGCTTGGTCTTCGATCGTGACGATGTCGTGCACGCGGTCCTCCAGCGGCTTGAAATCGCGCTGGATATAGATGTTCAGGTTGAGCGCGCCCGCGTAGGTCATGGGATTCTTCTCAAAAATCTGCAGGTCCTCGATTTGGAAAAGTTCGCCGGCGATGGCCGTGAGCAGAATCCGCCGGTCGAGATCATCCTCCTTGCTCAATTTGGTGGCATCGAGTTTGCTCAGCTGATCCCGAAAACGCTTGAGGCGTTCGATTTCGGCGTCGATCGCGAGGCGGCTAAAATCGCCAATCTTACCGTCGTATTGATGAAAACCGAGAGCCACCCCTTCAAGCGGCCGCGCCGCCAGGTAACCCGTCATAAAATCGAGAGCGAGATCATTGAATTTCGCCTCCGGCTTGGGCGTCTCCGCCGCCTCTGCCGGCAGCGAAAAGCCCAGCCAGAGAGCGAAAAAGAAAAGGAGGCGAGGCGGCCATTTCATCGGCCTAGTGTAAAAGCGGAGGGCGAAGTTGTCATTCTGACCGATTGGCAAAAACAGCCGAATGAACGACAATCGGTCTGTTTTGGTCCAAGCATGAGTTTTATGAAACAATTTCTCCCACCCCGCGGCTGCCCGGCGGCGATGGCAGCCATGGGAGTCGCGCTCGCGTTGGGTATCGGTGCGGTGCGCGCGGCCGATCCCGAGCCGGCCGCGGTGCCGACGGAGGATAACGGCTATTCTGAGATCGCGAATTTCGCCAAGGCCGTCGAGCTCATCCGGCAGGACTACGTCGATGGCCAGAAGGTGACTTATCACGACCTCATTTACGCGGCCATGAAGGGCATGCTCTCGTCGCTCGATCCGCACAGCCAGTTCATGGATCCGGAGGACTTCAAGGACATGCAGGACGATACGCGCAGCCGCTTCAACGGGCTCGGCGTAGAAGTCACCGTCCGCGACAGCCTCCTCACCGTCGTCACCCCGATGGAAGACACGCCCGCCGCGAAAGCAGGCATTCAGTCAGGCGATCAGATTCTAAAAATCAACGGCGCGGTCACCGAAAAGATGGGTCTGCAGGAAGCCATCCAGGTCTTGCGGGGCGAACCCGGCCAGAAAATTACCCTAACGATCCTGCGACCTTCGACCCGGGAGATCAAAGACTACCCGCTGGAGCGCAGGGAAATAAAAGTGCAAAGCGTGAAAGGCGGCCAACTGCTCGACCCTGAGCTGACTGGACCGTTCAAAGTTGGCTACGTGCGCATCGTGCAATTCAACGAACCGACGGCGGATGATTTTACGAAAACCCTCGACGCCTTGCAGAAGGAGGGCATGCAGGCACTCGTGCTCGACCTGCGCAATAATCCGGGCGGTTTGCTCAATTCCGCGGTCGATATTCTCGGGCAGTTTCTGCCGCCGAACACCAAGGTCGTTTCCACGCAGGGCCGGGCCTCGTCGCAAATGCATGATTACTCGACCCCCGGGAATGGAAAGGTGCGGCCGCGGTTCCCGCTGGTCGTTTTGGTGAACGAAGGCAGCGCGAGCGGCTCGGAGATCGTGGCCGGCGCGCTCAAGGATTTGCACCGCGCCATCGTGGTGGGGGAGACCACCTTCGGGAAAGGCTCCGTGCAGAATGTGATGCAGTTACCGGATGGCTCGGCCTTGCGCTTTACCACCGCGAAGTATTACACCCCGAGCAAGGCGGTCATCCAGGGTAATGGCGTCACTCCCAATATCTTCGTGCCGCTGACGCCGGAGCAGGACCGTGCCGTGGCAGCCTTGCGCAACAATGACAAAATCGCGCCGACCGAGGCGACCAGCATCATCAAGAGTAAAGACCTGCAGATGATGCGCGCCATCGATGCTCTCAAAGGCGTGATGATTTATGCGCAACAGGCCCCGCCCAAGGTCGACGCGATCAAGAAATAGGGCTGCGGATTTTTCAACCGCAGAGGACGCAGAGAGCGCAGAGGAAGGTGGAACTCTTGAAGCTTTCTCTGCGTCCCCTGCGCTCTCTGCGGTAAATGAATTCCCTGCTTCTCGCCATCGAGACATCTTGTGATGAGACGGCCATGGCCGTCCTGCGAGGGCGGGAATTACTCAGCAACGAAATCGCATCTCAAATTGACGCGCACCAGCCTTACGGCGGCGTGGTGCCGGAAGTTGCTTCGCGACAGCACCTGCAGCAGGCGCCGCGTTTGCTCGAGCGTACTCTAGCCCAAGCCGGGATCTCGTTAGGCGACATCGATGCTTTCGCGGCCACCAGCGGCCCGGGGTTGGCCAGCTCGCTGATGATCGGGACTTCTCTGGCCAAAGGCCTCGCGCTTGGCTTGGGAAAGCCATATCTCGGCGTCAATCATCTCGAGGGCCATTTGCTCTCGCCGTTTTTTGCCCGGCCAGTCGGTAGGGCGAGACTCCGTCGAGCCGGGGAGGAGACTCCCGAGGCTGACGGGGCGCCCTCCCCGGCTCGACAGAGTCTCGCCCTACCGACTGACGACGAACAGACGGAAATCCCGCCTAACGTGGCCCTCATCGTGAGCGGCGGGCACACTATGTTGGTGGAGGTGAAAGGCGTCGGCGACTACCGCATTCTGGGCAAAACCGTGGACGACGCGGCCGGCGAAGCGTTCGACAAAGTCGCCAAGATGCTGGGGCTTCCGTATCCAGGCGGTCCTGAGATCGAGCGTTGTGCGGCGGGCGGGGATCCGGCGCGCTTCGATTTACCGCGCAGCATGCTCCACTCGGGGGACGCCAATTTCAGCTTCAGCGGATTGAAAACGGCCGTGCGCTATCTCCTACCCAAAATCACTCCGGATGACTACCGCGATCTCTGCGCCTCTTTCCAGCGCGCGGTGGTCGATGTGCTGGTCGCCAAGACGATAGCCGCGGCGCGGGCGGCCGAGCGCAACCTGGTGACAGTCAGCGGCGGAGTCAGCGGGAACGTCGAGCTTCGCCGGCAAATGTCGTTAGGCTGCGAAAAGGTGGGATTGCCACTGCGTTTCGCGGCTCCGAGCCTCACTACCGACAATGCCGCGATGATCGGCTTTGCCGCTCAACTCCATCTCGCCCGCGGCGCGACCACACCTCTTACAGCCGAGATCGATCCCAATCTCGCGCTCGCGTAACGCCTGATGTAGAGCGTTTCGCTCTGCGAAACGCGGCCTTCAGCGTGGCCACGGGACACCCTGCCATCCACCCCGAAACCCGCGGCTCCCAGGTAGCTGTTTAGCGTCATTGGCTCCTTTTGGAGGGACGGGCGCTGTCCCGTCCGTGTTTCAGCACACACGGACGACACTCCAGCGCCCCGCCTCCTCCGCCCAGCTTTAGGCGCGAGCTCGACGCTAAACAAATACGCTCCCAGAGGGAGCCGTCTGCAGTTGGTGCCGAAAGCTAGTATTCGCGCTCCAGCAGATAATTCGCCAGCTCGTGCAACCTCGTCCCCTGCTTGCCTAACGGCTGCAACGCATCGTGTGCCTGCCGGGTGAGCCGCGCCGCTTCCGTGCGAGATTTCTCCAGCCCCAGCACCGAGGGATAAGTGGCCTTGTGCGCCGCGACATCTTTCCCGGCGCTCTTGCCGAGCTTCTCGCTCGTCTGAGTAACATCGAGAATGTCGTCAATCACCTGAAAAGCCAGCCCTAACGAACGCCCGAAGTCGCTCACGGCCTGGAGCTGCGTCGGCGTCGCGTTCGCGCTCATCGCTCCCAGCCGCACCGAGGTTATGAGCAAAGCCGCGGTCTTATTTTCGTGAATATACCGTAATTGCGCCCGGGTCGTCTTTTTGCCTTCACCTTCCAAATCCGCCACTTGCCCCGCAATCAGCCGCCGACTGCCGGCTGCGACCGCGATCTCCGCCAAAACCGCGCGCAGATCGTAGCGCCGCGTGGTCTCCGCCTGCGCGGCAATTTCAAAAGCGATCGTGAGCAGCGCGTCACCCGCCAGGACCGCGATGCCATTGCCAAAAACCTTGTGACAAGTCGGGCGCCCGCGCCGGAAATCGTCATTGTCCATGCTCGGGAGATCGTCATGAATGAGCGAGTAAGTGTGAATACACTCGAGCGCGCCAGCCAAAGGAAGAGCCGTCTTCGTTAGGCCACCGCAGGCCTCCGCTGCCGTCAGACAAAGGATCGGACGCAACCGTTTCCCGCCGGCAAAAAGCGAATACCGCATCGCCTTATGAATGGTCGACGGTTTCGCGGAAGCCTTGGGCAGGAAGCGATCGAGCGCGCGATCCACCTCTTTCTGGCGAGCAACGAGATAACGTTTCAAATCCACCGTGTCGCGAATCTGGAAAGCGACACGCCGGTGTGCAATGAAAATCGAGCGCTCCCTCGTGGGAGATCACCCGCCGACCGCCTGATAATGTCCCAGACCGCGTCTCCACATCAGGTTCGCGGCGGCCCACATGGCGAGCATCCAGCCAGCTTGGATGGCGAGAGCGCCGAGCATTTCATGGCCGCGGAGACGCTCTTGGAAGATGGCGATAGGACAGAAGAGTTCGTAGTAAAAAGGCAGCCATTTCATGACTGCTTGAATGGCCGGCGGCATGATGTCGAGCGGGAACATCTGGCCACCGAGGAAATACTCGAAGCTGTAGACGATGAAAACGATGGTCGAGATCTCCAGAATCCAAAAAGCCATCATGGAGAGGGCGTAGGTTAAAAAGAACTGGATGAACGCCGACATGAGCAGGGAAACCGTGGCGGCCAGCCAAGTCATGGGATCGTTAGGCAAAACGATAAAGCTCCGGAAATAAAAGAAGATGGCCGCGATGGGAAGAATAGTGACGGCGGTGTAAACGAGGCGGCCGCTCAGGAAAATGCTGAAGCGGTAGCCGAGGTAATTCATCGGCTTGGTCAGGAAAGAATTGATCTGGCCTTCCCGGATATCGGCGGCGATCTGCCATTCGTCCTCAGTCGGGGTGACCAGATTGCTCACCAGGATCGTGAGCAGGTAGTAGTAAATCATCGAGCCGTAGTCGTAGCCGCGCATGCCGCCACCGCTCTCGCGAAAAATAGCCCGCCAAAGGAAGACGGTACCGACCAGCGGGATGATGCCGAAGACCGCGCGGAGCAAGTAATTCCAGCGATACACAAACGTGTTCTGGATCCCGAGATTAAAAACGGTCAGGTACTTTTCAGGCGGCATCGATCTTGACCACGGATTGTACGAATTGGAGGGACGCGCTCAGTCGCGTCCTCCTGGTCGCGAGAAAAATCCGCGCCATTCGAAAAATCCGCGGTTCCATTTTTGCCTACCAGCTTAGCGGCAGTTTTCGCATCTGCCGATCTTGCCAGTAACTCATCAGGATCAGAGCGCAGAGCGCACCAATCATCGCCATAAACATATCGGCTTGCGTGTCCCAAGGGTCGCCCTGCGTCGCCAGAAAAGCGTTGGCGGCGGCGCCTGAGATGAGAGCAGCCGCCCATTCGAGGAGCTCGTAAAGAGCGCTGATTCCCATGCAGACGAGCAGCACGATCGCGAAACGCCAGCCGGCCGTGGGGACGATGCGCAGCCGGATGAAGAGCTCGCGGGCGATCAGTGCGGGCACAAATCCCTGCATGAAATGTCCGAGGCGATCAAAATGATTTCGGTGCCAGCCAAAGTAAGGTTCGATCCAGTTAAAGAGCGGAACCCGCGCGTAGGTGTAATGGCCGCCCACGCAAAGAATCGCGATATGCAGCGCAACCAAAGTGTAAACCAGCGTGGTAAAGCGGAAACTCGAATATGTTCCCGCGAGGAGCAGAGCGCCCAGAATGCCGGGGATAACCTCGAGCCACCAGGTGAGCCGATCATAGGGGCGCCAGGCCGACCAGGCAAAAACGAGCAGGGTCGCGAGGAGCAAAGTGACATGGAGAGGCGAGATGCGCGTATTCATGAGGTCGGCGACAGGGGCGACTCCGCTAATTCCACCGCTAAACGAATCGCGGCGATCATGCTGTCTGCTCGAGCCACGCCTTTCCCGGCAATCGCGAAAGCCGTCCCATGATCGGGGCTGGTTCGCGGAAAGGGCAATCCCAAGGTGACATTCACGCCTTCATCGAAGGCGTGGAACTTGAGCGGAATCAATCCTTGATCGTGGTACATGCAGAGGATCGCGTCGAATTCGCCCGCGGCCGCGCGATTGAATATCGTGTCCGCGGAAAAGGGGCCGGAGAAGGGAAGGGAGGAGCGACCCGTCTGAGGCGGGGCGAGTGATGCGTGATTCAGCGCGTCGATCGCGGGGGTAATGATGTCCAATTCTTCGCGGCCAAGCGCACCGGATTCGCCCGCGTGAGGGTTGAGGCCGGCCACGGCGATGCGGACGGATTGTCCGCGGCGAATCAGGAATTTTTGCAAGAGCCGTCCCACTCTGACGATCTCTTCACGGCGAAGGGTGGTCGCGACTTCGGCCAGGGGAATGTGAGTCGTGACGAGCGCGACGGTGAGCTTCCCGCCTGTGAGAAGCATGGCGAAATCTTCGATGCCGCAGCGGGCGGCGAAGAATTCGGTTTGGCCGGGAAATGCAAAACCGACCTTATACATGTGAGATTTGTGAATCGGACCGGTCACGACGGCATCGATCTCGCCGGCCTGGGCGAGGCGGACGGATTCCTCCAGAGCCTCGTGCGCGGCGCGTGCGCTTTCGGGGGAAGGTTTGCCTAACGAAAAACCTCCCTGGCCGAGGACGCGGTAATCTGCGTCGGGGAGTTTGCCCGAGGCCAAAGCGGCGCGCACAATTTCCGGGCCGATGCCGGCCGGGTCGCCAAGGGTGATGCCGACGCGTTTAGGCATGCGCCATTGTCACGAGTGGAAGCCGAGCCCGCAACTGTCGACATCCTTGCCGCCGGGGACGCTCTCCCGATTACGGTCAAGTGAAGTTGTAGGCCGCGGGCCGGTAAGGCGTTGTAGCCGGGGACGCTGTCCCCGGTGGTGTCGCGGCAGTGCAGGGTGAATGGGAACGCTAGGCCGCGCTTCGCAGAGCGAAGCGTCTACAGGGTCAAGCGCAAGCGGGGGATGGTATCCCCGGCTATAGGGGCTAGAAAGTTTTGATGTAGGCCTTCGACCGCAGGCTGGCGAGCCAGTGTTCCTGCATTTCCTGAGCCTGCTCCTGGCGGAGGCGGCTTTCGATATCGCTCCGTACGTCCTTGAGCGGTTTCGCGACGCCGCCCTGGCGCGCTTCGACTTTGAGAATGAAATGATTGCCGCCGACGTCAACCACTTTGCTGATCTCGCCCGGCTTCAGATTGAACGCGACTTGGGCCAGCGGCTCGGAAAGGGTCTTCTCATCGATCCAACCCCAATCGCCGCCTAGTTCGCGGGTGGAGTCCTCGGAATACATTTGCGCCATCTTATCGAAGTCGGCCCCGGTGATGAGCTTGGCCCGAATTTCCTGAGCCATGGAGCTCTGGGCATCGCCGCCACTGGAGTCACCGTGCCCCGGGATCATGATCATGCGGAGCTTGACCTGAGCTTTGCTCGAAAACAGGGCCTTATTCTTACGGTAGTAATCCTCCACTTTCCCCGGCGGGATGATGAGATTTGACTTCACGTTCTTGGAGCGCATCGCCTGCACGATGATTTTCTGTCGCTCGAGATCGCGGAATTTCGACATCGTATACTTCTGGGCCTCCATCGTTTTGATGAAAGCTTGGCGATCACCGCCGAAGCTTTCCTTGATGACCTCATCCACCTTCGCGTCGATGAAGTGGGCCGGAATAGCGAGCTTCTCCTTCTGGAAAGCTTGCAGGATCAGCTGGCGATCGATCAAATCCTGCAGGGCGGCCTTGCGTAGGGCGGTGATCTTATTGACCAAATCTTCGCCCGAGTATTGGGCCCGGAGCAAGCGCTCGCGCGGTTCTACCACGTCGCGAACTTCGGAGTAGGTGATGACCTGATCGTTCACGACCGCGGCAATGCCGTTGATAGTTTCCGCACCGCGGGTCGGCGAAGCCGTGGCCGCGACCCCGAGGCAGGAAAAGGCGAGCAAGGTCGCCATCGGGAAGCGCCAGATGAAATTCAGAGTTGTCTTATCCATTGCAATACCTCACGGAGGTTGAGATCGATTCTACCGGAAGTTAAGCGGGGAAATTTGCCCCCGACAAGAATAAAGTCGCCCCGCCGGGTTAGCATCAACTTGCCCTCGCGCACCTCAACTCGACTGAGCCGAGCCTTGGCGGCGGCGAGTTTGGTTTCGCTGAGCAGGAGGAGGTTGTCAACCGCGGCGGGCCACTTTCCAAACCGGTCGCGCCAGTCGCGGCGCAGTCGTTGCAGGTGCTCGGCAGTCGTGATTTCGGCCAGTTGCCGATAGGCCTGAATGCGTAGCGCCGAGTCGGTGATGTAGGCCACGGGAATAAATGCCGGCACGAGGCGGTCGGGTCCGGCGGCCACGTATTCGCCTTCGTTGGTCGCCACGAAATCGAGCCTCAGCTCGACCTCGATCCGGGGCCGCAACTTTTCGCCCTTCAGTTGCGCGACGGCCTGCTTCAAAAGCTGGCAATACAGGTCGAAACCGACCGCCACGATGTGCCCGCTCTGGGCGGTGCCCAGGATGCTGCCGGCGCCGCGAATCTCCAGATCGCGCATGGCGATGCGAAAGCCTGCGCCCAACGAACTATACTGTTGGATGGCGTTGATTCGCTTGCGCGCCGCGCCCACCGTCATCATGTCGCGAGGCAGGAGCAGGTAGGCGTAGGCTTTGTGCTCGGCTCGCCCGACTCGGCCCCGCAGTTGATAGAGATCGGCCAGCCCGAAGCGATCGGCGCGGTCGATAATGATGGTGTTGGCGTTAGGAATATCGAGCCCGCTCTCGATGATCGTGGTGCACACCAGGACGTCGATTTCTCCGGCCACGAAGCGTTGCATGACCGCCTCCAACTCGTCGGCGTCCATCTGGCCATGCCCGAATTCGACCCGGGCGCCCGGGCAAAGCTCCGCGATGCGATCGCGCATTTTCTGGATCGACATGACGCGGTTATGCAGGAAATAGACCTGCCCCTGGCGCTCCAGCTCGCGGTTGATCGCGTCGCGAATGATCCGCTCGTCGTAGCCACAGATGACCGTCTCGACCGGCAGGCGATTGAGTGGCGGCGTCTCGATCGTCGACATGTCTTTCACCCCGACGAGCGACAGGTAGAGCGTGCGCGGGATGGGAGTGGCAGAAAGAGTGAGGACGTCCACCAGCTTGAAGAGCTCCTTGAATTTTTCCTTATGCAGCACGCCAAAACGCTGCTCCTCGTCGATCACCACCAGGCCAAGATCTTTGAAGACGACGTCGCCGGAGATGAGCCGATGGGTTCCCACCACGACATCGACGGCACCGTCGCGCAGTTGCTCGAGCACCTTGCGTTGCTCCGCGTGGGAGCGGAACCGGCTCAGCATTTCGATCCGAACGGGATAATCGAGCATGCGCTGCCGGAAAGTCTCGAAATGTTGCTGCGCCAGCACGGTCGTGGGCGTGAGGACTGCGACTTGTTTGCCTTCCATGACGGCTTTAAAGGCGGCGCGGATTGCCACCTCCGTTTTGCCAAAGCCGACATCGCCGCAGATGAGGCGATCCATCGAGCGCGACGATTCCATGTCGTGTTTGGAGTCGTTGATGGCCTTGAGCTGGTCGGGCGTTTCCCGAAACGGAAACGAATGTTCAAACTCGACCTGCCATTTTGTGTCGGAACCAAAAGCGTAACCGGATTGAGTCTCGCGCTCGGCCTGGAGGGCGAGCATGGTGCCGGCATAATCGAAAATCGACGCCGCGGCATTCCGCTTGGCCCGGGACCATTTGGCGTCGGCCAGCGAGCTGAGCGGAGGCGATTTCTTCCCCACGCCGACATAGCGCGAGACCAGAAAGGCCTGTTCGAGGGGCACGTAAAGCTTTGCTTCCTCGGCAAACTCGATCACCAGCACTTCGCCCGTCTCGGAGTCGCCGATTTTTTGCAGGCCGAGGAAGCGGCCGATGCCCTGCTCGATATGCACCACCAGGTCGTCTTCGTGCAGATCGCTGAAATCGATCTGGCTGCGTTGCGTTCCGAATTTGGTGGAGCGCTGCAAGCGTCGCCGACCGTGGGTCGGGGCGCGGCCAAAGAGCTCGGCCGCGGCCAGGATGACGACATGGGCGTCGGGGAAACAGAAACTGCGCGCGAGCGTTCCTTCGAGCAGATGGACTTTGCCTAACGAAACCTCGGCGTCCGCCATGATCTCGCGGAAGCGCTCGATCTCGCCTTCCGTCTGGAAATAGATGGCGAGGTGAGCGCCCTCTTCCTGCCACTTCGTTAGGCGAGCAAAGAATTCCCGCCGTTTCGTTTCCGCGATGACGAACTCGCCGGTATCGAATTCGCCAATGCCGCAGTCGACCAAGGCGCCGCCAAAGTCTTCGACGCCCTCCTCCAGCGAACCCTCCGTCATCCGGATATCGTTCTCGTCCTCCTCCTCGTCCTCGATGCCGATCGTGAGATGGTCCTCCTCGATGTACTCGGCCACCCGGCCGCTTTGATCGTCGGCTGCGCCTAACAACAGCTCGACTGCGTTTAGGTTGCGCTGCGAGGTTTGCGTATCGAGATCGAATTCCCGGAGCGATTCAATTTCGTCCCCAAAAAATTCCGCCCGCATCGGCGCCGTCGCCTGCCACGAGTAGACGTCCAGAATACCGCCCCGCACCGCAAATTGCCCGCGGGTCGTGACCTGCGCCACCCGCTCGTAACCTGCTTCGCCTAACGACGACGTGATCTGCTCCAGGCGAGCGGACGCATGGCGACGCAAAGGGAGAGCGGCCGCCCGGAGCGCGCCGCGTTTTGGCGCCGGTTGCTCGAGACTGGCCCGGGTCGCGACAATGATATGACGTCCCCGGCCTAGCTCGACCTGACTGAGCAAGCCCAGACGCTCGGCGGCAATCTCCTGGTCGGGCAGGATGTTTTCGACCGCGAGAAATTCTGCCTCGGGCAGAAAGAGCGCGTCCGGACACCAGTTTGTTAGGCTTTCGTGCACTAACTCCTGGGTGCGCACGTTCGGGCAAATGACCCAGATGGTTTTGGGAAGCTCGCGCGCGAGCAGGGCGACCAGAAACGAGCGGGCCGATTCGATGACATGCGAAAAACCGACCGGGCGGGTTCCGTCGCGCAAAGCCTGCAGGCGACGGGCGATCGGCTCCGCCTGCGCGACGGTCTGCAGGAGGTCGGTGCCGATCGATGATTTCACGTCATGCTCTCGCCGAAAGGCGAGAGAAGTTCAATTCGCCCCGGAGCGGCAAGTCCTCTTGGGTAGGGCGAGACTCTGTCGAGCAGGGGTGAGAACTTTTCCGCGAGAAGATCGCTGACCACCCGGCTCGACTGAGTCTCGCCCTACCGAGGGAGCCGTCTGGAATTAGACCTCGCGGCCGATGGCTTCGGCCACCGCGCGAATCCGCCTAACGAGATCGGCGAAAGCGTCCGGTCGCAGGGCCTGTTCGCCGTCGCTGCGGGCTTGCTCGGGTTCGTTGTGCACTTCGATCATGACCGCGTCGGCTCCGGCCGCGATGGCGGCGAGCGACATCTGCGGGATGTAATCGCGCAGGCCGATACCATGCGTCGGATCGACCACGACGGGCAGACGGGTCTTGGCTTTCAAGATCGGAACCGCATTCAGATCGAGCGTATTGCGCGTCATCGTCTCGAACGTGCGAATGCCGCGTTCGCAGAGAATGACATTGGGGTTGCCTTCGCTCAGGATGTACTCCGCGCTCATGATGAGGTCGCTGATGGTCGCGCTGAAACCGCGCTTCAGCAGCACCGGCAAGCGGCTTCGACCGACTTCCTTGAGCAAGGCGAAATTTTGCATGTTGCGGGAGCCGATCTGCAGGCAGTCGGTGTATTTCTCCATCATGGCCAAATCCCGTGTGTCCATGATCTCGGTCGTGACTGGAAGACCGGTCTCGGCCCGGACCTCGGCGAGCAGACGGAGTCCACCTTCGCCCAGCCCCTGGAAGCTATAAGGCGAAGTGCGCGGTTTGAAGGCGCCCCCGCGCAGGACGCGCGCGCCCGACTTTTGCACGGCGCTCGCGATTGAAAGTAACTGCTCCTTACTCTCCACCGAGCAGGGGCCGGAGATGAGGACAACGCGCTGACCGGTGCCGAATTTCACTCCGCCGATCGAGACGGCTGGGGGAAGGGCGCCATTCTGCTGCGCGACGAGCTTGTATTCCTTCATCACGGGCACGACTGACTCGACCCCGGGGATGGCGCCGAGCGGTTTCTGCCGGATGACCTCGTCTGGGCCGATCACCCCGATGACGACGCGCGAGTCGCCTCGCATGATTTGAGAGCGGAGACCGAACTCTTCGATGCGCTCGACGATATGGTCGATCTGCGCCTCGGTCACGGAAGGTTGGGTGATAATGATCATTGCGCGAGCGGCAGGAGTTTAACCTTTGCTCGGCAGCGGGCAACCCTGCTATTGCGGCGAGAGGCCGCTAGGGCTCGATCGTGACCGGGGTTCCTACTTCGACGTTACTAAAGAAATCTTCCGCCATGAATTCCGGCATGCGGATGCAGCCATGGGAGGCCGCGTAGCCGGGCAGGTAACCCGCGTGCATGCCGACGCCGCCGGTGATGCGCATGAAGTAGGGCATGGGCGCGCCTTTGTATTTTGTCCCGGGCGGTTTGGGATCCTTCTCGTTGTCGATATCGGGCATGACGACATTTTCATTCTGGTCAACGTAATCGCCGTAGCGACTGGAGGCGTGGTCCTGATCTTTCTGCGTAATCTTGTATTGCCCAACCGGCGTGTCGAGGCCCTCACGGCCGGTCGAGAGTTGGGAGATGCCGACGAGCTGGCCGCTTTTGAAAAAATAGGCCCGCTGTTCTCGGAGACTGATCTTCACGGAGGGTTTTCCGGGAACGCCGTCGCCGTCCCAGTAGGAGACGTTATCGGCCGGCGCGGTCGAGGCGACCGGCTGGTTACCATAGATTCCGCCCAGATATTGGGTCTGGCCGTAAACGAGGCGTGGATCGTCCTCCCCGCAGCCTGTGAATAAGGCGAGTGAAAGGGCAGCGAGAGCGAGGAAGAGCCGAGGTGGCGTAACAGCGAAAGGCATTTTGAAGACGGAAAGCGGAAATAACGCGGGTGAGTTTAGAAAGTCAAGGCAGCCCCGCGGCGGATGGGCTCGGTGAGGGCGGCTTGAATTCTGCTTAAATTTGCTGAAACTGGCGACCATCGAGGACAAATAAGCTCAATCCATGCCTACCTACGAATATGCTTGCCAAAAATGCGGGCAAAATTTCGACCTTCACCAGTCGATGCGGGACCAACCGCTGGAAATTTGCCCGAAGGAACAGTGCCGCAAGGCGAAGTGGGGCAAAGGCAAGGTGAAGCGCTTATTGGGCACCGGCGCCGGTCTCATCTTCAAAGGCTCCGGATTTTACATCACCGATTATCGCAGCAATTCCTACAAGGAAGGGGCGAAAAAAGAATCGTCCTCCAGCAGCGACAAGAGCAGCGGCGGCGAGAGCTCGGGCGGTAAAAGCGAGTCAAAGCCCGGCGCCCCGGCGCAGGAGTCGGAGCCCAAACCGAAAAAAAATACCCCGTGATTACCAAACTTATTTGCCCCGATTGCCGCCACGAGAACGAGGCGGAGCGCGTTTATTGTCATCACTGCGGCGCGCGTCTCGACCGCACCGGCGTCATCCGCGAGCGCGTGGATGAGGAAGCGTCCAAGGAACAGACCCGACGGCATCTCAACAAACTGTTCGCGCCCGATCGCGGCCGGAATAAGCGCATCGCTCAGCAATTCGGCAAAGTGTTGCTCGGCGCGTTCGTCCTCGGAGCCATCATCGTCATGCTCCTCGCGCCGGACCTGCCGCCTGCGCCTAAAAGCGCCGGTCTGGCTCCGTTGATCAATATGGACATCGTTTCAGCGCTTTCCCGGCCCCAGCCCACTTCTTTGAGCTACAGCGAAGAGCAGGTCAATAGCTACATGGCGAGCGCGGTCCGTCGCAAAGATGGTCCAGCGCAGGAAGGTTTCTTCCCGCTCCGCCGTATCTTTGTGCAATTCGACGAAGGCCAATGCTGGATCCACGCGCAGCGGCAGGCGTTCAAGATTTCAATCTTTGTCGGCTCTGAGTACCGTGTGAATATCCAGGATGGAAAGATCCAGGCGACCAGCTCAGCGGGCTACATCGGCCGCATGCCGATCCATCCGGCGCTCATGAAATTCGCTGACGCGTTGATGGCCAAGGCGTGGGAGACCCTGTCGCGGGAACGCACCTCCGTGGCCCGAATGTCGGACATCCAGTTCCATCCGCAATCCGTCACGCTCGTCGTGGCGCGTTAGCGCTGCATTTGCTACGTCCGGGGGACGCATCCGAACTCAGAGACACAAAGTGTAGCCGGGGACGCTGTCCCCGGTCCACCGCGACTCGAGGAGTTTTTGCGCGAGAGGCTATTTCAGAACAGGCGGAAAGCCTTTGGAATGGAAACCTCGAGATTGATCGGCAATCCTTCCTGCCGAGACGCCGTCAGGCCGGGGACAGCGTCCCCGGCTACAACGTGCGGCGGAGCGGGGGCTTAACCGAGGCCCATCGAGTTAAGCAGTTGGTCGCCGATTATGCCATCGACCTGGAGGCCATTATCGCGCTGGTAACTTCGGATGGCGCGGCGGGTGCCGTCGCCAATCACGCCGTCAATCTCACCCCGATAATAACCGCCCTCGGCCAACTGCTGCTGGACGCGGGAGTTGACGGAACCATTCCCCGTGGTCTCACGTGAGTTCACCACTCGCCCCTGGTAAACACCGCGCGGATCGTAGGTGTAATAGGGAATGACTTGGGAGCCATAGCCGGATCCGTAGCCGTAGCCGTAGCCGTAAGGCGAACCGTAGAAGTAGGGGGAGCCGTAATATCCGTAGTACGGATACCCGAAACCTCCGAAGTAGAAATTCACCCGGGGACCGCCGTGACGGTGATGACCGCGATCGCCCCGGTCGCCACCGCGATGCATGTCACCGCGATTGGAATTATTGTTTCCTCGATTTCCGCGCGATTGGGCTTCGGCGGGCAGCGCAAATGCCAACAGGCCTAGGGTTGCAATGAGAAGGCTAAAAAGACGATTCAATTTCATATTGTGATCTCCTATGGTTACTCCCGTCGGGAGCCTTGATACGATAGCACAAACTCGCCGTTTTTCCGTGCTCTACTGAGAAAAATTATCGTATCGTCCGCGTCGCCTTTTATGATTACGTGGCGAATTCTCCGCGGCATTTTTTTCGGCGCCTGTTTTGGCGCAGTCGCTGCCTCGGCTGCGGTCAAACCCCGCAGTCTCAGCACCTCGCGTGAGTTCATCGTTTACGGGACGGAGCTTCCCCTGCGCGGGGCGGTCTGCGACCTCGCCGAACGCACCAAATCGGATCTCCTCCAGCTCCTCGGGACGCCTGATCGCTGGAAGACGCCGCTCATCATTAATCTCGACTATCCGCGCGCGAATTATCCGGATGCCCCGACAGCGCGCCTCGATGTCAGCCAGCTTGGCTTCGGCTTAAAGCTGCAGCTCAACTTGCGTATTGGCCGTGCCCTGGACGGCGCGGCCGTCCAACGCGAGCTCCTTCGCGCCATCCTGGTGGAAGTGATGTATCGCGAGCGCGGCCAGATTGCAGCTGGTTCGGCGTATGTCACGCCGCCCGATTGGTTGGTCGAAGGGGTGCTTTCCCTGCAACCGGGCCGCGCCTCCGATGAAACCGCCACCCTCCTCCGCAGCGTGGTCGCGGCGAATCAGATCCCGCCTCTCGAGGAGATTGTGCGCCAGCGCCGTGCGCAACTCGATAGTCCGTCGCGGCAGTTGTTTCAGGCGTATGCGCGAGCCTTGCTTCAGTTGTTGCTCGAAACGCCCGAGGGCCAGCGAAAGCTTGTTCGGTTCATCAACGACCTGCCCGATGCGCCTAACGATTTCATGGCCGACCTGGAAAATCATTTTCCCGGCACCATCGGGCAGGCTCCCGACCGTTGGTGGTCGTTGAGCGTGGCCCGGCTCTCGGCCAGCGATCGTTTCGAAACCCTGAGCCTGGCCGAGAGCGGGGCGCGTCTCGATCGCATTCTGCATTTCAGCCTCCTGGGGAAAGATGGTCAGCCGGTTGAGTATTCGTTAGGCGACTACGCCCGATTCCGGCGCTCGCCCGCGCGGCGCGCCATTTTGCAGCAGGTCGCGCAGCGCTTGCAGCTTCTCCAGGCGCAGGCGCATCCCTCTTATCAGCCGATCGTGCAGGAAGAGTACGAGTTAGTTGAGTTGCTCACCCGCGGCAAAACCCGCCGTGTGGCGGAGAGGCTGGCGCGCGTGGCCAGCTATCGGAAAGTGATCGAACGCCAGAGCACCGAGATCGACGATTACCTTAATTGGTACGAAGCCACCCAAAGCACCAGCATGAGCGGCGCCTTTTCGCAGCTGCTCGAACCGCCCGGCGACCCCGAGGTCTCGCTGGCGCGACGACGAGACTCTATTTCGGTCTATCTCGATGCGCTCGAGATGGAGACGAATTAGCCGTTCGCCGGAACTGCTGTAGACGCTTTCGCTCTGCGAAGCCGGGCGTGAGTTCCGCGTGGTCAAAGGTCATCCGCGTCGCCCCGCGAGAGTTCGTCGGGCGGGGAGAGCGTCCGCCGGCTACCATGCCGCGCTGGAGGGCGATGGTCCGTCATCGCCCTGTTTGACCGCACCGAAACCGCCTAACGAGCCGACCTAGAGCGCCGAGAGTTTGTCCGCCTGGGCCTCCAGCTTCCGTTTCAGGCTGCCGTGTTGCTGGTCTTCCACTTTTCCCAGGAACGCACGCGCCCGCTCGCCGTCGCCGCGTTTCAAATTCACCCGGGCCAGTTGCAGATAGATAAATTCCCGGCCTTGCGGCGAAAGTTCCAGGACGTGCTCCCAGGCGGCCTCCGCTTCCGCCCAGTCAGGATCGCTCATGCCATAAAAAGTTTCCGCGTAGGCCTGTGCGTATTCGAGGTTAGTCGGCGCAAGCCTGCTCGCTTCGCGGAACTCGCGCAACGCATGGTGCAGAACCTTCGGCGTCTCCGTTTTCCACGCCTTGGTCAGATCGTGTCGGAGCATGAATTCGATGTTGGCCAGGTTAAAGTGATAAGCCGCGTTATCGAGATCGAGCCGGATGGCCCGTCGGAACTGGAGAGCGGATCTCGAGGCGTCCCCCACGCGCAGATAAGCTCCGCCTAACGAATTGGCGATCCCGCCGTCATCCGGCGCCAATTCCTGCGCGGCCTGCCAGTGCACGAGGGCGGCCCGCCATTCGCCTTCGTCCGCGAGTCCTTCCGCCAGGCGCACGAGACTGGCGGCCGCGCCTGCTTCAGTTTTGACCGACCGACTCTCTCCCGCCGGGGAGGTCGTGACGAGGGCGCCCAGCAAGAGGCAGAGGAGAATCGAGCGCATGGTAGACGCTGCGCTATTTGCTCACCCTGCACTTGCTGATTATCATAGCGCTCGCTCTTTCCCGAGCAGCTCCCTTGCCATGCAGAAAATTGGATTTGCCGAAGCGCTTGATTCCATCGTCGCGACTGATTCTCGCTATCACCGGGATGCGTATGTTTTCCTCCGGGACGCGCTTGATTACACGACCAAGCAACAAAAGAAATCGAAAGGCGCAGCCATCCGCCATGTGGCCGGGCCGGAACTGCTCGAGGGCGTCCGGCTCTATGCCTTGAAGGAATTTGGCCCGATGGCGCTAACCGTTTTTTCCTATTGGGGAATCGAACGTTGCGAGGATATCGGGCACATGGTTTTCAATCTCATTGGGGCTGGCATTTTTGGAAAAACGGAGTCGGATTCGCTGGATGATTTTAAGTCCGTCTACCGCTTTGACGACGCGTTCGTGAAACCCTTTCGGCCCACCGGCATGTCGGAGGCCGTCAAAACGCCGCCCGCCTTGCCCGCCCCCAAAGTCTCATGAGTGGAGAGGCCGACGCTGCGGCTGCCGTGACCTCCGCCGGGCATTCCTCCGCGCCGGTCGGTGAGGCGACGGCAATTACGTTTCCACCCGTCACGGCGCAACAGTGGACTTTGCCTAACGGGCTCACCATCATCGTGCAGACCGACCGGAGTGCACCGGTGGCCAGCGTGCAGGCGTGGTGCAGCACGGGCAGCATCAACGAAGGCCGCCATCTCGGCGCCGGCCTTTCGCATATTCTCGAGCACATGCTTTTCAAAGGCACCAAAACGCGCTCGCCCAGTGCGATCGCCCAGAGCGTGCAGGATCAGGGCGGCTACATCAACGCCTACACGTCGTTCGATCGCACCGTTTATTGGATTGATATCCCCAGTGAAGGCGTGGCCAGCGCGCTCGATATCCTGGCCGATGCGACCATGAATTCTACTTTGCCGGAAGCGGAGTATGGCAAGGAACAGGAGGTCATCCGGCGGGAGTTCGCCATGTGCTACGACGACCCCGATCGCATGATGGGGCAGCTTATGTTTAAGACCGCCTACCAGCGGCATCCCTATCGCCTGCCGGTCATCGGCGAGATCCAGATTTTCGATCAGCTCACCCAGCAGGACGTGCAGCAATATTACCGGGCGCGTTATGTGCCTAACAATATGACCTTCGTCGTGGTGGGCGATGTCGATGCGGGCGAGGTTTATACCCAGCTCGAAAAATATTTCTCGGAATACCCGGCCCGCTCCCTTCCGCCCGGCTACATCGCGCAGGAGCCGACCCAGCACGGCCGGCGCGAGGTGAATGAAGAGTTTGCCACGGAGCTGACTCGTCTGGCCCTGGCCTGGCATGTGCCCGAGCTCACCCATCCCGATGTTCCGGCGCTCGATTTGCTCTCCACGATTTTGGGCGACGGCCGTAGCTCCCGCCTCTACCGAAGAGTGCGCGAAGAAGCCGGGCTCGCCTTCGGCATTTCGGCTTTCTCCTACACGCCCGGCGATCCCGGCTTGCTCGGGATCGACGCTACTTTGGAACCAGAAAATCGCGTCGAGCTGGAACGCCTCATCCTGGCCATCGTGGCAGAGTTGCAACGCGACGGCGCGACCGAGGCCGAGCTGGCCAAGGCCAAGAAAATTACCCTCGGCCATTCGTTAGGCGCGCTCACCACCATGCGCGGGCAGGCCTCCGATTTGGGCTCAAACTGGTTTGCCACCCGTAATCTCAATTTCACCCGCGACTATCTGGCAGCGATGCAAAAGGTGACGCTCGACGACATCCGGCGCGTCGCCCGCCAGTATCTGGTGGAGGATAATCTTACCGTCGTCTCCTTGAACCCACGCGGCACCCTGGCGGCCAAGGCAACGGAAGCGATGGCCACGGCGGCGGGGGAGATTGAGAAATTTGAACTGGCCAACGGCCTGCGCCTGCTCGTACGCGAAGATGCACGGCTTCCGCTCATCTCCATCGTAGCGGCCTTCCGCGGCGGGCTGCTGGCCGAAACGAAGGCAACCAATGGCCTCACGCGCTTGCTCTCCAAGGTCATGGTGAAAGGCACCACCACGCGCACGGCCGAACAAATTGCCGACACCATCGAAGCGGTCGGCGGCCACCTCGGCAGCGACGCCGGCAATAACAGTTTCAGTGTCTCGGTCGAAGTGACCCGACCCGACCTGCAGCTCGGCGCGGACTTGCTCAGCGACATTCTTTTGCACGCCAGCCTGCCCGAGACTGCCATCGCGCGTGAGAAGCAAGTGCAGCTCGCCGGTATTCGCGACGACGAAGAGCAACTCACCACCGTTGCGCGCAATCTTCTGCGCGCCGCGCTCTTCTCCGATCACCCTTACGCCTTGCGCGCGAAGGGAACGCCCGAGTCGGTCGCACAATTATCGCAGAAGGAGCTCGGCGCGTTTCGCGATCGTTACGTCACCGCGAAAAACTGCGTCATTTCCATCTTCGGCAACGTCAAAGCCGCCGAAGTAAAAGCGCTCTTCGAGCAGATGCTGGCCGAGATGACTCCCGGCGAACTCGCGCTCTCCGATGCGCCCACCGCCCCGGCCCTGGCCGCGACGGTCGCGGTGGAGGAGTTGAAAGAAAAAGCGCAGGGCGTCCTCATGGTCGGCTATCGCGGCGCCGACATGTTCAGCCCCGATCGTTATGCGCTGGAACTGATCGATGAGGCGAGCAGCGATCTCGGTTCCCGCTTTTTCATTCGCATCCGCGACGAGATGGGCCTGGCCTATTACGTCGGGGCGAGCCAGATGCAGGGACTCGTCTCCGGCCTGTTCGCATTTTACCTGGGGACCGATCCCGCCCAGCTTGAGCCTGTCAAGGCTGCGCTCCTCGACGAGATTGCGCAGCTGGCCGGCCAAGGCCTAACGACGGCAGAATTAGCGCGCGCCAAGAAAAAGCTGATCGGCCAGCAACGGATCGCCAGCCAGAGCAACGATTCCTTTGGTTACATGGCCGCACTCGATGAGCTCTATGGTCTTGGGTTTGACCACTACCGGAAATTGGAGCAAGAAATTGAGTCGATCACCGTCGGCGATATCCAGCGGGTCGCGGCCAAATATTTTCAACAACCCTACGTCCTCGCCACCGTCCGCCCGTCTCGATAAAGGTCTCAACGATCCACTCTCAACTCAACCTTCTTATATGGCCGAAGTTCAAACCACCACGCAGTCGGGAGAAATGACCCAGCGCTTTCTCGAGTTCGTCATGATGCAGGCGCAAAACGCCGCGCTTTTCCTCGGGCAAATCCCCAACCCGCAGACCGGTCAGGCCGAAGTGAATCTGGAAGTCGCGCGCATGTTCATCGACCAGCTCGCCATGATTCAGGAAAAAACCCGTGGCAACCTCAACACCGAAGAAGCCAAAGTGCTGCGCAACGCGCTGGGTAGCCTGCAAATGGCCTTTGTGGAGGCGTCCCAAAGCGGAGCTGGTTCTCCCGTGCCGACCTCTCCCTCCTCGTCCTCGCCCTCGTCCTCGTCGTCGTCCTCGCCCGAGCCAGCCCCGGAACCAGCAGCCCCGCCCTCCGCGGAGAACGCGCCACCCACCGAGGCCGCCCCTCAAGCCGAAACGCCAGAGCCCGAGTCGAAGAAAAAATTCAGCAAGTCGTACGGCTCCTGATGAGCCGCCGCTGAGCGCGCGGAGGCACAGGCGTTATTGCTGACTGGCGAGGTCGTAGACCTCCACCAACGCGACCCCCTGCGTGCTGGTCGCGCCGTGGACCAGCGCGGTGTAGCCCCCCGGCTCCAGCGTCGCGACAATGGCCGCTTCGCGATCGTCGTTAGGCGGGACGCCCGAATCGATGATTTGCTGGGCTTGGTTGGAGCGCCAGTTGTCGTTAGCGAAAATCAGAGCGCCATTGCTGTCGTAGAGTTCAAGCGAAGGATCCAACAGCGGGTTGGTGATGTTACTCTTGGCCAGCGAAGGTCCGATCGCGCGCACGATGACTTTGGTCGGGTCCTGCCCGCCGATAATAAAGCCGCCGATCATTGTGTCGTTGCCGTTACCGACCTCGCCGCGAGTCGAGATATTCACGATCTGCGAATCGATGGGAGCGAGATCGTAAAGCTCGAACAGCCCGACACCCGTGCTGCCATTAGCCCCGCGCAACACCGCCGTATAAGCGCCCTGCGGCAAGCGCATGGTGATAATTGATTCACGGCCATCGGTCGGCTGAAAATCGGTCGGGATCTTCTCCGGTGGGAGCGTCGAGCTGTTGTCGTTCTGGGCGACCAGTGTTCCGCTGGAATCGTACAATTCCAAAACAGGATCGGACAGCGTCCCAGTGACACCTCGCGCGGCCAGCGATGGCCCGATGGCGCGCAGAGTGACTCTCTTGGGCACATCGCCATTCACGATAAAGCCGCCGATCATCACGCCATTGCCGCTTTCGACATTCACCCTGGTCGAGACGTTCAGCAGCATCTTGGAAGAAGCAGGCAAAGTGGCCGGGACAGGCGAGGGCGATTCGCTCGGCGTCGGAGTCGGCGAAACGGCCGGAGTCGGCGTAGGCAAAGGTGGGGGATTATCGGCCAGCCAGGATTGGAGGAACGCGATGGAATCGTCCTTCACCCGATCCCAGTAGAAGAACGAGTGATCGCTGCCCGGCAGCGTCAGCGTCTGGTAATTCGTCACGCCGAACTCGTCGAGTTTTGTCGTCATATCGGCGACCTGGCTGAATGGCATCGGGTCAAATTCAGTGTGAATGAGAAGGAGCGGCGCCGTCTGGGCGTCGACCAAGTAAGCGGGGGAAGCCGCGCGCAGGCCCTCCGTGTCCGCCGTGGTGAGCCCGGTGTAATTGGTCACGTTATCGGCAAAGGAAATGATATTCGGATCGGCGCTGAAATCGGAGAAATCATAGGCGCCCGAGAGGGAGACTCCCACGTCGATGCGATCCTGCCCGACCGTGCCGCTGCCCGCCATGTAGGCGGCGAAATATCCGCCCGCCGAACCGCCCACGACGCCCACCTGATGATTGGCGCGGGGATCGTTCCGCGCGGCCAGGACCGCGCTCCGCACATCATCCGATTGCTGCGGATAGCGTCCGTCGGACGATTGGTCCGGGAGCGAACCCGGCGGCGCGAGACGGTATTCGATCACGAACGCAATGAACCCAGCCGCGGCCAGATCGCGCGCGCACTGCTCCATGGTGGGAGAATTGAGCGAGCCGCCCTTGAAGCCACCGCCATGAATGACCAGGATGGCCGGCCAGGGGCCCTCGCCCTCCGGCGGATAAACATCCCAGTGCAGCGGAGTACCGTCGGTCGTGTTGGCGTAAACTTCATTGGGGGTCCCGCTCGCGGGAGCTGTGCCTTGGGCGCGAACTTCGGCGCCCTGGAACAGGAGAACTGCGGCCAGCAGGGTAGCCAGAACGAAACGCGGAAAACGGGAAAGTAGTGGCTGGGCCATTGCTGAAATCGCGGAGATTTAGAGCAATGGCCATGCCGCGCCGGGACTGCGATTACAGGCATTTCGCTCCCATGCCGCGACTTCGAACCGCTCTTGTCATCCCGAGTCGGCGAAGCGCGGCGAGAGACCTCATAAGAAGCATCGAGGATCTGCTTTTTTTGAATGGAAACCACGTTCAGGAGTGGGAGCGGGGGAAGGGGTGACGGAAGATCAAGCTTTCGTGCGCGAAACCCGGCAGTGACGTTTTTCCCACGCACCGCATACCCATTTTCTCCAGCAAATGCTGCGACGCTGCATTGTCTTCCGCCGTCAACCCGATGATCGACTTTAAACCCAGCACCTTGCGACCGTATTCCAGCGTCGCCGTCGCCGCCTCGAAGGCATACCCTCGCCCCGCGTACCGATCGAGAATTGCGAAACCGATATCGGCCTCCTCCAACTGCTCGCGCTTGGCCAGGCCGCAAATGCCAATCGGCGCGCCGAATTCCTTTCCATCCACACGGTAAAAGCCAAAGCCGTTTTTCTCATAGCTCGGCAAGATTTTCTCCAGGATGTAAGCCTCCGCGTCCTGCCGAGTGCGGAGGCCCCGGTCAGCCACAAACCGGATAAAACCCAGCTCATTCAGCAGTCGCAGGATGAAATCCGCATCACTGGGCTCCAAATGATGTAACTCTAGTCTCTCCGTCTTCAGCACCAGCATTCCTGCGACCTAGCGCGGCGCTCCCCTCCGAGCAAATAACGAGGCAACCTCTGCACCGTCTGTGTGCGTATGCTTTGCGTGCCTATCACTGCTCGCCGCCTCCGTGAAGAAAAGAGGAAGATCGCTGACCTCGAGATCGTGACCGATCCCGAGGAAGCCGCGGAAGAAGCCGGGCTGCGCTACGTGAGCGACGATCGCCCTGGCTACACTCGTAAAAAGCGCGGGCAGAAATTCGTCTATTTCGATACCGAAGGAAAAGAGATCAAAGACGAAAAGCGCATCCTGCGACTCAACCGGCTCGCCATCCCCCCGGCCTACGCTAACGTCTGGATTTGTCCTTCGCCTAACGGCCATCTCCAGGCCACTGGCCGCGACGCCCGCGGGCGCAAACAGTATCGCTACCACGAGCGGTGGCGCGAGGAGCGCGACGAAAATAAATACGAGAAGATGATCATCTTCGCCCAGGCACTCCCGAAAATCCGGCGCCGCCTCAATCGCGACCTCAAGCGGCGCGGTTTGCCGCGGGAGAAAGTCATCGCCACCGTCGTGCAACTCCTCGAGCGCACTTTCATCCGCATCGGTAACGAAGAGTACGCCAAGGAGAACAAATCCTTTGGCCTTACCACCATGCGCAATCGGCACGTCGCCGTCCGCGGCGGCAACGTCCGCTTCCGTTTTCGCGGGAAGAGCGGCATCGAACACGACATCGACACGGACGACCGCCGGGTCGCGAAGATCGTCAAGCAACTACAGGAGCTGCCCGGTCAGGAGGTTTTCCAATATCTCGACGACAAGGGCGAGCGACATCACGTCACCTCCGACGACGTGAACGACTATCTGCACGAAGTGACCGGCGAAGAATTTACGGCCAAAGACTTCCGCACCTGGGCCGGCACCGTCATGGCCGCGATGGCCCTCCGAGCCCAGGAACTTTTCGAGAATAAGTCGCAGGCCAAGAAAAACGTGAAGGCGGCCATTAGCGCTGTGGCCAAGATGCTGGGCAACACCCCGACCGTCTGCCGTAAGTGCTACGTCCATCCCGCCGTTCTTGAGACCTATCTTGATGGTAACTTGATCGAAGGCCTCAAACAGCAGACGGAGAAAACGCTCGTAGACTCGTTAGGCAACCTCCGCTCCGAGGAAGCAGTCGTCCTCAGTTTCCTGCAAGAGCGACTCGACCAGAAATAAGGCAGCGGCTGCCATCCGACGCGCTTCCTCGACTTCGAGACTGTGCCTTGATTCAGTCTCCTCTCCTAAGGGTGGGGCCGTGGAAACTGTCGCCGCAAAGGCACAGGCACAGATAGGGGGTGGCGCAGGAATGTGGCGCATGGCGCACGCAGGAATGGGGTCAGAGCTTACTATTGACACTGCCGAAAGGTCCGAGGGGGCGCAGGAATGGGGTCAGAGCTTACTAGTGACACTGCCGAAAGGTCCGAGGAAGTTCCGGAAATGGCGCGACCGCCGCGGATCGAATATGAAGGGGCGCTTTATCACGTCTTGAGCCGGGGCGATCGCCGAGAAGCAGTTTTCTGAGACGACGCCGATCGGGAGAAGTTCTTGAGGACGCTAGGCGAGGTCTTCGGAAAGACGGGGTGGCAGGTGCACGCCTATTGTCTGATGAGCAATCATTTTCACCTCGTGCTGGAGGCGCCTCAGGCCAATCTGGCGGTGGGTATGCAATGGTTTCTAGGAACCTATACGCTACGCTTCAATCGACGGCATCAGCAGAACGGCCATCTTTTCCAAGGACGCTACAAAGCGCAGCTTATCGATGAACGCTCCTCAAACTACTTGCGCGCGGCCTGCGATTACGTGCATCTAAATCCAGTGCGGGCTGGCTTGGTCCAGCCGAAGGAGAAACTAGAAGTTTATCGGTGGAGCAGCTATGACGGTTATCGTCATCCCAAAGGGCGACCGCCATGGCTGCGGATTGACCGGCTTTTCGGAGAGCATGGGCTAACCAGCGACACAGCGGCGAATCGACGGGAGTTTGAGCGGCGCATGAGGGCGGCGCGGTCGCAAGGCGATGGAGATGATGAAGAACAACTGCGGCGGGGCTGGAAACTAGGGGCGGAAGATTTCGCCGATTGGCTGGCGGGAAAGCTATCTCGGGTGGGCCGGAGCGGGGAACGGGCGCAGGAACGCAACGAGACAGATGAGGCCCTGGCCGAACGCCTGGTGGCGGAGGGCCTGTTGGCGGCACGCTGGCGGGAAGTGGAGTTGACGCGGCAGCCCAAAGGACATCCGGTCAAGGTGATGTTGGCCCGCGGGTTACGAAGCCATACGCCGATGAGCCGGCGCTGGATCGCTACAAGATCGCACATGGGCAGTGCCAGCTATGTCTCGAACCTACGCGCAGTGTCAATAGTAAGCTCTGACCCCGAACAGACCCCCCTGACCCCGAACAGACCCCCCTGACCCCGAACAGACGACCGCGCAGATGGGCAAGAACCGCGCGGGCCTCGGCCCGGGTGAAGACGACGGGAATTGTCGGTGGCCGTTGGACTCGGTTGACCTTGTCGATGAAGTCGAGCTTTCGCTCCAGAACTTGCTGGTAAAGGAAGAGAAGAGCACTCAGGGCCTGGTTCTGGGTCGAGGCGGCGACGTGTTTGTCGACCGCGAGATGAGTGAGAAACCGAGCGATTTCCTCTTCGCCCATCTCGCTGGGATGGCGTTTGTGATGGAAAAGGATGAAGCGGCGGATCCAGTCGACATACACTTGTCGGCCCGGATGGAGTAGTGTTTGAGGCGCAGGTGCCATCGGACGCGGTCCAGCAGCTTTGGTTTTCGAGGGAGAACGGGGGCTGGGGCATGGGGACGAGCGATCGAGTTCCAGTTTGGCGATTCGATTCACGAACGTCAATCTCAAGTTCGTGATGACTTGGCAATCATCGGACGCTCTGCCGTTGCTCCGGGGAGAAGGGGCGAGGCGTGAAGATGAGCTATCGCCGGCTCGAAGGAGGCCCGCCCTACCTTGGCGGGTTTTTCGCGGAGCGGTTCGCGTTGACAGGAGGCGCCAGCGGAGGATGAATCAGTCGGGCAATTTGATTTTGCTCACTGCATGAAGACTGACGCGCAATCTGCTTTTCACATTCGGCTCGCCACGCGGGAGGATGTGCCGACGATTTTGACGCTCATCCGGGAGCTGGCGGAGTATGAGCGTGCCCCGCATGAGGCGGTCGCTACGGAGGAGCAACTGCGTGAGAATCTCTTTGGGCCGCATCCGGCGGCGGAGGTGTTGATGGGCGAGGAAGCCGGGCGGCCGGTGGCGTTTGCTTTATTCTTTCATAATTTTTCGACCTGGATGGGTCGGCGCGGGCTTTATCTCGAGGATCTTTTTGTGCGGCCTTCGGAGCGGGGAAAGGGGTATGGACGTGCTTTACTCGTTAGGCTGGCGCGGCTGGCGCGGGAGCGGGGGTGCGGCCGGATGGAATGGGCGGTGCTGGATTGGAATGAGCCGGCCATTAAGTTCTATCACAAACTGGGGGCTCGGCCTAACGAGGAATGGACGATTTTTCGACTGACCCGCGATGGGATCGGAGAGTTGGCGGGGGAGGCGGATGCCTCGTCTGCAGGCGCCGGCGGCGAGTTTTCTACCTGACAAACAAAGCTCTACCTGGTGGCCGGCGCTCCTGATTCGCCTAGAATATCTCAAGCTGGAGTCGCCGCGGCGACTTCCTCCAGGCTCAGGATTACGAAACAATCAAAGAGATGAAAAGAGGGAAAGGGGGCGCTTCGCGCATCGAGGATTACGCTTTTGTGGGCGATACGCAGAGCGGGGCGCTCATCAGCCGGAGCGGCTGTATCGATTGGCTCTGCCTGCCGCGCTTCGATTCGGGCGCCTGTTTCGCGGCATTGTTAGGCGGGGAGGAGAATGGCACCTGGACGCTGACGCCGGAAGGCAAGGTGACCGGTAGCGAGCGAAGATACCGGGGCGACAGCCTGATCCTGGAGACGGATGTGCGGACCGAAGAAGGTGCGGTGCGTTTTATCGATTTCATGCCGCCGCGGGGCACGAACCCCGACATTGTGCGCATCGTGGAGGGCCTGGAAGGCAGGGTCCCTCTCCGGATGGAGTTGATCATCCGATTCGATTACGGATCGGTCGTGCCTTGGGTGCGGCGGGCGCATGGTGGGCTCGCCGCAATTGCCGGTCCCGACGGCCTCATCCTGCATACGCCGGTGGCGACGCATGGCGAGGATCTCAAGACGGTGGCGGAATTTTCGGTGGCCAAAGGCGATCGAGTGCCCTTTGTGCTGACCTGGTTTGCGTCGCATGAGGATCCGCCCCGCGAAGTGAATCCCGAACATGCGCTCCGGGACACGGTGAAATTCTGGAGCGATTGGGCGGGGGAGTGTTCGCACCGAGGGCCGTGGCACGAGGCGGTCATGCGCTCGCTGGTCACGCTCAAGGGTCTGACCTACGCGCCGACGGGCGGTATCGTGGCCGCGCCGACCGCGTCGTTACCAGAGCAAATCGGCGGGTCGCGCAACTGGGATTATCGCTACTGCTGGCTGCGGGATGCGACTTTCACGCTGCTCGCCTTTGTCAACGCGGGCTACCAGGAGGAAGCCAGAGACTGGCGCGAATGGCTCCTGCGCGCGATCGCCGGGCGCGCGTCGCAGATGCAAATCATGTATGGGGTGCAGGGCGAGCGCCGGTTAGATGAATTCGAGCTCGATTGGCTTTCGGGCTACGAAGGTTCCAAGCCGGTGCGCATCGGCAATGCCGCTTCGAATCAGTTCCAGCTCGATGTCTATGGGGAAGTGATGGGCGCGGCTTATCACGCGCAGCTGCATGGCATCCAAACGAGTGAGGCGGACTGGCGCATGCATGTGGCGCTCGTGAATTTCCTCGAATCGAAATGGGAGCAGCCGGACGAGGGGATTTGGGAAGTGCGCGGGGGACGGCAGAATTTTACGCACTCGAAAGTAATGGCGTGGTCGGCTTTCGATCGCGCGATCAAGTTGATCGAGGAGTTCCAGCTACCGGCGGATCATCAGCTGGCGCGCTGGAAGAAGATTCGAGCCGCCATTCACCGCGACGTCTGCGAGCACGGCTACAACGAAAAGAAGAAGGCTTTTACTCAGTGCTACGGGTCGGAGGCGATGGACGCGAGCATCCTCTTATTGCCCATGATCGGGTTTTTGCCGCTGGAGGATGAGCGCATCCGCAACACCGTCGCGGCGGTGGAGCGCGAACTCGATGACGAGGGTTTCATCCTGCGCTATCGGCCGGAGGAGGAGGGTGTGGATGGCTTGTCGGGAACGGAAGGGGTGTTTCTGCCTTGCACGCTCTGGCTGGCCGATTGTCTGCACATGTTCGGGGAGAAAAAGAAAGCGCGCACGCTCCTGGAGCGCGTCCTGGCGGTGCGCAACGATATCGGTTTGCTCTCAGAAGAATACGATCCGCGCGAGAAACGATTGCTGGGTAATTTTCCACAGGCGTTTTCGCACGTGGCGCTGGTCAACAGCGCGCTGCGGCAGTGCGAAACGAGTGCGACAACTTTCGGTAGGGAATTTGCCCGCGGATAAAGCGGAGAGAAGCGTGGGTGAGCGGAAGCTCGTCGCGCGGGGGCTTGGTCGCGCTAATCTTTGCGGCCCAGAGGATGGCGCCGGCGGCGGCGGCGAGGGCGAGGCCGGCCGCGAGCCAGCCGCGATGTTGCGAGGCCCAGACCTGAGTGCTGGCGGGACGCGAGCGTTTTTGCAAGCGCCCGTGCGCACCGTGATCCTTTTCCGCGTCGACCGGTTCCCAAAGGTTATTCGGTCGATCGGGATTTTCCTTTTCGTTAGTCTGCTGCGCGTCCACGCAGGTACGGGCCAGGTAGTGATCGAGCAGGCCGGGCGCGATCTTGTTGCCCACGATGGCCTGCACGGCCGGCCAGCCCACATAAAATTCGCGGCGAGGATGATGCGAGGCGTAAAGGATGGCTTCGGCCGCCACTTCGGGTTCGAAAATGGCTGGCACCGGCTGAGCCCGATGCGGAAGCCGGCTTTTCACCCAATCGAATTGCGGCGTATTCAGGGCCGGCATTTGCAGCATCGTCACCTGCACCTTGCTGTGGTCGTGCAGTAATTCGCACCGGAGCGAATCGCAAAGTCCCTGGATGGCATGCTTGGAAGCGCAATAGGCCGCTTGCAGAGGAATGCCGCGATGAGCGAGCGCGGAGCCGACCTGGATGATCAAGCCGCGGTCGCGCGGCAGCATGCGGCGCAGGGCGGCGAGCGTGCCGTAGACGTAGCCCAGATAAGTCACTTCCGTGACGCGTTTGAATTCTTCCGCGGTCGTTTCTTTGACGGGCGAAAAAACCGGCAAAATCAGGCCGCGGCCTCCGCATGCCTCGACCTCGCGACGCGCTCCTTCCAGTCCCGCCCGGGCTCGGGCGATCAATCCGATTTGCGCACTTTCCTCCCCGAATGCGCGGGCGGTGGCCCGTCCCACGCCCGCCGATGCGCCCGTAATAACAACTACGCGTCCTGTTTCATGATCAATTTATCGCCCCCCCGCCGCGCTTTCGGTCGCAAGGCATCCTGCGCGCGCGGCCCGTGCGATAGGTTAACGCTATGCATGAATTCACGCGCGAGAGAGGCAATGTTGTGCGCGTCCGAGTGAGCGGGAAATTGACGCAGGAAGATTACGACCAGCTTATCCCACTTTGGGAGGAGACGCTTGAGCACCACGGCACGATGCGAATGCTCCTCGTCATGGAGAATTTTGAAGGCTGGGAGCCGCGGGCGGCCTGGGATGATTTTCGTTTCAGCACCGGGCACGCCAAGAAGATCGAGCGCGTCGCCATGGTGGGAGAAAAAGCGTGGCAGAAATGGATGGCTAAGGTCGGTTCGTTTTTCCTGCCGGAGAACCTCAAATATTTCGATATGGCAGAGCTCGCCGCGGCCGAGAGCTGGCTTGAGGACTGATCGGGTTTTTCTGTTTTAAAATCACGATGAAATTTCCTCTCTGGTTGATGGCGGGCTGGTGGGGCTTTTTTGCGGGCGCCGCCCTGGTTCTAGGCGCGCTGGTAGGATATTACTTGCGCGTTCCTCAGCGCTTCATCGCGGCGATCATGGCATTCGGGAGCGGTGTTCTCATTTCCGCTCTTTCCTTCGACCTGATGGAGGAAGCCTTTGCGCGAGGCGGTTTCGGGGCGACCGCGATCGGATTCATTGGTGGCGCCGCCATTTACACCGCGGCCAACTGGTATCTCGACCATCGCGGCGCCAAACATCGCAAACGCTCCGGAACCCAACAGCCTAACGAGAAGGAAAGCCCGGGCAGCGGAATGGCCATCGCGGTGGGCGCGCTCCTCGATGGCATTCCGGAGTCGATCGTGATCGGGCTCAGTTTACTCAATGGCGGAGCGGTCAGCTTCGTCGCGGTTATCGCCATTTTTCTTTCCAATGTCCCGGAAGGCCTTTCCAGCGCGGCAGGGATGAGGAAGGCGGGGCGCAGCGCCCGCTATGTCTTGAGCGTCTGGATCGGGATCGCTCTGATTTCTGGGCTGGCGGCGCTGGCCGGCTTCGCCCTCTTTCGCCATTATCCGCCCGGCGTGATCGCCGGGACGACGGCCGTGGCGGCGGGGGCGATCCTCGCGATGCTGGCCGACACCATGATTCCGGAGGCATTCGAAACGGCGCACGAGTTCGCCGGGCTCGTCACCGTCCTCGGATTTCTGAGCGCCTTCGCGCTGACGAAGTTGCATTTTGCCTAACGAATTATTGGATTGGACCAGGGGTGGTCGATATTTAACGCCAATCCGCCCACTCTCTTCATGGCAATTTGTGTGCAGCCTGAGATAAATTCAGAATGGACTCGTTTTTAGGCCCGCGAAGGCAGATTCTTTCGCTCGTGGATTCGCTGAGAGCCAATCGCAACCGGCTGCGCTGAGGAATCGCTCTACCCATGGCCCAGATTTTCTCTCCGCGCGCCAATGTCCACTCCAAGGTCATCATGGTCGGGTTCGTTGTTTTGCTTTGCGGCGCGGGTTGGGCGACCTCAGCCATTTTCTGGTCGCCTTATACGACCTACGTGGACGTGGCGATCGAGCAGCCGGTGCCTTTTAGTCACAAACATCATGTCGGCGATGACGGAATCGACTGCCGCTATTGTCATGACTCGGTCGAGAAATCGTCCTTCGCCGGCATCCCAAGCACGCAGGTCTGCATGACGTGTCACTCGCAACTTTGGACCGAGACGCCCGCGCTCGAGCCGGTGCGAAAGAGCCTGGCCACGAACCAGCCGCTGCGCTGGAATCGCGTCAACGACCTGCCCGATTTCGTTTATTTTAATCACAGCATGCACGTGGCTAACGGGATCGGGTGCTCGACCTGCCACGGCCAGATCGACCAGATGCCGCTGACGCGTCGCACCCAGACTCTTTACATGAAATGGTGTCTGGAATGTCACCGCGCTCCCGAGAAATTTGTCCGGCCCGCCAGCGAAATCTATAATCTGCAATGGCAACCGCCGCCCGATCAGGAAACGCAGGGTGCTCGTCTCGTTAGGCAATATCAAATCGACACGACCGGTCGCCTCACAAATTGCTCCGTCTGTCACCGATGAGTATGGATCGACCCATGTGGCGGAGCCTGGAGGAGCTGGCGGCGACGCCCGACTTCGAGAATTGGTTGCATCGGGAATTTCCGCGCGGCGCTTCCGAGTGGACGAACGAAGTGCATCGGCGCGATTTTCTGCGTCTGATGGGCGCATCGGTGGCGCTGGCTGGCCTGGGTGCGTGCACGAAGCAGCCGATCGAGAAAATCGTGCCCTATGTCGATCGACCCGAGGAGGTCGTTCCCGGTAAGCCTATCCATTTTGCCACGGCCACGACATTCGCCGGCTACGGCCAAGGCGTCGTGGTCACTAGTCACGAAGGCCGGCCGACCAAGATCGAAGGCAATCCCGAGCATCCCGCCAGCCTGGGCGCGACTTCCATTTGGGCGCAGGCCGATCTCCTCGATCTCTACGATCCCGACCGCGCGAAAACCGTGAGCAAAGGCGAGTCAGTCGCGACTTGGGATAATTTCCTGGGCATGCTCGGGCCGGTGTTGGCCGGGCAGGCTGCCGGCGGTGGAGCGGGCCTGCGCTTTCTGACCCAGACGATCGCGTCACCCACGGTGGGAACGCAGTTCAATGCCATCAGGCAAAGATTTCCGAAGGCGCAGTGGCATCAATGGGAGCCACTCACGCGAGACGCGCTGCGCGATGCGAGCACTGGCGGAGGTGCGGAAACGCTTTACGATTTTTCCAAAGCTCGGGTCATCGTGGCGCTCGATTCTGATTTTTTGTCGCAGCACCCGGCGGCCTTGCGGCATGGGCGGGACTTCGCGGCGGGGCGGCGCGTGACGGAGGCTCCGAGCGCGCGCATGAGCCGTTTCTACGCGGCTGAGCCTACGCCGACGATCACTGGTTCGAATGCCGATCATCGGCTGCCGGTGGCAGCGCATGAGATCGTCGACTTGGCGGCCGCGCTGGCGGCTCTGGTCGGCGCAGGCGGCGCGGGCGCCAACGTTCCGCCGCAGGCGAATAACTGGCTCTGGGCGGCCTCGCAGGATCTGCGGGCCAATCCCGGGGCCAGCATTGTCATCGCGGGGGAAACGCAACCGCCGCGCGTGCATGCGCTCGTCGCGCAAATCAACGCGTTGTTAGGCAATGTCGGTGCGACCATCCAGCGCGCGGCGCCGGTCGCGCTCGCGGCCGAAAATCAACTCGGGTCCCTGACCAGCCTGCTGGAAGCCATGCGAGCCGGGCAGGTGGAATTGCTCGTCATGCTCGGCGGCAACCCGGTCTACGATGCACCGGTCGATCTCGATTTCGCGGGCGCGCTCCAGAAGGTAAAGCTGCGCCTGCATCACGGCCTTTTCGCCAACGAGACATCAGCACTTTGCCATTGGCATCTGCCCGCCGCGCATTTTCTGGAGAGCTGGAGCGATGTGCGTGCGTTTGACGGCATGGTGAGCATCGTGCAGCCGCTCGTCCACCCGCTCTACGACGCCGTTTCCGCGCATCAGTTGCTCGATGCGTTTGTGCAGGCGTCGCCGCGTTCCGCCTATGATATCGTGCGCGCCACCTGGCAGCAGGGGAACCCGGGCGAGACCTTCGAAAGCCGGTGGCGCAGTCTCTTGAGCGACGGAGTGACGCCGGGTGTGGGAGGGGAACTAAAGTCACGCCCTGTGACTTCCGAGGCAGCTGTGCCGCCCCCCGTACCCAGCGCGACCAAGGGGTTGGAAGTTATCTTTCGCGCCGACCCGACCGTGCTGGATGGCCGTTATGCCAATAACGCTTGGTTGCAGGAATTGCCCAAACCGTTTTCCAAGATCACCTGGGATAATGCTGCACTCGTTAGTCCAGCTTTGGCCCAGCGGGAAAAACTGCAGAACGGTGACTATGTCGAACTGCAATTTCGCGGCCGTAAGCTGAACGCGCCCGTCTGGATTCTACCGGGCCAGGCTCAGAACAGCGTCACTCTCCATCTCGGTTATGGCAGGCAAAAGGCCGGTCGGGTGGGGAAGAACAAAGGTTACAATGCGTATCTCTTGCGCACCGCCGACGCTCTCTGGCACGGCAGCGGCCTGGTTCTCAGAAAAACCGGGCAGCGCCTCCAGTTTGCCACCACCCAAAACCACTTCAGTATCGAAGGACGTCACCTGTATCGGGCAGGTTTTCTTGCTGAGTTCGTTAGGCAACCGCATTTTGCCGCCGAGATGGCGGAAGCGCCCAAGCCGGACGAGACCCTTTATCACCCTGACGAGTTTAAGAAGCCTGGCTACGCCTGGGGGATGACGATTGATCTCAACACCTGCATCGGGTGCAATGCCTGCACGATCGCCTGCCAGGCGGAGAACAACATTCCCGTGGTCGGCAAAGACCAGGTCACCCGCGGGCGGGAGATGCATTGGATTCGGATCGATACCTATCACGCCGGCTCACCTAACGACCCCGAATTTCATCATCAGCCGGTTCCCTGCATGCACTGCGAGCATGCTCCTTGCGAGTTGGTTTGTCCGGTGGCTGCGACCATGACCGACGACGAAGGCCTCAACGTGCAGGTCTACAATCGCTGTGTCGGCACCCGTTATTGTTCCAATAACTGCCCCTACAAAGTGAGGCGTTTTAATTTTCTCGAATACAACGGCACGCTCTCCCCGAGCGAGAAGCTGGTCAAAAACCCCGATGTGACGGTCCGGAGCCGTGGGGTGATGGAGAAATGCACCTATTGTCTGCAGCGCATTAATGCGGCGCGCATCACCGCACAGCTCGGTCGTCGCTCGATTCGCGACGGCGAAATCGTCCCGGCATGTGCCCAGGTGTGCCCGACCGAAGCGATCGTTTTCGGTAACATTAACGACTCGCAGAGCCGGGTGGCACAGGCGAAGAAGCGGCCGCTCGATTACGGGATGCTGGCCGAGCTTAATACGCGACCCCGCACCAGTTACGCGGCCAAGTTACGAAACCTCAACCCGCACTTCAGCGCATGAAGGGGACGATCCCGCCTAACGAAGAAAAGAAGACGCGGATGTCGCCACTGGGCTATCCGTCGAATCTGCTCGCCCCCGGTCAAACCTACGAGACGGTGAACGAGACGATCGGCTCGATCGTCCTGCGCAACCGGCAGCCCGCACCTTGGTGGATCGGATTTGTGATCGCTTTTGGTCTGCTCATGATGTTCTTCTTCGCGCTGGCCTGGCTTTTTATTCGGGGAGTAGGCATTTGGGGCATCAACATCCCGGTCGCCTGGGGCTTCGCGATTGTGAACTTCGTGTGGTGGGTGGGGATCGGTCATGCCGGCACCTTCATCTCCGCGATCCTGCTCCTGCTCCACCAGCACTGGCGGACGGCGATCAATCGGTTTGCCGAAGCGATGACTCTCTTTGCTGTCGCTTGTGCCGGGTTGATGCCACTTCTCCACCTCGGGCGACCCTGGCTTTTCTACTATCTCTTTCCTTACCCGGATACGATGGGGCTCTGGCCGCAGTTCCGCAGTCCCTTGGTCTGGGATGTCTTTGCAGTCGGCACCTATTTTACGGTTTCCATCCTCTTTTGGTACCTCGGGATGGTGCCGGATCTGGCGACGATTCGTGATCGGGCCCAGAAAGTCTGGCAAAAGAAGTTCTATGGCGTCCTCGCCCTCGGCTGGCGTAATTCGGCGGCGCACTGGCAGCGTCATCAGATTGCCTATCTTTTATTAGGCGGATTGGCCGCGCCGCTGGTTCTATCGGTTCATAGCGTCGTCAGCTTCGATTTTGCGGTCGCCATCGTGCCGGGCTGGCATTCGACCATCTTTCCGCCCTATTTCGTGGCTGGCGCGATCTACTCCGGCTTTGCCATGGTCCTCAATATCGTGATCCCGGTGCGCAAGATCTATCATCTCGAGAACCTCATTACGGAGCGTTATCTGAATAATATGGCGAACGTGATGTTCGTGACGGGGCTGATGGTGGCCTACGGCTACATCATCGAGGCGTTCATGTCGTGGTATAGCGGCGACGTCTTTGAGGAATACATGATGTTGAACCGCGCTTTCGGCCCTTACGGCTGGATTTTTTGGGTTCTCATGCTTTGCAACGTGCTGATCCCGCAGGCGCTCTGGTCAGCGCGGATTCGGCGTAATCCGCTCACCCTCTTTATCGTGGCGCTCTTCATCAATGTGGGGATGTGGATCGAACGTTTCGTCATCGTCATTACGAGTCTGCATCGCGACTTTATGCCTTCGGCTTGGGGGATGTTTTTCCCGACCATCTGGGATTGGGCCGTCCTTTTTGGCAGTGTCGGGCTCTTCCTGACCTTGCTCTTTTTGTTTGTGCGGTTCCTCCCCATGATTTCAATCTCGGAGTCGAGGGAATTGGTGGCGGAACCGGAGAAGGCGAACGCCCTATGAGAAGCGAAGGTCTTTTCGGATTGGCCGCGGAATTCGAAAGCGATGCGCAGCTGCTGCATGCCGCGGAGACAGCTTTCGGGAGGGGTTTTCGCAAAATGGATGGCTACACGCCGTTTCCGATCGAGGGATTGGCGGAGGCGATGGGGAAGAGGAACCGCATCCCTTTGTTTGTTTTATGCGCCGGAATGCTGGGTGGAGGTAGCGCCTATTTTATGCAGTGGTTCGCCAATGTAGTGAGTTACCCCATGAACATCGGGGGCCGGCCCTTGCATAGCTGGCCTGCCTTCATCCCGATTACGTTCGAACTCACGGTGCTAGGAGCCTCTCTGACCGCATTCTTTGTCTCGTTAGGTCTAAATGGACTGCCGCAACCGTATCATCCAATGTTTAACTTGCCGGCGTTTGAGCGCGCTTCGCAGGATCGTTTCTTTCTCTGCATCGAAGCGGACGACGTTCTCTTTGAGGTGGCGGCGACGAGAGCATTCTTGGAGAGTTTAGAACCGATACAGATCGCGGAGGTGGCGAAGTGATTGCTGCAAGGAGAGTGCGCTCCCCAGAGGTTCTCGCGGCGCTTTGGGGTGGAGGCTGGACGTCCATTTTCTCTGCGGTCGTTCTTCTCTTCTCCGGCTGCCGGCAGGACATGTATAACCAGCCGAAAGCCAAGGCTTATTCGGAGACGGAATTCTTTGCCAGTGGGACAAGCGCGCAGACGATCCCGCCTCATACGGTCGAGTATCGCGCCCACCGCAGGAGCGAACCTTTTGCGACTGGCCTAACAAACGGGTTGCTGGTGGCGAGGCTGCCTCTCAAACTGACTCCGCGATTGCTTAGTCGGGGCCGCGCGCGCTACGACATCTATTGCGCCGTCTGCCACGGCGCGACGGGGGAGGGGAACGGCGAAGTGGTTCTTCGCGGTTTTCCGGCCCCGCCTACTTTTCACAGCGAGCGTCTGAAAAATGCACCCATCGGACACTTCTTCGATGTTATGACAAACGGCTACGGGGTCATGTATTCCTACGCGGCCCGAGTGCCAACGGCCGATCGTTGGGCGATTGCCGCTTACATCCGCGCGCTGCAGCAGAGCCGCGACGTGCCGATAGGTGACTTGTCGCCAGAAGATCAAAAGGAGCTGGAGCAAGTGCCATGAGTGAGGATTGGCAACCGTTGGTCGAGAGGCGAAGCCGACTCGCGTTTGGGGTGGGGGTGATCGGTCTCCTCTTCTGTGGCCTGGGCTGGTTCATCGACCCGCGCCAGTTTTTTATCTCTTATCTGTTCGGCGTTCTGGTCTGGCTGGGCGTCGCTCTTGGCTGCCTGGCTTTTTTGATGATTCACTACCTGACCGGTGGGAAGTGGGGCTGGCCGGTGCGGCGAATGTTCGAGGCCGCAGCGTGGACCTTGCCGGTCATCGGTGCACTCTTCATTCCAATCTTTTTTGGCACGCACTATCTCTATCCCTGGGCGGTGCCGGAACGTGTCGCGACCGATCATATTCTGCAACATAAGCAGGTCTATCTGACTCCGCTCTTTTTCGCTCTGCGCTCGGTGATCTGTTTCGGGATCTGGATTTGGCTGGCTCATGTGATGAATAAGTGGTCGAGCCGCCAGGAGGAAACCCACGATCTGACTCCCCTGAAGCGTCTGCGCAAATGGAGCGGGCCGGGCCTGGTGATTTATCCCCTAACGATCACAGTGGTCTTTGTCGATTGGGTCATGTCGCTCGAGGCCGACTGGTTCTCGACCATCTTCCCGATTCTCGTTTGCATCGGCCAGATGTTAAGCGGACTGGCTTTCGTTATTTTGCTCCTGGCCTGGCTGGGGCCGCGCACTTCTTTGGCCGCGATCATCGGGAAGGAGAACTTTCATCAGCTGGGCAGCCTGCTCCTCGCGTTCACCATGTTATGGGCCTACATGGCGTTTTCGCAGCTGCTCGTTATCTGGTCGGGCGATCTGCCGCACGAAATCTCCTGGTATCTCCACCGAATCGCCGGTGGGTGGCGCTGGGTGGTCGTATTCCTGGTGGTATTTCATTTTTTGGGGCCGTTCTTGCTTCTTCTCTCCCGGCAGATGAAGAAAACGCGGCGCGCCCTGGCCAGCATCGCCGCGGTCATGTTCGGCGCACATGTGGTGGATATATGGTGGATGATCACGCCGACCTTTTATCCCCGCGGAGTTCACGTGAGCTGGCTCGATGTCGCCGCTCTGCTGGGCGTGGGCGGAGTTTTCTTTTTCGTCTTTATCCTCAACCTAAAGAGCAAATCGCTCATACCCATGAATGATCCTCGATTTGCGATCACGACCCGCTTATGATCCCGCAAGGTCATCAAGACAACCTCGGGAGGGCGACTCATGAAGAGAGAGACGTGGACGCGCCCGGACTCCTCCTGATTGTGGGGCTGCTCTTCCTGCTGCTTTTCGTAAGCTTCCTGGTGTGTTGGGGTGCTCTGCATATTCTTGAACGGGGCCAGGGGAGCCGGGTGAAAACGACGGCAGCGGCCAAGGTGAGAGCAGTCTCGGCTCCGTCACCGGGGCTGCTGGTTCATCCCGGGAAGGAATGGAACAACGTGCGAGCGACTGAGCAGAGAGAGCTTACCACCTACGGATGGGTCGATCGGCCTGCCGGGTTGGCCCGCATTCCGATCAAGCGGGCCATGCAAATTCTGGTCAAGCAGGGATTGCCGGAGGTCGGGGCGGGCCAGACTCGGTCACAGCTCATGCAAGGACGAGCGGAGACCGATAGCTATTCTAACGAGTATAAGCCGAGTCCAATGCCGGGAACGACGCCATGAACTGGATACGACGCATCCTTGGATGGACCATCATTCTTGTCCTGGCCTCCGCTTGGGAGGCCGAGGGGTTGACGGCGGATGAGATGAAGCGGATCACCTTCGAACAGCACATCGGCCAGCCGATTTCTTCGCAGCTGACCTTTCAGGATTCCGCAGGAAAAACAACCTCTCTAGGTAGTCTGTCGAATACCAAGCCAACCTTGTTGGTGCTGGGCTATTTCCGGTGTCCGATGCTTTGCACATTGATCAACGATGGGTTGATCGAGTCGCTGCAGGAGTTGCGCCTGAATATCGGACAGGACTTCAACGTGATCGATGTCAGCATCGATCCGAAAGAGAAGCCCGCCGCGGCGGCGGCGAAAAAGGCGGAATACCTCAAGCGCTACGGCCGCCCCGGAGCCGCGGAGGGATGGCACTTTCTGACAGGTGACGAAGCCTCGATAGCGGAGTTGGCTAACGAAGCGGGCTTCCGATACCGTTACGATCCCGAGAGTCATGAATATGCTCACCCGAGCGGCTTTCTCGTCCTCACCCCTTCAGGTCGTGTTTCTCGTTACTTTTTTGGCGTCAACTTCGACCCGGGCGAATTGCGCAGTGCGCTCACCGCTGCGTCGGAAGAGCGCCATGGTTCGGTCATCCAGCAACTCGTCTTACTCTGCAGCCATTTTAATCCTGTCACCGGCAAGTATGGCCAGCTCGTCCTGACGGTTTTGCGGTTTGCTGGAGTGGGAACCGTTCTTTTCCTTGGCTGGTGGATTTTTTTCATGGTGCGACGCGGAGGAAGCCAGGACGCATCGACGGAGGCCAGCTAGATGGACCGGTTTCGCCTTTTTCCACCGGAAGCGTCGGCCGGCGCGGCGCAGGTCGATTGGCTCTACTTTGCCCTAACGGCCATGATGCTTTTCTTTTGCGTCGCCGTTTTTGTGCCCATCATCTACTTCTCGATTCGCTATCGCCGAGGAGCGAAGATCGATCGCTCCAATCCGTCTTCGGGAAATAATCTGCTCGAAACCGGTTGGACCCTATTACCCCTTATCATCGCGCTCGGTTTTTTCGGGTGGGGCGCGGCGGTTTATTTCCATATCGAGCAACCGCCGGCCGATGCGCTGCAGGTGCAGGTGGTGGGGAAACAATGGATGTGGAAATTGCAGCACGCGGAAGGAAAAAGAGAGATTAACGAGCTGCACGTCCCGTTAGGTCGCGCGGTCACGCTGACGATGACTTCCCAGGACGTTATTCATAGCTTTTTCATCCCGGCGTTTCGAATAAAACAAGACGTCGTCCCAGGGAAGTATACGACGGAATGGTTTCGACCGACCAGGCGAGGGGAGTATCACCTATTCTGCGCCGAGTATTGCGGAACCGATCACTCGCGCATGATCGGGCGGGTCGTGGTGATGGCGCCGGCCGACTACGAACGCTGGTTGGCGACTGGGGAAAGCGGCGAATCGGTCTCGCTGGAGGGCCGACGATTATTTCGCGAGAAAGGATGTAGCGGCTGCCATGAAGGGAATTCCGTGGTGCACGCGCCGCCGTTGCAGGGGATCTACGGCAAGCAGGTGCCGCTCACCTCGGGCCAGGTGATCACGGCGGACGATCAATACCTGCGCGATTCCATCTTGCTGCCGGGTAAAGATATCTCGGCCGGCTATGACAACGTCATGCCAAGTTTCACGGGCCACATCAGCGAGGCGGAGATCATGCAAATCATTGCTTATTTGAAGACCACGAGCGGCGATCAGTCGTCGGGAGATCGATGAAATTGAGCGCGAGTTTCGGGAGAGGTCGCCTGTTGGGCGGGAGTGGGATGAGGAGACGCGCGGGTTGCCCCCTCACCTCAATCCTCTCCCCCAAAGTCGGAGGAGAGGAGGAGTCTGGAGCGCCGGGTTATCTAGCTTGCGGAGTTGGCGAGGGGGGAGAGGGCAGGGGCGAATGCGCTTCGCTTTGGTCGCATATTTGCGCTGATCGCGGGCGAGGGTCATTCGAGGAGAAGATAGCAAATTGGCAGTTACAGGGTGAGGAAACGTTGTGGCCCCCTCACCTTGATCCTCTCCCCCAAAGTCGGGGGAGAGGAGGAATGTGTTGCGACGAGGAATAACTATGGAAAACGCGACGGCGACAATCATTCGCGAACCGGGAGAAATCGCGCCGGTGAATTACCTGAGCCGCGACCATAGCGTGCGCTCATGGCTCCTGACTACAGATCACAAGCGCATTGGGATTCTTTATCTCTGGACGATTCTGTTTTTCTTCGTCATTGCCAGTGTGGCGGCGGCCCTGATGCGGACGGAGTTACTGACTCCCCAGGGGGACCTGGTGACGTCGGACACTTATAACAAGCTCTTTACCATTCACGGTGTGCTGATGGTGTGGTTTTTTCTCATTCCATCGATCCCGGCCGTCTTGGGAAATTTCATTCTCCCCATGATGCTGGGTGCGCGGGACGTGGCCTTCCCCAGGCTGAACCTGATGAGTTGGTATATCTTTATGGCCGGCGGAGCGCTGGCTCTATGGTCGCTGATTCATGGAGGTGTGGACACGGGGTGGACCTTCTATACGCCCTATAGCACCACTTATGCGAATTCCCATGTCATCTCAATGGCTGCCGGAGTCTTTATTGCCGGGTTTTCATCCATTCTGACGGGTCTCAACTTTATCGTGACCATCCACAAAATGCGGGCACCGGGCCTGACCTGGTTCCGTCTGCCCCTCTTTGTCTGGTCCCTTTACGCGACCAGCTTGATCATGGTGCTGGCGACGCCGGTGCTAGCCATCACGCTGGCTCTGATGTCGGTGGAGCGCCTTTGGGGTGTGGGGATATTCGATCCCAAACTGGGCGGCGACCCGGTCCTGTTTCAACATCTCTTTTGGTTCTACTCACATCCCGCGGTCTACATCATGATTCTTCCCGGGATGGGGGTGATGAGCGAACTGATCACCTGTTTTTCGCGCAAGCCGATTTTTGGTTATGCCTGGGTGGCCTGCGCGAGCATGGCGATCGCTGTCTTAGGATTTGTCGTGTGGGGGCATCACATGTTCGTTAGTTCGCAATCGATTTACGCCGGCATGGTTTTTTCGATCCTGAGCTTTATTGTGGCCATTCCTTCCGGGATTAAGGTGTTTAACTGGACGGCAACTCTGCATAAGGGATCGATCAGCTTCCAGACGCCGATGCTTTATGCGCTGGGTTTTATCGGCCTCTTCACGATAGGCGGCTTAACCGGGCTCTTTCTGGCCACTTTGGCTGTCGATGTGCATGTCACCGACACCTATTTCGTGGTGGCGCATTTCCATTATATCATGGTGGGCGGCATGGTGATGGCCTTTATGGGCGGCCTGCATTACTGGTGGCCGAAGATCACCGGAAGACTTTATCCGGAGTTTGCCGGCAGGATGGCGGCGATTATTACCTTCATCGGTTTTAACCTAACGTTTTTCCCGCAGTTTCTCCTTGGCTATCTGGGCATGCCTAGGCGTTATCACGCTTACCCTCCGGAGTTTCAGGTGTTTCATGTTCTATCGACGGCGGGCGCCTCAATTTTGGGGGTGGGATATCTGTTGCCGCTGCTCTACCTCCTCTGGTCACTCAAGTATGGGCGCGCGGCGGGACCTAATCCCTGGCGCGCGACCGGACTGGAGTGGCAGACTTCTTCGCCGCCGCCGAAGCATAATTTTGCCGAGACTCCGGTGGTCACGGGGCCTGCTTATCAGTATCGAGCGGAAGAGGAGCGCGATCTGGAAGTGGCAAACGTTTAATAGCTAGAAAAGTAGGAAAATTCCTGCTCCAATTAGTCTTTCCGTGGCCAATTCCATCGAAGTCATCCTCAACGCCCGCTCCGGTTCGCAAGCAGCGAAGGAATCGCGCGAAATCCTGGAGAAAGTTTTCGGTGAATCAGGTCGCAGCTATGACATCTCGGTCGTTTCGGGAGATGAAATCACGCGAGTGGCCGAGGAGAAAGCCCAGAGCGACTGCGACGTGATGGTGGCGGGAGGCGGGGACGGGACGATCTGCGGGGTCGCCGAAGCGGCTCGCAAACGGGATAAGACGCTCGGTGTGCTGCCGTTAGGCACTTTCAATTATTTCGCGAAGAATCTCCAGATTCCGCTCGACCTGACAGAGGCGGCCAAGGTGATTCTGGAGGGCGAGCCGGTGAGAGCTTCGATTCTGGATCTGGACGGACGTCTGATTTTGAATAACACGAGCATCGGCATTCATCCAGCCGCCATGGTGAAGCGCCGCAAACTCTACCGGAAGTTTGGACGGAACCAGCTGAGCGCGTATCTCTCCGTCATCCTGACGGCTTTCCAGCCGGCGCCGCGGCTGCGAGTGAAGCTAGCATCGGACGAGGGCGAACTGGTGCGGGAAACGCCGATGGTCATGATCTGTTCGAACGCCTTCCAGATGGAGACTTTCTCGCTCGCAGGGAAAGAATGCCTGGCGCAGGATAAATTCGCCGTCTACGTCGCGCGCATGGGCGGCCGCCTCACTATTCTGCATCTCGGCTGGCGAGCGGTCCTCGGGTGTTTGCGCCCCGGGGTTGATTACGAGGTCATTTGCACGTCGGACGTGCAAATTGAGACGCTACGCCACCGAAGATTTCGGGCAGCGGTGGATGGGGAATTGGAAAGGCTGCAGAGCCCACTGCATTTCAAGGTAGCACCACAGCGGCTCTGCGTGCTCGCTCCGCGGCCGGAGGCGAAGGCGTGAGGACTCTTCTGCATCTCTCCGACCTGCATTTCGGTCGGGTGGATACCTCGTTAGTCGAGCCGCTCGTGACGGCCGCGCAAGAGATGCGTCCCGATCTACTCGTCGTTTCGGGCGATTTTACGCAGCGCGCACGCCGGGTGCAGTATCGAGCGGCGCGCGCTTTTCTCCTGCGGATGCCCCGGCCGCAATTGGTAGTGCCGGGTAATCACGATATTCCGTTGTGGGATATCGTGCGGCGGTTCGCCAGTCCGCTCGGCCGATATCGGCATTATATTTCGGATGATCTCATGCCGTTTTTTCACGACGACGAAGTTGCCGTCCTGGGTCTTAATACGGCTCGGTCCCTAACGAGGAAGTATGGTCGCATCAATGAGGGGCAGATCGAGCAAGCGAGCGAGTTATTTGCGCAGGCGGGAGCCGACTTGGTGAAAGTCGTCGTGACGCACCATCCCTTTGATCTGCCGCCCGGCTCTCATAGCCGGCTGGTTGGCCGCGCGGCCATGGCCATGCGGGGGTTAGCGGCCGTTGGAGTCGACCTGATCCTATCCGGTCATCTTCACGTGCAGCACGTTGGGTTGACGGCGCAGCGTTACAATATCGAGGGCTACTCGGCTCTGGTCGCGCAGACGGGCACGACGATTTCCACGCGCGGACGTGGAGAAGCCAATTCGTTTAACGTCATTCGGATCGCCTTTCCTAGGATCACGGTCGAGCACCACGAATGGCATGCTGAACACAGAAGCTTCGAGATGACCTTGAGCGAGCCCTTTGTGCGCGACGAGGGGATTTGGCGCCGGGCGGAAAAAGATCGAACCGCGGCGGGAGCTTAGCTGGGTCGGCCCGCAGCGGACGGGGACATTAGCTGAACCGGGCAGCTTGGTATCGTTAGGGAAACACTTTGCGGGCCAGGCGAGCTCGCCGCACGGGTACGCGAAAAATTCCTTCGGGCCTCAGCCCGAAGGAAGATTTCACAGATAGGAAGTTGAGCTTGGCTTTAGGGTGTCGGCGACGCTTCGCTCGTCATGGTCGACTCCATGGTGCTGCTCTCGGTCGCAGCCGGAGACATCGTCGCCATCGGAGTGGACTCGGCCGGAGCGGTCGTCATCGTCGTGTTGTTAGTCGTCGTATCGGTCGCCGGCGGAGGCACAACAGTGGTGTTGTTGTCGGTCGCCGCGGCTGGCGGATTTACAACGGTCGTGTTGTTTTCAGTCGACTCAGCGGGAGATGCCGCCGGGGCCGCAGTTTCAGTTTTTTGTTCGCACGCTACGAGGAGCGCAGCGCTTGCCAGGATGCAGATATATTTCTTCATAGGTAATGGATGAACGCTCATGTTGGGTTAACAACTGAATCGGAGCAAGCGAAGTTTTCGGCCCTGCGGGTTTTAATTTATCCCTGGATGCGGTCGAAAAGTGCCTTCTACGAAGGAAATGCAGAGCTTTCGTTAAGCTAAAACGGCGCCTCGTAGGACATTCCGTGCGCCTCCGCCACGGCCTGATGAGTCAGACGTCCATCCATGGTGTTAATGCCACCCAGGAGCGGCGGCTGGCGTTCGCAAGCGTCCTTCAAGCCGAGATCGGCTAGCAACTCGACATAGCGATAAGTAATGTTCGTTAAGGCTTGCGTCGCCGTCCGCGCATAGGCTGCGGGCATGTTGGCCACGCAGTAGTGAATGACGTCTTCTTCGACAAAGGTGGGCTCGAGATGGGTGGTCGGGCGCGAAGTTTCCACGCAACCACCCTGATCGATGGCGATATCGACGACCACGCTGCCCGGCCGCATTTGGCGCAACATCTCTCGCGTGATGAGCTTGGGCGCTTTGGCTCCCGGCACGAGCACCGCGCCGATGAGCAGATCCACTCCCGGCATGAGCTCAGCCAGATGCGCTTCACTGGAATAGAGCGTGTGGGCCGAGTGCATGGTGATATCCAGGAAACGCATGCGCTCGAGATCGACTTCGAGAATCGTGACATCGGCGCCGAGCCCGCTGGCCATGCGCGCGGCGTTCACGCCCGAAGTTCCGCCACCCAGGACGACAACCCGTCCGGGCAGGACGCCGGGCACGCCACCGAGCAGCACGCCGTTGCCGCCATTATGCTTGGCCAAAAAATAGGCGCCCATCACCACCGACATGCGGCCCGCGATTTCGCTCATTGGTTCAAGCAAAGGAAGGCGGTTGCCGACCTGAATCGTCTCATAGGCCACGGCGGTGACACCCGATTTAAGAAGAGCGTCCGTGAGCGGTTTGCTCGCCGCCAGATGAAGGTAGGTAAAGAGAATCTGGCCTTTGCGCAGGAGCTCATATTCGGCCGGCAGTGGCTCCTTCACTTTCACGACCATTTCGGCCTCCTTAAAAAGCTCAGGCGCAGCGTCGATGATCCTGGCGCCAGCCGCGGAGTAGTCGCTGTCGGGATAACCCGTGCCGACCCCGGCGTCTTTCTGGACCAAGACGGTGTGGCCGCGCTTGGCTAGTTGATAGGCTGCTGAAGGCAGCAGGCTGACACGATTTTCCTGCTGTTTTATCTCTTTCGGGATGCCGATGATCATTTGGAAGAGTGATAGGTGACGGGTGGTCAGTGACAAGCTTTAAAAGCGCGACGCACGATTTTACTGCCGCCAGCGCCCGTTCTCAGGGCTTAGTTAAGCGACGGATCGTCCGGGGCGGCCGCCAGCATTTTGAACCAGGGCCCCAGATTGCGCATGATTTCGAACCAGAGGCGGGGCAGACGTTCCGGCTGAAGAGCCGCTCGTTCGGGTTTTTGTAAAACCCAGGAGTTCTGCTGCAGCTCATTCTCCAGCTGGCCGGCCGTCCAACCCGCATAACCAACAAAAGCGTAGACACGTTGCTGTTCATGGGCAGCCAGCTCGTCCCTCCCGTCGAGTCCGAAGCTCTGATTCAAGCGCAGCAAATCCCCTTCCTTCCAATCGAATGCAGCGAACATCAGTTGGTTCGTGGCGACCGGGCCGCCCAGGAAAACGGGCACATCGCCGAGCGCCTCGGGAGCAGGCTCGCTCACGAGTTCGGAGACTTGTTTGTCCAAGGGGCGATTGATGATCACGCCCATGGCCCCTTCCTCGGAGTCATGCGAGGAGATGAAAAGAACGCTGCGCCGGAAATTCGGGTCGAGCAGATTGGGATGCGCGACGAGGAGTTGGCCGGTGCAGTTGGGCGAGTCGCTCGGCGGGTGTCGCATGCCAAAATAAACGGCGCGGGGCTGGCTGCGCAAGTCGAGCCCCGGGAATCCCCCTGCGAGAAATAGGGCTATGGAGACGCTTCCATCCAGGAGCGCGGGGGTGGTCTCATTTTTTGGGGGGGCGAAGTCGATTGGACCGAGACTCGGGCCGCCGCGCTTCCCAGAGGGAAGCGTCTACAGTTGCAGCACGGGAGCATCCTGAGCACCCTCGCGCCAATCGAGCGATGTCGCCGTGACCAACTTCTGAGAGTCGTTAGGCAAATGGGCCAGAAGCGCGTGACGGCGGCGGGTATCCAGCTCTCCAAAGATATCGTCGATCAGAAGGAGTGGCGCGGTGCCGGCTTCTTCTGCGAAGATCCGCGCCTGCGCCAATTTCAGCGCGAGCGCGATCGTGCGTTGCTGGCCTTCGGAAGCAAACTGAGCAGCCGGCTGGCCTTCGACGAGCAAACCCACGTCGTCGCGATGCGGGCCCACCGTGGTCACGCGGAGGCGGGTTTGCTCGGGCAGAGTGCGCTCAAGATGAGCGGCGAAATCTTCTTCGCTGCCTGGCGTGTAAGTGAGATTGAGATTCTCCCGCGCTTCGCTGATGACCTGCTGGCTTTCCGCGGCGACCGGCGCCAGTCGCCTAACGAGCTCGGCTCGCAACCCGCGCAGGCGCGTTCCGGCGCGCACAAGCGGATCGGTGTAGGCAGCCAGCTCGCGCGGACGCGGCGTCGCTGATTTCAACAAGGCGTTGCGCGTGCGCAACGCCCGTTCGTAGGAACGCAGAGCCGGGCGGTAAGTGGCGTCGACCTGATGGCCGATAAAATCGAGATAACGCCGGCGCCGTTCGCTGCCTCCGCGCACCAGATCGAGATCGTGGTTGGCAAAGGAAACCACCCTAACGAGTCCGAGGTATTCGGCCAAATCCCGCTGTTCGATCCCGTCAAAGGCTACCTTGCGCCGGAGTGCGCTGTAATAGAACTGGAGCAGGTGCGTCTCGATGTGCCCAGAGATGACGAAGGAACGCTCGCCGTGGCGCACCACGGGCGCGAGGCTCGACGAACGCTGCGATTGCAGTCGAAGCAGCACGCAGGCGGCCTCCAAGAGAGTGGTTTTTCCCCGGCCATTCGCGCCGATGATGAAATTGAAACCCGGTGCAAACGCGACCGCGATCGATTCGAAACAGCGAACGCGGCGCAATTGCAGATCACGCAGCATCGGGGGCCTCTCCCAGACTAACGAGTTCCAAGCGGCTCGTCATCTGCGGGGTGGCGGCCAGTCGGGGCGCGAAGCTGCCGTCGATCGGGGTCACCTCGGCGGGAGTGATCCCGACGGCGGCGGCGATAAAATTGTGGTTCGCAAAAACGCCGTTCGTCGCATCCAGACCGAGCCAGCCGGCGCCCGGCAGGTAGACCTCGGTCCAGGCATGCAGCGATCCTTCGGCCCGGCGCGCTTCCGATTCCGCTTCGCGCAGGTATCCACTGGTCAGACGGGCGGCCAGGCCCATCTGCCGCAAGAGCGCAGCCATGAGCAACGCGACATCGCGACAGGCGCCGCGGCCTCGGCGCAGCGTTTCTCGCGGGCGAAAAGGAGGCCCTTCCTCGCGACGCTCGTAGCCGACGCACTCATGCAGTCGCTCATTCAATTCCACCAGCACAGTGACGGTGGGACGCGGCGCGCTCGCCTGGGGAAAAACCCAGCGCGGAAGGGCGAGGGGCGGACCGCTTTCCTTCCGTAAATAGGGCGCAAGGGCGTGACGCAAAGCGGTTGAATAGGTGAAGGGGAGGCAAACCGCGTCGGGTCGGAGCAAAAAATCGAACGGATTTTTTTTCTGCAAAGCCAGATCCAGTTCGAGATGAAAGCGGAGTTCGTTAGCCGGCTCCGTGAATGAACAACTCGCCACGCAATTATCGTAAACATCGCGGCCGAAACGCACGGTCGCCCCTGCGTTGGCCTCGAATTGCATCCGTTCCACCAAGGTGAAAAGATCGACCCGTGGAAACAGCCGAATTTCGTGCAGCGAAAAGGCGACTGGCTCGGTGTAGCGATAAGAGGTTTCGTAGCGGATGCCGAGTTTCACTGCGAGAGGTTTGAACCGGCTTGCCCTTTTTTTCAACCAGTGACGAAAAATTTCTTGCACACCAGTAACAGGTCGCTTATTTCCAAATCGGCTTTTAGAGAATGTTCTGGGGGGAACAGCCGCCCTTCATACCCTTCGGGTGTGGGGGGCGGTACTTTTTTGGTCTAATGGAGTGGCAGACGAACGACCCCGCTCAAAAGCAACGACCGCCGCGCCGCCTTCATTGGCCGCTCGCGTTCGTCCTCATCTTTCTGATCCTCGCGCTGCTGGGCGCTTTCCTTTTCTACCGGGTCGACACTTGGCCGGGTCGGACGATCGAGAGCGGCGTGACCCGTCTGGAAGAAGTGGGGCGCAAGGCGCGGGATACTTTTATAGAGCTGGCCCATCTCCAGCCCAGAGTGACCGTCAACAGCCGGGTCTACCTCGAGCAGACCAAATCGGTCGCGGAACTGGCGGTGTTGGCGCGCCGGGTCCAGGTCGAACACGAGATGATGCACCGCTGGGCCGGCAGCACGAAAAGGATCAAGCTCCACGGGACCTACCTGGTCAAAGCCGGTTTTGATTTACGGAAAAAATTCACGGTCGACGTGCGTCCAGAGGAGATCGTGATCGAGATGCCGCATGCGCAAATTCTCTCCGTCGAGCAGGAAAACGTGGAGGTTTTGACCTTGGAGAACGGGCTTTGGAACCGGATTTCCCCGGGTGATATCCAGGCTCAGCTCGCTGCTCTGCCCCGGGATGCGCGGGCCCGGGCGGCCGATCTGCCGGCGGGGGCCGAGGAAACCTTGACGCGTCAGCTGCTGGAAAAGTTTCGCCCCGACCAGCCAGTGCGTGCAATCTTTCCGGCGCCGACGCCGCGCGGGTAGTTTGTTAGGCGTCTGCCTTCGAGCCGATGTCTTTGCGCAAACGCCTTCTCGTTTTCATCCTCGTCCTCCTCGCCTTGGCGGCGCTCGATGCCGCGCTGGCGCCTTTCGTCGTGGCACGGGGCGTCCGGTTTTGGATTTCCTGGGCAGCCCAGCGTCAGGGGCTGGTCGCGGAGATCGGGCAAGTGGAGGCTCCCTTTCTGCGCGACCTGACGCTGCGCAAATTTTCCCTGCGTTCCGCCGAGACCGGGGGCCATGACATTTCGATCCACGCAGAATCGATCAAGGCGGATTTAAATCTGCACGCTCTCTTTTTTCGGCGCCCGCAACGCGTCTTGCGCGCGGTGCGCATTCAGCAATTGACGGGTCAGGTGCGCGTCCCGGTCGTGGCCCGCACGACTGCGCCAACCGATTGGCGTTCCTGGGCGCAATCGTTGCCGGAAAATTTCGAGATCGTGGAGGCCGACTTCGATGTCACGACCGCGACGACCTTCGTTAGTTTTCGGGGTGCGCGGCTGACCGCGAGTGCCATTGAGTCGGGCAAATTCCTGGCCCAGCGACTCTCCATCACGTCACCGGTGCTGCGGCGGACCTTTCATGATCTGCGCGGAGCGACCTCGTGGGAGGGCGCTCGCCTAACGATCGCCGGAATCCCGCTGGCCCGTGGCCTCGATCTCGAAGCGCTTACGCTCGATCTTTCCCGTCTGGCCCGGCGCCGGCTTGGTCTGGAACTGCACCTCGATACGTATGGCGGGACGTTGCGCGCCAGTTTTCTGGGACGTGGCGGGAAAAAGTTTGGCCTTGAGCTGGCGGGCTCTGCGGCCAATGTTTCGCTCGCGCAACTATCGGCGGCTCTCGGTTTCGTCGAGCCCATGACTGGCTCGGTCCGGGCGTCGAAGTTCACCTTCCGCGGCAATCCGGGCGAGTTCCTGGACGCGACGGCTTCGGTCTGGATGGAGGCAACTGATTTCGCCTGGCGGGCCCGACGGGCTGACAACGTAATGCTGGGTGCAACCTACTACAATCGGCGTCTGGAGGTGGATCAGCTTTATGTGCGACAGAGTGGGAACACGCTGACGGTCAACGGCGAGCTGCTCTGGCCCAAACAGTGGCGAAGCTGGATGCAATTGCCGTTCCGCGGCCAGCTCAACGCGACGCTGCCGGACCTGAATGCCTTTGCGCAGCTCTTCGGCGCAACGACCGGGGATTTCTCCGGCGCGCTGACGGCGGAAGGCCAGGTGGACATGGTCGATCCGGCCGCTGCCGGGCAGCTCCGCTGGGAAGGGCAGGGGGTGAAATTCCGGGGGGTCGCGCTGGATTCGTTAGGGGCAGCCCTGCGCCTGCAGGACCATGAGATCGCACTGGAGAAACTGGAAATGCGGCGCGGGGAAGATTTCTTGTGGGCGGAAGGCACGCTGGACCTGGCCGCTGGGCACCGCTTTTCCGGCCGCTTAACTGGAGCCATGACCGATCTGGGAGTTTACGCACCGCTGCTACCGGCTGCCTGGCGCGCCGGGTTGATCGCGGGAGGCGCGACCTTCGACTGGCAGGGAGACGGCACCCCGCAGGCGCATTCTGCCACCTTGCAACTTTACGCTCATGGGTTGCAACTGCCCGTGGCACCGTTGCGCCGACCGCTCGATGTGACCCTGGAAGGCAGTTATGCGCCGCAACGCCTGTTCTTCCGCACCTTTCGCCTGACAGGCGATCGCTTTTCGTTAGGCGGCTTTCTGACCGTGGGCAGCGATTTTGTCGATCTGCAAGATTTCGAGCTGCAACTGCAGGGCGCCCCGCGGGCGAGCGGCACCCTTTTCCTGCCCCTGAACCTGATCCGCTGGCGCGAAACCCATAGCCTCTGGGCTGCGCTCGAGGCGGACCAAAAATTCGACGTGGATCTCAACGTCAATCACCTCAATCTAGCCATGCTCGGGCCGGCTCTGGGAGAAGAGATATCGGGGCGCGGAATTCTTAGTGGCAAACTGGCCGCCTATGGCCCGTTGCGCAGCGTGCAGGTGACGACCAACGGGCAGTTGGAAAAGATCGATGGCAGCATCGAGCCGAGCGCCCTGCGTTTTTCGGGTCATCTCGATGGAGGGCGGCTCGAAGCTGAGATGAAGGCGAGCTTCGGCGTCTCGGCGCCGGTCAGGACTCAGCTTTCCCTGCCGTTGCTCGTAGAGAAAAAGGCCTGGGCCCAGGGTCAATGGCTCGACCTGCGCAAGCCGATGGCGGCGACGATTGATTGCCCGGCCCTCTTCGCCCAGACTTTGCCTAACGATTGGCGTCCCGGCCTCGAGGATGGCTTGCTCTCCGGTCACATCACCTGGAGTGGCACGGCGGCCGCGCCGCAAATCAGCGGTCAGGCGGATTTGCTCGGGGTGCGGCTGCAGCCTCCACCGCCTTGGCCGCGGGTGGCGGCGCTGGAGGCTCATTTTCAGTTCCTCCCGCGGGAGGCCTTGATCGACTCTTTGTGGCTCGACCTCGAGCCGCTGCCGCTGGGCTGGCGGGGAATTCTGACCGCCAGCCTAACGACATTTGGTCTAAGACTGAAACCGACCGCAGCCATGGAGATGGTCAGTGCGCCAGGACCCGGGAGCATGCTCTCCGGCCTGCGTTTACTAGACGAGGGGCCAGGCGAGGAGTTGCCCCGGCTGCAAAGCATATTCGTTAGGGGGACACTCTGGCCCGTGACCGCCAGCCTTACCCTGACAACCCAATCTCCGCCGGGGGCGGCTGCTCCCGAGGAACAGACAACTTATTGGCTGCAGCCGCCCTCGGCCGAGGCCAAGACGATCCTGCTTCGCCGCATTTCGCCGCCCCTTCCGGGTGCTCTGAAGTTGGGCCCCGACCTCCGCTGAGGCAGCGGCTAGTGATAAAAGAAGCCGGTCGCAGTCACGACCTGGCCATCGTGGAGCAACGCCGTGTGCTTTTGGGCTCCGGTGTAAGCGCCAAACATGTTGCGGGCGTTGACCGAAAAATCGACCAGAAAGCCGGCGACCTTGCGTCCCTTGCCTACGTCCAGTTCGCCCGGTCGCGGTTCGCCCAGCCATTTCACCTGCACGCTCCTGGGATCTACCAGGCTCTTGTTCAGCCAGGTCAGGATGATCTCCTGATATTTGGCGGGGTAAGTGCCGTAAACCGCATTGGGCGGTGGCGCAGTCTGCGCGAAATCCTGGCTCGGCCACCAGACCAACCCCAGCGCGAGGAGAAGCCAGCTTACTTTTTGTTTCACTGACGCATGATACCTGTTCGCCCCCGGGAAGTCGAGGCCGGGGAAGACCGGCGCAATTGCCCCGTCAGCTCGCCGGCGCGGGTTCCGGGATCGGCGGGGGCGATGAGGCGGGCGGAGAAATTTCGGAGGGAGGAGGGCGGGGCGTCTTCGAAGGCGCGGGCGTTGGTTCTCTTGCCACCGGAGCGAGCGCCCGCGCGAGCAGATCAGTCAGGCGCCAGCCGGCTCTTTCCATTTCGTTGAGCACGACCCGCGCGGCCCATTTGCTATAGGAAAGGCCGTCGTTAGTCGGCCGCTCCACGGCCTCGCCATCGGCGACCATATTTTCGCGATGGAGTTGAGGGTGCACGTTTTCGTAGCGCAACCGTTCGTGCACCTGACGCGCCAAAGGCATGATCTCGTTGGCCCACGCTTCCGGATATCCAGTGAGAGGTAAATCGTTAGGCAGCTTCCAGTTTTTCGGTTCTTGTTTGGAGAGGCGGTCGGCCAGATCTTGTTCGGCGAGGTCCATTTTGGCCCGGCGTTCCTCTTTCGGCATGGTGTTGGGGTAGATCGGCAGATTGGCTTGCACAGCGTCGGCGTCCCAAAATGAATGCAGCTTTGGATCGCGGTTATGCGCCACGAAATCCCGGGTGAGTTTAAGCCGAAGCGCGTTGCCCCCTTCGTCGGGAAAACTTTCGTTCACCCGCGCTGGATTCACCGGCTGCCCCTTCGCGTCGAAATACTGCGCGCCGACATGCAGGGGTTGGTGAATATCGCCGACCAGATGCGCCAGGAGAATGACCGCGATCGGTTTGGTAATCTTGCGCGGATTATTTTCCGGAACGGCGCCCTGCAGAACCTCGATGCAATAGCGCATCATGTGCACGATATCCCATTCGCTTCGTCCTTTCTGGCCATTGCCATACTGTTCGCCGCCGACCAAGGGGACGTCGGTGTAATGAAACCAGTGATGAGATGGGACGGGGGATTTCTCGTCGTAAGTCGGCGGGTTGGCCTGCCAAAAAGCCTGCAGTTGCGCGGCAATCTTGGGGTGAGAAGAAAAATACTTTTGGACCTTGGGATCGTGGATGCCCGGTTTGTCCCACTGCTTGATCGTGTCGGCCATGAGCGAAGCCTCGGCGAGCGTGTAGCCATCGAGGAGTTCGGAGACACGTGCTCCGGCGGGCGTGTGGGCCAGTTTCCGGTCGGCGATCCCGCCGATGATCATGTGACCCTCCGGTCCATAGGCATGCGCGGGAATTATCCCGGCAAGAAGGAGAAGGCCGAAGACGAGAAAGTGCTTGCTCATGCGACCGTCTTTCAGCCTAACGCGAATTGCAGCAATCGGCCCCAGGAAATGGGCGCGCGGCAACTCGCACCCTCCGGAGGGCACACTTTCGCCGAAACCGATGCTCCAGCCAAACCCGCCTAACGAGTCGCGGCCACCTCAGCGGGCGAGACTTCGTCCAGATCGAGAGGTTGCTGTTGCACCCGCACAATTTCCGGGGCGAGCGTCCGCTCGCTTTCGGGTTTTGCATCGCTCAGGCGCATCCCGACCAGACGACTGACGCCCCGTTCCTCCATGGTCACGCCGTAAAGGACATCCGCCTTGGCGATCGTGCGTTTGTTATGAGTGATGATGACGAACTGGCTTTGGCTCACAAAACGATCGAGCATCTTGATGAAACGATTGATGTTCGATTCGTCGAGCGGAGCGTCCATTTCGTCGAGGATGCAAAAAGGACTCGGTCGCACCATGTAGATGGCGAAGAGCAAGGCGACCGCGGTCATGGTGCGTTCCCCACCGGAAAGGAGGGAAACGCTCTGCAGTTGTTTGCCGGGCGGTTTGGCAATGATGTCGATCCCGCAATTGAGGGCATCGTTTTCATCCAGCAGGGCAAGATCGGCCCGCCCTCCGCCGAAGAGCTCAGCGAACATCTCGCGAAAATTGATCCGCACTTGGGCGAAAGTTTCCGCGAAAAGTTTTTCGGTCGTCTGGTTGATGCGGGCGATGACGTCGAGCAGTTCGCGCCGCGAATTCGTGAGGTCGGTATTTTGCGTTTCCAGGAAAGTATGGCGCTCTTCCAGTTCGTCGTACTCATGCACGGCGTCGAGATTGACTGGACCCATCGCATCGAGCTGACGGGTCAGTTGTACGATGATTTCACTCAGCTGCGCTTCGTCCAACTCGGCGCTCTCCTCCGGCCCATTCGTCTCCGGCGCGGCTTTGCTCCGCTGTTTTACTTGCGCGCGGAAGACCTTGGTGAAGGCATAACTGTCCGGTGCAAAATCCTGCAAATCGACTTGGTAACGCCGCATCACATGCTCGGCATTGCTCTCGATTTTGAGCTGAACCTGGGTCTGGCGGACTTCCTCTTTACCGCGCGTTTCGTGCAGATCACTCAAAGCCTTGCGACGGCTGCGCAAGTCGCCCTCGAGCGCATTTACTTCGGCGAGCTGAGATGCGCGCCGCTCGGCGACCTCGGTCACGGTCGCTTCCGCTGCGGTAAGATCGGTACTTTTTTGAGCGATCGACTCTTCTGCGGCCTCGGTTTCGGCGATCTGCTCGGTGCGGCGCGATTGGTAGGCGCTAATGTCCGCGCGACGGCCAGCGATCAGTTCCGCCAATTCCGCCTGGCGAGTAGTCATCGGCTGGCGCTGGCTGCGGAGGCCTTCGTGCCGCTGACGCTCGGTGGCCACAGCCAGACGGAGTTCGCTCAATTGCTCGGCCAGTTCGTCGTCGCGCAACCGGGCGGTTTCCGTCGCGGATTGCAAGGTGCTCTGGCGGGCGCGTGCCTCGTCTAAGAAAACGCGCTGCGTGTTCGCTTCCTCTTCCAGCTGCGCTCCGCGCTCCGCGGAAACGTGCAGTTGTTGTTCCAGCGTGGCGCGCTCCCATTCCAAGGCGTCCATTTTGCGACCGGCTTCATGCAGTTCGCGCTCGATCGCGTTGAGCTGCGAGGTGGTGGCGGAGTGGTCGCCGCGCGCAGCTTGCTGTTGCGCGCGCAGCTCGTCGAGCTGGCCGGCTTCGGACTCCAGTCGTTTTTCTGCCTGGTCGCGCTCTTTTTGCAGCCTTTTTTGCTCGTCGAGCAGGCTGGCATGCTCGGTGGCGAGAGCGGCGATCTGCGCTTTACGAGCGAAAAGTGAGCTGCTCTCTTCGCCGACTCGCCCACCGTAAATGACTCCTGCCCGAGAGACCAGCTCGCCACCCAGGGTGGCGAAAGCGAGCGCGGGAAATTCCCTTTTACGGCGCAACGCTTCCTCCAGATCGGAGACGAGGGCGACGCCGCCTAACAAATGCCTAACGATTGGCTCCAGTTCGGCCGGGCCGTGCACTTGGTCGGCCGCCCAGCCCAACGCGCCTTCCGGCAATTCTGCGCCGAGGAGCGGAGCGGCGCCGCTCATTTCGGGCAAGATCAGAGCCGTCTGACCGAGTTTCTCGGAAGAGACGGCCGTGATAATTTCGCTGGCCAGCGCCGGATCCTGCAGAATGACGGCGTGCAGGTTACGGCCGAGGGCGGCTTCGACCGCGGGAATATACTCCTCCTCCACTTCGATGAGCGAGGCGAAGGCACCGGTCAGGGCGGGTAGGATGCGCTCCGGATCGTGTAACCCGCGTAAAACAGCCTGCGAACCTTCCGTCAGGCCTTCCCCTTCAGCGTTGAGCTGCCGCAAAATCTCCAGGCGCGATTGCCGCTCGGCTAAAGCGCGATCGTTGGCCATGAGGTCGGTTTCGGCGTCGCGCAGTTGCTGTTGGTGGCGACCGAGTTCCTCTTCGGCAGCCGGAATTTTCGCGGCCACTGTTTGCACGCGCGTCTGTTGCTCCTCAGCCGTGGCGCGGGTGGCGGCCAGGCGGGTGGCGACGCCGTCCCGCACGTTCCCGGCTTCGCCTAACGACTTTGCCAGTTCGTCGAGACGGGGCGCGGTGGCGGCGCGGCGCGAGTTCGTCCCGGCGATTTCTGCCTCCAAATCGGCCAGACGATTCTCTGCCTTGGAAATGTCGAGCTCGAGTGTCTGTAATTCGCGCTCGCTTTCCTCCCGGGCGCGTCGCACTTCGCCGGCCCGCTCGTGCAGGCCCGCCAGTTCGTCCTTTTTGGCCGCGAGCAGGCGTTCGGTCTCGGCCAGAAGAAGATCGGTGTCGTGAATCTCCGTTTCCTGCTGGGCGAGCTTTCCTTCCGCGGTTTGGATATCGAGTTCGTAGCGCTCAATCAGGGCGGCCAATTCGTCAGCGCGCTCCCGATTAAACTCGATGCGATTCCGATGGGAGGCGATCTCGTTTTGCAGGCGCTGCACTACTTCACGCGCGAGGTTTATCTCGGCGTCGACTTCCTCGAGACGGGCGCGATGGGCCGCGACCTCGTTTTCGTGATTTTCGATCTGCTCCTCGGTCGCGCGTTGTTCCTCGTCAAAACGCGCGGTCGCGACGCGCGAGTTGACCAGATCTTCCTGCCACGAATCGACTTGGGCGCGCGAATGGTGCGTGTCGAGCACCTGCAAATCCTGGTGGAGCGCCTGATAGCGGCGCGCTTTGCCGGCTTGCCGCTGCAGCGAGCCGATCTGGCGTTTGACCTCTTTGATGATGTCGCCCAGCCGCAGGAGATTCCCCTCGGTCGCCTCCAGCTTGCGCAAGGCTTCGCGCTTCTGACCCTTGTATTTGGTAATGCCCGCCGCTTCCTCGAACACCATGCGCCGATCTTCCGGCCGTGAGCTGAGGATTTGATCGATGCGCCCTTGCTCCATCATCGAGTAGGCCGCGCGCCCGATGCCGGTGCCGGCGAAAAGCGCCTGAATGTCTTTGAGCCGGCAAACGGATTTGTTGAGCAGATACTCCGACAGACCGTCGCGATAGACGCGCCGGGAAACGCGCACTTCATGCCAGTCGACCCCAAGCTCAGGGGCGCAATCCGCGAACGTCAGGGACACTTCCGCGTAGCCGACTGGTTTGCGCTTATCGGTGCCGTTGAAAATAACGTCAGCCATTTCGCCACCGCGGAGGGCTTTAGCCGATTGCTCACCGAGCACCCAGCGCACGGCGTCGAGCACGTTGGATTTTCCACAGCCGTTAGGGCCGACGATGGCAGTGACGCCCTCGTGGAAGTTAAAAACCGTTTTGTCGGCGAAGGATTTAAATCCGAAAAGCTCGAGGGATTGAAGATGCATGTGAAAACCTAGGGTGCATACAACTCGGGCTCGGCGGTGACAAGCAAAAAAACGCAATTTGGAGGGGCGGCGTCCCTATTCTCCACAAGGTGTGGTGTTCCGACCGACTATTCGGCCCCGAAATGGCCTTGTCGGCCACGAACGAATTTCTGCACTAGGAACAAAACCGTCGCGCCTGCTAACACCGCCACCGTGATCCCGAGTTCGTGGCGAGTCGCCTGCGCCAAAATGATCAGGCTAATAGCGATCCCCAAGACCGGAAAAATCCACGCCCCAGCGAAGCGAAACGGTCCGCCGCCCTCCGGCACGTCGCGCCGCATGAGCACCAGCGCCGCTCCACAGCTGAGGAAATAAAGGATGAGCACCGCGACATTGGAAAGGATCGCGAGCTGTTGAAAGCTCGAGCTGAGCGAGAGGACCGCCGCGATCGCGCAGTAAACCAGGATGGCGATATCCGGTGAACTAAAGCGGGGATGGATATGCGCGAAAGCTTTGGGCAAAAACCGGTCCCGCCCCAGCGCGAAAAGCACGCGCGGCGAACTGAGCACATCGCTGGCCAGGAAGCCGAAACCCGAAATACTCGCGCCCACCAGGAGTAGATTGCGCCCGGGATGGCCGAGAAAGCGCGAAGCCGCTTCCGCCAGAGGCGCGGTGGAAAATTTCCCCAGCGTCGGCCCGAGAATGCCCTGCGCGACTAACTGGATGAGAAGGTAAAGCACCGTCGTCACACCCAGCGCGAGATAGATTGCGCGCGGCACGGTGCGGGCCGAATCCTTCACTTCGCCGCTCGGCATGAGGGCGACTTCAATCCCGACGAAAACAAAGAGCAGCAGCAAAACCCCACGCCCCAGCGAGGACGCGCCCGGCCAGTCGATGGCGAGGGCATCCGCTCGTCTTACGAAAAAGATCCCGACTCCCACAAAAAGGAGAAGGGGAAGCAGCTTGGCGACGGTGATAATCCAGACCGCCCGGGCGCCGGAACGCACGCCCCGGGTATTGATCCAGGCGAGCGTGCCCAAAACGAGGAGGACGATGAGGAAATGCATCGGCCCGTGGGCAAAGACGGGCGCCATCGCTCCGATGGTGTCCGCGATGAGCGCGACGATGCCGGAGCAGGCCAGAATCGCGGTCAGGAAATAGAGGACTCCAGCGAGGAACCCGACGTAGCGTCCGAAAGCGGTCTCGACATAGGCGTAGAGACCACCGGTTAACGAAACCCGACTGCCCGCCAGCGCGAATGAGGTGACGAAAACCACCATCGCCGCCGCACATAACAAGAAAGCCAGGGGCGCACCGGCCCCCAGCTGAGCGGCGACCAGCGCGGGCAGCGCGAATATCCCGGCGCCCACCGTCGAGTTCACGATATTCGCGGCCAGGCTGGGCACGCCGAGCGCGCGAATGAGTTGGCCGTCGGCCGCGCTCGATGATTCTTCGGTCACGCGCGCAGAGTGCGGGAGCATTGCCCGAGAGACAAGCGCGAAGGCGCTCTTCCTAATCCTGCTCTTGCTCCTAATCTTTTCCGTCGTGGGTCTTGGCGGGAAGATTGGGATTGGGATTGGGAGCAGGAGCAAGAGCAGGATTAGGAGCAGGAGCAGGAAGAGTTCGATCTGTAGCCAGGGACGGTGTCCCCGGCCGGGCGTACAAAGAGCTTCGCGGAAATAGGGCACGCAGTTCGGACGCACGATGGCGATACGGCCAGGTATGGGCGCTTTTTTTCGCCCGATGACAAGCGCGCCGACGCGCACTACCATCTGCGATGCGCGATTCTTACCTCAAAGAGTATTTTACCTTTCTCCGATTCCCCAGCATCTCGACAGACGACTCCTACAAGGAAAAACTCGCCGAGTGCGCCCATTGGCTGGTCGAAAAGCTAACGAATATCGGGCTCGAAACGCAGCTCGTTTCGACCAAGGGCCATCCCATCGTCTGGGCTAAAAACAAGCATCAGCCGGGACGCAAAACAGTCATGCTCTACGGCCACTACGATGTGCAACCGCCCGACCCGCTCGATCTTTGGGAGTCGCCGCCTTTCGAGCCGGTTTTGAAGAATGGTTACGTCTTTGCGCGCGGCGCCACGGATAACAAAGGCCAGATCCTCGCTCATATTCTCGGGATTCAGGAAACGATGGAGGAGCACGGCGATCTGCCGGTCAACCTGCACCTCATCGTGGAGGGCGAGGAAGAGATCGGAAGCAACAGTCTGCCTGCATTTCTGAAGGAAAATCGCGACGCGCTGGCCTGCGACGTGGTGGTCGTCTCAGACACTGGGATGATCGCGCGCGGCGTCCCGACCTTGAGCTACGGGCTGCGCGGTGTGACTGCTTGTGAAGTCAAGATCACCGGTTCGAAGATGGATCTGCACTCCGGCGTTTTCGGGGGCGCCGTGGCTAATTCCGTCACCGCGTTGACCCAGTTGATGGCTACGCTGCACGACGAGAGTGGTCACATCGCGGTCGAAGGATTTTACGATGACGTCAAGCCGCTGGAAGACTGGGAGCGCGAAGCCTGGCGCAATCTGCCGATGGATGGCGATAAGGAGATTCTGGATGAGACCGGCTCACCCGCACTTTTTGGCGAAGAAGGTTACACCACTTTGGAACGACTTTGGGCGCGACCGACCGCCGAGTTGAACGGCATCGGCGGCGGGTATCAGGGACAAGGGACCAAAACCGTGATCGCCAGTCACGCCATGGCCAAGCTCACTTTCCGGCTCGTGCCTAACCAGGACGGCGACGAGATCCTCAAAGTGGTGCACAAACATTTGGAGAAACATCTGCCGCCCGGCGTCACCATGGAAATCACCGACGGTCACAGCGGACCTTGGTATTTGACCGACCCGCATTCCAAGTTCGGCGAGGCAGCTCAGCGGGCTTTGAAGAATGCCTTTGGTCAGGACGTCGCCCTCATTCGCGAGGGTGGCAGCATCCCGATCGTCTCGCAGTTCCGCGAGATCCTGGGAGCGGAAACCCTGCTCATCGGTTTGGCTCTGGCCGATTGCCGGGCGCATTCGCCTAACGAAAATTTCCCAGTCGAAAATTTCGAGTACGGGATCAAAATGAACCAGGCGATTCTGCAGGAGATCGGCCAGGGAAAGTAAAGACGGCGCTTTCTCACGCCGGCTCCCATGAAAACGCCCGCGAGAAAAGCCGATCGGCCGCCGCTACTTGTCATGACGAGCCGCCGAGGCGCCCGGGAACGGTCCGAGCGTCGGATGGAAAGGTGGGGGCGGAGAGCGCTCTTCGTGGCCCTCCTCGTCGTCATCCTGCCGTGCGCGCCACGGGCAGCGCGGGCTGAAGATGAGTCGTTAGGCGAAAAGATTAAAAATTTCTTTTCGTCGCCCACGCCGACACCGTCGCGCCGACACCAGCGCCCCACCAAAAAGTCGTCACCCAGCCCAACCCCCCCGCGGAAGAGCAAAGCTTCCCTCGCGCCGGCGGACGAGAAAACATCCACGGCAAAAAGCCGAAAGTCTTCTCCCACTCCGGAAGACGAAGAAGCCACCCCCAGGCCCAAAAAGAAAAAGAAGAAATCGTCGCCGACTCCGTCTCCGAGTCCATCACCCAGCGAAACGCCTACGCCCACGCCCGAAGAATCACCCTCTCCGACGCCCACCCCCGAAGAGTCGGGTACTCCAACACCTTCCCCTTCGCCGACACCGGAAGAGAAGGTGGCCAGCGTGGCTCCCGAAGAGATTGAGGGTTTCGCCGATAACTCGGAGCCTGTGCGAAAACTATTGACCGACGCGCTCGACCTAACGACGCGAAATTTGGATTACAAATATGGTTCGGCCGATCCGGATGCGGGCGGAATGGATTGCTCTGGATTTATCTACTTCGTTTTGCGCGAGAACGGCATAAATGACGCCCCGCGGAGCGCGAGCGAGCAATATGTCTGGGTGCGAAAGGCCGGAAATTTCCGCGCCGTACTCAGCTCCGACCTCGATTCTTTCGAACTCGACGAGCTCAAGCCAGGCGACCTGCTTTTCTGGACCGGCACCTATAGCGTGGAGCGGGATCCGCCGGTCACCCACACCATGATTTATCTCGGGAAAGATAAGAAGAGTCACAAATCGATCATGGTCGGATCGAGTGACGGTCGCACCTACGAGGGCGAGCGTCAGTTCGGCGTGAGCGTCTTTGATTTCAAGACAACCTCCCGCAAGGCTCAGACCTCAGGAAATCATCCGCGTTTTGTCGGCTACGCGCGCATCCCAGGGTTGGGCGCCGCGAAAGAATAACATGCCGGCAAGGAGAGGGTGTCGCCCGGCGCCGGCGGAGATAGCGTCCCCGGCTACAATGCCGGCTGCGCCGCGTGCTCGGACGGGATAGTCGGCGCGTGCTGCTCGCGGCAGTGTTTGGTGAGCAGACCCAGCACCAGAATGAGAACGATAAACGCGATGGTGCGTTGTTCCTGCCTGGTCAGGACAAACATGCTCAGCTTATCGCGGAGACTCATCTGGCGTAACGAATAGGATCGACCAGGCCGGCTTCACGAAAGCCCTTGAGACGCAACTGACAGGAATCGCAGACGCCGCAGGCGAGCCCATCCTCGGTCGGCGCATAACAACTGTGGGTCAGCCCGTAATCTACGCCTAACGAAACTCCGCGATGGATGATTTCCGCCTTACTTAGAGCAAGCAAGGGCGCATGGATGATAAAGCGGGCGCCTTCGACTCCGGCTTTGGTGGCGAGGTTGGCCAATTCCTCGAAAGCCCGCAAGTACTCCGGCCGGCAATCGGGATAACCGCTGTAATCGACCGCATTGGCGCCGATGAAAATGTCGACCGCGCCCAGCACCTCGGCCATGGCTAGCGCATAGGAGAGAAAGATCGTGTTGCGGGCCGGGACGTAGGTGACCGGGATGCCCGGAGCCGGTTCGGCGCCCGCGCGTTTTTGTGGCACCTCCAGATCGCTGGTGAGCGCGGAACCTCCAAAAACACGCAAATCGATCTCCGCAATTCGATGCGCCGTTGCCCCTAACGACTGGGCAATCTGCCGCGCGCAAAGTAGTTCCCGTTCGTGTCGTTGGCCGTAGCGGAAAGAAAGGGCGTGCGTGGCAAAGCCGTCCTCGCGGGCCAAGGCGAGAACGGTCGCAGAATCAAGCCCGCCGCTCAGGAGAACCACGGCGCGCTTCATCACGCCGTCAGGCCGGAATCTTTTGGGTGCGCGGCCGTGACGGTGAGGGCAATACCGCCCCGCGAGGCAAACTCCGCTCGCACGACCATGCGACGAGGCGCGCAGGTCTTGACGAGATCGTCCAGGATACGGTTCGTGACGGCTTCGTTGAAAGCTTTCTCGTTGCGATAGGAAGCGAGATAAAACTTCAGCGATTTCGTTTCGAGACAGCGCTTGCTGGGTTGGTAGTCAATTTGCAGGGAGGCGAAATCTGCCTGCCCGGTGATCGGACAAAGCGAAGTGAAATCGGAGGACTCGAAACGAATCCAATACGGCCGGCGCGCGGGGTTGAGAAAGGTTTCCAGGATCTTGGTGGAAGGCGAGGTCGGGACAGTCGTCTCGCTGCGACCCAGCAAGCGGAGTCCTTTTTTTGGTTTGCCTTTCGCCATGCTCGGAAAGCTAACGGTCGTGAGCCCCGCTTCAATGCAAACCTTCCGCGGTGGCGTCGGTGCCGGGTGTTAGGGGCCGAGGACCGCCCTGGCTGACAATGGTCGTCGCCGGTGAGATTTGGGAACGGAGGAGGGGTTGAGCGGGTGGAATTGCAATGGCGACCTCAGCCGATAACCTGAGAGGTGAGTTCATTTGCCATTCACCCCGTCGATCCTAACGAGATCGCTGCTCTGCTCCACGGTGCGCATGCCGATCCTTTCCGGGTCCTTGGTCCCCACCGCGCAGGAGACGATCTGGTCATTCGCATTTTCCGCCCCGAGGCCAAAGAGATCCAAATTGTGTCCGCGCACGACCGTGAACAGGTCTTCCCGGCGGAGCGCCTCCATATCGAGGGCCTCTACCAGGCGACTGTGCCTAACGAGTCCCCCGATTTTCATTATTTGGTGAAGGTGCTCGCCTTTGACGGCACGGAGCAGCTTCTGCGCGATCCCTACAGCTACGGCGCGATCATGGGCGAGGTGGATCTGCACCTCTTTGCGGAGGGAAATCACAAGCGGCTCTACGACAAGTTCGGTGCCCATTTGCGCGTGATCGGGGGCGAGCGTGGCGTTTATTTCGCCGTCTGGGCGCCGAACGCGGCGCGCGTCAGCGTGGTGGGCGATTTCAATTCCTGGGATGGTCGTATGCACCCGATGCGCAAACTGGCGAGCGGCGTCTGGGAAATCTTCATCCCCGGGGTGCTGGAGGGTGCGCACTATAAATATGAGATCAAAACCGCGTCGGGGGCGCTTCTGCTGAAGAGCGATCCTTTCGGGTTTTTCAGTCAGCATGGCGTGCAGACTTCGTCGCTGGTCTATGACCTCGAGCGCTACCGATGGAGCGACGACCAATGGATGAAGGAACGGCGTGCGAAAGAGTGGCACCAGAGCGCCATCAGCATCTATGAAGTGCATCTCGGCTCCTGGAAGCGTGTGGCGGAGCAGGGGAACCGCTTCATTAGTTACGTCGAGTTTGCCGAGACGCTGCTGCCCTATGTGCTCGAGATGGGTTTCACGCACATCGAGTTACTGCCCATTGCGGAGCATCCGTTTGAAGGCTCGTGGGGTTATCAAGTCACGAACTACTATGCGCCGACCAGCCGTTTTGGTTCTCCCGATGAGCTGCGGCATTTCATCGACGCGTGTCATCGCGCCGGCGTGGGCGTGATCGTGGATTGGGTTCCGGCACATTTCCCAAAAGATGCCCACGGCCTGGCGGAGTTTGATGGAACGGACCTTTACGAGCACGCCGACCCGCGCCAGGGCGAGCACCAGGATTGGGGCACGCTCATTTTTAATTTCGGGCGTAACGAGGTGCGCAATTTCCTGACCGCGAACGCGCTTTTCTGGCTCGATAAATATCATATCGACGGCCTGCGCGTGGATGCGGTGGCGTCGATGCTATATCTCGATTACTCGCGCCAGCCTGGGCAATGGGTGCCGAACGCGTTCGGGGGCCGCGAGAATCTCGAGGCGGTCTTTTTTCTCAAACAGACGAACGAGTGGTGCTACGAGGATTATCCCGGCGTCATGACGATCGCGGAGGAATCGACGGCCTGGCCGGGCGTGTCGCGCCCGACTTATCTGGGCGGGCTCGGTTTCGGTTTCAAATGGAACATGGGCTGGATGCACGACTTCCTGCATTACATGGCGCTCGATCCGATTTATCGGCGGTTCCACCAGGGGAACGTGACGTTCTCGATCATGTATGCGTTCCAAGAGCACTTCATGCTGGTGCTGAGCCATGATGAGGTGGTGCACGGGAAGGGTTCGCTCATCAACAAGATGCCGGGCGACGAATGGCAGCAGTTTGCCAATCTGCGCATGTTCTTCGCCTGGATGTTTGGGCACCCAGGCAAAAAGCTGCTCTTCATGGGTGGCGAATTTGGGCAGCGGCGGGAATGGAACCATGATCGTGGGCTCGATTGGGAGCTGACAAACGAGCCGCGCCATGATGGCTTGCGCCGTCTGGTCCAGCATCTCAATCATGTCTACCGCAACGAACCGGCGTTGTGGGACATGGACGATAGCCACGAAAGCTTTGAGTGGATCGATTTCCACGATGCCGATAACTGCGTGGTCGCTTTTCTGCGGCGTTCGCGGGAAGGGGAAACGCTCGTTTTCCTGGTCAACGCCACACCGGTGGTGCGCTATAACTATCGCTTAGGCGTGCCGGGCGCTGGTTTTTATCGCGAGATCATCAATACCGACGCCGAAACTTACGGCGGGAGCAATGTGGGCAACCTCGGTGGGCGAGAAGCGGAAGCGGTCGAATGGCAGGGCCGCACGCATTCGATCGTGGTCCAGTTGCCGCCTCTTGCGGTGGTTGCGTTTAAGCGCGAAAAGCCGGGGGTCAGCGTGAAGCCCTCCGCGAAGGAGCGGTCGACCGAACGGCCGGCGGACGCCGCCTGAAGGGCGCCACGCATTTGTAACAGGAGTTTGCTTTTTCGAGGCTTGACGGAATTTGCGGGCTCCGGCACTCTCGCGTCGACCCCATCGCCTATGAAAAAAAAGAACCCCGGCTTCACGCTCATTGAGCTCCTCGTCGTCATTACCATCATCGCCATTTTGGCCAGTATCGCCTTGCCCGTTTTTAACGGAGTGACCGAGCGAGCGAATCAGACCAAGGATTTATCCAACGCCAAACAGATCGCCATTGCGCTGAAACTCTTTGCCAGTGATAACAATGGCTTTTTCCCGTCGAAACAGCCCGCCGCCGATTACAATGCCGCGGCTGCCACTTTGCCTAACAACTCCAATGATGCGTTCTGGTGGCTCTTCCCGAATTACTTGCAAAGCGAAGACGTTTTCACCGTGGCTTCCTCTGCTTGGACACCGGCCAGCCCGGATAACAAAATTGACCCGGCCACGGCCAGCAACCGGACGGACAGCCTGAAGGCGGGGGAAAACAACTACGCATACGTTTGTGGTCTGACCGATACGAGCAATCCGGCTTTTCCTCTATTGGCCGATGGATTTAAGGAAGGCAGCATCCCGACTTACGATGCAAATAAGTCCATCAAGGGTGGCGTGTGGGCGGCTAAAAAGGCGATTGTGGTCTTCGCTGATGCCAGTGGTCAGATCATGAAAGTCGATCCCAGCTCCCTGGCGGTGAAACGCCCTGGAAATCCGACCGACAATCTTTTCGCCTCGGGCACAGACTGGCTCGACGGCACCGCCAACCCCATCGTTAACCCGCAATAAGGTTGTCGCAGGGACGTTGCTCCCGCGACAGTTGCAGCTGGGGACGCTATCCCCGGCCGGGCAGGCGTCTGTCCGCGGAAAATGTGTCCGTCGGAGGAGCGACGGTGTTTCACGGTGTCGCGGCATTGTAGACGTTTTCCTCTGGGAAACGCGAGCCAGCGTGTCGGATCAAAAATGGAAGCGCACATCCGCGTTTCCCAGAGGAAAACGTCTACAAGACGGTGGAATCGAATTCGCCGTCGCGGACGCGGGTTTTGATCTTCTCTCGGGGTTTGGCCTGGGCAATTCGTCGGATCAGTTTGCCGCTCGCGTCGAGGGTGATGCTGTAGCCGCGTTCGAGGGTGGCTTGAGGCCCGAGGATACGCAGCAGATTGGCGGTGTGGTCGCAGCGTTCCCGCGCTTCAGCGAGGCGTTGCTTCGAGCCCTCGGCCAGGCGACGGCGGATGGTCTGCAGGCGTTCCCACCGAGCAGCCAATTCGCGCGCGGGATTATGGGCGCGCAAGGCTAACGAGGCGTTCGTTAGGCGACTGCGTTCCCGGGTCCGGCGGTTTTCCGTCGCGCGGACAAGTGATTCGCGACCGAGATCGAGCCGCTGTTGCGATTCGCGCAAGCGCCCGCTCAGCTGGCGGAACAACGCTTTCTCCGAAACAGAGGTGAGGCGGTTGCGTGCGCGGGCCGAGAAATCGCGCCAGCCGCGACCGAGACAATTTTGCAGTGCCACGACCCGCCGGATCAGGTCGCTGACGTCGGGCACGATCAACTCCGCCGCCGCACTCGGTGTCGGCGCGCGCAGATCGGCCACGAAATCAGCCATGGTGAAATCGACCTCGTGCCCGACGGCCGAAACGACGGGAATGGCCGCATGAAAAATCGCGCGAGCCACGATCTCTTCATTGAATTCCCAGAGATCCTCGATACTGCCGCCGCCCCGGGCGACGACGAGCAAATCGAGCGGTTCCCAGGCATCGTTAGGCGTACTCAATTCGCGGATGGCCGTGGCGATTTCCAGGGCCGCGCCCGCTCCCTGCACGCGCACCGGGCTGACCAGCACGGCGACGCCGGGAGCGCGCCGGTGGAGCACATTCAGAATATCCTGCAGCGCTGCCCCGCTCGCAGAGGTCACGATCCCGATCCGCCGCGGAAATTTCGGCAGCGCTCGTTTACGCTTCTGGTCGAACAGCCCTTCGGCCTCCAGCTTCCGCTTGAGCGCCTCGAATTTGGCCTGCAAAAGCCCCAGCCCGCGTGACTGAACAATTTGCACGCTGAGCTGGTATTGGCCGCGTGCTTCGAAGACGGTGACATTGCCATAAACCTGGACTTGCATGCCATCGGCCAGCGGGCTGGGCAACGATAGGAGCGTGCTGCGGAAAATCACGCAGTTGAGCGCGGCGCGCTGGTCCTTGAGCGTGAAATATTGGTGGCCGGACGGATGCTTTTTGTAGTTGGAAATTTCTCCCTGCACCCAGACGGCGCCGAGGCGGCTTTCGAGCAGGTTGCGGAGCGAGCGGGTGAATTCCGCGACGCTGAGGATGCGCGCAGTCTCCGGGAAGAAATCATCCGCAGTCATGAGCGAACGGTAGCACAGTGACCTCTGGGCAGACACGGGTGGACGGCGTTGACCAGTTGGTAGGGGGAGACTCTGTCGAGCCGGGGATGTCACTCCTATCGTGATGAGAATCATCCCCCGGCTCGACCGAGTCTCGCCCCCCAGAAATGAAGCGTGGGCCTAAACGCGTTACGAGCCGAACAATTCGCTTTGCGGACCGACCGGCGGTTTGAGCCCGAGTTTTCGGTAGGCGTTAGGCAGAGCGACGCGGCCCTGGGGCGTGCGTTTGATGTAGCCTTCCATAATCAAATAAGGCTCATTCACTTCTTCCAACGTGCCGGCTTCTTCGCCCACGGCCACCGCGAGCGAACTCAAGCCAACCGGGCCGCCCTCGAACTTGTGAATGAGCGTTTCCAAAATCCGCTTGTCCCATTGGTCGAACCCGTCGCGGTCGATTTCGAGCATGGTGAGGGCGCGATCGGCCAGCTCGGCCGTGATACGCCCGTCGGCTTTGACCTGCACGTAGTCGCGCACCCAGCGGAGGAGATTGTTGGCCGTGCGGGGTGTCCCGCGGGTGCGCGCGGCGATTTCGGCCGCCCCCGCAGAATCGATCTCCACGTTGAGCAATCCAGCGCTCCGCAGAATGATCTTCTGCATTTCTTCAGCGGCGTAATAATCAAGGCGCGCGGTCATCCCAAAACGCGAACGCAACGGTGCGCTCAGCATGCCGGAACGGGTGGTGGCGCCGATGAGGGTGAACTTCGGCAGGCGGAGCTGCAGGCTCCGAGCCTGCGGGCCCTGGTCGATGATGATGTCGAGTTTGTAGTCCTCCATCGCCGGATACAGATATTCCTCGATGGTCGGCTGCAGCCGGTGGATCTCGTCGATAAAAAGAACGTCGCCTTTTTCCAGGCTAGTGAGGAGCCCGGCCAGTTCGCCGGCTTTTTCGATGACCGGGCCACTGGTGTTTTTGATGTTCACGGCCATGGCGTTGGCGATGATGTGGGCGAGCGTCGTTTTCCCGAGACCGGGAGGCCCACTGAGGAGGATATGCTCGAGCACATCGCCCCGCTGGCGGGCCGCTTCGACCAGCACCTCGATGCGTTCACAGACTTTCTCCTGGCCGGTGAACTCGCTGAACATCGGCGGCCGCAGCGAAATCTCGAACGCTGGATCGGGCACGGAAGGGACGACGGCGGGCATGGGAGATTATTGGGCAGGATGAAGAGGATTTACAGAAGGAAGAATTGAGGCGGGTTTTTTCAGCGCAGCCATCCCGCCAAAACCTGTGAATTCTGTCTGATTCCTAGTTTAGATTTTTAGTCAGAACCAGCTCTGTTCCCTCGCTCTGCAGAACATAGTCGACCTGATCGAAGGCGTGGCGGATGAGATGGAGGCCGAGCCCGCCCGGTTTGATCAAATCGGCGGGGCGCCCTTTCATCAGGGCGGGCTGCATCTGGCGGCCGTAGTCACGCAGACGCATGCAAACGCAATCGTTCTTGCCTTCCAGAGACAGGGAAATGGGCTGATCGTCCTGCAGATGGTAGGCGTGCCGGATGATGTTGGTGCAGGCTTCGTCCACCCCGAGGACCATGGCGGTGCGCTGACGCTCCGAGAACGGAAATTTTTCGAGGAAACCGCGGACGCAGTTTCGCATCAGAGCGAGGTTGCCCGTGTGGCTGGAGAACTCGATTTGTTTCTTCGTTTTCCTCATCGACCGTCGTGCATCCTACTCTGTAAGGAGATCTCGCAGCAAAGCTTGGCAATTTATGACACTCTCGCAACGAGATTATTCGAACCGTCTTTTCCAGCAATACCCGGGCCGTTCGCGCAGCTCTCTGCTGAACCTCGGCGCCGACTCCGCATCGGGACTGGCAATCCGCCCTGAGACATGCACTATTTTCACATGTTGAAATGGCTCCTCGCCCTGCTCTTTGTCGCCACGCCGGCTCTCGCCCAGCAAGAGCCAGCCACGGAACAACCTACTGCCTATCAAGCTCTTCGCATAGTCGGCACCCAGCTCAAACGCGACTATGTGAACCACGTCATCTCCGTCACCGGGACGAACGGCAATTCGCAGCCGGCCACCTGGCGAGTGCTGGTGAACGACCCGCAGGCCCGAGGAGGGGTGCGCGAGGTGGAAGTGACCAACGGCCGGATCAGCTCGGAGCGCACGCCGTTACGCTCCGCCGTGGAAGGCTCCCTCGGAGCCGCCATCGACACGAGCAAGCTCAACCTCGATTCCAGTGGCGCCTTCACCATGGCCCAACAAACCGCGGAAAAATCGCACGTCACTTTCGCGACGGCTGATTATACGTTGAGCAGCGACAGTCGGGGAAATCCGATCTGGGTCCTCGTCCTGCATCGACCGGACGGCGAGCCGGCCGGCACCATTCACATCGGCGCCAACCAAGGGAATATCGTGCGCACGGAAGGGCTTTTCGCGGGGAAGGATCAAACCGCAGTGGTGGACGAATCGACCGTCGATGACCAGGATCGCGATGCGGACGAGGATGACGACGGCGACCAGAATATTGTGAAACGCCGCATCAAGGCTGCGTTTCGACAGGCTCGCGACGAGGTCAAGGCGACGTTTTTCCGGGTTCGCCGATCGTTCGAGGATTTCTTCCGCGACAAATGAGGGAACAGGGAACCGAAGACGCATCTTGCAATTCGGCGGCGAAAACCGCAAAATGACCGGAATGAAAGGCGAACTCTCAGCGGCCGCGTGGACGAATGTGCGCCATGGCTGGCAACTGCTTTATGGCAGCTTCGAGGAGCTGGGGATCAGCATCGAGTGGCACGATTTTAAATCCAGCCGATCGCTCGATTGGGCCGAGAGTTTTCGTCCCGGCGGCATCGAGTTTTGCCTGAATCTCGACGGGCGGGGCGCGGTCAGTCGCGGCGCCAGTCCGTCGCGTGATTATATCCCAAGCAGCTCCGGCTATTACGCGATGGGGGACGAGCCTTTGCGGGCGACCCGCCAGGCGCACGACCATCATCGTTTCGTGACGCTGGAGTATTCGCGGGAACATTTGCAGACGCAGTTGGCCGATTCTGAGAGCGACCTGACTCCGGCCATGCGTTCGGTCATTTTTCCAAAGAAGGAGCAGAGCGTTGTCTCCGCCCCGCAGCCGATGTCGGCTGAGCAGCGGGCCATTGTGGCCAGCCTGGCCGAGCCGCCGGTGCCAAAGGCCGCGCGCGTCCTTTGGTACCAAAGCAAGGCGCTGGAGCTGATGTCGCATTTCCTTTTCGAGCCGAAAGATCCGGAGATGTTTTGCATGCGACAGAAACGCGTAGCGCGTGATCGCGTCGTCCGGACGAAGGAATTGCTTTTGCGCGATCTGGCTAATCCGCCCACGCTGGAAGTACTGGGGCAGGAGGTCGGTTGCAGCCCGTTTTATTTGAGCCGTATTTTTTCGCGCGAGGTCGGCCTGACGATTCCGCAATTCCTGCGCAACGCGCGCATGGAGCGCGCGGCGGAATTGCTCCGGAGCGGGCGCTACAACGTCACCGAAACGGCCATCGAAGTGGGCTATTCCAGTCTGAGCCACTTTAGCAAAGCCTTTTGCGAGACGATCGGTTGTTGCCCGGTGCTTTATCCGGCAGCCAAGCACATCGTGCTTGATCGTTAGGCCGCGATGCAGAACGCGGCCGCCCATGCCGGAGGCAAACGCTTCGGCCTTTTTCTTTTACCGACGGCCACTCTCTGGCAGCGCGAGATTGTGCGTTTCTACCGGCAGCGCAATCGCATTATCGGGGCGCTCCTTTCCCCGCTGGTTTTCTGGTTTGTGATCGGCTCCGGGATTGGGCCGTCGTTCCGGGTCGGGTCCGCGCCTAACGGAATGCATTACCTCGAATATTTCTATCCGGGCACGCTCATTCTCATCATGCTTTTCACCGCCATCTTTTCCACCATCTCGATCATTGAAGATCGGCGGGAAGGATTTCTGCAATCGGTGCTGATCGCGCCCATCTCACCGGGCAGCATTGTCTGTGGGAAGATTCTTGGCGGGACCACACTGGCGCTTTTGCAGGGGCTGATCTTTCTGCTCCTCGCGCCTCTCATCGGCATTCACATCACGCCCGAGCGCATTTTGGTTTGTCTGGGAACCCTCTTCGTGGTCGGCTTCGGGCTGACCGGACTCGGCTTCCTGATCGCGTGGCCCATGGAATCGACCCAGGGATTTCACGCCATCATGAATGTCTTCCTGGTGCCGCTCTGGCTCATGTCAGGCGCACTTTTCCCCGCCACCAACCCGCATTCCTGGATTTACTGGGCGGTGCATCTCAATCCTGTCACCTACGGCGTGGCTGCGGTGCGTCGCGCGCTCTACGCTGGCGACCCCGGCATAGTTCACCTGCCCAGCTTCGAGCTTTCGCTCGTTGTGTCCCTGGCTTTCGGGCTCGCCATGTATTGCCTCGCTTACCTGCTGGTGCAGCGCCATTCCTCATGAAAATCCAACGCGCTCTCCTTTCTGTTTCCGACAAGGCCGGCCTGGCCGATTTCGCGCGCCAGCTCGAGAAAGAGGGCGTGGAGATTATTTCCACGGGCGGCACGGCCAGGCTCTTGCGCGAGGAAGGAATTAAAACGACCGACATTTCCAGCTTCACCGGCTCGCCGGAAGTGTTCGATGGCCGGGTCAAAACTTTGCACCCAAAAGTGCACGGCGGCCTCCTTTTCCTGCGCGGCAATAAGGAGCACGAAGCCGCCGCGCGCGAGCACGGCATCCAGCCGATCGATCTGGTGGTGGTGAACCTCTATCCTTTCGAATCGACCGTGGCGAAGCCCGGTGTGAGTCTGGCGGAAGCGATCGAGCAGATCGATATTGGCGGTCCTTCCATGTTGAGAAGCGCGGCCAAGAATTATCAGTCGGTCACGGTGGTGGTCGACCCGGCCGATTACCCGGCTGTTCTCGACGAAATGCAAAACCGCGAGGGCAAGACCACGCTCAAATTGCGCGAGCGCCTGGCCATCAAAGTGTTTCTGAAAACGTCCGACTACGATCGCGCCATTGGCTCTTTCCTCAACGAAAAACAGAAGACAGAAACGTCGTTCTCCCTCTCACTGCCACTCGTTAGTCGGCTGCGTTATGGCGAAAATCCGCACCAGAAAGCGTCGCTTTACGGCGCTTTCCCGGATCATTTTGAGAAGCTGCACGGCAAGGATCTCTCTTTTAACAACCTGCTCGATATCACGGCGGCGGCCGACCTGATGGACGAATTTGCCGAGCCGACGGTGGCGATATTGAAACACACGAATCCCTGCGGGGTGGGGAGCGCGCGGGATTTAAAGGAAGCTTGGCTCAAAGCGTTCGCGACCGACAAACAGGCGCCCTTCGGCGGGATCATCATCTGCAATCGGCCGCTGGATCTCGCGGTGGCGAAGGCGATCAGCGAAATCTTTAGCGAAGTGATCATCGCGCCGGATTTCGCCGCCGATGCGCGCGCCGTGCTACAGAAGAAAAAGAACCTTCGGCTCATGCGTTCGCTGCCACCGATGAAGGCGGAGTCGAAGCCCAAACTGGATATCCGCTCGGTTCGTGGAGGTATGCTCGTGCAGGAAAAAGACGCGGGTCGATTTGCCAAAATGGAAACCCAAGGGGTGACCAAACGGCCCCCGACCAAGCAGGAAATGGCCGCGATGCTTTTCGGCTGGCGCGTGGTCAAGCATGTGAAATCGAACGCCATTGTTTACGCCGGTCACGATCGCACCCTGGGGATCGGCGCCGGACAAATGTCACGGGTCGACGCTTCGCGTATCGCCGTCTGGAAAGCGGCCGAGGCGGGTTTGTCGCTTAAGGGAAGCGCCGTGGCGAGCGACGCCTTTTTTCCTTTTGCCGATGGACTCATCGCCGCAGCCGAGGCGGGGGCGACCGCTGCCATTCAGCCGGGCGGTTCGATCCGAGATGAGGAAACCATCGCCGCGGCCGACGAACGAAAAATGACGATGGTGTTCACCGGCGTTCGGCATTTCCGACACTAGCTTTGGAGAGCCGGGAAGCGCTGTAGCCGGGGACGCTGTCCCCGGCCGCGCTGCTACCTGATCGGCGTGGGCCGAACTTTACCCCGCCGGGGACAGCGTCCCCGGCGGCGAGGTGAGCCTAGAAAACCATTCCCAGGATCCATCCCGTCACAAAGAAGAAGCCGACCAGCGATGCGGCCAGTTTTTTCGACACATCCCGCCAGAGGTAAACCGCCGGGATGATGCTGAATGTTCCCAGCGTCATAGTCAGCATCATGACGTAACCCAGGTTGATTCCTTGATGCAGAAGTTGGGCCGGGAACATCACGTCCAGCGCGATCGGCACCGGCATAATGACAGCAAGCAGACTCACGATCGGCGCCTTCAATGGCGTCATGTCGGAGAGCAGGGAATTCCAAGGCACCAAGACCAGGAGCGCAGCCGACAAGATGCTGGCCAGGATCAGTTCGCGCAGACTCCCATGGGCACACCGATGAGCGCGCCTTTCAGTGAGTTGATATAAAGGTTCTTACCCACGCGGAGCGGATAATAACGCAGAGCAGTGTGGAGGAGAGCCCCGAAAAGCACGCCGAAGGTCATGCCGACCTTCATGCCGGCCACCCAGTTCACGCTCGCGGCTAGAATTTGCCGCCCCACGGGAGCATCGGAGGCCACCGTCATGACCTGGCTGCTATAGGTCATACTGGGTACAGCTTTCCCGAGGTGCGTGGCTTTACTGACGAGGGCTGGGTAGCGCGACCACATCCAAAAGGTTCCGATGATAAGCAGGGCGGCACCGATCAGAATGATGGGGCGCCACCGGCAGCGGATGGAGTTTGAGGCGAAGGAGGGAGGTGCGAGGTCAATCGCGGTGGTGCTCATAGGTGTTGGAACTTCGAAGGTAAATTCTGACGTAATTGATTTGCGTGATAGCAATATAAGTATTTCTTATGGAAGAAAAATCGTCGCAGGGAGGCCATTTGAGGGGAAAAACACTTGCGACGTGGCGGAGGGTGAGGCCGATGACGGCGCTGTGGCCGGGGACGCTGTTTCCGGCGGGGGGGTAGCCCTGTGACAACCCCCCGTCCAACAGGCGGAGCGCCCGGGAGAGCGTCCCCAGCTACAACGGAGCGCCCAAAAAAAAGCGCCCGGTATCTTACGACACCGGGCGCTGCTAAATTTTCTTAGGTTAGAAACGCTTATTCTTTGGGCGTAGAGGACATCGCCGAGCTGGTGATGTCTTCGGCGCCTGCGTCATCGTAGATTTTCTTGGCACGATCTTCCTGGTCGCCGTCATGGGTGTGGACAGCGATGAGATAGTTACCGCTCTTGAGCTTTTCCTCGTAGCGCTTGGCTTCGATCTCGGGTATGCCGAGGCCGATCAAGCCGCCGACTACGCCGCCTGTGGCACCGCCGATTGCGGCGCCGCTCAGGGCTGCCATGATGGGACCGGCGGCGATCAACGGGCCGACACCGGGGATGGCCAGTGCGCCGATCCCGGCGAGCAACCCGATGACGCCACCGGTGACGCCTCCAGTGGCCGCACCTGTGGTTGCGCCTTCCGGCGCCTTCGTGGCTTTGACATGGCCGATGTCATGCTTGCCTTCGGTGTCCGGCAACAGGATGGAGATCTCATTGCTCGGGAAACCGGCGGCTTGCAGGCGCTCGACGATCGTCTCGGCTTGCGAGTGACTTTTTGCGATACAGAAAACTTGTGTTTTAGACATATGACTTGGGTTCTTTCTATTTAGGGTTGGTTGAGTTTATTCGGAGTGTGCGACCTCGAGTTCGTTCATCACTTTAGCATCGCCGGCATTGGCCTTGGCCAATTTGCCGATCGTTGCCTTTTCCTCGGCGGACTTGACTGGTCCACGCAGGGTGACGACGCCGTCGGCGGTGATGATCTTGACGTTCTTGGCCGTCATGCTGAGCGAGTCATCCTTCATCACGGCGCGACGAATCGCAGCGGTGACCTTGATATCGGCCGAGTCGTTGGACTGGTCGCCGGATGTTTTCGCATCGTCGTCACGATCGCGGACATTCTGGGCGGAGTTGTCCGCGGGGGTCGGAGTCGGAGAGGGGTCATCCTCGGCGATGACGGACAGGGTCAGCGCAGACAAGCAAAAGAGAGATAATACGGTTCGTTTCATAATTGGTAGGTGCTGTCGCCGACATGGCGACACAGCTGAAACGGAATTGGCCGGAATTATGGTTGCCGCAAATTACCGAATTCGCAGTGCGCACCGCCGGATGACTCCAATTCGCCCAAGTCATCGCCGACGGCGGAAGAGAGCGGCTTGCAGGATGATGCCGAAAACCGCCAGCCCCACGACTAAAATGGTCGTACCAGTCGGAGGAAGATGGACACTCTCGGCGATGAGCCGGGCCCCTTCGATCGAGGAGAAAATGATCAACGCCCAATCAAAAAGCGCGAGAAGCAGAATGGCGCCGAGAATTCCGCCGACCACGAACGCGATCCCATGGTATTGCGCGTAATTGGCCACAAAAGCGGCCCCCAGAGCGACGGCCAAACGACCGCCGACGATAAATCCCGCGAGGCCGACGGCGATCTTTTGCACGACGAACGCGAGCAAGGCGCCGAGTAAACCCAGACCCAGGGAGACGGCGAGCGCGAGCCAAGGCGGAGGGTTCTGCATCAGGTAGGGCGCTAGTTGTAACCCGACGGCGAAGCCCAGCGCCGCGACAAAGAGCCAGAAAAGCCGCCGCCCAAACAGAAGCAGCGCAACGCCCAGGAGCAGGCCGATGATGGGGACGGAGTTAGAAGCCGCCGTGAGCGACGGCGAGGTGGTGAGCGCGCCGAGCACGGGCGGCTATTTTTTGTGCGCCATCATCGCGTCGCGCTTCGCCTTAAATTCCGAGTCCGGCATCCACGTTGGATAGTGATCGCCCTCGGCCACCTGGTAACCGACCTCGAATAGAAGCTGATTATCCTGCACCGCCCCGGAGAGATCCCAAGCCGGATCGACTTCATCAGAGACCTGGTGATAATGATGCGCGACGTAAGCGGCGCTCTTCTTCTGCCCGTAATCGGCGGGGCGACCGACAAAATCTTTCGGGCGGCTACTCGGGTAGAGCGCGGGCACGCCTAACTTTGAAAGCTCGAAGTGATCGGCCCGGTAGAAGCCGCCTTTTTCCGGCTCGCTATTTGGTTTGGCCACCCGGTTTTGCTTTTGGGCGGCGGCGGCCAGCATCTCGTCCAGGGTCGAATTGCCATAGCTAACATCTTCGATGTCGCGCGTCTTCCCCCAGGAGTTGATGCCATCGATGTTGATGTCGGCCAGAGTGTGATCGAGTGGGTAGAGCGGATTCTCTGCGTAATATTTTGCGCCTAACAATCCCGCTTCCTCCGCGGTGGTGGCGAGGAAAAGAACGCTGCGGGGCGGCGGCTCGGGCAGCTTGGTGTAGGCCTGCGCAATCTCGAGGATGCTGGCTACGCCGGAAGCGTTATCAAGCGCGCCGTTGTAGATTTGGTCGCCTTTCAGTCTGGTGTCGCGGCCGAGATGATCCCAATGCGCGCTGTAGATGACGTATTCGTCTTTTTTCTGCGGATCGCTTCCTTCCAGTTTGGCCAACACGTTGCGCGACTTGAAAGTGTGGATCTTGTTTTCAATCTCGAAGTTGGCCGACCCGCCTAACGACACTGGCTTGAAGTCCTTGCTCAGGGCGGACTTTTTCATAGCCTCATAATCTTTCCCTGCTGCGGCGAAAAGTTTCTGGGCTGTTTGCAGGGTGATCCAGGAACGGACCGCGACCGTTTTCATATTCTTGTCCGGCGCGTCGATCACGAAGTTCTCCTTGGCGTTGCTGTTTTCCACCACCGACCAGGGATAGGCCGCCGGAATCGTCTCATGCACGATGACAGCCGCAGCCGCGCCCTTTTCGGCCGCGATCTCATATTTGTAGCTCCAGCGTCCGTAGTAGGTCATCGCTTTACCTTTAAACATCTTCGGGTCGAGCTGCTCGGGGTTGGCTGGGTCGGACAGGGGAGGATCGTTGATCAGAAAGACGAGAGTCTTGCCTTTGACATCGACGCCTTTGAAATCATCCCAGCCATATTCAGGTGCGACCACGCCGTAGCCGACGAAGACAAGGTCGGAATCTTTCACCTCGATTTTGGGCGTGATCTGTTGGGTAAAAGCAACGTAGTCGTTAGGCGATTGCAGCTTCATCTCTTTCTTGCCCACGTGCAGAGAAGCGGTCGGGGTGCTCAGGATCCCGGCCATCGACACTTCCTGAGTGTAGGTGCCATTGGGATTGCCCGGCTGGAGGCCGAGTTTCTTAAACTGCTCGGTGATGTATTCCACGGAGAGATCTTCGCCTTTGGTCCCCGGGGCGCGGCCTTCGAACTTATCCGAGCCCAGGACCTTGATGTGATCGAGAAGCCCGGCGGAGTCGATCGCCGCGATCGCTTCTTTGGGCGGCTCGATGGGAGCGGCGGACGCAAGGCTAACGAAGGCGAAGGCGGTGCAGGAAAAAAGAACGAATTTTTGCATGAAGCACGAAGATAGCGTGAAAATCGTGATTCTTCATGTTTGAGGTGCAAGTGAGGCCTTTCTCAGCGCGACCCGTCCGTCCCGGTGCGCGCGGAGCAGCGCTCACAATTTGTCATCCCGATCCGGCGAAGCGCGGAGAGGGAGCTCACAAGGAGCGTGCGATGTGATTTGCCGAACCAGTTGCGCAAAGATCATGGGCTTTCTCCGATGGGACGGAAATCTGATGGCTCAGCGGAGCCCACGCCCGCGCCTCCCAGAGGAAGGCGTCTACACGCGTCATCGCGACCTGGGACCGGCGCTATTCTAGGTAAACGTATTTGTAAGGGTGATGATCGAGAATGGTGGGCCACCAGCCTTGCACCCCCGGCCGGATGAGGAAGGAGTGAGTGTAGAAATAGACCGGCAGAACGGGCGCTTCCTCGAGCAGGAGCGCTTCCGCTTTCTGGAAGGCGGTGTAGCGCGCCTGCTGGTCGTTAGTCTGAGCCGCCTCCGCCAGGAGCCGGTCGTATTCTGGATTGGACCAGCCGGTTTGATTGTTTAACCCGTTCGTGAGCCAAAGACTGAGAAACGAATTCGGATCCACATAATCGCCGATCCAGGTCGAACGAATAATCTGGTAATTCATCTGCCGCCGCGTGTCGTAATAGACCTTGAGTTCCTGATTGACGAGTCGCGCATCGATGTTGAGCTGCTTGCGCCACATCTGTTGCACGGCTTCGGCGATGATCTTGTGATTTTCGGAACTGTTAAAGAGCATCTCGAGCGGCGGAATCCCGCGTCCGCCTGGGTAACCGGCTTCGGCCAGGGTGCGGCGCGCTCCCTCGGGATCGTAAGGCAGGCTCGCCCTGCAGGTGTAGCCGGCGGTGTTGGGAGGAGTGAATGAAAAGGCCGGCAATTGTCCGCCCCGGGTCACGTGCTCGACGATGCTTTGTCGATCGATTGCCATCCCGAGCGCTCGCCTCACGAGCCGCTGGTTGAGGAGCGGCCGGGTCACGTTGAGCCGGAAAAAGTAGGTGCCCAGATAGGGATCGATCCGGAGCAGGTTCGGTTCTTCGCGCCGATAACGATCGATCCGATTGATGGGCACCGTGTCGGTGACGTGAAGCTGGCCCGAGCGAAAGGCGCGTTCCTCGACGTTATTGCTATCGATGGTGTGAAAGACGATGCCGTTCAATCGCACCCGGGCGGCATCCCAGTAAGTGGGGCTTTTCTTGACCCGAATATCCTGGTTGAGCCTCCACGCTTCGAGCGTAAACGGACCGTTACCAACGAAGCGGCCCGGCTTGGTCCAATAGCTGCCGCGCTCATAGAGCGGCCCGTACTTTTGCACGGTCGGAATGTGCACCGGGAACCAGGCATCGTAGTTGAGGAGGGAAAGAAAATAGGGAGTTGGATTCGTTAGGGAGATTTCCAGGGTCCAATCATCGAGCACGCGGAAGCCGACCTGATTGAAATCCTGGAGCTGACCCTTGTTAAAAGTCTCGGCGTTGCGCACGGCGTAAAGCATGGAGGCGCCGTCTGCGCCGAGGCCAGGCGCGAGGATGCGTCGATAGGAAGCGATAAAATCTCGCGCCGTCACGGCATCGCCGTTCGACCATTTGGCGTTGTGGCGCAGATGAAAGGTGTAAGTCTTGCCGTCGGGCGAAACGTCCCAGCGTTCGGCCACGCCGGGGACGGGATGCAAGTCGTGAGGATCTTCCGAGACGAGCCCCTCGAGCAGCGCGGAGATCACATTGTATTCGCCGACTCCGTTAACGATCTGCGGATCGAGATCCTGCACTTCCTGGCCGTTGCCTTTATGCAAGATCTGTTCGCGATGACCCTTCTCGACATTGCTCTCCGGCCGGTGACAGGAGGATAGGACGGTCAGGGCGAAGACGCAGGAGAGAGGGAGCGACAGGGCACGCCAGACAGATCGGGCACGCTCTGCTAACGGGCGTGACCTGGAAAAAGTTCGCGACGGTGGACCACCGTCGCCAGCACTCGGAATGAGTGCGCTGCCCAGAGAGGTCGCGCGGCGGCGCACTAGGGCTGGGTGGGGGGCTGGGCCGCGCCGGAGCTGCTCTCCGTGGACGGGCCGCCTTTCGCTTTCCCTTTGCCTTCAATGCCTAACGTCTTCAAGAAAGGCTGAATCGATCGATCACGACCGAGAAACTTGTGAATCGAAAGATCGATATCGCGCGAGCCGCCCGGCGCGTAGATTTCCTGGCGCAGCTTCAGACCCGCGGCTTTATCGAGAAATCCGTTAGGCGATTTCTCGAAAACGGTTGCCATGTCGGCGGCAATCGCGTCGGCCCAGGCATAGCCGTAGTAGCCTGCGTCGTATCCCGCCAAATGCCCAAAGTAGGCGACGAAGGCGGTGTCGGGTTCAATGGGCAGAAAGTCTTCCTTGAAAATGGGATTCGACATGGCCACGCAGTCGTAGGGATTACCCGCAGGATGGGAATCGTGCAGGGTGAGATCGATGTCGGCGAAGGTGAATTGCCGGCGATAATTGACCGCCACCGTGGCCAGCTTGGCCTCTTTCATCTTCTCGATCGTCTCCGCGGGAATCTTCTTCGACGGATCGCGGTAATCCCCCGCAAACGTATCGAGGACCTTCTTATCCCAGACCCAGTTTTGCAGCATCTGCGAAGGCGCCTCCACAAAATCCGCGGGAACGCTCGTCCCGGAGAAACGGACGTATTTCGCATTCGTCACGATGGCGTGGAGGGCATGCCCGAACTCATGGAAGAGGGTCTCGACGTCGCTATGGCTCAGCAGCGAAGGCTTATCCTTGGTCGGAGGCGGGAAGTTACAAATGAGGGAGACGGTCGGGCGTTGATACTTCCCGTTAGGCAAAAGTTTCCCTGGGACGATCCCGAACTCGGCGAAGTGATTAAACTTTCCCTCACGCGGGAACATATCGAGATAGAACAAGCCTAACGGTTCGCCGCTGGCCGCGTCCGCGACGACATAGAGCTGGAGATCGTCCACCCATTTTTTCGGGGCGATGATCTTGGTAAACTTCAGGCCGAAGATGTTCTGGTAGATGTCGAACATTCCGTCCAGCACGCGCTGGAAAGGGAAGTAAACTCGCAGCGCTTCCGTATCGACCGTGTACTTATCTTTCTTGAGCTCGTTGGCGTAGTAACGCCAATCCCAGATGTTGATCTGCGCGTTCGGATCTTTGGTTTCGGCGACCTTGAGCTTGCGCAGTTCGCCTATCTCGGCGTCAAACTTCGGTTGGATGCCGGCCACCAGATCATTGATGAACGTCTTAGCGGCGGCTCCGCTCTTGGCCATCTTGATCTCGGTCTGGAAATCATCCCACGATTTATAACCGAGCTTGAGCGCGATCTGGTTACGATGCTTCAGGATGTCGTTGAGCAGCGGCGCATTCTTCTCGCGCGCCAGGTTGAAACGCACTTTGTTGAGATGCTTGCGCGTCTCCTCTTTCTTGGCGGTCTCTTCCACCGTGTTGTAGTGGAACGTGACGTTCGCGAGGATGGTGTAGGAATCGTCGCCCGTCTTGACGCCCGGGGAATTGAGCACGCTCTCCGCCACGCCTTCCAGTTCCTCTTTGGTGAAGACGACCGGCGCTTTCACCGCGACGATATTGGATTGGAAATCCGTCTCCAGTTTGGCCAACTCCTTGCGCAACTTTTCGACCTCGGCCCGTTTCTCCTTCGGCAAGGCCAGACCCGCGCGGCGATAATCACGCATGGTGTGTTCGAGGAGCAGCGCGTCCTCGCCCTCCAGCTTCGGCTTAGAGTCGGCAAACGCCTTGACCGCCTTGTAAACGTCCTCGCGATAATCGATCCCCACCGCCCAATCCTGGAAGACCTTGACTGCTTTCTCAGCCGCCTCGCGCATGGCCGCGTCCTGATTTGTCTGTTGCACGACGACGGTCTTGCTGACCGCTTGAGTCGCTTCGTTCTGAATGTTATCGAGGGCACCCAGTGTGCTCTCGAAGGTCACCTTGCTCAGATCCTGTTTCCCGATCACACCTAGCGCAGCGTCGGCTTTGGCGATGGACATGTTGATTTCGCCCTGCACGTCGATCGGCGTTTTGGGCCAATCCGGAATGGTCAGGATGGCGTTTGCTTTGTCGGCCGCCTCCTTAAAATCTTCGAGACTTTTCACTTCCGCAGCGCGGACCGAGCAGGCCAGCATCGCGCTTAGACTAACGAGCAGGATTTGTTTCATAAGAATTCGGTTGCCAAGAGTGACCCTACAGGATTAACAGATTTCGACAGGAGAGAAAGGAATAGCCAAGTGGCCCTCCTGTAAATCCGTTAATCGCCGCCGCCTGGTTATTGCATTGAGATGAGAGATTTCTGGACCAAGTTCCTCATCGCCTTCATTCCGATCTTCGTCGCGATCGACGCCATCGGGATGGTCGCGATCTTCATCGGGCTGGGCGCGAACGTCGACGCCAAGCGCCGCCAGCAGGAAGCCATCCTTGGCCTCGTCACCGCGCTCGCCATCTCGATCGGGTTCATGTTCCTGGGTAAGCTCATCTTCCAGGCGCTCGGCATCACGGTGGCCGACTTCCAGGTGGCGGGTGGCCTCATCCTGCTGGCCTTCGCTGTGCGCGATCTGCTGGAGATGGGTGGGGAAAAACGTCCGACCACCGAAGCCTTCGGCATCGTGCCGTTAGGCATGCCGCTCATTGCCGGCCCGGCCTTGCTCACGGCACTTCTCGTCCTCATCGATACCGTAGGAATTCTTTACACGCTGCTTTCTCTCCTGGTGAACCTCATCATCGTCGCGATCGTTTTCCGCAACGCCGATTGGCTCACGAGGTGCATGGGCAAACAGGGCATCAACGGCATCTCCAAACTGGTCTCGCTCCTCCTCGCCGCCATCGCCGTCAGCCTCATCCGCCGCGGCTGGCTGGGGCGGTAGCACCAGGAAGTTTGGCGAGAGCCCGAATGCTTTCGAGTTGTCCAGGGCTTCGAGGCGCGCCGGGAAGTTATCTGGCGGTTACGATCGACGTTTTCTTCGTCTTATCTTCAACGCTTATTCTGAAGTGCTTGATAACCCCGTTGGCAGACCTGTGAGCGTAAGAGACCGACCATGTTTCGTCTCCGGCAGAGTAATTTACAGGCGAACGCTCGTAATCGCTCAGATCATAACCGTCGCCGCGTGCTTCGACCTCAGCTAACTCTGTTACTTCCGCTGTCGTTAGGCGGGGACCGGAGGACGACGATGATGCGGTTGGAGGGATTGAGGATTCCGGCGATGGGGCCTCCGTGCGCAACGCGGAGCTAGATCCGACAAGCGCTCGCAGAGAGTCGTCCATATCCGCGACCGGTGTTTCGGCTACGGTCGCTTCCGGCGCTGGTGTGGACGGCGGCTGGCTGACCACGGCCGGCGGTGGTGGCTCCTCGGCCGGCGGCGGCCCCTCGGCAGGGGGTTCCTTCTCGACAACCGAGGCCTGCTGCTGAGCCGGCTCGTTGGGTCGATTTTCGTTCGCCGCGACCGACTGTGCCGTCTGGGCCGGCGGGATCTCCGCAACCCACTTTTTGCCTCGTCGTCCAGCGACAAGCTTGCCGTGGGAAGCTCTCCCATCGGCATCCCCCCGTGCGATCAGACCCTCTAACTTGCCTCGAACCATTTCGCCAGTGTGACGGGTAAGCTCGATGTCTCGCTTTTTTGGAATATTGGAGCCCGTAGTAAACTCCGGACTCGTGGTGAACCATCTCACTGTGCCCTGACCGGTGGCGTATCCGTCTGCGTCCCGGCCACCCGACCACGTCGCGGCGTCGCCGGGCTGTGGGTTGTTGTTCCAGACGAGGGTTTTGCCATCTTTGGTTCGGTCGTAGCGACCGTCGCCGGACGGCCGAGAATCGTCCCTCTTCGAGACCGGTGTTTTGGTTACGGTCGTTTCAGGCGCTGGTTTAGGCGGCGGCTGGTTGACCACGGCCGGCGGCGGCCCCTCGGCAGGGGGTTGCTTCTCGACAACCGAGGCCTGCTGTGGAGCCGGTTCGTTGGATCGTTGTTCGTTTGCCGCGACCGACGCTGCCGTCTGCACCGGCGGAAGCCCTGAGGCCCACTCTTTGCCTCGGCGTCCAGCGACAAGGTTGGCGTGGAAAGTTTTGCCATCGGCATCCACCCGCATGACCAGACCCTCTAACTTGCCTCGAACCATGTTGCCGGTGTACTGTGTAACCACTTTTCGGTAACTATTCTCGGGAATATTGGAACCGGTGGTGAATTTTGGAGTCGTGGTGAACCACGTGACTGTGCCCTGACCGGTGGCGTATCCGTCTGCATCCCTGCCACCCGACCATGCCGCGGCATCTCTTGGCTGTGGGTTCTCGTTCCAGACCAGGGTTTTTCCGTCTATTGTTCGGGAATAACGGCCGTCGCCAAACGCCTCGGTTGCGAACAGGACCAGCAATGCACCGCAAATAACAAGACGCCGCTTCACGAGGAGGAACATCTTACCGTGATTCGGAAACTTCCGGCAATAGAAATCCCGCGCGGCAGTTGCTCTCAAACAGCGCTGCAGGCCAAATCGCGAGGGGATCTCGATCGGCGCATCCCCTCACTTCATCTTTCAGGCGCTCGTCATCCCGGTGGCCGATGTTCTGTGGCGGGCGGCCTCATTCTCCTCGCCTTCGCCGTCCGCGATCTGCTGGAGATGGGTGGGGAAAAACGTCCGACCACCGAAGCCTTCGCAATTGTGCCGTTAGGCATGCCGCTCATTGCCGGCCCCGCCTGGCTCGCGGGCCTTGCTCGTGCTCATCGACACGGTGGGGATTCTTTACACGCTGCTTTCTTTGTTGGTGAACCTCATCATCGTCGCGATCGTTTCCGGAACGCCGATTGGCTCACGAAGTGCATGGGCAAGCAGGGCATCAACGGCGTTTCCAAACTGGTCTCGCTCCTCCTCGCCGCCATCGCCGTGAGCCTGATCCCGCGTGGCTGGCTCGGACGCTGAAGGGGGTGGAACGAATCTTGAACCCAAAACCTCTTTTGAGGCGGTTCGAGATCGTCTAAGTTGACTAAGCTAACGTTCTTAGCTAAGGTCGATCCGTGACGCAGGCCACGATTCACCAGGCGAAAACGCATTTATCGAAACTGATTCGAAAAGCGTTGGAAGGGGAGGAGGTCGTGATCGCGAATCGTGATAAGCCGCTGGTTCGATTGCAGGCCCTCCAAGCGCCGCGCACCCCAGGCCGGATCGGTGGTCTCAAGCACTGGAAAAAGACATCTGGCCCCGATTTCAATGATCCCAAACTGGATCGGTCGGTCGCGCGGGATTTTTCCATCGCTGACGCTCGCGACCCTTTACTCGGGAAGTGAAAGGCGCGCTTCTCGACACGCACGCGCTCCTCTGGATGGTCTTGGGAGATGCGCGCATGCCTCGCCGGGTGCAGAACCGGATCAACGAAACGGAGGGGTTAGCCTACTCGGTGGTCAGCTTTTGGGAGATCGCGCTCAAATTGAGTCGAGGCGGTTTTGATTTCGAGCTGCCTTCGACTTGGGATCAGGAACTCACCCGGGAATTGCGCGAGATCAGAGTGCAACGAATCGGCCTCGAAGTCGCGCATTGCCGCCAACTCCAAGAGCTGCCTTGGCATCATAAAGATCCTTTTGACCGAATGTTGATCGCGCAAGCGCAAGTGGAATCTCTCGCGCTTTTCACGGCCGATCCGCGCTTTAGAGAGTACGACTTAGTGGTCGCCTGGTGATCGTGCCTCGCGGCCTTCGCCGTCAGCCTGAGCCTGTAGGCGGAAAGGCTGTCCCTTGCCGGAAAGCCTTCTCTCCCGCAACACCCGACTAATGAACGATCCATTTTTGGATCGTTGACCCGGTCCGGCCTTTATCGTCAGCCACCTCGATTTGCACGTTGTAGGTGCCCGGCGGCACCTTTGCTTCGGGGACGTTAATCCCTTTCTCGGTCAGGTAAGGTTTCACTCTCGAAAGGAGCGAGATCTTGATGATTTTCAGAACGTAGATCTCGAATGATCGCAGATTAATCTTCGACCCCGAACTCGGGATGAAACGGACCCGGACTGGAAAAGGCGTCGCCACGGCGGCCCCTCCTTCGGGTTTTTCGACAATAATCTGCGGCGCGCCCGGCTCCGGGGCCTTGCCGAGCAACCCACCGAGCCCGCCAAACTTTTCGATCTTTTTCGCGGAGAGATTTGGCCGAGCCGCCTCTTCGGCGGTGATCAATTCCAAGGGCGCAGCTGACGTCCTGGCGATGATTCCGCCGGTGGATAGTGCGAATACAAAAACCAAGAACCAAATCTTCATAACGAATGAAGCTCAGGAAGCGAGTCGGATGTCAAGCTGTGGCTTGGGATTGAACGCCGAGGCTCTTGGCGCTGGTGCAGTGGGGCCTGGCTTTCAAACCAGGACTCAGGACTAATTCTTCTTCTTGAGCGCTAAGCCAAAATGAAACTCCTTGTCTTTGGCGTAAAACGTTTGCATCCAACCGCACGTTTCTGGCTTGAAAGCCCGGTCTCGCCAATGGCTGCGTTCGGCTAAATTTAAAACAATCCAGTCCTTAGCATGACGAGGGTGCAGGCTTCTACGACCTCGATCCCTATTCCGCTGGCCGCGGCGGCTAAGTCCTCGTTTTCGGCGCCGGGGTTCATAATGATGCGTTGCGGTTGGGCAGCGATGATCTCATCGATGAGTGGAGTGGAACGCGCCGGGCTAAGGTAGAGGGTGATGGTGTGGACCGGCTCGTCGATCTCGGACAGCGTTGGGAAGCAGGGCAGGCTTTCGATTTGCTCAAAGGCCGGATTCACCGGGATGGGCCGATAATCGTATTTACCGAGAAGCCGGATGGCTTGGTTGGAGTAGCGGTCGGGCTTGGGCGAGGCGCCGAGGACGGCAACATTTCGTTTTTCCGTGGGAATGATGGCCATGTGCAATAGAATCGGCCCAACACCGCTCTCAGGCTGGGTGGAGCTCGCCGCCGGGGGCCGCTTCCATTGACAGCCCGAGCCCGCTTGTTAGTATCCCGCACCTATGAGATTTCCGCTCGCGCTTACGATGAAGATTGCCGCCTACATCGTGGGGCACAAAATGCGGAAGACGGAGAAGTTCGCCACCGTCCTCCAGCTGGAACCGCTTCACACCTGTAATCTTACGTGCACAGGGTGCGGTCGGATTCGTGAATATTCGACAAATTTAAAGGACCTCCTGCCGCTCGAGGATTGTCTCTCGGCCGCCCAGGAATGCAACGCCCCCATGGTGTCGATCTGCGGCGGCGAACCGCTCATTTATCCGCAGATCGAGGCGCTCATCGGCGGTCTCTTGGAGCAAAAACGGATTGTTTACGTCTGCACCAACGCCATGTTCATGCGCAAAAAAATGCGCGAATGGCTGGCCGCCGAGTATCCGAAACGCTCCGCTTGGGTGGAGGAAAAAATGACTTCGCTGACTGCTGCGCAGTTGATCTCAGAGAAGGACGCGGGCGCCATTCGCCTCGGACCGAAAGATCCGGCTAAGCCGACCATCGCTCCAAACAGTTGGATGTATTGGAACGTACACCTCGATGGGCTTGAGCGGACGCATGATTTGATCGTCGAGCGCGAAGGCGTTTTCCGGGAATGCATTCTCGCGATCAAGATGGCGAAGCAACTCGGTTACCAAGTCGCGACCAACACCACCGTTTATAAGGAAACCGACATGGAAGAGGTCGAGCAGATGCTCGATTTCCTGAGCGATCTCGGCGTGGACGGTCACACCATCACGCCCGGCTACGAGTACGACGCGGCCAAGAAAGACATGATCGCGCGGCTCAATCTGCAGCCGGAGAACTTCTTTCTCACTCGGGCGCTGACGGTGCAGAAGTTTAGCAAAATGGAAGAGTGGATGAGCCGCTACACCTTCTTTGGGACGCCGGTCTACTTTGAGTTTCTGGCCGGTAAACGCGACCTGACTTGCTCGGCCTGGGCGATCCCGACCCGTAACATCCGAGGCTGGAAAGCCCCCTGCTATTTCATGACCGACACGGCGGGTTCGAAAGGCCACTACGACAGCTATGCCGAGCTCCTCTCGCACGTCGATTGGAGCAAGTACGGCGTCGTGGATGGTGTGGCCAAGGATCCGCGTTGTGAGAATTGCATGACCCACTGCGGCTATGAACCGACCGCGAGTCTCGGCTTGCAGGCTAAACCGGGCGACACCTGGAAGACGGTGAAATTCAACTTCGGCGCGCGGCCGAAAGCGACCGGCAAAGGAAGCGAAATCGCGGCCTACAATGGCGTCACTGTTGGCAACGGCCATCTCACTGGGAAGAAAGCGGAACCCGCCGCGAAAGCGTCTTGAGCGCCCTCCATGGGTAATCCGTCCGCCAACATTATCCCCTTGCCGCGGATCGCGAAGGAAGAAGCCACCCGGCTCGCGAACAGCGCGGAACTGAATGAGGCGATCGGGCTGGCCCAGGGTAATCTCCTGCGCCAGCAAAAGCCGGATGGCCATTGGGTGGGCGAGCTGATGGTCGATAGCACGCTCTGCTCCGATTACGTGCTCTTCATGCATTGGGTGGGGGAGATCGACGAGACGCTGCAACGCCGTTGCACCCGGCACATCCTCAAGCGCCAGCTCCCCGATGGCGGCTGGAACATCTACTACGGCGGCCCGAGCGAGATCAACGCCTGCGTCAAAGCCTACTTCGCGCTCAAACTGGCCGGGCACAGCGTGGACGCTCCGTTCATGCAGGAAGCTCGCGCTAACATCCTGCGCCTCGGTGGCATTCCGCGGATGAACACCTACAGCAAGCTTTACCTGGCATTGTTAGGCCAATTCCCCTGGAAATATCTGCCCGCCATCCCGGTCGAGATGATTCTGCTCCCCACCTGGTCGTTCTTTAACATCTACAAGATGTCCTCCTGGAGCCGGGCCATGCTCATCCCGCTCGCCATCATCAATCACTTCAAGCCGACGCGCGGGCTGCCGGTCGATAAGCAGCTGCACGAGCTCTATCCCGTTGGGACGGAGGGTAACGATTTTACCCTGGCGCGCGATCAGCGGCTTTTGACCTGGCGGAACTTCTTTCTGCGCGCCGATCGCGCACTGAAGGTCCTGGAAGGCTGGCACAGCCGCAGCCTGCGGCAGCGCGCCTTGGAAGAAGCGGAACGCTGGATGGTCGAGCGCATCGGAAAAGGAAGCGACGGGTTGGCGGCCGTGTTCCCGGCCATGCTGAACTCGATTATCGCTTTGCGCGCGCTCGATTATCCGAAAGATCATCCGCTTTATCGCAAGGCCCTGGAAGATTTCCGCGGGCTCTTCGTTGATGACGCCGAGGACTTTCGCATCCAGCCCTGTCTTTCGCCCGTTTGGGATACGGCAATTAATATTATCGCGCTGGCTGAATCGGGCATGCCCACCCAACACCCGGCGTTGCAGCGGGCCGCGCAATGGCTGGTGAACAAGGAAGTGCGGGTGCGCTGTGACTGGATGGTGAACAATCGGTATCGCGAAGCGAGCGGCTGGGCCTTCGAGTACAACAACGTTTTTTATCCCGACACGGACGATACCGCCATGGTGTTGATGGCGCTGCGTTTGGTCCGGCCTAACGAACAAGCGGACCTTGCTGAGATTTTCGATCGCGCCCTCGGTTGGCAGTTGAGTTTCCAATGCCGCGACGGCGGCTGGGCGGCTTTCGACAAAGATGTCACCCGGCATTGGCTGGAGGACATGCCGTTTGCCGACCATAACGCGATCCTCGACCCCACCTGCAGCGATCTGACCGCGCGCACCTTGGAGTTGTTAGGCTACATCGGGTTCAATCCGGGCCGGCCGCTGGTGCGCAAGGCGGTTCGTTACCTGCGCGAGACGCAGGAGGATGACGGTTCCTGGTACGGACGCTGGGGGGTTAACTATATTTACGGCACCTGGCAGGTCTTGCGCGGCTTGCGCGCGATCGGCGAGGACATGACCGAGGATTGGATCCTGCGCGGACGCGACTGGTTGGAGAGTTGTCAGAATGACGACGGCGGCTGGGGCGAATCGTGCGCGTCCTACGAAAACCCCGATTTGAAAGGGCAGGGCGCGAGCACCGCTTCGCAGACCGCTTGGGCGTTGATGGGCCTGTGCGCTTGCGGCGATCTCGATCGGCCGAGTGTGCAGCGTGGGTTACGTTATCTGCTCGATTCGCAGCGCTCCGATGGCGCGTGGGATGAGTTGGAAATTACCGGCACGGGCTTCCCGCGCGTGTTTTATCTAAAATACGATATGTATCGCCAAAACTTCCCGCTTCTCGCCTTGGCCACATACCTGAATTACCGCAACGGGATCGGGCATTACCAAAGCTTCTATCGCTGGGTCGGGAAGTAAAGGGTGGTGGCTGAGCGGCGGCGTTTCGAGCGATGTCGCGTGTTGATCTGTTCTGCGCGCCGATTTGTCATCTTGAGCCGCGCAGACGGCGAAGGACCTCACTCGCGTCTGGTGATTTGCTTTGGGAGGGACGTTTTCGAGGGGCGGGAATCGCTCACCTTAGCCAGACCGATGGTGGCTTGGGAGGTCCCTCTCCGCGCTTCGCCGGTTCGGGATGACAAGAAGAGCGGTGGGGGCGGCTCAGCACCCCGCGCTACTCATCACTCTCCTGCACGATCTTGTCCCCAAAAACCGGCAGGCTAAAGCAAGGACCCGGCTTCTCCATTAATGAATTTTTCTTTACCCGCACTTTTTGTATTTACACGAAAACATTTTTCGGCGCATGATCAGTTTAATTATGAAATCGCCCCTTACCAGTTCGCACCCACACACACTGCTCGCAGTGTGCATTTCATCCTTCGCGCTGCTTCTTGGCAGCGCGTTTTGTTCTGCAGACACCCCTCCTCTCGACGTGGAGGCGACGCTTTCTTCCCCTGAGGAAACGCTTGGCCCTGACTACCAACCGCCAGATGGCAACATTTTGCACCGCCGCCGCTTCGTGCCACCCAATGCCGTACCCGGTCAAAAGCTCCCGACCGTGCTGATGTTTCCGCCGGACGTATTCTACCTTGAATACGGCGATGCCGGCGTGCCCAGCGAGCGCGTGGCGACTCGTGATCTTCAGCAGTCCGGCTTCCTGGTTTTTCAGGTTGATCACCGTCTGGCCCCTCCCGGCATGCTCACAGGTCAAACCACGGACGGGCGGGCACCCGCTCAAACAGACGATGCCGAACGTCAGATTTTGGCCGCGCTCAATGACTCTCAGTGCAATGGCAGCATCTATCTCGTGGGTGGCTCCGCGGGTGGATGCCTCGTCCTATGGTCCGGCTCGGATTCTGCGAATAGCGCCGTGGCAGGTTGGAATAACATGGTCCGGGCAAAAATCAAAGCGGTGGTCAGCCTTTCCGGGGTGACCGATCCGAGCAATTGGAACCATCCCGGCCTCGCTGATATATGGATTTCGAAACCCGCGTCGATAATTACGTTAATCTGACTTACCCGGCTTACAACCAAACGAAATTATACGCCGCCTCGCCGGTCAAATTGATCACCGACGGTGCGACAAGCAGCCCACCGGTTAAGTTATTTGCCAGTGAATTCGATCCCGTGTCTTACGTCCAGGCAGATGAAATGTATCAAGCACTTTTCGGTCTGGGAGTTTTCGTAACGGAAACCATCTTTCAAGGAAGCCATAATCACGCTTACAAAAACTGGCATGTGATCAACCCGGATACGGGTAATTACGTGAGCTCAGACGTCATCGCTTTCTTTCAAAGCCATCCGTAACGCGTTCTTATCTATGAAGACCTTGAACCTTCTTATCGCCATTGCGCTGCTGTTCGTAGGTGCGCAGCGGCAATCTCTTGCTGGGAGCGCCACTTGGGCAACCAATCCGATCAGTGGAGATTGGAACACGGCGGCCAATTGGACACCTCAAACGGTGCCCAACACTTCGTCGGACATTGCGACTTTCGCGGCCTCGAATCAGAGGCAAGTTGGCTTTTCCGCAATCACGGGGATAGGGGGAATCAGGTTCAAGCCGGGAGCCTATGCGTTTACGATCATCTCACAGCCGGGCGATCCCGTCACGTTCAGCGGTTCGGGTATTGTTAACAACTCCGGAAGGCTGCAGACCTTTCTCTGTGAAATTGAAGGAGGCGGTCTCGCCGGAGGTTTCATCTTTCTCAACTCTGCGAGCGCGGCCGATATGACCAGTTTTGGCGGCATGGAAGGCAGCGTCTTTTTCTTTAACGACTCCACCTCCGCAGGCTCGGCCGCCTTTGATCTCGGTGGCGGAATCATCCAATCCAAGCTTGACTTCTTTGATACCTCGACTGCGGCGGACTCTACGATCAACGCTACCCAGGGAGTGGTGAGCTTTTTCGGCAGCTCGAATGCGGCCAATGCGCACATCACAGTGAGCGGCGGTGCATCCATTCTTGGTATTAACGAGTCTGCTCACGGGGGCCATGTCGTGGTCACCTGTATCGGCGGAAGTCAATACTACGGTGCGAGCATGGCGATCCAACAGGATGCCACGGCCGAAGAGGGCACCTACACGACGGTAGGGGCGAGCACGAGGGGTGAGCTTGGCAGTAGCATGGCCTTCACCGGCAACGCGACCGCGGCTAATGGCACCTTTGTCATTGGCGGCGGGCTGGGCGCGGGCCTGGCCGCCACCACCTTAACCTTCTACGACACGACCACCGCGGCCGCGGCCCACATCACCGCCCAGGGTGGAGTTGATGGGTCCGATGGTGGGGCGATTTTCTTTACCAAGAAGTCCCAGGGCGGCACGGCCAGCATCACCTTAAGCGGTAATAGTGAATTGGACATTAGCACTCATAAAACTTCCGGGGTCACGATCGGCTCGTTAGCCGGTCAAGGATCGGTCCTGCTCGGAGCCAATCCGCTCACCATTGGGAGCAATAACCAAAACACGACTTTCTCCGGCGTGATTCAGGACGGCGGGAGTGTGACTAAGATCGGCAGCGGCACCTTAAAGCTGAGCGGGGCCAGCACCTACAGCGGCGGGACGACCGTGAGTGCGGGCACCCTGATTGCCGGCAGCGAGAGCGGCGGCTCGGCCACCGGGACCGGGCCGGTGCAGGTCAACGCCGGGACCTTGGCAGGCCGTGGCCTTATCGGCGGATCGGTCACCATCGGCACTGGGAGCGGCGCGGGAGCTTTCCTCGCGCCGGGGAGCGGGGCGAGCAAGCCTACCGCCCTAACGATTCAAGGCGCACTGACCTTCAAGGCCGATGGGAGTTACACCGATAGATTGAACCTCAGGAGAGCCAAAGCCGATCAGGTCAGCGCCAATGGGGTTACAATCGAGAGCGGAGCGCAGTTTGCTTTTCAAGGCGTGGCCAACGCGCGATTGGAAGCCGGCAAAGTGTTCGCCGTGCTCAACAACACCTCCGCCAATCCGATTGCGGGCGTCTTTGCCAACCTGGCGGAAGGGGCGACCATCAGCGCCGGGCGTAACACCTTGCAGGCCAGCTACACTGGCGGCGACGGCAACGATCTAATTTTGACGGTGGTGGATTAGCTGACGGTTGATTGGTAGGGCGAGACTCTGTCGAGCCGGGGATGGAATTCTCTTCCGCGTAGAAAATCAACACCCCGGCTCGACAGAGTCTCGCCCTACCGACGCTTGAGGAAGTAAGGGAAGTGATCAGGAGCGAGCCCGTGCGCCCGACTCGCCACTCATCACTGGTCGCTCTCCTTCGCAATCTTGCCGCCCCACGACAAAATGCGCGCCTTGGCGCCGGCGGCTTCGGCTTCCTTGATGTCGCCGTTGCGGTTGTAGAATAACGAGAGGCTGGTCCAGCCGATTTGGTCGTTAGGCTGGAGCGTGACGGTTTTTTGCCCCGCTTCGATGGCTTCTGGAAAGCGACCGAGCTTCATCAGAGCCATGCCGAGCGCATGCCAGCCGTCGAAAAACTCCGCATCGAGGTCGACGCAGCGACGATATTTTTCGACGGCGCTCTCCAGTTCGCCGACGGCCAGGTCGCCGTTGGCGTCATCGAAGATCTCCTCGACAGATTCCAAACCTAGGACGCCTGGCCGGGCGTAGTTTCTGGCTTCGGTTCGGGCGCGCCGGATTGGTGGCGCCGCTCGCGCAGCCACTCATAGAAGGCAACCTGGTTTTTATTCTCCAACGCGCGCGCTTGCACCTTGGGCAGTCCTTTGGCCAACTGATCGGGGGTGAGGGTTTCGCGTTTTTCGAGCACCACAACCATGCCGCCATCCGGCGTGCGCACAAAGTCGCTTACTTTCCCGGGCTCAAGGCGGCTGGCAGCTTGTTTGATGTAGGGCATGTCCTCCGCGTCGGCCTTCGGCTTCGGAGTCGGCGACGCGGTGGCGGCGGCGGGGTCTTCTGGCTCCTGTTCCACCAACGAAAACGGCGGCAACTTCTCGAGCTTCACTCCAGCTTGCGTCGCCACCTCGGCGAGCGCTTTGCCATTCTTCACCTCGTCACGCAGCTTGGCCGCCACCTCGGCGGCCTTGGCGGCTGACGCTCCCTGCATTTTTTGTTTTTTCAGCTGCTCGCTCAGGTCTGCACGCGCCTCCGCCAGAGTGAGAGGATGGGGTGGCTCGACTTTGTCGAGATGCACTACGGTGTAGCCCTGTGCAGTCTGGAGCGCGACGCTATTCGGCGCGTCTTTCGTCAGGTTGAACGATGCCTGGGTGACCTGTGTGGCGGACGAAAATTGCGGGTCGGGCGTCGCCTGGGTGAATTCGCCCGTCTCTTTTGGCGTCAGCTGGAACTTTTTCGCGACCGCGTCGAAATCCGCACCCTTGGCTTCGAGGGCATCCGTAAAATCGGTCGCTTTATCGGCGACTTTCTGGAGGGCTTCCACCCGCTCTTTCCCAGTCAGCTTTTTCTGTTCGTCGCTGAGCGCGAACTCGACAAATTTCACTTTCCGTTTCTCGTCCGACTTAAGAGTAGCTTTACGCGCTTCGTAGGCCTTGGCGATTTCGTCGTCACTGACCTGCGCGTCCTGGCCGAAATCGTCGGCTTTGAAACGGACCACGCTCACGTCCATTTTTGCGTAGGCTTGCTCATAGTTGGAGCGCATTTCCTTTTCCGGAATGTGGACGCCGGCCCCGAGGATTTTTTTGATGCGCTCGAGCGTAATCTGATCTGCGGCCAGCTCTTCGATTTGCGCTTCGCTAAATCCGTTAGGCGCGAGCGCTTTGTCGGTGATCTCGGTGTAACGCGCAATATCGAAACCATCCGTGCCCTGGAAGGCGGGAATTGCTTTGACGGTGGCGGCAATTTCGCCGGTGGCCGGCTGGATCCCGAGCTGCTCCGCTTCGTGGCGCAGGATCATGAGGTTCCAGGAAAAATTGTCGAACGCTTCCGTTTCCGTGCGGGCGCCGCTGGTTAATCCGTTCACCAGATCCTTCATGCCGAGTTGGCTGGCCAGACGCAGCAGACGGGCGTTTCGCTGCATCTCGATCTGCGTGACGTTGCGCCCATAGATGGCGCCGATATGATGGTCGCCCAATTCGCCGAAATCGGTCTTGTTCCAGTACCAGGAGAAGGAAATACAAACCAGGACCGTGATGATAATCATCAGGGTCTTATGGTGCTTACGCATTACGGTGATCATGGGCTTTGAGCGGTTAGAGGGGCGAATCTACTAGCCCTCCGCCAAATGGAAAGGGCGGGCGTGCCCGAGTGACTACGCGCCAACTACGCGTCGCCGCCGCGTGGCTGGGCCAGGAAATCTTCCACTTCGTCCACGTAGGTTTTGAACGGATTCCCCATGACCAGGAAATCGTGCGTCTCGCAGGCGATCGAGTCCCAGTTGATCACATAGGGACGTTTTCCTTTGCGAAAAGCCGCGACCGCCAGGGCGCGGCCCCGGGCCCGGGTGTCGGCCGGCGGGACGAAAGCCGCCTCCGTTTGATGAACGAGGTTGTTCCACTCGCCGATGCGCTTGGCCGGCTCGAGGTCGAAGAAGAGCCCGCGCGTCGGATCGATGTTGTGATATTCCAGGTCGAGGCTTTGCAGCCACGGATCGCTCCAGGCGAGATCTTCCGCCGCCCTGAAAGCTTCGAGCAGCCATTTCTTGCTGATCCAATCGACGCCGCCCAGCAGCGCCTCGGGCTTATGCGGCAGAGCGTCGAGCGTGTAGCGCCAGCTTTCGAGCAGCCAGTCGGTTTCCTCGTCGGCGCCGCCGAGGTGTTTGGTGGCGAGGGCATGCAGCCGCCATTGCACATCGAGCGCGCTGATGGTGTCGCCGTTGTCGAGCTGGACGATCCAGCGATGGCTGGGATCGCGAGAAATTTCCCGCGTGGCCTGGACGGCGTCGAGCAGAGTGAGGTCGTTAGGCAAAAGGCCGGCTTCGAGCAGAGTGAGAATGCAGGAGGTGGTCCCAATCTTCAGCGCATTGGCAAAGGGACTCATGTTCGAGTCGCCGATGAGCAGGTGCAGGCGCCGATATTTTCGATAATCGGCCAGGGGCTCGTCGCGTGCATTAATGATGGCACGATTGAATTGCACCCATTGGTAAATGTCGTTGACGATGTGGTCGGCGCGCTGGCTCAGCTGGAAGTCGACGGCTTCTTCTTCCGCCGAAACCTCGAAATCGAAGGCGAGGGGATTGGCCTGCCCGACCCGGCCGGCGCCGGTAAAAATCTGGCGGGTCGCGAGAAAAGCGAGCAAAGCCCCGAGCGCGGCGGGGGTAAACTGGGCCTCGCGTTTCATGAGGTAATTCTCATGACAACCGAAAGTGGCGCCGGTGTGATGGTCGATATTATTCTTGATGAAGGAAACGTCGGCGCTTCCGCCTAACGAATTCAGAGCCTTCTGTAAAAGCTGGTCGCCGGCCAGATCGTAGGCGACCACATCGCGCAGTTGCCGGCATTCCGGAGAAGCGTACTCGAGGTGGCCCATGTCGAGATAAATGCGGCCCCCGTTGAGCAGGAATCCGCCGTTGCCCGGCGGCTCTTCGTAGTCGCGGTAGTGCAGGTCGATCGCGCCCGCCCGCATCCGCCGGAAGAGATGATTCTTCACCCGGACGGGCCAAGCGTCGCCATTTGGATGCGCGGCCTCGCCGCGCACCAGGCAGCCGTACTCGGTCTCGATCCCGGCGATTCGATCCATCGCTCTCTAGCATCCAACAGCGCCACGCCTTGGACAAGCGTCAAAACGAAGGAGACCTTGGTGCCATGACTCAGAAACCGTTTCCAGCCCGCAGCCCAGCCGACGAAGTTGAGGGGCTTGTTTATTTCGGACGCATGCTCGACAAAATCCGCGCCCACGATCGCGGAGAGCTCCCTCAGGATTATGTGCCGAATCTTGGCCAAGGCTTCGACGGTCGCTGCGTGCGTTTCCTGGGGCTCGACTACGCGGACGTGGTGGAACGGGTCAAAGAAGGGGGAAGCGACGAGGAGATTCTGCGTTGGGCCTTCGACCACGGGCGTCGCCCATCGGAGGAGGAAGTCGAGATTTGGAACGAGTTCATGCGCAAATGCGGCTGGAAAGACGACATCACGGAGATCGTGGCGCGCCGGAAGAACGAGAGCGGCTTTACGGAGCGCGATGAGATCGAGACGATGTTTCAATACATCGACGCGGATGAGCGGGGGTGAGAGGTTGGGGGGTTGAGGGGTTGAGCTAGCCGTTTTCCCCTTCCTGCTCCTGCTCGTCATCGAAAAGATCGATCACGATCACGAGCACGAGCACGAGAAGCTTATGGGACGATCTCGCCCACCTTATGGGGGGGCGGCGGGGGTTGCTGACGGTGATCGATCAACGCCCAAATGAGGGCGAAAAGAAAAAGAACGACAATCGCCGCCACGATCAGCCTCGTGCGGGAAGGTGTCGCAGCAGGTTCCGCTGCGGCCATAGCCGTTATTCCGAAAGCGTATCGATGCGCTCGGCCAGGCTGAAATCGAGATCGGTCAACCCACCTTTGCTGTGGGTGGAGAGGAGAAGCCGCACTTTGTTGAAGCGAATGTCGATATCGGGATGATGCTCCTCGTCCTCGGCCACTTCGGCCACGCTATTTACGAAATCGATTGCCTCGGAGAATTCATCGAACTCGAAGGTTCGCTCGATGTGCTTCTTTTCGAGCTCCCATTCGGGAATCTTTTTCAGACGGTTTTTTAGTTCGTCCGCTTTGATCAGATCGGCCATGACGGCAGAACGAGTAACACCCCATTTTTCTTTTGCAACGGGGAATCGAACCGGTTTTTTTCCTCTTCGACGAACCCGGCTTATTCTGGACGGTCGCCGAGGATTTTACGGAGATTTCGCGCGGAATCGAAGACCTGCACGGCACAGCGGCGCGCGGCCTGGGCCAGCCTCGGCCCATCGCGCAGGATGCGCCGAGCCGCCTCGGCGGCTTCCATTTCATCGCGCACGAAAAAAAAGCTGCTCTCGGCTGGCAGATGGCGGGCCGCGCCCGTGTCTTCGGTGATGACAGGGCGGCCCAAAGCGAGAAAAGCTGCCGCGCGATCGCTCAGCCAGCCTGTTTGCCAGCGGACGTCCACGCCTTTGATAGCCGTGAATTCCGCCGTGGCCGAAGCCAGGTAACGCCGGTAGAGCGCCGGCGTGCGTGCCACCTGATGGGGCGCAGCCAAAACCCAGCCGAGCTGAGTCAGGCGGGCGCGCTCGGGATCGTCGGCGCTAAGGTTCATGGCCAGCTCCCAGCGTGCTTCCGGGGCTCGTTTTGGCAGCCCCAGGTAAGGTTCAAACGCGACCTGTTTCGAGAGATCGGGATATTCGCCATCTACTTCCACGCGCCCATCCCAGTACCATTGCCCGATGGTGGTGAACCTCGGGCGGCGAGGATGGGGCAGGGGCTGCAGCAGATGCGTGTCGGCCAGCGGGTAAAATGTTTTCCAACGGAGCGACGTTTTCGGCAGCCGGCAATCGGCGTCATTGACGTTGAGCCCGATCGTCCAGAATTCGTGGTGATGACTCTGGCCCAGCTCCATCTGCGTCATCCAATAATGGATCTCTCCTGGATCGAGATCGCAGAACAGGCGGCGCTCGAATTGCAGGAGAAACGGCGGATGAATCGAATAGGAGAGGTTGAGCAGAACGTTAGGCCCGGCCAGCCGCGCGCGCAGTTCTCGCTCAGAAATTCCATGGCAACGCATAGTCTCGAGCTCGTGCACCGCGTCGGGCCTGGGCTGATAAAGGAGGCAGTAACGCCCGGCCAATCCATGAGCGCGCAGCTGCCGCTGGAAGTTCGTTAGGCAAGCCTGGTCCGCGATCGGATCGTCGGTGGCCGGCAGTAACTCCAGCCAGATGCAGTCCTGCCGAAGCCGGCGCAGCCCCAGCATCCATTGCAGGGGGACGGAGAAATTGCCCCCGCCTTCGCGGTATTTGGCAGCGAACCCGCATCCGATAAAAATGGTCACCGCAGGACAATGCCGCAGGCAAAGGCTGCGGCAAGAACGGCCGCTTGTTTGGTAGGGCGAGACTCCGTCGAGCCGGGGATATCACTTCCTGCGCGAAAAAGGTTCGCACCCCGGCTCGACGGAGTCTCGCCCTACCAAAGAGCGAAGCCGACTAACGATCGCTTGCCCGCCAGAAAAAAATTGGTTCGGGTCCGATCGCCTTGACCGGCTTGGCGCCGGACGGCGCCGCCTCTATCGGCTCCCAACCGAGACACTCAATGCGATTTTGCGAAGCACTGGGCGCGATCAGGTTCGCCCATTCGCCGCGCACGAGCCGCATCACCTCCTGTGAGAGGATGCCGGGCGCGCGGATTTCTACCGTGGTTGGATGCTCTTCTCCGTTGAGCTTCATCTTGAAGACAAACAGACCCGTCACGCGACTCACGCCTGCACCCTACCGAGTGCGCCGCGCCACTGCAATCTTCGCCCATTTTCGGCGAATTCCTGACTTGTCGGCGGCCCCAACTTCGCTACCTTGGGGCTCCCGTGCGCCGGGAGTTGCTCGATTTTCGAATTTCGATTGGCGATTTTTCGATCGCAGTGACCGGTGTCAACCGACGCGCGCGCGGCTCCCTCAGATCGAGAACCGCAAATTCGCAGATCGAACATCCCAAGCATGAATACTGGTAATATCGTCCAAGTCATTGGTCCCGTCGTCGACGTGGACTTCGCCGACGCCGGCCAAATCCCCGGCATCTACAACGCGCTCGAAATCGAGTACGAAGTGAACGGCAACCCAACCAAACTTACTCTCGAAGTGCAACAGCATCTCGGGGAGAAATGGGTCCGCTCGATCGCCATGTCCTCGACCGAGGGCCTGCGCCGTGGGATGAAAGTGAGCGACACTGGCGCGCCCATTTCAGTTCCAGTCGGTGAGGGAACTCTGGGCCGAATCTTCAATGTCACCGGCGACCCGGTCGATAATCGCGGGCCGGTCTCCTTCACCAAACGCTACCCGATTCACCGCAAAGCACCGGAACTGACCGATCAGGATGTGCAGGCCTCGATCCTCGAGACCGGCATCAAGGTGATCGATTTGATCTGTCCCTTCACCAAGGGCGGCAAGGTTGGTGCGTTCGGCGGTGCGGGCGTCGGCAAGACGGTCGTCATCCTCGAACTCATCAATAACATCGCCAAGAACCACGGCGGTTTCTCGGTCTTTGCAGGTGTGGGTGAGCGTTCCCGCGAGGGCAACGATCTTTACACCGAGATGAGTGAAGCCGGTGTGATCGACCAGAATGACCTGAGCAAATCGAAGGTCGCGCTCGTTTACGGGCAGATGAACGAACCGCCCGGGGCGCGTCTGCGTGTCGCGCTCTCTGCGCTCGCCATGACGGAATATTTCCGCGACGAACGCAACCAGGACGTGCTGCTCTTCATCGATAATATCTTTCGTTTTTCGCAGGCCGGCGCGGAAGTTTCGGCATTGTTAGGCCGAACTCCGAGTGCGGTCGGTTATCAGCCGACTCTGGCGGCGGAGATGGGCGATTTGCAGGAACGCATCACCTCCACCAACAAAGGTTCGATCACCTCGGTGCAGGCAGTTTACGTCCCGGCGGACGATTTGACCGATCCGGCCCCGGCGAACACTTTCGCGCACCTCGATTCCACCATCGTGCTGGAACGTTCGATCGCGGAGCTCGGCATTTATCCGGCGGTCGATCCGCTTGCGTCCACCTCGAAGGCGCTCGCGCCGGACATCGTCGGCGAAGAGCATTACGCGGTCGCCCGCGGCGTGCAGGTGGTGCTGCAGCGTTACAAAGATTTGCAGGACATTATCGCGATTCTCGGCATGGACGAGCTCAGCCCGGAAGACAAGTTGACCGTCTTCCGCGCCCGCAAAATCCAACGTTTCCTCAGTCAGCCCTTCCACGTCGCGGAAGTCTTTACCGGCACCTCCGGCCAGTACGTCCCGATCGCCGAAACGGTTCGCGGCTTTAAAGAAATCCTCGACGGCAAACACGACGATGTGGCCGAGCAGAATTTCTACATGAAGGGCGGCATCGAAATGATCAAGGAGTGAGAGTGTTCCAATTTCGAATTTGGATCTAGCCGCGGCGTTTAAGAGCTGTTTTGCGGGTTGCCACCAGATCGAAAATTCAAATTCGAAAATCGCAATTTAAACATGGCCAATACACTAAGACTCGAAATCGTTACTCCTGAGACCAAGGCCTATTCCGAGGACGTCGAGATGGTTGTCCTCCCGGGCACGGATGGCGAGCTGGGCGTTTACCCAAATCACGTCCCGGTCCTGACCACCCTTAAGCCGGGCGAGCTGCGCGTTTTCAAAGCCGGGCAAGAAACGTCGCTCGCCGTCGGGGAAGGTTTTGCTGAGATCACGGGCGACGCCATTTCCATCCTCACCGATATGGCCTTGGAATCGACCGCCATCGACGAAGCCGCTGCGGAAGCGGCGGTCGCTCGCGCTCAGGCAGCGATGAAAGAAGATCTGGGCAGCGAAGAAATCGCCGCCGTCTCGGCGTCCCTGCAAAAGGCGCTCGCTCAGTTAAGCGTCAAACGCCGCCGGCGGCCCTAATTCCGGGGAGCACACGCGCCCTCGCGTGTTCATTTCGGCGCTTCGCCGAAATGTCTTCAGTCACGTTCTCTGCTTCCCGGCGCCGTGATCCTGCGTTAAATCTTCGCCGTGCAGCAGCCACCGAACACGCTCGGGATTATCGCCGGGAGCGGAGTCTACCCGCTGCTCCTGGCGGATGGCGCCCGCAGGGCCGGCGTAAAGCGAATCGTCGTCGCCGCCTTCACCGACGAGACTTCTCCCGAAATCAGCAACCGGGCGGATGAAATCGAATGGCTGCGCGTCGGCCAGCTGGGCAAGCTCCTGACTTTCTTTCGCAGCGCGAACGTTAGGCAAGCGATCATGGCCGGCCAGATCGCGCCCGGGAATCTCTTCAACCTGCGGCCCGATCTAAAGGCCATGGTTCTCATCGCCCGGCTCAAAAGGCGCAATGCCGAATCGATCTTTGGAGCGATCGCCGATCAGCTGGCCGAGATCGAGGTCGAGCTTCTCCCGGCTACCACTTTTCTCGATCATCTTCTCGCGCCGCGCGGTCACATCGCCGGCCCCAAGCCGAAAGAGCGCGTCGAAGACGACATCGCTTTCGGCTTTGAGATCGCGAAGCAATTGAGCGCGCTCGACGTTGGGCAAACTATCGTGGTCAAAAACGGGACTGTCCTTGCGGTCGAAGCTTTCGAAGGCACGAACGAAGCGATTCGACGCGGCGGTTCGTTAGGCAAAAAAGGCGCGATCGTTATTAAAGTGACCAAACCTAATCAGGACATGCGTTTCGATGTGCCGGTCATTGGGCTCGAAACCCTGCAGGTCGCGGCCGAAGCCAAGGTGCAGGCCATCGCGGTGGAAGCCGAGCGGACGCTCCTGTTGGAGAAGGCTGCTCTCACCGATCTGGCCGATCGCTCCAAGATCTCGCTTTTCGGGCACTGACTAGCGAGCGCTGCGGAGTCGGCTGAACACAAAATCCTTGGTCGCGGAATCAAAGCCGGTGATGAAAGAGACTTTTCTGGCGCGTCCCTTCGCTCGACGTGCCACAATCAGATCTCCCTTCTGGTCGAGACCCGCGGAGCGCGTCTCGCGCCTGACGAGGGAAGGCTGCGCGGCCGCCACCACAGCCAGCGCATCAAAGATGGGTCCGCCTTTCGCGCGAGGGATATGGGTCCAGAACCAAAGCCACAGGGCGCTTTTTCGCGCGAGATAACGAGCTGTCGGAGTGCTTTGTTGCAGACTTTGCAAATCCTCTCGCCTAACGAGTAATCGCGACGAAGTCTCGATCGGGACGAGCAGGATGGGGATGTGACTTTGCAGGAGAAGCCTAACGGCAGCCGGATCCTTGAATGCGTTGGCGTCATGGATGCGGAATTTCTCTCCCGGCCCGAAACCAAGCGTCGCTTCGGGTGACTTGCCGGCGACCATGATCACCTGCTCAAGGGCGCCAGCGGCTTCGGGATGAAGGTGCAGGAAAGAGGCCAGATTCGTGAGGGGGCCGAGCGCGATATAGGTGAGACGTCGCTCGTTTCGGGTTACGTGGGCGAGCGCTGCGCTGGCTTCGGTCGCACGGCCGAGGTTGCGGGCCGCCGTTGCTCCCGGATGGACCGGCATTTCGAGACCCAAACGGCGGAGCAAATCCCGGGTCCTAAGCGTGGTCGCCCTCAGTGGCGCGTTCCCGTAGGTCGAGCTGATGCCAGAGATCTGCAATTCGGGTGCACGCGCGGCAACGATCAGGGCATAAGCATCGTCCACTTCGCGGAGAGGCGATCCGAGGGAAAGATCGGTATCGATCCAGACAGCGCGAGGCTTGGGCGCGGCGCCTGCCGGCGTCTGGGCGAGCAGGATCACGCCGAACAGGCAGGCAGCGATAACCGGCAGCCTTGCCAGCTCCACTCTGGATCGCCGCTTTGCTTTCCGCTCCGATGTTTTCACCAACACTCGGTCGCCGGATTCTGAGGCGACGGCAAGCTTCGCGACGGAATCCCCTTAGTCGCGATAGGCCGAATCCGGCAGAGCACACGCCTCTTTGAGCACGGCCATGCCTTCGCTGCCATAGTCACCGGATGGGAACAGATCCCCCTTGGTAATCGACATGCCGTTGCGCAGATTTCCTTCCCAGCGATCCAAGAGAGGAACCTGACCGCAAATCGCGAACGCGGCCGTGAAAATGAGGAGGATGAGGAACTTCATAAATCCGATTCCCCCACAAATCGGTGAAAACGCGCAAGGGAAATGTGCAGTCAAAGTAGACTTCCCGAGGGTAAGGGCTCTTTCTCTCCGGGCGGCGCCGTCATTTCCAAGCAACTTCCTCGTTGCAAATCGACGCGCGTCGCCCGAAAATCGACCTCTTCCCGCGGGGTCTTAGCTCAGTTGGTAGAGCGCCTCAATGGCATTGAGGAGGTCAGGGGTTCGAACCCCCTAGGCTCCATGGAATTTCTTCAGGCCGCCAGCGGCTGCCTTCGTTCTCGCCACAGCGTCAGCCCATAATAAATCGTCCCGACTGCTCCGAGCGCGCTGGCGGTGAAGAAGTTTGCGCCCGGCCCGAACTTCCAAAGCAGCGCGCCCGCGAACGCCCCGGTGGTCACCAGGAGATCGCGCACCAGATAGTAGGCGCCGATCATCTGCCCGCGTCGCTGCGGATCGCTGAACCCGATGAGAAGCGCCTTGCGCGAAGTATCGCCAAATTCTTTCAATCCCCGAATCGCGAAAGCCAGGACGAGCATCGCAAAACTACCCGAGAACCAGAGCGCGATGGGAAAGAGCGTGAACATGATGAAAGTGACAAAGACAAACGGCTCCCGCCCGTAACGATCCGCGAAGTACGAAGTCGGAACAATGCAGCAGGTCGCCATCACCATCTCGACGGTGACCAGCAGACCAACCTGCTTGGCGTCGGCGCCCACGTAATCCATGGCGTAAATCACCACCCACGCGAAGGGAATCCGCTCGCAGAACCGAACCAGGATATCGCTCAGCAACAGCCGGCGCAGCGGAGCGTTGAAGTTCGTTAGGCTGCGCCAAAAGCTCCAGCGTTCCGAGGCTGGCACGATTGCCTTGGGGGCGACGCGCAATTGGCTTTGCGCGATTAATGTGACCGTCGAGAGAATGATGGAGACGGCCAGGCCGATGCGCACGCCCAGGACAATCCCGAAGCGATCGATCAGGAGGCCGCCGACAAAGGGCGCAATCATGATGGGCAATCGTTTGATGATCGATTGCATCCCGATTCCCATGGAGTGCCGCTGCGCTTCCAGCGTCTCGGCGATGAGCGAGAAAGTCGCGGGCAGCGAAAAGCAGGTCCAGGAGAGGAAGAGAAACATCCCGCAGATCACTCCACCCCAATGTGGAACGAGAAGCACGATCGCGTAGCCGGCAATCGAGAGAACCGTGAAGGCGATAAACGAACGGCGAAATCCCCAGCGATCGACTGCCAGCCCGCCCGGATAGGCATAGATCGCCCCGAGCAGCGTGCGAATCGCATCAAACGTTCCGATGATAAAAACGCTCGCTCCGAGCGCCTGCAGATATTTTGGAAGGAACCGCATCCACAATTCCTCGCCGATCCCGATCGTAAAAATGACGATCAGGAGAATGACAAGATTGCGGCGGAGTCCGAAAAAATCCGCGAGCGCGGGCGCTTTTTGCATGCGCCACACCGAGACGATGCCCGGTGCATCGTCAACCTTCAACTTCGATCGAGGCTCTTACGACAGAGGCTCGGAGCGTCGCTGACGCCAGGCCATCAAACCGGCCGCTCCCAAGGCGAGGAAACCGAGCGATCCTTCGTGTGGAATGGTATCCGCCGCGGCCTGCCGCTTGGACCTTTTCTGTCCCACCCGCACTCTTTCACCCAGGTCTCCGTAGGCATAGTCAAGCAGAGTGAAGGTGTTATCAGGAGCCGAGTTGGCTTGTGCAAAGCAAGCTTTATCGCGCTTTAGCGTAAGCATGATTGCATTGAGGTCGCGGACTTGACTCATCCACTCACGGCGTCTCTCGTAAAAGCGTTGGCACGCTGCCAATTCTGTCCGCACTCACTTCACCGAACCATCTTTACTTATGATCCGACGCCTAGATTTCGTTCTCCTCACCGTTCTCGCCTTGTCGCTCGCTTCTCTCCCAAGCGTTTTTGCCGCGGAACCGAAAGTCGAATTTCCTGCTCCCAGCCAGCACTGCACGATCATGCAGCGCGTCGGCGTGACCGATGTGGAGATCGATTACTCGCGGCCTAACGTGCGCGGTCGCGAGATCTTCGGCGGCCTCGTTCCTTACGACAAAGTCTGGCGCACCGGCGCGAATTCCTCGACCAAGATCAAATTCAGTGACGCGGTCAAGATGGGGGACAAGGACATCCCGGCGGGTGAGTACGCCTTTTACACCATTCCGGGCAAGGACGAATGGACGATCGTCCTCTCGAAAAACACCAAGCTCTGGGGCGCCACCGACTACTCGGCCGACGCCGACATCATGCGCACAAAGGTGAAGTCGACCACGCTGTCCGAGCCGGTGGAGTCTTTCACGATTGGTTTCGACAACCTCAAGGATGACGGCGCGACCATTGCCCTCGAGTGGGATAAAACGCGGGTGGCCGTCGAGTTCACTACCAACACCATGGAGAAAGTGAGCGCCGCGATCGACGCCGCGGTGAAAGATCCAACGTCGCTCGATGGGCGTTTCTATTATCAGGCAGCCGGTTTCTACTACGATCACGACAAGGATCTGGAGAAAGCCGCCAAGTGGATCGATCTCGCGATCGAGAAGCAGAAAGAGCCGATCTACGTGTTTTATTACAAGAAGGCTCAGATCCAGGCCAAGCTCGGCCACAAAGATGAAGCCAAGGCTGCCGCCGAGAAATCGATCGAGATGCTGAAGTCGGAGAAAGAGCCCGACGAAAGCGCGATTCGCAACAGCCAGATGGTGATCGACGGTCTGAAGTAGCGGACGCGAGATTGGCCGGTCGCGAGGCGCATCGTTATGCTGGCTAAACCGCGCTTCCTGGTGGCTCTTCTCGCACTCGTTAGTCTGCCTCTCGCCGCGAGAGCGGCGGAAGCGCCGGCTGCCATGGATTCCGCGCACATCCGGCTCGCGCTCGAGAAGCTTAATGTGCTCGGCCGTGTCCTCTATGTGGCCGCCCATCCGGATGACGAAAACACCGGGCTTATTTCCTACTGGGCGAACGGTGCGCTTTACAATGCAGCTTATCTCTCGCTCACGCGCGGAGACGGCGGGCAAAACCTGGTCGGCCCCGAGTTGCGCGATCAACTCGGCGTCATTCGCACGCAGGAACTTTTGGCGGCACGCCGAATCGACCACGGACAGCAATTCTTCACTCGCGCGAACGACTTTGGTTTCTCCAAGTCGCCCGAGGAAACCCTTCGCATCTGGGATCGCGATCAAGTCCTCGCGGACGTGGTTTGGACGATGCGGAAATTCCAGCCCGACCTGATTGTCACGCGTTTCCCGACCGACGACCGTGAAACGCACGGGCATCACACCGCGTCGGCGCTTCTGGCCGCCGAAGCTTTCAAAGCCGCCGGCGATCCAAAACGTTTTCCCGAACAACTCAAATTCGTTAGGCCGTGGCAGCCGGCGCGTTTGTTCTGGAATTCTTGGGAAGGTTTTCGGGCACGCCGGGAAAATAAAAAGCCCGACTTCACCGGGCTCATCGGACTTGAAGCTGGCGGCTATCAACCGCTCCTCGGCCAGTCATACCCCGAGATCGCCGCAGCCAGCCGAAGCATGCACAAGAGTCAAGGATTCGGCGTCGAGATCGAGCGCGGCGGGCGCATGGAATATTTCAAGTTTCTCGAGGGCAAACCGGTCGCTAACGATGGGAATATTTTTGATGGCATCGATACAACCTGGTCGCGCGTTCCGAAGGCCGGGGAGGTGAGCGGAAAGATCACGGCGATCCTGCAAAAGTTCGACGACACCAAGCCGTGGGATTCTCTGCCGGCTCTGCTTGATCTGCGTCAGGCTCTGCGCCAACTCGGCGAAGATCCCTGGGTGAGAGAGAAGCAAGCCGACCTCGATGGCGTGATCGCCGCCTGCCTTGGGCTGCATCTCGAAGCGATCAGCGACAAGCCCTCCGCGCAGCCGGGCGAAAATCTTCCTTTGCAGATCGAAGCGATCAATCGCTCGCCCACCGAGGTAAAACTCAAATCGATCCGCCTGCTCGCGAATGGAACCGCGACCTCGGTCGACAAACCGCTCGCCACGAACGAGCTCTTCATCCAGAAGACAAGCGTCGCGCTGCCGAGGGATTTGCCATTTTCACAGCCCTACTGGCTGCGCGAGCCGGGCACCATCGGCACCTACGCCGTCACCGACCAGACGCTCATCGGCCGCCCCGAAAATCCGCCGCCGTTTCCGGTCGAAGTCACTCTGCAGGTCGGTGGGGAAGAAATCACCTATTCGTTAGGGCCGCGTTTCCGCCAGGTGGATCGCGTGGCCGGCGAAACGAGCGCACCGCTGGTCATCGCACCGCCGGCCTTCGCCCTCTTGCCGCGACCGGTTTTCGTTTTCGGTAACCAAGAGGCCAAAACTGTGAATGTCCGCGTCGTCGCCGCAGCGGAGAAGTTCAAGAGCGATGTTTCGCTGGCCGTGCCCGCTGGGTGGAAAGTCGAGCCCGCCTCGATCCCGGTGCAGTTGGATGGCGCCGAGAGCGAGACGAGCTGCACCTTTCAAGTCACTCCGCCAGCGGAAGCGGGCGAGGGGACTTTACGCCTTGTCTTCACGTCCGACGGCCGGAAGACAAACGCCTTTGGCCGACAGCGCATCGCGTATTCTCACATCGAGCCGCAGACGCTTATCTCCCCCGCGCAAGCCAGGATCGTGAGGGCGAAGATCGAGAACAAGGCGCCGCTGGTCGGCTATATTCCCGGGGCCGGCGATGCCATTCCCGAGAGCCTGCGCGAGATCGGCTCCGAGGTGAAAATCCTGGCGGACCAGGATGTGAAAGCCGCAAGCCTGGCCCGCTTCGACTCGGTCGTGCTCGGCGTCCGCGCCTACAACGTGCATCCCGAACGGATCGGCGCCTGGTATCCGGAACTGCTCGCCTACGCGCAGCAAGGTGGCGTAGTCATCGTGCAGTACAATACGACGCCCGGACCCAAACCGAACCAGCTCCCGCATCCGCTCAAGGTTTCGCGCGATCGCGTGACCGACGAGAACGCCGCTGTCCGACTCCTCGCGCCCGATCATCCGGTTTTGAATTTCCCGAACAAAATCACCGAAAAGGATTTTGCCGGCTGGGTGCAGGAGCGTGGGCTTTATTTCCCTAACGAATGGGACGCCGCCTGGACACCGATCCTTTCCAGCAACGATCCCGGAGAGCCGCCCCGCGACGGCGGGCTGCTCGTGACGCGCTGCGAGAAAGGCTGGTTTGTGTACACGGGCTACTCCTGGTTCCGCGAGTTGCCGGCCGGCGTTCCGGGCGCCTACCGAATTTTCGCCAACCTGGTGTCGCTCGGTCACGCCGCGAGATGAAGAGCAGTGCCGCTCGATGCTGGAGGGACTACCGCAGTGTCGTCCGAGGATCTAGCAGAAACAGGGACGAGACAGCGCCCGTCCCTCCAGTCTACCAAGAGATCGCCTTCGCCAGCACGCGAGGGTGCGTGCCCTCTCCAAAAAACGGCGCCACCCGCGGCCGAGGATGCGACTTGTGGTGCAGTTTCTTCTGACTCAATGCTCTAGGAGCATCATCATCATGGCACAATCAAGATCCCATCAAAACCCAACCGAAAATGACAAAACCGATGTGGTGCCGCTCTTCGGCAGTTGGCGGAATGCCTATATCGCCGTCGTCATCGCCTTCCTCGTAGAGGTGGCAGTTTTCTACTTCGTTAGCCGTTATTTCTCGTGAGCTGGCTCGATTACGCGGTGCTCTTCAGCACGGTGCTCGCGATCGCGGTTTATGGCTGGTGGAAAACGCGAGCTGATCACGACCTCGGGCATTACTTGCAGGGCGACGCCAGCATTCGCTGGGGCACCATCGGGCTTTCGGTCATGGCCACTCAGGCCAGTGCGGTCACTTTTCTCTCCACGCCCGGTCAAGCTTATGAAAGCGGCCTTGGCTTTGTGCAAAACTACTTCGGCCTGCCTTTCGCTCTCATCGTCGTTTGCGCCCTTTTTATTCCCATCTACCACCGTCTGAAAGTGGTGACCGCCTACGAGTATCTTGGACAGCGCTTCGACCAGAAAACGCGATTGTTAGGCGCGTTTCTTTTTCTCGTCCAGCGGGGACTGGCCGCCGGGATCACGATTTACGCACCCGCCATTATCATCTCCGCCCTCCTCGGCTGGAACTTGCGCCTAACGATTCTCCTGGCTGGCCTTTTCGTGGTGCTTTACACCACGACCGGCGGAACGACGGCCGTCTCGCACACCCAGAAGTGGCAGATGGCGGTCATCCTGGCCGGCATGGGTGTCGCCTTCGGCATGATCCTGCATCGGTTGCCGGCGGACCTCTCTTTTTTCCAGGCGCTCTCGGTCGCGGGCAAGATGGGGAAACTCGAGGCGGTCGATTTCTCGATCGATTTTCACAAGCGTTACACCTTCTGGTCGGGCCTGCTGGGCGGCTTCTTTCTCGCGCTCTCTTATTTCGGCACCGACCAGTCGCAGGTGCAGCGCTATCTCGCCGGTGGTTCCCTGGTGGGAAGCCGCTTCGGCCTCATCTTCAATGCCGTGCTCAAGCTGCCGATGCAGTTCTTCATCCTGCTCACCGGCGTGATGGTTTTCATCTTTTTTCAGTTCGAAAAACCGCCCATTTTTTTTAATCAACCAGCCTACGAGCGCGCTGCGCAAGGCGAGCAGGCCGACCAGTTCGCCAACCTCCAGTCGCGCTACGATCAGGTTTTCGCCGCGAAACAGATTACGGTGCGCGCTCTCACCAGCGCGATGAAGACCAAGTCCGCGCCCGCCATCGAAACCGCGACGACGAACCTCCGCCGGCAGCAGAGTGAGCTCGACAAGTTGCGCGGGGAAGCCAAAGAAAACCTCAAGTCGGTCGATCCGAAACTCGAGACGGGCGACGCGGATTATGTCTTCATCAACTTCGTGCTGCACTACCTGCCCCACGGAATCATCGGGCTCCTGATCGCGGTCATTTTTTGTGCGGCCATGTCGTCGAGCGCTTCCGAGTTGAACGCTCTTGGCTCGACCACGGTCGTTGATTTTTACCGCCCGCTTCTGCACCCGAATGCGAGCGACGCGCACTATCTGCTCGTCTCGAAATTGCTGACCGCGGCCTGGGGCGGCGTAGCCATCTCTTTCGCGCTCTTTGCCAACTTGGTCGAGAACCTGATTCAGGCGATCAACATTTTGGGCTCGATTTTCTACGGCAGTATTCTCGGGATTTTCCTGGTCGCGTTCTTTCTTCGTTTTGTGCGCGGCTCGGCCGTTTTCGTGGCCGCCATCATTTCGCAGGCGCTCGTGCTAATTCTCTTTTACAGCACGGAGATCGGATATCTTTGGTACAACGTCATCGGCTGCGTGGTTGTTCTGATTGTGTCCGCCCTTCTTGAGAAATCGCTCTTCCGGCTCCGAGAGGTAGCCTAACGAAATGAGTGAGCCCATCATCTGTTTCGGACAGCAACCGTGTGGGATATTTCCGCGCCGCTTTCTTTACGCCAAGATCGAAACAGCCCGTCGTCTGCAGCGTGAACTGGGCGGCGAGATCGTCTTTTTTTATCACGACAGCGACCACGACTCGCGCGAGACGATCACCATCCTGCGCGATCTGCGTAGCGAGAAGCTGACGCGAATCAATTTTCAATTCGCGAACAAGGTGCAGAAGCAATTCTCGCCGCTCTTTGCCAAGCGCGTCCTGCCGGAATGGAAGGAAAAGGTCGCGCGCCAGCTCCCAAATCTGGTCCCGGAGCAACTGGTGCAAGTTTTCAAGAGGGTGGACGCAGAAAACGTGGCTGACTTCTGTCTCGAGATGTATCGACGCATGGGGCTGCTCGAAGGAGTCCGCGTGATGCGCTCGGGGGATCCGGAGTTCCGCAGCAAAGCCGTGTCGGTTGATGATTATTTCGTCGATGTGAAATACAAGGAGGAGCTGGTGCGCGCGCGGCGTGACGCTGAGGCGCTTCTTCTGCACAAAGGGGGCAAGTCTTATATCGAGCTCCCGCTCGAGGAATACGACGCGACGCAGATCAGTCCGACGCGCGACACGCGGCTGCGCTGGATGCAGTCCGTCGTGCAGTGCACGCACTACGTAGCGGGAGCGAGCGAGGCGGACTATTTGAACACGGAAGAAGCCCCCGGCGTCGAGTTCGTCACCCGCGACGAAATCTCCGACTCCGACCGCGCCTGGGTGCCTATGTAGACGTTTCGCTCTGCGAAACGCGGGCAACCGCAGCAGAAAAGGGGGCTGATGCCCACGTTGCCCAGAGCGCATCGTCTACAGGGCAGAGGACATCCACCATCGGTGCGCTAGAATAACCGATGTCTGAACCGGTTCTTCGTATCCTCGCGCTCGGCGCGCACCCGGATGATGTCGAATTCGGTTGCGCCGGCATCCTGCTCGCGGAAGCCGCGCGCGGGAGCAAGATCGTGCTTTGTGTCTGTTCACGCGGCGAAGCGGGCAGCAACGGAACACCCGACGAGCGTGCAGCCGAGGCCCGAGCCGCTGCCGCACTGCTGGGTGCCGAGATCGAATTCCTCGACTTCGGCGGCGACTGTCGTTTGGAAAATTCGCCCGCCAATAGCATCGCGATCGCACGCCAGATTCGGCTGACGCGTCCCGACATTCTTCTCGCGCCAGCCGCAACAAAGGACCAGCACCCGGACCACGTGGTCGTGAGTCACCTCTGCCGGAACGCGGCGCGTCTCGCTCGCTATGGCGGACTCGAGGAACTGCGCGACCAACCTCCCCACACCATTCGGCATCTCTTCGAATACGCCATCACGCCAGGCGCAGAGCCGCCTAACGAGCATCTGAAAGTGCGCGTCGATATCACCTCGTCTTTCGCCCGTTGGGTCGAGCTGATGGAGTGTCATCAAACGCAACTCCGCACTCGGCGGTACGTCGATCTGCAAACCGCGCGGACGCGTCTGCTCGGTCTCGACGCCGGGGTGGAATACGCGCAAGCGCTCTGGTCGACCGCGGATTTTCTGGTGGGCGACTTGGGCGAAGTGCCCTCCAGCGTGCGGCTTTACTAGATGAACGCGAACGCATGGATTTTCCCCAGGCTCTGGTCGCGACGCGCTGAGATGGATCACTCACGACCACTCAAGATCGGGATCACTTGTTATCCGCTGATCGGCGGGAGCGGAATTCTCGCTACCGCGCTCGGCTCAGAGTTGGCGCTGCGCGGCCACGACGTGCACTTCTTTAGCTCGGCCAAGCCGGTCCGCCTGGATCTCGCGCAACCGCGCATCTTTTTTCACGAAGTGATCGTGAATGAGTACAGCCTTTTCACCTATCCCGATTACACGCTCCCGCTCGCTGTCAAAATGGCGCAGATCGCGCGCGAAGCGGAGCTGGATGTCTTTCACGTGCATTACGCGGTCCCGCATGCGACCGCGGCTTATCTGGCGGTGCAGATGCTGAATGGAAAAGGGACCTGCGCGCCGAAGATCATCACGACTCTGCATGGCACCGACACGACTCTACTCGGACAAGATCCGAGCTATCGACCGGCCATCGAACACGCACTCTCGCACTCGGAGGCGATCACGACCGTCTCCGAAAGTCTGCGCGCGGAGACCGTAGAGACGTTTCAACTCCAACAGCCGGTCGAGGTGATTCGGAATTTCTTCGTTCCATCTCCGCGGCAACGCTCGCGGGACGAGATCAGAGGCGAGCTTGGCCTAACGGATAACGAATTTCTGCTCGTGCACATTTCGAACGTCCGTCCGCTCAAGCGGATCGATCTATTGCTCCAGGCTTTCGCCGCGGCCACCAGCGATCGTCCACTCCGCCTGCTCGTCCTGGCCGGCAGCGACTTTGCGCCTTATGAGCCGTTGCTTGAGCAGCTCGGGCTGCGCGATCGGGTTTTCGTTAAAGAGGCCGTGCGCGAGGTGGAGGAATTTCTCAATGCCGCCGACGCCGGACTCTACACTTCGGAGAGCGAAAGCTTCGGTCTGAGCATTCTTGAGACGCTTTTCCATGGCAAGCCGGTGGTCGCGTTTGGCATCGGTGGGATACCGGAAGTGGTGGTGGATGGTGAAACGGGTTTCCTTCATCCGTTCGGCGATGTGCGGGCGGTGGCGAGTTCGCTAGCGCGGCTGGCTGACGATCCGGTCTTGGCGGCCAGATTGGGAGCGGCGGGCCGGCAACGCGCGGAGACGCTTTTCACGGCTGACCAGATCGTGCCGCAATACGAAGCGCTCTATCGGCGGGTGCTCTGATGTAGACGCTTTCCTGTGGGCCGTAACGGCTGCGAAGCAACGGCCGGCTTTCAAGCGCGGGTTTCAGCTCCGCTGCGCCAGTTCGTCGACCGATCGCGCGAAAGCAGCTCACGCCCGCGCTTGCCAGAGGAAAGCGTCTACAGGCGGAGCGTTAGCGCGAGACGGGCGCGGGCGTGGCGCCAGGACTGGGACTGGGCGGAGGCTTGAGCAGATCCGCGCGCTTCTTAAGCAATTGCTCCACGGTGAATTTGCTGATCAGGAATGGCCGGCCTGCCAGCTTCTTTGCCTCCGCCAGTTTTTCGTCCTGCTGTTTCTTCTCCTCCGGCTTCTCGTTAGGCGGAGCGGTGAGCGAAACGGTCACCGGATATTTCTCATCCTTGAGCTGGCCGATCTTGAGCGTGTAAGTGAGGCCGTCGAAGGCTTCGACGGTCACGGTCGAAGGTTGATCAAGGCCGATCGTCTCCGGTTTTGTGTCGGGCGCGAGAACATCGGCAAAGCTCACGTTTCCAAAAGTACTGGCCAGGGCCGAAGTTTTCGTCGGGTCGGGTTCTTCGCTTGGTTTCAGATCGGCCAGTCTCCACGGTGCCGACTCCGTCTCGCGCTCAATCTTCCACTTTTGTTCCGGCGTTTTGCCGTCCAGTGCGATCGATTTTGGTTTCTCGATTTTGAGGAAATCGTGGTTGATCCAGCGCTCCGGTTTGGTGATCAAATCCTGCAGGGGATCGCCGATCAGAAAGACGTGTTTGGTCCCGTCCTCCGGCATGACGTAGCGGCCGGCTGGATAACCGTTAGGCGCGAAACTCTGCCCGGATTTCTTAAGGTACGGTTTCCCCGCCAGCAGAGCGGTGATGCGTTTGTTGTCTTTATCTTTCAGGTCGAGCAGCGTGCCGCTCTCCTTTTCCGGCGGCTCCGTCAGCTGAAGGCGCGCGAATTGGGAGGGGCCCACCTGCAGGGTCTCGACTGGTTTCAAATCCCAAACCTTCTGTAAGAGCCGGCTAACCTGCTCGAAATTAGCCGGATAATTCGCGCGCTCGGCGACTACCCAGCCATCGGCTTGCCGGATGAGATTGAGTTCGCCAGCGGCGTCCTGAATCGTGACGTGCGCGACATCGTTGAGCGGGAAATTGAGCACCTTGCCGTGATCGAGAACCGGCGCGCTCTCCCACGTCCGTTCGCCGCGATGAAAAAGAAACCATCCGGCCGCGCCGAGCACGAGGGCGACGACGAAAAGGAGAGTAAACTGGCGCGCATTCATCGGGTGGCGGAACGGCGGCGTTTCACGAAGGCGAAAACAATTCCGGCCAGCGCCACGAGGGCGGGCATGCCGGCGATGTTGATCCATTTGATGCGGTCCTCGAGCGAGTCGATGTCGGCTCGCAGTTTCTTGCGCACATCCTTGAGCTCGGATTTCACTTCCCCTTCTTTCTTGCGGAAATTGACCAGTTCATCCTGCTGTTGCTGCGACAGGATGAAACGTTGGCCTTCCTGTTTGCCGCTCTGCAATTCGGTAATCTTTCGCTGCGTATCGGCCAGACTCTCCTCTAATTCTTTGATCTTGCTGCGGTAGCTGGCCTCGGCATCGGCCTGCATTTTTTTCACGACTGTGAAGGGCCGCTCCCGCGAAGCGCGACTGCGCACCGTGATAAGATTGCTATCACCGGCCAGCTGGTCGATCACGTTTTCGGCAAAGGCGAGATCGCCGTTCGCCGGCATGACGAGGCGTTGGCCGCCTAACGGATTGCCAACTTCGCGCACCGCCACGCGATCCTGGATGAGATCGCTGTCGCCAATCAGAACGACGGCGGAATCCTCCTTCGATTCCTTGAGGCCGGCGGCCGGCGGCGGGGTCGGCTCCTTTTTTTCGTTAGGCGGAGTTTCGGGCGTCGGAGGTTTTCCGCCCGGGAAGGCGGTCTTGAATTTGCCGGTGAGACGAACCGCGAGCGAATACTCGGTGCCCGACGCTTTGAAGTCGGTGATGAGTTGCTCGCCCGACATGCGCGCCATCATGGGATCGACCAGCTGCGAATCTTGGGAGGAATGGAGCAGGACCGTTTCCTTGAGGCCCACCGCCGGTTTGCCGCTGAAGACTCCACCGAAAATGAAGAAGACGTTACTCGCGCTGGCCGTGGCGATGTCTTCCTGATTCATCGCATTTTCGGTGAGCGCGAGTATGGCCGGCGCGCGTCCGCCTTGACGGCTGCCGCCGATATATTGCATGTCGGCAACGACCTTGGTGTCGTCGAAGGAAAGGCCCCAGGCCTGCAGGAGCTTCGGCATGTTGGAACTGCTCGGAGGCGCGTTCAATCCACCGTTCTCGGATTGAGGATCAAGCACCGCGAGAGAATCGAGGAAGGCGATGATCTTGCCGCCACGCAGAAGAAACTGGTCGATTTCGTATTGGGCGAGATCGGATAAACCCTTCGGATGAATAAGCAGGAGGACCTTCACATCCTTCGGGATGGCGGGGGCATTCGGCTCGATCGGTTGGACGTTGTAATCGCGCTTCAGCTCCTCGATCAGGACCCAGGGCGGTTCGCCTTGAGTTTGCATCGGCATCATGTCGCCCGCCCCCATCACGGGCAGCGCACTGATGACGCCGATGGTCGGTTTCTCAGGCGAAATGACACGCGCGATGGCTCGCGAGATGTCGTACTCGAGGAGACGCTCGCGTTCCGGTGAAAGAAAAGTCACAGCTTCCTTCTGGTCGAGCTGGCTGACGCTGAGGCCGAGATAAACACGATCGCCGTTCTGCAGCATTTGCGGTTCGACGCCTTCCAGGCGGGCCGAATCTTCCGCGTCTGAATCCGGCTCAGGATCGAGTTTTTTAATCTGAATCAAGCCGTGCGAATTCTGCTGATATTCGCTGAGCAAATCGTCGATCTGCTGGGCGTAAGTCTTCAGGACGACCGGCATCCCGTCGGAGCTTTGTGAAACGTAAAACCGAATCTGCACAGGCGTATCGACTTTGGCTAGGATCGCCCTGGTTCCGGCCGAGAGCGTGTAGGCGTGCTCGGCGGTGAGGTCGATGCGCTGTTTGGCGAAGCCGGCGATGTAGTTGAGCGCGACTAGGATGAGCAGCATCGCGGCGACGCCGATTACGGAAAATAGACTTATCTGAAGCGTTTTCGATTTCATCAGGAGAAATCAGCCCGCGCGATGGGTGCGCAGAATCACGCTGGTGGTGAAAAGGCAAAACGCGACCACCGAGAGGAAAAAGAGAATATCGCGCGAATCGAGCACCCCGCGCTGGATCGCCTGGAAATGCGTGATGACGCTGAAGCTGGAGACGACCTGGACGAACCAGGGATTTGCCCAATGGACGAGCATGTCGGTGACGGGCTGGAAACCGGCGAGGATGAGGAAGAGGCAGAGGACGACGGCGAGGATGAAACTCACGACTTGATTGCGCGTCATGGCCGAAGTCATGGCGGCGATGGACAGGTAAGCGCCGGCTAAAAGTGCGCTGCCCAGATAGCCGGCCACGATGATGCCATTATCGGGCTGGCCCAGATAATTGACCGTGATGATGAGCGGAAAAGTCAGCGCAAGCGCGAGAATCAGGATCGCCCAGGAGGCGAGGAATTTCCCCATGATCGCCTGCCACGGCGTGACCGGCATGGTGAGGAGCAGCTCGATCGTGCCGAGGCGCCGTTCCTCCGACCACATCCGCATGCCGACTGCCGGGACAAGGAAAAGATAAAGCCACGGGTGCCAGGCGAAGAACGAGCCAAGGGTGGCCTGCCCGCGACCAAAGAAGTCGGCCACCATGAAAGTGAAAAAGCCGGCCAGGAGGAGAAAGATAACGATGAAAACGTAAGCGACCGGCGAAGCGAAGTAGCCGTTGATTTCGCGCTTGGCGATGGTGAGGATGTTGCCTAACGACGAGCGGCGCTCGGGCGGGAGTCCCTCGGCTCGGGCTGCGTTTGCTGGCATTGTCTCAGTCATGGTGCGCGAGGCGAGTGGTTTCGGGCAGCGTGATCGTGCGAAAGACTTCGTCCAGCCGGCCCTCTTCCGTGTGCAGTTCGGCGATCTCCCATCGTTCGCGCGCGGCCATCTGCCCGATGGCGGCGGCCAGTTCTCCCGGGGCCGCATTTTTCCCCGGGTAAACACGCAGCGCGACGGGGGCTTCGTTTAACATCGTTAGGCGCTCGGCGCTGCCCAACACTTCGAGCTTCGAGCGCACAGCGACGGCCTCACCGTGAACGAACCGGACCGTGACCGAACCGGCGTGATCCGACTTTTGCTTTAACTCGGCCGGCGTGCCGTTGGCCACGATGCGGCCGGCATCGATGATGATGGCGCGAGAGCAGACCGCCTCGACTTCCTCCAGGATGTGGGTGGAAAAAATGATCGCCTTCTTTTCGCCCATCTGCCGGATAAGCGTACGGACTTCGTGTTTTTGATTGGGATCGAGCCCATCGGTCGGTTCGTCGAGGATGAGAATCTCGGGATCGTGAATGATGGATTGGGCAAAACAGGTGCGATGCCGAAAGCCTTTCGACAAAGTCTCCACGCTCTGGTGCAGGACCGAGCCGAGAAAACACATCTCGACCACGCGATCGACTGCGCGCTCTTTTTCAGCTCCGCTGAACCCGCGTAGTTCAGCTGTGAAGTTGAGGAAACCTTTCACGGTCATGTCGCTGTAGGAAGGAGCGTTTTCCGGCAGATAACCGATCAGGCGTTTGGCTCCGAGCGGGTCCTTGTTGATGTTGCGCTGGCCCACCACGATGTCGCCCGCGGTCGGCGGGATGAAACCGGTAATCATCCGCATGGTCGTCGATTTTCCAGCGCCGTTGGGACCGAGGAAGCCGAGCACTTCGCCGCGCCGCACACAGAAGGTGACGTCGTTGACGGCCGTTTTCTGGCCGAAGGTTTTGGTTAAATTTCGAACCTCAATCATGGGGCATCCGCTACTCCAGGCATGGAGAATTGGAGCGAAAAAGATAATTAACGTTCAAAACGCGCAACCAGAAAATCGCTTTAGCCAGGGAGGCTGCTGTAGCCGGGGCCGCTGTCCCCGGTCGCCTTGCTTTTCGCCGCCGGGAGAGCGTCCGCCGGCTCCAGCGCCGCCTACGGCTGTGCGGTCGAACGCCCGCCATTTCCCTCCATCAGATAAGTCACGCCGTCGACCGTCGCGGTGCGGAGATGTTGGCGCCACACGGTCCCGCCCAAGGGGCGCTCGGCTCCAACTGTTTTTTCGGCGACAGCCGGCGGCGCGCGCGATTCAACCGTCGCTTCGCGCAAAGCGCGCCCGTCCATCCTTTGTGGCGCCTTCAGGCCGAGCAGCCACAGAACCGTCGGCGCAACGTCGATATTGCCGCTGGGCGTTTCATCCTTCCAACCATTCCGGAAGTCAGGACCCGCGGCGATCAGCATGTTGTTCATGTCGTGCGGACTAAGGGTGCTGTGGGTGCCCTCGCCGATCACGCGACCGATATCGGAGGCGATCGCGCCTTTCACGCCATACTTGTTAGGCTGATCGTTCCAGCGGCAAGCCACCAGCACGTCCGGCGCGTAGCGCGAATTCACGAACGCCTGCTCCAACCGGAAGGCTCCTTCTTGCGCGGCGTGGGTGAAAATCACACCCGCGAAATCGGAGTGCTGCAGAAAGTCGACCAGACGCGCGATCACTTTTTCATCACGTTGGGCGACGTAGAACTCGATACTGCCGCCCAGCGTCACCACCAGGATCTGGCCGGCCTTTGGTTTCTCTGGAAAAGCGCGGACCGCATCGAAGCCAGCGGCGCGCAGGCGCTCGGCTGCGTCGACCGCGAGATCGATGGTGGAAAAACCATGATCGGAAACGACGAAGATATCGGTTTTCGTGAGGACGTCCTTTGCTTCCAAGGCGGCCTGCACGCGCGCGAGCATTTCATCGGCGCTCTTCATGGCTAATCGTGCTAAAGGCGAGCCCGGCGCGCTATGGTGTCCGGTCAGGTCCGGCTCGCTCAGCCAGAGGAGCGAGAATTTCGGCACCCCTTCTTTCCATAATACCTCCGTGAGCGCGCGTGTGGTCCAGGTGTCGACGGCTTCGTTAGGAAATCCCTTTTCCGCCGGGAACGGTCCCAAGGCGGAGATGACCTTTTCTTTCCAGTCGGCCGAAAAAATCCGACCGCGATAAATGACGGCCGACTTTCTGGCGGCCGGATTGCTGCGAGTGCGGGCGCGGTCGAAGAGCTGGGCGACCGGTTTCGAGCCGGCGATGGCGGTGTTGAATCCTTCGCGATGGAGAAGCTCCGCCACCGTTGGCATGGCGAGATAACTCGCGTTGATCCGGCCATCGAGTGCTTCGAGCGCCGGAAAGTCCGCGGTGTCGAACGGCTTCGACGAATTGATTTCAGGGCGATATTCCTGGTTTCCGGCGATTCCATTGCGGAAAGGGAGAGCCCCCGTGGCCAGGACGGCGCCGTTCACGTTCGTCGAGCTGGGATAGGCAGAGTGGTTGTTCTGGAAGAAAACCCCGCGCTTGGCCAGGGCGGCCAAGGTCGGGGTGTCGTGTTCGTTCACCAAGTCAGGCCGCATGCCATCCAGCACCACCAGGACGATGTGCTCAACCTTCGGTTCGTCCGCACGACTCGTCACCGTCGCCAGCATGAGAGCGACGGCCAGAGAGCGGATCAACATGAGGCCAAATTGGCATTGTCCGCGCTCCAATTCGAGAACGGGTTTTGTGACGATCCCATGACGAGAAGGGCGAGGCTGTTTTCTCGCTGTGATAGTCTGCGGTTCGTGAGCGATCCGATGAAGCAGAAACCGCGATTTCGTTTTCCGGCCGCGCGCCGGTTAAAACGGAGCCGGGATTTTGAGCGGGTGCGCCGGGAGGGGCATACGGTCCGCGGAAAGCTGCTCATGCTTGGGTTTTTGCCCGTGGAAGGGGAGAAGGTGTTTCGCGTTGGCTTGGTCACGTCGAGGCGGGTGGGGGGCGCGGTGGTGCGCAATCGGGTGCGGCGGAGGCTGCGGGAGATTGTGAGGCGTTGTCAGCATGAAATTGCGCCTGGTTTCTGGGTTGTCGTGATCGCACGGCCTGGTGCCGCCGTTGCGACCTCGACGCAGTTGGAAGAGGAGTGGTCGCGTCTGGCGCGTCGTGCGGAGCTGCTCCCCTCGTGCTCGTGATCCTAATCGTGATCGTAATCGATTCCGGGGCGCAACCTAGGAGCACGATTACGAGTAAGAACACGAGTAATGCAGGAGCAGGAGCAGGAAAGGGGGGAGGTTGCACCTGAGGCGGCGCGCTTCTATCCTACGCCCCTGACGATGGTTTTGCTCGTTCGTTTCCTCATCCGCGCCTATCAATGGACGCTCTCGCCGCTGCTCTCGTGGCTCGGCGGACCGTCAACTGGTTGCCGGTTTCAGCCGACCTGCTCCGAGTATTTTCTCGAGGCGGTCGAACGACATGGAGCCTTGCGGGGAACGTGGCTTGGCCTGAAACGACTCGCGCGTTGCCAACCGTGGGGCGGCCAGGGAGTGGATCCCGTTCCGGAGCGCTGTGGGAAGGAAACGGGCGCCCCGACGCTCGCCGCGCAGCGGCGGCTCCCACATTTTCGACATTCCAAGCCGCATGCTCACGGCTTGGCCTGTGAATAATCTCGCAGTGTATGGATAGACAAGCTTGGATAGCAGTTACGCTTTGTATTATCGGCCTGATCGCCTGGCAGGTTTACATGGTGAAACATCCGGCGCCGCCGCCCGCGAAAGTGGCTGTGTCGCCGACCCCGGTAGGACAGGCTTCGGGAGGGCGAGACTCCCTCGAGCCGGGGAGGACGACGGCGGCCTCGTCGCCAAACGCATCCCCCGGCTTGCCGGAGTCTCGCCCTGCCGATGCGAGCGTTGCGCCTAACGAATCTGCCGCATCTCCGACTCCAGCCTCATTTACTGAAAAGACGATCGTTCTCAAGAATTCCGATCTCGAGCTGCTGCTGACTAATCGTGGCGGCGGCATCGCGGAAGCGGTCCTTCCTCATCACAAGGCTGAAAGCGGAGCGACCGTGAAATTGAATCGACGCCAGCGTCTGCCCATCGGCGCAATCATGGAGAAGCCAACCGCGCCGCTCCTGGAGGAGTTCACCGTGGTGCCAGGGCAGGGGAGCGTAGACTTCGCGCGCGCGCTGCCGCATGGCGTCACCCTGCACAAGAAATTTACCCTGCCCGCGCCGCCTAACGAGAAAGATAACTTCGTGGCGCAAATGGAAATCGCTTTCCAGAACAGCGGCGGCCAGGTCTATAGTAACCCCGGCTACTTCGTCGCGCTGGGCTCGGCCGCCCCGATTCATCACAAGGATCTCCCCAATTACACCCGAGTGACCTGGTGTATTAACGGCAAAGCGAGAAACACCGATGTGAGCTGGTTTGCCGAGCAGCACTACCCCATCATCGGCACCCAGAAACGCGCGGCACAGGCATTTTTCGAGGAAAAAATCGAGCACGCCGAATGGCTGGGCGTGAGTAATCAGTTTTTCGCCACGCTCATCACGCCGCTGAGCGGACAAGCCACCGCAATTTGGGCGCAGCGTTTCGAGTCTTACAAGCGACCGGATGGCGAACCGGAATTCGGCATCGAAGGCGCCATGGGAATGCCTGGCTTCAACCTCGCTCCCGGCAAGAGCGCGACTGCAAAGTACCAGCTCTATCTCGGGCCGAAACTCTACCATCGCCTCGCGCAACTGACCCACGACGAAGCCGAGATCATGGATTTCGGCCTCTGGAAACTGGTCAGCGAAGCGCTCCTCAACATGATGAACCTGATCCACCGGTTCGTCGGCAACTACGCGGTCGCCATCCTCATCCTCACCGCGATCATCAAGCTGATCCTCTGGCCGCTGCAGACCAAGGCGAACAAGTCGATGCGACGCATGTCGGCGCTCTCGCCCAAGATGGCGGAGCTGAAGGAAAAGTACAAGGACGACCCGACGAAGATGAACGCCGAGGTCATGAAGCTTTACAAGGATTACGGCGTCAACCCAGTGAGCGGCTGCCTCCCGATGCTCATCCAGATCCCGATTTTCTTCGGTCTCTTCACCATGCTGCGGCAGGCGGTCGAGTTGCGGAACGCGAGTTTCCTCTGGGTGAACGATCTTTCCCAGCCGGACACTGTCGCGCACGTGCCTGGGCTAGGTTGGCCCATTAACATCCTGCCGCTCATTATGGCGGGCACGAGCTTTTGGATGACGCATGTCACCCCGAAAAGCGGCGATGCGACGCAGCGGCGGGTCATGATGTTTATGCCGCTGATTTTCGTCGTCTTCTGTTACAATTTTGCAGCCGCGCTCGCATTGTATTATACAACTCAGAACCTCTTCACCATTTTGCAGCTGTACCAGAACCGGAACCAGCCGTTACCGAAACTGGAGAAAGTGAATCAGCCTGCCAAAAGGAAAGGAAAAGGACGCTCATGAGCACCGACGCCGAACCGAAAGCCAACGCGAGAGAGACTCTCGATACGATGCTTGGTTACCTCGGCTTTGTGGTCGAAATCGAGGAGACAAAGGGTGAGGGCGGCAATCCCACCCTGCAAATTTATACCGAAGAAGCGGACCGCTTGATTGGTCGCGAAGGTGAAACCCTGGATGCCGTCCAGTTCCTCCTCAACCGCGTCCTGCAGGCCAAAGATGCCGAGGCGCCGAAGTGGATCGTCGATTGCGAGATGTATCGCTCGATGAAGCAGGATAAGATCGTGCAGCACGTGCGCCAAGTGGCGGAACGGGTGCGGATGTCCGGCCGCCCCCTGCAGCTCGAGCCCATGAATTCGTACGAACGCCGCATCGTGCACGAAGCCTTCAAAGACGACCCCGAAATCGGCACCTGGAGCCCCTCCGACTCCGCGCGGATCAAGCAAATCACGCTCATCCGAAGGCCTGCCAAGAAAGAGCCGGTCTCGGAATAGTACACTCTAATCAGATACGGCAGGCTGCCCGATCCGACGGACTACCAGCCCGTCCTCCCCGGAAAAAAAGAAAGGCGCGCGACCGAAGCCGCGCGCCCGCGCACCAACCGGGGTGGAAAAGTTTGCTTTACCCATCAGCCTCAAAGTCACCGGTTCCGAGCCGGATGGTCGAGAATCCGAGTGACCAATCTGATCCGGTCAGTCTTGCGGCGCGGATGCATCGATCCGCCTTTTGCTCTTTTCTGGCACACAAATTTCTACATGATAAGGGAAGAGCTCCGCACATCCCGTGACTCTGAGGTTTATAATTACTAGAAAATATTGTTTGCTCCTTTTCCATCATTAGTCCATAATCGTGGTTCTATGTTCGCCAGCCGGACCTTCCTCAGTGCATTCGCAGCCCTTTGCCTCTTTGCGGGGAGCGTTCGGGCTGCGTCCGATTGGAAAATCGTCAAAATCAGCGGTCGCGAGTACCTGACCGTCGACAACGTCGCGGCGTTCTACGGCCTTCCTACCGGCATCGCCCCGGTCGAGAAACATCTGCGGCTCGATAACGGCACCATTTCCATGGGCGTGCAGCTCGATAGCCGGGAGATCATGATCAACGGCGTCCGTAACTGGCTCTGCTTTCCCGTCGCAGAAAAAGATGGGGAATACCTGATCTCGCGGGTCGATCTGGCCAAAACTCTCGAACCGCAACTGCGCCCGCAGATGATCCCCAATCTCGGGCATTTCACCACGGTCGTGCTCGATGCCGGCCACGGCGGCTACGACAAGGGCGCGATCAGTCCTTACGGCTATGAGAAGGATTTCGCCCTCGACGTGGCGCGCAATCTCAAGCCGCTCCTCGAAGCCAAAGGCCTCAAGGTCATCATGACCCGTGACCGCGATGTCTTCGTCCCCTTGGAGTTGCGGGCGCGCATCGCCAACACGACCAAGGATTCCATTTTCGTCAGCATCCATTTCAACGCGACCGACGCCAATCCGTCGGCCCAAGGTTTCGAGATTTTCTCACTCACCCCGCGCGGCGCGCCCTCTACTGCGGATGACGCGCTCGCGCTACGGTTTATGAACATGCAGGCCGGCAGCCCGGTCGATGCACCCAGCCTCGCCCTTTCCATGAGCGTTTATCATTCGGTCGTAGGGCATTTCTCCGAGTTTGACCGCGGGATCAAGCGCGCGCGTTTTGCGGTGCTTCGCCTCACGAAAATCCCGGCGATTCTGGTCGAGGGCGGTTTCCTCACCGAGCGCGGGGAGAGCCGTCTCATTTCCCAGAGCACGTGGCGCTCGAAGCTGGCGGAATCGATTGCCACCGGGATTCTGGGTTACAAAGCTTTGGTCGATAACAAAACACGTCCCACGATGGTGGCCGACTATCGGCGCGACCTCGAGGGACAGCTCGTTCTCAAGGACGCCACGGCACCGGCGAATCGAGAATCCTCACCGGCACCGTCGGTGATCCCGACGAGCAACTGAGCGCGTCTGAATCGGCGCTCGCTCCAGGCTTTCTACGAGCCTCCTCCGCCTGCGGGGTCTCTCGGCTAGGATGGGATTGACCGTGGGCCGGCGGCTGTTTGCTGGGTTGTTATCGATCGACAACCGACCAAACCAAGGACCCCGATCAAAAGACTAACGAACTATATTACCGTGTTTCTACTCAGCACCGCCGGCACTGGCGAGCGCCGCGCCGGATAAAGCGACTTTGGTCGCGCAAGAGAAAGCGATCTGGCAGGCCGTCAAAACCGGCAACGCCGCCGATTTCCAGCCGTTTCTTTCCCCCCCGGATCAGGTACATCGATTCCTCAGGGATCTTCGACCTGAAGGAACAGGTGCGCGATCTGGTGAAAGTGAAGATGACTTCGTTCGCGCTCCGCGATTTCAAACTCGTCGCACGAATACCGAGACCGCCATCCTCACCTACACGGGCAAGTCAGTGGTGCAGATGAACGGCAAAGAAATGTCGGGCACATTTAACGCGGGCACCGACTGGCAGATGGAAAACGGCGCTTAGCGGGCCATCTTCCACAGCAACACGGACGCGGCCCCCGAGGGACACTATGGCCAGGCGTCGTTGGTAATTTCGGCCGCGCACCTCTCAGGGATGTGCGGTCGTTTTGCTGCCTGGCCGGCAGATCGCGCATTGACTCGACCTTCGCCGCCCTTACAGTTTCCAGCAGAGCGGGGGAGCCACTGGCTGAGAGTTCGGGGTCGCGCGAGCGGCCACGGAGACCCTTAAACCTGATGCGGGTCATGCCGCCGTAGGGAGCGAGGAGTTCGAGATTTTCAGCCATGCGTTTCTCGCGCATGGCTTTTTTGTTCACGGCAGAAGAAATGAATCAGGAAAATAGGAAAGCAGGAAAAGATGCTGCCTCCTTCCCCTTCCTGCTTTCCTTTCCTCATTCTTTATTCTCATGATCGCATCCAAAGACTCACTCGAACCGAAATCCTCCGACTACGTTATGCCGAACTCGCAGCGCGTTTACGTCGAAGGCGAGATTCATCCCGACGTCCGCGTCCCGATGCGCGAGATCTCGTTAGCACCGACGAAGGATTTCAGCGGCAAGCTCGAGCCGAACGAGCCCGTCCGCGTTTATGATACTAGTGGCGCTTGGGGCGACCCGAACTTCAGCGGCAACTCCAGCCAAGGCATCCCGGCTTTGCGCAAGCAGTGGATCAGCGGGCGTGGGGACGTCGCCGAGTATGACGGTCGCGAGATCAAACCCGAAGACAACGGCTACCTCACGCGCGGCCACGAAGAATTCGCCAGCAACGCCGAGCGCAAGAACCGCCTCGACCATTTCACCGGCACCAAGCGCAAGCCCCTCCGCGCCTCAGCGAATCATCCGGTCACTCAACTATGGTATGCGCGCCAAGGCATCATCACCCCGGAGATGGAATTCATCGCCATCCGCGAAAACGGCCGCCGCGCCGCGGCAGCCAGCGGCGCCGCGGTCTCCGGAAGTCAGGCTTCCAGCCTGACTCGGCCGACAGGCTTCCAGCCTGTCGCAAACGGGAACAAGGAAGATGCCGCCGCTCCTGATTCCGCATTCCGCATTCCGCATTCCGAATTTGCCCGGAACGATCTCCGCCACCAACACGCGGGCGAATCCTACGGCGCCGCCATCCCGAAAGAAATCACCCCCGAATTCGTCCGCAGCGAAGTCGCCCGCGGCCGCGCCATCATCCCGGCCAACATCAACCACCCCGAGCTCGAGCCGATGATCATCGGCCGCAACTTCCTCGTCAAAATCAACGCCAACATCGGCAACAGTGCCGTCGCCAGCTCCATCGAAGAAGAAGTCGAGAAAATGCGCTGGGCCACCAAATGGGGCGCCGACACCGTCATGGACCTCTCCACCGGCAAAAACATCCACGCCACCCGCGAATGGATCATCCGCAACTCCCCCGTCCCCATCGGCACCGTCCCCATCTATCAGGCCCTCGAGAAAGTGAACGGCCGCGCCGAAGACCTTACCTGGGGAATCTTCCGCGACACCCTCATCGAGCAGGCCGAGCAAGGCGTCGATTACTTCACCATCCACGCCGGCGTCCTTCTCCGATTCGTCCCCATGACTGCGCGGCGCATGACCGGTATCGTCAGCCGCGGCGGCTCCATCATGGCGAAATGGTGCCTCACCCATCACCGCGAGAGCTTCCTCTATGAACATTGGGACGACATCTGCGACCTCATGGCCGCCTATGACGTCAGCTTCAGCATTGGCGACGGGCTCCGTCCCGGCTCCATCGCCGACGCCAACGACGAAGCACAATTCGCCGAGCTCAAAGTGCAAGGCGACCTGACCACCCGCGCCTGGGCCAAAGGCGTGCAAGTCATGAACGAAGGCCCCGGCCACGTCCCCATGCACTTGATCAAAGAGAACATGGAAAAACAAATCGAATGGTGCCACGAAGCGCCCTTCTACACTTTGGGCCCGCTCACCACCGACATCGCCCCAGGCTACGACCACATCACCAGCGGCATCGGCGCTGCCATGATCGGTTGGTACGGCTGCGCCATGCTCTGCTACGTCACGCCAAAAGAGCACCTCGGGTTACCCAACAAAGACGACGTCAAAACCGGAGTCATCACCTACAAAGTAGCCGCCCACGCCGCTGATCTGGCCAAAGGCCACCCCGGCGCGCAACACCGCGATAACGCGGTCTCGAAGGCTAGATTTGAATTCCGATGGGAAGATCAGTTCAATCTCTCGCTCGATCCGGAGACAGCGCGAGAGTTTCATGATGAAACGCTCCCTCAGGAGGGCGCAAAGACCGCGCACTTCTGCTCTATGTGCGGCCCCCATTTCTGCAGCATGAAGATCACGGAGGATGTAAGAAAATACGCGGCCGAACAAGGCATCTCTGAATCAGAGGCTTTGGAATCAGGAATGCAGGGAAAAAGGAAAGAGTTTGCCGATAAGGGAGCCGAGCTTTACGCGAAGGCGTGATCCCTCGCGGGTAGGGTGGGCATCCTGCCCGCCGGTCGACGCATCTTGCGGCGACGAACTTAGATCTAATGCCTCCTTCCAAGCCCACGATCTATCTCATCGCCGGGTGCAACGGCGCGGGCAAGACTACGTTCGCCAAGGAATTTCTGCCTCACGAAGTGAAATGTCTCCGTTTCTACAACGCGGACGAAATCGCGCGGGGCCTGTCGCCGCTCGATCCGTCAGCCGGCGCTTTCAAAGCCGGCCGCCTCCTTTTGACTGAAGTCCGTTCATCGATTGCACGGCGTGAGACGTTCGCGCTGGAGAGCACGCTGAGCGGAAAAACTTACGTCCACATCTTCGAATCCGCTCTGGCGCGCGGCTACGAGTTGGAACTGCATTATCTCTGGTTGGCGAACGCGGAGCAGGCGATCACTCGCGTCCGCCGCCGCGTGCGGATGGGCGGTCACGACGTTACGGTCGCCGATATCCGCCGGCGGTTTGTTCGGAGCCGGGCGCATCTGGTGAAAGATTACCTGCCGCTGGCCACGCGCTGGGTGATCTGGGACAGTCGAGGGATTACCGCGAAAGGACTCGCCGCCAGCAACAGCGATGATATAGATTTCGCCCGGCAACTGATCGATTCATGAGCACGAGAAAAACGAACGGAGCGAAAAAGACGCCGGAATTTATCGCCCGAGCAGAGCGAGCATTCGCCCGTGTTGCGCGCAAAGTGCGTGTGGAAAGTCGTCGTTCAGGATTGTCTGCCGTTGTCTTTTCTAACGAAAAGCCGAAAGCCGTAAAAAGGAGAGAAACGAGTGTCGATAGTAAGCTCTGACCCCTATTTTCGCTTGCTATTTTCGCTTTCTCGATAAGGCTGAAGCGGAACTCGACGCCGGCAGGGGAATTCCCATCGCACGTGTCCGCGAGGACATCCGCCCGACGGGCTGAAAAGTGGTCTTCTCTCCTCAAGCGCACGCGCGCCTGGAGCAGATCAGTCCACTACTCAATCGTGCGTCGCCTAGTTGATCGGCGTGACAGGTGCAGCGCGTAATTGCCCCGGCCCCGCTTCGAGGCTTGGGTCAATCCACATGCTGAGCCAGCCGGCGGGCCCGAATGTGAACGACCAATAATCGCCTCCGTCGGGATACACCTCTGCGAATGTGTCATTGGGAACGCCAGGCGGCAGAGTAAAACGCGTTACCAGCACCGGTTCCTGGTCCTGCTTATCGACATTCGGGTAAAGCCAGACCTCCATTTCTCCTGGCGTGGTCTTAGTGGGATCGATCTTGCAGGCAAACTGAAAGGCCGGCGGGCGGTCTCGACTGCCGGCGAGAGCGGGCTGGATGCGGCGCCCTACGCGACAAGCGTTCGATTGTGGCAGCGGCAATCTCCACTGTCGTTCCAGAGTACCGTTGAGCCGTTCCACCGAGATCTCGATAATCGGTTTGTTCGGACCAGCGAGGTTTGCGATCACGACCCTGTTGCGAGGATATCGAACGATGGAGGGCAACTGCAGTCCCTGACTAAGATTTATGTCGCCGAGATTAACTGCAGTATACCAGGTGTCGCCACCGTCGGTGCTAGTCACTGTCCCATACCCTGGGAGCACTCCGGCGACAAAGGTTACGGTCACGCTTCCACCTGGGCCGGTGACGATGCCATTTGGAAAACCAGCGCCGCCGGTGTCGCGCGTGATCCACGTCCGACCCGCATCGGTAGAACGGGCGACTATGAGCCCACGCGGGTCCTCAGGTTGGGTCAATATCTCGTTAAAGACGATGTAAATCGTGCCATCGGCGGCGACTGTCAGATTGTCTTTGTCCTCGCTCTTTAGAGGAAATGAAGAAGGAAAGGGAGTAACCACTCGCGCGGGCGACCATGAACGTCCCTGATCGCGGCTTTGAGTATAAAGGATTCGGGCGCCATCCGCAGTTTCGCCCTTCGCGCTCGCATGGATCACACCATTGTCGTCGATGAACACCTGCGGATCGAACTGTGGCTGCAGCCCCTCGGCGGGCCATGCAGGAACCTCTGACCAGGTGCTCCCACCATTGCGCGAGACATACACGCTGACTGTCGTGATGTCGTTCAACTCCCCGCTGCCGATACGTTTGATCGCGCTCGCTGCCATGAGCAGCGGATTACCGGGCGCGGTAGAGGAGGAAAATTCAGCCAGGATATCCCCTGCCGGCGACACCGGACTTCCGAGCGAGAAGGTCTCAGCCAGTGTCGGCGTCGCAAGCACCAACCAAACCGAGAGTAAACCCAAAAAAAATCTGCCGAAGAATGATTTCATTTGATTTATAAGGTTTCCCCATCCTGCCTTGGTTGCGGTGTCATCACAACTAGCTATCGCAGACGCAAGGCAGGATGGTCGCCTGAATACACCGAACGATTCGCGAAGCCACCGCATTGCTGGTCGCATGCTGCTGTGTCTTCTCTCCGCAACTTGACGTTGGGCGGAGCCGTTACGCCGCCGGTTGCCAAGGTACGATATGGGTCAGACAAAGAGACCTGATGGCTGGAGTTGTCGCGGGTGCTGGGGGCGCTGGGCTGGCGCAGCGCAGGCGAGAAGGGGTCAGAGCTTGCTATCGACACTCACGGACTGCGGCGAGTTCGACCACACCGGACTTTGCGTTTTTCCTCGCGCTCCTGTTCGTCAAGGCAGCCCGGCTCACGCGAAACAAATTCCTGCGAGTGAGCTTCCTCCTTCCGGGGCTGATACCGACTCGAGGGCAAATACGATCCGCAAAATGGATCGCGCAGGTGGTGCGCGGCGAAATGAAAGGAGTCGATATCACATTCCAAGCTGCTGCAGTCTTAAAAAGCTTGGCTATTCGCTCGCGTGGATGCCGCACCCTCTCCGGTCTTCGGCTCTGATTAACGCCAGCCGGCCACAATCAAATGGACTTGCACAACTCGACCGCATAAATCGGTCAAGACAGGCCTGCGCGAGATCGCGGCCGGTGGAATAGCTTCGCGCTAACGCGGTGCTGCTCGGCGTTGACCTCTTGCTTTTGGCTGGGGCTTCGCTCGCGAGGATGCGCGGACGACCAGCTTTCGCAGGGTGGCATAGAGCGGGTGTTTAGAATCGGCGCGATAAAAGCGGTGATAGCCATTGCTCCGGCTGACGATCAGACGAGCCGCTTCGAGTTTGGCCAGCTCGTCCTGCACGGTCTGAAGGGAGAGGTCGCTCAAGCGAGAAAGTTGCCGCACATACAATTCCGCCCGTGGATTCGTAAAAAGCAGCCGAAGGATTTCCGCGCGGACCAGAGGAAACAACCCATGCAAGAGCGTTCTCTTCATTGCCGGACCATCTTCGCTCGACCGCTTTAAGCGGTCAACAGCGATATCTTCTTCCGTTGGTGTAAGGATTTTGGGTTTTATGGGCTAGGGCGCGAGCCTCTCGGAGCCGCCGGATCGGGTCATCGCTCGGGCCAGCTTCTGGTGATTCCGAAACGGTTAGGCAGTTCGCAGGGAGCGAACTTTACGGCGGGAGGTCGTGCAGCTTTGTGAATCGAACTAGGGAAGTCGGTGACGCGGTTTGGGAAACCGCGCGCGGAATCTGTTGGATCTCAGCCTGACGAGATGCGCGATCTTCTGGACGCGGTCCAAAAAGCGGCGATCGCACAGAAAATGGGCTCGGAGCAACTGGCTTTCGAGTTCAGCAAAACAACGGGCTCAGCAGCAGCCAAACCGTCTACCATGCCCATTTTCACGTCATTCCGTCTTTTGGTGGAAAAGCGGTTGGAACTCCCGCGCCAAGAAAAAAGTGACCCTAGCCTGAGTATAACGAGATAGCATCGAAGCTGCGCGCAGCCTGGCCGAAATAAAGATGGACCGCGCGATCACGCGCGCACATAGAAGTTACTTCTCAAGTCCGCGGGGCGAGCGAGAGTATATTTGCCGCGGTGCGGCAGATGGTCACTGATAGACCTTCAACAGAGCGGGGATGGCAGCCGCGGGGACACCGAGCTTGCGGAGATTCTCCGCGGCATAGGCGCCGCCGTCACTTTCGACGACTTTCCAATCCGGTTCGGCCCGGTGCAGCACGACCGACAGATCGCTTTCATCGGAGAAAGCGGTGCAGAGTGCCCAATCGTGCGACGCCGAGACGTGCAGGACTTGTCCGAACTTTTTCGAAACGACTTTCCGCAACTGCTGCACATCCTTGGGGGCGCCGAAATCGACAGCCGACGCCGGCAGAACGAAGCTGATGAACGTAAGGGCGACAGCGAGCGGGATGCATTTCCGAATTAAATTCGTCATGCCAGAACCGTCCCCGCGCTCGCGCCAGTGTCAAAGCGGATGGAACGCCAAATTTGGATGCGTTCCGCGGCTCGCGATTCCTAATCCCGCTTCGACGGAAAGATCGTGCTCGTGCCGTAGCTCCTGCCGATGCGGCCAGTGTGGATGAAGTCGCGCATCATGGCGAAGTAGCCATCGGGGTGGCGCGTGGAGACGCGGGTGCCATCGGCCTTGGTCTCATATTCGAGGATGCCGTGATCGGTGTGGGGAAAGACAGCGGTCACAATCGGTTTGCCATCCGCTGCCAGCGCGCGGAGACGACGCCCGGTTTCGGCGCTGGGCGCGTCGGTGTCGTCGGCGGCGAGGATCCAGAGCTGCGGAACATCCAGATTGCGCAGCACCGGCATCGGATCGTACTGCACCGGCACGTGCGGCAACATTTCGGGGCCGCGTTTGCGCAGTTGATCCTGCGACATCTCCAGCAGAGCGAAGGTGATGTCGCCATGAACATGTTTGAACCATGGCTCCTTTCCGTAGCGCGCACGGACGGCATCGAGCCGGTCGTAGCCCTCGCGGAAGTCGCTGAGCAAAATGGCCGCGCTCGCATCGGCCACTTCCATGGCTTTGGCCATCACATCCGGGCCGTAACCCCGGCGCTTCATGTCCAGCGCGATCGCCTCCCGGTCCTCCTCGAGCGGGGAGACGGCCAACCCGAACCCGACGATAACGAAATCGACGGGCTCAATTTTGGCCGCCAACGGAGCGACCCAGCCGCCCTGGCTGCCGGCCTGGTAACCGATCCGAACCACGCGGCTGCCAGAGAGCCGTTTCGCCTCGTGCACGGCTGCGATCGCGTCGTCGGCCAGTAACAGGTAGTCCTGCGTGTAGCGTCCGGTAGAGGCACCGGTGCCGCGTTTATCAAAAACGAATGCCCCGATGCCCGCCGCCGGGAACTGGCGTTGCAGCGGATTGAATTCACGGGCTGAATCGTGCTCCGATCCTTGGATCAGAACGACAATGGGCACGCGGCTGTTGCCCTTCGGCATAATGAGGCGGCCGGCCAGCGTGACGCCGGCGCCTTGAAATTTTGTCTCGGTCACGTCGAATGCGATTCGCTTGCCCTTCACTCCGTCGAAAGTGATTTCGCCGCTGGCGCAATCGGAAAAGGAGACGTGCTTTCCATCGTGACGATGAGTCCAGCCGAGGGCGCTGGTCCAGGTGCCGTCGCCCTCTTTGGTTAGCTCTCCGGTGGTGCCATCCGCCCGCCGCCAACGCAGATGCGGACCTTCCGACGCTGCGATATCGACATCGGTGCCGTCTTCGAGGTGGTAGGCGCCGATCCGGCAATCGACAGTGAGATCGTCCGCAGCGAACACACGCTCCGCGGCAAGCGCAAACATCGCCATCGCGACAATTGCAACCGCCATTCGCATTTTCATCTTAAATGAGATGCCCCGCGCACCCGAAACGGATTCAAGTTTCGCAACGCTAGAGGTACTAGGGGCGCGCTGTTTCTGGGTAATCCGGGAGTTCCAGCCGATCGAGCAGGCTGTTGCCCAGGACCCATCTGAGGAGAAAGGGGAGCGCGAAAGCTTTGGTAACCTGGTTGCGCACAAAAAGTCCCCAGCGCGTCCTTGGTGTGAACGACCCGGCGAATTTCTCGGCCGCCTCCTGCTTGCCGAGCATGAATGCGTGGAGCCGTCTCTCATAGCGCTGGAAAGCTTCCTCCGGTGAGCTGCCGTTCGTGCCGAGTTCGCCCGCGAGCACATAGGCCGCGATCATGGCGAGGGCCGAGCCCTGGCCAGCGAGCAGCGAAGTACAAAAGGCGGCGTCGCCCACGAGTCCGATGCGGCCTTTTGACCAGCTTTGCATGCGAATCTGGCTGACGGGATCGAAATACAATTCCGCGCAAGAATCCATCGCCTCCAGAATTTGCGGACATTCCCAGCCGAGACCGCCGAAGTGGGAACGGAGTGCTTCTTTTTTCGCGGCGAGATCGTGCAGATCGGTCAGGTGCCCGAGTTCATCGGCGAAAACGAAAAGGAAAAGCGTCCGATCATTGCGCAGCGTCAGCCGGCCCACCTGTTTTCCGGGCACGCTGTAATTCAGGTAGATGTCCTCGTCGCGGTGCGGATAACCGTCGACCTCAAAAGCGGCCACCGAGTAACCGAGAAACTGCTCGAACTGATCTTCGCTCCCGAACGTGAGCTTTCGCACCGCCGAATGAAGTCCGTCCGCGCCGATCACAAGATCGATACGTCGGGATGGCGCATGCTCAAAGGTAACGTCCACACCGTTACCCCGTTGATCCAGGCCGGTGATGCTATCGCCGAAGATCGTTTCGCATTTTCCTTCAATCTTGCCATAGATATCCCGCGCAAGATCGCTGCGGGCGATGGTGACGTAGCGACCGCGAGCCGCCTTCCGGAAGTTATCGACGTTGAACCCTCCGACCCGCCGCCCTTGCGCGTTGACGATGCGGAGTTTCTTGATGTTATAACCATCGCGCCGCAGCTCGGGCAGGATGCCCATTCGCTCCGCGATGTCGAAGCCGAGACCCCAGAAATCGAGCGCGTATCCGCCGGTGCGCAGTTCTGGCGCCCGCTCCACCAGCGTCGACTTTATCCCGTAAACCGAGAGCCAATACGCCAGCGTCGGCCCGCCGATGCCTATCCCTGAAATGAGGACGGCCATGGCCAAGAGTATATCTGAATTCTCTGCAACGCCATGGTCTGGCGCGCGCGCAGACGAATGGCGTCCAGCTCTCGAGCTTACTCCGGCGGCAGATCAACGCGGGCGGTGAGGAGCCATTCCTCGGCGCTGGCCAGATCGGGAAACGCGGCGATGCAGCGGTTCACTTGGCGCGTGCGACTGATGAAATCGAGGATCGCTTTCATCGGCCCGGCGCGTTCGCTCACGACAACGGCGCGACAAATCGGGCTTGCGCACGTCGGGGATTCGGCAACCAACTGCGCGACAACTTCCTCGCTGACGCGCGCTTCGGTGACGCCGTGAAAATCCCAGATGCGATCGAAGGGCGGATCGAACGTTGATCCAGTTCAAGCAGGAGCGGTGGGCCGGGTTGCAATCGGTGAACAAAAATTCGGCGCAGCTTCTCGGGGAAGCGGCAAATCGAATCGGGGCTGATGTGGCGCTCCTGATCAACGCCTACTGAGTGCGGCGAGAGCGAGATCCGACAAGTTTTGAAGCAGCCGCAATCTCGAAAGCCTGACCATTCGCTCGCGCGGATGCGCATGCCCCTCGTCTTTTTCCGTCCTGATTAACGCTACCCTGCCACAACCAAATCGCATTGCGCGACTCGACCGCATAAAGCGGTCAAGACCAAATCACGCTAGCGCGGTGCTGCTCGCCCGCGCGGATGCAGCAAATCTCTTCACAGATTCTGCTCTGGTGAGCACGTAGCCTGTCACAATCGAATCGCGCTTCATGATTCGACGCATAAAGCGGTCAAGAACAACGCTGTTCTAACACGGTGCTGCTCGGCGTTGACCTCTCGCTTTCGGCTGGGGCTTCGCCTGCGAGGCCGCGCGGACGACAAGCTTGCGCAGTCGCATAGAGCGGGTGCTTCGCGTTAGCGGATTGCGAATCTGATGCCGGTGTGACGGAGACGCGTGCCTAACGACGTCGCTTGAAGTGGTCTTTGCGAGCCGGGCCAACCCCCCGCGGCCTAACCCAGAAGTAAAACACTGGCCGCGGCAAACCCGACCTCTGAAACCGGAAAAACGATCGCCCAAATTGCATGATACTTTTCGCTGCGAGTAAGCGCAGCGATAAGACTTCCGAAAGTCCAGAGCGCGATCACGGGAAGATAGGCCGGTCCTTGAGCGCGAAAGTGCGCCGACCCCTTGAGAAGCGTGTCAATGACGTCGAGCGGCCAGGCGATTGCAATGATGAGAAAGAAGCTGCGGCGATTCTTGTAGTAGTAGTCGCGCCAGTCGGGCGAGCCGGTCTTTTCGAGGTCGCCGGGACAGAGGACGCCCGAAGCCAGATAGCAGAGAATGGGGCTGATGTTGACCCAAAGAAAGAGAAAGAAATTCCACTGCGGCGCTGTGCGCCAGCGGTAAAGGACCCACCAATAAAGGGTGAGGGTGAAGAAGAGATTGAACATCCAAAGGGTATGAACCCAGTAGCCGCGTGAACGGTTTGCGACCTGGATGGCGTCGCTGATGCCGGTGAGAAGGCGCGTCACGCCCAATCCCGTCACGATCGATACGAGAACGACAACGTATTCGAAGGAGCCCACAGCCGGATTATTACGCGCGAGACAAAACACGCAACTCGCGGCCTGCGCAGGCGTCGCTAAAAGATGCTCACGATGCGCGACCGCATCGTCTCGGTGAATTCGTCCAGCCGGAAATTGCGATCGGAGCCGGCTACTTCTTTGAGCATCAGCTTCGGATTGCTCACCGGAAATCATAGGTGCCGAAAGCGCGCACCCGCACGATACCGAAATCCTGGTCGTGCATCATGATCGGATTGGCGGCGCCCCATTTGTTTCCGGTGAAAAGCCGGGTGGTGACGAAAGAAACATCCGCCTTGAAAGGCGATTCGAAACCATATTTCCACGACTTGAGCGTGGTCAGGATCGGGATGTTGTCCGTCGTTAGGTGTGTTTGCCTGGCCCGAAAGTGTCGCCGAATTCGCCCAGGTAAACGAATGCGCCACCTGCGATTCGCGCATGATCAATTGCGCGCCATTTTTGATTTCCGCATCGTTAACCTCAAACCGGAACGAGATGTTGTCGCGCGAATCGTCGGTCCACTCGATGACCTTGATCAGTTGCCCGCGAATAAAATTCTAATGCCCATGGTGCTGGTTTCCGGTTGAGGTTTCGTGGTCGAGAAAACGCAGGTTCCTTGCGCGAAATGTATGGGCATCTTGCCGGTGGAAACGATTTGCGTCTCCTAAGTCCGGCGTTAGGCGCGCTCAGGCCGGCTTGGCGTTTGGGGGGAAATCTCGCACGGCGCATCGATCCATGGGACGTTTGGCACTCCTAAACAATCTGCGTAAAAAGGGGGAGTCTGGCATAGCACATGCGTATGCTAACCGCGCATTTCCAGCGGTTTTCTCCTTAGCGGGTGCCGTCGGCGTCATATTGAAGCTCTTTTTCAGACCGTAAGCGGCCGCGCCACCCAAGAGGCCCGGAAGAGAACCACCTGTCTTCTTCAGCGGCAGAGATCAAGCGCTTGGGCTGGCGCCTGCCGCTCGTCGTGCTCCTTATCGTCGCGGCTTCCGAGTTTATGGTTGTGCTGCTGCTCGCGCAGTTGTCAGAATTGCCCATTTGGGAGGAAGCGATCTGCGATGCTCTTTTTCTCTCGCTCTTGGTCAGCCCGGCGTTGTTCTCCGTCGCCCGGCATGTTGGGCGGCGTTTTGCATCGGTCGAGCTGGCCGCGGCGCGCGCGCAGCTGCATGAGATCTTCACTGATACGACCGATCTGATTCAGAGCACGGCTCCGGATGGCCGCATTCTGTTCGTTGATCGCGCGTGGCTCCAGGCACTCGATTATGATGAAGTGGAAGCCGGAAATCTTAATCCGCCAGGTGCTGCCTGCCGAAGAGGTCGGCCCCTATAGGCGGCGATGGAGCGCTTGGTGGCCGGCGAAAATCCCGGCATTATCCCTTTGGTCTTGCTTTCCCGCGAAGGCCGCCGGATCGGGCTGGAAGGCCACGTGAACGTCCGCTTTGAGGGCGGGCAGGCGCTGGAGCTGCGCGGCATCTTCCGGGACATGACAGAGAATAAGCGCGCGCGGGACGCTTTGCGTGTGAGCGAGGAAAATCTGGCGGTGATCCTCCAGTCGATCGGCGACGCGGTCATGGCCACGGATAAGGAAGGCCGGGTAGCGCGTAATCTCGCGGCCGAAAAGTTGACTGGTTATTCCGAGATCGAGGCAATGGGCCGGTCATTCGCCGAGGTCTTTGAGATTATTCATGAGGACACGCGCGCGCCCGCCGTCGTTCCCATCCAGCAAGTCCTAGACACGGGCGAAGCCGGAAGGATACCCGATGGCGTGCTTCTCGTGGCGCGCGATGGCACGGAGAGACCGATTGCCGATTCCGCGGCGCCGATCCGAGACAGGGCGGGTCAGACCGTGGGCGTGGTGCTGGTCGCGCGGGAGGTCACGGAAGAGCGCCGAGCGCAACGGGAAATCCTGCTTCTCAATGAGACTTTAGAGGAGCGGGTGCAGAGGCGCACGGCGGAGCTGGAGAAGGCAACCGCCGTTTTGCGAGAGAGTGAGGAGCGCTTCCGCATGATGGTCGAAGGGGTTCAAGATTACGCCATCATCATGCTCGACCCGCAGGGCAATGTGGTGAGCTGGAATATTGGAGCGGAACGGATGATGGGCTACACGGCCAGTGAGATCATCGGCCAGAATATGTTCCGCTTTTACCTCGAGAAAGCGCTCGAGGCCGGCCTCCCTCAGAAAGAACTCGCCTTGGCCACGGAGTATAGTCACTTTGAGGATGAAGGGATGAGGGTGCGCAGGGATGGCTCTACTTTTTGGGTCAGCGTCGTCATTACAGCTCTGCATGATAGAGAAGGGAGACTGCGCGGCTTTTCCAAGATCAACCGCGATATCACGGAGCGGCGTGAGAACGAACGGCTGGCCCTGCGCTCCCAACGTCTCGAAGCCATCGGCACCTGGCCGGCGGCGTAGCCCACGATCTTAATAACGCGCTCACCTCCGTTCTAGTGAGCGTCCAATTGCTCCGCGAACAATATTTTGATTCGTCCGAAGTGCTTGATCGCGTCGAGATAAGCGCCAAGAGGGGCGCCGATAAGGTGCGGCAATTGTTGACCTTCGCTGAGGGGACGCGGGGGGAAGGCATGCGCGTGCCGGTCCATCCGCGCCGCCTCGTCCAAGAGATCGAGACCTTGATCCAAGGCAGTTTCCCCAAAGACCTCCGGGTGCGCGTGCAATGCGAGTCGAAGCTACCGGCCGTGATTGGCGATCCCACGCAACTGCACCAGATCTTGCTCAATCTGAGCGTCAATGCCCGCGACGCGATGCCATCCGGCGGCGCGCTTACCATCACGGTCGACCAGTTAAATCTCGCCGCGGCTGACGCGGCTCTTCCTCCATCGGCGAAAATCTTCGCATCCAGGTGAAAGACACGGGCACGGGGATTCCGCCCGAGGTGCTCGACCGAATTTTTGATCCATTCTTTACCACCAAGGAAACCGACAAGGGCACCGGCCTCGGGCTTTCCACTGTGCTCGCGATCGTGAAGAGCCATGGCGGCTTTATTAAAGCCGATTCCCGACCTGGAGAAGGCACCACCTTCACCATCTGTCTTCCCGCGCAGGAGACCAGCGCCGAGGAATGGGAGCTGCCGGACCAAGGGGCCCAGAGCTTCCGCGGGCAGAAAGAGACGATTCTATTTGTCGAACGCCCGAGTTCCGTGCTCGGGTTTGGAGAGTGGATGGATAAAAATCGCGCGCGCCAAGGGCAAAAACTGCGGCGAGACGAAACCGACGCTGACCGCCATCCTCCCCAGCCGCGAGAAGCGAAATCTCTGCAAATTGGCGCTCCTTGCCGAATAGCCGCAACGCCGGGCGCTCGTCCTTCATCGACTAAAACTTCTGCGCCGTCGCGTCATCCAAGCGCCCGCTCGAGACGATCACCGGCACATTGGGGATCAGACGGCGACAGGCGCGCACAAAGCCGAGGCCATCGAGATGGGGCATTTGCATATCGGTGATGATGGCGCGCAAATCGGCCCGATGCTCCGTAGCCTGGACCAAGGCCTCGACTCCGTCGGAAGCCACGATGGGGAGGAAGTTCAGTCGCTCCAGCACGGCTTGGGCCACATCGCGGACCGCGGGTTCGTCGTCGTGTGCTGAGTGGCAACGATTTCACCAGCGCCAGCACGGCGCACGCGACTTCTCGCGCCTGAGGAAGGAGCGCGCGCCGGTGCCGACCGCCAGGCAAAAGCATTTTCTTTATTGTCGGATTATTTTGTGATCGACCGCTTTAAGCGGCCAACCCTCACGTGCTTGCTGCGCCGGAGGAAGGAGAGTCGCCAGTGCCGACCGCCGGCGATCCGGGCTGCGTCTGAGAGACCGATGGATGAGCCGGAGAGGCCGGGCGCGCAAAAAGGCTCGGATGGCAGCCAGCAACCTTCGCAACGAACCTTGCTCGCCCGCTACTACCATCAAATCGCGTTCGACAAGAATCCGACGTCAGACGAGTCGACCGTATAAAGCGGTCAATATACGACTTGGTTTTAGCGCAGTCCTGCTCGGCGTTGGCGAAGGTGGAGTGCGAGGTCTGCTACCTTTTTGAAGCAGCCTCAACCGTGAAAAGAACGGCCATTCGCTCTCGCGGATGCAGCATACCCCCCGGCGGTTTTCCGCTTTAAATTAACGCTAGCCTGCCACAACCGAAACGCTTTGCATGACTCGACCGTGTAAAGCGGTCAAGATACAAACTTCGAGTTACCGCTGTCCTGCTCGGCGTTGACCTCTTGCTTTCGGCTGCGGCTTCGCCTGCGAGGCTGCGCGGACGACTAGCTTTCGCAGGGTGGCGTAGAGCGGGTGCTTCGAGCCGGCACGATAAAAACGATGGTAGCCGTTGCTCCGACTGGCGATGAGCCGCACGGCTTTCAGCTTAGCCAGCTCATCCTGCACGGTCTGAAGCGAGAGATCGCTCAAGCGAGATAGTTGACGCACAAACAACTTCGCCGGCGGATTCTTGAAGAGAAGCCGAAGAAAGTCCAGCCGGGATCGGTCCTCACTACTGATACCGAATTGACTCAAATGAAAAGACAGCGAGCGAGTGTCTGAAGAGGGTGGCAAAAGGATTCATTGCCTCAGCCAAAAAGACACCGTGTCGGGGTGTCTTTAAAAATGAGTGCAAAGAGTCGGCGGGAAATTCTGCAAGAGGCGCAGCGGCGTTATCAAGGTCGCGGGAAAGAGGGGCGGAGCCGTTTGCTGGATGAGGTCTGTGCTTTGTGTGGGTATGAGCGCAAGTATGCGAGCAAAGTGCTGGCGGGACGAAGGGCGATCGCCGGTCGGACCGGCGTGCGGCGCGGCGGAAGCGAGCCGCTTTATGGGGAGGCGGAGCGGCGCGTCATCAAAGCGATCTGGCTGGCGGCGGAACAACCTTGCGGGAAACGACTCCGACCCGCGTTGCCTCTGTGGTTGCCCCATTACCAAAAGCGTTACGCTCGCCTCTCCCGGGGAGTGCCGGGCCAGGGTCCTGGCCGCGAGCGCGGCCTACACTCGATCGCTTGCTCGCCCCCTGTCGGGTGGCTTTGGGCAGCCGGGGCCGATGCGGGACGCGGCCCGGCACTTTGCTGCGCCGCCAGATTCCGATCCGGACCGATCACTGGGAAGTGCAGGGCCCGGGCTTCATCGAAGCCGATACTGTGGTGCACTGCGGGATGAGCATGGCGGGGGAATTTTGCTGGAGCATCACGGCGACCGATGTCCATACCCAGTGGACGGAGACCCGGGCGGTGCCCAACCGGGGCCAGGCCGCGGTGGCCGAGCGCATCGCGCAGATCGAAGCGGCTCTGCCGTTTCCCATCCTCGGCTTCGACACCGACAACGGCGGCGAGTTCCTCAACTGGCATCTGGTGGATTACTTCGGGAAACGGCCTCGCCCGGTCCGCTTCACTCGCTCGCGCGCCTACCGCAAAAACGACAACGCCCGGGTCGAACAAAAGAACTGGACCCACGTGCGCCAGTTAGTCGGCTACGGCCGCTTGGAAGGCAGTGAAGTCGCCACCCTGCTCGACGCGCTTCTATCGCGAAGAGTGGAGCTTGTTTCGCAACTTCTTCTGCCCGGTCATGAAACATCTGCGCACCGAGGAGCAAAGGCAGTCAAAAGCGGCGCATCTACGATCAGCCCGCCACTCCCTTTGCCCGCCTCAAAGCCTCCGGTCAAGTCGATCCGGCCCAACTCGCCCGCTTGCAAAAACGCTTCGACCAGCTCGACCCTTTTGCCTTAAAGGATAAAATCGAACAAAAGCTGCGCGCCATCCTGCGCCACGAAGTGCGGCGGCCCCAGCAGCGCGCTGCCTAACCGCGCGGGCCTGAACAAACGGCGGCTCCGCCGTCCAGCTGTGGGCTAGTTTGTTCAGGCCCGCGCTCACCCCGTTTTATTTTACCGCTCGGTGTCCTTTTCATTGAGGCAACACGCACGAGAGCCTCCCAGGAGACGCCGGCGTGCGCTCCCCAGAAGCGGGACCACCTCGCACCGAGCATGCGGGGGATGGCGCAACTTCATCTGACTCCCTGCCCTAAGCCGCCGGAGATTCCCTTCCGGCGAGCCGTTAGCCTACCGATCGGAACGCTTCAGTAAATTAATCAATTGATCTTTCCAAAGGGCGGCCATGGTATGGCTGCCGTGGCCCCGCGTCTGGTCGCTCAGCGGCAGCACAAAGGCGCGTCCCTGCGGCACGCGCTTGATCTCGCGCTCGAGGATGCCCAGCTCCGGCGGGTTGATGAGATCGTCGGCTGAATTAATCGCCAGGAGGGGCGCCCGGATCTTTTCGAGATGGGGACCGGGATCGTAATCGCGCGAGGCCGCGACGGCGTAAAGAACATCGTTCGCGTCGCCCGTCTTGAGGTAATTGTTCACAAACTCGTCCAGAATTTTGTCCGTCTTGGCAAGGTTCGGAGCTTCCTTTTGCCGGAGAATGGGATTGCTACTCATGAGCCAGAGCATCTCCGCGGCGGTGCGTAGACTGGGCGGCTGTCCCGCCCTGGCGGAATAGTCGCCCCCCTTCCAGGCCGGGTCGTGACGGATGGCGTCGATGATGATGCGACGCCAGGCTCGATTGCGCCCGGAGATTTGCGTGGGCAAACTGGCCAGCGGCATGAGCGCATCCATGAAATCGGGATGGATCTCGCCCCACATCCAGGTGTGCATGCCACCCATTGAGGTGCCCATAATGAGTCGTGCGTGACCGACGCTGAGACCCTCCGTGAGCAGCCGATACTCCGCCTCGACCATGTCGCGATAGCCGTAGTTGGGGAACTTGGCGTGCAGCCCGTCGCTCGGTTTACTCGACTTGCCGTGGCCGATGTCATCCGGCAGAACGATGAAAAACTTCGCGGCGTCCAGCGGTTGCCCGGCTCCAAAGAGTTCGCCGGCAAACTCGGGTCGGATGAACTGCGCGCCGCTCCCGGTGGTGCCATGCATGATGAGGACGGCGTTGCGAATGCGGCCCTTTGCGTCCTTCTCTGCCTGACCGAGGGTTCGGTAGTGCAGGCGTAGCTCGGGCAACTTTTCTCCCGAGGTGAATTTAAAATCACGCAGGACAAAATCACCCTCGTTAGGCTGGGGGTAGTCGGCTGCGCGAAGCGCAACGGCGGTGAGGAAGAGGAAGGCAAAGGTGAGGTATGGCGGCAAGCGCGGCTTCATATGGCGCTCAATCTAGACGCCTTCCTCTGGAAGACGCGAGGACGGTTTTTGCGGCTGGGGGCGGCCTGAGCGATGGGACACCTGTGCGGTATTTGATAGCGATCGGGGGCTAATACCCGCGCTTGAAAGCCCGGCCTCGCCTCTTTCGAGGCTGCGTTACGGCCCAGAGGAAAGCGTCTACATTGCGTCTTGGATCGTCTCGCACGATCAGTGCCGCGATGAAGAATTACTGGCTCGTGAAGCAGGAACCCGAAGCTTATTCTTGGCACGACTTTGTGCGGGCGCACCGAGTGGACCGGAGTGCGAAATTTTCAGGCGCGGAATAATCTTCGCGCGATGCACAAAGGCGATGCCGTTCTTTACTATCATAGCGTGAGCGACAAGGCGGTGATCGGCATTGCCGAAGTGACGCGCGCAGCCTTTTCCGACCCGACAGCCAAGGAAGGGGACTGGAGCGCAGTCGAGCTGAAGCCGGTCAAGGCTTTGAAGCACCCGGTCACGCTCGAGCAGGTCAAAGGCGAGCCGAAACGGCGCGACATCGCCCTCTTGCGGAATTCGCGGCTGTCTGTGCAGCCGTTAGGCAAAGCCGAATTCGATCTCATCTGCCGCTTGTAGATGCTTCGCTCTGCGCCGTAACGCAGGCTCGAAAGAGGCGAGGCCGGGCTTTCAAGCACGGGTGTGAGCGAGGGAAGCACGGAGCCGTCTGGGCAAACACCCTCGTTTTCCAGAGGAAAACGTCTACAGAGCCGAATCTCCGATTTGGCACACAGTTTCAACTTGTCCGAATCATCCCTGTCGCGAGGCTAACGCGTGCAGCGCGCGCTGGTGGTCTCAATTCATGACGTCGCCCCGGCGACCCAGGCCAGCGTGGAACAAATCCTGACCGAGCTTGTGCAACGCGGCGTGGAAGCTTGTTCGTTGCTCGTCGTCCCGAATCATCACCACCAGGGGCGTTCGTTAGGGGAGGCGAATTTCCGCTCCTGGTTGCAGGACTTGGCCGCCCGCGGTCACGAGATTGTGATCCACGGTTTCTACCACCAGCGTCTACGACGCGCGGGAGAGAACATCCCAGCCAAAATGATGACGCGTATTTACACGGCGGACGAAGGCGAGTTCTTCGACCTCGGCTATGACGAAGCTTTGCGTCTCCTCCGGGAAGCTCAGGACGAATTTGCCGCACATGGCTTTCACCCGATTGGATTCATCGCGCCGGCCTGGCTCTTGGGCGCAGAAGCGCAACGGGCCGTTATCGACGCTGGGATGGAATACACAACCACGCTCCGGACCGTTCTCGACTTCGCCGGTGAGCGAGTCATTCAATCCCAATCGCTGGTTTACAGTGTGCGCAGTGGCTGGCGGCGCACCTGCAGCCTCCTTTGGAACAAATCTCTCTTTCGTCGCCTCGCCCCCAATCCGTTGCTTCGCCTGGGTCTGCATCCGCCGGATTGGGCTCATCCTGAGATTCGGCGGCAGATCGGTTTATTGATCGACGAGGCGCGGAATGATCGTGCTGCCATGACCTACCAAAGTTGGCTGGCCCAGACGCCGACCGCTTCCTCTCTACCCGTCACCGCCCCGTGAGTCGCTGCGATCTCCATCTGCACTCGAAATACAGTGATCGGTCGGAGGATTGGCTCTTCCGCCGGTTCGATTTTCCCGACAGCTACTCCGATCCGCAAGATCTCTACACCCGGGCCAAAGCGGCTGGGATGGATTTCGTGACAATCACCGACCACGATCGGATCGAAGGCTGCCTCGAGTTATCTAAATATTCCGATACATTTATTAGCGAGCAAGTTACGACTTATTTTCCGCAGGATCCATGTAAGATAAATCTGCTCGTTTGGGGAATCTCGGAAGCCCAGCACGCGGAGATCTCGCGTCTGCGGGAAGATATTTTCCAGCTCCAGGCTTTCCTCCAGAAACAAGACCTTGCCCATGCCGTGGCGCATCCGCTCTACAGCATCAACGGGAAGCTCACGACCTCGCACCTCGAGCGGCTCATCCTGCTCTTTCGCCATTTCGAAGCGATCAACGGGCTGCGCGATGCGCTCCTCAGCGACCTGACTCGTCATATCCTGACCCAGCTGACGGCGGAGAAGATCGAGACGTTTGCGGAGCGTCACCATTTTGCCCCGACTCATTCCGAGCCGTGGAAAAAAGTTTTGGTCGGCGGATCGGACGATCACGGAGGATTGTTCGTGGGCTCGGCCTCAACGGAGACTCCGACGGCCGCTTCGTCTCAGGAATTTCTGGAACACATTCGCGCCGGGCGCTGCACCGCGCATGGGCAGGGCGGCACTCCGCTCGCGCTTTCGCACGGCTTTTACAACACCTTGGCGCGGTTCATTCAGGACCGGTTTCAAGCCCGGCTCGGAACGAGCGCCGGCTTGGTGGAGAAGATGTTCTCCCGCTTCATGGAAGGGCGCGACCCGACCGAGTTCACCCTTGGAGAGAAGGCGGGCTTCGTCATGCAAGGGGTGCTCTCGGGTAAACTCTTTGAGCTGGCCAAGCCGGCTAATATCTCCCTCTGGCGGGAGCTCTCCGGCTATTTCTCCCAACCGGAAGTGAAGGCGCGTCTCCTGCAGGAAACGGCTGAAGCGACCGAACCGGGGCGCCGGACTTTCATCATGGCCAATGCCGCGTGCGAGCAACTTGCCTTCCGCTTCTTTGAGAAGTTCATGGCGCAAATCAGCAGCGGCAACGTCATCGAAAGCATCCAGGCCCTGGCTGGCATCACTCCCATTCTTATCGTGCTCGCCCCCTTCATTTACGCGTTTCACAGCCAGGCTCCTTCGCGCACATGGTTGCGCGAGATTTGCCGTGACTTCACCGGCTCGCTCCCGCCCTCACTGCAAAATAACCGGCGCGCCTGGTTCACCGACACCCTCGAGGATGTCAATGGTGTCTCGACTACCATCCGTAAGATGGCCGCAGAAGCGCGCGACGCCGGAAAGGAATTGGTGGTCGTGACTTCTCGGGACGAGCTCACCCTCGATGGCCTGCCGATCAAGAACTTCAAGCCCATCGGTGAATTCGAGCTGCCCGAGTACGAACTGCAAAAACTTAGTTTTCCTCCCATTCTGCAGATGTTGGATTACATCCAGCGCGAAAATTTCTCCGAGATCATCATCAGCACGCCCGGTCCCATCGGGCTCACCGCTCTCATGGCGGGGAAGATGTTGAATCTCGAAACCAGCGGGATTTATCACACCGATTTCCCTCAATACATCCGCATCCTGACAGAGGATAGCTTCCTGGAGAGTCTGGCCTGGAAATATATGCATTGGTTCTACAGCCAGCTCGACACCATTTTTGTGAACTCCGAGCAATACCGGCAGAGCTGGATCGATCGTGGCATTCCGCCTAACAAATTAAAGATTCTGCCTCGCGGCCTCGATACGAATCTCTTTAATCCCGCTCGGAGCGAACCGGATTTTTGGAAAAGATTCGGCGGCACCGGTCACGGAGTCCGTCTTTTATTCGTTGGGCGCGTCTCCAAGGAGAAGGACCTGGATGTGCTGGTCCAGGCTTTTCGTCAGCTGCGGAGAGAAAACGTTCCCGTGCAGCTCGCCATCGTCGGTCACGGGCCTTATTCCGACGCGTTGGCCAAAAAAATGCCGGAAGCCTGCTACACGGGATATCTTAGCGGGACAGAATTGGCTGCAGCCTATGCTTCGTCGGATATCTTCGTCTTCCCGAGTACGACCGATACCTTTGGCAACGTCATCATCGAGGCGCAGGCGGCCGGCCTTCCCGTCATTGTTTCCGACGTGGGCGGGCCTTGTGAATTGGTGACCAACGGCGTCAACGGCCTCATCACCCGAGGGCTGGATGTGGCGGACTTTGGTAAAGCCATCCGCCGCCTGGTGGAAGACGAACCGTTGCGGCACGCGATGAGCGCGGCCGCCCGCAAGAGCGTAGAAGAACGCAGCTGGCCCAGCGCCTTCCGGAAGTTTTGGCAGGTCACGGAATTTGGCTAGGCCTCTGCCAGGGGTACGAGACCTTGGAGGGACGGGCGCAGTCCCGTCCGTGTTTCTGTCTTAAACGCGAGACAACCGCGCGCCCGTCATGGGACTGGCCAAGGCGATGCTTTAGACCGACGCCGCAGACGAGCGGCCTTACTCAGACAGAAGGGTCGGATTCAATCGGGGAGCGACATTGCAGGACTTCGGCCGAGGACGTGAATCGGAAGAAGTTCAAGGCCGCAACCTCGGGCACAGGCGCAGCGCGCGGTCTGTAGCCGCGTCTCCATGAAAGGCATCCTGGCCAACATTGCAGCGTCGGGGCCGACACGGCTCGCAGAGCCGTGGCTACACGTCCAAGGAAAAAGATTGACCAGTCGATGGCAGCGACGGCACACTGCCCGCGGAAATCAGTCCCCATGCTCCCACTAGTGCATCACCCACCAGCGACGCAATTGCCGCAGCACGGTTGTTTTGCTACCGACGGGAACCTTTCGAGCCCAGAGTCCATTGACGCGCAGGCGAAAGGTACGACTGCTCGAGAACGGGAGATCGAACAATTCGATCGTCAACCGCTGGCCGGTCTCAAGATTGCTAACGGTGACGCGATAGTGCGGTTTGGGGCGGGGCATGCTCCCTTCTATCGCCCCAACTACCTTGGGGCCAGCCAAAAACAAGATTCGGCTTTATACAACAAAATATACGCGCCCGTGCACGCGCTTTCGTCTACTTCTCGTTAGACCTAGACTTCTATGCCCACACACCGAATTGGCTCAGATGGAAAGCGAATCGTCATTCCGGACGGTTGGACTTCTCGCCAAGGTTCCGACGGCCACGTCGTACCGATCCGTCCCGGCGCTACTTCACGACAAGGCTCCGATGGGCGGGTTGTGGAAGTGCAAGCTGGTTGGACTTCGCGGCAAGGCTCCGACGGCAGAGTAGTGGCCATTCCACCGGGTGCTACCAGCCGTCAGGGTTCCGACGGCAGGGTTGTCGCTGTTCCCGCGGGAGCGACCAGTCGCCAAGGTTCTGACGGTCGCGTCGTCGCAATTCCTGCTGGCTACACATCGCGGCAGGGACCGGACGGCCGAGTGGTAGCGATTCCGCCCGGTAAGACAGCAGTCGCGTCGTCAAAAGGTCGATTGAGACTTCGCCCATAATGAAGGCGTAGGCTCAACTTTGTAGTGCAACATTTGCTAGGTGTGAAGGAAGCATTGATTAGGTGTTTTGTAGCCATGTCTTTTTCTCGGTCGGTTATTGAGGTGTTGGGCGATTAAGTCGCAGTCGCTTTGGGTCACACGGGCCATCGTTTCTCCTTTGGGGAGGTACTGGCGGATGAGTCCGTTGGTGTTCTCGTTCGTCCCGCGCTCCCAGCTGTGATGGGGCGTGGCGAAGTAGAACTTGACCGGGCTCTGCGCTTCCACTTCGCCATACCAGTGGAACTCGGTTCCGTTGTCCGCCGTGATCGTGCGCATCCGCCCCGGATGACGCGCCAGCAGCCCGAGCAAGGCGCGGTTGGTCTCGGCGGCGGTGCGGGCTTGGAGTTTCCCGATCATGAGGTAGCCGCTCTTGCGCTCGACCAGGGTGAGGACGCAGTGACTGTTCTCTCCCGGGCTCTCGCCCATCATGGTATCGATCTCCCAGTGGCCGGTCTGACGCCGTCCTGCCACGCTCGCCGGCCGTTCGCCAATCATCCTTTTCCCGGCCAGGCGCCCCCGGCTGTCGTAACGCCCGTAGCGTTTCCGGCAACTCTTGCGCGCCCCGCGCAGATGCTCGTGCAGGTCGCCCCCACTTCTCAGATCCCGCCAGATGTGCCGGTAGATGGTCTCGTGGCTGATCGCCAGCTCTCTCTGCATGCGCAACTCTCCGGAGACTTGTTCCGGGCTCCACGCTTCTCTCAACAACTCTTCCACTCGCGCCCAGTGCTCGTCTCCAAACTGGCTGTTGCGCCGCGACCGATAACGCCGCGCGTGCGCCCGCTGCTGCGCGCGCCGCGCTCGATACCAGCCATCGTGAGGCGCCGCGTTGCGCTTCAGTTCCCGCGACACCGTACTGCGGTGCCGCCCCAGCTCCCGCGCGATCTCCGCTTGCTTCAATCCCACCCGTCGCAACGCCGCCAAGGCGCTCCGTTCTTCTCCACTCAGTTGCCGATACTTCATCCCCATTTTCCGGCCAGCTTTTTTCCCCTTCCAAACCTTTCTTTTTCCTTTCCCTCCACACGTCGTCCGTGTTGCACTTAGTTTGTGAATCCGCGGGGCCTAACCAAGCGATCGAGCTGACTGCGACCCGGCGTACGACCTTGTTTTCGCTGACTTACACCCTTTCACCTGCCGCCGGGCGCGCCTTCGGTCGCAGCAGCTCATCTTGTTCTCGTTAGGCCCAGAGAACCGCTTACCTTTAAACACAACTCAGATGCCAGATTACGTCGCATACCACAGCGCAGCAATAATGCAGAGAGAATATACCCCGGGCGACTCCACCACATCTGGAGTCGGAACCCTCGAAGCGTTTTCGAAGGCGCGATCGGCGGAGAGTATGGGCGATTAGCGGCACCAAAGATCGCACCAGGAAGACGCACTTCAGCCTAATCGCTGTTTATCGGCCATCGCACGTTTACACTGAATCCGATATATATGAGATTACAGGTCCCACCGAATTCGTATTCGACCCGCCTGTCGAACTGAACTCGCTCGACTGGTTCCAGGAGCTTAAAAGTGAGCAAAGCAATTTTAGCTTGGGCTTCAACCCCATCCGTAGCGGCACCGTTGTCACTGCGCTTGATGAGCGTCGGACCACAAAGGCCTAACCAGGCGATGGAGCCAACCACTGGTCGGCGTACGCCCAAGTTTTCCATGACTCCAACCTCACATCCCGCTGCCACGCGCGCTTTGATTTGGTCGCGCTGCTCCCGCACCCTGCGGGCTTTCGTCGATGTCACGGCTTGGCAGTCCGTTCCATTCGCCAGCGGTGGCTGATCTTGTTCTCGTTAGGTGTCATACCCGCGCCCCAACTCAGCTCTTGCCAACTCCAGGTACGATTTCTCTTGTTCAAGCCGAATTCCTTCGCGCTCCAATTCAAATTTTAGCTTTGCGTATTCCCGTTCCATGTCGGCTCTCAGTTTCGCGTAGCCGTGCTCAAGATTACACCGAGCCTCCCGCACCTTGGATTCTTGCGAGCGGACTGCAAGTTCACAGCGTCTCACACGTTGTTCTTTTTCGGTCATAGCACATCCAGCGCTTTGCAACGACGCACATGCTGCGGAGCAGGTGCTCATTACGCAAGATGCACTCGGCGCTCGCGCGCCGAGTGCGTCTTTAGAAGCGCCGCTGAAGTTAGCTGAGAGTGATCACGACCTTATCCTCCGCAGGATCGAGCGTGCCTACTGCTTCCAACTTAGCGACGGGGGGAAAAAGCATCCACTGCGGCTTGCCGAATGTTTGTGGATACCCGACTCCATCATCGTGCCAGCGACATGCTAGACTCAGATTCGGACTTTTTTCCCAGTGGCCGCGGGCCACGGCGAAACCGTCTTTGTTGAAGACAATATCTTTGACGGTGAACTTACTTGTGCTTTGGATCATAACAACTTTCGTTACCTTTCCTTGTTGGCTTGATTTACCAGCAGCAACAGCGCTGCTCGGACCTCAAGTTGCGGGGATTGTAGCGGCAGTCTTCGGATGTGTCAAACGCCAAAAAAGCGCTCCCTTCCACCAGTTTTGTTTTAAGCGATACCAAACGCCTGTCTTTCGGCCCGCTGCAGACGATTAATAATCTCCAGAATACCTGGAGCGAATTGAAGCCGAACACCCTTCCAGTTGTGCGTAAGCTCATCATCATCGATACGACCGTTACGCTGATCGTCATGCTCTACGGAATGGTCATTGGATTCCTGATTTGGAAGGGCAGTCCCCGCGGGAGGCGCTTTGCTCAGCAATATCTCGTCATCCGTATTCTGGTCGGGCTTGTGGTTGGAGCGATTCCGTTGCAGTGGGCCTATAGAGAATTTGGCGTGCGAGCCGCCAGCATTATGAGTACAAAAATAGTGCCAGGAATGGTACTGGAGATTGCGGTTTCTCTGTTGTGGTTAGCCTACTTCATTTATTCGCGCCGGGTTCGAGAAGCGTACAGCACGCCATGACCGCACTGGATGCGCCTAACCGTCCATTCGAGCTGAACGAGCGACATCGCTGCACACGGACAACCAAAAGCCGCGGGGAAGTCGCCTTCCCCGCGGCCTTGATGTCGCCTGGCGCTTAGCGCAAGGGCTTACTCCGCCATTTTGGTGGCGGGCTCGCTCCAGTCGCTTTGGCCGGTGCTGCCACCGACCGCCATCAATTCCATGACGTAGGTCAAGCCGGCTCGCAGGCCCGTGAAGAGGATCGTGCGCGAGTTCTTGAACGAGATGTTCGGCCCGAACTCACTGCCACCCACTTCTTTGATCCGACCCACGAAGCTCTTCGAGTTCGCGTCGGCCTTGATCCGCGGCCGGAGCTGGCCGCTTTGCGCGCGCTCTACCGTGATGATCTGCGGCGCATTGAGCACTCGTTGCGAGCGATTCGTGCTGACCGGCTCGTAGCCCGAGCTGAGCAGGATGCTCAGGTCTTCGTCGCAGACGATGTCCACGTAGCTGGCGTCCTTCGTCAACCCGTCGATCAAGGTCGCGCGAGCGGCCTTCTTTTGCGCGGTCGCAAGGCTACCGCCTTTGTCCGCCTTGATGACCGCCTGGTCAAAGACCGTCTTGTTCGTGGTCAGCTCCACCACCGTCGCCGGCGGGCTCGGGAACTGCAAGCTACCTTCGAGCCCCGCGATCACCCTACCGGCGAAGCGGCTGAGCTCCGTATCGGAAAGAGCCGCGAATTTTCTATTTGTTCTTATATTTGCCATTGTATTTGGTATCTAATTGTTCTGATTTCATTTTGAGCAGGAACATTTCCACGAGTCGTTCGGGGAACGCGTCTGCAGTTACACTCGTTAGGAGCAGGATAAATGCCATGCCTAACGAATATAGATTCAACGATTGTTGCAGGCTGCGCGAGGTGTCCGGCTTCTGGAGACGTCTCCTGCCATCGACAAATGAACCCTTGACCCGGAGGCTGGAAGGCTTGGCCAGGCGAACCATTATCATGTTCGGAACAACCAAGGCTCTGGTAGGGCGGCCTATAGCTTGAGCCAGCGCAAACAAGGCCTTGCACGCTGCGCCCAAGGCCTTTGACCGCTTGTCGACGGCTTCGCCACCTCGCCCAAGCCCTTGTTCGTGCCATAAAAGCCCTTTTTCAGGCTGACCAAGGCCTTGGCTGACCCGACGAAGCCCTTTTACGGGCGGGACAAGCCTTCGCCCGGATATTCCAAGCTAAGGAAGCCAACGGAAGGAACCGACGGACTCCGTTGCGCTCCCGAGGAAAGAAGCCATACAGAAACGATCCGCCATCGCTTCATCATATCCAGGCTCTATCCATCAAATGCACCTGCTCCTTCGGGATTGTGCCACGGCCCCCCGTCGTTTGCTCTCCAGCTCCAAGCCTCGAAACTCGTGCGGAGCGCGCTCTTTACCGCGCAGACAGGCTTCGTCGCCGCGATGTGTGGATCTTCCCGTCAGCACTGCCGCGGCATTCCTCGGCCTGAGTCGATCCTTGTTCGGTCGAAAAAAGGGTTGACCTGTACTCGGCTGCCGGCCCAGACTCCCTGGGATCGCACATCCCTATGCCCCAGCTAATGCAACACTCACCGGCTACGCAGTTGGCGCAACACCCTCGTCGTGCTTCCCACCGGCACCTTTTGCGCCCAGCGCCCATTCACCCGCAGCCGGAAAGTGCGTCTGTTGCTGAACGGGAGATCGACCAATTCGATCTTCAACTGCTCCCGAGTGTCGAGGTTCGCATCGGTGACGCGATATCGCGGTTTGGCGCGGGGCATGGTTCCTTCGATTATCCCAACTACCTCGATGCCGCCCAAAACAAAGTTTCGACCGGGTATGTAACAAAATACACGCGTCCGTGCACGCATTCGCACAATTCTCGTTACGTCTCACCACGCCCCTCACATGAACAATGATTTAAGATATATCCAGTCGCTGGTCGCCAAGCTGGGGCCCGAGCCACCGATTACGCCGCGCTAAACGGTTGGTTCGATAGTGTCCACGCGCGTGCCCAGTCTGGGGAGTTCGCTCCGCCGGATCTATTGGCATTACGCGCTGCCCTTGGAGACGGCGTTTCTCCCGCCGCGCTTCAAGGCTTGGTATGCGATAAGCCACACGGCTATGCCGGCGACTTTGAGGTGATCGACAAAATTTATAGACAACACGTCTCGTCCGATCCGTGCTTGATGCGTTGGGACGCCTATTTTCACTCTCAAGGGGCGTGCAGAGCGGTCCGTAATCGCAAGGACTACTTTCATCGCCTCTTGGACTTCCACTCAGCGCGGTGCTCTCCGCTCCGTGTGCTCAAATTGGCCAGCGGCCCAGGTCGCTGTATGTTTGAGTGGCTTTCCGCTAACAAAGCATCCAATGTTTCATTCGACTGCATCGAACTAGACTCGGACGCCATAGCATTTGCGGCTGATCTCAATCGTGACTTCCTTTCGTGCATTACTTTTCACCAGAAGAACGCGATTCGGTTTCGACCCACTCAACGATACGACCTTATCTGGGCGGCTGGCCTCTTTGATTACTTCGCGGACAATGTGTTTCAATCCGTTCTTCGTCGTATCGTACCGGCAATCGAAGCGGGAGGCGAACTGGTGATCGGCAACTTTTCCCCCGCCAACCCTAGCCGTGCTTATATGGAGTTCGGCGGGTGGTCACTGCACCACCGCACGGCCGAGGCACTCGCTTCGCTCGCGCTCGGCTGCGGTGTCGCAGCGGACTCCATTCGCGTCGGCGCCGAGCCGGAGGGTGTGAACCTATTCCTTCATATCGCACATTGATGAAAGCATTAAGCCACGTCGACTATATAAGAGAGATTAGAGCCGACATTCCCCAAGAAGCATTTGCGCCGGCCCCGACAAAGCTTGCTCGAATGCTGCTTTACCTTTCCATCGTCGTCGCAGCCTACATTTCCTTCCGATTCACGCCGTCTCTCCTTTTGCGAGCCTTACTTTCTTTACTCATCGGGCATACATTAGCCTGCTTGGGTTTTCTTTCACACGAGCTGGCCCACGGGGCGGTTATCCGTGCACGCTTGCCTCGGTATGCATGGGAGTATTTCTTTTGGGCATAATTACTTGTCCCTGCCACTGTTTGGCGACGCGTACACAATCACACCCACCACGCACACGCGAGCACAGCCCGCGATCCAGATCGAGCGTTTCTGCGTTCTGAGGAGTCGCTGACGACACGGTTGTATACTCGTCTTTTCTATCCCAACCAACTTGGTCCCCGCTGGAATCCGCTCGTGGCCCTTCACCTTATCCCATACATCTCCCGAAATGTGCTGGCAGTCTTCTTCACGCCGCCTGCGAAGCCATCTTTTGTTCCAGCGATCCCACGCTACACCACTCGACAGCGTCTCGCAGTGGTGTCTGAGATCGCGGGTATCGCCGGTTGGCAGTTGGCTGTCTTCTGGCTCGTCGGCCGCAATTGGTCGGCCTACCTCTGGGCGTCGCCCCTCGCATACCTCGTTACATCCGCAGTAACTATGACATATATCTTTACCAATCATTTTTTAAATCCCATTTCAGAGACGAGCGATCCGGTGCTCGGGAGCACGTCAGTAACGGTTCCCCTTATCTTTGACCGCGTTCATGAGCACTTCTCGCTACACACCGAGCATCATCTATTTCCCGCGATGAATTCGAATTACTACCCATTGGTGGCATCCGCTCTCCGCAAGCATTTTCCCGACCGCTATAATCGCGTGGAACTCTTCACAGCTTGGAAGCGCCTGTGGCATGGGGAAGAGTTTATATCCGACACGCCCACTAATGAGACCTAACCATGCGATGAAGCGAAGGGCGGAACGCCGTAACGCTCCACTTTTTCGATGACTTCCACACTTCCTTGATTGATTCGATCCTGCCGGGTCTCAGGCTGCGCCCGTGCTTTGCACGTCTATGTCGGCCCGTGCCCGCGGCCTCTATTCGCTCGCGCGACTCGTTCAGCCTCCGGCCTGAGGTCTATGTCACGGCTTGCCAGTCCGTTCCATTCCGAGCCACGCGCGCCCTCGTCCGCCGTCGCTCATCTTGTTCTCGTTAGACGAATTTATGGCGCGAAGACAACTGGAACAGCCGCAAGTCATACCTAAGGAGTTTGTCTCTGCTGACGAGATTGAACGAGCAATCGCAAAGCTCGAACGACGAATCAAACAGCTCGAGGCATTCGACAGTCACTCGACCGTTTTTAACCACACCGGCGCCGAGGACGTGGTTGCAAGCGACGTCCGGGAAAGTATTCGAGAGGTATTCGGCACGAATTCACCCGAATTTCAGGAACATGAGCATCTGCGTCTTTGGGGCGGCCCGATGTTCATAAACATGCCGCGCGAAAGCATCGCGACCGGTGTCGAACTTGGTCGGGTTCAGACGATCGGCGCCCTGCGTGGTTTGAGGGACCGGCTGAAGGAAAAACTTGAAGACTTTGGAGTGAGCATCGCCGCTCCGGCGACTTACTTTGACAAGCTGAATCTTCATTCGCGGATTAGTGACGTGACCCGCGAGCTCTTTCTCGACGGCCATCATTGGGAAGCAGTATTCGCCGCCTCAAAGACACTGGTCAATTTGGTCAAAGAGCGGTCGGGCAGGCACGATCTCGATGGTACTCCGCTAATGAGGACCGTGTTTTCCCGCAGAAATGCGATCCTTGCATTTAATGAGCTGAAGGACACTACAGACGAGGACGAACAAGAAGGAATGATGCACCTGTTTGAAGGTGTTGTGCTTGGCATTCGAAACCCCGGTGGTCATTCGTTCCCGGAGGGGCCTGCTCAGCGCGCCATCGAATACATTTCTCTTTTAAGCCTTCTGGCCTATCGCGCTCAAGAGGCTAAGAAGCAAAAGCTGCACGCGTGAGTAAACGCCTAGACGCAACTTTGAAGTGCAGCATTTGCTAAGTCTGAAGGAAGCATTGATTGGGTGTTATGTAACCATTTCTTTTTCTTGGTCGGTTGTTGAGATGTTGAGCGATGATGACTAGAACCCTTTCACCCGCTGCCGCGCGCGCTTTGATTTGGTCGCGCTGCTCCCGCACCGTGCGGGCTTTCGTCTATGTCACGGCTTGGCAGTCCGCTCTATTCGCCAGTGGTCGCTCATCTTGTTCTCGTTAGGTCTATGTCACGTATCTGGTTTTTCGTCTTCTTGGCTGTTTTTGCGGGATGCAGCGCCGTGCAGCCGAGGTCTACTACAAGAGACGAACGTCCCGTTATTTCCGGGGAAGAGGTCGCGAAGCTCGCTGTATTTAGCCCGCAGCCGCAATATCCGCTTGCGGCTCGGTCGCAACGTATCACCGGCAGCGGAACCTTCATTCTCCACATTCGGGTTAGTACTGGGCTAGTGCGATTCGTCGATATCGAGCATAGCACCGGGTCTGCTATGCTTGACTCGTCGGCCCTGTCGGCCCTCAAAACATGGCGTTTTAGGCCAAATTCACTTCCCGTAATTACGAAAATGCATCTTCGAAGTTCGCATCCGTATCCTACCGAGGACTCTGTTGCGAGGGTGCCAATCAATTTCATCATGCGATAAGGGCCTAACCAAGCCATTGAGCCGACCGCGAGCTGCCGTACCATCCAGCTTCACATGAGTTTAATCCGCTGCCGCGCACGTTCCGCTCGCAGCAGCTCATCTTGTTCGTTACTCGACGTCGCTGAGCTTCATCCGCAAATACCTTCCGCCTACGCTGCACAATGTGCTTGGCACGATGATCGGAAGGCGTGCTACTCGGCGAGGGCGTAGAACTCAAGGTAACCGCAGGTGCCGCAGCGGTAGGCGGAGAGCTGGAAATGCTCTTTGCTGCGCACTTTGGTGCCGAAAATGAGGGACGTCTCGGGAGCGCCGGCGACCCAAGTCGTCGGGCTTGGTGTAATCGAGGCTGCGGCTAGCCACAAAACCGCGTTCCATTTCGCCGGAGCACTTGGGACATTTCAGTTCGTTCATGAAGTGACTATTATCTCCAGTCCACTTCGTGCGGCGAGGAGAAACGCGGCGGCTCGCGGACCGGGATGTCCAGCAGAAAACGGATGTTCCCCTTAAACCTTGCCGAGCATCATGCAGCCGGCCTCCAGCAACGTAGGGCGAACAAGCCACCAGCGGCATTCAGCCTGCTCTTTGCGGGGCATGGCTTCGCTCTTTGCGTGTTTGATTCTACTTGGTTTGGTCGCGGTTGCCTGGGCGGGGGTGGAAGCTCTTTTCTCTTCGAAGCGCCAGAATGCGCCTGCCATTCGTCCGGATTGGGAACCGCCCAAGGCTGATCCATTGCCCTATGTGAAAGGGAAATATTTCTTTTCTGCGGCCGAGCGGTCTTTCTTTGAGGTGCTGACACGGCTTCTCCCTCGGCATACCGTCTTTGCCAAGGTGCGGCTGGCGGATGTCGTTCGGGTGCCCAAAGGAATCAGCGAATGGCGCGCCCATCATAATCGGATCGATCGAAAGCATCTCGATTTCGTTATTTGCGATACCGATCTTGTCCCGGTTCTAGCCGTGGAACTGGACGATTCCTCGCACGATCTCCCGCGTCGGCAGGAACAAGACGATTTTGTAGATCGCGCTCTGGCCGCCGCGGGCTTTCCGATCGTGCATGTCCGCGCCCGACGCGGCTATCAGCCGGCTGAATTGCGCGCTTTGCTCGCGCCTCACCTCGGGGTGGCAGCGCATCCGCCGGGTGGAATCCCCGCGGGAAACAACGGCTACATGCAACCCGCTGGCTGGCGGCCGGCAGTCGAAAGCGGGGAAAAGCTTAGAACGCATCCCAGAAAATGGCGGCGCGCCCTGCCCGTTATCCTCCTCGTCCTCGTCCCCGAAATCCTTGAGAATCGAGGACGAGGAGGAAGGACGAGCGTGACCCCGGAAGCGGGCACGCATGGCTCCCGCGCCAAAAATGATCCGGGGTCAGCGACCCCGGCACAGCTTGCCGCCTGGCCTAACGAGAAAGGGATCTTATTTGACCGTCACGGGAGCGGTATACTCCGTGTTTTCCCACTGCAAGTGGAGGACGCCGCCAGGTGACTTTTGCTCGAGCACGATGGTGAACTGGTCCGCCGAGGGAGCGAGCGAATCCTTCTTCAGATCGATCTTCGCGATATCCTGCCCGGCGTCGTGCTTGGTGCCCCACTGGCCGGTTTGTTTGTTGACGATGAGCTGCGCCGGGCCGTCCTCCTGCGGTTGCAGGAAGAGGGAGTAGGAGCCAGCCGGGATTTTCTTGTCGCCCAACATAAGCTCGTGGTTCGTCGTGAGGACGGTGGCTTCGTCCGCGCCCATGCGCCAAACCTGCCCGAAAGGAACCAGGCCGCCCCAGATCTTGCGCTGCGCGCCGCTTTTCGGGTCCTTCGTGTAGGGGCGGCCGTAAGTGATCTTAACCTGCGCTTCCCCAAATGCGGCCGAAACGGTTTCATGTGGGCTGATACGCTTCTCCTCCTTGGCCTGGAGCGATAGGGCAGTCAGCAGAAAAGCGGCGACGATGGCAGAGCTAGCGTTAAAGTTTTTCATCTTCACAAAAGATAGAACACGCGAACGAATCGGAAAGGGATAAATGGCAGGCGCCGCGGGCGGAGCCGAGACGCGCGTCGGCGGCGGTCGAAATTTGACGTTGTCGCCGGCAACATTTTTAGGCAGCTTGGTAATCAAGAGCGGAGAACTCCGCGGAGTTTTGTGGTCGGCGCTGCGATGCGAAGGGATGAATCCTAAAGTTGCCAACATCATTGCCGTAGAACTTGGCATCCTGATTTTGATCGCCGGGTGGTTTGCTTTTGCTCACTTCCCCAAATCGGCCCCGCCAGCCGCACCTGTGGCGGGGGAGTCGGCGGTTGATTCTTCTGCGCCGCTCACGCGATACGCGGCGCCCATGTCGGAGCAATTCTCTGAGGTGCCTGATCCTGCGGCGGCCAATGTCCCAATAGATGCGGAAGTCGAGCCACCGGCGCCGGTCGTGCAGGTCGTTGAGCCGTCCTATGTGAGCGAAGATTATCTCACGACGCAGCCAGAGAGCGGTTACGGAGCCGAGGAAGAACCATCCTATTCGGAAGTGATCTCCCAGCCGGGTTCATCCGATGACCTGGTCGCGGCGCCGCCGTCTATCTACGCGTATCGGCCATCGACGCAGATCGTCGTTTTCTCGAATGTCTATGCCTTTGATCCGCGCTGCCGACGCACCCCGCGCATGGACGATACTCAGCGGACGATAGCTCCTCGTTCGGTGCCGCCCGCCAGGATGCCAACGATGCCGCAAGGAAACGTGGTGGTGGCGCCTCGCACCGGAAATTCGATGGGTGATGGGCGCCGCGGAAATGGCACGGACGTCGCGATGCGCCCAAAGGCCAACCCGCGCGGCCGGCCCGGTTTGCCCGTCCAATTCAAGCGGCAGCCATAGAGTCCGGTGGGGAGACTTGCCAGCATGGCGCGCGGCGAGGGATCTCGACGAATTGTCGACGTTGCCCTCTGGGCGACGTGGGAGGGAGCGTGGATTGCAGAAGGAGCAAAGCGCCGCGTGTCCCAGAGGGATACGTCTACAGTTCGCGTGTAAACTGATGGCGGTTGCGCACGCCGCCGAGCGTGGAAAATTTCGCCGCATGCAATCTATTTTCTCTCGGGCGAAATTCTCCGTCCGCTGGCTTATCGCTGCGGTGACTCTGCTTTCACTCGGCCGGGCGGAAGCGCAGCAGCGTTATTTGATCGGCAATCCGAGCGGTGAGCAACAATACATGCTCGAATTGATCAACCGCGCGCGGGCCGATGGGGGCGCGGAGGCGACCCGGCTTGGGCTTTCCGGGCTGCAGGAGGGACCACCGACCGTTGCCGGCGAACCGTGGACGATTGAAAACTCGGTCCAGCCCCTCTCGTGGAATCCGCTCCTGGCGGAAGCCGCGCAGACGCAGGCCGAGAATCTAAATGCGGCCGATCAATTCTTTCTCGGCATTTCCCCGCATACGTTTGGCGGAAAGACGCCGGACGAGCGCATTGCCGACACCGGTTACGACGCGGCGACTTATAATGGGCCGACGACCGCGAGTGGATTCTATCCCGGGCAGGAGAATGTAGCGGAGGAAGTGAGCCAGGGGCTAGGTGGCTATACCGGCGACACCCTGACCGCCGCGATCCTTGGCGCGCACAATAACCTCTTCACCGATCTTAATACGCCTGGTCGCGGGCATCGCGAGACGATCATGCTCGGTTTCTTTCGCGATGTGGGAATAGGTGTCAGTGTCGGCAAAGATAATGCCGCGAATCCCGGGCAACCGAACGGCGCCTACGATTCACTCTACATTGTGCAGGAAGCTGGCACGCAGGTGGGTCAGTCGCCGCTCATCACTGGAGTGGTCTACAACGACGCCAATGGCAACAACTTCTACGATGCCGGAGAAGGGATCGGTGGAGTAAGAGTCGACGTGCCGGGCTCTGGTTACTACGCCCTGACGACTTCTTCGGGTGGTTACACCGTCCCCGTGTTGGGTAATGGGAGTTACAACGTCACTTTTAGCGGGCCGGTCATGACCTACACGCAGACCGTGACTGTTTTCAACCTGGAGAACGCCAAAGTGGATTATGTCTCCGCCGCGGCCGCCCCGACCTTGCTGGCGAATATCTCCACGCGGCTTCTGGTGCAGACGGGTAACAATGTCCTCATCGGAGGTTTTATCGTTAACGGCTCTGGCCGTAAAACCATTCTTATCCGGGCTATTGGTCCGTCTCTGCCCTTGAGTGGAAGCCTGGCTAATCCGACGCTCGAGTTATATGACGGCTCGGGCCGACTCCTGGAGGTAAACGACAACTGGCAAGACTCACCCGACCAGCAGGCGATTAGCGAGACGGGGATTGCGCCTAACGACGACATGGAAGCCGCCATCCTTCGCGCGGTCGATCCGGGGCTTTATACCGCGGTCGTGCGCGGAGCTGGTGGGACCAGCGGAGTTGGCCTGGTGGAAATGTATGATGTCACGCCGTCAATTGTCTCCGAGCTGGCCAATATCTCCACCCGCGGACAGGTCTCGACGGGCGACAACGTCCTCATCGGCGGCACCATCATCACGGGAGTCGCGGCGCAGAAAGTCATCGTGCGTGCGCTCGGGCCCTCGCTCAATCTCCCTGGAAGCCTGGCTAACCCGAGCCTTGAGCTCTATGACGGCAATGGAGAAGTGATCGCGGCTAACGATGATTGGCGGACGGACCAGGAAGATGAGATCATGGCGACCCTGCCGCCGCCTAACGATCTCGAAGCAGCGATCGTGGCCACTCTCATGCCGGGACCTTACACGGCGATCGTGCGTGGCTCCGGTGGCGGTACTGGCATTGTCCTGGTCGAGTTTTACGCCTTGGACAATTAACCCTTAGCGAACCGGGCGGTTAGTATTTCTTGATGACCGGAATTTTGCGCCCGCCTTCTGCCGGGATCTCGTCCTGGACGACGGCGTCGTGATTGGCTGGGACGTGGACCTCGACTTCCCGCCGGCCGGGTGCGCAAGAGGTCGTCCATAAAGTTAGTGCCAGCGTTGGCCACAGCAGATTCTTCATCGCTCCATCATCGTTGCCGAAAGCGGGCCGGACAATGGTAAAGTCTCTGACCGGCCCAGCAATGGAGGGCGCTGCTCTGTCATCGCCGCGTTTGAAATCTCGGCAACGACCCGCCCGGAGGCGGGCTGACCTCCAGTCTCGATTCAGCGCTTGCTACGCACTAGCCGCCCGTGCCGCGCAAGGTGGCGACCGGCGAGAGAAGTCCGGCTCGCCGTGCCGGCACGTAACTGGCGATGGCCACCGCGATGAGGGCGAGGAAGGTAGCCCAAAGATAATGGCGCCAATCCCAGGTCACCAGAAAATGATCTGCGTAGATGAGACCGCGCACGCGGATCGGGATGTGCGAGACACCCAGAGTCATGAGAGCCCCTGCGAGGCAACCAATCAGCGAACCGACTCCGGCGATCAGGGCGCCTTGCCAGAGGAAGATCGCGCTAATGTCGCTGCGCCGGTACCCCATCGAGCGCAGGATCGCGATCTCTTTCACTTTCGAGAGAACCGTCATGGTGAGGACGTTGAAGATACCAAATCCCGCCAGCAGGATAATGAGCGAAACCGTGATCGCGGCGGAGAGCTGGATGGTGAGAAAGAGTTGCAGATTCGCTTCTTCCCGCTCCTGCCAACTCTCGGTTTCGTGTTGGAAGAGACGTTCAAACTGGCGAGCGAGGGCCGGTGCGCGATCCGAGTCGCGCAGTTTGTAGATGATGAGAGAGGTCGAGTACGGCTTCTTCAGCAGACTTTGCGCGACCCGCCCATGAGAATAGATGCGCCCGGCGTCCACCACGCCGACTCCGCTGCGGGCTGTCGCGGCGACTACGAAACGCCGGTACTCGCCATCGGGCGAGAGCAATTGCACCGACTCGCCGACGCTGACCTGCAGCGCCTTGGCCAGCCTCGAGCCGACGATGAGCGAGTTCGGGTTATTGCGGAAATCATCGAGAGAACCCTCTTCAATTTGGTGCGCGAGATTGGTCGTGTCGAGATGTCGCGCGAGATCGATGCCAAAGAGATCGACCGTTGCGTTTTGGAAACCGGCGCGCGCCGCCAGGGTGCCGCGCAGGACGGGCGAACAGGAGACGACATTGGAAAACTGCCGGCTGATGCGCATGATCTCCGAGGCATCGTTGATCCCCTCGAAAAGCCGGCGATGCGGCGGATGGACGGGCAGGGAAGGGAGCGCCTGAGAACCTGCGAGTGACTGAATGCGCGAGCGCATGACGAGCGCGCCGTTACTCCCGAGGGTGGCATCGATGAAGTCCCTCGCGAAGCCCTGCGTTTGCGCCTGTGTGCAGATGAAGATCGCGACCCCGAAGACCACCCCGCTAAGGCTGAGAAAGAAAGCGCGTTTGCGGTGCCCGAGAAAACGAAGAGCGATATGGAGCGGCGGTGTCACCGTCGAGGATCGGGCGGCCGAATTGGCTGGAGGAGGCGTTGCCTAACGAAACGTCCAGACCGCAGTTCATCCTGGTCGGAGACGACGACATGGTCGCCTTCCTCCAAGCCCGCCAGGACTTCGGCATACTCCAGGGTGGAATAACCGATCTTCACCGTGCGCGCTTCCACCATGCCGTGGGCGATCACCAGCACCTGATCGACCAGCAGCGCGCGCGTCGGGACGAGAAGCGCATTTTCGTGGCGGCCAATGATGATATTCATCTCGCCAGTCATGCCCGCCATCAGATTCTCCGGCGGATTTTCGAGATCGAGAATAACGGTGAAACGCTGCGTCTCAGGATCGGCCGCAGGAAGAACGGAGGCGACGGTGGCGCTGAATTCCCGTGTCCGATAGGCGTACATTTGCAGCCTCGCTTTCATCCCGGTCTTCACTTCACCGACATCTTCTTCGTTCACTTCGCCGCGCACGTAATTTTTGCGCGAGGAAATGGTGAGCAGCTCGTTGCCGTTGGCCACCAGCTCGCCCTCGATCACATTCAGGCCGGAGAGAATGCCATCCATGGGCGCCCGAATTTCGCTGCTCTTCATCTGCGCTGCGAGTTTCTCCTCGCCGGTGCGGAGCGCTTCCAGGTTGCGGTCACGTTCGATGCGCTCGGCGTCCAGCGCGTCGCGCAGGCGGTTGGATTCGCTTTTCGCTTTTTCGTATTCGACCGCTGGGACGTTGCTCATCCCAACCAGCTTTTGCAGGCGGGCCACATTGGCCTCGGCGATCTTGAGCGGCTCGGCTGAGGGCAATTCCAAACGCGCGCTGGCCTGCGCCGCGGCTAAATCGGCCTGCGCCTGTTTGAGCTGACGCGCCGTGCCTTCATCCGCAATGCTCGCGAGCAACTCGCCCTTTTTGACCTCGCGGCCGATCGCGCCCCGACCCGCGGCGAGCGGATCGGCCAGCGAAATGTAGCCGGCATTTTGGGCCCGCAGACGATTCACGAAAGCCGGCTCGATGCGCACAGTTCCGTAGACGGCGGAAATGGCGGGCCCTCGCGCGACCGTCTCCACATCAGCGACCGGCCGGGACCAGTAAAAAATCAGCAGGAGCAGGAGCAGAAGCGTCCCTAACGAGACGAGCGTCCATAGAAGTTTGGGCGAAAGGCGCGCGTTCAAGGTGTGGAACTATGCACTGTGGTGGGCGGCGCGGAGAACTGAAAGTAACGACCAGTGGTACGATCCCATGCCGCCAGCAGCAGTTGTTGTTGGTAGGCGGTCTCGAGCAATCCGCGGCGCGCGGCCAGGAGATCTGTTTCGGCGCTGCGATATTCCAATTGGGAGGCGGATCCCTCGCGCCAACCATTTTCGACCACCGCGAGATTCTTTTGCGCGAGATCAGCGGCTTTCTCGAGCGAGCGATGGCGGGCGGAGTTGGCCTGCAATTGGTTCGTTAGGCCAAGCAAACTCCGACGCACATTTTGCTCCAGCTTTTGCAGTTGCAGCTGATTGGTTTCCCGAGCCGCTCGCTGCCGGATAACGGCTCCTGTCACCTGGCCGTTATCGACGACGCGCCAGGTGTAAGCCGCGCCCCCGGCGATCTCGGAGGAAATAATATCGTCGGACCTTTGGGCGGAACCCGAACTGGCCTGGCGAACTCTTGTCTCCGGGATGTAACGCCCAAATGATGTCAGCTCGAGACGCGGATAGTGGCCGGCCGCGGCGATTCGTTCGTCCTCGGCCGCTGCCCGGACGAGCAAGCGGCCCATGGCGAGGTCGGGTCGGCGCTGGAGAGCGTGTGTGGTTTCCTGGTCGAGATCAAACCGCACGGTCGCGAAGGAGAGCGTGCCGGCCGGCTGGGGCAGGACCGCTCGCGCGGAAAGATCCTTTCCCATGGCGGTGGACAATTCGAGCAGGGCGGCCCCGTAGGCGCGCTGCGCTGCAGCGATTTGCGGATCGAGCGCGCGCGCCAGCAGGGTGGCAGTGGTGAGAGCTTTCCGATCGGTCGAGCCCGCCTGGTAGCGTGCTTCTTCGCTGGCGACATTTTCATCCAAACGGGTGCGCTGAGCGCGGCCCAACTGCTCGAGCGAGCGCGCATACAAGGCGCGGTAGAACGCGAGGCGTCCCTGATGCAGCTGCTCGACCATGATCACATTCAGTTGTTGCGCGGCGAGAAGGATCGCTATTTCACCTCGACGCAGTGACGCGGGCATGGCCGCATCGAAGAGCGGTTGCCGCAGGGAACCCTGGGCGAACGCAAAAGGCTGCGTGGAGTCCTGGCCGGCGCGTTCGCCGCCCTGCACACCCGCCAGTACAGCCAGCGTGATATCGGGGTGGGCGACCGAGCGGAGCACTAATCGCTGGCCGGCCGCTTCCTGGAGCGCGACCTGGCCCTGTTCGATCTGCGGGTTGTGCTGTGCGACCCGCACCAGCGCTTGCTCGAGGGTCAGGCCGGACGCGGCTGCTGGACTAACGAATGCAGAGGCGAGGATAAGAAAAGCACCCCTACCGATGAAGGGAAGCGAGGATTTCATTTCCTTCCCTTCAAGGTGGCGGGCGGCCTAACGACTTCGAAGATTTGCTGGCCGTTAGCCGAAGCGGCCGGCGCTGATTCGGCATAGGCGCGACCCATGGCGCGATCCAGCCGGGCCAGAGCAGTGTTGTGCAGATAGATCGCACTCAGGCGAGTGCTGCGGCTGTGGGTCAGATCGGAAGCGGCCTGCAGTACGTCGAGCTGAGTGCCGAGTCCCGCCGCGAGGTTGCTTTTTGTGTAAGTGAGCGCCTCGTCGGCTGTGCGCACATTCTTCGCTTGCGCCTGCAAGACGCTGTCCGCCTGCTGGAGGTCGAGGAAGGCGCTGCGCACCTCGCTTTGAATCCCGAGTTTCACTGCCTTGAGCGCGAGCTGCGCGCCGTCGCGTCGTGCGCGCGTGGCCTGCATTCGGCCGCGCGTGGCAAATCCGTCGAAAATGGGCCAGGAGGCATTGAGCCCGACGACGTAGCCGTGATTGAATTCCGGGCCGACGTTGGGATCGCGCTCGCTGTAGGCCTCGTAGCCGCCGAATAATTCCACATGCGGCCGCGAAGCGCTGCGGTCGAGTTCCCACTGTCGTTCCTCGATCGCCATATCTTTTTCGGCGGAGCGAATCTCGGGGCGATCCAACACCGCGCGTGCCAGCGCTTCCTCCAGGCCAGGCCGACGCGGTTCGTATTGCAGCGTGCCGACCGCCTCGAACTGCGGCGCGGCCGCGTCGAGGCCGCAGAGCTCGCTTAAGCGCAGCTGAGAGTTTTGCAGATCAGTCTGCGCCTGGACCAGCTCCGGTTCTTCGTTTGCCACGGCCACTTCGGCGCGGCTTGTATCCAGCGGTCCGACCGTCCCCGCGCTCAGGCGTTCGCGCTGGCTTTTTAGTTCCTGGCGCAAAACGGCCACCGCTTCCTGGCGCACGAGGATTTCTTCCCGGTGCAAGAGCAGCTCATAATAGGCGAGGCGCACATCCATGATGACGCGGTCGGTCACGGCCTGGAATTCGTCCTGCTCTTTGACGATCGTTAGGCGAGCGATCGCGTCCCGCGCGCTGGTGGCGCCGCCGGTGTAGAGATTTTGAATGACCCGGATCGAGGCGTTGTAATCATCCGGGCGCAAGCGCGAGGACTCGGCTCGCTCGCGCCGCCGATAGAGCCCGCTGGAGACGACCGACGGGAGATAGCCGGCTCGCGCTTCCAGCTGCCCGCCGCGAGCCGCCTCGACTTTTTTGCGGGCGATGGCGATCTCAGGATTCTGGGCCTGCGCCAGACTCACGAGATCGTCCAATTGATAGCGGGGGGCGGCCGCTTCCAACGCGCATGCGAAGAGCCCAGCGAAGGCCAGGAAAACAAGAACCGGAGCCGAGCGCATAGGTTTCCTTGTCCAGAGCATTGGAATTGCGCAACTAAAATCCCTGACCGCCGCGTCCAGAGCCCCACAAATAAGGCCCACTCACGTTTGGGGCTTGCTCCCGGCGGGTGACTGCTGCAATCTAACCGCTCGCATGAGCAAAATCCCGATCGCAATCGTCGGAGTGGGTAATTGCGCGAGCTCGCTGGTGCAGGGGATTACCCACTACGGCAAGAACGCGCGAAACGGAGCAGCATCAGTTGGCCTGATGCACGCACAGATCGGGCCCTACCGACCGAGCGACATCCAGGTCGTAGCCGCCTTCGATATCGACCGGCGCAAAGTGGGCCGCGACGTGAGTGAGGCAATTTTCGCCGCGCCCAATTGCACCAAGGTTTTCGCCGGCAAAATCGCGAAGACCGGCACGGTCGTGAAGATGGGTTGCGTGCTCGATGGCGTGGCCGAGCACATGGCCGACTACGATGTGAAGCGCACCTTCCAGCCGCTGACCAAGGAGTCGACCCGCGAGCGGATCATCGCCGAATTGAAAAACTCCGGCGCACGTATTTTGGTCAACTATCTGCCGGTCGGCTCGGAGGAAGCGACGCGTTTCTATGTGGGCTGCGCGCTCGAAGCCGGGCTTGGGTTGGTCAATAACATCCCGGTTTTCATCGCGAGCGACCCGGTCTGGGCCGAGCGCTTTGCCAAGAAAAACCTGCCGCTGGTCGGGGACGACATCAAAGCGCAGATGGGCGCGACGGTCTTGCATCGCACCATTGTCGATCTTTTTAACAAGCGCGGGGTGAAGGTCGAGCGCACCTACCAGTTGAACACCGGCGGCAACACCGATTTTCTCAACATGCTCAATCGGAGCCGCCTCGCGTCCAAGAAGACATCCAAAACCGAAGCGGTCCAATCGGTTATCGGAGCGCGACTCTCGGAGGAAAACATTCACATCGGCCCGAGCGACTACGTGCCCTGGCAGAACGACAACAAAGTCTGTTTCATTCGGGTCGAGGGTCGGATGTTCGGCGACGTGCCGATGGAGCTGGACGTGAAACTTTCGGTCGAAGATTCACCCAACTCAGCGGGAGTGGCGATCGATGCGATTCGCTGCTGTCAACTCGCACTCGATCGCGGGCAAGGCGGCGTGCTCCATGCGGCTTCCGCCTTTTTCTGCAAACATCCGCCCATCCAGGTGACCGACGGCGAGGCCTATCAGCAGGTCGAAGACTTCATCGCGGGTCAGCCGGTCTTAGATCGCGGGAAACATCGGGCTGTCCCCGGCAGGCCGTTAGGCTAATACGGCGCGCAAGCATTCGTCGCCGGCGTTGAAGGATTAAGCGGCGGGGTATCTAACCCGTCCGCCTAGGTCATCCATCCGAGAGATTCCAGGAAAAAATTAGCAGGTCGTGGAGGCGTAAAAGCCTTCTGTTTTGCAAGGTCGCTGCAAAACCATTGCAGAACTTTTCGTGGCATGGGAAAAAGATGCGGACGAGAAGACGACACGTTTCTGGCAGGAAATCCATGACGAGTCCGGTCAGCTCGTGGAGCGGCAGGAAAAGTATCCGGTAGATAGAGGACACCAAAAGCTGTAGAATCATGCGGATGACGATCACCAAGCAAACCGTAGCGGACAAGATCGCGGATTATCTGCGGCACGAGATCACGTTCGCACAATTGGTGGATTGGTCGGAACGCGCTCTGATGGACGAAGACTTCGCCGAAAACGAGAGGGAAACAGTGGCCGCTGTCATCGCCCGGCTGGGCTTAGCTGATGTCCGCGCATTTGGTCTCACTTGGGAAGATTGCGCAGCACTTCTGCGTCAGCTCGGTTACGCGCCTCGGGTGGAAATCGTCGCCGCCTAAAGCGCGCCATGAAAACCAGATAGAACGAGAGTGCGATGCGATGAACAGCACTTTCAAAGACACCACCGTGACAACCTAGCGAATTGCCGACTTCGTCTTCAAGCAAATGGAGGCGCGTGCGCAAAGACCTGATCGGGACCTCGGTGGCCGCACATAAGACGAGATGCCGAAGGCCACTTAACGTAGCGATTGATTTCTTAGGACGCGATTACGTTGCTGATGCGATCGCTGAAGCCTGGACTAAGGCCACACCGTTAGTCACATTCTTAGCAGAAAACGTCTGTGCGCGCACGCGGCAGCCAGGCTTCGCAGCTGCGACGGAGGCAGACCGGATTAGCAGGATTCAGGACGAGCTCTCCATCGCGGCGCTCTTTTGTAAATCCTGCAAATCCTGTTAATCCTCTTTTTCTGATCATGCCCGAAGAGATCTGGTTGAGCTGCCGGTCGATCGAACGCTACCTCGGCGAGGAGGATTCGCGCGTGCATGCGCTACGCGGCGTGTCGCTCGAGCTCGAGCCGGGAAGCGTTCACGCCGTGGTCGGCCCCTCCGGCTGCGGGAAGAGCACGCTTCTTTATATTCTCGGTCTGCTCGACGATCCGGACGGCGGTAGCCTAACGATCGAAGGGCACGTCATCGCGGATCTGCCCGACGATGAACTGGCCCGCAAACGAAACGAATTGCTGGGGTTCATTTTTCAATTCCACTTTCTCCTGGAGGATTTTACGGCACAGGAAAATGTCATGATCCCGATGCGCCGTCTCGGCCGCCTCACGGAAGAAGAAATGCTCGATCGCTCGGCCAGATTGCTCGACGAAGTCGGCCTCGGCGCCAAACTGCGCCGGCCGAGCCGGCATCTCTCCGGCGGCGAACAGCAGCGCGTGGCCATTGCGCGCGCGCTGGCTAATGATCCGCGCGTCATCCTCGCGGATGAACCGACCGGGAATCTCGATCACGCCAATTCCGAGCGCGCTTTTAACCTGCTCCAAAAGATCGTGCAGGAAGAACGCAAGGCGCTGCTCCTCGTGACGCATAACCCAGAGATTGCGGAAGCTTGCGACTGGATTCACGAGATGCAGGACGGCCTGATCGTGGGCAGTCATCCGCGCGGGACGCGTGCTTCAGTTTCAGCGGACTTCTGAGCCTTGGGGCGAAAGATCTGGTCGAGCACGGCGCGATCGTTAGGCTCCAGACCGATCACGCGCCAGGTGGCGAAGTAGCCGGCGAGGTAAAGCGCGGCCGCCATGATCTCTCGCCATCGCTCGTGTCCAAGCCAAAGCATGAGCAATCCGAAAGGCAAGGGAACGAAGGCGGCGATCCAGGGTTTGATAAGAGCGCGCCAGGGCCAGCGCCATTGCAGGAAGGAACGGATCTGCCCCCATCGGAGCAGGCCCTTGATCAGATAGGGGCCAAGGACTCCGAAGGCCGCACCCGATGCGCCGTAGGCCGGAATGAGCACGAGATTTAACCCGACCGCAGCCCCGAAGGCAACGCTGGAGTTCAGCAGGTTGACCTTCGGATGCTCGATCATGAGGATCACTTCGCCCAGACTAACGAACGCGTTGAGGGCGCAACCCAGCCCAATAAGCGCCGCCCAATTGCCACCACGACTGAACGAGGCACCGAAGAGCGTCATGATGGTGCTGCCGGCCAAGGCGAGGACGATGATCCCGGGCAGTAAAATCGCGAGCATCCAGCGAGCAAGGTATCCGTAGCTGGCCTCTGCCTCTCGAATCTGTGCGGCGCCAATCTGCCGAGCCACAATCGGCGTGAAGATTGGGGTAAAAGCCTGGCTCACTTTGCGAAAGCCACCGCCCACTTCGATCGCGGCCGCATAAATTCCCAGGGTTTCCAAAGTCACTCCGGGTGCACGTCCGACGAACCAGCCGAGCATAAGAAGATCGATCCGCATGATGCCGATATTGAGCAGATCGTAGAGAGCGATTGGGAGCGAGGCGCGGAATAGCGAAGGCTGCGGTTCGTCGTTAGGCTGCGCGGAGCCCTTCTCCCTTGTGACAAACAAACGCCTGGCTAGGAAGAAAGCGAGGAGCCCGGACGCGAGGGAGCCAGCAATCGCGGCAAATTCCGGCGCGAGTTGCCTGGCTCCGAGCGCGAATGCGATCAGCAGCGCGATGGCGGTGACGAAGCTTTCAGTGAGACCACGCGAATAGATGTCGTGGTGCATTACCGTCATGCCGCGAGATAAGGCCGTGTTGACACGAAGCAGCGTGACACCCGGCAGGGCGAGAAGCATGACTGCGCTGGCCCGGGTAATCGCAGGCCGCAGGCCAGCAGCCGGACCGAACGTCCAGACAATAAACGCTCCCCCGAAAGCGAGCAGAAGGCTGCTGGTAAAGGAGACAAGCAGCGCTTTCTTACGCACTCGGCGACTGCTTTCATGGTCGCCAACTCCCTCGGATTTCGCGATAAAAGCTATCGCGCTATAGTCAAAGCCAAGCGTGCAGAACTTGCTCACCAGATCCATGGCCGACCAGGCGAGACCAAAGACACCGAGCACCGCGCTCCCGAGCAAGCGAGCGACCAGGAAGGTAAAAATCCCGCGCAAATTGGAGGTGAGGAACGCGAGCGTATTGAGCAATGCGCCGCGCGCCAGCACCACTCCGTGCGCGGGATCGTTGGGTGCGGCCTGCGCCTCTGGTGCCATCCCAGTCAACGCCTCCGCTCAGCGGCCTCGTGGTAAGCCTGCAAAGTCTCGCGCGCACAGCGATCCGGAGGAAAATGACGCGCCCGGCCTAACGATTGCTGACGCAGCGAACGGCGCAACTCCGGAGACGCCGTAACCTCGCGGAGAACAGAGGCAAATTTTTTGGGATCGTGAGCGGGGAAAAGGATGGCCGCGCCGTCCGTGATCTCGCGCAATGGTGCAATATCGCTGGCGACCACCGGACATCCGCAGGCCATTCCCTCCAGCACCGGCAGCCCAAATCCCTCATAAATCGAGGGCTGGAGGAGAGCACCCGCCGCCTGGATCAAAGTAACCACATCATGACGCTCAACTGCTTCGAGCCAGATCAGACGCTCTAAAACGCCCAGGCGATGCGCCAGCCTAACGAGTTCTCCGCGCCCTTTCTGTCGTTGCAAGAGAACCAGCCGCCATGGTTGTGGAACGGTTGCCGCGAAAGCCGCGATCGCCCAGGCGTGCCTCTTCGTCGGGGCGTTGGCTCCGACCAGCAAAAGGTAAGGCGCAGCGTCCCCGGTAATGAGAGACGCTCGCTCCTTAGCCGCTCCGAAATCTTCCGCCGGCTGAAAGCAGGCGTCCGGGCATTGCCAGATCACGGTCAGGCGCGAAGCCGCTTTGGGTTCCAGCACGCAAACGCGATCTGCGCTCGCCCTCGTTGGGGCAATCAAAACGGTCGCTTCGCGGAGCGCCCGCCAGACCGCCTGCTGATAGTATTTACTCTTTACGAAGCGCTCGAGGCCTTGGAGATGCAAGTCGGGCCGCTCGATTGACATGACGTCGTGAATGGTGACGACGCTCGCGCAGGGGACGTTCCGCGGCATCATATTGTGCGGGCTATGAAAGAGATCGACCTCGTCGAACGATGCGTAACGCTGCGGCCAGAGTAGCGGCAAGGGGGAGGCGGGTGCCGGACGAACCGTGATCTCCGACGTGTTCGGCGCCGCGGAGAGTGGACGTCGCGCGAGGCGGTGCGCCCAAAAGTAGAAATGGTCGGCAGGGGAAAGGCCCGGCAATCGTTCAATCAAAGCCTGCACGTAAGCTCCTATCCCGCTCGGTTTTTCACGGACGTAGCGAGCGTCCAGCGCGATGCGGAGCGGGGCAGAGGAGCGTTTTGGCGAGGTTGTTTCCATGCGATAGGTCCCGCCCCGGGTTCGAGACGGTTGCTGACGAAGACTTTCAATCAGATAAACTGCCAGCCGACAAGAGGAGTGGATTGAAAGAGCTGAAGAAAATTTTTCTGACTGGGGCAAGCTCGGGCATCGGTCTGGCAACTGTGCACCTCCTGGTCGAGCACGGCCACGAAGTTTGGGGCACCTCGCGGGATCCCGCGCGCCTGCCCTCGTTAGGCCGATTGCACCCGGTGAAGATGGATCTGGCGGACTTCGCTGCCGTGCGCGAAGCGTTCGAGAGCGCCTGGCGAGATTCCGGAGGCATCGATGTCCTGATCAACAATGCGGGTGGAGGACATTTTGATGCGGCGGAGTTTCTCGGCCATGAAAAGATAGAAGCCCTTTTCCAGACGCTGGTTTTTTCCCACATGGAGCTGTGCCGCGTCGCGCTCGCCGTCATGTCTTCGCGAGGCTCCGGAAAAATTATCAACGTGACTTCGCTGGCCTCTCGTATGCCGGTGCCCTTTATGTCCGCCTATAATGCGGCCAAGGCCGCGATGGCTTCCTACACCTTCTCGCTTCAGGTCGAGCTGGCTCATCGGCGGGTGCAGGTCATCGATCTTCAGCCGGCGGATATCAGAACGAATTTCAACAATGCCGCCTGGCGCCCCCCGACGAGCGACCCGCGAATCGAGAAGACCTGGGAAGTGGTCGATCATAATATGCAGCACGCGCCGCCTCCCGATCTGGTCGCGCGAAAAATCTTGAAATTGATGGCCGCGACTAATCCGCCGCCGCGGGTGACGGTCGGTGATTTTTTCCAGTCGCGTTTTGCGCCCCTCATCTTTCGCTTCCTCCCGCAGCGCACGCGCGTCTGGGGACTGCGCAGATATTACAAATTCTAGCGTGATCACCGACGCCGTCATCCTCATGGCCGGGACGGGTTCGCGCTTGCGCGCGTCCGGCGGAACGCTGCCCAAGCCGCTCGTGCCGATCGGAGGGCGTCCGCTCATTTCGCACATCCTCGACTCGCTTCGACAAATCGGAATCACCACGCTGCACGTCGTGGTCGGCTGGGAAAGCGAAGGACTCCTGGCCGGCCTCGCACCCTTGCTTCCGGATGGGATGCATCTCCATCCGATTCACAACCCAGACTGGCCAAGGCAGAACGGCATTTCGCTCCTCGCCGCGGCGCCGCACCTGCGCGCGTCGTTTCTGCTCTTGATGGGCGACCATCTCTTTGAGACTCGGTTGCTGCGGGACTTCGTTAGGCAAGCCGATCCGGCTTTCCTCAACCTGGCGATCGATCGGAAGATCGACTCCATTTTCGATCTCGACGACGCCATGAAAGTCCAAACCGAAGGGGGCCGGATCGTGGCTATCGGCAAAACGCTCTCGGCGTACGACGCGATCGATACCGGCATCTTCGTTTGTCCGGTCGGATTCTTTCGCTTCCTGGAGGCGGCGAAAGTGGAAGGGGATTGCAGCCTGGCCGATGGAGTGAGGGCGATGGCGGCGGCGGGCCAGGCGCGGGTGATCGACATCGGCGAGGGCTGGTGGCAGGACGTGGATGACCGCGCCATGCTGGGGGAGGCGGAATCGCACCTAACGACGCCGGCGAGCGCGCAGGGCGAGGCCGGAACTGATCAAGGCAACCGCACCTAACAAGTGCAGAATCCAGGCCGGCTGGCCGGCCAGCGCGAGGAAGAGAAAAAAGAGCAGGGCGACGTCGCGCTTGGTCAATTGGAGCAACCACCAGGCGACGCGCGGACCCAAAATCAGCAACCCGGATCGCTGCACCATTTGCTGATGCCGCGGATAGACGGGGCTATCGCCTTGGACCGGCAAAGGTTCCCCGATGGCCGGCAAAGCGAGGATGAATTCGTTCGTCGCCAGCAGGAGCGCGACGATCACCCCCTCGGCGAAATAGGAAGAGGCCAGCCCATAACCGAGGCTGAGGGCGAGCAGAAGATTACCCCCGAGATCGCACCAAGTGTCGAGCTGGCGACCGCCAGGCGACTCCAAATATTTGGCGCGCGCAATCTCACCGTCGCATCCGTCGAAAATGCTATAAAGCTGATACAAGAGCAGACCAAGAACCACGCTGGGGTAATCGCCCTGCGCGAGGAGAACCGCGCCGAGCAGGGGAAGGAGGATGATCGCGAGCGTCCATCCGCTCGGCGTGACGGGAAACCTCAGCAAGAGACGGCTCAGGGCGCGGGAGATTGGCCGGTTCAGATAACGGGAGACGAGGCCATCCTGCGATTTTCCGCTCCCGCGCAAAAGGCGCTTTTCACAGGCCCCGATTTGCGTGCGGTTCTCCAAATAATCCCAAGTGTCGCCGGTTCTGCTCGCCTGCAATTGCGCATGCAATTCGGTGGCGGTGATCGACGGCTTTCCCATCCGCCGATAGAGAACGGTGTGAGTTGAAAATTCCAGGTCGGCTGCGGGAGCCGTCTCCGCGAATCGCACGGCGATCCCAGCCAAACCGGCCAGCGCAGGCAGGACGCGTTCGTGAGGGGAAACCTGCTCTGCCCAGACCACCGTCACCTGGGTCGATTCGCCTAACGTTTCCCGCAGCGCCCGCAGCAAGCGCTCCAACTGGCTCAAACCTGCCACCATCCAAGAGGCCGATTCGTCCGCATGGATCACCACCTTGGGAACGTCGCGAGCGTTGGGCGATTTCATGTAAAGTGTTCCCGTTGCAGACTTCTCCATCGATCGAGCTTCAGGAAGTGGCGGATAAAAAATCCCTTCGCCGATATCTTCATCTGCCGCAACGACTCTACCGCTCCTACCCAAACTGGGTCCCGCCCATTTATGCCGACGAGCGAAAATTTCACGATCCAAAACAGAACGCGGCCCTGGCGGATGCGGAAATGAAGCGGTGGATGGCGACCCGGGCGGGTGAGCCGGTCGGGCGGATTATGGGCATCATCAACCGCCGCTATAACGAGCAGGCGGGCGAAACGACCGGGCGTTTTTTTAACTTTGATTGCCTCGACGACCAGCCGGTCGCTCATGCGCTTCTGGGCGCGGTGGAGGGTTGGACGGTGGAGCAAGGCATGACCCGCCTGATCGGTCCGTTTGGGTTTTCCGATAAGGATCCGCAGGGTTTGCAGGTCGAAGGTTTCGAACATTTGCCGGTCATCGCGGCGCCGGCCAACCCGCCTTATCTGCCCCGGCTGGTGGAAGCGGAGGGCTACGAAAAAGAGCGCGATGCACTTTCCTACAAGCTGCCGGTCGTGGCGGAGGGACCGCCGCTCTACGAGAAGGTTTATCAGCGCATCTTGCGCAAGGGCGCGCTGCGCCTGGTCGAATTCGAGCGCAAACGCGAACTCCGCCCCTATATCGTCCCGGCTTTACGCCTGGTGAATGAAACCTACGCGCCGATTTTTGGCTTTGTCCCGATGACGGAGCCGGAGATGCAGCGGCTGGCCGCGCAATATATGCCGGTGCTTGATCCGGCTTTTTTGAAGCTGGTCGAAAATCAAGAGGGCGAGATGATCGGATTCATCGTCGCCATTCCCGACATGAGCAAAGGGATTCAAGGGGCGCGCGGTAATCTGTTTCCGTTTGGCTTCCTCCATCTCCTGGCCGCGGCCCGTAAAACGAGGCAGCTCAACGCCATGATCGGTGCGATCAAACCCGGCTATCGCAGCCGCGGGGTGAACGTCCTGCTCGGCAAAGCGCTCACCCGGTCAGCCCTGGCGAGGGGCTTCGAGTTCATCGACAGCCACCTTGTCCTGGAGGAAAATCAACGGATGCAGGCCGAGTATGAAAACCTGGGCGGAACGGTCTACAAGCGATATCGCATCTACCAGAAGGCACTCGTTAGGCCGAAACCCGTTCGATGACGGGCTGGAGGTGCCGACAAATCTGATCCTGCCGCCAGAGCAGATAGGCCAGGATGCAATTAAGGGCGGTCAATTCCACCCAAAAATACCAGGCTGGATGATCGAGTATCAGGACCAGGAAGAGAATGAGCATCCGTGGGTTGGTCATGAGCAGATCGATCCACTTAAAAAGTGGACGCGCCACCGTCCGGTAGGTGCTCTGAAGCGCTGCGGGCACGCCATTTGGAAAAGAGCGAAGGGCCGCCGCCCGCAGCCGCCTCAGGCTGGGCGAGAATCTTTCCTGTCCGACGGTGAAATTGAGGTAGGTGCGGAGGAGAAACTTCGACCATGGTTCACGGCGCCAGTGGAGCTTCTGGTATTCTTTGCGCAAGCGATTCGACGAATCAAACTCGGTCCCTTTCCCGGCGACAAAGAACAGGTAGGCATTGCGCGCGTAGTCAGCGAAAGCAGCCTGCACGGCATGGCTCAAGCCAGCCGCCAGCGCGAGCAGCCAAATGGCAGGCGACGCGCCTCCAGCCAAACAGCGCAGCACTAAATGCAGATAGATTCCGACAAAGACCAGATGATCGGAAAGGCTGTCGAGGATGCGGCCCTGCCGGCTGCCACTGTTCGTTAGGCGAGCAAGCTGGCCATCGGCATTATCCAGGGCGTTGCTGAAAACGTGCAGCGCCATCCCGATCAGGTTGAGGCGCAGATCGCGATAGTAATAGAGATGACCGGCCGCCAGGCCGAAGATCCCGCTCAGTAGAGTCACACCGGTGGGGGTAAAACCGAGCCGGGCAAAGAAGCGCGCCAGCACAAATCCGATCCGTCGATAAAAATAAAGATCCAGCAGCCCTTCGACCTCGCGGTCTTTGTACGTCCCCTCGATGGCGTCCGGCATGAAGCGAAGGAGAAAGGGGAGGGCTAGAGGCGCGCAGCGAGTTCGGGCAGAAGCGTCTTTCCTGGCAACACCGGATTCGGACCGACCTCACGATCTCGCGTCCGTTCCACCCGAGAGAAAAGGGTGTAACTCGGATCGAAAATGAACTGGAAGAGCAGTCCACTCCAGGAACGGTGGCACTTCAAAGTGTCGTAATATTCCGGAGCCAACGCGCGCAGCTGCGGCAGCTTATGCCAGGGGATGGTCGGGAAATCGTGGTGCTCGTTATGGTAGCCCATGTTCAGGCAGAGACGGTTGATCGGGCCGTAGTAGCTGTAAGTCTCCTGCTCAGGATCGTTCGTGTAATGCTCCTGAATCCAGCGCGCCCCGAGCGGGTGCAGTCCAATCGAGAAAGAGAAGGAGAAGAGCAGGTAAACCAGCCCAGCCCAGCCGAAGAAATGGACAATCGCGAAGTCGTAGGCGAGCGCGCAGACGAGGTTGAGGAAAATCCAGCGGTTCCACAGCTTGAAAGCCTTGATCCGCGGCGGCCGGGACAATTGCACGAGCGGAAACAGAAGCAGCCAAAGCGTCTTGGCATACCAGCGACTGCCAACCAGACGCGCTTCCCATTCGTTAGCCAGATCGGCGTCGTATTCGTAGTCGCCCTGGTGAGAATGATGCTTGAGGTGATAGACGCGGAAGCCCATCGCGCCCGGGGCCAGATTCGGGAGATCGGCGAAGATCGCGATGAGCTTGTTCCAGCTCTTGTTCGAAAGGATGAGATTGTGAATCGCGTCGTGGATTAGCACGTACATGGAGTGATTGGCGAAGGCGCCGACGCCGTAGGCGACGATGAGGCTGAGCCACCAGTAGCCGAAGCCGAGTTTCCCAAAAATGAAGGCGAGCGTGGTCTGTAGACTAACGACCGTAAGAGCGATCAGGACCGTCCAAGGATTGCGTCCCATCAATTGCCGTGCTTCCGGGTGCGCCTTGATGATGGCGCGAGCGCGCCCGGTGTGCGGATGCCCGAGATCGGAATGGAAGAAGGTTTGCGGCACGAGCTTTTGAGCAATCAGGCAGTTTGCGCGGCCAGCTTTGGGACCAGCGTGTCTTCCAAAATGTTGAGTGCTTCGTCGAGGTCGGCCCGGGTGTGATTAGCGGTCACGCAAGCACGGAAACAGATGCGGTCCTGCGGCACCGCCGGGTAATCGACCGGTGCGACCCAGAGGCCGCGGGAGCGCAACTCGTGACCGACGCGGTACATGCGTTCGCGGTCGCCGATCACGATCGGCATCACGTAGGTATCGGAATTCCCGGTATCGATGCCAAGGCCCTGCAGCTGTCCGCGAAAATAATCGGCGTTTTCCCAGAGTCGGGTGCGCAGTTCGGGTTGCTGGATCGACAGCTCGAGCGCTTTCGAGATGGCCGCCACCACCACGGCTGGGAGCGCGCAGGAGTAAACGTAGGGATGCGCGTAGAAGCGCAGATATTGCAGGGTATCGCGGGGGCCCGCGACAAAGCCGCCGAGCGCGCCGAACGCTTTCGAGAACGTGCCATAACTGAGGGGAATGCGGGCTTCCACGCCGAATTTCTCGGCCGCGCCGCGCCCGTGTTCGCCACAGCCCAGGATCGAGTGGGCTTCATCGATGAAAACGCTGGCCCCGTGCGCTTCAGCCACCTCGATGAGCGGCTCGAGATTTCCAAAGTCGCCGTCCATCGAGTAGATTCCTTCGATCACGACGAGCTGGCGTTTACCCTTGTTGCGGCCTAACGACACCGCGAGCGCGTCCGGGTCGTTGTGCTCGAATTTTTCGGCACGACAGCGGGAAAGAGTGGCGCCGTCCCGCAAGCTCAGGTGGGAACGATTATCGAGCAGGGCCACGTCCGTTTTGCGGAGCAACCCGGAGATCGTGCCAAGCGCGCCCCCGAAACCGCTGTTAAAAAGCATGGCGTCTTCGCGGCCCAGGAACTGGGCGATCTGTCTCTCCAGCTCCCGATGCAGATCAGTCATCCCGGAGAGCATGGGCGAACCGCAAGCGCCGAGGCCGTGAGTTTGGAGGGCCTCGCTGGCAGCGGCGATGACCTCGGGATGATTGGCCAGACCGAGATAGTTGTAAGAGCAAAGATTAATGACCGGCTGACTTTTCCCCTTGTAGGTGATGGTCGTGCGCGCGTCGGCTGGCGCGCGCAGTTCTGGTTCGTAGAGTTCCACGGCCCACGCGCCGGCCTCCATCCAGCGGGTGAAAGTGGCGGGGGCTTGGAGGGGATCGCGCCCTTCGCCTGCCAGAAAATTGCTCAGACTCAGCTCGGCCGGATTATCGCTCATAATAAAAAAGCCGTGCCTAACGAAAGCTGGCACGGCGGGGTGGGCGAGGTAAAGTTCGTCCGCTTGAACGAAGAGGGCTCGCGAAACAAGTGAATGTGCTGGTGCATCCTTTGGTGTTTCGCGATACGCAAAGGCGCCCCGCGATTTCCCAGTCGGGGCAGCTATCTTAGCGACAGACTCGGCCGCGACAAGGATTTATATTTGGCCCTGCCTGGCTGGCGTGGTGGCCGAGCCGTCCCTTCAAATTGTCGTCCCGAGCCGCGTAGACGGCGAGGGATCTCATAAACTACGCGCGGTGTTTAGCTGACCGGGCTGCCGGGCGGGAACGCTACCCCGCGGTTGCTGATCGCTCGACGCTTGAGAGGTCCTTTACCGCGCTTCGCCGGCTCGGGATGACAAAACGGCTGTCCGGGCATTCCCTAAGCCCTTCGTTCACGCCTCGTAAGACGAGGGCGGCTGTTCTAACGCGGCTTTCAGGACCTCGTCCACTGTCTCCACGGGAACAAACTGGATTTTTTCTTTCGCTTCCTCTGGAATATCGATGAGGTCTTTTTCGTTACCCTTCGGGATGATGACGGTCGTAATTCCGGCCCGCATCGCGGCCAGACTTTTCTCTTTCAAACCGCCGATCGGCAAAACCAGACCGCGCAAAGTGATCTCGCCCGTCATGGCCACATCGGAGCGCACCGGCGTGTTGCTGAAAAGCGAAGCGAGCGCCGTAAACATCGCGACGCCCGCGGATGGTCCGTCCTTGGGAATTGCGCCGGCCGGGACGTGCACGTGCACATCCGTCTCGCGAAACTCGGCCGGGTTCGCGCCATTGCGACTGCGCACGAGGCTGAGCGCGGCTTGCATCGACTCCTTCATCACGTTCCCGATCTGGCCGGTGAGCGTAATATTTCCACTCCCAGGATAACGAGTCGCCTCGATGTGGAGCACTTCTCCTCCGACCGGAGTGTAGGCGAGGCCGGTCACGATGCCGGGTTTGTTCTCGGCCAGCTTGGCGTCGTGGATGAAACGGATCGGGCCGATCATTTCGGTCACGATCTCCGGCGTCACGCTCACCTTTACGATTTTGCCGCGGGCAACCTGCGCCGCGACTCCACGAATGACCGCGCCGATCTGGCGCTCCAGCTCTCGCACGCCGGCTTCGTGGGTGTAGTTTTCGATCACCCTAACGAGCGCATCTTCCTGCCATTCGCATTGCTCGGGCTTCAGTCCGTTCTCTTCCAGTTGTCGCCTCACGAGATAACGGCGTGCGATCTCGAGTTTCTCGCGACCGGTGTAGCCAGCGAGCGTAATCAGTTCCATCCGATCGCGCATCGGTTCCGGCACGCCTTCGATGTAGTTGGCGGTCGCGATGAAGATCACCTGCGAGAGATCGAAGGGCACATCGAGATAGCGATCGACGAAGGCAAAATTCTGCCGTGGGTCCAGCACCTCCAGAAGCGCGCTTCCGGGATCGCCCCGGAAATCGGTCCCGAGCTTGTCGATCTCATCCAGCATCATGACCGGGTTGCGCGTGCCGGCCCGCCGCAGCTCCTGGATGATCCGCCCCGGCATCGAGCCGATGTAGGTGCGCCGGTGGCCGCGAATTTCGGATTCATCGCGAATCCCGCCAAGACTTAGCCTAACGAACTTCCGTCCGAGCGCGTCGGCGATCGATTGCCCCAGGCTCGTCTTGCCCACACCCGGCGGCCCGAGGAAGCAAAGAATCGGTCCATGCCCTTTCGGATTTAGCTTCCGCACGGCCAGATACTCGATCAGGCGGCGTTTTACTTTCTCGAGATCGTAATGATCGCGGTCCAGAATTTCCTGCGCCTTGTCGAGATCGAGATTGTCCTCGCTCATCTTCGACCAGGGCAGCTCCGCGATCGTTTCGACGTAAGTGACAATGACCGAATAGTCGGGGCTGGCTTGCGGGATGAAATCGAGCCGCTTCAATTCGCGCTCGGCCTGTTTCATCACGTCCTCCGGCGGGTTGGCATCGGCTAATTTTTGCCGTAATTGCGCGACCTGCTCCTCCGCGCCGGAGTCACCTTCGCCCAGTTCGCGCTGGATCGCTTTCACCTGCTCGCGCAGGTAGGCGCGGCGTTGGGCATCGGTGAATTGCGACTGCACATCTTGCTGCAGCTTTTGCTGAATTTGCGCAATCTCGAGCTGCGAGGAGATGCTCGCCTGCACCGTTCGGACGCGTTTCTCCAGGTCGTTTTCCTCCAGCAGAGCCTGCTTTTGCGCGACTTCGATGTTGAGATTCGGTCCGAGGAAATCGGTTAACTGCTCCGCCTCTTCAAAGCTCAGGATTATCGCGCGAGCCTGTTCTGGAACATCGGGCGTGAGCTCAAGCAGCTTCGCCGAGGAATCCCGCAAGTTACGAAATTCCGCTTCGAATTCCTTCGTCTCCGGCGCAGGGGAAACCTGCAGCACTTCTATGTCCGCGCGCAGATACGGTTCCGTTCGCGTGATCTTGCGAATGGCGATCCGCCGCAAACCCTGCGCAATCACGACCACGCGATTGTCCGGCTGACGCAACAATTTCAAAACGTTGACCGCCGTGCCCACCTGGTAAAGATCGTCGGGCCCCGGCTCTTCCTTGGCTTCATCGCGTTGCGCGACGAGGCCGATGATTTTGTTCTGCGGTAAAGTCTCGTTCAGCAATTGGATCGAGCCCGGGCGCTCGATGTTGAGCGGCGAAACGGTGCGCGGGAAGGCGACAAAACCGCGCACCGGCAGAATTGCGAGCGTCTCCGGAATAGAGGGCATTTCGTCTGTGCCGACGATCTGGCCCATCGGGCTGGTGGCGGCCGGCGAGTTGCTGGTTTGCTGCAAGGCGTCGAGTGGTTGTTCGCTCATTACTGGAAAGGCAGTTCAATCCAAAGGAATCCGTTGCGCTGTTCTGCGCTGGCCTGTTTGACGTCGACTGATGCGGGCAATTCGACGATTCGCTCGAAGGGTCCGTAATCGATTTCGAACGCGATCATGCGAACCGCCCGACCTTCCTCATCAGTCGGCTCCGGCGCCTGGCGAGTGCCACGTAAAACGATGCGGTGCGGCTCGACCGTGAGATCGACCTGCGAGCGATCCACCCCGGCGAGATCGACGCAAATGCGCAACCCATGATCACATTGGAAGGCGTTGATCGCCGGCCGCCACCGATAAGGCGCCGGTGAGCTGAAGCGCAGCCGTGTCAGCTCGTAGGTCACATCGCCGAGCGTTTCGTGCAGCCAGTGCAATTTGATTCCGCGGATGGTGTTCATGCGTGTTCCTTAACTTAGTCAACGTCGCCCCGGCGTCATCCACGAGTGGGATTTTCGCTCGCAGGATCCTTTGCCAAAGGCCGAACCTCTCTTCTTGAGAATCACTTTCCTGGCTTTCTCAGGCGATTGCGCTAAAACTCGATCCCTCATGGCTGAGCTTAACCCTATTCGAATCCTGGAGGAGGCTCGGCTCGCGACGTTGCGCCGCTCCGATCTGCTCGATTCGCCGCCCGAGCCGTTTTTCGATTTGCTCACCGCGCTGGCTGCCAAGGCGCTGGAGGTGCCGGTCGCTCTCATCTCGCTGGTCGATGCGCACCGGCAGTTTTTTAAAAGCCAGTCCGGCCTCCCGGCCGAAGTCGCCGAGGCGCGTGAGACGCCGCTTTCGCATTCGTTCTGTCAATATGTTGCGGCGATCGGTGAGCCTTTCGTGGTCGAAGATGCACGGTTGCATCCGCTCGTGCGCGAGAATGGCGCCGTCGCCGATATGGGAGTGATCGCCTACGCTGGGATGCCTTTGATGACGGAGGATGGTCATACGCTCGGGTCGTTCTGCGCGATCGACTCTAAACCGCGTCGCTGGACTCCGCGCGAACTGGGGATCTTACGGGACTTCGCCCGGCAAGCCATGAGCGAGATCATGCTCCGCCTGAAGGTGGACGAACTCGGTGAGGACATCGGTGCCCTGCGCGCGTTGTCTCAGGAAAACCAGGAAAAGATGCGCCATCTCGTGCACGATCTGCGCACTCCGCTCAACGCCGTTTCTCTCGGCGTCGACGGCTTGCCTACGATGGGTGAGTTGAATGCCGACCAGTGCTCCTGTGTGTCGCTCATACGATCTCATGCATGCGCTCCTGGAAGTGGGCCATCTGGCGACAGAGCCGAACCGAAAGCGCGGCGCCTGCCTCCCGCACGAACTGGTGGATCGCGCGGTCGATCAAGTCGCCACTCTGGCGGCCAAGGCCGGGGTGCGCCTGGATAGCGGCGCCGTCCTGCCGCTTCCGGCCGTGCTGGGCGACTGCGCCGATCTGGTGCGCGTTTTGGTGAACCTGATCGCGAACGGCGTGAAATTCACGCCGCGAGGCGGCGAAATATGGGTTGCGCTCGAACAAGAAGAAACGGCCGACCGCAAGGTGATCCGGTTCGTTGTGCGAGATACCGGAATCGGGATCGCGCCGGTCGATCATGAGCGCATTTTCACCGAAGGCGTTCGTCTCGATCAGAATGCCGACCCGCATCAATCGACCGGGATCGGACTCGCCTTCTGCCACCGCGTCGTGGAAGAGCACGGCGGCCAGTTGAAGGTGCAGAGCGGGCCGGGTGAAGGGAGTGTTTTTTCGTTCGCGCTGCCGGTGGCAGAGAGCAGTGATTAGCGTTCCGCTACCGGAAGAACTGGCTTACCCAGGAAAGTCGGAGCGATCGTTAGGCAATTTTCGCGTCGCTGGCGAGTCGATCAGAACTAGCGCGCAAACCGCGCTTGCCCCGGCGAGCGCGACTCCCAATTCCATAACAAGGCGAAACCCGGCCACGAACGAATGTCCGATTGCGTCCGCCACTTCGTGGCGGAGAACGGGACTCAGCTCCTTTGGAATCTCAACCCCGGCCAATTTGTTAACCTGGGCCGATAAAACTGCGCGGGCTCCTGGCGGCAGAGGGATCGCGCCTAACCGCTGATCCATCGAATGATGAAAAGTCTGCAGCATGACGATGCCGAAAACCGCAATCGCCAATAAACCGGCGGTGCGTGAAATCGCGTTGTTGATCCCGGAGGCGACGCCGACTCGCGACTCGGGCACGGAGTTCATCACCGTCGTGGTTAGTGGCGCTACACTGATGGCCATCCCGACTCCGAGAACGACGACCGCCGGAAAGAATGTCGTCCAGTAGCTGCCGCCAACGTTAGGCAAAAGGAAGAGCGCGAAGCCCGTGGCCGCGATCAACGGGCCGACCACCAGCGGAAGGCGCGCGCCGACCTTCTCCACCAGACCGCCCGACCAGCGCGAGAGCAGAAAGATAATCAGGATCAACGGCAGCAACGAGGCCCCCGCCGCCGTGGGCGTGTAGTGCTGGACCTGGATTAGATTCAGCGGCAGGAAAAAGAGGGTCCCGCCTAGCGCGGCGTAAAGGAAAAGTGTGAGGAGATTTGCTCCCGCAAAGGAGGGCGAACGAAAGAGCCGGAGAGGTAGCATCGGATGCGAACTCTTCGTCTCCACTAAGAGAAAGAGAGTGATCGTGACAACTGCGATGAAGAATGCAGACAGGATCGCTGGATGTGCGAAACCGAGCCGGGAAGATTCCGTGAGGCCATAGACGAGCGCGCCGAGCCCGAGGGCGCCCAGCAAGCCGCCCCACCAGTCAATCCTCGTCTCATCGGTGCTCCGGCTTTCCGGGACTTTCCAGAATGCGATCAGGACCACGATGAACGCCAGTGGCAGATTGATGAAGAAGACTGCGCGCCAGGAGATGTGTTCGATCAACCAGCCGCCCAACACCGGGCCGATCGCCGCAGTGATCGCGCTACAGCCCGACCACGTCCCGATGGCCCGGCCGCGCTCCTCCGCTGCGAACGAACTACTGATGATCGCCAGGCTGCCCGGCACGAGCAGGGCCGCTCCGAATCCCTGGATGGCGCGGGCCGCGATCAGTTGCCCGATGGTAAGAGCAAAACCGCAGCCGGCGGAAGCGATCGCGAAGAGCACGATGCCGAGCACGAAGATGCGCCGCCGCCCAAATTCATCGCCTAACGAGCCGCCAGCGAGCAGGAATGCGGCCAGGAAAAGGGCGTAGGCTTCGATGACCCATTGCACGCCGACGACATCAGCCTGGAGCGCTCTTTGCAAGGCCGGCAAGGCGACGTTGACCACCGTGCCGTCGATGAAGGCCATGCTGGAACCGAGAATGGTCGCGGCCAGGATCCAGCGACCATCGGCGCGGGAGCAGGGGATGTCGTCGGGGCGCATTTCCGGCCGAGGTTCTTCGCAGGGTGATCGAACAAACGTGGACATGACAGAGGACCCGTTAGGCAGATGGAACAGGTTCGATGGCATCATTGCGACAATTTTTCGAGAAAGCCCGCCAAATTCTTTGTTGACTAATCAGTAAACAACCTGAACCTTCAGACCATGCCGAGACAGAGCGACGCCGAAGAGCGCCTGATGAATGCGGCGATGGATTTGATCTGGGAGAACAGCTACGGATCGACTTCCGTCGACGCAATCTGCGAGAAGGCCGGCGCGAAAAAGGGCAGCTTCTACCATTTCTTCGAATCGAAATCGGCGCTCGCGGTCAAAGCTCTGGAAGCGGATTGGCAACGGAAGAAGGCGAAGATGGACGAGATTTTCTCGTCGAGCGTTCCGCCGCTGGATCGTTTGCGGCGCTATTTCGAACACGTTTACAAAGGTCAGACCCAAGCGCACGGGGAGTGCGGCGCCGTCCTCGGTTGTCCCTATTGCAGCTTGGGCTGCGAGATCGGCACGCAGGACCGTGCGATCGGCGAACAAGTGCACAAAATCCTCGATCGCAATTCCCGCTATTTTGAATCGGCTATCCGCGACGCTCACGCCGAGGGATCGATCTCGGCGAGCGATCCGAAAGCGAAAGCGCAGATGCTGGTCGCCTTCTTCCAAGGCAGCCTGGCCCAGGCCCGGATCGAGAACGATGTCCGCCCGCTAAAGCGCCTCGCCACGGGCGCCCTGGAGGTGCTCGGCGTGAAGGCCGAGCCAGCGGGCCGCTAGAAAGATACCTCAACGCCGCGTCAAGAAATCGCATATATTTATAGATGACTAGTCAAATTAAACCCAAAAGAACGATGACCCATATGATCGAAGCCAGAAATTGCAGAACGTCAGAGAACGTTTCCACGGAATACTGCCGGAAGCTCAAAAACGGGATCGCACGTCTCGAAGCGGCCATCCAGTCGCAATACGAAGCGCTTTATCCGGCGGGGCGCCACTTGATCGCGCGCGCCGTCCGCGAAGCAAAAGAGGCCTCCTGGGCGACGCCGTTTCCTTCCCTCTTTTTCCCCGCGCTTGCGCATCTCAAAGTCAGCGAAGTGTTCCCTTCAGCCTAACGATAAACAAAGCGATCACTATTTATGAACGAAAAGAAAACTGCCTTAATCACCGGCGCCAATAAAGGCATCGGCCTGGAAACGGCTCGTCAGCTCGGCAAAAAAGACTTCACCGTCCTCGTCGGAGCTCGCGATGCGGCTAAAGGAACGGCCGCCGTGGAAGAGTTGCGCAAAGATGGGATCGACGCGCATCCTATCGAGATCGATGTGAGCGATCCGGCCAGCATCGGGAAGGCGGCTGCCACGGTCGAAAGCGACTTCGGTCGCCTCGACATTCTGGTCAATAATGCCGGCCTCATGCTCGACGACACCGAGAAGACGGCGAGCGAACAATCATTAGCGACTTGGCGGAAAACCTTCGACACAAACGTGCTCGGTCTCATCGCGACGACGCAGGCATTCCTGCCTCTGCTCCGGCGGAGCGATGCCGGCCGAATCGTGAATTTGTCGAGCATTCTCGGCTCGATCACTCTGCATGCCACGCCGGGATCGCCGGTATACGACAGTAAGAAAAATGCCTCTTACAATGTCTCGAAGTCGGCCGTCAACGCTTTCACCGTCCAGCTCGCCTATGAGTTGAAGGACACGAAAATCAGAGTCAACGCCGCGCACCCCGGCTGGGTGAAAACCGACATGGGGGGCGAGGGCGCCATGATGGAAATCGAAGACGGCGCCAAGACGAGCGTCGCGCTCGCGACTCTGGGCGCTGATGGACCCAACGGGACCTTTGTGCATCTGGGCGAGCCTCTGCCTTGGTAAACGTGATGCAAACTTTATCGGTAGGAAGTCGTCACAGACCAAGTCTTGTCCCGATCCTGAGCGAAGGCGCCGAATCTTTCGGCCCCGTCGCGGAAGCGTCGTTAGGCGAGGCCGGCCTGCTCGACAGCTACTCGCAAACGGTCGCGGCCGTGGTGAGTCGCGTCGCGCCGAGCGTGGTCAACATCCGCGTCGTCAGCGGAGAACGCGGTCAGGGTGGCGGATCAGGATTCATCCTCTCGCACGATGGCTTTATTCTCACCAATAGCCACGTCGTGCACGGCGCCCGCGAGATCGAAGTCACGCTCCGCGATGCGAGGATTTATCCGGCCCAATTGATCGGGACCGATCCGGAGACGGATCTCGCGGTCATCGGCGGATCGATGCGCCCGATGTGCAACATGCGCGGCTGGCCGATTCGTCGCAGATCCAAGTCGGCCAGATCGCGGTCGCGGTGGGTTCGCCTTATGGATTTCAACAGACGGTCACTGCTGGGATCGTGAGTGCACTCGGACGTTCGATGCGCGCCGACTCCGGTCGACTGATGGATGAAATCATCCAGACTGATGCCGCGCTCAATCCCGGCAATTCCGGCGGCCCGCTCCTCAACAGCGCCGGCGAAGTGATCGGTGTGAACACCGCAGTCATTCTGCCGGCGCAAGGCATCTGCTTTGCGATCGCCAGCAACACCGCGAAATTCGTGGCGGGCTGGCTGATCAAGGAGGGCCGCATTCGTCGCAGCTCGATCGGCGTGGCCGGCCAAAACGTGCCGCTGCATCCGCGCGTCGTCCGCTTCCACAAGATCCCGACGACCAGTGGCGTGCTTGTGATGGAAGCCGAACCGGGCAGCCCCGCGGCCCTCGCCGGCTTGCGGCCTAACGACACCATCGTCGGCTTTCAGGGCCATCCGATCGGAACGGTCGACGATCTGCACAAGCGACTGGTCGCCTCGGCCATCGGCGTCTCGTCGCCCGTCATGTTTCTGCGCGGAACCGAGAAACTTTTCTGCATGGTGGTGCCGCGCGAGCTCCCACCTTTTGTGGCGCCATCACGGCCGAGATCCAACTAATCCCAAACAAAACAAATCAATGAACGAACCAATTAATATTAATGAAGCCAGCTTCGAAAAAGCCGTCCTCCAATCGACCGTCCCAACCCTGGTCGACTTTTGGGCGGAATGGTGCGGGCCGTGCAAGATGATCGCTCCCGTGCTCGACGAGATCGCGAAGGAAAACCCTGAGCGTTTCCGCGTCACGAAGGTGAACATCGACAACGATCCAGGGCTCATGCAGCGCTTCGGTGTCCGCGCTGTCCCGACGCTGCTCTTCTTCAGTGGCGGCGAGGTGAAAGATCAACTCGTGGGCGGTGCGCCGAAAAAAGCGATCGTCGATAAACTCGAGCAGCTCATTGCGGGTTGAGGACGCCCGCAATTTCCAAAAACCGCCAAAAATTAAGCAACCTAACCAAGAGGTAACATCAAACTGCAAAACAAGATCGCCGTCGTCACAGGCGGAAACAGCGGTATCGGCTTCGCGACTGCGCATGAATTCAAAGCGCAACGCGCTTTCGTCACCGGCACTGAATGACTCATCGATGGCGGTTTCGCCCAGGGCTAAGCAAGAAAATCCAAACTTATGACTAATACGAACCACCAAAATTCCGCTCCCGATCTCACGCAACGTCCGCCGCGCAGTCCGCGCGCGCGGCTCGGCGGTTACGTCTTGTTACCGCGGATGCTCGACAAAGGCCGGGCGGAGATCGCAGGGAAGAACGGCGAATTTCACTACAACTGTCCGCTCGACCAACACTTCATCAACTTCGTCGGGATCGATCCGGCGGCCTTGCGGGAACAACTCGCCGCTGGCCGAGGCGACGGCGAAATCCTCGCCTGGGTCAATGAGAACGCGAAACACAACCGGACGCCGTGGGAGATCGAACATTGGAGCGAATATATGCAGCGCCGCGGTCCCGACGGCGATGTCGAGACGTTGCAATATTTCACCGAAGCGGTCGGCAAATTCGCCCAGGAACGCGAGGACATTAAGACGTGGGCGGACCTGCTCGATCTGGATGACTACGTCACGTTCGGCGGAAAGCCCTAACGAGCGCAACTCCGAATTGTGACTCAGATGAGACCGCACAACGCGCTACAGACTGGGCGGGGGATGGCCGCGCCTTTCTGGGGAGCGGGCGCGACCCGCGTGCTGGCGATGGTGATCCAGTCGCGAACTTGTCCGCCGCCGTGATGTTTGCGGCGAGTCGCGGGGATCTGTTTAGCCCGGGCCTGCGCCTCGCAGGTCTGGCCGGAATGGCCGTTTTGTTCCCCACTCGTAATCGAGCTCAATTTTGAGCACGAGTACGAGCACGATTAGGAGCAGGAGCAGGAGTAGGAGCAGGAGCAGGAGTAGGAGCAGGAGTCGCCGCGGCGAGCGTTTCCCAGCAGCTGCCGTCGCAGGCCTGGCCTCGCGACGCGCGGGGAAGGAAGCGTTCTGGGGGTGGGTGAACAGCCTTCGGTCCCGCCCTTATTTTCCCCGCTCTTTGCGGTCTTCTTCGTCAACCAAATCTGACATGGGCGCGGCGGCGTCCTGCTGCTCTTGAAGGGTGGCGGCGCCTCGCTCCATTTGCCGGAGAGATCGGATCTTGCGCGAGAGCGAAGGGCTCAGCGAACGTAAGCCAGCATCGTCAGCGGCGTAGGGCGCCGCGTTCCTGGCCGCGATACTAAGTTGTCCAGCGGTCGCGATCGCATCCTGGTTCGCCACGAGGAAGAGGAAGGTCCATTGATACTCTTCGGTCTGGTGTTTGATCCGCCGCGGGACCTGTTGCCAGGTGAACTTCGTGGAGGACATTTTCCAAGCCGTCGGTCAGAATCGCCACGATGACTTGCGCCGGGCGAGCGTTCTCGGCCATGGCCGCGAGGCGCATTCCCAGATCGTCGATTGTCTGGCCAATCGCATCGAGCAGCGCTGTGGAACTGCGCGGCACGTAAGTTTTGCGATCAAGTGGCAGAATCTCGGCGACCGGCAGCGATCGGAACGGGACCAGGTATTCGTCGTCGAAGAGGACGAGCGTCAGCTTGTGCTCAGAAACGTGATCGCTCGCGTAGCGCTGGGGCCGTCCGATTTTGATGGGATCGCGGTCGCGGTCGAGCAAGACGCAGGCGCCTTCGCAGAGCACCTCCGTCGGGCAGACGCGGGCGCAACTCGCGCCGAGAATGTTAGCGCTGAGAATGGCGCGCGCGGCTCCGCTCAGGTTCCCAGTCATGATTTTCTTAATGAAGGCGGGAATATCGATGCCGGTCGGGCAGGCGGTGATGCAGGGCGCATCGAAACAGAAAAGGCAACGCGCAGATTCCGGCCAGCGCCTGCTGTTCTGCGTAGGGCGGCGAAATTTCGGAAAAGGTCAGCGCCAACTGGTCGGCACGGAGTTTCGGACCCATCGGCATATCGAGTGGCTCGCGCGCTGGCGGGCACCGGTAAAGGCCGCGTGGCGCGATGAGGAGCCAACCAGTTTCGCACGCGAGGCGCAAGCTTGTAGACGCTTTGCTCTGCGAAGCGCGGGAGCGGGTGTCGCGGCGTAGCCGATACCCGCGCCGCCCAGAGATCAGCGTCTCCAGACCGTCGTTTGACAACCTTCCATGGCCGCCCCTTAGTTAAGGCCGTTAACAAATGGGAGCCGCTACTGCATATCGCGATCCAGAGACGGACGAACTTCGTCTCGATGCGGAACGTCTAGCCCATATCGTGATGGAGATGCAGCGCTGTTTTATCCTGCGTCTCTCTAAAGAACTCGCGCCGGGGAATGTTTCGTTCCCGCAGTTCTTCCTCCTCACTTATCTCGATCACAAGGAGGTGCTGACCATGTCGGCCATCGCGCAGAAAATGGAACACACCACCGCCGCGGCCAGTGGACTCGTCGCCCGGCTCGAAAATCTCGGTTATGTCATGCGTTCTCACGCCTCGGATGACCGGCGTAAGGTGATGGTTTGCATCACCCCGCGCGGTTCCGCGCTGGTCCGGCGCATCCGTGAGGAGATGGTCTGCAACCTGATGAAAATGATGACTCAGCTTTCCCCTGGTGAGCAGAAATCCTGGTTGCAGATCTACAGCAAGATATACGATTACTGCCGAACTAAATGATCTGTGAGTGGCGGGGGCCGGAATCGCGGCCGCCTTCCAGCGCCGCAAGAGCTTCCGCCGCGTCCCTATTTCTGCCAACCCGATGCGCCCAAGTGCCTGGCACTCGAAGCGCACAAGGAGACCAAGGATTTTTCAAGATGCATACCAAATTTGCCCCGTTCGCTCGTTTCCGATTCCTGTTCATTCTAGCGGCGTTATCTGCCACGGCGCTGGCCGGGAGTGAAACTTCCAGTCGCCTAAGTTCCCAGACGCGTGCGACCTCGGCTCGTCGTTTCACTTTGCGAGAGGCGATCGAGACCGCCTTTCAGCGCAATCCGGATATCTTAAACGCCCGTGAGGAAATCCGGCGGACCAAAGGCGTGCAGATCGAAGTGCTTTCGCAAGTCTTGCCGCACGTCGACGCGACCGCGGCCTACAATTACACCGACCCCAGTCTCCGCGGCGGGAGCGGCGGCAGCACCGTCATCACTTCCACCACCACAGGCGGCACCACGCCTGCCCCGGTGCCGAGCGCAACTCCTCTGCCAACGGCCACGCCCGTGGGCGGGACGACAGTGACGAGCATCTCATCTTCGGGTTTTACGGACTACTCCTACAATCTGCGCCTGACCGGCTCGCAGGTGCTCTATAACGGTACCATCATTCCGGCTATTCGAGGGGCGAGGGCTTCGGCAGACGTGAGTCTCTATGGCCTGCGCGATACGATCGATCGCGTCATCGCGATCGTGCGCCAGCAATTCTATCAAGTCATTCTCAACAAAGCTCTGATTGGGGTTCAGGAAGAATCGGTCAGCCTGCTCGAGAGTCAGTTGAAAGATCAACAGAACCGTTTCGAGGCCGGCACCGTCCCACGTTTCAACGTCCTTCAAGCAGAAGTCGCTCTGGTCAATCAGCAGCCCGCGCTCATCACCGCGCGGAACAATTATCGCGTCGCCCAAATCCAACTCGCCAAGACGATCGGGCTCGATTTCGATCCATTGCGAGGCGATCGGCCCCCTTTGGAGTGTGTGGGCGAATTGACCTTCTCACCGCGCTCGATTCCTCTCCCTGTGGCGATTCAGTTAGGCAAAGAGCGCCGGCCGTTTCTCAAACAGCAACGCTCCAATATCCTCATACAGGTCGCTAATCTTTCCGGATCGTTTGCCGGTATTCAGCCCTCTCTCAGCCTGAACGGAGGCTACGCATTCGAGAGCTCGCAGTTTTCGACCAGGCTGCGCGATGTAGCCGAGGGCTGGTTCTTCGGAGTCAGCGGGAGCTGGGCCATCTTCGACGGGCTGGAGACGCTGGGCAAAGTGAAGCAGGCTCGCGCGACTTTGAGCCAGGCGAAGATTGGTTACGACGACGCCGTGCGGCAGGTGGAACTCGAAATCCAGCAGGCCTATTCAAATCTGCAGCAGGATCGCGAACTCTATCTTAGCCAGTCCAAGAACGTCGATCAGGCCCACGAAGCTTTGCGCCTGGCCAGTGCTCGACTCGGCGTGGGTGCGGGGGTGCAGCTGGATGTGTTGAATGCCCAGGTGGCGCTCACCCAGGCGCAGTCGACCCGGCTGTCCGCGCTCTTCAGTTACAATGCCGACCTGGCCGAGTTTGATCGTGTGACCGCGACGGATACGATTTATCACGACGACTTCGACGACCCGCTCACCCGGAAACGGGGTCGCACCCGCATGACGAATACGACCGCGACCAGAAAATCGGAGCGCGTCGAATCGTCCGGCAAATAACGGCAGAAATGGCGGTGGACCTGGAGTCAGTGGTCGAATTTTTCCCGGCCCTGGCTGACTCCGATGTCGTTAGGCACGGGTTCATCGGGCGCATCCCCGGGCTCGACGTTGCGACCGATCGTGCGTCAGCGCTCGCCCGTCTCGATACGGTGCATCGTGCTTTGAAGGCCCAGCTTTGTCTCGGAGCGAGGTCTTTTGCCACGGCGGAGCAGGTTCACGGGAATAAGATCGCAAGCATTGCTGCGCCGCTCGAGGGAGACCGATGTTTCGAAGGCGTGGACGGCCTCATCACGAATCAACCCGGAGTGACGTTAGGCATCTACGTGGCCGATTGTGCCGCGGTTTATCTGGTGGATCCGGTCCGGCGCGCCTTGGGGTTAGTTCATTCCGGCAAAAAGGGGACCGAGCTGGGAATCGTGTCCTACGCCCTAGCCCAAATGCAGGAACATTTCGGGAGCAATCCGGCGGAGATGCTGGTGCAGTTAGGTCCTTGCATTCGTCCGCCTCATTACGAAGTCGACTTCGCCGCCGAAATCGTTAGGCAGGCGCACCGGGCTGGGGTGGAACGGGTGCAGGACGCCGGCGCCTGCACCGCCTGCGATTTGCAGCGCTACTACTCCTACCGGGCGGAGAAAGCTCGCACCGGTCGGATGCTGGCCTTGCTCGGGCTGACCCACTGACACGGAATGCGATCACATTTTCGTTTGACGTCGTGCGCAGGAAACGGTTATTCGTTAGGCGAATGAAACGCTGGCAATTCACCGTCCTGCTCACGATCGGCGTGGCCTGTCTCTGTCTCAGCCTGGTCACGATTGTGTTCACGCGGAACCGACGTTTGCAGGAAGCCGTGCAGGAGCAGCAGATCACCATCAACCAAGGTGCGCGGAGCCAGCAACTCGGAAGCAACCTGCTTCGCGAAATGGCCCTGCTCGCGCGGTCCGATGAGAAAATGCGGAATCTGCTCAAAGACAACGGCTACAACCTAACGACCGAGCCACCGGCCGCGCCCGCACCCTGACGATGGCGGACGACCTTCCAACCCCGCCAGCTCCGGGGGAGCCTCATTATCACGGCTTTTGGCCCGTTCTGCTCATTGGTTTAAGTTTCCTCCTCGTCTTCGCGTGGGAGATTCGGGTGGGTGTGGCGACCCGGCAAACGGCGCGTCAGCTTCAGCAAGAGCAGGTGCTCAAGGCCGATCAGGCCAAAGAAGTGCAGGCCCGATTGGAAAAACTCGTGCGCAGTCTGGTCGAGTTATCCAAGACCGACGAGGAAGCGAAACGGATTGTGACGCAGTTTGGCGTTAAGGTCATGGATCCGACGGGGCCGACGAGCAAGCCGGCGCCGTAGAGGCCTCTTTCTCTTGAAACCTGGGGTACCCGCACGCGACCCGCGAGTCGCGTGGAACGGCCCGCCGTGGAAGAAGGGAGGTTGGAGGGACGGGCGCCGTCCCGTCCGTGTCTGCCGGGCCAAAGGGATAGAGCCACGGACGACACAGCGGTCGTCCCTCCACTCGCAGTGCAAACTGATCTCACCCACTAACTCATGAGTGAAAGCACTAGAGTCTCCTAACGATCGCGCAAGTTCGCGCCCGCGCGTGTGCCGCAGATCCCGCGCTTTTTTGCTGCGACCACAAAATCAAAAAAGGCCCGAGCGTGCTCTCCCCATTCGCGCTCCCCGGCTTGGGCGATCGCCTGACTAACATTGAGCCCGCTTTCGTAAAGCAGGCGATAGGCTGCCTTGATCTCGGCGCGCTCGCCCGCCCCAAGTCCGGCCCGCTTTAGTCCAATCACATTAAGGCCGAAAACCAGGTTGGTTTCCGCCGCGAGACAGAAGGGCGGTATATCTTTGCTAAAACCCGAGAGCCCCTGGGCGATCGCCAGTTGGCCGACGCGCGTGTACTGGTGGAAGACGCATCCGCCGCCGAGAAATACGCCATCCTCAATCACAACGTAGCCGCCCAGGAGACAGTTATTCGCGATGATGACGCGATTCCCTACCGTGCAATTGTGGCCGAGATGGGCGCCGGCCATGAGAAAATTATGGTCGCCCAGCCGAGTGACCGAGTCCGGGGCGGTACCCCGGTGAATGGTGGCGTGTTCGCGGATGACATTGTGATCTCCGATGATGACCGCGCTTTTCGTATCGGGTTGAAAACTCAAGTCCTGGGGCCATCCGCCGATTACCGCGCCATGACCGATCCGGTTATCGCAACCCACGTGAACCGCCCCTTTCATAACCGCGTGAGACTCCAAAACGGTGCGTGCGCCGATCTCGACTTCGCCCTCCACGCAAACGTAGGGGCCGACCAGCACATCCCTCCCGAGCCGGGCGGCGGAGTCGATCACTGCGGTCGGATGAATTTTCACAGAACGCCCATCTCCTTGAAACTGAAATAAGGCAACCTGCCTTCGGCGGGCGCGCCGATGATGACGTGATCGAGGAGCTTGATCTGCAGCAGCTCAGCCGCCTCGCGTAAGCGGCGCGTGAGTGCATGATCCGCCTGGCTGGGAGCGGGATCGCCCGAAGGATGATTGTGCGCGACCACCACCGCGTAGGCGGAATGAATGAGCGCGGGCCGAAAGACATCGCGCGGGTGGGCGATGCTTTCGTTGACGCTGCCTAACGAGACTTCCTCGGTGCGGATGAAATGGTAGCGCGTGTCCAGCAGAATGACGCGCAGCGATTCCTTGTGCAGGGCGCGCATCTCCGGCCCGAGCAGTTCATATACCTGGTCCGGACTGTCGATTTTGCGTGCGCTGAAATGCTCCCGGGCCAGGCGCTGGCCCAAGCCGAAGGCGGCCGCCAGTTGCGCGCCTTTGGCCAAGCCGACGCCTTTGATTTTGCCCAGTTCTTTGACCGAACAACGGCTCAATCTGCCTAACGATCCGTATTCCTCGAGGAGCTGGCGCGCGACTTCGATGGCATTGGCCCCGACGACGCCGGTGCGGAGCAGAATGGCCACCAGTTCCGCATCGGTCAGCGCCGCAGCTCCGCGGTTGACCAGTTTTTCGCGCGGCCGATCGGCGTTGGGCAATTCGAGAATCTTGAGGGGGGCACTCATGGCTGGATCGGGAAACGCCGGCGCCCTCCGACCATGGCTTAGCTCCGAAGTTGTTCGAGGAGTTCGCGGATCGCCTCGCCGAGCCCGAAGAGCGCATCGAGGTAGCGGTTCGCGGGTAAAGCGGCGAGTTCCGCTTGCGCATCGCGGATCAGTTCGTGGCCCGCCTCGACTGATTTGTCGAGCGCACCGATCGCAGGAGTGTTTTGCAAAAGCGCAGTCACCTCCTCAAGCTTGCCTTCCAAGACCAAAGCGCAGCAGCGCTCGCGGTCGAAGGTGGACGCGGATTCCAGCAGCGTGAGCACCGGCAAGGTCAGTTTGCCTTTGCGCAGATCGGTTCCGAGCGTTTTGCCGGTCTGGTCTTCGGTGCCCGCGATATCGAGGCAGTCATCGTAGATTTGGTAAGCCGTGCCGATTTTTGCCCCGAAGCTTTTAAAGCGCGCGACATCTTCATCCAGGGCACCGCTGATGACCGCGCCCAACTCCGCCGCGCAGGAAAAAAGTGCGCCGGTTTTCATCTCGATGATCCGGAAATAGTCGGCGCGCGAAAGCTGCAGATCGAAACGCCGTTGCGTTTGAATCATCTCTCCAGAGCAAACCTCCGTCGCGGTGCGAGCGATGGTGCGGCTGATGTGGGTGTCGTCGAATTCGGTCGAAAGATTTAGCGCATGGGAAAAAAGGACGTCGCCCAGCAGGACACTAAGCGAATTGCCCCACCGCGCGTTCACCGTCGGTTGCGAACGGCGGCGTTCCGCGTCGTCCATGATGTCGTCATGGACGAGCGTGGCGAGGTGAATGAGTTCGACAATAACCGCGAGATCGATGTGCCCGGAAACCAACGTGCCAGTGGCACCGCCACTCAGAAGCGCAACCAGCGGACGCAAACGTTTACCCCGGCTGCCGATGGCGTAGGAAACGTAACCCTCGATGGCGGGGTCGAATTCGGCTGCTTGCGCGACAATGCGACGATCGACCTCATCGAGCTGTTTTTGGACGGGCTCGACGACGCGACTCAGCGGTCCTGCCACGCCTCGCGGCGCCGCGGCTGAGTTCGCAGAGATTTTCACAAGCGCAGAATAGAAGGTGGGCTTTTAAAGTCAAAGCTGCAGGAGGGGGAATGAGATGGTCGTGCCGGGGAGGAGTGATGGAACCGTCTTGGCCGCTCGCGGCGCTCCCGGAATCGTCAGCGGAGGCGGAGCCAGGCTTCCGTGCTGTACTTTTTCGCGGCCAGAGCTTTCGCTCGATCGGAAGCAGCAGGGGACAGCTCTACGAAAAAGACCTGCCTGGCCAGGGCCGCGGCAAACCTCTGGCGAAATATCTCCGTGAGGTCGGGCAGCTGGATGCTCCCTTGATGCAGAAATCCAGCGCGAGTGCGGCGCTGAGCGGCGCCGGCGATCTTCCTCCCGTCAAGAAGCAGATCGTGCCGCACCGAATTGGCAAAACAGGCGTCGGAAATTTTAGGGGCGGCTGCGGCGGCGAGTTCAACCTCCCTGCCTTCGGCGCGCAAAGCGGCGCGGATGGCTTCATGAAGCGCGGCGTAGATCGCGGGCGGCCCGAGAGCCGAGGCGGCTGTTTTGGCCGGCGTAACGAGGGAGTAGGTCAGATCGTCGCCATGCGGAACGATCCCGCCGCCGGTCCAGCGTCGGACGAGATCGCGCGTCGTAGAGTCATCGACGACATCCGTGAACTTGCCGAAATAACCGAATGAAAGCGAAGGCCGGCTCCAACGGTAAAAGCGCAGCAGTGGATCGGTCGCGCTTTCCAGGAGCGCTTCATCGACTGCCATGTTGAAGGCCGCGTCGGCCGGCGCCGGATCGTCCAGCACCGCCAGCGCCTCAAACAACATCTTGCAGAATCTGCTCGAGCGCTGCGCGCGGATTCTCCGCTTCGGTGATCGGCCTGCCAATCACCAAAAAATCAGCCCCAGCCTTGAATGCTTCCGTCGGAGTGAGCGCCCGTTTTTGATCGTGCAGCGCCGCGCCTGCGGGCCGAATCCCCGGCGTCACGATCTTGAGGTTATCCCCATGCGCGTGGCGGAGAGCTTCGATCTCGAGCGGGCTTGCCACGACTCCGACGATTCCATTCTTGGTCCCCAGGCGGGCCAGGCGCAGCACTTGTTCTTCCATGGAGGAACTGATTCCGGTTTCCTCCAGGGTGGACTCGTCGGAACTGGTCAGAACGGTCACTCCAAGAAGCAACATCTTCTCCGATGCCACTTCCGTAGCCGCGCGGATCATGGCGCCGCCGCCGCTCAGATGCAGGGTCAGCATTTCAACGCCTAACGACCCCGCGCTTTCCACCGCCCGGGCGACGGTGTGGGGGATATCATGGAGCTTTAAATCGAGAAAAACCCGGCCACCACGGTCCTGCACGGCCCGCACGATCTCCGGCCCGGCCGCCGTGTAGAGCTGGAGCCCGATTTTGAAAATGACGGGATGAGGCGAGAGCGCCGCCACCACCGAGAGCGCGCTTCCGGCGTTCGGTCGATCGAGCGCCACGATGATGCGTTCGGCGGGTTTGAGTGCAGCGGCTTGCCAGTTCATGCGGTCCCCCTCAGGGTTGCGGGAACCTATGCAACTTTTCGCGCCCGCGAAGGTCAATTTATCCTTCAAAATCTTGCATCGCCGTGAGGACGGCTTTCACGAGATCGAAACGTTAATGGCGCCGATCACCCTGTGCGACGAGCTAACGATCGAGCCTACCGAAGTAAGCCTGGACTTTATTTGCGACGATCCGAGCCTGCCGGGCAACGAGGAAAACCTGGTCGTGCGCGCGGCGCGAGCCTTTTTTGCGGAAATCAAAGAACCTCCGCAGGTGCGGATCGTCCTGCGTAAAAAAATCCCGCACGGCGCCGGCCTCGGTGGCGGGAGCAGTGACGCAGCCAGCACGCTGCTGGGATTGAACCAACTTTTCGAAGGTCGAGTGAGCGCTTCGCGCCTAACGATCCTGGGAGCAGAGCTCGGCTCGGACGTACCTTTTTTCCTCGCGCAAGGGCCGGCCCGCTGCCGCGGACGGGGCGAGATCGTCGAACCGGTGGAGCCGTTGCCCCGCCTGTCCCTGCTTTTACTAAAGCCGTCCTTCGGCGTCCCCACGCCCTGGGCTTATCAGTTATGGCGTGACTCGCAGGAAGTTCCGGGAGTCGATTATGGCGCCCAAACCGTCGGAGAACTGGAGTTGGTTAACGATCTTGAACGACCTGTATTCGAAAAACACGTTTTCCTAGCAAGGATGAAAAGCTGGTTGCGCGAGCGTCCCGAGGTCGCAGCCGCGCTCATGTCGGGCTCGGGCTCCACGATGTTTGCGGTCTTGCGCGAGCCCTCAACCGCGGAAGCGCTCGCGGCGGCGGCGCGCGCCCAGCTCGACCCGAAATTGTGGACCTGCGTCACGCAGGTGCAAGGGCCTCTCGTTAGGGAGTAGGCCGCGGGGCGGGGGGGCGCGGATCAAGCTTTTCGTCGAGCTGACGCAATAACGCCACGCCGGGAATGTCCGGCAGCACGCGCATCGATCGGCGGATCAACTTGAGCGCTCCCACTCCGTCGTCGTTTTTGAGGAGGGCATCCGCTTGTTCGCAGACGGTACGCAGGTTGTCCTCCGGACTTTTATAAAGCGAGCGAGCCTGTTGCAGATAGCTGATGGCCGAATCGAAGTGCCCTCGTTCTTTTTCGCTCAAGCCGAGATCTTCGATCATCGGCCCATTATCGGCGCGGGAAGCGAACTTACGCGCCGCCGCGAGACCGTCAGCGTTAGCGCGGTCGCCATGCTTGAGCACGTAGTCGTGATATGCGCGCCAATTATCTTTGGTCGGCCGGTTTCGCGTTTCCAGGCGCAACCACGATAGGTAGGGCCGATAGAGCGGGTCGCCCACGACGACGTTCATCCAGGAAAGCGCGCGCATGGACATGTAGGCGCTCTCCGCCAGGGTGAAGCCGTGCAACAGCCGATCGTTGAAAATATCGAGATGAGCCGTCAGTTGCAGATACGGTTCGTAAACGTTGCCTAACGATGCCGCCGCGCCGCGGGCCAGGAGAGGCGCGACCCAATTTGCGTCAGCCGAACGCAGCGTGCTGGCGCTGAAGGAATGGATGTGCACGGCGACGGCGCCCGGTTTGAAGTGGAAGGCAGGATCGCTCAAGGGGCCGGTGACCGAACCGGCGTACCAACCGTAGTAAAGGACGCAGTCGGTCATCGGATATCCGGCCGGAAACACGGCCGAATCCTCATCGTAAACGACCGGCACCCCGACGCGGCGGAGATCGCGCACGACGTCCTTGAGCCACACATCGCCATCGGCAAGCCCACCCGAAGTGTTGTTGGCGCCGTCCACGAAGGCGCGCCCCCAGAGGCCGCTCTTTTCCACCGCGATCGCATCGGTGATCATGCGTTCGACCGTCGCGGCCGTCGGCGCGTCGAGCCGGCAAACGAGCAGGAGCGGTTCCCCTTTCAATTCGGCGATGGGACGAAAACTCCGGAAATAAGGGTTGCTGGAGGGGCCGGAAATCTGCCGGGTGGGACTTCCCAGCAGGGCCAGCTCGGAATCGACCGAAGCTTGGTTTTGGCTGGTCTGCTGGTTGGAATCCGGCTGGTCGCCGGCATATGCCGCGGCCGAGCGGATCTTCAGAGGCATGCCGCGCATCAGAGCCACAAACTGGATGCTGCTCTGGCGGGTCGCCCACGGTCCGTCGCTCTCTTCGCCGCCGCTCCACCAGTGGCGTTCGGCAAAGAGGCGGCGCAGTGGTTTGGCAATCGTGAGGTCGTACTCTTCCCGGCTGATTTCTTCGTCGGTCGAACATTCCAGGCCGATCAGGTGATCGTTAGGGAGATGGCGCGCTTGGGCGTAGAAACGGGCCAGGCCCGGCGAATCCGGCGCGTTGCGGTTGTAGATGACGATGGTGGCAGCGGCGAGGTCGATCGCGCTGGTTTCCGCCTCGCAGGTTGCGCCTAACGACAGTAGAACAAGCGCGAGACACAGTCGCTTCATGACGGGAGGTCGATCCGGAGCCCATCGTAAGCGAGCCCGACCCCGGGCGGCAACTCGCTTTCGGCCCGGTGTGGAAGCTCGTGACAGATGTGAGTGAAAAGGGTGCGGGCCGGCTGGACGCGGTCCGCGACGGCCAGCGCTTGGGCGACACTGAGATGGGTCGGATGCGGTTTGGGCCGGAGAGCATCGATGACGAGCAGCTGCACGCCTTCGATTTTGCGCGCGATCTCATCCGGCACGGCGCTGCAGTCGCTCAAATAAGCCAGGAGTTTAACGCCGCGGCGCGCAAAAAGGTAACCGTAGGTTTCCGAGTTGCCGTGCGGGACGGGGAGCGGCGTGATGGTCGTTGCGCCTAACGAAAACGTACCGCAGATGATGTGCGGCTCGGGTTTCAGATAGCCGGGCCATGGGTTCGTAGCCTTGAACGCGAACTCGTAGACGCGCTCCAGATCAGCCATGGTCTCAGCCGAAGCGTAGACCGGCATGCGTCCGCCGCGTGGGGCGGCGAAACGCCGGAGGTCGTCGAACCCCATAACGTGATCGGTGTGGGAGTGGGTCATGATGACGGCATCGATCTCCCAGATATCTTCGCGCAGGCATTGGGTGCGGAAATCGGTCCCGGTATCGACCACGTAGGAGCCTTCCGGGGTTTGGAGGTAAATGGAGGCCCGCGTGCGCACGTCGTGCGGATCGCTCGAGCGGCAGACCGCGCAGGCGCAGCGAATCATCGGCACGCCTTGGGAAGTACCGGTACCGAGGAAGGTGAGGCGGAGGGGAGGCAGTTGAGAGTTGTCAGTTGAGAGTTGAGAGTCGGTGGCGTTCAGAGGCTATCTCTTAACTCTCAACCCTCAACTCTCAACTGCCGTGTTGCTCAGCCTGCTCCGCATCAAGAATCTCGCTCTGGTCGAAGATCTTGTTTGGGAGCTGACCCCCGGCTTTACCGCCATCACAGGCGAGACGGGCGCGGGCAAGTCGATCATCATCGGGGCGCTCAAATTGCTTTTGGGCGAGCGGGCGGATCGCTCGCTCATCCGGACGGGGGCGGAGACTTGTACGGTCGAGGCGATCTTCGCAGGCCATGATTGGGCGACGCTGAACGCGCTCTTGGAGGAAGCGGGCGTCGAACCGTGCCAGGGGGAACTGCTCCTTCGCCGCACCTTTTCGTTAGGCGGGGCCAGCCGTCATTTCGTGAACGGCTCGCCCACGACGCTCGCTCTGCTCAAGACGATCGGAGATGAGCTGGTCGATCTGCACGGGCCGCACGATCATCAATCGCTCCTGGCGCCGGAACGGCAGCTCGCCTTGCTGGACGGTTTCGCCCAGGCCGCGCCTTCCTTGCAGGAATATCAAAATTCGTTCCGGCGCTGGCAATCGTTAGTCGCGGAGGCGGCGACCCTGCGCGGGGCGGAAGAAATCCGCGAACAAGAGCTGGAACTGCTCCGGCATCAACAGCAGGAAATTGAGGAAGCCCGCCTCCAGCCTAACGAGGAGAAAGATATTCAGGAACGCTACCGGCTGGCCAGCAATAGCCGGCGTTTGATCGAGCTGGCCACCGCCATCTCCCGGCAGCTTTCGGAAGTCGACCACTCCGTCCTGGATCAGCTGGCCGAAACGCAGCGACTCTTGCGCGAACTGGAGAAGATCGATCCCGGTCTTGTGGAAAGCGCGCAGGCCCATGCTGCGGCCGTGATCGAACTAACGGAGGTCGCGCGGACGCTCGATCGTTATGCAGAACGGCTCGAGTTGGATCCCGAACAGCTGGCTCAATTGGAAGAGCGCGTGACTTTATTCGAGACCTTGAAACGCAAATACGGTGGTTCGTTGGAAGCGGTAATCGCCTTTGGCGAGCGCACCGCTGCACGGATGCGCGAAATGGATGGCCGCGACGCCGAACTAAAGCGGCTCGATGGTGAGATTGCGGCGGCGCAGAAATCGGTGCAGCGCGCCGGAGCCGCGTTGCGCAGGGCTCGCCAGGGCGCCGCCCCGAAACTGGCTCAGAAGATCCGGGGCCAATTATCGGCTCTCGGTTTTCGGCAATCGGAGTTTGCAGTGCAGATATCCGCGGCGGACGAGCCGCGCCTGCACGGCACGGAATCGGTCGAGCTGCTTTTCTCGCCGAACCCGGGCGAGCCGCGCAAGGCTTTGCGCACCGTTGCCTCGAGCGGCGAGATCTCGCGGATCATGCTGGCCATCAAGTCGGCGTTGGCCCAGCAGGACGCGATACCGCTGCTCGTTTTCGATGAAATCGACGCCAACGTGGGAGGCGAGATCGCCAACGCGGTGGGAGAAAAAATGCGGGCCCTGGCGGAGGAGCATCAGGTCCTCTGCATCACGCACTTACCCCAGGTGGCAGCGGCGGCGGGCACCCAGTTTGTGGTGGAGAAAGAAGTGACCGGCGGCCGCACTTTTTCACGCTTGGAATTGGTGCAGGGGAAAGCGCGGCAGGCCGAGATTGCCCGGATGTTGGGTGGCCAGAGCGATTCGGCGTTGCAACACGCCGCTACCCTGTTGGGCTAGCCGCCGCTTTTTTGGGGTCGAATTGGAACAGTGTCTGCTCAGATAAGGCAGGCGTATTCCAGCGCCGCGCCGGAATGAAAAGCGGACCCACCCTAACGACATCGACAGAGGAGGCAGGTGTTGACCTGTCTGGCCGAGAGTTTTCGCCGGAGGAAAAGGAACGAGTCAGCGGCGAGAAAACTCTCTCGCAGCGCGCGACGGAGCTATTCCAAAAGAAGCGCCAGGAGGTCTATCGCGACGCCGATCAGCTTTTCTCCCGGCTGCTGCTGCTCGAGTGGCTGGTCTTGATGATCATCGCGGCCACGGTCGCACCGGACAGCTGGCGGGGGCATCTCGCGCAAAGCAATCTCCATCTCTGGCTGGCCCTGATAGGCGGAGGGCTCATCACCATGATTCCGGTCACGCTGGCGCGACGGCGGCCAGGTGCGCCGGCCACTCGCTATACTATCGCAACCGCGCAGATGTTGCACTCTGCGCTCCTCATTCACATGAGCGGTGGTCGGATGGAGACCCACTTTCACGTCCTCTGTTCTCTGGTGGTGCTCTCCTTTTATCGCGACTGGCGCGTGCTGATTCCGGCCACGATCGTGGTCGTGCTCGACCATTTGGTGCGAGGCGCTTACCTGCCTTTCTCAATTTATGGCCCCGCGGGGAACAGTTTGGGTCGATCGATGGAACATATTTACTGGGTTATATTTGGAGACATTTTTCTTGGGATTGCGTGCCTGCGAACCACTCGAGATATGCGGGCGACGGCCAATCGGACAGCCGATTTGGAGGCCAGTCAAAACGCTAATCAACTCATCATGGATAACTCGCGCGATGTGATTTGCGCGAATGACGCCGAAGGCATTTTTGTCACGGTGAGTTCGGCCAGCGAATCGCTCTGGGGTTATAAACCCGAGGAGCTAATCGGAAAGAGTTGCGCCGAGATGGTGCACGCGGACGATCGGGAACGCAGTCGTCTGAAGAATATCGAAATCATGGCGGGCCATCCGGTGACGGATTTCGAGAATCGCTACATCCGCAAGGATGGATCGGTCGTGGATGTGCTCTGGTCGGCCTATTGGTCGGAAGGCGATGGGACGCTTTTCCAAGTGGCGCGCGACATTACGCAACGGAAGCGGGCGGAAGCCGCGCTCCAGCACAGCAACCGGCAATTGGCCTCCGCCCACCAGGCGAACCAATTGATCATGGACAACTCCCAGGACGTGATCTGCAGTTTGGACGCGCAAGGCCGTTTCCTCTCCGTCAACGCTGCTTGTAGAAGCCTGTGGGGTTACGCGCCGGAGGAACTGATCGGCCGCTGCTACCTCGTGCTGGTGCACCCGGAGGATCGTGCCCGCTCGAAAGAAGTCGAAGACGGCACGCGCCACGGCAAGAGGATCACCGATTTCGTGAATCGTTGCCAACGCAAGGATGGGTCCTTCGTCGATGTGTTGTGGTCGGCCAGCTGGTCGGAGGCGGACGAGACCCTGTTTTGTGTCGCGCACGACGTGACCGAGCAACAGCGTGCCGCCAAAGCGATGCTGGAAGCGAAAGAAGCGTCCGACCGGGCCAATCGCGCCAAGAGCGAGTTCCTCTCGCGCATGAGCCACGAGCTGCGCACTCCGCTCAATGCTATTCTGGGATTTGGTCAATTATTGGAACGGCAGGATCCCCGTTCCAACCAGCTCTCGCATTTGAATCACATCCTGACGGCGGGGCGTCACCTTCTCGGTCTGATCAACGAAGTGCTCGATATCAGCCGCATCGAATCGGATCGGCTACAGCTATCGCTCGAGCCGGTGAGCCTGAAGGTGGCTTTGAAAGAAGCAGGCGATTTAATTCAGCCCCTCGCGACAGAGCATTCCGTCATTCTCTCCCTGCCGAAGGAGAGCGAAATCGATATGCACGTGCTGGCCGATCGCCAACGCCTTAAACAGGTGTTGCTCAATCTTTTAAACAACGCCGTCAAATACACGCCCGCGGGCGGATCGGTCGCCGTTTCATGTCAAATGACCGGCGACACATTCCGGCTTTCCGTGCGAGACACCGGGATTGGAATCGAGCCTGGCAAACTGGATCGCGTCTTTACCCCTTTTGACCGGCTGGGGGTGGAGCAGGAAGGCATTGAAGGGACGGGGCTCGGGCTGGCCCTCTCCCAGCGTCTGGTGCAAGCCATGAAAGGAAAGATTGGGGTGGACAGTGTTCGGGGGCAAGGGAGCACCTTTTGGATCGAGTTGACGCGGACGGATTCACCGCTGGAGACGGCCGCAGCTCAGCCCGCTGCTCCCGCGCTGGTTCACCGGCCCGAGACCGCCAAACGCCTTTCGATTCTCTATATCGAAGACAATCTTTCCAATCTCGCGCTGGTCGAACAACTCCTGCAGGAAGATCCCGGTATCCATCTGCTCACCGCGATGCAGGGAAGGCTCGGGCTCGATCTCGCCCGCCAGCACATGCCCGATCTGATTCTACTTGATCTGCATCTCCCCGACATGGAGGGCGCGGCCGTTCTGGCCGAATTGCAGACTCATAAGGCGACGCGCGACATTCCCACCGTGGTTCTCAGTGCCGATGCGACCGCCGGACAATTGAAACGGTTGCTTGATGCGGGCGCCCACGATTATCTGACCAAGCCGATCGATTTGACGCAGTTTTATCACCTGGTGGAACAAGCCGGCGTCGAGGCGGAGGAGTGCGCGATCGCGTAAGGCGGCTTCGTGCCCGCGAAGCACCCGCGACAAATCGCTTTCCCGAACTCGACGAGCGCTGCTAGAAAATAGCGTGCTCAATTACATCTGGCTCGCGCTCATCCTGCTCGCCGTGACCATCGGCGGATGGAGCGGTCACCTGAAAGAAGTCACAGACGGCGCCTTCGAGGGAGCCAAGACCGCGGTCACGATCGCGCTGGGGCTCATCGGGATCATGGCGCTATGGTTAGGCGTGATGCGTTTGGCGGAGCGGGCCGGGCTGGTCCAGAAACTGGCGCGCCTGCTGCGACCGGTCATGAGCCGGCTCTTTCCCGGTGTGCCTAACGACCACCCGGCCATGGGCTCGATGCTGATGAACATGGCGGCCAACATGCTCGGCCTGGGCAACGCCGCCACGCCGCTCGGCCTGCGGGCGATGCGCGATTTGGAAAAGCTCAACCCGCACCCGGGTCGAGCGACCAACGCGATGTGCACCTTTCTGGCCGTCAACACCAGCTCCGTTCAACTCATTCCGACGACAGCGATCGCCATCCTGGTGGCGGCAGGATCGACTAACCCGACCGTGATTGTTGGGACCTCTCTCCTGGCGACGCTCTGCGCTGCGACGGTGGCGATCGTCTCGGTGAAGCTCCTCGAAAAACTACCGTGGTTTAGTGAGCGGCCTGTAACCAGGGACACCGGCTCCCCCGTTGTAGCCGGGGACGCTGTCCCCGGCCGTGAAGTCGACGACGAGCAAGTGGCCTCGGACGCCCCCCCCGCCGGGGACGGCGTCCCCGGCTACAGGAGGATGCCGCTCTGGGGTGTCGCCATCCTGGTCCTGCTGGTGCTGTTCTTCGCGGCCATATTCGTTAGGCAAGTTTTTCCAGAAGCGCTGGGGTTGCCTTACGGCGCGATCGCGCCTTCTTCCAGTTACTTCGTCCGCAGCGTGAGCTCGCTCTCGCTGCTCGCGATCCCGCTGCTGCTTTCCTTCTTTATCCTGTATGGAGCTCTCTGCGGGCTGAAGGTCTACGACGAATTCGTGGAAGGGGCCAAGGAAGGTTTCGGAGTGATCCTCAAGATCATTCCTTTTCTCGTGACTATGCTGGTCGCGATCAACATGTTTAAAGGCGCGGGTGGGATTGATCTTTTGGCCCATGCCCTCGCGCCGATCTTGACTCCGCTTCATTTCCCGACCGATCTCTTGCCGATCGCGTTGATGCGACCGCTGAGCGGAGGAGCCACCCTGGCGCTCTTCACAGACGTGGTGCACCGACTGGGACCGGAAAACCTCGTCAGCCTGACCGCTGCAACCATTTACGGCAGCACAGAGACCACCTTTTATGTCGCGGCGGTTTATTTCGGAGCGGTGGGAATTAGGCAGACACGACACGCCATCCCGGCAGGTTTACTGGCCGATCTGACCGGAGTGGTGGCGGCCGTAGTGATCTGCCGGGCTGTTCTGTAAAGAAAGCGCAAGATTTCACTCGCCATCTGGTTGTTACATTCTCTATCGTCCGCCTTTTCGGCATGATTCAACGTGACTATCTCATAATTGGCGGCGGCATTGGCGGGGCAAGTGTGTGTGAAGGCATCCGCACTTATGATAAAAAGGGAACGATTTCGCTCGTCAGCGGCGAGACGATCCCGCCTTATCAGCGCTGGATGCTTTCCAAGCAATTCATGCGGGATAAAACGCCGCCCCTTAAGAAGTTACCACACGTTGACGAGCGCTGGTATCAGACGCAGAAGATCGAGATGCGGCTCGGGACGGTGGTGACGCAATTCAATATCGACCGGCGCCTCGCCGTGCTCGGAAACGGCGAGACGATCGAGTTCAAAAAGGCGTGTCTGGCCATGGGCAGTCGGCCTGTTCGACCCCACGTGGCCGGCATTGGGCTGGGAAACGTGATTTATCTGCGGACTGTTCGTGATGCGATGGCGTTGCGGGAGATGTCGCTCTCCGAAAAGATGATCGTGGTCGTGGGAGGCGGTCTCTTGGCCTGCGAGATCGCGGCCAGCCTGCGGCAGTCGAAGCTCAAAGTCGCCATCATGCATCGGCATCGGTCGGTCCTGAATCGTTACCTCGATCCTGAAACGGCAGCCTGGTTGACCGAACAATTTGCCAAGCAAGGTGTCACTTTGCTGATGGGCTCGAGCCTGAATGGTTTCGAAGGCAAAACCGTGCTCCGCAATATCCAAACCAAAAGCGGTGAGCGCGTGGCGGCAGGAGTCGCCGTGGTCGCTTGTGGATCGGAACCGAGCCTCGATATCGTGCGCAACACGCCGCTTTGCGGGCCGCATGGATCGCCGGTCACAGAATATCTCGAGACCGAGGAGAAGGGAATCTACGCCGTGGGTGATCTCGCTTTCTACCCAGATCGGATGATGGGCGGAATGCGTCGCCAAACCCACTGGGAGAATGCTCGCGAACAGGGACTCATCGTCGGCGCCAATATCACCGGCAAGAAGCGCCAGCGCTATGAGCAAATCCCCTACTTCTGGACGGAAATGTTTGACCTCAAATTTGATTTTGTCGGCGACTTTAAAATTCCGCCCGGCCGCGTGGAGCTCACTGGCACCTATGGGAAGCGACGTTTTAGCCTGCGCTATTTTCAGGGCGAAAAATTGCGCGGGATCGTGCTGTGCCACCAGGGGCCTAAAGATGTCGCGGCCGCGAAGGCGGAACTGCGGCAGGCGCTCGGGAAGTAGGGCGGGGCCTGGCAGAGGCGGGCAAAGATTTTTATCGTTCGCGGCCGGAAAGCTCGAGGGCAGGGTTGCTTACCCTAACGAGTTTCCAATCCCAAGGGCGCCAGCTCTCCTGTCGCCAGTGGAGAACGAACGGCTCTCGCAAGCCGTTGACGCGATTCAATATTTCCGGCGCATACTCGCAGCCCTCGCCTTCCAAATGCAGCTTCGCACTCCACCAGCCCTTGGATGAAGTGGCGCTGATCTGCGGCGCCGGCTCGGTCATCGTGAGAGAGGTGAAGCAGTGCAGGATCTGCCGCAGGCGGTTACGCGCCTCGGCGCGGTCGTGTCCCCAATCGTCCCGGTAGTCGACGGAGAAGAAACTGTCGGCCGACGCCCAATCGCGCTCCTCAATTTGCTGAAGGAGATGCTCGCTGTGGAGGCGCACCTGTTTTTCGCTCTGCCACAACCGGGCCAGCCACAGCCCGACGAAAGCCGCCACTAAAGCTCCCGCATAGAAACTGTTTCGAAAGGTCATGGCAGTAAGGCGGGGCGGATTTTAGGGCGAGAAATCATTTTAACGAGTTCCACGGGCTTGGGCACGAAAAGTGCACTCGGGAGGAGGTCCAAGCATGCTCTCGATCGGATCATTTCTTCTCGTTTCCGGAGGCCTCCTCGTCTCGGTCTGGTGGGCTTGCACGAACGAGCGCAACGAAACTTAAAACTAACCATTGCACGACATGTGGGAAGAGGAGGATATGAAATGGCTCGCGGCCAATGCCGGCGAGCTGACGCAGCTTTTGCAGCAGGCAGCGCGACAAGCCGAGCAGGCGCGCCTGAGCAAAGGCCAAGGTGAACACCTGACAGTGGTCAGCGAACAGGTAGCCACGGCTTTTCGCACGGCGCAGGCGATTTTTGACCGCGTGACCGGCCGCGTGCTGGCGGGCGCGGGTCATGTTTCTCCCGGGCCGATGGCTTGGCGGGAAGCGGCGCCGCTGGAGGCTGCGACCGATTTCTCTCACATCCCGGTGGGCGAAGTGACCTACGACGAAAAACCTGAGCGAAATCCGGTCATTCTCAATCCGAAGGGGAGTCGCGAACTCATTCTCCTGGTCGACGATGACTCCGAGGTGCTGGAACACACGGGAGAGATTCTGGATTTCGAAGATTATAAATTTATCACCGCGAAAGACGGGCTCGAGGCGCTCCAGATTTATCGCCGCCTGGGACGCGACATCGCCCTGGTCATTCTCGACTTTTTCCTGCCCGTCATGAACGGCGACGCCATTTTCGACGAGCTCAAGGCGATCGACCCGAAAGTGCAGGTGGTTCTCAGCAGCGGCTTCGGCGAACAGGCCGAACTCGGTAGCATGCTTGGCCGGGGCTTATGCGGATTTATCCCCAAGCCTTATACGCACGAAAAACTGATCGCACAGATTCGCTCCATTCTCGATGCCTAACGAATCTAAGACCTTGGAAACGACTCTCCTTCATTCAACCGCGATGGCATCAATTTAGCTGACAAGGGAAATCACCGCGCATGGCTCGTATTGACGCATTCTTCAAATTAATGGCCGAGGAAAAAGCCTCGGATCTGCATCTCGCTACCAATAATCCGCCCATGCTCCGCATCAATGGCGAATTGGTGCGGGTCGATTATCCGGCGCTCGAGAACGACGATCTCAAGGCCATGGTCTACGAGATCGCCCCCGAGGGAAAAATCAAAATCTTCGAGGAAACCAACGACGTCGACTTTGGCTACGAAGTGCCTGGGGTGGCGCGTTATCGAGCAAACTTTTTCCAGCAAAAATACGGCATCTCGGCTGTCTTCCGGCTCATTCCTTCCCAGGTGTTGACGGTGGAAGATCTGGGTTTGCCGGCAGTCTTGAAAAAATTCCCGCTGCTGAAAAAGGGTCTCATCCTGGTGACCGGGCCGACGGGTTCCGGCAAATCGACCACGCTGGCGGCGATGATGGATTACGCCAACCTCCAGCGACACGATCATATCATCACGGTGGAAGATCCGATCGAGTTCGTGCATCGGAGCCAAAATTGCCTCGTGCAACATCGCGAAGTCGGCATCCATACGCGCTCCTTCGCGGCCGCCTTGCGCGGAGCATTGCGTGAGGATCCCGACATTCTGCTCGTGGGTGAAATGCGCGATTTGGAAACCATCGAGCTGGCGCTGACGGCGGCGGCCACCGGCCACCTTGTTTTCGGCACCCTGCACACCTCGAGTGCGTCGAAGGCGGTCGATCGCGTGATCGACGTTTTCCCGACCCACCAACAAAATCAGATTCGGGCGACGCTGGCGGAGTCGCTCAAAGGCGTCGTGGCCCAGAACCTTTTCAAACGCGTCGATAAACCGGGCCGCGTCGCCGCTCTGGAGATTCTGGTGGTCGATACGGCTATCGCCAACCTCGTGCGCGAGGCGAAGACGCACCAAATCCCGGGCATGATTCAGGTGGGCAAGAAGAAGGGCAACCAACCGCTCGACGACGCCATCATGGAGCATCTGCGGCAGGTGCGCATTTCACCCGAGGAAGCCTACGAGAAGGCGATCGACAAAAAGAAATTCCGCCCTTTCCTCAAGACTGCGCCGCCCGACGAGTTCGAAGAATAAAACTGTCCCGCCATGAGACTGCCCGATCTGGACCGGATCCTCTCCGCCATGCTGAAAACGTATGAGGGGATCTCGGACCTGAATTTTTCCGTCGACCATCCTCTCCAGGTGGAGGATTTCGGCGAGCTGAAACCGGTCTACATCGATCCCCCGATCGAGCAGCTAACTTCCTACCAGACCGAGCAAATCGCGCTCAGTCTCATGCAGGGCAATCGGCGGCTCATTCGTGAGTACCTGCGCGCGGGTTCGTGCGACTGTAGTTACTCCCTTGGTCACGAGGCGCGTTTTCGGGTTAACATCTTTCGGCAGCGCGGAAGTTTCTCCATCGTCATGCGGAAGTTGCAGGCGGAGATTCCGTCCGTCGAATCTCTGGAGCTGCCTTCCATTCTAGCGGAAATCGCGAAAGAGAAAACCGGGCTCGTTCTCGTCACCGGCGCCACTGGTAGTGGCAAAACGACTACGCTGGCCGCCATTCTGAACGAGGTGAACAGGAAGCAATCGGTCCACGTCATCACGCTGGAAGATCCGATCGAGTTCTTGCATCCTCCCGCGCGTGCCACCTTCAGCCAGCGCGAGTTGGGGCAGGATTTCGATAATTATCCCAACGGCCTGAGGGCCGCTCTGCGCCAGGCGCCGAAAGTGATTTTGGTGGGTGAAATGCGCGATCGGGCGACCGTCGAAATCGCCCTCATGGCGGCCGAAACGGGGCACCTCGTCCTCAGCACGTTGCACACGGTCGACGCGGGGCAGGCCATTAATCGTATTCTTGGTCTATTTTCGTTAGGCGAGGAACAACAATTACGACTCCGCCTGGCGGACAGCCTCCGCTACATCGTGAGCCAGCGACTAGCGCCTCGCATCGCGGGGGGACGCGCTCTTTTGACCGAAGTCATGGGTTACAACCTGCGCACGCGTGAAACGATCGCCTTGGGAGAATCCGAGGCTCGTAGCTTTTACGAGATCATTGAGGCGAGCGCGCCTTTTGGCTGGAACACTTTTGATCAATCGATCTTGCGCGCCTACGAGGGCGGTATCATCACCGAAGAGACGGCGCGCCTCTTCGCCTCCAAGAAAGGCCGTGTGGCCCGCGGGATCGATTTGATCCTTAAAACGGGCGGCATCGACGACCGGCTGGAAACCGGCCTGCGCCTCGATATGGGCTCCAATGCTTTTAGGTAGGTAAAAATGGATCCTGATTTAGAGAGTAATTTTTTCGACGTCGGCGACAAGACGGCGCTGGTTTGCATCGATCATCCGCAGTACCAAAAACTGATCGTGCCGCAGTTGCTGGAGCTGGGTTACAAGGTGCACCTCGGGCTTTTCGAGGAGGACGTGCAAGTGAAGCTGGCCAGCTACAACTATAACGTGGTGATTGTTTACGAGAATTTCAAAGGCGCCGGCCCAGGGGAAAATCCGATTTTGCACGAATTGGTGCGTCGTTCCAGCGCGCTCCGGCGCGAGAGTTTTGTCGTGCTGCTCACCCACCGGAGCCCGACCAACGACGCGATGACCTCATTTGTGCAGAGTGTCGACCAGATTCTCAACATCGCCGATATCGCTAATTTCAAGCCGATTCTGCGACGGGGTGTCGCTCAGCATCGTGAACTTTACACGCCCTTCCAGGAAGCCCTGCGAGTGGTGCAAGCACGCTAAAAGTTTTTTATTTCGCGTCCTCGCGGAGCGGCGGATATTTTTTTTGAAAGGCGTGTTGCGGGCGCGCGAGACGCCATGTTAGTCTCGTTCCCCGGCATACATGATGATCGTTGAATGGGTTCGCTTCACCTGGGATTTAGACTCGCTTGTCGTCCCGGCTATTTCGCTTCCGGCGCATTATTCTTTCACGCCCGCGAAGCGCGAGGATGAAAAAGATCTGCGCGAGGTAATCGCTCGCTCGTTCGCGCACGACACTTCCTGGGGCGACGCCATCCACGACGTTAACGGAATGCTGGATGGCTGGATCGCACAGGTGTTTGCCCCGGAGCAACGCGGCATTTCGCTCGCGCTGCGCCATGGCCTGCGCATCATCGGGGCCGCCATTTTAGTTCCCGATGCGTTGGCGCTGCAGCATCTCTCGCCGGGGCCGTGTGTTTTGATGGAATACCGCAATCGCGGGCTGGGGACCGCTCTCTTGGGCGAGTCGTTACGGCAACTGCGCGCAGCGGGTTTGAACCAGGCGGCGGCATTGACCAAGCACAACGCGCCGGCGGCCAAATTCCTTTACCCAAAGTTCAACGGCATTCTCTCCGCCGGCGACAGCCCACGCCTGGCGGCCTGAGTCCGTTAGAGCCGGGGACGCGGTCCCGGGCCGCGCCCTAACGAATGATCCCGCGTTCGCTCTCCCGGATGAAGCGCGCGATGGTTTGCGCCTCTTCGCTCTCTCCGCACTTCTCGAGAATGGCTTCGACCGCCTGCGCCGTATTCATCTTTCCTCGATAGATAGTGCGGAAAGCTTCTTTGATCGGCTTGATCCGTTCCGGCGCGTAGCCGGCCCGTTCCAAGCCCACCTGGTTGATCCCGCGCACTTCGGCGGGGTTGCCATCAGCGATCATGAACGGCGGAACATCCTGCACAATTTTGGAGCAGCCGCCGGTCATGGCGAAACGCCCGATTCGGCAAAACTGATGCACTGCGGTGAGACCGCCGATGACGGCATGATCGTCGACCCGCACGTGTCCGGCGAGCGTCCCGTTGTTCGAGAAAACAACGGCGTCGCCCACGGTGCAATCGTGCCCGATGTGCGAGTAGGCGAGAAAATTCCCGCCGCTGCCGACGCGCGTGCATCCGCTTCCCGCCGTGCTGCGGTTAATGGTGACGAACTCCCGGAAACAATTGTCGTCGCCGATCTGGAGGTAGGTCGGCTCGCCCCGATATTTTAAATCCTGACTCTGCTGACCGATCGAGCAGTAGGCGTAGAATTTGTTGCCACGGCCGGCCCGGAGAGGCCCTTCCAAGGTGACATGGTGCTGCAGCCAGCAGTCTTCGCCTAACGATACCTCCGCGGCGATCAGACAATAGGGCCCGATGGTGCAGCCCGCGCCGAGCTTGGCCCCTGGAGCCACCAGCGCCGTCGGATGGACCGTCACTCCGCTCATTTATCGAGAAAGGTGAACATGAGTTCGCCTTCCGAGACCACCGCGTCGTTGACCACGCAACTGCATTTGGCTTTGGCCAATTTGTTGCCGCGCGACTTGATCAATTCCGCGTGAATAAAAAGAGTGTCACCCGGGAGGACGGGCCGGCGAAATTTCACTTTATCCGCGCTCATGAAGTAGCCCACGCGGCTCGCGCTCTGGCTGATCCGCATCATGAGAACGCTTGCCACCTGGGCCATCGCCTCCACCTGAAGCACACCCGGCATGACGGGATGTCCCGGGAAATGCCCTTGGAAATAAGGCTCGTTCATGGTGACCGATTTCATCCCCAGGATTTTCTTATCCCCCTCGAACGAGAGAATGCGATCGACCATCAAAAACGGATAGCGGTGCGGGAGAACGCTCATCACTCCGTTGATGTCGAGACCGCCTTCGCCGGCTGGAAAGTTACGGCGTGGCAAGATAGCCTCGGTCGCAGCGTGGGCTTTGGCTAGCGCGCGAGCCAGATCGGCGTTCGCTCCGTGACCGGGCTTTATCGCGACGATGTGACCGCGAAGGGTGCGGCCCAGGAGGGCCAGGTCGCCGATGATGTCGAGGATTTTATGCCTAACGAATTCATCAGGAAAACGAAGCGGCTCTTTGCTCAGGACTGATTCGCCCCGCACCACGATGGCGTTCTCCAGGCTGCCGCCTTTGATCAGATTCTTCTCCATCAAAGCCTGCACGTCTTCGTAGTACACAAAGGTGCGGGCGGGAGCGATCTCACGCTCGTAAATGGAGGGCGTGATCTCGGTGGTCATGAACTGGGTGAAACGGCCATCCGGCCCCGCCTGCGTGCAGGAAATGCGGAAAGCGTCATCCGGGAGCACCACCAGCAGCGAGCCAGTCGCTGTCTCGATCGAGATCGGCTCCCGCACGTGCAGGAAGCGTCGCGGTGCTTCGAGCGGCGCCAGGCCGGCTTTCCGTATCGCCTCGGCATACATGAGCGCACTGCCGTCGCCGATCGGGGGTTCGTTGGCGTCCATCTCGACCACGGCGTTGTCGACGCCGAGAGCGGTCAACGCGGAAAGGACGTGCTCCACGGTGTGCACTCGCATGGAGCCCTCGCCGATGGTGGTCGCCCGCTCGACCGTCTTAACGTTTGCGATGATCGCATCGATGGTCGGCTCATCCTGCAAGTCTTTGCGTTTAAACTTGATCCCGAAATCGGCGGGCGCGGGCTGAATCTTGAGAGAGACCTTCGACCCGGTATGGAGCGCGATGCCGCTGACCAAAGCTGGCTTGGCCAGCGTATGTTGGAACTCAGTGGCGGAAGCCATGGCTGGCTACCTAACAGAATTACCAGGGACTCGCCAGTGGGCTTTTGCCCACCTCCATCAAGGATCGGCGGCGTTGATGCGTCTCTTCGAGAGAGGAACCCGTCGGACCGGTTTTATTTCGCAGGGCTGGCCGACGGTTTAGCCTGCCCCTGATGTTGGCCGAGGTCTGAAAGTATCGCCCGGTTTCCTGCGCCCGCCCCTGCGGCCTCGCGGCTTCCGACCACCGCACGGGATCCGTCTTTGGACGCATTTCGCCGGAGCCGGGAGCCTCGCTCAATCCTCGCGTTGCGCTCGACTTGCGCGCTGGTCATACTGATGAACTTCTGGGTCGTGACAAAAAGCGCACGTGTCGCCGAATCGTAAAAGGCGACCCGCGAGGATTGGTCGGTGCTGCGCCATTCTTGCACTCCTGCCGTCACCATGCGCGGGCCTTCCAGGGGAGGGCCACCCGCATCGACCTCCTTTTGCAAAAACTTGCGGATCTCGGTTTGGCTGATCTCCGAATTATCGTTTTTGACCAGCGTTTCCTGCACGCTGCGTCCTTCCCGATAGGTGACCGAAATGGTAAAGCCTTTGCGCGTATAGCATTTCGTTAGGCCTTTGTCTCCTGACTCTTTCGCTAAGATTGCGATGGGCTCGCCGTATTCTTTACGGATCTGCTCTTCCCTGTCGCCAATGCCTCCGTGGGCCGTGGCGGTGAGAACAACGGCGGCGGCGAGAGCGCGTAGGATTCGTCGCATAGATCGAGCCTCTTTGGGAAAAGTGCAGGTGCCACTTTCCTAGTGTTTGTGAGAAATTTAATCCACTCTTTTCTCCAAAGGCGCTCAAGGAGAGGTCAAAAATTCCAGGTGCAGCCCGCTTGGAAGGGAAATCATCGCGCGATGTCCTTACATTTTTATCATGCGACTGTTCACGTTTCCTCGTAAAAACCGAATTAAGCGAGGCATTTTTCCGTAACGGTAAAAAATTGTCTTGCCCGCGCGCGGGAACTTTGGAACAAATCACTGCATCCGCATACGTCCCCATAACGGAGCAAAGAAACAACCAGTGACCTTATCCGAACTGAAAGTCGCAGCACCATCGCTCGCTGTTCTCGTCGGCGCGGGTCGTAACCAGCGATTTCCATCCATGATCAAAACGACGAGTTTATTCACCACGCTCTGCGCCGCCTCACTCTGCCTCTCGATTTTGCCTCGAACGTCGGAAGCGGGAACGATCAGTTCTACGGTTCTGGAATTGAACGGAGGCACCACGCAGGGGGACGGTCAGAACCAGCGCCTCTCCATGACCATGCCGGCCCGGTTGACAGATACGCCTGGGTTCGACTTCAGCAGCAATTTTTCCTCGCTGACTTCAGTCACCTTCATTCAGATCACTTTGACCCTGCAGGATGCGAACTCGAATCAGGGTGGATTCGATTTTAATCACCTTTTCCTTGCCCTCGACGGTGTGAACACCGGGCTGGCCTTGAATGGGTTCCCTGGAAATGGGCTGGAGGCCACGCTGACTTTTTCAGGCGTCGTCGATCAGGTTACCGGGGCGGCCATCTTCACGAACCTGCAAGACGGATTTCTCCTGGGGAGCATCGTGACCGATAACCCTAACGATACTATCATTTCACCGAACGACCTTTTCGTGGGCAATGACGCTCTCAACGCCACCACGACCCTGGCACTGAGCGATGCCGTTCCCGAGCCGGCCACTTATATTTTGGTCGGGGCCGGCATGCTCCTCATTTTGGCGCCGAGAGTGCGCCGCTTTCGCCGCGATCGCATCAGTTAGCAGCCCTCCTGCTCGATCCTTTCTCGGTATTAAAGACTTTCCACTCCTTCACGACAGCCCCCATACGACAAGCCACTACAGCCAACCGACTCACATTCATTCTATGACTAAATCGCTCCCATTCCTGAGGTCAGTCCGAGCATTCCTGGTAATTTCCGCGCTGATCACTTCGACCTTTGCCCTAAACCAATTGCATGCTGCCGACCCGGCCGATGGTACGATCACACCTACCGCAACCGCACCTATAGAGTGGGATAACACCGCCATTGGCACAGGGGCCACTGATGAGACCAGCGCGATCGAGGGCGTTAATCGGGATACCTTTATCCTCCATGTTTCGCCCGGTGACTACACGGGCAAAACCATTGCGCTGAAGATCGAATGGATGCTCGGGACCAATGATTACGATTTCTATATCCATAAGAGGAACGCTGACGGCTCTGATGGGGATCTCGTGAACAGCTCCGCGGGCGGAGCGCCCATCACCAGCGAGAGCGCGGTCATAAATCCTAACACCGATGGCACAGGGGATTTTAATATTATCACCGTCTACTTCGCCAATACGCCAGGAGCGGACCAGCCGCATGGGACCGCCCAAGTGAATGTCGCGACCCCGGTTCGTAGCGCCAGATATATTAGCGGCGGCATGACCTTCTCGGCTAACTCTCCTATGAAAGCGCAAACGGCTCGCGCCGACGGCGAACCGAGCAGCCGGGTCGATCCCCTTGGTAACTTCTATGTCTGCGGCATCCGCGGCGTGCCCGCAGGTGTCGATCTCTGGTATTTGGATCTTCGCCCGACCGTCAATGGCAAGCGTAACACCAGCTTCGATCCGAACATGCGAGTCCCGATTTATCGCGGACAGCCCGACTCAACCACATCGACTCAGGGACAAGATCAGTTGCAGGCGGGAGCACTGGGCGGCGGTGACATTGACCTCGCCGTGGGGTTCGGCCCTTACACAGGCGTGGGAGCAACTGGCCAGCCGGCCTTGGCCTACGCCAGTCTCACGGCCGCTAATAACACCATCGGTCGTTCGCTCGATCGCGGCGAGACCTTCACTTTCAGCCCGCTTGGTAACTTCGAGGGCGGCGTGCCGGTGAATGATCGCGAATGGATGGGCTTCGTCGGACCGAATAAAGTCTATCTCGAGTACCGTAACTTCGGCGCAGGCGTCGCTTTCGCCCAGCAATCGACTGATGGCGGACTGACCTATGGACCAGCGGTGGTCGTCGGGACGATTTCCCAGACTGGAGGCCTCGATGTCGATCAGGTGGATGGAACTGTTTATATCAGCGGCAACGATGGTCAATTGGCGGTGGGAACGCCTGATCCAATTCTGGGGTTTCCGCTGACTTATACAGTGTCGCAGGTGATTCCCACCACCATTGATCCGGCCAATATCTTCGTCGCGGTTCGGGTAGCAAACGACCACCCGACCGGCGGCGCGCCGAACACGGTCTATCTCTGTTATTCAGATGGCAATAATATCTTTGTCATCAGTTCCGCGGACCACGGTGCAACCTTTACGGCCCCTGTTCAGGTCAATAACCCAGCAGATCCCGCCACCAAGGTGAATTTGCTGCCGTGGATCGCCACAGGTCCGACCCTGGGAGATATCGGTGTAGTCTGGTATGGCACCGACAATCAGGGCAACAATGACAATGCGCGCTGGAGAGTCTATTTCGCACAGAGCTTTAACGCGAATGCCAACCGCCCGACGTTCCGGATCGTCCAGGCGAGTGATCACTCCAATCACGCCTCTAATATCTCATTGAAGGGATTGCCTCTGACCGGTGAGGCGCCCAATCGCAATCTGATCGATTACTTCCAGGTAAACTTCGACCCGCAAGGCGCCGCGGTCATCGGTTATACGGACGACCACAACGACTTTGACGGAAACACCTTTGTGACTCGGCAGATCACGGGGCCTTCTATCAAAGGCGGTAACCTCCCTCGTGTGCGTGAAGGATCGGCCTTACCCGCACAGCCGTTTGCTGCTCCGGGTGCGACGCCTCCACCCGCTGGTGGTGTGACCCCGCAGCCCATGCAACCGGGACCCTTGGGAGAGCAAGTGACCGACTTCGCCTACGATCAGGATAGCGGATTGTTGGCCGTCGCCCCTGCTCCCAGCTCGGTCGATATCATTACCATTACCTATGCCTCGCAGAGCGGTAGTGCCGGTCCGGTCATCACGGCGACGACGAAGGTTTCCGATCTCACCGTGGTCCCACCGAATGCGGCGTGGAAGATGTATTTCACCGCCAACGCTCCGGAACTGGGGATCGTGAGTATCGCGGGTAACTCCTATTCGAAAGGCTTATCCGATGATGGCGATCAATTTTTCGTCCAGGCAACCACTGATGCTACGGGCACACCGAGTTATAACTATGGAACTACCGTCCGGAACTTCGACGGCAGCACAACCGACACCGTGGTGGGAAGCGCCGACCGAGGATTCATGAATCAACAGGATGGAACGATTTCGGTTAGGCTCACCATCGCCAAGCTCAATGCGATCCTGACCGCAGCCGGTCATCCAACGGTCGATATCGGGTCGACCTTCTGCGGGCTGCGCGGCCGGAGTTCAGCGGTCAGCTCCATCGTGCTTGAGGATGTGACCCGAGGCGGCACTGAATTCACCATCACCAGCACACCCTAGATTCCGGCTACAATCAGGTGATCTTCTGGAGGCGGCATGCGGCGGCTTTGGCTTTGTGCCTTAGCGTGACCGGTCGAATGATCGGCTCGCCGTCGCCTGCCGCCTCCGCGCCTTCAGACGAGAATCCGTCGGCTTCTCTGCCGAAGCCGTCAAAACCGGCTCCTTTGGAAGAACGCTTGAAAGCGGCGAGCGAAGTGAAGGTCCAAACCGATATCCTGGGCCTCGAACTGGGCCTTTTCCTGGGAGAGGCTCGCTCGAAACTTGATCCGCTCGGGAACCCGGAAAAGCCCGCCCTTGAGGAAGGGGATAAACCCGACGAGGGGGACGAGCAGCATCGAGTGCTTTGGGAGCTGACCAAGACGGACTTCAAGAATGTCTACGTAAAGACGAACGACGAGGAGAGAATCGTCTATATCTCAGGCTTTATCCGCGCCGGGAAGGAGATTCCTTTTGAGACGATAGGCGAGGTCGAGAAGGCGCCCATCTTGAATGAGACAACCGTGGCCTGGGATGTCGTGAGGCCGAACAAGCCATTGTTCCGAGTAGTCGCCCGGGGCGAGAAGAAGAAGGCCAGTTCCATCACGATCTTCTACGTCCACGAAGGCGGGGAATGAAAGCCATTCGAGCTTAGGAAGCGCTGATTCGCCCAACTCTTTGGCCCGCGGACTCAGAGCATTTTGTCGATGAAAGCGCGGCTGTCGAAGGCGACCAGATCTTCCAGTTTCTCGCCGGTGCCCACGAAGCGAGTGGGAATGCCGAGTTCGTCCTGGATGGCGATGACGACGCCGCCTTTGCCGCTCCCGTCGAGCTTGGTCACAATGAGGCCGGTGAGATCGACCGCCGCGTGGAACTCCCGCGCCTGGACCAGGGCGTTGCTGCCCGTGGTCGCATCGACCACCAAGAGCCGCTCCTGGGGCGCCTCTGGATCGCACTTGGCCAGCGAGCGTTTTATTTTCTCCAACTCGGCCATGAGGTTGACCTTGGTGTGTAATCGACCTGCCGTGTCACACAGGAGAAATTCGATATCGCGTCGATCGGCCGATTGGTAAGCCTCATAACAAAGTGCTGCGGGATCGGCGTTGTATTGGCCGCGAATCATCTCGATCTGGAGGCGCTCCGCCCAGACGGCCAGCTGCTCGATCGCAGCCGCGCGGAATGTGTCGGCGGCGGCCAGCAGCACCGTGTGCCGCTGCTGGCGAAAGTAATGCGCGAGTTTAGCCGTGGAAGTTGTTTTTCCGGTTCCGTTCACGCCCACGATGAGGATTGCCTTGGGTTTGGCGGGCAGAGGGCGAATGGGCGCCGGTTGGATGGGGAGGACGCGCAGAATCTCTTCCCGCGCCACTTCCGCGATGTCTGCAGCCGTGATCTTTTGTGTAAGGGCCCGCTCCTGCAGAGCTTTCCCGATGCGCAGACTCATCGGGACGCCCAGGTCACTGCGAATAAGCATCTCTTCCAGCTCATCCCAATCGACGGGCTTCCCGGCAAATTTTTGGACAAGCGATTTGAAAAAATTCATGGGCTGCTAAGAGACGATTCCTGGGAGGCGGTGGAGAGGTTAGCGCGGGAAGCGGAAGTTGGGAAGGCGAGGGGAATGTCAAGCGACGTGCCTGCCTGCTAGCCGCCTCGTGTTCCAGCCTCCAACCCACCGGCGGCGGAGGACCGTTTGGACAAAAAAATGCGGCGTCTCACACGGAGACGCCGCATTCCAGAATTCCGGGGCTCGGACTACTTCATCTTCGCGATCGCTTCGTCCACCATCTGCAGGTGTTCTTTCAACGTCGGGAGCGTGTTTTTCGCGAATTTCACGACGTCGGAGTCTTCTTTCCCGCCGCTATCGTTGGCTTCCTTTTCGAACATCGCGATGTCCTTCTCATGATCCTTCTTTAGTGCCATGAGATATTCTTTGTCGAAGTTCTCGTCCGACATGCTCTTGGCCTTTTTGGCTTCCACTTGGGACAGGTCGAGATTTTCTTCCTTTGCGATCTCCATCAACTTGTCATTCGCCTTGCCGTGATCAGTGATCATGCGTTCGGCGATTTCTTTGGTCGCATCGCTCTTGGCTTTCCCCTTGGCGATTTTTGCTTCAGACACTTCGGAGAGACCGCCTTTGTAGGCCTTCTTCACGAACTTTTTATCGTTCGCGCTGAGTTTGCCTTCGGTCGTGCTCTCCATCTTCTCTTTGTTCTCCATCTTTTCCTCGGCTGCGTTGGCAGTTAGGGTTAAACAGAGGCCGGTCGAGAGGATCGCCGCGATGACGGTTCCTGAGGTGTAACGTAGATACTTTTTCATCATAGATTGCTTTTGATTGGTGTTTCTCGCCGGCGAAAACCGGCTATTACTAGTTCGCGCGGAGGCGCTGCTTTGGTTGGATTTCTCCGGTTTACTTTTTCGTCAGTCGGCGGATTCCCTCGGGATCCGACGGGTGTTATACTTTATCGGAGAGCTGGTTATAAGAACTCTCGACCCGTTGAGCGACGTCGCGATAACCGTAGTCGGCTTCGTAGATTTCCTTCATTGCCGCGATGCATTTTGCCCGGTCGCCATTCTGTTCATGCACCAGGCCCAGGTTGTAAACAATCTCCTTTTTGACCGCGTCCATCACGACGGTTTCGCGGGCCGCGTCTTCAAGCTGCTTGGCCGCGAGATCGAGCATCCCGAGCTTGCGATAGCATTGCCCGAGCAGATTCATGGCTCGTAACCTGGCATTCGGATTCTGGCGAGCCCGCTGCAACTCCGGGAGCGCGTCGCGAAAGCGCCCGGACTGGGCCAAGTGTTCGCCCAGTTCAAAACGAAGCTGAAGATCAGTGGGATTGCGGTCCAGGCGACGGCGAGCATCTTCGATCAGGAAATCCGCCCGTTGGCGTTTGGCGCTTTCCAGTTCTGCGGCCTTGGCCGCGTACTCTGCCGAGCCTCCCTCACTTTGGGAGAGGAAGGCTTCGTCCTCACGAATGCGCTTATCCAGTTGCCGCATTTTAAGGTCAGCCACCTTGCGGACTAATTCGGGATCGCCCTGCTCGGTCAGATCGGCGGCGTACTGGAACCAGGCGATCGCGCCCTCCCAATCTTGTCTTTGATCGTGCAGGAGACCCAGCCGCTTGGCCAGGTCGACGTTGTCCGGATCGGCTTCATGCTGCGCAAAGATTTCAGCAATCTGCTGCTCAATCGATTCCGCGCTTAACTGCATGCGGCCTCGTTGTTCGAGCGAGACGGCCGCCTCTTTATCCTTGATCAGGTCGCGATAGCTCTCCGCCTCGTTCCATCCGCCTTGCTGTATCGAGGCACGTGCGGCGGCGTCTTTTCCCAGTTTGACAGCCTCCAGGTCGGTCGGATGAATCTCGGTGATGCGATTGTAAACGTCGACCGCTTTAGGGCTATGCCCGTGTTCGAAGTAGAGACGCCCAAGTTCGCGTAGCACTTTGACGTCGCGAGCATCATTCTCGAGCAAAGTCTCCATGGCAAAGATCGCGATGTCGGGGGACTGGGCGGCGATAGACGCGTCTTTCAAGAGCATGTTGGCCTGCGTGTGGTAGGGCTGCGTTTCCAAGACCTTCTCGACCAGCTCGATCGCTTTAGCGGGATTTTTTTTGACTTCGCGCTGCGCTTTGATCAGGGAGAAGGGCGCGGTGGAGAGATTAAAGAATTTCTTCTTCTCAGCCTTCGCGCGAGTCACGGCGGTGCGCCGTAACATCTGGCGTCCGGTCAGGAATTCCGGCTCCTGTTTAAGCAACGTCTGCAGGAGGTCGATCGCGTAACCGAAGTTGCGTAGCTCAATCGCGGCGACCGCCTTTAGCCAATAGCCGCGCAGCTGCTCGCCGAGATCTTTTTCGTGCTTCACCATGATGGCTCGTTAGCCATTATAAAGCAGCGAAGATGGAGGAGGGGAGAAAATTCCGAACCGGGTAGGTCATTGTGGATGCTCGCTCTGCGAAGCACGGTGTCGGCGCTGTCACAGAAAGAGGTCGCCTCGCCTCCGCTTCTCCCAGAGGGAGACGTCGACAGTGAGCTTCTACAGCAAGTCGAGCTGGGGCCGCTCGGCGGTGGGCATCTTCTTGCGGGTGCGGCGCGGTCGCTCCGCCGTTTCGGTCGCACCATTTGGCTTTTCCAGATGCGACAGGATGTCCTTGGCGCGGTTGAGGATTTCCCGCGGTAACCCGGCCAGGCGGGCGACCTGGATCCCGTAGCTCTTGTCCGCTCCGCCCGGGACGATCTTGCGCAGAAAGATGATCTGCTCGTTCCACTCGCGCACCGCCACATTGAAATTGCAGACGCCGCTCCGCTCTTCGGCCAGCTTGGTCAGCTCGTGGTAATGTGTCGCAAAGAAGGTGCGCGCCCGGATTTTGTCGTGCAGATATTCTGCCACACTCCAGGCAATGGAGAGGCCATCGAAGGTCGAGGTGCCACGCCCGATTTCGTCGAGAATGACGAGGCTCCGCTCGGTCGCGTTGTTTACGATATTGGCCGTCTCATTCATTTCCACCATGAAAGTCGATTGTCCGCGCGAGAGGTCGTCGTTGGCGCCGACACGGGTGAAAATGCGATCGACCAGCCCGATGTCGGCCCGCGTTGCGGGAACGAAGCTGCCGATCTGAGCCATCAAAACGATAAGCGCGATCTGGCGGATGTAGGTGGACTTTCCGGCCATGTTAGGCCCGGTGATAAGAGCGAGGCGCAGCTTTTCACCGTCGAGGTCGGTGTCGTTAGGCACGAATTTCTCCTCGGCCAGATTTTGGTCGAGGACAGGATGACGCGCGTCCTCCAGGCGGAGCCGGAGCGAGCTATCGAGGGTGGGGCGACAGTAGTGGTAAAGGCGCGCTGTTTCGGCCAGACCGCAAAGCACATCGAGGGTCGCAATGGCGTCGGCCGTCTGCTGCAGCGGCGCCAGCTCGCCTAACGTCTCGTCGCGCAAGGTCTGGAAGAGTTGATACTCCAAGTGCCGCGCGCGCTCATCGGCTCCCAGGATCTTCGCCTCCATTTCCTTGAGCTCGGGAGTGATAAAACGCTCGCCGCCTACGGTGGTCTGCTTGCGCGTGTAGTGCTCTGGCACATTCGCCAGGTTGGCCTTGGTAATCTCGATGAAATACCCAAAGACCGAATTGAAACGAACCTTGAGCGACTTGATGCCGGTGTGAGCGATTTCGCGCTCTTGCAACTCGGTGATCCAATGTTTGCCGTCGCGCGAAGCTTGCCGAAGCTCATCCAGCTGTGCATGAAATCCGTCCTGAAATATCCCGCCTTCTTTGAGCGCGAGCGGTGGATTATCGACCAGCGCGCCGCCCAGTTTGGCCGCCAGGATCGGCATTTCTTGTATTTGCGCCTGGAGACGCTGCGCCAGCGAATCCGAGTCCCCCTGTTCGGTCGGATGATTGGTACCAAAGGAGAGGCGATCGAGAAGTTTATGGAGCTCCTCTTTGAGCGCGGGGATTTCTTGCAGTGAGGTCTTGAGCGCGACCAGGTCCCGCGCGTTCCCGGATGCCTGGCTCAGCCGTCCGGAAGCGCGTTCCAGATCGCGAATTCCTTTTAGGGCGTCGCGCAGGCCGGCCAGAAGATCGCTTTCCTGAAGGAGGTCTGCGATGAGCTGTTGGCGACGCTCTAATTCGGTCAGGTCGCGGATCGGCTGCAGAATCCAGTGGCGGAGCCTGCGTCCACCCATGGGAGTGACGGTCCGGTCGAGAGCCGCAAGCAGACTCGTGTCCCGGGCGCCGCGCGAGTTGACTAGCTCCAGGTTTGCTTGAGTCGCCGCGTCCAACATGACGTAATCGCCCGTGGCGTCGCTCCGCAGGGAGGTGAGGTGATCTATTTTCCGCCGCAGTTGATGTTTGAGATAATGGACAATCGCGCCAGCCGCGGCCACCGCCGCCGGAAGCTCGGAGCAACCGAAGCCGTCGAGAGACTTGACCTTGAAGTGTTCGCAGAGCGTAAAGCGGGCATTCTCGGTGAGGAAGGCGTAGTGATCGTAAGGGAGAGAACGATCCAGCTCTCCCAGCTGATCCGACTGCTGATCGGAGATGAGCAACTCCGAGGGCGCCACGCGAGCCAGTTCGTCCAATAAAGCGCGTCGAGTCTGTAATTGCATGAGACGAAATTCGCCCGTGCTCAGCTCAGCGTAGGCCAAACCAAAAATCCTATCGTCCAGAAAGATCGCCGCCAGGTAGTTGGCTCGTTTGGCCTCCAAGAGATCGAGATCGCTGACGGTCCCGGCGCTAATGATCTGAGTGATGTCCCGCGTCACAATTTTGCCTTGCTGCGGCTCGCTGGTTTGATCACAAACGGCCACGCGGCGTCCGGCTTTGATTAGTTTGGCGATGTAGCCCGGCGCGGCGTGATAAGGCATGCCACACATGGGAACGTCGTTCCGCTTGGTCAGAGCGAGATTAAGCAAGCCAGAAGCGATCCTAGCGTCCTCGAAGAAGAGCTCATAAAAGTCGCCGAGCCGAAAAAGCAGCAGCGTATCGGCGGGCACGCTGGTGCGGAGCCGGTGATATTGCTGCATCATCGGAGTGAGGGCGTGCGCCATGGAAGAGAGGATGTGGTCAGCAGGTGGGAAATGCGAGTTTCGAATTGGGTCTGGAAACGAAAAGCCCGGCATCTTGTTTCCAAGATGCCGGGCGAAGTACTGGCGACGTCCTACTCTCGCACAACCTATAGATGCACTACCATCGGGGCTGCAGCGTTTCACTTCCGTGTTCGGAATGGGAACGGGTGGGGCCACTGCGCAATGATCACCAGAAATTTAACCCGGGCTCTACCGGGGCAAATCTCTGGCGGCCCCGAACGTTTCCGGGGCTGCGTTAAAATTTCACTCAAAGAACGCTGATTCTCTGAAGTCTACATACAGGAAGTTTCCTACAGTCTTTCCAGGCTTCGTTTTGTTAAATTGTCATTCCTCTCAATTCGCCGCCGTGCCGGTTTTAAGGCCGGCAGGGCGGGTTAATAGAAAAGTAAATGACCAAGCCGAACGAGTTATTAGTATTACTTAGCTACACGTATTACTACGCTTCTACCAGTAACCTATCAACGTGGTGGTCTACCACGACTCTTCAGGGAGAACTCATCTTGGGATAGGCTTGGCGCTTAGATGCTTTCAGCGCTTATCCTTTCCGAACATAGCTACCCAGCACTGCCGTTGACACGACAACTGGAACACCAGCGGTTCGTCAGACCCGGTCCTCTCGTACTAAGGTCTGAACCCCTCAATTCTCCTGCGCCCACAGTGGATAAGGACCGAACTGTCTCGCGACGTTCTGAACCCAGCTCGCGTACCACTTTAACCGGCGAACAGCCGGACCCTTGGGACCTTCTCCAGCCCCAGGATGTGATGAGCCGACATCGAGGTGCCAAACCCTGCCGTCGATATGAGCTCTTGGGCAGGATCAGCCTGTTATCCCTAGCGTACCTTTTGTCCGTTGAGCGATGGCAATTCCACATTCAACCACCGGATCACTTGGACCTACTTTCGTACCTGCTCGACGTGTGTGTCTCACAGTTAAGCTGGCTTCTATCCATATACTCGACACCTGATTGCCAACCAGGTTGAGCCAACCTTCGTACTCCTCCGTTACTCTTTGGGAGGATACCGCCCCAGTAAAACTAGCCGGCTGCCAGTGTCCCTCCACCAGCTAATGGTAAGAGGTTAGTTGTTCCAAGTTCGAAGGGTGGTGTTTCATTGGCGACTCATGAACCCCCGAAAGGGCTCAATCAAAGTCTTCCACTTACGCTAAGCATCAAAATCGAAACAACAGTAACAGCGTGTAGTAAAGGTGCATAGGGTCTTTCCGTCCTACTGCGGGTAGGCGGCATCTTCACCGCCACTACAACTTCGCTGAGCTCCTCGTTGAGACAGCGGTCAACTCGTTACACGATTCGTGCAGGTCGGAACTTACCCGACAAGGAATTTCGCTACCTTAGGACCGTTATAGTTACGGCCGACATTCACGGGGACTTGGGTTCAAAGCTTCGCCTTGCGGCTAACCTCTTACCGTAATCTTTCCGCATTGGTCACGTGTCACACCCTATACGTCGTCTTAACGACTTGGCAGAGTGCTGTGTTTTTGTTAAACAGTCGGTTGACCCATTTCACTGCGACCTCCATTGCTGGAGGTACCCCTTCTTCCGAAGTTACGGGGCTAGATTGCCGAGTTCCTTAACGAGGTTTCACTCACGCGCCTGGGTATACTCTACCCACCCACCTGTGTCGGATTACGGTACGGGCGACCGTGGGAACATATAATCGCTTTTCTTGGCACAGTCTTTAACAGATCCACCTTGGCCAGAGGCCTCAGCGTCCCCTTGCGGGACCGTCACTTTCAATCGACGGACTGTCTCCATCCATGCGTACAATTACACTTAACCACAGCCGGTGCAGGAATATTGAACCTGCTGTCCATCGTCTACGCCCTTCGGCCTCGACTTAGGTCCCGACTAACCCTGGGAGGACGAACCTTCCCCAGGAAACCTTGGGTTTACGGCGGCCAGGAATTAAACCTGGCTTGTCGCTACTCATGTCTGCATTCTCACTTGTAGAAACTCCACAGTTGCTTCCGCTCCTGCTTCAATGTCGCTACAACGCTCCCCTACCAAGCCGAATGGTCGAAACCACTCGTCTTCCAGAGCTTCGGTATACCGCTTATCGCCAATCATTATCGGCGCGAGATCGCTCGATGAGTCAGCTATTACGCACTGTTTAAATGATGGCTGCCTCTAAGCCAACATCCTCACTGTCTAAGCAACCTCACATCCTTTCCACTGAACGGTATTTGGGCACCTTAGCTGCTGGTCTGGCATGTTTGCCTCTCGCGCGTGAAGCTTATCCCTCACGCACTGACTCCCGTGTTTCACCCTGCGGCATTCGGAGTTTGATTGAATTCGGTACCCTGGTATGGGCCCTAGTTCATCCAGTGCTCTACCTCCGCAGGTCAGCACACGAGGCTAGCCCTCAAGCTATTTCGGGGAGAACCAGCTATCACCGGGTTTGATTAGTCTTTCGCTCCTACCCACAAGTCATCCCAGAAGTTTTCAACCTTCACGGGTTCGGTCCTTCAGTTGCGGTTAAGCAACCTTCAACCTGCTCATGGGTAGATCACCTCGGCTTCGGGTCTAGTGCCAGCGACTATGTTCGCCCATTTCGGACTCGCTTTCGCTTCGCCTCCAGCGCAGAACGCTTTAAGCTCGCCACGGACACTAACTCGCAGACTCATTAAGCAAAAGGCACGCCATCACCGGATTGCTCCGGCTTTGACACCTTGTAAGCACATAATTTCAGGTACTATTTCACTCCGCTCACAGCGGTTCTTTTCACCTTTCCCTCGCGGTACTTGTTCACTATCGGTCGCCAATTAGTATTTAGACTTACGCCGTGGTCGGCGTGGATTCATACGAAGTTTCACGTGCATCGTATTACTCAGGAAATCCCTAGGCGTACGCGGACTTTCGATGACGGGCCTGTCACCCTCTTTGGAGCGATTTTCCATTCGCTTCATCTAGTCGTTGCACTACCACATCGGGCTCCTACAACCCCACCAGCAAGCTGGTGGTTTGGTCTCTTCCGCTTTCGCTCGCCACTACTGACGGAATCGCTTTCGCTTTCTTTTCCTCCGGTTACTGAGATGTTTCACTTCACCGGGTATCGCGCTGCTCATGCTATAGATTCACATGAGCGCGATCGAATATTACTTCGATCAGGTTATCCCATTCGGAAATCCCCGGGTCAAAGCGTGTTTACCGCTCTCCGAGGCTTATCGCAGTTAGCCACGTCCTTCATCGCCTATTGGCACCAAGGCATCCATTATGTGCTCTTTGTAGCTTGATCAATCTGTTCCGATCCCGCCGCAACGGCGGGATCAGAGATTTGATAACTGAAACTCTCCGCTCCGATCCGAAGACCAGAGCTTCATTAAGATTCAGACTCAGCTCTAAAAAGTTGTATTTACTACCCTGTATGTAGATTTCAAAGAACCAGCCTCGAATTGCTTCGAGGGTCGCGTTCGCGCACATTTTAGGCGCCAAAAAAACTCAATCCTGTTTCCGATCTGTCCGCTTTCACCCGAAGGCGCGAGCGCGATAAACCGGGACAAAATTGAGTTCCAATTTGCAGTCCCAAACGTTGCGAGAACACACTTCGTCAGTCTTTCGACTTGGGAAGTCCCACGTCCAGCGGGATTGCGACCATAGCGTATTCACCAAGGCCGTCAACAAGCCGCTGCAATTTTTTGCGAGAATTTTTCATTCCCAGCTAATTTAACGCTGATTTTCCCCATAGCGGAGGCCGCGACTTCATCTAGTTTGGCCCGCATGCCTCGCCTTGACCACCGCCGCCCCGACGAATTACGCCCGCTTCATTTTCAACCCGAGATCGCTCCACATGCCAGTGGGTCGGTGCTGATCGCGATGGGCAACACGCGTGTCATCTGTGCGGTTATGATCGATGACGGCGTACCGCGTTGGATGAAAGAACAGCAAGTCACCGGCGGTTGGCTCACCGCCGAGTATTCGATGCTGCCCTATTCCACCCAGGGGCGAAAACCGCGCGACATCGCCAAAGGCAGGCTGGATGGTCGCAGCAGTGAAATTCAGCGGCTCATCGGCCGCTCATTGCGTGCGGTGGTCGATCTGGAAAAGCTGGGACCGCGCACGATGTGGGTCGATTGTGATGTGCTACAGGCCGATGGCGGAACCCGGACCGCCGCGATCACGGGCGCGAGTTTGGCCGTGGCGATCGCCTGTGATGGACTCGTGCGCGCAGAAAAATTGAAGCAGTCGCCGCTCCGCCATTTGGTCGCGGCGGTCAGCGCCGGTGTTCTCGCCGGAACGCCGATCCTGGATTTGAATTACGAAGAGGACAAGGCGGTGACGGTCGATTTCAATCTCGTGGCGACGGAGGAAGGGGAGTTCGTCGAAGTGCAGGGGGCGGGCGAGGAGGCCACCTTTTCGCAGGATGAGCTGAACGGCATGCTGTCATTAGGGCAAAAGGGCATCGCCGAATTAATCCAGGCGCAACGCGCCGTGCTCGAGAGTCTCGCGGTAGCGAACGGCTGAGCGGGGTTTCGTCGCGCGTCCCCGCTTCCACCAGACGAGCGATCCGCTCAGCGCGAGCAGGCCGGGCGTCAATCCGGCGAGACACCAGAGAATTTTCACGGGGAGTCCACCGAACGTGCCGAAGTGGAGCGGCACGACAGTGTCGAGAATCTGCGTGAGCGCAGGCGCGCGCCGCAGGTCGACAGTCGTTTGAAGTGCGCCGGTTTTAGCGTCGAAGGTCGCGCTGCTGCCGTAGTCGCTGCGCAGCGGATTGGGCGTGGGCAGCTTTCCGCCGATCAAAATCGACCCGGTCGCGGCTTGGGGAAATGCGACGTAGGCGAGCGTGAAACCGGGCAGTTTGTCTTTCGCCGCGGCGAGCAATCGGTCGAGTGAAACCGTCTCGGCGTGGAACCGCCCGGGTGGCCGGACCGCCTCGATCCCGGCTGTGCGGAATAGCCGCTCAGTTCGACGTAATTGAATACATGCCCGTGATTCCGAGCAACAGAAGGATGGGAAGGGAACTGATCCCGACCATTTTGTGGAAGTCAGAAAAGAAAATGCGGGCGCTTTTTTCTCCAGCGCAACCGCAGGAAATGCTTCCAGAACCCGCGGTAAATCCAAAACCCGGTCAGCCCCAGCAGACAGAGCAAAATGGCCAGCACGCCGGTGATCGCGACGCCGATCGTCCCGGCGAAAAACTTGTAATGCAGGTTGAGCATCCAGCCGGTGAACGTGCCGTTCGTATCCGTCGGCGCAGCCCGCATGGCGGCGGTGTAGGGATCGATCGGATCGCCGACCTGGACGTAGAGATCGTTAAACGAACCCGAAGCGTAGCGCTCGTCGGTCACGTTATTGACGTTGAGCTGCGCATGGAAACGGCCGCGATCGTAATAGAGACCCGCATCGAGCACACCGTAGGCGGGCAGTTTGAAAGTGTTTGCAGCGTCGCCGGCCTGATCGCTCAAAGACCGAAAGCCCACGCTGGCCCCGAACCGCGCAGAGGCCCATCCTGTAGCGTGTATTTCGTGAAAAGATGAAACGTATGCTCGGGAACGTCGAGCGGCCGATTGCCGACCGCCACCACGTTATCCTTCGTCACCTTGGCATCGATATAAGCTTAGGACCCGATCACATCCCAGCCGGGCGCGAGATGGAGCGCGGTATTGAGATCGATTCCGCGATGCCGCTGCTCTCCAGTTACGACGAAGAAGCCAGTGTTGAAAGGGTCGGCCGTCGGGATGTTCGTCCGCTCGATTTGATACGCGGCGAGCGAAGCCGTCAGCCGGCCGCCGAGCAGATCCGCTTTCGCCCCGATTTCCCATTGCTCGCCTTCCTCCGGTTCGAGCAGATTGCCAGCGCGATCGGCGAAGCCGGGCTGGGACAGAAACGAGCGGCTATAGCTGGCATAAAGAGAGACTTGTTTCGGCACCGCTTCGTAGACGATGCCGAAGCGCGGCGAGAAGGCCTGTCGTTCGCTTGCGTGCGGCCACCATTGAAATGATCATCGACGCCCTTGGAAACGAAATCGCCGCGCCCGCCCGTTACCAGGCTTAGCCGATCGAAAAGCTTCGCTTGTTCCTGGAAATAGATACCGGTCGCTTCCACATCCGTGGTGTCATCCCGGAACTGCGTAATCCCGAAAGGGCGAGCCCCGTATTTTGGTGCGAAAAGATCGAGCGGATCGATCGCCCCGAAGCCCGCCGTGGCATCGGCGTTGAGATAATAAAAATCCACGCCGACGAGCGCGGTGTGCTCGACCTGCGACCCGGTCATGAAATGGGCCACGAGGGAAGTGTCGATTCCGAGGGTCAGGTATGCGATCGAGTAGACGTAAGGATAACGCTGATAGCCAAACTGCGCTCGCCAATTCTCCGATTGGAAGGATAATCCGGCTCGCCCACATTCCGGAAAATGGAGATATCGCCATTCACGTTAGGCAAGGCCGTTCAGCGAGCCGGCAACGGGAAACCGAAATTGCGCGTCTCCCACAGATACTGCGCGAGCAAGGTGAGGCGGGTGTCCGGCGAGAGCTCGATCGTGAGCGATGGCGCGAAGAAGACGCGTGGCGAAGAATCGACCAGATCGGTAAAAGTCCCCAGCTCGCGAAAGAGAAGATTAACCCGGCCATAGACCGAGCCGCTCTGGTTGAGGACGTAATTGGAATCGAGCCCCGCCTCGCCCGATTCGAAGCTGTCGCCGCCTAACGACAGCGTGGTGAAATCGGTCTTCTGCGGTGTTTTGCTGATCAGATTCACGAGGCCGCCGGGAGGATTTTGCCCGAACAGAACCGAGGCCGGGCCCTGCACCACTTCCACCCGCTCGAGCCCGAAGAGTTCCTCTGAAAAGTCACCTGTCGATCGAGCGCGAGTCCATCGAGATAAGTGTAACCGGTCCCAAAAAATCCTCGGATGCTGTAGATATCGAAGTCGCGATATGTTCCGCTCACGTTGACGCCGCCGACATTGCGCAAGGCCTCGCTTAAGGTCACGACGGCCTGATCATCGAGAAGTTGGCGCGTCACCACATTGATCGTCTGCGGCGTCTCAAGGAGTGGGGTGTCGGTCTTCGTCGCGGTGATGGCGTCGGCGGCGGTGTAATCGGGCACGACTTCGCCCTCCACTGTGATCTCATGCACTTCCGGGCGGACCGATTCCTGCGCGGCGAGGGGAGAAAACGCGGCTCCCAGACTAACGAAAAGAAGAAATGGAATCGAACGATGGATCTGCATGGACCGAGCTTCCCACAAAGTCTCCCCCTCCGCTCCCGGTGGGTTGCCAATTTTTAGCGATGCCTTGTCCCCCTCTGGGGAGCGCACGCGCCTTTGCGTGCTCCGGTTCGCGCCTCGCGCAACGGGCGAAGGTGCGCGGAAGCTTTCGGAGTCCTCTCCTGCGCCCGAAGGAGTTTTGGGCGAGGCGCCGAAAACAGCACGCAAGGCGCCTGCGCTCCCCGGGCGGGAAGGGGACTAAACGGTTGCGACGGCGCGCAGGATGCTTTAGACCGGTGACGCGCGATGAAAAAAGCATTGATTACTGGTATCACCGGTCAGGATGGCAGTTACCTGGCCGATCTCCTGCTCGAAAAGGGCTACGAAGTGCATGGCATCATTCGCCGAGCCAGCACCTTTAACACTTCGCGCATCGATCATCTCTACGCCGATCCGCACATCAACGGCGTGAAGATGTTCCTCCACTACGGCGACCTGAGCGATTCCGTAAACTTGGTTAAATTGATCTATGAACTGAAGCCGGAAGAGATTTATCACCTCGCCGCGCAGAGCCATGTGCGGGTCAGTTTCGACATCCCGGAATACACTTCCGACGTGACGGGGCTAGGCACGATTCGTATCCTCGAAGCGATTCGCGAGACCGGGATTCGTTCCCGTTTTTATCAGGCCTCGAGCAGCGAGATGTTTGGCAAAGTGCAGGAGGTGCCACAGACCGAGACGACGCCATTCTGGCCGCGCAGCCCGTATGGTGTGGCGAAGGTTTTCGCCTATTGGGCGACGGTCAATTATCGCGAAAGCTATGGTCTTTGCGCGAGCAACGGCATTCTTTTCAATCACGAAAGTCCGCGACGCGGCGAAACGTTTGTGACCCGCAAAATCACGCGCGCGGTGGCGGCCATCAAACAAGGCCTGCAGAACGAACTCTTTCTCGGCAACCTCGACGCGAAACGCGATTGGGGCTACGCGCCCGAGTATGTCGAAGGGATGTGGCGCATCCTGCAGCACGACGAAGGCGACGACTTTGTGCTCGCGACTAACGAAACCCACACCATCCGCGAATTTCTCGACATCGCCTTCGGTCGAGTCGATCTCGACTGGAAGGAATATGTCAAACACGACGATCGTTATGAGCGTCCGGCGGAGGTCGAACTACTCATCGGCGATCCCTCCAAGGCCAAGCGCATCCTCGATTGGGAACCGAAAGTCCGCTTCCGCGAATTGGTCGAGATCATGGTCGATGCGGACATGGCGCTGCTCTCCAAGCCAGCCGCGCAAAAGCATCTTGGGCAAATGCCCTAACGCCGCCGCACGCGACCCGCTCCCTTATATTTGCCGCGGAGGTCGCAGCGGGCGCAGAGAAGATTGCGGCAGAGGGCCTTTACCTTCATGTATTTTCCTCTGCGCTCTCCGCGTTCTTTGTGGTAAATAATATCAACCCTGCCCAACCATGTCGCTTCCCTATCTCAAGGCCGCCATCGCCGAGGGCGACTCGGAGAAATTGATTCGCTACGTGCGGCTGCACTTTGGCGACGGCAATGAGGCGAAGGGCGCGCAGGAGATCGACAAAGCCTGGATCGAAGCCTTGAAGCCGCTTTTGGACATCCCTCCCACCGAACGCGAATTCATCCTTAAGACTTTGGCCGAAAAAGACGCCCCCACGCTCGCGCACCTTTTCTTCCATTTGCACTTTTACTTCGTCGGGCGTTCGGGCGAATGGATTCACGATGGCAACCTCTGAACAAGGCAGAGAACTGCGGCCCGGTTTATGGGATACGGTCAACGAGCGTTACCCCGGCTCGATGATCACGAACACCGACGTTGTGCCTCTGGCGAAATTGACGAAGCCAATGGCGGAAGCGCGCCTCACTTTCATCAGCACCGCGGGCGTACAGCCCAAAGGAAGCATGCCCTTCGATACCGTTCATCCCGTCGGCGATTACACCTTCCGGCGCGTACCTTCCGCTTCGAAGCCGGCGGACCTGGAAATTCATCAGCTCAAGTATCCCACCTTCGGCGCGAACGAGGATTTAAACGTGATCTTCCCCATCGAGCGGCTCCAGGATCTCGTGGCGGAAAAATTCATCGGCGGCCTCACCGAAAATTTCTATTCATTCATTGGTTACAACATGGACCCGCAAAGATTGGAGCGGACCCTGGCCGAAGAAATCGCCGCCGCGGTCGAAGCGGAAAACCCCGACGTCGCCTTGCTGGCGCCCGCCTGACCCATCTGCCACCAGAGCATCTCGCTGGTCCAGCGAGCCATAGAAACACGGGGCATTCCGACAGTCTCGGTGTCGGTTTCACTCGATGTAACCGAACACCTCAAGACGCCCCGAGCGATGTTCCTGCCCTTCATGATGGGTCACCTCTTCGGCGTGCCATTCCATCAGGAGCTGCAGAAGAAAATCATTCGCACAGCTCTATCCCGGATCACGGACGCGACCGAAAGCGGCGATATCCATTTCTTCCCAATGACCTGGGCCGAAGCGCGCAAAGAAGGCAAAGCCATCGCCGGGAAAAGTAACTGACTCGACAAGACCGCCGGGAAGCGCACGCGCCGTCGCGTGTCCGCCAGTCGGACGGACTCGTCCCGTGGCGAGCTGATTTAGGCGCCTCACCGAAACCATCTTCGCGGGAAGATCTGCGGAAGGCGGGACACCCTCCGCAGCACTAAATCAGATCTTTCTCCAACAGATAAAGATACATGATCGCCATCGCGTCGGTTTTCACCCCCGTCGTATTCTCATACTCTGCCGTGACCTCGTAGCGATGATTCCGATGAAGGGGAATTCCTTCGATGGACTTGAGTTCATCAACATGCGCCACGCCCAGGCGATCGGACCAGTCCTGAGAATTCAGCCGAAAGATAGTCGCGCCCGACGTGAGATCGCGCAACTCCAGGTATCGCGCGAACGGGTGCACATGAATGGTCGCGTAATGGATCGTGGTATCGAAAGGCAAGCCCAACTGAGAAGTGATCTCCGTGCGATAGAGATGCGGGCCGGGCGGCACCATCCAGTGCGGCGTTTGACCTTGTCCCGACGCCCCGACGGCGCCAACCGCCGAAGAGTTCATCTTGCACGAGTCGGCGCAGCCCGCTCCCACATGCTGCGGTTCTCGACCGTTCGCCGTCGCCCCCATGTGGGCGGCTTGATCCTGAGGTTGGAGAACATAGAGAGCTCGACGGAAGAGCGCTTTGGTAGGCGCGCCCGGCGCGTCCAGCGCGACGGTGTGGACCTTTGTGCGCAGCCGGACATCGACCGGCTCATTCCGCGGGTTCATGTTTAGGGACATGGTGAAATAGTCCAGCGACGCGTCGGCCGGGACGAGCATGCCGAAGCCCGCGGGTAGTTCGATCGAGAGCCGACCCGGCACGAGAGTAAAAAGGCGCCAATCCAAATGCGTTTTCCCACCGAAACGCTGATTCAATTCCGCCGGCTTTTCCCCATGCTCCGCAAAAGTGAGATTGGAGTGACAAAAGAACTCCTGCGAGATGGGTCGCGCGGTGTCCACGTCCTCCACCTCCGTCTCCAATCCGGTCACCCATTCCAGCGAAGACGTCTTCCGATTCGCCACCGGGATATCGCTTTGCACCGAGTAAGGCCCTTCCATTGACCGATAAATGCGGTCGAGCCGGTAAGGCTGAGATGTGAGAGTCAGGTCCCTCGGTTTCGGTTCAACAGCAGGATCAGCCCGAGTCAGCGAATACACCGCTGGTCCCACCAAAAGGGCGGCCAGACCAGCAAGAGCCAACGATCGATTCACTCCGCTCAGAAGAGCACCCGGTATGCCTCTCAGTCCTTCGGAACGCCTTGGGCGATCCCCATCGTGATCAAACTAGCAAATGCGGCAAGAATAACGGCGATCGTCTTTCTCCCCTTTTCAGGCGGCAACGCATCGCGCGCCCTTACATCGAGAAACTGATCGGGATATAGGCGGTGACGTAGAAACCGGGGAGACAGTGCCAGCGTAGGAAGGTCCTGATGGATTCCTGGTCGAGCTCCGCGCGGCCGGTCGATTTCAATGCCACAACTTGCTCCACACTGCCATCGGGCCGGAAGCGCATCACAAACAAGCCTCCGCCGACATGACGTAGCCGGCGCGCTTCGAGGGGGTAGGTGGGCCTCGGGTGAACCGGGACATTCTTCAGCAGTTTGCTGCTGGACGGATCGATCGTGACCGGATGACGGCCGCTCGAGAACGTCATCGTGAGGCGGGCGTTGCTTTGCGCTTTCGGTTTGGAGCGCCATTGCCGAAGGGCGGTCCAGGCGGTCTCATCGAGCAACGGGTAATCCGTCGTCAGCACTGTCACCACATTGCTCACAGTGCCATCCGATCGAAATTGCAGTTCAAACACTCCGAGCCCGCCCCATCCCTTCTCCAAGGCGGGCGCTGGATAATTCGGCACCGGTGCCACCATCAAATCCTTGACCAGGCTGGCATCCACATAGACCCGCGGCCGTTGCGAAGATTTCGCCCATGATCCTTGTGTCGCGCAGAAAAGAGCAGCCACAAAAAGCAGCGCTTGGACCCGGGAGTTTACCTTCGTTTTCAATGGGGTGTGAGTTCAAGTCTCAGCGTTAGACCAACCACGGTGCAAAACCCGGCGGCAGGCAAGAAGATTCCACTGCCGGCCTGTTCGCATTTTAGCTTTCAGTTGTCAGCGTTTCAGCATTTTCCTACCACGGTCATCCTCTTCCTGCTTTCCTGCCTTCCTGATTCAAACATTCTTCCCTAACAAACGAAAAGCGCCGGAAGACTTCTCCCCCGGCGCCCTTCACTCCTTCCTGCGCTGGCTTCGTCTCCAGCGCGCGGGTCGCTCACGTCACCATGATGGTCGCGGGATCGCTCCAGGAGCCGGCCCCGACCGTGTTGCGCGCGCGCACCCGGAACCAAGTATCCTTTCCTCGCTGGAGCCCGTCGAACTTGAAGGCGCGGGAGTTGGCATAACTACCGGCCTCACTCCATGGCCCCTGGTTCGGATCGAGCGCGTATTGCGCATCGTAGAGCCGGATGTTCCGGCCCGCCGGATCGCACACCGCCAGCACTTCGCCCGGATTAAAGCCATGGCGCAAGCGCAGGTTGCCGCACGGCCCCGGCGGCTGGGTTTCGCGCGTGCGCGTCTTCGCCACCGGCAGACGGGTCGCCGCCAGATCGGTATCGGTCACGCCATCCACTTGCGGCGCGTTCATCGCCACATCCGCCAGCAGGCGCGACAGCGTATAAAACGCCGCCCTGACGGCCCGCCGTCTCGCCGGGCCCATCACAGCCATTGCATTTCGCAGCGCAGTCGCCGCGGCCAGGATTTCGGCCGGGGTCGGTTCGAGCGCCGCGAAGATCGTTATTCCCGGCAGAGCAGCGGCCACGGTCTCGCCCAAGTGAGCGAGGTCGTCAGCCGAATAGTCGCCGAATCCACTGTTGAGTTGAATCATGCCTCCCAAGGCGAGCAGGCCCGCCGCCACCCTGCGAGCGCTGGCGGTGAATGAGAGGCTTTTGCTTAGGCGCGATGAGCAAAACTGCGCCGATTTGCCCGCTTTCCTGCCCAAGTCATCGTCTGCCCTGGTGAAGGAATGAGAAAACCTGGCCAGGATACCGGCTGGCTTGGGGAAGGAACACCCCGGCCTGAGGCAGGTCGCGCCCGGCTCGGTCAAGAGTCCGGTAGACCTGGCCATGCCACGGAATTTACTGACCCACTCAGAGCATCACTCGGCCAGGGAGGGGAGATCCTGGGCAAGCCTGCCGCCATCTTCGCCAAGCCGGCAGCGACTTGAGCGAGCCGCCGCCCGCCTTGCCCAGATCGACCCCTCGACTTGGTCAGGACTTCTACCGCGTGAACCAAGGCGACCGCTCACCTAACGAGGAAAGTCCCTCCTGGCGCGGAAAAAGCTTTGACTCTTCCCGGCATCCCACCGGAACGAACCAAAATCGGCCATGATTTTACCTAACCACTTCTCCCAGAATGAAACCCACCCGGGTCCTGCTCGCTGATACCTACCCGATCGTGCAAGAGGGCCTCAAATCCCTCCTGACCGGCTCCGGCCCTGGCTGGGAAATCTGTGGCCTGGCCTGCAACGGGCTCGACGTGGTCGCCCGCGCCGTCCACGTCCAGCCCGACATCGTCATCATGGATGACGAAATGCCGCACTTGAGTGGTCTCGAAGCTGCCTTGGAAATCAAGCGCCGCGCCCCGATCGTCGGCGCCCGATCGCCGGCTGCGCTGCGGCGGCTCTACCGCTCCGAAGTGCGCGGCTGCTTCCTCAAGAGCGACCCACTCGAGGAACTCATCCCGGCCTTGGAAACCGTGCGGCGCCACCATCGTTACCGATCCGAAGCGATGCGCGCCGCCTGCATCCACACCGTCCCCGGGAACGGCCACGCCCGGCTCATCCCGCGCGAGCTGGAAATCCTGAGCCTTATCGGCCAGGGCAAAGCGAGCAAAGAAATTGCGGCAAAGTTAGGAGTCAGCCAGCGCACGATCGAAAACCACCGCAACCACCTCTTCCGCAAGCTGAACGTCCACTCCGCCGCCGAAGCCATGCTCTACGCGATCGAGAACGAACTCGTGGAGCGGCGACGGATATGGCAGCAGGCGCCCTGCAGGAGAACGCGACCGAGAGCTCCGCAGTTTAAGCTTTCGGAGGCGCCAAATCTTCCCGCCATTCCAGAGGCCGACACCGAGCCCTCTCGTTTAGCGCAAGATATTTGCTTGCCAGCCCGCGCCCGATTTGCGACAACAGCCTCGTGACTCCCAACATCTCCCGATCGTCTTCCTGCGCTCCCGTGTTAGGCGAACAATTTTACGCCTATAAAGAAGAACTTTCGTCTAATCCTCGTTAGATTTGCTCTGCTGTCCATGAGAGGCCACGTCGCCCTGATTCTGCTTTCTGCCGCAAGCTTCGCGCGCGGCCAAGAAATGGGTGCCGCTCCGGTCGAAACGCAAACGAAGCATCGTAATGCATGGGCGCGAGTTAACGGCCTCCAATATTGATCGAAGCCGCGATCTGAAGCTCTACGAGGACGGCGGGCATTTCGACTGTCGATATCTCGCGCTCTCGGACAAAGCTCCGCGCAATTGCGATCTTCCCAAGGCGCGCGATTTTGTCTGGGAGCATTGGCAGAAGCACCGCCGAGGCTACATTCGATTTACCATCGACAGCGTCGATACCATGAGCACGTCTCATATCTTCATCGAGCCGGAAAGCCGTGGCGTTTGGCATGTCGCGTGGCGAGTCGCCCAAGCACGAGCAAATGGCCCGAGCATCGTTCGGGACCTGCCCGACTTCGTGGCCGTCGAGCGCCAGGGCTCGAAACTCGCCTTCAAAGCAAAGGATGGTTCTCAAGCGCAACTATGAATCGCCGCAAATCTAACCATGCGATGGAGCTGACCACGAGCCGCCGTACGACCTTGCCTTCCGTGATCACCGCCCTTTCATCCGCTGCCGCGCTCGTTCTCGCTCGTGGCAGCTCATCTTGTTCTCGTTAGGTGCTTTGGTGCATTCGCGTGTTAGCGATGTCTTCTCCCATTCCAGAGTTAGCGACATCGCTTCTCGATTGTTCGAGCGCTTCCGGCTCCGTCGGCTTTCGCAGAGCGCCGAGTCGCTCGTGTCCGGAAGCGCGGTCGTGGCACGGCATCTCCGCATTGGATCCTCTACGCGCCAGACCGCTTTTGTTCTCGCGCTTTTTCCGGAGATCTGGTGCAGTGGCCGTCATGTCGGTTACGCGCTTTATTTTGCTCGGATTTGTTCTGCCGCGCCTGCCCGGCAGCTACGTGGTTCTGGGGAGATTGTTGTTCCACCATGGTCCGGCAGCCACGTCCACACCTAACCATGCGATGGAGCCAACCACTGGCCGGCGTACGCCCAAGTTTTTCATGACTGAAACCTCGCCTCCCGCTGCCACGCGCGCTCTCGCCAGTGGTGGCTCATCTTGTTCTCGTTAGGCGGTTTCGATGAAACTCTAACGCATTTTCTTTTGACAGCTATTTGTAGTAGAACGTTCTTGAATTTATATGGAGCAGAAAATTATGCGAAAAACCATTTTTCTCGTTGTGGTGATAAGCGCAGCGTCGCTTTCAGTATTTGGTCAGAAGACTGACAAAGCCTCAAGCAAGGTGTCCAAGAACGAGCAGGAAATAAAGACTCTTGCTAACAAACTTGCCAACGCTGTTGTCAAGAAAGATGCCGCCGCAATGGAGCATTTGCTTGCAGGTGATTTCATTGACATTTCGCCGGGTGGCCCGCTGAGTTCCAGGGCGCAGTTCATTGATGAATATAAAAATCCTCCTGCTAACGCCGTCAGGCACGAATCCGCCGAGATTGTGGCGGACAGCTCAAAAGTGCGCTTTTATGGTGATGTGGCAGTAATGACGGCTCTTTGGGCTTGGCGCGGGACGGCAAACGGCCAACCCTTCAACGCCGTTCTTGTAACAACTATGGTAGCTGCCAAGAAAACCGGGCGATGGCAAATCGCGTCCACGCACTCGACATTCATGCCGTCAGAAACAAGGGCAAAGTCTTAGGGCGACAGAAAGTGATTGCTTACGACGATTGCCTTTTGCCACGCACCGCCTAGCCCCTATGAAGAGAGTCAAGGATGGAGTGTGGGTGTGGGTAAATTGGATTAGTTCATTGGTTTGAGGTTTGGTTAATGGTGTGGGTGTCAGGGGTGGTGTCTTTGGGAACGCTTCCTCTTCCTTGTTTAGCGCGTCGGTCTTCTTGACCACGGCTCCTACTCCTATCCGTACGTGCACCAAAGGTTGGTTGCAGTAGCCATTTGATCAATGCGATCCGTGTGGAAGAGGAACGGGCGGCGGCTCAATCTATGGCGTCGCCCAGCACTTTGTCTTGCTTCCAACGCTAGTCCCAGAGATTAGCTTTTCAAAGTGCTGGGCAGGTTAGGCGCCGAGCGCGCCGCACGTTCCAAAGCGGCTGGTAGCTCTTAAAAGTTTAGGTTATCGTGGTTTTTGGTGTCCTTTCGTTGGATGCAGAACTGTTCCCCTCGAACTCTTACCTCATGGTCTTCCAGACGGACTTTTTAAATGAGTCCGAGTTTCTCCGGAGTGGTTTTGGCCGGTGCGCAGACGCCAGCGGGCGAGGGCGTGGGAGGTGGGCTGGAAGCGGGCCAAGCGCCAGGCGGCTTCGACCAGGGCGGCGCGCACGCGGGGGTTACCGTGCTTCGTGATGGAACCTTGGAGCCGGGTCTGGCCAGTGGAGAATTCGCTCGGACACAGTCCGGTGTAACTGCCGACCTGACGGCGATTGGCGAAGCGCTGCCAGTCACCGATCTCGCGGTCGAGCAGGACGCTGGTGAGGGCGCCCAGGCCGCGCGGCTGGGCCGGATCGGCCGCGGCTTCTAACTCTTTGGTTAACTCGCCGATCTGCCGGTGGAGCTGGGGGAGGAGAGGCTGGGTGTGGTCGAGTAACTCGCGCAGCCAGGGTGGTAACTCCAGTTTTGCATAGGTGCGCGGTTGCCACCAATGGCGGACGCCTTCCAGACCATGGTTGACCAGCAGGCTGCGGCCGTGGGCTTCGAGCTCTAGTGCGGGGTCGTCTCGAAGGGGTCAGAGCTTACTATCAACACTCGCCAGCAGGCTTGAAACATAACTGGCGCTGCCCATCCTTAGCCGTTTGGCAATCCAGTTGTGCGTGACCGGCGTCCCTTCGCGCAGCTGCCGCGCGATCTGCACTTTGACCGGATGGCCCTTGGGTTGCAAGGCAAGATCGATCTCGGGGCGCCGCGTTAGCGCAAGATATTTGCTTGCCAGAGCTGAGCTCGATTTGCGAAAACAGCCTCGTGTCTCCCAACATCTCCCGCCCGTCTTTCCGCGCTCCCGTATGAGACGAACTATTTTTCGCAATTAATTGCGAACTTCGCACAATTCTCGTTAAATGATTGCAGCGTCGTCCTTCGTTCGACACGCCCAATTCGGGCCGACACTACTGGTTGTTTGTCTCGCAGTCGGCTCATTCATGCTTTGGAGCCGGACAAGGCGCGCTTCGACTTTGATGCAGTTCATTTCCGCGACCGCCCTGTCTCTTTTTGGGTTGCTATTCAACATTCGCAGTCTTTTCGTCGATCCATTTCAGCCCCCACTGTTGGCTCGGATAGTGTGGTCCAACTCGGTCAACCAAATTATTGGGGTTGCTCAGGTTTTTTGTGTCGTGGCGTTTCCGCTTGGCTACCTCTGGTACGCAGTCCAACAAAATCATCTAACCAAGCGAGAGGGCGTGTGATAAGTCGTGGTTAGTGAGCTGGTCGGCGGTTTGAAGAAGGTCGTTAATGCGGGGAGGCCAGTTTTTTCGAATCGACGCGCGGTTTTGGTCGGGAAGAGGGCTCGAATTGGCTTGACCGGCTCATGGTCGGGGCGGAGGCCCACAGGATGGAAAGCGACGGCAAGAGTCCGCAGCCGGCCTCTTAACCTGACCCCGATCTCGCCCCCGCCCCCGGCACAGTTTTGCCACCCATCTTCTTGAAAACGGATACGACATTCGTACCGTCCAAGAATTGCTTGGACACAAGGACGTCAGCACGACCATGATCTGCACCCACGTCTGCAACCGCCCCGGCCTAAACATCAAAAACCCGATTGACCCATGAAAACCAGCTCGTCAACCGTGATAGACGTAAATTTTTACGCCTTTAAAGGCGAACTTTCGCCTAATTCTCGTTAGATCTTTCTCGCCGCACGTATGAACGAAACTTCACAGAGAATACTTGGTTTGGGCGCGTTCGACGAGGCAACCTACCTTAGGACGGCTGGCGGACGTCCTCGCATTAATTCAGGTGTTGGCGCAGCATAAATACTCCCATCGTAGCGCAGCGGCATTGGAGACAGAGCTGCAAGGTAAGCCGCAGTCAGCGAGTTCTTGGACTTCCGTCGCGCAGCAGCATCCAGAGCTTTTCCGTGTTTACGCTGAGGGCCAGCGTAGTATTTCGCTGCTCGCCCGGCACGCCAAACCCACAGAGGCAGACAACCGACGCGAACCCCTCTCGGATGAGTTCACACATAGCCTCCTTTCCACCGCTATTGAGCTCCACGACCGGCAGCTGAAGCGTTCGGAGCGATGGGTGCCGTTGATACCGGTGTGGACCGCTGCGCTTACAGGTTTGGTTTCGCTTCTGGTCGCTACCATTGCCGCAGCTGCGGCACTTTACATTGCATACATCAAGAATTAGCCAGAGGTGGACCGAAAAACCTAACCATGCGACGATGCAGCCAACCGCTGGCCGGCGTACGGCCAAGTTTTCCATGACTCGAACCTCACATCCCGCCGCCGCGCACGCTTTGATTTGGTCGCGCTGCTCCCACACCCTGCGGGCTTTCGTCAATGTCACGGCTTGGCAGTCCGTTCCATTCGCCAGCGGTGGCTGATCTTGTTCTCGTTAAGGCTGAAACACGCGAACGATGAAATCAGAAGATTACGGCAAGGAATTGTGGAGTTTAGCGAACTACATCACCGGTTTTTTTATCGCACAATATCTCGCCGCCGCTTTGGCTCTTAATGATGCTTTGGATAACCTTGCGAAGAAGCCTCCTCCCTTCAAGATTACGATCTCACTTATCGCAGTGGCGGTTGCTGGATTATATTGTTTGGGTGTCCATTCGTGTAGGACACTTGCGAGTTCTCTCGACGACACGCGCGAACACGATTACATCTGGGCGCGCATTAATCGATGGCGGTTGGGTTGTATAGTCCTATTCACGGCCATTTTTGTTTTCGCACTCTTCGAGCATGACATCCCATTTCTCCATCCCGCAGCGGTCCCTGTGGCCAAGCCCTAACCAGGCGAGAGGGCGTGTGATAAGCCGTGCTGAGTGAGCTGTTCGGCGCGCGAAGCTGACGGGGTCGTGTCTATACATTTGACATTGCGACGTTTAACTCAAGTGCTTTGCCTCTTTTTAAAACGCTCCCGACTGCTAAATGTATAGACACCACCCCAGGACAAATTGCGATCCCTCAAGTGAACGACGGGGTTCGAACAGGATTTGCCCCCGACTAGTCTTCCGTTCGAGTGAGGCCGTCGTTAACGTCGTCGAGAATTTTCAAAAACGTCTCTATCTTTGGATTCTTTAGGTCGTCTTCGCGGGCTAGATAGTTAAAATAAAACTCGTTCGGCGGTTTCATAATCACCTCCACCGAACCTACAAGGCCAAAGTCAGTAGCGATCCGTTGTAGCCGACTCATGGTGATTTCCAGCAGCCCGCTCCGATTGAGTGGAGAGAAGGTCGGAGAACCTATCACATCACCTTGTACGGTTCTTACGTCGAGTCTGAATTCAACCTTAGCTAACGTAGCCCTGATGGTCTCGCACTCGTCCGTATGCGCCTCTTGGCATAGGCTTGATAAGGCGACCTCAAGTCGTGCTTTAGCCTTTACCAAGTTGTCCAGTTTGTGCCAACTTTGCATGAGATAGGCCGATGCTAGAAAAAGGCTAGCCCTCCCTTGCTCCAACTCGCACTCGTCGCCAGCGCTGTCGTAAATTGCGAGTGCCTCTTGGAGGCAAGAGATGGCGTTTTTCAGTGTATCACCGTATTGCGAGCCAGCCTTTGCCCAAGCAATATATGCTCTCGCTAGGGTTGTTTGTGCTGAAGCCCATATCAAGGGAGCCGACTGAGGAGTGAGTGCGCTTATGCCGGCTTTCCCAAACTGCACCGCTTTGGCAAAACTTCTTTGAGAGTCAGTGTCTCCGGCATTGGAAGACGACGTCGCAATCTCGATGTAGGTTCTGCACAAGTTTAATTGCACCAATGCCGCCCTAAATCGATTGCCATGGTGCTCAAAAACCTTAAGGGATGCCAATTGGGCATCGAGCGCCTTTTGAGTCTTTGGAGGCGCGAGACTAGCGTAGGAATTTCCGAGGTTGCTCATCGTTTCCGCCCAGGCAATGGTGTTACTGTCTGTTCGAACAGTAAGAGAATTCTCGAAGTGCCTGATAGATTCTGAAATATCGCGGTTAACGTCTTCGCCCGCAATCTCTGATAGCTGCCGACACGCGATGCCGAGATTGTCCTCAAGCAACGCCCATTTCCAAGGAAACGCTTCCTTCCGCCTAACGTGCAATGCGTCTTCAAAAGCGTGGATCGCCGCTTGGAGATTGTCTTTGCGGTTTCCCGTTTGAAGATCGCCGTAGGCAGTGCCTAGATTCGTTTTAACACGCGCCCATTCGTCCGGTGAGTGTTCGACGTTAAAGACGGTAAGGGCAGCATTGCAGGAGTCGAGGGCTCTCTTCAGGTTTTGCGACCTTACCCCTTTTTTAAGCATTGCGTAGGCAATTCCTAAATTGCTCTTTGCAAGCGCCCATTTTATTCGGCTTGACTGCTCGTAAGCGTTGCTGGCCTCTTCTAGACTTTGTATTGCTTTGTAGAGCAACTTGCCGAGAGCAGGATCTTCTCCTGCCACGTTCAGAGCGACGTATCCGAAATACGCTTTCAGATCCACAATGTCGTCGTTGGGTCCCGCTTGCGAAATTGCGTTATTGAGGTATTCGAGCGCCTTCGCTGAATCACCAAGCTCTACAAAGCTATAAGCAATGATAAAACGAGACAGGTATAATGGTCGTTCGACGACCTCTGTGGGTAAGCCTATGTCTGAAATGTCTTGAACGTCCAGTGTATCGTTGGCGACTCCGCCTAAAGCCTGGTCGCGATTTACCACGGTAACCCTAGGAAACAGCCGCCTTTCGTCTGTCTTGTCTCCCCAGATGACGATGCTCGCATTTAACCGCTCCCCAATATCTCGCGCACGTTCGTGAGAACGGACGATTCCTTTATCCTCGGCGACCGTATCACGACCTGAATGAATTTCGATACGAGAGCCCTTCGGCTCGGCGCCCATTCGGGAATTTAGGGTCTCCACTAATCGCCTCTGGAGAGATCTGTCCTCGTCTCCCTTAAACCGTAAAACGAGAATACCAACTACGCCTTGTGGAAAGACCGGCTGTCGTGCGTAGAAGAGCGTGTGGAGCGATATTGCGCTCAAGGTAAGAAGGGAAATGGCGAAAGCTGAAAGAGTTTGGATGCTCGTGGGAGACTCGCTCAGACGAAACACGTGATTTCCCCATGCCCATATCAACGCGAGACTGACTGAGATCAGGCCTGCGCAGAACCGGGGCCATACAGTCTGTTCTCCTTGAGCAGTGGCTTTTATTAGCCAACACCAAGTGGCGCCAATGGCAATCCATACCAAAGCAGTTACCTTGTCGGATAGCGGGAAGTAGTCCCAAACGCTTTTGGCTAACTCGATCAAGGCTTTTCCGATAACAGTCAATGCAGACTCCTCGTGCCCAAAAGGGGCTGTTTAGGGTGGCGTCTTATCATTCACGGTTATTTCTCGACAGCGGCAATTACCCACCAAAGCCTACGGTGGTGTCGATGAAGCGCGCTTTGTGTGGCAGGAGAGCGCCGTGGCGATAGGCCGAAGAAAGTAAGAAGGCAGCCGTAACGCAGCCAAAAGGCGCGGCCGGGCTTTACAGGACGAAAGCAGAAGTCGGAGGTGGGGTTGTCGCGGGCGCATGGGGTGTTAGAACTTCAGAAAAGCGGAATGCAGAAGCGCTGGCAAGAGGCAAAAAAACGGGGTCGTGTCTCTACATTTGACATTGGAGGGTGGTCGAAAGAAGTGCGCAATGTGGCGCTTTGGCTGATCTGGGAACGCAGCGGGCTGAGCCAAAGAGAGATTGGAGCGCTTTTCGGAGGGATGAAGGGAGCGGCGGTCGCACAGCGCCTGCGTCGGTTAGCGGAGCAGGGTCGAAAAGAAGCGCGAGCTTTAAACAATGAAATGTCAAATGTATAGACACGACCCCATCGGGGACCTCCTCGTTACAGGATCTCGCCCGCCATGTGCCGGCGCAGTTCGCTCCGGCGTCCCCGGGCCGCGCGCAGGCCGCGGTGGAGCTGGCTCAGTAACATCGTTTGCACCGGGGTCCAGGGGCGCATTTTAGCCAGGCGAGTGAGGGCGGTGGGATGACAAAGGCGGAAGCCTTTGGGCAGGCGCACGCAGTGTTCATTGAGCATGCTCTTGAGTTGCTGCTGGGGCCGGGTGCTTTCTTTGACCACGCCCTGGTAGGCGCTGAAGACTTCGCGCCGTTCCAAGGTCTTCTCGTCGGGTTGCCAGACTTGCGCAGAGAGGCCGCTCAGATAGATGCGCGCAATCTTGACCGCGTCGACCCGATCGGTGGCGCAGTAGGCTTTGCCGATCTTCCCCGCCTGGTGACTATCGAGGACGACGACCGCGCGCCCGAGGGCGCGCAGGCGCCCCGCCACGGCAAAGGCGTTCCCGCTCGCTTCCAGCACGAGGGTGTCCTGCGGGCTGGTCTGGCGCTCGGCCCAGCGCTCCAGTTCTTTGAGATCCACCCGGGTGGAAGTGCCGAGGACGCGTGCGCGGGCCGGGTCGCGCCCCGCCAGGATGGCCCCGGCGAAGCTATCTGGGTGGACATCCAGGCCCACCACTCTGGGATTGCTTTTACTCATCTTCTTTGATTCCTTTCTTTTGTTGTGTTGTGGTTTTCTTCTTTGCTGCTGGACGGAAGGCGCGGCCGGGCGTCGACGAATGCCTCACACGCAGACATCCGAGGCTGGCCGGTTTTTGCTCCGGCCACCTCACGAGGGTTCATCCGTCAGAACTCACTCAGCCTTCAATCGGGGAGTCACCCCACTGCATCGCTCGAGTCCCTGCCGGCCTTGGCCTTCCGGTGGTTGTTCTGGTTTGGTTCCCAGTCCCATCATCGAAAGGCCATCGAACGCTCCGACCGCGCCTCCCGTCCAGCTCTTTGCTTGTCATTAAGCACATTCCCTCAGCTAACCGGGACCGTCGTACGGCCCAGCTTTCCATGACTCAACCACTGCCATTGCAGCCGACGCGCGCTCTCGCCAGCGGTGGCTCATCTTGTTCTCGTTAGACGCAGCTCGCGCATCGTGAAATGGATCTTCAATTCTTACATGATCTGGGGTGCCGTCCTAGGTTGGCTCATTACCAGTTCGGTTGTCCGCCTGCTGGATACCGAAAGCCACAAAGGTTCTGGAGTCGTCCATTACGGAGATGGTGAGCGCAGCCCTGAATGGTCGGAGAGAGTTTCTGAGCGCGAATACAAGCGGCACAATGACGTTATGGGTGGGATGATGCTGCTACTCGGTTGCGGTCTATGGTATTATGTTGCGCGTGCCGGACGTGACGAAGCCACCAAACAGGATCGAGCGCAGATCGACCATGAACGCAACGCATAGGCATGCGCTGCAGCGAACTGCTCCGGGCGTCACAGCCTCTGCTCCCGCCCGCAGACCTGCTCCCGCCGCCTTTCCGCACCGGCTCTCGATGGAGCTGACTGCGAGCCAGCGTATGACCTCGTTTTCCATGAATACTGCACTTTCACCCGCTGCCACACGCTCTCCCGCTCGCAGCAGCTCATCTTGTTCTCGTTAGATGAGTGTCGCCGAGCGTCTTCGCAGATACGGGGGCACGTTCATAACGGGCGTCGTCGCAGCGTTTTTCGTCGCGGCTCCCGTCAGCAAGGTTTGGCCGAATGCTTCGCGCCCCGTCTTTCTCGGCCTCGTCCTCTTCTGGCTTGTTGGTTTGGTGGGAGTAGCCGTCAGAGATATCGGCAGTCGTGACGCGGCGGTCTTTTCCGATCCCTCGCATTGGCGAGCGGAGGAGTTGCCTCTCGAGTTTCGGTTCATTACGCACGAGACCACTCTACAGGAACTGGAGCGCAGAATTGGGCCGTGTAGGACAGTCGCCGATACTGGTGCGGTGCGATATGATTTGGGCTCTGGAGGTGCGCTGTTTATCCACCTTGATCCACCCAAGACGCCCGATAGCAGGGTGTGCGGCATTCAGATTTATCGCTCAGCGGAGTTCGTTCCAGTGTTCGGATGATGACGCAAATCATCTTACCATCCGATGGAGATGACCACGAGCCGCCGTACGACCTTGCTTTCCGTGAACACTTCCTTTTACCCGTTGCTGCGCGCGCGCGTACCCGCTCGTGGCAGCCCATCTTGTTCTGGTTAGGCGGCTTCGTCTTTCCTGTGGGCGAGGCCTGGGCTACTCTGCGGTGTGCGGTTCACACGTTACTTTGAGGCCATGCGGCAGCGGCCGGATCGCGCAGCGATTTATCTCGAGTGGATCGAGCGTGTCGTCGTCCATCCCGTGCGCGAGCAGATTCAGCAGGACGGTCGCATTCGCCGCTGGGCACCCATCGCTGAGATGGACGGGCGTTATTTGCGCGTTATACTCCTTCCCGACGGCGAGACCGTGCACAACGCATTCTTTGATCGCTCATTTCGCTCATGAAGATTCGTTATTTCCAAGACACTGACACGCTCTACATCGAGTTTCGTGGTGCGCCGGTCGCAGAGACACGCGATCTCGATGAGGACACGCTGCTTGATCTCGATGCGGATGGGCACATCTGCGGGATCACTGTCGAGCACGCCCAGACGAGAGTGGAGGACATTCCGAACGTTTCTTTCGAGCAAGTCGCCGTCTAACAAAGCGTGGAGCGAACGGCGGACCGCGGTACGCTCCACTTTTCGAGATGACTTCTACGATTCCATTGATTGATTTGGTCGCGCAGCTCCCGCACCCTTTGGGCTGGCGTCTATGGTCAGGGCTTGCCAGTCCGTTCCATTCCGAACGACGCGAGCCCTCGTCCGCTGTCGCTCATCTTGTTGTCGTTAGATGAAGAGCGCACGATACTCCACTGGCCCCCAGGGCAGGATCGTAGTCCCATGAAGGCTTAGCTCCTAATCACTGGTGGGCTTTTCGCTCTCCTCGCCGTGATGCATCTGTGGAGAGCCATCGCGAAATGGTCTCTTTTGCCCCCCGATCCTTGGTTCGTTCTTGGCACAGGTGGGATCGCTTTGCTCACTGCTGCCATGGCCATCTGGGCTTGGCGGCTTCTTCGATCGCGGGGATGAAATGATCGAGCAAGTGTGAAACATCGGTGAGTGCTTCCCTCGCGCCGGTCGTCGCGGTTCAAATGCTCCGGGAAACTCAACTCGCATGGGGCGGGGCGTTCCAACGTTTTGGCGGATCGCCTGAAAGTCTGTCAATACGAACGAAGGCAACGATCGAATGTGCTCGGAGATACTTGGGACTGAGCCCTCAAACGCCCCCCGATCCCGCCTGAACCCGCGCCGTCGCCGGATTGCTCCGCGCAACGACAGCGGGTAAGCTTCGGCCTTGTGAGTACGGCACAGCAGATTGAAAAGGCGATTCTTGCGCTTGCCAAGGAAGAGCGGGAAAAGCTTCTCAAGCATCTTCCACGACTATTCCCGGAGCTCGAGGTTGATCCGGAGTGGGAGCGCATTATGCGCGACGAACGTCCGCGTCCGAGCTTTAGCCAAAAGCTCGATCGGTACGAAGCCGATCTATCCGCAGATCCAGCCGCCTATCCAAAGGTGGCCGAAAGCGATTTTGACTAAGGGCACGTGACTTCCCGCGCCGCAGCAGAGTTTTGGGAGCTTTCATGAGCTATCGCCCGAGATTCGAGCTGCGGCTCACCATGCTTCTGCGCTGTTCAGCCAAAATCCGGCTCATCCAAGCTTGCGGCTGGAGCGTCTGCGCTTTGATTCCCGTGCCTGGTCCGTTCGCGTGACGAGAAACGTGCGTGCAGTCGCGCTGCGACGCGGCAACGACGAGTGGCTCTGGTTCTGGGTCGGCACCCATCGAGACTTCGACCGCCGCTTTCCGCGCTAAAATAGGGGCGACGCAATCGGCCGTGAAACGCCGTGTTGCAATTCATTCGAAAACCAAATGTTAAGTGCATAGACGCGCCCCAGCCCCTCTACGCTGGCGCGCACCGACCGGGCCAAGCTGCAAGAATCGCCGCCTGACTGGGCTCCAGGATTCACCCTCTGACTCCGCTTTCACGCCGCTACAGGCACATCGCCGGAAGATTTGCTCGGAAGTTTGCGGGTGGCGGTGACGGGTGTTTGTTGCCAACATCATCTCATGAGTATCCACCGCTTCGATCACATTGACCTTCGGGTGTCCGATTTTGCGCAAGCCAGGAAATTTTATGACGTCTTCCTTCGGGAGTTGGGATTCCCGAAGATCGGCGTCGGGAGAGACGAGGTCAGCTATTACGCGGAGGGTGAGCGCGAGACGGCGCCCTTCATCGGTCTCAACGAGGAACCGGGCCACCGCGGCAACGCTAACCGCGTCGCCTTTTGGGCGGACACGGAAGAAGAAGTCAACCGCCTCGGCGCGATCATCCGCGAGGCCGGCGCACAAAACGTCGAAGGGCCGGAGTATTGTCGCGATTATACGCCGGGCTACTACGCCGTGTTTTTCGAGGATGCCGACGGCAATAAGTGGGAAATCTGCTGTCGCAATACCCGCGTGCGCTGAAAGGATATCTGGAAAGACTGTCATTCTCGACCACCCTCATCTTCGGACCGACGCCGCGGCGGCGCCGCTCCCTCCTGTTTACCTCAAGGTTTCAAGACCACTTTGATGCAGCCGTCTTCCTTATCTCGGAAAGTATTGTAAAGCTCCGGCCCTTCGGCGAGCGGGCGGTTGTGAGTGATGATGAAGGAAAGATCGATCTCACCCGTGTTGATCTTATCGAGCAGCGGCTGGGTGTAGCGTTTCATATGGGTTTGATCCATCTTCAAGGTGAGTCCTTTGTTCATCGCCGCGCCCATCGGCATCTTATCGACCATCCCGACATACACGCCCGGGATGGAGACCGTTCCGCCTTTGCGGCAACACATGATCGCTGCGCGCGATCGTGGCGAGCATGGCTTATCTCCTGTTGCGGCGGCCATCTGGTGCGACCAATAAACAAACGCCGCTCGCGACCGGGCTGGATGCTGTCTGATACCCCTTGGAAAAGGCAAAGGAGGAGTTGCGGGGACTTTACCGAAGGAAGAAGATTAGGCTGAGCACCTTCACGCGGACGGCTGCGGCGCAATCTTGTTTATTCATTAGAACCCTTTTGCGGTCCAGACCCGATAACCATGTAAAAATATGAAGAGAGAGACCGTAGAAAAGACCAAAGACGCGCAGCCGCCGCAGAGTTTTCCCAGCGAGGATGGCCAGCCCCCGGCAAAAACGAATGCCGAAATCGGGGCCATCACGAAGGGCTCCGATAGCGAAAGCCACACGACCAAAGCCGACCAAACCACCAGCACCGGCTCGCCTCGAATTCCGGTGTCGCAGGATTTTCTCGAGAAACTTGGCGAGATGCATGATGGCGAGAAACGCCTCACGCACGCACTTCCGCTCCTGATTCTGGCGGCGAAATCCGAGGATCTAAAAACGCTGCTCGGCATTCATCTCGAGGAGACCAAGGCGCATGCCAAAAGCCTTGAGGCCCTGGCCGAGTCATCAGGCAAGGAGTTGCCGGATAAAACCTGCCAGCCAATCGCGGACTTGCTCAGGGAAGGAGAGATCGAGGTGATCAAGAATATCTTGGACCCCGCCGAGCGCGACGCGGCAATCATCGCCGCGGGTCGGAAGATCGAGCAGTTTGAGATCAGCGCCTACACGCCGCTCTGCGCCGCGGCGAAGGAGAATGATTGGACGCATGAGCTAGCGATTCTCACCTCGACCCTGAATCAGGAGAAATTGGCCAACGAGCTTCTGGCGGGGGTCGCGGAAGGCAAAGAGTCGCTGGACGAATTGGTCAAGAAAGTGTCGTTGGCTCACGCGAAGGGCGACAGCTAGGAACGCCTTCGAGGCGGAAGTTCTGAGCAAAACGAAGAAAGTTGCTGGGTTTGATCGGAGACAATCCATTTACATCTAATGAACGAACAAAATAAGATCAGCCGTCGACGCGCCCTCGGAGGGATCGGGGCGGGCTTTGTCAGCCTCGCGGTTGCGGGGGCCTTCGGAGCCGAGGGAAGTAGGAAGTCAGCTATGACAGCCGAAAAATTGCAGGACCCAACCACAAAATATCCCCAGCCACCCTTCAAAGGGCAGGAACAACCGTGGCCAGGGCTGGCGAGTAAGATGGACCCGCGCCCAGATCACGGGGAGAAGAGCTACAAAGGCTCTGGGCGTTTGGCGGGCCGCAAGGCGCTGATCACCGGCGGTGATTCCGGCATGGGACGGGCCGCGGCGATCGCTTATGCGCGGGAAGGCGCCGATGTGGCGATCAATTATTTCCCGACCGAAGAGACGGACGCAAAGGAGGTCATCGACTTGATCAAGGCGGAAGGGCGCAAGGCAATCGCGCTCCCGGGCGATCTGCGCGAAGAAGCGTTCTGCCAGAAACTAGTGGCCGACGCGGTCAAGGAGCTAGGTGGCCTGGACATTGTGGTCAGCAACGCTGGCCGCCAGCAGACGCGCGCTTCGATTCTCGATGTATCGAGCGAAGATTTCGACGCCACGATGAAGACCAACATCTATGCGCCGTTCTGGATCATTAAGGCGGCGCTGCCGCATCTGCCGCCGGGTTCGTCCATCATCGGCACGAGCTCAGAGCAGGCGGTGGATCCCTCGCCCGATCTCTACGATTACGCGCAGACCAAAGCCGCGACGACCAACTATGTGAAGTCGCTCTCGAAGCAGCTGGCCTCGAAAGGCATTCGCGTAAACGGCGTGGCGCCCGGCCCGATCTGGACGCCGTTACAGGTGAGCGGTGGTGCGACCCAGGAAAAGCTGAAGAAATTTGGAGGCAAGACGCCGATGGGCCGGCCCGGGCAACCGGTCGAGCTGGCCTCCATCTATGTGCAGCTTGCAGCGAACGATGCGAGCTACGCGACCGGGCAAATCTACGGCGCGATGGGCGGTAACGGGAATCCGTAGAGTTACGTCCCCCTCAAAAGGAGACGAATCGCGCAAGGCGGCGCACAGGAGATATCCCTGTTTCTGCGACCTCTTGACACCGTCCCGCCACCAGACTCGTGGCTATCAATTTACGACAGCGAATATCGAGATGTCTGGCCCGCGGAAGGCATCGGCCGGAGAAGTTACCGCCACTCGCGCAAGTAAAACTTCTCCGCCAGGAGGGCTGCCGGGTCGCGGAAGACGGCAAGCGCTCCCGCTGCGCGCAGCGCCGCCTCCGACGTTCCCCCGCAGGTCACCCCGATGGTGGACAACGCTATTTTCCCGGCTGCCTCCATGTCGAAACGCGTGTCACCGATCAGCAACGCTTCGTTACCCGGCACATCCTTCAGCTTCTCCAGAGCGGCAGTCAGGATGTCAGGCTCGGGTTTGGATTCCGCGGCGTCATCGGCCGTCGTCTGGCCCGAGATCAGATCGCCAATTTCGAGCAGAGCAACGTAATGTTTTGTTTCCGACTTCTTACCGGACGTCGCGAGAACGATTTCTCCGCCAGCCTGGCGAATCTCCTCAAAGAGGGCTTTCACCTCTGGGAAAGGCTTTACGCGCGGGAGATATTCCTTCTTGAAGAGGTCGGAGCGATACTCATCGAGCTCTTTCCCAAACCGCTCTATCTCTTCCTTTGACAGAAACTCTGGGAGATATTTGTCCGAGCCTTTGCCGATCTGGGCTTGCAGTTGCGGCCGAGTAAATTGCTTTCCGAAATGCCGAAAAGCTGCATCCCACGAGTCGACGTGGAGTTCGTTGGAGTCGACCAATGTCCCGTCGAGATCAAAGATGAAGCCTTTCATACTACGAGCAGTCTAACTCGCCTGGTGCGGGGTGAAAGAGAGATAAGAAGCGCTCGGCAAGGTCGCGCGAGTAAGCAGGCCCGTTTAATCTTGTGAGGACGGAAAAATGAATGGGTCAACGGATCGGTCAACGGATCGGTCAACGGATCCTGCCCATTGGCTCGACGGCGATTGGCCCGTCTCTCTTATGGCGCCGGGAACCAGCAGACCTACGGGAGATTCTCCAGCAGGTCGAGCCGATAGTCGTCCGCGACGCGGGAGAGAAGGCGCTTCCAAACCGAGTCTTCCCACTCAAGGAAGGTCTCGTGGACGGCGTCGGCGGTCAGCGGGTAATTCGTTCCTCCAACGTAATGGACCAGCAACAGGTGCGCGGAAGGATTGAGCGCGGCGGCGATTCTCGCCCGCAGAAAAGTAAGAACCGGCCGGGAAAAATAATAGGCGACTTCCGAGATCAGAATTAAGTCGAAACGACCCTGCGGGAATTGCTCCGCCAGGTCGCGCCGCTCGAAGGTGACCTGGGGCAGATCGGCGCAACGCCGGCGAGCTTGCCCGAGGGCGAGTTCGGAAACATCAAGCGCGAGCAGATGGTCGCAGCGCGCCGCGAGCTGCTGGGTGAGGACGCCGATCGAGCAGCCCAGTTCCAACGCGCTGGCGTAACGCTTTCGCGGCAAGGCCGCGAGCGTTGCAGCATACTTTTGCGTCTCGTAGGCGCTGGTCGCGAACGCCCATGGGTCCGGACTCGCCGCATACAGGTCGTCGAAATAGGCCGGTGCGAGCGAGCCTTTGTCGGTGAAAGTCGGCTCGATGTGCGGAGTGTCTTCAGCCATGGGTAGGTTCGAGAAAGAGTTCCCACGGTTTGGCGAAATGCGCCAGCATCTGCGGCTCGAGCACGAAGCCGGACGGATCGTCCTCGATCACTCCGCCGAGTTGCGAGCGGTGTTGCGCGATAGCTTCCTGTTTGCGGGCCAGGACCGTGGAAATATCAATCCGCCAGGCTGTGGCTTCTTCTGGTTGCGGAGCGACTACGCTTCCCGCCTGGGTCCACGCCCAAACGGGATACTCCAGCCAGCGCGGTGGCACCGGCAAAGCAGTCACCGCTGCGCGCAGGAGTTGCCAGGTCGAGACGTGGTCGCAATGCGGATCGCGGCGCCAGGGAACAAAAATTGTCTCGGGCGCAAGCCGCACAAGCAAGCTGCGAATGCGTTCGGTCGCTTCGCTGAATGCGGCCATCCCTTCGCGCGGGAGCCCGCAATCCGGATAGCGCAGAAAATGAACTTTTTCGGGCGGCAGACCGAGAGCTGCGACCGCTGCCAATGTTTCCTCTTCCCGGAGCGCAGCGAGTCGCGGCGCGGGATAGGAAGGCGAGTTTGGATGCGAAAACGAGCCATCCGTCATCATGACAACATGAGGCGAACAACCGGTCGCGGCCAGCAAGGCGACCACCCCGCCGCAGCTGAGCGACTCATCGTCGGGATGCGGCGCGAATACGACCGCCGAACCAAGAGTTCGGGCGAACTCCGCTGGCCGAAGCGGGTGACGTTCGGGTTCGAGAAGAAGCGAGCTGGAGCGGCTGTCGAGTGCAGGCATGAGGTCAGACCGCCACCGATAGCAACGGAATTTCCTCTGCAAGGATGACATCTGCAACGAGCCGTTCCGCCAGTGTAAGTGGAAGCAGTCTCGCGATCCGTTCGCGCAGGGCGCGAAGCGTGGCGTGAATCTCAGCCGCCCGATGCGGCAGGGGTGGCTCCGGCGTGCTACTTAGATGCACGGGCGCCATTTCCTCGGGAAAGTCGCGGTGCCAACGACCCAGTTCAGCTAAGCGCTGATCGGCGGCGTCGGCATTTTCCACCATAACCGACCGTCGCGCGACCACCTGGGCCTTCCACCAACTGATGGCGTCTGCCAGTCCCCCCTGCGCCCGCCCGTCTTCGCGTCCAGAGGTGTAAACGCGCACCCAGTTGCTATGCCGGAAACGTCCGCCCGTGGAAATGATCGCGCGATAAAGAGCGACGTCTTCGTTGGAACGCCGCAACGGCATTCCCGCGCGGGCGTAGGCGGCGGCGGTGACGCAAAGACTCGCGCCGAAATGTTGATGATGGCGCGGAAAAGGATCGTGCGCCTCGGGTGCATAGAGCGCCCGCAGCTCTTCCAAGGCGCGGCGATAACCCATATCGAGCAGGAATAGCCGCTGCACACCCAAGGGGAGCGCGGCGCGCTCATCTGCTTCTAAAACCACTCTCCCTCCCACGCCCTCTACTCCGCAGGCGATTTCAGCCTCGTTCTGCGCGATCCAGTCAGGGGCGGGCCGCGAGTCGGCATCGGTGGTGAGAATGAGGCCATCCAAACGCTGCAATGCCGCGAAGCGCCGGAAGGCCGCTTCGAAGAGTGCCTGGCGCGCTTTCCCCACGTGCGCCTCGGATGGCGGGTAGGAAATTTCCGCCACCTGCAGTTGGAGCGCCGGATATTTTCGCTGAAGCGCGCGGGCCACTGCCGCTGTACCGTCGGTGCAATTATTGAGCAGGAGGAGAATTTCGTAGGACTCGGGAAGCAACGGCGCTCCGGCCAGATCGCGCTGATCCGCGAGGGCCTCAACCAGCCGCGACAGCCGCTTCTCTTCATTGCGGGCGGGCACCACCACGCACCGGGAGAGGAGAGGGTGAGCGGGCGGGAATTTCGCGCCGGCCCGATTATCTACAGCTTCCACTCACCCCCATCATGTGCGATCCGCTCGCCAAGTGCTTGCAAGTCCTGCTCGGCGTGGCTTTGACGTAAAAAGACCGGGAGATCCGCGCAGCGTTGCGCGTGAATTGCGTCCCTGCACAGCGGAGCCGGCCCGAGCGCCCGCCCGGTGCGAAGCAAGACTTCCTGCGCTGCCGCTTCCACACAGGCACGGACCCGCAGGGCCGCGGCCGAGGCGTCTGCCTCGGGATGCGCATCGATCCATGAGGCGGTTTCGCGGAGCAACGCCTTGGCGGAGCGCAAGACGGAGTCAATGGCTCCAAGATGCGACGCCGCATGCGGATCGCGCCCGATCCGCGAAGATGCAGCGAGCGTTTCCGCCACGGCCACCGCGGCGCCGTACCAGACGGCCGCGATTCCCGCGCCCCCTTGCCAGAACCCGGGTCGCTTCACGTAATCGCCTGGGGTGCCCACCGCGCTGGCAGGCGTTTCCTCAAAGACGACCGAGATACTTTCTGAAGCTGCCATGCCGACTGCTTTCCAACCGCTAGCGTCAATAGTCATGCTCGCCTGCCGCAGTTTTATCTGTGCAAGGATTGGTTCGCCTGTCTCTGTCCACGCAGAAACAACCGCGTAATCGGCGAACGCCGCGCCGGAACACCAAGGCTTTCGCCCCGTGAGCGCGCCCGATTCCTCCCCGTGAAAAACGACACGTGCGTCCGGCGGCTCGGCGGCCCAGACCGCCCAAAGCCCGGGCGCGTTGCTGGCCCCTAACTCCGCCAGAATAGCTAGAGCATCGGCGTGTCCTTCGTAAATTTTTGCCAGGGAGAGATCGATCGCTCCAACTGCCGCAAGCGCTTGCCAGCGTGCCAAAGTATTCCCTTTTGCTGGGAGCGGAAGATTTCCCAGACCTTTCTCCAATAGAGAGCGCATTGCCCCCTCCAAAGGGTCTCTTCCTCGGAGTGGTCGGGGCCAGCCTTCTAGGGCAGTTTCAAAATCTCCGGGTTTCAAAGGGCATACTAACCTCGCTCAGCCCTGAGGCAATGCGACCGTGGCCGCGCCGTCAGGGATTCGCCAAATACAAGCCGCTGACGGTAGCGACACGCGATTCGCAGGTATGTTCGGATTCTTTTCCAGTCGTCTCGGTTGTATTGGGTCACTCATCGTTTCAGTCATTGGTACCCTAGTCCTCCTCGCGTTGATGCGCGGCTGCGCTCACTAGCGGAGTATAGCAAAAAGAAAATGAAAGTTAGACACGTCGGTGTCACCGCCAAGGCGGAGGCCAACGCTCCCTCCAGAAAGGCTGATTTCGGTCAATGAGCGCAGCTTCAGTTGCCGGATCTTCAACGCCTTTCATCGCTTCGCCAAGCGGGCCTCGTTAGTCCTGGGGACGCCGTGGAGCTTCGTCATCGCCCTGCTCGTCGATCTTTCATTATTCGGATCCGTGGCAGCTCATCATTAACACCAGCACGACCATCGTCACCTTCCTCATGGTGTTCCTGCTCCAGAACACCCAGAACCGCGATTCCAAGAACATCCAGCTGCAACCGCCGGAAATCATCCGCGCGCTCCGCACTGCCCGCAACCATCTACTCTCGCTCGACAAATTATCCGAAGAGCAACTGACCAAGCTGGAAGATGATTTCCAAACGCTGAGCGACCGGGCAGAAAGGAGCGCAACTCCCGCCAAAAGAAAACGTCGACGCCGCGCCTGACCCTTTCCGGCACGAGCCCCTCACGAGAATCAATTCCGAATAACCCGGCTTAATGGGTTGTCCGGCGCGATTTGAGGGTATGGAACTTGAAACACTTAAAGACCTTTACATTCACGAGCTGAAAGACCTCTACAGCGCGGAGAATCAGATTATCAAAGCCCTCCCCAAGATGGCCAAAGCCGCCACCGACGAAAAACTCGTGGCCGGTTTTAAGGAACATCTGGAACAGACCAAGGAACACGCCAACCGCCTCGAGACGATTCTGAAAAGCCATGACGAGACCACCCGCGGCCCGAAATGCAAAGGCATGGAAGGCGTCATCAAAGAAGGCCAGGAAATGATCGAAGAAGACGCCGAGGACGAAGTCCGCGACGCAGGTTTGATCTCCGCCGCGCAACGGGTGGAGCATTACGAGATGGCTGGCTACGGTACCGCCCGCACTTATGCCAAACTACTCGGCGACACTCAGGGCCAGCAGCTCCTCCAAACCACTTTGGACGAAGAAGGCGCTACGGATAAGAAGCTGACCAAGCTCGCCGAGAAGATCAACGTCGAGGCCGAATAATCCAAGGGACTATTCGCAAAAAAGGCTCGGTCCTCACTATTGGCACAAACCGCCACCACCCCATACGTCCTGCCTTGGGTCGGAGCTGACTATCGAGACAGGCCGAGCGGTGGTTCGGAGCGCTGGGAAGCCGACGGTTGATTGTATTGAGCGCGGAGGGTGCTGCGAAAGGCAGCGCTTACAACCGCAGCTCGGACCGAGCTGCGTGCCAAAAGCGAAGAATCTCGACTGCATTTGTCTCTTTGTTGAGACGATAGAAGATTTGGTAGGGTCGGATGGTGAGCTTGCGCACTTTGGTGATGGGCGCGTATCGGCTACCCCGCCGTGCAGGTCCGCCGTTTCGCCCGACTCTATGAGCTGGACCGCTACGCCGGCGCGCCCCTGCGCCGCGGAAGCAATCTTTTCGAATTGACCTCGCAAAGTCAGCGAAAGGGAGCGCCGCGGCGAGAGTGGCAGCCAAAAAGAGATGTCTCATCCTCGGCAGACGAATAGAGCGGGATTTATTCTTTCGGCGTTTGCGTTAGATAGGCTTTGAGCACGGTGATGCGATCGTTGATCAGCTTCAACTGAGCATCCGCGACATCCATGCGGAGGGCGCTGCCTCCGACGGCACCGCCGTGACGCGCGATAAACATGGCTTCAGCGTCTCTCCATTTTATCCAGGCGCGCTGGGCCTCGCGAAGACTGGTCTTCTCGCGTTCGGCATCGAGATCGCCTGTGCGGTTGCTGGGATCGCCAGCCTTCGCCATTAACTCGCCGTAGACGCTAGCGAGTTCTTTGTTGGCTTGATCCACGGCCGCTTGTTCTTCGGTGCCAGGGGGCTCCCATTTTTCTGCCGCACTTGGGTCAGGAATGGCGAAGGAAGCAAGCCCGCAGAGGAACGCCACCAACGGGAAGAAGTGAGTTTTCATGACAGCACGTTGAATCGGCCCTGCCAGGGAGTGCAAGCTATTCTACGAAGGTAGAAGGATGAAGGAAGCCGTAACGGTAATTCGTCTTGATGACGGTCCGTGGGTTTTCTAGTCTCCGCTTATCCAGACGATCTGGTTCATCTGTTCCCTAGGGCTTCTCTTCGTCAGTTGTAGCTCGGTCGTGGTATTACCGGTTTCTCCCACGGGGCCGAATCTTCTCGACACGCTTCCTCGGGATCAGTCCGGCATGATCCCGATACGAGAAACCGACAAGCATGGGCTGGTGAGCTACGAGGGATTTATCGAAGCGATCAATCCGGGCGAGAATACGGTGATCTTGCAGGGAGGGATTCTGCCGATGCGAATTACGGATCCGAAGCCGGCGCCAAGGCGGTTGCTCTTTACCATCCTCCCCAACGCGCACGTGATCCGCTCCAGTGATCGCATGCGCTTGAGGGATTTGAAGGTCGGAGAACACGCTCATCTTCTAGCGCAAACCGCGCCGGATGGACGGCTGCTGACTGTCTCGGTGAGCAGCGGCAAGCCACGCGGATATCCTATAGCCCCTACGCCCCTTCGGCTGGTCCGGTCGACGTTACTGGAATCCCTCCCGGCTCGGAAGTGCGCTGCCCCCATACGAAGAAGATTTTCTTTACGCCGTTTTGAACCACGGGCGGGGGTGCCCGGTACGGCTTGTGACGTCCATCGCGGGGTTCTCGCCGCAGCCTAACCTGAAATCTTTGCCGCTATTGCCCGCCGCCGAAGTCGGCGGCGAGATAGAAGGGTGTCGCCCGACGGAATAGGTCGGCGATGTGGACGGGGTCGGGTTCATCGATGAAGGTTTGGGTGATACTCGACGTCGAGTTGGCTGCGGAGGGCGGCCAGGACCAGGCTCAGCTCGTGGTGGACCTGGACGTCGTGTGGTTCCACGAAAAAGATCATCTGATAGACACAGCGACCTTCTACCGCTGCCAGAGCATCAAGATACGATGGTGTCGTCCAAATCGAATTTGGGGTGAGAAAAAGACTGCCTTTCTCCTAGTTCGTGGTAGAAGATCGGAGGGCGAGACAGTCTTGCCGGTGCCCACCAAGGCTTAATCGAGGGAGTTCATGACTTTTACCTTAGCAAGCGCAGTGCTTGAAAGGTGGGAAATTTTGGGGAGACCAGAAGCTGGACTCCAATCTCGCTCAGCAGGCAAGAAAACCGGCCGTAGAGGTTTGAATGACGTCACTGTATTAAACAAAGCCAAAATAATCGTTGTGGGAGCCGGGCGATCTTGGTAAAAACTGTGGCGTTTTTTTGATCACTGGTGAAAACCGAACTGCACATTAGAATGAAAAATTACTGGCTACGGAAATGTTACGTCGTCGTTGCGATATTAATGATGGGGACGGTTTTATCTGCCCGCGCGCAAAACATCATCACGAACGGAAGCTTTGAGTTCGGGATGGGAACCGACATTGATAATTGGACGCTCATCCCGACCGCAGCAGGGCGGACCGCCGCGGATTATCCGTCGACCACGGGTACCTCGCCCTATGGCCCGCGCTTTCTCTCGTTCAACTTCGATGGCGGGACGCCGGGCGGCAGCGCCACGCAGGATTTCGGAATGCTGGACGGCACGACGACCTATCAGCTCTCCTTCGCATATGGGGCTATCGGCACGACGGGTACGCAAACGTTGCAGGTGACGATCAATACCACCAGCGCGCCGTTGCCCGCCCAGATGTACACGGTCACGATGCCGAGCTTGGACCTCGGCACAGTGTGGCAGCGAGCTACCTTCACCTTCGTGGGCATGCTCAATCAAGTGCCCAGCGGCGTGACCTTCGCCGATCTAAGCACCGGCACTTTAATCGGCGATTCTGACCTGGTGGTGGACGACGTTTCGCTGGTGGCCGTCGTTCCGGAGCCGGGGTCGCTCTTCCTATTCGCGGGCGGCGGATTGGCGCTGTTGTATTTCTGGAGGCGGAAGCATGCCTCAGCGGGCGGCCGGAAGACGGGGTCGTGTCTATAGGGCGTGTTGCTCAAAAGGTCGCTCGTTAGGTTGGAATAAGATGTGGCGTTTGGCGAAGGTGAAGAGCGAGGAAAAGGAAGATGGAGTCGATGACACGTGGGCGATGCGGCGCTGAGTTGCCCTGGCGATAAGGAAGCGTTGGCTGCGGGCGTACCTTGGTCTTTTCGAAGTTCACCACCACAATGTTTGCCACCGCACTCTGCGCGTCCTTCCATGGGCTAAAAGGATGCGCACGTTCTGGATCGCCGCGATTAGATAATCCTGGATCTGCTGGCGCCAGAGGCGTCGCCAGCGTGCGCGCTTGAAGTGGTGATTGTTCGCGGCGTCGGCAAAGCTTTGCTCCATGAGTTGCTGGCGACGTCGGCGATCGCGCCGCGCCCGCGGGCTGTGCGCTTGGACACGCGCCACATCGAGTAGCTCTTGTTTTTCATGTCGGTGCAGAGTCCGACCGAGTTTTGCTCTGGTGCATTGGGGACGCAGCAGACAGGCGGCACAGACTCTGGCCGGCGCCTTATACTCCATCGTGTGGCGCACCGGATGGACCCGCCGCGGGCGTAACACTTCGCCCACCGGACAGCGATAAGGGTCGCTCCGCGCCTCGTAAACAAACGCGCTCTCGGGGAAGATCCCGCTGGCCTTGTGATGATCCTGCCCTTTGCTCGCATCGCCCAGGTGGGTGGTGAGGCCGCGCTCCTGACAGGCCACGAAGTTGTCTTGCGTTCCATCCTTGTGATCGCCTATCACCGTCTCGGCTGAGCGCGCGATGTTCTTCTCGTGCTGGTCGACTAAATCGAGCAGCTTGCGGTTCTCCGTCACGCTCTCCAGGGTCGTCTCCACCGCGGTGATGACGCCTCTTTGATCATCGATCGCGCGATGATGGTGATAGCGGGGCCGCGAATCTTTGCGCCCGCGGCTGACCATCGCGGCATCCGGATCCGTCTTACTCATCATCCGGTCGTTCACTGCCTCATAGCTCTCCGGCGTGGTGACGCCTTCCCCCAGCTTGCTCTCCGTCGCTCGATAAGCGCGCTTTAACGCCGTAATCAGCTCCGGTGGCCCTTTGATGACCGACTCGCGCGCGGCGTCGGCCTCGATCAGGCTCGAATCCACATGCAACTTGCGTCCATCGACCAGCCCCGCCTCCACACACTGCGCGATCGTCTGCACAAACAAGCGCTCGAAGACCTCTTTGCCCCAGCGCGTCCGCGCCTTGGATAACACGCTGTGATCGGGAATCTCGTCCTCCAGTCCGTAACCCAGGAACCAGAGATAATCGAGTCGCTCCGCGATCACCTTCATCAACTCCCGCTCGCTCGCCACATCATCAAAAAAAAGCAGGAACATCATCTTCATGATCACCTCGGGATCGACCGAGAACTGCCCGTTGTGGCCGTAACAGTGCGCCACCTCCGCGCGCACGAATTTGAAATCGATCAGCCTCGCCACCCGCCGCAGCGGATGATCGCTCCGCACGCGCTTCTCCAGATTAATCGCGTAACTGAACAGTTCCCGCTCCTTCTTCTGCGCTCCCATCATGGGAACAGTGCCTTATCAAATCTCGGCGGACCTGGGTACTCTTTTTTTTGCGCCCTTAGATTTGGGCAACACGCCCTATACATTTGACGTTGAGCGTGGTCGAAGAAGATGCGCCATGGCTCGGCCGCTCGGCTTGAATTTTCGGAAGCGATCTATCACCAGCGACGCGTGGGAACGAGCGGCGGCTGATCTTTCGCGGGGCGGGCGATCGGAGGAAGTTGCTCGAGTTGCTGGAGCAAGCCTGGGGACGGTAGAAGGTCTCGTTGCTGGGGTTTGTCCTGATGGGCAATCATTTTCACCTTGTCGCGCAGACTCACCTGCCAACCTGAGTCGCCGGATGCATTGGCTGTTGGTCAGCAACCCGACTTGGTTTAACTGGCGCTACCGGCGCAGCGGGCACCTTTTCCAAGGGCGCTACAAAAGTCTGTTGGTGTGGGGACGGCGCGAACATAGACCTATCGCGGTTTAGTTGTGCAAATCATCCAAGTCGGGCTCGATGCCGTCGCAGCATTTGGCCTAGGCCTGATCGAGGCGGCCCAAACATGATGTCGCGCAGGGTCTTGTCGGGCGGTCCGGGCGGTCCATCCACGGCATTGATGCTGACGAATTCTTCATCGGGAAAGCCGTCGATCGCGCGGCCGAGAATCTCGGGAGCATAATCGCCCGCGTCAGGCCGTTGCCGGTTCCAGTCGCCTGACTCCACGTAGCAGACGACATAGATATCTTTGGCCTTGAGCTGGCTGATCAATTCCGACGTCGCTCCTACCATATCAATGTCATATATCTTGGGGCGGTCCACGCGGTCGAGCACCTTCTCGTTGACTCTGCCACTGAGTTGCCATTGCCAATGGCTACCCGGGCAAAGCGGTTTCCAGCTGTTAGCGACTCGGGGCGGAGCCAGCGAAGCTGATGCCTGCGAGGGCTTGGGCGAGCAGTATGCTTCCTACGCTCAAAAGGCCACGGCGAAAATAAGGGCAGAGCGTCGACGCAGGAGCTGTGGACCGAGCCAAGAGCCGTTCAATCCTGAGGACGAAGGTTTGTTGATTGCTTCAAGCCTTGCGCAGAGAACGCCAGCGATCATTCGCCCGGCTCGATGGATTGAATGGTTTAGCCAAGTTTCAGCGTTGATGAGAGCAGCGAAATCCTGGAGCGAGATCCGACCTTGTAGGAACCAGCAGATCGACAGGAACGACTCGGTAGGCTATATTGAGCGATGATTAAACTAACGACGATTATGGCAGCTGGGCTGTTTGCCGTGAGCACTGCGTTCGCTGGTGAACACGGTGACGCAGCTTCGAAGGCCCCGAAGGAAGAAATGGGATTCAAGATGGCCTGCACCATTCCGAACGCGCCGCTCCATCTCACGGACGCGCAGCAGAAGAAATGGACTGCGGCGATGCAGGAGCATCATAAGACTGGTTGCACCGAAGCGAGCGAGTCCAAGCTGATGACCCAAGCCAAAGAGATCCTGACTCCGGAACAGTTCGCCCAGTTCAAAGAGAAATACGAGAACGGCCCGAAGATGAAGATGTAAGGGAAACGCCTGCGACGTGCGTTATTGCTATTGTTCTCGGTTAAGGGGGAAGGACGGTGCCGTGAACGGCGCCCTTATTTTTCCGTAGGAGTGGCGCCGCTAAGATTCTACACCTCGACCAGGGTGACGCCGCTGGTTTTATCCTTGCCCCTCACGATCGCGGTGTAACTTCCTGAGTACAAATTCGCCAGGATGGCCGCTTCTCTGTCATCCTTTGGGGCCAGACCTGTCGCCGTGATCTCAGCGTCGTTTTTTGATCGCCAATCGTCGTTCACCGCTAGGATATATCCGTTGGCGTCGTGTAGCTCCAAGGTGGGGTTGGCCAAAGAGTGCTTGATTCCAGCGGCGCTTAAAGAAGGACCTATCACGCGCACCAGGACCTGCTGTGTGCTCTCGCCGCCGATAATAGAGCCGCCGATCATGATGTTGTCTCCCGCCTCTACCATCCCTCGCGTGGAGCTATTCCTCAGGATGGAATGCTCGGGCTCGAGATCGTAGACTTCTACCAAGCCTAAGCCTGGGAGACCCGAGATATCGTGAAGGACCGCGGTGTAAGACCCGGGGTCGAGGGTAATGAGAATGGCCGCTTCCCGCTCAATTGTCGGGGGCAGAGTGGTGGCGACAACATCCAGCCTTTTGGAGGTCCAGTTATCGTTGGAGGCAATCACTTTCCCGGCGGCATCATAGAGATCCCGGATCGGAGAGCGCGCCGGTGATCGAAAGCGAGCGGCCAAGGCCGCGGATCAAAACCCTTTTAGCCTTATCGCCAGCGACGATAACCCTCCGATCATCGCGCCTGCCCCGGAATCAGCCCGAATGCGAGTGGAGATATTAAGAAGATTCAGGTCGGGATGGGCGACCGGCGTCGGGAAGGAACTCAGGTCGGTAGAGAAGGCCCACACTTCCGGCTCGGTCGCCGACGAAGTCGCGACAAAGAGATGTTTGCCGCTGGCATCGAAAACCCCGTTAAAAGGAATAAAGCAGGCGTATGGATTAAGGGTGAAATGGTTCCTGGATTCGTTAGGCCGCTAACGAATATCACTCGGGGACCGATTTCCTGGGGGAGACAAAGCGTTTCAGGAATTCCACTGCCACCGGACTTTTCTCCACTTCCGCCCGCACGAGTGAGTTGTTCCACCATAGCCCTTCGCTGTTGGCCAGCAGGATCAGGGTGAGGTGTTGCTCGGGCACTTTGAGGTAGAGCGCCGAATAGCAGTCCGGTTCCCAGCCGGCATGCCAGAGAAGCCGATGGCCCTGCCAGCTCTGGTTGAACCAACCGTAGGCGTAGCCGGGCTCGGTTTTCCAGCTGTTGAGGACTTCCTGCCGGCGAGCTGGTTTCAGGAGTTTGCCGCCGTCGAAGGCGATGTCGAACTTCGCCAGGTTGCGCGCGCTGGTGTAAACGCCCGCCGCTGCGCGAAAATCGTCGTCGGGGAAAACATTTTTGCGGGGTCCCTCCTTAGTGATGCGGAAGGGCGGAGCCAGGCGGGCGAGCGCCAGTCCACCCTGCGGGTCGCGCCAGCCAAGGGCGGTGTTCTGGATCCCAGCCGGGGTGAGAACATTGTCGCGCACGATGTCGCCTAACGGCCGGCCCTTTGCCCCGGTGATGACGCGGTCGAGCCGGGCGTAGGCGATCGGGTTGTAGGTGAAGGTGTTGCCGTCGCCGTTGACTCGCATCATGAGCATGTCGCGGATGGTGACGGCACGGGCGCAGTTGACCGGCGGGATGATGGTGCCGTTTTCTTCCTTTCCGCCGCCGCCGAATGGGATCCGGCCGCTGTGCAGCCATCCGCAGGTTTCCGGCCAGCCAGGATCGGCGGTCATGGGCGTGTCGAGGGAGAGACGGCCGGCGTCGGCTTCGGCGAGAATCGCGGTGGCGACGATCGGCTTGGTGACCGAGGCGATCCAAAAGACCGTGTCGGGCGTGGCCGGCACTTCGCCTTCGTCGTCAGCGGTGCCGTAGGCGTGTTCCCAGGCAACTTTGCCATCTCGCACGATCACGACGCTGAGGGCGGGAATCTGGTGATCCTGTCGATAACGCGTGAGATACGCATCGAAGCCGGCAAATTCATCCGCCGCGGCTGAGGCAGCGAGCGCGATCAAAATGATTCCGCTCCCGAAGGGGAACAGCATTTTTCTGCGGGCGCGCGTTTTCACCGCCTAACGAATTTGGGTGGGGGCGAAATTGTGGGTGGAAACGAAGCGGTCGTAGATCGGTGTGATTCCCGGAACGAGGGCGGAAAGCGGTTGATTGGCGATCTCGACTTTGGCGCCGCGTCCGACGGTGTTGAACAGTTCGATCACATCGGCGGAACGCATGCGGATGCAGCCGTAGCTGGTCGGCAGCCCGATGTTTCGCTCTTCCGGCGTGCCGTGAATATAAATGTAACGCCCGTAGGCCAGGGCATTCTGCGATTCCTGCCCGCGCAGCCAGAGGATACGACTAACGATGATGTCGCGACCGGGTGCGTCGGGCGGGACGATTTCGCCGGTTGGCCGCCGGTTCTTGAAAGCCGCGCCGCTGGGAGCGCCGTCGCCGATTTTTTCTACGATCTGGAGTTTGCCTAACGGCGTCCAGCTTGTCCCGGGTAAATCGCCGAGGCCGAATTTGGAAGTGGAAACCGGATAGGTGGCGAACGGCGCACCATCCTGTAATAAGGCCATGCGCTGATCGGGCACGCTAACGATCACCTGATGGCGGTTATCGACCGTGGCGCAGGAGGCGAACAGGGAAAGGAGACAAGCAGTGATGAGTGCTCGTGCGATGAGTCGCGGTACGATGGAGAGATTTATGGTGGGTGGTTCGTGCGGTTTCTGGGAAGCGGGGGTCGCTCGACGGTTGGGAGGTCCCTCGTCGTGCTGCGCCGACTCGAGATGACAATTCATTATCGGCATCGCCATTTTAAGTTCGACTCGTTAGGCGGCAAGCCGGAAAAACTCTTCGGCGGTTTGGGTGGTGGCTTTGCCTAACTCCTCGAGCGAAATGCCGCGTGCCACGGCGATGCTCTCGGCCACCAATCGCGTGTAGGCGGGCTCGCAGCGTTGCCCGCGGTGAGGGGCGGGCGCGAGATAAGGACAATCGGTTTCGACCATGAACTCGCCGAGTCGAAGTCCGGCCGCGACCTCGCGCACATTGGCGCCATTTTTGAACGTGACGATGCCGGTGAACGAAACCAAGTGTCCGAGCGCGATGACCTCCTCGGCCTGCTCGCGGGTGCCGCCGAAACAGTGGAAGACGCCGCTGACCTGGCGTCCATATTCGCGCAGAATGGTGAGCGTATCGTCCCAGGCGTCGCGTTGGTGAATGACCACATTGAGGCGCAGTTCCACGGCCAGATCGAGCTGTTGCTGGAAGAGACTCGCCTGCTTGGCCTTGATGGCGCCGTCGTGAATACTGCTCTCGATTACGCCATCGGTTTCCGCTTGCAGCGTTTGGTTAATCACCTCCGTTTTGCGTTCGCCGGCCAGTTCAGAACCGGGCAAGCGATGATAGTCGAGACCGGTTTCTCCGATGGCCGCGACCCGTGGGTTTTTTGCCAACTCACGGAGCGGTGTGATGACGTCATCCTCCGCTTCCTCGGCATGACTCGGATGAACGCCGATGACCGCGTAAACGTTTGGATATTTCTCGGCCAACTCTGCTGCGCGCCGGCTGCTCTCGATGGAAGTGCCGATGGTGATAATGCGCGTCACGCCCGCTTCGTTGGCGCGAGCCAGGATGTCGTCAAAGTCGGGAGCGAAATCCGGGTAATCGAGGTGCGCGTGGGTATCGATGAGCATCAGAGAAGGTAGCGCAGGCTTCTAGCTTGCGGGCAAGGAATCTCGCAAGTTGGGAATCTGTTTAGCCTTAGACCGGAATTTTCGCCGAAACTCCGCAGCTCCCACTCCCTCCTGCTCCTGATCGTGGTCGTGATCGGAATTGAGGTCGATTACGAATAAGAGCACGAGTGGGAACAAACCGCCATCCCGGCCAGACCTGCGAGGCGCGGGCCGAGGCTAGACAGATACGGAAGACGCGGGCGCTCGCAGGTCGGTTCCGAGAGCCAACCTGAGACCCGCCTTTGAAAGCCCGGCCTCGCCTTTTCGAGGCTGCGTTACGGCGCAGAGCGAAACGTCTACATACGCAGGCGACAGCGAGCGTTCCCTTTGGCCCCAGCGCCTTGTCGTGAGGCTAAACAGATTCCAAGCTCGAAGCTTGCGCTACCACTCGATGACAGCGCCAGCCCAAGTGAGCCCGCCGCCGAAGACGACCATGAGAACATAGTCGCCCTCTTTGATGCGCCCGGTCCGGTTGGCTTCGTCGAGGGCAATGGCGACGGCTGCTGCGGAGGTGTTGCCGTAGCGGTCGAGATTGACAAAAAATTTGTCGACCGAGATTTTCAGGCGGCCGGCGATCGCTTCGATGATGCGCACGTTGGCCTGATGCGGGATGACGCAGGCGATGTCGTCGATCGTTAGGCCAGCCATCTCGAGCACCGTCTTGGCGGCGTCGACCATGGCGGTGACGGCCTGTTTGTAAACTTCCTTGCCCGACATTTTGATCGTTTGCAGATGGTCGTCGGCGTTTTCCTTCGTAATCGGATGACGGCAACCACCGCCGGGCATCCAAAGGATATCGGCGTAATTACCGTCGCTCGCGACGTGGCTGCTGATGACGCCGTGGCTCCCGCAGTTGCGATGCTGCAGAATAGCGGCGCCCGCACCGTCGCCGAAGAGCACGCAGGTGTTCCGCTCGGTCCAATCGGTGATGGTGCTCAACTTCTCCGCGCCGATCACGAGCACGGTGTCGTAGGTGTGGCAGGTGATGAATTGCTGCGCGATCTCCACCGCAAACAGAAACCCGGCGCAAGCGGCTGAGATGTCGAGACAGGCCGCCCGCGTGGCTCCGATCTTCGTCTGGATAAAACAAGCCGTGGCGGGAAAGATCATGTCGGGCGTGGCGGTGGCGACGAGAATAAGGTCGATCTCTTCGCCTTTAATGCCGGCTTGCTCCATGGCGGAAAGGGCAGCCTTGGCGCCTAGGTCGCTCGTGTACTCGTCGTCGGCGGCGATGCGGCGTTCCTTGATCCCGGTCCGCGTGGTGATCCACTCGTCATCGGTTTCGACGATCTTGGAGAGATCTGCGTTCGTGAGCCGGCGCTCCGGAACATAGCTCCCGGTACCGATGATCGAGACAGTCCGCTGCGGCTTAGCGGCCTGCGGTTTCGAGCGGGGCTTGCGTTTCATTGTAACGGCGAACCTCTTCGATAATATGTGGATTGACCTGTTGTTCAATCGCCTCGGCGGCAACGCGCAACGCATTTTTAACGGCGAGCGGTGTGCTCGATCCATGCGCGATGATACAGATGCCATTCACCCCGAGCAGAGGGGAACCCCCATACTCTTCGTAGTTTATCTTTTTGCGGATGGCGCGAAAGGCGTTTTGCGCGAGGTAGGCGCCCGCCATGCGAATCTTACTCTTCGTGAGTTCGTGTTTGAGCCATTTGAAAATCGCGTCACCGACTGACTCACAGGTCTTGAGGATCACGTTGCCGACAAAGCCATCGCAGACCACGACTTCGACGGGGTGTGCGAAAAGATCGTGCCCCTCGATGTTCCCGCGGAAGTTGAGCTGACTGCGCTTCAGCATCTTGAAGACCTCTTTGGTGAGGTCGGTGCCCTTAACGTCTTCGCCACCGATCGACATGAGGCCGATCGAGGGATTTTTGTAGCCAAGAACGTGCCGCGAATAAACCGAGCCCATGATTCCATACTGCAGAAGATGTTCGGGTCTCGCGTCGCTGTTCGCGCCGGCATCGATCAGGACAAAAATATTCGTCTCAGATGGAAAGATGGCGGCGATCCCCGGCCGATCAATCCCCGGCAGAGTCCGGAGCTTGATCGTGGTCGCGGCCACGGCCGCGCCGGTATGCCCCGCACTCACGATGGCCGCCGCGTCCCCCTTTTTCACGAGCTCGACCGCGCGGCTGACGGAGGAATCTTTTTTTCGCCGCACCGACTGCACTGCGCCATCGGTCATTTCGACAACCTGGGTGGAGTGAACGATCTCGATCCGACCGTCCGTGCAATCGTGCTTTTTGAGTTCGGCTTCGATCTGGGGCGTGTCGCCGACGAGGAAGAGTTTGTCGATCTGAGGATATTCGAGCAGCGCTTGGACCGCACCGCCGACCAGGTTAGGTGGGCCGAAATCGCCACCCATGGCGTCCAGAGCGATCTTCATCGAGGCGGCACTTTGCGGTTTTCCCCGATGGAATGCAAAACCTAAATGGTCGAGGAGTTGATGGGTTAACAGGATAAGAAGCAGCGCCGATCAACGGCTCAGCCCCTCAACTCAACCCTCCTAAGCTCCTTCGACTGTGAGCACCTGGCGCCCTTTGTAGTAGCCGCAGGAAGGGCACGCGGTGTGCGATTGGACGGTGCTGCCGCACTGCGAGCACTTGTTGAGCTGCGGCGCCTGCCAGCGATGCGACGCCTTGCGGGTGCGCAGGCGCATCTTGGAGGTTTTGCGTTTTGGAACTCCCATAAGAGCGGAACAGGAAAGCAGGATTTCCGGGAAAGGCAACTCTCCCTTCCTAATCTTGCTCCTGCTCATAATCCTGATCCCTCTTTTGAAAAAGATTAGGAGCAGGAGCAAGATCAGGATTAGGAAGGAAAAATCCGGGTCAGAGCTTTAAGTCATCCAGAGCGCTCCAGTCGGGCGGACGCGCTTCCAAGGCCGACTTTTTCTCGCCCTCAACCGCGGTCTCCGGCACCGGACAGATACGGCTGCCTTCGCGATCGCAATGCGGATAGGCTGGGAGAGTGAGCAGAATATCCTCCCGCATGAGAGGCGTGAGATCGATCAGCTCCGGACCGGTGAGTTCCGTGTGGACGGCAAAATCGTTGACCTTAATGTCGAAGGGAAAGCTCTCCAGACAGCGGACGCAGCGGAGTTCTACCGGTTGGGTCAATTGACCGTTGGCCCAGAGCGCGCCTTCCGAAACGCCGACATCCAGGTTATAGCGAAGAGGCCCCGCGCAACGAACATCCTCCGGGACGAGATGAGTAATCGGGCCTTCCTCTTCGCCTTCCAGATGGAGACCGTCGGCGGGGATCTGTCGGAGATGGATCTTCACGGGTTAGACTTTACGGAGTTCGGCGTTCTCGCTTTTTGCGGGACTTTCAGTTTCCCGGCAAAACTCTCGACCACGCAAGCTGGCACAAACTGGCGGACATCGCCGCCCAGGCGGGCAATTTCTTTCACGATGCGCGAGCTGAGGTAGGAGTATTCTTCCTTCGGCATCAGGAAAATCGTCTCGACAGTGGGTTCCAGTTTGCGATTCATGAGCGCCATTTGGAATTCAAACTCGAAATCCGAGACCGCGCGCAAACCGCGCACGACGGCGTTCGCTTTCTGCTGGACAGCGAATTCGACGAGCAGACCATCGAGCGGAGCGATCTTCACGCCGTCGAGGGAAGCTGTGACTGTGCGCAGGAAATCGAGTCGGTCGGCGAGGCTAAAGAGAGGTTGTTTCTGGTCGTTGTGGGCAACGGCGACGATGACTTCGTCAAACAGCTTGCGGGCGCGTTCGATGACGTCGAGGTGGCCGTTGGTCACCGGATCGAAGCTCCCGGGATAAATCGCGCGCCGCATGCCGCCGAAATTGGCAGAAAACGGCGAAATGAAAAGCGTGGAAGGAAGATCGCGCTTCCGGCTCCTCTCGTAGCGCTCCGATCTCTCACCCGACCAGTTGCCCAATGCCCCGCGTGATTCCAAAGTATCTGGCGCACATGACCGACTCTGCTTATGGATCCATTGCGGTAGCCGCGACTTTCTCACCCCGATTCCACCAGGTCCTGGCGGAGGCCAAGCGAATGCGGGAACGCTTCGGGAGTCGCCTGAATATGATTTTCGTCGGGCAACGGACCGCGCAAACCGAGGCTAAATTCGCGGAAGCCATCGCGAAGCTCGGGTTGCCAGGAGATTCGCTCGTGCAATACGAGGAGGGCGATCCGGCGATCGGAATCCTGGCCGCTGCGCAAAAGGTCGGGGCCGAGCTCCTCATCGCGGGCGCTTTGGAGAAAGAAGCGATTCACCGCCAGTTTTTGGGCAACGTGGCGCGGCGGCTGGTGCGCGATGCCGATCGCTCGGTCATGCTTTTCACGCAGCCCGAGCTGGAGCCGAAACCGCTTCGTCACATCGTGTTCATGGCCGAGTATACGGAGCAGGCGCAGCGTGCTTTTCGGCGCACCTTGCGTTTGGCTGAGAAGGAAAGTTGCGAGCGCCTCTACGTCATTCGCAATTACACCAGCTTCGACAAAGCCCGTGCGGCGCGGCGCAAGAAAGGACCCGCCGAAAACAATCGCACTTTGGAGGAAGAAGAGATCGCGCTGCAGGACTTCATTTTGGCAGCGGGCGCAACGGCGGTTCCGATCGAGGCTCGCTGTATTCGGGGGAATACCGGGTTCGCGGCGTCGAATTTCGTGCAGTCCGTCGAGGCCGATCTCCTGGTCGTGCCGCTCGAAACCAAGTTTTCGGCAAAACCGAAACTCTCCAGCCACATTGCCTGGGTCACCGACGTGATCCCGTGTAATCTCTGGATCGTGCGATGAGGGAAAGCGGGGCGGCAGTTTTTCCCGCGGAGGCGAAGCACGAATCAGCCTAACGAAAGAAATTGCGCTGCTTCTCTGAGATCGGATGTTCCAGGCGCTCCAGCACCAGGAGCATGTCTTCCCAAACCTTGCGCTTCTCCGTGTTGCTCTGGTTTCGCAGGAGGTAGGAAGGATGGTACGTAATCATGAGCGGCGTTTCGCCGTAAGTGTGCCAGCGACCCCGCATCCGGCCCATTGACTCCCGCTGGCCTAACAATCCCTCGACGGCCGTCGCCCCGAGCGCGACGAGCACCTTGGGCTCGATAATTTTGATCTGCTCGGCCAGGTAAGGCAGACAAGTTTTCATTTCGTCAGGCGTGGGTGGGCGATTCCCCGGCGCGCCCGCCGGCATGTCGGGCCGGCATTTCAGCACATTGGCGATGTAGACATCTTTACGATCCAGCCCCATCGCGCCGATGATTTTGGTGAGCAATTGACCGGCGCGTCCCACGAACGGCTCGCCTTGGCGATCTTCATCGGCGCCAGGGGCTTCGCCGATGAACATGAGCTCGGCATCGGGATGACCGACCCCGAAAACGGTCTGGGTGCGCGAACGGGCCAGGTGCGGGCATTGCCAGCAGACCGACACGCGCTCGCGCCATGTTGCCAGCTGAGCGGCCTTGTCGTCGAGAAGGGCGCTCGCGGTTGGCGCGAAATCGTTAGGCGCAGATTCGACCGCGTGTAATCTAGCCAGGATCGCGCGATTCGCCCGCGGCGGACGGTCCCGTTCGCGCCGCATGGTCTCGAGCGCTCCAAGCGCGATCTCTAATCCTTCGGCAAACTGATCCATCCTGTCGTCCATTCTGGCGGATTTGTGAAGCGCGGCAATTCCTTTGCGCGCGGCCGGCGAAAATGGCGATCGAATCAGGCGACAGCTTCGCGCTGAGCCAAAGCGAGTCGTCGCTCCAGCTCCTCGCTCATTTCCTCGGCCATCACGTTGAGCAGCCGGCGATTTTCCTCGGAGAATCGGCGGGGCTTGGTGTCGAGCAGGCAGAGCGCGCCCATCGGTAATTTTTCGACCCGGAGCGGTGCCCCGGCGTAAAAACGAAGGCCGCGTTCTTTCAAGAGCGGATTGTTGGCGAAACGCTTGTCCCGCCTGATATCCTCCACCACCAGCAGCTCGTTGCTCGCCACGGTGTGAGCGCAAATGGAAAGATCGCGTGGGATGGAGCGCGTTTCCGAAAGGTCTTCCGGCAAACCGACGAAAGATTTGAAGAACTCGCGTTCGCGATCGACGAAACCGATGAAGGCCATGGGAACCTCGAAGAGCCTGGTCAAGCGCTCCGTCATTCGGTCGAACACCGGTTCGTTAGGCGTATCCATCAACGCCAGTTTCTCTAGATATTGCAGCCGCGGTCCTTCGTACTCCGGCACCGGCGCCTCCGTCATGGCGTCGATAATATCGGTCCCGGCAAATTTTGCGATCTGCACGACCGCTTCGGCAAAGGAGACGACGGTTTCGTCCGCGCCGGCTTCGCGCAGCCCGTGTGCGGCGTCGGCGACATTTTCGGTCGCGCCCCAGAGCCCGACCAGGATCTTCGCGCTGGGGAGGCGATGCCGCATTTTGCGCAGGAGATAGCGCGCGTGAATCAAGCTGGAGGGCGGTACGACGGAGATGCAGATGATGTTGTGGTCCCTCTCCGCGACGGCTTCGACCAGTTCTCCGGCGGCCAGCTGGCTGGAGAGATTTTCAGCTTCGAAGTCTTGGTGGCGGAGAAGCTGAACGAGCATCAGGCCCGCCATCTGATCGCGCTCCTCGCGCGTCGGGACGCAAATAACACGCCCGGTCGGTGCGAGCGGCAGGTTGCGGGATTGGTCGGCGATCTCTTTGTCGTGCTCCAGTTCTGAGGCGAACGTCGGCCGACCACCAAAGTCCTCCGTCATCTCGGTCAGACTTTCGTAAACAGTATCGCATTCTGTTTCCTCCAAGGCGCCGCGTTGCAGGTCGCGCTCGGTTGCGATCACCACTGGCAGCAGCACCTGATCGAAGAGAGCGGTGAGCGAATTTGTTTTGAGATAGGCTTCCGCCAGATTGTTAGCGTGCTGCGCGCCGGGCACGAGTAGGCGGTGATAACATTCCTCGGCGGGCGAGAGAGCTTGTTCCTCGCTGAGCAGGACACTCAAAAAATGGAGGCGGGGAACATGCCGCCCCATCACAGTGAGGCAGACGGTGAGCGGAGTGGAGAGGAACAAACCGACCGGGCCCCAGAGCCAGGTCCAGAAGAGTGCGGCGATGATCAGGGCGAGGGACGAGACGCCCGTGCTGGCGCCGTAGAGCCAGGGCTCAAGCGCATTTGCGTTGATCAACTCCAAAACCACGAAAAGCCCCAGCGTGTAAAGAGGCGTCAGCCAGCTCGGCGAGATGGCCAACGAGAGGAAAATCGGCATGGCCGCTCCGATCCACGCGCCGACATAAGGGATGAAGCGGAGCGCTCCCGCCAGGGCGCCCCAGAGGATAGCGTTAGGCACGCCGATGAAGTAGAGCCCGACTCCAACGAGAAGGCCGTAACCGGTGTTGACCAGCAACTGCATGGTGAGATAGCGCGCCACCCGTCGAGCGGCGTCGTCCATGGCTCGCGTGGTTTCGCTGATGCGTCCCTGACCGATGAGACGGATAATGCGCCCGCGCAAATCTTCGCGCCGCAGGAGCATGAACACGGCGAGCAGCAAGACCAAGGCGGCGGTGCCCAGAGGACTAAGAAACGCCGCAGCCGCCGTTTGCAGAAGTTGTGGAAGGCCGCGTTGCGTCTCCACCACGCGCACCGGCATCGGGGTCGCCGTCGGGGCCGGCACGCCGGGCAGCGCTTGCGCCAGTGTCTTGCCCGCCTTGTTCAAGGCATCGGGCGGCGCGTTGGACGCGCTGTCGGGCAATTCCTTCTTAATGTGCTCGACCGTCGATTCCACCCGGCTGAACAAGCCGCCGCGCGGCGAACGCACGGAACGGATTTTTGTTTCAATGTTCGACTGGTAATCGGGCAGCTTTTCCGCCAGATCGATGACCTGCCTGGTCAACAGCCAACCCGCGCCTCCCAGCAGGCCGAAGAGCATCAAGACCACGAGAAGAACCGCAGCGATCCGGCCGATAAAACGTTCCAACGAACGCACCACAGGCGTGAGCAGGAAAGTGATGAGCATGGCCAGAGCCAGCGGGATGAGGATTTCGCGCCCCAGAAAAAGGACGGTCACGACGAAGGCCACAATCAGCAGCGTCCAAATGCCGGTCAACGCCGCTACGGAAGGGTTCTTGGCCGGGCGCAGTTTGATCGTTGCCATCTTCTCAAAACGAAACGTGCGTGAGCCTCTGCTTGGCTGCGCCTGTGACGGTCCGCTCTGCGCAACCCGGAGTTGGGGATGTTTGCAGAACGATCTGTCCGGCGGCTGAGCGCACACCCGCGTTTGAGAGCCCGGCCGTTGCTTCGCATTTGAAAGCCCGGCCTCGCCTCTCCGAGGCTACGTTACGGTTACGGCCCAGAGGGCGGCGTCTACATTGCCGATGGAGTTGACGGGCGCCTCGACTGCGCTCAGGTGCGTTCGCAGTGTCCGAATCGCTCCTTCAGTACGATTACAATCTCCCGCGGGAACTTATTGCCACGCGGCCGCTGCCCCGCCGTCAGGACGCGCGTATGATGGTCCTGGATCGGCGGCGGCAAACGATTGCCCACCGCCATTTCATCGAGGTCGCCGGGTTCGTTAGGCCAGGCGATCTCTTGGTTTTGAACGACACCCGCGTCCTGCCCGCCCGACGCTTTTCCGATGATGGCGCGATCGAATTTCTTTTTTTGGAGCAACTCGGCCCGCGAGATTGGAAGTGTCTCGTGAAACCGGGCCGCAAGATGCGACTCGGCGCTAGCACGCGGCTGGCCGGCGTCGAGACCCAGGTGCAGGAGATCTGCGAGGAGGGCGAAAGGGTGATCCGCTTTGCACAGGAGATCGACCCGTATCGCGGCGGCATGATTCCGCTCCCGCCTTACCTGGGGCGAGCGGCCGATGCGGAGGATGCGACGCGGTATCAGACCATCTATGCCGCCGCTCCGGGCGCGGTCGCTGCGCCTACCGCGGGCTTACATTTTACGCCGGAGATTCTCAGCGGGCTGCCGCACACCTTCGTCACGCTGCATGTCGGGGCCGGCACTTTTCGCCCGGTGCAAAGCGAAACGATCACCGACCATCGCATGCACGCGGAGCGTTTTGGCCTCAGCCAAAATGCGGCCGACGCGATCAATCAGGCCGAGAGTATCATGGCGGTTGGGACCACTTCGGTCCGCGTCTTGGAAGCGGCCTCGCGCCAGGGGGAACAGATCCTGGCGCAGGAAGGCGTCACCGACATCTTTATCTATCCGCCCTATCAATTTCGGACGGTCGATCGCTTGTTGACCAATTTTCATTTGCCGCGCTCGACCTTGCTCATGTTGGTGGCGGCCTTTGCCGGTCGGGAATTCGTCCTGCGGGCTTACGAAGAGGCCGTTCGCGAAGGTTACCGCTTTTACAGTTACGGCGATTGCATGCTGATTTTGTGAACTGTCGTTAGGCGCGATCTTCGTTGTAGCCGGGGACGCTGTCCCCGGCTGCGCGTCTTGCCGGTTCGGTCGGGTGCAAAGGCTAGATTGAGGGCGAAAGGGGATGGCATCCCCGACTACAGACTCGTGCTCATGCTCGTAATCGTGATCGTGCTCGGAGCTTTACGAGCAGGAGTAGGCACGAGCAGGAGTAGGATCACGACCAGGAGTATGAGTAAGAGGGGGAAGGGGAGCCGTGCTATTCTTCGGCACCATGAGCGATGAGCAGAAACCGAACGGCGAGTTGGTCACGCGGACGGTCGCGATGCCCAAAGATACCAACCCCAACGGCGACATCTTCGGCGGTTGGCTCATGTCGCAAATGGATTTGGGAAGCGGCATTCTTGCTTCCAAAATGGCCAAGACCAGGGTTGTGACGGCGGCCCTCGACGGGATGTCATTTCTACAACCCGTGCGGGTGGGGGACACGGTGGCTTGTTATGCGCGGGTCGAGTCGATCGGTCGCACCTCGATGAAAATCCCGGTGGAAGTCTGGGTGCAACGCTATATGCGCACGGAGCAGACGCTCGTCACGCGCGCCGTCTTCACCTACGTGGCGGTAGATCAGTTCGGAAAACCGATTCCGGTCGAGCGCGATTAGAATGGTTCCCGGAGAAAATTGGATTCGCCGGAATCACTCTCCCTCGCCCACCGCCTGTGGTCCGGCGCTGTCACCCGACGGCATCGGCTGAAAAGACTGGACCGGGTCCTCCATCGGAGTGACTGGCATGGTGCTCTCGTGCGAGGCGAAAAACCGCTGCTGCTTGAGCCTCCCGAGGCTCGATTTATGAACGTATCGCTCGTAAGCCTGTTCCCGCCGGCCTTGCGCAGTCATCATCGAGCAGCCGGACAGAAAGGTCGCGGCGCAGAGGAGAATGGCCCAGACCAGGTGAAGCTTTTTCATGGTGCCCCTACTAGCTGGAGTTGTTCCTCTTCAGCAGTTAAAGTGAAAAGGCCGGTGCGAATCATCTCGTCGACCGTGCGGTAAATCTTCCAATCGCAGAATTCGCTTCTGGCGTGCAATTCGGCCAGCGACAGTTCTTCGCTGAAAGCCAGGTTCCAGATTTCATCCGCGACCGGTCGCAAATCCTGCAGATCGGGATTCTCCCAGATGAGCTTCGGCTTTTTGCGATGCAGACGCTCGGCCCCTTCGTGGATGCGCTTGCGCAGGTGGTCGAATTGATCCCGCATGCGGATGGCGTCGATGAGAATTTCATCCGCCTTACCCGTCACCGCGCTGTTAGCTCCCCAATCGGCGCGCACCTGCGTTTCATTGGAGAAAATGAAGGAGCCGGAACGATGCTCGTGCAGGAACAACTGCCAGAATGCTTCCTCGCCGCTGAGTTGCTGGAAACGGCCCCAGCGGGGCGAGCCTTTCTCAAAATAAAAGGTCGAGATCGTCTCGCCGTCTTCGTCGGCAATCGTGAGCAGACCTGTCTGCCGCGACTGAATAATGGTCTGGTAAATTGTGACGATATCGAAATTGGCCAGGCTCCCGGCTAACTCCAGCGAGGTATTAGGCAGATGACTGAGCTCCCGGGCTTGATAAAGTCGGCTGGCCAGCTTTTCCGAGAGAAAGAGAAAAAAGGACGGCACCCGTTGGAGGAGCTCCGGGATATCTTGACTCAGGAAACATTGCACGCTCAAGGAGGCACAAGCGCGGGCGATATGGTCGCGCTGCAGGCCCAGGAGAGGGCCCGTCTCACCGAAAATATCGCCGCGTGAGAGCAGAGTGGCCGGCGTAGACGCACGGCTCTGCTCGGTGACCAGTTCCACGGCACCTCGCGTGACAATAAAGAGTTCGGTCCATTCCGTCCCGGGCCGATAAACACATTCGCCTTCTCGATAATGGCGCACGCGTGAGAGCGTCCCAACTGCTTTCAATTCGAGGAGACGAAGTGATTTGCAGAAGGCAAAAAAATCGCGTTGAGCCATCCTATAAGAATAGCAAGAGTCGTGCAGCGAGTGGGGGCGGGATTCGATTTCCGCGGGCCGCGCGCTTTTCAAGCCGTGCTTTCGCCGTTACACCTGTGTCATGAGCGGGTTGGCCTATCTTTTGGAGCGATTTCCCTCGTTCACGCAGACTTTTTGCTACCGGGAAATCGCCGAATTGCGCCGCCAAGGAGTGACGCCCGCACTCTTTGCAGTGCGGCAACCTGAGAATGAGCCGCCCCAGGAGTGGGACCCCGCCGTCGTTCGCTCGGTCGAATACCTTCCCTCGGAGCAGGAGCTCGTCCGGGAGGTCGACCGCGCCATCCGCGAAGGCCAACTTCCGCCGCGCGCTGCTCAGGAAATCAAGGCTTGGGGACGGAAGACGGATTTTCTGCGGCTCTCTCAGGCCGCCTGGCTCGGCCCGCGGTTGCAGAAGCTCGGCGTGCGCCATCTCCACGCCCATTTTGCCGGGCTGGCTGCGCGCACCGCCTATTGGATCGATCGCTTTTTCGGTATCGGTTTCAGCTTCACCGCCCACGCCAATGATATCTTCGCACCCAAGCCTTTTGAGATTTCGTTAGGCAAAATGGTGCGGGCGGCTCGCGCCGTCGTGACCGTGAGCGACTTCGGCGTTCGCTATTTGCAGGAAAAATTTCCGGAAGACACGGCCAAATTCCAGCGCGTTTATAATGGGATCGATCTCGCGCGTTTTCGGCCCGCCGAGAGTGCGGCGAATCCTCCTGAGATCATTTCCGTGGGACGCCTTATCGAGAAGAAAGGCTTTGGCGATTTGATCGAAGCCTGTCGCCTGCTGCGCGCACGCGGGCTGGATTTTCGTTGCGCCATGATTGGCGAAGGTCCGCTCGCAGAAACGCTGCGCGCGCAGATAGAGTCCGCTGGCCTCACGAATATCGTGAAGCTGGCGGGGCCGTTGCCGCAGAGCGCCGTGATCGAGCGGCTGGCGCGCAGCGCGCTTTTTGCCCTGCCCTGCGTGGCGGAAGCGGGCGGGGGCATGGATAATCTGCCCACGGTGCTGATGGAGGCGATGGCCGTAGGCCTGCCGGTGGTGTCCACGCCGGTCGCGGGCGTGCCGGAGATGGTCGAGACATCCGTCACCGGCCTGCTTGTGCCGGAGCATCAAGCCGTCGCTCTGGCGCAGGCGCTCGCTCGCCTGCTCGAGAATCCAGCGCTCGCGCAATCGTTAGGCAAAGTCGGCCGCGAACGGGCCGCGGAGTTGTTCTCTATCGAAAAGAGTGCGCAGCAGCTACTCGCGCTCTTTCGTTCGTCCGGCGCCTTCGGATCACCCGGCGGAGGCCGATCCGAATAGTTCATCCTTGCCGCCATCCGCCGCGCTCTCGAAAGTAGCGCCATGAAAGGAGCGACCCCCATTAGTATCCTCGCCGCGGGAATGCTCTTGCTTGCATCCATGGCGCCGTGCCGGGCGGAGCATTCTTCCAAATGGATCGCCACCTACCAGGGACTGCTCAGTAAATACGTGGCGGGCGACGGGGTGCGCTACGCCGCCTGGAAGAACGATGCGGCCGACCTGCAGGCTCTTGATGACGTTGTCGATGGGATCGCGCAGCAAAAAGTTTCAAGGTTAAGCAAAAAAGAGCAGCTGGCTTTCTATATCAATGCCTACAACGCTTGGATTCTCCACGAAGCGCTCGTCAAATATCCGACCAAAACCGTGAAGGACCCGTTCTACACTTTTTTTACGGCGAAAAGAATCACGGTCGCCGGCGAAGAAATGAGCTTTAACCACCTCGAGAAGGAAATTCTGCGGCCTAAATTCATCGAGCCGCGCGTTCATTTTGCCCTCAATTGCGCGAGTCGCAGTTGCCCGCCGCTCTATTCCGAGCCGTTTCAGGGCAGCAAGATTGAGAAGCAACTCGAAGACCTCGCCGTCGACTTTATCAATTCGCCCAAAGGCGTGATCTATCAGGCCGGAGATGGCGGCGCCGCGCTTTCGGCTATCTTCAATTGGTATAAAGACGACTTCCGAGAAGTCGGTGGCCCGATCCATTTTATCAACGAACGACTCGACACTCCGCTCACAGAGGAAACCAAGATAACTTATCAGACCTACGATTGGTCGCTCAACCAGGCGCGATAATCCGTTTCCAAAACATGACGCACACAGAAAAATGGCAACGCCGCTGGCAGGCTTTTCGGCAGCCCGTCACCGAGGAGAAACTGCAGGTGCTAAGCGAGCGCTGGAATTCGCTGCCGACCGAGTTGCAGACTAACAACCAAATCGCCGGACGGCATCTGACCCACTGCGGGTTCACGCTGGGCGCGAGTTACTGCTCGTTTCATTGCACGCATTGTTACCTGCCCAAAAACGCAAATTCGGTCCCGATCCCGTCGCTGGCTCAAGTGAAAGAACAGATCGACGCAAACCGGCGTTTTCAAGGGCCGGGTGGGGGACTGCAAATCACCGGTGGCGACGTGGCCGATGCGTACTGGCGGGCCGGCCGGCCTGACGAATTGATCGAGATCGTTCGTTATGCAATCTCGGTCGGGTCGATTCCCATGCTCATGACGCATGGGCAGACGCTGATCGAGCATCCGGAATTCCTGCAGCGCCTGGTGGTGGAAGGTGGCCTCCGGCAAATCTCGGTGCACGTTGATATGACCCAGGCGGGTCGGCACGGCTTCCCCATCCGGCGGATAAAGTGCGAAGCAGATTTGCATCCCGTGAGGCAGGCTTTCACCGATCTCGCTCTGCGCGTTCGCGCCCAGACGGGATTGCCGTTGGAGTACGCGCTCAGCTTTACCGTGACGCGCAAGAACATCGACGATGTGCCGGAGGTCCTGCGCTGGTACCTGGCCGATCCGCAGCGCACTCACATCTGGCGCATGATCAGTTTCCAACCGGAAGCCGACACCGGTCGCACCATTTTCTCCGAGCGCCCCATTACGCCTAACGACGTCTGGGAAAAGATTCGCGCGGGGATTGGCTTGCCGGTGCGCCGGGACGTTTCGATTTTTGGACATCCCGATTGCAACAGCTGGGCCTCTTTGCTGGTGGCTCGGCCCTCCGGAAAAATTTTCCCGCTCCTGCCCGATGACCCGAAGTTCGATCAACTGCTCGGCGAAGTGCTGCGCAAGATCGGAGGGCTCTCGCTGGTCAACGACGATGCCGGCACGCCGCCTTTTCGTTTACTCGGGGTGCTCTTGCAGAATCCTCTGCTGGCGGCCAGGACGCTCTATCATCTGGTGCGTTACATGACTTCTCGCAAGGCGCCGCCTGAAATTCTGAGGTCGTTGCTGCGCGGTCAGGTCCATACCGTCGGAGTTGGAATGCACAATTTCATGGACGCGTCGCAGGTCGCGCAGGCCGATCACGATCCCGTGGTCAAAGCCCGGCTCGACTCGTGTGTTTTCAAAGGCGCGGTCAAACGCAACGGCCAGTGGGAAGCGGTGCCGATGTGCTCGATGAACCAGCAGACCTGGTCGGAAGTTTACGACGAACGCCTGCGCGATCCCGATTTGGTTGCGGTCGAATTGTAGACGTAGCCCTCGGGGCGACGCGGGCGTGAGGGTGGCGGCGGGAAGGGTTCCGATTGAAGCGAAGCTGACACCCGCGTCACACGGCGCAGGGCGAAACGTCTACAGTCGAAGACTTCCTCCGCAGACGCAGGTTCTTCCCGTCGGGGACAGCGTCCCCGGCTACAATAGATCGCGCACCTTGGCCACCGCGCGCCCATAAACGACGCGCGGGCCGCCGCGCATCAATTCTTCCTGCACGAGTTCGACGGGAGAGCTTTTTCCGGCCGGCAGAATCTGTTGCATCTTGCGGCCGGGACGGCGGCCGAAGAAAACGGTCAGGAATTCCGCTTTCGGTTTCTGAGCGATACGAAAATCCGCGGTCTCGGTCGTGACCTGACAGCGGCTGATGGGTTCGCCCTTCTGCACGCTGAGTTTCACCGGGATTTTGCGTGGTCCTTGTGCCGTCGCGCTCTTAAAGCCTAACGACGTCCCCGTTCGTTCCCACTCCAGCTGCCCGGCCAGCCAGCCTGCCAGGAGCAGCGCGGTCGAGCGAAAGCCGGGGGCATGCTCGATTTCGACCTTCTTAATTTTTGTGAGGTGATGATGGGTGGCGGGATGATCGAAAAATTGCGCGAGTGCCATCCGGAAATGAAGCAGTCGCGCCCAGTTGAGATCGGACAGCACCATGCGCTGTCGCGCATCCGACTGGGCGGATTCCACCAGCCTCATTTGCGCGTCGAAATCACGCCAGGTCTGACTGTCGTAAATGACGCGATCAACCCAGGCCCAAAGTTGAGGATCGAGAGGCGCGCGAAATTCCTCCTGCCACCAAAGATAGAGCGGCAAATCGGAGTCGAGCTGCGCGAAAACAATATTCGGTAGAAAACCACATTGCTGACCTTGGAGCGAAAAGGAAAGCTGTTCCGAGCAGACCTGTTTGCGGCCGGCTCGGCTGACGTGACAATGCGCACTGATCCAGGCTTCGACCCGGTTTTCTGGAGCGCGCGGGTTGGCCGCGATGACGATGGCTCGGCAGGCGTGCTCCTCCGTCAGTTGTGAGATAAGGGCGGTGTTTTTCCCTAACGAACCCGGCGCCTCGCTGTAGATGGCGAAATTGATGAGCGACGCCCTGGTCATGACGCCGTCGGCGGCGTCCCAAAGCTTGGCCAATTCGTGCCGAATGTCGGCCACCGCAACCGGCAGGCCGGGAGTGGCGGAGGGTGGAGTAAGGGAGTGCTGGCGTGTGGGAGGGGTGGCGCTCATCTTCATGACTCCATTATAACCGCCGCCAACTGCGGCCGTCGCGCGCCAGCAGTTCGTCTGCCTTCTCCGGTCCCCAGGAGCCAGCCGGATAGGTGTAGAGCTTCGGCGCACCTTTGGCGGCCCACCCTTCTTCGATCGTGTCGATAAACTTCCAGGCCTGCTCGACCTCGTCGCGCCGGGCAAAGAGCGTCGCGTCGCCCGCCATCGCATCGAGCAGCAGACGCTCGTAAGCCTCCGGACTCGCTTTGCCAAACGACGTTCCATAATGGAAATCCATCTTGACCGATTCGATGCGGAAGCTCGTTCCCGGCACTTTGGCCTGCATGCGCAATGAAATGCCTTCATCCGGCTGGATGCGAATCACGAGCACGTTTTGATCGAGCATTTCCGAGTCGCGATTGAACAAAACCTGCGGCGCTTTTTTGAAGTGGACCGAAATCTCCGTGCCGGATTTGGGCAATCGTTTACCGACTCGAATGTAGATCGGCACGTTAGCCCAGCGCCAGTTGTCGACCAGGACGCGCAAGGCCACGTAGGTCTCCGTCTTCGATTTGGGGTCGACGTTGTTTTCCTTTCGGTAGGCGACGGTCGCTTCGCCGGCGATGGCGCCCTTGCCGTATTGCCCGCGGACGACGTCGAGCCGGACTTCTTCCTTCTGCAAAGAGCGGAGCGAGCGAACTACTTTCACCTTTTCATCGCGAATACTGTCGGCCCCAAGGTCGGTCGGCGCTTCCATCCCGACGAGGCAGAGCAATTGCAGTAAATGATTTTGCACCATGTCGCGCAAGGCGCCCGCGCCTTCGTAGTAACCAGCACGGTTTTCCACGCCTAACGTTTCCGCCGCGGTGATCTGGACATGGTCGATGTAACGCGCGTTCCAGAGCGGTTCGAAGATCGCATTCGCGAAACGCAGGACCAGAATGTTCTGCGCCGTTTCTTTCCCGAGGAAGTGATCGATCCGGTAGGTCTGATCTTCGGCAAATGAACTCTCCACCACACGATTGAGGTGGCGCGCGGAGGCCAGGTCGATCCCGAAAGGTTTCTCCAGAATCACTCGCGCCCAGCCGCCTTCCGGCGCTTTGTTTAGTCCCGCCTTCTTCAGGTTCTTGATGATGATCTCGAACTGATCAGGCGAGGCCGCAAAATAGAAAAGCCGATTACCCCGAGTCCCGCTTGTCTTGTCCAGCTTCGCGAGTCGTATAGCCAGTTTCTTGTAACCAGCTTCATCTTGAAACTCACTTTGGTGATAAAAAAGCGACTTGGAAAAACCGTCCCAAACCTCGTCGCGCACGGACGAGCGCGAATGTTCGCGCGTCGCTTCCTCCATTTCCTCTCGGAATTGTTTGTCTGTTTTGGGACGACGCGCGAAGCCGATCACGGCCACGGCCGGCGGCAGCTCGCCATCAGCGGCGATGTTATAGAGAGCGGGAATCAGCTTGCGATGGGTTAAATCGCCCGTCGCGCCGAAAATCACCACCGCGCAGGGTTGCGGGACGGCCTTGGTCGAGAGTCCTTCCCGTAACGGGTTTGTTTGCTGCTTTTCGTTCATGTTTTTCCGAGTGCTCCGTCAGCTTACGCCGAATGCGGCGCGAAGCGTAAACCAAAATACGGCGCGATTTTACATCCGAAACTATCGCGTCAGCCGAACTATTACCGCGGCGCAGAAAATGCTCCCTGCATCCTAACGAATTCTCCCTGCAACGACAGTGCTCCTACTGAGCAATCAGTGATACGTGCTGCAGATACTATAATCTATTAACAACTATGAAGAAAACACTGCTCTCAGGCTTGGTTTTAGTTGCCGTTAGTCTGGCTTTTGCTCCGGCAAAGGCCGAGGACGAAACGACGACAGAATCCTCCACTTCCACCGAAACATCGAGTTCTGACGAATCCGTCAGTTACACCGAAAGCAGCCGAATCATCGGCAAGGAGGTGCGTTCCACGGATGGAGAAGAAGTAGGGACGATCGACGACTTTGTGCTTGATAGCGATACCGGGTGCATGGCTTACACCGTTCTCACGACCTTGGATAAAAAGACCGTGGCGGTGCCATGGTCGATGTATCAACTCTCGGACCAGCAGGATTACTACATCGTGCAAATGGATCGTCAGCGCATCTACGACGCACCGGCCTTTGATTACAACGAGTACTACAACGATCCGCAGTATTTCCAGCAGGTCTCCGCCTACTACGGGATTGGATCGTCGGAAACGACTGAGGTCACCCAGGTCGAATCCAGCGAGAATCCCCAAGTCTCCGTCGATTTCTTCTATGACAACCTGGAGGGGGGTAGTTGGATTGATGTGGAGAGTTACGGTTATTGCTGGCAGCCGAGTGTCGCTAGCAGTAATAGTGACTGGCGTCCCTATACGGATGGGAAGTGGGCTTATACCGACGTCGGCTGGACTTGGGTGTCCAACGAGGATTTCGGCTGGGCCACTTACCATTATGGTCGATGGGCCGATATTGAGGGTAACGGTTGGGTGTGGGTGCCGGGCGAAGAGTGGGGACCTGCCTGGGTCTCATGGCGAACGAGCGATAAGCAGGTCGGCTGGGCTCCTTTGCCACCAGCCAGCGAGCGCACCGTCTACCAGCAGGGAAGTCATATCTCTGGTGGCGTCGACGCTCAGTTCGACATCGGTCCGCTCTATTACAACTTTATCGATGTCCAGTACATTGGGGATCCGGCCTTGCGCAGCCGAATTTATTCGCCCCGACAAAATGTTTCGTTCATCGGCACCACAACTAATGTAACCAATATCTCTTACAGTAACTCGACTGTATATAACTATGGGCCTGATTATGCGGTCTTGAGCCGTTCTTCGGCACAGCCTATCGAGCGGTTAACCATCCAACGTGAGAGTAACATCGCTCCTTCAGTGGCTCTCAAGAGGGGAACCTTCACGAAGGTCCAGGGTAACACGCTCATTGTTAACGCGCCGCGAACCGTCAGAAAAGCGAGTCAACAGGCCGCGCCCAAGCAGGTGAAGGCCAAGGTTGCGAAAAGCAAAATTCAGCGTGGCTGGAATGGGATCAAAGATGAAAGCGTAAAGACACGACTGCGCCAGAAAATGGCGACCGGGAACAAGGAAAGCGCCCCGCCGCGTACCGTCGGGCCCGCCCGGCCGAACGCTCGTCCGGGAGCTCCCGTAAAAGCGGGACAGCGCCCCGGCCGACCGCAACCTGCCCAAGCCGTTCGCGGATCTCGCGCCCCGCGCCGTGGGGTGCCAACCAATGCTGACCGCCGTCCAGGTGCGCCAGTCAACGCTGACCGCCGACCGAACGCCGACCGGCGTCCGAATGCGCCAGCCAGCGATGGGAGACCGAACGCCGACCGACGTCCGAATGCGTCGGCCGACGCTGACCGCCCGAATGTTGACCGGCGACCGAACGCGCCAGCCAACGCTGACCAACCTAACGCCGACCGGCGTCCGAACGCACCGGCCCAGGCTGACCGACCAAACGCCGACCGGCGTCCGAACGCACCGGCCAACGCTGACCGACCCAACGCCGACCGACGACCGAACGCGCCGGCCAACGCTGACCGACCCAACGCCGACCGACGTCCGAACGCACCGGCCAACGCTGACCGACCGAATGCTGACCGGCGTCCGAACGCGGATCGCCGTCCCGACGCGCCCGCGAAGCCAGACCGCCGCCCGGATGCGCCGGCCAAAGCTGATCGCCCGAATGCGCCAGACAAGCCCGATCGGCCGAATGCTGATCGCCGGCCGAATGGACCCGCCAAAGCTGACCGCCCGCAGGACCAAGAAGCGCAGCAGGCTAATCCTGAGCAGAAAAATGGTAAAAAAGGCGGCAAAAAGAAGGGCCGCAAGCCAGGCGAAGAAGACGAGCAACCGCAGTAGAATAAGCGGCCAGAATTCATTTCAAACGGCTCCGGGTTCAGGCCCGGAGCCGTTTTGTCGTCTGGAAGTGAGGACGAGCGGAAAGAGAGCGACCTCTAACCGGGCAACGGAAACTTCCTCGTTAATTGCTGAACCTAGCCGGTACTGGCGTTAGCCGCCTTGGTCGGGCGCCGAGCTGCGTCGTAGGTGTAAAGCCAGCCGCCCAGCTTGCGCTGGTTGAAGTTGGTGTCGTAAAGCGAAGCCAACCCCGTGACCTGGGTATATTGGTTCATCCCGTCGGCCGTGTAATTGGTCAGCGCGCCGTTATCGGTCAAGCTCAGCCGGTTGAGCGGAGTGAGGGTGTAGCTGACGGTCCGATCGGCGTTGGTCGGGTTGGGCGTCTGCACATTATCGGCGTTATAAACCGCGCTGATCAATTGATTGGCGTCGTCATAGCCGAAGCGCTCGCCTTTGCCGGCCTGCTCGTCGCGATAGGTGTCCTGGATGTTGTCGACCAGATCGTACTCGTAATGGCTGGTGGCAAAGTTAGCGTCGTTGAGCCCGGTCTGCTCGACCTGGGTCACCCGGTTGAGCGCGTCGTAGCTGAAGTTGGTCGAGTCCAACCCCTGGAAGACATTTTGGCGCTTGGTCACGTCGCCATTGAGGTTGTAGCTGTACTCGAACCATTTCCCCGACCCGAGGGTAGCGCTGTCGCGGATGTGGGCGAGCTGCTGGCGCTGGGTGTAATCATAATAAAGGGTGTAAACCCCGGCGAGGGAAAGTGAAGCGCGGTTCCCATCCACGTCCACCGGAGTAGTGATATGGCGCAAGGGCCGGCCGGTCAAGCTCTGATCTTCCGCGATCGGGCGATTGGCATGGCGGCACGAACGCAGCGGAGATTGTCAAGGGTTTCACACTGACCCCAATCCTCCCATCCCCCAGCCAAAAAACCGGCGTCACTGGCCGAATGGAGTGTCGATAGTAAGCTCTGACCCCCAATCTTCGCAATCTTCGTTTCCTCCCACACGACGGATATGAACACCTTGTAGTCTTTGTGCATCGTTAAAGGTCCAAACGATCCGTACGCTTTCGCGCGAATTTTGGTACCCGTGCCGCGCTCTCCTAAGATTACGGCGATTCCAGGTTTTCCCGTCAGAGCAACCCCGTCCGCGATCCCGCTCTGAGAGTAAAGCCGGAGTCCGAGAAATCGACCAATTTGAGACATCTGACTTCCCAATGGAGTGTATTGAAGCAATCCTTTCCTGATAGCTCTATTGGAGTGATGCAGATCAATTTTGACCTTCGGCTCGACGGTGGGGTCATTCGCGGGATTTGAATTCGCCTTCCCGCTCACACGCCGAATTTCAATACTCTGAAGGTTCCGATGTTTATCGAACCGCCAATTAGCATCGACCGCGGTTCGCATGAACGGGCCGTCGGGATAATCACCCAATCTAACCCCAACTCCCGCTCGTGGCACAATGCCAACGCTGCTCGAGAACGCTCCGCAATAAAGACGAGTATGAACAAACTCCAAAACGACCGTCGCCTTACTGCCAAGAGGCGTGTAATCCATCAATTCCTGCCGAATTGCTTCATCCGAGTGACGAACATCGATTCGTACCGTGGGGGAGTCTGACCCAGCCCCGTGACAGTTATGTCGAAGCGGTGCCAGCAGGAAAACCGACAGGATACAGCAGCTGCGAAAGACGGAAGCCACTACTGACAGTTCTTTACGTCCTTTCAAAAGCTCGATACGATAAAAAAATCCTAATACCAGCTCGCTGAAAAGCACGGGCAAAGGGGTTACTGATGCCTGATTGCGCGACTGCCTCTGCCTGAGCTCGCTCATATAACGTGGTTCCCTAAACGTCAGGAACACTTGAACCTACCGTCTTTTTAATTAATTCCAATACGGTATTTTATTATCAAAGCTGGATGCCGCTCGGCATTTGGGCAGTTGGCCAAGGCACACTCATGACGCCAGCAGGCGCGATATCCAAGTTCCAAGTATTCACTGAAGGAACCGCATAAATCGGGCTGCCATCTGGACGAAAACCAGAAACCGCCCGGCCTTGAAAGATCGGCGTACCATTACTTTCATAGCCGGCGATTTGGGGCGGTGGATTAGCGCCGCCCGGTTGCCATCCGGGAAGACGTTGTACTATGCCGGTCCCATCCTTGCCGTTCGCGTCGAGATTTGCCGCTACATATCCATTACTATTCCACGCGTGACCAAAAATACCACCTAAGAGGTCGCTTATGAAGTTGTAAAGTTCTGGCACAAAAAAGTAGTGGTACGTGTCGTTTGAATACGAAACCGCTGTGTTATAAACATTAGAATCGAATTGCGCGGAAGAAACGCCTGCCGGGGGAGGCGCGATCGCGGTAGACGTTGCTTGGTCAGGTGTATTCGCGTTGAACCGGGTGTTGAGGTAACTGCCGAAAAATGGATTGCCGTTGCTCGGCTGTCCGCTAATGGTTACGTAGCCACCCGCAAAATTTGGGTCCCCGGCGAACGCCGCGGGGTTGCTGGGAACGACTCTTAGCCATGTGTGGTTCCCGATACCCGCAACTGGCGTTTGCTCGATAAAAACCGTGGTGCCCGTCGGGTTAGTGACATTAGTAGGATTATGCCCAACATAGCGATATAGGTTGTCGTCGCCCGCGTCGAATCCAATCGGATCGACCTGCAGAAACCGCCCAATCACCGGCGAATAAATCCGGTTGCGATAATCGTAGAGGCCGGTCGGCGTGAGATACTCGCGTCCGGTGAACATGAAGCGGTTGCCGTAGGCGCTCTCCGTCCGCGGCTGCCCGGTCCAGCTTGTGATGGTCGGCGCGCCGAAGGCGTCGTAGGTGTATTTCTCGATCCCGGTGTTGTTCTGGTCGAGCAGGAACTTCACGCTCCCGAACTGATCGGCGTGGTAATGGAGATAGTTGGTGGTGGAGATGCGTCGGAGCAGGATCTCATCCGGGCCCGGGCCATAAAGGTTCCAGGCCAGCAGGCCGCTGCCGTTCCCGTTCCATTCCGCAATCTGTTTCCAGCCGTCATAGGTGAAAACTTTGGCCACGCCATTGGTCACTCGCTTGGTCACCCTGTTCAACCCGTCGTAACCAAAGTCGATAGAGCTACCCGTGCTGGCGTTAGCCGCCTTGGTCAGGCGCCGAGCCGCATCGTAAGTATAAACCCAGCCGCCCAGCTTGCGCTGGTTGAAGTTCGAATCGTAAAGCGAGGCCAACCCCGTGACCTGGGTATATTGGTTCATCCCATCGGCCGTGTAATTGGTCAGCGCGCCGTTATCGGTCAGGCTCAGCCGGTTGAGCGGGGTGAGGGTATAGCCCACCGTGCGAGTCGCATTGGTCGGGTTGGGGGTCTGCACCCCGTCGGCGTTGTAAACCGCGCTGATCAATTGATTGGCGTCGTCATAACCGAAGCGCTCGCCTTTGCCGGCCTGCTCGTCGCGGTAGGTGTCCTGGATGTTGTTGACCAGGTCGTACTCGTAATGGCTGGTGGCAAAGTTGACGTCGTTGAGCCCGGTCTGCTCGACCTGGGTCACCCGGTTGAGCGCGTCGTAGCTGAAGTTGGTCGAGTCCAACCCCTGGAAGACATTTTGGCGCTTGGTCACGTTCCCATTGAGGTTGTAGGTGTATTCGAACCATTGGCCCGAGCCGGGAGTGGCGCTGTCGCGGATGTGGGCGAGCTGCTGGCGCTGGGTGTAATCATAATAGAGGGTGTAAACCCCGGCGAGGGAAAGTGAAGCGCGGTTCCCATCCGCGTCCACCGGAGTAGTGATATGGCGCAGCGGCTGCCCGGTCAAGCTCTGATCTTCCGCGATTTGCCGGTTGGCATCGTCGTAAGCGTAGCTGACGACGCTGTCGGTGGTCGAGACGTTGGTCAGGCGGCCGGCTGCGTCGTAGGTGCGGGTCACATCGGGGCCAAAAGCGTTCCAATCGTTCGTAACGAGCCGGTTGCGATTGTCGTAGGTGAGGGCGTTGGTTTGCCCGGCCGGGTTGATGTAGGTGGCCAGGTTGCTGTTGGCGTCGCGAAGAAAGAATAAGTTGGAAGCAAGACTCGTATTAAAGTCTTGCTGTATTCGTTAGGGACCGAGAGAGCGACAGATTTGCGACTCTGACTCTCATAACCCCTCCTGGGCGCAAGAAAAAGGACCGACCCCTTCTATCCATTGCGGTTGATCACATGATAGATCGCCCCCTCATATTGGATCCGCAACGGCCTCGCCATCCTTCTCGCTTATCCGCCTCCCCTTAAGTGTCAATAGTAAGCTCTGACCCTATTCTGCCCTCTAATAAAGGGTGTAAACCCCGGCGAGGGAAAGGGAAGCGCGCTTCCCATCCGCGTCCACCGGAGTAGTGATATGGCGCAACGGCTGCCCGGTCAAGCTCTGATCTTCCGCGATCGGGCGATTGGCATGGCGGCACGAACGCATCGGAGATTGTCAAGAGTTTCACACTGACTCCAATCCTCCCATCCCCTAGCCAAAAAACCAACGTCACTGGCCGACCGGAGTGTCGATAGTAAGCTCTGACCCCCAATCTTCGTTTTCGTTTCCCCGAATGGAGTGTCGATAGTAAGCTCTGACCCCCAATCTTCGTATGACGGACAAGAAAGCCGCGGCCACCGGTCTGCTTCCGCTGTCAAGATTTGTTGCCTGACTCCCAATCTGTTTGCGCTACTCCTTCATCCCTGACCTGGCGATTAGGCAACTGACGAATCGTTCAGCGTCAGGAAGAGGCCGCTTCGCCTTCCCTCTCGCTGCCTTCTGCGCCTTTGGCATATTTCGGAAGTCCACAATGTTTACAAAGCGATTGCAGGACAACGGGCACAGCGCAGGGCCACCAAAGGAAGAGATGGCCGCAACGCGGGCACCTAAAATCACTCAAGTATTGCCGTGTGCCAAGGACGACGAACACGACAAGCAAGCCTTCCGAAATCAGTAACCACCGGGGAGAAGGCTCCGCAGAAGCAGCCTGAATAACGATTGCACAAACGACACCAAACGGCCAAGAAGCCCAGACCAAGACACGACGCTTCCAAAGATCGCGCCAAGCATAATCAAACGCCGCTTCGATTGCCATGGTAATCATTGATCCAGCACTTAGCTATGCCGCTCACCAAGGAATTCGCCGTAGTCTCATTCGCCTTCGCCGGGGTCCCCGCCCTCCGAGACCGCCCGCCGCTTCACAGAGACGCCCTCGGCGAACAGCCACTTTGGCCCGCGGTCGATAGAGCACTCCGAACGAAATCGCCTTTCCCGAGGCGAAATCTGTTCGATTGTGGTCCATGTGCGAGTAACGTGCTCGCCGGACTTGCTCTCCTCCAAAGTAGTTGTCATCAGGTCACCGGCTCTCATCGTAGCAACGTAAGTGGCATTCGGCAGAATATTCGTCAATCTGAACTCATTGGTTAGTGGGTTCCAGCTGGTTGTAACGATTTTTGGTAGCCATCCAGCTGGTAATAGCATCCACTGGTCCGATATCAAGAACTGCCGGTTTCGGGACCAATAGACGCGTTCGACACCTTGGCCCTCGAATGGCTTAGAGCCCGAAGTGAACCAGCACGTTGCTTTAACGTCCCAGACACCGACCAGTGGTTGAAGGTTTTCTAACGCAGTGGGACGAGCGGTTGGTGGATGTTCGGCAATAAGCGCGGTCGATAACACACACATCCAACAAATAAAAATCACAGCGACTTTCATTATTTTGGTAGAGTTATCCTTGGCTGACTCATTCTTTGCATATTCGTAGATTACCATAAGCTGATTACAGTCTTACTGGTCCTTATTGTTCGATGGCGAATTGGCTATTAGGTCTCCTAGGAGCGAGCCGGTAATACTACCTGCCGTCGGTCCATTAGGCCCATATCCAACAACCGAACCTGTAAACCCATTACTGGGGACACCGCCGCCACCTCCGCTAGGGAGATAGCCTCTTGGGTTGAAGACGGGCTGGTCGGTATTGGGGTCGTTACCTATGTAGTTGCCACCCAATCCGTTGGGTGCTGGATCCGGCGGTAACAAAAACCCAGGTAGCGGCGGCGCCTCATACTGTCGCGGGATCGGGGCTAGTGAAAAACCGTTCCCTAATAGACCTGTAGTAAGATTATCAGCGCCGTTGTTGATCTGATAAGACGAGGCTGCAAAACCAAGAGCCGCTACGTACGGTGCTTCAAGCACCAATGCGTAAGAGGCTACCGCGAGTATAACACCACTGCGGATTTGTGAGGTCCCCAAGGCTATACGAACGGATGGAAAAGCGACAGTCGATGCTACAAGGTTATACGCCGGGGCGATAACCTTATTGTAAGTGGCAACCGCGTACGACGAAGGTAGCCCGCGAGAGTATTGCATGGCAGCTTGGGCCGTCCAATACGCGTTATCTCTCGGGCCGCCATAACCGAAAAGAAAATCCTCTCCCAAACCAGTAGAGTCTGTTCTGCTCACCGGATTGTGCTCCACATAACGGAAGAGGTTGTTATCTCCTGCATCAAATCCGAGTGGATCCGTCTGCAAAAACCTTCCAATCACCGGCGAGTAAATCCGGTTGCGATAATCGTAGAGGCCGGTCGGGGTGAGATACTCGCGCCCGGTGAACAGGAAACGGTTGCCGTAAGCGCTCTCAGTCCGCGGTTGCCCCGTCCAGCTTGTGATCTTGGGCGCGCCGAAGGCGTCGTAGGTGTATTTTTCGATGCCCACGGCGTTCTGGTCGAGGAGGAACTTGACGCTCCCAAATTGGTCGCTGTGGTAATGCAGGTAGTTCGTCGTCGAAGCGCGCCGGAGCAGGATCTCGTCCGGTCCCCGGCCATAGAGGTTCCAGGCGATCAGGCTGTTGCCGCTCCCGTTCCATTCCGCGATCTGTTTCCAACCATCGTAGGTGTAGACCTTCGCGACCCCGTCGGTCACGCGTTTGGTCACCCGGTTGAGCCCGTCATAGCCAAAATCGACGGAGTCACCGGTGCTTGAGTTGGCCGCTTTGGTCAGGCGCCGGGCCGCGTCGTAGGTATAGAGCCAGCCGCCCAACTTGCGCTGATTGAAGTTGCTGTCGTAGAGCGAGGACATCCCCGTGACCTGGGTGTACTGGTTCATTCCGTCAGCCGTGTAATTGGTCACTGCGCCGTTATCGTTCAAACTCGTCCGGTTGAGCGGAGTGAGGGTATAGCTCACCGTCCGATCCGCGTTGGTCGGGTTGGGGTTCTGCACGCCGTCGGCATTGTAAACCGCGCTAATCAATTGATTGGCGTCGTCATACCCGAAGCGCTCGCCTTTGCCGGTCTGCTCGTCGCGGTAGGTGTCCTGGATGTTGTCGACCAGATCGTACTCGTAATGGCTGGTGGCAAAGTTGACGTCGTTGAGCCCAGTCTGCTCGACCTGGGTCACCCGGTTGAGCGCGTCGTAGCTGAAGTTGGTCGAGTCCAACCCCTGGAAGACGTTCTGCCGCTTGGTCATGTCGCCATTGAGGTTGTAGGTGTACTCGAACCATTCACCCGAGCCGAGCGTGGCGCTGTCGCGGATGTGGGCGAGCTGCTGGCGCTGGGTGTAATCATAATAAAGGGTGTAAACCCCGGCGAGGGAAAGGGAAGCGCGGTTCCCATCCACGTCCACCGGAGTAGTGATATGGCGCAGCGGCTGGCCGGTCAAGCTTTGATCTTCCGAGGTCTGGCGGTTGGCGTCGTCGTAGGCGAAGCTGACGACGCTGTCGGTGGTCGAGACGCTGGTCAGCCGGCTGGCGGCGTCGTAGGTGCGGGTCACATCGGGCCCGAAGGCGTTCCAGTCGTTGGCAACCAGCCGGTTGCGATTGTCGTAGGTGAAGGCGTTGGTTTGCCCGGCGGGGTTGATGTAGGTGGCCAGGTTGCTGTTGGCGTCGTAGGTCCAGGTCTCGCTCCGTAGCGCCCCGCCCGCATCGGCCGGATAGGTGGCGCTGATCTTGCGATTCATGGCGTCGAACCCGAAGGAATAGACGGTGCCTTTGGAATCGGTCATTTGGGTCCGGTTCCCGGCGAAGTCGTAAAGGTAGCTGGTCGGATCGGAAAGAAAACCGGTCATGTGGGTGACGCGATTCATCGGGTCGAAGGTGTCCCAGGTGCGGAACTTGTTGTCCGGGCGGGTTTCCTTGATTTTGTTGCTTGCCTGATCGTAGTCGTAGCTGGTGACGTGCGAGAGCGGCTCGGTCGTGGTGATGAGCCGGTTGCGTTGATCGTACTCGAAGCTGGTGGTGTTGCCGCGCGCGTCCTGCGCGGTCAAGCGGTTGCCGACCGGGTCGTAGGTGAAGTTGCGGATGGCTTCGTCGGCGGTGCCCGGCGCCTGGGTTTCCTTGGTGAGCCGGAACTCGTTATCCGCATAATGATAGACTTTCTTTCCGCTCGGCGCGGTGACCGAAAAGACGAAGCTCGAGGTGGTCAGGTAACTGCTCGTCTGGCCCCAGGGGAGATAGCTGTTGGTGACGGTCTCGCTGAGCGGATTGGTCGTGGTGAGCAGACGCCGGAAGTCGTCGTAAACGTAGTTGGTGGTATGGCCCAGTTCATCGGTGGTGGCCGTGAGCATCCCGATGAGATCGTAGGTGTTGACTTTGGTGTAACGCACGCTGGTTACCGGGTCCGGCGGGAAAGTCGTCTTGGTCAATTGTCCCCGGCTGTTGTACTCGTAGTCGGTCAGGTAGCCGAGCGGCTCCTGCATGGAAGCGAGGCGATCGAGTGCGTCGTAGGTGTAGGTGGTGGTCTTGTTGTCCGCGTTGGTGAAGGTCTGCTTCAAGCCGCGACTGTCGTAAACCGAAGCCTCCATGCCACTGCTGGTTAGCCGGTGGACCAGGACTCGGTTGAACGCGTTGTAGGTGAAGGTTTCGTAGGCGCTGTCGGGATAATCGATGCGGGTGACGCGATGGAGCGAGTCGCGGGTGTAGGCGATGGTGTGATTGAGTTCGTCGGTGCGATGATCGAGGTAATAGGGATTGAGCGGGTCGGTGTAGACGTAGGAGACGCTCGATTGGACGTTGTTCTTATCTGGCGGGTGGGTGAGGGAGGTGAGACGACCAGTGATCGGCTCGCGAATCATCTGGGTGTAGCTGCCGTTGCCGTCGGTGTAGGCACTGCGATAATTGCTGTAGTCGTAGCCAAAGAGGCTGTCGGTATCGCCATTGAAATCGGTCACGCCAAAGAGGAGATGCCCGATGTAGGGGTAGGCGGCGTAATTGATGTCGCGGGTCGGGCCGTCGCCGCGGGTTTCCGTGCGGATCTCGTATCCGTAAGCGATGGTAGTCACGGCCGGATCGGCCGGGCCGGGTTTCTCGCTCTGGAGTTGCCCGTGGGCCACGTAATCGTCGTTGGGGACGTAATCATAGGCGATATTGCGCATCGGCCCTGGGTATAACGGCTCGGTGGAAAAATTGATGAGCGGTGTCCCATTATACTGGCCGAAGGCGTCAGGCGTGTTGGGCGCCTTATAGGTGGTGACGGAGCCGCCGGTGGTGGAATCGCCGTAGTAGTGAACGCTGCTAAGGTAATTGTAGGTGTCGGTGCCCGGCGGGAAGTTATCGTTGCCATAGTCGTACGTGACGGGGCGTCCGTCGCTCGCCGTTACCTCCTCAATAACAGACTCAGAATAAAAACCGTTTGGAATGCTTTCCCACGTCAGCTCCAGATAGCGGCCGGCGGCCTCCGTGATCCGGTGCAAAGTACCATCGGTGTTGTAGGTGAGTTCGGTGCGGAGGCCATGAGGATCGATGATCGCCTGGGCGACGTAATTGCGATAATAGTAGCTGCCGGCGTCGATTTGGGTGGCCTTGAACTCGACTTTGCCGCCGTCGCGCATGACCAGATAAGCAAGGTTGGTCGTGAGGTTGAGGGGCTGGAAACGTTCCGAGAGGCCGATCGGGCCGCGAAAGAAGGTTTCGCCCGCGACCTCGGCGGGTGAGCCCGCCGCGGGCGCCTCGAAAGTGATGACTCTGCCATCCGGATAATCGACGGTGTAAGAGGTGGGCGCCGTGTTTGGGTCGGTGTAAACGATCGGCTCATCGGTCAGGCGCCAGTAATAGGAATGACGCCAGTTCCCGGCAAAAGCGAAGCCGGCGTTGCGCGGGCTGTTGCGGGAATTGGCGATGCGAGTAAAGGCCAGCGGGTAGTCGCCGACCGCCCCCGAAACGACGATGTCGGTGACGGCACGCATGGCATTTCCGGTGTAAGGATCGTAGGAGCCCGCGGTGGTGATGTTGCCGCTGAACATCCCGGCGGGTCCGGTCGGATTGTCATCCGCGGCCTGAGCGTGGAGCCGGGCGACGGGCAAAAGGCAAAGCGCCAGAAGAGTGATGGTTTTCATAACAGAGGAAGGGTTTGTGCAGTTCATGGTCTCGGGTTGTTATTGAGCAGGTGAAAGAAGAGCGGGGTGACTGGTCCGGTTTGTGGGATCGAGCACCCAAAAGCGCAGGAGCGAGATTTGGCCGCCGGTCTGGACCGCGACGCGGTTGAGACCCGGCAGCGCGCCCGCCTTGAAGGTGAGGTTGACCGTTCCGTCGGGGTTGATGACGGAGAGCGGCTGGTCCGCGGTGAGCGCGCCGCCATCGAGCGATTCGGCGACGAAACGCTGGCCGGCCAGGGTTAAGGGAAAGCTTAGTTGCACGGTAACGATCTCCCCAGGCTGGACGCCGACGAGGCCGGAGACGCCGCGTTCGGCGGTGGCGGTAAGCCAGCGGCCATCGGCCCACCCGATGACTGCGACTGGGCCAAGTCCCGACTGGCCCAAGTCCCCCGGATCGATGGGCGGCTTGATCTGGGCGGCGAGCTGGTGCGAGCTGGCGAGGAGGAGAAGGCTGAGCGAGGCCAGTCGAGCGAGAGAGAGGAATGATTTCATGGCGAATGGCTCGCCCGATTTCACTTCTTAGGCTAGACGATCAGATAGAATCACTATAATTTACATAATAACCAGATCCGCGTCGCGCGCGGAAACCCCATGTCTCGACAACGAATTATCCGACGGCTCTTTCCCCTGCCGAAAAAGCCTTCCATTCCACCTGCACAGGACAAAATGGAGGCGCGGCTGGCGCTGGTGCGTGAGGTAGCGCGGCGGAGTCAACGAGCGGAAGCCCAGCTTTTCTATTCGCGGCGAGAAGTGGCCCTCCGATTAGGTGCTCCGATTTCTCAAGTGGCGGCAATTTTTCGAACGCTCGAGCGCGAAGGAGTTCTCAGACCGGTGCGAGGATCGGGGACGATCCTGGAAGGATTAGAGGCAGCTCCGCGAAAAACCACCCGAGGCGTGGTGGCAATCGTTTCCTCTCTCTCCCGATTTGTGACCGAGCAGGATTATCGAGCGTTCTTGAGGCAAATGGATCAGGAGTTGCAGAAGCGCGACTTTAGCTCCGCCGAAGCGCTCTTTGACCTCAATGAGAGTGCCGACGAATTGGCCGACCGGCTCAAAGGATGCCAGGCCGACTGGGTCGTGTGGTATGCCCCCCAAAGACTCTCAAAGGAGGTTGCGCTGCGGATGCACGATGTCGGAGTCTCAATCGTCGGCGTGGCGGACAGCGGTTTCCCCAGGATAGCGTGTCAGTATGAGATTCGACGCCAACGGGCGCTAGCGCAGATCGTCAGGCAATGGAAAAACCTGCAAGCCATGACAGAGATCCGAGTAGCGGTCGGACCGAAGCGGTCGGCCGCCGATGAAGCAAGAATCGGCAGAACCCTGGAGGATTTGGATATTCGGATGGAATTCGTTAGTCTGGGAGCGCAGACGATCGAGCGATTCGTCGCATCCCTGGCGAGGGATCCAACGACCGGCACAGTGCTGTCGCCATCGACCGCCTTCCTCCTCGCGATGTACGCGCCTGGGGCGTTCAGCCGCTTGGCGAAAAATTCCTCCCTCGCGCTTGTCGGCGGCCCGGTCAGTGTGCCCTACGCGGCGTTCACCGACGCGACCGTCGATCTGGTGATGGTCGATTGGAAAGCGGTGGCGAAACGGATTGTCGTTGACCTGACGATGCCCCGCCGCGGCGGGATGGAGCAACCTTGCGTGGTTGAGGCAACCGCGCGGTGCGAAGTGTTGCTGAGCCGGTATTCGCAGCGGCTGTAGGATGAGGCGAAAATGACCTTTCCCGCGCTTTGCTCCTCCTCATTGTGCTCGTGATCCTCCGGGCAATCTTAGGCAGGGATCAGGAGCAGGATTATGAGCAGGAGTAGGATTATCGCGGAGGTGGGAAAGAGCGCGTCAACCGCTACACTTGTCTTTCTCGGGCGAGCATGAGCGATTACCGCAGAATTCGCAGAGATGAAAATTGATCTCTAAAAAACTCTGCGACTTCTGCGCTCTCTGCGGTGAAAAACTTCCCTCCGCGCAGAAGGCAGGACTCGGCATCACACCGGCAGAGGGAAACGCCGCGTCATTTGCTGGACCTGCTGGCGTACTTTGGCGATGATTCGTTCGTCCTCCCTGCCGTCGAGCGCCTCCGCGATGAGGTCGGCGATCTCGAGCATGTCTTCTTCTTTCATCCCCCGCGTGGTCACTGCTGGCGTCCCGAGGCGAATGCCACCCGGCTTAAAGATCGGGTAGGTATCAAACGGAATGGCATTTTTGTTAACCGTGATCCCAGCTCGATCGAGGACGTTCTGTGCATCTTTGCCGTTGATCTCTTTCGGGCGCAGATCGACCAGCATGAGGTGATTGTCTGTTCCACCTGAGACAATCCGGAACCCATGTTTGGCTACGCCGGCGGCGAGCGCTTTGGCGTTCAAAACCACCTGATGTTGATATGTCTTGAAGGAAGGCCGCAGCGCTTCATGAAAACAGACAGCCTTGGCCGCGATCACATGCATAAGCGGGCCGCCCTGCACGCCGGGGAAAACCGAGGAGTCGATCGCCTTGGCGAATTGCTCCTGGCAAAGAACGATCCCGCCGCGCGGGCCACGCAGGCTCTTGTGCGTGGTCGTCGTCACGAAATGGGCGTGCGGCACCGGGCTGGGATGTTCGCCGCCCGCGACCAACCCCGCGATGTGCGCCATGTCGATGAAGAGCAGCGCGCCGACCGCGTCGGCGATCTCGCGCATGCGCTTGAAATCGATAAAACGCGGGTATGCCGAAGCGCCGGCCGTGATCAGCTGCGGCTGCACTTCTTCGGCCAACTGGGCGAGCGAGTCATAATCGATTTGCTCGGTCTTTTCGCTCACTCCGTATTGCGTCACCTGATAGAGCTTGCCGGAGAAATTGGCAGGGTGGCCGTGCGTGAGATGGCCGCCATGGGCGAGATTCATGGTGAGAATGCGATCGCCCGGTTTGATGGCAGCGAAATAGACCGCCATGTTGGCTTGCGCGCCGCTGTGGGGCTGCACGTTGACGTGATCGGACCCAAAGATTTTTAGCGCGCGATCGATGGCCAGTTGTTCGACCACATCAACGTTTTCGCAGCCGCCGTACCAGCGTTTGGCCGGATAACCCTCCGCGTATTTATTTGTTAGGCAAGAACCCTGCGCCTCCATGACCGCCCGGCTGGTGAAGTTTTCCGAGGCGATGAGTTCGATATTTTCCCGTTGCCGTTTCTCTTCCTCCGCGATGGCGTCAGCGATTTCGGGGTCGACCTGGCGGAGCGAACCGCCGGTCGAGCTGTCGTGAGGGCGGGCGCCCATTTCGGGTTCAGGATGATGAGGCATATTTCCCATGGTGGCTGAGGCGGCCGCGCCGCCGCCAGGGTGGCGCGGCACGGCCAGTTCGGTTTCTTCGACAAAAGTGAGGACGCTTGGCAACGCCTTTTCGATGCAATCGGCGCATTCATGGTAAACGGCTCGTCCCATCCCGATGGGATCGGGCAGGTCTCGCCAGAGCGTCGCGCCGGGTTCTTCAAATTCACGGAGCAAAAAAGTCTTGGCGGCGCTCTGGGGAAAAAGGAGGTGGATCGTCTCCAAATGCGATCCGGTCATGGCGAAGATATGCGTCGCACGATCGACCAGAGTGGCCGTGAGCGGCTGGCTGTGCAGGGAGGAAATATCCACCCCGCGCTCTCGGCAAACGTCGATCGCATGCATGCTGGAGGGCTGGCCGCGCACCGCGTGCACGCCCGCGGCTTCGGCCTCGATGTCCTTGCGATTCCCGAGGAGACGGCGGAACAGTCCCAAGGCCATGGGGCTCCGGCAAATGTTTCCGGTACAGACAAAAAGGACGTATTTCACAAGATGCGAGAAGCACTGACGGCGGGCTGCGCCAAAAGTAAAATCAAACCCCCTCAAGTCAACGAACCGGCCCGGCCGGCCGGCCTGAAATGCTCTCTCGCTTCTCCAGCCTAACGACCTCTCTCTAGAATGAAACCGCATTGGAAGTCGTTCCGCCATTGGCTGGAATGGTTAGGCGTTCGTTTCCTGGCGTGGTTGGTGCCGCGCCTGCCACGACCCCTCGCGGTGCAGTTCGGGCGCTTCTCAGGTGCCCTCGCGGCGCACCTCGACCGACCCGGCCGACGGGTCGCGCTGAGCAACCTGGAGACGGTCTTTGGTGACCGCTTCACTTCGACCGAGCGCTCCCGCATCACGCGCGCTTCTTACCAGCAATTCGCCGGGACCATGATCGATCTCTTCTGGAGCCCGCGCCTCACCGTCGGCAACTATCGTCAGCTGATCGAGTTTGAGGGTTGGGACGAATTTGCCCGGACCATCGGCCCCACCGGGCCCTGTATCATCGCCGCCTGTCACTACGGAAATTTTGAGTGGTTCAGCCTTGCGGCCGGCTACGCGGGCTTGGTCGCGACTATCATATCGCAGGAGTTCAAGAATCCGAAGCTAGACGCGATTTTTAATCAACTGCGGCAGGGATCGGGTCATCGCATGGCGGCGCGCGAAGGAGGTCTCGTGAAGCTTTACAAAACTCTGCGCCGCGGCGGCACGGCTGCGATCCTGGTGGATCTCACTCTTCACCCCAGGCAACCGTCCGTAGCGATCGATTGTCTCGGGTTGAAAATGTCGGTCACTTACGCGCATGCCTGGCTGCACCGCCGCACCGGGTTGCCCATTGTGCCAGTGCACCAGGAACCATTGCCCGGCGGCCGGTGTCGGGTGGTCTTTCATCCCAAGCTGGAGATTCCACCCGCGGCGACGGACGAGGAGATCGCGCAGCTTTGCTGGAATCAATTCGAGCCCGTCGTGATTCGCCATCCGTCCCCCTGGTTATGGATGTACAAATACTGGCGGTTTCGCCCGCGGAACGCGACGCGTCCATACCCTGTTTACGCCGAATCGAGACGGCTTTTCGATGAGTTAGTGGAGGAAGCGGAACAAGGGCGCTCCGACCCCGGCCAATCGAGTGCCGTTTGACAAGAGGTACGCTTTACGCTCTCCAGTTGCAAAGCTATGCGACATATTTGCCGTCTCTCTCTTCTCGTTGGCGCTGCCTCGGCGCTTTTTCTCACCGGCTGCGGGACTTTACAGCCGACCACGGAAAAATATCACGTGACTGCGCTCAAACCGCACGATCCCGATAAAGTCCGGGTGGATCTTTCGCTTTCGACTCAGAATGTCTACGTGATGGAAGGGGATCGCCTGCTCATGGCCATCCAAGGCAACGTCGGCAAGAATAATTCTACGCCGAAGGGTAAGTTCCGAATCACCGACAAGATCAAAAACAAACGCCGGGTGAGCGAGCCGGACGCGGGTTATCCCATGGCTTATTGGTGCGAATTCCTGCCCGCCTACGGATTCCACGAAGGCTTTGTGCATCCCGTCCCTCACACCCATGGCTGCATTCGACTGCATCGCGAGGCGGCTGCCCGATTGTTCGCGCTCGTGAAGGTGGGCACGCCGGTCAGCATCGCCACGACGCAGCCCGAAGATCTCAAATACAGCCGCCAGGTCATGAAGCTCGATCAAAGCCGGGATCCCGACCCGCCGCGCTCGTTCATGATGTCGTCGACCTGGTTTAAGGACCCGCCGGGGCCGCTCCTGACCGACGGTTAGACGTTGCCGTCTCCGGCGGAAAACTTTCGGCGGTGGCTGACACTGGTAAAATGGCCCCAGCGACCGCATAGTCTTGGTTATGAGCGCGAATCTCATCTCGAGCGGCACCACCGCGCGCAACAAAGTAAACTTGCGGACGCCGGAGGTCATGACCGCCGTCCAGGAGCAGGTCGAGGCGCATTACCGCAGTGACATCGTCGACGCGGTCCGTCGCCGCGGCGGCATCATCAGCGTGGGCGACCTGACGGTGCGTTTGGCCAAGCAATTCGGTTTCTGCTACGGCGTCGAGCGGGCCATCGATCTGGCCTACGCCGCGCGGAAGGTTTTTCAAGATCGGCGGCTTTTCATCGTGGGCGAAATCATTCACAACCCCGAGGTTAACGAACAAATATCGTCGTTAGGCATTAAGAATCTCACCGGACCGCACAAGCAGGCCGATATTGGGGAATTGCAACCGGAAGACGTGGTTATCCTGCCCGCTTTCGGGACGGAGATTGCCATCTTGCAGCAGATCAAAGATCGCGGCTGCCAAATTGTCGATACCACCTGCGGGGACGTCATGAGCGTCTGGAAACGAGTCCGCAAATACGCCAGCGAATCGGCCACTTCGATCATTCACGGCAAAGCGGAGCACGAGGAAACCAAGGCCACCAGCTCGCGCGCCTTGGGCGATGGCAAAGGGCACTACCTCGTCGTCCTGACGCTGGCCGATACCGATTACGTTTGCGGTTTCATCCGTCATGGCGGCGACAGGCAGGAATTTCTGGAGCGCTTTCGCGGCGCCTATTCGGACGGATTCGATCCCGACATCCATCTCCGCACCATTGGCGTGGCGAATCAGACGACCATGTTACGCGGCGAAACCGAAGAAGTGCAGCGACGAATCCAGCAAGCGGTGACCGACCGGGATGGAGCCGAGGCGGCGGCCAAAAACTTCCGTTTTTTCGACACGATCTGCGGCGCCACCCAGGAGCGGCAGGATGCCCTCCGGGAGTTGCTCAACGTGCGGATGGATCTCCTGCTCGTCGTTGGTGGCTACAACAGTTCCAACACTTCGCACCTGGCCGAGATGGGCGAAGAAAAGCTGCCCACCTATTTTGTGCTCAACGCCAGCCGGCTGCTTTCCGAGAACGAGATTCGCCATTACAATCTGCACGAAAAGAGCGAGGTCGTGGCGCGCGACTGGCTGCCCTCCGGGCCGGTGGTGGTGGGCATCACGGCCGGCGCTTCCTGCCCTAACAATCTCATCGAGGAAACCCTCGTCCGGCTTTTCCAACTACGCGGGATTGGCGTGGAGCAGTTGCTGGCGGTGGCCTGAAGAGTTTGTGCCGCTTCCGGCGCACGGCTCTTGCTCCTAATCCTCTTTATAAAACTCGCGAGGGAGTAGGAGCAGGATTTAGGGGGCGCAGCCAGACCTCCGAAAGCGATTTCTTTTGTCATGCGTGCAATCTGGAAAGGCAGTATCAGCTTCGGACTCGTCAATATTCCCATCGCTCTCTATCCCGCTACTCGTAGAGAGGCGCTCAAGTTTCGCCTCTTGCGCGGGACCGATCTCAGCCCGGTCAATTACAAACGGGTCGCAGAGAAGGATGGCAAAGAGGTGCCCTGGGAGAAAATCGTCAAAGGCTACGAGTACGAGAAGGGAAAATTTGTCGTCCTGAACGAAAAAGACTTTCAGCGAGTCGATCTCGAGGCCACCCAGACGGTCGATATCCAGGATTTCGTCGACGTCGCAGAAATCGACCCGATGTACTTCTATAAACCCTATTACCTCGAGCCGCAGAAGGGCGGCGACAAAGCCTATGCCCTCCTCCGCGACACACTCGAAAAAACGGAAAAGGTGGGCATCGCCAAGGTTGTCATTAAAACGCGGCAGTATCTGGCAGGAGTGAAGCCTCACAAGCACGCGCTCGTCCTCGAATTAATGCATTTCGCCGAGGAACTGGCCGACTCCGAAAAGCTCGACGTGCCCAAGAAATCTTCCCAGCCGAACAAACGCGAGATCGATATGGCTACGGCACTCGTAGATAACATGGCCGCAGAATGGAATCCGCAGAAGTATAAAGACGACTACCGTGATGCGCTCCTGGATGTGATCGAGGAGAAGGTCGAGTCGGGTGGGGAAGAGATCGAAGAAAAGCCGAAACCGAAGAAGGCTTCTTCGAAAGTCATCGACTTGGTGGCCGTCCTGCAGGAAAGTTTGGCCAAGTCGCAAGGGGGAGGAAAGAAGAAGCGGTCGACTAAGAGCACGAAGACGAAAAGCCGCCGAGCGGCTTAGCCCACCCGGGGGCGCCAAGTTGCGGCGAGAACTTGGATCGGGCAAATGCCCACGGAAAGCCTCGTTAGGCTATTTCGTTTAAGGCGGAAGCAACGGCGGCCGGCAGCTTACGCGGTCCCGTTCCGCCTAGGTCGGCGTCGATTGTTTCAAGGCGGCGAATCAGGTCCAGGACGTCGCGGCGCGCGAGTGGGCCACCCGCCGCCTGGCAAAAGTGCGTGCGACAGGCAAAAGGGCGCTCGGCGTAGATAAGACAGCGCCCCGTCTCGCGCGCCAGCATGGGGCAAGCCCCGTCGATGTCGTTAGGCAAAGTGCGGCGTCCCGTGGCCCGCCAGGCTCGAGCCGCGAGTAAGGCCTCGCCCTTGGTCAGGTAGGGCGTAAGGCCGGTCAGCTTGAAATGGCAGCATTCAGTTCGGCGAACGCATGGCCGCTCGGCGGGGCGCGCGGCTAGCTCGGCATAGATCGAACGCACCTCGCTTAACCGCGTGGAATGCCGCTGCTTGCTGAGTGCTCGTTGGGACTTTCGCATCGCTTGACCTGCCCTCAGAGTCCCTCTATCTGAGCGTCGCCGCAAATCCATTGACGCCTGGTAGCGCTCTTGCTACAAACAGAGCCCATGAAAACCAAGTGTTCCCCTCGGGAGCTTTTGTTGGCCGGCGCTTTCATCGCTGGATTGCTCTTCTCAACCCAATCGGTCTCAGCCGCGACGGCTTGTGTATGGCGTGTAACCAACGCACCGGCACCGTTTTATCTGGTGGGGACGATTCATTCCCTCAGTGGGAAGGACTATCCGTTACCTAAAGCCTACGCCCAGGCGTTGAACGATTGTCATCGTTTCTTTTTCGAGATCAGCCCGATCGATAAAGAGGGCAAATTCAGTAAGGTTTTCGCCAATGCCTCGGCCTATCCGAAAGGAGACGATATTCGTAAACATATCCACCCCCAGACGTGGGCCTTTCTCCAGAAGCGGTTTCGCGAGTCGAACGCCTTGGGGAAAGCGTTTCGAGTGGGCGATCGGTACGTCAACGGGCTACAGGAGCTGAGGCCTTGGGCGATCGCTTTTTACGTCTGGGGTATTCATGGCTACAGCGACATCTCCGGTCGTTATGGAGTGGACAACCACCTGAGCTATCAAGCGGCGCGTAAGGGTAAAGAGAGGGGCGGCCTTGAATCGGTGGAAGAACATGTCGACGTCCTCCGAGGAATGGCCGACATCGACGCGGAGATCGTCTTACTCGATGCTCTGGTGAGAGGAGATAAACGACGCGATGACTTCAATGCGACGCGCGCCGGTTGGAAACGCGGCGACCTGGGCCCGATAGAGGCCGATCTGGCACGCCAGCGCGCACAAAATCCAGGCGCGGAAATGCGTTTGCTGGATTACCGCAACCTTCGCTGGATTCCCAAGATCGACGGCGCCATCAAGTCCGGCGTCCCCACTGCCATCGTGGTGGGCACGGCGCATTTCGTCGGGCCCAACAACGTGCGCGAACTGCTCGAAAAGCGCGGTTATAAAATCGAGCAACTCTAGGTTAAAAGTTTGGTCCATTCCCTTCTCGAATTCAGGATTTGGGTCCTAATAAAGTCACTGACTCGAGAAAATAGAACGGACCTTTTAAAGGTAAGAATTTTCTTCACCCTTGGTGCGGCTTAGGGAAACGAAATCGTCGTTTCCGATGAAATGAGATCGGCGATTAAATGGGGACGGTGAGTCGTGTCACCGCCCATTACAGAGCGATTCATCCGCCCTCGGCGCGAGGTTGCGCTTCTGCTTTACACCGCTCTAGTGTCGCTACGCCAATGATCAAAATCGCCAGCTTCGCCATCTTTACCCTGCTCTGTTCCGTCACGCTGTACGCTCAATCGGAGCCGGCCCCTGACGCTTCTCAACCGCCCACCATCCATAAACCGGGACAGCCGCCCAGCGAGCAAAACTCGCCTCCGGTGGCCCCGGCTCCTTCCGCCGCTCCCGCCGATGCCGGCCAACCGCAGATCGACAAGAATCCGCCGCCGCTGGACGCGAAGAATATGGATACGTCAATCAAGCCGGGCGACGACTTCTATGAGTATGCCAATGGTGGCTGGCTGAAGAAGAATCCGATCCCGCCCGAGTATTCGCGCTGGGGGAGCTTCAATGAGTTAGGCGAGAAAAATAACGACGCCTTGCACGAGATCGCGGAGAAGGCCGCCGATTTGTCGAAGAAGGATGAGGGTAAATCGAAAGTGGAAGCCGCCTCTGAGTCTGAGCTCCAGAAGGTCGGCGACTTCTATACCAGCGGCATGAATGTGGAAGCGATTGACCAGATGAAGATTCAACCGCTGCAAGACGAACTAACTCGAATTGATGCGATCAAAGATATCGCCTCGCTCACGAAGGAAATCGGTCGCCTGCACAGCATGGGGGTGGGAGCGCTTTTCGGATTTACCTCCGGGCAGGACGACAAGAATAGCGCAAAGGTTATTGCGCAGGCCTTTCAGGGCGGTCTGGGGCTGCCCGATCGCGACTATTACACAAAGGATGACGAGGCTTCAAAGGAACTGCGCGACCAATATGTCGCCCATGTGACCAGGATGTTTACTCTGCTGGGTGATGCGCCCGAAGCCGCTGCGGCTCACGCCAAAACGGTCATGGAAGTCGAGACCGCTCTCGCCAAACCAGCCCGGACCCGGGTCGAACTGCGCGATCCGCAAAAGAATTACAACAAAATGTCGCAGGCAGACCTGCAGAAACTGACGCCAGATTTCAAATGGGAGACTTACTTCCAGCAGCTGGAGTTACCGGTCCCGGGTGATATTAATGTGGGGCAGCCAGACTTCTTTAAGGCCGCCAACGAGGTCTTTAAGACGGTTTCGCTCGATCACTGGAAGACTTATCTGCGCTGGCATCTGCTGCACGACGCCGCGCCCACCCTCTCGCAGGACATTGTGGCGGAAAACTTCGACTTCTATGGCAAAACATTGACGGGCACCGAGAAGCTCAAGCCACGTTGGAAGCGCGTGGTTTCGACGATCGATAACGAGATTGGTGAAGCGCTTGGTCGACTTTACGTGGCCGATCACTTTCCGCCTGACGCCAAGAAGCGTGCCTTGGAAATGGTCAATAACCTGAAGGCGGCGTTGTCCGACCGGATTAAGGCTAACGATTGGATGGATGAGGCCACGAAGAAGGAAGCGCTCAAGAAGCTGGCCGCTTTCACAGTCAAGATTGGCTATCCCGATAAGTGGCGCGATTACTCGACTCTCAAAATCGATCGCGGCCCTTATGTGCAAAACGTTTTGCGGAGCGAGAAGTTTGAAGTGGGCCGGGAGATGAAGAAAATCGGCAAGCCGGTGGACCCGAGCGAGTGGGGGATGAGCCCGCCCACCGTGAACGCCTATTACAATCCTAACTTGAACGAGATCGTCTTCCCCGCCGGTATCCTGCAGCCTCCCTTCTTCAATCCCAAGGCCGACGACGCAGTCAACTATGGTGGCATCGGAGCGGTCATTGGCCATGAGATGACTCATGGTTTTGATGACCAGGGACGGCAATACGACGCAACCGGGAATCTGCGTGATTGGTGGACGCCGGCTTCTTCCAAAGCTTATGATGAGCGGGCCAAGGCTATCATTGATCAATATGCCGCCTATGAGCCGCTTAAAGGTCTGCACGTTAACGGCGAACTGACGCAGGGCGAAAATATCGCCGACATTGGAGGCCTTAAGATCGCCTATGCGGCTTTCAAGAAAGCGCAATCCGAGGATCCGGAATCGGCCAACAAGAAGATCGACGGTTTAACGCCGGATCAAAGGTTCTTCCTTGCCTGGGCCCAGATCTGGCGCGCTAATCAGCGCGATGAGGAAACCAAGCTGCGATTGAACACCGACCCGCATTCGCCTGGCCGATTCCGCACCATCGGACCGCTCTCGAATATGCCGGAGTTCCAGAAAGCCTTCGACCTCCCGGATGACAGCGCCATAATGCGCCCGGCGAAGGAGCGAGCGAACATCTGGTAACGCGCAGGCAATTTGTAGACATTTCGCTCTGCGCCGTAACACATGCGAAGCAACGGCCGCGCTTTCAAATGCAGACGTGACCGTCACTTGGAGAGGTTTTCGCCCTGCTCTGGTAACCCGTAATGGAAATTCGGATGGGACGAAACCCGGCTTTCAAACGCGGGCATGAGCGCCGTCGACAGACGAGTCCACACCCGCGTTGCCCAGAGGGCAACGTCTACAGCGCGCAGGACCGCGCTACTTTACTACCGTGACGATGTGAGCTTGGATTTTACCGCTAATATTGGTCGCGCCAAAGCGGTTGGTTAGGGCGTTGACCGCGACCACGGTGGCATCGCCGAGGAGTGCTGCGTCACGGTCCTCGATTTCGTTGCGTAAGGGCGTTCCCTGGCAATAGGCCACTGCGGGCATGCGCGGAGAGAGCGCTTTGCTCTGCGCGGCTTTCGTCTCGATTTGCGGGGGATTGGCAAACCCGCCGGCGGCCAGGTCCTTCTCAATGAGGGCGCGTTCGTGGTAACCGTGCGGTACTCGCGCATGAAAGCGCGCGGGGTTATCCGGAAACAACTCCACCAATGCATTCGTGACCGTATCGACAAATTCATTCTCCTCGATTCGGTCCCAGGTATTGAAAACAAATGTCCCGCCCGGTCTCAGCACCCGGCGAATTTCGGCGAACGCTTTAGCCTTATCGGCGAAAAACATCACGCCAAATTGGCAAAGCACGGCGTCGAAGTGACCGTCCGAAAAAGGGAGCGCCATTACGTCAGCCTGGCGCCACTCGACGGGTCGGCTGGTCCCGATCGATGCGGCGTGGGCAAGCATGGCTTCGGCTAGGTCCGTGGCGACGATGGCGACATCCTGCGGCAGGGCCGCGGCCAACTCCCGCGTGACGACGCCGGTCCCGGCCGCGACTTCCAACACGTTCGTGAGCGACTCGGCGGGCAGGCGTTTCACCAAATCCGCGGCATAGGGTTTGAAAATAAGCGGAACCAAATACATTTCGTAAAGCTTCGGAATCGAGCCGGTAAAGATCAGGTCGCCTTTTGGATCAATCATATCGTGAGTGTAACTCTCTTCGGTTTCTCGCGCGAGGCGAGTGGGGGATGGAATCAGAACTCTCACCATTACGCGAGGGGAAATTTAGGGCCTGGCCTCAGCAAGGTTCATGACCTCGACGAAGCGGTGCAGCCAGAGATTCAGCCCTAACGAGGCCCATGCATTCTGGAAATCTCAGTCATTCCTTGCTTCTACGAGATATTCTGATAGCTAATAAGAGACAGGCCGCGATGTCTGTTGACTTCACTAAAGGAAACATCCTATGAAAAAGGTCATCATCCTCTCCGTTTCGCTGACCGCTGCTCTCTTTTTGAGCAGCTGCGCAAATCAAGGCACGGCTGCTGCTCGCACCCCGGGTGCGGATCGGCGCGGCTTGGTTGACGCGGGTTCAGTCGGCCCGATCTCGCAAGGTCCGGCCGGGCCGCAAGTCGCGAGGCGAAAGTTCCAGCCCTAACAAAAGGCATTCGCCGCGTTCCTCGGCATGACGACGGGCCTCCGAAACTTCGGGAGGCTTGGCGGGAGTCCTTTTTTTCAGGCGGCGCCTTGCCGGGAAAGGTCGTTACCTGAAATAAGGACGCAATTTTTCGTAAGTCTTCTGCCCAATCCCCTTCACGTTCCGCAAATCATCCGTAGTTTCGAAGGGCCGCGCCTCGATGATGCGACCAGCCAGGACCGGACCAATTCCGGGCACGTCCTGGAGCGCTCCCATGGTGGCTGAGTTGATGTCCAGCTGCAGGTCGGAGCCGGAGAGAGTATCTCCAGCGGAGCGCCGCGCGCCTTGGCGCGCAGGATGAAAGAAGGCGTCGAAGGAATTGGGCTGGTGCGTGGGCTGAGACGCGGCCCGCTGGTTGAGACGTCCCGTCTGGAGGCCCCAGCCGCCAATCCGCTGCTCTTTGGCGGAGCCTTCCAAGCGTTCGAGTTTGCGCCACTCGACCTCTGCTCGATCCATGCCTGGGACATCGGAAGCGGCGCCGTAAACTCGCGCCAAGCCGTTCGCGACTAACGATTCCCCAAGATCGGTCGAGCCGATCTGGACGAAAGCGAAATAGCGCGGCAGTCGGCTGCGACCACGCGCGTCCTGCAGGCAGGTCCTGACCGTGAACGGCTGGCTAAGTTTCTGTCGAGTGAATCGCTCTGCTTCGCGACCCAGCTGTAGAGCTTGCCGATCATCGAGGTGGAAATAAGTCGCCTGCTGAGTCAGGCGGTCGGGAATGCTGGTATCCGTTTCCGGCGTATCGACGAAGTAGAGTCGGAAAATATACTCCTTGTCGGCGACGCGGACGTGAAAGCTGTCGCCATCGTTCGCGGCATTGGAGAGGTAGCGGCAATTCTCAAAGGTTCGCCATGGCTCGCGAGCCGACGTGGCGCTAGCGCAGAGAAACACCAGCGCGAAGACGGAGAAACAACGGTGCCGGTTACTCACAAGCATTGATCTCATCAATCTCAGGCGTTGTTCTCGTGCTCTTCCTCGTCCTCGCCCTCGATGGGGCAGGGGATTGACGAGGACGAGGAGGAGAACGATGGCAGCGGGGCTAACATCTCATCTATGCCATGGCTTGGTTCTATTCATACCGCAATGCCTTCACCGGATCGACGCGCGCGGCGAAGTAAGCGGGGATCAGTGCGGCTAACGAACATATGATAAAGGCCGCGATACAAATCTTCACGACGTCACCCGGCACGACCTCGGCCGGAATCTGGGAGAATTGATAGACAGAGCGGGGAAAAATTTCAATGTGCAAAGTGCGGGCCAGCCATTGGCTGAACTCATTGCGGAAACGAATGAGCGTCATGCCCAGGCCAAGGCCCGTGATGGTCCCAAAAATTCCCACCACGATGCCCTGGAAGAGAAATACGCCCATGATCTGCCCGATCGTCGCGCCCACTGCCTTCATGATGCCAATCTCGCGGCGCTTTTGGACCGTCACCGTGATGAGCGTGTTCATGATTCCGAAAGCCGCGACGATCACGATGAAAAAAAGCAGAAAAGCCATCACTGTGCGCTCGAGTCGCACGGCATCAAAAAATTGCCGGTTCATCTCAATCCAGGTTTGAACGTATTCCGGCCGCTGCAGATAGGTTTCGATCTCTGCCTTGACCCGATCGACGTCGTAAGGGTTGGTCGTCTTGACCGTGAGACCGTGCAGTGCATCTCCCAGGCCGTAGAGTTCCTGGCCGACGAAAATAGGGACGAGCAAAAATTCGGAGTCGTGCAGATATTGCCCGGTCTCAAACAGCCCTGTGACGGTGAGCTCTTTGGGCAGGACGACTTCGCGCAGGTCGTCGATGGCCTGATCTTTCTCGGCGCCTTTCTTTTGGTCGAGCGCCTTTAGTTTGTCCAGAATCTCTCCCAGGTTGCCCGGTGAATAGACCGTGAGCTTGTCGCCGACGGTGAGGCCGAGCTTTTGCGCCAACTCGACGCCGAGAACGGTCTTATCGCCGTCCAGGTCGAGCTTTCCGAGCTTGATGAATTTGCGCAGCGGAATGACTTTCTCTTCCTCCACGGGATCGATCCCGCGGATCATCGGCGCCAGACGACGATTTTGGAATTCGACGATGACGGGCCCCTGAATGTAGGGCGCGCTGGCCACCACGCCGGACGTATGGCGCAGTTTTACGGTGAGGTCGCGCCAGTTATTCATGACGCTGTCGGTCGTGACCAGAAGGTGCGCGTCGAAGTCGATGACTTTTTGCCGCAGCTCGCGATCAAAGCCGGTCATGACCGCGATGACCAGAATGAGAACCGTCACGCCTAACGTCACCCCGAGGACAGAGACAAGGGTAATGATGGAAATAAAGGTGCGCTTCGGCTTCAGGTAGCGGAGCGCGAGGAAAAGGCTAAACGGCAGTTTCAAATCGGCGATACGGTTGCCTAAAAAGCGTTTTTTCCAACGAGAATCGCCGCTGGCAGCCACGGGCAACCTTCGTCCGATCAAGCCGCCAGGGGTTGTGGGGGACGCTCGCCGACCGTATCAGTGAGGAATAGAAAGTCAGTCCGGCGCCCGCGAGCTTCGCGACCTGAACTTGCCCTTATCGCAGCATGAACCAAGACATTGTCGGCATCGATCTCGGCACGACCAACTCGCTCATTGGCGTAATGGAAGCGGGCTTTCCCATCCTCCTCGCCGATGAAAATGGGACGCGATTAACGCCTTCGGTCGTCCATTTCCTCGAGCAGGACCGGCCCCTCGTCGGCGCCGCCGCCAACCGGATGCGGACGCTGCAACCCCGAGCCACGGTCTATTCGGCCAAGCGATTGATGGGACTACGGACCGAAGATCTCGCCGCGGACGAGACGCCGGATTATGAAATCGTCAGGCAGAAGGGGCGCTCAGTTCGGGTCCGCGTGCGGGAGCGAGATTATGCGCCGGAGGAAATCGCCACGTTCGTTCTCAGCAAGCTGAAGCGTGACGCGGAGAAGGCTCTGGAGCGGCCTGTGACCCGTGCCGTCATCAGCGTGCCGGCCTATTTCAACGATGCGCAACGCAACGCCACCAAGGCCGCCGGTGAAGCGGCCGGATTGACGGTCGAGCGGATCATGAACGAGCCCACGGCTGCGGCGCTCGCCTACGGGCTCGACAAACGCCAAACGAAAGCGCGCATTGCCGTCTATGACCTCGGCGGCGGCACCTTCGATATCTCGATTCTGGAATTGAACCACGGCGTCTTTCAAGTCCTCGCCACGAGTGGCAACACCAGGCTCGGTGGCGACGACCTCGATGCCGCGCTCATCGCCGCCTGCCCGTTGCCGCTCGAGATCTGGCAAAAGCGGGAGTTGGTCGTCGCAGCGAAGCATCGTCTTTCGACGGAGGAGTCGGTCCAGATCGATGTCCCTTTTCGGGGAAGCGAGAACTTTCGCTACGAGCTCAATCGTGCGTCCCTCGACGAGATCGCGCGCCCCATCATCCAGCGGACCCGCGAGCACTGCCTGCGCGCCCTGGCCGATGCGAAACTCACTGCCGCCGACCTGGATGAAGTCATCCTCGTGGGCGGCATGACCCGGATGCCGCTCGTTAGGCACTTTGTGAGCGAGCTCTTCGGGCGCGCGCCGAATACGTCGCAGAATCCGGATGAGGCCGTCGCTTTGGGGACCACCATCCAGGCGGGCATTCTCTCGGGCGCGGTGCAGGACGCAGTCCTCCTCGACATCACCCCGCTCTCGTTAGGCATCGAAACCTTTGGCGGGCTCATGAACGTCATCATTCCCCGGAATTCCACCATTCCGCTGAAGGCGGGGGAAATGTTTACGACCGCGGTCAACCAGCAGCGTTCGATGAAAATCAAAGTGCTGCAGGGCGAGCGTGAAATGGCGGTCGATAACTGGAGCCTCGGCGCGTTCGAACTCGAGTTTGAGCCGGCGCTCAAAGGCGTGGCCCGCGTCGGGGTCCAGTTCGAGATCGACGCCAGCGGCATTCTGCAGGTGCTGGCCCGCGACACTCGCACCGGCGCGGAGAAGATTGTTTCCCTAACGAGCGCAGTAGATGTCTCCGACGAAGCGGTCGAAGCCATGATCGCCGACTCGCTCGAACATGCTTTCGAAGATATGAGCGAGCGCGTTTGGACCGAGACCCGGCTGAAAGCAGAGGAAATGCTCGCCGCCGTCGAGAAGGCTTTCCAACTGGCCGGCGACGGTCTTTCCCGCGCCGACCGCGCACGCATTCAAGCCTCCGTCGAAGCCGTTCGCACCGCTCTGGAAACGCACGAGACGCCCAGGCTCAAAACGGCCAATTCTGCCCTTGACGACGCCACACAGGAGCTGGCTGCGATCGTCGTCGAGAAAGCCATGGCGAACGCTCCTTCGAACGGGTAACTCAACCACTACAGAATGTGGCTCGGGTCGATTCCGTCACAAAATGTTGGGCGTATCTGGAGCTGAGAGAGTCGAGATAAATAGTTGTCGCAAGGTCCCTTTGCGCCTATCTTTCAGGCACCGCGGTCCACTCCGCATCTCTATGCTCGAAACCACAGACGAAACCGAAGTTTTTTCCGCCACCGCCGACCGCCCTGCCGGCATCAGCGAAAGTCAAAAATACGACGCTGCCCAGATCGATAAACTCGAGGGCCTCGAGGCTGTCCGGAAACGTCCGGGCATGTATATCGGAGATCCCGATGAGCGCGGTTTGCACCACTGCGTCTTCGAGGTTCTCGATAACTCGATCGATGAACATCTGGCCGGTTATTGTACGAAGATCGACGTTTCGATTCACGTCGATGGCTCGGTTTCAGTCCGCGACAACGGGCGCGGTATTCCGGTCGATATGCATCCGAAATTTAAGATGCCGGCGGTCGAGCTCGTCCTGACCAATCTGCACGCGGGCGGAAAATTCGGACAGGGCGCCTACAAATATTCGGGCGGGCTCCACGGGGTCGGTGCAAAGTGCGTGAACGCGCTTTCGGACTGGTTCAAAGTCGAGGTCTCGCGTGACGCCAAAGTCTATCACATGGCGTTCGAGCGCGGGAAGACGACCTCGAAACTGAGCGTCATCGGTGAGCTCAAAAACAAGAAGACCACCGGCACGCTTATCACTTTCCTGCCCGATCCGACCATCTTCACCATCACGACGGAGTTTAAGTTTGAGCGGCTCGCCTCTCGTCTGCGGGAACTGGCTTTTCTCAATCCCGGTCTGGAAATCACGCTGCATGACGAGCGCGCCGAGCTCCCCAAGAAGGAAATCTTCTTCTACAAGCATGGCATCGAAGAATTCGTGAAGCAGCTGGGCGAAAACAAAAACACGATTCATCCCAAGCCCGTCGTGATCTCACGTCAGCGCGACGAAGTCTTCGTCGATGTCGTCTTGCAGTATAACGACGGCTACAACGATCAAATTCTGCCTTTTGCCAACTCCATTCCGAATCCCGATGGCGGCACGCACCTCACTGGTTTTCGCACCGCCCTAACGAAGGCAGTGAACCAGTACGCCAAGGCCAACAGCTTGGTGAAAGATAAAGATCCGGCCATGTCTGGCGATGACGTCCGCGAAGGTCTCGTCTGCGTGCTTAGTATCAAGCTGCCCAATCCGCGCTTTGAGTCCCAGACCAAGGTCAAGCTCGTCAACACCGAGATAGACGGCATCGTTAACTCGGTGGTCTATGACGGGTTAATGACCTTTTTCGATCAGAACCCGCCGGTCGCGAAAAAGATTTTCGATAAGGTGCTTACTGCCGCGCGGGCCCGCGAAGCAGCGCGTAAGGCGCGCGAAACGATTCGCAAAGGCGCTCTCACGGGAGGCGGTCTTCCTGGAAAGCTGGCGGATTGTTCGGAGCGCGATCCGGAGTTCACCGAGCTCTACATCGTCGAGGGAGACTCGGCCGGTGGCTCGGCCAAACAAGGACGCGACCGGCGTTATCAAGCCATCCTTCCGATCCGCGGCAAGCTGATCAATGTCGAGAAAGCCCGGCTCGATCAGGCGCTCAAAAATACCGAAATCCAGTCCATGATCACCGCCATCGGCACCGGGATCGGTCGGCCGAAGGAAGAAAACGGGAACGGCCACAGTAAAGAGAACGAAGGCACCTTCGACATTAGCAAGCTTCGCTACGGTCGCATCATCATCATGACCGACGCCGACGTGGATGGTTCGCACATTCGCGTGTTGCTCCTGACTTTCTTCTACCGCCAGATGACCGAGCTGGTGCGCGCCGGCAAAATTTACATCGCGCAGCCGCCGCTCTACCAGATCAAGCGCAAAAAGCGCGAGGAGTATGTCGATGACGACATCCAATTAAACAAGATCCTGATCTCGTTAGGCGCGGAAGACGTGCGACTCAAAAATCTGGGCGACAACAAAGAACTCAGCACGGCCCAGCTTAAAGACATCCTCGAACAGCTCGAACGGCTCGCCAAGCTGAGTGAGTCCATCCGGCGTCATGGCGGGGATTTCGAAGAGTTTCTCAATCATCGCGATGCCAAGGCCAATAAGCTCCCGAGTTACCTGGTCAAAGTCCGCGATGGCAATGATGAGGCGGTGCACTACTTCAGCGACGAGCGCTCCGTGCGACAGTTCCACGAAGCTAATCTTGATTTAAACCTGTTCGACGTCGAGATGGGGCAGGAGCTCCTTCCCCTCACAGGTGCCCAAGCGAAAGCGAATGGCAATCGTCGGCGCGGGACTCTCGTCGAACTGCATGAAGCGACCACGATCCAGAAGTTGATTAGCGAGTTGGTCCGCAAAGGTCTCAAGCTCGATCACTATGCCGCGGCCGATAAACCCATCTTCGAGTTGATTGAAGGCGAGGGGGATCGCGCCACATCGCATCCGCTTTTCTCCATTCCTGAGATTCTGGAGAAGATCATGGAGATAGGGCGTCGCGGCGTCCAGATCAAGCGCTTCAAAGGTCTTGGCGAAATGAACGCCAAAGAGCTATTCAACACCACCATGGACCCGCAAAAGCGCAAACTTCTCCAGGTGGATCTGAACGATGACAATGCGGTCGAAGCCGATCAGATGTTTTCCAAGCTGATGGGCGACATCGTCGAACCGCGTCGGCAATACATTGAAGATAACGCACTCAACGTTCGGAATCTGGATGTCTAAGGAATGACGAATTTCGAATGTCGAATGACGAAGGAATTCCTATTGACGCGAATGACCAAAACGACGCTCGCGAGGTCGCTTTTTGGGATGAGAGCAAACTGGTCGTGCGCGAAGAACCGGAGACTGCTCCGAAATATGATCTCGAAGAGCGGACGGCTCGATTTGGGGAGGACGTGATCGACTTCGCTCGAACCGTCCCGCAGGGGCCGCTAACGAACCGATTGATCGATCAGTTGATCGGATGTGGCACCAGCATCGGCGCAAACGACTGCGAGGCGGACGATGCCGTTTCCCGTAAAGAGTTTTTTCCCCGCATTGGCAACTGCCGAAAAGAAGCGCGCGAAACGAGGCATTTCTTGAGGATGATGGTAAAGGCCGTTCCCGATGCGAAGCCCGCCGCGCGATCCCTCTGGCGTGAAGCGCGAGAGTTGCACCTCATCTTCTCCAAAGTCTATCGAAACAAATGACACCTTACCGCTATCCCATCTGGCATTAGTCATTCCTTTGTCATTCCACATTCGCCATTAGTCATTTCCCACCGTGTATAACGCCAACGAAAAAGTAGAACCCATCAACGTCGCCGAAGAGGTTTCGAGGTCTTTCCTCGATTACTCGATGTCGGTCATCATCTCGCGCGCGCTGCCTGATGCGCGCGATGGGTTAAAACCATCCCAGCGTCGCATCCTCTTTGCGATGCACGATCTCTCCCTCTTCCCCAACCGGCAGCATCGTAAGTGCGCCAAGATTTGCGGTGATACGAGCGGTAACTATCACCCGCACGGCGAGGCCGTCATTTATCCGACCCTCGTGCACATGGCGCAGCCGTGGGCCATGCGCGAGACCTTGGTCAACGGCCAGGGTAATTTCGGCTCGGTCGAGGGCGATCCCCCGGCCGCCATGCGATACACCGAGGCGCGCATGACTCATCTCGGGGCCGCGCTCATGACCGACATGGACAAGGACACGGTCGATTTCGTGCCTAACTATGACGAGACGCGCACGGAACCAACCGTTTTCCCCGCCGCCTTTCCGAATCTCCTGGTCAATGGCGGCACCGGCATCGCGGTCGGCATGGCCACCAATATGCCGCCGCACAATCTCGGGGAAGTGATCGACGGCATCTGCGCTCAGATCGATGATCCGGAAATCACGATCGATGGCTTGATGAAGTTCGTGAAAGGACCCGACTTTCCGACGGGTTGCGCGATCTGCGGCGTCGCTGGCGTGCGGCAATATATCGAGACCGGACGCGGCAGCATGAAAGTGCGCGGCAAGGCCGGCGTCGAGGAACTCAAGGGAAACCGCGAGCAGATCGTCATCACGGAGATTCCCTACAATGTGAACCGCGCCACCCTCGTCGAGCGCATCGCGTCTCTCGTGAACGATAAGGTGCTCACCGACATCACCGCGATCCGCGACGAGTCAGATGAGAACACCCGGGTCGTCATCGAGCTCAAGCGCGACGCCTTGCCCAAGGTCGTCATTAATAATCTCTACAAGCACACCGCGCTGGAATCTTCTTTCGCGGTCAACATGCTCGCCATCGATCATGGCAAGCCGAAGCTGCTTTCGCTCAAGGAAGCCAACCAGGCTTTTATCGAACACCGGCGTGAAGTGGTCCTGCGCCGGACCCGTTTCGAGCTGCGCAAAGCGGAGGAGCGCGCCGAAACGCTGGAAGGTTATCTCATTGCGCTCGCGAATCTCGATGAATTCATTCGCATCATCCGAGGGTCCGCTAATCGCGAGGAAGCGCGCGTTAAATTGCTCGCCTTCGAATTTACGCGCCGCCAGGTCGAACAAATCGGTGTCTTAATTCGGAACGAAGCGCGCCTCGCGGATGGCCGCTACGCCTTCAGCGAACATCAAACCAATCAGATTCTCGATCTCCGCCTTTATCAGCTGACTGGCTTGGAGCGGGAAAAGATCATCAACGAATACAAGGCGCTGGTCGAGACGATCAACGACCTGCGCGACATTCTCGCCAAGGAGGTTCGCGTTTTCCAGATCGTCAAGGAGGAGCTGCGGGAAATTCAGCAGAAACATGCCGGCCCGCGTCTCACTCAACTGGTGCCCGACGAAGGCGAGATCAACATGGAAGATCTCATCGCTAACGAAGGGACCATCATCAGCATCACGCACGGCGGCTTCATTAAACGGACGGCCGTCAGCGCCTTTCGAGCCCAGCGCCGCGGCGGCAAAGGTGTCATCGGCATGACCACCCGGGAAGGCGCGACCCAGGAAGAAGAAGGCGATTTCATCGAGCATCTCTTCACCGCGACGACGCACGATTACCTGATGTTCTTCACCGAATCGGGTCGCTGTTATGTCGAGAAGGTCTATGAAATTCCCGAAATGGGCCGGGCTTCCAAAGGTCGCTCCATCGCCAATCTGCTCGAGCTGCGATCCGGCGAGAAGATCGCGGCCACCATTCGTATTCAGTCGAAAAGCAGTGGGACGGGCGCGATTGCCGTTGATGAAACGTGGGACAAGAATCTGCACATCACTTTTGCGACTCGCAGTGGGATCGTGAAGAAGTCGAACCTTTCCGACTACAGCAATGTCCGCAAAGGCGGGATCATCGCGATTAACATCGAGGAAGACGATTGTCTCATTGATGCCGTCTTGACGAAGGGCGATAACGAGATCGTCCTGATTACCGCCGAAGGTATGAGCCTGCGTTTTCACGAGGATCAACTGCGCGATCAGGGCCGTGCCACCATTGGTGTTTGGGGCATCCGGCCGGCCACGGGAGATCACGTCATTGCGATCGCGTTAGTCAACAACGACGCGATGCTTCTCGTGGCGGGTGAGAATGGCGTGGGCAAACGCACTTCTTTCGATAATTACCGGACGCAAAAGCGGGGCGGCAAGGGAATCATTACGATGAAAACCGGGGACAAAACCGGCCGCGTGGTGGGCGCACTCACGGTCAACGAGAACGACGAGCTCATGCTCATTACGACGAAAGGTCAAATGGTGCGAACACGGATCGCGGAAATACGCGCAGTCGGCCGCAACACGATGGGCGTAAAACTCATGGACCTCCGGGGGGCGGAGAAATTACAGGCGATCGCGCCGGTCGTGAGCATGGCCGAAGAGGCTGAGGCTGAAGCCGAAGTTCCAGGAGGAGTTAGCTGAAGTCAGATCGGGTTACTCCTTATAAAGTCAACGCACGAGCTGGGGCGCGATGACATGCAGGACAAGATCGCCGGAAAAGTGAGCTATCATGGCTGCTTCCAGGCCGCGTCGCCAATAGAGATAACCAAACAAGAGCGAAGCAAAGCCGTTCAGCGACATGATATAAAGAAGGGTGATCGCATTGATCGGCGTGACCAACATCGCGGCTGGCAAATGCCCTGCGCCGAAGAGAAGGGCAACAAAGAAATTCGCCGCCCAAAATATCCCTGGTGCGTTCTTGACATCTCCAATGTGCCGGATTTTTGCCAGTAGCCAAAGCACACCCGAAAGGAGGAACAATCGCATCAGTATTTCTTCGTCCATCGCACCATAGAAACAGGCGAGAAGTCGCTTCCAAAGGGGCAGCGTTATTTCGAGTGCGGCCAGTTGAGGAATACGGGGCAAAAAGACCACCCGAGCAATGACAACTGTCACCACGCCCAGAACGACGCCGGCACTTGCGGAAATCGCCAACCCACGCCAGGCAACGACCTGCCTCCGCTTGTAAACCCAATTCTCCAGAAGAGGAGCGCCCAGGCCCAAGGGGCGCGCAGCTAGCAATCCGACGCCGACCGCTATGGTCAGCAAAATGACGCTTTGTGTCACTTGCAATGCGATCAGCAGCCACAATGGCAGTGGCGGAGGCGAACGTCGAAGAAGTTCAGCGGACAACGCCAGGCTGTAAGGGATAATCGCGGCCGCGCCAACCAGAGCACCGCTCAGGAGGAGAAAAAATAGCCGCCAGGGATATGGTCTCGCGTCCTTCATTCCGCCACTTCAGTTAAATGCCACGTATCAAAGAGGCATAGCTTCTTTTTTCGAGGGGGGCCGGCTGTTGAACATCGGCGAAGCAGCCAATCGTCGTTGTTTGCTCGCGTGTCTTCCTAAGACAAAGTTTCTTAGCCAAGCCAACGAAAATTCTTGCTCGAACGGACGCAAATACAACACCAAGGCCGCGGACATAGCAATACCGAACGAAATGAGCCCCATTGTCAAAGCAATCGCGATATGAAAGAGCACGCCGGCGAGCAGGCAGTATTTCCACGCCCACTTCGGCATGAACATTGCCATAAAGAGCACGGACTCCAGGACTAGAACCACCCATGTGGCAATGACGATAGCCGGAGTTCGAAGCAGAGGCAACATTATTCCCAGCCAGCTCGGAAGCCCAACAATGGGATCAGTAAACCAGTAGTAGAGAACGGTCCCATTTACCCAATCGTCGACACCTAATTTCCCGACTAGGGCATGAAAGTATACAATGCAGACCTGAAGCCGAATCACGCTCAAAGAGGTGAGTGCAGCAATTCGTCGCAACACTTCAGTTAAGCCAAAGCGAGGCCGAAACCGTTCACGCTGCCAATGCCAAGTCCTGTTGTCCGTTAGCGCGATTGGTAAGATTAGCAAGGTCAGAACCGCCGTAAGTTGGTCCCCACCATCGATGAGGACGGCCGATGTTTGAAGGCTGAATGATATCCACCAATGAAGGATCGCCGTGTATCTTGGTCGCCAGCCGTTTGCCACGACCAATAGTATGATGACTGAGATAGCCCTTGTCGTTTCGGGATATCCACTGCCAAGGCAGAAGGCACCTGCGACGCCAATATCCTGACATACCGGATATTCCGGGATACCCGCAGCAGGACGAAACAGTATCTCAGACCGGTTGACTGCAAGGGTTAGAGCAGTCCCAACTGCGAGAAGTGTTCGCGCTAGCCCGTAGACGTTTGTCCACGGGTGACCTCGTTCCACCCACCGATGTAGGCGTTCGCCGAATACGGTAAGAGTTAGAAACACGACAGGTAGACCTTCGCGCAGCTTGAGTGCAGCGTTATTTTCCGATTACTTCTGCTCCACGCCCACGGAAGAGGAGTTTGTTTTACCACGCAAACTTGTCCGCACAGCGTTGGGTTCGGCGAAGGGTTTTTGAGGGAGGCAGTGACTGGGATATTCTCCGCGCAAGCACCCGGCGCTTTTTCACATGCCACCCACTGATCTTTCATTATAGAAGTGGTGATCAACCCGACCTCGACGGCCTTCGCTCTGGTGTTTCTTTTCAAGCCAAAAAGATTTGTGGAGCTCGCATTCGTCCCAGCAAGTCCCGATCGCCAGATCCCGGGGTCAGTTTTCACTAAGACGTCTATACGTTCTTCGCGGGGGTCTTTTGTAAAGAATTTCCACCCCTGAGGGAGGAACACGCGAAGCCGCAGCTGCCTCTCAAGAGGCAGATTAATGGGGTTAAACGGCAAGCCCGCGTGAATGGAACCAAGTAGCAACAACAGCTCGCAGGACGCCATCAGCAGAAAAGCCACTGGCAGAAGTCGCAGCTTCAGCGCGGATATCACATGCATCAAGAAAGACCGCTAGGCCCTCGGTAGAATTATTAGGATTAGTAAGCGATTTCTTTTCGGCTGATGATGTCGCGGACGAAATCCTCCGGAGAAGCTGGCGAGACCAACACTATTCGTTCCGCAAACCAGAGCACGACTGAACGATGCGGGTCAGTTACAAAAGCGTGATATGTTCCTAACGCGGTGTTATGGAACCAACCCGAAAACGAAAATAGGCCGCCGTTTCCGAAGCTACGGAAGCTCCCTCGCATAGCATTTGGCTCAAATCGCGCTTCTTGCAATCGAGACAAAGGCAGCCGGGTTTTCCATAGCAAGCGATGAACGAATATTGCTTTTGGTGTGACGCTGTAGCCGCGAACAGTGAATAATGCTGCCACAATAACGATCGTCAGTGGAATAAAGCCGACCCACGCAGGGCATTCGTTAAATTTCCAAGTGATGCTGATTGCGGCACCGGCACAAAGAACTGTTCCCAGCAATGATATCGTTACCAACGATGCGCTCCACGGCGCCGTATAGGTACTTTCCGCAGCCTGATTCATGTTACACTCGTCTCAGCCGCAATATTACTGCGCTGTATTGAGTTTCAGAGCGATTGAATTGATCAGCGTCTCTCGATACAATGCCGTAGTTTGTTCTGTAGCCACATTCGACTGTTTTTTGACCGTGGCAAATGCGATAGCGATTACAACGACCACGACGGCGACCGCGACGTACGCGGCCACGACCGTCTGCGTGTACAACAACGTGCCGTCTTGTGATGAAGGATTGCCGGCAGAATCAACATTTCCAAGAGTCTGCATCGCAGCAAGGGTTCTTTCGCCTGCGTCTTCAAGCGCTGCCTGAACCCTCAAGTGGTCCCCGCTTTGCATTTCGCTTCCGAAAGCCTGCATGAAATTTGGGCCTTTGGATGTTAGTTCTGCGATAGTATTATTTTTTAGCGCTTCCCAAGCGATTGCCTTCTCTTTGGTGTCGAGCGCGCTTTGCATCTGGCCACTTGGCCAAATTTCGGGAAGAAACCGCGCAACTGGAGCTTCCCCGAAAATGATTCCACGATATACTTGTTCGCCGGTGAATGTTTTCCCAGATGGTGCGCTCTGGCTTAGGACGCTCTTCGGCACGCCAAGTAGTGCGGTGCATACAACTAGAGCGGCGACGGTCGTTGATTGAATTAATGTTTTCGTAACGACAGTAGATTCGGTATCCGCTTCCAAGGCAAAATACAAGGAACTACAAATTGCTACACCGAGAGCATAACCTCTTGTTGCGAAAAGGCGGCAACTTTGCGTTTTGCCTGAAATGATTTGGATCTCAGTCGTTTGTTAGGGGACGATTAGTGAAAGTGCGGTTTGAGAGAAGCAGTGATTGATGACGGTGCCGGTAGCCCGCACACTTTTTTAAAGGCTTGCTCGACCAAGAAGCGCATCCCGCTCCTAGCACAGAAACATTTGCTGCGCTTTGTCAGCATTTGAGGCGCGGTATCAACCATTTGGTGCGGGAGCCCTCGAGTTGGCACAGACGCCAGCTCGGCGCGACCCGTTTTAAAGACGACAGCTGCTCAAGAGAAGGATTAACCATTTCTCACTAAACTCGCCCTGACACCTCGGATGAGTTTTTTTTTGGCGTGATCGCAGTTCTTTCTCCGCGAACTGCGCCCTGCGGTCCGCCGAATCGGGAAACTCTAAAGAGCCACGAGAGCGCAAATCGTAGGTTGCAAGAGATTATGACACGCAAACCCCCCGGCCGGTGCGAATCCGGGTAGGGTAGTATGCGCTATTCGATCTCCCAGAGGCTTTCCGGATTCACAGGTTCAGCTTATTGAAGCGCGTCGCCAGACGCTTGGGCTGAGCCGCCTATCGTTCCTTTGTAGATTTGAAGAAGCCCTGAAACAGCAGGGCTGCATCCACACGCGGGGGGCTGTAAAGATGCGGCTGGATCGGCTGTTTAATCCACGAATGCGTCGGCCGATGAGCGACGACACCAAATTAGCATTGGCGGCGGCGCTGGAATGGAGTGTTTCGCAGTTCGACGCCGCAACCACCGCAACAAAGGGAATACTTCGAGCGGAGCGGGCGGGGGGAATTGCCGAGGATATTGCTTTGCTCATCCACCAGCTTCAGACAATCGCGGACACCTTGCAGAAAAGAAGCGATTCCGGTCGGCGCGCTCACCGTGACGGAAAAAAAGCTCATGCTCATTACCACGAAAGGTCAAATGGTGCGGACACGGATCGCGGAAATACGCGCAGTCGGCCGCAACATCATGGGAGTTAAACTCATAGATCTGCGTGGCGTCGAAAAGCTTCAAGCTATCGCTCCAGTCGTTAGTCAGGAGGCTGAAGAAGAGGAAGAGGTCGAGGCTGTCTAGCCACGGTTAATTTGGTTAGGCCAGGCCGCTTCCGTGTTTAGCGGGCGCAGCATGCCGTGTAGCCGCGGCCTCTGCCCCCGGTCCCATTCGTCGACATCCGCTACATCGCCGAACCAGTGTCGGCCAACGCGGACCATGGCAACGACAAGAATCGAGCCGAGCGACAAGCCCAACGAGGTCAGGACCATCAGAGTCCCATCCCGCGCCAGAGAAAGTTTCGCGGGGGAAGCGGAGTTTCAGTCAGAATCCGCTTCTAGCAGTTCGGCGATCTGCACCGCATTCAGCGCGGCACCTTTGAGTAGTTGATCGCCCGCCACCCAGAGCGCGAGCCCATTCGGGAAAGCGCAATCCCTGCGCAGGCGGCCTGCCTGACAGTTATCTTTCCCCGCGGCTCGCAACGGCGTTGGATAGAGATTCTCGCGAGGTTCGTCCACGAAATCGATCCCCGGCGCTTCGTGCAACGCGGTGCGAGCTGCTTCCACCGAAACAGGCCTTTCAAACTCGACGCTCATGGCCACCGAATGAGCGCGATAAACCGGTACCCGCACGCAAGTCACCGACGCCAAAAAATCGGGGAGATGCATGATCTTGCGTCCCTCGTTCTGCATTTTCATTTCCTCTTTGGTGTAGCCATTTTCGAGGAAATCATCGACCTGCGGGATCACGTTGAAGGCGATCGGATGAGGGAAGATTTCAGGAACCGGCGCCGTTCCTTGTCTGGTCGCTTCCACCTGGCGCTGGAGTTCATCGATGGCGCGAGCGCCCGCGCCGGAAACCGCCTGGTAGCTCGAGGCAAACACTCTCTTCAACCCGAAGGCGCGATGCAATGGAGAGAGCGCCATGAGCGCCACGGCCGTGGTGCAGTTCGGATTGGCCAGGAGGCCGCGGTGTAAGAGCGCATCATCGGGATTGATCTCGGGAATGATGAGCGGGACGGCGGGATCCATCCGGAAGGCCGACGAATTGTCGATCACCACGGCGCCCGCTTCTCGGGCAATGGGCGTGAAGTTTCTCGCCGTTTCCGAACCGGCGCTAAAGAAAGCCAGGTCGACGCCCCGAAATGAATCTTCGCCGAGCGCGGCAACCGGATATGCGCGCCCCCGGAATTCGAGCGACCGACCGACCGACCGGGGCGAAGCGAGCAAGCGCAAATCCGCCACCGGGAAATCGCGCCGTTCCATCACGCGCAGCAGCTCGATTCCGACCGCACCAGTCGCGCCGACAATCGCGACGTGATACTTTTTGAGCATGGCGAGCGCAGTTTATCGCCCGTCTCTGGAGATGCAAACGTCCGAACCGACCATCAGGATTTCCATTCGCGATCAGCGGCTTGATCTGGTCGATGGTGATTCGCTTCTCGCCAGCTATTCCATTTCCAGTTCGCGTTTCGGGCTCGGGAGCGAAGAAGGCAGCCTGAAGACGCCGCTGGGAAAGTTTAGAGTTGGGGAGAAAATCGGGGCGGAGATGCCCCTCAACACCATTTTTCGCGGCCGCATTCCCATCGCTCCCGACGAAGATCCGGCCTCCGAAGAGGATTTGGTCCTGACCCGTATCCTCTGGCTCGACGGTCTGGAGGAGCACAACACGAACACGCGAGATCGCTTCATCTACATCCACGGCACGAACCATGAAGACGACATCGGCCAGCCTGCCAGTCACGGGTGCATTCGGATGAAAAACGCCGACTTGATCACGCTCTTCGACCAAATTCCGACGGGAGCAGAGGTCCACATTCAAGCCTAGGCCTTGAACTGGATTCGCTAACTTCCGCCACGCGCACGCTCTCCTGTTCTTCCGTCCCCATCGATCCTCACGGCATTTCTGCCTTCCCAGAGTCGCCCGGCAGGATGAGGCGCACGTGAAATGCACCTTCCCAGCCCTGTTTCGAGGCGGTTGGACCTTCTTGAAAAAAGCCCGAGAAATTCGTTGCGCGCACTAGGTTCCCCGCCTAAACAGTCGGCAGCAACCTGCTAAGGAAGGAGGCGAGTTTATAGTGAAATTTGTAAAAATGATTATGATCGTGGCCGTTGCGGCCGGCGTGTTGAGCCTGGGTGCTTGCGCGCAGAAAAAGGAGACGATGGCGACCCAATCGACGGCCACCACCGGTTACTCCAAGTAGTCTTCACCGGCGGTACGCCTCCGACCGGACAACTTTAACCCAAGAGGCCAGGCCGTCATGCGGCCTGGCCTTTTCTTGGTCTCGCGCCCCGCGACCCCTGGTGGACGTTTCGGCGCACAGCGAAGCGTCCACAGCGGGAGGCGTCGGCCAGAGAACGCGGGTGGAATTTCTGAGGCGCTTCTCGTAGTGTGGGCCACATGATCCAGCTCAGCGGTCGGCCTTTGTCTCTCGAACAAATTGCGCGCGTCGCCCTGGAACACGAGCCCGTCCAAATCGACCCGGCGGCGCATGGCGCAATCCATGCCTCGCGCCGTGTGATCGAGGCCATCGTCACTCGTCGTGCTGTCATCTACGGCGTCAGCACCGGCTTCGGCAAGCTGTCCGACGTGCACATTCCGCCGGAAAAGCTCGGGGACCTTCAGGTCAATCTCGTGCGCAGCCATTGCGCTGGCGTGGGAGCGCCGCTCCCCGAGGCGGAAGTGCGCGCCATGATGCTCCTCCGCGCCAACGTTCTCACTCTCGGATTTAGTGGGATCCGGCTCGAAGTCATTGAGTTGCTGGTGGCCATGCTGAATCAAAAGATCTGGCCCGTGATTCCCGAAAAGGGATCAGTCGGCGCCAGCGGCGACTTGGCGCCCCTCGCGCATCTGGCGTTGTCACTGCTCGGCGAGGGAGAGGTTTTCCATGGTGGCGAGCGAATGTCCGCCGCGGGGGCACTGCGCAAAAATAATCTCCAACCCACCGACCTCCACGCAAAGGAAGGACTCGCCCTCCTCAACGGAACCCAAGCCATGCACGCGGTGGGCGGCTTGGCCCTGCTGCGGGCCAGGCGGCTGGCCAGCGTAGCCGACGTGGCCGGCGCCATGTCGCTTGAGGCCTTGAAGGGCACGCCCGTCGCTTTTGATGAACGTATTCACGGCGCGCGGCCGCACCCCGGCCAGCAAGCGGTCGCACGACATCTCCGCGCCTTGTTGCGCGGGAGCGAGATTCGAGAATCGCACGCGGAGAACGATCCCCGCGTGCAGGACGCCTACAGCCTGCGCTGCATGCCTCAAGTGCACGGCGCCATCCGCGGCGCCTTCTCTCATTGCGAAGAAGTCCTCTTTATCGAATCCGGCTCGGCGACGGATAATCCCCTCGTCTTTACCGACAACGGCGATGTGCTCTCCGGCGGGAATTTCCATGGCGCGCCCCTCGCTCTCGCGCTCGACTACGCGGCCATCGCGCTGACCGATCTCATGAGCATCAGCGAACGAAGAATCGATCGCCTAACGAATCCTGATTTGAGCGAAGGCCTGCCCGCTTTCCTGGCCCAGCAGCCAGGGATGCAATCCGGATTTATGATTGCCCACGTTGCAGCCGTTGCCTTACTCAACGAAGCCAAAATTCTGGCCCACCCGGCCAGCGTCGACAACCTGCCCACTTCGGCCGGGAAAGAAGATCACGTCTCCATGGGGATGACCGCCGCACTCAAGCTGCGCACCATAGTGGAAAACGCCGAGCACGTGCTGGCGATCGAGCTGCTCGCGGCGGCAGAAGGTCTGGACTTTCGCCGACCGCTCCGAGCGGGTGCGGGGGTCGAGCGTGCGTTCGCCGCCCTGCGTGGGCTCGTTCCTAGGCGGGAAGAGGATCGCGTGCTTTCGCCCGGTATAGCGGCGATTGCGCACGCCATCCGCGGCGGCGTATTTGCGAGCGCGGACGAAAATTTATGACGAGGAAAAGAGAAATTCGCGCCCCGCGCGGTCACGAGATCAGTTGCAAAGGCTGGTCGCAGGAAGCCGCTCTCCGCATGCTGATGAACAACCTGGATCCTGATGTCGCGGAAGATCCCGATAAGCTGATCGTCTACGGCGGCACCGGTCGGGCGGCGCGAAGCTGGGAGGCTTTTGACGCCATCGTCGCCTCGCTGCGTTCGCTGGAAAACGACGAGACGCTCCTGGTCCAATCCGGCAAGCCGGTCGGTATTTTCCGCACGCACGAAGAGGCGCCGCGCGTCCTCATCGCCAATTCCAATCTGGTCGGGCATTGGTCGAATTATCCGGAATTCAATCGGCTCGAAAAACTCGGCCTAACGATGTACGGACAAATGACCGCGGGCTCCTGGATTTACATTGCGAGCCAGGGAATTGTGCAGGGGACATTTGAAACTTTTGCCGCCGCGGGCGAGCGCCACTTCGGCGGATCGCTCGAAGGCAAGCTGCTCGTGACCGGCGGCCTCGGCGGCATGGGCGGAGCGCAGCCTCTCGCCGCAACCATGGCCGGCGCCTGCTGTCTCGGCATCGATGTCGATCCTACACGGATCGAGAAGCGACTGCAGAGCGGTTATTGCGACCAGATAGCGCGTTCGCTCGAAGAAGCGATGACGCTGCTGAGCGCCGCGCAGAAGAGTGGGGAAGCGATCTCGGTCGGCCTGGTCGGCAACTGTGCCGATGTCCTCCCCGAGATGGCGAAGCGCGACATTGTCCCGGACGTTTTGACCGATCAAACGAGCGCGCACGATGCGCTCAACGGCTACGTGCCTAACGGAATGTCATTGGCGGATGCGCTCCAATTGCGCGCGGGTCACCCGGAGGAATATGTCGAGCGTTCCATGGCCGCGATGGCGCAACACGTCGAAGCCATGCTCGTGCTGCAAAAGAAGGGGGCGATCACTTTTGACTACGGGAACAACCTTCGCACCCAGGCGAGAAAGGCTGGCTGCGAGCACGCCTTCGATATCCCGGGCTTTGTGCCCGAGTACATCCGGCCGCTCTTTTGTGAGGGGAAAGGGCCGTTCCGCTGGGTCGCGCTGAGCGGTGATCCGAAAGATATTGCGCGCACCGACGAACTCGCCCTCGAGCTTTTTCCGGAAGACAAAACGCTCGCGCGCTGGATGAAGCTGGCGAAAGAGCGAATCCAATTTCAGGGTTTGCCGGCCCGCATTTGCTGGCTCGGTTACGGCGCGCGGGCGGAGTTCGGCGTGGCCATGAACGAACTCGTTAGGCGGGGAGAAGTTAGCGCGCCGATTGTGATCGGCCGCGATCACCTCGATACCGGCTCGGTGGCCTCGCCGTACCGGGAAACGGAAGGAATGATCGATGGCAGCGACGCCATCGCCGATTGGGCCCTGTTAAACGCGCTCGTCAACACGGCGGCGGGCGCATCTTGGATCTCGATTCATAACGGCGGCGGCGTTGGCATCGGCTACTCGCAGCACGCCGGGATGGTCGTGGTCGCGGACGGCACAGATAGCGCGAAGCGCCGGCTCGAACGCGTGCTCACCAGCGATCCGGGCATGGGAGTGATTCGTCACGCCGACGCGGGCTACTCGCGCGCGATTGATTTTGCCCAGTCGCATGACGTAAAGATTCCGATGCCACCGCAACCTCGGGATCGTTAGGGAGATTTGACCATGCCAAAACTGATCGAATGCGTGCCCAACTTTTCCGAAGGGCGCGATCTAAATATCATCAAACAAATCACCGCGGCGATGGAAGCGGTGGAGGGAGTTTCACTCCTCGACGTTGATCCCGGCGCCAGTACGAATCGCACGGTCGTGACGATCGTGGGAACGCCGGAGGCGGCGGTGGAAGCAGCCTTTCGCGGAATGCAGAAGGCCGCCGAACTGATCGACATGCGCAAACAGAAAGGCGCTCACCCCCGGATGGGCGCGACGGACGTGTGCCCCTTCATTCCGGTCAGCGACGTCAGTTGGGAGGAAGCCATCGAGTGCGCGAAGTCGTTAGGCAAGCGGGTCGGTGAGGAGTTGAAGATACCCGTCTACCTCTATGAGCGAGCGGCCAGTGGCCCGGAACGTTCCAACCTTTCCATCATCCGCGCGGGGGAATACGAAGGCTTCTTCGAGAAGATCAAACAGCCCGCGTGGAAGCCCGATTTTGGCCCGGCGGAATTCAACCCGCGGGCCGGCGGCACGGTTATCGGTGCGCGTGATTTTCTCGTGGCCTACAACGCGAATCTCAACACGAAGTCGACCCGGCGAGCGAATTCGGTCGCATTCGATGTGCGCGAGAACGGGCGGGTGAAGACCGAGGACGGAACGCCGACGGGCCAGAAAGTGCTCGATGAAAAAGGCGAGCCGGTCCGCGTGCCGGGAATGCTCACGCACGTCAAGGCGATTGGCTGGTATGTGGAGGAATACGGCATCGCGCAAGTCTCGATGAACCTAACGAATATTTCCGAGACGCCGTTGCACGCGGCTTTCGATGCCTGTGCCGAGTCGGCCGCGCAGCGTGGCATGCGGGTCACCGGCTCCGAGGTGGTCGGGATGCTGCCCAAGAAATGTCTGCTCGAAGCGGGTCGCCATTACCTGCGCAAGCAGAAATGGTCGGAGGGCGCTGCGGAAGAGGAACTGATCGCTCTCGCCATTCGCTCGATGGGTCTAAGCGAACTGAAGCCGTTCGATCCGCAGGAAAAAGTGATCGAATACAGGATGGCCGCGAAGGCGGGAAAATCGTTGGTCAAAATGGATCTGCGCCAGTTCTGCAACGAGACTTTGAGCGACTCGCCCGCGCCCGGCGGCGGCTCGGTCGCGGCTTTGATGGGCGCGCTCGGAGCGTCGTTAGGCGGGATGGTTGCGAATCTTTCCGCAGGCAAGCGCGGCTGGGACGAAAAGCTCGATTTTTTCAGCGAGTGGGCTGTGCAAGGGCAGCAGTTGAAAGACGAACTGCTTTTCCTAGTGGACGAAGACACCGCCGCGTTCAACAAAGTGATGGCGGCTTTTGGGATGGCGAAAGATTCCGCCGAAGAAAAAGTGGCGCGCACCAAGGCCATCCAAAGCGCGAATCAACATGCGGCGGAAATTCCGCTCAAGGTCATGGAAACCGCGAACCGTTCCTATGAATTATTGGCTCAGATGGCAGAGCAGGGAAACCCTGCGTCGATCTCGGATGTAGGAGTTGGACTCCTCGCGACCCGCGCCTGCATCGAAGGCGCCGGGATGAATGTGCGGATCAATCTCTCCAGTCTGAAGGATGTAAAAGTGAAGACGAGCTTGCAGGAGCGAATGGAAAAGCTGATCGCCGATTCCGAAGCGCGTTACGAAACCGCGCGTCAAGCGGTCGAGAGCAGATTCTAGCCGGCGCCGAACAGCAACCCGCTCAGTTCTCGACTCGGCGGCAGATCGCGGCAGAGTTGAGTCCGTGAACTCGATCGCTGTTCTTCATGCCGCCCAACTGGGCACGCTGCGCGGACCGCAGCGGCCACGGATCGGAGCAGAGCTGAGCGAACTCGGCCTGATCGAGGACGGCGGCTTCCTGGTCCGAGACGGCGTTATTGCCGCGGTTGGTCCGTCGGACGAGATCGCCCGAAGCTTGCCTAACGACATCGAAGTCATCGAGGCCCGCGGCAAAGTGGTGCTGCCCGGTTTTGTTGATGCGCACGCGCATCCGGTCTTTGGCGGGGATCGGGTAGGCGAATTCGAGATGCGGGCGCGCGGAGCCAGCTATGAGGAAGTCGCCGCGCGGGGCGGGGGCATTCGATCCACTGTGCAAAAAACGCGCGCAGCCAGCCAGAGTGAGCTCCTCGCTCAGGCGCAGAAGCACGCTGCCTGGTTTCTCCGCTGCGGCACCACCACGGTCGAAGCGAAATCCGGTTACGGCCTTTCTTTGGACGACGAATTGAAAATGCTGCGCGTGATTCGCCAGCTGAACGAAACTACGCCGTTGGAATTCGTGCCTACCTTTTTGGGCGCGCACGCTGTGCCGGAGGAATTTCGTGATCAACCGGGCGCGTATGTCGACCATCTCCTGGCCGAGATGCTCCCTGCCGTCGTGAGGGAAGAGTTGGCTGAGTATTGCGATATCTTTTGTGAGAGCGGCTATTTTGATGGGGCAGCGGCGCGGCGGATCTTGGGCGCGGCCCAGGCCGCAGGGTTGGGGCTGCGTATGCATGCCGATCAGCTCACCAACTCGGGAGGCGCCGCCCTCGCGTCGGAGCTGGGGGCGACGACTGCGGATCACCTCGAGCAAACGGAGGAGGATGGAATCGCGGCGATGGAGGCTGCCGGCGTGCAGCCGGTTTTATTGCCGGCCTCGGTCTATGCGCTGGGCAAGACGCGTTATCCGAAAGCGCGCGCCATGATCGATGCGGGTTTGGCCGTGGTTTTGGCGACCGATTTCAATCCTGGCTCATCGCCAACGCCGTCGATCCCGATGGTTCTATCGCTGGCGGCGACTCAGATGAAAATGACACCGGCAGAAGGCGTGACGGCGGCGACCATTAACGCGGCTTACAGTCTGGGGCGAGGGGATAAGATCGGCTCGCTCGACGTGGGAAAGAGAGCGGATTTTTGCATCTTCGACTGCTCGGATTATCGCGAGATCGCCTATTGGATCGGCATCTCGCAGGTGGAAGCCGTCTATACAAGAGGCGCACGCCGACTGTAGACGCTTCGCTCTGCGAAGCGCGGGTGTGAGCTCTCTTGCGATGAAAACGCACGCCCGCGTTGCCCAGAGGGCAGCGTCTACAAGCCAGCTGGTTTGCGAACCCTTCTAGGCGCTCGTAACATGATTCATCCATGAAGGTCGAAGTCGAAAACCAACCGCATTGCGTCGCCACGCTCAAAATCGAATTGCCTCCAGAGCAGGTTTCCAAGGAATGGGATGCCATCGCGAATAGCTTCGCCGCTCAGGCCCGCATTCCTGGGTATCGCCCAGGGAAAGCGCCGCGGCGGGTGATTGAAGCCAAGTTTCGAAAGGATATCCAGGACGAGCTGACTAAGAAACTCGTCTCCAAGAGTTATCACGAAGCGGTCGAGGAAAAAAAACTGCGGGTCGTTTCCCTAACGAATCTCGACGACGTCGAATTTGGCGAGGATCGCTCCATGCGCTTCCGGGCCACGGTTGTGACAGCGCCGGAATTTGACCTGCCCGAATACAAGGGCATCCCGCTGCAATTACCCGATACGAAAGTCACCGAGGAAGAAATCGATGCAGCGGTCGAGCGCCTGCGCGAACAGTCAGCCGATTTCATCGATGTGCCGGAGCGCGGTCTGCAAATGGAAGATTTCGCGGTGATCGACTTCGAGGGTAAAATCGAAGGCGAGACGATCGCGGAGCTGGCCCCGAATTCGAGCAAGAATCTGCAGGGCGGCAAGAAGTTCTGGCTGCGCCTGGCGGCGGATAATTTTCTGCCCGGCTTCATCGAACAGGTGATCGACATGAAGCCTGCAGAAACTCGCACCGTGAAAGTGGAATTTCCGGCCGATTTCCCCGTCACTGAAGTAGCGAGTAAGACAGCGGAATACACCGTGACTTTGCAGGAGATCAAGGAGCGCGTTCTCCCGCCGCTGGATGATGCTTTTGCGGCCAAGTGGATGCCGGAGAAGACTCTGGCCGATCTCCGCAAGGCGCTGGAACATCAGATCGAACACGAGAAAGGGCACGAGCTGGAGCGCGCTCGCGAATCTCAGGTGGTTAAGTTCCTAAGCGATCGGATCAACTTCGAGTTACCGCCAAATCTGCTAAAGGCCGAAACGCGCAACGCCTTGTCCGAGCTCGTCCAGCGCAACCGGCAGCGGGGCGTGCCGGACGACATGCTCCAGGAAAAAGAGGAAGAACTCATCAAGATGGCCGGCGGCGTTGCGGCGCACCGCCTCAAAACCAATTTCATCCTGCATCGCATTGCCGAGCAGGAGAAGATCCAGGTGACGCGCGCGGATGTGGAGGAGAGTATCCGCCATCAGGCCATGCATCACGACGTCACTCCGGAAAAAATGCGCGAAGAAATCGAAAAACATGACGGAATGAACGGTCTTGTGGAGCAGGTCTTGCTCTCTAAGACAATTGATTTCCTCGGGTCGAATGCTACCATCGAGGGCGCGGCTGCGGCGCCGCCTGCGGAAGCCGTTCACGAATCAAAATGATGACCAATCGCGACACAAATTTATCTCAATCCGTCCTCGTCCCCATGGTGGTCGAGCAGACCGGCCGTGGTGAGCGTAGCTATGACATTTACTCGCGCCTGCTCAAGGATCGGATCGTTTTTCTCGGGACGCCGATCGACGATCACATCGCGAATTTGGTCATCGCTCAGCTCCTTTTTCTGCAAATGGAGGACGGCAAGAAGGACATCAATATTTACATCAACTCTCCGGGCGGCTCGGTCACGGCGGGGCTGGCTATTTACGACACGATGCAGTTTCTGACCTGCGACGTGACGACCTATTGCCTCGGGATGGCCGCGAGTATGGGGGCGGTCCTGCTGGCAGCGGGCACGAAAGGCAAGCGCTATGCGTTGCCTAACTCCGACATCATGATCCACCAGGTTTCGGGCGGTGCGCAAGGTCAGGCGAGCGACGTCGAGCGGACGGTCGAGTATATGTTTAAGCTGAAGAAGCGGCTCATCCACATCCTCTCCCAGCACACCGGCAAACCCGAGGAACAGGTGCTGCACGATTCCGATCGCGATTATTACATGAACGCGAATGAAGCCCAGGCTTATGGCCTGGTGGACGAGGTCATCAAGTCACGTAAAGAGGCGAAATTAGTCGCTGGCGACAGCTCCACGAAAAATATCAGTGACCGTTCGATGGCGGTCGCCGAAGCCGCACTCCCACAAAAAGTGGAGGAATAGGAACTGCTTTAACCCGGGAAACCCATGGCCCGCGCTTCCAATCTCACCATGTGCTCCTTTTGTGGCAAGAGCCATGCAGAGGTGCGCAAGCTCATTGCCGGCCCCGGCGTCTACATTTGCGATAGTTGCATCAATGTCTGCAAAAGCATCCTCGATAAGGAGCTGAATGAGGATGCGCGCCGGCAGTCTTCGACCATCCGCGTGCCGAAGCCGGCTGAGATCCGGAATTCACTCGATCAGTACGTGGTCGGACAAGACTTGGCGAAGAAGACGCTCTCGGTCGCGGTCCATAACCATTTTAAGCGCGTTCTGCAGAGCACGCCGCCGACCGACTCTTCAGCCTTCCAGCCCGACCCGCTCGCCGACGTCGAGATCGAAAAAAGCAACATCCTGCTGATCGGTCCGACCGGTTCCGGCAAGACGCTCCTGGCCAAGACGCTGGCCAAAATTCTCGATGTCCCATTCTGCATCGCCGACGCCACGACGCTAACCGAAGCCGGCTACGTCGGGGAAGACGTGGAAAACATTATCCTGCGGTTGCTGCAGAATGCCGACTACGACGTGAAGCGAGCCGAGATCGGCATCGTCTACATCGACGAAATCGATAAGATCGGCCGCAAGACCGACAACGTCAGCATCACGCGCGATGTCTCTGGAGAAGGCGTGCAACAGGCCCTGCTCAAGATTCTCGAAGGCAGCACCTGCAATGTCCCGCCTCAAGGTGGTCGCAAGCATCCGCATCAAGAATACATTCAGGTCAATACCGAGAAGATTCTCTTTATCTGCGGTGGCGCTTTCGTCGGGCTCGATAAAATCGTGCAGAAACGAATCGGCAGTAAAACTCTCGGTTTCGCCAGTCCGTCGCTCGAAGTGGAGGAAGCGGCCCGGCGCGAAGCGGTGCGTCATGTCGAACCGGAAGATTTGTTGGGCTTCGGCATGATCCCGGAGTTCATCGGCCGACTCCCCGTGCTCACGGCGCTCGATGCGCTGACCGAAGAGGAGATGGTCATGATCCTCACGGACACGAAGAACGCGATGATCAAGCAGTACACCAAGCTTTTCGCCATGGAAGATGTGCGCCTCACCGTGACGAAAGATGCGTTGCGCGCGCTGGCTGCGCAGGCCGTCACGAAAGGCACGGGCGCCCGCGCGCTGCGTTCCATGCTCGAGCGCATCATGCTCGACATCATGTATGACGTCCCGAGTCGGGAAGACATCGCCGAGGTGACGATCAATCGCGCGGTGGTCGAGGGCAAAAAGGTTCCGCTCATTCGCAAGCGGCAGGACAAAGACGCGGCTTAGGCGTGGACAACTTGGTGGCGCGCGGGAATCGTCTGCGCGATTAGTGGCCGGTGCGAGTCATCGTAATCAACACGGGCACCGAGATTCTTCTCGGGGACGTGGTGAACACCCATCTCTCCTTCATGGCGCAGGAGATTTTCCCTTTCGGCTTGCGGGTGAATCGCCAGCTCGCCGTCCCTGATGGCGAGGCCATTTGTGATGCCTTGCAGGAAAGCTTTTCGTGCGCCGATCTGATTTTCGTGACGGGCGGGCTCGGTCCGACCACGGACGACATCACGCGCGAGATCACGGCCGAATTGCTCGGCCTCAAGCTGGCGGCGGATTTGGATTTGGAAGAGACGATCACCCAGCGACTGACGTCGCGTGGCATCCGCCTGACTGACCGCATCCTGCGGCAGGCCTGCGTCCCATGCGGGGCGGTCGTTTTGCCTAACGATAACGGCACTGCGCCCGGGCTTTACCTCGCCGCCGGCCTGGGCCGTGCGAGCACGCCGCATTTATTCCTGCTCCCGGGTCCTCCGCGAGAGCTGCACCCGATGTTCCGCGACGCCGTGGCTCCCATTCTCAAGCAGATCGTTAGGCAGAAAGAGGAGGTTGTTTATCGCAGCTACCGGATCGTCGGGATGGGCGAATCCTATGTGGAAGAAGCGATTGGCCAGGAATTGATGGCCGTGGATGGCCTCGAACTCGGCTACTGCGCGCGGATGGGCGAGGTCGATCTGCGCGTGATCGGATCGGCCGCGATCGTGGCTGTGGCGGATAAGATTGTTCGCTCGAAGCTCGGCGGATTCATTTTCAGCACAGAACGCGAAAATTTGGAGAGTGTGATTGTGCGGCAACTGATCGCTCAAAAGAAAACTCTCGCCGTAGCCGAGTCATGTACCGGCGGATTTCTGGCTCATCGTTTGACGAATATTGCGGGTGCCTCGGCCGTTTTTCTGGCCGGATACGTCACTTACTCCAACGAGGCCAAAGTGGCTTCGCTCGGAGTTGCGCCGACCACCCTGGCTGAGCACGGCGCAGTCAGTGAACCGGTCGCTCGTGAGATGGCGGAAGGCGGACGGGCCAAATCGAGCGCCGACTTTGCCTTGGCCGTGACAGGCATTGCCGGCCCCGGCGGGGGAAGCGAAGAGAAACCGGTGGGCACCGCGTTCATCGCTCTCGCGGGGGGCGGCCCGACCGTGGTGAAACGCCTTTTTTTTCCTACCGACCGCGAGACTTTTAAACAATTGGCGTCGCAGACCGCACTGAACCTCCTGCGCGAGCGCCTCAACGAGATGCCTTAAAGCCGGGGTCGCGGTGTGCCCCGTTTGGAGCCGGCGGTCGCTGAACCCGGCGAGGGAAAGCGCGGCGACGCCCTGAGCGCGAAAGTAATTGCGAAATGCCCTAATCGGTCACCTCGACGGAGGTGCCAACCTTGACTCGTTCGTAAAACATCTGGGCCGCGACCGAGGGCATCCGAACGCAACCGTGTGAAGCAGGGTAGCCCGGCAGGATGCCGACATGCATGCCGACTCCTTCATCCGTCAGGCGCATAAACCAAGTCATGGGCGCACCGACAAAGCGCGTGCCGCTGGGGGCAGAGTCGATCCGGCTGCTCACGCCACTGCGCACAATGCGGCCCGACGCGTCGACAAAATTTCCATAGATGTTTGAACGATGATCCCGATCCTTTTCCATGACCCGGAAGCTCCCGGTGGGTGTCATGCGGGAGCGTTTGCCAGATGAGATGGGCGAATCGATCGCGATTTGATCGCCCATCATGAGGTAGGCCCGTTGTTTGGAGAGAGAGACCCGGACCCGCGAATTCTCAGGCGTGACCTGTTCCAGCAAGCGAGGGGAGACGTTGATCGGTTCCTGGCGGTGCAGCATGTCGCTGGCCCGTTTCATGACTGGGCGCGTCCGAGGCTGTGCGCGGGCGGCAGTCCGACGAGGTGGGGGTGTTATCTGCGCAATCACATCCATCAAGGCCAGGCTGCCGAGCAGCAGCAGAGCCGAGATAAATGCGAGTCGTTTATTCACAAGAGTATGGGGTTGAGCGTTTCCAGCGCCGTGTGTCTCTGCAAAATGGAGAATTCAAGGGTCCGTGGCAACGGGGAAATTTAAGGCCGAGCCTATTCCCCTTTTTCGCGGATTCCCGCGGCCCGCATATTTTCAAAGGTTTGGGAGGTTCCTGAACTTTGCCCTTCTCCGACCGTGCTTCGCCTTTGCCTAACGATAAGTATCAACCCGTTTGAGCCACCCTGCCAGCCAGCGCCCCTCCCGCCGAGCCGGGGGCGCATTCTTCACTCGAGCCCGCAAAGCTCGCTCCGCCGAGTCGGCGAATTCGCTTAACGGGGAAGATCCGCTGTCGTCCGACATGCCCGCCAACACCTGCAACAGTCCCCAGCCCTGGCCGGAGTATCGTTCGCTCTCGAGAATGCCTTCCCCTTTGAAATTCACGTAATCGACGAGGGCGTAACAACCATGGGAGCGGTTTGCCATTCGGTTAAAATTTTGTTCGATCCTGGGACGTTCGGTCGGCGGAGCGGCGGAGAGGATCTTGGCCAAAGCGGCCCGCGACCGTTCCACCAGAAAATCCGCCTGGAGATCAATCGTGTCGGCGAGGAAGGTTCGCAGTTGCTTCATCGGCGCGCTGTTTTCAGCTGCCAAAAAATCCGCGCGAGATTTCCACGGACAATCCTCACCCTTCGGTCCGAGCAAAAGATCGGGCAGCTTTGCGCCGCGACCCTTGGCGAAGTGCACAAACGGGGGGAAACTTTCGTCGAACGGTCCCTCCTGGTCCGCTGGGTACCAGATGAAGTGCCCGATTCCCAAGGACGCGAAATTTTCTCCCGTATTCCAAGAGGTCAGGCCCGCGATTGTCCCGTCGCATTCATTCTTCCAAATCCTGCGACCAATTCGCATCGCTTCCTGGTGAGAGAGAGAAATGGCGGAACCAGTCGCGCCCAGCAGCCCGCTGAGGAGGAAGATGACACCGACGACCTTGAGGCGAACTTGAATCTTGGGCCAGTCCGTCTTCCTAGAGGTGCTTGACGCGGGTGCCTTCTCCATGGATGGGTTGGACTTGCCCGGTCGGAGATCGACCCGGCCCAATTTGTATTCATCGTAACTCTTTATGAAAACCACCTTGTTCATCCTCGCCCTTTCTCTCGCTCTGCCTGTCGTCGCTCCGGCGGCCGAGACCGAGCTGAAAGATCAAAAAGACAAAGTCAGCTACAGCATCGGCCTTGATATCGGCACCACCCTGAAACGGCAGCTGATCGACGTCAACGAAGACATCCTGACCAAGGGAATTCAGGATGGCATGAAAGGCAACAAAGCCTTGCTGACCGAAGAGCAGATGAAAGAGACGATGGCCAACTTCCAGAAAGAGATGCAGGCCAAGCAGGCCGCTGCTAAAAAAGAAAGTGCCGAAAAGAATGGTGAGGAAGGCAAAAAATTTCTGGCGGAAAACAAGAGCAAGCCTGGCGTGAAGACCACGGCGAGCGGACTCCAATACAAAGTGTTGAAGGAAGGCTCCGGCGCATCGCCGAAACCGACTGACACGGTGAAAGTGAATTATAAGGGAACGACTATCGACGGCACGGAGTTCGACAGTTCTTACAAGCGCGGACAGCCCGCATCGTTTCCGGTCAATCATGTGATCAAAGGTTGGACCGAGGCACTGCAATTAATGAAGCCAGGTGCCAAGTATCAGCTTTTTGTGCCGGAAGATCTGGCCTACGGCGAACGCGGCGCGGGAGCCGACATCGGACCGAACGCGACACTGCTTTTCGATGTCGAATTGCTGGAGATCGTGCCGGAGGCCAAGCCAGCCACGGCCACTGACGGTGAGCCTGACGCCGCCGCTCCGGCGGGATCGGCGGCTCCGCCGCGGGGTTCGAGTAGCGCACCGGTTAAACCTGCCATGTCGCCTGCGGCTTCGACCACACAGACCGCACCACCGGCGACCCCGACAGTGTCGTCCTCACCCGCGAAGCCGTAATAGCAGCTCTCCCGCGCAAAGCGCGGGGGTGACATTCTACCGAGCTGAGGTTTACGCGCCCGCTAAGGCGAGGTGCGGAGCGTCACTCCAGAGATCCTCGAGACTGTAGAACTCGCGCTTCTCGGTGTGGAAGACGTGCACGATGACTTGGAGGTAATCGAGCACGATCCATTGGCTGGTGGGGAAACCGTCCACCGCCGCTGGCTTGATTCCGTGATCCTGGCGCAGGCGTGTTTCGATCTCTCCTGCGATCGCCTTTAAATGCGGTTCCGACGTTCCCGAGCAAATGACGAAGAAATCGGTGAAGGTAGAAATCTCCCGCAAGTCAAGTACGACGAGGCGCTCCGCTTTTTTGTCAGCGGCCAGGTGCGCGCAGGTTATGGCTAATTCTTCGGGTTCGATTGCTTCTTTCCTTGGTAGAGCTCTTCGCGACGGATGATCCGCTCGACGGCCTCGGGCACCAGATACCGAATCGAATGCCCGCTGGCAACTCGAATTCTGATCGTCGTGGCCGAGATGTCGATCTTCCGACGAATCGTAGGATAAGGGTATTCAACTTCTGTTTCCGAGCGATCCAGCACCACAAACTTCACCAGGCGACGCAGTTCCTCAAAGCGATGCCATGTCTCAAGCTCGGCAAAATTATCTTCGCCCAGCAGAAAGAATAACTCAGCGTCTGGGTAAGCCGCGCGCAGTTCCTCGACCGTCGTCACCGTATAAGAAGGCGGCGGACGATCGATCTCCAAACGGGAGACGGCCAGGCGTGATTCCCCCTTGATCGCGCTCGTCACCATCTCCCAGCGCAGTTCCGCGGGCGCCGGGATGCAATCGGTCTTGTGGGGCGACTGGGCAGCCGGCACAAAAATCACTTCCGCCAAGTCGAGGGTCTCCAATGTTTCCCGCGCCAGAATGAGATGGCCGTGATGGATCGGATCGAAACTTCCACCGTAGATACCGATCTTCTTCACCTTTCCAGTCGCCGAGTCGCCGGCTGGGCGTCACGCCTCCCGTTCGTTAGGCCGAATCCACGCGGTGATTTTTTGTTTCGCAACTTCCTCATCACTCCTTAAGGTCCGACCTTATGAAGAGCGCTTCCCTGGGTCAACTGATCCTCACCGGCGTGCCCGGGAAAGAGATCGATCGCGAGACAGCGGCGCTCTTTCGGCGGGTCCAGCCGGGCGGCTTCATCATCTTCGGCCGCAATATCGAGAGCGCAGCGCAGTTGCGGAAATTGATCGACGACTTGCGCGATCTGAGCGCGGTCGAGCCGATCATTACGATCGACCAGGAGGGTGGCCGCGTTTCTCGTCTGCGCCTGATCGGGAGCGAGCCGCCTAACGCCCAACAACTACGAGAAAAAGGCGATCTTGCACTCGTCCGACGGCACGGACTGCTGACGGGGCGTCTCCTGCGTTTCTTCGGGTTCAATCTCGATCTTTGCCCGGTGCTCGATATCTCCTTTGATGACGAAGCGGATAACTCACTGCGCGGTCGTTGCTACGGTCGCGACGCGCCGGAAGTCGTTAGGCTGGCGGGAGCCTTCAACGAGGCTTTGCGCGAAGAGGGCATCCTGAGTTGCGGCAAACATTTCCCCGGCTACTCGGCCGCGACGGTCGATGCGCACCACGATCTCCCACTCATCGAGCGGACGCGGGCGGATCTGGACGCCAATGAATTAGCCGTCTTCCGCGAATTTGCCGGCCGGGTCGACAGCATGATGATTTGCCATGGCTGGTATCCATGCTTCGAACCGGAGAAAACCGCTGCTTCGCTTTCCCGTCGGATCGTGACGGATCTGCTGCGGGACGAGCTCGGCTTTGGCGGCCTCATCATGACAGACGATCTCGATATGGGGGCGATTTTGAATGAATACGGCCTGGAGGAAGCGATCTCTCGCGCCATCGGGGCTGGCAACGACATGGCCATGATCTGTCACCGAGTGCCGGCGATAGAGGAGGCTCTCGGTTACCTCGAGAACCTTCCCTCCGAACAGCTGGACCGCGCCTTGGCGAGCGTGGACGAGTGCAAGGCGCGCCTGGTGCCTCCAGATCCCTTTTTTGAAGGAAGCTTTGCCGATCTCAATCGGGATATCTGGGATCTGCGTATCGCGGTGCTCGGGGAGGAACGAGCGCGTGACCTGAGCATCGAAGATGGTAAACGGTCTCCGGTGGAAACCTATTAGGCGGGACAGAAATCGTGAACTCGCATTCCCTTAAGCATCGTTTTTGCGCTCAAGGATCGATCTTTCTATGGTTAGTTGCGCTGTCGCCTGCCTGACGGGATGCATGGGTTTGCCGGAGCGAGCGCGTTCCAGCGATCCGCAGCTGCAGGCCCAACTCGCCGCCCAGGGAGAGCGCTGGGATAAAGCCATTGTGCGCAAAGACCGGTCGCGATCGAGGCGAATATGACGGACGATTTCCGCCAGATCGATGGCGAGGGCAGATCTACCACAAAAGCTCTTTCGTGGACGAAATCGTCTCGCCCGATCTGACGATCGACCCCTATACCGTTGAGGATTTCGAGGTTCGGATTTACGGAGAGGTGGCCTGCTTAGCGGGCGTTCGCGCCTGACGGGGCGCTTCCAAGGAAAGCGCTTTACCAGCCACTATCGCTATATCGACATTTACCTCCGCCACGGGGAGAATGGAAAGTGGCAAGTGTGCAGATAACGAAGATCCCGCTTTAGGCCGGCGAACCTTTGAGGGTTGGAACCTCGCCGGTCGCGGTGGGGAAGGGCTTACTTTCTGGGGAGGCGCCCCGAAACGACGGTGTAACCGGGGCTATCGTTCCAGTGTTCCTGTTCGCTAGGTTGGAAGGGTTCGAAGTCAGTCTGCGCATTGGGGCCGGTCTTCCAGCGTTCCGCGTAGGAGGATCGGGCGGGCGCGGAAACGATCTGGATGACAGGGGCGGCGGGGACCGGGTTACTGGAGGCGGCGCGCGCCGTGGGATTAGCGGCAGCCGTGGTGGGCTTCGAGCTGGGTGACTGGGAGGTCTCGAAGTGGATGATGGTTGCGATGGCGAGGAGGGCGATGAGGAAGGGTTGTCTCATAATATTGGTTGGCTATAAAATTCATAATAGTAATAATCAGAGATTCTGGTCAACGATTTCTTTCTCCGCCGCGCCTAGAAAGAACGAGCAAGGAGAAGATACGACCAATTCCCCAGGAGCAGGCAGACCGTTACGATCCGGACCAAAACCTTTTCCGCCGCGGTAAAATTGTGGCAGCGAATCCTGGGGACGGCGCGGAGGAGGACCAGCACCGCGTAAACGTCAAACAATCCAATCGCGCAGTAGGTGGTGAAGGCGAGAGGATTGAATCGAAGAGAAGAGGCAAAATTTCCGTGCAGCAACTGCCAGGCCGCGCGGGTGGCTCCACAAGTGGGACAAGGCAGCGAAGTTAGATCATGAAAGACACACCGTGGCACAGGGAGGTGTGCGCTCAGCCAAACGAAAAGAAGAATCGCTCCACCTAACGATAAGAGCAGACCGAGAAGTTCGTAATCGATTTCCCACCGCGCAAGGGGTCGCCGTTGCAGCTCCATGGCGCAATCGGAAGTGGCTAGTGATGCCCGGAGAGTGTGCCCATCATTCCAAGCATGAGCCCTAAAATGAGGCCGCCGCCGCAGCAGAGGATGACCGGCAGCAGCACGGCCAGGACCGCGCGGCCCGTGGTCGTCTGGTGGGCACGCCCCAAGCCGATGCATTCCACCACGAGACACCAAAGACCCGCGACCGCTCCACCGCAGATCGGGACGATCATTAGAGGGTAAGTCGATCCGGCTGAAAAACAGATCACCCGGAAAGTCGTCTCGAAAGAGCGCTTCGCCCCGCCGACCAGCAGCAGGCAAACGTGCACAATCGCCGCGCCAAGAAACAAACCGAAGGTCACGAAAACCGGTATGAATAGAAGGATGAAGACCGTTCCGACACCCATTCCCATGAGGCCGGCCAGCGCGTTGCGATCGCTCATAATGCCGAACGAACCAAGAAGCAGGCTGTAAAGGAAGTAGACCACGCACCCGATGCTGCATCCGAGGAGGGCAAAGATGAGCGGTTCGGCCAGTCCGCCTTCCGGTTTCATGGCCGAAAAGGCGGTGCCGGGACTGAGGAGGACCAGTTTGAGGGTTTCGAAAAAGGCTGTGAACAAGCCGAGTTCCTGTCGTCGCTCCCAGGGCAAACCGCCGCCGGCGACCGCTAACACCGCCCCGGACGGAGTTGCAGCCCCGGGGGGCGGAATGGTTCCAGCGACGGCCGCGGACGCGGGCTTCGGCGCTTCGCCCTCGACGAATTCAGGAAATTGCGAGAGCGGCAGCCAGGTGTCCATGCCCTCGCGCCAACCGAGATCGGTGGGCGTGAAGAGACCGGTTCGCAGCCCCTCTCTGACTTCATCTTCCGGAAAATCCCCCAGTTTCGAGGCGCCGCGCGCAACGTGTATATCAGCCATAGCGTTGTGTTTTTATCGGAAGCAGAGGGGCGGAGTCAACCCTGCAGGCGCGCTCGTGCGATGAGTCGACCTCAGTTGCCCGCCAATTTCTCGCGGCCATGGGGCGCCGTCAGATCGAGGATCGGCCCGATCGGCACCAGGCGGGTCGGATTAATCGCGTCGTGGGTCATGTAGTAATGGCGCTTGATGTGATCAAACCGAACCGTCTCCGCGATGCCGGGCTGCTGATATAAGTCAAGCAGATAGCCATGCAGGCTTGGGTAATCGAGGATGCGCTGCCGGCTGCATTTAAAGTGGATGGAGTAGACCACATCGAAGCGGATGAGGGTGCAGAAGAGGCGCCAATCGGCTTCGACGATGCGGTCTCCGAAAAGGTAACGTCGAGTCGTTAGGCGCGATTCCAGTTCGTCGAGCGCCGCGAAGAGTGCTTGCGCCGCTTGCTCGTAGGCGCGCTGCTGGGTGGCGAAGCCGGCGCGATAAACGCCGTTGTTCACTTTGTCGTAAATGAATTGCGAAAGCTGGGCTTGGTCGCTGGCCAGATCCGCGGGGAAAAGATCGCCGCGCGCCTCGCCTAACGAACTAAACGCCCCGGCGCACATCTGGCAAATATCGTCCTCGGAATTGTTCACGATTCTGTGCGTCGCGCCGTCCCAAAGGACGGGCACGGTGGCACGCCCGTGAAAGCTCGGATCGGTCGCGCGGTATGCCTCGCTCAGGAAGGCGAAACCGTTTACGAGATCGCGGCTGTAACCGGGTCCGTCGCGAAAGGCCCAGCCGCGTTCATCGCGCACCGGATCGACCACCGTGACGCCGATGACATCCTGCAAACCCTGCCACAGCCTAACGATAAGTGTGCGACTCGCCCAGGGGCAGGCCAGCGAGATGTAAAGATGATATCGACCGGCGACAGCAGGGTGGGGTCGAACCATCCGCTGAAACCCAGTCGCGAAAGTGATCTTCCTGACGCTCGAATTCGCCCTTGGTCGATTCCTCATCGCCGAACTGTGCATGGGTTGCCATGGTCTAGTTCTAGCTCGGGTGGAGCCGGGCCGCGAGGATGTCCTTCGGTCGCGATTTTGCCAAAGGAATAAGGGACGCAAAAGACCTCCGGCTAAGGCGGGTCGTCCCCCCATTACCTTGCAAATCTTCGCAGAGAGAGGAAGTCGATGTCGTGGCGGGTCGATCCCTCCAGGGCCAGGTCGGCAGCGATCTCGCCCACGATGGGCGCGAATTTGAATCCATGGCCGGAAAAGCCACCGCACAGAATGAGCTGAGGATTATCGGGGTGGCGGTCCACCACGAAATGCCCATCCCGGGTCAGGGAATACATGCACACTTTGGCATCCCGGAACGTCTGGGCGGCGCCGGGCATCCATTCCTCGATGGCCTTCCGGATGGGCTCGATGTCCCGCCGCAAATCAATTTCGCGATCCACCTCGTTCGGGACCGTCGTTGCGCCATGAGCGTGAAAGGCCGCTTTGACGCCATCCCCAAGGTTGGGGAAGCCATAAAGCGGGGCGGGAAGTCCGGCTCGATCGAGCAGAAAGGGAGGGAAAGCGGGGGAAGCAAAGGCGTCGGTGGCGGGCTGAAACCAGGCTTGGACATTTCGCTGTACGGAAAACGAAACACCGAGCTGCTGCAGGATCGGGCCGAACCACGGGCCTAACGACAACACGAGCGTCCGGCAAGAGACCTCTCGACCATCCGCGAGCTTCCCGATAAAGTTTCCACCTTTGGCTGCCCAGCTCTGCAGGGCGCAGTTGCAGCGAAGTTCAGCGCCGCACTTTTCCGCCACTTGGAGCTGCGCCGCCACGGCGCGCTCTGGATCAAGCACACCGCCATCGGGTTCGTAAACACCGACTTCATGCTCCAGCACGCTGAGCATGGGATAGCGCGTTCGAATCTCCTCTGCGTTTAACGAGTCGACCGGTAAGCCGTGTGCGCGCGCCGCTTGGGTTGCCCCCGCGATGATCTCAGACTCTGCGCGACCGACCATGAGCAGGCCGGTCAGCCGGAGGAGGGTCATATCGCTCTCCCGTTCCAGCTCCCGCCACAGTTCGTAGGCGCGTTGCAGGAGCGGCACGTAGGCCGGGTCTTCGAAATAGGCTTTCCGGATCATGCGGGAGCGACCTACGAAAGAACCGAATTCGTGCCCACGGGGAAATTGTTCGAAACCGATGACCGAGGCGCCGCGTCTGGCGCAGGTCGCGGCGATCGCGCTGCCCATGGTGCCCAGACCCGCTACGGCGACGTCGTACAGCATCTTCGATTATGAACCCGTGCGGCCGAGTTTGCATCAGCGCACACATCCGTTCGGGCAGGCTCGCCCGAAAGTGCTCCTATCAAGCTGACGTCCGCAGTTCCTTCGTTGGGCAAAGAGACGCCGCTGGTGGTGAAGCGATCCCGCATCGACGGGCAGGGCTGTTTCGCCCGTCGACGGCTGCCGGGCCGGAAAAGATTTGGCGAATTCGTGGGAGAAAAGATTAGCGCGCGGGAGGCTCAACGTCGCGTCGAGCGGGGTGGCAGGATCAGTATTTGCGAAATCGATCGTCGCTGGAGCATTGATGCCAGCCGCAGCGGTTCCCCCACGGCATTCATTAACCATTCCTGTTCTCCGAACTGTTTCATGCGCGTGGCGCACGGTAGAATTCTATTTTACGCCCTGCGGGATATCGCGCCCGGCGAAGAACTCTTACTGGATTACTCGCCCTCGCAGCACCCCGAGCTCCGCTGCTCTTGTGGCTCCCCGCGCTGCCGCGGGATGGTGGGATGAGCCGTTGCAGAGGGAGGATTACTCCCAATTCATAAAGTCGATTTCGCCACTGTGTTTTGGGCGGCGCTTCTCGGAGTCTTTCTTGACTCGCGCGCTGCCGCCTTTGGCGTCCTTTTCCGGCTCGAGATCGCGGAGTTCCCCCAATTCGCGTTTCTGGCTAACTTTGCGGTGTTCGTCTGGTTCTGCCATGTGGTGTCTTCGCGTGGAGTGCTGCAATTGCGGCAGCGGACGTTTGGGAGTTTGCTCAAGGATTTCTTCGAGAGTCGAGAAAATTCTCGTGAACATGCGGCTCCGGGCGGTGACGGAAGAACGAGGTTACCGTGCGTCGAAAGTCATTGTCGCTCCACCCCGGATTCCAAGGGGAGGCTAAGACTTTGACGCGACGCCTCGGGCGATAAAAAAGTGAAGCTGTGGCGCCTCGGAAGTGTTAAGCGCGACTTCCGAGAGCCTTCACGCGATCAGTCAAGGCCACTCCAGCGCAGAACGTAGCCGTGAGGGGAAGAGCAACCAGCCAGAAAAGGGAGGCGCCGACAATGAGAATGGGCTCAAGCAGAAGGGACGTTGAATCTTCCGGAGCGATGGGATTCATCAGGGCGGGCATCGAAGTAGCGGTTGTAGTCATATGATGTGCAGGTAAGGGGTGAAGTATAGACTCCATAATTATTAGCAGTTACCGTGCCCACTTTGTTTCCCTCGCGGATGAGAGTCGGATGATAAACAGGCACTCCCGCAGAGCTGCCGAGCAACTTCAAAAAAAAATCGATGCGAAACGGACAAGCTCGAGCCAGATGGCTCTAAAATTGCGCCGCCGCAAAAAAGAGGGCGGCTCGCCTTCCTGATTCCCACGCAGATTGTTAGGTTCTGTCACAAACCTTACTAGCCAAAATAGTAAGGATCGTTTAAACGCAAGAAACATATGCGAAAATACCGTCAGTTTCCCGATGGCGTACGCCCTGCTAATGAGGTTCGCCATAAGGCAACAACTAGTTTCTCCGTCTGCGCCTTCCCATCCGCGTGCGAAGTCCCCGGGAGGCCGATCGTTCGCGCGACGATCTGGTCCTCAACCGCATTTTCGCTCTAGATCGAACTTGGTTCAGACTCGGGACCTGATTTTAGCGGCCCTGCGTGTCTGGGAACTCAAGCAGGAAATCAGGTAATAATGCGTCGCTCGATGACGAATTTGCAGGGCGAGCAGACCGCAACCCGTTGCTCTGCCAGATGGATCGCGAGAATCCGAGATCCAGAGACGAGCCGATCGGAGACGACCAAAGATGAGACAGCGCATCCTAGAGAGAACCCGATGACACGCACGCGCGCGTTGATCCTCGGCGCCGAGCGCCTCTGGGAACTAAGGAAAGGGCCACGCTAGCATGTCTGCAGCCCCGCTCGTCGCACCACTTTCGGCCTGAGATCGCGATCCGGGTTACTTAATCGCGCCTGCCTTTAGGGCGCGACCAGGGCAGTAGTCTGGTCCCCGCTTACTCGACCTCAGGGGTCTGGCAAGCGGCCAAGGCAACCCCGAGAGCCGCCTCCGCCAAATACACGGTGCGCGCCGTCTTGGGATGGTCAGCTAATTCCTCCGTCATCGCGCGAGCGAGTTGAGGTCCGAAATGCCAAAGTAAAGAGTGGTAACGAGGTTTGAGGAGTCCCATGACGCCGTCGCCAATCAGGAAAAGTCCACCCAATTGCAGGAGGCGCCGGACGATCAAATTGTTAGTCATCGCATTTTATCGGGCGGGCGCGGACAACTTTCAAATCATTCGTTGCGCCGGGGATCGATTACTGGGTCAGGTCGCGGGCGAAGGCATCGCTTCGTTTTTCCGCCTGGTCGCTTTTTTGTTTTTCGAGCGTCTGCTGCTCGATCGGCGGCTGCACGGCACAGCCGCTTTGGAAGAGAACGGCGGAGAGGATGAGAGGAAAGAAAACGCGCATCATAAATGTCGGTTAACCTGCCTTATTTCTAAGGCTCAATCCACTTGTAAAGAGATCCTGGTGCGCAGATTTCGGTTCTCTTGTCTTGAACCTCTAAGCTGTAGAAATCCCCACGCCGCTGAGATTGCCGGCTAGCCTTTTTCCAAATCCTCGGCGCTCAAAACGAGCCGTTCGACCCGACGCCCTTCGCTGAGGCGGGCCACGATCTCTTCGACATCGGCGGGCGTGACTCGTCCGTAGAAGAAATGATCCGGCTCGACCAAAATCGTGACGCCGCTCGAGCATTGGTCCAGGCAGCTGCTGGCGCAGACCCGCGCCCCGACTTTCGCCAGACCGGCCTTAGCCAGGCGTTCCTTCAAAGCCTGCCGGACTTCCTCCGACCCGCGCGCCGCGCATGAGCCCCGAGGATCGCCCGCCTCGCGCCGGTTCGTGCAGACGAACAGATAGAGTTTCCTTAATCCCATGGCGCAATTTGGTGTTCCGTCATCTCAGTTTTCGTTCGTTCACCGCTACGATTTCGAGATCACTCTGGCGGATTCTGTGCAGGACAAGCGTCTTTTGCACGGTGCCGGAGGCTCGGTCGGAGCGGCTGCGCAGCTCGTAGCGCAGAGGAAAGGTGACGCGAACGCGGCCATCGTCTTCCGCGCGGACCTCTAAATCGCCCGCGAGCCAGAACCGCCGTTCCGGCCAGCGCGCATCGTAGCGTCGGAGGTCGCCGCGGATGCGGTCGCGCGAGAGTTTGCCGTCGTCGAAGTACTCGACGCGATCAGCGAAGAACTCGAGCTCGGCGCCCACCGTGGGATCGAGCCCAGCGAGGACGAAGGCGGCCACGTAATCACGCAGTCGGTCCGGGTCGAGCCGGGCGGCCGTGCGTTGCGGCGCCGCGGGCCTCGGAGAGGGAGAGGACAGGCGCTTTCGGACCTGTTTCTCGGGCGTGGCAGCGGATTTCGAAAGAGTGGGCGACGGGGAAGCGTCCGGCACAAATTGGTGCTCGCCATTGCGCAGCTGACGCCAGGTGCCCTGAAGCGAACGCGGCGCGGCGCCGGCAGCGACGGGCAGCGGAGCGACGCCCAGCGCTTTGGCCGTGGCGGCGTCCAATTTTCCACTGATCGGGAGACCATTTCGAATCTGATAGCGCGTCACGGCTGCGGCGGTCTCGTCATTATACTGCCCGCTCGCATCGCCGTAATAGAATCCTTCCTGGCGCAGCCTGGTTTGGACAGCGCTGATATTATCGTCGGCCGCAGCGACGAGAGGAACAAGCAGAAGGAAGAGGAACAGGCGAAGAGCGATATGGTTCATCGCTTTACAATCGAATCTGAGCCGGCATCTGCCCCCGCCAGAATTTGCCGAGAGCGGAGCGCTGAGAGTTTAGGCCGCGATTTTTTGGCGGGCGAAGTCCCGTGGAGGGCGATGCTCCGTCATCGCCGTGTTTGAAACTTGGCAACAACGGGAGTTGCCTTTCAGCCAGGCTTCTGTGGTTATCGCGGAGGTCTCCTATGCCGGGACGTGCTTTTCCTGCTGATGATAGGTGACCAAACGGAAGCCCCAACCAATGAGCGTACTCAGCTCTCGGTTCTTCTCTTTCATCTCCTCCAGAAAACGCTGCACTTTTTCCTTCAACGCCGGCTCGTTCTCGCGTTCGTCGAGAATCTCGTAGATTTCCATCGAGAGCAGCCAATCGTTAGGATGCTCCGCCTGCTGCGTCTCCCAAATCTCGCCCAGCCGTTCGTAGCCGGTCTGGCGCGAACGAATGTCACGCACTTGTTGGTAAAGGCTCTCCAGCTTTTTGCGTTGCGCATCGGACGGGCTCTTGATGGTGCGCTCCTTTGGAACGACTGCGACTTGATTAAAAGCATCTTTGTCGGCCGCGCCGTTAAAGACCGAGACGATGCTCTCGCCCACGGCCATGTCGTAATTTCCCCAGGCCGGGTCAAAGAGGATCTGCTCTCCGAGGCGGGCGCTGCAGTCGGTGAGACTGATGAGCTGCAGTCGGTCGTCCTGACGCAGCAGTTTTTCCACTTTGCCTTCAACCACCACGCCGCTCTCGAACTCGAGCTTTGCTCGCTCGCCCTCTTTTAAGCTCGTCTCTTTCCATTGGCCCACAGGCGAACCAAAGCCATCCTGGTGGGCCTCCGGGCCGTGCGCGGGCAACTGTTTACCGTTTGTCGCGAGCGCGCTGGGGCCGGTCGTCCGCAGATAAATCGGCTCGCCTTTCGCATCCTTCAGGACTTCGGTGAAGACGCCCGAGACTTGCAGTCCCGAAGAAAATTCGCAGGTGGCGGTGTGATTGCAGTCGATCGCTTTCTGGATCCCCTCGAGACCGCCGGTCATGAACGCCATCTTGCTGGCGAACTCTTCCAGCACATCGCTCAGGTGTTGAAAATCGCGGCTAACGAAAAGCTGAGGCTGCTTGGTGGTGATATCGAAAGCTGTGTCCACCGCCTCGGCGGAATAGGGTATTTTCGTGACGCCCTCTTCGAGACAACTGACTGATTCGCCGATGGAAGAGAGCAGGCCGGCGCCGTAAATCTTCGGCTTCTCGAGACGGCCGATGAGTCCGTATTCGACCGTCCACCAATGCAGGCGGGAAAGCAGCGCCATCTCGGAGGGTTCGCCCAGATTCTTCTGTCCCTCTTCCACGAGGCGAGTGGCGGCGGCGACTTCCTCGGGCTTCGACGTAGGCAGCTCCTTGAGAATCGAAAGATGCCGAATCGCCTCATAAAGTTCGAAGTCTTTCTTCGATGACATCGCCTTGGCGCCAATCTCGCCGAAGCGTTGCAGGTAATCGGAGTATTCGCGATCGACGATAATGGGTGCATGTCCCGCCGCTTCATGCACGATGTCCGGCGCGGGCGTGTACTCAATATGATGCAGCTGCCGCATGTCGCAGGCGATCACGAGCACCTTGTAGGCTTGGAATTCCATAAAGGCGGCTGGCGGAATGAAGCCATCCACGGCCACGGCGCCCCAGCCGATCTTGCCCAGAATCTCATTCATCTCATCGATCCGCGGGATGCGGTCGAAGGAGATGCCGGTTTCGAGCAGGCCTTGGAAATAAACTTTGTGGGCGTACTCCTTCAGAAAAAACCCATTCTGCCGCATGATGAACCGCCAGACCGCATGATCCACCGGCGTGTATTCTTCATAACACTGATCGACCGCGAATTGGAGCAGATGTTTGGGGAGCGCGGCGACCGCCGGGTTATCCATCGGAATTCCGTTTTTAGTTTTCATCGTCACATCTCCAAAGATCGCTAAATTCACCCTGGCCTAACAATTGTCAGCGCCTTTATGAATTTTATGACTGAACCGCCGTTGGGGCAAGAGGATTGAGCCGATGAAACCGAAGGAATCGCCCGTGCGTTCAGTCGGCCAGCGAGCTGTCGGGGGGGCGCTCACTGCGGCGGTCGTGCAGGGAGCAGCTCGGCTTTGGGAGGCTGACGGAGGAAAGCCCCGGCCAATCCGCTCGGTGCAGAATTTTGTTTTCCAAATCACGCGGCCCGCGGGTCGCGCCATCCTGCGGCTGACGCACGAATCCCACCGGTCCAGCGCGGAGGTGGAAGCCGAAGCGCGCTGGATGCTCGACCTGAGGCAGCGTGGCTTGCCGGTCCCGGCGCTCTATTCTTCGTTAGGCGGGCAGCTCGTCGAAACCATGGAGTCGGGCCAAGGCCGATTTGTGGTCACTTGTTTCGAACACCTCGCCGGAACGGAACCGGATCCGAAAGATCCCGAGCTTTGGAACGAGCAGATGTTTGTGCAGCTCGGAGCCGTCATGGGCCAGTTGCACCAGGCATCCTACGAAGCCGCCTGGACTCCCAGAACCTTGGGGCGCCGTTCCTGGCGGGAGGAAAGCGTCGTGCAAGACTTCCACCTCTATGTCCCGATTGCGGAGAAAAAGGTGCACCAAGCCTTCGATCGCGTCCTGGCCCAGCTCGACGCGTTGCCGCGCACGCGGGATTGTTACGGCCTGATCCACGCCGATCTGAACCACGCGAATTTTTTCATCACGCCGGACGCCCTGCAGATCTTTGATTTCGACGACAGTTGTTATGGCTGGTTCGTTTACGATTTGCTGGTGCCGATTTTCCATTTCCCGCCGGCGGAGCAGTCGCTCTTCGAAACGCGGGCGCGCTGGGCGCTGGAGAATATGCTCCGCGGATACGAAACGGTGCGGCGTTTCAACCGCCGCTGGCTGGAATGGTTGCCGCTGCTCTTCCGTTGGCGCGACCTGCTCACCTACGGATTCTTCCATCAGCAACTCGAGATCGGGCGGCTGCCGGAGCGATTGCAGGCCACGTTCCTGGCCATGCGGGCGCGGATTGAGTCCGAGCGTCCAATTGCGGAGCTGAAAGCGCCTGACTAGATTCGCCGATGCCCGACGCGGCCTCTCCATTGGTGAATCCTCCGCCGCTGCCCGAGGCGCCTCCGCCGGCTTACCCACCGATCGTTTGGTTGAGTCTTCTTTGTCTCGACGCGCCCATCGTGGCGGTGAGTTGGCAGTGGTTGTTTGCCCACGCTTTCGGCGCGCATCTCACGCCGGCCTTGCCGGCTCTTCTCTTTCTCACGGCTTGGCTCATCTACCTGGCCGACCGCTTTGCCGACACCATTAAGTTGCCGCCGAGCGGCCCGATTTCCCTGCGACATCGATTCTGTCGGGAACATATCGTGGGTTGGTGGGTGGCGGTGGTCATCATCTTCTGTCTCGATGTGGCGGTCGCCGTGCGCAGCCTCGATTTGCAAATGCTGCTGCTGGGCGGGACGCTGGCCCTCCTTTGCCTGCTCTACCTCTTCATTAACCATTCGTTAGGCGGGAAATGGCGACCGGTGCCCATGAAAGAGAAAGCGATCGGGGTTCTCTTTGCCGCCGGCACGACCCTGGCGGTGGTGGCGCAGTTGCCCGCTCTCAGCGTGGCTTTTGCGGTCGCCCTTCTCCTCTTCGCCATTCTCTGCACCTACAATTGCCTTTCCATTGCCGCCTGGGAACGCGAACTCGATTCTGCGCAGGGAAAAACTTCACTGCTCACCGGCTGGCCCGCGCTGGCCGGCGCGTTCCGGATCATCGGCTACGGGCTGGCGGTGGCTTCACTGATTGGCGCGTTCGTCTGGCGAGCTGAGTTGGTCCTATGGCTCTGCCTGGCCGGCAGCTCTTTGCTCCTCGTTAGGCTAAATCTCACCACCAGCCTGCCGCGCGATAACCGCACCGCCCTGGCCGACCTCGCGCTGCTCACGCCCTGGCTCGCTGCCTTGTTTTCTTTGGGGTGAATTTCAATCACGTCGCGCCCTTCTATCGCTGGCTCGAAGGGATCATTTTCGGTCACGCGCTCCAGCGGGCGCGCACCGCTTTCGTGAGGCAAATCGATCCACCGCGACGAGTGCTCATCGTGGGGGAGGGAGATGGGCGGTTCCTGGAGGAATTCGTTCGGTTCTACCCGCGCGCGGAGATCGACTGCATGGAGGCGAGTGAGCGGATGATCGCCCTGGCGAGGCGCCGAGTGCCCGCGGCCACGGCTCGTTTTGTTCGAGTGAATCTTGCGCAGGCGAGGTTGGAAGCGGGACGTTACGATTTGCTCGTCAGCCATTTTCTTCTCGATTGCTTCGGCGAGGAAAAGCTCGGCGAAATGGTATGCAAACTGAGCCGGTCTGCCGGCGCAGAGGCGCAGTGGTTGATCGCGGATTTCTGCCTGCCGCCGCGCGGCTGGAAGCGCCTGCGAGCGCGGGCAGTGACTGCGATCATGTATCGGTTCTTTCGATCGGTCGCTGGGATCGAGGCGAGGAGACTGGTCGATTACCGGCCGCACTTGCGAGCGGCGGGATTTGCCCTTCAAGGCGAAACGTTGGCGCCTAACGAGATGATTCGATCGGAGTTGTGGAAGCGCTGATGTGGACGTTTCCCTCTGGGAAACGCGGGCGTGGGTCTTCGACCGCTCACCGACATTTTTTGTCAGCGAAAGCCAATACCCGCGTTTCCCAAGAGGAAAACGGCTACATCCGACGGGCGAAGCGGATGACTACCCAGGAGACCAGGCCCAGCGCGAGCCCCCACGGTGCCAGGAATGCGAGCGCGACGCCGATCATCCGCGCACTCCACATGAGCGCGGCCAAACCCTGAACCAGCGTGCGCCGAATGGTCGCGGCAAGGCTGTTCTGGTCGCTCACGATCTGGCCGCGGCTGTAAATCTGCAGGCTAATATCCGCGGGCGCGGTCTCGGGATTCGCGGTAGCACCCGGCTGATCGTTACGCTGGACGCTCAGGTCTTTCACTTCACCAAGGCGATCAAAAGAGTCGACCAGCCCCGCATATTTCTTGAGTGGAACCCGCAGGCCAATGGTGGCCACTTCCTGTCCGTCGGGATTGCGCGAGAAAGTCGAGCTACGCAGTTCGCCTCCGGCCTGGGCCACGCTGGCTTTGAGCTGGGCGACCTTTTCACCGACCGCATTGGTCAGAATGCGCAGGCTGGTCTGTTGCACGGACGGTTCCTCCCCATAGCGACTGATGACGAGGTTTAACTGCACCTTGTCGCGCTCGACCTTGGCCGTTTCCGACATGCCCGAGCCGTTTTGCGCGACCCGCTCGGTCTGGACATTGAAATTCTGCACGCGACCCATCCCCTTGATTTGGGTGATAATCGAGTCGCTCTCCTCGGGTGCGAGCAGGAGCGTTATGCGCGCGGTGGCCTGACCAGAATTATCGCGATCGAGGGTCGACTGCACGATCTGCGCTTTCGCGTTGCGCAGGGCATTTTTCACTTCGGTAAATGTCTTTGCCACATCGGTCGAGAAGAGGGAAAGATTGGCCGTTTCCTTGAGCAAGAAGGCGGCGGGCTCATCCAGGTCTTTTTCCGCCAGGGTCACGGTGACCGTCGCGTACTGGACGAGCGCATCGTAATACTTGAGTTCGCCCTGCATTTTCTCGATTTGCTCGCGCACCCGGGCCAGTTCTTTCTCGACCTGCAACAGGTCGGAAACTTTGCCGGTGTTCTTCTGCAGCATCTCGAGGAGACGGTCTTCCATGCGCTTGGCGTTGCGCAGGCGGGCGTCGGTATCGAAGTAGGCTTTGGTCACATCTTCGGTGCCGAGCGTTTGATTCTTGAGTTCGCCCAGGCCGCGCGCTTTTTGGAGGAAGGCATCGAGATGATCGGGGGCGACCTTCACCACGACGGTGCCCTGCAGCTTGCCGTTAGGCAGTTTCTCCGAGCTTTGCGTGGCGATAAATCCTTTTTCCTCGCCCGCCAGGGTCGTTAGGCGCTGAATTGCCGCTTCGAAGCTCGCCACCAGTAGATCGAGTTGCGCGTTGCGGACGAGCTTGCGCGAGTCGGGTGGCGCGACCGGCTCAGGCACATTCTCGGCCATCGGTTCGGCGAGTTCGTTAGTCGGCTTGGCTTGCATCTTTGTGGCGGCGCGCTCGTCGGCGCCGGGTACGCTTTCACTTTGGGTGAAGGGAGCCGACTCGCTTGGTGCGACGGCCGCGGCGAGCTTGCTCTCCTGCGGGGCAGGCAGAGCCGCGGCGTCGAAGCTCTCCGCTACGGAGGTAGACATGTCTCCGGTCGGACCCGATGCCTTGTCGAAGGCGCGGTGCCTTGGCGGCGGCGCCGCAGTGGTGGCCATTTCTGCACGCGCCATTTGTGCGTCGCTCCCTTCCCTGGTCACGAACTTTCCGACTTGGATCAAGGTGAGAAGGAGCGCGGCGATCGCCGTGATCTGGGCGGCGCGCATTCGGAGCAAGCTGGTGAAAAAAGAGCCGAAGCCGGGGGCGCGTTCAGGCGTCCGGTCGCGAAAACGTCGGACCATTTTGTCGGCGAAAGCGGGGTCGGCGCTTTCCGGGGTGAGGGTTTTTCCGAGCAGTTGATGCATGGCTTTTTCCTCCTGATGCAACGCGCGGCAGGAACCGCAGGTGGCGAGATGTTGTTGCAGCGTTTCCTTTTCAGAGCTGGTGAGCTGGTCGTGCACGTCGGCGGCGAGCCAGGCTTCGATATCTTGGTGAATGGATTCGTTAGGCATAATCGGTTACTCCAGGCTGGCCAGGACGGGGCGAAGGCGCTGACGCATGGCTTCTAAAGCGCGGCCGAGAATGCCGCGGAGGGCGCCATTACTCAGCCCGAGCGTGTGTTCGATCGAGGCGTAATCCATGGTTTCGAAATAGCGCAGAGCGAGCGCGGCCCGATGCAGGTCGGGCAGGGTTGAAAGGGCGGCTTGCACCTGCTCGTTGAGGTCGGCTCGCTGCGATGCGCGCGCGGCTTCCTCTGGTTGCGGGTCGATCGGTTCGGTGGCCTCGGCGGGGAAGGGGACGCTGCGCCGGCGTCGCGCGACGTCGCGGGCTCGATGGCGTGCGATGGTGCCCAGCCAGGCGGGGAGTTTCTCGGCATCCCGCACTCGCCAGCGTGTTTTCCACGCTGTAATGAAAGAATCTTGCACAACGTCTTCAGCCTCTTCGCGATTCTGCAGGATGCCGTAGGCGATGGCGAAGAGGGGCCGGCTCTGGTCGCGGATGACCATTTCGAAAGCATCGCGATCGCCCTTAAGGGCCGCTCGATAAAGGTCACGTGCGCTGGAGTTCATCGGTCGTTCTGCAGCCTAGACGCACGAGGTCTGGAATCCGCGCGAATTTTTTTGCGCGGCCTCTTGTAGACGTTGCCCTTTGGGCAACGCGGGCGTGAGTGAGGTAATCCTGAGAGCTAACAAACCGCACGCCGGCGCTTCGCAGAGCGAAGCGTTCCAATGCGCTTCGGCGCGTGCGTTTACTGAGACGGGCCGCCAGCTACGTTGGGAGCAAATGGCACTCCCATGGTGATGGTGACTCTGGTCCCCGGGGCGACCAGATCCTTTAAGCGAGCCGCGTCCCAGTTGGCGGTGCGAATGCAGCCATGACTTCCGGCCCGCCCGATCGTTTCCGGGTTGTTGGTGCCGTGGATGCCAATGCCCGGCTTGTTCAATCCCATCCAGAGAATGCCGACCGGATTGTTGGGCCCTGGCGGGATGTTGTAGAAATCGTTCGTGCGCACGCCGTGATTGAGCACGCCTTCATCGTGGCGGAACCAAGGCAAAGTCGCGATCCCGACAATTTTCCATTCACCCAGCGGCGCCGGAAGCTTGCTCGAGCCGGGGGTGATGGGAAACTCCGCGATTAATTTCTCGCCTTCGTGGATCTCGAGAAAACGCTCCCGGGTATCGATATAAATCCGCCGCGCGGCCAGGACCGAATTTTCCTGGACAAACTTCTCGGTGAGCTTCTCGACCTGAAAAGGCTCTACGTTAGGCACGCGGACGGTGTCGCCCGGCTGGAGTTTTTCCAGGTCGATACCCGGATTGAGCTTGCGCAGGAAATCCTCGGCCGAATGATAACGCTCGGCTACAAACTCGAGCAAGGAGCCATAGGCCATCATCTTGAATTTAGCCTGCTCCGATGGCCTTGAAGCAACCGCGCCGACCCATTTTAGATCTTCGGGCGTAACCGTGTAGGTCGTGTAGGGCTCGGGCACCTGCGCGAGCAGCTCCTGATCGAGCGCTCCCGTTGGCGGAAGTCCGTTAGCTTTTTTATAAGCGACGAGCGCTTTCCCAAAAAACTCGCCCATCTTCCCGTCGATCTTCCCGGGGCCGAAGTTGTGGTTATCGAGGAAAATCTGCAGCCGCACGCTGGTCTCTTCGTCGTAAATGGGAAGCGCAACGAGCTCGCGTGGCGGGAGAGTAGGCGTCGGGATGGGCGTGGGCGTGGCGGGGACGGCCCTGCGCACCGGCGGCGGGGTTGGCGTGGGAGTGGGGGTGCGCCTGGAGAACCAGCTATTGCCTTCCGCAGACACGGCGAAGGCCGAGAGCGTGAAGTAAAGGATGAGAGCTGGCTTCATCAGCGCAGTTATTAGCTCGTTAATGGACGGGCGCAAACTCCCGGTGGGATGAGCAGCGCGCGCGCCGAATGGAATAAAAACAATCCGCGCCATCATCCATTGGTCAGCGTAGCTCCTTGCGGGCGGCAGGGCGACCCCGCGCCAGGCAGCGGATTGCAATGTGCGATTTGCCGATTGCCCCCGTCCGAGGAACCAGCCAAGCTGCTTCCCGATTTGAAGTTTATTAACCTGACGCGTCGCACTGAGATCGGCGCTAACTGCTATTATCTCGGCTCGGGCGATCAGGGTGTGGTGCTCGATTGTGGGATGCACCCAGCGGAGGATGGCGAAATGGCGCTGCCCAATCTTCCGGCTCTGGCGGGTCGGAAAGTCGATGCGATTTTGGTTTCGCACGCCCATCTCGATCACATTGGTTCGCTGCCAGTGCTGATGCGCCAGCAGCCCCAGGCCCGCGTTTTCATGACGGAAGGGACCGCCGCGATTGGAGAGGCCCTTTTGCATAACTCCGTCAACGTGATGACGCGCGAACGCGAAGCGGTCGGCGTGATCTATCCGCTCTTCACCCATCGTGAGACGAACCGCGCGACGGAGCGCTGGCGGCATTGCCCTTGGAGGCAGCCTTTCACCGTGGACGGCGAACGCAGCCCGGCTCTGCCTGACAATGAAATGAGCTTCGAATTCTGGGAAGCGGGCCACGTCCTGGGAGCGGCGGGCGTCCTCCTGCGCGCCGAGGGTCGCACGGTTTTCTACACCGGCGATATCAACTTCGACGATCAGACTTTAATCAAAGGCGCGGTCTTTCCGGAGAGCGAGGTCGATGTTCTCATCATCGAGACGACACGGGGCGATTCGCCCTTGCCCGAAGGCTTCGACCGCGGAGCCGAGGAGGACCGTTTCGCGCAGGCGATTGGCGAAGCGTTCGCCCGTGGCGGGTGTGTTCTCATTCCGGTCTTTGCCTTGGGCAAGACGCAGGAAGTCCTGACCATGCTTTACAAATTCAAGCGTGCGAAATTGATCGACGACGTCCCGATCTACATCGGCGGACTCAGCTCGAAGATGACGGAGATTTACGATCGGCGGGCGAATCAAACCCGGCGCGTCCTTCCTCGGCTGCAGTTGTTTCCGGAGGTGGCGCCGTTCGTTCTCAACGGCAAGAACATCGCCGAAGCCCCGGCTCGGCCCGGTCGCATCTACGCGCTCTCCAGCGGCATGATGACGCCGAAGACACTCTCCAATATTTTCGCGCGCCGGATCATCGATCGGCCCGAGCACTCGATTTTCTTTGTCGGTTACGCCGACCCGGATTCGCCGGCCGGCGTCCTGCGGAGGGCGCAGCCTAACGATCTCGTCTCGCTCGACGAAGAGGAGCCGGCGCATTCTTTTCGCTGTCACCTCGATGAATTCCAATTTAGCGCGCACGCTCCTCGGGAATCGCTTCTGGCTTACATCAAGAAGGTCGCAGCCAGGAAAGTGGTGCTGGTGCACGGCGATCCGGCGGCGGTCGAATGGATCAGAGCCGAGACGGTCGCTGCGCTGCCCGAGAGTGAAGTGATCGTTCCGCCGCCCGGGGTCGAACTCGATCTTTAAACTCTTGCTCCTGCTCCTGCTCCTGCTCCTAATCGTGATCGTGATCGTGATCGTGCTCTTCCGATTACGATCACGATTACGAGCAAGAGCACGAGTGGTTGTGGTGAGAGCGTTGGCAGGTCATAAAGAAGCGGTATGCGAATCGCATCCTGGAATATCAACTCGCTCCGCAAGCGCCAGGAGCGTCTGCTCGCCTGGTTAGCTGAGTCACGACCGGATGTAGTTTGTCTGCAGGAAACCAAGTGCAGCGACGAACAATTTCCCGAGAAGGCATTGCGCGACGCCGGTTACGCCGCCGTTTTCCACGGCCAGAAGTCCTATAACGGTGTCGCTATTTTGGCTCGCCAAGAACTGCATGGGGTGCAGAAGGGCCTGGGCGGCGAAGTCGTGGATGATCAGGCTCGGATCATCGCCGCCGAGGTGGGAGACGTGCGCGTGCTGTCGATCTACGCGCCTAACGGACAGGCGGTCGGAGCGGAAGCCTATCGCTACAAGATGACTTGGTACCAACGTCTGCAGACACTTCTGCAAACGCGAGGCAGCCTCGATCGAGTGTTGGTCTGTGGCGATTTCAATGTCGCCCCGGAAGATCGCGACGTGCACGATCCGGCTCTTTGGCGCGGCGCCATCATGTGTTCGGAAGACGAGCGGGCAGCCTATCTGGCGCTCGTGGCACTGCGTCTCTCCGATACGCTCCGCCTGCATCACGAGGAAGCGGGAATTTTCAGTTGGTGGGATTATCGCATGCTCGCTTTCCCGAAGAACCGCGGGCTGCGGATTGATGCGATTTTGGCCGGGGACGAATTAGCTGGTCAGTGCACGGACGCGGGGGTCGATCGGGAGATGCGGAAGGGGAAGGAGCCTTCCGATCATGCGCCGGTCTGGGCCGAATTTGCTCTCTAATTCCTAATCCTGCTCTTGCTCTTGCTCCCGATCTTCTACGCTCTTGGAATGGATTAGGAGCAGGAGCAAGAGCAGGATTGTGGGACGCGGCGGTTAACTTCCGCTCGACGTTAGGGAGGAAGCAACCGACCGTAGGGCGGATGTCCGGAGCTACGCATCAGGTCGCCCATCCGCCGTCGCAAACCTTGATGGTTTACGACGGTGATTGCGGTTTCTGCAAACTCTGGATCGCGCGCTGGCGCGAGATCACCGCCGGCGCGGTCGAATACGAGTCGCTCCAAAGAGCCGCGGAGCGCTTCCCGGAAGTTCCGCGCACCGACTTCGAGCGCTCGGTCAAACTCATCGAAACGGACGGACGCGTCTTCAGCGCGGCGGAGGCAGTTTATCGTTCGTTAGGGAAAGGGGAAGGCACCGGGCTCTGGCGTTGGTGTTACGAGAAGCTTCCCGGTTTCGCCCCGATCTCGGAGCTCGGCTATCGCTTCATCGCCCGCCACCGGGAACTGGCGCACACGGTCACTTCGTTGTTCTGGGGCGAAGACGTGCGGCGGCCGACTTATTTTCACGCGCGCGATTGGTTCCTGCGTTGCCTGGGCGTCATCTACCTGATCGCGTTCGTGTCCTTATGGGTGCAGGTGGATGGCTTGATCGGCGCGGGTGGTGTCATGCCGGTGGCGCAGCTTCTCTCCGGCGCCAAGTCACAGCTGGGCGAAGCGGCCTACTTCGCGTTGCCCACGCTTTCGTGGCTCAATTCCAGCAATGCATTTTTGCATCTGCTCTGTGGTGGTGGCGTGATCTTTTCCCTCCTGCTCATGGTCGGGCTCGCGCCGATCCTGTGCCTTCTATTCCTGTTCGTTGCCTATCTGTCGCTGACCGTCGCGGGGCAGACGTTCTTCAGTTTCCAATGGGACGTGCTGCTCTTGGAGACCGGTTTTCTCGCTCTCTTCTTCGCGCCCTGGCGCTGGTGGATGCGCCGCAGTGACCCGGCGCCGCTCTCGCGGCCCGCGCTGTTTCTCCTGCACTTTCTGCTCTTTAAACTAATGCTGATGTCGGGCGTGGTGAAACTAACCAGTGGCGACACCTCGTGGACCGATCTGACCGCGCTCGATTACCACTACTGGACGCAGCCGTTGCCGACTGTGCTCGGTTGGTGGACCGACCAAGCGCCCGAATGGTTTAAACATTTCTCCACCGCGTTCGTGCTCGGGGTGGAGATCGCGGGAGCCTTCCTCATTTGGCTGCCCCGCCATCTGCGTTTGGTGGGATTTGCGTTAATTGTGCTCCTGCAGGTGCTCATTGGTCTGACGGGCAATTACGCTTTTTTTAATCTGCTCACCATCGCGCTCTGCCTGCTCCTGGTCGACGACGTCGCCTGGCCAGGAGCCTCTCGCCTAACGAATCCTCCGCGGGCCGCGGGCTGGCCGGTTTGGGTGCCGGGCGCGGCCATCGTGCTGACCTTGCCTCTCAATGGCGTTCTTCTTTTCAACGCCTTCCGACCGGAAGCGCCCTGGCCCAAGCCGCTCGAGCAGATGTACGGCGCGGTCTCTCCTTTCCGCGTGGTCAATGGATACGGACTCTTCCGCGTCATGACCAAGGAGCGGCCAGAGATCGTCCTGCAAGGGAGCGATGATGCGGTTGCATGGAAAGACTACGAGTTTAAATGGAAACCCGGCCGGCTCGACCGGAGGCCGGCGTTCGTCGAACCGCACCAGCCGCGGATCGATTGGCAAATGTGGTTCGCGGCCCTGAGCGACGTCCGGCAGAATCCGTGGTTTTTCGGTCTGGTCGTAAGGTTGCTGGAAAACTCGCCTGACGTCCTTCCGCTCATGGGAAGAAACCCGTTTCCCGACAAGCCGCCGCGCTATCTGCGTGCGCAGATTTACCGCTACCGGTTCGCCACCTCCGCCGAGCACCGCGCAACCGGAGTCTGGTGGCAGCGGACCGACGAGCGCGAGTATCTACCGCCGGTTTCGCTGGGCGGCCAGTAGGGAAGCGCACGCCCTCGCGTGCTGGTTTCGGCGCCTTCGCCGAAACCATCTTACCGGGAAAGTTCGTAATCGCGGGCGGCCAAGCCTTGAGAAAAGTCCGTTAGGCTCTATTATCCGGCATGCCGAAAGAAGACCAGTTGGTCACGGAAGGAACGGTGACCCAGGTTTTGCCTGGCACCATGTTCCGCGTCGATCTGGCCGGTCAACGCAACGTGCTCGCGCACATTTCGGGCAAAATGCGCAAACACTTCATTCGCATCGTGCCCGGCGATAAGGTAGAAGTGGAATTATCCCCCTACGATTTGACCAAGGCGCGCATCATCTTTCGAGCCAAATAAGGGCCGGTTGCGACCTGGAAAGTCCCAACCATAAAATGGTAAGCGCAACGCCTTGACGAATTCCGTATCCCTACTGATGAGAGAGTCGCCGTGGCCCACTGCAAGGGGCGCGGCCAGAAAAACAGAGATTTAAACTGGAGAAGAATATGGCTGAGCAAAATCCAATCAACGACGAAGGGGCAATCCCTTCAAAGGCAGAAGACAAAGCCCAGAGCGGAGCCTCCCACGCCCGCCGCGCCGCAGAAGACATGCGTTCGGCCGCTGGGGCGGTGGCCGATGAATATCGTGGCCGAGCCGAGGAAGTGTGGAACGACGCCAGCGCGCGCGTCCGCAGTTTTCAGGACGATAGCGAGCAGTACGTGCGCGATAATCCGACCAAAGCGGTCTTCACCGCGCTCGGGATCGGCTTCGTGCTCGGATTGATCTTCCGTCGTTAGGCAAGGCCGATGGCAAATCGGCCCATGGCTTTTCGCAATCCCGCCGGCTATGGGGGATTGCGGCAGAACACCGCGGCGTTTATCGCGTCGCTCACGCAATTCCTGCAGACTCGGCTGCAACTGGCCGCCCAGGAATCCAAGGAGGCGCTGCGGCATGTCGTCACCATGGTGGTGGCGCTCGTCGCAACCGCCGTTTTGTCACTGTTTGGCTACGTTTTCCTGGTCGCGTTTGTCATCGCTGGCGTGTCGCGTCTCATCGGCATTTCTTGGATCTGGACAGCGTTGATCGTGGCCTTGCTTCATTTTGGCGGTGCGATCTTCTGCCTTATCCTGGTCCGCGCTCAGGTAAAACATCCAATGTTCCGGGAAACCACCTCTGTTTTGAAAGAAGATACCGAATGGCTGAAAAATCTGGATCAGAAAAAGGCCCCGTAGAGTTGCGGCAGAAAATCTCGCAATCGCGCACCTTGGTGGTGCGCGACATGGATGGACTGCGTTACGAACTGAACTTTCCCCTCAAGTTCCGTAAAGCATTTCAGCGCAATACAGTCATATGGGTCGGTGCGGCTCTCGCGGTCGGCTTGTGCGTTGCGCTGCTTCGTGCACGGACGAAGAAGGTGTATGTCGGTCGCGGCAGTTGGAAGGTTGGGAAGGCCAACAAGACTTTATTAGAATCAGGTGCCGTTGTCGGTTTACTTAAACTGGGCATGACCTTCGTTCAGCCGCTGATCGTGAGTTATTTTGCCAAAAAGGGAGCCAAGACGGGCGGCACACAAGGCGGCCGAGAGGGCGGCAAACAGGGCGGTCGCGAAGGCGGTGTCCAGGGAGCGACTCAGGCGGGTTAATCTCCGAATTTCCGTTTACCTCTGAGATGCGGCTGCCTATTCTGGCCGCTCTCGTATGCCCGCCGAATCGCCCTCCGCTGGCCCCTCGCCGCACGTCGACCAATATCTCGCCGTCGGTCAAGAGGCAGGAGCGTCCGATATTCACTTGGGCGTCAATGCCCCGCCCATTTGGCGCCTCCATGGCCTGCTCCAGCCGATCTGGCCTAACGTCCCTCGGCTGAGCGCGGAAGACACCGCGGCTCTGATCGACGGTTTCCTCAATCACGAGCAGCGCACGTTACTGCAAGAGCGCGGGGACATTGATTTCGCTTACGCGACCGAGTTCGGTCGTTTCCGCACCAGCATCGTTAGACAACGCCTCGGGCTCGATTTGGTTTTCCGCATTATCAGCACTAATGTCCGCACCATGGACGAGCTGGGCCTGCCCGACGTTCTCAAGCTGCTCACCCGCTTTCAGAACGGGCTCATTCTCGTGACCGGAGCAGTCGGCAGCGGGAAATCGACCACGCTGGCTTCGCTCGTCGAGCAGATCAATATCGAGCGGCGCGAGCACATCATCACCTTGGAGGATCCGATCGAATACGTGTTCGAGCCGAAAGGATGTCATATCACGCAGCGTGAGGTGCACACGCACACGAAATCTTTCGGTGCCGCTCTGCGCGGTTCGCTGCGGGAAGATCCCGACGTCATCATGGTCGGGGAAATGCGCGATCTCGAGACGATCTCGCTCGCCATTACCGCTTCGGAGACCGGTCATTTGGTTCTGGGAACACTTCACACCGGCAACGCCTCGCGTACGCTCGACCGATTACTCGACGTCTTTCCGGTCGATCAGCAGGACCAGATTCGCGTCATGGTCAGCGAATCGCTGCGCGGAGTTGTTAGCCAGCAACTGGTCCCGCGGATGGATTGCCAGGGTCGGGTTCTGGCGCTGGAAATTCTGACCAACACCCCTGCGGTCGCGAACGTCATCCGCGAAGCCAAAACCTACATGCTGCCGGGCATCATCCAGACCGGGCGCAAACAAGGTATGCGCCTGATGGACGATTCGCTCAGCCAGCTTTTCGACCAGGGATTGATCAGCGCACAGGAAGCCGTCAGCCGCGCCGACCAGAAACCGGCCATGCGCCAGCACGTTGGGAGTGGGGGAATTTGACCGCGGATCACGCGGATTTCACGGATGGGGAAAATGATTCATGAAGAACTGAGCCGCTCTATTATCGGTACTGCGATGGAAGTGCTTAACGAATTAAAGCCTGGACTGGATGAGAAACTCTATGAGCGGGCGATGGCGATTGAGTTACGCAGGAGCGGACACGTTGTCGCGCTGCAGAATTCTTATCCCGTCACTTATAAGGGTGAAATGATCGGTAAGCTGGTCCCCGACATGATTGTCGACGAACGAGTGATCGTGGACGGCAAAGTCGTCTCTGCTTTTAATGACACGCATGCAGCACAGATGATTGGATACCTAAACATCACGAAATTGCGCCTTGGCCTCCTGCTGAACTTCAAGCAGGCGACCCTCTCCTGGAAACGGATAGCAAATGAACACGCCCTCAAAATACCCAAGCCGCCCGATCTCCACGCCTGACTCCCCGTCCGCGAAATCCGCGTAATCCGCGGTAAAACATGCCCTACATCGACCAATTTTTCGACGTCCTCGTCAGCGAAGGTGCTTCCGATTTGCATATCGGAGAAGGCCAGCCGCCCAAAATGCGCAAGCATGGCGACGTCGTCCCGATGCGGGCGGAGCCGATCACACGCGAGGAGGTCACCACCATGTTAAGCGAGATCGCCGGGCCGACAGGCTGGGAGACTTTCGAGGAGCGCGGTGACTTCGATTTTGCCTACGAGATGGACGCGAATTCGCGTTTTCGTTGCAACTACCTCAAGCAAGCCAACGGTTACGGCGCGGTCTTCCGTCTCATCCCGACCCGCATTGCCTCCCTCGAAGAGCTCGGCATTCCTATAGTCGTTAGGCAATTCGGCGATTTGCGCGGCGGCCTGGTTCTGGTGACCGGTCCGACCGGGTCGGGCAAATCCACCACGCTAGCTGCGCTCATCGATTACATTAATACGAACCACGCGCGCCACATCGTGACGATCGAAGAGCCGATCGAGTTTGTGCACCACAACAAGCGCAGCATCATCACCCAGCGCGAAGTGCCGGCCAATTCGGCGACCTTTCCCGCGGGGCTGAAGGCCGCGCTGCGGGAAGACTGCGACATCGTGCTGGTCGGCGAAATGCGCGACTTGGAAACGGTCTCACTGGCCCTGACTGCGGCCGAAACGGGTTTGCTCGTCTTCGGCACGCTCCACACCAATAATGCGCGCAAAACGGTTGATCGGATGATCGACGTCTTTCCGGCCGACAAGCAGCCGCAGGCGCGTACTATGTTGGCCAACTCGCTCCGCGGCGTGCTTGCGCAGCTCCTCCTCAAACGCGCCGACGGCAGCGGTCGCCTGGCCGTGAATGAGATTCTGATTTCCAGCAGCGCCGTCTCTTCCATTATTCGGGAAGGCGCCACCCAGAAATTGCAGGACGTGATCGTGAGCGGCAAAGGTCAGGGGATGCAATTCATGGACGACGCCATTTGGGCTTTGCTGCAGCAAGGCGCGATTGCGCCGCACGAAGCTTTTATGAAAGCGATCGACAAAAACCGTTTCAAAGGTTTCCTGCCCGCAGACGAAGCGAACCTTGCTTTCTCAGCCGGCGCCGCGCCCGACGACCAGCAAAAGCTGCCGGGCAATTTCACGAAAGTCCGCGCTCGTCGTTAGGGTGATGAATGTGGGAGAGGCCTTGGTGCCCCGATGTGGAAACGTATCTCTTGAGACAAAGACATCGCCCCCCATCGCCGCGCACATGCGCTCCCACATTGCGCGGCAGCGGTTGGTAGGGCGAGACTCTGTCGAGCCGGGGCGATCAGGCGGCCTCGGAAAGACACCTCTCATCCCCGGCTCGACAGAGTCTCGCCCTACCGAATAAAAGAGTGTGTTCCGCGAATTCTTTGCGAAACCGGGAGTCGGTTGGGACGACTCCCGGATACAAATCGGATCTTTGCCTTTACGGAACGGTCACCTGGACTTCGTTCGAGCAGTCGCCGGAGTCCGTCTCGCGCGGAGGGGATGAATTTGGAAACCAGAAAACCAGGAAAGAGTCATGTCGCAGTCCCTTTATAAAGTTTCTGGTTTCCTGGCTTCCAAATTCATTCTCCCCGCAGTCGCCGGAGTCCGTCTCGCACACTTGGTAGGTAAAGGTGCCAGTCGACCGGCGCAGATTGTCTTTTGTGTTGCCATCGTCCGCACCACGAGGCTGCGCACTTCCGGGTTGCCTTCGACCCGCGCCACGTCGGTGCGCATCTTCACAGCGCCCTTTTACCCAGATCGCATTGACGATGTAAAACGAGCGATCCTCCAATTTGCGATCATCGAGCTATTGCAGGACGGCAGCCTGCGTTGCCTGGCTCTTTTTCCACAAGGCATCGCGAACAAAACGGCTTTTCTCTTTCTTGGTCTGCAAGGCGGAGGCACCCCTCAAGTCAGCCTGGTCAGCCGCACGATCATGAACTCCGCTGCCTGGCCTCGGTCGGTGTGCTCGGTCACCCATGGCGCGATTTTGCGCAGCGCGGCCGCCTGTTCCGGGCCGTCAGCGGAATTCACTGCGCGCGAGGAAGCCACGGCGCCCAGTGCGACCGCGACTGCTCCAGCGAGAAGCAGAAGACCAAGAATGCGACGGAGAGATCCGACGTGCGCGCGAAGATCTTTTATCATACGAACTTCTATCGCTTTCCGCGATTCCTAAAACGAGCAAAAGCGTGCCTTCGACCTCACCGCGCGCTCAGATTTTTACTTTGCGCTCCGTTCCTGCACGGCCTCATATTCCTCGCATGAATCGATGGCTGCTGGCCGCTTCTCTCTCCCTCGCCGGATTTCTTTGGCTCCCCGGATGCGCCACGGATGACGAAGAACCGTTTCCGACTCATTCGTCGGTAAACTCCGACGTGCCGGTCGCAGGCGCGGCATCCCCGCCGCCCGACAGTTCAAACGCCGGCTGGAAGTGGTAGCTCGCCGGCTCCTTCGGCATCGTTTACTGGCTGCGGCCTTCCTCGACCTCGAAGAGCTGGCCCAGGGTCTGAATGTCGTCGCGATCAGCCAGGCCCGCTTCGGCTTTGCACTTGGCGAGGTGACCGGAAGCAAAGTCGTTCCAGCCGAGCTTGGTGATGAAGCCGTTCCAAATTTCGATGTCGTTCTTGAAAAGGCGATGGCCATTGGCGTAGCACCACTCCAGAATGTCGGCATCGCTGCCCCCGGCCAGAGTGCGCTCGCGCAGCTTGTCGTACTCGACGCGCAGGAACTTGATCAGGCGCCGGTCCGCCCCGCGACCCAAGTTCTCATGGTACGCGGGATCGAGCTTGTTCTCGGCATGCAGCCGAATCTTATCCAGCAGGCGGGGGAAATAACGTAGTCCGTTCGTTTCATCCAGCACGCTCCGTGGTTGCATGCGCGCATTGTGAATCCGGTCCGCCAAGTGCGCAAATTTCCAGATTAAAAAAAGCGGCCGATGAGATCCCGAGGAGAATTCCGCCCTGCGCCATTTGGCGAAACCGTTGCGCACCTGGCGATTCGATCATTAGGTAAGCGAATGAAATTCACTTACTACGGACATGCCTGCTTCGCCGTGGAAACGGGCGGGAAGAATCTGCTCTTTGATCCTTTCATCACACCCAATCCGCTGGCCGAGAAAATCGATCCGAAGAAAATCGAAGCGGACTTTATTCTCGTCTCGCACGGCCACGGCGATCATGTCGCGGATGTGATCGAGATCGCCCAACGAACTGGCGCCACCGTCATCGCGCCGTATGAAGTCGGTTCCTGGTTTGAGGCGAAAGGGGTGAAAAATGTGCAGGCCATGAACCCCGGCGGCGCGGCCCAGACGGCCTTTGGTTTAGTCAAACTGACCTCGGCTATTCATAGCAGCTCCATGCCAGACGATAGTTATGGCGGCAATCCTGTTGGCTTTGTGGTCGAGTCTAGCGACGGCAGTTTTTATTACTCGGGCGACACGGCCCTGACGATGGACATGAAGCTCATCGCTGATCGCACGAAGCTGGACTTCGCCGTCCTGCCCATCGGCGATTTCTTCACCATGGGAATCGACGACGCCATGCGCGCGGCTGAGTTCGTCGGCGTAACGAAGATTGTCGGTGTGCACTACGACACTTTCCCTCCGATCAAGATCGATCACGCTGCCGCCAAAATGACTGCCGAGGCGGCTGGGAAAGAACTTTTCCTGCCAAAGATCGGGGAGACGATCGACCTGTAAAAGCCGCGGGCTCGAAGAGATGGCTGTTTATCGGCACGTGAATCCGCATTTAAGCCACGCAGAAGGCCGTCCTCGAGCGGGGTGGCTTTGGTCGAAGCCTATAACTGCAGTGATCTGAGCCGCGATCGTTAGGCAATTGAGCCAGGGCTTTACCTGTCTGGCTCATGGGGCGATCATGCAGCCGCATGAGATTTGCACCAGGAAGAAGAACGCGACGGCCAATTGCTCGATGTCCTCACTGATGAGGAAGGTGGTCTCCGCATCATTATTTCCAGGTTAGGCGCCGAACTGGTGAGCCTGGCTCGGCGTAATGAAGAAGGTGTTTGGGTCGGGTTTCTCTACCGGGACAATGACCTGGGCAAGCCGGCCAGCGGCTGGGGAAATCACGCCACTGTCATGGGCTACTTTCTTCACCGGCTGAAGGACGAGCACAGCCTCTACCGTGGGCAGGAAATTCGCGGTGGGACACACAGTTTCTTGCGTCACAAATCATTCAATGACCTGGAAGTCGACCTTGGTGCGTCCGGCGGCGCTTCGCTGACCTATCGGCTCCTGCCCGGCGAGATCGCGCCGGAAGAGTACCCACTCATGGTCTCGCTGGCGCTGACTTACACGCTGCGGCAGGGAGAGCTCTTGAATCAGTTTCATTTCGAGAATCACGAACCCGACTTAACCGCACACTTGGAATTTGGTCTCCATCCTGGCTTCGCCTCCACGACCTTCGAATCCTTCCAGGTAGAGATGCCGGCCGGACGCTATCGCCGATGGTTTTCGCCCGACAATTATCTTTCGGGAGAAACCGAAGATATTGTTTTCCCTGGCGGCGAAATGCCCTTTGACCGCACCGGCCTGCGCGGGTCCTACATTCTCGAGTTGCTGGAAGTACCGGACCGCCATTTCGTCTATCACGATTTGCCCAGCGGTCGAAAGGTCACGCTTGATTTGAGCGGGGTTCCTTACCTCACGATTTGGTCGGATGGCGGCCCGTTTGTCTGTCTCGAGCCGTGTTGGGGGCTGACTGATCGCCATGAGCAGCGACCTTTTGAAGAGAAAGACGGAATTCAAAAGATCGCAGCGGGCGGAGAATTGTTGGCCCGTTTTTCGATCAAGCCCGAACTTTTGACCTGAGTCGACTTCGAGGTGGAGAGATTTTCGACGTGCATTGAGTTCTTTGGCCGTTAGGCCCCAGGAGGCGGCGCCTTGTTGGTTCGGTTACTACGGCCGCTTGCGAGGGGTTCGCGGTGCCGGGGGATCTGAGACTGGCATTAACTCAAAGGTTCTGAACAACGCTGCGAGATCAATGACCGCACTGGCCGCGGACTTCAGGACTCCGCCGAGATTTTGCGTGACCGACGCGACTTCGACCCGAATTCCGCGCCGTCGCAGCTTGGTCGCGAGATAGGCAAAGTCCGCATCGCCCGTCACGAGGATGACTACATCGGGACGCATATCGACCGACAGCTCTAGCGCGTCGATTGCCATCATGACATCGACATTGGCCTTGTAGTGGCCTTCATCGGCGGGCGCACCGTCCTTGGTCACGACCAGGAAGCCGTTTGAGCGCAGCCAGTAGATGAATTTGTTTTTCTTATCGCGCTCGTCCTGCCAGAGCGGAATCGCGGGCGGTAGCCCCGCATAGACGACCACCTCGATGAGATCGCGTCCGCTCTCCTCGCCGGCCAGATACTCGCGCAGCCGCAGCCAATCGAGCCCGCGACCGGCCGTTCGCACGGAGCTGCCAATGTTGGATTCATCCACCAAAACCAGGAGCCGGGGCTTGGCTGTGGCGAACGAGTCTGGCTTCCCTTTTGTTGCCATATCACTTCAGAGCGAGAGTGGGGCGGCCCACCCTGCGCCTCGCCGCAGCAAAAGAAGCGCGCAATTGCGGTCCTACTTCTTTTTCTTCGCGGGCTTGGCGGCGTCTTTGGCCGCTTTCAGTCGCTCCGTTTTTTTACGACGGGCGGCGCGTTTCTTCACGTTGTCTCGGCCTTGGCTGTTTCCCATAACGTCCTCACCTTCACCTTTCCTGCGTCAGTGCCAAGCGCTTTCGTGGGATTTGCGCGATCGTGTTTGAAAATCGGTTGTCCGGCCCGAGGTGGGACTCTAGGTTGAACGTCCTCTGCCGATCGCGATCTCTTCGGCGGATTCAATTCAACCAAAAGGATATCAACCATGAGCGAAACTTACGTCCCAATGATCAGTTCCGGCATCGCCGGCCCACTCGGAGTTCTCCACCTGCCACGTCTCTGGCAGAAGCTTTCTCTCGAAGCGCAGGGCAAGATCGCCGACGGCTATCCCGGCATGGGTGACGGCTACGATGCCATGACCTGCGACGCGCTCGGAGCCGATAAACAGGCCGTGCAGGATTTCGTCAAAGAGAAGAAGCCGACCTATCCGGAGTTTGAAACCTGGGTGAAGGCAAACGGTAAATCCGTCGACGCGGAAGCGATCGAGAAGCATAACAGCGCCATTCGCGGCTACAATCACGAGGACGACACGCGTAAGGAGATCCTGGGTAATTGCGGATTGCCGGACGATGCCTCCGCTCCGAAAGACGCGGTGAACCTGAACAATCTCGATGATTGGTATGAGTTTCACCAGGCCGTCCTGAAATAGGACGATCTAGTAAGAGCGGACCGAGCCAAGCCGGCGGTAGAGGCCCGCGTTATAAGTCAGATAATAGCCGAGGACCATTGCGCCTACGGCCAACGAACCGGGTAGGCCCGCGGCCGTCAGCCAAGAGGTGTTGGCCCCGTGAAGGCCCCAGGTGTGCCACGCTTTCCAGATCGCGTAGAGCAAACGCGCGGTCACGGCGAGGGTGAGAAACAGGATGAGCCAACGGTTCGGTGTGTAGTAGAGGCCGCGAGACGACGTTTCCCAGCGGGTCAGGCGGAGACCGGCGAACCCGAGCAACGCTCCCGCGCTTAACCCCACGACAGAAAAGCCAAAAGCTCGCGGCGCCCAGAGACTGGTTAAGGCCGCGGTGATGAAAAAAAGGAGGCAGGAGAATGTCAGCAAAATCACGCTGAGCTTCGCGGCCCAACGACGTCCCTTTCGGCGTGCCTTGCCGGCGCGGTAACGTTGCACCAATAGAAGCGGGAAGAGAAGGGGTAGCAGGGGAATGAACAAAGCCAGCAGGATGAGCGGCACCGGCTAGCTTACCTTGAATCTCACACTGCGCTGCGGACGAAGTTGCCTCCGCGTCCGGGAGCGGGTTAGGCTGCGCCAGTCCCTATCATGTCAACGAGACCGCCTACCTCTTTCCGCAAGACGACTGCAACGTTTCGCGCCGGCGCACAAACACTTCCGCAGCGCTATTTCGTCTCGCCTGAAGTTTTCGCCGAGGAACAAGCGCGAATCTTCGCGCAACACTGGGTTTGCGTCGGGCACCAAAACCAGCTCTTGAAGGCGGGGGATTTCTTCGTGGTGGAAGTCGCAGGGGAAAGCCTCGTCATAGTACGGGATAAGAGCGAGCAGCTCCACGGCTACTACAACATCTGCCGCCATCGCGGGACGCGGTTGTGCCAGGACGCGAGCGGTCACGCGGGCGCGATCCAATGTCCGTATCACGCCTGGACCTACGCGCTCGACGGACGCCTCCTCGGCGCCCCGCACATGGACGGCGTCCCGGGCTTTGATAAAAACGAGTATTCACTCCACGCGGTCCACCTCGGGCTTTGGGAAGGTTTCATCTTCGTTAGTCTGGCCACGGCACCGAGACCGCTGGTAGAAGTCTTCGCTCCTTTGCAAGGAAAGTTCGCCCGCTGGAATCTCGCGAACCTGCGCTCGGCCAAACGCATTTCCTACGAGGTGGCGGCCAACTGGAAACTGGTCTTCCAGAATTATTCGGAATGCTATCACTGTCCCGGAGTTCATCCTGCGCTGGCCAAGGTCTCGCCCTACGACTCGGCCGAGAACGATCTGGTGGAAGGGCTTTTCCTCGGCGGCTACATGGACATCGCCAAAGGGACCAGCCTAACGATGAGCGGCAACGCCTGCGCCCGGCCGGTCGGGGAAGTCCGTGACGAAGATCACGCGCGCGTTTTCTATTACTCCATCTTTCCAAAACTGCTTCTCAGCCTGCACCCCGACTATGTGATGGTGCATCAGATTTGGCCGCAGTCGCCGGGCCGGGCCTTGATTGAATGCGATTGGTTTTTCCATCGCGACGCAGCCGAGGTCAGCGACCCCGACTACAATCCTGCAGACGCGATTGAGTTTTGGGACATGACGAACAAGCAGGACTGGCATGTCTGTGAGCTCAGTCAGCTAGGAATTGCGTCGCGTGCCTATCGTCCCGGCCCCTATTCGCCCCGCGAGAGTATTCCTGCGGCTTGGGATCGGGAGTATTTGCGGCAGCTTGGAGCTGGTTGATTTGGAAGCCAGAAATCCAGAAAGGGGGAGGAAGCAACATCTGCTCGGCACGCTTCCGCCGTACAGAGTTAGGAAGAGTTAACCGCCCGCCATCGCGCCGACGATAAAGAACGGCTCCGCGCCGTTGGCGATGGCGTCGGGGAGGGGAGTGTCGGGCGACTCATGAGAGAAATCTTCGCTGCAACAAAAGAACCTAACGAGCGCGCGACGTTTCTGCGTCGTTTGATCGCGGATGGTGCCGCGCAAGATCGGGTAGCGGGCCTCGAGCGCGTCGAGAATCGCGCGTTGCGTCACCAACCCTTCCAATTCCAACTGCACCTCATCGCCGACCTTCGCCAGGTTCCGCAAGTGCACCGGGAGCACGACTCGAATCATGGCAGCGTTTGCACTTCCACCGACAGCACCGCCGGCAGATCTCGCACGATGGCGTTCCAAGAATCGCCCGCATCCGCCGAAGCATAGACCTGCCCGCCGGTCGTTCCGAAGTAAAGGCCGCAGGCATCGAGTGAATCGACGGCCATCGCATCGCGCAAGACGTTCACATAGCAATCCTGCTGCGGAAGGCCTTTCGTAAGTGCTTCCCATTGGTTGCCGCCTGTCTTGCTCCGGTAAACACGCAATTTTCCATCCGGCGGAAAATGCTCCGAATCGCTCTTGATCGGCACGACGTAGATTGTCTCCGGTTCATGCGCGTGCACATCGATCGGGAAACCGAAGTCCGACGGCAGGTTATCGCTCACCTCGTTCCACCTGTCGCCCGCGTCATCGCTCCGCATCACGTCCCAATGCTTTTGCATGAAGAGAACGTTAGGCCGGGACGGATGCAGCGCGATCCGATGCACGCAATGGCCGACCTCCGCGGTCGAGTCGGGCAGCTCGTAGGGCGACTTCAGTCCCTGGTTAATCGGCTTCCAAGTCTTTGCGCAATCATCGCTTCGGAACGCGCCTGCAGCGGAGATCGCGACAAAAATGCGCTCCGGATTCTTCGGATCGAGCAGGATGGTATGCAGACACATCCCGCCGGCGCCCGGCTGCCAAAGGTTGCCTTTCGCGCTGCGCAATCCCGGCAGTTCCTCCCAGCTCTTGGCACCGTCGGTGGTGCGGAAAAGGCCCGCGTCCTCCACGCCCGCATAGACCGTGTCGGGATCGGTCAACGACGGCTCGAGATACCACACGCGTTTAAATTCCCACGGATGTTGCGTGCCATCGTACCACTGATGCGTGCCCGGCGTTCCGTCGTAGACGAAATCTTTCCCGACTGGCTCCCAGGTCTCTCCGCCGTCATCAGAGCGTTGGATCAATTGCCCAAACCAGCTCGTTGATTGCGAGACATAGATGCGATTGGGATCCACGGGCGAACCTTTCGCATGATAAATTTCCCAACCGGCAAAGTGCGGACCGGTGATCTTCCAATCCTTCCGCGTCCCATCGGCGGTGAGGACGAAAGCGCCCTTGCGCGTCCCCACGAGTAATCGAACTGAACTCATGTGCTAGTCGTAGCTGCGGTTGCCAACCGAAATCAATGAAATTGCGGGGCGTTTCTCGGTTCAGGCTGCCACCGCTGCATTGCGACTCACGGCTGCTTTACGTTCGGCGTTGGCTTTCATCTGCGCGAGACCTTCCTCGAACTGATGACCGATCATCTTGTCCATGTTTATAAAGAGACCGAGCGCTTTGCACATAAACTTGGATGCCCCATACATGCTCCAGGTTGCCTCGGTCTGGCCGCCGGTTTCCACGAAGGTAAAGGCCGTCGTGTGAGTCGCGGCAAGCGGTTTGAAGAATTCGAGCTTCATCCGCACGAGCTCGTTAGGCTCGCTCTCCAGCACGGTCATGCGACCTTCGCCGACCTCCTTGTTTCCTACCCAGGAAAGAGAGGTGCCGACGCCTGCGCGCGGACCGTCGAAGCTATAGTTGGCGTCCGGATCCATTTTCACGAAAGGCGACATCTCCTGCCAGAGATGCAAATCGTTCACCTGCTCGAAAGCCAGTTCGGCGGGTGCGTTGATGGAGATCCGCCGTGTGATCCGGAAATGTCCCGGGCGCGAGGCGATGAGAGCGACGAGCGCGGCCACCGCCGCTCCGAGGCCAAGAAGAATGTAGGTAATCATAATAGGTGTTTTGGTTGGTTGTTGGATTGTGTTTCAATAGCTCAACGAACCAGCCTGCTCGTTCCGGACAGTGGACCGCGGGATTTTCTAGAAACAAATGTCCGCCCGAGCCGCGCTCGTTCGTTATAGGAGATGAAGGCCCGCTTGGCGGACCACCGACCACAAAATAGAACTTATGGAAACAAATCGCACTCCACACATCCTCTTCTTCCGCAATTCCGGACCCGAAACCCACGAGCATCTCTCCGCTGACGAACGCCAGGTCCTCATGACGCGATGGAACTCCTGGTACGACGAACTCGCGACCGAGGGCAAAGCGATCGGCGGCACGCCGCTCGAGCTCGAGACCCGCATCGTAGCCGGCCCACGCGGCGAACGCGTCGTCGACGGTCCCTTTGCCGAAGCGAAGGAAGCGATCGGCGGTTACGTCATGCTCATGGTCGAGGACCTCGAGGAAGCGACCGCCATCGCGCAAAAACACCCCGGCCTTGAGCACGGCCTCGAAATCGAGGTGCGCCGCATGGCCGACAGTTGCCACCTTGGTGTCACGACTCGCAACACCGCCGCGGCGGTTCACGCCTGATCGTGCTCCCACGGCCAAGAGTTCTGTGGAATGATGACGAGCCGGTGGGAGGCACGGACGGGACGGCGCCCGTCCCTCCAGGGCCCGCGCAGTTAGTCGAGAATTTCTTCCGTCACGAAACCGGCCGACTGCACGGCACGCTCCTACGTTTGTTAGGCGTGCAAAACCTTGCCCTCGCCGAGGACGTCGCGCAGGAAGCCATGCTGCGCGCCCTGCGCACTTGGTCGATGGGTGGCATTCCCGATAACCCATCCGCCTGGATCACGCGCGTCGCCCTGAACCTGGCCAAGGACGCGCTCCGGCACCAAAAGATGTCCGCCTCGAAAGAGCCTGCCATTATCGCCTACCTCGACCAGACCATCGCTGGCTCCGCGACCGGCAAGCGGAGCGACCACGAGATTCGCGATGACGCCTTGCGCCTCATGTTCGTCTGTGCCCATCCCGTCATCGCGACGGACGCCCAGGTCGTGCTCGCGCTCAAAGTCCTCTGCGGGTTTAGCACCGCCGAGATCGCGCGCGCTTTCCTAACGAGTGAAGCCGCGATCGAGAAACAACTCACCCGCACCCGCCAGCGCATCCAGGAAGCCGGCGTCGGCTTCGAGATACCCGAAGGCGAAGACCTCGCCCCGCGTCTCCACGGCGTCCTCGCCGCGCTCTATCTCCTCTTTAACGAAGGCTACAAAGCCAGCTCCGGCAATTCCCTCATCCGCGTCGAGCTCACCCGCGAGGCTATCCGCCTTATGTCCCTCCTCGTCGCGCATCCAGCCGGTCGCCAACCCCGCAGCCACGCCTTGCTCGCCCTCATGCTTCTGAGCAGTGCGCGTTTCTCCACTCGCGTGAACGACGACGGCGACCTCCTCCGGCTCGACGACCAGGATCGCTCCCAGTGGGATCAATCATTGATCGATCAAGGCCTCGTCCATCTCGCCGCCGCCTCGCATGGCGACGAAGTGAGCGACTACCATCTACAAGCCGGCATCTCCGCCTGCCATTGCCTCGCGCCCGATTCCGCCTCCACCGACTGGGCTCGCATTCTGCGTCACTACGACCGTCTCCAGGAACGAAACCCATCGCCCATCGTCGCTCTCAACCGCGCCGTCGCCGTCGCCCACGTCCGAGGCCCGCAAGCCGCTCTCGACGCCATCGAGATAATGCCGCGTCGCGAGTTGATCGAGTCGCACCATCTCTACCACGCCGTCCTCGGTGAGCTGCAACAACAACTCGGCCACCATCAAGCCGCCGCCGAAAGCTTCCGTCGCGCCCTTAAGCTCGCCCAGGTCGCCCCCGAGCAACATCACCTCACGCGCCAGCTGGAAAAGACCTCCGAAGGTTGGCAGCCAAGTGAAACCGCTTCCTAAAGAAGCCCGCTTACGCCACACTCTTAAGGCACCGCAACTACAGTCGTTTTATGCCCGCTCGCCGGCACCGCAGCCTTCTTTACATCGCCGTCTTCAAGTGGATCAAAAGCGCGTTGCTCATCCTCCTTGGTTTTGGCCTCCTCCATCTGCTCGGTCACGATCTCGCAAGCACTCTTCACCATTTGGCCGACGCGTTGCGGGTCGACCCCGATAACAAATATCTCGCTGAGCTCCTCGCCCGCGCACCCTTGATCAGCAGCAGGAATCTCCAGGTCGCCGGGGCCCTCACCTTCGCTTACGCCGCACTTTTTCTAGTCGAAGGCACCGGCCTTTTCTTTGAGAAGAAGTGGGCCGAATACCTCACCATCATCGCCACCGCCTCCTTTCTTCCCTTGGAAATTTACGAGATCGCCAAACATCCAAACGGCCTCAAAGTCGTGACTCTCATCCTTAATCTCGCGATCCTCCTCTATCTCATTCTCCTGGTGGTGCGCCATCGAGGTGAAGAGAAGGGGTAACGCTAACTGCCAAACTCGAAAAGACAGGATACTCGTGCGAGTACTGTCGCGTACGAACCGATAAAACAGAGCCGAGTGCGCGCCCGGATGGCACGCCACGCGCCGGTCGGCAGCAGGATTTTCACCTCTGCGCGCCCAACGTGATCTCGTTTTCCACCCAACCTGCGATCGGATATTCCGCTTTTTCTGTTGGCAATCGCGACACCCTGCGGCTACCAATGCGGGGAAGATGTCTGCAACAACGCAGCTGAGGTAACCAAATGAAGAGAATCCAACTAACGATCGCGGCGGGACTGGCGGCAGTCCTGCTCCTGAGCCCCATCCTGACGAGCTGTAAACCTGAGCTGGTCGAGCGGACGATCGCCGAACAGCAGGAGGACGAAAAGCTGGCCGAAAAGGTGAAAGCCAGTTTTGCGACTTCGGCTAGTTTCAAATTTCCCGATGTGCAAGTCGCCGCCTTTAAGGGAACCGTGCAGCTCAGTGGCTTCGTTATCTCTGACGATCAAAAACAAGGTGCCCAGGAAATCGCCAAGGCGGTCCCCGGAGCGAAGGACGTCGAGAACAAGATTTCTGTAAAACATTAGTGGTCTGTTTGACTTGAAAAGTGGCTCCCCGGAGCCAAAACATTCTCCTCCGGCTCGACTTTTCATTTGTTACAGTCCAGTAGGAGACCAGGGCGCTGATTCATCCCTGCGATCGGGTCCGCCGCGGCAGCGCGGGAAGTCGATGTGATAGACCCGAGCCCATCCTGACTTTTCTGACGTGAAACGCCCACGAACCAGCGCCCGCCTGCTCATGTTTCGGAGGAACGAGGGGCAGATCGAGGTGTTACTGGCCCATCCCGGCGGACCGTACTCGGATCGGAAAGACGATGGCTTTTGGACGATTCCGAAAGGCGAGCCTGAAGAGGAAGGCGAAGACTTACTCAGCCGCGCCATCATTGAGTTTGAAGAGGAGGTCGGTGTGCCGGCGGCGGGTTCTTGGATATCGATAGGGTCGATCATCCAGAAAGGCGGGAAAATCGTGCACGGCTGGGCCTTTGAAGGAGACCTACCCGAGACTTTCCAGCACCGGAGCAACACCTTCGAGATGGAATGGCCACCGCGTTCCGGAAAGCTACACCCCTTTCCCGAGATCGATCGCGTCGCTTTCTTTTCCATCCCAGAGGCTCGGCTCAAGATAAAGTCCACTCAGGCGCCCTTCCTCGATCGCCTTCTCGAGGTCTTGCAGGGGGCTTAGGTCCATGCGAACGCTGTTATCCTTATAACCGGTGTTACGATTTTGCTGCCTTGGATTGACTCCCATCGCTTAAGTCTGTCCAGAGTTGGGCTCTCTATCTTCCTGCAACGCCCAGGGATTCCTACTAGCATTACGACACACAGGAAGGAGGTGCTTTCCAGCGCTCTTACCTCGCAGGCGCGAGATAGGTGACGGTATGGCTCATCGATTGACTCGGAATTTTGATGAAACCATCGAAAGGGTGGTCCAATTCCAGGATAAGCAGGATCCCGCCCGAGCAAGACAAGGCTGCAACCATCAAAGCGACAATCACCGTTGTATTAGCGGGCGCAAAGAGCGCGAAACTAAGGAACAGCAGCGCCAGCCAAGAGATCACGATCACCAGCAGGGGGCTGGAGATCGAGCTGCCGGTCTGCTCGGCGAGTAGCCAGCGCATCTGGCCCAGCCCGACCGCCTCCGCCAAGGCTTCCGTTTTGAGCGAGCTTTGCAGATCGTTTTGCGGCGAGAGATTCTGGATCGAATCATAAAGCGCCTCACTCCGGAAACCGCTCGGATCGTCCTGCTGCATAGTTAGCGCGCCGGTGGGCCAGAGTTTCGCGATCATTCGCTCGACGATCTGACGGAGCAACTGCCTGGTTGCCGCAGCCTCGTCTCCGTAGTTCGCTAATTCACGGTCCAACAAGGCAATCCGGGCGCCCATTTGGATGGTCTCGGTCTTCTTGGCGTCATAGGCCTCCTTCGCGGAGGCGATGAGCAGACCGAGGACCAACGCCGTCATGGTTGCGACCAGCCCCATTGAGAGTTTCACCACATCCTTTGCCTGATCCGTAAGGTGTTCCTCGGGAATCGCCCTCCGCAAGAGCGCACCCAGAAGAGCCGCGCCAAAGACACAGACAAACACAATCGCAGTCGTCAGAATAGGGCTCATCAATCGATTCGACACGTATCCCGTTTGGAATCCAGACGCCAGCAGCTTTCTGCGAAATCCAAGCCGAGTTCTGAGACTTCCAAGCTAAACAGCAGTCTTCGGCTCTCCTCGTGTCGGATACCAGCCGGTAAATTTCACGGCGCCTACTAGGGCTGCGATCGTGATGATCACCCCGACGCGAGCCGGAACATGTGGGGCGAAGACAAGCAGGAGATCGGCGCCGACAACGATGGCGAAAGTTATCGCCCAGATGGCGGTCAGGACGTAGTTGATCCGTTTGAATTCTGCGGTGTCCCACATTTTCGCGTGGAACCTGTTCGCGGGCGTATTGCATCGTGAAGGGCTGGCGTGCGGCCAGGGAATGGAGCACGAGAAGGAGTAAGCCGATGTCCACGCAAAGTCTCACACCAACGATCGACGAGAAAGGATGACCCAGAACGGTGTAAAGAGTGACTCCGGCAAAGAGAACAAACGTTCCGATCTCGAGCAACTTGGGTGAACGATTCACACTCATCCAGTCGCGCACGAGCAGCCCAGCTGAGGTGAGCGCGCCAAGGATAAGTCCCTCGGTCAGTCCGATGAATCTGACGCCGACCGCGAAGACCAGAAAAGGCGCGAAAGCGAGCAGGATTCCCAGGGCGCTGGTTATGACGAAAATTTGCCCGGTCGTCAACCAGCTCTTTCCTGCGGGTAGAGTGGGGCGCGCGGATTGACATTCGACATCTTGTGCAAATCTGCCAGTCTGTCGGAGCGTGAACTTGCGGACGTGTAGAACACTGTTTTTAGCGGTCGCTGTGGCGCTGCCGGCGTGTTCCGGCAAGAAAGCGCCGCCCCCGGCTGGACCGCCGAAGGTGCTGGTGACTCAAGTCTTACAGCAGGATGTCCCGATCGTGGACGAATTCGTCGGGACCCTTGAGGCATTGGTTAATGCCAACATCCAGGCGCGGGTGCAGGGCTATCTCATTTCAGAGGACTACAAGGAAGGAACGGGAGTAAAAAAGGACGCGCTCCTTTTCCAGATTGATCCCCGTCCTTTCAAGGCCGCCCTCCTGCAAGCGCAGGCGGCTCTCCTTCAGGCCCAGGCGCAACAAGTTCAGGCCGAGCAGACGGCGACGCGTAATGTGGAGCTTTTTAAAAGTAAGACGGCCAGCGCCCAGGAGCGTGACAACGCCGTACAGGCAGCCGAAGCAGCTAAAGCCCAGTCGCAGGCGCAGGAGGCGTTGGTGGAACAGGCGCAGCTAAATCTTGATTACACTTCGATCCGTTCGCCTGTGGATGGGATCGCAGGGCTGGCGATGGCGCAGGTTGGCGACCTGGTGGGCCCGAGCACGGGGACACTCACGACCGTCGTGAAGGTCGATCCGATCAAGGCTTACTTTACGGTGAGCGACCAACGCTACACTAACTATGCTCACCGCTTCTCCGATCCGGCCGAAAGGTCTGAGCACGAAAAGCAGTTGGAGTTTACCCTGATCCTTTCGGACGGCTCGGTCTATCCCGAGAAAGGCCAGCTCTACGCGGCCGCGAACCAGATCGATGTGCGCACCGGTACGGTGCAGATCGCAGCGATTTTCCCGAATAAGGGAAACATCCTGCGGCCTGGGCAATTCGCGCGCGTGCAGGTGCAGACGAACGTGCAAAAGGGAGCGCTTCTCGTGCCCCAGCGCGCGGTCGTCGAAGTCCAAGGCACTTACCATGTGGACGTCGTCGGTGCGGATAACAAAGTGCAGGTGAGGAGCGTGCAAATGGGACGGCGGCTGAAGGAAGCGTGGATTGTCGAAAAAGGACTCAAGCTTGGCGAAAAGGTGATTGTGGAAGGCGTGCAAAAGGCCCGTGATGGAGCGCCCGTCAATCCCCAGCCCTGGTCCACTCCGACACCAGCCCCCGAGGCGGCTAACTCGCCGGCGAGCCCGGACAACGGTTCCGACGGATGATCTCGCGCTTTTTTATCAATCGTCCGATCGTCGCGATCGTCATCGCGATCCTCATGACGATCGTGGGCGCAGTCGCCGTCCTCCAGCTCCCGATCGCGCAATATCCAAACATCGTTCCGCCCGAGATCCAGGTCAGGGCTAACTATACCGGCGCCGACGCGGAGACGATCGAGCAATCGGTCGCGACCCCGATCGAGCAACAAATGAGCGGCGTCGACCGAAGTAACTTTATCCAGTCCGTGAACGCTAACGGTTCACTCCGCATGACCGTTGATTTCGACGTGGGGACGGATCCGAATACCGACCAGATACTCACTCAGCTTCGTGTCTCGCAGGCGACGGCACAGTTACCAGCCGATGTCGTGAATGCCGGGGTCACGGTGCAGAAATCGACCACTGCGCCACTTATGCTCGTCTCAGTGAGTTCGCCGAAGAAGACTTACGACAACATCTTCCTCGCGAACTATGCAAACATCAACCTGATCGACCAACTGACGCGAGTTCCGGGCATCTCAAACGTGCAGGTCTTCGGCGCCGGCCAGTACGCGATGCGCCTCTGGGTGCGGCCCGACCAGCTGGCCAAGCTCAATGTGACTGTGACGGACGTGATCAGCGCAGTGCGAGCGCAGAACACAGTCAATCCCGCCGGCCAAATCGGGGCCGAGCCGGTCCCGCCCGGGCAGGAGTTTACTTATACGGTGCGGGCGAGCGGACGTTTGCAGACGGCGAAGGAATTTGGTGACATCGTCATCCGGGCCAATCCCGACGGCTCCTTCCTGCGAGTGCGCGACGTGGCGCGAATCGATCTCGGGGCGCAGACTTACAGCCTCGAAGGCCGGCTCGATGGGAAGCCTTCGGCCATTCTCGCACTCTACCAGTTGCCCGGGACGAACGCGCTCAACGCGGCGCAGGGTGTGAAGGACTTGATGAAACGAGTCTCGAAGCAGTTCCCCTCTGACATGACCTACGATATCTCGCTGGATACGACCGAGGCGGTGACTGCTGGCATGCATGAGATCGTCTACACACTGCTCGAAGCCCTGGCTCTTGTTATCCTGGTGGTCTTCGTCTTTCTCCAGAACTGGCGCGCGACTTTGATTCCGCTTTGCGCGGTGCCCGTTTCACTTGTCGGCACCTTCATGTTCTTCCCGCTCTTTGGCTTTGGTATTAACACCCTGGCTCTCTTTGGGCTCGTCCTGGCCATCGGTCTCGTCGTGGATGACGCCATCGTCGTCGTGGAAGCGGTCGAACATCATATCGAGAAGGGCATGACGCCGCACGACGCTACCCTCCAAGCGATGAAGGAAGTATCAGGGCCGGTTATCGGCATCGCCCTCGTGCTTTCGGCGGTCTTCTTACCTACAGCTTTTATTCCAGGGATAACCGGAAGGCTATATCAGCAGTTTGCCCTCACCATCGCGATCTCGGTCATCCTCTCGGCCTTCAACGCGCTGACTCTTAGCCCGGCTCTCTCAGCCCTGCTCCTGCGGCCGCGCAAAGAAACACACGGCCCGCTCGCCTGGTTTTTTGGTAAGTTTAACTCTATCTTCAACCGCACCACCGAAGGCTATGTCAGCACTTCCCGGCTGGCGATTCGTAAGAGTGGCGTCACCTTTCTCCTCTTACTCGTCTGCGCTCTACTCGCCGGCTTGTTTGGATCGCGCCTTTCGTCGGGCTTCCTTCCGGAGGAAGACCAGGGTTATCTCTTTGCTGCGCTCCAGCTCCCGCAGGCGGCGTCCCTTCAGCGCACCGGGGACGCAGCGCGCAAGGTCGAGGAAGTCCTGCTCAAGACGCCTGGGATCAAACATGTCACCAGTGTCATTGGCTTTAGTCTTCTCAGCACGGTCCAGAGCACGTTTAGTGCGTTCTTTTTCATCACTCTCGATCCCTGGAATCAGCGGACGAAACCAGAGACGCAATATGCCGCGCTCAAGCAAAAGGTCGGCGCGGAGCTCGCCGGCATCCCCGATGCGATCGGCTTCTCCTTCCCGCCGCCTTCCATTCCTGGTATTGGCACTTCGGGCGGTGTCACCTTCATGCTGGAGGATCGCGGCGGGCACGACGTGAAGTTCCTCGGCGATAACCTGACCAAGTTCATCGCGGCCATTCAGAAACGCCCGGAGATCGCGACCGCCGCTTCCACCTTTCTCCCCGCCGTCCCCCAAGTCTTCATCGATGTCGATCGCGACAAAGTCCTAAAACAGGGGGTGGATCTGACTCAGGTTAGCCAGACGCTTCAGACCTTTATGGGTGGGTATCTCATTAATTACTTCAACCGCTTCGGCCGTCAGTGGCAGGTCTACGTGGAAGCGGAAGGGGAGTATCGCACCCAGGCGCAGGACGTAGGACTCTTCTACGTGCGTAACAGCAACAACGATACGGTTCCGCTCAGCACTCTTACCAAGGTCGAACCGCGCGCCGGTCCCGAGTTCACCGTGCGCTTCAACCTCTATCGCGCCGCGCAGATCAATGCCAGCGCCGCCTCCGGTTATAGCTCGAATGACGCCATGCGGGCCATGGAGGAGACCTTCGCCGAGACCATGCCCTCTGACATGGGCTACGACTATGCCGGCTTATCCTACCAGGAGAAGAAGGCGTCGGAAGGTGTCTCACCCATGCTGATATTTGGGATGTCACTTCTCTTCGTCTTTCTCATCCTCGCCGCGCTCTACGAAAGCTGGGCCTTGCCGCTGAGCGTGCTCCTGGGAACACCGATCGCGGTCTTCGGAGCCTTCGGTGCGCTCTGGCTGCGCGGGATGGAGAATAACGTCTATGCCCAAATCGGGCTCGTCATGCTCATCGGCCTCGCGGCCAAGAACGCCATCCTTATCGTGGAATTTGCCAAGCTTCAGCGCGACGCCGGCAAACCTCTTCTCGAGGCTGCCCTCGAGGGCGCGCGTCTGCGGCTTCGCCCCATTATCATGACCTCCTTTGCCTTCATTCTTGGATGTGTCCCGCTGTGGCTGGCGAGCGGCTCTGGCGCGGCCGCCCGTCGCATCATGGGCACGACCGTGATCGGCGGCATGCTCGCCGCCACATTGCTCGCCATCTTCTTTATTCCCGTAGCCTACTTCGTCATCGAAGGCTTCTCCGAGCGACATCGCAAGGACAAGCCTTCACCCAAAGACCCTGCTTCCGCGCCGGCGTGAGGGTTATTCTCAGATTCGCCTTGTTGGGAGTCAGATAAGAAGGCCTTGCTTTCATCGCAAGCCGGGAGTGCGGGACGGCGGGGGTAAGATCTCCAGGATGCTATGGTCGATCGCGCCGGGAGCTAAATGTGACCGCTTAATTACCGAGAGAGCCGTCACCTATGGCTGCGAGCAAGAGAGCGGCGCCTCTGTTGCGGAGGCGCCGCTCTGGATTTTTGGTATCTATTTAAGGCAATGGGCCTCGTGACGTGGCGGTTGCAGAGTGGGTCGCCTTGGCTTGCGACGGCATGGTGCTAGCCTGAGACCGAAATTTGACCCGGGCGATGAGCCCATGGGCAATGCCGTCGTCGCCTTGGTAACGCCCGCAGATGATTCCCGATTGATTAATTCCGTTCAGCGAAGTCAGCGTGGCGCCCGGGATATCATAACTCACGAAGTTATCACCTCCAATGACGAAGAGTCCATGAGTGATTCCCGAACTATCCGCATAGCGGCCCACCTTCGCGCCGCGGTCGTTATTCCCGAAGAGAATTGTCTGGGTGGATCCCGGAGGATCGACCGGAAAGATGAGGGTGCCGTCCCTTTTCCGAATAAATCCGTGAATGACTAACTCCGCATCGAAGTAGAAACCGACGCTGTTTTTGACATCGTTGATCGAATTGGGATTGGTCTGGAGCGCGCCCGGAATGCTGAACTTGGTGAGACTGCCGCCGCTGCTTAGAAAGCCCGAGTCAGTGACACCGTCATCAGTATTACCGACAAAGTCGCGACTATTATTTATCGCCAGGACGAGGGTGTTGACAGCCCCCGGCACGTCATACTCGGTGAATGCGCCTCCTGAGAGAAAAAAACTATGGAGAGCGCCATCGCTTCCGACGTAGAATCCGGCGATCGTTCCGTCGTTATTGATACCTCGCGCCTGGGTATTGTTCCCAGCGTCGTTAGGCTCGACAATCGGCGCGCTGAAACTGCCGTCGCGATAGCGGACAAAGCCGCGGGTGACTCCGTTCGAGTCGATATATTGCCCGACGATGTCGCCCTGATCGTTTATTTTCGACGGTTGAGTCGAATTTCCTTCCCCCGGATAATCGAAAGTCGTGAGAAGTTCGATCGTGATTTGGGACGGCTGTGCGGATGTCTCCAACAGTGGGAACATCGCGAGAAGAGACAGAATACAGATGAAAAGGATTCTTGGTTTCATGATGCCCAAGTAAGTCATCTGCGTTTCTTAGGGCAAGAGCGTTGCGGTCAACCCACGGGATATTGCGATAAATTGCCGGAATTCTGCGATGACAAGCCTTCACGAATGACACGAAAGAGGGTAAACTTCTCGCATGACTGGATCTTTTGGCCGTCTGAAAGACACGGTGAACTAAACTGGTTCTTCATAGCATTTTGAAACCGTCTCTCGAACAGTTTTGGCTTTTGCAGATCGCGGGTTGGGTTGTCTATGCTGGAGGCGTCCTCATCGGGCTGCTCCCGCATTTTCCAGAGAGAGAGGTCGTTTACGATCTGGTTATCCTGGCGGGCATGTTCGCCGCGAGCCTCATCCTCCGCCTCGTTTGCCGCAGATCTTTTCAAAACGACACGCCTTGGCCGAGGGCGATGCTTCAAGCTGTCCTCGCTTCGATCGTTTGCGCCGTGCCATGCGGCGCCGTGGCTGTATGGGCCGCTTACAGCGTCCAACGCCAACCGATGAGTTGGCCCATGCTGCTGGTGTGGGCGTGGTGTAGCGTCATCTATGCGGCGCTCGTGTTGACCGCTTGGAGCGGGTTATATTTAGGCATCAAGCACTACCAACTTTTCCGATCGGAGCATGCTCGCGCACAGCAGGCGGAAGAGCTTGCCCGCAGCGCAAAGTTACAGGCTTTGCGCTTGCAGCTTCAACCTCATTTTCTTTTTAATACCCTAAATGCTATCTCCACCTTAATCCTGGAAGGCAGCGCTACCGAAGCCAGACTCATGGTTGGGCAACTCGCCAATTTTTTGCGCGGAACCTTGACGGAATCTAGCGCGACGGAGATTCCATTGAGTGAAGAAGTTTCCAAGGCACGAGAATATCTCACGATCGAACAGGCGCGACTGGGCGAGCGACTCAAAGTAGAATTCATGATCCCGCCAGAGGCTGCGCGCGGGATGGTCCCACCACTCCTTTTGCAGCCCTTAGTGGAGAATGCCATCTATCACGGCATCATCCCGCGGGTCGGGGGCGGGAAGCTCACGATCGAAGCAGAACGTGACGCCTCGCGTCTTTGTCTGCGAGTCCGCGATAACGGTGCGGGTGTCCGAACCAACCGGCGGGGAGTAGGCCTTGCTAACACCGCCGAGCGAATGCGAGTGCTTTATGGAAACGCCCACCATCTCGCCGTGCGCTGGCCCAAGGAAGGGGGATGCCTGGTGGAGATAACGCTACCCTACTCGACGAGTCCTATGACCCCACCTCAATTAGGAGAAGCGATATGCGCGTCGTGATCGTAGATGATGAACCCCTCGCGCGACGCGGCGTTCGCCTCCGACTGAAGGCGCAATCCGACATCGATATTGTCGCTGAATGCGCCACCGGAGTCGAGGCCACCAAATCGATCGGTGATCTCGCGCCCGACCTTGTCTTCCTCGATATCCAGATGCCTGATTTGAATGGCTTCGAGGTCTTGCGCCGACTGCCGCCACCGAAGTTGCCGCTCGTTGTCTTTCTCACGGCCTACGATGAGTTTGCCCTGGCCGCTTTCGAGGCGCACGCGCTTGACTATCTTCTTAAACCGATCGACGACGCCCGCTTTGCGCGCGCGCTTAAACGCGCTCGCCTATTGCACGGATCGCGCGATCTGGAGGAGATAAGCCAGCGCGTGGGCGCACTCTTAGATTCATTGGAGAAAGAGAAAACTCGTCCGCAATATAGAACGCACATCACAGTCAGGACTGGCCGGCAATTCAAGGTCGTATCCGTCTCGGAGATTGATTGGTTCGGCGCCGACGGCGATTACGTGACCTTGCACGTGAACAAGAAGGAGTATCTGGTGCGTCAGACGATCAGCTCGCTGGAACGTGAGCTCGATCCAGAACAATTCCTGCGCATCCACCGCTCCACCATCGTTTCCACCGCGCAAATTTCGGAGCTAACATCTCTGGATAGCGAGGGGTTTCTGGTTCGCCTCCACAACGGCAGCGAACTAAAAACCAGCCGCAGTTTCCGCTCGCGTCTGGGAGAATGGTTGTGAGGATTGGCCGGTCAAAAAGGCGGGCTCTCAAAGCCCGTCGACCCTCGTGCCCCATCGCAGCATTGTGATCGCTGCCATACCGGACAGATCGTTTATACCAGTGAGTAATGGAATTTCGATTAGGCTAACGAGTAGAGGCGGCCTTCTTGGTTAGCTTTAACTTTGACCTGACCCTTCTAACTCACCTCGCGCGGGATCGAACGTCCGAGCGCTAAAATCGCAGGTCGGGACGTGACAGAGTTCACCTGCCATGCCGGTTCCATCGGCGTTTCGCTTTTTTTACCCTGCGCTTTCGTAAGCGCGCCTTAGCCACGCGATCAGAGCCACATCCGCCTCTGCCGGATCGGTCAGCTTGACCTTCTAGTTGCACATGCTGGCTGGCGGCATCGCGACCAGGCGCTCGGTCGCCGGAACATCCTTCATCTTGAGCCCCACCTCGACCCGCGTGTTCGTGGCCGGGCCGATCGTCGCGAACTGCTTCTTGCGCCGAAGACTCACGTAAGTCTTCTTCGGCGCGATCTCCATTTCTCCGGAAGCGGAGATCTTCGCCATCAGTTTGTCGTAAATCGGACGAAGCCCGGCCTTCGCTCCCAGGTAGAGGCCAGCCACCACATCATCGCCTGCGGAGCCTGCACCGCCGGTCGGGCCGGGACCGCGTGACTGCAGAACGTGGTGCACGAGGCTATTGGCGTCTCCGTGTTCCATGCCGAGGTCGCGCTTTAGCATTGCCCGGATTTCTCCATGCTTGGAGAGCCCGCTCCGTCGCACGATCGCGCTGAGTTGGTCCGGGGATTTCCCCGTGCGCTTCTCAATGTTGGCTACTTGGGTCGCGAGGGCTTTGGCAATATCGCTCATACGGGAGATTCAAAGACACCGTCCAGGGTTCCGCCAGAAAAAAATCAGTGAAATCGAAGAAGGTGCAATTTCCTCTCGCGGCGCGAAGTTGACCTCAGATATAGTCGTTTCAATCAACGATCCACAATGCCCCAAATGCTCCGGCGAAATGGAGCGCGGTTTGTTGCCAGCCGCAGTCTCGATTACACCAGGCCCGACGACTGGGTCGCCGGTGCGCCGGAGACCTCGCTCATCTTCGGCACCAAGGTGCATAGCAACGAACACTACCAGCTCTCCGCCTATCGCTGCCACACCTGCGGTTACCTCGAATTTTACGCTCCCGCGAACTGATCTCCGGCCATCACGGGGCATCCGGGAGAGCGGTCTCACCGGCCATCCATGAGACTCTCATCGACCACTTTCGATTTCGAAGAAGGACGTCGCTTTCGCAGCTGGCGATGAGTCGAGCTCAGCGCTTGCTCTCGGCACTACGGTCGATTGCGTTTCGCTGCATTAAAAGGCTTCTCTGAATCGTATCCGTAGAGACTCGGATCGCTGTTAAATCCATGGTGTTCGTAGCTTCAAATCTCAGACACAGAAGTGCGGCAGCGCAGTGAATGATGGGCTGGCCCGCCACACCGTGCAGCGGATATCGTCGACCGCATGGCAGCTTCCACCGTGACCAAATATCTCGCCGAACTCCCCGCGGATCGCTGTGCCGCGCTCAGCGCAGTGCGCAAAATAATCAATGAGAACCTGCCTGACGGATACGAGGAAGGCATGCAGTTCGGGATGATCGGCTGGTACGTCCCGCTCTCCCTATACCCGGCGGGCTACGGCGGGAATCCCAAGGTGCCGCTGCCGTTGATTTCGCTCGCCTCCCGGAAGTCGGGCATGGTGCTGCATTGCATCAGCCTCTACATGAATCCCACTCTCTCCGCCTGGTTCATCAGCGAATACCAGAAGAGTGGCAAGAAGCTCGACATGGGTAAGGGTTGCGTCCGCTTTAAAAAGTTGGAAGCCCTAGCTCTCGACGTGGTCGGCCGCACTGTTGCACGCGTCTCCGCAGAGGATCACATGGCCAATTACCAGGCGACCAGGTGTAAGAGCCGTAGCACGAGTGAAGGAGCGGCCGGGATTTCCAAGAGCAGCACCAAGAAGGCCGTCCCAAAATCCGTCGTGAGGAAGGCGAAAACAAAAAGGTGAACCTTACGACTGCCTTCAGCACATCGATTAGCCTTCGATTCAGTTCCTGGGTTGAAGAGGCCGGCCTCCTCCCTACGATCTTGCGATGAAGATAGGTCGTCTCTCGAAGTTAGCCATGACCACCTTCCAGCCGCGGGATGGTAGCGAGGTCGATCCGAACTTCACCCTCGCCAGGCTCATCGCCAGCACTTACGACTCGATCTTAAGAAACTATGCGCGCGGCGCGAAAACGTGGGGGCATCCGTTTTTTTTCCGGTTCGCGCACGAGATGAACGGCGATTGGTATTCCTGGGCCGAAGGCGGCAACGGAAACAAACGTGGGCAGTATGTCCAGGCCTGGCAGCACGTGCACGACATCTTCGTCAGCCAGGGCGCGACCAATGCCACCTGGGTTTGGTGCCCGAACGTGAATTTGGACTGCTCCATCCCGCTCGACGGCTTATATTCGGGCGACGCCTATGTCGATTGGACCGGCTTTGATGGCTACTACGAGCAGTGGGACACGCTCACGCGCTCCACTTACTCCGACCTCGTGCGGATCGCGCCGGGCAAACCGATCATGGTCGGCGAAAGTGGCTACGTGGATGAGAAGTCCGCTATTCAGGCGCTGGATCGACTCGATCCGGTGCTGCCTTTGTCGCCCGGCCGAGCGGAGCGACACGGTTTCGAGTATTACCGCCATGGCACCCTTTCGCTTTACGCCGCGCTGGAAACGCGCAGTGGCCAGGTCTTGGGGAAGACCGCGGAGCGCCATACCAGTGCGGAGTTTGTGGCTTTTCTCCAAGAAGTGGTCGCCTCTCAGCCTCCGCAGCGGCGCATCCACTTCATCGCCGATAATCTTTCCGTCCATAAGACCAAGGCCGTGCAACAATTCCTGGCCGAGCACCCTAAGGTCACGCTGCATTACACGCCGACCTACTCCTCCCGCCGCGGCGGGTCGAAATCTGGTTTTCCAAGATTCAACGCGATCTCATTGCCCGCGGCATCTTCACCTCTAAAGGCGACCTGGCGCGCAAGCTCATGCGCTATATCCGCGCTTACAACAAAAGGGCGACTCCCTTCCGCTGGACCTATCGCGACACTTCGCGCCGCCTCTAACGAAGTGTTCACTTTCTTATGACTCACTGCACTAGTGTCGATAGTGAGATCTGTCCTTCGCTCAGTCAAGATTTGCACACTGACCCCGAGATTCCTCACTTTCGTGGCAATCATCGCGACTTTGGAGGAAAGACTGTCATCGCCGTGAGCCCCAGAATGATAAGAGCAAAGATCGGGAGGGCCGTCGATGCCGCCTGCGACGTGTAGAGACTTCCATCACGGAAAGACTTCGTCCAAGTCTTCCTCTCCGACTGCAAACGGTCAACTGCCATACGCGGGGCAACGTGGACTCTGCCAAAAGCAAAGAACGCAGAGACGAGCAGAAGGACGATGCATATAGGACGAAGCCAAAGCTGTCGGCGAAATACGACCGGCAAGATCCCGCCGATAATCGAGAAGCAATAGACGAGGCGAAGCACGCTGTCGACGTGGGACGTGAACATCTTCTAAGAAACAGTAACCACTTTAGCCTCTGGCGGAGTGAGATGGAAGCCAAAAACGGCGGCTTGTTTGTGGAGACGGCGCAAGAGGTGGTGCTGGTATTTGTCCTCGTAGTAGCGCTCGCCCGCGTCGCGGTAGGCCTGACCATATTTGAGCATGCGGTAGACGAGTCGGGCTAGCTTGTGGGCGGCGGCTTTGATCGCCTTGGCCGCATCGAGCCGCGCCCGCAGGCGGCGACCGAAGGCGCCTAGGGCGCTTTTGCTTTTCAGAGCCGACTGCGCGCAGAGCCGCAGGATATCGGCGGCCCGGTTGTGACCTTTACGCGGGCGGCGCGGCAGAGGTTTGCCGCCGCTGATCCGACTCGGCGGACAGAGATTGAGCCAACTGCTAAAGTGCTTCTCCCTTTTCCAGCGCGACATATCCAGCCCGATCTCTGCGGTTGGGCGCCAGTTCCTCCTCCTTTGCCGCAAGCTGGAGTTATTCGGGGGCGAGTTGGTGGCGATCGACTCGACCAAGATCAAAGGCCAGAACGCCGAGGGCCAGAACTATAGCCCCGCCAAAGTGCAGGGGCTCCTGGGCGAGCTGGAAAAAAAGGTCAGCGTCTATCTGCGCGAGCTGGAAGAGAGTGACTGCGCCGAGAGTGCGACTGACCCGGAGCGTCTCAGTGCGGCCGAGTTGAAAGAGAAGATCTCCCAGTTATAGGAGCGGCGGGGCGAGTGGTAAAGGTGGCTGGAGAGTTAGAGCAGAGCGGGGCCAGCCAGGTCTCACTGACTGATCCCGAGGCGCGCGCCATGAGCATCGGGCGCGGGAGCACGATTGGCTACAACGTGCAGGCGGCGGTCGACGCCAAACACAGCCTGAGCGGAACTGTTACGTCTGTCCGGCTGGGAGCACCTTGACTTATCGCTTCACCACCGAAGAAAAAGGTCGGCCTATCGCCTACTACCGGACGCATGACTGTCGCAGCTGTCGCTTAAAAGTGCAGTGCACCAGAAACCAGGGGAACCGCAGCATCACCCGGGCGACCTTCGAAGAAGCCCAGGAAGCGATGCCAACCAGAGTCAGACAAAACCCCCACCTGATGCGCCGGCGCAAAGCCATTATCGAACACTGCTTCGGCACGATCAAACGCTCCTTCGGCTATGACTACTTCCTCTGCCGTGGCAAGCGCCAGGTCACAACCGAAGTGACCCTCACTGTCCTGGCCTACAACCTGAAGCGGGCCTGCAACCTGGTCGGAGTCAGCAACCTGATCGCCGCCCTGAGCTAGAAAGTTCCGCAGCAGGACTCTAACTCTGTCTGAGTGTTGCTGGGCACGCTCCTAGCCGGTCAAGCATAAACCGAGCACCCGAGGCAAACATTTAAGTCAAAACCGCGACAAAGACCTCTCCCGCCGGTGATTCACTTCTGCCTGCTACCTCTCCGCCTGCGGCGGCGCACTATCACACGGCCTCTCGCTTGGTTAGATGCTTCGTGTGGCTTCATAGGTCGCGTTGAGTTAGGCCTGTCTTCTTCGCGATGCGCGCCAACATGCGAGGGCCTATCTCTTCCGTCCAGCCGATCCGCAGAAGCGCCGCCAATACACGGCGCGCTTTCGCGGAACCCCACTGGCTCATGCCGCTGCAACGGTGAACACCTGTGAAATCTCTGGCGAGCTCTCGCCCTGCTCAATGCGCTCTGCGAGGACGCGCAGCCCGAGCGCCTCGACCCGCGCAACGGCCTCGTCTCGCGTGGCGCCGTAAGACATGGCACCCGGAATCTGCGGGATCTCAGCAATCCAGCGCCCATCGCTCTCTTGCTCGGTCTCGACGGTGAATGTCACGCCTGATAATGCTCTAAACGCGATGAAAACACAAGGCGCGCCTGCCAGCATCTAACGAGAACAAGATCAGCTGCGCCGGGCGAGCGCGAGCGTCGCTTCGAGTTGAACGGTTTTAGTCATGTGAAAGCTGGGCAGTACGCCGGCCCGGCGTCAGCTGCATCGCATGGTTAGGTCTCACGGGCTGCCTTGCACGAGTTGACCTGATCCGTCAGCGTAAAAAACAATCGCGTAACCGTTGCGTGTCTTTCCGCGAGTCTGCAGAAGCGCTGCCGAGGTCCGCTCCTCGGGTCGCGCCCTGCGGCCACCAAAGTACTGAAATGTTATGTCGCTCCCGCCGGGCGCGAGCGGATCGTTGAAGATGCTTTTGTCTTGAAGCTGTCCAGGAATCAGATCACTCAAGCTCCTCGGAAAATTGCCGTTGTGGTCCTCTGCGTATAACAGGCACGCCAACGCAAGTTGCTTCATCTGTGAAAAGCACGCAGCGGCGGCTTCCAAATCTGGCATATTGCGTGTTGCGGCGGGGCCAACGCGAGACGCCCGGACGAGCGCGCCGATCTCCTGCTGTTTGAGTGGATCGTGTACCTGCTTAACTGGCTGTAGGCGAACAAACTCGTCAAAGAAGACCACAGTATCGGATGTCTTGTTGTGCGTGGCCAATACCGTTCCAGTTGGCGCGGAGACTTTAAGAGCACCATCGTCGTATGTTCCGTTCATCTTAAGTCGTTGGCCCATAAAGTTGCCATCCACGATGAAATACCTGCCTGACTTGCTTATACTCAGCGTTCCCGCGTTGGTTTGGTCTTTTTTGCTCTGCCAGTCACCAACGAATTCATCGCCTGGCTCCGCATAAAGAACCGAAGAGAGGAATATTAAGAATATGGCAACGAGTGTTTTCATAAGAACGCTTTTACTGGTGTGTTGATATGGCGGTCAACTGAATTTAGACCTAACGAGAACAAGATGAGCTACCACTGGCGAGAGCGCGCGTGGCGGCGGGATGTAGCGTTGAAGTCACGGAAAACTTGGGCGTACGCCGGCCAGTGGGTGGCTCCATCGCTTGGTTAGGTCCTTACCTTCGGCCCAGCGCAAATTTCTTTACAATATACTTGCCGTCTGGGGCAACAATCGCGTCGAGGTGGGATTGTAGGTTAGCTGGAGAATCGTCCGGTCCCTTCGGATCAGCTATGAGATCAACCAATACGTGGTAGGGAAATGCAATCTTATCTTCATCCGTAGTGACGTTCACGGTAAATCCTTCGGGGTAGGCCGAACCGTTGCCGGCATTTGCTTGTTTCGCCGCAGCATATCGCTGCGGCGAAGCCTCTTTCGTGCGAGCGAGAATCGCTCGCTGTGATGCCCTCATCAGATCCAGCTGCCACTGCTCTTTGTCCTCCTTCAGTTTGAGAAGCACGAGCGCATCAGGGATCCACTTGCCGTTCACTTTCCAGAGCAAAACGGAGGAGTCGGCTGACCAAAGTGGCGGAACCGTTTCGTGGAAGTTCAGCCTCTGGTCATAGCCGGGCTCACCATGAATGACGGCCACGACCCGATTTGTGCGCAGGTCCACAACCTTGTTCTTGCGCTCGTCAGGCTCTTGCGCGGCCTCGATGTGGAAAACGGGAATCATGACGCCATATTCGTGATCTGGTGAAAACGTAAATGGCGGCGTGATATAATCAGTGTTCAGCGTCGCCGCTGTCGCGAGGACTGGGACGCTGAGGAGGATCGCGATGACAACGTTGCGCTGCATAGACCTAACGAGAACAAGATGAGCGACGGCGGACGAGAGCGCGCGTGGCAGCGGGATGCGAGGTGCGAGTCATGGGAAACCTGAGCGTACGCCGGCCGGTGGTTGGCTCCATCGCCTGGTTAGGTGTGCGCGTCGCTGCCGAACAGAGGTGGCGCAAGAATCCCCCAGAACAATGCGACTTCCGAACAGGCGTGGCAAAAGGACTCGAGCGAAAACAGACTCGGAGCTGGCATGACGGCAACTGCAACAGATCTCTGGAACGAGCGCAAACACAATGACGGTGTCGCACGTAGAAAACCCAAAGCGGGGCTGCCGTGCCACGACCGCGTGTGCGAACACGAGGGACTCGGCGCTCCGCAAAGCCGTCGGAGCCGAGAGCCGGTCGAGCAACCAAGAAGCGAAATGGCTAAGTCTGGAACGGGAAAAGACATGGCTAGCAGGCGAAGGCACCAATGCACCTAACGAAAACGAGATGAGCTGCGCCGGGCGAGGGCGCGCTTGGCTGTGGGTGGAAGGGTTCTAGTCATGTGAAAGCTGGATAGTACGACGGCCCGGCGTCAGCTCCATCGATTGGTTAGGTCTCCACGCAATTGCAAGTTTTCCACAGGGGCTTGCCGTCGACTCGAAACCGGTAAACGACGAGCGTGTCAGAAGCCCAGGTGGGGAGAAAGAATAAATCGTAGTCCGAACCATGCCTCGCCGCACTCTCCAATCGGAGCTTTCCGCGCCCGATGAGGGGAAGTCCGGAAACGTAAGAATCGAACTGTGCTCGTTTAGCCATGCGTGTGATCCTCGTGTCGATGGGGATTTCATGATGGACGTCCCAGCTGTGGTCAAACGCGTGAACCGGGACGGCTGTAAACCGCAGAGTGAGCTCCCAGACTAAAATGAAGCCGACAACACCGATAGCAATATAGGAAAGCCGCCTGGCCGAGACGAGGATCTGGCCCGTGGCTACACCTGTGCCAGCCCACGCGAAGAAAAGAGCGAGCAGCAGCTGTACGACACCGAACAAAATCGGACCAACCGTACGCGTGCCGATAAGGAGTACGGCTAGCAGCACGAACGGCAGCGTCGTCAAAAGTGCAGCGAGAGCTCGTGGAAAATGAGTGATGCGCATACAAGCCCACGCCATTCCGCCGACCAGAACGAGGGTCGCGCAAAGCGAGGCGACGAGCGGTCCCAGGCTAAGCCGGGAAATAACGAATCTTGAAATTGCGGCTAACGCGAGCGTCGGGGCAGCAACCGCTGCTGCTCCGATTGCCCCTGCGCGAGTCACACGAAACGCCGTCATGAGACCTAACGAGAACAAGATGAGCTGCCGGGACTGGCGGCAAGCGTGGCGCGGAGTGGAATGGTTCTGGCCATCGAAAAGGTGGGGCGTACGCTGGTCCCGGTCAGCTCCATCGCCCGGTTAGGTGTCGCGGATTCACAAACTAAGTGCAACACGGACGACGTGTGGAGGGAAAGGAAAAAGAAAGGTTTGGAAGGGGAAAAAAGCTGGCCGGAAAATGGGGATGAAGTATCGGCAACTGAGTGGAGAAGAACTGAGCGCCTTGGCGGCGTTGCGACGGGTGGGATTGAAGCAAGCGGAGATCGCGCGGGAGCTGGGGCGGCACCGCAGTACGGTGTCGCGGGAACTGAAGCGCAACGCGGCGCCTCACGATGGCTGGTATCGAGCGCGGCGCGCGCAGCAGCGGGCGCACGCGCGGCGTTATCGGTCGCGGCGCAACAGCCAGTTTGGAGACGAGCACTGGGCGCGAGTGGAAGAGTTGTTGAGAGAAGCGTGGAGCCCGGAACAAGTCTCCGGAGAGTTGCGCATGCAGAGAGAGCTGGCGATCAGCCACGAGACCATCTACCGGCACATCTGGCGGGATCTGAGAAGTGGGGGCGACCTGCACGAGCATCTGCGCGGGGCGCGCAAGAGTTGCCGGAAACGCTACGGGCGTTACGACAGCCGGGGGCGCCTGGCCGGGAAAAGGATGATTGGCGAACGGCCGGCGAGCGTGGCAGGACGGCGTCAGACCGGCCACTGGGAGATCGATACCATGATGGGCGAGAGCCCGGGAGAGAACAGTCACTGCGTCCTCACCCTGGTCGAGCGCAAGAGCGGCTACCTCATGATCGGGAAACTCCAAGCCCGCACCGCCGCCGAGACCAACCGCGCCTTGCTCGGGCTGCTGGCGCGTCATCCGGGGCGGATGCGCACGATCACGGCGGACAACGGAACCGAGTTCCACTGGTATGGCGAAGTGGAAGCGCAGAGCCCGGTCAAGTTCTACTTCGCCACGCCCCATCACAGCTGGGAGCGCGGGACGAACGAGAACACCAACGGACTCATCCGCCAGTACCTCCCCAAAGGAGAAACGATGGCCCGTGTGACCCAAAGCGACTGCGACTTAATCGCCCAACACCTCAATAACCGACCGAGAAAAAGACATGGCTACAAAACACCCAATCAATGCTTCCTTCACACCTAGCAAATGTTGCACTACAAAGTTGAGCCTACGTGTTGACGTTGCCAGCAGAGGACGGGTGGGACGTGAAGCATGACGCAGAACGCTCGCTTGCATGGAAAGCGATGGAACCAGAATCTGGAGAACAACGCCAGCATAAACCTCAGACGCCCAAGTAAAGAGAACTCGCAACGGTGCGGCAGATGCCAGGGCCGTGCATCTGTGCTGAAGCAACCACGAGCGCCGGAACTGCGCCGGAGGAGATAAGGGAATGAAAGCGGCGAAGAATGCAGCTAAGCCAGAAGCCGGAACGGTGACCGACTTCCGCTGCCAACGAATGGGGAATCGGCATGGCAACAGAGAAAACGCGCTGAGACAAGCCGAAGACAGCATCCACACCTAACGAGAACAAGATGAGCCACCACTGGCGAGAGCGCGCGTGGCGGCGGGATGCGAGGTTGGAGTCATGGGAAACTTGAGCGTACGCCGGCCAGTGGTTGGCTCCATCGCATGGTTAGGTGTGGACGTGGCTGCCGGATAAAGATGGAACAAGAATGTCCCCAGAACAACGTCGCTGCCGGACAGTCGTGGCGGAAGAATGCGAGCGAATGAAGGCGCGGAGCTGGCATGACGGCCACTGCACCAGATCTCCGGGAAAAGCGCGAGCACAAAATCCGTGCGGCGCGTAGAGAATCCAAAGCGGAGATGCCGTGTCACAACCGAGTGTGAGGGCAGGAACGGCTCCGCGCTCTGCGAAGCCGAGCGCGCCGAGAAGCGATTGAGCAATTGAGAAGAAAGGCGGCCGACTCGGGAACGGGAGAAGACATGGTTACAGGCGATGGCACCAAAGCACCTAACGAGAACAAGATCAGCTGCCGGGACTGAGGGCGAGCTTAAAGTTCAGTGGAAATGTTGAAGTCATCGCAAAGCTGGGCCGTACGACGGTCCCGGTCAGCTGCATCGCATGGTTAGATTTTGACCGCGGATTTGCGCGACAGCGTCCGTGCGTCCGCTTCTCTAAACCGGTGAGACGACCGAAAACCTGCTGGGAAGACGCCACTAACTCAAAGCGGGTGGCGCGATGGAACGAAGTCAGGGCAAACATTGGGCTACGCAAAGTCTCTCCGCCTTCGCTGGGACTCGTAAGCTCTGTCAACATCTAACGAGAACAGGATGAGCCACCACTGGCGAGAGCGCGCGTGGTGGCGGGATGTAAGGTTGGAGTCATGGAAAACTTGGGCGTACGCCGGCCAGTGGTTGGCTCCATCGCATGGTTAGGTGTGCGCGTCGCTGCCCGATAAATGTGGAACAAGAATCTCCCCAGAACATCCTGGCTGCCGGACGGATGTGGCGAAAGAAACTCGAACGAGAAAAAACGCGGAGCTGGCATGACGGCAACTGCAACAGATCTCTGGGAAAGGGCGCGAGCACAAAAGCGATGTCGCCCGTAGAGAACCCACAGCGGCGCTGCCGTGCCACGACCGCGCTGCCGAACACAAAAGGCTCGGCGCTCCGCGAAGCCGTCGGAGCCGAGAAGCGCTCAAGCGACTGATAAGCAAAGTGGCTAACTTTGGAACGGGAGAAGGCATGGCTAACGGACGAAGGCACCAATGCACCTAACGAGAACAAGATGAGCCACCACTGGCGAGAGCGCGCGTGGCAGCGGAATGTAAGGGTGGAGTTATGGAAAACTTCGGCGTACGCCGGCCAGTGGTTGGCTCCATCGCCTGGTTAGGTGTTTCGCGTTGCCAACTGACAAAGTGTGGACGAACAGGCGACCGAAGCTGAGCGCTGCTGCGCAAGAGACTCGGAAAGCAGAAGCGTGGAAAAATGAGCGGCCTGGAGTGCACGCAAAGCAGCGAACCAGAACTCCGACAAAAGCGCGAGCACAAACCACAAGTGCGGAGCAACTCCGACAGCCGTCGCGAGAGCGAGAACGAAAGCCGGCGTGTCCGAACCAGAGCCGCAGCGACAAAGGGCATGTTCCCCCCAAGACCGCCAGAGCCGAGGAATGATCGAGTAACCACGAATCGATGCGGCGAATTCTGGAATGGGAGAAGACATTGCTAACAGCGAATGAACCAACACACCTAACGAGAACAAGATGAGCCACCACTGGCGAGGGCGCGCGTAATAGCGGGATATGAGGTTCGAGTCACGGAAAACTTGGTCGTACGTCGGCCAGTGGTTGGCTCCATCGCTTGGTTAGGTCTGGTCGATCCACCACTGATCGGGCTTCTCCAACTTGGTTTTTGGGAGCGTGGAAACCTGCTGCTCTACAACTGAAATGAGGTAGTCCAAATGGAATGAAGCAATGCGAGCCCGATTACCGTCTGGCTCTCTCCGGCCGATATAACTAATTTGAGCCGGCCCATCCGACGGTGCGACATGCGTAGTGTTTCCGGCTGCCCAGTAATTGTGCGCGTACCCACAACGCAGCCACTCATAAATCCGACTAGCGTACGAGGCTCGCTTCAAATCGCGTATAGATACGTTTGGGTAGCGTTGCGCCATATCCGATATTGAACCATCGATTTCGTCACCCGTGAAGATACGAATCTCCTGTCCGACATCGCCCCACGGTGTCTGGCTATCGGAAATGACCCCAAACTCAAGAAGCGCTCCAGTACTGACGTAGTCCAAGTGGAGCTCCGGCGACCCGAACCGGATCAGCGACTCGACAAATCGCTTTCTGTCGAAGCCCTCCCCAGGCCAACGGCAAGCCGCACATGCCGATATGACGGCAGTCAGAATCAACTCAAGGTCCTGATGAGTCACGACGATAGGCGACTCGCGAAGAGTCCTCACCAAATCGATGCGGCCTTGGAGGAACGATTGCATTCTCATAGGACCTAACGAGAACAAGATGAGCCACCACTGGCGAGAGCGCGCGTGGCAGCGGGAGGTGAGGTTGGAGTCATGGAAAACTTGGGCGTACGCCGGCCAGTGGTTGGCTCCATCGCTTGGTTAGGTGTGGACGTGGCTGCCGGACAATGGTGGAACAAGAATCTCCCCAGAACAACGTCGCTGCCGGACAGGCGTGGCGGAAAGAACTGGAGCGAAAGAAAACGCGGAGCTGACATGACGGCCACTGCACCAGATCTCTGAAAAAGGCGCGAGCACAAAAGTGGTGCAGCGCGTAGAGGACCCAAAGCGGAGATGCCGTGCCACGACCGCGCGTGCGAACACGTGAGACTCGGCGCTCTGCTGAGCCGTCGGAGCCGAGAGGTGATCGAGCAAACAAGAAGCGATCCGACAAACTCGGGAGCGGGAGAAGACATCGCTAACAGACGAATGCACCAACTCACCTAACGAGAACAAGATGAGCCACCACTGGCGAGAGCGCGCGCGGTAGCGGGATGAGAGGTTGGAGTCATGGAAATCTTGGGCGTACGCCGGCCAGTGGTTGGCTCCATCGCCTGGTTAGATGATTTCGTGTGGCTGCTCTGCAGGCGTCGCATAACGGTCGAGGATATCGTAGCAGGCGTCGAAAACTCTGTCACGGAAATGGCGGATGATGCGCTCTAGCTCGACATCGCGATCGCGCAACGCGTCACGGCTCCAATGCAACCGCTCAGTGCCAACAGGCAGACTGCGTGTGGCGGCACAGAACTCCTCGAAGACGGGAAAACGGATATCATCGAAAGCGTGTAAGGAAAAAAGGATGCGACTCATGCGTGTGCAGCCGAGCGGCAGGCTGGTCTGGTAGGTAAGAATCGAACGAGCTGTACTTACTAGCTTCGAGAGGCCGGAGGTCCGCTTATCGGGATTTGCCATGAATTCACGCCGCGCGCCTCATCATCTAACGAGAACAAGATGAGCCACCACTAGCGAGAGCGCGCGTGGCAGCGGGATGTGAGGTTGGAGTCAGGGAAAACTTGAGCGTACGCCGGCCAGTGGTTGGCTCCATCGCCTGGTTAGATGCGGTGGTCATCAGTGCGGAGTGTCAATACGCAAAAGCGTCCCAATATCTGCCATGTCATGGAAAATCTCGTCATGCTTTTTGTCTTTGGTCTCGAGCAGGCGGTTGGATATGCGAATGAGACGACCCGCTGCGTCGAGAATGGAGCGCTGTGAAGGTACCAGTCGCAACAAGAGAAGCAGCCTGTGGAACGGCAGCGCAGTGATCGAAGACCGCAGCTGCGCAGAGAGCTCGCGAAGCTTCTCGGAAATCTCTGTATGCTCGTCGGGCCTCGAACCCACTGGCGCACTGATGATGATCGCGTTGCGGTAGACGAGTGTGTGAGTGATGTCGGCCAAAACCTTTCGATAGCCGATGTACGGCTTGATGATGCCTTCGGTGATGAGTTGCGAGAATACGAACAGGAAGCAACCGCCAAAAAGTGTAAGTGCAGCGGTCATGGCTGCTTGCGTGACAGCGTTCGATAGCATCTAACGAGAACAAGATGAGCGACGGCGGACGAGAGCGCGCGTGGCTCGGAGTGGAAGGGTGGAAGTCATATCCAGTGTGGAGCGTACGCCGGTCCGCCGTTGGCTCCATCTCGCATGGTTAGGCCTTGGACGGCGCATACAGTATCAGCGATCGACAATACCGCGCCAGAAAAAGGCTGCAAAAAGAAGCAACGAAAAAACGGTGCCGATGAGCAGGGCGACGCCACGCACGGTGCGAGCCTGTGGATCTCGAAACACTGCCATGAAGCCGGAGAGAACGGCCAGGATAAGAGCAGAAAGCGCGAAGAGATGAGCGCCAAAGAATAGCCAAATGAGAAGCGCGATGGGGAGAGGAGCGGAATGGCCTGGAGGATGAAGAGCGCCAAGCAGCGGTGCGATCGCGAACGCGCCACACCATGCAACGACCACCGAGATCGCCGCGACCAAAAGACAACGCTTGCTAGTAGCGAGCATGGGAAAAGGCCTAACGAGAACAAGATGAGCTGCCGGGACCGGCGGCAAGCGTGGCGCGGAGTGGAATGGTTCTGGCCATCGAAAAGGTGGGGCGTACGCTGGTCCCGGTTAGCTCCATCGCCCGGTTAGGTGTTGACGTTGCCAGCAGAGGACGGGTGGGACGTGAAGCATGACGCAGAACGCTCGCTTGCATGGAAAGCGATGGAACCAGAATCTGGAGAACAACGCCAGCATAAACCTCAGACGCCCAAGTAAAGAGAACTCGCAACGGTGCGGCAGATGCCAGGGCCGTGCATCTGTGCTGAAGCAACCACGAGCGCCGGAACTGCGCCGGAGGAGATAAGGGAATGAAAGCGGCGAAGAATGCAGCTAAGCCAGAAGCCGGAACGGTGACCGACTTCCGCTGCCAACGAATGGGGAATCGGCATGGCAACAGAGAAAACGCGCTGAGACAAGCCGAAGACAGCATCCACACCTAACGAGAAAGAGCTGAGGTGCTGCGAGCGAGGGCGCCTGTGGCAGCGGGTGGAAGAGTGGTAGTCACGGAAAACGAGGTCGTACGGCGGCTCGCAGTCAGCTCCAGCGGCTGGTTAGGTGGTGGACGTTGCGGGCAGGGAAAACGTCGAGCAAAGGCCTCTGAGGAGAAGCGGCGTCGCGACATGTCGAGGATGGAACCAAAACTCTCTCCAGAAGGCGAGGAAAAACTCACAGCGCGCTGCGCCAGAGGAACGCCGAAGCGGAGCGACCGAGGAAAATCCGCGACTCCACAGCCGGAGAGACAACCGAAGTCGGAAGGGTGGCCGAAGCCGAATGCGGAACAAACTGGCGAGAGCCCACCCAACCGGTGCGCCGAACTGGGAAACGGTTTCGTCTGCATGCGAACGGGCGAAACCACCTAACGAGAACAAGATGAGCCACCACTGGCGAGAGCGCACGTGGCAGCGGGATGCGAGGTTGGGGTCACGGAAAACTTGGGCGTACGCCGGCCAGTGGTTGGCTCCATCGCTTGGTTAGGTGTGGACGTCGCTGCCGAACAGAGGTGGAGCAAAAATCCCCCAGAACAAACGCTGCTAACGGACGGGCGTGGCGGAACGAATCCGAGCGAAAGGAGAGTCGGAGCTGGCATGACGGCAACTGCAACCGATCTCGGGAAAAAGCGCGAGCACAAAAGCACTGCGGCGCGTAAAGAATCCAAAGCGGAGCGGCCGTGCCACGACCGCGCTGGCGAACACGAACGACTCGGCGCTACGTGAAACCGCCGGAGCCGACAAGTGACCAAGCTACCGAGAAGCGATGCGGCTGCCTCTGGAACGGGAGAAGACATGGCGAACAGACGAATGCATCAACTCACCTAACGAGAACAAGATGAGCCACCACTGGCGAGAGCGCGGGTGGCAGCGGGATGTGAGGTTAGAGTCATGAAAACTTGTGCGTACGCCGGCCAGTGGTTGGCTCCATCGCTTGGTTAGGCCTAAAATGTCGGTTCCTCACGCGCTCCATGCCAGACGTGTAAAATCTCGACGCTCTGCGACTCCTCGGAGACATCATAGAAGACGCGGTAGGCGCGGAATACAATCTCTCGCAGCGGACCGCGTGAACCTCGGGGATAAGCAGGTCCAATGAAGGGAAAGGAATTGAGGATGCGGACGTGATCGAGAATGCCACGCCCAAGCCGATACGCTGCCTGCGCATCGTGCTGGGCAACGTAGGAACAAATTTCGTGCAGGTCAGCAAGCGCCGCATCGGACCAGATTACTTTGAAGGCCATGCGCTCGCCCAAGACTCCAGCGACTGTTCAGCTTGCTCGTGCGTCTTGGTGCGTCCCGCCGCCACATCGGCCCGTCCTCGTCGTATGGCTGCCATAACGCGCAACTCCTCGGTGATTTCGTCTAGAGAGGCGGTTTCGGGCAACCTGGTCAGAGCATCAATTACAGCTTGCTTGTCTGTCATGTAGGAATGCTACGCCTTTCGGCGACTTCGAGCAAGCGGCGCTCTCAAGGCCTAACGAGAACAAGATGAGCCACCACTGGCGAGAGCGCGCGTGGCAGCGGGAGGTGAGGTTGGAGTCATGGAAAACTTGGGCGTACGCCGGCCAGTGGTTGGCTCCATCGCCTGGTTAGGTGTCCGCGTCGCTGCCGGATAAAGGTGGAGCCAGTGTCTCCCCAGAACCGCGTCGCTGCCGGACGGACGAGGAGCAGTGATGCCAGATGAGAAAGGTGGCGTGGCTGCACGCAAAGCATGGAACCAGAACTCTGGAAAAGCGCGAGCCCAAAAGACGGTGTGGCGCGTAGAGAGCCAAAAGCGGAGATGCCGTGCCACGACCGCGTGTGCGAACACCAGGGACCCGGCGCTCTGCAAAGCCGTCGGAGCCGAGAGCCGGTCGAGCAACCAAGAAGCGAAATGGCTAACTCTGGAACGGGAAAAGACATGGCTAGCAGGCGAAGGCACCAATGCACCTAACGAGAACAAGATGAGCTGCCGGGACCGGCGGCAAGCGTGGCGCGGAGTGGAATGGTTCTGGCCATCAAAAACGTAGGGCGTACGCTGGTCCCGGTCAGCTCCATCGTCTGGTTAGGTGGTAACGTTGCCAGCAGAGCACGCCTCCTAGGTGAGGCACGACGCAGAACGCTCGCTTGCATGGAAAGCCATCGAACCAGAATCTAAAGAATAGCGCCAGCATAAACCTCAGACGCCCAAGCAAAGAGAACTCGAAACGGTGCGGCAGATGCCAGCGCCGCGCGTCTCCGCTGAAGTAACCCACGAGCGCCGGAACTGCGCCGGAGGAGACAAGGGAATGCAAGTGGCGCAGAGTGCGGGGACACCGGAAGTCGAACGGCGACCGGCTTCCGCGGCGAACGAATGGGAACCGGCAAGGCAATGAGAAAGACGCGCTGAGACAGGACGAACACAGCATCCACACCTAACGAGAACAAGATCAGCCACCGCCGACGAGGGCGCGCGGGGCGGCGGGAGTTGGGGTGGAAATTAGGTGGATCAAGGTCGTACGCCGGTCGGGGGTTGGCTGAGGGAATGTGCTTAATGACAAGCAAAGAGCTGGACGGGAGGCGCGGTCGGAGCGTTCGATGGGCTTTCGATGATGGGACTGGGAACCAAACCAGAACAACCACCGGAAGGCCAAGGCCGGCAGGGACTCGAGCGATGCAGTGGGGTGACTCCCCGATTGAAGGCTGAGTGAGTTCTGACGGATGAACCCTCGTGAGGTGGCCGGAGCAAAAACCGGCCAGCCTCGGATGTCTGCGTGTGAGGCATTCGTCGACGCCCGGCCGCGCCTTCCGTCCAGCAGCAAAGAAGAAAACCACAACACAACAAAAGAAAGGAATCAAAGAAGATGAGTAAAAGCAATCCCAGAGTGGTGGGCCTGGATGTCCACCCAGATAGCTTCGCCGGGGCCATCCTGGCGGGGCGCGACCCGGCCCGCGCACGCGTCCTCGGCACTTCCACCCGGGTGGATCTCAAAGAACTGGAGCGCTGGGCCGAGCGCCAGACCAGCCCGCAGGACACCCTCGTGCTGGAAGCGAGCGGGAACGCCTTTGCCGTGGCGGGGCGCCTGCGCGCCCTCGGGCGCGCGGTCGTCGTCCTCGATAGTCACCAGGCGGGGAAGATCGGCAAAGCCTACTGCGCCACCGATCGGGTCGACGCGGTCAAGATTGCGCGCATCTATCTGAGCGGCCTCTCTGCGCAAGTCTGGCAACCCGACGAGAAGACCTTGGAACGGCGCGAAGTCTTCAGCGCCTACCAGGGCGTGGTCAAAGAAAGCACCCGGCTCCAGCAGCAACTCAAGAGCATGCTCAATGAACACTGCGTGCGCCTGCCCAAAGGCTTCCGCCTTTGTCATCCCACCGCCCTCACTCGCCTGGCTAAAATGCGCCCCTGGACCCCGGTGCAAACGATGTTACTGAGCCAGCTCCACCGCGGCCTGCGCGCGGCCCGGGGACGCCGGAGCGAACTGCGCCGGCACATGGCGGGCGAGATCCTGGGCGACCCGGAGATACTCCGCCTGGCCCGTCTTTGCGGCCTGAGTCTGGTCACCATCTACGGCTTGGTGGCCGCCATCGGCGCCATCGAGCGTTTTGCCCAGAGCAACAAACTGGTGGCCTACTTTGGACTTAACCCGAGCGTCTGCCAGAGCGGCCACTATGAAGGGAGCACCGCTCTGAAGCGCCATGGCCGCGGCCCCTTGCGTGCGCTCCTCATCCAGTCGGCTAAGAAACTCCTCCAAGTCCCCAACCCGCTGCAAAAGTGGGGCCTGAGCGTCGCCGCGCGCCGCGGCCGCAATAAAGCCGCCGTGGCGGTGGCCAGAAAACTCTGCGTCGCCCTCTGGCATGTCCTCCAGGGCCATGTCATCGGCAGCCTCGAGCGCCTCGACTCGCTCACGGCCAAGCTGGGCAAGCTCGCCACCGAGCTGGGCCTCTCCGCGATCAAAGCCCTCGGTTACGAGAGCAAGGACTCCTTCATCGCACACAAACTCGATCTCTTGCAGAGTTACCCTTGAAAAAAGGGGTGATTCGAGGGGAACAGTATCTGATGCCACCTTTAAGAGCTAACTTGACTTAACCACATGTCTGCATCGCATGGTTAGGTTTTTGCTTTCACGAGCGACGTCGAGCGAGACCCCCCCCGGAACCAGCGCGGCTGCCGCCCAGAGGTGGAGCGAAGAGAGAGGGTTGCCGAACGTCACGGAAGCGACTGCAACAGATCTCTGGAAAAAGCACCAGTGCAAAAATCGGTGGGGCGCGGAGAGAACGAAGGGCGGAGCCGCCGTAATAGAGCCGCGGCCAAGAGTGCGAGCGACTCTGCGCTCTGCGAAGCCTGCGGCACTGGGAAGGAAACAAGCTGCCAAAAACCGATGTAGCTAACGCGCGCATGGGAAAAGACATCGCTACAGGGGAAGGACGGCGCACAAACCTAACGAGAACAAGATGAGCCACCACTGGCGAGAGCGCGCATGGCAGCGGGATGTGGGTTTGGAGTCATGGAAAGCAAGGTCGTACGCCGGCCAGTGGTTGGCTCCATCGCTTGGTTAGGTATGGACGCCGCTGCCGGACAGAGGTGGAACAAGAATCCCCCGAGAACAAGCTGGCTGCCGGACGGAGGAGGTGGCGCAACGATGCTCGCAGAAAGAAGTCGCTCGACTGCACGCTGAGCATGAAACCAGAAATCCGAAAAAGCGCGAGCCAGAAAGTGAAGATGCGGCGCGTAGCGAAACCGAAACGGAAATGCCGTACCACGACCGCGGGTCCGAACACGAATGACTCGGCGCTCTGCGAAAGCCGACGGAGCCGAGAAGAAAACAAGCTTCCGAGAAACGCTGCGGCCAAATCGGGATTGGGATAAGACATGGCTAGCAGACGAAGGCACCACAATACCTAACGAGAACAAGATGAGCCACCACTGGCGAGAGCGCGCGTGGCAGCGGGATGTGAAGTTGAAGTCATGAAAAACTTGGGCGTACGCCGGCCAGTGGTTGGCTCCATCGCCTGGTTAGGTGTGCGCGTCGCTGCCGGTCAATGGTGGAACAAGAAACTCCCCAGAACAGCGTCGCTGCCGGACCGGGAAGGAGCAATGACCCTCGGTGAAATGGGTGGTGTGCCTGCACGCAACGCATGGAACCAGATCGCTGAAAAAAGCGCGAGCACAAAAGCCGGTGCGGCGCGTAGAGAATCCAAAGCGGAGATGCCGTGCTACGACCGCTGATCCGAACACGATCGGCTCGGCGCGCTGCGAAGCCAACGAAACTGAGAAGCTCTCGAGCGACCGAGAAGCGAGGCGGCTAACTCTGGAACGGGAGAAGACATGGCTAGCAGACGAATGCACCAAGACACCTAACGAGAACAAGATGAGCTGCCGGGACTGGCGGCAAGCGTGGCGCGGAGTGGAATGGTTCTGGCCATCGAAAAGGTGGGGCGTACGCTGGTCCCGGTCAGCTCCATCGCCCGGTTAGGTGTTGACGTTGCCAGCAGAGGACGGGTGGGACGTGAAGCATGACGCAGAACGCTCGCTTGCATGGAAAGCGATGGAACCAGAATCTGGAGAACAACGCCAGCATAAACCTCAGACGCCCAAGTAAAGAGAACTCGCAACGGTGCGGCAGATGCCAGGGCCGTGCATCTGTGCTGAAGCAACCACGAGCGCCGGAACTGCGCCGGAGGAGATAAGGGAATGAAAGCGGCGAAGAATGCAGCTAAGCCAGAAGCCGGAACGGTGACCGACTTCCGCTGCCAACGAATGGGGAATCGGCATGGCAACAGAGAAAACGCGCTGAGACAAGCCGAAGACAGCATCCACACCTAACGAGAACAAGATGAGCTGCCGGGACCGGCGGCAAGCGTGGCGCGGAGTGGAATGGTTCTGGCCATCGAAAAGGTGGGGCGTACGCTGGTCCCGGTTAGCTCCATCGCCCGGTTAGGTGTTGACGTTGCCAGCAGAGGACGGGTGGGACGTGAAGCATGACGCAGAACGCTCGCTTGCATGGAAAGCGATGGAACCAGAATCTGGAGAACAACGCCAGCATAAACCTCAGACGCCCAAGTAAAGAGAACTCGCAACGGTGCGGCAGATGCCAGGGCCGTGCATCTGTGCTGAAGCAACCACGAGCGCCGGAACTGCGCCGGAGGAGATAAGGGAATGAAAGCGGCGAAGAATGCAGCTAAGCCAGAAGCCGGAACGGTGACCGACTTCCGCTGCCAACGAATGGGGAATCGGCATGGCAACAGAGAAAACGCGCTGAGACAAGCCGAAGACAGCATCCACACCTAACGAGAAAGAGCTGAGGTGCTGCGAGCGAGGGCGCCTGTGGCAGCGGGTGGAAGAGTGGTAGTCACGGAAAACGAGGTCGTACGGCGGCTCGCAGTCAGCTCCAGCGGCTGGTTAGGTGGTGGACGTTGCGGGCAGGGAAAACGTCGAGCAAAGGCCTCTGAGGAGAAGCGGCGTCGCGACATGTCGAGGATGGAACCAAAACTCTCTCCAGAAGGCGAGGAAAAACTCACAGCGCGCTGCGCCAGAGGAACGCCGAAGCGGAGCGACCGAGGAAAATCCGCGACTCCACAGCCGGAGAGACAACCGAAGTCGGAAGGGTGGCCGAAGCCGAATGCGGAACAAACTGGCGAGAGCCCACCCAACCGGTGCGCCGAACTGGGAAACGGTTTCGTCTGCATGCGAACGGGCGAAACCACCTAACGAGAACAAGATGAGCCACCACTGGCGAGAGCGCACGTGGCAGCGGGATGCGAGGTTGGGGTCACGGAAAACTTGGGCGTACGCCGGCCAGTGGTTGGCTCCATCGCTTGGTTAGGTGTGGACGTCGCTGCCGAACAGAGGTGGAGCAAAAATCCCCCAGAACAAACGCTGCTAACGGACGGGCGTGGCGGAACGAATCCGAGCGAAAGGAGAGTCGGAGCTGGCATGACGGCAACTGCAACCGATCTCGGGAAAAAGCGCGAGCACAAAAGCACTGCGGCGCGTAAAGAATCCAAAGCGGAGCGGCCGTGCCACGACCGCGCTGGCGAACACGAACGACTCGGCGCTACGTGAAACCGCCGGAGCCGACAAGTGACCAAGCTACCGAGAAGCGATGCGGCTGCCTCTGGAACGGGAGAAGACATGGCGAACAGACGAATGCATCAACTCACCTAACGAGAACAAGATGAGCCACCACTGGCGAGAGCGCACGTGGCAGCGGGATGCGAGGTTGGGGTCACGGAAAACTTGGGCGTACGCCGGCCAGTGGTTGGCTCCATCGCTTGGTTAGGTGTGGACGTCGCTGCCGAACAGAGGTGGAGCAAAAATCCCCCAGAACAAACGCTGCTAACGGACGGGCGTGGCGGAACGAATCCGAGCGAAAGGAGAGTCGGAGCTGGCATGACGGCAACTGCAACCGATCTCGGGAAAAAGCGCGAGCACAAAAGCACTGCGGCGCGTAAAGAATCCAAAGCGGAGCGGCCGTGCCACGACCGCGCTGGCGAACACGAACGACTCGGCGCTACGTGAAACCGCCGGAGCCGACAAGTGACCAAGCTACCGAGAAGCGATGCGGCTGCCTCTGGAACGGGAGAAGACATGGCGAACAGACGAATGCATCAACTCACCTAACGAGAACAAGATGAGCCACCACTGGCGAGAGCGCGCGTGGCAGCGGAATGTGAGGTTGGAGTCATGGAAAACTTGGGCGTACGCCGGCCAGTGGTTGGCTCCATCGCCTGGTTAGGTGTGGACGTCGCTGTCGGACAATGGTGGAGCAAAGGTCTCCCCAGAACAACGTCGCTGCCGAACAGGCGTGGCAGAACGAATCCGAGCGAAATAAAGCGCGGAACCGACATGACAACCACTGCACCAGATCTCTGGAAAAAGCGCGAACACAAAGGCGGTGCGGCGCGTAGAGAATCCGAAGCGGAGATGCCGTGCCGCGACCGCGCTGCCGAACACAAGCGACTCGGCGCTCCGCGAAGCCGTCGGAGCCAAGAAGGAGACAAGCTAGCGAGAACCGCCGCGGCAAATCGGAAGCAAGAAAAAGCATCGCTATCAGACGAACGCACCAAAACACCTAACGAGAACAAGATGAGCCACCACTGGCGAGAGCGCGCGTGGCAGCGGGAGGTGAGGTTGGAGTCATGGAAAACTTGGGCGTACGCCGGCCAGTGGTTGGCTCCATCGCTTGGTTAGGTGTGGACGTGGCTGCCGGACAATGGTGGAACAAGAATCTCCCCAGAACAACGTCGCTGCCGGACAGGCGTGGCGGAAAGAACTGGAGCGAAAGAAAACGCGGAGCTGACATGACGGCCACTGCACCAGATCTCTGAAAAAGGCGCGAGCACAAAAGTGGTGCAGCGCGTAGAGGACCCAAAGCGGAGATGCCGTGCCACGACCGCGCGTGCGAACACGTGAGACTCGGCGCTCTGCTGAGCCGTCGGAGCCGAGAGGTGATCGAGCAAACAAGAAGCGATCCGACAAACTCGGGAGCGGGAGAAGACATCGCTAACAGACGAATGCACCAACTCACCTAACGAGAATTCGACCCCGTTTGTCTGCCTTGTAAGGCAGATAAAATCTGTATAATCGGCTTGCTTCCGGGGCTGCCGCCCTTTATCACGGGCTTCATGTTCCCGACTTTGAACGAAAATAAGGTTGGCGGCAAGCCAAAAAAGCTCCTCCAAAGCGTCCAGGATGTGATGCGTTTCAGGCACTATAGTCTGCGGACGGAACGCTGTTATTGCGACTGGATTCGCCGTTTCATCGTTTTTCACGGGAAACGCCATCCAAGCGAGATGGCCGAGGCAGAGGTGACCGATTTTCTGACGCATCTCGCGCGCGATGGCAATGTCGCCCCTGCCACGCAAAACCAAGCTCTGAGCGCGCTCCTTTTTCTCTACAAAGAGGTCTTGAAGCAGGAAATCGGCTGGCTGGGGACGATTGAGCGAGCGACCAAGCCGAAACGTTTGCCGGTAGTCCTGACCCGGGAGGAAGTGCACCGGATTTTCGCTCACTTGGAGGGGACTCCCCGGCTCATGGCCGCACTCCTATATGGAAGTGGACTACGGTTGATGGAATGCGTTCGACTAAGAGTGAAAGATATCGACTTTGGCTATGCACGAGTCACTGTGCGCGACGGGAAAGGAGCTAAGGATCGGATCACGATGCTACCGGTGAATTTAGCCGGCCCTCTCGAACGCCATCTGAGAGGAGTCAAAGCGCGGTTTGAGCAGGACCAGGACGACGGGGTGGCCGGGGTCTATCTCCCTCATGCGCTCGTGCGAAAGTATGCCAGTGCCGCCTGTGAATGGTCCTGGCAGTGGGTTTTCCCTTCCTCGCGGCTATCTCATGATCCGCGGGCTGGCGCGCGCCGGCGGCATCATACCGACGAGAACGTTTTGCAAGTGGCGGTCAAAAAAGCCGTCCGCGCTTCCGGGATCGATAAGCCAGCGAGTTGCCACACCCTGCGTCATTGCTTTGCGACACACCTGCTCGAAAACGGGTACGACATTCGCACTGTGCAAGAGTTACTGGGCCACAAGGATGTGAGCACAACGATGATCTATACTCATGTTTTGAATAAGCCGGGCATCGGAGTGCGCAGCCCCTTGGATAACACAGAGCAGCCGCACGATCGCGGAGGGCTTCCCCCTCGGGTTTAGTCCTGGCAAAATAGATGGGTCGGCCCTTGCGTTCAAGGCTCATAAGCTGGGCGGAGCGAGATGCCGCCCGGCTACGGTTACTGGCCATTCTTGCGGTTGGATCGCTGCGACGGTTGCGTGAGGACGGTTTCGCCTAACGAAAAGAACCCAGGCTCCATCTCGACGGAGTCTCACCCTACCGAAGGACTGCGATCATGCGGTCGACTTTGGTGGCGCGGGGACGAAGGAGATACCGCTGAACGCGACGGTTCGTTTTGGCCTGGATGTCGACATAAGCCGCGTCGTCCCGCAGGACGTCGAGGAGCGCCTCTCGGGCGCTGTTCGATGGATCGGATACCATAATAGAAGTCTCGCTCCCGATATAGGGAAGAAGGGAAGCGAGGTTTTGCGAGCGGATTTTGTAATTAATGTTGTCGCAAGCGAAGTTCTGATACTTCATCCGAGGTCTCGGCCAGGGTCTCCGCGCTTACATCCGGCCCACCAAAACATGGGTTCAGCCCAATCTTAATTAAAGATGCGACACAAAACTAATGTTGTCCGAACATTCATTAAGTGAGCGGCAAGATTAACTAATGCTGGGTCAACCTCATTTCGGGCGAGCCAACAAAGGCCGTCCGCTTCGAGGTGAAACGGCGCGGATGTAATCAAAGCGGCGGTCTCGGGCGGCGTCCTCTCGTTAGCCGATGAAGTCGACGTTCCCCAATTCGGTCCCGAGGAAATGTCAGCCCTGGTCGATGAAACGCATCGCCTGCGCAAGAAAGTAGCGGTGCATTGCCACGGCGACTCGGCCGCGAAGGAGGCGATCAACGCGGGCGTGGACTCGATCGAGCACGGCTCTTTCGTGAAACCGGGCACGCTTCAGTTGATGAAACAGAAGGGGACCCATCTCACGCCGACCCTGATGGCGTCGGAGTGGATCATGTAAAAGATCGGCCAGTACCCGCCGGTCATTCAGGCCAAAGGCAAAGCGGCGACTGATGCGCGCTCAGAAATGTTTTGCAATGCGGTGAAGATAGGGGTGAAGATTTCGTTTGGAACGGACGCGGCTGTTTTTCCGCATGGCATGAATGCGAAGGAATTTGGGCTCATGGTGGGGTTGGGAATGAAGCCGATCGACGCGCTGCTCAGCGCGACTTCTGTCGATGCGGAACTTTTCGGCGTCGCTGACAAGCTCGGCACGCTCGAGAAAGGCAAACTGGCGGATATCATCGCTATGCCTGGGGATTCGACGGCGGATATCACGGTGAGCGAGCGGGTCTCTTTCGTGATGAAAGATGGACAGATCGTGAAGAACGACACCAAGCCGTGAGGCGGCTCTGTTTCATGAGCCGCAGAGGACGCAGAGGAGAGAGGAATTTTATTTTCCTCTGCGTTCTCTGCGCACTCTGCGGTTAGTATTTGCTTATGAGATTTGAAAATCAGGTCGCGATCGTGACGGGAGCGGGTCGGGGAATCGGGCACGCCATTGCTCTTCGCTTAGCCGATGAAGGGGCGCGGATTGCCTCCGTCAGTCGCAGCGAAGGGAACGCCCAGCGTACGGCCACTGAAATCAATGCAGCGCATCCCGATTTCGCCAAAGCTTACGCGGTAGACGTTTCCGATCACCCCGCGGTGCAGCAGGCCAGCGCGAAAATTCTGGAAGATTTCGGCCGGGTCGACGTCCTCGTGAACAACGCCGGGGTAACGCGTGACGGGCTCAGCATGCGCATGTCGATGGAGGATTGGGATACGGTCATGAACACCAATCTGAAAGGCGCTTTCAGTTTCACTCAGGCGGTCATGCGCTGCATGATCAAGCAACGCAGCGGCCGGATCATCAACATCAGCTCGGTGGCTGGCCTCACCGGGAATGCCGGGCAAGCCAATTACTCCGCCAGCAAGGCCGGGCTGGTTGGCCTAACGAAAACGTTGGCGCGTGAACTGGCCAGCCGCGGGATCACGGTCAACGCCGTCGCACCCGGCTTTATCACCACCGACATGACCGACGTGCTTTCCGATCAGATCAAGGAAGCGGTGTTGCCCAGGATTCCGCTGGGTAAATTTGGGGAAGGCGCCGACATCGCCGCGGCGGTGGCCTTTCTTGCTTCGCCCGAAGCAAAGTACATTACCGGCCAAGTTCTGACCGTAGATGGCGGCATGGTGATGCAATAGTCGCAACGTCGCCGACCGCCGAACCCGGGGTTGCTTCGCGAAGGTTGTTGCTTTTCTTTCCTTATTGTTATGGGGGTCTTAATGAAGACGAGACGAGCCTTTATATTAAGCTTAGGTGGGATCATAATTATCGTCATTGCGATTTTTAGACTGTCACAGACTGCAACCAGTTTTCAGCCGCGAGAACGGAGTTCTCCGACGACACAGACACGCCCCACCGAACCTATTAAGGGCGCTCGGGCGCTCGGCCGCCGTGACGCAGACACGCATGTTGCGCTCGGGGACATATCGACGGTTCCATTTCAGGAGCTGTACCACCTGCTTTCCTCCAGGAGCCCGGAGCAAATCGCAGAACTCGCGCGGCAACTCGAAGCTTTGCCACCTGGCGCGGGACGGGATGCCAAGATCGCAACCTTTTTCAAAGTCTGGGCTGCAATTGACGCGAAATTGGCCGTAACGAAAGCGGCAGCGATTGGCGATCGACCCGGCAGGAGCGCTGCGGTTGCATCAATTGTAGAAAGCGTAGCGCCAAGCTCAGCGGATGCGGTTGTGGAGGCTATTGTTGAGCTTCCGTCGACTGCGCTGGCGGAGAAAACTGCCTTGTTGAGCAAAGCGCTCATCAAATGGAGCCAGGCAGATCCCTCTGAAGCGGCTAAATTTATGGATCGCGATGACACCAAGGCGGCATTTTCCGATGCCAGTCTGGGGCCAAGACCCGATCTGGCCGTTGCAACCACGTGGACCAGCATTGGCGAAAACTTTGGGGCAAAGGATCCTCAGGCTGCCATGGAATGGGCGAAACGAGCGCTAGACTCTGGCACTTCCCAGTTTGCAATCCAAGGTGCGATTAGAGGTTGGTGGCAAAAGGAGCCGGAGGCCGCAGCAGATTACGTTACGGCTCATGCCAATGAAGCACTAGGTCAGCAGATGGCGACAAATCTCGCCACGAGCATGGCGCTCCTCGACTCTGGTCGGGCGATGGTGTGGGTCGACCGCCTGCCCAACGCTGAAGCGCGCCAGCAGGCGCTATCCGGAGTGATCGAAGTCATGAGTCATAGCGATCCCGCGACTGCTGCTCGTATGATTCAGGATTTCCCGCCTGGGATCCAACAGACCATGGCGCTGGGTACCCTTGTCTCGGGATGGACGGAAAAGGACCCACAATCCGTGGCCCGATGGATCGGGACCTTAAGCGGCGCGCCACAGGACGAAGCGGTGACTATTTTTACTTCGTTCCTTTCGTCCCAAGACGCCCCCTCCGCGCTGATTTGGGCGCAGAACGTAAATGATTCTGCTAAACGACAGCGTTACGTGCAGCAGATAGCGCAACGCTGGCTGCAGCAGGACCCAGTGGCGGCGAAGGCTTGGATACAAGGCAGCTCTCTTTCCAGCGATCAAAAAATAAATTTGCTTGGTCTTGCCCCGGAACGATCTGGTGGCCTAACGAAAACATTGGCCCGCGAACTGGCCAGTCGCGGGATCACGGTCAACGCCGTCGCACCCGGCTTTATCACGACGGACATGACCGACGTGCTGTCTGATCAGATCAAGGAAGCCGTGCTGCCGAGAATTCCGCTGGGCAAATTTGGCGAAGGCGCCGACATCGCCGCGGCGGTCGCTTTCCTGGCCTCGCCCGAGGCCAAATACATTACCGGCCAGGTCCTCACGGTCGATGGCGGGATGGTGATGTAAGCGCTTCGTGGCCGGCCTGACCTCTTGGTAGGGCGAGACTCCGTCGAGCTGGGGGAAGGATGACGTCTTGTAGCCGACCGCACGCCCCGGCTCGACGGAGTGTCGCCCTACCACTTGAAAACTCCGCGCCTCGTTAGGGTGGTTTGCTTCCGCTTCTCTTTGGCCGGATGGTTTCGCATGAGTATTGAGAAAGCCACTTTTGGCGCGGGATGTTTTTGGGGTGTCGAATCCACCTTCCGACAGACTACGGGAGTGCAGGAGGCGATCGTCGGCTACGCGGGCGGCCAGACGGAAAATCCTACCTATGAGGATGTTTGCAGTAAAGACACGGGACATGCGGAGGTAGTAGAAGTGACTTTCGACCCGGCTTCAGTTTCCTACGACGAGCTGCTCGAGGTCTTTTGGCGCAATCACGACCCGACCACGCGCAATCGTCAGGGGCCTGATGTTGGATCGCAATATCGCTCGGTCGTTTTTTATCACTCGCCGGAACAGCAAGCTGCCGCTGAAGCCAAGCGCGCGGAGCTGGACGCGAGTGGACGCTTCCGTCGACCGATTGTCACCCAGATCGAGCCGGCGCCGACCTTCTACCGCGCCGAAGAGTACCATCAGCAATATCTGGCCAAGCACGGCCGCAGCCATTGCGCGCTCTAACGAGGAAAATCCGAAGCCCGAATATCGAAATCCGAAACAGGCTCGAATGACCAAAATGCCAGCCATAGAATGGGGCTCCTTCGTTTCGAGTTTTGCAATTCGCGTTTGGAAGTTCCTTCGGATTTCGAGATTCGGATTTCGAACTTCGCTTCCATGAGCCGCGAAATCATTCGCACCTCCAACCTCGCCCAGGACGCGGCTGCCTTTATTTTGCGCGAAGCGCGGCGGGCCATCGGCGAGCGCGGGAAGTTCCGCCTCGCGCTCTCCGGCGGCAAAACGCCAGGACCGATTTACGCCGAGTTTGGGCGCACTGCGGGACATCTCTCCTGGGAACAGGTTCGGTTCACTTTCGGTGATGAACGGTGCGTGCCGCCCGAGCATAACGACAGTAATTTCCGGATGGCGTGCGAGACGTTATTCGAACCATTCGGCGTTCCAGAAAAATCGATCCTCCGCCTGCGGGGTGAAATCGAGCCTGCCCTGGCCGCGCAGGAATATGCAGATGAATTGTCTCTTCTCGCCACGCAGCGGGGTGAAATGATCTACCGGCACGATCTCATTCTGCTGGGGATGGGCGACGATGGACACACCGCTTCTCTTTTTCCCGAGACTGCCGCGCTCGACGAACAGATGCAGCGAGTGGTGGCCAATTACGTGCCGAAGCTGGACGCCTGGCGCCTGACCATGACGTTGCCATTGATCAATCAAGCCCGGCGCGTCCTCTTCCTGATCGGAGCGGAGAAGAGCCCGGAACTTCTGGAACGCGTCCTGGCCGAGGGGGCGGAGTATCCCGCCAGCCGGGTCCAACCGCCTAACGGCGAGCTGACCTGGATGATCGGTTGTCCCGCCTAACGACATGACCAAACCGCGTACTATCCTCGTGACCGGTTCGGCTGGGTTGATCGGCTCGGAAACGGTCAAACGTTTCGCAGCGGACGGCGGCGCTGTCGTCGGCCTCGACAACGACATGCGCAAGGAGTTCTTCGGCGAGGAGGCTTCGACGCGCCGCACGCGGGATAGCCTGCGGGAGCAGTTGCCCGGCTATGAGCATCACGATATCGATATCCGGGATGCAGCGGCGGTGAACGACATCTTCCAAAAACACGGCCGCTCCCTGGCTGCGATCGTGCACACGGCCGCGCAGCCGTCGCACGATTGGGCGGCGCGCGATCCGCAGATGGATTTCACGGTTAACGCCAACGGCACCCTTAACCTGCTCGAGGCGGCCCGCAATTTCTGCCCGGAAACTCCCTTCGTTTTTACCTCCACCAACAAAGTCTACGGCGACACGCCGAACCGGTTGCCGTTGCAGGAACTGGAGCTGCGCTGGGAGATTGAGCCGGGTCACCAATTCGAGCCGGGCATCTCCGAGCAGATGAGCATCGACCAGACGAAACACTCGCTCTTCGGCGCTTCCAAAGCCGCAGCCGATCTGCTCGTGCAGGAATATGGCCGCTATTTCAAGATGCCGACGGCTTGTTTTCGGGGCGGCTGCCTAACGGGTCCAGCCCATGCCGGCACGGAGCTGCATGGGTTTCTCTCCTACCTCATGAAATGCACGGTGAGCGGCCGGCCTTACCGCGTCTTTGGTTACAAGGGCAAACAGGTGCGCGATAACATCCACAGCTACGATCTGGTTGAGGCCTTCGTCGAGTTCGTGAGGGCGCCGCGCGTCGGCGAAGTCTATAACCTGGGTGGAAGTCGCCACAGCAATTGTTCCATGTTGGAAGCGATCGCACTCTGCGAGGAGATCAGCGGGAAAAAGCTTTCCTGGGAATACGTGGAGGATAATCGCATCGGCGATCACATCTGGTGGATCAGCGATGTCCGGAAATTCCAGGAGCATTATCCGGAATGGAAATTCCGCTACGGGCTGCGCGAAATCCTGGAAGAAATTCACGCGGCCGTGTAGACGTTTCGCTCTGCGCCGTAACGGATGCGAAGCAACGGACGAGCTTTCCAAGGCGGGCCTGCGGGCCGCTGGAGGGGGGTGAGCGTCGGGCGTTGGGCTGGGGAATTCTAATTGTAGATGACGCCCTCGTATCTTTTTAGCGTGCATTATCCGAGCAAGACTCGGGGACCGGAGGGCGATGCTCTGTCATCGCCGTGTTTGCTGAGTCGAGCCTCGGCCCGCGTTTGAAAGCCCGGCCGTTGCTTCGCAGCCGTTACGGCCCAGAGGAAAACATCTACATGCGCAGACGGAAGCGTCCGCGTCAGTACTGCTCGCCCAGGTCCTCCGGCACAACGACGACCTGATCGGGAATGGCCCAGACATGCACCATGACTGCGATCCAGTAGACCGGGAGGAGGAAGAAACCAAAGCCGGCTGTGCCCGTCGCGATGAGCAGGGCGAGGCTGATGGCCATGGGCGTGCCGAGGAAAATCAGGAGCATGCCGATTAAGCGATAGCCCTTGTAGATATGTCCCAGACCCGGAACGATGCTGAGCATGACGGCTACCATGTCGCTAGCCTGGCCCTCGGCTGTCTCGAGAAGGCCGGTCTCGGGCGTGGCCACGGCCACTGGATGTTCGGTTGATGGTGCGTCTGTGTATTCCAAAGCAAATCCTCCGCCGACATCGTCCCTAGGACGCGCACCTTCGTCAAGGCTAGTTGTCGCCATTGTAGCCGGGGGATGCTATTCCCGGCGGCGGTCGATGGCGCGAACAATGAGCGGCCACTGGCTTTCTCAGCGTCAGGAATCGCGCGAAGCAGTCCGGTCACCATGCTTCCGGGGACAGACCCCCGGCTACAAGGGCGTGCTGCGCGTTTGCTTGCATTGTCTGGGCGGGTGGCCTGATGCTAAAAAACACCATGGCTTCTTTGACCGAGATCGTAAACCACGCGGACAAGACTTTGCGTCTGGCTGAAGTCGAAGATTACCCAAATGCCCTCAATGGACTGCAGATCGAGAACGCGGGCGAGGTCAGCAAAATCGGCGCGGCCGTCGACGCTTCCTCTTTCACGCTGGAAATGGCGGTCGAGCGCGGGATCGATCTACTGGTGGTGCACCATGGTCTTTTCTGGCCAGGGCTAAGGGCTGTGACGGGCGCTTATTATCGCTCCCTCAAGCTGGCCCTGACACAAAATCTGACGCTCTACAGCGCTCACCTGCCGCTTGATCTGCATGCTGAACTCGGGAATAACGCGCTCCTCGCGCGAGCGCTAGGGTTAGAAAAGACCAAGCCGTTCTTAGAGTTGAAAGGCCAGCCGGTGGGACTGGAAGTGGAAACCAGCCTGCGGCGCGATGAGCTGATCGCAAAACTGGAAGAGTCGTTAGGCGGCCCCGTTCGCTGTATCGGCACCGGTCCTATGGAAACGAAGCGGGTCGGGATCGTGACGGGTGGAGCAGGGGGCGAAATTTACGCCGTGGCGGAGCATGGGATCGATACTTTCATCACCGGCGAAGCGCCGCATTGGGCCGCGGTCGCGGCGGAAGAATTGGGGATTAATCTTTTCCTCGGCGGTCATTATGCCACCGAAACATTTGGGGTGAAGGCTCTCGCGGCCGCCCTGGCGGAGAAGTTTAATCTGCCTTGGGAATTTCTCGATCATCCGACCGGCTTGTGAGCGCTCGTCGTTAGGCCTTTTTCCATGGAAGAACTCTTTGTCCTGGTTTTATTCGCGGGGCTCATAGGCGCCGGGATTCTCGTCCTGAGGGTGCAAAGGTTGCGCGGGTTGGTGGTTGCCTTGACCGAGCGGGTAGCGGCGCTTGAGCGAGCGAAAGAGAAGCCGGCGTCACACGTTTCCACGAAGGTGGCGAGTCCACCTTCGCCGTACCTGGGGCGGGCGAGCGCGAGCCCCGAGGCACTGGGCGAGCGGAAGCTCGCGCCTCCAAGCGCGGCGGCCGTGCCGCCGCCTTTGCCCGTGACGACGCCGCCTTCGCCCGCGCCTACTCCCTTCAATTGGGAAGCTTTCATGGGAGTGAAGTTGTTTGCCTGGCTAGGCGGCTTTGCGCTCTTTCTCGGCGTCGTATTCCTGGTCAAATATTCCTTCGAAAACAACCTCATCTCGCCCTTCTTTCGCATCGCGATTGGTGGCGGCGTGGGCCTCGGGCTGGTTGGCCTTGGCTGGTGGCTGGCGCGAGGAAGTTACCGCACCACGGCGCAGAGTCTCTGCGCGACCGGCATCGTCATCCTCTACGCCGACCTTTTCGCAGCGCACTCGTTTTACGGACTCATTTCCCTAACGACGGCCTTTTTCGCCATGTCGGCGGTGACGCTTTTTTCCTTTCTGCTCGCGGTTAATCTGAGTGCGCAGGTCATTGTGATTCTGGGGTTGTTAGGCGGTTTCCTCACGCCGGCGCTTCTCCACAGCGGGGTGGATCAGGCACTGGCGCTTTTTCTTTACGTCGCGCTGCTCGATTTGGGAGTGGCGGCGGTCGCGCTGCGGAAGGACTGGTTTTACCTGGTGCTGCTCGCCGCGCTGGGAACCGTCTTGCTTCAGCTCGGCTGGGCTGCCGAGTATTTCCAAGTGAGCAAAGGCGGACCTGCTTTCTGGATCTTTCTCGGATTCGAAGCGCTCTTTTTGGCCATCTACTTCTGTAGACGCTTCGCTCAGCGTCGTAACGGACGCGAAGGAACGGCCGGGCTTTCCAGCGCCGGTGTGGGTAAAGCGGCACCACCGGATATTGCGAAAGGAGCTCACGCCCGCGTTTCGCAGAGCGAAACGTCTACAACGGCTGCAGCGGCGGTCGTTGGTTTTGGCGCGCTCGGATTTGGCTTTTGGCTCTCGGCTTATCCGTTGCTGGCGCGTCAGCCCCTTTATTTCTTCAGCTTTATTTTCCTGGCCGACGCCGGATTGCTCGCTCTGCCTGTGCTGGGGCGAGCGCATCGCGGCCTCGCTTTCGGTGCGGGCGCGATCACTTTCGCGTTGGTCGCCGAATGGATCGCCTTGTTCGCGCCGCGAACCGCCTTGTTTGCGTCGCTCGCCGCGATCGTGATTTTCGCCCTGCTCCACGCCGCGACTACTCCAGCGTCGGCCTGGCGACCGGGACGCCTTCCTTTTACCGCCGCGGGAACGGTCACGCCCTTCGCCCTGCTCGCCCTCCTCATCGCCCGCGTCGAACTCTTCAGTCCCACGCCGGTGCTGGCGGTTGCGCTTCTCTTAGCTCTGATTCTTTTGGCCGCCGCCATCGTGCGACGGGCGGATTGGCTCGCGCTGGCCGCGTTGGCCGGCGCGGTTCTGGTCGAGGCAACCTGGCAGGGTTTGCGTTTTACCGAGACGCAGGCTGTGCCGGCGCTGATCTGTTACGGACTCTTCCTCCTGCTCTTCGTCGCATTTCCATTCTGTTCCTCGGAGAAAGAGAAAGCGTGGTCGTGGGCGATCAGCGCGCTGGCGCAGGCATTTCAATTCTGGCTCTTTTATCGCGTCATCAGCCTTGCTTTCCCTAACGAATATATGGGATTGCTTCCGGCGGCGTTCATTCTTCCTGGCGGCATTGGTCTTTGGGCTCTTCTCAAGCTTTACGGCGCGCCGCCCGCGGCGGGAGATGCGCGCCTCGCCTGGCAGGGCGGTGCGGTTTTACTATTCGTTAGTCTAATCTTCCCCCTGCAGTTCGAGCGCGAATGGATCACCCTGGGTTGGGCGCTGGAGGGCTTCGCTTTGCTCTGGCTTTTCGGGCGCGTGCCGCATCGCGGTTTGCGCGTGGTGGCGGCGCTGCTGCTGACGGCGGCCTTCGCCAGGCTCGCGCTCAATCCCGCTGTGCTCGAATATCACAAGCGCTCGCCGGTGCGGATCTTCAACTGGTATCTCTACGCGTATGGCGTGGCCAGTCTCTGCCTCTTCGCCGGCGTCAGATTCTTTGGCCAGCCGCGCCCCACCACGGGCGAGCGGATGGCTCCGGGATTCCTTGGTTCGTTAGGCGTCATCCTGATTTTCCTGCTCCTTAACCTCGAGATCGCGGATTATTTTTCCATTGGTCCGACTTTGACCTTTTCGTTCTCAGGTAACTTCGCGCGCGACATGAGCTACTCGATTGCCTGGGCAATTTTCGCGCTCGCTCTCATCGTCGCAGGCATGCGCCTCGACCAGCGATTTGCTCGTTATGCGGGCGTGGCGCTGCTCGGGGTCACTTTGCTCAAGCTTTTCCTGCACGATCTGAACGATCTCGATGAGCTTTATCGGATCGGCGCCTTTATCGGCGTGGCGATCATCCTGATTATCGCTTCGTTTGTTTATCAGCGGTTTTTGACGCCGAAACGGGTCTGATCTCGGTAGGGCGAGACTCTGTCGAGCCGGGGATGAAGGGTTCTTAGCCAAGCCGAGCATCGCCCCGGCTCGATTGAGTCTCGCCCTACCGAGGGAGGGGATCTGAGGCTCGACGGCGTTCGCCCTCGCGACGGGGGCTGAGACACTTTCTGCTTTCACAAAGCGCGGGCCGCTGTTCCTTCTTGCCCATGTCTGAGACGGGAGACGAGAGGGTCAGTACGAAGGCGACGAGCATCGTCGGCCTGGCCGTCCTCTGCAGTCGGCTGCTTGGCTTGGTGCGCGAAACCGTGATCGCTGCGCTCTTTGGCGCCTCGCGCAATATGGATGCCTACCTGACCGCTTTCCGAGCGCCTAACATGCTGCGCGACCTGTTCGCGGAAGGTGCGCTTTCGACGGCTTTCGTGACCACGTTTTCACGGCGCATCGCGACGGAAGGCGATCAGTCGGCCTGGAGCCTGGCCAGCAAGGTCGCGACCCTCACGCTCGTTTTCATGAGCGCGATGACGTTGCTCGGAATTGTCTTTGCGCCCTTTGTTATCGGAATTCTGGCACCGGGTTTTCCTGCCGAAAAAGCGGCTCTCACCATCCAGCTCACCCGGATCATGTTTCCCTTCATCCTGCTCGTCTCGCTCGCGGCGCTCTTCATGGGCATGCTGAACGCGAAGAACGTTTTTGGCGTTCCGGCTCTGGCCTCGAGCTTTTTTAATATTGGTTCCATCGTGGGCGGCGTGGCGCTCTGCTATTGGCTCGATCCGCAGGCCGATTGGCGGCATCCGCATTTCGGCGAACGCGGGCTCGTCGGTCTCTCTCTTGGCACGCTGCTGGGCGGGCTTTTGCAATTGCTCGTGCAGTTTCCCTCCGCAGCAGGAGTGGGTTTTCGTTTTAAGTTCGACTTCAACTGGCGCGATCCCGGCGTGCGCACCATCCTCGCGCTGATGGGTCCAGCCACGATCGCGGCCAGTGCGGTGCAGGTGAATGTCGCGGTCAACAGCGGGTTTGCGTCGTCGTTAGGCAACGGTCCCATTACCTGGCTGAATATCGCCTTTCGTCTCATGCAATTGCCGCTCGGCGTTTTCGGGGTCGCGGTGGCCACGGTGACGCTGCCGCTGGTTTCGCGCAGCGCTGCGAAAGGCAACCAGCGCGAGTTCCGCGGTGCGCTGGCTCACGCCATGCGCCTCGTCATGCTCCTGACCATTCCTTCCGCGATCGGGCTCATTATTTTGGCGGAGCCGATTATTGCTCTCATTTATCAGCATGGCCGGTTCAGCCCTGAGGCGACGGTGCAGACGGCGGCGGCGCTGCGTTTTTATGGGGTCGGACTGGCCGGTTACGCCGGGGTGAAAGTGTTGGCGCCGGCCTTTTACGCGCTCGATAAGCGGCATCTCCCCATGATCGTTAGTCTCATTTCGATCGGGGTTAATTTCGGCCTCAACTGGCTCTTTACCTTTCACCTTGGTTTGGGACATCGCGGCTTGGCCCTTTCCACCAGCTTTGTCGCCGTGACTAATTTCCTGCTTCTCTACGCGATGATGCGCCGCTACACCGGCAGGCTGGAGACCGGCCTGTTGTTGGGAACGTTAGGCAAGCTGGCCGTGGCCGGGGCGATCCTGGCGGCGCTTTGTTTCGCTGCGCTTTATTTCGTTTTTCCCGCCCCGACGCACACTCCTGAGATGCGACTCGTCATCGGCCTGCTGGTGACGATCGCTCTGGGCGCGGGCGCCTTTTTTGGGGTCGCCTATGTGCTGCGCATCGCGGAGGTCGAGGACGTGGTAAAGCTGGCTCGGCGGAAACTGAAGTTGTAGCGGCGGCCGTGTCGGCCGCATTCCCTCGCACCCGGGGCGCCCGACACGGGCGCCGCTACAAGGCCAGGGCCTGGTCGAGATCGGCGATGAGGTCTTCCGGATGTTCGAGGCCGATGGAAAGGCGAAGGAGATTGGCGGGCGTGCGCGTGTTCGTTCCCTCGATCGACTGACGATGCTCGACCAAGCTTTCCACGCCGCCCAGGCTGGTCGCGGGCGTGAAAACTTTGGTCCGGTTCGGCAATGTAAAGGCGAACTCTCGATCGAGTTTTGTTTCAAAAGAGATCATGCCGCCAAATTCACTCATTTGCTGTGCAGCCAGCGCATGCTGCGGATGGGAGGCTAGGCCGGGATAATGCACGCGCGCGACTTGAGGGTGCTCGGCGAGGAATTGGGCGACCCGACCGGCGTTGGCACAGTGGGCGTGCATGCGCCAAGGCAGCGTCTGCAGCCCGCGATGAATGAGCCAGCAATCGAACGGTGCAGGCACGGCGCCGCCTACTTTCTGCACATCGCATAGACGGTTAAAGAGCTCACTTTCACGGCGCGCAATAACGGCCCCGCCCAGCACGTCGCTGTGCCCGCCAAAATATTTGGTGGTCGAATGCATGACCAGGTCGGCGCCCAGGTCCAGCGGGCGCTGAATGATGGGACCCCAGGTGTTATCGCAAGCTAACAAGGCTCCGGCGGCGTGCGTGATCTCGGCGACGGCGGCGATGTCCGTCAGTTCGCACATGGGGTTCGAGGGCGTTTCCACCCAGACGAGCTTCGTTTCCTGGCGGACGGCTTTCCGGACCGCGTTGAGATCCGTCATGTCGACGAAGTCGACCTGGAGTTGCCAGCGCGCGAAGACTTCGCGCAAGAGGCGCAGAATACCGTGGTAAGCCTGCTGTGGCGCCACCACGTGATCGTTAGGCGAGAGCGTTTGGAAAACGCTCGAGGCCGCCGCAACCCCGGAGGCAAAGGCCGCAGCGTGCGTGCCGCCTTCCAGCGCCCCCAAGGCCGTTTCCAGCGCCGCCCGGTTCGGGTTCCCGGAGCGGGTGTAATCGAAGCCGCTCGGGAATCTGCCGTCCTCTCCGCGCTGGAAAGTGGTGGAAAGAACGATCGGCCCGGCCACCGCGCCGGTGGACGGGTCGATCGTGCGGCCGGCATGAACAGCCAGAGTCTCGGGACGCCAATTCGGGTCGGGTGAAGCCATGGGGCGAGACTAGAGCAGGGCAACCTCTCTGCCAAATTCCCGAAACGACGTGAGCGGCTCCGCCCAGCTATTCCGGGGTCGCGATGTTTTGCATTTGACGGCCCCCGTCCCCCAGCGGAAAAACCAACTGCACCAACCGCCCGCCTGTTCTAGAATGGCGGTTCTGCTCCTATGCACATCTACGACGACGAAGTTTTCCAGATGGCCTGCAACCAGTTCGAGGTCATCGCCGATTATCTGGACATCGATAAAAACGATCGCGATCGCCTCATGTATCCGAAGCGTTCGATGGCCGTGACGCTGCCGGTCCACATGGACGACGGCAGCACGCGCACCTTCCAGGGTTATCGGGTGCAACATCACCTTACGCTCGGCCCGACCAAGGGAGGCACGCGCTTTGCCCCGAACCTTTCCATGGGCGAAACGGCCGCGCTCGCCATGTGGATGAGCTGGAAGTGCGCGCTCAATAATTTGCCCTACGGCGGCGCCAAAGGCGGCGTGGCCTGCGACCCGACCAAGCTTTCGCGAAACGAACTCGAGGCTGTCTCCCGTCGTTACATGCAGGAGATGATTCCGTTCGTCGGCCCCAAGACCGATATCATGGGGCCCGACATGGGGACGAACGAGCAAGTCATGGCCTGGTTCATGGACACTTATTCCGTCTATCAGGGCTACTGCGTGAATGAGATCGTGACGGGTAAGCCGGTGAATGTCGGTGGCACCGAGGGCCGCCGCGAATCGACCGGGCGCGGCGTGGTCTACCTGATCGAGCGCGCCATGGATATGCTCAAGATGGACCCGGACGAAACGACGGCCATCATTCAGGGGTTCGGCAATGTGGGTTCGGTAGCCGCTTTGTCGTTAGGCCTGAAAACCGGCGTCAAGATTGTCGGTATCAGCGATCATACGGCGGCGATTTACAATCCCGACGGCATCGACGTTAGGGCAGCCGAGCTGCATGTGCAGAAAAAAGGCAACCTGCGGGCCTTTGCCCAAGGCGATCGGATCGATCCGGACGAACTGCTCGAGATGCCTTGCGATGTGCTGGCACCGTGCGCGGTCGACCGCGTCATTACGGAAAAGAACGCCCACAAAATTAAATGCCGCATCCTCGCGGAAGGCGCCAACGGACCGACCTCGCCGGAGGCCGACCTCATCTTGAACGAGCGGGGGAGCGATCTCTTCGTCATCCCGGATATTCTCTGCAACGCCGGCGGCGTGATCGTTTCTTATTTCGAATGGGTGCAGGGTCTGCAGGCCTTCATGTGGACCGAAACGGAAGTGACCGATAAACTTTTCCGCATCCTCGAACATTCCTTCGTCCAAGTCATCAAGCGGGCTCGCCGCGACGATATTCCGCACCGCACTGCGGCGATGGCCATCGGAGTCGAGCGGGTCATGAAAGCCAAGCACGCGCGCGGCCTCTTCCCTTAAGATCTCGTCTGACCGGAATCTGCTTCGCGGACTTCTTATCCCGCGTTTCGCGTCGTACGGTTTCATCGCGAGCCTGGTCGGACCCTTTGATTAACATTCTCGCCCGCGTGGCACGCGAACTTCTTAGCTGGCTTCATTATGAGCACATCGGAGATTTTTTTAATTGCGATGGTGCTGATTTACAGCGTGCCCTACCTGTTCTGGCGCGTTTTTCGCACCGAGTACTACGCGCCTTTGGTCGTAGTCCAGATCGTGGGCGGCATTCTGCTGGGGCCGGGTGTGCTCGGCGCAGCGTTTCCCGAGTATTTCCGCACCATATTTGCGCCGCCGGTTATCGCTCAGCTCAATGGCATCGCCCAATGGGCAGTCATGATTTTCGTCTGGGTGGCCGGGATCGAACTGGACCTCGGGATGGCTTGGCGGAATCGGCGCGAGACCGGCCTGACTGCTGGGCTCGCCTTGGGCGTGCCGCTCATCTGCGGGTGCGGAGCGGCCCTGATCATGCGGGCCATGAGCGACGGTTGGCTCGGGCCGAAGGGGCATACCTGGCAGATGATCCTGGGCCTGGGGATGGCCTGCGCGGTGACCGCGTTGCCGATCCTGGTTCTCTTCATGGAGAAACTCGAAATTCTGCGGCAGCCGTTAGGACAACGGATCCTGCGGTATGCCAGTCTCGACGACCTCGCCATTTGGGGCGTTCTGGCCCTGATCCTTCTCGATTGGAGTCGGGTCGGCCGACAATTGAGCTTTCTGCTGGCCTTCAGCGCGGCGGCCTATTTCGTGCGCAAGTTGATGCGCCGTATTCCTGAGCGCGACCGCTGGTTTATCGGGCTCGTCTGGCTGGCGACCTCCGGCTTTGCGGCCGATTGGTCCGGTCTGCACTACATGGTCGGCGCGTTTCTGGCCGGAGCCAGTTTGGATGCAGATATGTTCGACCAAGAGCGAATGGATCTTTTCCGCAGCCATGTGCTCCTGGCCATCATGCCAGTCTTCTTTCTCTCCACCGGATTGCGCACGACGTGGCAAGTCGGTGGGTTCGTGGTGTTCGGTGCGGCGGCGCTCCTTTTGGTCGCGTCCGTGGCGGGAAAGCTGGCGGGGGTGCGGCTGGCGGGAAAAATCCTGCGGTGGAAACCAGGCGAAGCCTACGTCATCGGCTGGCTCCTGCAGACCAAGGCGCTCATCATGATCATCTTCGTGAACATCATGCTGGATAAGCAGATCATCAGCAGTGAGACCTTCACCGCGACCCTTCTGATGGCCGTCGCCAGCACCATGCTGAGCGTCCCGATGGCCTCACCGAAGCTGGCGTCGCTCCAAGCTCTTTCACGGGAGACCGCGAGATGACAAGGCGCCCGTCAATCTGGGAGCGGCCATGGTGTCCCGATGCAGCGTGTTTGAAATCCGCGCCGCTCCATCGCGGTCGCGCGCTCGGTTAGCCAAATTCTACTGAGCGCATTCCTCGAAAGCCGCCGGTTGACCGGAAAAGGTGGCGAGCGCTTCGCCCACGAAGTGTAATGAGCCCGTGATGAGAATGGGTGCCGTATCCCTTCGGGCTTCGTCGAGGGCGGCAGTCAATGAAAGATGCAGACCAATCGACGCATCGGGCGCTTGTTCCTGAATGGCGCGGTGCACTATTTCCGGAGCAAGGGCGCGCGCGCTGCGAATGATCGGAAGCAGCCACCGATGCGCGATCGGAGCGAGCGCGTCGCAAAGGGCCGCCACATCCTTATCCTCCAGGATGGCGAGAATGATGGTTGCTCTTTGGTTTCCAAAAGTTTCACGCCAGGTCTGGGCGAGGCGCCGCGCGCCGGCTGGATTATGGGCTCCGTCGATCGTCGTCCGATCGTCCAATTGCTGGAAGCGTCCCGGCCAGACGACGCTGCTCAAGCCTCGCGCGATCGCTTCATCCGTCACCTCAATCCGGGCGGTATGGAGAGCGGAGAGAGCCAGGGAGGCATTTTCTTTCTGGTGCGGGCCCGGCAAAGCGACGGGCCAGCGCAGGAATGGTTGCCTAACGAAATCGATGGGAGCGTCGCAATCCTCGGCCCGTGCGCGGATAACTTCTTCGGCTTCCGTCGGCTGCAGAGCCGAAACCACCGGCACCCCCTTTTTGATGATGCCCGCCTTTTCCCCGGCGATCTCGCGCAGGCTTTGCCCCAGCCATTTTTGATGGTCGATATCGATCGGCGTGAGGACCGAAACGACTGGTTGCAGTGCGTTCGTGGCGTCCAGTCGTCCCCCCATGCCGGTCTCGAGAATAACAATCGCGGTTTCGGTCTGGCGAAAATGATCGAGAGCCAGCGCAGCCGTGATTTCAAAGAAGGTGGGGTGGGGCTCCCAGTCCGCGACCAGCGCGCGAATATTCGTGAGTCCCCGGGCCGCTTCCTCTTCGGAAATCATCGCACCATTGACCCGGATCCGTTCGCGGTAAGTGACCAGATGAGGCGAAGTGAAGAGGCCAGTGCGATAGCCGGCAGCCCGGCAGACGGAGTCGAGGAGCGCGCAGACCGAGCCTTTGCCGTTGGTGCCCGCGACATGAATGATACGTTCGTTAGGCCCGGGCAGCTCGAGGACGTGAAGGAGACGCCGCATGTTATCCAGGCCGAGCTTGATGCCGAAGCGTTGCGTCTGGAAAAGCCAGGCCAGGGCTTCCCGATAAGGCGGCACTTCGACCTCTGGCTCCGGAGCGCTCGGCGGGGCGTCGGCCACGTCGGTTAGTGCGCCGCGAAGTAAGTGAGAAGCTGGGCCAGCTGCGCCCGCATTTCCTTGCGCGGCACGATCATGTCGATCAACCCATGTTCCTCGAGGAATTCTGCCGTCTGAAACCTCTCCGGCAAATCCTGGTGCGTCGTCTCTTTGATCACGCGTGGTCCGGCGAAGCCTACCATCGCTTTGGGCTCGGCCATGATGATGTCGCCTAACGACGCGAAACTCGCCATGACTCCCGCAGTCGTCGGATTAGTCAGGACCGAGATAAAGGGCAGCTGGGCTTTCGCATGCAGAGCGAGCGCACCGCTCGTCTTGGCCATCTGCATAAGGCTGAGCATGCCTTCATACATGCGCGCGCCGCCGGACGCCGCCACGATGATCACGCCGCAGCGCTGAGCGGTTCCATACTCGATCACGCGCGTGATGCGCTCCCCGGCGACCGAGCCCATGGTGGCGGCAAGGAAATTAAAATCCATCACGGCGAGGGCGATCTTGTAGCCTTCGATCAGGCCATGGCCGCTCACGACGGCGTCGATCAGCCCGGTGGCGTCCTGGTATTTGCGCAGTCGATCCTTGTAACTGGCCTGCCCCTGAAATTTCAGCGTGTCGATCGAAGTGAGCCCGGCATCGAGCTCCACAAAGGAGTCGGGATCGCACAGCTTGGCGATGCGATCGCGGGCCGACATGACAAAGTGATATTCGCAGCGGGGGCAGACGCGATCGTTTTCGACCAGCTCGATTTCGTGCACGACTTCGCCGCAGCCAGGGCACTTCTGCCAAAGCCCCTGGGGCATTTCGCGCTTCTTCGCGTTCTCCGTGTGCAGGGACGGTTTTTTGAAAATAGCCATGACTTTTACCCGCGCGCCACAGTCGCGGCATGGACCGTGAGAGCACCGGCATTCTTCAAAATCTCGGCGCACTCACTCAAGGTCGAGCCGGTCGTAAGGACATCGTCGACTAACAACATCCGCCAACCTTGCACGTCGCGACCGCGCCGTAAACGAAAGGCGCCCCGGAGATTTTCCATGCGCTCCTGGCGATCGAATTGGGTCTGCGTGGTGGTGTAGCGGATTCGCTGCAGCAGGTCGTCGAGCGGTAGGCCAGCGCTGCGTTGGAGCTCGGTGGCGAGCAGTTGAGCCTGGTTGAAGCCGCGCTCCCGCTGGCGCGCCGGATGCAGCGGGACGGGCACGATGCAATCAAAGCGCCGCCCGGCCAGGCGAGGATCCTCCAGCGTTTCGGAGAGCCAGCGGCCGAGGAGACGCTGGAGATGAATTTTGCGGCTGTATTTGAAATCATGCATCACCTCGCGCACCACGCCGCGGCTCCGGTAGGCGGCGACAGCTGCATCAAAGTGCAGCACCCGACCTGCGCAGTTCTCACAGGTGAAAGGGCCGCTGATGTCGCCGGCGAAGGGTTGCGAGCATTTCGCGCAGAAGGGCGGCCGCACCCGGGGCGCCTTCCCCTGACACGACGGGCAGAGATCGGCGCCGTCTCCGATGGCGGCTGCGCAAGCTACGCAGGCCGATGGATAAAAGAGACTAACGAGTCCGCGAATCGGACCGGGGAGCGCGCGCCTTAGCATAGTTAATCCATAGGCGCACGAGCACCCAACTGGCGAGCGCGATCGTAAGAGGCGCGATCCCGACGAGCAAGTCCTTCCCCAACCAGGGAAGCACGAGAGCTTCGCGATGAGCGGTTTTGCTGAAGGTGCCATTGGCGAAAATCCAACCCGCGTGCAGACCGATGGGGAGCCAGAGGGACTCGGTCAGAAGCCGCGCATCAGCCAGGATGCAACCCACCGCAAAAAGAGTGAGGAATCCGCCTAGCAGCAACATGGGATCGCTAAATTGCCCGAAGGAATGCGCGATGGAAACGAAGCCGGAGAACCAGCGAACCGCATCGTTAGGCGTGGTCGCCTCGGGCGCTTTTAGGAAATGGATCACGGAAAAGAGCGCGGCGGTCGAGAGCAGCGCGCCCAGCCGCGAAAAGCTGCGCAGCAGGACACCGAGGATAAAGCCACGGAAGAGGAGTTCCTCCAGGATCGGAACAACGCTGGCGGCAAAAAGGACAGCCGGCATTTTGTGCCAAAGAAAAGCGTGCCGGATCGAGTAAATATGCAACGCAACGATGACCACACCGCCGCAGAGCAGGGGGATAGCCGCAAGAGAGAATCCCACGCCGACATCTGCCCAAGGACGCGGGTTCTTGCGCAATCCAAGATCCCGCCAACTAGCGATGCGGACCGCGCGGAAGAGTGGCCAGAGCAGCAGGAGGGCGGCGATCAAGAGGGCGCGATGGAAGTAACTTTCGAAATCGAAGCGGGCCAAACCGGGCCAGATCCCGTTTGCAATGACAGCCTGGCCCAGCCAAAAGAGCGGCGCCGCCAAGAGCGCGCCGACCAGCACGACGCCAAAGAGATAGAGCAGAAGTCTGGTCGCGTCTTTCAAGGGTGCTAATGTAAGGAGCCGACGCTATGCGCAGTCAACATATATGGACCTCGCGCGACGAGGACGGCCGGAAACGCGAAGTGCGGGTCACCAAATTCGGCGGCCAATGGAAGTTCCAGGCGAAATTTCGCGACGAAGAGGAATGGACTTACTACGACGTGCCGATTCTGGAAGATTTGCAGGAGCTGCGGGACATCATCTTCCGCAAATATCAGCGACGCCGCGCGTCCGCGGAGGATTTGGCTGCGGTGGAGAAGATGCTGCGCGACCAAGCTCGCGATGCGTAACTCGATACCAACCGGTGGCCTTTACCACGCGAAATGTTAGTCCTGCTAATTTGGTTTAAACTCTCATGATGAACGTGTTCGTTTTATTATTACTGTAAAAACGCAAATCCATAAGCGGAGGTAAGGACGTTCTAGCGAATGGCGAAAAGCACTCGACTCGACCAAGCACTCGTGCAGCGAGGGCTCTTTGCGAGTCGGCACCAAGCGCAAGCGGCCATTATGGCCGGTGAGGTGAGAATCGATGGGCGGCCGGCTACAAAAGCCTCTGATCCGGTTAAAGACGCGAACGAGATTACCGTCGCAGAACGCAATCGCTACGTCGGTCGTGGTGGCCTCAAGTTGGAAGGAGCGCTCGAGCATTTCGCGATCAAATGTGAAGGCAAGACCGCGCTCGACGTCGGCGCCTCCACCGGCGGTTTCACCGATTGCATGCTGCAGAACGGCGCTCGCAAAGTCTTTGCGGTCGATGTGGGGCACGGACAACTGGCTTGGAAAATTCGTGACGACCCACGCGTCGTCACGTTGGAGAAGACCAATGCCCGCTATTTGACCCGACAGGAGATTCCCGAGCCCATCGAGATTTGTGTCATCGACGTCTCCTTCATTTCGCTCACGTTGATCTTACCGAGCGCCTTCGCTCTCCTGGTCGCGGATGGCGTGCTTTTGGCGCTGATCAAGCCGCAATTCGAACTGGCTCGCGAAGACGTGAGCCGCGGCGGGGTTGTGCGCGACGCGCAGTTGCACGAGAAGGCTCAGCAGAAGATGATCGACTTTGCCGCTACGCTCGGCGCAGAAGTGAAGGGCCTCGTGCCCTCCAGCATCACGGGCGCGGACGGTAACCAGGAATTTTTCATATGTCTCCGCAAACCATCGGCCTGATCGCCCACCCCGGGAAACCCGGCGCGGCGGACCTAGTCAATCAGCTCTGGGCCGAGTTTGAGCGTCGGAGTGTGAAGGTCTTGATCGAAGCCGACACGGCGGCCTTGGTCGGTCGATCAGAGAGTTACACGGTCGCTGAGTTGGGGGAGAAGGCCGATCTGCTGTTGGTTTTAGGTGGCGACGGAACGATTCTCAACGCCGTCAGCCGGCTAGGCGATACGATCAAGCCGATCTTTGGGATCAACATTGGATCGCTCGGTTTTCTCACGTGCCTGAGTTCGTCGGCCTATCTCGAAGCGGTCGATTCCATCGCGAGCGGCCATCTGACCTTCAGCGAGAGAGTTCTGTTATCGGTCGAAATCACCAAGGGCTCCGAGCGGATGCACCGGACGCTTGCCTTAAACGACGCCGTCATCAGTCGAGGCGAAGTTTCGCGGCTCATCCGACTACAAACCCGGGTGAATGACGAATCTCTCACCGAGTTCAACGCCGATGGTCTGGTCATCGCGACGCCGACTGGCTCGACCGCTTATTCGCTCTCGGCCGGAGGCCCGATCCTGGAGCCGCGCTCCGGCGTTTTCGTCATCACTCCCATTTGTCCGCATGTCTTGACGAATCGGTCCGTGATCGTGGGAGATAGCTCGATTATCGAAGTCACCGCGAGTGACGATAACCATCCCGTTTTCCTGACAGTCGACGGACGCAGTCCGGTTCCCCTCGATTTTGGCGCGATCCTGAGAATGAAGCGTTCGGAAAAGGTGCTGCCCCTGGCGGTCTTGCCGGAGCTCTCTTTTTTTGGCGTCGTGCGCCAGAAGCTCAAGTGGCGCGGCAGCAGTCTTTGATCTTCGCGGGGCACGCCCGCTTCTTGAGCGTGTCATGAACTTTCTTGATCGATGATGGAGGGACGGGCGCTGTCCCGTCCGTGTTTCCGCGCGAAGACCCCGGGAATCATCTCCAAACGAATCACGGACGACACAGCGGTCGTCCCTCCACCGCTCCACCACGCGCCATAAAGTTCATGAAACGCTCTTGGCCTAAGGAACACAGCTCAGAATTCTTGAAGATCGTAGCCGCTGGTGATCTATGACCGGCGGCGTGCGGCAACGGGCTCCGCCTCGAGCCTCCGATTATTGGTACGGAATCCGCTTCTTGCCGATACTGATAATTATAGTAATTATGGATTCCTCACCAAACTCCCGCTCTCAGCCCCTCTCGCTTCTCCTCATTTCCCTTATCCTCACTTCCATCTCCTGTCCGACGCTGGCCCTGGCTCAGCTCCCTTGGAAATCCCCGCATGGCATCTTCGAAATGGGATCCAACGCGAATACCAACCCGACTGCGGACGGCCGGCGGATGCAGATTCTCTGGAGCGACATCCAGCCAAATAGTGCCGCCGAATTCAACTGGTCCAGCGTCGACGCTCAACTCGCAAACGCACAGCAGAATCAGAAGCAGTTCGGTCTTTCCGTCGTCATCCTGTCGGCCGCCCCTCCCTGGCTGGCCAGCACGCCCGGCGTTACGACCTACCAGCTCCCGCCTAAGAACGGCAAAACGACCTCGATCGTGCTGCCTTGGGATCCGGTGGTGCAGGAGAAGATCGTCAACTTTGTCACCCAGCTCTGTCAGCGCTACGACGGTGTAGTCGACTACATCGTGATGGGAGGCCTCGGGTTCAACACCGAGAGCTACATGCCTGACCCCGCGGACATCGGCCTCAACATGAGCGTGAGCGAAGCGGCGACCGCGTGGATCGCTTCTTCCAACGCCATCATCGACGCACATGCCACCCACCTTTACTCCACGCCCTGTATCATGGCAGCCGGCCTCCCGTTCACCGGCCATGACGGTCAGGACGCACTCAGCGAGGTGGTCGACCGTGCGACGGCGCTCTATGGATCTCGTTTTGGCATCATGGCTTGGACCTTGAGCGCCACCAGCAGCACCGTGTCGCTGGTTAACTCCCTCATCTCGCAGTACAGCCCGACCCATCCGGCCGGATACCAGTTTCTCTGCCCGGCCGCGGGGAACGACAATGGAAAAACGCTGGGCGGAACGTTTCAGCAGGCGCTCGACGCTGGGATTGCACTGGGGGCGCATTGGTTTGAAGTCTATAGCGAGGATGCGTCAAACTCGGCCTACGCCGGACCCCTTGGCGCCGCCGCAGCGGCGATGGCTCCTCCCCCTCCGCCACCAGGGGCGCCGCCGCCCACACCTACTCCCAAACCCGGTGCATCCGCCACTCCAAGCCCGGGGCCTACGGTCCCGGCCTCACCGCCGCCGGTCTACCTGCTCAACGTCTCCACACGGGTGCAGGTGCAAAATGACGACCAGGTCCTGATTGGCGGCTTTATCATCTCCGGCGACGCAAAGAAGAGCGTCGTGATTCGCGCGCTCGGCCCCTCGTTAGCCAACCTGGGTGTCCATGGCGCTCTCCTGGACCCAGTCTTGGAATTGCATAACGCGAAGGGGGAATTGATCGCGCAGAATGACAACTACAGCACTCCTTTGCCAAACAGTGTCGTCGAAAGCGGCCTCACACCGCTTGCTCCCGCTGAGTCTCTCATCTCTGTCACTCTGCCTGCTGGCATTTACACCGCCGTTCTCCGTGGAGCCAACGGCGCCACCGGAATCGCCCTCTGCGAGCTTTACGACACCGACCCGACCCGAAGCCGGGTCGCCAACATCTCTACCCGCGGCCTGGTGGGTAGCGGAGATCAGGCGATGATCGGAGGCTTTATTGTCGGCGGTGCCGGCTCAAGCAATGTGCTCGTGCGGGCCCTTGGCCCTTCGTTAAGCAGCAGTGGAGTGCTGGGTCCTCTGGCTGATCCGGTGTTAGAGCTCCGCGATTCAGAAGGTTCGCTTATTTTCAGCAACGACAACTGGCGGAGTGATCAGGCGCCGCAGATCATCGGCTCTTCCCTGGCACCGGCGAACGATAAGGAACCAGCCCTTATCGCCACTCTTCCGCCCGGCGCATATACCGCGGTGGTCCGAGGCGCAAAGAACGGGAGCGGGGTCGCGCTCGTCGAAGTCTACAGCTTGGCACCCGAATAGCACTCGACAGCGCGCACTCGTGCTACGGTCCTAGCACAACTCGCACCCGGTGGGTGAGCTTATCGTCCACCAGCGGAATGAGCTTGTCCGGGAGCGCCGCGTCATCCAGCTCCACTCGCTCAACGCCGCGCGAAATGCGATTGGGATTCTCGACCGCGATCTCGTAGGTCGTCTGCTGATAACGGTATCGGATCGTGAAGCCCGTCCATGTCTTCGGTATCACTGGATCGATGCGCAGCTTGTCGCCTCGCCGGTGGAACCCCAGCACCTCTTCGAGCCAAACGCGGTAGATCCATCCCGCCGCGCCAGTGTACCAAGTCCAGCCGCCGCGTCCGACGTGGTCTTTCAGCGCATAAACATCGCCAGGGATGGCGTAAGGCTCGACCTTGTAGCGGTCGTACGCTTCCTCGTCTCGAGCGTGCTCGATCGGGTTCAACATGCGCAGCAAGGCCACCGCTTTGTCGCCGTCACCCTGACGAGCAAAGGCCAGTGCCACCCAGGCGGCCGCGTGGGTGTATTGCCCGCCGTTCTCTCGCACACCTGGCGGGTAACCTTTGATATAACCGACATCCTTAGGTGTTTTATCAAAGGGTGGAGTGAAGAGGAGAATGAGCTGCTCCTTCGGCAGAACGAGTTTGTCATCGAGCGAGCGCATCGCGGCGCGCAGATGTTCCGGCTCCGCCGCGCCCGAGATGGCCGCCCAGGATTGCGCAATCGAATCAATCTGACCTTCGTCGGACTCCTTCGAGCCTAGGGGCGAGCCATCGTCGAAGTAGCCGCGCCGATACCAGGCGCCGTCCCAGGCATTCTCGTCGACTGTCTTCTGGAGGAGGGCAATCCGATTCCGATAGGCAGACACTTCGTGCGCTTGCCCCTGCTGTTCGAGCAGTTCAATGAAATCGTGTAGAACACAGATCTGGAACCAAGCTAGCCAGACACTTTCCCCTTTGCCTTCCACCCCAACACGATTCAGTCCGTCGTTCCAATCTCCCGTCCCCATGAGGGGCAATCCGTGTGGCCCAGAGGTGGTGGCGCGAGTAATGGCTCGCCGGCAGTGTTCCAGGAGAGTCCCGCTCACACCCGAGACGGACGGCACGGCAAAACTTTCCGCCTCGCCTTCCTCAAGAATCTTGGCTTCGAGGAAGGGAACGGACTCGTCCAGGATCGCCGCATCGCCGGTTGTGCGCACATAGTAGGCAGTGACAAAAGGTAGCCAAAGCAAATCGTCGCTGATGCGCGTGCGGACTCCGGCGCCGGTTTCGGGGAGCCACCAATGCTGCACGTCGCCTTCCACGAATTGCCGGGCCGCCGCCCGCAGGATTTGGGCCCGCGCAATCGCCGGCGTCACCTGCATCAGTGCCATCACATCCTGCAGTTGATCTCGAAACCCGTAGGCCCCGCTTGATTGATAAAACCCCGAACGCCCCCAAACCCGGCAGCTCAAGGTCTGATAAAGCAGCCAGCGATTGAGGAGGATATTGGCGGACGCTTCCGGAGTCTCTACCTGGATCGTGCTCAGCAGATCGTCCCACCAGCGATGCGTGGTCTGCAGCGCCTCCTGCAACCGCGCGGGATCACGTAACTGTCGGACCAACGCACGAGCCTCATACTCGTTAGGCGCTTCGCCCAGGAAAAAGGTCACTTCCACCGTCTCGTCTACTTCCAATTCGATCGGAACCTGGACGGCCGCGCACGGGTCGAAGCCTGGACCGACGGCGCCGTTCAATCCCTTCTCTTGCAGCGCAGCCGGGTCGCGCGTCGAGCGATTACGTCCGAGAAACCTCGTGCGATCGCCGGTGTAGGAGGCAGGCGGCGGGGAAGAGGTCAGAAAGGTGGTGCGCTCACTGAATTGTGGGTCGTAGGGATTGCGGGCAAAAAGAGTCTGGGTCTCCAGGTCCCATTTGGTCGTCAGGTGCATCTGCGTTTCTTCCCGGTTCGGTCCGAGGACCAGCGCGGCATAGGCTGTGATAGTTAGTCTGCGCGCGTGGGAAGCGAGGTTACGCAGGCGCAACCGTTGCACCCGCACGGGCAAGCCGCCGGACGCGTCGGTGGGGACGAAGACAAGAAGTTCCTGTTCGAGCGTGTGACTGGTATGCTCGAAGATCGAGTAACCCTGTCCGTGTCTCACGCGATAGGCGTCGTCCTCGCGGATGGGGAGCGGAGTAGGCGTCCATGAGACTCTCAGATCATCATCGCGGATATACACCGCGGCATCCGCGGGATCGGACACCGGATCGTTAGACCACGGCGTGAGCCGATGGCTTTGACTATTGCCCGACCAGGTAAAGCCGGACCCCGACTCGGAAATTAGCGTCCCGAATCCAGGGTTAGCCATGATATTCACCCAAGGCGCCGGGGTCTGTTGTCCTGGCCCCAGATAGATAGCGTATTCCTTACCGTCATGGGTAAAACCGCCCAAACCGTTGAAATAGGATAACTCCATAAACGGCAAAGAGGGCGAGGGCTCTTCGTGAAATTCCGTCTCGGTTAGGACAAGCTTTCGCTCCGGCAAGACGGGCTGTGACGCTGCGATCTGCTGGCGTAACGTGCCCCGCGCCGCCACCAGCAGCGCTCGCGCCGAAGATTGGATTACGCCCATCTCCTCGGAAGACATTTTGTTTCCCGAGCGCAGAAAAACCCCGCCCGGTTGCTCGCTGCCCGTCAGTTGGGCATGCGCTTCTGTGAGTCGGCGTAACTGATCAGTGAGCGGGTCGTCATAACTCGGGATTTCTTCGGTGATAATAACCAAATCAACCTTGAGCCCGCGCAGATGCCAGAAAGTGTGAGCGGTCAGGACCTCGCGCACTAACTCGATATCGCGCAAATGAGCGATGGTGACGACGACGATGGGCAGATCGCCGGAGATACCCTGCGCCCAGAGGGCGCGCTGGCCGGCGCCGGCACGTTCGAGGCGGGCAGATGAAGGGCGCAGCTGCGCCTGCGGGAAAAGGACGAAGCTGGCCAATTGTTGGAAGAGCTGGATGTCGTTAGGCCGGATATGGAGGCGACGCAGTTCCAGCTGCGCCCGAGTCCAGGCGGTGTCGAAGGCGCGGGCGGTGGTGCGAAACTCGGAGTAGCGCTCGGCCAAGGCAATGACGGCTTCGCGGGAAGCGGCCATGGCCGTGACCACGGAGAACTGGAAACGTCCGTTAGGGCGCAGGGTGACCTGGCGGCGCAGGCTCAGGATGGGATCAAGAACGGAGCCAGTTGTGTTCGTTAGGCCCCCTGATAACGCGGCCGGGTTTTCCAAAGTACGACCGCGCCCCAGAAAACGAGCACGGTCAGTCTCGAATTGCGGAGGTTCGTCGAGGGAAGATTCGGGAACCAGCAGATGGGCAACCCAGATCGGCCGATCATCCGGAGAACGTGGACGGCGTCGCGCGAGCAGCGCCTCGCAGTGAGGTAGCCACTCCGTTTCGATGAAGAGCTTATTGAAGGCCGGATGGGCCCGATCAGTCCCATGCGGAGCCAACGCCAGCTCGGCGTAGCTGGTGAGTTCCAGTCGACTCTGTTTGCGGGAGAGATTGACCAGGGTGATGCGGCGGACTTCGACATCGTCTTCGGCGGAGACAACTACGTCGGTAAAGGTGTCGCAGTGCCCGGTAGTCCGGCGGAATTCCGCCTTGTCTGGGCTAAAGACCCACGTGTAACGCGATTGGGGGGTTCGTTTCGGAAGATTGGTCGTGCTCCAAAAAGCGCCCCGATCTAAGTCGCGCACATAGCAGGTCGATCCCACCAAGTCACGCGTGGTATCAGTCCGCCAGCGCGTGATGTCCAAATCCAACCAGCGGAGATAACCGCCGCCGGAGTTCGTGACCATGAGGGAACAGTTACCGTTGGAAAGTAGCTGAGTGCGCGGCGCGAATGTCTCCGCGGCATGAGGCGCGGCCGCGGCCACGCCGGCTACGGGAGCGACGCGGGGCAGAGGCCGTTCGTCATGTCCTTCTCCCGTGGTGGGAAGAATGGCGGCGGGGATCTGCTCGTGCAGGAGAGATTCGGTCGCGCGAATCCGTGGATCGGCATGAAAACGCCGACGGATAATCCCATCATGCAAAGCGTTATCGAAAGCCAGGAGCGACATCCCCTGGTGGTGCACCATGAAACAGCGCACCGCGATCCCGGCCGCTCCGCCCGGTTCGTTGCGTCGCGAGTAATCGATCGACTCGTAATAACCGCAGTCGCCTACCATGGTTGCGCCGCCCAGCAACGCGAGATGGCGAAGATTTTTGACCGCCGCCACGGGCTCGACGCCCAGCGCCAAAGCGGAGGCGTAGGGCGCGATGACCAAATCGCGCTCCTGGCCGCGTTTCAACGCCAGAGCCGGCACGCCGAAAGCGCGGTATTGGTAGGTGTGGTTGCGGTCCACCGCGCTATAGGCCGATTCCGAAATTCCCCAGGGCACGGCCAGGTTCTCGCCGTAGGCTATCTGACAATGGACCGCATCGTGGCAGGCCCGATCGAGGAGAGAATCCTCCTGGGTGCGGGTGAAGAGCACCGGCATGAGATACTCGAACATGGTCCCGCTCCAAGAGAGCAGGGGGAGGCGTCCGTAGGCGGAGCCAAAGGGCCGGCCTAGCGCCCACCAATGCTCGAGCGGCACGTCGCCGCGCGCGACCGCTAGTAGACTCGTGAGGCGCGCTTCGCTGGCTAGCAGATCATAGAAAGAGTTATCCAGCCGGCGTTCGGCGACCTGATAGCCGATCGCAAAGACGCGACGCTGTTGATCGTAGAGGAAGCGCAGATCCATCTGGCGCTCCAGCTCCTGACAGCGACGGATCGCATCATCGATTTGCTGCCGTGATTGGGCGGCATTGGCTCCCGCCTCGGCGACTGCGGTTACGAGCCCTTCCAGCCATTCACGCACCGGTGGGGGAAGGTTGAGTTCGTCCCGGCGAGAGTGAAATCCCATGAGCGTGGGCATGCCCGCAATGCCAGACCCCGCCAGGTTACGCAGTGAGTAAGTGGCGGTCAGGGCATCGCGCCGGCACTCATGGGCACTCGTGCCTAACGACATTAACTGAGGCGGAGCGGAGGCCAGGAGTTCGACCGGCCGGAGATAACGATCCACCACGCCGTTCCAGGCCTCGGTTTGCTTTTGCAGCTGCCGCGCCCAGTAGGCCCGCGGATCGCTCTCGGGAAACAGTGTCTGTGCCAGCTCGCTCGCGGGCTGGCGCGCTGCCCGCAACCGAGCGATGACTTCCACGAGGTCGGCCGGCGGGTTGGCCGTGAGGCGGTCCAGAGTCATCCAGGCTGGGGAACGGCTAGTTTTCTCCCCGTCCCCGGAGACCTCCCGGATGACCTCGAGCGTATCGGCCAATCCACGCAGAGCGGCGGGGCCTAGCACGGGCTGGGCACTGAGTTCGTCCAGACTAGTGACCATCGTCCAGAGACTCGCGAGAAGGTTACCGCTATCGACGGTCGAGACATAGCGCGGGTGAAGCGCTTCGAGTCTGCTGATGTCATACCAGTTAAGGAGATGACCTTCGAACTGCTCCAGGCGCCCGACTGTTTCCAGAGTCGCTTGATTCCGGAACGCCACCTCGTCCGGGGTGAGATACCCGAAATCGTTCGCGGAGACGGTCGCTAACATCCATAGGCCGATGTTGGTCGGCGACGTGCGCAGGAAGACCTCGCGACTGGGCGTTTCCTGTACGTTATCCGGCGGGAGCCAATGCGTGTGGGGTCCGACGTAATCGTCGAAGTATCGCCAAGTCCGGCGCGCGGTAGCTCGCAGCATCATGCGATCGGCTGCATGCAGGATTCCGCCGCGGGCGGTGGTGGCGCGTCGATTGATCAGCACCACCGCGAGGGGGAACAGAATCCAGGTGAGCAGAAAAGGCGCGGCCGCAATAATGGCTGTTTCGCCGGCATAGGAGACGATGTTGAGAAGGAAGACCGCCAGGCCCGGGATCCACATGCGCGCCAGCACGAATTGGCGTTCCTGATTCTTCGCCCGAAGATGGGCCGCCTGCGCAGTCTCCCATTCCAGGAAATGGCGGTGCGACTTAAGTCGTCGATACGCCACTCGGGCGATGGCATTGAGAGCCAGGCCGGCGTGATCCGGCAGGAAAACGATCGTAAGAGCCGAGCGCAGCAGACGATCGCGCGGCTCGCGCCAGAAACGAGTGCCGGGCGGCGGGCGATGAATGAGGAGAGCGACGAGCGAATTGAGGACCGGCCAGAGAAGCAGCGCCATGACGAGCAAACTCCACAAGGTTGGCTCCGACGAGAGGAGCCAACCAGAGACGAGCAGCCCGATGATCGAGACCGGAACCAGGCTGCGCCGCAGGTTATCGAAAATCTTCCACTGACTAAAAGCGGAGAGGGGATTGGGATGGTAATTGCCGTCGCGACCGGGCACGCGCGACTTTAACCAATCGATGATCTGCCAATCGCCGCGCACCCAACGATGCTGGCGATTCCACCAGGAAATGTAACTCGCCGGGAAAACATCGAGTAACTCAATATCGGCCGCGAGCGCGACCCGCACATAGCTACCTTCGAGCAGATCGTGACTAAGTAAGTGGGCGTCCGGGAAACGCCCCGACAAAACGCGATGGAAAGCGGCCAGGTCATAGATACCTTTGCCGTGGTAACTCCCTTCACCCGTTAGGTCCTGGTAAACATCCGAAGCGGCGTGCGTGTAGGGATCGATTCCCCGAGCGTCGGCAAAGATGCGCGAGAACCAGGTGGCCGTCGCGCTCGGGAGCGTGGCGCTGACCCGCGGTTGAATAATCGTGTAACCCCGCACCACCCGGCGCCCGTCTTCGGAGAGGCGTGCTTGATTCAGCGGGTGCGCCAGCGTTTCAATGAGGCGCCGGGCGCTCTCGCGCAGGAGCTGCGTGTCCGCATCCAGTGTGATGATAAAGCGGATATTGGTGATCGCCGCGCGATCGCCCGCACAAAGGTAGGGATCCAGCTCAGGCCCGGATTCGCCCATGAGAAATCGATTGAGTTGCTCGAGCTTGCCGCGTTTGCGTTCCCAGCCGAGCCAGCATTGCTCGCTCTCGCTCCAGGTGCGCGGCCGATGAAAGAGAAAGAACCGGCCCGCTCCATGTCGCTCATTGAGCTGGGCGATCCCGCGCACCGCGATCTCGTAATACTCCGCATCCTCCGGCATGAGTTCCTGTGGCGCGTCGGAAAAATCGCTCAGCAGAGCGAAACGCAAATTCGGATCGGGATTGGCCAGATAACGAATCTCAAGGCGGTTGAGCTCGTTTTTAATAGCGGGGGGCGTAGTCAAAAGCATCGGCACCACCACGAGGGTGCGGTAATCATCCGGGATACCTGTTTTCTTGAACGACATTTTCGGGAGCACCTGCGGCGGCAGGAGGGCGGTGACGAGGTAATTCACCGCCAGCACGGCCAGCTCATTGGCCGGCAGAAGGAGACAGAGAGTGAGCAAGGCCCGAATCCAGAGCGGCGTGCCCGCTGTCGTGAGGGCGAGGGGAGCGCCCACCGTCATGACGGTCACGAGGAGGATGTTGCCAAAATAGAAAACGGCCGCGTGCGAACGGAGCCAGCGACGCTCGACCTCGCGCAAAGGCACCCGTGTGCGCAATTCGCGCTCCAATGCCGGCCGACCGGCGTCGATCAGGTAGTAACCAACATGGCGTTCGACTTCTGTCTGCGCCGCCTCCGCCAAGGCCAGCGCGCGCTGGATGACCTCCAGCTCCGCCGTTTTCGACCAGCGCGCCAGCTCTTCCACGGCATTGCGATAACTATTGCGCGTGGCGAAATTTATCCCCCCGTAAACGCCAGCGGGGTCCTTGGCCAATTCGGCGTCAGCCCGGCTAGCCTTTTCGACCAAATCCCGCCACTGGATTTGGCGCAGCTCCCGGCAACTCCCGATCACGTTCGAGAGCGAAGCCTGCTGCACAGCCTGGCGCCGATGTTCCTGCTGGACCACTTCGAGGAGCGGCGCGCGCAACGACTGCTCGAGCCAGCCCGTCACCATCGGGAGGGCCGCCTCTTCGTCGTAAAGATTTGCGAGCAGTTCGCTTGCGAAATGCGCGGTCGGTTCTGGATAACGTTCCAACAGTTCCTCCGTCGTCTTGAGCAAGCGCTCATGACTGCGCCGCGCTGCGGTGATGAGGCGGTTGGCCCAGAAATCCGCCTCCTCGCTCCCGCGCAGCAATTGCTCCGCCTCGATCGCCAGGGAACGCAGACATTCGATCAGACGCAGCCGCAGCATCTGGGGGATGGCCCAGAGCTCTCCGATTTTCAGCGTCGTGACCGTCTGGTAGGCAGTGAGGAATTCCTCAATCGCCTCAGCATCAAGAGCGCCATCAGTTTCCGCGACAATTTCCGAAGCAATCCGGTAAACTCGAGGAAGCCCTGTCTGGGGTCCGCTGGTCACCACCGGCAGCTGCCGGTAATATCTTTCCGGCATGCTCTTGCGGATATCGTTGATCTGTTCCCGGATCAGATAGGCGTTATCCAAAAGCCACTCGGCCGAAAGGCCAAAACTCTGATGCACCTCGGCGGACACGTTGAGGCTGGTATCGGTCCATTCCAAAATCCGTTCACTCTCGCGCAGACGGCTGAGGAGCGATTGAGCGGGTGACTTGTTCCGGCCATCCGTCGCGATTGAACCCGCCAGTTGCGCGGCCCTTTCGGCCAGGCGCTGACGGGATGCGTTTTCGCGGCGAAAGAGGCGTGCGGTCGGCTCGAAGGGAAAGGTCGCCGTGGGGTGGAAAGAGAAGAGAACCGAGGAATCGTCACTCACATCGCGCAAGATCGCGAGGACTCGGGCCGTATCTTCCGGCGCGGCATCGACCAGCACCATCGTTTCGCCGGGCAGAATCGTGCGCCGGAACCGGGCTCGACCCAAGACATTGGGACGCTTGGCCAAGAGGCGACTGGCGAGCCAACCCAGCAGAAGTGCGACGAGGGTGAATCCGCCCAGAACAAGAAGAACTTCCGAAGCCGGCACGGAAGCCTTGCGTTGCCAGTCGCGTCCCAGGAGGAGCGCACCAAATAGCAGGCCGATGAGGGCCGCCGCCGTCAGCTCACGAATGGCGGCGGGATTACTACGGCGGAGCCGGCCGTTAGCCGTTGCCTGGAGCAGCTCCGAACGCGGAAAGCCGGCCTGCTGCAAATTGCGCAAGACGACATCTGCCACCTCCCGGCTCTGAAAGATGGCGACAAACACCGCACCGCCAATTTTGGTTTCCCCAAATCTCATCTAAAAGGCGGAACCATACCGAAGAATGGCGACAGGGGAGCAGATTTTGTGACAATCGCGAACAGCGGCAGCGCTGAAGTCCTCCGCGAAAACGAACCTGCCGTGCCCCATCGCCCCCGGCAGCGGAATCGTTAGAGAAGGTCGAGGATGGCTAAAACTTCGGGCGAAATGAATATGAAGTTAAGAAACTCAGCCGCCGTGGTTGCGAGACGCCAGACTACGGCGGCGCAAGAAAAGGAAAGGCCGGGAGAGTGACGGATTGGCCTCCACGATCTCTCCCGGCCCTCAGGCGCTAAAAGCAATGCTCGGGCGGGTCGAAACCCCGCTCGGGCAATTGCCAACGTTGACTACGTTAGCACTGGTGCGAATCTTTTCAAGTCCGATTATTGCCTAACGACTCGGCGATTAATTTATCCACGAAGCCAGACAAGTTTTTCTCTCGCTTTCTTACCCGCCTAACGAGTGTCTCAGTAAGGGTCAATGTATAGCGCCCCTTGCCTAGAGGCTTACGTCCAGCTCCCTTCCGTTTTCCACCGTGCAACGTCTTCTTCATATGAAAAAATACATACTTTTTTGATTGACTATTCTTGAATATATGCGTATTCTTTCAACTAGTCAATTACGAATATGGCAAACAAAAGACTCTCCAAAGAAAAACAAGCGTTCGTCCTGGCCGCGCTCTGCGAAGGAATGCCGATCAACGCGGTTTGCCGCACGTTCAAGACCGGCAAGCATTCTGTGTTGCGCGTGATTCGCGAAACAGGCGAAGCCTTCGCAGACTACATGAGCGCCAACTTCCGCGACCTGCCGTGCCAGCGCATCGAGCTTGACGAGCAATGGCAGTACGTCGGGTGTCACGCGGGCCGCATGGTCGCACCGGAGAAAGAGCGGGGTGATTTCTGGCTATGGGCGGCGATTGATTCGGATACGAAGATTGTTTTTTCGCATCGAGTAGGCAAGCGCGACTGGATTACCGGCAATATGTTCGTCGAGGACGTGAAAGACCGCGTGAGCGGGCCGGTCCAGATCGCGACCGACAACCTTCCGGCCTATCCGTTTCACATTCGGCAGCACTTTCGGATACGAGGGATATTCTTACGGCACTGAGACCAAGATTTTCGGCGAGCCTCAACTACCAGACGGCACGATGGCACGCTTGGGACGCAATGAAGGCGTCCGCAAGATGATGACAGCGGAGCGCAAGGGCGTAGTCGGCTCGCCGGACTTAGAAAGCCTCACGAGCCATATTGAGCGCATGTTCCTGACCGTGCGGCAGGAACTAAAGCGTTTTCAGCGCAAGGGGCTCGGCTACTCGAAAGACCTGACCATGCACAAGCACGCCATCGCGATGTTACTGGGCGTTTACAATTTGGTTCGGAAGCACAGCACGCTAGGAACAACGCCAGCGGTCGCGGCGGGAATTGAAGAAAAGCCGTGGGGTTTAGAACGTGTCGTCGAGATGACGGAGAAATACTGGCAACCAAAGTTCGCAGAGGCGAAAGCAGAGAAGGCGTTTGCCCGCCGTTTGGCGGAGGATGCGATCTTCGAGAAGGCTCTAGCTGGGAGCTGAATCTTCGCTAGTACAAGAAGGTGCAATACGATACCAGCGACTACACTTTTCCCGAATGGATGGATCACGCAAAGCTTCTTGAATCTCTTTATCCATCTGTTCAGGAGTTTTTTGAGCAGGAGTATTCCACTCTGGTAGAGGCGAGTTACAAGCTGAAACGCTTTTGGATGGCGCGGACATATTTAGAAAAGAATATAGAAAAATTTGATTCGGCGGGTTTTGCTCTAACAAGCAGCAGATCGAAGAATGCGACTGGTATATTGTGGGCTGCGGCTTGGCGCTATTACTCCAATGCTTCCGAACAAAAGCTGGGGCAACAGCCAGCAGTTGAAGATATGGTTCGGTGGACAAGAGAGGTCGAACACGGGAGAAGCAACCCCAAGTAAGTTTCTATTTTCCATAACGCAATATAGTACCAACACCCGTCTACTTTATATGACATACATTGTATGATGTTATTAGATGGATGTTTGATGTCCTCTTGCTTGTTCCCTGAAACGAACTCCGAATGGAAAGTTCCGGCCCCACACCTGTCTCCGGCTTATGTTGCTCAATGGGCAATCGTGACGAACCTGGGGAAATTTTGGGGTTTCAGATGCGCGCTCCTGCGAATGCGGCGGAATGGAACTCTTATTACGACCTTCGCTGGCGGGTTTTGCGCGGGCCTTGGGAGCAGCCTCGCGGGTCCGAGAGAGATGCTCGCGAAGATGAGAGCGAGCATCTCATGGTCGCCGGCCCAAGCTCCCAGGCTCTGGCGTGCGGAAGGTTGCACTTCAATTCTCCCGCGGAAGCTCAGGTGCGCTTTATGGCGGTTGCTCCGGGCTTTCAAGGTCGCGGCTTCGGCGGCGGGATTCTGCGCGAGCTCGAGCGTCGGGCCAAAGTTGCCGGCGCTACGTCGGTGGTGTTGAACGCGCGCGAAGACGCGCAACGATTCTACGCGCGGCATGGATACCGCGTGATCGGCCCTGCTCCGACGATTTTCTCGGCGGTTAAACACGTGCGGATGCAAAAGGATCTGTAGACCTTTCGCTCGTCGATTCCTGCCAGGACTTCCTGGAGAGACCCGGCGCATCGTGCGTAACCGCCGCTTTGAGAGGAGCCTTTTCTTGACCGAGCAGCCTCACTTGTTACGCTGCGGCATTCAGCCTTCTTCGTTGCTTATGAAAAAACTTTCTTACCGTTTCCTGCCGACTTTGCTGGTCTTGGTCGGCAGCTTTGTTTTCTCGTTAGGGTTGGTTCCCGCGCTGCGGGCGCAGGGTGAAAACGTCGGCATCCAGAACGCGATGTCGCCAGAGCAATTCAAGGCGGCGGGTCTGGAGAAGTTGACTCCGGCCGAGCTGGCCGAGCTCAATGCGTGGCTCCAGGGATATCGCGAAGAAGCGGTCGCCACCGTGGAAAAAAGTGCAGTCCGGCGGGAAAAGGCGGCCAAGCTGAGTCTGGTTGTGAGCCGGGTCGACGGGACTTGGAATGGCATTGCGCCCGGTGAGATTATTCAGCTGGAAGATGGCTCGAAATGGAAGCTGGCCAACAAGGACGAACATTACGGCGGCTTTGCCGATCACCCGGCGGTGGCCGTTTACAAGGCGGGGATTTTTGGCTGGAAAATGCGGGTCAGCCGCATCGCGGAATTTTACGTCAACCAGGTCAAGTAGCGGGCGGTCGGGCTTCACTACAGGTGGCACCGTCTGGGGAGCGGTCGCCGCGGCGACCTGTTGGAAAGCCCGGCCTCGCCTGCGGCACGTGCTCGTAATCGATCTCCTCTCGAAGAGCGGTGATTAGGAGCAGGAGCAGGAGTGGGATGGCGGAACTATTCATCCTCACGCGGGCGCGGGCGGGCCAAACCGAAGGCCGCGTGGGTGGCGTGGGCGGCGCGTTCCAGTTCTTCCTCGGCAATGACGACGGCAATTTTGATCTCCGAGGTGGAGATAAGCTGAATATTGACCCCCGCCTCCCCCAGGCAGGCGAAGAGACGCGAAGCGACCCCCGCATGCGAGCGCATGCCGATCCCGACCACGCTGAGCTTGGCCACGCCCGTCGTGGCCGTCATGGCGCGGGCCCCGATTTCTGGAATAAGTGGACGCAGCGCTTTCTCGGCTGCCGCCAAATCATCCCGATGGAGGGTGAAGGAGAGGTCGGTGCACTGCGTGCTGGAGGCGTTTTGCACGATCATGTCGACGCTGAGATTGGCCGCGGCGATGGCGGAGAAAAGTTTACCCGCGCACCCGGGTTGATCCGGAATTTCGCAGATGATCACCTTGGCCTGGTTGCGTTCCAGGCTGATCCCGCGCACGACCACGTCTTCCATGCTGGCGGTGGCGGCGCGGGCTTTGGTGCCGGCCTCATCCCGCAGGCTTGAGCGCACTTCAAAGCCGACCCCGAATTTTTTGGCAAACTCGACCGCGCGCGATTGCATGACCTTGCTGCCGGCCCCAGCCATCTCGAGCAGCTCGTCGTAGGCGATCTCGTCGATCTTGCTCGCATCCGGCACGACGCGCGGGTCGCACGTGTGCACGCCATCGACGTCGGTGAAGATCTGGCAATCGTCCGCTTTGAGCGCGGCGGCCAGCGCGATCGCGGTCAAATCCGAGCCACCCCGGCCTAACGTTGTCGTAGCGCCTTGCGGGCTTTGTCCCTGAAACCCAGCGACGATGACGATATAGTCTTCGGCCAGGAGCTCGTTGATTTGCCGTGGCGAAATGTGCGAAATCTTGGCTTTGGTGTGGACGCCGTCAGTCACGATGCCGGCGGCGGCGCCACTGAGCGAGACGGCCCGGCCTCCGAGCGCGTTGATGGCCATGGCGATGAGCGCGCTGGCGCCTTGTTCGCCTGTGGCCAGGAGCGCGTCCATCTCCCGCTCGGAGGGTGCGGGCGAAAGTTCGCGCGCGAGTTTGATCAGGTTGTCCGTCACCCCGGCCATGGCGGAGACGACTGCGACCACCTCGTGGCCGGCTTCTTTGGTGGCGAGCACGCGCGCGGCCACCCGCTTCATGCGCGCGGCGTCGCCGACCGAGGTGCCGCCATATTTTTGAACAATCAAACCCATCGTGCAGTGCGCCGCCCGGTTTTCACCCTTCACTCTGCCGGTGTCAACCCTCTGCCTTCTGCAGAACGCGCCAGACGGCGGCCTCGTTAGGCGCAACGACTTTGGACGGTTTGACCAGGGCAGAAATCACTTCCGGATCTTTCAAGCCGTGCCCCGTCACGGTGCAAACGATGTTGCTGCCTCCGGGGATGTTTCTCCCGGCAAAACGGCCGACGTGCCCCTTGATGGCAGCACGCAGCAAGCCGGCAATGGGCGCGGCGCTGGCGGGCTCGACGAATATGCCCTCGGCCTGGGCGAGCCAACGTTGCGCGGAGAGAATTTCGGCGTCGCTCACGCTGTCGATGGTGCCGCCCGATTCCTTGACCGCGTAGCTGGCCCGCAACCAACTGGCCGGATTCCCGATGCGGATGGCGCTGGCCACCGTTTCCGGCTCCACGATCCTTTCTCCCCGAAAAATGGGATCCGCGCCTTCGGCCTGAAATCCAATCATAGCGGGAGAGCGAGACGATTTCCCAAGCCGTTGAAACTCCTGATAACCATCCCAATACGCGCAAATATTTCCGGCGTTACCGACCGGCAGCAGATGCAAAGCTGGCGCCTCACCCAGTTCCTCGACGATCTCGAAGGCAGCGCTTTTTTGTCCGGCGATGCGGTTGGGGTTGATCGAATTAACGATGACCAAATCGGTCCGGTCGCCCAACTGGCGCACGATTTTGAGGGCCTGATCAAAATTGCCGTCGATTGCCACCATATGAGCGCCGTAGGCAAAAGCCTGCATCATCTTGCTGCTGGTGATTTTACCGGCGGGCAAAACCATGGCGCAACGCATCCCGGCGCGCGCGGCGTAGGCGGCCGCGGAGGCGGAGGTGTTGCCGGTCGAGGCGCAGATGACGGTGGTCGCGCCCGCCTCCAGCGCCTTCGAAACGGCCACCGTCATGCCGCGGTCCTTGAACGATCCCGTCGGATTCGCGCCTTCGCATTTCACGAAAACGGCGCACCCGCGACCCACTTTGGCGCTGAGTCGCGGGCAATAAAGCAGCGGGGTCGCGCCTTCGCCTAACGAAACTACAGGGGTCTTTTTGGTCACGGGCAAATAGGTGCGATAGCGCTCGATCACACCCCTGCCCGCCTGTGTTTGTGACTTTTTCATAGCAATCGCGGCCGTCTCTTTTTAACGTCCTCTCCAAGCCCCGGCAAATCTTGCTCTCTGGTAAGCCGATAACATGCCCGCGGCCTGTCCGCGATTGACGCCCTCCGGCAGTTGAGACCTTGAGCTTCCGGGTTGAGGGTTGACCCCGAAAGGCTTCGGGGTTGAAAATGCAGGACGCCGCCCCTCCCGCCGGCCACGAACTCCGCACCAACGATTCCTACTTTTTCCCAAATGGCACTGAGCAAAAAAGACAAACTTCGCCTCCTCACCACCATCCTCGAAAGCCGGCACGGCGACCTGCGCGAGCAGAATCTCAATCGCCAGGGCAAAGGGCATTTCCACGTCGCCGGCATGGGGCACGAAGCGCTCGCTGCGATCTCGATGGCGACGGAGGAAGGCGATTACCTCTGCGGATATTATCGCGATCGCGCGCTCGTCCTCGGCCGGGGCGTCTCTTCCCGCGAGCTGGCGCTCGATTATTTCGCGAAACGCCAGGGCCAAAGTCACGGCCGGCAAATGCCTTCCCATTATAGCTACGCGGACCGCCATATCTGGAGCGTCCCCACCCCGACGGGCGCGCAACTGCTGCCTGCTTGCGGCATCGCCTGGGGCATCAAGCTCGATGGTAAACCGAATCTCGTTGTCGCCACCATCGGCGACGCCGCGACCCGGCAGGGCGATTTTTATGAGGCGGTTTGCTTTGCCAAGGAGAAGCAGTTGGCGGTTCTCTTTCTGGTCGAGGATAACGGCTACGGCATCAGCAGCCCGACTCGCCAGATCAATCCGCTGGCCATCGATGTGCTGCAGCCTAACGACTGGCGGGAGGTCGATGGCACCGACGTCGACGCAGTTTACGAAGCGGGCCAGGAAGCCATCGCGCACCTGCGGGCCGGGAAGGGACCGGTTTTCTTTTGGGTGAAAATGGAGCGGCTTTCCAGCCACACCAGCTCCGATGACCACAAGCTCTATCGCACCGCCGAAGAAATCGAAGGCCTGGTCAAAGGCGATCCGCTCACCAAATGGAAAGAACGCCTCGTCGCCGACGGGGTGCTCACGGACGAGGCCTACGCCAAGCTCGAACAGGAAATCAAAGAACGGATCCGCCAGGAATTCAGCGAGGCGGAGAAAGCCGAAGATCCCGCGGCGGACGAGCTCTTCCTCCAGGTCAGGGGCGATCTGCCCGAGCTCGACGACGAGATTCTGCCGGCCGGTAAATATCGCATTGGCGACGTGGTCAACCAGACCCTGCGCGCCGGCCTAACGAAAGACTCCAATCGCATCATCTTCGGTGAAGACGTGGAAGATCCCAAAGGCGGCGTCTTTCGCCTGACCCAGAAACTAACGAACGAATTTCCCGAACAGGTTTTTAATTCTCCGCTGGCCGAGTCGACCATCATGGGCGTGGCCTGCGGCCTTGCTTCCTACGGCAAGCGCCCGGTCTTCGAGCTCCAGTTCATCGATTTCATCAACCCGGGCTGGAACCAGCTCGCGACCAATCTGTCCACGTTACGCTGGCGCTCCTTTGGCACCTGGACGTGCCCGCTCGTCATCTACGCCCCTTACGGAGCCTACCTGCCCGGCGGGAGTCTCTGGCACAGCCAGGCTAACGAAGCTCCCCTCGCCCATTATCCCGGGATCAATGTCGCGATTCCGAGCAATCCGGAAGACGCCGCCGGTCTGCTTTGGACCGCCATGCACTGCGAAGATCCCACTTTCATTCTCATCCCGAAACATCTTCTCTGGGCCGAACACACCGCGGAGAAACCGCTTCGCGCGGTGTCGTTAGGCAAAGCCCGCCTCCATCAGGCCGGCGCCGACGTCACCGTGGTCGCCTGGGGCAACACCATGGAGAAATCGATCGAGGCCCTCGCCAAACTAGGCGACAAGGCCAGCGTCGAGTTGATCGATCTCCGCTCCATCTCGCCCTGGGACAAGGAGACCATTGAAGCGTCCGTGAGCAAAACCGGCCGGCTCATCGTCGTGCAGGAAGACACCGAGAATTGCAGCGTCGGGCAGATGATTATTTCGCACATCACCGCGCAGCAGGATTTATGGAGTGCGATGGTGGCGCCGCCGATTTTAGTCAGCAAAGGCAACGTCATGATCGGCTACAACCCGATTTATGAGTATGCCGCCCTGCCCGATGTCGAGCGCATCGTGAAAGCAATCGAAGGCAGCGTCGCGACGCGTGGGGAGCGCCCTGCAGCCGGGGACGCTGTCCCGGGCGCGCGGAAGGAGAAGATGACGTCGCCCGTGGAGCGGCCGGGGACAGCGACCCCGGCTACGAAGACGCCTTCCAGCGCTTCGCAGAAGATCGTTGTCCCCATCATGGGCGAAGGCATTCGCTCCGCCAAAGTAGTCGCTCTGCTCAAGGAACCGGGCGACCGCATCGAATTGGACGACGCGCTTTGCGAAGTCGAAACCGATAAAGCCGTTTATCCAATCGAATCCTCCTTTGCCGGCACTATGGGCGAATGGAAAACGAAGGTCGATGACACGGTCGAGATCGGACAGGAACTCGGCACCATTTTGGCGGAAGGCGCCGAAGGAGATTTGGCCGGCCAGATGGAAGCCGCCGTCGAAACATCGGCCGACGAAGAGACCGAGGCCTCCGCGCCGGTCGCCGAAACGAAACGCACGAACGCTCGCGAACCAGCCCTTTCCGCAACCATCACACGCAAACTGGGCCGCGTCGTTCCGGCCAATCTGCAAATCGACGCGAAGTGGACGGCCATCAGCGAAGCCCGGGCCGCCGCCAAGAAGAGCGACGGAAAGAATGCGCCTTCGCCCTCCGTGATGCTGGCCTGGGCGGTCGTTAGGGCGATGGAAAAGCATGCCCCTTTCCGCAGTTTAATGTTGGAAGACGATCGCATCGTCGAGTCGGAGGATTTCGATCTGGGCATGGCGGTGGCGTTGGAAGACGACCGGCTGGCCACCGCGGTCATGCCTCAGGCAAATACGCTGGCATGGCCGGACTTCGTGCAGCGCTACACCGAGACGATCGCGGCGACGCGGAGCGGACGGGTCGACGCCATGAACGCTCCCATTGTCATCAGCAGTCTGGGCGCCTTTGGGGTGCGGGCGGCCGCTCCGATTGTGGTGCCACCTTCTGTTGGGACCCTCTTTGTCGGTTCCGCGCACCAGGAGCTTTTGCCTAACGGAAAGAAGCCGCAGACGGTCGAAGTCATCACGCTTTCGCTCACCTTCGATCACCGGGTCGTGAACGGAGCCGGGGCGGCCAACTTTGTGCACGAGATCAAAGGCCTGATCGAGAACTTCCAGATTCCCGCCGCCGCCACTGCCTAAAAACACGCACCGTGAAAGTGTTCCTGGGCGTCTTGTAGACGTCGTCCTCTGGGCGACGCGGGCGTGCGCGGCGCTAGAGCAAAGTGCGCTGAAACCCCCGCTTTGCAGAGCGAAGCGTCTACAGGCTGGCATCCCCCGGCGGGGATCGCTATTCTCCGCGCAGGGCGGCGCCGGCGGCTGCAATGCGTTGCTTTTCCACTCGTTGCAGCTGTGCGGACGCGCGTGCGGCCAATTGCGGAAAATCAGTTTTTTGTAAAGCCGGCGCGGCCATCTTGGTCGCCTCCAAGGCCCGCCAAAGCAAAAGCTTTCCGCTGATGCCCAGAGAGAGGCTTTCCAGCGTCTGCAGCAGGCGCAGCTCGGACGATTCGCCGCCGGAAAAACCAATTTTGGCGCGTCCGAGTTTTTCCGCCAACCAAGCCCCCGTATTGCGCATGCGGCTGGGCTCGAAACCAAGCGTGGTCATGAGATTTTCGAGTTGTTGGTGATCGGCCTGCACAGCCTGGCGGAGACTTTCGAAAAAACCGGCCAACGGCGTTGCTTTATGCGCCTGGATTGAATGCTCGATCAACTCCAGCGCCCCAACCCCACCAGCGTAGTGATCCTGCAGATAAATTTCCAACTGCGCTTTGGCTTCCTCGTCGGGCACAATTAACTATCGCGCCCCTCCCCCGAGAAGGTCGTGGTTTTCGTGTCGGGCTCCTCGTTCGGGCTCCTCGTTCCCAAGCTCCAGCTTGGGAATGTCGCTGTCTTCGAAGCTTCTGCTTCGTCGGTTGGTGCCCCCGATCGCGACAGTCTACGAACTCGAGGGGCAACAGACGGGAAGCAGAGCTTCCAAGACAAGTGCGTTCTCAAGCTGAGCTTGAGAACGAGGAGCCGACCGCGCTTGCGTGGCTGATGGGCATCGTTAGGGGGAAGCGCGCCCAAAGCCGTGCTTCGCAGAGCGAAGCATCTACAGTGAGTTCCCATGGCCGCACCACTGCCAGCACGAGCCATCATCCATCTCGATATGGACTGCTTTTACGCGGCCATCGAGGTGCGGGACCGCCCCGAATTGCGCGGGCAGCCGGTCGGCGTGGGCGGCGCCCGCGACCGGCGCGGCGTCCTCACGACCTGTAATTACGAGGCGCGCGAATTCGGGGTGCGCTCGGCCATGCCGACTTTTATGGCCCTGCAGCGTTGCCCAAAATTAATCGTGCTGCCGACGCGCTTCGATGTTTATCGGCGCGAATCTGCCGTCATTCGCGGCATCTTGCATCGCTTCAGCCACCTGGTCGAGCCGCTCTCCCTCGACGAAGCTTATCTGGATGTGAGTGACCATCCAGGTGCGCCCGGCGCGCTGGCCCAGGTCATCCGCGAGCTGATCTTTCGTAAAACGAAGCTGACGGCCTCAGCCGGGATCGCGCCTAACAAACTCGTGGCCAAGATCGCGAGCGACCTGCGTAAACCTAATGGACAGTACGAAGTGGCGTCGAAGGAAGTCGCGGAATTCATGGCCGCGCTGCCGGTGCGCAAGATCTGGGGGATCGGCGCGGTGACCGAGCGCAAGCTGCAACAACGCGGGATCACGACGTGCGGCGAGCTGCAGCGCTTCACTCGCCTCGAGCTGCTGAACGTTTTCGGAAAGTTCGGCGCGGAACTTTACGATCTCAGTCGCGGGATTGATGACCGCCCGGTCGAGCCGCATCGCGCCCGCAAATCGCTCAGTAACGAAGAGACGTTTGCAATCAATCTGGAGACACTGGCGGCCTGTGAGGAAAAGCTGGAAGAGCTTTACGCAGACTTAATGGCGGAGCTGGCGCAGAAGGAAAACAACCGCGCGATCACCAAGATTTTCCTGAAACTGAAGTTTGCCGATTTCTCCCGGACCACAATTGAACGCGCCGGGCTGTCGCCGTCGTTAGGCGATTATCGCACGCTCCTGGCCGAAGCCTTCGCCCGCACCGGGAAGAGCGTGCGACTGATGGGAGTCGGAGTTCGCTTCGCGCCGGAAGCGTCACCCGACGCTGCGCAATTGGCCCTGTTGTAGCCGGGAACGGATCGCGACCCCGTTTATAGACGTTTCGCTCTGCGCCGTCACGGATGCGAAGCAACGGCCGGGCCTGCCAACGCGGGTGTGAGCTTGGCTTCGAAAATCGATCTGCGAGCATCTCTCACGCCCGCGTCTTCCAGAGGAAGAGGTCTACAAGGGGGCGCCTCCGCTTTCGTCGAACACCACCTCGCCGCCGACCACCGTCATCACGCAATGCGCGCGCAGAATCTCGGGCTCGGGGATTTTCATGATGTCGTCGGAAAGAATGGTCAGGTCGGCCATTTTCCCTGCGGTGATGGAGCCTTTCTCCCTATCCTGGAACGCAGCGTAAGCGGGTGCCTGAGTGAACATCTTGAGCGCCTGTGCGCGGGTCACAGCCTGCTCCGGATGCCAACCGGGCCCAGTGAAACCCTGCTGACTTTTACGAGTGACCGCGGCGTAGAACTCGATCATGGGGTCACCCTGCTCGACCGGTGCATCGGAGCCGCCAGTGACAACCGCGCCGCTCTTAAGCAAGCTCTGCCAGGCGTAAGCGCCAGCCAGGCGCTCCTGGCCAAGGCGGCTCGGCGCGAAGAAAAGATCGCTGATCGCGTGGGACGGTTGCATGGAAGCAATCACGCCCAGTTTGGCGAAGCGCGGCAGGTCCGTCGGGCTAAGAATCTGCGCATGTTCGACCCGCCAGCGTGGGTCCTTCACTTTACGATCGTTAGGCGAAACAGCGCGAAAGGCTTCTTCATAAAGATCGAGAATGGTGCGATTGGTTCGGTCACCGATCGCGTGGGTTTCGACCTGGATTCCCTTCCGGAGGGCAGCCTGCAGGAGTGGGCGCAAGACTTCTTCTTTCTCGGTGAGAAACCCGGAGGTATCCGCATCAGAATAAGGTTTGAGGAGAGCGGCGCTGCGCGAACCGAGCGAGCCGTCGAAGACGATCTTGATCGTGCGCATGGTAAACCGACCGTCATAGGCATCAACCGTGGCGCCCTCCTTGAGAAGGCGTTGCGCCGCCTCGCCCGGGCCATAAGCCGCGTTGTAGATGCGGAGTTTCAATTTCTTCTCGCCGTAAAGCTTCTTCATCAAAGCGATCTCGGGCAGGTGGCTGCCGGCGTTTTGGATTTCGCACCAACCGAGCGCGAGGCTGCGTTGCGCGCCCAGGAGGAGAGCGCGCTCCTTTTCTTTTGCCGAAGGGGCAGGAACTTTGTCCGCAACCAAGCTCTGAGCGTTATCCAGTAGCATGCCGAGCGCTTCGCCCGTTTTCTTGTCGCGCAGGATCTCGCCTCCAAAAGGGTTCGGCGTTTTCGCATCGATTCCGGCAATCTTCAGAGCCCTCGTGTTGGCGACCGCCCCATGACCGTCGGCGCGCACGAGGAAGACCGGATTCAGAGGTGACACTTTATCGAGATCCTCGCGGGTCGGGAAGACGGGCGGCTTCCAAAAGGTTTCGATCCAGCCGCGTCCGGTGATCCAGCGATCGGGCTCCGTTTCTGCTGCCGCCGCCCTGACCTTGGCCAGGAACTGTTCCTTCGTCCTGGTGCCTTCGAGGCTGAGAGTCATGAGACGCTCGCCCACCCCGAAGATGTGGTAGTGGGAATCGGTCAGACCCGGCAGGACGGTTTTGCCTTTGAGGTCGATCGTGCGGGTTTTCGCGCCGGCGTATTTTTTGGCTTCATCGTTGGAGCCGACGAAAAGGATGCGCTCGCCTTTGATGGCGATCGCCTCGGCTTGCGGGTGGGCGTCGTCGGCGGTGTAGACGTTTCCGTTGGTCAGGATCGTATCGGCTGCTGGGGGCGACTCGGCGGGGAGTCGAGGAGGAAGGACGAAGAAGAGGAAGAGGGCGAATAGTTTTTTGCTCATTGCCAGTTGGGCGCGCGTTTTTCGAGAAAGGCGGCGATACCTTCTTGGGCTTCGGAGGATTCACGGGCTTCCATGTGATGACGGAGCGCGGTGTCGACGTCCTCTTTGACTGAGGAGGACCAGAGTTCTTCGATGAGACCCTTGGTGCTGGCGAGCGCGTCCGGCGCGTTTTGCAGAACCGCCTGGACGATTTTATCCGTCTCGTTTTCGAGGTCGTTAGGTGGGACGACGCGATTGACGAGGCCGATCTCGCGGGCGCGGTCGGCTGTGATGAGCTCGCCCGTAAAGAGAAGTTCGCGAATGTCGCGCTCTCGCAGTTGCCGGCGGAGGAAGGTCAAAACGAGCCCCGCCACGAGACCGCGTTTGGTTTCCGGGTACCCGATTTTGGTGCGCTCCGCGGCCACCGCGAAGTCGCAAGCCGACATGAGGCCCGCGCCACCTGCGACCGCGGCGCCGTGGATCTGCGCAATCGTGATCAGTCGCGTCTGGCTGATGGCCAACAAGGTTTTGGCCACCATCTCGGCGGAACGATGAGCCTTCTCCGTCACGGTTGTCTCCTGCAAATCGAGACCGGCGCAAAAAGCCTTTCCCGCGCCGCGCAGGATCAGGACCCGTTGAGTGGAATCAGACGAGGCTTGATTGAGAGCGTCGGTCAGCTCGGTCAGCAATTCGATCGTGAGCGCATTGCGTCTCTCCGGTCGATTGAGGGTGACGACAGTGCAGCGTTCTTTCTTTTCAACAAGGACGTTAGGCATGGTTGGGAATGATCTCGTGGATGAAGATGGCGCAGTTCGCGCTAAGCTCACCCAAGACAAAGAACAGTCCGAATGAAAGAGCAAATTGTGAAATTGATCGAGTGTCCGCGGGACGCCTGGCAAGGGTTGCCGCCACAAATACCGACCGAGCTGAAGGTGCGTTATCTGCGCACCCTGATTGAGGCCGGGTTTCGCCATCTCGATGCGGTCAGCTTTGTTTCGCCCAAGGCCGTTCCGCAGCTGGCGGACAGCGAAGCCGTCCTCGCGCAACTGGCGCCGCCTAACGATGTTGAGATCATTGGCATTGTCGTGAACGAGCAAGGGGCGGAGCGGGCCATCGCGACCGGCGCGGTCCGCACGCTCGGTTATCCGTGTTCGATTTCGGAAACGTTTTTGCGTCGGAATCAAAACCAATCCCTGGAGGAGAATGAGGAGACGCTGCGGAATATGCAGCAAAAGGCCACGAAGAGCGGTCTCGGCATGGTCGTTTACATTTCGATGGCATTTGGAAATCCCTACCAGGATCCGTGGAGCAAGGAGCGAGTCGCCGACGCGGTGGCGGAGATCGCGGCGCGAGGCGTTCCGGCGATTTCTCTGGCCGACACAGTCGGGATCGCGGATCCGAAACTGATTCAAAAAGTGGTATCGGCAGTGGTGGAATCGTCGCCCCATTGCGAGATCGGCGTGCACTTGCATAGCACTCGGCAGGCTGCAGCGGAGAAAGTTCTGGCCGCCTATGACGCCGGTTGTCGACGTTTTGATTCCGCCCTGGGCGGACTGGGCGGCTGCCCCTTCGCGCAGGATCAGATGGTGGGAAATATCCCGACCGAGGAAGTGATCAGGGCTTTGAGTGAACGTGGCGTTTCTTTCCCGGTGCGCGCTCGTCTCGCTGAGGTCGTTAGGCTAAACGAGGAAATCACCGGCGCGTGAGTTGTAGCCGGGGACGCTGTCCCCGGTGGGATGGGGTTCCTCGTCAGCTCTCGTTAGGCGAGAGGGTCTCCGCGTCCGGGGCTCACGCCCGCGTCTCCCAGAGGAAGACGTCTCCATCGCCCGTCGGCGAGCTCGTCAAGTTTGGACGACGCCCATGTGGAAGCGGGCTTTTGGCATGGGCCGGGCGACGTAGCCTAATAACCGCATGAGCACGTCGCGGGTGTCGTGCGGCTGAATGATGGCGTCCAGCCACCCGCGCGCGGCGCCGTAGCGAATGTCGGTTTGTTCTTCGTAAGTCTCTTTGACCTTGGCCCGCAGCTGCTCGAGTTCTTCCGCGCTCGCTTTTTTGTCGCCGCGTTCGCGCGATTTTGCGAGCACGGAGAAGACCGTATCGGACGCCTGCGCTGCGCCCATCACGGCGTAGCGCGCGTTGGGCCAGGCGAGGATGAAGCGCGGATCGTAGGCCTTCCCGCAGAGGGCATAGTTGCCCGCGCCAAACGAACCACCAACCACCACGGTGATCTTCGGCACGATGGAATTGCTGACCGCGTTCACGAGCTTCGCGCCACTGCGTATGATGCCGCTCTGCTCGGCGTCGCGCCCGACCATGAACCCCGTCACATCCTGGAAAAAAATGATCGGTAACCCGGTCTGATTGCAATCCATGACGAAGCGCGCGGCCTTGTCGGCGCTGTCGGCATAAATGACGCCGCCCATCTGGATCCCAGCTTTCTTGGTGCGCACCTGTTGGCGCTGGTTGGCGACGATCCCGACCGAATGTCCGCCGATGCGCGCGTAGGTCGTGACGAGCGTCTTGCCGTAGTCGGCCTTGTATTCGTCGAGCGAATCGGCATCGATGATGGAGGCGAGCAGATCGCGCGCGTCGTACTGCTTCTGGCCTTCGACACTGATCAGATCGTAGACCGCGCTGGGGTCTTTTTCCGGGCCGGAGAATTTCTTTTGGCCGCTCTTTTTGTTCGCTTCGGCTTCGGGCAGATGAGCGACAAGCGAACGCAAACGCTTGAGGCAGGCCGGGTCGTCTTTTTCGTAGAAATCGACCGTGCCACTGACTTCCGCGTGCATATGAGCGCCGCCCAGTTCCTCCGCCTCGACCACCTGCCCGATGGCCGCTTGGACTAACGACGGCCCGGCCAGGTACAGCCCGCTGCCTTCGGTCATGAGCACCTTGTCGCAGAGCACCGGCAGGTAAGCGCCTCCGGCCACGCAGTTGCCCATGATCGCGGCAAATTGCGGAATGCCCGCCGCCGAAATGACGGAGTTGTTGCGAAAGATGCGCCCGAAATCGTCTTCATCGGGGAAAATCTCATCCTGCATGGGCAGGAAAACGCCGGAGGAATCGACCAGGTAAATGATGGGCAACGCATTTTCGAAAGCCATGCGCTGCGCCCGGATGAGCTTCTTGGCCGTCTGCGGGAAAAACGCACCCGCCTTCACGGTGGCGTCGTTGGCGATGATCATGCATGGGATGCCGGCAACGCGGCCGATACCGGCGACGGCCCCAGCGGCGGGGACGCTGCCCCATTGCTCGTACATTTTATAGGCCGCCCACAAGCCGATCTCGAAGAAACTCGCGTCGGGATCGAGCAATTGCTGAATGCGTTCGCGGGCTGGAAGTCGCCCTCGTTTGCGTTGCCGGTCCTGCCCAACTTTCCCACCGCCTTCGCGCAGCATTTCCTCCTCGCGGAGGATGGCCTGGCACCGTTGGCGAAGAGGATTGCTAGTGGCAGAGTCGGCGCGCTTGGTCATCGGGTGGTCTTACCGCGACGAAGGCCATCGAGCAAGCAGCCTCTGGTTGCGCCAGGCTGGAAGGCAGGCTTTATGCGGCAGTGAACGGGCTGGGAATCGCGCTGGAGGCGTTTCGGCCGTTACCCCGCGGGATTCCGAATTCGCGGCTGCGATCGCACGATCGACTAAAAGATTTCGTGCTCGGAATGGTACTCCAAGTCGCCGCGAATCGAGCGCAGACGTCGTCGCATGCCACGGTCGGATTCCGGTCGATTGATTCGTTCCATCGCCATCTTCACGAGCAGCGGAATAACGGCCAGCGTTCCCAGCGACACGAGAGCGATCGCGGTGGCCTGCCGAGCCGGCCGTTCGAGCCGCTCAGCGACGAGCAAACCCACCCCGAGACCGAAGGCGGCCCGGGTCAGCGTGAGCAATCCGTCCAAGGGGATCGCTTCTGCCGTTTTTGGAATGGATAACGAAATCGACATCGCCTAACCTTATACTTCCCGCGGCAGGAAAAGGAAACGGGAAATAAAAAACTTTAGTCTTTTTTGCGCCGACTTTCCTAATGACGAATTCTCCATACGCACTCGTTCTCGCGGGAGGGAGCGGCGAACGTTTCTGGCCGCTCAGCCGGCGCGCGCGACCCAAGCAACTGCTCAAACTCGTTACTCAAAAAACACTCCTCGAAGAGACAGTCGATCGTCTTGACGGGTTAGTGCCGCCGGATCGCATTCTGGTGCTGACCAATGTCGAGCAGGAAGCGGCCGTGCGAGAACTGCTCTCGACCCTGCCGCCGGAAAATATCGTAGCGGAGCCGGCCAAGCGAGACACCGCCGCCGCCATTGCTTTGGCCACGGCCTGGGTCGCGGCGCGCGATCATCGCGCCACCATGATGGTGTTGCCGGCCGACCATGTGATTAAAGAACGCGCAGCGTTCCAGGAAACGATGCGAACGGCGGGGCGCGCGGCGGAAGAGACGGGGGCGCTCGTGACCATCGGGATCAAGCCGACCTGGGCCTGCCCCGGCTTCGGTTACATCGAGCAGGGCGCCCCGGTCAGTTTGCAAGGGAAGAAGCCGCCTAACAATATTTTCCGTGTGCTGCGATTTCGGGAGAAGCCCAATGCCGAGCTCGCCGACACGTTTATCCGCAAAGGCAGTTTCCGCTGGAACGCCGGCATGTTCGTCTGGTCCGTGCCGACCGTCCTGAGCGAGTTTAATCGTCACGCGCCAGAGCTGGCTGATTTTATTTCGCACATCCGCGCGGCTGGCAACTGGGAGCGCGCTCTCTCCAGCCGCTTTGCGCAACTTCCCATCACCTCATTCGACTACGCGATTATGGAGAAAGCCAATCGCGTCCTGATGGTGGAAGCGAGTTTTGATTGGGACGACGTGGGCGGCTGGCAGGCCGTCGCTTCCTACCTGCCGAAAGACAAGGATGATAATGCGGCCAATTGCGAACTGACGAGCCTGCTGGCCAGCAATAATATTGTGGTGAGCGAGAAGCCGAGTCGCGTGGCTCTCCTCGGGGTGCACAACATGATCGTGATTCGGACGGACGACTCCATTCTCATTTGCAGCCGCCATCATGCGGAGAAAATCAAACATTTGGTGCGCGAGCTGCCGCCCGAGCTGCAATAAGGTCCTGCTGCCTAACGACTATGAAACGCATCATGGGAATTGATTACGGCACGGCGCGCATCGGCGTGGCGCTCTCCGACGAATTGCAGATGCTGGCGCATCCGGCCGAGACCATCGTGGTGGGAAAGGGTGCGGATCCCGTGACGCGAATCTCTGCGCTGGTCCAGGAGAAGAATGTCGAGCGGATCGTGGTGGGGCTGCCACGGCATATGAATGGAAGCGAAGGCGCTTCGGCTGAAGAGGCCCGCAAGTTTGCCCAAAAACTGGAGGAGAAAATCGGTTGTGTCGTCCGGACCTGGGACGAGCGCCTTTCGACCGTGGCGGCGCAGAATGCTTTAAGGGAAGCGGGCAAATCGGTGCGGAAAAGCCGCGCTTATATCGACCAGGTCGCGGCGCAAATGTTTCTCCAAAGCTACCTCGACAGCTTGCAACCCAGCACGGGCGGCGTCGCGCCGGATCAGTTTGCCTAACGCGCCTCAGGACGGCCGGCGGCGTTTCAAATTAGTCGTCGCGTACGATGGCGCTCCTTTTTCCGGTTGGCAGAGTCAGGCGCGCGGCGACACGATCCAGGACAGGCTCGAGACCGCCGTGGCCAAAGTCACCGGCGAAAAGATTCGCGTCCATGGGGCGGGGCGAACGGATGCTGGGGTGCACGCCCTCGGGCAATGCGCTCACCTCGATCTCGCCCCGACCAGACTCGGGCCGGCTGTTCTGCGGGCCGCGATCAATGCGTCCCTGCCACCGCAGATCCGAGTTTTGCGCGGTCGATTTGTGTCGCCGAGTTTCCACGCGCGGTTTTCGGCTCGGGGCAAGGTTTACCGATACCGCATCGCGACGTCGCCCGTGCTGTCGCCCTTTGAGCTGGGGTGCGCCTGGCACGTGGTTGCACCTCTGGACGTTGAACGCCTCCGCGCCTGCGCAGAGCGATTCGTCGGTCGGCATGACTTCGCCGGTTTCGCTGCGAATCGGGGGCAGCCCGTGGAATCCACCATTCGGACCATCCGGCGCATGCGGGTGACGAGCAGCCGGCAGATTATTACGATCACCTCCGAAGGTGATGGCTTCCTCTATAAAATGGTACGGCTGATGGTTGGGACGGCGGTACGTTGTGCCCAGGGAAAAACCAGCCTGGAGGAGGTCGCCGCCCGTTTGCAGCGAGGTGCGTCGGACACGCCGCGCCTGGCCGCGCCGGCGGCTGGCCTAACGCTTATCAGAGTTCTTTATTAGAATCCCAGTAATCGGCCGGTGGGAATGGCAGCATATTTGCTATCCGAGAGGGTGCTATGCTTCCCGTGCCGCCTTCCGCCGATGTCAGGGAAGTTCCCAGGAAACCGGTTAGATTCCATCGCAGGGTTTTGGAATGGCTTTTCCGACCAGAGATGTTTCAACTGAAGCTTCTCTTGGGGACGGCCGTGGGTATCGTCGTTATTCTCCTCCTGGCGATCACCTGCGTGGTTCTGACCTTTCGCCGCCAGCGGCAGGATGAGATGCGGGCCCACACCATCGAAGTGATGCGGCTCAGCAGTGTGGTCGAGAATGACATTGCCGCGCTGGAAAATTCGCACCGCGGTCACCTCCTCACGAGGAACGATGCATACCTGAAGGATTCGGTGCGGATGCAAGAGATCTTCCTGAAGCACAGCCAGGAATTAACGGACGTCCTGGCGGAGTATGCGCCGCAGCGCAAACGCGTCCTGAAGATGCGCGAAATTGTCCACAACTGGCTGGAAGCCAGTTCGCTATCGATGTTTCGCTCGCGGCAAAATGGCGGTGCCCAAGGGTCGATCACCGCTGCTTTGAATGAGCCAGCTTTGGCTGAAGCCAGAGAGATCTTACAGACCATCCAACGCGAAGAACAGATCGACCTCAATCAGCGAGTGCGCGAGCAGGAATGGGCTATCCAATCCACTCAGGTCCTAAATTTCATTCCCAAATTGGAGCGCGCCTCTTCCGATATGCAGAAGGAAAAGCGCGGCTACCTCCTGACCGGCGATCCCTCCTTCATCGACGGCTATAAGCAGGCGGTGGCTGATTTCTATACCTACCAAGGCTACCTCTCGATCCTGGTGGCGACGGACCCGTCGGCCGTGCGACAGCTCAGTCAGATCCGCGAGAACCTGGAAGCCTGGATAACGCAGTGTGCCGTCCCCTATATCGAGGCCAAGCGCAGCGGAAAGAACCTCCGCGACCCTGTGCTGGCCGCGCGCAGCGAGACACTCATGGACAGCGTGCGGCAGACCATGGAGCAACTTGAGAAGCAGCAGATGGAGATTTACCAGGTGCGCTCGGCGGCGGCGGCTCGCGAACGCATCGTCACGGCGACCGTCATCGACCTTTTCTGCGCGCTCGCCGCTGGGCTCATGATTCTCTCGAGCGCTTACAGCTTTGTACTTTGCCGGCGCCAATTGCAGGGACTCGAGGGTGCCGACATTCGCATTCGGGCGGTTATCAATAACATCCTCGACGGCATGATTACGGTGGATGAGAGCGGAGTCATCTTCGCGCTCAATCCATCCGCCAAGCGGATGTTTGGATATCGCGAGAGCGAATATTTCGGCGAGGCCTTCACCCGCATCGTGCCGCAATACTTTAACCGCGAGGCCGACGACGCCTTGGTTAACTGCCAGTGGGGAGATCTGGCCAGCCGGACGGGCGGAACCGTTCTCGCGCTGGCCCGCACGCGCAACCAAAAGACTTTTCCGGTCGAGATTTCCCTCAGCGAAACCGCGGTGGAAGGCAAGAAATTCTACATCGCCATGATTCGCGACATCACGGAGCAAAGACGCTTCGAGGAAGATTTGGCGGCGGAGAAGAAGAGCTTGGCTGTCACGCTCAGTTCGATCGGCGACGGAGTGATCACGACGGACCTCAATGGACGCGTCCTTATTTGTAACGCCGCCGCCGAAGCGATGACGGGCTGGAGCGGGAGTGAGGCCGTCGGCAATGCGCTGAGGTCTGTCTTCCGCCTCTCTAACGAGATGGGGCGTAAAAAATCAAACGGCCCGGCGGGGTATCGCAATGAAGCAGAAACCATCCTCTACGCGATGGCGGAACGAGCCACCCTCACCTCGCGCGATGGGACCGAACGCATCATCGAACAAGTGGCTTCGCCCATCCGCGATGGGAAGAATGAACTCTGCGGAGTTGTCCTCGCCTTTCGCGACATCACCGAGAAACAACGTGACGAAGCCGAGCGGCGCAAAGCCGAGGCTCTGGAGCAGCTCGGGCTCCTGGCGGGCGGAATCGCCCATGACTTTAATAATCTTCTCACCGCCATCATCGGCAACATCTCCCTCGCGGCCATGCTCCTCCCGCCTAACGATGACATGTGCAAGCGGCTCGATGACGCCAAGAACGCATCTCTGCGGGCGCGCGACCTGGCCCAGCAGCTCCTTACTTTCGCCCGGGGCGGCGCTCCCATTAAAAAGGCCGCCTCCATCGCCAGCATCGTCGAGGAGACGGTCAGCTTCTCCTTGCGCGGATCGCAAAGCCGCGGCGAAATCTCCCTTGCGCCCGATCTTTGGGCGGCGGAATTCGATCCCGGTCAGATCAGCCAGGTGATCGCCAACCTGATTGTCAATGGCGAGCAAGCGATGCCTAACGGCGGCAGCCTCTACGTCGATTGCTCCAATTTCCGACAAAACCCGGACGCGCCCGGCGCCGTGACGGATCTGGCTCCCGGCGATTACATCCGCCTTCGCATCCGAGACGAAGGCGTCGGCATCCCCACGGCCTGCCTAAAGCAAATTTTCGATCCCTATTTCACCACCAAACCGAAAGGCAACGGCCTCGGACTCGCCACCACGTATTCGATCGTGAAGAACCACGGAGGCTTAATCACGGTTCAATCGGAGCTGCATTGCGGCTCGACCTTCACCATCTATCTACCCGCCGGCCAGACGCAGCATGCGGTGGTTGAGCCAGTCGCCCAACCGGATGAGCCGCTCGAGGGTTCGGGACGGGTTCTCATCGTCGACGACGAGGAGGCTATTCGCGCCTTGGTCGAGTTCACCCTCACCGAGCTCGGCTACGAAGTCGTGGGAGCCGAGGCCGCTCTGCTTGGCATCGATCTTTACAAAGAATCGCTGGCCGAAAATCGCCGCTTCGATCTCGTTATTCTCGACCTGACGCTGCCTGGCGGGATGGGCGGGAAGGAGGCGCTCAAGCGCCTGATCGATATCGATCCCACCGTGAACGCCATCGTTTCGAGCGGATACGCGATGGACGCCACCATGAGCCGTCACGAAGACTTTGGATTCCGCGGTGTGATTGCGAAGCCATACGAGGCCTCGGAACTAGGTCGCACGGTGCGCAAAGTAATCGCCGCCAGCCGGGTCGACGACGCTGCGCCTGCGACCGAACTGCAAAACGCCTGAGGCGCACCGCAGCGAGCAGTTGCCAAGCTGGGGCTGTGTTCTTAAGATGGTCCTCGGATGAACGCCGCACCCGCTCGCAGCCAAACGCTCCCGGCCGCTTACGATTCGAAGATCGAAGGGAACGTCATTTTCACGCAGCTCGATGCGGCCATGAATTGGATGCGCAAAAATTCCCTGTGGCCGATGCCGATGGGTCTCGCTTGTTGCGCGATCGAGCTCATGGCGACGGCCTCCGCTCGGTTCGACATTGCGCGCTTCGGGGCTGAGGTCATGCGTTTCTCGCCACGTCAGTGCGACGTCATGATCGTCGCCGGCACCGTCACCTATAAGATGGCGCTCGCGGTCAAACGCATCTACGAGCAAATGCCCGAGCCAAAATGGGTCATCGCGATGGGCGCCTGCGCCTCCAGCGGCGGTATGTATCGTTCCTACGCCGTGCTGCAAGGGATCGACCAACTTCTTCCCGTAGACGTTTATATTTCCGGATGCCCTCCCCGCCCCGAGGCGCTGATCGAAGGCCTCATGAAACTCCAGAACAAGATTAGCGGAGAACGCTCCTTGACCTCGCAGAAGCGCGGTCTGGTCGAGAAGATTGAGTCCCTCGTCTAGATTCCTCTTCCTTCGACTTCTCTTTTCCCTTGCTTCGATGACCGGCCCTGAACTCCTGAGCTCGTTAGGCAAACTCTTCGGAGCCAAGGTCAGGGAGCGCATTGAATTTCGTGGCGAGACTAGCTTTGTCATCGATCGGGGGGATCTCTGGGAGGTGGCGCAGTTCTGCAAAGAAGAACTCTCCTTCGATTACCTGCTCGATATCAGCAGCGTGGATAACTTCGGGACCGAGCCGCGCTTCGAAGTCGTTTACGAGCTCTACTCCCTGACCTTGGCAGTCCATCTGCGGCTCAAAGTGAGAGTGCCCGAGGATGATCCCACGGTCGACACCGTGTCTAATCTCTGGCCGACCGCCGATTGGCACGAGCGCGAGATTTGGGACATGATGGGTTTGCGTTTCAACCAGCATCCCGACCTGCGCCGCATCCTCATGTGGGAGGGCTATCCCTACTTCCCGCTGCGTAAAGAATTTCCGCTCGAAGGCTTGCCCAGCGATATGCCCGACGTGGCTTTCACTTCCGCCGCGCCCATGGAAGGCGGGCCGTTCGTGACGCAGCCCAGCACGGCCACGACCAAAGATCGCGAACCGCGCTCACGTCGGCCCGAACTCTAAACGAAGGTCAGCGGCGTTTAACGCGGACGGGGCGTGGCCGCACCAAGATTCAACAGAATCGTGGCGCTGAATGATCGGAAATTCGCGATCGCGAGATCGGACAAACCGTCGGCATTGAAGTCAGCGGAGGCCAGACCAAAAGGGAACGGGTGCCCAGGCAAGCGGGTTTTGTCTGGCGGTGTGAAACGACCTTTGCCGTTGCCGTAGGCGAGGACCACGTTAGGCACGAAGTAGGATGTGCAGGCCAGGTCGAGATTGCCGTCGCCATTAAAGTCGGCAGCCGCGAGTCCCTGAGGATCGGGCGCGCGAATGGCGGCTGACTCGACGAAAGTTCCATCCTCCTGGCCGATGAAGACCGCCATGTGGTTATTTGGGAAGATGTTGTAGACGCCGACCGCGACGTCCGGCCGTCCATCGTGATTGAAATCCCCGGCGACGACGCGGCTTCCATTTCCCCCGAGCGGATAAGACTGCCCGACATTGAAAGCGCCTAGACCGTCGCCCCGCAAAACGAGCGCCTCTTGGGAAGTGTAAGTAGCGACAACAAGATCGAGCGCTCCATCCCCGTCAAAATCTCCCACCGCGACCGAGGTGGGGTGCTGCCCCGCCGGAAAACCGACGCTGGAACCAAAGCCCCCTGCTCCATCGCCCAGCAGAATCGTGACGTCGTTGCTCTGGCTGTTCACGGCTGCGACATCCATTTTTCCATCGGCATTAAAATCGCCGGCCGCGAGGTCTGTTGGTTGTGATCCGGCCGAGAAATTGACTGGAGCCAGAAAGTGACCGGTGCCGTCGTTTCGCAGCACGGAAATGTCATTAAAATTGGAGACGACAAGATCGGGAGCGTCGTCGCCGTTCAGGTCGGCTGCGGCAAGTCCACCCGGGAAAACACCGGCAGGAAAGAATCCGTCCAGCTCGAAACCACCGGCACCGTCACCGAAATAAACAACCGCGTCCGAGCCATTAGTAGCCGCGAAGTCGGCGTGGGAATCGCCGTTAAAGTCGGCCGTGATGATGTTTAACGACGGTCCTCCTACGAAAGGTTGGGCACTGACGGTAAAGGCAACCCGGTCGTTCGCCCTAACGAGCGAGCCGGAGAAGCTGACCCAGCATAAAAGGAGGGTGAGAAGCCTGGGTGAAAAAGCCGAGCGGAGTGGAGAAGTCATGATTTTACGACACGCCACACGGCGGTTTATTCATTCTGGTTGAAGAAATAGAACTTTTTTTAGTCACAACGCAGCGAGGTGCAGTTGTAGCCAGGGATGCTGTCCCCCGGTTACGAACTCCCATCCGTGTAAATTCCGAGGCGGTGCGCCGTCCCGCCGGGGACAGCGTCCCCGGCTACAACGGACACCGTTCAGGGTGTGGCAACGCTGGTGGCTCAGATTCAGCAGGATCGTGGCGCGATTGGACTGGGTATTCCCGATGGCAAGGTCGGGCAAGCCATCCAGGTTGAAATCGGCGTTGGCAATTGCGTATGGATAAGCACGCCCAGGCAGCCTTACCCGATCCTGGCGAGGGAAGTGACCGGTGCCATCACCCAGCGCAACGATCAGAATCGGGTTGACGTAGTTGGTACAAACGAGATCGAGGTTGCCGTCTCCGTTCAAGTCGGCGGCGGTCAAGGCCGTCGGATCTGGCGCGGGAATCTCGGCTGATTCGGCAAAGGTGCCGTCGCCTGCTCCAAGAAAGACGCTCATGTGATTAGCAGTGGGGATATTGTAAACGCCAACCGCCAAATCCGGGATTTGATCGTGATTGAAATCACCCGCGACAATCTGCCCGCCGTTTCCACCGAGGGGATAGGATTGCCCGGCGCTGAAACCGCCGCTCCCATTGCCGCGCAAAGTAAGCACCTCCTCCGAGTTGTAGGTCGAGATGGCCAAATCGAGAAAGCCGTCTCCCTCGAAGTCGGCGACCGCTAGCTGAGTAGGGCTGTCGCCCGCCGGGAAGGACGTGGTCGAGGTGAAGCCGCCCTGCCCATTTCCCAGCAAGATAGCGACCTCATCCGCGTCGAAAATCGTGACAGCCACATCGATCTTTCCATCACGGTCGAAGTCGCCTGTTGCGGCCGCCTTGGCATTTTCGCCGCCGATCGAAACATTGATCGGAGCACTGAAGTGGCCTTCGCCGTCGTTCAGAAGAACGGAGATGGTGGTGTAATGGACTGCGATGATATCGGGCCGGCCGTCGCCGTTCAGATCGGCCGCCGTCAGGCTCTGGAAGTAGCCGCCCCCATCGTAGAACCGTGCTTTCGCGAAGCCGCCGGCTCCGTCGCCCAGGTAAACGACAAGTTGGTAATTATTGGTGGCGGCGAAGTCGGGCCGGGAGTCGCCATTGAAATCCGCCGTCACGATTCCAAACGAAGGCCCGCGAAGAGGTGGCTGGGCCGCAATGGTAAACGCGACCTGAGCATCTGCCCTAACGAATGGAACAAGAAAAAGGCCGAGGGCGAGCAAAAGCGCGAGACGCGCTGAGGAACGTGGCGGAGTCATAAAGATGACGAGAACGGAAATAGATCTTCACGTCGAGAAAAAAGTACGGGTAGCGGAGTCGGCCCCGCTTCGACGGAGGCTCGCCCTACCGAGGTTCTGGGAGGGCTTGCGAGTCGTTGAGAGCACTGGCCAGGAGCACCACGAAGGATTTGCTGGCCGCCTGGCCGGTCGCGAGGACTTCATCATGCGAGAGCCAGGCGGAATGCATCCCGGCCGCCCAGTTGACCAGACAGGAGAAAGCTGCCACCTCCAGGCCCAGAGCGCGCGCCTGGATGGCCTCGTGGACGGTCGACATCCCGACGGCGTCGGCGCCTAAAATTCGCAGCATCCTCACTTCCGCTGGAGTCTCATACTGGGGTCCGAGTAATCCCGCGTAGACGCCTTTGTGCAAAGTCATGTTCTCGATTTGCGCCGCGCGCGCGAAACGCTCGCGCCAGGCCGGCGAGTAGGTGTCGGTCAGGTCCACGAATTTTCTTTCGCCTAACAATGGCGTGGCGCCGGTCAGGTTGAGGTGATCGGTTAACATCATCCAGGAGCCGGGAGAAAAGTCGGGATTCACGGCCCCGGCGGCATTGGTCAGGATGAGGCGCTCGATCCCGGCGCGTGCCAAAAAACGGACGCCGGCCGCCACCTCGCGGGCACTGCGCCCTTCGTAGAGGTGCGCGCGGCCCTGCGCGAAAACAACCCGGGTTCCGCTAATTTCCCCCAGCACAAACCGGCTGAGATGGCCTTTGACGGTCGCGCGCGGGAGACCACCGACCTCGGCATAGGGAATGATTCGCTCGCGGGAGGGCTCCGGCACGAGCGAGTTTAAGCCCGAGCCCAGCACGATCGCGGTCCCGGCCCGGTATTCGCGGACCCGCTCAAGCGCGAAGTTGTCCACTCGTTAGGCAGCGGAAACCGGGGGGGCCGACTCCGGGCGCTTGGTCGGCGCCATAATATCAGGCCGCGCTCCGTCGTCGCGCGCCGGCGTGGTGGTTTTGCCCTCTTTGGGGTACGCGATCCGGGTGTGGAGCATATTCATCAAAGTAAAACGAAAGCGTTCGGCGATCATTTTGACCTCGCGCAAAGTCAGATCGCACTCGTCGAGCTGATGATCGGCCAGACGCTGATCAATGAGATCAGTGACGAGCTGTTCGATTTTCTGCGGAGTCGGTTTCTCGAGTGAGCGGGAGGCGCTTTCCACCATGTCGGCCAGGCTGATGATGGCGTTCTCGCGGGTCTGGGGCCGCGGTCCGCTGTAGCGGAAGCTTTCCTCTGAGACTTCGGGAATGTCCTCCTCGCGCATCTTCATGATTTTACCGCCGGCGCGCGCATCTTCGGATTGCTGCAGAGCGCGCTTGTAGAAGTAAAAGACTAACGAAGTCCCGTGATGTTGCTGAATGACATCGATGACTTGCTGATTGAGGCCGTGCTTGAGCGCCAGATCGACGCCTTCTTTGACGTGCGCGATGATAATGAGCGCGCTCATGGTCGGCGCCAGATCGTCGTGGGGGTTGCGCTCGAAGTTCATATTCTCGGTAAAATAGTCCGGCTTCACCAGTTTGCCGATGTCGTGGAAGTAGGAGCAAACACGGCAAAGAGTCGCATTTGCCCCAATCGCTTCGGCGGCCGATTCGGCCAGGTTCGCGACGACCAGGCTGTGATGATAGGTGCCCGGCGCTTCGATGGTCATGCGACGCAGGAGCGGGTGGTTGAGATCCGAAGCTTCGAGCCATGAAATATCGGTCGTGATTTGGAAAAGCTGCTCGAGCATGGGCAGCGCGCCTCCCACGAGCATGGCCGTGACGATCCCATTGCCGATGGCCAAGGCGCTCTGGATCCCGACCATGGACCAATCGATCGCGCTCGGTTCGAAGAGACTGAGCGGGCCGATTAAGCCAAAGGTGAGCGCGAGCAGCCAGATGGCCAGGCCCACGCAGAGGCCGGCCCGAATGAGCTTGCTCCGCCGCCGCACTTGCTGCGTCAGCAGGACGGCGGTGAAACCGCTAATCAGGCCGATGACCAGCATGGGAGCATCGAGTCGGCCGACCAGGATGCTGCTGAAGAGGCTCACGAAAACCGCGCCGTAAAGTCCATGATTACGCCCGAGCAGAACGCAAAGGACAAGGGGCGCGAAAGCATAGGGTGCGATCAACCAGGCCGTCTCCGGCCGGAGCATCGAGAAGACACCGCTGTGACAGAGCACCAGGAACAGTTTGGTGGTGGCGACTTGTAAGAAAATGAGACCGAAGACGAGAAAGACGCGCGAGTTGCGCTGGAAAGTGCGGGGCTGATTGATCCAGAGTTGCGACACGGCCGTCCCGAGCAGGAGCAAGGCGATGACGAACATGCGCGTCGGTTCGGGCTGTTGTCCGCTGAAGATGAGCAGAGCAAGGCCAATGACGAAGGCCGCGATGATCACGGCCTTCATCCAAGGGGCGTGCTCGAGATTGCGCAGCATCTCGTTGGAAGCGCGGCGCCGGCGCGTCTTGCCGGAGGCGAGCCCGCGTTTCACGAGGCTTTTGCGGTGGAAGAATTTAAACATCGCTACTTGCGGGAACCGGTATGGGCGGGTGACCGGTGTTGCTGATAGGCGTTAATGATGGCGCGAACCAGTTCGTGCCTAACGACGTCTTTGTCGCTAAAGTAAACGAAGCCGATCCCAGGCACATTCTTGAGCGCCTGCAGAGCTTCGAGCAAGCCCGAACGTTTGTTATTAGGAAGGTCGATCTGCGTGCCATCTCCGGTCACCACGCACTTGGAACGCGGGCCGATACGAGTGAGGAGCATGAACATTTGCTCGGTCGTGGTGTTCTGGGCTTCATCCAAAATAACGAACGCGTTACCCAAAGTCCGTCCCCGCATGTAAGCGAGCGGTGCGATCTCGATCGTCTCGCGGGCCACGTAGCGCTCCAGCTCCTCCGGCTCCAGCATATCGTGCAGCGCGTCGTAGAGCGGGCGCAGGTACGGGGTAATCTTCTGATGCAAATCGCCGGGCAGAAAACCGAGCGCCTCCCCGGCTTCGACCGCCGGGCGCGTGAGAATAATCCGATCGACCTGCTCTTTCTTGAGCGCCGACACCGCCATGGCCACGGCGAGGTAAGTCTTGCCCGTCCCCGCCGGGCCAATCCCGAAAACCACGTCGTGGCTCTGAATGGCTTCGAGATACTTCCTCTGCCCGAGCGTGCGCGCGACGATGGCCGGCTTCCGCGCGGACGTCATTACCTTGATCGCAACCAGGTCGTCGAGCTTGTCGGGACGCGCCTCATTGACGGACTCGAGTGCGTAATTGAATTCGTGCTTCTGGATTTCCACCCCACGTTGGCGAGCCGCTTCCAGTTGCGTAAAGACCTGCTCGGCTTTCGCGACCTGCCCCGGTTCGCCTTCTACTTTGATCCAGCCTTCGCGCGTAGTGACTTTCACGCCGAGGGATTCCTCCAGGTTCTTGACCAACTTGAAATCGTGGGCGTAGAGCGACTGCACGGCCCGCGCATTCTCAAACTGCAGAGTGCGCGTTTCAGTCATCTTCCAGGCGGCCTAACATCAGACGGCAGAATACGGTGTCGCTTGGAAGAGTGTCAAACGGACTGGTGGAGTGAGCGTCCGTTGAGCCTGCGAACAAGTGCGGTCTGACAACCGAGGCGCCTGGCCCCGGCTCGACAGTTTCTCGCCTGGCCAAGGTTTGCGGCCGGGCAGCTACTTGAATCCGTAGACCAAAGCCCAATGGGTGCGCTCTTCCGGCGAGCCTTCCACCGCGACGATCACGAAATAACTGCCCGTCCCCTTGGGTTCCACATGCGCCGCGGCAAAGTGACCTTTTTGCCAGCTGTCGGGCTGCTCACACAACCGGCCATCGCCGTCGTAGACGTGCACGGAGAGTTTTGCCTGCTCTACATCCGTGCCGATCCAAAACCAGTAATCGTTGCCCTTGAAAAGCTGTTGGCGCACGGCCTTTTTCTCCCCTAGGCCAAGGTCGCCGCCCCAGTAGTCCTCACGAATCTGGTAGCCTTGCTTGACGTATGGCTCGGCGGCCTGCAGCGCGAAAGAGTGCGCGTCGTCCACCGAGGCGCGTGAAGCCGCAACCTGCAGGACGAGCAGCGTTCCGATGAGCAGAGTCGCGCGCTGGGCGGCGGAAATTGATCGTGGCATGGCAGGGAACTTCACGGGGTGCGGGTGATGATCGAATCGTCGAGACGCGAGGTAATATCGCTGATTTTCTTCACCGAGGCGGGCGAGATCCCTTTCTCGGTCTCAACCAAAGGTTTCACATCTTCCAACGACGTTTTGATCTGATCGAGCACGGGCAAACTAAATTCCGGCATGGTGGAGAGTTTGCGCTGGAAATATTCGAGCAGATCCGGCTGGTGCAGCAACTCGGCGCCGTCCGCTGAAAAGTGGCGATTCACCACCGCGGTGAGCACCTGCGTTCCCCGCAACCAACCTCCGAGGCTGACGAGCTGGGAAAGCTTTTCATCGTGAACTTCATTCATGGCCTGCTGCACGCTATTTTGGGTGCGATCGAGCTCCAGGCGCACGGCCGGCCAGTTACGGCGATCGGCCGCCTCGGTGATGGCTTTGGCGTGCGGCACGATCGAGTTCCCCACCCCGATGCCTTTAGCCAGACTCACCACCCGCTGGCCAATCTCCTTCACACTCGGCGCATCTTCCGCCTGGACGGCGATAAAACCATCCGCGATCACCGTGCCCAGAAGCAGCGCAATGCGGGGACGCTCCGTGAAGTTGGTGCCCTTACTCGTGCGCACAAACTCCTTCCAATTCACGCTCTCGAGCTTGCTCAGGGCCCCAAAAATTTCGTTCGGGAGCGGCACGACCACATCGTCGATGTTTTTCGAGAGCCGTTTTACATCGATTTTGCGGGCAGGTTCGGGCGCCGCAGAGGCCGGCCAGTGAGGAAGCGCCACCAGGCTGGTCAGCAGGAGTAGTTTATGGAAAGGTCTCATCCGCAGCTTCGACTATTGATTTCGAGAAGTATTCAGGGTTAGTGGGGCACTTTATGCAGAACCGCCACCGGGCACAAATCGCGATACGATGCTGTTTTCTGGGTCGGGGGCAACCCCTTTCCGCCCTCGCTGCTACTTCTGTTAGGTTGTCTCGCTGACCTCATGAAACTGGATCGCCTTCGCACCATTGTGCAGCAAGCCGCGTGCAAGCGCATCGCCGTGGCGGGCGATCTGATGCTCGACGAATTTGTCTGGGGCAAAGTCGGCCGGATCTCTCCCGAAGCGCCTGTGCCCGTGGTGGAGGTGACGGGCGAATCGTTTTATCCCGGGGGCGCGGCTAATGTCGCGCGCAATCTCCGCCAATTTTCGGACCACGTTTCAGTCACGGGGACGGTCGGGACCGATCCGAGCGGGCGCCAGTTGCTCGATCTTCTGCGCGAGGAAAAGATCGAGACGGGTCTGGTCTTGGAGGACCCCCAGTTTCGGACCATCGTGAAAACCCGCATCGTAGCTCGCCATCAGCAAATCGTACGGGTCGATCGCGAGGAAATCCGCGAACCGAACGAGCAACAGATCACGCAAGTGACCGCCCGCGTGCGCGACCTTCTACCCGAGCTCGACGCCTTCATTTTCGAAGACTACGGGAAGGGGTTTCTGGCTGCTCCCTTGGTGGATCAACTCTCCGCCGCTCTCCGGGATGCCGGTAAGATCGCCACGGCCGACCCTAATCCCAACCGCCAGATCGACTGGGGCAAGGTGACCGCCGTCAAACCAAACCGTCTCGAGGCGCTCCAAGCGGCTGACATGCCAGCGACCGATCCCATCGATCCGCCGCTGGAAGACAAGGCGCTTCTCACCGCCGGCCTGCGCCTGCTCCATCGTTGGGAGACGCAAATGCTGCTCATCACTTTGGGTGAACAAGGAATGCTTCTGCTCGAACGCGGCCAGCCGCCCCATCATATCCCCACCAAAGCGCGCCAGGTTTTCGATGTTTCCGGTGCGGGCGACACCGCCATCGCGCTTTTCACGCTCGCTCTCAGTTGTGGGGCAACTCCTTTGGAAGCGGCCGAGATCGCCAATCACGCCAGCGCAGTGGTGGTAGGCAAACTGGGGACGGCCACCCTTACGCCGGCTGAACTCATGGATAGTTTTGCGGATGACGATCTCGCCTAACGGACTCCATCCGGCCGTCTTTCTGGACCGCGACGGCACGATCATGCGCGAGGTTAATTACTGCTCCGATCCGGAAAAGGTCGAGATTTTTCCGGGGGTGCCCGAGGCACTCGTTAGGCTACGGGAGGCGGGTTACAAGCTGATCGTCATCTCCAATCAATCCGGGATTGGGCGCGGTTATTTTAGCGAGGAGCAGTACCGCCTGGTGGAAGCCGAGGTCGCGCGGGCCGTTTTGCCCGCCACCTTCGACGCCGTCTATTTTTGCTCTGATCGCCCTGATCTCGCGACCGAGCGACGCAAACCAGGGACGGGCATGATTCGCGAAGCGCAGCACGATCACGGGATCGATTTAGCCCGCTCGTTTTTTATTGGGGACAAGGCCATCGATGTCGAGTGCGGCCGTCACGCGGGTGTGGACACAATTTTGGTCAGGACCGGCTACGGGGCCGCGGAAGCCGAAGAGGCGGGAGCGGATTGGGTGTCTGACGATCTGGGTGCCGCGGCCGAGATTATTCTGCAAACGAAAAGAGGTGCGCGCGAAAGCTAGCCCACTGAAGTCACCGGCGGGCGAGGTCGTCGGGATCATTCCGGCGCGCTGGGGTTCGACCCGTTTCCCTGGGAAAGCGCTCCATCCGATCGCAGGGAAGCCTTTGCTTCGGCATGTGTGGGAGCAATGCCTTCGGGCCAAAGCGCTCGACTCCGTCGTCATCGCAACGGATGACATGCGCATCGCCGAAGCCGCTTTTGCCTGGGGAGCGGAGGTTAGCCTAACGAGTCCGGATCATGCCAGCGGAACCGATCGCATCGCCGAGGTGGCCAAAAAAATGCGCGGCATCTCCCACATCATCAACATCCAGGGCGACGAGCCGTTGGTCGAACCCCGCCTCCTCAACCAGCTCGCCCGCCAGATGCAGCGCGACCCTCGCATCGAGATGATCACCGCCGTTCATCCCTTCGCCGATCCCGCCGAGGCGCAGTCGCCTCATCAGGTCAAAGCGGTGCTCGATCGGCACAAATGCGCGCTTTATTTCTCGCGCCAACCGATCCCCTACCCCCGCGAGCCGAAGGCCCCCTTCCAGTTTTACCGGCACCAGGGCATTTACGGTTATCGCCGGGACCTGCTTTTGCGCTTCGTGCGCTGGCAGCCATCGCCTCTGGAAACGGTCGAATCCCTCGAGCAATTGCGCGCGCTGGAGAATGGCGTAAGCATTCACGTGGTCGTGACCGCGAGCGGCTCGCCGGGAGTGGATACGCTCGCAGATGCCCAGGCGATCGAGCGACAGCTGCTCATCCGCGCCCGGCGACCGCGTCGAAAAAGTTCGCGATGAAATATATTTTTGTGACCGGCGGGGTGGTAAGTTCGTTAGGCAAAGGCCTGGCGGGCGCTTCCCTCGGCACATTGCTGGAACTGCGAGGTCAGCGCGTGCTCCTCCAGAAATTCGATCCCTACCTGAACGTCGATCCCGGCACGATGAACCCGTTTCAACACGGTGAAGTCTATGTCCTGAACGATGGCGCCGAAACCGATCTTGATCTCGGCCATTACGAGCGCTTCACCAATTGCGTCCTTTCGCGCAACAACAACCTAACGAGCGGCCAGGTCTACGAGAGCGTCATTCTGAAAGAGCGGCGCGGCGATTATCTGGGCAACACTGTGCAGGTCATCCCGCACGTGACCGACGAGATTAAGGCGCGTATTCGACAGGTTGCCGATCCCGCCAAGGTCGATGTCGTTATCACCGAAATCGGGGGCACGACCGGTGATATCGAAGGTCTTCCGTTTCTCGAAGCGATCCGGCAATTCATCCTCGAAGTCGGTCCGCAGAACGTCCTTAACATGCACGTGACACTCGTGCCTTACATCCGCGCCGCGGGCGAGCTCAAGACCAAGCCGACCCAGCAAAGCATCGCCAAATTGCGCGAGATCGGTCTGCAACCGCAGGTCCTCATCTGCCGCACCGAGCGCCCGCTCGACGCTGACGTTAGGCAAAAACTTTCCATGTTTTGTAACGTCGGCCTCAACGCCGTCATCGAGGCCCGCGACGTGCCCCACACCATCTACGAAATGCCGCTTATGCTGCATGCCGAAGGGCTCGATGAGTTGGTTTGCCAGCTCCTCCAGATTGAGGCGCCGACGCCGGATTTGAGCGATTGGCGCAAATTCGTTAATCGCGTGATCAACCCGAAAAAGCAGGTCAAGATCGCGGTCGTCGGCAAATACATCGAGCTGCAGGACGCCTACAAAAGTATTTACGAGTCGCTCACCCACGCGGCGGCCAGCCACGATTGCGGGATCGATTTGCGCCTGATCGATGCCGAATCGCTTGAGCAAGGCGTCAATGGCCAGCTAGCCGATGTCGCTGGGGTTCTGATTCCGGGCGGCTTTGGCGAACGCGGCGTGGAAGGCAAGATTCGGGCGGCGCAATTTGCCCGTGAAGAAAATCTTCCCTACCTCGGTCTGTGTCTCGGGATGCAAGTGGCGACGATCGAGTTCGCCCGCAACGTTTGCGGGATGGCCGGGGCGAACAGTGTCGAGTTCGACCAGGAATCAAAGGAGCCCGTCATCTGCCTCCTCGACGAACAGCGCAAGATCCAAAAGAAAGGCGGCAGCATGCGCCTCGGCACCTGGCCGACCAAGCTCGTTCCCGGCACCCTCGCGCAAAAAATTTACAAACACGACGAAGTGCTGGAGCGCCACCGGCATCGCTACGAATTCAACATGAAGTATCGCGAGCAGATGGAGGAAAAAGGATTTCTCATCAGCGGCACCTCACCCGACGGCGCCCTGGCGGAGTTGATCGAACTGAAAACCCATCCCTTCTTCCTCGCCTGTCAGTATCACCCCGAATTCCAAAGCAAGCCGAACAAACCCCACCCGCTCTTCAGCGGATTCATTCGCGCCTGCCTGGCGCATCAGGATTAAATAGCCTAACGAAGCAGACGCGCGTTTCTGAGACGCGCCGGTCTCAGCTCATTGGCCAGGCGCCGGTCCGCGCTGCACAAAGCGAAGCGTCTACTGCTTGTGCGCGGCGCGACGCAGCCGCTCCATGATGGCCAAGCCGAGGCCTTGTTCAGACAGAGCTTCCACCACGATGCAGTCGAGCTCAGCGTGATCGAGTTCGCGCAGCTGGCGGAACAGGTTCGCGGCGGCTTCCCTCAAATTTCCGCTCGTGGTCAGTCGCCGCACTTCAGCGAACGACGTGATCAACGGCGCATTGCTCCAAACCAACGCGCCGTAACGTTTGCCCTCCGGCACCACAACCATGGCAAGCTCCTGTACGATCATGAGCGGGGTTTGCGGTCGGTAATGCGAAGGCAACTGCCCGGGAGCTTCTGTACGCCCCGACGTCTGATAGCGCACCTCGCAAAACTCGCTCAACTCTTCTCGCGAAATCGGGCCGGCGCGCAGGATTTCGATCCCTTCACCGCGCACCGCGACGACGGTCGACTCCACGCCGTGCTCGGTCGGGCCGCCATCCACGATAAGCGGGATGCGGCCAGACAACTCCTCCATGACATGAGCCGCGCAGGTAGGGCTGATGCGGCCGAAGCGGTTGGCGCTAGGCGCGGCCAACGGTTTCCCAAACGAGTTCACCACCTCGGCGAAAAGCGGGTGCGCACTCATGCGTACCGCGATCGTCTCCAGCCCGGCCGTGACCAGCGGCGGCACCAATTCCCGTCGCGGCAGAACGAGCGTGAGCGGACCCGGCCAAAAGCGGCCCAGCAAGCGCTCCACCAACGGCGCGGCCTCTTCGGAGATCCTGGCGACTTTGCTCACCCAGGAGCGATCCGGCAAATGGACGATGAGCGGATCGAAATGCGGTCGTTGCTTGGTTTCGAAGATTTTCCCGGCCGCTTCCGCAACCAGTGCATCGGCCGCCAGGCCATAGACTGTCTCGGTCGGAAGAGCGACCACTTCTCCACCACGCAGGAGGTCGACGGCTCGCGTCACCGCCTGCCGCCGATCGTTAGGCGAAGTAGTCGCGGCGATGGTGGTCGTCATTTCTGCAAGGCTTCCCGGGCGCGCAGCGCACTCGCCTCAGCGGCCTCTACGGTCTGCGCGAGCGCGGTGAGATGCCCCATTTTACGTCCTCTCCGCGGCTCACGTTTGCCGTAGAGATGCAAATGCACGTTGGGCACGGCCAGAGCCGCCGCCCAGCGTGGTTCACCTTCGCTCCAGATGTCGCCGAGAAGATTCACCATGGCAGCCGGCCAGAGCGAGTCGGTGCACCCGAGCGGCAATCCACAGACTGCCCGCACATGCTGTTCGAATTGGCTCGTGACGCAACCTTCGATCGTCCAGTGTCCCGAATTATGCGGCCTGGGTGCCAGCTCGTTGATGATCAATTGGCCGTCGCCCTGCTGAAACATCTCCACGGCGAGCAGGCCAACCAGATTCAACTTGGTCGCCACCTCGCAGGCCAAGGCGCACGCTCTCTCCGCTACCTTCTGGTCCACGCGTCCCGGTGCGAGGGTGACGTCGAGAATATGATGACGATGAATATTTTCGCAGACGGGAAAGACCTTCGTCTCTCCCTCGGGGCTGCGCGCGACGATGACGGATATCTCCTTTTTGAAATCGATCACTTTTTCCAGAACGCACACATCGTCCTGCCGCTCGCTCCAAATAGTCGACAGGTCGCTACCTGGGTCGATGCGTTGCTGACCTTTGCCGTCATAGCCAAAGGCGGCCCCTTTCAAAATCGCGGGGAGGCCGATGGCTTCCACGGCGTTGGTTAGATCCTCGAGGCTGGCCAGTTTGCGAAAGGGCGCGACTGGGAAACCGGCCCCGGCGAGGAACTCTTTTTCGCGCAGTCGATTTTGCGCGATGAGCAGGATCTCGCCTCGTGGCCTAACGAGTTTTTCATCCGTAACCCATGCGATGGTGTCCGGCGGGATGTTCTCGAATTCGAAAGTGACGACATCGACCGAGCCGGCGAATTCCCGGATGGCCCGCTCGTCGTCGTAGGGTGCCACCGTGGCATAGTCGGATAACTGCGCGCCGGGACCATTCTTCTCCGGCGAACAGATGTGCACGCGGTAGCCCATGCGACGGGCCGCCATGGCGAACATACGGCCGAGCTGGCCGCCGCCCATCACGCCAATGGTCGCTCCAGGTGCGAGCGCCGCGGTCATGGCAATTTTTGGGCGAGCACAGTTCTGGTCTGTTTTCGCCGAAATTTCTGGACGGCCGCCCGCACCTTCGCATCGCGCAACCCAATGATGCTGGCGGCGAGAAGAGCGGCGTTCTTGGCCCCAGCGACACCAATCGCGAGGGTGCCGACCGCGACGCCCGCGGGCATTTGGGCAATCGAGAGGAGCGAGTCGAGTCCCTTCAGGGTACGGGATTCGACCGGCACTCCCAGGACGGGGAGCCAGGTTTGGGCGGCGATCATCCCGGGCAGGTGTGCGGCGCCGCCCGCCCCGGCTACGATGACCTGCACGCCGCGCTCCGCCGCCTCGTGGGCAAACTGCGCCATCAACTCCGGGGTCCGATGCGCCGAGACAATTCGATGTTCGTTAGGCACGCCCAACTTTTTCAGGAGCTCGACACCATGCTGCATCGTCTTCCAATCCGACGCGCTTCCCATCACTACGCTCACGAGAATCGCACTTTTTTTCGCCATAAACTGGAATTCACCCCTTCTCCCGATGCGAGCGAATTGCAATGCTGTTTTTGCCCGTAATAGTGCTCAAGCCACGCGCGCGCTTGCTACGATGAAGGATAGATTCTCACTCCTCCGCTTTGGTGCGCTTTTCCTGGGCCTGACCGTGGTCACGGTGTCGTTAGGCAACGAGCGCCCGAAGGTGGGGCTGGCTCTGGGAGGCGGAGGCGCGCGCGGCCTGGCCCACATTGGTGTGCTCGAAGCACTCGAGAAGCTCGGCATCCCCATCGATTATATCGCGGGGACGAGCATGGGCGCGGTGGTCGGCGGGCTCTACGCGAGCGGAATGTCGCCGCAGGAGATCGAGACGCATTTTCGCGAGGCGGACTGGCGTTATCTGCTTTCCGATGCCACCCCGCGCGAGGGCGAAACTTTTCGGAGCAAGCAGCGGGATTTTGATCTGGACCAGGATATCGAGCTGGGCCTCTCCCGAGGCGGAGCCGTGCAGTTGCCCGAAGGGTTGGTGGCGGGTCGAAAGCTGCTCGTCAATTTGCGGGAGCTGACTCTGCCGGTGGGCGGAGTGCAGAGTTTTGATCGGTTGCCGATTCCGTTTCGCGCCATCGCCACGAATATCGAGACGGGCGAAAAGGCCGTGCTCGACCATGGCGATCTCGCGGAGGCGATGCGGGCGAGCATGGCGGTGCCGGGCATCTTTTCGCCCTATCGTTTTGAAGGGATGGTGCTGGTGGATGGCGGCCTCACCAGCAACCTGCCGATCGAGACGGTGCGGGCGATGGGTGCCGACATCGTGATCGCGGTGGATGTGAGCCCGGTCCTGCTGAAAGCCGACAAACTCGACTCCGTCCTGTCGGTCACGAACCAAATGCTCGATATCATGATCGGGCAAAATCGCACGGCGCAGCTGGGCCAGCTAAAACCTCAGGACATTCATATTCGGCTTGAAATGCCGGAAGCCTCTTCCGCGGATTTCGTGCACTCCCCGCGCAATATCGCGGATGGATATGCCGGGGCGATGGCGAAACGAAACGCATTGCAGGTGCTAGCCGTGGAGCCGGCCTCCTTCTCCGGTTACCTGGCGCGCCAGCGACTGACCCGACCGGAGAGGGCCCAAATTTCCTTCGTCGAAGTGAAGGGGACTTCTGGCGTGAAGCGCGAGGAGCTGCGGGACACGATTCCGTTTCTTCCCGGGGAGCAGCTGGAGTTCTCGGAGTTGGAGAAGCATCTGATTCAGTTCGAGGGAATGCGCGACTTCGAGGTGGCCGACTTCCGGGTCGTCGAGCGCGAGGGCAAATATGGTTTGCTCCTGGAGACACGTCGGAAGTCGCGTGGACCCAACTTTCTTAGCTTCGGAGCGGACTTTGCCTACAGCACCCCGGGCGAGGCGGACGCCAATATCCTGCTCGACTGGCGGATGACAGAGTTAAATTCGTTAGGCGCAGAATGGGAGACACTCCTGCGGATCGGCGACCTGACCAATCTCCTCTCCGAATGGTATCAACCGCTCGAACCGTCGCGGCGCCTGTTTCTGGCGCCTTCGGTTCACTTCGGGAGCGATTTGATCGACGCGCTGGACGCCGGTGACGAGCGGCGGCGTTTCCGATTGCAAGCGCTGGAGGGCGAGCTCGACGTCGGCCTGCGGCTCGGTCGCAGCGCGGAAGTCAGGCTGGGCTACACGCATGGCTTGAGCGACATCGGGGACACGCTCAATCTGCCCCGGAGCGTGAGCGGCACGACCGAGCGGGGATTCCTGCGAGCGTCCGCCACGCTCGACACCCTCGACCGCGCGACCTTCCCACGGAGTGGCTGGTTTGCGCGGCTGGAAGCCGAAGTGTCGGAGAGGTCGCTCGGCGGTGAAGATAACTACTCCCGAGTGCAGGGTGAGATTTATCGGCCTGTCTCTTTTGGAAAGAATACCCTTCTGCCCCGCGCAACCGTCGGCTTGCGAACAAGTGGCGGCACACTTCCCTACTACGATCGTTTCGCGCTGGGCGGATTTCTGAATCTCTCCGGCTATACCCGGGCGGAGTTATACGACCAGAACGAAGCGCTCGTCGAGCTGGTTTATTATCGCGAGCTGGGCAAGCTCCCCCCAGTCTTGGGCGGCGGAATTTTTGGCGGCGCCTCCCTGGAGGCGGGAAACGTGTGGGCCAATCCTGGCGACATCGACCTGCGCGACAGCATCATCGGCGGCAGTCTCTTTCTCGGTGCCGACACGATCATTGGATCGCTATCGTTAGGCATAGGCGCTGCCAGTAGCGGCCAGTCGGCGGTCTATCTCCAGCTCGGCCCCGTTCTGGGTCGAGGCCGCCTAAAGCGTTAGGCCGGTGCCGGCTGTAATTCCGCAGGCATCGTTCGGCCAAAACTCGTGACACGCGCTCTGCCTTCCAGAGAGCTACCCAGGCATAACCCGATAGATTTCTCGTAGACGAAGAGATCTTCCGGCCGGTTACTTCGGTCCTAGCTGATAACTCTCGACCAATGCCACTCCGGAGGTGTCATTCACGCCTCGGACGATCGCCGTGTAGAGACCGGGGCTCAAGGTCGCCAGAATTGCCGCTTCGGCGTCATTGGATGGAGCCAAGTGGGTCGCCGCGATCGCAGCCTCGTTCGTGCGCCAGTTATCGTTGCTTTCGATCAGGTTACCGTCCCCGTCATAGAGCTCAAGCATGGGATCTTGCAAGGCTTGGCCGAGGCTCAAGGAAGGGCCGATCCCACGGAGCAGGATGTCATCGTCGGAGACGCCTTGGACGATCAGCCCACCGATCAGCACGTCGTCTCCAGTCGAGACAAAACCGCGCGTGGAAAGATTGCCAAGGGTTGAGTCGGAAGTGGGGTCGAGATCGTAAATTTCGATCAGACCGATCCCGGTGGTATCATTCACTCCGCGCAGAATCGCAGTGTAGAGACCGGGTGTTAGGGTAACGACCATGGCCGATTCCAAAGCCTTGGAAGGCTCCAGTCCACTGGCCAGGATCGCATTCCGATCGCCGGTCTGCCAGTTGTCATTCGTTTGCAGGATGTCGCCGCCGGAGTCGCGCAGCTCCAGGAATGGGTTGGCTAACGCATTGGGGAATGTGTCTTGCAGGGATGTCCCAAGCCCTCGAATGATGACCTTCTTTGGCGCGTTTCCGGTAATAATAAATCCGCCAATCAGAACATCGTCCCCAGTTCCCACATCCAAACGGGTAGATATATTGCTTAAGCTAGCCGGCCCGCTCGTCGGAGTTGGTGTCGGCGTGGGGGTGGGGCTAGGAGTCGGCGTAGGTGTGAGAGTCGGTGTTGGGCTAGGCGTAGGTGTCGGCGTTGGGCTAGGCGTAGGTGTCGGCGTTGGGCTAGGCGTAGGTGTCGGCGTTGAGCTAGGCGTAGGTGTTGGTGTCGGTGTTGGTGTCGGTGTCGGTGTCGGTGTCGGTGTCGGTGTCGGTGTCGGTGTCGGCGTTGGGGGCGGCGTCGCCCCTGGGACGACGACTTCTCCGGTGCCGCTGAAGGAAGGGCTGCTCACGCCGCCCGTCACTACAATCGTGCCATTGCTCAGCTGCGTGGCTGTGTGATTTTGCCGTGCCTCGGCCAGGTTGCTGCTAAAGGCGCTAAACACGCCTGTCGCAGGGTTGTAGATTTCAACGGAGTTGAGCGCATTCTCGAGGCCGCCAAAGGCACTGTTGCCCACGGACGCGCCGCCCACAATCAGGACCTTGTTTGCATCAGCTCCCCATGCGCTGTTGAGAAGAATTGCCACATGGCGGGAGCGCTCTTGAGCCAGGCTTCCGACCGTCGAAAAAGTCGAGGTTGGCGGATTGTAGAGGTCGACAAAGTTGTCGGTGTCGTTGCCGCCCGTAACGAGCACTTGGCCATTGGCCAAGAGAGTGGAGTCATGCTCGGTTCGCCCCACATTCATCTCCTCGGCGGTGTAGGCAAAGGTGCCAGTCGCGGGGTCGTAAATTTCGCAGGTCGGCGTGCCGGCATCCGGATTGGTCGCGCCGTTCGAGCCAGCCGCGCCGCCGGAGATGAGGACGGTGCCATTGTTCAGCAGACTCGCCTTGTGACGTTTCCGAAACAAATTGAGCGAACCCGTCGTGGAAAAGCTTTCCGTGCTTGGATCAAAAAGCTCGGCCGTAGCGGTGGGAGTCGCTCCGTGTCGACCGGCCGCCACCAGGACCTCGCCACTATTCAGTTTGGTCGCAGTGAAAAGCGAGCGACTGGTCGTCATGTTGCCGACCACCCGAAATTGCCCCAGCGAGACATCGTAAATCTCCGCCTCCCGAGTATCAGCAGACGCCGTTTTGCCGCCCGCGATTAACACCCTGCTATTATCGCTCAGCAAAGTGGCCGTGTGGCTCTTGCGCCCCAAGAGGAGGTCGCTAGTGAGAGCGAAGGAATTCGTCGCAGGATCAAAAATCTCCGCGCTGTCCAGAAACGTCGCATCGAGGCTGCCCGCCGCGAGTAAAACTTGGCCGCTCGGCAGCAACGTCGCCGTATGCTGGTTGCGCCCGACCTTGAGATTAGAAATCTTCGTGAAAATTCGATTAGAGGGGCTCACAATTTCCGCGCCGTTCAAGGTGTAGCTCCCGGTGGCGCCGCCCGCGACAAAGATGGTGCCGTCGGATAAGAGAGTGGCGCTGAAGCCGGAACGGTTCTGATTCATCGGGGCCGTCAGTGTCCACGTCGCAGTCGCCGGGTCAAAAATCTCGTCATCGGCCAGGAAGCCGCTTTCCAACGTGGTGCCACCGATGGCAATGACTTTGCCATTGGGCAAAAGGATAGCGCGATGATTTGAGCGGTGCTCGTTCATCGGGGTGGAGGGCGCAAAAGTCCTGGTGGCCGGATCGTAGATATCGACCTCATCCTGGGGACTCGTCCCGGTGAAGCCGCCGGTGACCAAAACTCGTCCATCAGACATCAAAGTCGTCTGATGATTGGCGCGCGAGATGACCATATTATTAGCCGTCGAGGTGAAGGTCATCGTCGCTGGATTATAAATTTCTGCCGTAGCACTCGCATCATTAGCCAGGTAGCCACCACTGATCAGGACCGTGCCGTCGGCCAGGGTGACCGCCGAGTGGCTGGAGCGGTTCAAGGGGGTGCTGGCGAGCGCTGTAAAGGTCTTGGTGGTAGGATTATAGAGATCAGCAACAGTACCTCCGACGATCAACACCGTCCCATCAGAAAGTAGGTTGGCGGTGTGTTTGGCGCGCGGGATCGTCATGTTATTGGCCGTCGCACTGAACGTCCCGGAAACGGGGTCGTAAATCTCGGCCGTCTGGAGGCCGTTGCCATTGGTGGCGTTGCCTCCGGTGATCAGGACCTGACCGTTGCTCAGTTTGGTCGCAGTGTGACTCGAGCGAGCGGTGATGAGGGATCCGGTGGGGGTTAATGTGTTGTTCGTCTTTTCATAGAGAAGCGCACTCGTCAGCGCGGAAGTCTCAGAAATCCCACCGGCAATCAGCACTTTCCCCGAGTTAAGCAGCGTGCCCGTATGCAAGCCGCGTGCGGGATTGAGAACTACCGAGGTGTTCGCCAAGACGGAAGCACTGGCCAAGGAGACAGTTAGGGCGAGGAGAAAAGTGGAGATTTTCATGCGGGCGGATGCGAAAGCTAGAGAAGAAGAACCCTTATCGAGCCATAAATCGCCGAAACTATCAATATTTTTCCGCGCGTAATGGTTAAGATTTCGCTCCTTTCACGCATCCACCAGAATGCAGAAAGACTCCTCCCGGAAATCGCCTCGCAAGAGCAAAAACGATCAGCAATGTTCGGCTTCGCCCAGCGCAGAATCGCGATGATCGCAGGCACCGCGTTCCCCTTCCCAAAAGAACGAGAGGGAGGATTTAGTTATCCAATTGGTAGCTCTCGACCAGGGCAAGCCCGGTGGTGTCGTTAGCTCCCCTCACGATAGCGGTGTAAAGACCCGGCCCCAAGCTCGCCACAATGGCTGACTCCGCGTCGTCGGCAGGGGCTAATTGGGTAGCTTCAATCGCGGCTTCATTGGTGATCCAATTGTCGTTGCTCCGCAGTAAATTACCGTCCATGTCGTAGAGTTCGAGAGTCGGATCCTGCAGCGCACCGGTGACCGGTAAGGATGGGCCAATAGCACGAATCAGAATGCTCGCGTCCGAGTCGCCCTGTATGATCAGACCGCCAATAAGAACATCCGATCCGGTGGATACGAAACCTCGGGTAGAGAGATTTCCCAACCGGGAGTCCGCCGAGGGATCTAAATCATAAACCTCAATCAAACCAATGCCGGTCGTATCATTGACGCCGCTCAAAATCGCGGTGTAGAGCCCCGGCTCTAAGGTCCGGACCAAGGCGGATTCCTTCGGGTCGGGCGGCTGCAGCCCGCTATCGATAACGGCTTGCTCTCCCCCACCTACCATCCAGTCATTGTTCGTCGCAATCGTCAAGCCGCTGGAGTCGTGAAGCTCCAGAAAGGGATTGGCCAGATTGTCGGAGAAAGTGCCAGCGAGCGAAGTGCCCAAACCGCGGATGATCACTTTCTTTGCCTCGGTCCCAGTGATGATGATCCCGCCAATCAAGACGTTGCTTCCGGCGCCCACGTTCAGGCGAGTCGAGATATTGGCTAAACTCGCGGGCGCTGGCGTGGGAGTCGCCGTCGGGCTTGGCGTCGGCGTCGGCGTCGGTGTCGGTGTCGGTGTCGGCGCTGGGGTCGGGGTGGCATTGGGGTCGACGATTTCTGCGGTGCCACTGAAGGAAGGGCTTCCCACGCCGCCCGCCACCATGATTCTGCCGTCCTGGAGCAGCGTCGCAGTATGATTTTGCCGCGGGACTTTCAGACTATTAAAGGCAGAAAACAGACCGGTCGCAGGATCGAAAAGTTCAACGGACGAAAGCGCGTTTTGCAATCCGCCAAAGGCGCTATTTCCAATGGATGAACCGCCGATGATCAGGACCTTGTTCATGTCCGATCCCCACGCGGAATTAGAAAGGAGGATGGCGACCTGACGCGAGCGCTCCTGAGCCAGGCTCCCGACGGTGGTGAAAGTATTGGTGGGCGGGTCGTAAAGGTCCGACCCATTGTCGAGATCGTTCCCGCCTGTGATAATGACCTTTCCGCTGGGCAGCAGGGTCGAGTCGTGCTCCGTGCGCCCTACATTCATGTCCGGCGTGAAAGCCCAGGTGCCCGAGGCCGGGTCGTAAAGTTCACAGGTGGGCGTACCCTCATCGGGATTGGTCGGCCCATTGCTTCCGGGCGCCCCACCGGAAACCAGAACGCTTCCGTCCAGCAGCAGCGTGGCCCGATGCCGTTTCCGGTTCAAATTGAGTGAGCCCGTGGCCGAGAAGGTTTCGCTAACCGGATCGAAAAGCTCGGCCGCAGCGGTCGGGGTCGCGCCATGGCGTCCCGCCGCGACCAGGACCTTGCCATTTTGGAGGAGTGTCGCGGTGTGCAGCGATCGGCTGGTCGACATGTCTCCAACCATGCGAAACCTTTCCAGGCCGATATCGAAAACTTCGGCTTCCCTGGAGTCGGCGTTGGCCGTTTTTCCACCCGTGATCAGGACGCGTCCATTGTCTCCGAGCAAGTTCGCGGTGTGGCTCTTCCGCGCCAGGATAACGCTTCCGGTTAAAGAAAATGAATTCGAGGAAGGGTCGAAAAGCTCGGCGCTAGCGAGAAAATTTGCATCCTGACTCCCGGCCACCAGCAAGACCTTCCCGTTAGGCAACAAAGTCGCGGTGTGTTGATTTCGTCCCACTTTGAGATCAGGCAGAAGAGTAAAAGCTTTGGTGGTTGGACTCAAAATTTCGGCACTCTGCAACGTCTCGCTGCCGGTCGCGCCGCCCGCCACGAAAACGGTGCCGTCATTGAGCAGGGTCGCGCTTAAACCCGAACGGTTTTCGTTCATCTCCGGGGTTTCGGTCCATGTCGCAGTGGCGGGATCGAAGATTTCGTTCACGGCGAGAAACCCGCTTTCCAAGGTCGTGCCGCCAATAACAATCACTTCGCCGCTGGGCAGCAGGACCGCGCGATGGTTCGATCGGTGTTCGTTCATGGCCGTTGTCGGCGTGAAGACACGTGTCCCCGGATCGTAGATATCGACTTCGTCCTGCGGGCTTGTCCCGGTAAATCCTCCGGTCACCAGAACGCGTCCATCAGCCATCAGAGTGGTCTGATGGTTGGCGCGAGAGATCTGCATCTGACTGGCCAGAAGCATGAAAGTTCCCGTGGTCGGGTCGTATATCTCAGCGGTCGCGCTTGCGTCCTGGGCGACATAGCCTCCGCTAATCAGGACCGAACCGTCCGCCAGCGTCACCGCTGATTGACTGCTGCGAGTCACTGGCATGCTGCTCAGCGGAGAGAAAGTCCCCGTGCTCGGGTCGAAAATATCCCCCCCCCCGCCGCCTGCAATGAGCACCGTTCCATCCGGCAGAAGGTTAGCGGTGTGTTTCGTTCGGGGGATACTCATCGAGCCGGACGTGAAGGTGAAAGTGCCAGTCGCTGGATTATACAACTCGGCCGTCTGCAAAGGGGTGCCGGCGAATGTGTTCCCGCCCGTCACCAGGACTTGCCCGTTGTTAAGTCTGGTGGCCGTGGCGTTAGCGCGGGCGGAGTTCAGAGGGCCCGTGGCCGCAAAACTGTTGGTCGCGGGGGTGTAGATCATCGCATTGGTAAGAACGCTGGTTTCAGTCAATCCTCCGGCGATGAGCACGTTCCCTGAATCAAGCAGTGTCGCGGTCTGCTGAGCGCGAGCGGGCGCCAGCGCCACCGAGGAGTTAGCGGACACGGCCTGAGCCGCCGTGAGCAGAAAGGCGATCGATAGAGTTAGACTAAAATTTTTCATTAGGATAAGGAGGGAAAACGATTTGACGAGCATGCGGTAAGAAGCTCGCCGGTGCAATCTATTCCCCGGCGTCAGACGTAGTGTCTGGGCGCGCCCAGACCGAGCTCACCGAGAGGTGGCGCTTGCTGAAACGACCATGTTTTTTAGGTTGGGATTATGCGCATCGAAAAGTTCACGCAAAAGATGCAGGAAGCGCTCCAGGCTTCCCAGGAATCCGCCTCGGAGCTAAACCAGCAAGAGATCACGAACGAGCACTTTCTCCTCGCCCTGCTCAGCCAAACCGACGGCATCACCCGCCCGCTCCTTGAGAAAATCGGCGTCCCGGCGGAAACCTTGAACGCGCAGCTGCGCGCCGCGGTCGAGAAACTCCCCAGAATCAGTGGCTCGAATATCGATCAGCGCATCGGCAACGCACTTCGCAGCGTGCTCGATGGCGCCGAAAAAGAAATGTCGAAGCTGAAGGATAAGTTCGTCAGCGCCGAGCACTACCTTCTTGCCCTCACGAGCGCGAATGCTCCCGCCGCACGCACCTTGCAACAACTCGGCGTCTCGCACGACAAGTTGCTGCAAGCCCTCCAGCAAGTGCGCGGTTCGCAACGCGTGACCGACCAAAATCCGGAAGGTAAATATCAAACTCTGGAAAAATACGGGCAGGATCTCACCCAGCGCGCGCGCCAGGGGAAAATCGACCCCGTCATCGGACGCGACAATGAAATTCGGCGCGTCATGCAGGTCCTCTCCCGGCGGACGAAAAATAATCCGGTCCTCATCGGCGAGCCGGGCGTCGGCAAAACGGCCATCGTCGAAGGTCTGGCCCGTCGCATCATCTCAGGGGATGTGCCCGAATCCCTCAAGAACAAGCGGCTTATCGCCATGGATATTGGCGCGATGGTGGCGGGAGCGAAATTCCGCGGCGAATTCGAGGACCGGCTCAAGGCCTTCCTGAAAGAAGTCACCGATTCGCAGGGACAGGTCATTCTTTTCATCGACGAGCTGCACACCATCGTCGGCGCAGGCGCGGCCGAAGGCTCGGTCGATGCCTCGAATTTGCTCAAACCGCAACTGGCCCGCGGCGAATTGCGCACCATCGGCGCGACCACGCTCAATGAGTACCGCAAATACATCGAGAAAGACGCCGCGCTCGAGCGGCGCTTTCAGCCGGTGCTGGTGGATGAGCCAACGGTCGAAGACACCATCGCCATCCTCCGCGGCTTGAAGGAACGCTACGAAGTCCATCACGGCGTCCGCATCCGCGATGCCGCGCTGGTCGCCGCGGCGGTGCTTTCGCATCGCTATATCAGCGATCGATTTCTACCCGACAAAGCGGTCGACCTGGTTGACGAAGCGGCCTCGCGTCTAAAGATCGAGCTCGATTCCATGCCGACGGAGATCGACGTGATCGAGCGCGAAATCATGCAGCTGGAGATGGAACGTCAAGCGCTCAAGAAAGAGAAAGACATCGCCAGCAAGGAGCGCCTAACGAAACTGGAAAGAGATCTGGCGAGCTTGAAAGAGAAGTCCGGCGGTCTCAAGGCGGAGTGGCAAAAGGAGAAGGGCACGCTCGACGAACAGCGCAAACTCAAGGAGCAACTGGAAAGCGCCCGCACCGAGCTCGAACGCGCCCAGCGCCGCGGCGAGCTCGCTGCCGCCAGCGAGCTGCAATATGGTCGCATTCCCGAGATGGAAGCCAAGCTGCAGGAGTTGGCCGAGAAAGAGGGGCAAACCAAGAACCAACTTTTGCGCGAGGAAGTGACCGAAGAGGACATCGCCGAAGTCGTCTCGAGTTGGACGCACATTCCCGTCTCGCGTTTGCAGGAAGGCGAGCGCCAGAAGCTTGTCCAAATGGAAGAGCGCCTCAGGCAGCGCGTCATCGGGCAGAAGGCTGCGATCGTTGCGGTTTCCAACGCCGTGCGGCGCGCACGCGCCGGCCTGCAGGATGAGAATCGGCCCATCGGCTCCTTCATTTTCCTGGGCCCCACCGGCGTAGGCAAAACCGAGCTGTCCCGCGCCCTGGCCGAATTTCTCTTCGACGACGAGAACGCCATGATCCGCATCGATATGAGCGAGTACATGGAGAAACACACCGTCGCGCGCCTGATCGGTGCGCCGCCCGGCTACGTCGGTTATGAGGAAGGCGGACAGCTCAGCGAAGCCGTTAGGCGCAAGCCTTACAGCGTGATTCTCTTCGACGAAATCGAGAAAGCGCACGCCGATGTCTTCAACGTCCTCCTGCAAGTGCTGGACGACGGACGCATCACCGACGGCCAGGGACGCACGGTCGATTTTAAAAACACGGTCATCATCATGACCTCCAACATCGGTTCGCAATTCATCACCGAGGAAGCTTCCAGCGAAGGCCGATCGCGCCTCGTGCTGGACGCGTTGCGCCAGCATTTCCGTCCTGAATTTCTGAACCGGATCGACGAAATCATCATCTTCGACCGGCTAACCGACGAAGACCTGAAAAAGATCGTCGAGATCCAACTGCGCCGCCTAACGAAACGGCTGGAGAATCAAAAAATCACCCTGCAGTTAACCGACGCAGCCAAGGAAGTGATCGCGCAAGCAGGCTACGATCCCGTTTATGGGGCGCGTCCGCTCAAGCGCGCTGTCCAGAAAGAGATCCTCGACCCGCTCAGCTTGCAGATTCTCGAAGGCAAAATCCAGGAAGGCCAGACGGTAAAGATCGACGCGAAAGATGGCAACCTAACCTTCGAAGGCAGCTCGTTGTAGCCGGGGGCGCCGTCCCCGGCCGCGCGCAGGGAAACGAAACTCGCGTCCGAAAGCGGATCGATCGTACAAACGAAGAACCGGGGACACCGTCCCCGGCTCCAACTGCTGCCCGCGGGCTACGGCCGTGTTGGCTTCCAGCTCCGCCTTCGCCGCCGCCCACAAGACCTGCTGCTGCGCCACCATATGCTTGGGAGGGCGAGACTCCGTCGAGCCGGGGATGGCGGGTCGCGGCCAGAAGTGGATCTTCCCCCGCCGCAGAGCTAATTCTAGCCTAACGAGGCTAACTCAGCCACGGGGCCAGCTGACTGGCGATGGCCGGAGTAAAGTCGACCCGGCAAGGCTGGCCCGCCTCGATCTGCACGGTGGAGCCGTCTGCCCGCTGCAACATGAGAAGGACCGGCTGCGAGCCGGGCGAAGACGCCAGAATGTCGCGCACGGCGCGCAACTCGGCGGCGGCGATTTCCATCCCAAAGCGCAGCGTCACCGTGGCATCGTCACGCACCCGCGGCGCTCCCTCACCGTGGGCCTCTCCATTCATCTCCGCGCCATTGTTAGGCTGAGCGCCCGGCTGATCCGGCTTCAGCACTTTCACCTTTTGCGCGGTGGCCCGCACGGCATCGTCGCGTTTATCAAGGGTGCAGCGAAGTGCGATCACTTTTCCCGGCTCGAGCAGCTGTGCCACCGGCATGTAGGTCTCGTTCCAAAGCACGACTTCCAGCGTGCCGGTCAGATCTTCCAGGAAGACCACCGCGAATGGTTTTCCTTCTTTCTTGGTGAACTTGCGGTCCACCTGCGCGATCGCGCCGGCCACCGCAAAGGAAGCGCGATCCTCCAATTCGCCTAACGACGCGATGGCCTGGTATTTGCCCTGCGCCAAAGTCCTGGCATAGGCATCCAGCGGATGTCCCGTCACGTAAAAGCCGAGCAGTTCCTTTTCGTAAGCCAGGGTTTCGCGGTCCGTCCAGGGTACGTAATCCTGAGTATCGGCCGAGACGCTCACCGGAGGCAGATCGCCGAAGAGCGAGACTTGGCCTGCCGCCTTATCGCGATGCGCCGCGGCCGAGGCGGCCAGTGTTCTTTCCACGCAGGCGAATAGTTCGGCGCGCAGGCGTTTGAGGAAATCGAAGGCGCCAGCCTTGATGAGGCTCTCGATGATCTTGCGATTGGCGATGCGCGAGTCGAGCCGGCTACAGAAATCTTCCAGCGAAGTGAAGTCCCCTTCCCTTTCGCGTTCCGCGATCGCGAGCGCCATGGCGCCTGCTCCCACATTTTTGATCGCAGCCAGGCCATAGCGAATGGCGTCCCCGGCTCCAAGCGGAGCATTTTGCTCTGGCGTAAATTTTAGCCCGCTCCGATTCAGATCAGGCGGCAGAATGGGAATGCCCATCCTTTGGCACTCCCCGACGAAGAGCGAAATCTTGTCGGTGTTATTGATCTCGTTGCTGAGCAGCCCGCACATGAATTCGACCGGATAATGCGCTTTGAGATAGGCGGTGTGATAACTAATCACGCCGTAAGCCGCGCTGTGGCTTTTGTTAAATCCGTAGCCCGCAAACTTCTCGAGCAAATCGAAAATCTTATTCGCCTTCTTTTCCGGGATTTTATTCGTGCTGGCGCAGCCCTCGATGAAACTGGCGCGCTCCTGGGCCATCTTGGCCTTGTCCTTTTTCCCCATGGCCCGGCGCAGCAAATCCGACTGGCCTAACGAATAACCAGCCAGTCGATTGGCCGCGGCCATGACCTGCTCCTGATAGATGAGAACGCCGTAAGTCTCCGCGCTAATCTCCTCCAACAAAGGGTGGTCGTAGCGGATCTTCTTAAGGCCTTTCTTGCGCTGAATGTAATCGCCGATCAGATCCATCGGGCCCGGCCGATAAAGGGCGATCAGAGCCATGATGTCGTCCAGTTTTTGCACGTCGAGCTGCCTGGAGACAGCAGTCATTCCCACTGACTCCATCTGGAAAAGCCCGATGGTCTCGCCCCGGTTGAAGAGGCCAAAAGCAGCCGCGTCGTCCATCGCAATGTTCTTGAGCGAAAATTCCGGCTCGCGCTGGTGGATTAGCACGATGGTGTCCTCGATCACGGTCAGCGTCTTAAGGCCCAGGAAATCCATCTTCAGCATCCCGAGGTCGCCCAGCGCCCCGCCGCCAAACTGACTGGTCACCTCGTTATCCTTACTCCGCGTGAGCGGAATGAATTCCGCCAGATCGCGGTCGCCAATCACAACGCCCGCCGCGTGCACCCCGACGCCGCGCGTCAGGCCTTCGAGCAGGTAGCCGTATTCCAGAATCTGCCGCGTGGCCGGCTCCGCCTCCGCGGCGCGTTTGAACTCGGGATTCTTGGCGACGGCATCGGCCAGCTTAATGTTAAGTTCGTTAGGGACCATCTTGGCCACGCGATCGCAGTCGCCATAGCTGAAACCGAGGGCGCGTCCCACGTCACGAACGACGCTCTTCGCGCCCAGGGTGCCGAAAGTGATGATCTGGGCGACAGCCCGCACACCATATTTTTGCCGAACGTAGGCAATCACCTCGCCGCGCCGCGCCTGGCAAAAGTCGATATCGATATCGGGAGGCGAAACACGTTCTGGATTCAAAAACCGCTCGAAGAGGAGCCCGAATTTAAGCGGATCGATATCGGTGATCTCGAGCACGTAAGCGATCAGCGATCCGGCGGCGGAGCCGCGCCCCGGGCCGACGGGAATGCCGCGCTGTTTGGCAAAATGAATGAAGTCCCAAACAATCAGGAAATAACTCACGAAACCGGTTTTCTCGATGACATCGAGTTCCTTGTTCAATCGGCCCAAAAGCTCCAAATCCGCTTCCGCCCGTTCACCGAAACGCTTGCGCAAACCCTCGTGGCAGAGTTCGCGCAAATATTGGCGGCGCGTCTGGCCCGCGGGAGCTTCGTACTCGGGAAATTTCGAAACCCCGAATTCGAGTTTCAGGTTACAACGTTCCGCGATCGCGATCGTGTTGCTGAGAGACGCAGGATGATCCGCAAAGAGGGCGCGCATCTCATCGGCGCTCTTGAAATAAAGCTCCGGGGTGTAACGCATCCGTTTTTCGTCCTGCACCATCTTGCCCGTGCCGATACAGAGCATGACGTCGTATGCTTCGTGATGACTCCGTTCGAGGAAATGGACGTCGTTAGCCGCGACCAGCCCAAGGCCAAATTCCTGGGCGAGCTGGGGCAGGAAGGCGTTGCATTTGTGCTGAGCCTCAAGGCCGTGATCATGCAGCTCCAGGAAAAAATTCTCCGCCCCCAGGATGTCGCGATAAGTCGCGGCACTGGCCCGCGCCCGATCGAGTTGATCGGCCTGGATGGCCATGTTGATCTCGCCTTTGAGACAGGCGCTCATCCCGATCAAACCTTCGGAGTGCGCAGCGAGCAGCTCGCGATCGATGCGCGGCTTATAATGCATCCCTTCGAGATGCGCCGTCGACATCAACTTTACGAGGTTGCGGTAGCCAGTTTCGTCGCGCGCCAGCAAGGTAAAATGATTGGCGGCATCGCGTTGCGAGTTGGGTCGATCGCTGATCGATCCGGGCGCCATGTATGCCTCGACCCCGATGATTGGCTTGAGGCCGGCCTCGGTCGCCGCCTGGTAGAATTCAATCGCCCCGTGCAGATTCCCGTGGTCTGTCATGGCGACCGCGGGCATCTTCATTTCGACCGCTTTCTGCATCAGCGCCTTCATCCGCACCGCGCCATCGAGGAGCGAGTACTCGGTGTGCAGGTGGAGGTGAACGAACTGATCGGCGGGCATGAGAAGTCTAATATAAACTTCGCAATTCCGGCGGCAAGAAATGTGCGCGAAAAACCGCTTCGCGGCAGGGTTTGACGTTGGAGAAGTGCCGATCACCCGAAGCCAGCCCGTTACCGCCGAAGGAGATTTTAGATTGTCTTTACGGGCACAGCCTGCGATGGAATTGGGTGACGCTCGCGAATCCGGGGGCTTTGGTGCGTGCTTACTCTGCGATGGCGATCAACCCTCAATCTCTGAGTCACGAAGTCGCTCGGGAAGCCGGGTCTTCACCCGCCAGTCGCGACTTGGCCGCCGCGAATCGCGAATTCTACGATGCGCTTTGGGCGCGCGCCCATCTGCAGCGTCCGGAGCGCTTTAATACGTGGCCGCTCATCGAGCGTTTGCTTCCGACCTGTCCCAAACGGCTGGAAGTCGGCCCGGGCCTTCGACCGCGTCTGCCCATCGCCCGCACCCATTTCATCGACTTGAGTCCGCCGGTCATCGAACGCCTGAATGCCCACGGGGGTCACGCAACCCTGGCAGAACTGGGCTCGTTGCCGTTTGCAGAGCAGGCGTTGGATCTGGTCTGTGCTTGCGATGTCGTCGAGCATGTGGCTGAAGATCGGCGGTTGCTGGGCGAATTCAGCCGCGTTTTGAAGGATGGCGGCACGTTAATCCTCTCAGTGCCGCTCCATCCCGAGCTCTGGAATGAGTTTGATGATTGGGTGGGGCACGCCCGGCGCTACGAACTGGCGAAGCTGGAGGAACTCCTCAGCGCCGAGCAATTCGCCGTAGAGCAAAGCGCCGCCTATGGGATGAAACCGCGCTCCCCCCGTCTGATCAAATTTGGCATGTCCTGGCTGCAAAATCGGCGACGGGAGGCCATGTTCTGGTACAACTGGCTGGCCTTGCCTTTGGCCATGTGGCTGCAAAAAGATCTGCAATTTACGAAAGGTCTCAACGTCCCGGCCGAGGCCGATGAATTGCTGATCGTCTGTCGACGGCTACCCCGCTCCGAATAGCTGGGATTCGTTAGGCAAATCGGCCTCGCCGAACCGCGTGGCCGTTCCGTGAAGGACCAGGAAGGGCGGCTCGGCCAAACTTTAAAAATTCGGCGCTTGCGCTGTTCCCGCCTTCTCTGATTCTCTTGCACGAAACCGCATTGAATTTCCGATTGGAGACCGACACTGTAACGCAATGAAAAAACTCGAAGCCATCATCAAGCCATTCAAACTCGAGGAAGTGAAAGAGGCTCTGGCCGAACTCGGTATCGAGGGCATGACGGTGACGGAGGTGAAAGGGTTCGGCCGCCAAAAGGGGCACACGGAAATTTATCGGGGAAGCGAGTACACGGTCGATTTCCTGCCGAAGGTGAAAGTGGAAGTCGTCCTCGCTGACGACATGGTGGACCGGGCCGTAACCGAAGTGGTGGCCGCCGCCAAGACGGGCAAGATCGGTGACGGCAAAGTGTTCGTTCTGCCGGTCGAACACGCGGTGCGCATTCGGACTGAGGAGATTGGCGAGAAGGCTGTTTGAGGGTTGAGAGGTTGAGGAGTGGTGGGGTCGAGCGAAAGCTCCTCCTCCTGTCCTTAACCTCTCAGCCGTTCAACCAATCAACCTCTAAACCTGCCTCGCCGTCCCATGCCTAAAGACAAAAAGACTCCATCCGACGTCAGCAAGATGATCAAAGACCACGGGGTCAAACTCGTGGATTTTAAATTCACCGACCTCCCCGGCGCGTGGCAGCATTTCACCACCACCCTCACGGAATACAACGAAGAGATCTTCACCGAGGGCCTGGGCTTTGATGGCTCGAGCATTCGGGGTTGGAAAGCCATCAACGCTTCCGACATGCTCGTCATCCCCGACCCGGCCACGGCCTGGATTGATATTTTTAACGAAGAGCCCACCCTGAGTCTCATCTGCACAATCGTGGAGCCGATTACGCGCGAGCCTTACAATCGCGACCCGCGCGGGGTGGCCGAAAAAGCGGAGGCTTATCTGCAGAGCACCGGCATCGCGGAGACCGCTTTTTTCGGTCCGGAAGCAGAGTTTTTCATCTTCGACGACGTCCGATTTCATTGCGCCGGTAACAGCGCCTCCTACAGCGTCGACAGTAATGAAGGCCACTGGAATAGCGGCCGCGAAGAGTTTCCCAACCTCGGATATAAAATTCGGGCCAAAGAGGGCTATTTCCCAGTCGCACCCGCCGACACCCTGCAGGATATCCGTAACGAGATGTGCCTGGAATTGGAAAAAGCCGGCATCCCCATCGAGCGCCAGCACCACGAAGTCGCGACGGGCGGCCAGGCGGAAATCGATATTCGTTTCGCTCCGCTCAAGGTGATGGGCGACAACATGCAGTATTACAAATACATCGTCCGCAACGTGGCGCGGCGACATCAGAAGAGCGTCACTTTCATGCCCAAGCCACTCTTCGGCGACAACGGCTCGGGCATGCATACGCACATCTCTCTCTGGAAGGAAGACAAGCCGCTTTTTGCGGGCAACGGTTACGCCGGTTTGAGCGATCTCGCCCTCTTTTTCATCGGAGGGATTTTAAAACATGCGCCGGCCCTAACCGCCATCACCAACCCGACCACGAACAGTTATAAGCGGCTCGTGCCAGGATTCGAGGCGCCGGTGAATCTGGCTTACTCCGCCCGGAATCGCTCAGCCGCGATTCGTATCCCGACCTACTCGGCCAATCCGAAATCGAAACGAATCGAGTTTCGCACTCCCGATGCGGCGGCGAATCCCTACGTAGCGTTTGCCGCCCTCCTGCTCGCCGGCCTGGATGGAGTGCAAAACCGCCTTGATCCGGGCGATCCTCTGGATAAGAACCTTTACGAGTTACCGCCGGAAGAATTGGCGGCGGTCCCGAGCGTGCCGGACTCGTTAGGCGGAGCCGTCGCTGCCTTGGAGGCAGATCACGCTTTCCTGCTGCGCGGCGATGTTTTCAACGAAGACTTCATTAACAATTGGCTCGAAATGAAGCAAAAGGAATACGACGCGCTGCGCCTGCGACCGCACCCTTTCGAATTTCAGATGTACTACGACGTATAAAGCGTCAGCGCGGAGTCGACCCTAATTTCGTCGGGCTTGGGGAACAGACGGTCGGCAAAGTCTATGGCCGGCCTGTTTCTCCCGACGCGTGAAAAGTGTTGCAACCCGTTAAGATATACCGATAATGACAGCTGCTATGAGCTTTCTCGCACTCCTCTCGAATTTCGGGGGCCCGGACCTCATCATCATCCTCCTGATCGTCTTGGTGCTCTTTGGCGCTAAGAAACTCCCCGAGCTGGCCAAAGGAATGGGACAAGCCGTCAAGGAGTTCCAAAAGGCCAAAGATGAGTTCAGCGACGAACTGCACAATGCTGGCGATAAGCCCTCCAAACCCGAGGCACGCCAGCCCGATGCCACCATCCCGCGAATCGATAACGCCGCCACTGTGCGCGAAGTCCCGCCAGTCCCGAGCGATTCCGCGCGCGTAGCGGAAGAGCAAGTTTCGCGGGACGTTTAAGGTCGGGGCGTCCCGAGCAACAAGGTCGGGGCTGTCCCGAGCAACAGGCGCGTCAGCGCCCCAGTTGTCGCCGGTGGTCGCTTGACCACCCGGTCAATGAGGGCGTCGCCTCACGCCTAGACCGACCGAGGTCCCCGCCGACAGCGGGCTGTTCCACGAGACGCTAATGGTCGTCGGATTTTATGCGATGACATCGACGGCTTTTTCGTCTAAACATAGCGTCCGAAAAATTCTGAGTCATGCCTGAGCCCGATCTTCGTACCCGAATCAAAGAGATGTTGGTTAAGAACCTAATGCTGCAAACTCCAGCCGATCAGATTGCCGACGACCTTCCGCTTTTCGGCCCCGGCGGTCTTGGCCTGGATTCGATCGACGCGCTCGAACTCGTCGTCAGCATGGAGAAAACCTTCGGCGTCGGTGTTCCAAATTCGGAAGTTGCAGGCAAGGTGTTGCAGACGGTCAATTCCATTCACGATTACATCGTGGAGAAGACCGAGCAGTCCGCCGCGGCCTGATTGAGTCGGCGCTTGTAGACGCCTCGCTCTGCAAAGCGCGGGCGTGCGCATGTTCTCGACTTAAAGCGCCTACTTTCACTCTGGCGCGCCGCTCATACTCGCGCTTCCCAGAGGTAAGCGTCTACAGAGGGATTACGACACAGTCTCCGCCAGGTTGATCGCGTCGATCAGCTGTCGATAACGCCCAAACTCATGTCGATGGGGCGACAAAACCAACCGCGGCAAATTCCGTATCTCGGGCTGATTTTTTTCCTGCGGTAAAGCGTTTCTCTGCTCAATCGAGCCACTCCGCAGCAAATCCGCGAACTGCCGATTTAACTCAGTCAAAGCTGTCTCAGTCAAACGCTTCTGCATCCGAATCACGAACTGCGAACCCACCCAGCGCGAAGAATTAAAGTTCCGATAGAAAAGCATGATGTCATCGACCGCCTCAGAGACCGTATGGGCAATCTTGATGAAATTGAAGTCTGCTTTCGAGATCAGGCCGAGCTTTAGGAGGTGATCATTCAGAAAGCGCCTCCATGTTTCCCAGTAGCTGCCATCCGGGCGATCGATCAGGACGATTGGGATGATGAGCGCTTTGCCCGTCTGCATCAGTGTCAGCGCCTCGAAGCCTTCGTCCATCGTGCCAAAGCCTCCGGGAAAGAGCGCGTAGGCATGCGTCTCCTTCACAAAGTTCAGTTTACGCGTGAAGAAATAATTAAAATTAATCAGCTTGGGGTCGCCGTGGATGATCTCGTTCGCCCGTTGCTCAAAGGGCAGCCGGATGTTCAGCCCGAAACTATGCTCGCGGCCGGCGCCACGCTGAGCTGCGCCCATAATCCCATCGCCGCCTCCGGTGATGACCATGTAATCGTGCGCAACCATCTGGCGACCGAACTCCTCCGCGAGTTGCGCCTCCGGTTCCGACGGCGCTGTGCGAGCCGATCCGAATACCACCACTTTCCGCACATGGCGGTAGGGCGCGAAGATCTTGGCCGCGTAACGCAATTCCTTGAAAGCGCGATTCATCAACTTGAGGTCGCCGGTCCCCATTTTGTCGCGGCCCATCTTCAACGCCGTGATGATGAGTTCCTCGACGAGCTCGGGCGATTTCTCGACGCCCCACTCCGTCACTAATTGATGCACTCGGGCTTCGAATTCCGGTCCGATGTTTGAGGCCCGCCGCACCGGCTGATCGACGACCGCACTTCCGGTAAAATCCTGCACGCCCCCACTTGAGCGATTTCCGCACCGCCAACAAGTTAAAGTGAGGTGTTAGACCGACTGGAGATCGGCCAGGATCTCCTCCATCTGTCGAATGGGCAGGGAATAATGCCCCTCGCCTTCCACCATCCGCGCCACACAATCGGGCAGGCGTTTGCCTAACGACTCCGCGAGCGACCAGTGGAAAGTGCGGTCTTTCTTCCCGTGCCAGAGGCGCACCGGCACCCGCACGTTTTCGAGCGCAAAACCCCAGGGCTGCGCATAGATCTCCGCATCGATCATGAGGCCGTCGGCGGACGCGCGCCAAGCCTGGCGTTGGCTTTCGAAGCAGGCTTCGAAAGCGGCGATATCGCGCATCACCTTGGCATCGCAGGGTTGCAGCCACTTGAGCAGGAGCGGGCGCAAACGCAGCGGCATGGGCAAGGAAAGAAACGGGCGAGCCGCGTGGAACGAGAAGCGTAATAGTTCGCGGTGTCGCGGGTAGAAAAAGAGCATCCAGCGATAGAGCGGGAGCAACCCTTTGCGATCCGCCAGCTCGGCCAAAGGCGGCGCGCCGCTCGCCACCGCGACGGCGCGCACCCGCGCGGGCATGGCCCAGGCCGCGGCCAAGGCGTAAGGCGCGCCGCCCGAGATCGCAAGCATGCGAAATTCCCCGAGGTCCAGTTTATCAGCGATTTCGCCTAACAATGGTGGCCAGTCGAGCAGCTTCCTTTCGTCCCGCAGAGTCGAGTCGCGGATGCCGGGGCGATCGGGGGAGATAATACGGATCTGCAGCTGGCGCGCAGCCGTGTCGGTCAGCTCCGCCATAGTGCGGGAGCTGGGCCAGCCGTGACAAAAGAAGACCGGGGTTCCGGCTGGGTCCCCATATTCCGCGATGGCGACGTGGCCGCCGTCGGCCAGGGTGATCTTTCTCGATTCGTTAGGCATGAGGGCGGAAACCATGGCAGCGGCGAGCTCCATCTTGCTCTCATTCACACCGCGGGCAACTGAACCCGGGAACGCTGTCCCCGGCCGAACGTCTCTCGGCACCCGAGAGCGTTGGAGACGTTTTCCTCTGGAAGAGGCGGGCGTGAGCCACGTTAGCAGATCGATTGCCAAGGCCGGACCCACACCCGCGTTTGCAGGCCCGGCCGTTGCTTCGCATCCGTTACGGCGCAGAGCGAAACGTCTACAATTGGATGCGCGACCGTGGCGATTCCAAAGGACATCCCTGACCCAGGGGCGCCGGCTCCCGATTGGACGCGCCAAAGTCACCGCGCTAGTATCCCGTTCGATGCCCGATTTTGCCTACCGCGCCCGCGATGCCCAAGGCGGTCTCGTCGAAGGTGTGCTCACCGTGACCGATCGCTCGATGGCGATCCGTCAAATCGAAACGCAAAATTGCACGCCCATCAGCATCGAGGCCGTCGCCGGTCCCGCGCCCAGCGCCAATGGCGCAGCGAAGCTCGCGTCCGCTCCAACGCAAAGCTTAAAAATTCCGCACAGCCAACTGCTGATTTTCACCGAGCAATTGGGCCATTTACTGCAAGCCGGCATGACGCTGGACGAAAGCCTCGGTGTGTTGGAAAAGCGGCTCAAACATCCGCGCGTCCAGCAGATGACGCGCTCGCTGCACCAGGCCCTAATCGATGGCCGCAGCTTCTCGCAGGCTCTGCGGGATTTCCCGCGCATTTTCCAACCGCTCTACCTGAACATGGTGGGCGCGGGCGAAGCGAGCGGCGCGCTGCCCGATATCCTGACGCGAGTCGTAGAGCACCTGATGCAGGAGAAAACTCTGCGCGATCGCGTGCAGCAGGCGCTCATCTATCCCGCTTTCCTCGCGTTCGCGGGTTCCGGGCTCATTGTTATTTTCATCACTTTCATGGTGCCGCAGTTGACGACTTTCATGTCGCAAACGGGTGGGGCCCTGCCTTTGCCGACCCGGATCCTATTAGGCGCGAACTACCTCATTACCCATTATTGGTGGCTCTTCCTGCTTCTGGTGGTCGGCGCGGTGGTGGGTTTCCGCGCCTTTGTCCGCTCGCCGGAAGGCCGCCTGAGCTGGGACCGCTTCCGACTCTCCATCCCAGGCTACGGCCGCATTCGTCGCCACCAGTATTACGCGCAGTTTGCCCGCACCCTCGGGACCTTGATGCAGAATGGAATCCCGCTCCTGCGCGCCCTCGATCTCGTCACGGAGATCGCCGCCAACAAATACATCGAATCTGAGCTGCGCGAAGTGCGCCGGGCCGTGATTGACGGCGCCAACCTCTCGACCGCTCTAACCAAGGCGAACCTTTTCCCGGATCTCTACACCGACATGATGGCGGTCGGTGAGCAGACCGGGCACTTCGCGCAGACCATGCAAACCATTGCGGATGTCTACGAACGGGAGCTGTCCCGCACAGTGGATATCATTTCGGCTCTGATCCCACCGGTGATCATCGTGCTCATCGCCATCGTGGTTGGATTCGTTGTATACAGCATCCTCTCGGCCGTCTTCGAGATGACCCATAGTTTGCAGTTCCGACCCCACTAACTTAACCTCGACCGCGAGATGACTCTGAGGTTCGTCGCGGCCGCCATATTGCTCCTCCTGGCCATGCCAGTGCGAGCACAGCAGGCTTTGCCTCCCGCGGGCGCGCAGGTTTTGCGCCCCAGCCAGCCTGCCTTGGCCACGCCGGACAGCGCCTGGCTCGATCTGCGCCAGAGCAAGCCGTCTCATTCCAAGGTGCAGGTGGCGCCCGACTGGGTGGAATCGGTTTCGTTCGCACCGGGCAAAGCGACAGGCGACGCCCCGGCGAAAAGCACCTACCGCGTGCGCGTGGCGCGGCCTAACGAAGAGTGCCAGATCCTTCTCTTCCGCCTCTATTTTGAGGACCAGCCAGCCGAGCAACCGGAGCTGATCGCGTGGGACGAATCCGGCACGCAAGTTCTTCGCTCCGGTCCGTTAGGCCAAAAGACGGGGCTCTCGACTTCTTCGACCACGATCGTGCCCATGATCGGCGTGAGTGCGATCGACATCGAGGTGCCGGGCGACGGACATGGCGTACGAGGTGCTTACTTGGACTGGATGAAATCGAGCCAGGTGATGCGCCCCCTGCACGAGGACCCGGTGACCTCGGTGCCGATCCCTTTCGGCGGGATCATTCCGCTGAAAGCGGCGGGCGAAGATGCGGAAGTCTTCGGGACGGTGACTGCGCCGCTCGCATCCGACACGATCCCGATCGGCTCGAGCATGGATAAGGGCGCCGCATTTCAATTCGGGCTGGAAGCGCAGCCGCTGGTCGCGCTTCTCACTTTCGAAGTCGCCAGCCCACAGATCGAAGTGCCACCTGAGATCTACGTGAATGGTCGACCGATCGGACCGGCCTCTCTCATCCTTCCCGATTTGGCCGACCCGGCCTACCGCGGCTTGTCCCTTTCCCTTTTGCGGACCATGAAGTTCCAGTACACGGGCTGGGTCCGCGTGCAGAAGATCGTGCCGGCCTCTTTGTTGAAGGCCGGAACGAATGATGTGATTATTATTGCGGGCGCCGGAACTTCGGCCTCCGCCATCAGGCAGACGCAGATTCAATTGAAATATCTCTGGGATAAATCCGATTACCTGCTCGAACCGTTAAAGTAACCCCGTCCGCCACCATTTTATGCGTAAGAAACACAGTGCCTTCACCCTCTTGGAAATCATGCTCGTGGTTTCGATCATCGCGGTCCTCCTGAGCGTTGCAATTTACAAGCTGCGCGGCAACTTGGAGACCGGTAAATTCGTCGCCGTCCAATCAGACATTCAAAGCATTCGGACACAGTTAAAGGTGTATGAAAGTTTCAACGGGTTCGTTCCGACGACCGAGCAGGGATTGCAGGCTCTGGTAGCGCGACCGAGTTCCGATCCGCAACCGAGCCGCTGGACCCAGTTGCTCGACTCTGTCCCGAAAGATCCCTGGAAAGTCGAATATATTTACGCGAGCCCGGGCAAGAAGAATCCCGACAGCTACGATCTTTACTCGGCCGGGCCCGATCGGAAACCCGATACAGCCGACGACGATTGGGGTCAGCCCTAACGCGGGCAGGTTGGACGGCGACGCTTTCCTTGGCTCGCCCACCGGGTTGTCGACGTTGTCTTTGAGGGGCTTTTACCGGAACGGCAACTGATGCCCGCGTTTTGCAGAGCAAAACGTCTACCTTATGGATTGTCGAGATCGCCGTCGTCGGCCGAAAGCGTGTCATCCTGCGGCTGCACCTGTTGGTCGCTGCGAATGACTTGCTGGGTATTTCCCTTCCTCCGAATGACCGATCGCACGTGCGGCGGTGGCGTCGGGATCTGCGGTACCTGCATGGGTCGTTGGATGGTGGCTGGCGGGGTCCCCACCGGTCGCACGTTCCCTTGCGGCTGGGGCGGCGCGACTGGCGCACGGGAAACGGGATTTTGAATCGACTGGCTGAGCAAGGCTTCGTTAAAAGTGAGCGTCGCGAATTGGCCATCCTTTGAGATCGTCACCTTGGTCTCGCCCACCTGATCCGACCACTCGATGGTGGAGAGCGCAAAACCATTCACGGTCTCTTTCGTATTCAGGTACTCCTTGAAATCCTTGTCCGTCGTGGAAGCGAGCGTGACGAAGTCGCCGTCGGTGGAGTGAGCCGCATTCGCGACGTAGAGATTCTTGGCAAAATCCGGCGACCCGCCGGTGGGAGCGGCAGCCGAAGCGACCGCGAAGGGCGAGCGCTTCAACATCGCATCGTAGCGCGAGAATTTCGGCGCGGTCGGTAAATCGTCCTTGCCCAGCGCAAGCGTCGTTAGGCAAAGCAGCGTTCCGACACCCACCGAAGTTATTTTTAACGCGATTTTCATTTGGCACTCCCGGGGGCGCCCCATTTCGCAAATTTGAAGCGGCCTCGCATCACGGTCGGGTCGCTGGCGTCCACCATCAAGTTCACCGTTTCAAAAGCGGTAAAGTTTTCCGGCTTCTGCGCCGCATAAAGGAAATGCACCAGTGGCTCCCACCCGCTCTTCGTCTCGAAGGTAGCGGAGACCGCATCGTGGGAGGGCGTTTTCTCGACCGCGCCGATCTGTGGATTCTCCACCTGCACGTCGTATTTGCCGGCGATCTCCTTCACCTGCGTCAGGAGGGAGGAAGCTTCGGCGGCATTCGCGAGCTGCGGCTGTTTTTGCTTCACCCAATCAGCCCGTTTCTGCCACGTCCCCTCCTCTTCCAGATAAACCTCCTGTTCCGCGCGCGCTTTGCGCTGTTTGGCATATTCTTCCCGCGCCGTTGCGCTCATCCCCAGGAGCGTGCTCCAGAGAAAAAGATTGAGCAGGATGAATAACACCGCGGCAACAATCAGGGAGAGCATGCGCTCCCGTGGGTTCATCTTTCCAATCCACTGATTGATCATTTGATCTTCCCCTCCAGGGAAAATTGCGCGTGGTCGTTAGGCAAAATCCGCGGCGTGCCCAGCTTGAAAGTGTAATGCTGCAGGCCCGGATTCTTCTTCACTTTCTCCGCTAATTGGTAGGCGAGCGCGGCCGAAGGAGCTTCGCCTTGGACGGAGATATTGCGGGCCGACTGATCGTAAACCGTGATCCGCACGTCCCGGTTGGGCAGCGACTCGAAGAGATGCAGCAAGACTTCGATCGGATAATAGGCAGGATCGATCGCGGGTGAAAGCGCTTTCCAATCGGCCTCCGTCTTCTGGATGAATTCGACCTTGGGCGCGTCGCGCTGGATCACTTTTTCCAAGTGACCCACTTGGAGCCGCAGGAAAGTCACGTAGAGAGCGAAGAGCACGAAAAACAGGGCGTAGACCGCACCCGCCCAGAGCGCGCGCCGGCGCCATTCTTTTCGTCTCACGAGGGCGGCGCGCTGATCCCGCCAGCTCGCCGGAGCAAGGTTGAGTTGCACTTTGGGCGGCGGAGTTTCCGCGCCCATCAGCTCGGGGCGTTGGGAGAAAATGCGTTCGACGGTGTCGCGCAGCGGCAGGCAGGCCTCGTCGAGCAGCACGGTTGGGAATTCGGTGTCGATGCCGGATAATTCCGCGCTCAAAGCCAGTTGAGGAAGATCGCGCTGCAGACTATCGGCTTCGGTGCCTTCGAGCGTGCGCGTGAGACTCACTTTGCCGTTTTCGCTGATGACCGAAACCAGCTTCTCGCCCTCTCGATAAATCAAGAGCGCCCGCCCTGTAGAGGCGCGCGAGGCGGCTCGCTGCGCCGCGTAGAGTGTCACCTGGCTTGGAATGAAACCTCGCTTCAAGAGAGGAGAGGCAATCTCGGCCAGGCGCGGATTGTGCACCGCCACCGAGGAGACAATGCTTTCATTTTCCGACTGCTCGATAACTTCGAAGTCGCTCGTCACTTCCTCGGGCGGATAGGGAAAAGACTTCTCTACCTGTAACCGCACCATCCCGCCAAAGTCCGCCGGATCGACGCTGGGCAGGCGGAGACGTTGAGCAAGGATGGCGTTCACCGGCAAGGCCAGAATGATCTCCTCGCCGGGACTAACGAGACTCGCAGCCTGCTCCAGGTCGGGCACGTCGCGCGTGTCCCACGAGCCGTTGTTCGTGCTCGCGCGAATCACGGTCCAGCCTTGACCGGATGGAACGATAAAAAGGGGTTTGGCTGGCGCGTCGATATTATAATTCCTTCCAACGAATGACGTGGGGCGAACTGCTTTTCCGAATGATCATCTGCACCGTGCGCGTCACGTCACCGGATTTCCCTACGCTCACCACCCGCACCACTTGGTCTTTAAACCCGATCAAGCCGGTGAGCTGCTGAAATTGCTCCGGGGTAAATCCAATCGCAACCCTAACCTGTTCCAGCGATTCGAAGGTCGGGTCGTCGGGGGTGCCATCCTTTTCGTCCGGCCCGCGGCGATACTCTAAAAAGCGATCGACGATCTGTTCGTTCATCCCCGGTAGCGAAAGCAGGACTTCGCGCGAAGCCCAGCTCAGGTCAACCGGGCCGCTACTATATAGAGTAAGGTCGGCATCCCAATCAGGAGCGGCCGTGAACTTTTCCCAGCCTTTCACCTGCCTGAGTTCTTCGATTCGTTGAAAGAGAGAATTTTTCGGTTTGTAGCCGGGCTCCTCTTCCGCGCCATTCAAGCGGGGAAGATTATCGGGATCCACGTAATCGAGCAGGCAATCAATCATGTGCTGGCGATCGTTGAGCTCATAGCCTTTCACCTCGAGATACTGCCGCAGGATGGCCAGTCGCTGCGGGCTCTCGCCAGCCAAGACCCAGTTCAGGTTCATGCGACCGCCTTCGCCCACAATGCGCGCCTCGTAGCGCTGCTTTTTGCCTAACGACCCGCGCAGCACGCTCGAGCCGGGACCGACCGACGGGTTCAAGGCCACTTCTGCGCCGGATGAAGCCATCGCCTCGGCTTCCACCAGACGGCTGGCTTCGCCCGTCGTCGTTAGTCGCGAATTGATGTCCAGAGCCCATGCGATCACCATCGCACTGAGCAGGAAAAGCGCCCAAAGCGCCAGCATGAGTGCAGCTCCCGAGCGGTGGGTCGATGAAGATCTCTGCATATTGCTCTAAAATGGCGTGCGTTTAAGCGGCAAAACCGCTTCCCACGGGACAGCGCTGCCGGCTCGCATGATGGTGAGGCGAACCAGATGCGGAAGGGTGCCGCGGTCCGTCCAGCGATCGACCCAAGTGTTCAAGCGCGGATCGAAATAGCGAATCTCCACCGTCATGATATTCCCCAGGAGCGAGACCCAGCTTTGCTTTTCGGGGACGGGATTGGTGTCATCGGTCGATTCCCGCGCAAGGCCCAATTCCATTTCGTCGCTGCGCGGGATGGGGCGGAGCCGGAGGGTGACTGAGTACTGTCCGGCGGCATATCGCGTCAGCACGCCCGGCCCGGAGTCACACAGCCAGGTCATTTGATCCTGAGAACGGCCGCTCAATTTATAAGGCTCCCCGAGTAAAGTCCCCTGCCCTGGCGGCAAGCTCTGGAGCTGCTCCGTGAGGAAACTGACCAAGCCTTCATAGCCGGCGTTCACCTCGTTGAGTTCGGAAGAAAGGCGCACCGCCGTCAGGTTCGTCGAGACGAAGCGGAAGATGGCCAGCGCCATCATGCCGAAGATCGCCATGGCCAGGGTGACTTCGAGCAGCGTAAAGGCATGGCGGCCTCTTCGCCTAAGAGACTTACCCGGCCCGATAGACATAAAAGACCAGTTGCTTGTTTTGCGTGTTTCCATCGCGCACCCATTCCGCGCGCAACGTCACCCGTTTAATCCCGCCGATAACCGTGTTATCGTCATCGAGCAGACCTTCTGGAATGGATTTTTGAATCAATTTCACTGTCCCGTAGCCGGTCTCGATATCCGACTCCTTGGTCGCGTCAGGCGGCCCCGGGCTGGCCTGGACCTCCGCCATGCGGTTGGCGAGCAAGAGCCGTACTCGATTCTCCTCCTCGCTCAGTGCGCTGGCCGTCATGCAATTCTGCACGGCCCGGCCCAACGCGAGCACGCCGACCACGAAGATGGTGAGGCCAAGCAGCACTTCGTAAAGTGCAAATCCCTTATCGCGCCGCATAACGAACAATCTGGGGACGCGCTGTGAGCGGGGCATAGTTTGCTTCCCAGAGACCCTCCGGCCCCTTGAATTGCACATTGGCCGGTTCGCACGCGCCCGAAGGCCAAAAGATCCACTGCGCCGGCGGGTTCTTCACCAGCGCCGCCGGCAGGCGCAGCACATAAGCGTGCCCGTTGGACAGGGCGAGGCTGGCGCGCGGGCCGGCCGACTCCCCTTCCGCGAGCGATTCCGGACGCAAAATGACCGATTCTTTCTGCCACTCGATCAGGTAAGGCCGGCGTTCCTGTACGCTGCGTTCCTGGGCCATGCGCACGAGTTCGTTCATGGCATCGAGAGAACGCTGCAAACGGCGATTGGCCAAAACGCCCGTCAGACTCGGGATGGCCAGCATGAGCAGGATCATCAGGATGAAGATCGCTATGGCCAGCTCGACCAGCGTAAAACCTGCACGACGCTGCATGGGCAGATTTTACGACGGTGCGTGAAAATCACAACCGCTCGCCCGGGTGCGGTTTAATTTGGAAACCAGTAAGTGGAAGGCAACACCGCTTCCACCTCATCCCATTCTGGTTTTCTTCCTGGTTTTCTGGTTTCTAAATTTGCCCTTTCCCAAGCAGACCCGGCCACCTCTCCCACCCAAAAGTGCAATTCACCGCTAGAGAATAGCAATTTACCGACAGCGCGGAGATGCCCGTGTGTTAAGATCGCATTGTGATTTCGCACCTTGCGTCGCCACCTCCGCTGACCGCGAGCGCCCCGCCGACGGAGCCTGCCATGCCCGCGATGCGGCTCCGTCCGGTCCATAAAATCCTCCTGTGTATCGCTGCGATCGGCGTCCTGGGAGCCATGACCTGGCAGGGTTTGGCCACCGGCGGCTCGCCTGATCCGACACGCGCCAATACCAGCCCAACCGTGGCCCGGCTCGATATCGGCATTCTGGTATTTCGCGAGGGACTCGAATGTATTCTCGTGCTCGCCGCCATCACCGCGAGCATGACCGGTCCGCGCAGTCATTGCCGCCGGCCGGTCGCGTGGGGCGCCGGCCTCGCCTTCCTGGCGACGCTCGTGACCTGGATGATCGCGGTGCGCATCATGAGCGCGCTCTCGGATAACGTCTCGGCCCTGAATTTGCAGGCCGCGACCGGGTTGCTCGCGGTGGTCGTGCTTCTTGTGATCATGAATTGGTTTTTCCACAAGATCTATTGGGGCGGCTGGATCCGAGCGCACAATCGACGGCGCAAAACGCTCCTCACATCCGGATCCGCCGCGAACGCGTCGCAGAGCCGGCTCATCTGGGGATTGATCCTGCTCGGTTTCACCTCGCTCTATCGCGAAGGTTTCGAAGTCGTTCTCTTTCTCCAAACCTACCACCTGCGCCTGGGTGGCGGCATTGTGCTGCAAGGCACGCTCCTGGGGCTCGCACTCTCGGGCTTCGTGGCCATTCTTACCTTCGTTATGCAGCAACGTCTGCCTTATCGGAAAATGCTCATCACCACCGGCATCTTATTAGGCGGCGTCCTCTTGGTCATGGTCGGGGAACAGGCGCAGGAAATGCAATTGGCTCATTGGATCTCCACCACTCCCGTCGCTGCCCTGCAGTCGATCGTCCCGGATTGGGCTGGGCTCTGGTTCGCGGTCTTCCCCACCTACGAAACGCTCATCGCCCAAATCATCGCCGCGGTCATAGTCATCGGTTCTTATTTCGCCGCGCGCCGCGTTCGTTGCACGGCGGAACCCGTCTGATTGGGGGCGGTGGCTTGTCAGCGGCTTGCTTCCGAGAGTGGTGGACCCCATTACCTTCTTCCCGACACCGGCCTCTTTCCGGAAATGGTTGCGGCGCAATCACGCGACCGTCCCAGAACTCTGGGTCGGTTATTATAAAAAACAGACCGGCAAACCCAGCCTGACCTGGCCGGAGTCAGTGGACGAAGCGCTTTGTTTCGGGTGGATCGATGGGATTCGCAAAAGCATCGATGCCGAGAGTTACCGGATTCGCTTCACCCCCCGCCGCCGGGCCAGCATCTGGAGCGCGGTCAACATCAAACGCGTCCAAATTCTGACTAACGAAAAGCGCATGCAACCGGCGGGGCGGGCCGCTTTCGCTGCGCGCGTGGAAAAGAACTCGGGCATCTACGCTTACGAACAGCGGAGCGAACCGTTGCCCGATCTTTCCGCTGCGGCTTTCAAAAAGAACCGGCGAGCCTGGGCCTTCTTCGAGGCCCAGCCTCCGTTTTACCGCAAGACGATCAGCTGGTGGATCGTGAGCGCGAAGCAGGAAGATACGCGCCAGCGGCGGCTGCAGAAGCTGATCGCGGCCTCGGCTCGCGGCGAGCGTTTGCGCTAGCGCGGCCCGCGCAGCCTCTGGGGAGCGCACGCGCCCCGCGTGCTGGCGAAGGCGCCCCGCCTTCGCGAACTTTTCCCGGAAAGATATTTTGGCGAGGGCGCCAAAACCAGCACGCCAGGGCGCGTGCGCTCCCCAATCAGGGCGGGGCCTCTCACATTCCAGTTGAAGCGAAATGGAACAGTTCCAGACTGTGCGATGCAAAGAAATCTCAGGGTGACGCGACGCACCCTCCTGCCGGGAATTGTCCTCCTCGGCCTCGCCTTTAGCCTAACGATCTCCAGCGGCGCCAAGCCCAGGAAAAAGACCGCTTCCCCTGCCCCCAACTCAGCCGCATCTCCAGCCGTCGCCGCACCCGCCACCAGCCCGCCGCCGGTGGCTGGACCTCGTTTTGATCCGAAGCTCTGGAGCGGGATGCAATGGCGCTTGGCCGGACCGTTCCGCGGCGGCCGCGGCGTTTCCATTGAAGGGGTCCCGGGCGAGCCTAACGTTTATTACTTTGGTGCGGTGGCCGGTGGCGTCTGGAAAACGACCGACGGCGGCGCGACCTGGAAGCCGATGTTCGATAAGCAGCACTCCACTTCCTCCATTGGCGCTTTGGCCATATCCCCGAGCGATCACAACATCATTTATGCCGGGTCCGGCGAGTCGGCCTTGCGCGGCAACATTACCTACGGCGACGGCGTCTATAAATCGGTCGACGGCGGCAAAAACTGGCGCAACATCGGCTTAAGAGATTCCCGGCAGATCGGCGCTGTGATCGTGCATCCCGAGGACCCGAATATCGTCTTTGTCGCGGCGATTGGGCATGCCTTTGGACCGAATCAGGAACGCGGAGTTTTTCGCACGACTGATGGCGGGAAGACCTGGGTCAAAGTGCTCGGCCGCGATGAGAATACCGGTGCGATTGATGTGGTCTTCGACCCGCACAATCCCAGCACGATCTTCGCCGCGCTCTACCAGGTGCGGCGCCAACCTTGGTTCTTCTCCAGCGGCGGCGCAGGCAGCGGTTTGTATCGCTCGACCGACGGCGGCGACTCCTGGCAGGAGCTGAAAGGGCATGGTCTTCCTGAGGGAATTCTCGGCCGCATCGGAGTGACGGTCTCAGGCGCGGATCCCAGCCGCGTCTACGCCATTATCGAAGCGAAGGATGGCGGCCTCTTCCGCTCCAACGATGGAGGTGATAACTGGGAAAAGATCAACGACGATCTTCGCTTCCGCCAGCGGGCCTGGTATTTCAGCAAAATCTACGCGGACCCGCGCGCGGCTGATACGCTTTACGTACTGAACACCGGTCTCTTTCGGTCGGTCGACGGGGGCAAGGAATTCAAACTCCTCCCCGCTCGTCACGGCGATCACCATGGGTTATGGATCGACCCGAAAGATCCGAATCGATTGGCCAATGCCAACGACGGCGGCGCCAGCGTTTCCATTGATGGGGGTGAAACCTGGTCGACCCAGAACAACCAACCGACGGCCCAATTCTATCATGTGGCGGTCGATAATGCTTTCCCCTATCACATCTACGGCGCGCAGCAGGATAATTCGAACCTCGGCATCGCCAGCCGGGGTGAAAGTGGTGTGATCGGTCGGGAAGATTGGTTCCAGGCGGGAGACGGCGAGACTGGCTTCGTCGTACCCGATCCGCGGGATTGGCACATTATCTATTCCAATAACGAGGGCTATATCACGCGCTATGATAAGTCGAAAGAGTTATACCAGGATGTCAGCGTCTGGCCACTCGATAACTCCGGTCACGGGGCCAGCGATCTTAAACATCGCTTCCAATGGGTCTCCCCACTCTTCCTCTCGCCGCACGATCCCAATACGATTTATACCGCGGGCGAAGCGGTCTTTAAGTCAACCGATCAGGGCCGTAGCTGGAAGCCTATCAGTGAGGATCTCACCCGTAACGACAAGAGCAAACAACAACCTTCCGGTGGTCCGATCCAGAACGACATCACCAGCATCGAATACTACAACGTGGTCTTCGCGCTCGCGGAGTCACCGCTCAAGAAAGGCATGCTTTGGGCCGGAACCGACGACGGTCTGATTCATGTGACGACCGACGATGGCGCCACCTGGGCGCGCGTCACTCCGAGCATGCCGGAGTGGAGTTGCGTCAGCTCGATCGAGCCCTCCCATTTTAACGCCACGACTGCTTATGTCGCAGTTGATCGACATCGTCTCGACGATTTAAAGCCCTATATCTTTCGGACCACTGACACGGGTCGTAATTGGTTGGCTATTAACAGTGGCATTCCAGAGGGAGCTTTCGTGCACGCCGTGCGCGAAGATCCTAAAAAGAGGGGGCTCCTTTACGCGGGCACGGAGCTCGGTGTCTATGTCTCGTTCGATGACGGCGCGCATTGGCAACCTTTGCAGATGAACCTCCCCACTTCACCGATCCGTGACCTGGTGGTCAAGGATGATGACTTGGTGGTTGCGACCCACGGACGTTCTTTTTGGGTGCTTGATGATCTGACTCCGCTCCGCCAGATGAGTGATGAGGTCGCACAATCGGCGATGAAGTTATATGCACCGCAAACTGCCGTGCGCCTTCACTATCCCGAAGAAATCGATACTCATCAGGCCGCGGGAACCAATTCGCCGGCGGGAGCGATTTTGAACTACTATTTTCAAGACGTCCCGAAAGGCGAAGTGACTCTCGATATTCTCGATGGACAGGGCAAATTGGTCCGCCACCTATCCAGTAAGGAAGCGGGCGGGCATTCTCAGCCCCCGGAGTGGCCCGATCAGGTCGAAGCGCCCAAGACCATTCCCGCCAAAGAAGGCATGAATCGATTCGCCTGGGATCTGCGTTACAATGAACCTGTCCAGACATCCGGCGCTTTCTATTACGGGAGCGGCCCCCGCGGTGCGCTGGCTTTGCCAGGTGAGTATCAGGTCAGACTAACGAGCAATGGTCAGAGTCAGACTGCACCGCTCCATCTTGCCATCGATCCCCGCATCAAGGAGAGCGCCGAGGGCATGACGAAGGCTTTCGAGATGTCCCAGCGCGTCAACGGGCGCTTCTCTCAGCTCCATCAAGCGATCAACGAGATTCGGGATACGAAGGCACAGCTCGCTTCCTTGCAAAAACACTCTGCCGGAAATGAGCGTCTCAAGGCCGCTCTCGCTCCCGCCGCCGAAGTGGAAAAGCGGATGTCCGAGGTGGAGGCAAGGTTGATCCAGGTCAATATGAAGAGCTCTGAAGGAAATCTGGTTTATCCGAATCAATTAAACGAGGAATTCTATACCTTTAGCAGAGTCATCGAGGCCGATGCGGCCCCGACGCAGTCGCAACAAGAAGTCTTTAAGATGCTCGACGGCCAGCTGGAAGAACAGTTAAAGGCTTGGACGCAAATCAAGAGCACTGAACTGCCTAAGATTAACCAACAAATCAAACAGGCGGATGTCCCGGCGTTAACGGTCGGCGCCGCACCTGTTCCAATGGCATCGCCGACTCCGCCGGTTCCAATGCCGCCGACCGAAGCCAACCCACCCGCGGGCCCAAAACCTCCGCGGTAACCCGAGAACGCGGCCCTGCCCGACTTTCAGCGATGAGTCATTCGCATTCACATCAAATCGATTTCGGACGCGCGTTCGCGATTGGCATCCTCCTCAACGCCGGGTTCATTGGCGCGGAAGTGGTCTTTGGCTTACTCAGCGACTCCCTCACTCTACTAGCCGATGCCGGACACAATCTGAGTGACGTGATGGGGCTGCTCCTGGCCTGGGGCGCAGCTAATCTTGGGCGTCGTAGCCCGACGAAGCGTTTTACCTACGGCTTGCGCCGCACCTCCGTCTTGGCGGCGCTGGCCAACGCCATCCTTCTCCTCGTTAGCATCGGAGCGATCGCATGGGAAGCGATCCGGCGTTTACAAAATCCCGCCCCGGTCGCCGGCCTGACGGTGGTTTGGGTAGCCGCGGTTGGCGTCGTGATCAATGGTCTCACCGCCTGGATGTTTTTCAGCGGACGCAAAGGAGATCTAAATATTCGCGGCGCGTTCCTGCACATGACAGCGGACGCTGCCGTCTCAGCCGGTGTCGTGTTAGCTGGTCTCATCATTATCTACACCGGCTGGGTTCTGATCGACCCCATCAGCAGCCTGGCCATTGTGGCCGTCATTCTGGTGGGAACGTGGGGGCTTTTGCGGGATTCGATCGGCCTGGTGCTGGATGCTGTCCCCCGCGGGATCGATCCGGCTGCGGTGCAGGAGTTCCTCGAGCAGCTGCCCGGCGTCGCAGCCATTCATCATCTCCATGTGTGGGGTTTGAGCACGACCGAAACAGCCTGCACTGCCCACGTGGTCAAAAACGAGCCCCGGCTCGACGATGAATTGCTCAAGCGCATTGCCCACGAGCTGCAGGAACGCTTTGGGATCGAGCACACCACGATCCAATTTGAGCATTGCGACGGACCGGATTGCCCGACCGAACACGAGGTCCATCCGACCCACTAATGAGCACCGCACTCACCAAGGCGGTCATCCTGGCCGCCGGCCGCGGCACGCGCATGGGCGATCTGACTAACGAATTGCCTAAACCCATGATCGCGGTGCGAGGCAAGCCGATTCTCGAGCATATTATCGCCGGTCTGAGCGCGGCCGGAATTCGTCATTTCCTTATCGTAGTCGGGTGGCAAGCCGAAGTCGTTAGGCAAACCCTCGGTGACGGCGCCCGCTTCGGGACTGAAATTGCCTACGTGACCCAGGTGCAACAGGATGGCACCGGTAAAGTGGTGGGGTTAGCCCGCGACTTCGTCGGTCAGGAGCCTTTCGTTCTGAGCTACGGGGATATCATCGTTGATCCGGCCAATTATTCTCGCCTGACCTCGCTCGCACCCGACACCGAAGCGATCGTCACGGTCAAGCGCAGCGAAGATGTGAGCCAAGGCGGCGCGGTCTTCGTGAACGATCGCTTCGAGTTGATCGATCTGCGCGAGAAACCAAAACCCGGCGAGACGACCAGCCCCTGGTATAACGCGGGCGTTTATGCTTTTCGCCCGACTCTTTTTGACTTTACGGCCCGCCTGCAACGCTCGCCTCGGGGCGAGTATGAGCTGACCGATGCCATTCGCGCCCTCGCCCAATCCGGTCGCAAAGTGCAGGTCGTCGAGCTGTGCGGAGACTGGGCCGATGTGCGCGATCCGCAAGTCCTGGCGCAGCTAAACCGTTAGGGCGACTCGTCCGCCTCTTCCGGTTCTTCTCCAATCTCCTCCTCGATGACGCGCCGACGCTTGGGCGAGAGGAATGGGCGCAGAAAACCATAAAGCAGGTAGCTCAGGAAAATAGCCGCGGCCATCCATTGGTAGAATTTTACGGTCAAGGCAAGGATGGCGATCAGGAAAAAGAAGCGCGGGATGGAACGCGTCGTCCGCCAGTTCACGGCTTTAAAACTCGGGTAGCGGAATTTGCTGAACATCATGAAGGAAAGGAAGAGCATGAGCGCCGGCAGAGCATACTTCCAACGCCCAATGGTGCGCTGTCCTTCATCCAGCCAGAGCATGAAAAGGGTCAGCGAGGCAATCACCCCCGCGGCCGCGGGAATGGGAAATCCGGTGAAATTCTTGTCGGGATTGGAGGCAGGACCGGTCGCGGCCACGCAGTTAAAGCGAGCCAGACGGAGGGCACCGCAAGCCAGATAAATGAACGCGATCACCCAGCCGAGATTTTGAAATTCGCCCAGCACGATCTGATACACGAGCAGGGCCGGCGCCATTCCAAAGGAGACGATATCGGCTAACGAATCAAACTCACGACCAAAGGCACTTTCGTGGCCGCCAAGGCGTGCGAGACGGCCATCGAGCAGGTCGAAGATGCAGGCGGCCAGAATAAACCAGATCGCATCGTGAAAGTCGGAGGCCGCTTCGAACAGATCAATCCGCTGCGCGCCGTCGTAGATTCGCAAAACGGCGGCGAAACCGCAGAAAAGGTTGCCCGCCGTCATCAAATTCGGCAGGAGATAGATCTTCGGATCCGTTGAATTTTCCATCCTAGGAAAGACGCGCGATTACAGAGGAGCCCCCCGCCACGCGGTCTCCTACTTTGACCAGGACTTCGGCACTGAGCGGAAGGTAGACCTCGGTGCGCGAACCAAAGCGAATCATGCCAAAGCGCTCCCCTTTCTGCACGTGGTCGCCCACCTTGGACCAACCCACAATGCGCCGGGCGATCGCGCCGGTGATTTGCCTAACGACCAAAGTAGCGCGCGGATTCTCGAACGCCCAGGTCATGGCTTCATTTTTGACCGAGCACTCGGGGTTGCGCGCATCGAGGCAGAGACCGGCGTGGTGTTCGCGATAGATCACGCGCCCCGCCACCGGCGCGCGGTTGGTGTGGACATCGAAAACAGAAAGGAAAATAGCGACGCGGCGCATGGGGGACTGCACGACCTCGGCTTCTTCCATTTCGGCGATCTCCACCACCACTCCGTCAGCCGCCGCCACGATCACATTTTCATCCGCCGGCACCGACCTTTCCGGATCTCGGAAGAACGCAAACGTATAGCCGATAAAAACGAGGACCAGCAAAGTCAGCCAAAGCGAGAGCAACAAGCTCAGCGCCGCGAGCACGAGCAGCACCGCAAAAATCCAGCGTGCTTCATAGAGTGTTTGCCAGCGCATCGGAGAAAGGAGTGTCGGGTTCCTCGGTAGGTGGGTCAAGGCTTCTCCCCGAAAGTCGGCGAGTCTCGCGACGGGCCGCGCCGATATTTTTACGGCTGACAAACCTCCCGCGCAGGTCATCATCCCGCCATGGGTCACACCGAAGGTCTTACCAATTCGCTCTGCGTTCTCGACCATCCGATGGTCGCCGCGCAATTGACCATTCTGCGCGCGCGCACGACCCAGCCGCCCGAATTCCGGTCTGCCTTGCAGAAGCTGGCCGTCTTGCTCCTCGTGGAGGCGGCGCGCTCATGGGAGACGCGATCGCAAACCATGGCAAGTCCGCTGGCCGATTTCGAGGGAAGCGTTCCGGCCCATGCCGTGGCGCTAGTGCCGATCTTGCGCGCAGGGCTGGGTTTACAGGAAGGAATGATGAGCCTCCTGTCGGAAGCCAGGACCGGCCACATCGGGCTTTATCGTGATCCGGATACGCTGCGCCCGGTCCAGTATCTGAGTCGTTTGCCCGAGGATTTGGCGGAGCAACAGGTGGTGGTCCTCGATCCCATGCTGGCCACGGGGCATAGCGCGGTCGAAGCGGTCTCGATCGTGAAACGCGCAGGAGCGCGACGCCTGCAATTCATCTGTGTGCTGGCCTGCCCGCCCGGCGTCACGACCTTTCAGAAAGCGCATCCGGATGTTCCCGTGATCGCCGCCGCGCTCGACCCCGAACTCAATGAGAAAGGCTACATCGTGCCGGGGCTGGGTGATGCGGGTGATCGCTATTTTGGCACGGCCTGAGCGGCAGCGCGGCCTCTTCCTCGGGACTTGCTTCCCGTCCAAAAACCTGCTTGGAATTCCGTGATGGACGCAAGCGAACGGCGGATCGAAATCTTTGCCCCTTTCGGGGAAGCGTTTGAGCTCACCACCAAAATTCTCTTCCGGCCTTTCGACCTGAAGAAGTGGTTCGTGATCGGCTTCGCCGCCTTCCTCGCCACCTTCTTCAGTGGAAATTTTGGTTTCCAGCAGCGCTTCAGTGGCAAGGATTGGAATTGGAAGACGCACCAAACCGGCCCGCATTTTTCCTGGCACAATGCTCCTCCCTGGTTAGTCCCCCTCTGGATCGGAGTGCTGCTCGTCGTCTGCGCTTTCATCGTGCTGCTGGCGTGGCTGAACGCGCGCGGGCGCTTCATGTTCACCGATTGCATCGTCCGCAACCGCGGCGCCATCGCGGAGCCCTGGCGGGAATATCGCATCGAGGGAAATCGCCTCTTCGTTTTCCAAGTCGTCTTTACCCTCTGCAACATGATCGCGATCGGCGGATTGATGATTCTCTTCTTTCTCGACCTCTATTGGAAACGCCCTCTGGTGCCCCTGCCGATTCTCATCCTGGGCGGGGTGGTTTACTTCCTCATCGTTCTCGTTGTCGCACTAATTCTCCGCTTCCTGGCGCCCGTCATGTATCGGCAACGGTGCGGGGTAATGGACGCTTTCCGGCAGGTCTGGGCGCTGCTGATGGCGCGGCCCGGGGCCTTCATTCTTTTCGCGCTCTTCTATCTCCTTCTTTTTATCGCCTCCGCGATGGTCGGGTGCCTGGCTGCTTGTGCCACCTGCTGTCTCGCCGCGTTGCCTTACTTAGGAACAGTCATCCTGCTACCCGTGATCATGTTTCTTTTTGCCTATCCTCTCTGTTTTTTGCGGCAGTTTGGTGATCAATATGACGTCTTCGCGGGAGCGCCTGCGAGTGAGGCGCCGCCGCTTCTGATCCCGCCGGCGCAGGTCGCACCGCCTCCTGTGCAAACCGAACCTCCGCCGATTCTGCCCGAGCCGCCGCCGGCTTTATGAGTACCCTGCGCGGACCAACTTTGACGCCGGTCGCCGCCCGATGGCGGGTCGTCTACCTCATCGCTCTGGCTGCAGTTTTGGTGGGACTCGCCCTGGTCCCGCCGAAGACGTTCCCTCAGACATGGATCTTTCCTACTTCCTGCGGGGCGGTGACCGGTCTGCCTTGTATTTTTTGCGGAACGACCCGCGCGCTCCACTATCTCCTGCAGGGTGACCTGGGCCGCGCTCTTTATTTTAACTGGCTCGCCTACCCGCTCTTACTCGCCGCGCTTCTGCTTGCGCTCACCACCTTCCTGGAACTCGTCTGCGCTCGGAATCTACTGGCCCGACTACCTCGCCCCCGCCTGACTCGTACCTTGCTCGGTTCTCTCGCTGTCGGTTTTGTTGGCTTATGGGTTTTGCAGGTTTATCTGGCTGTTTCTCAACATAAGTCGGAGCTGCTTAACCCTGATGGGCCGTTATACTCGTTAGTCGTGAGATAAGGAGATTTCCAGCTCTTCCTCCCGCACGCCCGCGCTTCGCAGAGCGAAACGTCTACAAACGGCCCGCAGTAAGACTGGAGGGCAACGCTCCGTCGTTGCCGAGTTTCAAACACGGCGATCTTACTGCGAGCGTTGTCTGCTCTAATTGGGGGCGACGATTAGCCTCGCCAAAATCAGGACAAATAGGACTCCCATTACGATCAGACTCGTGTAAACGATGCGATCCTGACGCTGTGCCCGTCGCTCTGCCTCCGCATAGGGAATACGAGTGAATGAGACCATCGTGTAAAGTGGGATATAGATTCCCGGAAGCAAACCTTCGAGCAGGTGGTCAAGCTTCCTTTTCGCCCGAAAGGCGGTCGAGGCGGTCTTATCGCGCATCTCGATAAAGTTATGCACGGCCAGATCGGCCAGGGCGTCGGCGTCTGCTTTGCGGTGCTCGGAGTATTCGGTGAAAGCACGCTTGCGATCGTTAGGGAATTCGGCCAGGCATTCGTCGAAGATGACGCAGTCCTCAAAAGCTGCATTCATCCCCTGCCCGTAAAACGGCACTACGGCATGCGCGGCATCGCCCACCAGCGCGACTTTGTCGGCGTAATGCCAGGGCGCACACCGAATCGTGACCAGTGAGCCCGTCGGATTCTCCCGGTACTCCTGCAACAAGGCCGGCATGAGCGGAACTGCATCCGGAAATTCCTCCTCAAAAAATCGTTGGACCTCCTCATCACTCTGCACCGTGGCAAAGCTGCTGGGTCCTTCGAATTCCCAAAAGAGCGTGCAAGTGAACGAACCATCGGGGTTCGGCAGCGCGATCATCATGAAACTCTGGCGGGGCCAGATGTGGAGCGCGTGCTTTTCCATCTGCCAGCCTCCGTCGTTCGTCGGCGGGATGGTGAGTTCCTTGTAGCCATGCGCCAGGTAGCTTCGGCTGTGCTCGAATCGATCGAGGCGCTGCATGGAGCGGCGCACTGCTGAGAAGGCGCCGTCCACTCCGATCACAGCTTCGGCGCGCGCTTCCACTTCCGCGCCGGTGTCGTTCTGCACTAACTTTGCCGAAGGCGCGTCGAGATCGACATCCGTGCAGCGGTGATTAAAGAGCGCCTGCACATTCGGATAACGCTGCGCAGCTTCGATGACCACGGTGTTCAGGGCGCCGCGCCCGATCGAGTTGATGCATTTACTCGGATCGCGGTCGTAGGGAGAAAAATGGAGAGCGCCCGATTTCTCATGGATCATGCGCCCGCGCATGGGGATGGCGTGCTGCAGAACTTCATCGGCCAGGCCGACCTGTTGCAACGCGTGGATGCCCCGCGTCGAAAGAGCCAGATTGATCGAGCGGCCGCCCACCGTATTTTCCGCGCGCGGATCAGGTCGGCGTTCGTAGAGCGTGACTTCGTGCCCGCGCCGCCCCAGAAAGGTTGCGAGTAATCCCCCGGCCAGCCCGCTCCCGATCAGGACAAATTTTCCCATGCGCGTTCTACCGTGACCATTTCCGGCGCTTTGCCAAGTCCTGAGACCCAAACGAGGCCGTGAAAACGCGATCTGAAACCGAGGAATCAGGGGGGCGATGGCATCATCACTGCTTGAGTGACAACTCAATGGCGATGAAACAAGAACCCAGCCCAGAATCTAACCAGCCGCCGGATAAGACTTTTGAGCTTAAGGCGATCTTGGTGGTCGATGACGATCAGCAACTTGCCTCGGCTCTCCAATGGATTCTGGCCGATGCCAGCTTTCTCGTCGATGTCGCGTTTGACGGAGAGGAAGCCATCCTCAAGGTCAGCGCTCACGAATACGACGCAGTCATTTGCGATTTGAAGATGCCGAAGCTGCGCGGAGACGAATTTTACCTCCGCGCCAGGGCGCTACGTCCCTCCTTATCGGACCGCTTTATCTTCATCACCGGCTACGCGACCGACCCAATTTTGCGGTCTTTTCTGGTCGAAAACGAAGTGAAATTCCTCGTCAAACCATTCCCGATCAACGGGTTGATTTCGTGCGTACATGAGCTTTCGCGTTAATCAAACGCTGCGAGCCAGATAAAGAGTCTTTTCCCGCGGAAGACATTCTGAAAAATAGGTCTTTTTGCAACGTAAAGACCTTTTAGCCGGGGTCGCTGACCTCGGCGGGCTTGCGCCCGACTACGTGTTCCCTCGCCCGAGTCAGCGACTCCATCTAAAGCTGGCCGCTGAGCAGATATGGCGATTCAGCTCTTAAGCCGTCCGGATCAGTCTTTCGACCCGATAATCTGGGCGAAACGCCAGACTTCATGGAAGGTGTTATAGAGCGGTGTCGGCGCCACCCGGATCACATTTGGTTCCCGAAAATCTCCCTTTACGCCAGCTGCTTCGAGCTTCGCGAAGAGCGCCTTGCCTCCTTCGTGCACGAGGATCGAAAGCTGCGCGCCTCTTTCCCGCGCCTCGCCCGGCGTGATGATGCTCACGAGTTTGGAAGACTCGCGTTTGAGCAGAAACTCCAGATAGCCGGTGAGTCGAACCGACTTTTCGCGCAGTGCAGCCATACCTCCGGCCTCATCGAAAATGGCGAAAGAGGTCCGGAGCGGCGCCAAGGCCAGAATGGGCGGATTGCTCAGCTGCCAGGAATCAGCCGAAGGCACCGGCACAAAATCCGGCTCCAGATGCATACGAAAGCGCGTCGCAGGATCGTTCCCCCACCAACCGGCCAGGCGCGGCAGTTCGGCATTGGTGGCATGTCGCTCGTGCACGAAAGCCCCCGCGACCGCACCAGGGCCGGAGTTCAGATACTTGTAGGAACACCAGACCGCGAAATCGACATTCCAATCGTGTAAGGCGAGCGGGACGTTCCCGACGGCATGCGCCAGATCGATCCCCACTGCGCACCCATGCCGCTGGGCGACCGCGGTGATCCTCGCGATGTCGATCAGATGTCCGGTCAAGAAATTTACCCCGGCGAAGAGCACGAGCGCAATCTCTTCCCCCTGTTTCTCCAGGATGGCCTCGACATCTTCCTCTCGCATCACATGCTCGCCTTGGGGCGGTCGCACTATTAGGAGGGACTCGTCCGGTACGAAACCGTGATGCGCGATCTGCGACTTAATCGCGTAGGTGTCGGAGGGAAAGGCCGGCGCTTCCATAAGGATTTTCGAGCGAGCCCGGGTGGGTCGGTAGAAGCTGGCCATGAGCAGGTGCAGATTCACCGTCAGGCTATTCATGCAAACGACCTCGGCAGGCTGAGCGCCGACCAGGCGGGCGACCGGATCGCGCACCGTCTCGTGATAGGAATACCAGGGCGTGGCCGCGTCGAAGTGGCCTTCTACGCCCAGCTGCGCCCAGTCATTAAGTTCCTGCTCGACGATCTGACGCGTGGCCTTGGGCATCAGGCCTAACGAATTGCCCACGAAATAAATCAAAGCTTGCCCGTTCTCTCCGACCGGGAGCTCGAAGCGATCGCGCAATTCCCCTAACGAATCGTCGTGATCGAGTTGGCGGGCAAAATCTTCCTCGGGTGCATACGAAACCGACATCGCGCATGCTCCATGCAGCCGGTCGCCGCGTCAAAGCCGGGCGCGGCGCTCAGGTTTGGCTGCGCGCAATCTGCATTCCCCGCTCGAAATAGCTCATCAAAACCAGCGTTGGTGACCGTGGGCCAATGCAGGAAATCGATCGGATCATCCGGCGGATCCGTTCCGAAACGGCCGGCGCGGAAAGGTTGGCGCGGTCGCGCCTCCGCTGCATAACGCCTAACGTTCCACCGAAGGCGGCTGCATCAATTCGATGGTCGTCCCATCAGGATCGCGCACGTAAATTACGCGCTTGCCGGCATTCGGACCGGTGGTCAGGACGTGCGGTTTGCCAGCCGGTTTCCAGCCCGCTTCGGCCATGGCGGCGAGAAGAGCGTCGAGATCATCGACCGTCAGCGCAACGTGAACCGAGCCGACGTCGCACGGTCGCGGCGCGAGTTTCTTGCGGTCCTCCGGCGCATAGTATTCGAGCAGCTCGATGCGATGCCCGGGCGCTTGCAGGACGGCCAACGCCAGTTCGGCTCCCGGGACGCCAGTCACCTCGCTGGCCATTTTGCCGGTGTGATGCGCCCGATGCGAGAGCTCGAACCCCAACACTCCTTGCCAGAAAGCCAGTGAACGTTCTAGATCGGCGACCGTGATACCGGTGTGATCAGCCGCTCGAATACGGAATTTCTTGGGAGTCATGGAGCGCTCACTCTTGCATCCGACTCGTCGCGCAAGCAAATCCGATGAGCGCACGCGCCCTCGCGTGCTGTTTTCGGCGCCTCGCCGAAAACATTCGCAGCGCAGCGCCGATCATGACGATTCCAATCCCCCTCGTCAGATCAAGACGGCTGTTGGCGAGGTGCGTGCGCGCTTCAATTCATAACGCTGCGACGATCTTTAGTTCGATCGCTATGGGCGTCGGCAACGATCCAACCTCTACCGTGGTGCGGGTGGGATTTGGTTTTCCCGGTCCCGCGAAATACTCAGGGTAAATGCGATTAAAAATCGGGAAATCCTTTTTCATGTCGGTCAAGAACACAGTCACATCGACGATGTTTTCCCAACTCGCCCCCGCGTCTTCGAGCACCAGGCGCACATTCTCAAAAACGGCGTGGCACTGTTTCTCGATGTCGTAGGTGATCACGTTCCGCTCCGCATCGAGCGTGACTCCGGGAATCTCCTTGCTCCCACGCACGCGCGGACCCATCCCCGAGAGAAAGAGCAAATCCCCCACCCGCTTGGCGTGCGGAAAAGTGCCGACCGGCTCGGCTGCGCGTGAACTTTCAAAGGATTCGCTCATCGATTTTAGTGTCCCTCCCGAGGACTGGCGATGCAGACATTTTTCGGCTCGGTAAAGAAACGCAGCGCTTCGGCGCCACCTTCCCGACCCACGCCGCTCTGCTTCATACCCCCAAATGGCACCCGCAGGTCGCGCACCAGCCAGCAATTCACCCACACGGTGCCGGTATGAATCCGTTCCGCCACGCGATGCGCGCGGTCCAGACTTTGTGTCCAGACGCTGGACGCCAGGCCATACTCGGTGTCGTTGGCGTAACCGATCACCTCATCTTCACGGTCGAAAGGCGTGATTGTGATGACGGGGCCGAAGATCTCCTCCCGATTCACGCGACATCCGACTGGCAACCCGGTGATGACCGTGGGTGGAAAAAAGTAACCCTCGGCGCAGCGCTCGTTAGGCGGGGTCGGCGGCGCTCCCCCGAGCAGAACTTCTCCCCCCTCCTCGCGCGCCAGATCGACGTAGAATTTCACCTTGTCGAACTGCATTTGCGAAACAATCGCGCCTTGGTCGGTGCTTTCTTCCAGTGGATCGCCAACTTTGAGCTGGCCCGCCTTTTCAACAAAACGCCTAACGAAAACTTCATAAGCCGGCCGTTCCACAAAAACCCGGGAACCGCACAGGCAAACCTGCCCTTGGTTCGCAAAAGAGGAACGCAAGCTCCCCGTGAGCGCGGCGTCGAGATTGGCATCGGCAAAGATGATGTTCGGATTCTTGCCCCCGAGTTCGAGCGAGATCTTTTTGAAGAGTGGAGCACCGGCTTCCGCCACTCTCCGGCCCGTTAACGTGCCGCCTGTAAAAGAGATAGTCCCAATTTTTGGATGTCCGGTTATGGGCGCGCCCACGTTGGCACCGGTCCCCTGCACGATATTGAGGACGCCCTCAGGCAAGCCCGCCTCCTGGCAAACTGCGCCGAGCAGATAAGCGGTCATCGGAGTCAGCTCACTCGGCTTGGCCACCGCGGTGTTCCCGGCCGCGAGGGCGGGCGCGATTTTCCAGCTCAACAAATAAAGCGGCAAATTCCAGGGTGAAATGAGGCCGACTACGCCGCGCGGCTGACGCAAAGTGTAATTGAAGGCCACGCCGTCCGTGACGTGCGCCTCGTTCTCGGTATGCAGAATCGCGGTGGCGAAAAAGCGGAAATTGCTCGAGGCCCGCGGAATATCGAGAGTGCGCGCCAGCGAGAGCGGTTTGCCGGTATCGATCGATTCCGCGCGAGCAAATTTGTCCAGGTCGCGCTCGATCAGGTCGGCGATGCGTAAAAGGAGACGGGACCGCTCGGCCGCCGGAGTGCGCGACCATTCGGGAAAAGCAGATTCCGCCGCTTCGACGGCCCGCTCAACGTCGCGTTCATCACTGTCGGGCACCTGCGAGTAGGGATGGCCCGTCGCGGGCTCGATGTTGTCGAGATACTTGCCTCCGATTGGCGCGACCAACTCACCGCCGATGAAGTTTTGGATTTGGAGCATTTCCGTCTGCACGCGTGGCTCCATTATATAGGCGGCGTTCGTGACTCGACAAACCAGTGTAGCCGGGGTCGCTGATCCCGGAGGCGAAAAGCGCCGCCCTGGGGTCGGCCGGGGATAGCATCCGCCGGCTACAACAACTCGCGCAAAACGCGTCGCCAATTTCCACGCAAGATTTTCTCGATCTGCTCGTCGGCGAAGCCGCGCTCGATTAATTTGCGCGTCAGGTTGGTGGCGTGCGCGTGATTGCCGAGGTCAGGCAGAAAGTACGGCCGCGTCAGCCTCTTCTCCATTTCCGCCAATTGCTTCTTTGGAATCAAGCGCCAGAGAAATTCACAGAAATCGAATCCAATCCCGACGCCGTCGATCCCGATTAAGCTTGCGACGTGTTCGATGTGATCGATGTAGCGATCAAGGGTGGCCTCTTCCTTTCGCGCACTCACCAGGATTGCGTTGATCCCGATGACGCCGCCGCGGGCTCCGATCATCCGAATCTGTGCGTCGCTCATGTTGCGCTCGAGGTTGTGAAAGCGCCGGGCGTTACTATGCGAGACGATTAAAGGGCCGGTCGTCAGGGCGCAGATCTCCTCGAAGCCGGCCGGGTTGATGTGCGCGAGATCCAGGATGATGCCGAGGCGCTCGCATTCGGCCACCAGCTCCCGTCCAAAAGTCGTTAGGCCACGAGTGGACGACCCTCTGGCCGCAAAAATGCCGCCGGCTGCCGCCTCATTCTCACGCACGTGGGTGAGCGACAGAGAGCGCAGGCCCGATTCGTAAAAAACGCGCAGGAGACGGAGATCGCTCCCGAGCGGCTCTGCTCCCTCCATGGTGAGAAGAAGCGCAATTTGCCCGGCGCGCTCCGCCTCCTCGATCTCGGCGAAAGTCCGGCACAGCTGCAGTTGCGGGCAGGCCTCCAGTTCTTCCTCGAGCAGCGCCACCTGCTCGAGTGCCACGCGCAACGAAGCGTGAGGCACGTCCTTGTCTTCCACGTAAAGAGCCACGCCTAACAAACCGATATGACCAGCGACAAACTGAGGTAGAAATTCCGTCGCGACGATCGGACGCCGCTCCTGTTGCAGGAAAAGTCCGAGCGGCAAATCAAAGTGCAAATCGATCATTCCTCCTGCCTGCAAACGCGCGAGCCTGGCTTCGATTTCATTTTCCGTGCTCATTGGATCGCCGCCGAAATCGCGCGGGCCGCCGCCTCGCTCGCGCCGCCCGAGCCGAGTTGGGCGACCACCGCGTCGAGCTCGCCGACCATCCGATCGCGCCGGTCACGATTGTTCAACAAATCCATCAAGTCGGCCGCAAGGGCGGCGGGCTGAGCTTCGTGCTGGATAAACTCCGGAATGATTGGTCGATTCGCGAGAACGTTAGGCATGCCCAGATACTTGACCGCGATGAGCATCCGACCGGCCAGATAGGTTAAAGGGGCGACCTTGTAAACCAGCACGAAAGGCAGGCGAAAGAAGGCCGCCTCCAGGGTCGCGCTCCCCGACGCGACGATTCCCACCGCGCTTCGCTGCATCGTTTCCGCGGCCCGGCCGACCACCACCGCGATTTCCCCTAACGAATCTCTTTCCAGCTCGGCCCGCATGATTTCGGCCAGCCTCTCCGAAGCCGCGGCGACCTCGAAACGCAGCTCGGGTCGCTGCGCCCGGAGCAACCGCACCACTTGCCGATAGATAGGAAAAAGCTGGTCCACTTCGCGCCGGCGACTGCCCGGAAAAAGGCCCACCAAGTTGGATTCCCGTTCCGCTTCCTTTCGGCTGGGCGCCAGATTATCGATCATCGGATGACCCACGAAGACGGTGCGTAACCCGGATTTCTCGTAGAGCTCGGCTTCGAAAGGAAAGATGCAAAGCATGAGATCGAGCCAGCGCGCCATCTGCGGGATGCGCCGCCGATTCCAGGCCCAGACCTGGGGGCTGATATAGTAAATGATCTTTCCGCCTAACGATTTCTCATGGAGCGAGCGCGCGAGGCGGAGATTGAAGCCTGGGTAGTCGATCAGAACGGTGGCGTCGGGTTGGATGCGCGAGATGTCGTCCAAGGTCTTGGCGAACTCGCGGCGGAAATACCCGTAGTGTTTGACGACTTCCCAAAGGCCGACGACGCCGGACTCAGCGCTCCAATCGACGAAAGAAGCGTCTGCGAGGGCTTTCATTTTTGGTCCGCCCCGGCCGGAGAATTCCAAGTCGGGTCGCAGACCGCGAAGCGCCGCCATCAGTGCGGCGCCATGGTTATCGCCGCTCGCTTCCCCCGCGACGAAATAAAGTTTCATCGTCCTTTCGATTCGCCTTCACCGTTCACGGCGAAAAGGGCGCTGCTTCGATTCGTTTCGTGATTTCCACGGCCAGCTCCAGTGCAGCGGTTGCCTCGAAACCAGACACCTTCGGCCGCGAACCGACGCGCGCACATTCCATGAAAGCCAAGAGCTGCCGCTTGAGCGGCTCCTCCTTTTCGATCTCCACCTCGGAACGCTCAATGCTTCCGTTGGCCTTGCGGTAAATCTCACCGGTCTGCGCCTGGTAATCGAGCGAGAGATAAGCGTCCTCCTGGAAGACACGGATCTTGCGCATCCGCTCGGGGCTGATGCGGCTGGAAGTAATGTTGGCCACGCATCCGTCCTCGAAACGGAGGCGCGCGTTCGCGATGTCCTCGCGCCGGCTCAGGACCGGTACGCCCACCGCGTCGATCGACTGGACCGGCGCCCTCACGAGATGCAAAACGATCTCAAGATCATGAATCATGAGATCAAGCACGACGCCAATGTCGGTGCTGCGATTGGGGAACGGCGAAAGCCGATGCGCTTCGATGAAACGCGGATGGGTCAGGCGATCTTCCAGCGCGCTCAAGACCGGGTTGAAGCGTTCGACGTGGCCAACCTGCAGCACGAGCTGACGCTTCGCCGCCAGCTCGACTAACGAACTCGCCTCCGCCGTATCCTGGGCAATCGGTTTTTCGATCAGGAGATGCTTCCCTTTTTCGAGGAGGGACTGGGCGACGGCGAAATGAGCGATCGTAGGCGTGGCGACGGAGGCGGCATCGATCAGCTCGGCAAATTCTTCAAGGGAACCGGCGGCGCGCACTTGGTACTGCGCCGCGATCTCGGCGGCCTGGGCAGCGTCGGTATCGAAAATGGCGGTGAAATCCGCGACGTTATTTTCGGCGTAAAGGCGGGCGTGATTTTTTCCGATGTGTCCGACGCCGACCACGCCAACTCGCAGATTTTTCATGAGCGCGGAAGAATGGAAAGAGCGACGAACATGCCGAATAGTGCCAGTGAACCGCAGCCATGAAGCAAGCGCAAACTGATTGGGACGAACTTTATCGGAATCGAGAAACGCCGTGGGAGAAAGGCCGGCCCCACCCCGCTCTGGTGGATTTCCTGGATGAAAATGGGCCGATCGAGGGAGAAATCTTCGTACCCGGCTGCGGGTCCGGGCAGGACGTGCGCGCGCTGAGTGCGCCGGGCAACCACGTCCTGGGAGTCGATATCGCGGCGGGGGCGATCGAGAAGGCAAGCGCTCGTCGAAAGATCGCTCGCGAAGCATATCTACAGGCGGACCTCTTTTCTTTGCCCGCTAGCCTGAACCATCGTTTCGATTGGGTCTTCGAACACACCTGCTTCTGCGCCATCGACCCGGCCATGCGCGAACGATACGTCGAGGCGATCGTTAGGCTACTCAAACCGGGCGGTCGCCTTCTCGCCATCTTCTTTATCAACCCCGACCACGACGAAGAGGGCCCGCCCTACCGAGCGAGCACGGCGGAGTTGGAGAAGTATTTCGGCCGCTTCTTCATCCTGGAAAAAGAATGGGTCCCGGTCCGCACCCATCCCGGGCGTGAGCAGCGCGAGCTGGTGCGTTATCTTTGCCGAAACCAGTCGTAAGTCCGCGCGATTCCATCGCGGAGAGAAATTTCCGGTTGCCAGCCTAACGCATTGATTTTGGCCGTATCGAGCAGCTTCCGCGGGGTGCCGTCCGGTTTGCTCGGGTCGAAGGTGAGATCTCCTTCGAAGCCGACCACTTCGCAAATCAGTGCGGCCAGGGCGCGGATGGTTAGATCCTCGCCGGTCCCGACGTTAATGATCTCGGGGCTCTCATAATTCTGGAGGAGAAAAAGACAGGCCGTCGCCAGATCGTCGACGTGCAGAAATTCGCGCCGCGGCTGGCCCGATCCCCAAACCACCACCTCGTCTGCCCCCGCCTTTTTGGCTTCGTGCGTTTTGCGCAGGAGCGCCGCCAGCACATGCGAGGTCTCCAGATCGAAGTTGTCGTTAGGCCCGTAAAGGTTGGTCGGCATGCCGGAGATGAAGTGCGCGCCGTATTCGCGCGCATAAGATTGGCAGAGTTTGATGCCCGCAATCTTGGCGATGGCGTAGGCTTCATTGGTCGGCTCGAGCGGCCCGCCTAACAATGCGCTCTCCGGGATCGGTTGCGGGGCGTGCTTCGGATAAATGCAGGAGCTCCCCAGGAAGAGCAGTTTGCGCGCGCCGGCTTCGTAGGCGGCGCCGATGAGGTTGTTCTGGATTTCCAGATTCTCGACCAGAAACTCGACCGGCTGCTCGTGATTGGCTTTGATCCCACCAACGCGGGCGGCGGCCACGACCACCACGTTTGGTTTCTCGCGGGCGAAAAATTCCGCGACCGCGGCTCGATCCATCAGATTCAGCTCCGCGCGCGTGCGCGTGAGCAAGCGGGAGAAACCTGCGGCGCGCAGCTTCCGCTCGATCGCGCTGCCCACCAGGCCACGATGTCCGGCGATGAAGATCGATTCGTCTTTTTCCAAGATCCCGGCAGCATCCGGTTTAGCGTTTCCTTTTGCAAGGCTTTGCGTAATGCTCCCCGCCGTGGGGAAAAAATCGACCCGACTTCGAGTTCAGAAAACCTACAAGCTTTATCTCGGCGGCAAATTCGTGCGCAGCGAAAGCGGTCGGGTTTCGCCCGCGCTCGCGCGCGATATGGTGCTGGCCCAATATGCGCGGGCTTCGCGCAAGGATTTCCGGGATGCGGCCGGGGCGGCCCGCAAGGCCCAGGCCGGCTGGGCGCAACAGAGCGCCTATCTGCGCGGTCAGATTTTGTATCGCGCCGCCGAGATGCTGGAGACGCGTCAGGGGGAGCTGGATGCGGAGTTGGCCCGCGCGGCCGGAAAGAAGAAGGGACGCGCCGGGAAAGAAATTCGCCTAACGATCGAACGCCTGGTCCATTACGCGGGCTGGACGGACAAGTTCAGCCAGCTTTTCAGCACGGTAAATCCGGTGGCGACTTCGCATTTCAATTTCACCGTGCCAGAACCGACCGGCGTGGTGGTGGTGGTCTGCCCTAACGACCCGCCCCTGCTGGCCCTGGTCTCGTTAGTCGCGCCGGTCATTCTGAGCGGTAACACCGCCGTGGTCGTGGCGTCAGGCACCGCGCCTTTGCCGGCTCTGACTTTCTCGGAGATCATCGCGACGAGCGATTTGCCGGCAGGCGTGCTCAATATTCTGGCCGGCGAGGCGCTGGAGCTGGCGCCGCACATCGCCGCGCACATGGATGTGAACGCGATCGTGGACGCCTCGGGCCACGCGGAGGTGAGCGCCGCCCTGCAACAGGGAGGCGAGCGCAACGTGAAGCGCTACGTCGGGCGCGACCTGAAATTGGCCGAATGGCGCGGTGCGGATGCGGAAAACCCGTACTGGATTCTCGACACGGTGGAGATGAAGACGGCCTGGCACCCGATCGGGTTGTGAAGCGCTTCGCCGTGCGCGCTTTTCTTCCTCTCCGCGACTCCCGCACCAAGCCGCTGGGCGCATCCTTTCTCACGTGATGACGATCAATGCTCTGGGAAGCGCACGCGCCTCGCCGAAACGCGGTTGCGGCCGGAGAAAAAGTTCGCGACGGCGAGGCACCGTCACCGGCGCGCGAGGCGCGTGCGCTCCCCCAGAGTGGCCGGCGCGGCACGTGGACAATATGCCATGCACATCCCGAGTCTGATCGAACGCAAACGCGACGGGGAAGCGCTCTCGCCTAACGAGATCTCGGTTTTCGTGGAGGGCTTCACGCAGGGTCACATTCCCGACTACCAGATGAGCGCCCTGGCCATGGCCATTTTCTTTCGTGGGATGACACCTAACGAAACCCGGCATCTCACCGCCGCCATGATGGAGAGCGGGCGGGTGCTGCGTTACCCGCAGGATTCGCCGCCGAAAGTGGATAAGCACTCCACCGGTGGCATCGGGGATAAGGTTTCGCTGGTGCTCGCTCCCCTGCTGGCGTGCGACGAAGTCTGGGTGCCGATGATCTCGGGTCGCGGGCTCGGCATCACCGGCGGCACGCTCGACAAACTGGAGAGCATCCCGGGATTCAATGTGAGTCTCGACGAAGCACGCGCGCTCCGGCAGTTGGAGAAAATCGGCCTCTTCATGATCGGGCAGACCGCGGACATCTGCCCGGCGGACAAGAAACTTTACGCGCTCCGGGATGTGACCGGGACGGTCCCCTCGCAGCCGCTCATGGTGGCGAGCATCATGAGCAAAAAGCTGGCGGAAAACCTCGATCGGCTGGTGCTCGATGTGAAGTTTGGCAGCGGCGCTTTCATGAAATCTAAGGATGAAGCGGTCCAACTGGCCGCGGCCCTGACCGAGGTTGGGCAGCAACTTGGAGTGCAGGTTTCGCATCTCCTCAGCCCCATGAACGAACCGTTAGGCCGAGCAATCGGAAACGCGCTCGAAGTGGCAGAGGCGGTCGAAACGCTGCAGGGCGGCGGTCCGGCGGACCTGGTCGCACTCACCCTCGACCTGGCCGAGAAAGTCTCCGTCGCACCGCGGGGAAAACTGGGGCAGTGGCTGCGCGACGGGACGGCCTGGGCGAAGTTTGTCGCGCTGGTCGAAGCGCAAGGTGGGAACGCTTCTGTCCTGGCCAGAATCGAGGCTATCCATCGCGCGCCGATCCTGCATCCACTGCTCGCCCCTAACGATGGCCGGATTGAACGGGTCGACGCGGGCTTGCTCGGCCGCGCGGCGCTCCTGCTCGGAGCCGGCCGGGCCCGATCCGAGGACGCGATCGATTTCGCCGTCGGCTTCTCGCAAATCAAAAAAGTGGGCGAAACGGTGACGGCGCACGCGCCTCTTTTGGTCGTGCACGCCCGGGAGCGTGAAAGTCTGGATGCGGTTCTCCCGCTCTTGGCCAGGGCCGTGACGGTTGGGCCGTCATACTGCTGACGCCGAAGCGTGAGGGTCACTCGTGAGGGAAGGCGGGTGCTGGCATTATGGCCAGCCTGCATTAGTTTGGAACGACCGAGGACCAAGCATGCCGTACACGACGAATCTGACGCCGGATTATATGGGTGTGGTCCACCTGGGCACGGGCGTGGTGACCGGCGAAGAACTTCTGCGTGGGAGCCAGGCCGTCGCGCAGCTCGTCCAAAACACGGAAAATTTTCATTTTGAGTTTGTCGACCTCTCGGACGCGACGGAGGTAGAAATATCGCCGGAAGAATTGCAGAAGATCGCGGCCACCGATGATCGCGCGGCCCACTTTCGACCTAACGCCACCGTCATCATCGTCGCCCCTAACGACGCCATCTACGCCCTGGCCAAACAATGGGAAGAGATGGTCCATCATATTGGGTGGACCACTTACATCGCGCGCGATCGCAAGGTTGCGTTGCAGTGGCTGGCGGACAACTTTAAGCCACCCGCACCCGCCGCCCCTCCGTTGGGAGAAACAGGGCTGGGCTCACCCGAGGTGAGCGAGCCGGTTCCTCCCGCCCTTCGCTAACGAGCGAGGATTTCGTTGACAGCAGCAGGCCCTCCTGTTGCATAACGACGGCCTGCGCGGCGGCATCCAAAGATGGCTTACCTGAACGAAAACTATCTCAAGCTGCAGGCCGGTTATCTCTTCCCGGAGATCGCGCGGCGCGTAAAGGAATTCTGCGAGGCCCACCCGGAGGCGGCCCAGCGCCTGATCCGTTGCGGAATTGGTGACGTCACGGAGCCGCTGCCGGCCGCCGCCGCCACCGCGATGAAAGCGGCCGTCGATGAACTCTCCGTGCGAGAAACTTTTCGCGGTTATGGGCACGAACAGGGCGGCGACTTCCTGCGCAGCCAGATCGCGCAGAACGATTACCGCGATCGCGGAATCGAGATGGCGGACGACGAGATTTTCGTGTCGGACGGATCGAAGAGCGATTGCGGTTTCATCCTCGACATCCTGGGCGAGCGCAACCGCATCGCCATCACCGATCCGGTTTATCCGGTCTACGTCGATACCAACGTCATGGCGGGCCACACCGGCCCCGCCGAAAAATCGGGCCGCTACCAAGGCATCCTCTATCTGCCTTGCCGGGCGGAGAACAACTTCGTCCCGGCTCCGCCTAACGAACATGCCGACATCGTCTACCTTTGTTTTCCTAACAACCCGACCGGCGCCGTAGCCACGCGCGAGCAACTGGAGGGCTGGGTGGCCTACGCGCAGCAACACAAGAGCATCCTGCTCTACGACGCGGCTTATGAGGGCTATATCGGTGAGCCCGGAATTCCACGCTCGATTTTTGAGATTCCGGGCGGGCTGGAGTGCGCAGTGGAATTTCGCAGCTTTTCCAAGACCGGCGGTTTCACCGGGGTGCGGTGCGGCTTTACCGTCATGAGCAAGCGGCTGCTCGCTCAAACCAGCGACGGGCGTTTGCTGCCCCTCCACCGCCTTTGGCACCGTCGTTGGAGCACCAAGGCGAACAGCGTCAGCTACCCGGTGCAGCGCGGGGCCGCCGCCCTTTACAGCGCGGAGGGAAAAGCGCAGGTGCGCGCCCTGATCGACCATTATATGGGAAACGCACGCCTGCTGGGAGAGGCGGCTCGCCAGGCTGGCCTGCGCGTTTACGGCGGGAAAAACGCCCCGTACATCTGGGTGGAAACGCCCGCTAGCCTAACGAGCTGGGAGATGTTCGATCGCATGTTGCAAGAGTTCAATGTCGTCATCACTCCGGGGAGCGGTTTCGGTTCCGAGGGCGAAGGTTATTTTCGCATCTCTGCCTTCAATAGCCGCGCGAACGCCGAAGAAGTCGCGCGCCGCCTGCAAGCGGCCAATTTTTCCTGATCTGCCTTCGCCTTCTATCGTTAGGGCGAGACTCCGTCGAGCCGGGGGGCGAATCTCTTTCCGCGGTCGCGTGCCATCCCAGCTCGACAGAGTCTCGCCCTAACGATGGACGTTATCAGGTGACGAGCGCCTTGCGCGAAAGGGACGTGGCCTACAACTTATCGGCTTGGAAAAAGAAGGAACCCATAATTTTTCCGAGAGTCTCCCTCAACTCTACCGCTTTTGTCGTCTCCTGACGGGCGACCCGGTGAAGGCCCTCGAGGCTTTCAAGAACACCGTGCGCGAGGCCGCTTTGCTCGCTTCCCGCCGCCAATTGCCGGCGGATCGCCTCTGGCCTTTTCATGAGGCTCGTCATCAGTGTCGGGACTCGCCAAGCGAAGTGGCGGTGGCGGCAGATTCGGTCGACGAGCCGATCTCGAAGGAAGTCACCGCGCAGGTTAGGCAGCTCGGAACGGACCAATTAGCTGCCTGGATCTCGAGCAGCCCCGAACCGCAACGCAGCGCGCTGGCTCTTTATTATCTCAACGAATTTTCCCATCGCGAGATGCAGAGCCTGCTCGATCTGAAGATGAGTGAACTGGCCGCCCTCATCTCGCAGGGCCGCGCGCGTTTTCAGGCCTGGCTCAAAATGATCCCCGAAACACCATGAAACGCTGGCTAACCCGACGCCAGCGCGCCCTGGTCGAGTGCGCCCCTATCAGCGAGGCACCGCCGAGCGATCGGGCCATGCGGTCCGCCTTGGAAAATGCCCGCACCATTCCCGAGGAAGCCGCGAGCCTAACGGCACAACAGCAACTCGACCAAGCCATCGCAGGTCTCGTCCGCGCGATTCAGATTCCCCAGGAGGCCGCGGAGTGGTTCGTTAACGCCGAGCTCATCCAGGGCAGCAAGAGGAGCTGGAAAAAAACGGCGCGCCATCCCGCGATGCTGGCCACTGCCCTGGCCGTCCTGGTGCTGGCAGGCATCGGCATTTTCTTTTTCTTCGAGCAGCTGCACGAATTTCCTGGGTCGGAAACGGCGAAGAAACTGCTCGTTTATGCGGGGACGGCCAAGTCTTCGCAGTTTGAGGCGCTCGACACCGACGCGGTCAACCTGGGGGATTACTTTTTCATGAAGTCGCAGCTGGAGCACTACGATGTGCCGATGCAGCTTGCCGATCTGCGGGCGCGCGCAGCGCGGGTGTTTGATGATGAAGACGGTCATCACGTCGCGCAGGTGGTGCTGGCGGAAAAAGGAGTGCAGTTTTTCCTCTATCCGGCAGAGCAACCACCGAAGGACCAAAAGAATAAGAGCCCGACTGCCTGGCGCTACATCGAAGGGGAAGGCTGGGCCGGCGCGGTGCGGGAACACGATGGCGTATGCTTTATGATCGCGATCCGCGGCAGCGAAAAGGAATTGCGCAGTTTTCTGCAAGAGCACCCTTAGACCGAGGCTCCGAGTCATGATCCGCCAAGGCGCTGTAGCCGGGGACGCTGTCCGCGGACGGCAAGCAAAGAAAGGGAGCGTCGGCCAAGCGCTGGGCAGGGGATGGCGTCCGCGGCGGACGAATCCGTTTGAGCGGTGATGTTCATGGAGCAGACGAGGACGAGCACGAGTGGAGGGAGTGCCAGAGGGGAGAGTTGAACTCCCGACCAAGGGCTTATGAGTCCCCTGCTCTACCACTGAGCTACCCTGGCGCGAGCGGTAGTGTTAAATGAGGCGTCGAACGTGTCAACGCGCGGCGCAGCGGCCCCCGCGAGGAACGCTGGCACATCGTCTGCTTTTAAACATTGTCTCCATTTGACAATGAATGAACGTTCATTCATTATGCCGCCCCGATGCCCGCCAAGAGAACAGAGCCCTCCGTCGATCGTCACCAGCAAATTCTGGAGGCGGCCATGCTCTGTTTCGCCCAGTGCGGCTTTCACCAGACCAGCATGCACGATATCAGTGCCGAGGCGGGGATTAGCGTCGGGCTCATTTATCGTTATTTCAAAAACAAGGAAGAGGTGATCGCGGCCTTGGCAGAGGAGCATAAGCGACACATCGCCGAATTGATCGCTCAAGCCGGCAAAGCCCCCAGTCTCCTGGAAGCGATGGAGATTCTTTTCACCTCGCATTGCTGCGAAAATTCCTCTCAGATTCTGGCGGCTTTCGTGGTCGATCTCTTTGCCGAAGCCAGCCGCAATCCTCAGGTAGCCAAGATCGTGCGCAACGTCGCCAAAGCCAAGACGGACGGTGTCGCCAACCTGATCGCCCGGGCGCCCGAAGCTAAACACCTCGCTCCAGGCCTCGATCCGCAGGCAGTTGCGGAAATGATCTTCGCCGTGAATGATGGCACCATGATGCGCAGCGTTTTTCGCACTGCAGGTGTGTCCGTCGCGCGGCAGCGTGAACGTCAACTGAATGCGGCCCGCCTTCTCTGGGGCCTTCTTTTTAATCGCACTACCTATGCAAACGGCTCTCACTAGTCCTCCATCCAGCGTCATCGCCCGCTCGCCGACGCCGGTCAAAAAGCGCAGCCGGGTCTTCGCCATCGTCGTGGTCGTCGTCGGCCTCTTTCTGATTTTGGGGCTGCTGGTCGGAATCAAAGGCGTACAGATTTTTTCCATGATCAAGGCGGGTAAATCCTTCGCCCTGCCGCCCACCACAGTGACGAGCGCGAAGGTGCAGAAAGCCAACTGGGAGCCTACCCTGACCGCGATCGGTTCCATCACACCGGTGCAGGGCGCGACCATCAGCGCAGAGCTGCCCGGCATGGTCAGCGAGATTGGATTTGATTCGGGGCGTCCTGTTAAAAAGGGCGAGGTCCTGGTCAAACTCGATGCTGCGGCTGAGCAGGCGCAGCTCCGTTCCGCGCAGGCCGACGCCGAGCTGGCCAAGTCGGAACTCGATCGGGCGCGTGACCTCTCGGAGCGGAAAGTGATCTCGAAATCCGAGCTCGATACGGCCGCCGCCAAGTTCGCGGCCGCCACGGCTGCAGTCGATAACGTGCAATCCGTCATCAACAAGAAGGAGATCCGCGCGCCTTTCGACGGCATCGCCGGCATCCGGGGAGTGAATCCGGGTCAAATGGTGCCGGCCGGTCAGAAGCTCGTCACGCTGCAGGCGCTGGATAAAGTGTTCGTCGATTTCTCGCTGCCCCAGCAGGACCTCGGCAAGGTGAAAGACGGTCTGCCGGTCAAGTTGACGACCGACGCCATCGAAGGCCGCGAATTCGACGGCACTCTCTCTGCCATTAACTCCGCGATCGATCCCTCGACTCGCGCCGTTTCGCTCCAGGCCACGGTCGACAACAAAGACCACTCTCTGCGAGCTGGCATGTTTGCCCGGGTCCGGATTCTTCTTCCTGAAGCAAACCCGATCCTCTTCCTGCCGACCACCGCGATCGCCTATGCGCCCTACGGGAACTCGGTCTACGTGATCGAGAAAAAGAAAGACGAGAAAACGGGTGAAGATGCGCTCGTGGCCCGGCAGCAATTTGTGCGCACCGGGGAAACGCGGGGCGACTTCGTGGCTGTGACTGAGGGAGTGAAAGAAGGCCAGGAAGTGGTTAGCACGGGAGTTTTCAAAATGCGCAACGGGATCAACGTCGCGGTCGACAACAAACTCGCGCCCAAAGACAGCCTCTCCCCTACTCCGCCTAACTCCTAGGCGGAGAAATCCGAAATCCGAATGTCAAAATCCGAGACAAATTCGAACTCCAGAAATAGGGAATGAGAGAAAAGGTCTGACCGCGCGCTCATTGTAGATTCGAGATTCGAATTTTCCTCATGAAGTCGTTTACCGACATTTTCATCCGCCGGCCGATTCTCGCGCTGGTCGTTAGTCTGGTCATCATCATCGCCGGTGTGCAGGCGATCTCGTCGCTCAATGTGCGGCAATATCCGCGCAGCGATATCGCCTCGGTCAAAGTGACGACCGTCTACGTGGGCGCCGCCGCCGAGCTGGTGCGCGGCTTTATTACCACACCGCTCGAGCGCGCCATCGCCGCCGCGGATGGCATCGACTATTTGCAATCCTCCAGCGCACAGGGCGTCTCCACCATCACGGCGCGGCTGCGGCTGAATTACGATTCGAACAAGGCGCTCTCGGAAATCAGCTCCAAGGTCAATCAAGTGCGCGGCGATCTGCCGCCGGAGGCGGAAATTCCCGTCATCAATATCGAGTCGGCTGATTCCCAGTTTGCCTCTGCCTACCTCAGCTTCACGTCGGACATTCTGCAGGCTAACGAGATTACCGATTACCTGACCCGCATCGTGCAGCCGCGGCTTACCGCCATTCCCGGCGTGCAACGCGCGGAGATTTTGGGCGGTCGCACCTTTGCCATGCGCATCTGGCTTAAACCCGACCGGATGGCCGCGCTGAACGTGAGTCCAGCGCAAGTCCGGAGGGCGCTCGGTAACAATAATTTCCTGTCGGCCCTGGGCAGTACCAAGGGCGCGCTCGTCCAGGTCGACCTCACTGCGAATACCGATCTGCACACGGTCGAAGACTTCAAAAACCTCGTCGTGCGCGAGGAGAATGGCACCCTCGTTAGGCTGGGGGACATCTCCGATGTCGTCCTGGGAGCGGAGGATTACAACTCGGACGTCCGCTTCTCCGGGCAGCGCGCCGTTTTCATGGGGGTCTTCGTGTTGCCTAACGCCAACGCCATCGACGTCATCCAACGCGTCCGCACTGAGATGGCGCAAATCACGAAGGAGCTGCCCACCGGCATGCAGGGACGCATCGCGTATGACGGCACGGCTTACATCAACACCGCGATCAAGGACGTTTACAAAACGCTCAGCGAGACCCTTCTCATCGTCTGCGTCGTCATCTTTCTTTTCCTCGGCTCCTGGCGTTCCACTATCATCCCCGTCGTCGCCATTCCGATCTCACTCATCGGCGCGGTCTTTCTCATGCAGGTCTTCGGTTTTTCAATCAACCTGCTCACGCTCCTCGCCGTCGTGCTTTCGGTCGGCTTGGTCGTGGATGACGCCATCGTCGTGGTCGAGAACGTCGAGCGACATTTGCGTGATGGACTCACCCCGATCAATGCCGCGCTTCTCGGCGCGCGCGAACTGGTCGGGCCGATCATCGCCATGACGATCACGCTCGCCGCGGTCTACATTCCCGTCGGTATTCAGGGGGGCCTTACGGGGACGCTCTTCCGCGAATTTGCTTTTACCCTGGCGGGAGCCGTGGCCATCTCCGGTGTGGTGGCGTTAACGCTATCACCCGTCATGACGGCAAAATTCCTCCGCGCCGGGGATGCGGAGCGTGGTTTTGCCGCACGCGTCAACCATCTCTTCGACCGGGTGCGCGCGGCCTACGGCCGCGGGCTCGATCTGACGTTGCGTCATCGTCCGGCGGTCTATGTCGCCTGGGTCGGCCTGACCTTGATCGCCATGTTGATGTTCTTCGCCCTGCCCAGAGTTGGCTCGAAGGAGCTCGCACCGACGGAGGATCAGGGTGTCATCTTCGGCATCGTCAATGCCTCGGCTAATTCCACCATCGAACAGACGGCCTCTTTCGCCGATGCCGCGGGCAAGGTTTTCCAAAGCTTCCCGGAAACCGATTTTACCTTCCAGCTCACTTTCCCGAGCAGCGGTTTCGGCGGCATGGTGCTGAAACCATGGGACCAGCGCGATAAGACGGCCTTCGAGTTACTCCCAGAGGTGCAGAAAAAGCTGGGAACAGTCCCTGGGATCGAGTTGTTTCCGATCATGCCTCCCGCCCTGCCCGGCGGCGGAAATTTGCCGATCGAGATCGTTCTTCTTTCCACCGAAGAACCCGAACGCATGGTCGAGTTTGCCAAGCAATTGCAGGCCAAAGCGCTCGCCAGCGGCGCCTTCTTTTTCCCGCCCGTCATCGATACCAAGATCGACCAACCCCAAGCCGAGGTCGTGCTCGATCACGACAAAGTCGGCGCGCTGGGACTGAACCTGCAGGATATCGGCGCCGATATCTCGGCCATGTTCGGCGGGAATTATGTGAACCGGTTTATTATCTCCGGACGCAGCTACAAGGTGATTCCGCAGATTCAGCGGAGCGATCGCCTGAACCCAGATCAGCTCAACGACATTTACGTCACGGGTCCTGATAGCAATTTGATCCCGCTGAGCACCGTCGCCTCCATTAAGTACAAGACGGTGCCGCGCACCTTGAATCGCTTTAAGCAGCTCAACGCCGTCACCATCAGTGGCGCTTCTGCGCTGCCCCTCGACCAGGCGCTCAAACTTCTCGAGGACGAGGCCGCGCGCATTTTGCCAGCCGGCTACTCGCTCGATTACACCGGCGAGTCACGGCAATTGCGCGTGGAAGGCGACAAATTCCTGCCCGCTTTTGGCCTGGCCGTCGTCCTTATTTTCCTCGTTCTTGCGGCGCAATTTAACAGCTTCCGCGACCCGCTCATTATTCTGCTTGGCTCGGTTCCGCTCGCCCTCTTCGGCGCGATGATTTTCATGTTTCTCAAGATCCCCAACCCGAACATGAAATTTTTCACCAACGCCTTCACGACTTCGTTCAACATCTACTCGCAGGTCGGCTTGGTCACACTGGTGGGTCTCATTGCCAAAAACGCGATCCTGATCGTGGAGTTCGCCAACAAATTGCAGCGCGATGGTCGCAACAAGATCGAGGCGGTGGCGGAGGCCTCGCGCATTCGTTTGCGTCCCGTCCTTATGACCACGATCGCAACCGTGGCGGGCCACTTGCCCCTCGTCTTTGTGACCGGCGCCGGCGCCAAGGCGCGAAATTCGATCGGTCTCGTGCTGGTCGGTGGCATGACCATCGGGACCCTCTTCACGCTCTTTATTGTGCCTTCGCTTTACGTCCTCATCGCGCGCACGCACCACGAAGGCACTCCCGATGGAACCGAGGACGAGGCCGAAAGAGACTTTCCCACCGAGCCGCGGCTCGTTCCAGAATTTGCCGACGCCTGAGGCGAATTACGGTCGGGAAGCGGCGGTGCCGTGCAATCTGATGTAGACGTTTCCTTCTGGGAAACGCGCGTGTCCGTCCACTCTCCAAATTCCGCAACCTGCTAGCACTGATTTCCGCTCTTGACCCCCGGTGGGAAATCCGTCATACAGAGGAGCAACCTTCTGGAATATGAATTCCTACTTGATCACTGCTGCTGAGTTCCAAACGCGCAGCGCTCGAACGAGTCTGGCCGTGATTGCGCTTTTCGCTTTAGGCGGCCTGTTCTGGATGACCACGGCGCCCGTCACGGCCGCTCGCGTGATCACGCCTAACGAAATGATCGAAGCCGGTTTGCCGCCGGGTCTCGCGCTCAAGACGGCGGGCCGGCCGCAGTTTCTCACCGCGGTTTGCGCTGCCGTCAAATCGCACCGTCAATCCGCCGCCGTCATCGCCAAAACGGCGGTCACCGCCCATCACGAGTACGCCAGTGAAATCGTCGCCACAGCGGTGCGTTGCGCGCGCGGAGACAATGCTGATTGCGAGGTCACCGGCGCGATTGTGGCCGCATCCATCTCGGCCTGGCCGCAAGCCGCCGCGGCTATTGATGACGCCGCGGTCGCAGCCGCGCCCGATTGTGTCGACCCCGTGCAGAAGCGCACAGAGAGCGACGGCAAACAAGTTCTCGACGGCAAAGAGGTTTTGAGCGCCGATATTCCCGCGGAAGGTCCTGAGAATCTGCCCGATCTGCCCACCAATCAGATAGGTTCGGTGGACGTGGTCGGCGGGGGCGGTTTTAACCCTCAAGAATCGCGTGTCTGGCTCTGTGACAATGGCCAGCAGCGCAAGATTCGGTGGACCCAGATGCCAAAATATCTCACGACCCATCCTGGCGCCCATGCCGGCAAGTGTCAGGTGACACCGGCGACTTCTCGTTAGGCCAAAGAGCCGCGCGGAATCTGGTTTATTGGTGGGGCGAGACTCGGTCGAGCCGGGGCGAAACTCTTTTCCTGGCCGAGCCCCTCCCCGGCTCGACGGAATCTTGCCCTACTGAAGGGCCTCACGATCAGGCTGCTCCTCCTCCTTGCTGCTTTCCGCGGCGATCTCGGCGCAACGCCGTAGATCCAGCTTTCCCGTCGCCAACACCGGGATTTGTTCGACCCGCATAATCGCCTTCGGAATCCAAAGATTGGGCACACCAGCTTCCTGGAGATCAGAGCGAAGCTTCGCTTGATCGATCTCGATCGTGCTCAGTAAGACCAGCGCTTCCCCTTTTTGCGCGTCCACTCTGGAAGTGACGGCCAAGATGCGTTCGCCTTCGTGGTTGAGCTGGAGCGCGGCGATAATTTTTTGCTCCACGGTTTCGTGCGGCACCATCTCTCCGCCGATCTTGGAAAACCGTGAGAGCCGGCCTTCGATGTAAAGGAAACCATCCTCATCGAACCGTCCGAGATCGCCCGTTTTCAGCCAGCCATCTTGGAGGACTTCGGCCGTCCGCTCCGGATCGTGCAGGTAGCCTTCGAAAATATTGGGACCGCGCAGCCAGAGCATACCAGTCTCCTCGAGATTGAGTTTGCGGCCCGATTCGGGGTCGCGAATCTCCGCCCCAATTCCGGGCGCCATTTTGCCGACCGAACCTGGACGTTGCGAAGGCTGCACGGCTTCTCCCGGCGTGGAAGGTTCGGGATCAGGCAGGTTCACGCTCACTACCGGCGAGGTTTCCGTGAGGCCGTAGCCTTCGAAGACGGGCTTGCCGAAACGTTCGGCAAAAGCATCGGCCAGGCTGCGCGGCAATTTCTCCGCGCCCGTAATCGTGAGGCGGACGGTCTCCAGTTGGGCGCGTTCCGCTTTGCGCAGATAACCACGCAAAAATGTCGGCGCTGCCAGCACGATGGTGACCCGATAACGCTCGATGATTTCGGCGCACTTGGCCGTCTCCAGCGGGTTCGGGTAAGTGACAATCCGCACGCCTTCGACGAGCGGAAACCAAAGCGTGACCGTGCAGCCGAAACTATGGAAGAACGGCAGCGAGGCGAGAATCAGATCCTCCCGCGAGGCGTCGATGAGGACGCGAAACTGGGAGACGTTCCCGACCAAATTGCGATGGCTTAGAATGACGCCCTTCGGATCGCCGGAGCTGCCGCTGGTGAAAAGGAGCACCGCTTCTTCGTGGTCACCCTTTTCGGGAACTTCAAGCAGTCGCAGCAACCATCCGGCCGGCAGGAAGATCGCGGCCATCCACCAAAGAAATATTTTGGACTTCAGGCCGGGCAATATCTCGTCCAAAGCGACCACGTGCTCCGGCCAGGGAAATTCGGCCAGGCGTTGGGTGAAAGCGTTCGCCGAGATCGCAACCCGCAGTTCCGCGATTTCCTGCGCTCGTTGCAGCGCGGCGCGGCCGCTCGTGAAATTAAGGCCCACCGGCACCTTGCCCGCGAGGACGACAGCGAGGTTGGCCACGACTCCGCCTTTGCTGGCCGGCAAGACGATGGCGATGCGAGGATCGGGAAACTTCCGGCGCAACTCGCGACTGAGTGCAGCGGCCGCACCCAGCAGCTTGCCGCGGCTGAGCGTGCTGTGATCCATCCCATCGATCACCGCCGTCCGAAACGGATGCCGGGCCAGACCTCGCACGGCGGCTCGGCCCAGATGGCCCCGCAAAGCCGATCGACGACTGTAGCAACGCTCTCCCAGCTCGAGCAATTTCTCGCGCACCGTGCTGATTTTGGCCTCGTTAGGCGTAAGCGGCTCCCCAAATTCCACCGCGGCCGGATACGGAAAATGGCGCGGCCATTTCGTGAAAAAGCGCTGGCCTTGATAAGAAAAAATCGAGCCCCACAGTTGATCGAGCCAGACTGGCACGACAGGTCCGTCGGCTTCGCGAGCGATCACTTCGTAGCCGCGACGCAAACGCAGCAATGTGCCCGAACGCGTCAGCTGGCCTTCGGGAAATAAACAAACGATTTCACCGGCGCGAATCAGCTCCGCCGCGCGCCGCATCGCATCCTTGGCCCGGCGTGACGTGATGGGAATGCAACCGGCTGCGCGCAGAAGCGGGTGCAGCAGAGGGTGCTGGTAATATTCCTGATCGATGATGAAGCGGATCGGGCGGGGACAGGCCAGCAGCAGGATGAGGGCGTCGACAAAGGTGATATGATTCGGCAGAAGCAAAAAGCCGCCGCGCGGCAGCCGCTCCAGGCCGATTGCGGTCACGCGATAGACCAAACGCAAGGGCGTCAAAATTAAAGAGCGCAGGATGCGCTCGGTCTTGGAAATGGGCGGCATTGCTTTAATGTTTTACAATCTGCAGGCGGACGACTGCAATCGGCAATTCCATGAGCATGCGATCACAGTTCAAGCCGGGCGCCCTGACCGCGCTGGGCCTTTTGCTGGCGATCAATCTTTTTAACTACATCGATCGCTACGTTCTGGCGGCGGTTGAGCCGGAGATTCGGGCGGCCTTCTTCAAGTCCGACGACGCTAATGCGATGGCCGTGAGCGGATTGTTAGGCACCGCTTTTTTTGTCACCTATATGCTAAGCGCGCCGGCGCTGGGCTGGCTCTCGGATCGCTTCTCCCGCTGGCTGATCATTGGTGTCTCGGTCATTCTTTGGAGTCTGGCCAGCGGCGCTTCCGGGTTGGCGGCCACGTTTGGGATTTTGCTTTTCACACGGGTGCTCGTGGGCATCGGTGAAGGCGGTTATGGACCGGCAGCCCCGACCATCCTGGCCGATCTGTTTCCCATCGAAGTGCGCGGGCGGGTGCTCTCCATTTTCTGTGCGGCCATCCCGGTGGGGGGCGCGCTCGGCTTTATCTTGGGCGGGTTGATTAATGCGCATTTGGGCTGGCGGTGGGCCTTTTACCTGGTCACTCCACCCGGTTTGATCCTGGGTTTGCTCTGTTTCACCCAGCGCGATCCACGCGGCCGCGGAACAGATCGGCAAAGCCAGCCGCGCGCTACCTGGGCCGATTACCGCCTGCTCCTGCGCACCCGGTCCTATGTCGTCAATTGCCTGGCGCAAACGGCCATGACCTTTGCTTTTGGCGGATTGGCTTTCTGGTTCTCAGCTTATTTGCGCTATCGCGGTGAGCCGGCTTCCTCGACGGCCATCTTTGGTGGCATCACCGCGCTGGCCGGTCTTCTCTCCACGCTGGTCGGCGGGATCGTAGCCGACCGTTTGCAGCGTCGTTATGCTGGCTCCTACTTCATCGTCTCGGGTCTCGGGATGCTGATCGCCGCGCCCCTCTTCCTAGGCGTGCTGTTTACGCCTTTTCCTCTCGCATGGGTCTTGCTTTTCGGCGCGGTTTTCTTCGGCTTCCTCAACACTGGTCCCTCCAATACCGCCTTGGCCAACGTCGCTTTCCCGGCGGTGCGGGCGACCGCCTTCGCGCTCAATATTTTGGTCATTCACGCTCTGGGCGACGCCCTCGCCTTTCCTGCGATCGGTTACATCTCCGGGCACACCAACATGAATTTCGGATTCTCTCTCATCGCCGCGATGATGTTGCTGGCCGGAATCATCTGGTTCGCCGGAACGAAGTTTCTCGGGCCCGACACGCGGCGCGTAGAGAAAGCGGCATTGTAGCCGGGGACGCTGTCCTCGGTGGAGGAAGCTTCGTCTCACCACTCCCCTCGCCGGGGACAGCGTCCGCCGGCTGCAGACTAACGAAAAGGCGCTACGGCGTTGGCGAAGGAGAAGGCGCGACCGTGTTCGTCGTGACCGGCTGCGTGCCGGAAGGCGACGCGCTGGGCAACGGCGTGACGGTTACGGTCGGCTCCGGGCTGCTGGGCAGCGGTGTGATGGTGGCGGTGGGGCGCGGACCTGCCGGAATACTCGGGCTCGGGATCGGTGTCGCGGTTTCGCCAGGCGACTGGGCCTCCAATTTGGTCCCTAGAAAAATGACCATGAAGCAGGTGCCGAGCTGAAGCATGCGTTTCATCGCAACCTCTTCGGAAGCGCTCCCGCGCGCGGACGTAGTTCTTTGCCCAGAGGCGCCCTGCGACCGGCACATACGCAGCACAGTATGGCAGATGCTTTTATTCCGACGCCAAGTGCAAATGTTTTTCGTTCCTTCCCCCCTTCGCGCGGTTCGGCGGAGACTCCGCCTAACGACGGCGTGCCACCCCGTCCTCCCCGGAGAAAAGAGCTACCTCACTCGGATGCGATGACTTTCCCCAGGTCAGGCAATCCCGGGAATTCAGGCAGTTGCGCTAAGGCAACGAGGCGGTCAGGCGTTTATGCAAGTGGATGTCATTATCTTCAGCGACGGCAAGCGCCACGGCTGCTTCTTCCGGCCGCCCCATTTGCAGGAGCAACTGACTCATGACCTGCCAGCTTTCCGCGCGATACGGCGCGAGCGCCAAACAATTTTGCAATTCTGCGAGCGCACGCTGCGGCTGCTGCAACGCGGCCAGAGTCTGAATATAACGCTTTTCGATCATCCAATTGGACTCGCCCAAGTGCGCGGCGAGGCGCAAGCGCATCATGTTCACCTCGCCGCTTTCGCGATTCTCCAGCACGACCAAGCTCTCCTCCGCTCGGGCGCGAAGTTCCGGCGGCTCGACGACTTGTTGCAGAAAATGGCGCGCGCTCCGGAAATCTTCCTGCTTGATCGCGACCGCCGCCGAGTTGAGCAGACCAAGGGGGTTTTGCGGTTCCTTCGCTCGGGCCTGCTCGAGCGCCTGATCAGCGGCAGCCAGATTCCCCTGGCTCAGCTCGAGTCCGCCCAGGTTAATCCACATGCGGGTGGAATCGCCGCCGTCCCGGATGGTACGAGTGAGAAAAGTGCGCTGATCCTTCCAGTCGAACGTGCGGCAAAATGTGCGCACCGGCAGGAGCGCAATCCAAAGCACGACACCCGCGGCAGCTACCCGGATCAGGACGGAGCGTTGCTGACGCCATGCGGTGGCTTCGAAGAAAGCCGCGCCCGCCAAAAAGAGAAAGGCGCTGGGCAGATAGAGCCAGTGCTCCGCGACCGTGGCATTGAGAGCGAATAGACCGGAGATCGGCAGATAACAGATCGCCGCCAGCAGAAGCGGCAAGAAAAGGGCTGGAACTCGACGCGAACGCCAGAGAGCAAAAGCTGCCCCAGCCAGCAAAGCCAGGCCGAGGAGCGTCTGCAATTCCCGTCCGGCCGCTGCATTCATGCTCGCTCCGTTGGCTCCATGCGGATGCGTCTCGACGTCGCGCTCCATGTGCAAGCGCCAGGGGAACAGGAGAACGCCGGTATACTCGGCCAGGGCACGGCTGCCCAGGATCGGCCTAACGAGCAGCGGCCTAACAGGACCGGGCGGTGGAGGCCAATGCTCGGCGGGCAGTCGCAGGCTGACGTAGGCGAGCAGGACCGCGCCGATCAAGGCGGTCGCGCCTAACCATGACGCACGGCGCGGTCGCACCAGGAAAATGACGAGCAAAACGAGCAGGAACAGCAGGCCCATTTCCTTGCTCAGCGCACTGGCCAGGAAGGCGAGCCCCGCCGTTAGGCCGAAACCCCAGCGTGCATTTCCATCCGCTCGCTCCATGCGGAGCGCGAGGTAAAGGCCGAGGAATCCAAACGCCGCCGCCAGGGGATCGGCTCGTCCCGATACGTAGACCACCGCTGCACTTTGCACCGGATGAAGCGCCCAAACGAGCGCTCCGAGGAAACTGGTCGTTCGCGCCTGCGCCCGAGAAAAGGTGCAACGACCGAAAAATTCTACCCCAAAATAGAAGAGCGCCACCGCCGCCGCAGCGTGCCAGAGGATGCTGACGAGATGATATCCCCAGGGCGCATTAAAGAAGACCGCATAATCGAACGTGTAGCTGAGACGTTGCAGCGGCCGGTAAAAATCGGACGCGGCAGCATCCGTGAAGAGAAAATGGGCAAACCCTTCGCCCACCAGCTGCCAGCTGCGAATGAGCGGATCGCGCAAAATTAATGCCTGATCGTCCCAGACGAAGTCGTTCCCAAGAGCCGGGAGATAGGCCCCGATCGCGCAAACGATCAGAAGAAGCGGCGCGATAATCTTTTTCATCCCGGGTTTAACGGCGTAGAGCGAAGAGAACAGACGTGTAAGGTGGAAGGATGCGCCTACTCTGCCTGATCATCGCGGTGGTGCTCCTCCTGCCCAGCAACGCCCATGCCGCCGGTGTGCCGAACGACTGCGAACAATTGATCGTGGCCACGGCTTCCGGCTGGGACTCGATGCGCGGTAAATTACAACGCTTCGAACGCTCAGGCTCGGGCTCCTGGCGGGCGGTCGGGCCTGTTATCCCAGTGCTCTTCGGGAAAAATGGGTTGGCCTGGGGCCGCGGCGTCGCTGGGCAGGAGGAGGCTGGTCGTCATAAAAAAGAACGAGACGGACGCGCGCCCGCCGGCATTTTTCGCCTCGGCAAAATTTACACATATGACGCCGCTCTTCCGTCCGGGGCCGATTTTCCATTCCACCAGGTAGGGCCGGCCGATGCCTGGATCGACAACCCGAACCTCCCCGACTACAACCGCTTCGTCACGATCGACGACCCGGAGAATCCGCCCCCCTGGTTTGCTAAGGAAAAGATGCGGCATAACGACTTCGCTTACCGATGGCTGGTCGAGATTCGGCATAACTCGGATCCGCCCCAACCTAACGAGGGTAGTGCCATCTTCTTTCACATTCGTCGCGGCGCTTCACGGCCCACCGCAGGTTGCACTACGATGGCAGAGAGCGAACTGGTCAATCTGATCAGATGGCTGCGGGAAGATCGGCGTCCCTGTTACGTCCTTCTCCCGCAGGCTGAATATAAAGAGAAGATGGCCGCCTGGAATTTACCCTCACCGGCCATCCTGACGAACCTTTGAAAAAGGCAAAAAACTTGCTGGGTTTATTTGCATAACGGAAAACTTGACCTTACGCTTCATTCGTTAGGCTAAAATCATTTTTATTATGAGGAAACGATCCAATCCAGACTCCGAGCAAAACATCAAACGCATCGACACGAAGCCGCGCGCGAAAAAGCAAACTCACGGCTTCCAAGTGCACTTCGTGCGTGGCTCCTCCAGCGGCACGCGCATGTTCAGCGACGCCGTCTACGGGGGCAAAGAGCCGGCCCGTAAAGCGGCGCGCAAATATCGCCGCGAAGTCATGGGCGATTTACCGCCTCGGACGACGCTAGCCGTGGATGCTGCCGCCAAACGTCGCAAAGACGCGTCTGCCGCTAAAAAAGCGCCGGCGGCCAAGAAAGCGACCGCCGCGAAGAAGGCGCCTGCCGCCAAAAAGAAGGCCCAGCCGACGAAGAAAAAGAACTAACTGTCCTCGAGACGGTCAGCCGGGCGTGTCTGCGATTGGTAGATGCGCCAACAATCCAGGAAACCGGGGGCGAAATCGCCGGGTCGGTTCTTGACCCACTCCGCGACGATCTCCGGGGCGAAGAATCGAACCAGATCTATCTCGGAAGCGGCCGGGTTGAAGGGTCCATTATGGTGCCCTCGGTACAGCCCGATAAATTCCCACCCCGTGTTCTCGGAAGCCGCCAGGCGGGCCACTTCCATGAGCGGCGCAGTGATGCCTAGCTCTTCTTTCAGTTCACGCGCAGCCGTCGCATCATAATCTTCGCCCGCGCCGACATGGCCGGCGGCACTCGAATCCCACACGCCCGGATGCCGGTCCTTCCAGCGGGATCGCTTCTGCAAGAGCAACTCACCGGCGTCGTTCCAGAGAAGGATGTGCACGGCGCGATGCCGCAAGTTATTCCCATGCACTTCGGCCCTCGGCGCCGCCCCCGTGACGGCATCGTTCTCATCGACCACAGCGAAGAGCTCTGCAGGGTCGTTCCCGTCACTGGGAGCGGGGGCCGGTCGAATGAAATTGCTCAGACCGATCCATTGCTCGAGTGCTAATTCCTCCGCCCTGGCGGTGGTCGGGGCGCCGATGAACGCCGCTGCGCCGGCCCAATCGCCGACCAGATTCTTGATCAGCTTGCCGAGCTGCTTTCGGCGCTGGGAAAATCCCGTGCGAACGAGTTGGATAAACAGTTGCCGGTCGTACTCCGGGAGTTCGTTAGGCGCCCGCGGTCGCACCCGCACGAAGGCGGAATCCACGTCCGGTTGGGGAAGGAAAACGCTGGCCGGCACCGTGCGCAGATACTCGACGTGACATTGTGATTGGACGATAAGAGTTAGAATTCCATAGTCTTTGGAACGCGGCGCAGCAGAGAGACGTGCTGCCACTTCCTTCTGTAACATCAACACTGCCAAAGCAATAGGGCTTGACTGGCTAAGGTATCGCAGCAATAATTGGGTCGAAATGTAATAGGGCAGGTTGCCTAACAACTTCACCGGGCCTCGCGGGTAGAGCTGGCCAGGATCAAATTCCATGGCGTCGCCATGCGAGATGACGAAGCGTTCACCGGGCAGGTGCGCGCGCAAATATTCGACCAGCCGTCCGTCTTTTTCGATCGCCCAAACCTGCGCCCCGGTCGCCAGGAGAGGTTCCGTGATGGCGCCTAAACCGGGCCCGATCTCGAGCACAAAATCGTCTTTCCCAATGTCCGCCTGCGCCACCATCCAGCGAGCCAAATTCTGGTCGTGCAAGAAATTTTGCCCGAGCGTCTTAACCGGGACAACTCGAATGTCGCGCAACGTGTTCCCGATTTCCGAGAGCTTCATTTTCGGAGCGCCACGAAGAGCGACGCGAGAGCGGTAGAGCGACGTTTGTTCACAAAATTGGGTGAACAATTTTCCTCGGAAGAGACAAATTATTCACAAGTTATCCGCCGTTGTCGACGTCTCCCTCCGGGGGATGCAGGCGTGAGTTCACTTTGCAAAAAAGCTCACGCCCGTGCTTCGCTGAGCGAAGCGCCTACAGCTCAGAATTGGAGAGCTCCTTTGCTTTGCTTTTCGGCAGGGAAAAACGCTTCTTCTTGTTTTGCACAAAGGCTCGGCGGGCGTCGCGGAGCGAAGCGCCTTCAATGAAATACAGCGTGGTCGCCCGCCCGATGGCGAACGTGCCCGCTCCCGCCACCATGCCGCACACGACATTTCCCCACCCTGGAAAGAACTTGAGGGCCGCGCGCGTGCCTTCGCGCAGGACCATGCCCAGCCCCACATTCGCGCCCAAGGCGCCGACGAATTCGGTCGCGGCGCGCATGCTGCGTTCGCGCCCGCTGATGTACATGACCCCGGAAACCATGACCAATTGCAGCGTGGTCAAAATCGGCAAATCAGCCAGCGGGATCGGTTGCGCACCGATGGCGGCGCAAATCGCGCTGGTCGATTTGACCAGCATCTCTGCGATCTCGGTCTGGGCCGCGCGATCGCCGCCGATGCGCACCATTTCGACTCGCGCTTCGTTAGGCAATTCGCGCGCCAGGGTGGCCCGAAGGGTCTGCCCTAACGAGTAGACGCCGAGCAGGCTGGCCCGGATCGCCGGCCCATCCGGTGCCTGAGCCAGCGGCCAGCTCGATTCGGCCCCCTCCACGCGCAGTTCGATCAATTTCGCACCGACGCCTGCGCGGCTGTTCCACTGGAGAAGTTTCTCCAGGCGCTCGGCTTCCTTGCGCGTGGCCACCTTGGCGTCTCGTTCGGCGGGCAGGAAAAAGAAAAGGTCGCTCGGCTGACGTTGTAATTCCTCCCGGACCTGAACGAGGGCGGCTTCATCGGCTCCCCGAGCGTCGAGCATTTGCACCGAACCGTGGTCGCCCAGGGTAATCTTCTGCCACCGATAGAGGCCAGTCAGGGTTTCACGCGCCAGCGAACCGCCGCCCGCTTCGGTAAAGAGGTGCCCGGCGAACTCGAGCAATGGCATGGGATGAGTGCCCGTCAGCACAAAGCGGGGCGGGCGTTGCCGCAGGAAAAGCTCTTTTAATGGGGTGAGCTCGTTCAGAACGGGAGTGCGAATGGTATCCGGGAGTTTGCCGAGGAAGCCTTCGAGGCGCTCGACGATATGGAGTAGGACGGAGTGGTTCATGTCGTCGGCGACAACATGAATCGATCCGGCGCGATTTGCGAACGGGCGGACCTATTTGGTAGAGCGAGACTCCGTCGAGCCGGGGAGAGCCCTCGGCCGCCAAAGGGAGCCCACCCCCGGGCTCGACGGAGTCTCGCCCTCCCGGGGTTGGACGTGGAAACGGGCACTGGTTCGTGCTAGAGAATCTCCCCGCGGCGAGGCTCGTCGCCTAACGACTCATGTTTTCACAACTCGGCGACAAACTTCAGGATATTTTCAAAGACCTGCGCGGGCATGGGTCCATCACGGAAGTGAATGTGGCCGACGCCATGCGGCAGGTGCGACTCGCCCTGCTCGAGGCCGATGTCGATTACCAGGTCGCGAAAGGTTTCGTCGCGCGGGTCAAGGACAAGGCGCTGGGCGAGGACGTGCTGCGCAGTGTGACGCCGGGCCAGCAGGTCGTGAAAATTTTTCATGACGAACTCTCTGCTCTGCTCGGTGGCGACCCCGAGCCGCTCAACCTGGACAAGCCCGCCCGCATCCTCCTGGTCGGCCTCAACGGCGCGGGCAAAACGACCTCTTCGGCCAAGCTGGCCGCTTACCTGAAGAAGCAAGGACGCACGCCGCTTCTGATCGCCTGCGATTTGCAGCGCCCGGCGGCCATCGAGCAATTGGCCACCTTGGGCCGGCAGATCGGCGTCCCGGTCTTCACTCCGCCGCCTCACGAAAAGGATGTGAAACGCGCCGCGACCGCCAGCCTCGCCTGGGCGGAGGAGCAGGGTGGCAACGTGCAGATTTTCGACACCGCCGGTCGCCAGGAGATCGACGAGGTCCTGATTGAAGAGATCAAGCGTCTCAAGGAATTTTTGAGACCGAAGGAAGTGTTGTTGGTGGCCGACGCTGCCACCGGTCAACAGGCGGTCAGCGTCGCGACGCATTTCCACGAAGCGCTCGGCATCACGGGCATTGTCCTGACCAAATTGGATGGCGACGCGCGAGGTGGCGCGGCCCTTTCCATGCGCGAAGTCACGCAGCGCCCGATCAAGTTCGCGGGCGTGGGCGAGAAGCTCGATCAGTTCGAACCCTTCGTGCCCGATCGACTGGCCGGGCGCATTCTCGGGATGGGCGACATCGTGGGGCTAGTCGAGAAAGCGGCCGAGGCGATCGACGAGGAGGAAGCCGCGCGCATGGAGAAAAAGCTCCGCACCGCGACCTTCGACTTCAACGACTTCCTGGCTCAGTTTAAAATGATGCGGAAACTCGGGCCGCTCGAAAACATCCTCGGGATGCTGCCCGGGGTGGGAAATATCAAGGACCTCAAAGTGGACGAAAACCAGGTCAAGCGGACCGAGGCGATCGTCCTTTCCATGACCGACGAAGAACGGCGACGGCCCGACATTCTCAATGCCCGCCGCCGCCAGCGGATCGCGCGCGGCAGCGGCAGCAGCGTGACGCAAGTGAACGATTTGCTCCAGCGTTTCAATCAGATGCGCAAGATGATGAAGAACGCAGGCAAGATGAAGCGCATGATGGCGCAAATGTCGCGCGTGAAGAGCTGACTTGCGATTTCCTCGATTTGGGCGATTCGTTCCCTCCCCCGGACCTCTCGATCATAACTCACAGCACTCCACTTTTAAGAAATGTCCGTTTCAATCAGATTACGCAGAGAAGGGGCGAAAAATCGTCCTTATTACAAAGTCGTCGTGGCAGATAGCCGCAGCCCGCGCGACGGGAAATTCATCGAGATTATTGGCACCTACGATCCCAAAGTGCAGGGCGAAAACAGCACCATCAAGCTCGACCGCGCCGAACATTGGATGGCTTGCGGAGCACAGCCTTCGGATACGGTTCGGAGTCTTCTCAAGAAGAACAAAGCTCGCCCCGCCGCCGCTCCTGAAGAAGCGGAAACCGCGCCGGCCGAAACGGCTGCCGAATAACGAGGCGCATCTGTTCTGTAGCTGGGTTCGCTAACCCCGGCGGAGCTGCGTTATGATGCAGGGAATCGGGGTCAGCGACCCCGGCGATAGTGGACAATCCTAGTGCGCGTCGCTAAGGTGCGATTCGTGAGACAGTTCCTCGAATTCATCATCCGCCAGCTGGTAGAATTTCCTGACGAGGTGATGCTCTCGGAGACCCCCCATGGTCGAATGACCGTGTTTCGTTTGCAGATGAGGCAGACGGATGTGGGCCGGATTATTGGCAGGAATGGGCAGACCATTCGGGCCATTCGGGCGTTGTTGGCCAGCGCAGCATCGCGGCACGACCAGAGAGCGACTCTGGATATCGTGGAATAACTGGGTGGTTGGCCGCGCTTCCGCTTCCTACTTGGGTGTCGCGCTAGTCCGTAATTTCCACTGAAACTCCGCTGCTCCTGCTCCTAATCGTGCTCTTCCTACAACATTGGGCGTCGATTTACGATCACGATCACTATTTGTTGGCAATACGGGTGTGAGTACGGTTTTTCCTGCCGGCATCGCTCATACCCGCGTTTCGCAGAGCGAAACGTCTACATGCGCGTTGGTGGAGCGTGCGCGTCGGTGGACGTATGCGCGTCGGTGGAGCGACCGCTCACCGATAAATCTCAACGCTGATCTTGCCGTCGGGGCCAACATGGCCGCGATACATTCCGGAAGTGTTGAAAGGCGTGGCGAAATTTCCTTTGTCATCCAACGCAATAAGACCACCGGTGCCGCCGAGCCGGCCGACTTTCTCGAGCGCAGTTTTCGCCGCGTCTTGCACCGATAGGCTTTTGTATTCCATCAGGGCCGAGACATCCCGCGCCACGCCAGATCGAATGAAATATTCGCCGTCACCGGTGCAGGAAACGGCGCAGGTTTTGTTATTCGCGTAGGTTCCCGCGCCGATGATGGGCGAGTCGCCGATCCGGCCGAAACGTTTGTTGGTCATTCCCCCGGTCGAGGTTCCTGCGGCGAGATTGCCGGCCTGATCCAACGCGACCGCGCCCACGGTTCCGTGCCGGTCCTTGTCGCTCATGGGCGCGGGCGTGGCCTTCACTTTTTGCAAGGCTTGCCAGCGCTCTTCCGTATAAAAATATTTCGCGTCGACGAGGCTCACGCCCACACTTTTGCCAAAGGCTTCGGCGCCTTCCCCGTAGAGCATAACGTGCGGAGATTTGTCCATGACCAGGCGCGCCAGACCGATCGGGTTGCGAATGTGCTTGAGGCCCGAGACCGCGCCAGCCTTGAGTGTTTTGCCCTCCATGATCGAGGAATCGAGCTCGTTCGTGCCGGTGTTGGTAAAGACTGCGCCCTTGCCGGCGTTAAAGAGCGGATTGTCCTCCAGCACCCGGATGGCCGCCTCGACTGCGTCGAGACTCGCTCCACCCTGCTGCAAGACGTCGTAGCCGGCTTTGAGCGCTGCTTCCATTCCCGCGCTATAAGCTTTCTCTTTCTCGGGAGTCATCTGGTTGCGCTCGATCGTGCCGGCGCCGCCGTGCATCACGAGGAAAAATTTCATCGGTTTAGCCTTCTCTTGCGCACTGATGCTTCCGGCAAACGCACTGCTGAGGCAAAGGAGAAGGAATATTCGGAGCATACCTGTGAATCGGGCCTGCGCCGCTGCCTGGGTGGAATTCCGTCGACCATTTCGACACGAAAACTTTCCGCTCATTCACCGGCAGGGCGAAGCCGGTAGAGCGACCCCGGGAGGGCGAGACTCCGTCGAGCCGGGGAGAACGCGCGCGGCTGCACGAGAAGCGCCGCCCCCGGTTCGACAGAGTCTCGCCCCACCGATGCGAAATTACCGGCATGCAAATGAGGGCGCCCTATTCCACAATAGCGGCTGATGCTTCGCTTTATCGCGCTCCGCCTGGCTCAGGCCATTCCCGTTCTTCTGGTCGTCGCGACGCTCACTTTTTTCATGCTCAAGCTCGCGCCGGGCGGACCCTTTTCCGCCGAGAAGAGCACGACCCCGGAGATTCAGAAACAGTTGGAAGAGCATTACGGTTTGAACAAGCCGCTTTGGCAGCAATACCTCACCTACCTCGGGACCGTCGTTAGGGGCGATCTCGGCCCTTCTTTCAAATATCCCAACCGCACGGTCAACGAGCTAATTGGCCAGGCTTTCCCCGTTTCCGCGGAACTCGGTTTCTGGTCCTTGCTGGTGGCGTTGTCGTTAGGGCTAACGGCCGGGATCATCGCTTCCTTGCGACCCAATACGCTGACCGATTACATCCCGAGCGGAATCGCCATGGTCGGCATCTGTCTTCCCATCTTCGTGCTCGGTCCGCTGCTCGTCCTGGTGTTTGCTCTGAAATTGGAGTGGACGCGCGTTTCCGGCTGGGACGACTGGATCGACCGGATACTGCCGGCCTTAACGTTAGGCGGGTTTTACGCCGCTTACATCGCGCGACTCACGCGCGGCGGGATGCGGGAGGTGCTTTCCCAGGATTTTATCCGCACCGCCCGAGCCAAAGGCGCGTCGCCCGCCCGCGTAATTCTCAAGCATTCTCTGCGCGGCGGACTCATCCCGGTCGTTAGTTATCTCGGACCGACCGTCGCCGGTCTGCTGACCGGGTCGTTTGTGGTGGAGACGATTTTTCAGATTCCCGGGCTCGGCCGCTACTTCGTCACGGCGGCTTTTAATCGCGACTACACCATGGTGGTCGGGACGGTCCTTTTTTATGCCGGCTTCATTATTGTCTTCAATTTGCTGGTCGATGTCGTGCTCGTGCGGATGAATCCGAAATTGCGCTTCACATGAACGAGCCTAACGAGAACGGAGAGGGCCGCAGCTCGCTGGGGCGGGACGCGTGGCACCGCCTGGCCAAGAACCGGCTCGCCGTGGTGGGCGCGGCGCTGCTCGCCTTGCTCATCCTGGCGGCGTTGCTCGGTCCTCTTTTGGTTAGGCAATCCTATTTCGCCCAGGATCTGCAACTCGGGGCCACCCCGCCGAGCCCGCAACATTGGCTCGGGACCGATACGCTCGGGCGGGATCTCTTTGTCCGCATTCTCTACGGCGGCCGGATTTCACTGGCGGTGGGGCTTTGCGCGACCGCGGTGGCGCTGACGATCGGCGTGCTCTACGGCACCGTCTCGGGTTTCTGGGGCGGAAGAGTCGACGCGGTCATGATGCGCATTGTCGATGTCATTTTCGCTCTGCCTTTCACCGTCTTCGTCATTTTGCTCATGGTGCTTTTCGGCCGGCGTTTCGTTCTTCTCTTTGCCGCCATCGGCGCGGTGCAATGGCTCATCATGGCCCGCATCGTGCGCGGGCAGATTCTTTCTTTGCGCCAGACGGAGTTCATCGAAGCCGCCGAAGCCCTCGGGCTTTCCAAGATGCGCATCATCTTCCGCCACATGATTCCCAATACTCTTGGACCCATCATTGTTTACGCGACGTTGACGGTGCCGAGCGTGATGTTGCTCGAAGCGTTCCTCAGTTTCCTGGGCCTCGGCGTGCAGCCGCCCATGAGCTCGTGGGGCGTGCTCATTAAAGAAGGCGCGGAGACAATGGAGGATTTTCCCTGGCTGCTCATCTATCCCGGGCTGGCTTTGGCGCTGACGCTTTTTTCGCTCAACTTTCTCGGAGATGGCTTGCGCGATGCGCTTGATCCGCGCGCGGCGAAGGATTGATGAAGGCCGATAAGATGAGAGACAGGGACGCCACGGCGGGCGTCCCTCCAGAGCTGCTGCGCGTGGCTAACTTACGCACCTATTTCCACACGCGCAGTGGAGTGGTGCGCGCAGTGGACGACGTTTCGTTCTCGATTCGGAAAGGCGAAACGCTAGGCATCGTGGGTGAATCCGGCTCGGGCAAATCAGTCGCCTGTTATTCCCTTCTCCGGCTCATTCCGGAGCCGCCGGGCCGGATTGAAAGCGGGCAGGCGCTCTTCCAAGGGATCGATCTTTTGCAATGCGACGAACCCAAGTTGCGGACCATCCGCGGGAACCAGATCTCGATGATTTTTCAAGATCCAATGACTTCGCTCAATCCATACCTCCGGATTGGCGATCAGGTGATCGAGCCGTTGTTCATCCATCGACGCATTTCGCCTAACGACGCCTTCGACCTCGGGGTCGCTGCGTTGCGCGAAGTCGGCATCCAGGATGCGGCCAAACGAATGCGTTCTTATCCGCATGAATTCTCCGGCGGCATGAGACAGCGGGTCATGATCGCGCTCGCCCTGATCACGAAACCGGAATTGCTCCTGGCCGACGAGCCGACGACCGCTCTCGATGTCACGGTTCAGGCACAGATCCTTGAGTTGATCCAGAAGTTGCAGGCCGATCGTGGCACCGCCGTGGTTTTCGTCTCGCACGACATCGGGGTCATCGCCGGTCTCTGCGATCGCGTGCTCGTCATGTATGCGGGCCGAGTGGTGGAGAGTGCGCCCACGGCCGCCCTCTTTCATGAGCCGCGCCACCCTTACAATCAGGCGCTGCAACGCTCGATCCCCGCGCTTCAACGACGCGGGGATGAGTTGCGCACCATCCCAGGGGCGCCGCCAGACGTTTCGCGACCGATCCGCGGCTGCCCCTTCGCGCCGCGTTGTGAGTTTGCCCAGGAGAAGTGCGTGACTTCGGATATTGAGCTCCGCGAGGTCGTGCCCGGTCACGCCACAGCTTGCCTGCGCGTGCAGCTGGGGGAGATCGAGCTCGCACCCATCCCCGGTCTCGTTGCACGGGAATAAGGTCTGTCGTAGGTTCTCCTATTTCCGATGAACGAAGGAAATCTCTACCGACAGACAGTCGGCCCGAGCCGAAAGTGGACGGGTCTTGGAATGGGTGCCGCGATTGTGGCGCTGCTTGCCGCGACCTCTCTTTACCTTGGCTACGCCGGCGAAAACAAGCCGGAGGCTTCGCCTTCCCATGCCGCTCCTAGTTTCAACGCAGCCACAGATTCCAAATCAAAAAAATGTCCGACTCCGAACTCCGCCAAAAATTAACCCCCCTTCAATACAACGTAACCCGCGAGAACGGAACGGAACGGCCCTTCCGCAATGAGTATTGGGATAACCACAAGGCGGGCATTTATGTCGATCTGATCAGCGGCGAAGCGCTTTTTGCTTCAAGCGATAAATTCGAAAGTGGAACCGGATGGCCCAGTTTCACGAAACCGATCGACGAGTCCCACGTGGTCGAGAAAACGGACAAGTCCCTTTTCATGAGCCGGACTGAAGTCCGCTCCAAAGAGGGCGACGCGCATTTGGGCCATATCTTCGACGACGGTCCCCAGCCCACCGGCTTGCGTTATTGCGTGAACTCGGCGGCTCTTCGTTTTATCCCCGTGGAAAAAATGAAGGACGAGGGCTACGGCCAATATCTTTCCTTAGTCGAGAAAGCGGAGAAGAAATAGTCGCCGGATCCCACACCAGATGACAAGTGGACGGCAAAGGGATAAGTCCCTGCATGCCTGATCCGCTTCTCGAAGTGCGCGATCTCAAGACCCACTTTCCGGTCGAGGAAAGCGTTTTGCTGCGCCGGCAGGTCGGAATGGTCAAAGCGGTCGATGGCGTCAGCCTCACTCTGAACCGGGGCGAAACGCTGGGGCTGGTGGGAGAATCGGGCTGCGGCAAATCGACCCTGGGTCGCACCATCCTCCAGCTCGTCCCCGCGACTTCCGGCAGTGTCGTTTTTGATGGCCAGGAGCTGAATCGGCTAAGCGGACGAGCGTTGCGTGCCGCCCGGCGGGGTTTCCAGATGATCTTTCAGGATCCTTACGCATCGCTCAATCCGCGCATGACCGTCTTCGACACGCTGGCCGAAGCGCTCCGCGCCCATCGTAAGGTCCCGCGAACTGAGCTACGCCCCCGTGTGCTGGAACTCATGCGCGTTGTCGGGCTGCTGCCGGCGGCGCTGCAAAAATATCCGCACGAATTCTCGGGGGGCCAACGTCAACGCATCGCGATCGCGCGGGCTCTGGCGGTCGAGCCGCAGCTCATCGTCGCTGACGAACCGGTCTCTGCCCTCGATGTCTCGATTCAGGCGCAAATCATCAACCTGATCGCGCGCATTCGCCGGGAAATGAATCTCAGTCTCATCTTCATCTCACACGATCTCTCGGTCGTTAGGCATGTCGCCGATCGCATTGCCCTCATGTATCTCGGACGGATCGTCGAGCTGGGTCCGCCCGATCAGGTCATGGACCACCCACAGCATCCTTACACCAAGGCGCTACTCAGTGCGGTGCCGGAGGCCGACCCTGCCCGTGAAAGGCAGCGCCAAAGAATGATTCTGACCGGCGATCCCCCCTCGCCAATGCATCCACCTCCCGGCTGCTTCTTCCATCCGCGCTGTCCGTATCGCGTTGAGGCGTGCCTGGCTGAGATGCCCTCCTTGATCGAATGGCACCCCGGCCATTCATCAGCCTGCATTCGAGTGCCGGACATCGAGCACCTCACTACGAAATCAATTAGCATCCATAACGCTCGCGCCGATCGATCCAAGTCAGGATGAAAGTTCCATTCACGCTGGGGCAAGTCGGCCATTTCGGCCTCGCCGTCACAGACCCGAAGAAAAGCGCTCGCTGGTTTGAGCGCGCTTTCGGTTTGAAAATTCAATTCGAGTTTGCGGATGGCGTGGCCGTGGGCAACGACCATGTCACCATCGCACTGCATAAGGGAAAACCGTCGCCCAAGACCCTGGGTCATATGTCCTTTCACCTCCCAAACCTGGCCAGCCTGCGCAAAGCGCTTAAGCACCTGCAAAAGATAAAGGCCGACTTGGAAGATCCGGGCGAGGAGATCGGGCCGGAAGCGCCTGGTTCTCCCCACGTGGGGCTTTGGTTGCACGATCCCGATGGCTACCGTTGGGAGCTTTCGGTGCAAGGTGATGAGTAGATGCTACGAGGCTCGATATAAGGTCTAACAAACATAGGATAGGTGGGTTCAACTTATAGATTGGTACCTTACAAATTAGTCATGAAAGAAAGTTCTACCTGACTGATATTATCCCGCGACAGACAGCCAAACGCGTCGTACTCCCGCCAAGCTAAAAAGTTTTAGCCTTAGTTCTTTCATTCCTATGAAGTCCAAACCTATGTCGATTCTCTCTGCGCGCCTGCTCGCCTTGTGCGGGTACGGCGTTTTTGTGGCGGCCTCGTCCTCCGGGGCAAGTCCTACTCATTTCCAAGGAACGCCTTCCTATCATAACGATGTCTCGCCTCCCCTCCGCGAGCTGGCCAAACAGGATCGGCCCGACCGCCAAGTGGAAAAGGAAGCAGCCGAGAATCCCAAAATTTCTCTCCCGCACCTTGATATCCCGGACCAAGTCATCGAGAAAGGATCGGCCTTACGGCTCCTGGCGCCCAGCATTCCGGCGCCCATCCTAAACTTTGACGGTATCCCTTTCCCTGGCGTCGGCTGCAGTTGCGCTCCGCCGGACACGAACGGCGCCGTGGGCAAGACCCAGTATGTCCAAATGGTAAACGAAGGTTATCAGGTCTTCGATAAGGCGACGGGGAATTCCGTGCTCGGCCCGAATAGCATCTCTTCGCTCTGGAGTGGCTTCGGCGGGGCCTGTCAGACGGGCGGCTCAGGCGATCCGGTGGTCCTTTAAGATCAGCTGGCCGACCGCTGGGTGATTACGCAATTTGCCACGCCGACAGGCAGCACGCCGATCACCGACGAGTGCGTCGCCGTCTCGACCACGGGAGATGCCACCGGCAGCTATTATCGTTACGGCTTCCACCTTGGATCGAACTTCTACGATTACCCTCACCTCTCGGTCTGGCCGGATGCTTACTATATGAGCATGAACGTGTTTAACTCTGCCGGCACGGCCTACCTTGGGCCACAGCCTTTCGCGCTCGATCGGTCTAAGATGCTGGTGGGTTCCCCCGCCACCTTCGTCAGCCCGGTGGGCCCTCTGGGTGGTTCCGTCCCGCCATTTCTGCCGGCGGACCTGGATGGTCTAACTCAGCCTCCGTCCGGTGCGCCGAACACCTTTGTCGGTTTTCCGAGCAGTAATAAGTATTCGGTCTACCACTTCCACGCGGACTTCGCGGCGCCGTCTAACTCTACTTTTGCGACCTTCGCGACCCCCACCGCGGCCGGGTTCACTTCTCTCTGCCCGAGTACGCGCTCCTGTGTGCCTGAGTCGGGCGTGACCTCCTCGAATAAACTGGATGGCATCGGCGATCGCCTCATGTTTCGCCTGGCTTACCGGAATTTTGGCGACCACGAGTCGCTCGTGGGCAACTTCACGGTGAGCGCGAACGGCGTAGCCGGGATTCGCTGGTTTGAAATGCGCGGTGTCACCGCTGGACCCGTGACGCTTTTCCAAGAAAGCACCTACCAGCCCGACACGACCTGGCGGTGGATGGGCAGCGCGGCCATGGACGGGCAAGGCAATCTGGCTATTGGCTTTAGCGCCTCCAGCTCCAGCATCAAACCGCAGCTCCGCTATGCCGGTCGGCTCGTCACAGATCCGGTCAACACCTTGGCCCAAGGCGAAAGCCACCTCTTCGACGGCACGGGTAGCCAAACCGGCACCGGAAATCGCTGGGGCGATTACAGCGCGCTCACGGTGGACCCCGTGGATGACACCACTTTCTGGTTCACCAGTGAGTACTATTCCACCACGTCGACCTATAATTGGCGGACGCGCATCGGCAGTTTCCAGCTAGCCACCGGCAACCCCACGCCCACGCCAACCCCAACAGCGACTCCGACGCCCACGCCGACCGCGACACCTACTCCGACTCCCACGGCCACGCCGACGCCTTCCCCCACGCCCGCTCCCGACTATTCGCTCTCCATCAGTCCGTCCTCTGTCACGGTCGGTCGCAGTGGTGGGACGGCTGTTTACACGGTCACCGTGAACAATATCAGCGGCTTCAACTCATCGGTGAGCCTGTCGGTGAGCGGATTGCCTTCGGGCACAACCGGAAGCTTCAGCCCGAACCCCACGACGACCTCGTCAACGCTGACCCTCACGGTCAATTCCTCGACAAGAAAAGGGAGCTATACGTTTACGGTGACGGGCGTGGGTGGCTCGCCCGCTCTCACACGGACCAATACGGCGACGCTAGTGAAGTCTAACCAGAGGTAACTCGCCGGCCACTGACCCGTTGCAAAATTCAAACGGCGTGTTTGCAGTCGACTTCGGCTGCAGCACGCCGTTTCTCGTTTCACGAGATATCCAGCCGCCGGCGCTAGAAGGAGCGCGGGAGCATCACCCGAGAACGCGAACAATTTGCTTCGCTTTTGCGGGCGAACTTTAGCGAGCGGCGAGATTACACCTGCGCAGCAGGGGCGGCTCCCCGCACAGCTACGCCGCCCTTCGCCAATCCGCGGCGCAGGATCAAAGGATTCTTCTGAGCACTATGACCGGGAATGATTGCCGAAATCGTGTCCCAGACCTTCACGCACATAAGCGAAACGGCCACGAAAGGCAGCGCCACCAACCAGAAGCAGGCCGAGCCCGCCATCAGGAAGGGTTCGAGCAGGATGCTTTTCAAATCGGTGCCGGTGGATGAATCGTCAGGCGTCAAAGTAGGGTTTGCGAAGGTCGATGTCATAGGATTTTGATTGAGCTGTCTTTCTTGAACACCTCTAAAAGGAGCAGGATATATGCCCGCTGACCGCTCTCTTCCCCCTCTCGCCAGGGAATTCACCCGGCCTGTTGCTGCTACCATATTCGAATGGAGGACCGCAGTTGTGCGCGCCTCGAGCCCTCAAAAGAGAAGCAACTTATGCGCAGTCGCCGGAGGGCTGGGGAAAATATTTCGCACTGGCATTGCCCCAGCGCGTGGATAACCTGCGGTCATGCTTGTGCGGATTGTCAGCGGCGCGATTCTCTTTCTTCTCGCCCTGAGCGCTTTTGCGGCGGACAGCCCGAGCCCCAGCCCAGCGGCGACGGCCAGCGGGAACCTGAGCAACACGGACATGACCCAGGCCGTCAAGACCGACGCCGTCACGATCCCCACCCCCGGCGAACTCTTCTCTGCTCTGGGCAAACCTGCCAAACCGGATTGGCCGGCGCGCTATCGCGGGCCGATCGCGATCAACTACAAAACCCGGGCGCAAATTGCCATGAACCTGGGCGGATTAGTGGCCGACGGTTTTATTGCCGTGGAGGCGCAAGATTCGCAGCAGGTCAAAAATATCGGCGGCGATATTGTGAAAATGGCCAAGGCGCTGGGGGTAAGCGAAAACATCCTTTCTCGCGGCAACAGCATTAATCAATTTGCCGAGAACGATGAATGGAATGCGCTGCAGGAGGAACTGGAAGCGACGCAGAACGAAGTGAAGGCGTCGATGCAGTCGCATCGCGACAACGATCTCGTCATTCTCGTGAGTCTGGGCGGATGGATTCGCGGCACGCAGGTGATTGGCGCGGTCGTGGCCAAGAACTACGATCCCAAGATGGGGCAGGCGTTGCGCCAGCCAGAATTGCTGCGCTTCATTCGCGCAAAGCTCGGCCAGATCTCGCCCGACCTGCAAAATGACCCGCTGGTCAAGAGTGTCGACACCCAGTTGAACGCGATCGAGAAGATGGTGGCCACACCGTTCGGTCAGCCTCTTTCGACCGCGCAGGTGACCACGCTTAACGCTGCGGTCGACAAGGTGATGCAGGAAATTCAAAGGAAAGCCCCATGAACCGGCTCTTCGTTTTTCTGTGCCTTACAATTGCCTTGCCTCTCGCGGGGGCGCGTTGGGCCCAAGGCGAGACCGACCAGGAGGTCGCTTCGCGTCAGGTGGCTCTGGAGTTGGCCGGCGCCTTTTCCAATGATGGATTCAAACTGCGCGACGGACATTGGACCGGCAGCTTGGCCCCGGGCGAAAGCAAGGTCATCGCGGTGAATCTCTACGCCGGGAATCAGTATTGGTTCTCGGCCGGGGCGACCGATAAGGCGCAGAAAATCAGCTTGGAACTCTTCGACGAAACAGGTGCACCGGTGGTTGGAGAAAAGTACAATTCCGGCACGAAAGCCGCTACAGGAGTAGCTGTGGAAAAGAGCGGCGAATACTTCGTCAAGGTGCGCCTCGAAAAAGGCGAGCCTGCCGCGGTCTGTTTTCTCTACAGCTATAAATGAAACTAAGGCAGCTCCTCCCGCTGGCCAGCGCAGCTATGCTGGCAGGCGGATGTGCATCGTCGGAAAAACCGAAAATCTTATCAGGCACGACCAATAGCTGGTATTCGGTCGCCGCCAACGAAACTCCCTTTTATCGCTACGGCCCCCAGCAAGGGAGCGGCCCCGATAAAAAGCTGTCGCATGACGAGATCATGAAAGTCATCCGGCCTTCCTTCGGCTACGTAAAAGTCGAGCTGCAGGATGGCGAAAACGGTTACGTCGCCAATGAAGACATTCGGCCCGCGGGCGCAGCCTTGGTCGCGGAGAAACTATCGCCGCCACCGGAGCCCGACCCGGACCCGCCCATTATCGCCAGCCACACCGAAGACGGCGAACAGTTTAGTCTCTACTCCGACGATCCTCGCCTCATCGCGCCGCCCGAGCCTTTGCCGGAAGCGAGTCCCAAGCCGGAGTTTCGCTACTAAGGTAATTCTTCGTCGTCTTAGCCACCCATCGGTTAATAATCATCTGGGCGATTCGCCGGAGTGGTGGAGCTAAAATCCGGGGAACGCACGCGCTTCGCGTGCCGTTTGCGGCGCCTCGCCGCAAACATCTGCGCGGCGCGACTTCGTGGTGAATACCAGCCTCCTGTCTTCCCGGGCAATCCGGCGAAGCGCCGTCTTGAGCGCGCGCGGGCGCATGCGTCCCCAGAACGGTACTTGCGTCGCACGGGCGATCGCCCAAGATGCAACCTTCCGTTGCGTTTGTGCCATGATTTCACTGCAAATTTTCTTCGAGGGCCACGTGCAGGGAGTTGGATTTCGCTGGTCGGTCAAACAGATCGCCAAAGGCTTCGAGGTGATCGGCTGGGTGCGTAATCTCGCGGACGGCCGCGTCGAACTGCAGGTGACTGGCGAAGTAAGTGAGATGCGCGCCTTTGTCGACGCGATCGGCCAAAGCGAGCTGCGCGCCCACATTCGTAAACAGACGGAGTCGGTTCTGTCGGAACCGCCCGAAGCGCACGGCTTCGAAATTCGCCATGACTGAGCCGGCTGTTTTGGTTGAAGATCTCAGCAAGAGTTTTCCCATTCCCTTTCGCCGCCAACGCGTCGTGGCGGTGCGTCAACTAAACCTCGCGGTTCCGATGGGCCAGGTTTACGGACTGCTCGGGCCTAACGGATCCGGCAAGAGCACCACGCTCAAGATAATCCTTGGCTTGGTCTCGGCCAGTAGCGGTCGCACCAGGATCTTCGGGCGCGATAGCCGCGAAGTGGGCAGCCGGGAATCGGTCGGCTTCTTGCCCGAGAATCCCTATTTTTATAAGTACCTGACCGGAGAAGAAACCCTGCACTTCTACGGCAAACTGTGCGGGCTGCGCGGCGACCGGCTGCGCCAGCGGACCGGCGAGCTTCTCGACTTGGTCGGCCTCCAGGAGGCGCGCGACCGGCGTCTGGCGGTCTATTCCAAAGGGATGCTGCAACGGATTGGTCTCGCCCAGGCGCTCGTGCAGGATCCGAAACTAGTCGTGCTCGACGAGCCCACGGCGGGCGTCGATCCGGCCGGCTCACGCGAAATCCGCGATCTGATTCTTGCCTTGAAAAGTCGCGGCATTACCGTGCTGCTTTCTTCGCATTTGCTCGCGCAGGTGCAGGAAATTTGCGATCGCGTTGGCATCCTGGCCCAGGGCGTGTTGGTGCGCGAAGGACGCGTGGAAGATCTGCTCGCGATCGAAAATCAGACCGAGCTCGTTTTGGAGAACGCTACGCCGGAAGTCGTTGCCCAAATTTCCGCGCTGCTCGAGCGGACGGACACTCGGTTGCTCGAACAACGCCAGCCCCAAACGACGCTGGAAGGATTGTTCCTCGAAGCGACCAAGTCGATCCCGGAAAATTAGGCCCGGCCGCCGCCCATGACTGAAATCCGGCATCGCAGCTTTTCTCCCGGCCGCCTCCGCGCGCTGGCGGGCAACACTTTTACGGAGCTCGTTAGGCTCAAGATTTTTTATTTCCTGCTCATCTTCGCCCTCTTGCTCATCGCCAACTCCTTCTCCATGGCGCGACTCAGTTTTCAGCAGGAATTCCAGGTCCTGAAAGATATTTCGTTAGGCGCGATGAGCATCTTCACCTCGCTCCTGGCCATCGTGGCCACCGCCCAACTGCTCCCGCGCGATCTCGAAGACCGCACCATTTACACGATCCTGGCCAAGCCGGTCCCGCGTTACGAATATCTCATGGGCAAACTGGCTGGTGTCCTCCTGCTCCTCGGTCTGAGCGTGCTGGCCATGAGCGCGCTTTTTTTCATCGTGCTTTTTGTGAGGGAACAGCTCCTTCTCAATGAGACCGCGCACGAGATGGCCGGCCTGCCTCCCGCGCAGATCGAGGAAGCGCTGCGTTCCCTGCGCGCGTCTGCCTTTAACGCCAATCTTCTCCCGGGGATCGTGATCATTTATCTCAAGTCCGCTCTGCTGGCTTCCCTCACCCTCTTCATCTCCACTTTCGCTTCCTCAAACATTTTCACGATCGTCGTGATGGTTTTCATCTATTTCATCGGCCACCTCCAAGCCACGGCGCGGGAGTACTGGCTCCAGGAGCATGGGGCCGGCTGGGTGACGCAGGTCTTCCTCGCGCTCGTTGCCCTCGCCTTTCCCGATCTACAGCAGTTCAACCTGGTGGACGACATTGTGGCCGGCACGACCATCCCATTCGCGCTCTTCACCCAGACGGCGGGGCTAGGCTGCGTCTACACATCGATCTATCTCTTCTTTGCCTGGGTCGCGTTTCACGGGAAAGAGCTATGATCCGTTGCGCGATTATCCTGCCGCTCTTGCTCGTCTTCGGGGCTCTCCGGGTGCCGCTGGAATCTTCACTCTGGCAAGAACATCGCAGCGCCTATTTTCAGCAAGCCCGGCTCGGGCTCGATCTGCGCGAGCAAATCGGCCAACTCGGTTACCTGGCGGCGCTGAGTGGTTTTCGTTCCTTGCTCGCGGACTTTGTCTTCATCCAGGCGCACGTGGCCTGGGAAAGGACCGAGTGGGGCCGCGTGCTTTTGCTTTTCCGCGAAGCCACCACTCTGCAACCGCGTTCGATTCTTTTCTGGGACATGGCCGCGTGGCACATGGCATGGAACGCGAGCGTCGCCGCCGCGCACGATCCCAGTTTGCCTAACGACGCCATGCGTCGCAAGGCGCAACTCCAATATTTTGCGCTCGGTCAGGATTTCCTCGAACGGGGGATCCAAAATAATCCCGATCGCCCTCAACTTTACGAAACGCTCGCCCGCCTTTACAAAGAGAAATTCAACAATCACGAGGCAGCCGCGCGCTCCTATGCCCGGGCTGCCGCTCTTCCCGGAGCTCCGGCTTATGATCAACGTTTTGCAGCTTACGAACTTTCCTTTGCCCCCGGCCACGAGCGCGAGGCTTATACTGCGCTGCGCCGGCTTTACGACCTGGGCGAGAAACAGCGCCTCCCCACTTTGATGACACGACTGCAATATCTCGAACGGAAACTCGATATTCCCGCGGATCAGCGGATTCCCAGTCCGGAGCAATAATTTCTGCCCATGCGTTTTGCTATTTTGAGCGACATCCACGCCAACCTCGAAGCTCTCGAGGCGGTCCTGGCTGACGCACAGGCTCAAGCCTGCTCGAACTTCGTCTGCCTCGGTGACGTTGTAGGCTACAACGCCAATCCATCCCAATGTCTCAAGATGATTCGCGATCTGGAATGCCCAGTCGTGAAGGGTAATCACGATGAGCAGGTTTCGATGGCCGCTTCCACCGAGAGCTTTAACGAGCTGGCCGAAGAAGCGATTGGCTGGACGCGCGCTCAGCTCTCCGCCGACGAGAAAGCCTGGCTGGCCGATCTTCGCCTCACGAGGCAGGTGCGTGATTTCACCATCGTGCATGCGACCCTCGATACGCCGGGACAGTGGGGTTATGTCTTCAACGACCTCGACGCCATCGCCAGCTTCACTTATCAGCACACGACTCTCTGCTTTTTCGGGCACACCCACTGGCCGACCGCCTTTGTGCGCGACGACGATGTGCGGCGCCTCGCCGCCGGTCAAATCCCGCTCCTGCCCGGCAAAAAATATTTCCTGAACCCGGGCAGCATCGGTCAACCGCGCGATCGCGACTGGCGAGCCGCCTACGGGATTCTCGACTTGGATCGACAGATCTTCGAGCATCGACGGGTCAAGTACGACCTCGAAAAAGCGCAACAGAAAATTCGGCGGGCCGGCTTACCCGAGCGGCTGGCCGATCGCCTGGGAGTTGGAAGATAGGATATTTTTGATTGGCGATTTTTGATTGCTGATTGCCGATCATCCCCGACGACTTGCGCCGTGAAATCAGCCATCAGCCATCTGCCATCCGGCCTTCGCTCGATTCTCGTCATCAAGCCTAGCTCGTTAGGCGATATCGTTCATACTTTGCCCGCTGTGGCGCTCTTGGGCGACGCCTTTCCCAAAGCCACCCTCACCTGGGTCATCAATCCGGAATGGGCTTCGTTGTTGCGGGGGAATAAGAGTGTCGATCGCGTGCATATCTTCCCGCGCGGCGAACTGGGCGGCTTCGGTCTGACCAGGAATCTCCTGCCCTGGCTGCGCACCGTCCGTCGGATCCGGCCCGAAGTGGCGTTTGATTTCCAGGGTCTCCTGCGCAGTGCGTTGGTCGGGAAGATGAGTCGGGCGCGCGAGCTCTATGGGATGAGCGATGCGCGGGAAGGAGCGCATCTCTTCTATCGGCACACCATCCCAGTTGAGCGCGAGGCGCATGCAGTGGAGCGTTATCTCCAGCTCATCGAAGGTTTCGGGATCGAGATTCAGCGTCCGTTACGCTTTCCTTTGCCGACCGGCGATGGGATCGAGCGGTTCGATGAGGATGAGCCGTTTATCCTCCTCCATCCGTTTGCGCGCGGGAGACAGAAATCACTCAGCGATCTGACGGTGGAGGAATTTTGCCGCGCCCTCGCGCCTCGACGGGTCGTCCTGGTGGGCCGCACCAAGCGGGATCTACCCCCGCCGGATAACTGCATCAACCTGCTGAATCACACCAGCATTTTGCAGCTCATCTGGCTGATTCGTCGAGCCAGCTTCACCGTCAGCGTCGATAGCGGCCCCATGCACATCGCTGCGGCGCATTCCGATCGCGTCGTTGCCATCCACACCTGGAGCGATCCGCGCAAGGTCGGCCCTTACAACCCCAATGCCTGGGTCTGGAAAAGCGGGCAGCTGCTCCGGGCGAGCGAACTGGCGGGGTTGGATGCAGAAAGAAAGAGCCGCCCTTTTCGTGCTAGTGATGTGCCCACGCTCCTTCCGCTGATCCGCCAATATCTCCCCTGACGCGTCTTCGCGGAAGAACCTGGCATCCCTCGCAACCGCTCGTGCGACTACGAGGCGCGCTGGCGCAAAACGAAACCGGCCAGGGCCAAATCGGCCGGCCAGGTGATTTTGAAATTCGGTTCGTCGTTAGGCACGAGGACCACCTTCCCCCGTGCTTCCGTGACCGCGGATATTTCGTCGGTCACCTCGCGCCCGGCGCGGAAGACTGCGTCGTAAGCATCCTTCAGAAGCGTCCGCCGAAAAATCTGCGGCGTTTGCACGGCGAAAAGATGCGCTCGCTCCACCCGTTCCGTCACCACGTAGCCGTCATCCGCGCGCTGCAGAGTATCGGCGACGGGCGCGGCGCTGGCCGCGCCTCCGTGCTCCTGCGCGATCTGGAAAATTCGCTCGATCAGATCCGGCCTAACGAGCGGACGAGCGGCGTCGTGCACCGCGATAAAATCGGTCCCCGCCTGAAGTCGTTCGAGTCCCTGGCGCACAGAGTCCTGCCGGCGTTCGCCCCCCGGAATGACGGCTGAAACCTTGGTGAAAATCTCTCGCGCACACAGCGATTGGTAGGTTGCTAACTGCTCCACGCGACCGACCACGATGATCTCGTTGACGGAGGCCGTCACTTCGAAAGCTGCGATGGAGTGCGCCAACACCGGCCGGCCCTCGAGCGGAGCGAGGATCTTGTCGAAGCCCATCCGCCGGCTGCTGCCGCCAGCGACGATGATGACGCTCAGCATGGTGTCTAGGGCGTGAATTGAAAAAACAGATGGCCGGAGCGGACTTTGCCCGTCGATGGAACAAATCTCGACTCTCGATTCACGCTCTTGCCAGTTGTCGCTGCACTTCCTGGCTGAGGGTGCGGCCATCGGCGCGGCCAGCCACTTTGGGACCAAGCGCTTTCATAACCGCGCCCATCTGCGCCTTGGAGGTCGCTCCGACTTCTGCGATCGCGTCGCCGACGAGCCGGGTCAATTCTTCCGCGCTCATGGCCGCGGGCAGGTAAGCGTTCAGAATGTCGATCTCCGCCTTCTCTTTCTCGGCCAATTCCGCGCGGCCTCCTTGAGCGAAGCTTTCGATGGAGTCCTGACGCTGTTTCACTTGTTTGCGGATGACCTGCGTAGCCTCGGAGTCGTCCAGCTCGCCCTCCGTGGTCGTCTTTTCAATCGTGGCGTACTTGAGCGCCGATTTCAGCATGCGCAGGACGCTTAGCCTCAAGGCGTCTTTCGCCCGCATGGCGTCTTTGAGATCAGCGTCGAGTTTTTGCGACAGGTTCATGTCAAAATATTTCGTTAGGCGACAGCCAGTTCACGGGCCGGGGCGACGCTCGTCTCGACCGTGAGCGGGGCAATTTCCATCCAACCGGCTTCATCGAAAAACCAGACTCGTCGGTCGAGTTTGGCGAAAATGGGCCGGCGCGTGTCAAAGCCGAGGAATGGCAAAAGAATCTCTGCATTAAAGCCGTCGCCCTCATAGCGCCCGATGCTGGCCACTCGCCCCGTCGCACCGTCAATCAAATCAATCTTGCTGCTCCGGCCTGGCAGTGATGTGCGTAATCGGCGTAACCGGCCAAAAGCGTCCTGGCCCAGCAGGTGGAGCGTGGCGCCCTGCCCGCGCAGAGGTTTAGGAGTGAAAGCGACTTCGAGCCGCAGCTCACGGGGCGCGCGCAGATAAGTGCGAATCGGCCCCTCTCCTCCTTGCATCGTTGGGCGATTTCCGATCGCGAAACGCTCGGGCCGGTTCGCATAACCCAGAAAACGGCGGCGCGAGAGCGCGACTTGGGTGGCATGACAGCCGATGGCGTGACGCTTGGTCTTTTGCTCCAGCGGGCTGCCAAAGAGCTCGCATGACGCCTCGGCGAAGGACGCGCTCGCGCCATGCACCAAGTAGTGAAGTTGAGCAATCGTGTGCCCACGCGGCAGGAAATCGTCCAGCACAAATTGGAGCAGCAGGGCGAGGCCGCTATGGTCTGGATGTGTATCGGCTGCGGAAGGCATGAGCAGATGAGTCGGCTGCCACGAACGAATCGAGTTCGCGAGTCGCTGGAACGTTTCATCGCAGCCGCCAAGTAGTCGATTGGTCACGCCTTGATCGGGCAGGGAAAGATACTCCACCTCCCACGGGTCGATGCCCAGGACTTGCAAAGCAGCCAGTGCCTCCTTCTGGCGGCGGGCGCCCCAGCGACGACGATCGCTTTCTCCGATGCGGAGTTTGCGCTCCAACACTCTCTGCGGCCAGCAGTTGCGTTCGCCATCCGTGGCATAGACCACTCTCACGGCCGCCCCGGCCGCTCCGGCTCTTTGGAGGTAGACGCCAGCCGCGAGCGATTCGTCATCGGGGTGCGGGGCAAAGAGCATCACGCGAGAGCGCGAAGTCAGGAGTGGCAAATTCATCTTGGGAATCCCGGTCTTAGCAGAAGTAATCGTTAGCGCAACCCGAGACGGCCGTGATCGTTCGCGTTCTTCTTCCGCTTTCGGCAACACCTTACGAGGCAAAAGATCCAATGTTGGAAGGCACTCAGGTCATCTCGCGGAGCTTCTCCGCGCAGGCTTGGAGAGACGCGACATCGCTGATGCTCAGGACGGCTGTACCTTTTCTAGTTCGCTGTAAAAGACCGGCCAACACACCGCCGGGTCCCAACTCCAGAAACAAATCGCATCCCATCTCCAGCATCCTCTCCATGCAATCCGTCCACCGAACGGTTCCCGTCACCTGATCCTGCAGAGTACGCTTGATATCGGCGGCCCTTTCCACCGTGGAACCCGTCACGTTGCTGCACACGGAAAATACTGGCTTTTGCGGAACTACATCCTGAAGCGACTCACCGACCTTGAGATACGCGCTCTCCATTAATCGAGAATGGTAAGCGCCTGCCACGTTGAGGAGAGTGGCCCTCCGAATTCCATGCTCTTTGGCCCCACCCACGGCGGCTTCGACTTTAGCGCGCTCGCCCGAGATCACGATCTGCCCCGGCGAATTCAGGTTCGCCACATCCACATCCGTCGCAGCCGCCAGCGCCCGCACCGCGGCTTCCTCGCCGCCGATCATCGCGGCCATCGCCCCATCCGTCGCTTCGCAGGCAGCTTCCATGAAACGCCCCCGCTGCTCCACCAGTCGAAGCCCCTCCTCAAAGGAAAATGTCCCGGCCGCAGCGTGCGCCGTCCATTCACCGAGCGATAGGCCAGCCGCAGCCGCGATCGGAAATTCTCCCGCCACTGCCCGCAAGACGCTCAAGCAAGCGAGTCCATGAACATAAAGCGCTGGCTGGCAATTCGCGGTGCGGGTCAATTCCTCGAGCGGACCTTCCCAGACGATCTCGCTCAGTTTGCGGCCGAGCACTTCATCGGCACGTCGAAAAAGCTCTGCCGCTTCCGGAAATTCCTCCGCCAAATCCTTTCCCATGCCGACGACTTGCGCGCCCTGGCCGGCGAAGAGAAGTGCAATTTTTTGATTCATAACCTGCCTTGTAGACGCTTCGCTCGCGAAGCACGATCGTGAGGTTTGCCCCGAAGAAAGCCATCATGCCGGGATGCCAAAGTAACGCAAGAACAACGGTTAAAGCGCGCTCGTCGCGAGCACTCTTTTCCCCGCAGGGCGGCCTTCCATGCGCCCGGCGGCGCCCTGCCGCCGCTCCAGTGGGCAAACGCGGACAGATTTCTCAGAATTTGCGCTTGCGCCCTCCGAGCGCATTGCGAGCATAGACCTCATGCCGGTCGAAACTCGCGAAATCGAAGCGCCCGATCCCCTGGCCCGCACCATGCAGGCGCAAGCGGCGCACGAGCCTGGCGACGACCTCGTAGGCGAAAAGATGATCCTCAACATGGGGCCATCGCATCCCGCGACGCATGGCGTGCTGCGTCTCGTCCTGGAGCTCGACGGCGAGCTGGTGACCAAAGCTACGCCCGACATCGGCTATCTGCATCGCGGCGACGAAAAGATCGCGGAGAACATGCAATACAACCAGTTCGTTCCTTACACAGACCGACTCGACTATCTCGCCCCTCTCGCCAACAACGTCGCCTACGCGCTCGCGGTCGAGAAGCTAATGGGTTGGGAGCTTCCGCCTCGCGGCAAAGCCATCCGCGTCATCTGCTGCGAAACGGCGCGACTTTCCGCCCATCTGCTCGGGCTTGGCGCCATGGCGCTCGATCTCGGGGCGATGACCGTTTTCCTCTACACTTTCACGGAGCGCGAAAAGCTCTACAACCTCTTCGAGCTCCTCACCGGCGCTCGCTTCACCACTTCCTACACGCGCGTGGGCGGGCAAATTCGGGATTTGCCAGAGACGTTCATCCCGCAGCTCCAGACTTTTCTGGACGGCTTCATTCCGCAGCTCGACGAGATCGACAATCTGCTCACTCGCAATCGGATCTTCGTCGACCGCACCCGCGACGTCGGCGTGATCCCAAAAGATCGCGCCATCGCCTACGCGCTTTCTGGTCCGAATCTGCGCGCCAGCGGAGTGGAGCACGATGTGCGACGCGCCCATCCTTACCTCGATTACGAGCAGTATGACTTCGAGGTTCCCATCGGCAGCACAGGCGATTGCTACGATCGTTATCTCGTCCGGATCGAGGAGATGCGCCAAAGCGTGCGCATTCTCCGCCAGGTGATCGATAAACTGCCATCCGGCCCGATCAACGTCGTCGACTGGAAAAACATGCTCCCGCCCAAGGCCCGTGTCATGACGAAAATGGAGGAGCTCATCCATCACTTCATCGTGGTGACCGAAGGCCTCGATGCGCCCCCGGGCGAAATCTATTTCGGGGCGGAAAATCCCAAGGGAGAACTCGGCTTTTATATCAACAGCCGCGGTGGCGGCGTGCCGCACCGGCTCAAGATTCGGGCTCCGTCATTTGTGAACCTGAGCATTCTCCCCGAACTGCTGCCCGGCTTCATGATGAGCGACGTGGTCGCCATCCTCGGCAGTCTGGACTTCGTCATGGGAGAATGCGACAGATGACAACCTTTATGAAAAATAAAACGCAGCTTCTCACTCTTCTCTTGGCCGCTCTGGCGTTGCTCTCCTTTAGCGCCTGCAATCGCGAGATGGGTTCCGGCTCCAAGTTGACCAGCGCCAACTACGACCAGATCACCCTCGGCATGTCCAAGGCGCAGGTCCAAACTGTCCTCGGCGCTCCGACCACCGCGGAGACCAAAGACATGGTCATCTTCAAGAAAACGACCTTCCGCTATGAAGACGGGACGAAATTTGCCATGCTCACCTTCAAAAATGACGAGCTCGACAGCAAAGACACGAATCTCGATCGAAAACCCTAGAAGCCGGCCCGACGCGCGATGAAGACGCTTTTCCGCCTTTCCTTCACCTTGCTCATGGCCGCCGTGCTGGCTCTCGGCGCCTGCCAGGGCAAACGCCTAACGAAAGCGAATGTCGACCAGGTTTCCGAGGGAATGAGTCGCAAACAAGTCGAATCCATTCTCGGCCCGCCCACCTCGGTCGATAACACCAACCTGGTCGTGACCAAAAAGGTCACTTACGCCTACCAGCAGGACGGCGAGTCGGTCACGATCGTTTTCTTCAACGACCGGGTCTCGTCGAAGGAAAGCAACCTGCACGAATAGCGTCATCCGTGGAGCCGACGATGACGACGAGCGTTCCGGCCGAGCTGGAACGGCGCATGGACGAAGCGATCAGCCACTACCCGGCTGAGCACAAACGCAGCGCCTCGCTCCCGCTCCTTCATCTTTGGCAGGAACAGTTTGGCTACCTCAGTGACGAGGCGGTCGACTGGATCGCGGCCAAGCTCGAGCTCGAACCGATCAACGTCCTCGAGCTGGTCACCTTCTACCCGATGTTTCGTCAGCAGCCGGCCGGGCGCACTCATCTGCGGGTTTGTCGCACCCTCAGTTGCGCCATGGCTGGCGCCTACCCGCTCATGGCGAAGCTGGCTGGCCTAACGAATATCGATCGGGAGCATCAGGGCACCGGTCTGCATAACCCGGTCTCCATCAGCCCGGATGGCAACTACAGCATCGAGTTCGTGGAATGCCTGGCCAGCTGCGGCAGCGGGCCCGTCTGCATGGTGGACGATAACCTTTACGAACAACTCTCCCCTCGCGACGTCCAAAAGATCCTTCCGCCTCCCACCCGGCAGAGCGGTCCGCTGGCCAGCCCTAAATCGCCTCACGAACCCGCCAGCATCCACGGTCGTGCCCCCCATCCGCTGGAGCGCCGCCTCATTTTCCAAAACATCGGACGGGACAACTACACGATCGATCTCGATTGCTACCAGCGGCACGGCGGCTACGAGCAACTGCGCAAAGCGATCACCATGTCGCGCGGGCAGATCGTCAACGAGGTCAAAACCTCCGGTCTGCGCGGGCGCGGCGGCGCGGGTTTTCCCTGTGGCGTGAAGTGGAGTTTCATCAAGCCCGACGAGCCAAAGCCGGTCTACCTCATTTGTAACGCCGACGAATCCGAGCCGGGCACGTTCAAGGATCGCTACATCATTCACCAGGATCCGCACCAGCTCATCGAAGGGATGCTCATCAGTTGTTGGGCGCTCAATGTGCACACCGCCTACATTTATATCCGGGGCGAATTCCCGGAGGGCGCCAAGATTCTTGAGCAAGCGATCGCAGAAGCGCGCGCCCAGAATTTGCTCGGCCGCAACATGCTCGGCACCGGCTTTGATGTGGAGATTTACGTCCATCGCGGCGCCGGCGCTTACATCTGCGGCGAAGAAACCGGCCTGATCGAGTCGCTCGAAGGCAAGCGCGCCTACCCACGGATCAAGCCACCCTATTTCCCCGCCGTGCTCGGTCTCTACATGTGTCCGACCATCGTGAACAACGTCGAGACCTTGTGCCACGTGAAACACATCATCGGCCTGGGCGGCGCCGAGTATGCGCGGATCGGTCGGCCTAACAACACCGGCACCCGCATCGTCTGTGTGAGCGGAGACGTCGTTAGGCCTGGGTATTACGAAATCGAAGTCGGCGTCCTCACCATGGGCCAGGTGCTCTACGATCTGGCGGGCGGACCGAAACCGGGACGACGAATCAAAGGCGTCATTCCCGGCGGCAGCTCGGCCAAAGTGTTGCGCGCCGGCGATACTTTTAAACTGAAGGATCGCGAAGTTTCGCTCGATCAAATCCCGATGGATTTCGATTCGTTAGCCGCGGCCGGTTCCATGGCGGGCTCGGGCGGCGTGATCGTGCTGGACGACTCGCGCGACATGGTCTGGGTGCTGAACAACATCAACGAATTTTACGCGCACGAGAGCTGCGGCCAATGCACGCCCTGTCGCGAAGGGTCGCTCTGGATGAAGAAAATCACCCAGCGCATGCTGGAAGGCGGAGGTGTCACGCAAGATCCTGCCACGCTCAAAAACGTGGCCGACAATATCGCCGGCCGCACCATCTGCGCCTTCGGCGAAGCCTGCGCCTGGCCGACCCAAAGCTTCCTGGAAAAATTTCCGGCAGACTTCGCGGGCAAGTCGCAGAAGCCAATCCCGCCGCCTCTGCCGCCGGAATACACGCCCGAGGAATTGGTCGCCGAAATAGAAATTCCGACTTCCCCCCTCGCCCACGACCCCGGCTGGGAGAGAGCGGGCACGCTTGGAATGATATGAATTTGGAAACCAGAAAACCAGAAAAGGGACAGACTGACGAGGCTCTCATCGAGCATGTGATCGGAGCTGCGATTCGAGTGCATACGGAATTGGGGCCGGGCTTTCTCGAATCGCTCTACGAGGAAGCATTGGCGATTGAACTGCGCGCCCTCGACATCCAATTCGAACGACAGAAACCGGTGCCTATTTTTTATCGCGCACAGCCGATCGGGCAGCATCGCATCGACCTCCTGATCGAAAACGCTTTGGTCATTGAGCTAAAAGCCACGTCGGCTCTCGAAAATGTCCATTTTGCCGTCGTCCGCTCATACTTAAAGGCGGTCGGTTTAGCCGATGGTCTGCTTTTTAACTTCGCGGCTACTCGCCTAACAATTAAGAGAGTCGGTCGCGAGTATCATGCGCGACTGATCGAAAAGGACATCTCCTTCTGAACTTTCTGGTTTCCTGGTTTCTAAATTAAATTTCCCTAATGTCCGACGCCGCTTCAGCCCCCATGGTAAACGTCCAGATCAATGGCGTCTGGCGGCAATTTCCCAAAGGCACGCGGCTGATCGAGGCTTGCGAGCAGGCCGGGCATTTCGTGCCGCGTTATTGCTATCACAAGAAGCTTTCCTCGCCCGGCAACTGCCGCATGTGCCTGATCGAAATGGGCATGCCCAAAATGGGGCCCGACCGTAAGCCGGAGCTGGACGAAGAGGGCAAGCCCATCATCAACTGGATGCCGCGTCCGCAGATCTGCTGCGCGTCTGATGTTTCCGAGGGTCTCGGTGTGCGGACCGATTCACCCTTGGTCGAAGAATGTCGACGCGGCGTCATGGAATTTCTCCTTATCAATCATCCGCTCGATTGTCCGATTTGCGATCAGGCGGGCGAATGCCGGCTGCAGGAATTCAGTGTCGAGTATGGCCGCCAGGATTCGCGCTTCCTCGAAAACAAAGTGAAGAAGCCGAAGAACGTCGAGCTCGGCCCGCGCGTCACGCTCGACGACGAACGCTGTATTCTTTGCTCGCGTTGCATTCGCTTCTCGAAAGAGATCGCGCACGACGATGTGCTCGGGTTCGTCGATCGCGGCAGTTTCACCACCCTCACGGCGCATCCAGGCAAGCGCTTGGAAAATAATTACTCGCTCAACACAGTCGACATTTGCCCGGTCGGCGCGCTCACCTCAGCGGATTTCCGCTTCAAAATGCGGGTCTGGTTTCTAAAGGAAACCAAGAGCATTTGCACCAGTTGCGCGACCGGCTGCAACACCGTCATTGGCAGCCGCGAAGGCGTTATTTATCGCCAAACCCCGCGCGAAAACGACACGGTCAATTCCTGCTGGATGTGCGACTACGGTCGCCTGAATTTCGATTATCTGCAGAGCGAACGGCGCCTGCTGGAACCGATGGTGCGGGAACAAGGAAACCCTCGCAGTGCTTCCTGGAAAGAGGCGATCGACCACGTGGCCGCCCAGCTAAAACCTCTCGGCGGCCGGCAAATCGCGATTCTCGCTTCCGGCCGCATGACGAACGAGGAGCTCTGGCTCACCTCGCGTCTCGCACGATTGTTAGGCGTGACCCTGCTCGATATCCTGCCGCGGACCGGCCCCGGCGACGACATTCTCCTGAGCGAAGACCGCAATCCCAACACCCACGGTGCTCGCCTGCTCGGCGTCGGTTCTGACGGCCAGATGCTCGCGTCGATCAAGGAAGGAATCTTATCCGGCGAGGTGCGGGCGCTGCTGGCCTTCGGCGAAAACCCGATTCGCATCGGTATCCCAGCCAATCTCCTGAGCAGGCTGCCCGTTTACGTGACGATGGATTTGCTCTCGAACGAAACGACCGCGCTGGCCAGCGCCGTTCTGCCGTCGTTAGGCTACACTGAAAAACGGGGTTCGATGATTAATGGCAAGGGTCGCTTGCAGCGACTCAATCGCGCGGCGCGCGGCCCTGGCCAGGCGCGCGATGACTGGGAGATTCTCCGGGACCTGATTCAAGCGCTCTCCCCGGAGAATGGCATTTACACAATCGAAGATGTCTTTAGCCAGATCAGCAAGGCGGTCCCCGAATTTGCTGGCCTGACTTTGAGCGGGATTGGCGATCAAGGCGTAGAAATTTTGCCGGCCGACAAATCGCCCAATCCACCCGGTGAACCGGCCCAAGAAAAGGTGCGTCAACGCGAAAAGGAGGAGCACCCGCAATGAGAGTTCCGGGGAGCGCACGCGCCTTGCGTGCTCAGTTCGGCGCCTCGCCGAACTGCAGGGTGGAGTTCGCGTCAGTTTCGATCGTCGAGCTAACAGCAGCGCGGGTTTCCGGCGAGGCGCCGGAAACAGCACGTGAGGCGCGTGCGCTCCCCGGCGCCCTTACGACTCGGCCCCTCGACTCATGACTTTTCTCGTCCTCACGTCACTGCTCAAAATCCTCGCGGTGGTTTTCCTCATCATCCTCCCGATGGTCTCGTATAGCGTTTACGCCGAACGCCGAGTCAGTGCGCTCATTCAAGACCGACTCGGTCCCAATCGAGTCGGCCCAGCCGGACTTTTCCAGCCCGTGGCGGACGCGATGAAGTTTATTTTGAAAGAGGACTTCACCCCGGCGAACGCGAACGTCTTCTACTATTGGCTGGCCCCCTGCCTCGCCATGGTCCCGGCCATCATGACCATCGCGGTGGTGCCTTTCGGCAGCACCCTTTTCGGTGTTCCGATGGTGATCGCGGATATCAACGTCGGGGTGCTTTACGTCTTCGCCATCGCATCGTTAGGCGTTTATGGCATTGTCATCGCGGGTTGGTCGTCCAATTCCAAATACCCTTTTCTGGGCGGGGTCCGCGCCACCTCGCAGATGATCTCCTATGAGTTATCGTTAGGGCTGGCGGTCATCCCGATTTTCCTGCTCGTCGGCCAGCTGCGCCTGACCACGATTGTGCGCTACCAGATCGAAGAGGGCTGGATGATCGCCCCTTTCATCGGCCATTGGACCGATCCCTGGAAATGGCTGCTCGCGATCCCGATGTTCATTTCGTTCGTCGTCTTCACCATCGCGATTTTTGCGGAAACGAATCGGCTGCCCTTCGATCTCCCGGAAGCGGAGACCGAGTTGGTGGGCGGTTATCATACCGAATACAGCTCGATGAAATTTGCCCTCTTTTTCCTGGGTGAATACGCTGCCATGATCACCGGCTCGGCCATCATCGTGACTCTCTTTCTAGGCGGCTGGCACTTGCCGGTGCCCTGGTGGGATCACGTCCACGGTTTTCACTGGCTGCTCATCGACGGATCGTTAGGCGGCTGGCGTGGTGTGCTCGGTGGCCTCTTCAATATCTTCGTTTTCTTCGGCAAAGTTTCGCTCCTCTTGCTCGTCTTTATCTGGGTGCGATGGACGCTGCCCCGTTTCCGCTACGATCAATTGATGCGACTGGGATGGGTCTTCTTCTTCGAGATCGCGCTCGTTAACATCTTTATCGCCGCTCTGATTGTGGCTTATATGCCCCGTTGAAGCGGTTAAATTTGGAAACCAGGAAGCCAGAAATTTGATGAATCAGGAAAGTAGGAAAGCAGGAAGGGTCAGCGGGTATCGAAGGTCGATCTCTCTGAGGCCAGCGCGATCTTTTTCGTTGAATGTTTCTGGTTTCCTGGGTTCCCAATTCCTTCCTGTTTTCCTGCTTTCCTGATTCCGAATCTGCCATGGCCATCACCGTTCGACGTCCCAATCTAAGCTGGTCAGAGAAAGTGTATCTCCCGGCCATCATGAGCGGCATGGCGATCACCTTTCGCCACCTCAAGAACATGCTGACCGGCCGGACCAAGGTGACGATGCAATATCCGGAAGAGAAATGGGACAGCCATTTGCCCGACCATTACCGCGGCGCGCCGGCCCTGGTGAAAGACGAAAAGGATCGGGTGCGTTGTGTGGCCTGCCAGCTTTGCGAATTCATCTGTCCGCCGCGCGCGATCAAGATCGTGCCGGGAGAGATTCCGTTAGGCGACCGCTTTGCCAAGGTGGAAAAGTATCCGGAGGAATTCGATATCGACATGATCCGCTGCATCTACTGCGGCATGTGCGAAGAGGTCTGCCCGGAACAGGCTATTTTCCTGCGCAAAGATTACGCCATCACCGGCTACACCCGTGCTCAGATGGTGCATAACAAAGAGAAGCTGGTCGAAATTGGCGGGGTCATGCACGGATTAGTCTTGAAATGGAACGAAAGAAAATAACGAAGCACGCATGAAGAAGGCCGAAGGAATGACCAATGGCGCAGCCCGAATGGGCTCAGGCGCGGACCGAATTTTCGGCCTTCCGCATTCAGTCTTCCTTCGAAAATTCGGCATTCATCATTCGTCATCCTAAACCATGTCGCCATTCTTTTTCTGGACGGCTGCGGCCCTCATGCTCATTTTCGGCGCGGCCGTTATCATCAATCGCAATCCAGTGGCGAGCGCCCTTAGCCTGGTCGTTTCGTTCCTGGGGCTGGCTGCGCTTTTCATGACGCTCGACGCCTATTTCATCGGCATCATCCAAGTGCTGGTTTATGCCGGAGCGGTCATGGTGCTTTTCCTCTTCATCATCATGCTGCTCGACCTGCGGGTGGAGGAACGGCGCCGGATCAATTTTGTGGCCTTCGGCGGAGGCACGGCGGTTGCGGTGATCTTTTTTGGGCAGCTTTATCTGGTGATCGGTCATCTCCGGCACGCGCAGCTTCCTTTCGCCGAGCTGCCAGTGACTGCGAGAGACGATGTCCACAGCGTCGGATTGCTTCTTTTCGGTAACTACAATCTGCCGTTCCAAATCATCGGTGTGCTCATTCTGGTCGCGACGATCGGGGTGATTGTGCTGAGCAAACGCGAGCTGCACTGAAGATGGTCACTCTGGCCGATTATCTTTTCGTCAGCGGTATCCTCTTCACCCTCGGTTTTGCCGGCGTGCTGTTGCGCCGCAACATCATCATCATTTTTATGTCGCTCGAGCTGATGCTGAACGCGGCCAATCTGTCGCTGGTTGCATTTTCGCGCTCCCGCGTCGATGCCGCGGGCCTGCCTGACTATCACGGACAGGTGTTTGTTTTTTTCATCATTACGGTGGCCGCGGCTGAAGTGGCGGTTGGACTAGCGATCATCGTGGCGCTCTACCGCGCAAGACGCACCACTCACGTCGAGGACATCAGCGCTTTGAAGTTCTAATGATGATTGCGAGCAACGCCTTCAACTTGTCATCCCGAGCCGCCGCAGGATGGAGAGAGACCTCTCAAATGCAAGATGCGCTTTCTGGTCGGGTGGAAGCGTGGCTTGCAACTGCGAGGTCCCTCGCCGCGCTGCACCGGCTCGGGATGACAAAAGGGAGCCGCTCATGATTTCGTCCCTTCCTTGGATCGCACTCCTTTTACCGCTCGCGTCGGCCTTCCTCATCATGCTGGTGACGCGATCGCTGCGGACGGTGAGCGCTTTTATTTCGGTCGGTGCAGTGGTGGGTTCGTTTCTGTGCAGTTGCCTGATCTTTTTCCAGCAAACGCCGGTCGCCGCTTCAATCTCCTGGATCGATCTGGGGCCAACGTTTTCCGTTCCTCTCGGGCTCACTCTCGATCCGCTCAGCCGCTCCATGCTTTTCATGGTCACGGGTGTCGGCATGCTCATTCACATTTACTCGTTAGGCTACATGAGCAGCGATGCCGGCAAAGCGCGCTACTTCGCGTCGCTCTCGCTCTTCATGTTCTCGATGCTCGGGATTGTCCTGGCCAATAACTTCGTCATGATGTTCATCTTCTGGGAACTCGTCGGCGTGAGCTCCTATCTGTTGATTGGACATTGGTTCGATCGCGCCTCGGCGGCCGACGCGGCTAAGAAAGCGTTTATCACCAATCGTCTGGGCGATTTTGGTTTTATGCTCGGCATTCTCATGGTCTGGACCGCGACCGGTTCGTTCGTCTTTACCGAGGTGGCCGCGAACATGGGGCGCTTCGTCGGTCATCCCGGCTTTTTGACGGCGGCGGCGCTGCTTGTTTTCTGCGGAGCAGTCGGTAAGTCCGCGCAATTCCCGCTGCACGTCTGGTTGCCGGATGCGATGGAAGGTCCCACCCCGGTCTCGGCGCTGATCCATGCTGCGACCATGGTGGCCGCCGGTGTCTACATGCTGGTGCGCGTCGGATTCTTGATCGACGCCTCCGGAGCTGCGCTCCAAGTCATCGCCTGGATCGGAACGATCACCGCGGTGCTCGCCGCGCTCATGGCGACGCAGCAAAACGACATCAAACGCATCCTCGCCTACTCCACTCTCTCGCAACTCGGATACATGGTGATGGCGGTGGGACTGGCTTCCGGGCCCGCAGCGATGTTTCACCTTTTCACCCACGCCGCTTTCAAGGCGCTCCTCTTTCTTGGGTCCGGCTCGATTATTTACATGCTGCATCACGAGCAGGATATCTGGCGCATGGGCGGCCTGGCCAAGCGCATGCCGATCACTTTCATTACCTTCCTGGTTGGCACACTGGCTTTGATCGGTTTCCCGGGATTCAGCGGCTTCTTCAGTAAAGATGCGATCCTGGCGCTGGCCTACGAACGGAGCCTTCCCATCTATGTGCTCGCTGCCTTCACCGCGTTGCTCACTGCGTTTTACATGACGCGACTGGTGGTAGTGGCGTTTTTCGGTCCGCCGCGCAGCGATCATGCGGCCCGCGGGTCTGAGTCACCGCTCGTCATGACCGGTCCCTTAATTATCCTGGCTGTGCCAGCGGCGTTAGGAGGCTTTGGGTTTTTCGCCACGAAATTCCTCCTCCTGCCGCACGAGGAGAAGACCGCTCTGGTCGTGCCGGTAGTCGCGTTCGCGGCCTTGCTCGTGGGCGTTTTGGGCGCGCTCTATCTTTATCGCCAGCGCACTAACGACCCGATCGATATTCCGCTTTTCCGGAATCGCTTTTATCTCGATGAAATCTATATCTGGCTGATTCGCGCCACGCAGGGGGTGCTCGCGTCGGTGTGCGCATTCATCGATCGCTGGATCCTGGACGGCGCGATCGTGCGCGGCTTGAGCGGCGCCACGTGGGGCGGCGGTTTTCTGCTGCGACTTCTGCAGGTGGGTAACTTGCAGGCCTACGCATTTCTTTTTGGGCTCGGCATCATCGGACTCATCTACTTCACTGTTTTTCACTGATGCTGCTCTTTCTCGTTTTCGCGCCGCTCTTGACGGCGCTGCTCATCCTGCTCGGCGCGCCCGCCCGCTTCACGGCCTTGTTAGGCTCACTCGCCACGGCAGTGGCCAGCGTGGTCGCTCTCTTCCGTTACCAGACAGCCGCAGGCGGTTTCCAATTCGTGACCTCGTGGCCCATCAGCGACAGTTGGCGGCTGCAGTTCTTGTTAGGCGCGGATGGGCTGAGTCTGATCATGCTTTTCCTGGCGGCGTTGGTTTTGCTGGGCGCCGTTTGCTTTACGCCGCGGGTGGAAAAGTCGGAGCCACTCTTTTACGCCTGCCTTCTCTTGATCGCGGGCGGCGCGATCGGTGCCTTTGCTTCGCTCGATCTCTTCTTCTTCTACGCCTTTCATGAGCTGGCTTTGATCCCGACTTTTCTGCTCATCGGCATCTGGGGCTCGGGCAGTCGTTATGCGGCGGCCTGGAAAGTAACGATCTACCTTGGGCTCGGCAGTTTTGTGTTGCTGCTTGGGTTGATCTTGCTCTACCGCAGCGTGCCGCCGGCTTTGCGCAGCTTCGATTTGCGTGCCTTGCAGGCGGTGGCGGCACAGGGCGCAATTTCCGCGCCCGCGCAGCGTCAGATTTTCCTTCTCCTCCTGGTCGGATTTGGCGTCTTGATTTCGCTCTTCCCTTTTCACACCTGGGCACCGGAAGCCTACGCCTCCGCGCCGGCCCCTGCGGCCATGTTGCATGCGGGGGTGCTAAAAAAATTCGGGCTCTACGGCCTGCTCCGCCTGGCGCTGCCGTTGCTCCCGGAAGGGCTGCACTACTGGAGCACGCTGCTCATCGTGCTGTTGTTAGGCAATATCATCTACGTCGGGCTGGTCACGCTCGCGCAGAAGCGGCTCGATTGGATGCTCGGCTACTCCAGCGTGATGCATATGGGCTACATCTTTCTCGGAATCGTGAGCGCCAACGTGATCGGCCTGAATGGCGCTGCGCTGCTCATGTTTGCCCACGGCATTACGATCGCCTTGCTTTTCGGTTTGGCGGGTGAGATTCGGCGTCACACCGGCACGCTCGTCTTTGCCGATCTGGGTGGGATGGGCAAGCTGATGCCATTCACGGGGTTGGCTTTCGGGATCGCGGCTTTTGCCGCCATCGGGTTGCCGGGCTTCGCGAACTTCGCAGCGGAAGTAATGGTGTTTTTCGGCGCGTTCCGGGTGGGCGCGGGATGGCATGGATTTGACCTCTTCCAAGTCGCCACGGTGTTGGCGCTCTGGGGCGTGGTAATTTCGGCCGTTTACATGCTGCGCGCTTACCGCGTTATCTTTATGGGGCCGCCTAACGACCGCACCGTGCACGGCGTCAACGCGCTGCCTGATCTCGGCGCCACTTTGCGCTGGCCGGTGATTCTACTGATCGCTGCCACCATGATCGTCGGCTTCTTTCCCAACACTCTCCTCCGCCTAGTCCGTCCCACCTTTGCTCCGCCCTCCGTGGCCACCCAACCATGATCCCGGCGCCCGCTCTCGAAATCGCCGTGTTGGTCTGGGGATTGATCCTTCTGCTGGCAGAAGCTTTTGCCGGGAAAACCGAACGCCGCATCGTCGCCGGGGCAGCTATTGCAGGGCTGGCGTTGGTATTGGTGGCCAGCTTTTTTCTGGCGCCGCCACCGGCAGCGACGCCGGCCGGTTTCTGGAGTTTTTACTCGGCCGATCCACGCGCAATTTTCTTCAAACGTTTCGCCCTTGTCACAACCATTCTGGTGCTCGTGATGGGGATCGATTACGCGCCGGTCCTGCGCGCTGGCGTGCCTTCGGTTCACCCTCAGGCCGGTCTGGGCGAATTCTACACGCTGCCACTTTTCACCTGCGCCGGCCTCATGTGGATGGCGTCCGCGATCGATTTCGTCATGATTTTCGTTTCGCTCGAGCTGGTCACGATGTCCTTCTACGTGCTGGTGAGTTTTACCCGGCGAAATCCAGCGACCCTCGAAGCGGGCGTGAAATATTTGATTCTGAGCGCGCTTTCCACGGGCTTTCTGGTCTACGGAATCACTTGGATTTTTGGGGTGACCGGCGAGACGAATCTGGCCCGCATCGGTGCGGTCCTGGCGACCCAGGATTTCGACCGCATCCCGCTCCTTTTCGGCATTTCGCTGGTTTTGGTCGCGCTCGGCTTCAAGATTGCGGCGGTGCCGTTTCAGATTTGGGTGCCGGATGTTTACCAGGGCGCCCCGACGCCAGTCACGGCGTTTCTTTCGGTTGGTTCCAAGGCTGCGGGATTTGTTGTTTTGCTGAGAGTGTTGGTACCCTTTTCGATCCTTCCGCAGGTGGGCCGTTTGCTCGTGGTCGTCGCGGCGCTCACCTTGATTTACGGCAACCTAGCCGCCTTGCCGCAGTCGAATTTGAAACGGCTGCTCGCCTACTCCAGTATCGCCCACGCTGGCTACCTGCTCATTGGAGTGGTCGCGTTCTCAGGAGCAGCGGTCGCTTATTACCTGGTCGGCTATCTCGTGATGACTCTGCTCTGCTTTGCCGTTCTCATCGTGGTGGGCCAAAACACCAAAGATCAGATCGACGATTACGCCGGGCTCGCCAAACGTTCGCCGTTCCTCGCTTTCGCGCTCTTGATCGGCATGATCTCACTGGCGGGCGTCCCGTTTACGGTCGGATTTCTGGGCAAATTTTTTATCTTCGATGCGGCCATCCGGCAGCATCAGACCCTGCTGGCGATCGTGGGTATCGTCACGGTGGGCTGCGGCTTTTACTACTACCTCAAAGTGGTGCGCGCGATGTATTGGTTCGATCCACCGGCGGAAGCCGCACCCATTTCCGTGAGCTGGCCATCGCGTCTCACGATGTGTCTGCTCATCGCGGCCGTTTTCGTTCTCGGAGTCTATCCGCAGCCGATTCTCAACGCTTTGAAGTAGCTGGATTCTTCGGCATTGATTTCGCTTCCCGCAAGATACTTCCGGCTCGACATCGGGAGGATGGTCGGCAGAATCAAAATAGATTCGCGACCTCATGTTTGGCATCCTGCATCATCTTTTCCATCCGACTCATTGTTACGCGATTTGTGCCGTGGCGCGATCCGGCGCGCACCTGCTGACGGGCGGTCTGCGGGCGACCCGAATGGCCGGGCGTCCGCTCCAGTACTTTAATCACCAACTCGCTCCGCGTTACGCGGCGCGCTACGGTTTGGATGCGGGGCGTCATTTTTCGCACTATGTCCGTGGCATCGTTGCGGCCGCCGCGACCTCCAATTCCGTCTTTGGATTTCGCATCGAGTCCTGGGATCTGGACCAGTTCATTGCGCGGCTGCGCCACTCGAAAGACTTTGGCCCTCCCAGCGCCCCGGAAGCTGACCTGCTGAAAACAGCTTTCCCGCGCCTCCGCTACATCCACCTCACACGCGAGGACAAACTCCGGCAAGCCGTCTCCAAGGCACGTGCCATGCAGACCGAGGTTTGGGTGTCCGATGGCCAGAAAAGTCCGCTGCGGGAGCCGGAATTCGATCCTGCATTAATCGCGCATTGCCTTCTCTCCATCCGCCGAGCTGAGGAAATGTGGTCTGAATTTTTCGAGCGCAATGCGATCAATCCGCTGGCTGTAACCTACGAAGACCTGTGCCGGGATTATGCCACGACGGTCCGGCGCGTCCTGGATCACCTGCGCATTCGACCTCCGCGCGAGTTCCATCTCGGGCCGCCCCGCACAATTCGGCAGGCCGATGCAATAACGGAGGAATGGATCACGCGCTATCTCGAGCACGAGTCGAGCGTGCAGACGGTGCGATCTGGTTAACAGCCGCTCGTTAGTCGCTCAGCTCGACGTTCCAATAGGCCAGATCGACAAAATGCCGCCAGCTTTCATGTTGCTGGCTGGAAAAAGTGACATGGACGAAAGGCCGCCACTTCGGCCGCTTCGGTTTGCGGATGAGCGTCATATGGGCTTGGTGCGGCAGGCGGTTGCCCTTGCGGGTATTACAAGGAATGCAGGAGCAAACCACATTTTCCCAGGTGGTCAGGCCGCCTTTGTCCCGGGGTAGAACGTGATCGAGGTTCAGGTCCTGCCGGTCGAACAACTTCCCGCAATATTGGCAGGTATTGTTATCGCGCTCGAAGACGTTGTGGCGGGTAAATTTGACTTCTTTCTTGGGAAGTCGATCGAAAAGGAGGAGCACGATGACGCGTGGGACCCGGATCCTCCATGAGATGGTCGTGACCATTTCGGTCTCGGGTGCTGTAAGCGAAAAGTCGCGCCAGCTGGCAAAATCGTGGGTGGCAAAATTGTTTTGTAGGTCGGCCGAGACGACTTGCGCGTGTCCTTGGTAGAGAAGAGCAAAAGCACGACGCGCCGAGCAGATGTTAACCGCCTGCCAAAGGCGGTTCAGGACCAAAACCTGACTATTGAGCAGCGTGTGCAGAGGTTCCTTCGCTTGGCCTAACAAATACGGGCTTCACGCATTGGCGCAAAATTATCATCCGGCATTTTCGTTGTCAACGAAACCAGTCGGTGCCACCAACGCTGCTCCCTTTAGACAAGAAGCGGGTTTGGCGACGTTATAAGGGGATGCGATCAAGTTCGGAGCTGCCCCGCAATCGTCCGAAGGCCACGACGGAAATGGTGTTTGCATCCCATTTGCTCCCACCGCAGTTTGCAACCCTTTAAACCTCATAATTATGCGTATTCCTATTCGCCGTTTCCTGACGCTGCTTACCTTGTTTTTTCTGACCGTGGGCGCGGGGATCGCGCAGAATCTGCCGGATACCACGCGCTTGCTGCGTTTTCCGACCACCAACGGCGATCAGATCGTGTTTTGCTACGCAGGTGAGCTTTACACCGTGGGAAAAGATGGCGGCACGGCTCGCCGTCTCACGAGCGGCCCGGGCTACAGCTCGTTTCCGCATTTTTCACCCGATGGCAAGGAACTCGCCTTCACCTCGCAATACGATGGTAACACGGAGGTTTACGTCATGCCCGGCGAGGGCGGAGAGCCCAGGCGCCTCACCACGACGGCCACCCTGGGCCGCGACGATATCTCCGACCGCATGGGACCGAATAACCTGGTCATGGGTTGGAAGCACACCGAACCGCTGGTCGTCTTCCGCACCCGCCGCACCTCTTTCAATTCGTTCATTGGCGACCTGGAAACGGTGGGACCCGACGCGGAACTGCCCAAGCAACTGCCCGTGCCACGCGGCGGCTTTGTCTCCTTCGCGCCGGATGATTCCAAGATGGCTTTCAACCGCGTTTTCCGCGAATTCCGCACCTGGAAACATTACCGCGGCGGCATGGTGGACGATGTCTGGATTTACGACTTTAAAACTCAGGCCACGGTTAACCTAACGAACAACCCCGGCCAGGATATCTGTCCGATGTGGGGACCGGACAATCGCATCTACTTTATCTCGGATCGTGACGGGCGCATGAATCTGTTTTCCACTGGGCTCGAAGGCAAGGAGACCAAGCAGCTCACTACCTTCAAGGATTTCGACATCAAGTTTCCTGGCTTGGGCAAAGATTCGATCGTCTTTGAAGAGGCGGGCTATATCTGGCGTTACGACCTCGCCAGCGGAAAGGCTGCGCCGGTGCCCATCACCATCAAAGAAGACTTCGCCTCGGGGCGGGCGGCTTACCTCGATGCTTCGAAACACACGGAATCGGTGAACCTGGCCCCGGATGGCCAGCGCGCTGTCGTAGTCGCGCGGGGTGATATCTTCTCCGTCCCGGCCAAAGACGGCACTGCGCGCGCCCTCACTCACACCTCTAACGCTCACGAACGCGACGCCGTCTGGTCGCCTGATGGTAAATGGATCGCCTATAACTCCGACGAGTCGGGCGAAAATGAGCTCTATGTGCGCTCGCAAGATGGGAAAGGCCCACCACAGCAGCTAACAAAGGCGGCCGACACCTATTACTACCAGCCAATCTGGTCGCCCGATAGCAAGAAGCTTCTCTGGAGCGACCGTCTGCAACGCCTCCGCTACATCGATGTCGCCAGTAAAGCAGTAACGGAGGTCACTCAGGATAAGGTCGGCGAAATGGAGTCCTATGACTGGTCGCCCGACAGCCAATGGATTGCCTGGGGGCAGCCGGAAGAGAATAATCAGCCAAAGGTCTACCTCTATTCGGTCGCCTCCAAGAAGGCCGTCCCTGTGACCGGCGACTGGTATGGATCAGGGCGCGTCGCCTTCAGCGATGACGGCAAGTATCTTATGCTTTCATCGGGTCGCGACTTCAAACCGACCTTCGGAGAGCAACAGTTTGAGACCGTCTATCTCGACATGCAGCGGGTTTACCTCGTGACTTTGGCCAAAGATACGGAATCGCCGCTAGCCCCGAAAAGCGACGAAGTTGGCAAGGCCGAGGAGAAAGACAAGAAGAAGGACGAACAAGACAAAGATGGAGACGATAAGAAAGAGAAAGTCAAAAAAACCGTCACGGTCAAAGTGGACCTGGACGGAATTCAGAATCGCATTGTCGGGCTGGATATAATCCCGGCGAACTACCGGGACCTGCGGCTGGTTGATGGCAGGGTCTTTTATCTCCGGCGGACCATCGGCGACACGACGGGTGAGGATGACGACGAAGGGGGTCCCGGCGAGCAGAAGTGGCACCTATGCTCCTATAGCCTCGAAGACCGAAAGGAAACGGTTCTAGGCGACGTTAATACTTATCAGATCAGCTTCGATGGGAAGAAAATGCTGGTAAAGATCGATAAGGACTACTCGATTATCGACCTCCCCAAAGACAAGCTCGAAACGAAGGATCACAAAGTGGAGATTAAGGATCTCGACGTGATGGCCGACCGCCGCGCGGAGTGGAAGCAAATCTATTTCGAGTCCTGGCGGCAAATGCGCGACTTCTTTTTCTCCCCCACCATGAACGGCGTGGACTGGAAAGCCATGCGCGATAAATACGCCGCGCTTTTACCCTATGTTAATCATCGCAATGACCTGACTTACTTGATTGGTGAGTTGATCGGCGAGTTAAACAACGGTCACGCTTACGTGGCCGGCGGGGAGCGGCCTGAGACCAAGCGGATTGAACTAGGCCTGCTCGGGGCGCAGCTCTCCCGCGATCCTTCGAGTCACGCTTATCGCATCGATAAGATTCTACCGGGCGAAAACTGGGAAAAGGAGACGCGTTCACCCCTTACAGCTATCGGGCTGAACCTGGAGCCCGGGGACTACATCCTGGCGGTCAACGGCAGGCCCGTCGCGGGCTTAGCTAATATCTACGACGCGCTCATCGGCACCGCGAATAAGCAAGTTATCCTGCGCGTAAATTCCAAGCCCACCGAAACAGGAGCGCGTGACATCACGGTCGTGCCGATCGCGGATGAGTCACCGCTTTATTATCTCGATTGGGTGCAGCACAATATCGATTACGTGAATCAGAAGACCGGCGGCGAGGTCGGCTACGTCCACATACCAGACATGGGCCAGCCCGGTCTCAACGAGTTCTCGAAGCGTTACTTTCCCCAGATTCGCAAGAAAGGGCTTGTCGTGGACGTGCGCGGCAACGGAGGTGGCTTCGTCTCTCCTCTCGTCATCGAGCGTCTGCGCCGTGCCTTGGTCATGGTCGGGATGGCACGCAACGGGATTCCCCAAACCGATCCACCGCAAACCTTCCTCGGTCCGATGGTGACACTCATCAACGAGTTTTCGGCCTCGGACGGCGATATTTTTCCGTTTCGCTTTAAGACCCTCGGCTTGGGTAAACTGATCGGAAAACGCACTTGGGGCGGCGTGATTGGAATTCGCAACCCGCTTCCCCTGCTTGATGGCGGGCAGCTCTTTAAACCGGAGTTTGCACCTTACTCGAAGGACGGGAAGAACTGGATTATCGAAAGTCACGGAGTCGATCCGGACATCGAGGTCGATAACGACCCGGCCAAAGAATTCAAAGGCGAAGATCAGCAACTTGATCGAGGCATCCAGGAAATCCAGGACGAGATGAAGACCAAATCCTACGACCTCCCGCCGGTCCCACCGTATCCTGACCGGAACCCGGCCAAGAGTAGTTGAGCGACGCGAGGTGTGCTAGAATAGCCGGCGATGTTTCTGCCTAACCAGAAGGTGGTGTGCGTGGATGGTCACTTCCCTTTGGGAATCGAGAAACTCTACGACGAGTTACCGAAGGAAGGGTCGACTTATACGATTCGCGATATCGTGCCCGGCATCGGTCTGACCGGTGACGAAGGCGAGATTGCGGTTTATCTTTGCGAAATCAAGGGTCCCTTCAACGCGCACGACATCGAGCGCGGTTTCCGAGCCGACCGCTTCGCTCCGCTTCAGACTACCGAGGAGAGAGCCGAGGAGGAAGCGTTCGGCGGTCTGCCGGAAATGCTGCCTGCGTAGTGCGCTGTAACGGTAGAGAACCCACGGTGGAGGCCGATGCTCCGTCATCGCTGGGTTTGAAACTCGGCGACGAAGAAGCGTTGTCCTCCAATTGCGCTTCCACTGTTATAGGGCGTGCCTGTGTCGGGGATTTGGCGATCGCGTGGCGCGCCATCCTCCGAGCGTTCGCGGTCACCGCACTCGCACTGAGCCAGACGCACGCCGTTGATCTTAATGACGCTCGCCAGTCGGCCGAGCCACGCATCGCGGCGATCGAGAAACGGATCGGCGGTCGTCTCGGGGTCGCCGCCTACGACAGCGGGAGTAAACGGCACATCGCTCACCGAGCGGATGAGCGTTTTCCTTTCTGCAGCACCTGCAAGGTTTTAGCGGTGGCCGCCGTTCTCAAGCGGGTGGACGAACAACAGGAACAGCTTTCTCGCTTCGTTCCGTACCGGGAGCAGGACCTTTTGGAATATGCGCCGGTGACCAGGCAGCATGTGAAAAATGGCGGCATGACGGTGGCCGCTCTTTGCGAGGCGGCCATCACTATCAGCGACAACACGGCCGCCAACCTCTTAGTCGAGAACGTGGGCGGACCGGAGGGATTGACCCGTTATGCGCGTTCACTGGGTGATGAGAAAACGCGGCCAGACCGTCTGGAGCCAGACTTGAATGATTTTCGACCCGGCGAGGAACGTGATACCACCACCCCGGCAGCGATGGTCGTCGACCTGCAACAGCTGCTCCTGGGGGATCAGCTAAGTCGGTCCTCCCGCCAAAAGCTCGAGAATTGGCTGGCCGAAAATAAGACCGGCCTAACGATGATTCGAGCCGGGGTACCGCGAGGTTGGAAGGTTGGGGACAAGACGGGACGCGGTGGCCAGAACGCGACTAACGACATCGCGATTTTGTGGCCGCCGGGAAAGCCGCCCATTTTGCTGGCGATCTACTGCGTTGAGTCGAAGGTCTCATCGAAAAACCGGGAAGCAGCGATCGCCGAGGTGGCGCGGATCGTGGCAGGCGCTTTCTGAAATAGCGCTATCTTCTCCCGACGGACGAATCGTGCGAGCGGAGTCGCTTCTCTGAACTCGTTAGTCCAAGATCAAGATATGAGCAAAAACAGGCTCGAAGCGTTTAGCGATGGGGTCATTGCCATCATCATCACGATCATGGTGCTGGAACTGAAGGTTCCGCACAGCGCGGAGATGAGAAGCCTCCTGGCCTTATGGCCGATCTTCCTTAGTTATGTTCTGAGCTTCATCTTCCTCGGCATCTACTGGAACAATCATCATCACATGATGCAGGCCGTGCGGCGAGTGACGGGGCGCAGTCTCTGGGCCAATCTCCATCTCCTGTTCTGGCTGTCGCTGGTCCCGTTTGTGACCAGCTGGATGGGCGAAAATCATTTTGCCGCGGCGCCGGCTGCACTCTACGGCGGGGTCCTCCTCGGGGCGGCATGCGCTTACTGGTTGCTGCAACGTTCGTTAATCAAAGCGGAAGGACCGGACTGTCTGCTGGCGAGGGCGATCGGGAGCGACTGGAAAGGGAAACTCTCGCCCATACTCTACCTGGTCGCCGTGGGCATCGCGTTTTTCGCCCCGCTGGTTTCCTGCCTAATTTACCTTGCGGTAGCGATCATTTGGCTGGTTCCCGATCCTCGAATTGAACGCACCATCGAGGGAGCAAATCGCCCGACTCAGAAAAATATTGGCGCATAGGCAAAAACTTCTGCTTCTATACGCATGCGCGTGCTGATCGCGGACGACGAAAAGGGCTTTTCTCTTACACTCGCTGAGCTGGTGCGCTCTTGCGGCCATGAGGTGGTGGCGACTGTGCACTCCGGTCTGGATGCGATTCGCACCTATCGCCGACAGCAGCCGGACATCGTGCTGATGGATTATGCGATGGCCAGGCTTAACGGGCTGACCGCCTGCCGCAACATTCTGAGCCGCGACCCCGGGGGCTGCGTGGTTTTCCTCTCCGGCCTGAGCGAACGGGATGAACTGACTCCGCAGTCCTCCGGCGCGTTCCGTGTCCTGCCCAAGCCGATTACGCGGGCTGGCTTGGAGCAAGCTCTGGCAGAGGCGGCACGCCACCGGAGCGGCGGAGAAAGCGATTCCGCGAGAGCGGCGAACAAAGCGTCTTAGTGGCAGGGACGGTGGTTCGCCTGACGGCGACTTACTTGGCGTAACCGGTGCGCTCGACGGTCCGGGTCGTCGTCGTGGTGCGGCCGGCGACGTGCAAGCGATCCTGAGAGCTGTGCACTTCGTACTTCCGGACCACACCGTTCGGACTGAGGACGACCGTCAGTTGCTGGGCTTCGACGTTAAGACCCCAAATGGCAGGCCCGATAATCGGAATGTAGGACGCCCCGCAAGCCGGGACGGAGCGAAACCAATCGATCGAGGTGTCGTGGTCCAAGTGGACGAAACGCGTGGTAGGTGTCCCGAATAGTCGCACCAGGTCGCCCTCGGTCGACTGACCCAGCCGAATCTGGTCGACGCCTTCCTGGGTGATGGTCGAGGGCTCGCTCCAACTCGTTAGGCAAGAAGCGATGAGAAAGGCAAGGACGAGAAATTTCGTTTTCATAAGAGTTCCGCTCCTACCATTGTGCACAAACTGCGCCGAGTTGCAGCAAAATCGTTGGTTTGGCGGTGAAATTTTGGTTATCGGCAGGCGTTGGGGAGAGCAGGCACCCCATCGTCGGGCCCTCCTCCGGCCGTGACAGAACCGGAAGCTCTGCCTGGCGGGACGAGAACTCAGCACTCATTGCCCTTGTGCAGTCGCCTTCTGATATTCCGCGAGCGCCTCGGGCATCCAGGCCTCCAGCTGCTGGATGCGATGTCCATGCGACGGATGGCTGGAAAGAAATTCGGGCGGCTGCGCTGACCCCGTGCGTTCCATCCGCTCCCAGAAGCGAATGCTTTCCCGAGGATCGTAACCGGCGCGAGCCATATAGAGGAGGCCGATGTGATCCGCTTCCGATTCATGCTGGCGCCCGAAGGGCATGAGAACGCCAAATTGCGCGCCCGCGCCAAGCGCTCCCATGACGGCGCGTTGCTGGCTGTAATCCATATCCGACATAGAAACGGCGATGCCGGTAAGGGCGGTCTGCGCGAGATTCTGCTGGAGCACGCGCTGGGCGCCGTGGCGCGAGGTGGCGTGTGCCATCTCATGGCCGAGCACGGTGGCGAGAGCGGCATCGTTCTGCGCGACCACCGGAAGAATGCCCGTGTAGACGACGATCTTCCCGCCGGGCAAACAGAAGGCGTTAACCTGATCGTCGCGAATCAGCGCCTCCTGCCAATTAAAGCCATTCCCCGCCGGGCCGGTTCCTTTGACCAGTCGCGTCGCGACGCGCTTCACCATGTCGGCCTCGGGGCCGGAATCGATGGTCTGCGTCTTGGAGAGGACCTGGCGAAAACTCTGCAAGCCGAGCGCGGACTCCTGATCGGTGGACAGGCCCACGTGACTCTTTCGTCCCGTCTCGGGGTTAACGAACTTTTCCGAACTGCAGTACTGGTAGGTGAAAAATATGGCCGCGATTAAAATCGGGAGCCACTTGATGTGTCGGCGATATCGGCGCTGCAGGTGGAGCAAGCTATTAGCCTGCGGCGACAACGCCTGCAAGCGGGAAGCTGCCGGCCCGCTTGCCGGACGAGCTCGTTAGGCGGAAACCATGGGCAGGAACTCTTCCCGCACCACTTTGCCGTCTTTGACCTGATAGATCCCCACTTCGGAACCTTGGAAGCGCTTGCCGGAATTCTTGTCGGTTACATCGATATCGAAGCGCACCACGAACGTGTCGCGCGCGACGAAAGGCCCGGTGGCTTTACTGCTGTGCACTTCGTGATTCTCGACCCACCATTTGCTCTTGGCACAAACTGCGTCGAATCCCTTCATCTCGGCTGGCATGCCGCCCATGGCGTGGGCTTCGACGCTGACGACGTCCTGTCCGTACAATTCCCGCGAAGCTTTCTCGTATTCGCCTTGGTCGCACCATTCCACGAGTTTCTTAGCCACTTCTTCTGTCGTCATCTTGTCCTCCTGTTTTAAAATTCGTTGTGAAGCTTTCTACCGTAGGTCCTCGTCGCAAGCAAACTGGGCAAACGCACTTTTGTGTAACAAAGCAACGACAAGGCCAGGGACGGCGCGCGGAGCCCTCCTCTACCTGGCCAATGTCCGACGGGGAGCTGCCGCGATGGCGGAAGCGAGAGCCTGGATATCGACCGGCTTCGTCAGGTGAGCGAAGAAACCGCTCTGTCGGCTGCGCGCAAGATCCTGCTCCATCCCGTAACCGCTGAGGGCGATGCCGGGCAGGCCATAGCGATCGAGATCGGCCATCAACTGGTGTCCATCGCCATCGGGCAAACCCAGATCGGAGATCACGAGATCGAAATCACCACGGGCCGCTATCTCGCGCGCGGCGGCTGTCGTCGAAACTCCTTCCACGAAATGTCCGCGCCGCCGCAAAATCTGCAGCATGGTCGTACGAGTTTGGTCGTGATCTTCCACCAGGAGGATGCGCCTAACGGCGGCCGCGGCCGCCACGGGTGACACTCCACCGGCGCTCTCGCCCGATGGGGTAGCGGTGGTTTCCAGCGGCATCTCGATGCGAAAGGTCGAGCCACAGCCGCGGCCCGCGCTTTGGACTGTGATGCTGCCATTCTGCAGCTGGACGAGGCGCTGGGTGATGGCTAAGCCGAGACCAATTCCTCCGAAGCGATGGCCTTGATCGCTCTCCTCCTGGATGAACGCATCGAAAATTTTATCCTGCATCTCGGCCGAAATCCCAATGCCTGTGTCGGCGATTTCGACCTCGAGCACTTCCGGACGGCCGGCTGGGTTGCACGTGCGCACCGCGACGCTTCCTCCCATGGGAGTAAACTTGATGGCGTTCTTGAGCACGTTCCAAAAAATTTGCTGCAGGCGGACTGCGTCGGCTTTGATGGTTTTGTTAGGCGCAGCGAGGTCGAGGGTGAGCGCGATCTGGCGCCCTTCGACGTCGGCCCGCAGGATGTTATGAGCGTGACGCAGCGCCTCGTGCGCGTCGATGGGATGCAGATCGAGCCGAAGTTTGCCGCCGGAGATGCGCGTGATATCGAGGAGATCATCGACGAGCTGCGCCTGGAGGGCGATGCCGCGGGCCACGACCTCGATGTCGGCTCGCACGGATTCGGGGAGGCTCTCATCTTCGGCCAGGGAAGTGGCCAAAAGGAGCGCGGGATTCAATGGAGTACGCAGCTCGTGAGACAGCGCCGCCAGAAAATCGTCTTTCGCGCGGGTCGCCGTCTCGGCCCGGGTTTTGGCCGCCTCGGCACTGACGCGAGCAGCTTCGGTTTCTTCGAGGAGGACGCGAATTTCCCTCTCGCTTTCGCGCAGAGCAGCGTTGGCTTTTTCCAGTTCGGCAGTGCGTTCGGCCACTTTTTGGTGCAGCTCAATCGCATAGCCTTTCTGCTGCATCGCATATCGAATCGAGCGTTCCAGCGAAGCCGAATCGATCTCGCCTTTGACCAGGTAATCGGAGGCGCCTGCCTCCAGCGCCTGCAGGGCGAGGTCGCGATCATCGTCGCCTGTGAGTAAAATAATCGGCGCGGGACAACGCAGGTGAAACGCTTCCCTCAGCAAAGTCAGCCCTGTCTCTTTGCCAAGACGATAATCGAGCAGGAAGGCGTCGTGCTGGCACCCTTGCAAAGCGGCCAGGCCTTCGTCGACGGTTTGGACCCAATCGATCGTGATTTGGTGTGAGGGGATGTCGGCGAGCAAATCGCGCGTCAGCAGGTAATCGTCGGGGTCGTCCTCGATCAGGAGGATGCGCAGTAAGCGTTTATCCGCCGGCGTCTCCATGAGTCCCTCCCAGAGCGCCGCCGCCACCACTCTCTTCTCCGGGCAACGCCACAATCTCGAGCCAATACTTGCCAAGAACCTTCACCACCTCGGCCATGGCCTCGAAGGTCACCGGCTTGGTAATGTAGGAGGCGGCCGAAAGATCGTAGGTGCGATAAATGTCCTCTTCCGCCTTGGAGGTTGTCAGGATCACGATGCGAATACTTTTGAGCGCGGGATCAGCCTTGATCTCGCGGAGCGCTTCGCGACCGTCTTTCCGCGGCATATTGAGGTCGAGCAGAATCAACCCCGGCCGAGGAGAGTTTGCTGGATCCTCGTATTTGCCGCGGCGTTGCAGGTAATCCAGCAGCTCGACGCCATCTTCCACAAAACGCAAGTCGTTCCCGAGCCGGCTTTCTTCGAACGCTTCTTTCGTCATGAGGCGATCGTCGGAATCGTCATCGGCCATCAGGATAGTTATCGGTTTACTAGTTCCCATATCTTCCATGTCGTTTAACTCTGCTGCAGTGGCAAGGTGACTAAGAAAGTCGCGCCCCGATTCGGGGCGCTCTGCGCGGTAATGGTGCCGCCGTGTCGGAGCACGATCTTACGACAGATAGCCAGTCCCATCCCTGTGCCCTCATATTCTTGCCGGCCATGCAGTCTCTGAAAAAGGTCAAAAATACGGTCGAGATAGACTTCCTCGAACCCGATTCCATTATCGCGCACGGAGATTTCGCAAAAAGCCCGCTCTCCGTCCGTTCCCTCAGGCTCCATCAGGCGCGACTCCACTTTTACTACCGGCGGGGTCTCCGGCCGGGCAAATTTGAGCCCGTTACCGATTAAGTTCTGGAGCAGCTGCCGCATTTGCAAAGGATCGGCTTCGAGCGATGGGAGCTCGCCGACCTCCACCCGACCGTTCATGCGTTCGATCCGCGCTTCCAGATCGGACACCACATCGGTAGCGGTCGCTGCCAGGTCGACGGTCGCAAAGGGCTGTGCCTTGGTCGTAACTCGCGAGAAAGTGAGAAGCGCGTCAATCAGACTGCGCATGCGAGTCGCGGAGGCGAGCATGCGGGCGAGATAATCACGCCCCTGTTCACCCAGCTCCTGCGAGCTGCGGGTCTGCAGTCGATCGCCGAAAGCCTGGATCTTCCGCAGCGGCTCCTGCAGATCATGCGAGGCGACCGAGGCAAACTGTTCTAATTCGCTATTGCTCAGCCGCAGCGATTCGTTAGCCGACTCCAAGTCAGCAGTGCGCTCGGTGACTTTCTCCTCTAAGACGGCATTTGCCTCGGCCAACTTTTCAGCGCCTCGATGGCGCGTCTCCAGCTCGCGCACGGCCAGCCAATAGGACGCCACCACCAATCCTACGCCTAACAAAGTTGTGACCCACTGCGTCACCACCGCGGTGCGATAACTGACCCGCGACTCGATTTCCCGCCGGGCCAGTAATTGGCGTTCTATGATCTGCATCTCTCCCATCAGGTCACGAATGGCGTTCATCGAGTTCCGGCCTTTTCCCAGCACCACGTAATCCCGCGCCCCCTCCACCCCTTGCACCTGGCGTATCTGGATGCCTGTCTGGAGGGAGCCCAGTCGATCTTGAACCAAGGGTGCCAGTTTCCTTAGTCGCGCCTGCTGCGGCAGGTTATCGCTGGTCAAAGCTTTCAGTTGCTCCAGATGAGCCAATGCGCGCCCGACTGCAGAGCGTTGTGGGCCGAGATACGAGGTGTCGAACGTCACTAGATAGCTGCGCTGATTCGATTCTGCCTCCGACATGCCCTCCAGAATTCCGGCCAATTGGTCTAAGACCTCGTGCGTGTGCACAACGAGCGCTTCGTTCCGGGCGATGCGGCTAATGTTATAGTAGGAAAGCGCGCCACTAACGAGCAGGGCCAGTAGCGCCAGGGAAAAACCCAAAGTCGCGCCGAGACCGACGCCCTCTTTCCAGGGGCGCCACTTCACTCGGCCAGGCGGGCGGTTGTCTTCCTCATCGGTCGGCATATGGCGGGACTCTTCCCCAGAGCGCACACACACAAAAGGAGAATCATTTCTCGCCTTGACCGAGCAGCATCTCTGCCACCAAAGGAAAATGATCCGAAGCCACTCGGGCGCGGGCGCTGCGATGCACTCTCAGGCTGACTGGCTGGAGAGCTGTGTTGACGAAAATGTGATCGACGGCGAGGAGCGGAAATGCGGTTGGAAACGTCCGCAGCGATTGGGAAGGATGGACCAAAGTGCGGACATCCCGCAGATGTTGGCCCAGCAGTCGATGAGGTTTCGATCCGGGGAGGCAATTCAAGTCCCCCAGCAAAATAAGGGGCCGTCCCGTTTCAGCACCTTCCCCCCAGTGCGTGCTGACCAAGAGCTCGGCTTGCTCCAAACGCTCGCGTCGTCCCAGCCCCAGGTGAGTGTTCACGACCTGAACCGTTCCAAAATTTGTGGCCACATCCACGCCCGCCGCGGCGCGCGACTCCCGACAGTAAAACGGAGGCCGACCCGGCAGAGAGAGGGTCCGCCGCACCTGCAAAGGGAAACGGCTGAGAATCGCGTGCCCATAATGTTCGTCGCCGTTTTCCGTCGCCGCCTGAAAGTGCCAGTGCCAACCCAGCCGGGAGGCAATCGCTTCCGCTTGGTCGATGCCACCAGAGCGACGGCGGCCGCGATCGAGTTCCTGCAAACCGACGATATCGACCTCCAGCTCGCGGATCACCTCCGCGCTGCGCTCTTCGGAGCGCTGGCCATCCCTCCCCACGCAACCATGCACGTTATAGGTCGCGACCCGCAGCATTTCCGATCGATCGCTCATCGTTAGGCAGGATGCCCGTTACATCTGCGAGCGGAAAATGGCAAAGGCACGTCCTCTCACCTTTTCCTCCCAGGGCCGGTTACGCCAGTCGGCCAGGGTCACTTCACGCGAGTGGTTCTTATCCTCCTCGAAGACCGCGATGTGAGCGGCGACGAACTTTTCGTTCAACACGTTGAGGTTTGCCTCTTCGTTGAGCGACATGGAGCGATTGTCGAGATTCGCTGACCCGACCGAGGCCCAATCTTCGTCCACCAGCAGATACTTACAGTGGAACCGGGCGGGCTGATATTCATAAAAGCGAGCGCCGGCCTCGAGCAACGGTTTCCAGCGCGTCTTACCAACCGCGCGCACGTTTTTGGCATCGATGTCGGTCCCCGGGGTAATGATATCGATCTTCACGCCGCGGCGCAGCGCATCGATCAGGGTTCTGACCGTTAGGCCATCGGGGATGAAATAAGCGTTGGCGATGCGGATGTGCCGGCGCGCTGCTGCGATAGAGACCAGCAGCATAAGTCGCGCACTGTCCGACCCCTCGCCCGCGGAGCTCTTGAAAATCTGGCACATTTCCTCGCCGGCTCTTTCCAGCTTCGGAAAATAAGGATCGCCATGCAGCAACTCGGCGCGGGTTTCCATCCAGTTATCCATGAAGGCCTGCTGCAATTGTGCGACCACGGGACCTTCCACATGGTAATGCGAATCGCGCCAAAACCCATGGGTGCGGCCATCGCCTTTCCAGGCATCGGCAATCCCAACGCCACCGATAAAGCCCAGCTTGCCGTCCACCACCAAGATCTTGCGATGCGTGCGGTAGTTGATGTGCGTGAGATGAATGAAGCGGAAAATCTCCACCGCCGCGCCCGCCTCCTTCATCCGCTGGATGGCGCGTCCATGCACCTCGTCGCAGCCGAGCGCGTCCTGCAAAAAATGCACCTTCACACCAGCCCGCGCCCGGTCGGCCAAGGCGGTGGCGAACGCTTCCGTGACCTCGCCTTCTTTCCAGAGAAAATTCTCAAACGTAATCGTACGGCGGGCAGAACGGATCGCCTCGAGCATGGCGGGGAAAATCTGCTCGCCGTTTTCGAGCGGTTGAATGCGGTTCCCCTCCACCAGCGGCGGTCCGAGCAGGTGCCCCATGGTGCGGACAAATTCGTCGTCGCCCACCGCGTAGTCGGCTTTGATGCGATGTCTCACCTTCTTCTCCGGCGGGAAGAAATTGCGCGCGATAAAAAGGGTCGCCACGCTGCTGGCCGCGGCGGCACCCAGATATTTCGGCCACTTGGGCGACTCGTCAGAAAAGAGAGATTTCACGCTCTACCGAACCACGCTCCTCATGACTTCTCAAAAACGAGCCGGGGCTTCCCCGAGCGAAGCAAATACTCGGCGGAGAATGCCGCCGCCAGAAAAACCGTGAGCAACAAAGCCTCCGCCACCATGAGAGCGCTGCTCAAGCCCAGAGCCACAAAGAAAAAGTAGGTCAGCGGCACAAGAATCAAAACCGCCGGCGCGGCGCCCAGGAAGGCCCAAAACGCGCGCGCGCCGTCTCGTTTCGCGCGCTGGCCGAAAAGCAGAGCGATCGCTCCGAAAAAGGCGGGCCACTGGAGCACATAGCTCCCACCCGGCAGAACGAATAAAAGCACTGCAGCCAGGATCGCCGCCATCCAAGTCATGCCCCAGCCTAACGCCAATGGATCGATCCGAATCCGCACCGTCGCCAGCACGGCGCACCCGCAGGCGAACCCAAACGCCATTAAACCTGCAAAAAGGAGGTGATTGCCAAAGGTGTCTCCTTCGCACAAGGCGGACCGCAGAAGAATTGAAATTCCACCCCAGGACAAAAGCAGGCCGGCCGCGATGGAGAGGAAAAGGACAAGGAAGAGTCCGCCCCCAGTAAGGGCATTTTTAAAAGAAAGCCGCCGCCCAAAACTGCCGAGGACACAGAGAACCAAGGTCGTCAAAGCGAGAGCCCAGGCAGACCAAACGGTATAAACAAATAGCGACCGCCTGCCGAGCCAGTTGAAGTAGACGCAGTCCGGCTGTCGGGCGAAGTGCCAGGATTCATTCCCAAAATGACGGACCAGCCCCAAAAGATTGGCACCCATCTGCTGCACACTGCGGGCATCCAGATTTTTAATTGAGTCGAACCGAGTGTGATAATTTTGAGACCTTTCGATGAATGCGAAGTTGAGCGCCTCCGCGCCGGTCGTCTTGAGAACAGTCAGGTCGGTGTCGTTAGGCATGGAACGATAGATCGAGACCATGAGTGAAGAAGCCATCGGATAAGGCGCGGCCCGGGCAAATTTCCGCACCAGCGCGCCATTATCGTCACTGGTTTCAAACATGAGCGTGGGTCCAGCGCTGCCGCGGGCTTCCAGATTAATGATCAGCCCGACCTGACGCGCCAGATCAGGATGGGCCCCCACGAAGCCTCTGGCCCCGAGTAACCCCTCCTCCTCACCGGTCGTCAGGAGGACGAAGAGGTCGTACGGCAAAGGAGGACCGGCACGGATGGCTCGGATCATTTCCAGAATGCAGCTCACCCCAGCGCCGTCATCGGCCGCGCCAGGTCCTCGCGGCACGGAATCATAGTGCGCTACCACCATGACGGCTTTCCCCGAGGCGGTGCCTTTGACGGTGGCCACGATGTTCTGCAGGACTCCTCCGCTCACGAACCGGTCGGCAGACTTCATCCGGCTAGTTTTCTCGATGCGCGCCTCGGCGCCGAGTCGGCGCAAAGTACCTATGAGATAGCTTCGTACCCGCTCCTGTGCCGCGCTCCCCAGGGGATGGGGCTCCTGGGCAAAATGGGACAGGTGCGATATGGCGCGCGCCGCCGAAAATTGCTCAAGCGGCGTCTCGGAACCTCGGGCCGACGGCGGACGCGTTTCCCACAGAGCCAACAGGCCCAATGCGAAAAGACCCAGCCAAAGGAGGCGATAACTCCATTTCTTTAGGGAGGAGGCCGCGTCGCTCAATCCTAGGGCGCTCCGACTACCTCAATCCGCGGGAACAAAGGCGTGGGTTTACCAACGACATGGGCCTCCGGAAGTTTTCCCCACTCTGCTTCGGCTAACGAGAAGCGCTCTTCCTCGCCGCTCAAATCCATCTTCCAATTAAGCTGGTCGAAGATGCCGTGAGCTGCTCTCGGGAGAACAGGCGAAACGAGGATGGCGATAAGACGAAGCGATTCGACGAGACAATAAAGAATTCCATCAAGGTGTTCATTCTGAGCGGGATCTTTCGCCAGTTTCCAGGGCGCCGTCGCATCAATCAACCCGTTGCAGGCCGTCGCTATCTCTAAAGCTTTACCCAGCGCGGCACTGGTTAACGATTCATCCAATCTATCACTATACGTGGCAACCAGCTCGCTCGGCCGTAACGAAGGAAGAGCGGGGCCACTTTGACCCCCGCGAAAAAGAGACTCAGGTGCACGATTTCCCAGCACACCCTCCCGGTAACGGCTTGTCATGCTCAGAGTACGGTTGAGCAAATTGCCTAACGAATTCGCCAGCTCAGAGTTATAACGCAGGATAAGACGCTCATCGTTAAAATCGGCATCCTGGCCCGTCACCATGTCGCTCATGAGATAATAACGCAGTGTTTCTGCGCCGTACTTCTCAGCGAGCGCGTCCGGATCGACCACGTTGCCTAACGACTTGCTCATCTTCGCCCCGCTCATGTTCCACCAGCCGTGAACGAGAAACTTCGGCATTTGTTCGTCAGGGAAACCGAGCGCGTGCAGCATGATCGGCCAATAGATGCCGTGCGCCGGGATGAGAATGTCTTTACCGATCACATGAAGCGCAGGCCACTTTTCCTGGAATGAAGGAGGCTGTCGGCCGAAAGATGGAACGCTCGGATCGTAGCCGATGAAGCTGATGTAATTAGTCAGCGCATCGAACCAGACGTAGTTCACATAGTCGGGATCGAAAGGGAGCTCGATGCCCCAGTTGAGGCGCGATTTTGGACGCGAAATGCAAAGGTCGCCGCTAAGCTTTTCGACCGCATTAATCAACTCGGTCTGGCGAAAATCGGGCGTCACGCAATCGGGATGCGCGCGCAGGTAAGCGAGGAGCCAGTCTTTGTGCTGGGCGAGCCGGAAGTAGTAATTCTCCTCGATGCGATGCTCGACTTCGCCCCATTCAGGTCCGAACTCGCCATCGGGGCCGCGCTCCTTGTCGGTCAGGAATTGTTCCTGCCGAATGCTGTAATAGCCCTCCTGCTTGTCCTTGTAGATTTGCTTCTCGTCATAAAGACGCTGCAACATTCCCTGCACGCATTCCTTATGCTTCGGCTCGGTCGTGGCCGCCCAGCCGTCGTAGCGCACCTCCAGTTTCTCCCAAAGCGCGATGAATTGCGCCGTGATTTCATCGACGAACTGCTGCGGTGTGACGCCCGCTTTCTCGGCCGATTGCTGCACTTTCTGGCCATGCTGATCGACGCCGGTGAGAAAGAAGACCGGCTCACCCTTCAGGCGACGATAGCGAGCAATGACATCCGCGAGCACTTTCTCATAGGCGTGACCGATGTGCGGGGCGCCGTTCGTGTAATCAATCGCGGTGGTGAGGTAGAACGTCTTCGGCATCGGGCTGGGAGATATTGCGGGTGTCGTTTCCCCGGCGCAACCGTAAGCTTCGCCTAACGAATACCCTCAGCTTGGAGGGACGGGCGCCGTCCCGTCCGTGTTTTTGGATGAGATGCGCTCCCTCCAAGAGACGCGGACGACACAACGCTCGTCCCTCCAAGAGACGCGGACGACACGGCGGTCGTCCCTCCAGGCGTTACAATCCGAGGGATTGGAAGGTCGCGTCGACGTGCTGGAAATGTACGTCTAGCGAACAAAGACGATCGATTTCCTCCGGCGCAAGATTGGCCGTGATTTCCGGCTCCGACTTGGCATTTTCGGCAAATGATTTATCGCCCTGCCAGGTTTTCATGGCGGCCCGCTGCACCGCCTCGTAGGCCGTCTGGCGTTCCGCGCCGACGCGAGTGAGAGCGAGCAGAATGGATTGGCTAAAATAGAGCCCTTTCGTTAGGCCAAGATTCCGTTCCATGTGCTCGGGGTAAACGTGGAGCTTCTCGATCAGGTCGCGCAGCTTTACCAGCATGTAGTCGAGCAGCGTGCACGAATCGGGCAGGATGATGCGCTCGGCGCTGGAATGGCTGATGTCGCGCTCGTGCCAAAGGGCCACATTTTCGAGCGCGACCATGGCGTTCCCACGAATCACCCGAGCGAGACCGCTCAGACGTTCCGCGGTGATCGGGTTGCGCTTGTGCGGCATGGCCGAGCTCCCCTTTTGGCCGGCACTGAAATACTCCTCGACCTCCAAAACTTCGGTGCGTTGCAAATGGCGCAGCTCCGTGGCCCAGCGATCGATGCTCGATGCGATCAGCGCCAGGGTGGTGGAGAATTCCGCGTGTCGATCGCGTTGGATGATTTGGGTGGAAAGTTTGGCCGGCCGCAGGCCAAGCTTCTCGCAAACATGCTGTTCCACTCGCGGATCGAGGTGCGCGTGAGTGCCAACTGCACCGCTCAATTTGCCCACGGACACCCGGGGCAGGGTCTGGTTGAGGCGTTCTTCGGCCCGGCCAAATTCGTCGAACATGAGCGCGAGCTTTAAACCAAAGGTAATCGGTTCCGCATGAATGCCGTGGCTGCGCCCAATCATCGGCGTCATCTTGTAGAGCCGTGCCTGCTCGGCCACGACGTCTCGCAAGGCCCGCAAATCTTCGAGCAGAATCTGGCCCGCCGCGGCCATCTGCACGGCGAGCGTCGTGTCGAGGATATCCGAAGAAGTCAGCCCCTGATGAATCCAGCGCGCGGCGGGCCCAACCGAGGTGGCCACATTTTCCAGAAAAGCGATGACATCGTGATGGGTGCGTTTCTCAATCTCTTGAATCTCGGGAATGGAAAAGCGGGCCCGCTGCCGGATGGCGGCCGCATCCTCCGCCGGAATTTGGCCGAGATCGGCCATCGCTTCGCAGGCCAAGGTTTCGATCTCGAGCCAAATCTCGAATTTGCGCTGCTCCGACCAGAGATCGCGCATTGGCGCGCGGGTGTATCGTTCAATCACCGGGCAACCATAGAAAGCCCCGTCGCCCCGGCAAAGCGATTCCTGAAAAAGAAACGTCGCCCGTAGCGGGACGACCGCCAGGGCGACGCTTCGGTTAAAATACCGAAAATGTTATTGGCAGACCCGGGCGCGATTAAAGCGTCCGTTGCTCTGCACACGTACCTGACCGCTACCGAGCAGATCGGCCACGGCCGCAACCGTTTCTTTAGTGTTCTTCGTGCAGGAACTGACCGTCATGATGAGGTCACCAAGTGAGAGGACTGGACGATTCTTGAGGATTTGAGCGGTTTTTTTCATATGAGGCTGGTCCTTTATAAGCAACTTAGATGCCAACTTAATTTAGATAGACCATCTTCCCTCGTAAGCGTTCAAAGTCGTGCTGCGTCGTAAACGTCCGAGGACGTTAGGGATGACACTTGTGTTAAAAAAACGAACACAGTGGTGCTTGGGTCGTGTCATTTTGCCTCCCGCCGGGCCGACAGGCGGAGCATCAAAATGTATAAAACAGCGAGTCCAGCTGCAATAAGCACAATCCATAGTGATTGAGCCTTGATAAAATGCACCATGGCCTCGGGATTGGAGAGCAAATCAGGCTGGACCCGGTACGCTTTGTCCCCCAGATAAGCCAAAACGGTGCACCAGATCGCCGAACCCACGATGGTCACTACGCTGAAGACCCAGAAGTTCATCCTCACGATACCGGCCGGGATGGAAATCAGGTGACGAATGACCGGCAGCAAGCGGGCAAAAAAGACACCGCCCGCTTCGTAGCGCTGCAACCAGATCTCAGCTCGCTCTAGTTTCTCGGGCGGGATAAAGAAGTATTTTCCAAAGCGTTGCACGACCGGTCGTCCCACCCACCGAGAAACCCAGTAGGTAATCGCGGCCCCGAGATACGATCCAAAGGTCCCGGCCAGGATGACTCCGGTGAAGCTGAGATGTCCCTGCGCCGCCAGGAAGGCTGCAGGCGGAATGACAATTTCGCTCGGGACCGGGAAAATGGAGCTTTCCATGGCCATGAGCACGATGATGCCGAGGTAACCGCCGTGCAGGACCCAGCCAAACCAGATTTCAAGTAAGTGATGCATTTGAGATTTTGGAATTCCAGAATCGGGATTTCAGATTTAGCCTCCCAGCCACCCGTCCATTGCGCCGTAGTTCAATCGGTATTCAGCAATCTGCAAACCAATCCTTCATGATTTATAGGCGCGTCCTTCGCTATTACCGACCTTTCCTCGGGGCGACCGTTGGAGGTTTGCTTCTTTCTCTGGTGGCCATCGGCGTCAACCTGCTCAAGCCCTGGCCGATCAAAATCATCATCGACGAGATCCTGACGCCCGACTCCAGCTTCCGCGCGAGCCATCCGAATTGGCACAACTACATCGGCCCGCTTTGCCTCGCCATTGTCGGTCTCCAGCTGCTCTGGGGGTTGATCAATCTGCTCAGCAATTACCTCTTCGTAAAGGCCGGCCTGCAAGCCCTGCTCAAGCTGCGCACCGATCTTTATTCCTACCTCCAATCGCTCTCGCTCAAGTATCACGATGCGCGCCGCTCGGCGGATTCCAGTTTTCGAGTGGCCTACGATTCGCAGGCGATCCAGACGATTTATAACAAAGGCTTCACCAACATTTTCGGCGCGGTCGTCACGCTGCTGGGAATCTTTGCCATCATGCTCCGGCTGGATTGGCAGCTCACCTTGCTGTCGTTAGGCATTGTTCCCCTCATGGTGGGCGCGATCTATTTCTTCGCTCATCAGATTCGGACGCAGTCCACGTCTATCCAGGAACAGGACAGCGCCCTCCTCGTCCAGGCACAGGAAGGCTTGAGCTCCATCCGCATGGTGGCGGCCTTTGGGCGGGAGGAATTCGAAGTCTCGCGCTTCCAAGAGCGGGCCGAGCGCAGTCTGCAGGCGAATCTGCGCCTCACCCTCACGAATGTGAAAAGCGCGCTCGTCATTAGCACCCTCATGGGGATCGGGACGGCCGCGATGTATTACCTCGGGACGCTCCATGTGCTCGCGGGTACGCTCACTTTGGGGTCGCTCATTCTTTTTAGCAGTTATCTGGTCATGCTCTACCAGCCGCTGCAGGAGCTGACCTACACCGCGTGGGCCATGGAGGGCGCGACCGCGGGCGCAAAGCGCTGCTTCGAGGTGCTCGATCGCGAGGATGACGTGCAGGATCTGCCCGGTGCGGTGGAAATTCATTCCACCCAAGCGTCCCTGACATTCGAGCAGGTGCGTTTCGGTTATAAGGAAGAGCAGCCCGTGCTCGACGGGATCGATCTGCGGATTTCGCCAAATCAAATCGTGGCGTTAGTCGGCGGGACCGGCGCGGGCAAAAGTACGCTGCTCAGTCTGGTCCCGCGCTTCTATGACCCCAGCGCCGGCGTGGTTTCGCTCGATGGTCGCGATGTTCGCCAGATCACGAAGAAATCGCTCCGCGCGCAGATCGCCATCGTTCTGCAGGATACCCTCCTCTTCTCGACCACGATCCGCGAAAATATCGCCTACGGCCGCCCCGGCGCGAGCGACGCCGAGATCCGCGAAGCAGCGGTGCGGGCGCAAGCCGACAGCTTCATCAGCCAGTTGCCTAACGGATACGACAGCCCGGTCGGCGAACGCGGCGGTCACCTGAGCGTCGGACAGCGGCAGCGTATCGGGATCGCCCGCGCTTTCCTCAAAGACGCCCCGATCCTCTTGCTCGATGAGCCCACTTCTGCGCTCGACCCCGCCACGGAAGCCGCCATCATGGAGACGATCAAGGAACTCATGCACGGCCGCACTACGCTGATCGTCACTCATCGCCTCGCCACCGTGCACCACGTCGACCAAATCATCGTGCTGGAGCACGGTCGCATCGTGGAAGCCGGCCGCGGGCCGGACCTCGTCGCGCAAGGCGGCGCTTACGCCAAACTCTATCACGCCGGCAATTATCCATCCTCATGAGCAACGTCAAAAGCGATCGCCGTATTGAGAACGACTGGTGGACCGAACCGATTCCGCCCAACGTTGCCTTCGGAGCCGGTTTATATTGCGAGACCGCGCAGATCTTCCGCTTCGTGCGCAACCGCGCGGAGCGCGCAGTCACGCTGGGCGACTACGTCTCTTGCTATGCCGGCTGTTCTTTTTCCATAGGCGAAAACGGCCGATGCACCGTGGGCGATTTCACGCTGCTCAATGGCGCGCTCATCATGGCTGAGGAGCTGATCGAGATCGGCAGCTATTGTCTGATCTCGTGGAATGTCGGGATCGCCGATTCCGATTTCCATCCGATCGATCCTGAGCAGCGCCGCCGCGATGCCCTCGCGCTCGCACCGTATTATCCCAAGCGACCCCCTCGCCCACCGATTCGCAAGGCGCCAGTCCGCATCGCCGATAACGTCTGGATCGGGATGAACGCCGTCATTCTCAAGGGCGTTACCATTGGCGAGAACGCAGTCGTCGCCGCCGGCTCCGTCGTCTCCAAAAGCGTCGCAGCCAACACCGTGGTCGCGGGCAATCCGGCGGTCGTAGTGAAACAGCTGTTAACCGCAGAGGACGCAGAGAGCGCAGAGTAAACGAATTAGAAAAACTTAACAGAACTCTGCGTCCTCTGCGCACTCTGCGGTTTATTCATGAAACGGAAAAAAATCGTCGTCATGGGCTTCATGGGCTCGGTGCCCATCGCCGGAGTGATTTGGCAGCATCTCCATTACATCGTGGGGCTGCAACGCCTCGGCCACGACGTCTACTACATCGAAGATTCGGCCCGTCTTCCCTACAATCCCAAGACGTTCGAGACAAATGAGAGCCTCACGTATCCCGCCGAAATCCTGAATCAACTGGCGGACGAGTTCGGCTTTGAAAATCGCTGGGCCTACTGCGCGCGTTACCTACCGGCCAAGCCGACGGCGGGATTGCGCCTCACGAAAATTCAACAGCTTTACATCGAAGCCGACGCCATCCTCAACGTCTGCGGCTCACAGGAACTCAACGACGATCTGCGCAAGAGCGACGCGTTGCTCTACATCGAGAGCGATCCTGGCGTGGAACAGATCAAGGTCGATCAGGGCAATCAGGACACGATTGAATATCTGGAACAGCACCGCGCCTTGTTCACCTTCGGCGAGAACATTGGCACCAAGCGTTTTCCCGTCCCTTTGCGCAAACTGAAGTGGTTACCCACGCGCCAACCCGTCGTGACGGATTTTTGGAAAACGGTGCGCCGCGCCGCTTCCACAGCGGTTTTCACCTCTATTGCCAACTGGTCCACCAGCGGCAAAAAGGATATCGAGTGGCGCGGCGAGAACTATCTTTGGAGTAAATCGAGCGAGTTTCTGCGCTTCGTCGCCGCGCCCAAAAAGTCTGGCGAACCTTTCGAGCTGGCTACAGAAATCAAGGAGCCAAAGACGCGCGAAAAATTCCTGAAGAACGGCTGGCGCTTTCGCGGTCCCCACGAAATGAGCGTGGAATATTGGCAATACCGCGACTACATCCGGCGCTCCAAAGGCGAATTCACCGCCGCGAAGGATCAGTACGTGCGCCTGCACACCGGCTGGTTCAGCGATCGCAGCGCCTGCTACCTGGCGGCGGGCCGGCCCGTCATCACGCAGGAGACCGGCTTCACCGGGCACTACGGCGGGAGCGGCGGGCTCTTTGCTTTTAAGTCGTTAGGCGAGATCACAGCGGCTGTGCGAGAAATAAACGCTGATTACAAAAAACAAAGCCGGGCCGCCCGCGCGCTCGCCTGCGAAGCTTTCGAAGCTGAGAAAGTGCTGGCCGATCTTCTCGATCGCGCTTGCGTCTAACTGGCGACTCGGTAAGGCGAGACTCCGTCGAGCCGGGAATGGCGCTCGGCCAGAATGGCGACGTCGTCCCCCCCGGGCTCGACAGAGTCTCGCCCTACCAAAATCTCTCCCCGCGGACCGGTATGCTCGGCTCAAGAGCTGCTTTCTGGTTGCAGCCAAGATGCCGTCGCCACCGTCACTGCGACCCGATCACAACTGAACGTTTTGCCTTTCGAACCATCTAACCCTTCGGTTGCCGTTTTACACCCGCGCTCTTCTGCCTGATCTTCCCGCTCTTTTTCTGATGCACCGACTTTATTTTCTCGTCTGCGCCCTGGCGCTCTGCTTCGCCGCCGCAGGACAGGCGCAGCCGAATGGCCAAATCCGGAGCAGCCTCGTGCGCATCACTTCAACCGAAGTGGCGCCGGATTACCGGGCGCCCTGGAATTCCGGTTCGATCGGTCGTGGCGTAGGCGCGGGCTTTGTCGTGGACGGCCAGCGCATTCTGACCAACGCCCACGTCGTCAGCAATAGTCGTTATCTCACCGTCGAGCGCGAGGGCGACCCCAATAAATATCCGGCGACCGTGCAGTTCGTCGCCCACGATTGCGACCTCGCTCTGCTCCAGGTGGCGGATAAGAATTTTTGGAAAAATATGAAGGCGCTCAGCCTCGGTGCCATCCCGACTTTGGAGTCAACCGTCTCGGCTTACGGCTACCCGATTGGCGGCGAGCGCATGTCGGTCACGACGGGGATCGTCTCGCGGATCGACTTCAGTCTCTACACGCATTCGGCCATCGATTCGCACCTGGCCATTCAGATCAGCGCGCAGATCAATCCCGGTAACAGCGGCGGCCCGGTCATGCAGGATGGCAAAGTCGTCGGCGTTGCCTTCCAAGGCTATAGCGGCGACATCGCCCAAGGTGTCGCTTACATGATTCCCACCCCGGTCATCCGGCGGTTTCTCAAAGACATCGAGGACGGCCGTTACGATCGCTACGTCGACCTCGGCATCACCTATCTGAAACTGCAAAACCCGGCCCAACGGCATTACCTCGGGTTACAAGACGACGATCGCGGGATCCTCGTCGGCACCGTGATCGAAGCCGGCCCTTGCGGGAAAATGCTGCAGCAAGGCGACGTCCTTTTATCGGTCGATGGCCATCCCATCGCCAGTGACGCCTTTGTCGAGTATGAAGGCGAGCGGGTGCAAATGCCCGAAGTCGTCGAACGCAAGTTCAAGGGGGACACGGTGAAGCTCGATCTGCTGCGCAACCGGCAGCCGATGAGTGTCAACGTCACGTTAGGCACCGTCTGGCCCTACTTTATGCAGGGTCATAGCTATGACATCCGCCCGCGCTACGTGGTCTACGGCGGCCTTCTCTTCCAACCCATGTCGCTCGACCTGCTCGAGGCTTACCGCATCAGCGATCTGCGCGTCCGGCATTTCTTCGATTTCTTCGTCACCGATCAGATCTATCTGCAGCACCCGGAAGTCATTCTCCTCACCAATGTGCTGCCTGATCCCATGAATACCTACCTAATCCCCTATCGCTCGAGCATCGTCGATGAAATCAACGGAAAAAAAATTGGGACGATGGAGGATTTGGCGCGCGCCCTGGAGCAACCAGCCGACCGCCTGGTGATCAAGATGGTGGGCGACGGACCGCCCCTCGTCCTCGATCCGAAACAGGTCGAAGAAGCGCGCGAAAGGATCAAGACCCGCTATAATGTTCTGCAGGAGCAGAACCTGAACGAACAGCCCCCCGCCAAGCCGGCCGTGGCCGCAACCGACAACCACTGAGTATGCGCTTCATTGTTCTTTTCCTGATCGCTCTCGTTGGGTTCAATCCACTCACGGAGGCAAAAAAAGCGCCCGATGCGGTCAAAAAAATGCCGGCGGACGTCCGCGGCGCAGTCGAAGCGAAAGAGGTTTCGTTAGTCCGCGTCAATGTGACCGGGCAGCCTTACGATTATTTTCGACCCTGGCAAAAGAAGGCTCCGTTTTCCAAACGCGCGCTGGGCGCGGTGCTGCCGGGGGATCGCGTCCTGGTCACGGCTGACCTGATCGGAAATCAAAATTACGTCGAGTTGGAACGCGCCGAGTCGGGCGAAAAGACGGCAGCCAACGTGGTCGTAGTCGATTACGAAGCCAACCTTGCATTGCTCGAACCGAGCGATAAGAAATTTCTCGACGGCCTGCAACCCCTCGATCTCGCACTCGATACTGTGGTGGGCGATCGCCTCTCCGCCTGGCAGTTGGAAGCGACGGGTGCTCTGGTCGTGACCGAAGGAATCGTCACCACCGTCGGCATGTCTCGCTACCCGGCTGACGTGGCCGATTTCCTCACTTATCGGCTGAGCATTCCGATGCAGTATCGAGATAACAGCTACACCGTGCCGCTGGTCAAGAAGAACAAGCTGGCCGCACTCCTGCTCCGCTACGACCCGCGCTCCCAGGTGCTCGACGCCATCCCGGCGCCGATCATCGCGCATTTCCTGAAAGACGCCGCCAAACCCAAATACGACGGCTTTCCCTCGTTAGGCATTTCCTTTTTCCCCACCCGCGATCCGCAGTTACGCGCCTACGCCGGCGAATCCAATAAATCGGACGGCGGCGTCTATATCACGAACGTCGAGCCAGGACTGCCGGCCGCCAAAGCAGGCCTCCAGGCGGGCGATATCGTGACCGCGGTCGAGAAAAACGAGATCGATCAAAACGGTAATTACGTCGATCCCCTTTACGGCAAACTCGGTTTTGGCAATCTGCTCACAGCCAAGGCCTATGTGGGCGATTCACGCGCGCTTCACGTTCTGCGCGACGGCAAACCGCTCACCTTGAATATCAAACTCGACCACCGCGCCGAAGCGGACTACGTCATCCCTCCTTACAACATCGATGATCCCCCTTCCTACTACGTTTTGGGCGGTCTCATCTTTCAGGAGTTAACCCGCCAGTATCTCAAGGAATGGGGTACGAATTGGCAGAAGTCTGCCCCGCAGGATTTCGTTTATCTCGACCAGTTTCAGTCGGAAGTTTTTCCCGAAGGCAACCGCAAGGTCGTCATTCTTAGCCAGGTGCTGCCGGCGAACAGCACCATTGGCTACGACGACTACAGTTACATGGTGGTAAAGAAGGTGAATGGAAAAGAGATTCGTTCGTTAGGCGATCTGGCGGAAGCGGTCAAGACGCCCGAGAACGGGTTCCATGTCATCGAGACCGTGGATGACCCGAAGCAGATCCAGCTCGACGCGGCCCAGGTGGCACAGGAGTCCGACGCGCTGCAAAAGAACTACAGCCTGCCGGCCCTGCAACGCTTGCAGTGACGGCAACCACTCAGCCACCTTTCGGCGCCATCTTCGATTGGGACGGTGTCATTATCGACTCCGGCAAATTGCACGAGCGCAGCTGGCACCGTCTCGCCGGTGAGCTGGGGAAAACGCTCACGCCGGACAGCTTCATCCGCGGCTTCGGGATGAAGAGCGCGCACATCATCGAGGAAATCCACCGCTGGGCGCAGGAACCGGCAGCAATTGCTCGACTGACGGAGCGCAAGGAAGCTCTCTACCGCGAGATTGTCGGGCAAAGCGAGATCGCGCCGCTCCCCGGCGTCGTGGAATGGCTGGATCGCCTGAGGCAGACAGGCATTCCGCGCGCGGTCGCTTCCTCGACGCATCGCGCCAACATCGCAGCCGTGCTGGAGCGGATCGGTTTGCAGAACGCGTTCGACGCCATCGTCTCGGCGGAAGATGTCGACCAGGGAAAGCCCGACCCGGAAGTTTTTCTTAAAGCCGCGTCCCGCCTGGGAATGGCGCCCGCACGCTGCGTGGTGTTTGAAGATGCCCACGTCGGGGTTGAGGCCGCCCATGCCGCAGGCATGAAAGTGGTCGCGGTCGCAACCACGCATCCGCCCGGGCAATTGCGTGCCGCCGACGAAGTCGTTAGGCGACTCGACGAGCTGGAAATCGCGCGCGTCGCAAGCCTGCTGCTTCTGTAGACGCTTCGCTCTGCGAAGCGCGGGCGTGAGCCAACGTTGCAGCGCAAGTTACCGCCACCTCATCCAGCGATGCGGGCTAACTGTTCGTCGTCGTTAGGCAGGATACTCATGCTCACACTCGTAATCGTGCTCGTAATCGCCGCTCTCCCGCTTCGATTAGGAGCACGATTACGAGCACGAGCACGAGTTTGCGAACTCACCTCCATCGCCTTCCCAGCGGAAGGCGCAGCAGCTAGTCCCCAAAGGAAATCTCAACGTCCCGCGCCGTCTCCACCATTTGGCTCGAAGGCTGCACCAAACGCAGCCGATTCACCGCGTCGGCGATCGGCACGTGCTGCACCTGATAATTCTGGTAGCTCACCATCGAACCAAAGTGACCTTCGTTAGCCAGCTGCACCGCCTTCACCCCAAAGCGCGTCCCGAGAATCCGATCGAGCGTGGTCGGCGCACCGCCGCGTTGCAGATGACCGAGCACACAGGAGCGGGTCTCTTTCCCAGTCCGCGCCGCCAGCTCGTGCGCGACGACATCTCCAATCCCGCCAAAGCGATACTCGCCCTGCTCCGTCTGGTGCAGGACCTGTTGCCCATCCTTGGGTGTCGCTCCCTCCGCCGCCACGACCATGGAGCTGACCGCGCCGCCCGCTTCCCGTCGCTTGATAAAAGCGGACAACTTTTCGTAATCGAACGGAATCTCCGGGATCAGAATCGCATCCGCCCCGCCGGCAATGCCGCCATGCAGCGCAATCCAGCCGGCGTGTCGTCCCATCACTTCGAGAACCATGATGCGCTTGTGGCTGGTCGCCGTCGTGTGCAGACGATCGAGCGCGTCCGCCACGGCCGCGACGGCGGAATCAAAACCGAAGGTCATGGCGGTCGCTTCCAAATCGTTGTCGATCGTCTTCGGCACCCCGATGCAATTTATGCCGCCCTCTTGCAATTGCAGTGCGGTCGTCATCGAGCCATCGCCCCCCACGATGATGAGCGATTTCACCTGCTCTCGATCCAAAACCTCGCGCGCCTGCGCAATCACTTCAGCCGCCACCACCGCTTTCTTCCCCGCCCCGACCTTGGCGATAAAGTGGCCCTTGTTCGTCGTCCCGATAATCGTCCCGCCTAACGACATGATTCCGTGGGTCCGCGCGCGATCGAGAATAATGAACCGGCCGGGGGGTAAAAGGCCTTCGAAGCCGTCGATGAATCCGACCACTTCCCAGCCCAGTTTCTCCGCGGCCAGCACGACTCCGCGCAGCACCGCGTTCAGGCCAGGGCAATCGCCGCCGCTGGTCAGGACGCCTATCCGTGGTCTCATCACTCGATCGGGCCGCCGAGCACTTCGCGTTGATCCATCGGGCGGCCAGCCGCCGCCCAGCGATCGTAAGCCGACCAGCCGCGCGCCAAAAGAGCTGCTCCTTCGCCAAAGCGATCCGGGCTTCCCAGCACCACCACGATCAAGCGTCGCGGCGTCACCAGCGTGGTCGTGCCTTGCTGCACCACCTCGGAAGCTCGCGCGGCGCTCAAAATCAAACAATCCCCCGCTCGCTCGGTCCGCCCCGTTTTCACTCCGTCGATCGCCTCGCGGCCGAGGAGTTCGTTGGTGTTGCGCAACAAGTAACGGAGTCGACTGGGACCGCGTCCAAATTCGATCTCCCGTTCCGGTTGCGAAACGTAGAAACGAAAACCGGCGCTATTCATCGCATACCTCGTGAGGCGGGCCATATCCGCCGCGGTCGAGTAAGGCTTTTCGTTGGCATCCACCCCGCTGGGATTGAGAAAGCGCGTTCGCTGCATGCCGAGATGCTGGGCCAGCGCGTTCATCTGCATGACGAAATAATCGACCGGCGTTCCCCGCGCGGCTTCCCCGCTGGGCGGCATCTGGCCGAGCAAAACGCGGCCGACGTGCTCCGCCAGGGCGTTGGCCGCAATGTTGTCCGATTGCACCAGCGCCGCGTAGAGGAGATCGCGCATGGTCACGGTATCGCCCGGTTGCCAGCCGATGTTGTTCACCGCGGCACCAGCAAGGGCTCCTGGCTGAATCACCGCGACCTGGGCCAGATCGCCTCGCTGCTTCGAAGCCCAATCCAGCACCACCATGGCCGTGGCCACCTTGGTCAGACTGGCCACCTGCCGTTTTTTATCCGGCTGAAATTTATCCAGGATGAAACCCGTCTGCGCATCCACCGTGATGGTCGCTTCAGCCGCGCGCAAGGAGCTCGTTAGGCCGAGAAAGAGCGCCAAAAACAGGATGTAAAAAGAAAATTTTCGAACGAAATCCATGCCAACCCTCCCAAGCCGCTGCACGGTAACTAGCCCCTTCCGCTTGGCAACCGGATTCGGCTCGCCTAACGACATCGCAGCTTTTGATTAACGAAGTGTGACCGAAGACCGCGCTCCGTAACGGAAGGCGTCCGGACTCAGCACCAGAAGGATGCGCTCGGCGGCGTTGCGCAAATCAAACGGAGTCGCTTTGCCCACCCCACTCGCGCGCAGCGTGCCCGCTTTCCCTTGGAGACGGCTGCCGCCGGCCATGTCGAACTCATAAATCACCAGGTGTTTCTCCACATCCGTTACTTTCACGTGCAGGCCCAGGTGAGAGCGACCCGCTCCCGTCGGTCCAGCAAAAAATCGGCCTACCGGACTGCCGCCCTCAACTAGCGTAAATTCCCCCTCTACCAGCCAGCCCACGCGCGGCACTTCGTCATCCCGCAAAACACGCGCCGGAGCCAGCTTGCTCAGCTCATCCTTTAGATCGCCAGCAAATTGAATGGGGGTGAGGGATTTTCGAATCGGCATTTCGCCGACCGACGCGGCTTCGTCCCCGGTAAAAATCGCGCGGTCGATGCAGAAAGGCCGAATATAAATCGCGGTCGGGTTGGCTGCGCCCACCCCGCAATTCGCTTCGTAGCGAACGGCTTCGGAGCCAAAATCTTTCGCGTCCACCTGCGTGCGCGAGACGGTGTTGGAGGTGTAGCTCCGCGTAACGACCATGTCGGCGCAAGAGCAAAGCAGCAAACTGGAGGCAATGACGGTAAGTGATTTCATAAGTTTGATTGCTCCTGCGGCCACCGCGGATGATGGCCATGAGAGACTGCGCCACATGATGCAACTCTCGTGCCGTGCGTCCTGAAAACTTCCTCCGCTAGGCGGCGGGCCGGCGCGCTCGATGCCTCGTGACGAGCGCGCGACAGATGAAATAGGAAACCGCTGCCGCGGGCAGGCCGAGGATGACCGAACCCAGGAGAACGGGCCGACCCATCGAATAGAACGTCTGCCAATGCAGATAATCGCGCAGACCGAGAGTTGAATGACGAATGGAGCGCGGGAAATGACCGTGCATCGCCCAAAACCCGAACTTGTATTCCCAAAGAAAAAACGCCGGCATTAACGGAAAAGTCAGGTCGTGCAGATTCACACTCACCGCCGCGGCGAGCTTGCTGCCACGGCACAACCAAGCCCCTGCGATGGAGAGGAGCGTCTTCAGGCTCCAGAGCGGAGTGAAGCCAAAGAAGATGCCGATGGCCACCCCCAGAGCGATGGAATGGGGCGTATCCTCGATCGTGACGAGGCGAAGTTTAAGGCGATGCGCCCAGGCGCGTAGCCAAATCCAAAGACCCCGCAATCCCCCCACTCTCTCCGTTGCCATCTTAGCCTAACGAAAGAAATCCGCCTGCCGCGGCGGCGCATCCACGATCTGTCCGAGCGCGGCGCGCAGCCGCAAAGCGGCATGCGGCGCGAAGTCGAGCGCGTTGTTATTGAAAATGATGTGCACCTGGTCGGCTTGCTCGGCCAATTTCGCGGCTCGCTCTGCCACCTCCGCGATCTCCTCAGCGCTATAATCGTAATAGAAGCGCTCGGCCACCGTCTTGCCGCGCAGATATGCGTCCGCGTCGCGACCGTGCAGGCGCAGGTAAGCCAGCCGGCGATGCGTGATCGCGTCCAGATCGCTCGGCATAATCGTAAAGTGCGCTTCGTTAGGCGCATCCACCAAGGCCAGGGTGACCTTGTGATTCTCGAAAAACTTCAGGGTGGTGGCGAGTTCCTCGCCCTCCGTCCAATTCCGATTCCGCAGTTCGACCACCACGCCCAAGGGAGCCAACCGCGCGAGCAGCTCGTCCAGCTCCCCGAGATCATGCTTTCGTGGGGAAAAGGCCGGGGAAAGCTGCAGGAGAAAGGCGCCGAACTTGTGCGCCGCTCGCAAAGGCTCGACCGCCTCGATCACTTCCTCGAGCAAAGCTCGCTCCAGCTCCGCCGTCAGTTCGACTTTCCCTTGGGCGTCTGCTTTCGCGTCCCGCTGCAAGGCCGGCGGGAGCGATTTCAAGGTGGCGGAGTGACGAGAGAGGAGACGATGCAGTTTAAGATCGAACACAAACGCGTCCGGCGTTGCCTGACCCCAGCGTTGCACGAGCCGCTGCTGGGGCACCGCATAGAAGGAGGAATTCACCTCCACCATTTCAAAATGCTGCGCGTACCAGGTCAGCCGGTCCCCCGCCGGCATCTTCGGCGGATACCATCGCTCCACGAACCCAGGATCCGACCAGCTTGCCGTCCCGACGAGGATGCGGCTTGGACTCGCTGAAAACTTCGACAACACGCAGGAGAGAACGTGCGTCGTCCTCTCAACGCAACCGCGATTGCGTTTGGTTGCGGGGGCGGGATTTGAACCCGCGGCCTTCAGGTTATGAGCCTGACGAGCTACCAGACTGCTCCACCCCGCGATCTTGAGAGGCCAATTATCACCGCGTTCGCCGCGAACGCAAATGGCGAATTGCGTTCCGACTCCCCGCCGACAAAATACTTGCCGCCTTGGTCTACAGAGGCAAGATATACGCCCCTCAACGGACGATATTCCAGCGTAGCTCAGTGGTAGAGCGGTCGGCTGTTAACCGATTGGTCGTAGGTTCGAGTCCTACCGCTGGAGCTCCGGTGACCAAAGTCTCTTTCTCATCCCGCTTGGCGCGCGAGAAAACCGAACTCGGCCTGGCGCAGGTGTGGGTGCTTTTCGGCTGCCAGACGAAGGCGCAGCGCACGGAGTTTGGCGAGCCCGCGCGGAATGCGCAGACTCGTCCGGGAGCTGAGCAGAGACGCGGAGGCGAAACGTTGAGCAGAAGGCGAATATTTGTTCATGCGCTCAATTTATGCGACCGGGTAGGACATTGGCTGTCCGATAGATGAAATATTTTTCTTGTCAGTCTCTTTTTTCGCCTTTATGAGGCGGACGATGCGCAACCGACTCGCCTTCCAAAGTCCGCCGCGGGCCGGCACTTTCTCAAGGCCGCCTCTCGCCCGCATGATGCAGCTCCATGCTCAACTGCAGGCCAGAACTTTCCCTAACTGCCGGAAGCTGGCCGAGGAGCTGGAGGTCTCAAGCAAGACCATTCAGCGCGACATCGATTTCATGCGCGACCGGCTCGGTCTGCCGATCGAATACGACCAATTGCACTTCGGCTTCGTTTACACGGAACCGGTCACCAGTTTTCCTAACATCGAGGTCTCAGAGGGCGAAATCGTGGCGCTTTTCGTGGCTCAGAAGGCTTTGCAGCAATACAAGGGAACGCCTTTTGAAGCGCCGCTTAAGGCTGCGTTCCAGAAGATCGGTGACGGTTTGAAGGATAAGATCACGTTTACGTGGAGCGAGCTGGATTCGTCGATCTCTTTCCGCAGCGCCGGAAGAAGCCTCTCCGATATCGAGGTTTTCGAAACGGTTAGTCGTGCCGTGCTGCGCTCTGAAGAGCTGGCGTTCCGCTACCGAAAGTTGCGCAGTTCGCGCTTCGAGGAGCGCCGGGCGCGGCCCTACCATCTTGGGTGCGTAGAAAACCAATGGTATCTCTTTGCCTTCGACCTGGAGCGCCAGCAACTGCGCACTTTCGCTCTGCCTCGTGTGCGTGAACCGCGCACGACGGGCGCGCGTTTTCGGCGACCGGCTGATTTTTCCATCAGCCGCTTTCTGGATGCCAGCTTCGGCGTTTTCCATGGGGAGGGAAAAAATCTCGTTCGGATTCGGTTCGATTCCTTCGCCGCCCAGTTGATTCGTGAAAGGATCTGGCACTCCTCCCAGAAGATCAAGAGCTTGCCTAACGAAGAGCTGGAGCTGCGTCTCCAGCTGGGTTCTCTGGAAGAAATCGCGCGCTGGATCCTGAGTTGGGGTGAACATGCGACCGTGCTCGCGCCCCGAAAGTTGATCGAGCGGATCCGCGCCACGACACAGCATCTCGCGAATCTCTACGCGAAACCGTAGGGCTGCGGGCACGGGTCGCGGTCGCAGCGACGCTGGAGGACGACCCGCCTTCAGGCGGGTCGTTGCCGAGGCTCGCACACGGCGATAACGGAACATCGCCCTCCATTCTCCAAAATATTTCACCCCTGGGGCAACCCTTGTCTCACCCCGTCTGCCATAGTTGGCGGATGCACAAAAAAAATGTCGGAGTGTCTGGCAGAAATAGTCGTGATGGAGAGATCATCTCGCCGGTCAGCGGTTATTTTGGAGGGACGGGCGCCGTCCCGTCCCCGGGATAATCAAGAAACTCGGACGACACGGCGGTCGTCCCTCCAACACAGGTTAAGAGCGCAATGAGCCTGCTCATCAAAAACGGTAAGATCGTAACCGCCGACACCCGCTACCTCGCAGACATTTTTTGCGAAGGAGAAACGATCACGGCGATCGGCCGCGAGCTTGACGTGCTAACGACTGCGAAGTGATCGAGGCGACCGGGAAGTATGTCTTCCCCGGGGTTCATCGACCCGCACGTGCACATCTACCTGCCTTTCATGGGGACCCGCGCCAAGGATACCCATGAGAGCGCGAGCAAGGCTGCGCTGGTCGGCAGAACGACCACGTTTATCGAAATGATCTGCCCCGGCCGCGATGACCAGCCGATGGATGCTTTCGAGCTGTGGCTGGGCAAAGCGCAGGGGGCGAGCGGGTGCGATTTCAGTTTCCACATGGGCGTGACCCGCTACGACGAGGAAGCGGAACGCGTTGCGCCAAGGCATGATCTCGACCCTCGCGACCGATCACGCGCCGTTCGATTTCGCGAGCCAGAAAATCGGGCCGCGGCGATTTCACCAAAATTCCCAACGGCATCCCGTCGCTCGAAGACCGGATCAACCTCTACTACACCCACGGCGTGAAAGACGGCCGGATCGACCTCCAGCAATTCGTCGCCACCGCCAGCACCAACCCCCGCAAAACTCTTCGGCTTCTTCCCGCGCAAAGGGACGATCCAGCTTGGCGCGGAAGCCGACCTTGTCGTCTACGATCCCGCATATCGCGGCCAATTTTCAGCCCAAACCCACCAGATGAATCTCGATTACAATTCCTTCGAAGAGATGGAAATCGAAGGCCGACCGCATGTCGTAACCGTGCGCGGTTAAGTCGCCGCGCGAGACGGGAAGTTTGTCGGCGAAGTGGGTCGCGGGAAATTTCTCGCGCGCGGGTGCAATCATTTCTAAAAGCGGAGGCACTTCGTTCCTTGCTCTCTCACCAATGCGCGCCCGGCCCTGGCTCGGTCATCCGGGAGCGCTTGGAGTTCGCGCGCGATCGTTTTAGAGTCAGCCGAATGCAATTGACCAGAACAGCTTTCGGAATGTGGGGTGGCGGGCGTTTCATGCACTTTGGCGAACCGATTTCGGACGAACGCTTTCTCGCCCTCATCGATCTCGCCTACGAAAAAGGCATTCGCACTTTCATGACCGCCGATGTTTATGGGACCGGCGAAGCAGACAGCCTGCTAGGGCGCGCGCTCGAAGGAAAACCGCGCGACAGCTATTGCCTGATCGGCGCGATCGGGCACGATTTCTACGAAGGGGAGCGGGCGGGCTCGAAAGGCTTTCCGCGCTTCACCGACTCGATGCTGCGCAAGCCGGCCGACTTTGCGAGCTACCTTCGCTCCGCCACCGAGAAATCGCTCGAGCGCTCTCGCGTCGACCGCTTCGACCTGCTTCTTCTGCACAATCCCGACATCGTCGGCTACACGAGCGACGCGGTCTGGAACGGGATGGAAAAGCTGAAAGAGGCTGGCCTAACGACTCAACTCGGCGTGGCTCCAGGGCCAGCGAATGGCTTTACCCTCGATCTCATTCTTTGTCTGGAACGGTTTCAAGGTTTGCTCGACTGGGCCATGATCATCCTTAACCCCTTGGAACCGTGGCCAGGCCGTCTCGTCTTGCCCGCCGCCGAAAAAACAGGCGTCAAGCTCATCACCCGGGTGGTCGACTACGGCGGTCTCTTTCACGACGATGTAAAACCGGGCCATCAATTCGCGCTGCGCGATCATCGCACCTTCCGGCCCGCCGGCTGGGTCGAGGCAGGCGCAGAAAAGATCGAGCAAATGCGCGCCATCGCGAACGCCCACGGCCTGACCATGCTGCAGTTTGCCTGTCTCTGGAATCTGCAGCACGCGCCCGTGCAAAGTGTCGTGCCCACATTCATCCAGGAGCCCGGCGACCAAGCGAAAACGATCGAGGCGAAAATCGAAGAACTGGCCTCACTGCCTGAGGTCGCTTTCAACAATGACGAGCGCGCGCAGATCGCCGAGATCGGCGATAATCGTAATTGCATGGTTCTGAAAGGCGGAAGCGCCGAGCACAGCGGCGAGGCGTTACCGGATCGTTGGGCGCTCAATCCCGAGCTCGAAGCGGTGGCCAGCCGCTGGAAAATCGATCCAGCGCAGGACCTCGTCTATTCCATGCCAGCCGACGGCAATGGCAGCTAGGAAGACTCAATGCACCGTAACAGCTGAAGCGACACTAAGGGTAAACCGCCTCAGGCGGGTCGTGGCCGAGTTTCAAACACGGCGATGACAGAACGTCGCCCTCCACGCCCGTTCCCGCGCATTAGAGCCGGAACAACGGCCGCCACCAAGGAATCCCGCTCAAGATGAGAATTAGCGAGATCGTGTAGGCGATCGCGGGACCGCGATATTGCTTCGCATTCGTGCGACCCTTCTTCGCGAGCACCGAACCGATATGCGCGGCCACCAGCGCGAGGATCATGAAGGTCGGATGTTCCATCGCAAAAAAGCGCGATTCTTTGACCTTCATGGCTGCGTCAAAATTTTGCAGAGCCGCCCGCGTCACGGGACTCGCTCCGAAGTAGAGCACCAAGCCGAGGATCAATTGAAGATCCATCGAGCCGACAAAAATGCTTCCCCAACGACGCAGACTGGCGGAAGCGGGGCGATTACCCGCCCAGCCCGCGAATGAAACTAGAATCGCAAATACGGCGGTGACGAGGACGAGCCAGCGCAACCAACTATGGAGCCCGAGCAGGAACGGATAGATATTTTGAAGCATGCCTGCCTATCTCCAGCACTGCCTTGCGACGGAGTCAACCGCTAAACTCGTCATTCCGACTCGTGCTCCTAATTCGTAATCGGAAAGGGCGAGCAGGATCACCATTACGAGTCGGAGCACGAGTTTATGGTAGAGCGACGCGAAATTGATTTCGTTTTGGTGGGCGAAGCGTTATGGCAACTCTATGAAGCGCTTTCTTCTTTCGATCCTGCTCACCGTCGCGCTTGGCGGCGTTCTGCGCGCGGAGGCTGCTCCCGACGGTGCGGAACTGACCCAGCTCCTGCGCGATTTCCTGGCCGGCGCCAGCCGTAACGAACCCGCCATGCACGAACGCTTCTGGGCCGATGACCTAATTTACACGACCTCTTCCGGCCGCCGCAAAGGTAAAGCGGACATCATGAAAGAGGTGCGCGCGGAGGGACTGGCCAAGCCAGGCGATCCGGTCTTCACCGCGGAAGACATCCGCATTCAGCAATACGGAGACACCGCGATTGTAGCCTTTCGCCTGGTCGGCACGACGGATAAAGATGGGCAGAAATCCGTGAACAATTACTTTAACACCGGCATCTTTTTGAAGCGCAACGGCCAGTGGCAAGCCGTCGGCTGGCAGGCCACCATCATTCCTAAGGAGATTAAAAAGAGCCAGTAGGCTTGGGATCTATCATTCTCGTCGTGCTCGTCCCCTCCTCGTGCTCGAACTCCATGAAGATCGAGGAGGAGGAGGAGGAGGATGGACGGAGGCGCCTCGACCATTTGTGAGATGACTTTACGGCCCGATCACGCGCGGGCTGCGGCCGGTCGAACGGCTGTAGGAAGCACCGACGTTAATCTGCGTGTTGCCTTGGGTGATTTCTCCCAGGATGTAAGCCTGCTCGACCTCGCGGCGATATTTCCCGGTCGATCTTCCGTAAAAAAGGCCCACTTCCCCGCTGACACTGTTGGTCTTCTCAGGCAGCGCGCTGAGAGGACTATTCAGCTCGCCGACTTGTAACTGGGCGTTTGTCGCCGCCCACCGGTAAGAAGACGGCACGAATGTCGGCAGGATATCGACTGGCGCGGTTTGCACCCAGGCGAACGCACTGGGAAAAAGAACGCGCCGCGAATCGTCGAGCGACAAAGAGGCCGGCTGACGCCACGTCTCCCTCAGACCCCGAAAGGAATTCGTGTGTCGGGTGGTCGTGTTTTCGCCCGAACGGGAACTCGTGACGAAGCTCGCCAAGGAGGCCCGAGACGAATCGGAATTTCCCCCTCCTGCCGCTACTCCGCAAAGAGAGAGGATGACCGCCAGGCTGAGAAAAACGCGCGCGATCACGAGGGAATTCACAGCCGAAAGCGTGCGCACGCCAGTAAAATCGCGAGGTCGCGCAAATCACCATTCTGCGGTCGAAATTTTCCCCGGCCTTCGTGCAGACGAAACGACCAAGCATTTCATGGGAGACGTTTACGTGGCGAGGTCGGATTTGACTTCCTCGTGCGTGATAAACGCGGGCTGGAAATGGAGACCACCATCGACGATTCAACGGCCCACGCCATCGAATGCCGCGTTTCCCCTAGTCTCGAATGCCGCGTTTCAATTCCCAGACTTTGATCGCAGCCAGGACGAGAGATTTGGTCCGAGCCAGCGAGCCCGGACGCGAGCGGGCGGTATAACCTGACTTGACGGAAGCGCCCGCCATGCGGCCTGACCGCCTGCCGTTCACCGGCGAGGTGCCATCGCCAGCGCCGCTCGATGGAGGCTTGATGTCGATGTTTTGTTTCACGATGCAAATAGAGGCGTCTGAAGGCTTCACTTAGAGGTGACGTAAAATCCGAGGTTCCCGTCGTAATAGTGCCGTCACCTCGAATCGGACGTTTAATGGCATTAACTATTCAGCAAAAAATACGTCGGCCGCTTGGGCCTGGACGCTTAAAGGAGTCGCTTTTCGGGTCCCCCAGGCCAAATAACCACCGTAGAGCAACGATGTGCCGGAGAGCGCCCGGTCACTCTGGCGGCTACGCGTGCAGCGGAGCCTTTCTGGGTCAATATCCTGGGCCGCTACCTCGATAAAAATCCAGTTTCCACGCCCAGAATCGGAGCCCCTGCGGGAAACAAGTGCTCGACTTGAGATCGTCGGCACTGGCAGGATTCCCAATTCATGGTTTACGGTCCCGCCCCACGAAATCAGTCGTCCGCCTCGGCGCTGGAACTCAGCGCTCTAAATAATAAAGACTTGGCGCCGGTCGCCACCGAACAGCGCACCTGGTCGATGTGGAGCATCGCGGCGTTGTGGGTCGGGATGGCCATTTGCATCACCACCTACACGCTCGCCAGCAGCCTCATCGAGCGGGGCATGAACTGGAAGCAAGCCGTGCTCACCATCTTCCTCGGCAACACGATCGTGCTCATCCCGATGACTCTCAATGCGCATCTCGGAACGGCCTACGGCATCCCCTTCCCGGTGCTGATTCGCGCTTCTTTCGGCACGCGCGGTTCGAATATTCCCGCCCTCCTGCGCACGCTCGTCACCTGCGGCTGGTTCGGCGGCGCTGCCATCTACACGATGGCGGCGATCGTCTTCGGCTTCGATCCCACCCAGAAAACTCCGCTCCCCATCCTGGGCATTTCCGCGGGAGAGTTTGCTTGTTTCCTCGTGTTCTGGGTCATCAATATTTTCGTCATCGTGAGAGGAATGGATTCGATCAGGTGGCTCGAAGTCGTCGCCGCGCCGTTCCTCATCCTCACCGGAGTGGGGCTGCTCGTCTGGGCGGTCACAGCCGCCAAAGGCCGGGGCCCGATCTTCGCCCAACCGTCGAAGTTTCGCTCGTTAGGCGACTTCTGGCCGGTCTTCACCGCCGGTCTCACCGCCATGGTTGCCTATTGGGCGACGCTCTCGCTGAACATCCCGGAATTCTCGCGTTTCGCGCGTTCCCAACGCGACCAGATCGTCGGTCAGACTCTCGGTTTGCCCCTCTCCATGACCTTCTACGCGTTCATCGGCGTGGCCGTGACCAGCGCGACAGTCGTCGTCTTTGGAAAAGCCATCTGGGATCCGGTGCAACTGATGCAACGTTTTCACAATCCCGTGCTCGCGGTCCTGGCCGTCGTCACGCTCACCATCGCCACTCTCTCGACGAATATCGCGGCCGATGTCGTTTCGCCGGCCAACGATTTCTCCAACCTCGCCCCGCGCCTGATCAGCTTTAAGAACGGCGGCGTCCTCACCGGGATCATCGGCGTTCTTATGTTTCCCTGGAAACTCTACGCCGATCCCAGCGGCGGCTACATCTTCACCTGGCTGATCGGTTACAGTGCATTGTTAGGCCCGATCGGAGGCATCATGATCGCGGAGTATTTCGTCTATCGGAAACGCCAGCTCGATGTGCCCCCGCTCTATGATTCGGCCGGACGCTACCGCTATCGGGGCGGCTTCAGTCCAATTGCGCTCGGGGCTCTCACCCTCAGCGTGCTCCCAAACATTCCGGGATTTCTGGTGACCATTAAAGCGCTCCCCGCGGGAGCGGTCGCGCCGATCTACCTTTCGTTTTACCGTTACGCCTGGTTCATCGGTTTTGCTTTCGCATTCGTCCTCTACCTGGTGGGGCGTCGCCTTGCCGGAGATCGCGCCTAACGAACCTTTGTTTATGCAGAAACCTCAATTGCCACCATGCGACCATCAGCCGCAGCCCTACGCCGGTCCGTCGCCCGAAGAAATCCTGCGACTGCGCCAGAAATTCCTGAATCCGGGAATCTTCCTCTACTACAAAAAGCCGCTCACGATCGTGGAGGGCAAAATGCAGTATGTCTGGGACGAAACGGGGCGTCGTTATCTCGATGCGCTGGGTGGCATCGTCACCATCAGCGTCGGGCATTGCCATCCCGATGTGGTCGCAGCGGCACACAAGCAAAACGAGCTCCTCCAGCATTCCACCACCATCTACCTCCATCCGAACGTCGCGGAATACGCCGAGAAGCTCGCCTCCAAAATGCCAGGCGATCTGAAGGTGTGCTACTTCGTTAATTCCGGCTCGGAGGCGAACGATCTCGCGCTTCTCATGGCCCGCGCTTATACCGGCAACTACGACATGATCGCGCTCCGTAACGCCTATCATGGCGGGAACGCTTCCGGCATGGGACTGACCGCGCACCACACCTGGAAATTCAATGTCCCCCACAGCTTTGGCGTTCATCACTCGATCACGCCGGATCCATACCGTGGCCTTTGGGGCCACCATGATTCCGACGCCGGCAAAAACTATGCGGCCGACGTGAAGAACCTGATCGATTACGCGACGTCCGGCCAGATCGCCGGCTTCATCGCCGAATCCATCCAGGGCGTGGGAGGCTGCATCGTTTTCCCTAACGACTACCTTAAGCACGCCTACGAGCACGTCCGCGCCGCTGGCGGCCTCTGCATCGCCGATGAAGTACAGGCCGGCTTCGGGCGCACCGGCACCCACTACTGGGGCTTCGAAACGCAGGATGTCATTCCCGATATCGTCTGCATGGCCAAAGGCATTGGCAACGGCTGTCCGTTGGGCGCCGTTGTGACTACGCCGAAAATTGCGGCCGCGCTCTCCCAACGCGTCCATTTCAACACCTTCGGCGGCAATCCCATCGTCTCCGCGCAGGGCAAGGCGGTCTTGGAGGTGATCGAACGCGAGAAGCTGCAAGCGAACTCGCTGGCGATGGGAAAACACCTCTCTGCCGGCCTGCAGCGGCTGAAGGAAAAACACAACGTGATCGGCGATGCACGCGGCAAAGGTCTTTTGTTAGGTATCGAGCTAGTCCAGGATCGCACCACCAAAGAGCCGGCTAAAGCGGAATGCGCCCAAGTCCTAGAGAACTGCAAAGACCTCGGCCTATTGTTAGGCAAAGGCGGCCTGCATGGGCAGACCATTCGCTTCTCGCCACCGATGTGCATTCATCAAGCGGACGCAGATTTTCTCCTAGAAGTCCTGGATCGGGCGCTAGCCAATCTTTAACAGCGTTCAACCGCCGTTCTCCTCTGCCATGCCTTCCACCTTATTGCGCACGGACATTCAAAATGATCGACAAAATCCGATGGGCTGCTAAAACACCGCGGATGCGATATCGTGGACTTCTCCCCGGCATTGCCATCGCAATTGGACTCCTATTCTGGCCAGCAGTCCCCAGTCAAGCGACCCAAGCCGTTCTTACAGCTCATATAAACAGTGCACTCGCGGCAGAGCGGGCCGGTGATGCGCTTCGAGCTGCCCAAGAGTGGTCCAAGGTACTACTACTGGCCCCTGACACCGCCGCTGCCTATTTCTATCGGGCCGACAATTACGACCAGTTAGGTCTCTATTCGCAGGCGCTGGCTGATGCCAGCGAGTACATCCCGGGTTCCCAAGGATTCGGCAGGCTGGCGGCAGCGCGGGATCATCTACGCGGAATCGGGACAGATTAAGAAGGGACTCGCTGATTCTAATCGCGCCTTAGAGTTAAATCCGCGAGATAAGATGGCCCTTGCGCTGCGGGGAGACATCCATCGGCTCAAGAAAGAATGGAAAGCAGCACTGCGAGACGCCGACGCCGCGCTCAGCCTGGATGCCAGGCTGGCGCGGGCTTACCAAATAAAGGGTCGAGTCTTTGCAGAACAAAAAGACTACCCAGCAGCGATCGCAGCTTTCACCCAGGTGATGAGCTCAAGCCTTTCTGGCCGAACCCGCTGGTCGCGCGCGCCGACGCCTTCTTCGATAGCGGAAATTACAAGTCCGCCCTCGCAGACTATGAGGAGGCGGTCACGAATTCTCCCAAATCCGCTCGCGCTCGTACCGCTTTGGCTCGTTTTCTGGCCGTGTGTCCAGACGCTCGCTGGCGAGACGGCCAGAGAGCCTTTCGTGAAGCCACACTTGCCTGCAAGCTGAGCGGTGAGCACGACCCTTACGATCTGGCCGCCCTCGCCGCTGCCCTGGCCGAGACCGGCAACTTTACGGCTGCCGTCAAACAACAGGAAAAAGCCCTAGCTATCCCCTTCGTGATCGATCGCGCTGAATTTGAGAAGGACCTCGCAGATTACAAGAAAGGTAAACCCGCCCGCCACCGCCCCTAGGAGACTTGGCGCCTCCACTTTCTCCAGTTATCCTCTCACTGCGGGCCCATAACTGCGTTTGTTAATGTATGCTGACCATTCACCAACGAGATGACCTGTGATACTGTATTTCGAACAGACCCTTTGAAGGTATCGTTCGAAGGCGACTTTCGGTCTTGGGCTTCTAGCTGCCCTTGGAGGTGAGTAGCGTGCGACAGCTGTCAGGTGCCCGAGCATTACTCACCTTCATTTTGATACTCTTCTCTGGCGCATTCGCACGGGCTTTCCCTAGCGAAGAGCAAGTGAGGTCCAAACTGCGTGTTGGTCTTTCTCCGAAGGAAGTCGTCGCAATATTGGGCGACCGAGCGGGGGCAGAGTCTCCCGTTGTGTGGATTGTCACTTTACCTATTTGCCACCGCTCGGGTTCCTAACCGTCAACCAAGAGGGATACATTGGAGTTCGAATTGAATTCGTTCGCGGCAAGGTCAGGGCCTGGCATTTTTACTCTAGAGCGTGTCATGAACTTTGACCCGCTGCAACAAGGAAGGGATCTCGGTGGAGGGACGACCGCCGTGTCGTCCGTGATTCGTTTGGGGGATGCGTCGCCGTTGTCCTTCGTCCAGAAACACGGACGGGACAGCGCCCGTCCCTCCATCACCGCTTCAGAAAGTTCATGACACGCTCTAGCAATCCCTCCTACGCCGAAGCCAAAGATGCCGCCAGCATTTCGATTTTTCGCCTTGTTCTTCGCGGTGACCTTCGCCCTGGGTATCGTTCTAAAGCTCTTTGTTCGCGTGACCCCGGTTGCTGTGTTCGTATCTCGGGAAGTATCCCAAGCCTTCGCTGCGCGCAAGATTCAGTCGGAACAGCTTCCGCTCGAGTTTCGTTTCATCACTCACAAAGTCACTCTCGAGGAGGTCCTCGATAAGCTGGGAGAGCCTTCGCGAGTAGTGAAAATCCCCATCAGTTCCGAAAGCGGCTTGGGGTATGCCTTGGTCTCGAGCAATACGAGTGAAGCGAAGATCATAACCTACGAATACGATTTGGTATCACGCCGCAGTTATCGTGATGCCTGAATTTCCCTTCGAACGGCAGAACCGTATCCGCGCGGTCTTCTATAGACCAGTCCGAAGTGACCTGGCTGAGACGACCGATTGAGTTTTGCGCGTTCTTACTGGGGCGGCACTCGAGGGTCCAACGCGGCAAAGGGCGCGCCCGCATTTCGCGAATGATACTAACTGAAGTCGCGCGCTGCCCCTTTTCTTCCGCTCAGGGGCAGCGCACGCTTCAACCAGGAAGGCTAGTGAGCCGGCACGGCGAGGTAGCTCGTTCGCACGAAGGTGGTCTCGTTGATGGCGCGCCCGGTGATCTCGCCCGCGTCATTGATGTCCTTGGCGGTCTCGATGCGGTCGGTGAAGCCGGCCGGTTTTACGCTGTTTAGGTCGGTCACCACGCCGTCATCCCAACGCACGCCCTTGCAGACACCATCGGCGTCGCAGGAGACGCCGACGACGGTGCCGCTGCTATTGACACCGTAGGCTTCGCTATCCAGGTCGCCCGGAAGCGGGTCGAGCGGTTGAATCCCGCCAGTCTTGGTCCAGACAAAGGCATGCAGGAAGTCGCCGTCAGGGAAGCCCGGCACGCCGGCGAACCCAACGATGGTGCCGTCCGGGCTAATGGCGGTCGGAGTATTCCAGAATTCCGCGCCGAGATTGCCGAGATCGGTTACACTTCCGTTCTCCCAGAGGACGGCGTGTCTGGCGGTGTAACGTCCGATCGCCTGGTCGCAGATGCCGGTGATGCCCACAGCCTGACCGGCGTCGTTGATGGCAGTGGCGGCGCCGGAGGTATCGCTGCTGTCGAACAAAGGAAATTCGCCGATCTTGTCGCCCTTCTTTAGGTTCCAATGGACCGGACGGAACTGATAAATCTGCGGCGGGACACAGGTCCCATCGACGCAGGTATTCTCGGCCCAGCCGACAGCCATACCGCGGTTATTAACCGCGGAGCCGAATCCATGGATGCCACCGAGCGTAGGCAACCCGCGCATCTTCCCCTTCTCAAAGGCGAAGGCGCGATTGACATAGCCAGTGTTCTTCGGCCCCGGATAAAAGTATCCGCTGCTAAAGATCTCGCCCGAGGTGTCGGGTACAGCGGTTTGCGAGATGCCGATGATGATTCCTTTGGTGTCTTTATTGGGCCAAATCACGCTGCTATTGGGTCCGCCAAGAGTGCCGAGATCAACCAGAGTATGGGTGGCGTCGTTGCGCCAGAGAACCGCGTGTCGCCTCATGTTATCGGGTTTGTTTGAGTAACCCGCGACATTGGTCCGATCGTTGATGCTGTTACCCCCATCGGAAGACCCGCCCAGTCCACTCAGGGTGCTAATGGTATACTCCGGACTCTCAGCCAGTGCCTCGCCAAGAGTGGTCCCAGAGCAGGCCGCGACCACCATCGCGATAATTACAGGTGAGGCTCTCAGTCTATCTTTTGTCCTCATGATTCTATCTTTTAATTGCTGTTTCATAACACAACCCTAGGAAAGACCTCTGATCGGAGATAGAGCCACTTCCTTGACTGCGACCAGTCCAATTAGACTGACCCTTCCGGCTAGGCGGCGACTCGTGCCTGCAGCGCGTCAGCAAATCGTTTCAGCCCTTCCCGAATCTGCCTTTTCGTCCAGGCCGCGAAACCGAAGGTGAGAGCCGGTTCCAGCTTCGCGTCGATGAAGCACGATGATAAAGGAGTCGGTCGAATAGCCACTTCTTCACAGGCCAACCTGATAGCAGCGAGCGCCTTCTTCTTTCGCACCCAGGCAACGAAGTGAAGGCCGGCATCGGGAATCTCAAGCTTAAAATACTCCCCGAGGAGTTCGTTAAACTCCTCGATGAAATAGTCGCGTCGCTCACTATATAACTTCCTCATCCGCTTGATATGACTGAGGAAATATCCCTCCGACAAAAAGCGAGCCAGCGTGGCTTGATCAATGGCCGGTGAATGCTGGTCGGTGACGGCCCGAATCTTGATGATCGGTTCCACCAATTTTTCCGGAGCCAAAATATAACCCAGGCGCAGGGAGGGATAGAGAATCTTGCTCAGCGTCCCCGAATAAATCACCCGCCCTCGATCGTCCATCCCCTGCAGACAGGGAAGCGGCGGCCCGGTGTAGCGAAATTCGGAATTATGATCGTCCTCAAAGATGTAGGCATCTCTTTCGTGGGCGAATTCTATCAGTGCTTTGCGTCGGGACAGGCTCATCGTCATACCCAGGGGAAACTGGTGCGATGGCGTCACGTAAATGATCTTGGGAGATGCCTTCTTCGAAGTTTGCTGAATCACAATACCTTCGTGATCCACCGGTCTCGGTACGATCGAGGCGCCCGCCAAACCGAACGCCCGCCGCGCCTGATAGAAGCCCGGGTCCTCAATCCAGGCGATCTCACCGCGATTAACCAGCGCCATGGCGCTGATCATCATCGCCTGCTGCGTTCCGGCCGTGACGATGATCTGGTCGGGATGGCACCGCGCCCCTCTGTAGTCGCACAAGTAGGTCGCAATCGCCTTGCGCAAATCAGGATCTCCCCGGCTAGAGGCGTATTGCAAGAGGTGGGCGCCTTTCTGGGCCAGAACCTGGGCACGCAGCCTTTCCCATATATCGATGGGAAACTCATCCAAAGCCGCCAAGGCGGGCACGAATGAGACCCCAGGTTTACCCGCGATGCCGTCATCGAATTGCTTGCCCGCGCGCTGATCCGGAATGGCGCGAACGCGTTCCGAAAGGCGCGCGGGTAATTCGCCGCGCGCGTCTGTCTCCGCCCGGTTTGCGCTGATAAAACTCTCCGGCAACGTGGGGGCCACGAACGTTCCAGAACCTACCCGCGTCTTGATGTAACCCTCGTCCTGCAGCTTTGCGAAAGCTTGATTGACGGTGAGTCGGGACACTCCCAGATCTTCGGCCAACGCCCGCGTTGAGGGCAGGCGCGCCGAGTTGTGACTAAAATTTCCCGCGGTTAGCTCATCGCGTATTTGCCGGTAGAGCTGTTGATGTATGGGTTCCGACAACGTCCGGTCAACCCGCACCATCTCAAAACCAGCAATGGCGCGTCGCCGTCTACTTTTACTAGTCGCGCCTTTAGCTTGCACGTAGGCAACATAGAACAGAAACCTCCACCGAGACCATTCCAATTGTCACTTGACCGAAGTGGTCTGCTCAGTTTGGCTCAAGTGGTCCTTGACTCCTCCTCCCATACCCGGAGCGTCCTCCATGGCGCAACCTTGCACTGATTATAAGGAGACCAAAGGCCTGATCTATTTTGCACGGATGCTCGATAAGATTCGGCTGCACGCGGCGCGTCGCTTAGATGAGGACTACTTCGTGGGTGTCGAAGATCCCACCTACTTCGACGCCCGCTGCGCCCGCTTCCTGGGAGTCGATTACGATGCCATCGTCGGGCGGACACTCGAGGGTGGTTCCGACGAAGAGGTCCTCGAGTGGTGCTTCGACCAGGGGCACCGGCCAACCGAAGAAGAAATCGAGGTATGGAACGCCTTCCTCGCCAAACGCGGCTGGCGAGATGCCGGCAGCGCCGACCTGCGAGGCGCTAAAGAGAAAGCGGGTTGGGGCGAGCGTGACGATATCCAGACCTGGATCGATTTACACGATGCCGAGGAAGGCCGGACACCTCGCTCATGAGGTCTTTACTGGTTACGATGACATTACTTATGGCTGCTCCATCTAGTCTCATGGCTGATTCCTCCGCGCAAGACGCCCAGTTGGTAGCGAACTTGGATAGTGAATATCAGGCGGCGGTTAAGGAAAACGACCCAGCTGCCATGGATCGAATTCTGGCCGATGACTTCGTCCTCGTAACTGGCTTGGGAAAGATCTACACCAAAGCCGACCTGCTCAAAGAAGCCCGGGATAAGACCTCGGTTTACGAACGCCAGGAAGATAGCGAGCGCAAAGTGCGTGTGTGGGGCGACACCGCAATCGTCACGGCACTCTTATGGGCAAAGGGAACGAGCGAGGACAAGGATTTCAATTACAAGCTCTGGTTCAGCGACACCTACGTGAAGACGCCCACTGGCTGGCGTTACGTGTTCGCCCAAGCCTCGACGCGTTTGCCATCTGCCTCCTCCCCATAGGAATCTCCAGCGCCGCTTCGACTTGTAACCGATGGCTCGCGTGCTACAAAGGCTCGGTGGATTCACAATCTATCGATGAAACCCAGCGCCGAGAGTGGATGCGGGCCGCCGTCTCGATCGGGCGAGATGGCCTCCGCGAAAGCGGCGGACCTTTCGGCGCGATCGTCGTCCACCGAGACACCGTCGTAGGTCGCGGTCATAATCAGGTGACCAAACAACTCGACCCAACAGCCCACGCCGAAGTTGTGGCCCTCCGGGCTGCCTGTCAGACACTCGGCCGCTTCGACTTGCGAGGTTGTGAACTCTACACCAGCTGCGAGCCCTGCCCAATGTGCCTGGCCGCGATCTATTGGGCGCGACTTAATCGCGTCTTTTATGCCTGCACCCGACAGGACGCGGCTGCGATTGGGTTTGATGATAACTTCATCTACGAACAGCTTCCCCTCGAAATCGCGGCCCGCTCACTACCCATGGAGCAGATTGACCGGGAGCGTTCTCTGTCGCTCTTTCGCGAGTGGGCCGCCAAGCCGGATAGGATTCCCTACTAGTCAAAACGTGATCCCGGTTTCCACCCCAAGAACGAGTGCATCGGAAATGCGAACGGTACCGTAGGGCTTGTTGATAAATTGCAGATCGGGCTGCATCCAGAAGAACGGCGTTAACTGAATGCGGTAAGCGGCTTCCAGCACAAGCTCGTAGTCGGGATCGCCATTGCCGGGGTCTCGCGCCCTACGCGCATAGTCACGGCTGAATTTTCCGTAAATCAGGCCCCCGATTGTTTGTTCCTCCGGACGGCCCGGGATGAGGCTCGTGTAGATTGCGCCAGTGTTAAATTGGAACGGGATAATGGAGATATTACTTTGCGGGTAATAACCCGACGCGGCCCAGAGGGTCAGACCTTCGTCGCTGCCGGGACTTTCCTGGTGAGGATGAGCGACGACCGCTTCGCCGGCATTGATGAAACAAGCGCCCTCTTTGCCCATCGAGACGGCAACCAGTTCGACGCCTTGCGCGATGACTTCACGGGCCGCCGCCGTGACCGCTCCCGAATCGGGGAGCTTACGGCCGACAAATTCTTCGAATTCGTGAAATGTTCGGCTTAATCACGTTAGGTGCGGCCGCGAGAGCGAGTGGGAAGGATTCGCCGCTGGCGTCGAGCACGAATTGGATGCCGCGCGCGCGAAGGCTCTTGACCAGGTCGTAATAGATCGTGGCCGGAACGCCCGGCGGGATGTTGCCGGCGATGACAAACCAGCCGGCCTCCAGCTTTGCCACCTTTTCCTGGAACATCGTGATGTCGTTAGGCGAAGGTTTCGGGCCAGGGAAATTGATATCGGTCGTCTCGCTCCGGGCGGGGTCGCTGATCTTGATTCCAATCCGGGTTTGGCCCGCGATGCGGACGAACTCATCCGCGATCTTTTTCCCGGCGAAGAGTTCTTCAAACGCGCCGGCGTTGGAGCGCCCGAGGAATCCTGTGACGGCGACGCGATAACCTTGATCCGCCAAGGCCGAAGCGACGTCGATCCCCTTGCCGCCAGGATGCGATTGTACGCTTTCGACGCGGTTAACCGCGCCGGCAGTGAAATTCGCGATCTTCACCGTGCGATCGATCGCCGGATTGAGCGTGATGGTAACGACTTGCGGTCTCATGTTCGTTAGGCCGGAAGGCAGCGCCCGCACTTCTTCCGGTGTCCGACAGGCCAGCGCCTTCTTCGCGTAGGTTTGGAGTTTGGCCAGCGAGGTGTTGCGCAGCTGTGCTTTGATCGCCGCGCTGAACGGCGCCCTAACGATGGGCGCGACCAGCCAGGCGCAGCTCATTCTGCTCGGCGGAACGCTCAGTCGCGAGGCTTCCAGCACGGTAGGTCCGCTGGCCAAACAGACCCTGGCCGACCTGACGGTGCAGAAAGTCTTTCTCGGCACCCAGGCACTCGACCTCCAGGATGGCTTGACCGATACCACGCTCGAAATCGCTCAGACCAAGCGCGCCATGATCAAGGCGGCGAAGCAAGTCCTCCTAATGGCCGACTCCTCGAAATGGGATCACACCGGCTTCATCAAAGTCGCGCCCCTTTCCCAGATCGCGTGCTCATGACCGACGCCGATTTCCCCCAAACCGCTCGGACCGAGATTGAACGACTGGGGATCAAAGTCGTACTCGCCTAACAATCGCTCTGGCCCAACCAACCTTGGAGGGACGGGCGCTCTCCCGTCCCCGAGGCAGAAACACGGACGCCACGGCGGTCGTCCATCTCTGGGCTTTGGCGCCAACATTTCCGGCCAGGTGCCAAGTCTTCCGGAAAATTTTCGCGAAGCGGCTTGGACATTTCGCTTCGCTTCTGACAGCGTCGGGGCCGTGCTCTCCCGGATCTATTCCGCCGCCGTCTACGGCGTCGACGCTTACGAAGTCGAAATCGAAGTCAACGCAGCGGGCGGCAATCCCAAAATCGTCATTGTTGGCTTGCCCGATACGGCGGTGAAAGAAAGCCAGGATCGCGTCACGACCGCGATCAGCAACAGCGGCTACTATTGGCCACGCGGGCGCACCACGATCAATCTCGCCCCGGCCGACATCAAAAAAGAAGGTCCCAGCTTCGACCTGCCGATCGCGCTCGGAATGATCGCAGCCGCCCAGGAAATCGAGGAGGACTTGTTCGGGAACTATTGCTTCGTCGGCGAGCTGGCGCTCAACGGCGCCGTCCGCGCAGTCAAAGGCGTGCTGCCCGTTGCGCTCGAGGCCCGGCGCCGCGGACGCAAGGCGGTCATCGTACCGGAAGCGAACGCGGGCGAAGCGGCCATGGTCGAAGGCATCGCGGTCTACGGCGTGCGTAACCTGCGCCAGACATTTCAGTTCGTGAGGGGCGAAACCGCGCTCACTCCGATCCGCGGTGATCTGAGCGACTTCTTCGCCACGCATCAAGACTACGAAGTCGATTTCGCCGATGTGAAAGGCCAGGGCCACGTCAAACGCGCGGTCGAAGTGGCGGTCGCCGGCGGGCATAACCTGCTCATGATTGGCCCACCCGGCTCCGGCAAATCGATGATCTCGAAACGGATCGCGACCATCATCCCGCCGATGACGCTGGAGGAAGCGATCGAGACGACCAAGATTCACAGCATCGCGGGATTGTTAGGCACGGAGCGTTCCTTCGTCGCGACCCGCCCTTTCCGCTCGCCCCATCACACCATCTCGGATGTGGGATTGTTAGGCGGCTCCGCCATCCCCGCGCCCGGCGAGGTCAGCGTGGCCCATAACGGCGTTCTCTTCCTCGATGAGCTTCCGGAGTTCAAACGCTCCACCCTCGAAGTGATGCGCCAACCACTCGAGGACGGCCGCGTGACCGTCTCGCGGGCGGCGGGGACAATCACCTTCCCGTCGGAATTCATGCTCGTGGCAGCCATGAACCCGTGTCCCTGCGGTTACTTCGGCGACTTGAAACGGGAATGCCGTTGCAGTCCCGTCCAGGTGCAGCGTTACCGTCAGCGCATTTCTGGCCCGCTCCTCGATCGGATCGATCTGCACATCGAGGTGCCGTCGGTCGAATACCGCGACATCTCGAGCGATCGCGCAGAAGAACTGTCCGCTGCCATCCGCGCACGCGTCGGCGAGGCCCGCGAGCGGCAACAGCTCCGTTTTCGTTCCGACAAAAAGACAACCTGCAATGCCAGGATGTCCTCCCGCGCGATCAAGCAGCACTGCAAGTTAACCGACGATTCCCAGGAATTGATTCGCATCGCCATGTCGGAGCTCAACCTGAGCGCGCGCGCTTACGATCGAATTTTGAAAGTCTCGCGCACCATCGCCGACCTCGAAGGCGCCACCGCGATTTCGCCCGACCACGTCAGCGAAGCGATCCAGTACCGCACCTTCGACCGCACCCTCTGGGTCTGAGTGAAAGATCCGCCATCAGAGCTTTTCCTCTGTGGGCGCTTTCCTTGCCATCCCGAGCCCCGTCGTGATTAATCTCCTGCCGTGCAGTGGATCGCTCCCTCCGAAAAAGACGCCGCGCACCGGTTGCGACGGCTAAGCTAGGCGAATGACCGCCCAGACCCATTCCCAGCTCGCCAGCTTCATCTGGAGCATTTGCAACCTCCTGCGCGGGCCTTACAAACGGAACGAATACCGCAAAGTCATCCTCCCGCTCACCGTCCTGCGCCGTTTTGACTGCCTCCTCGCGCCGACCAAAGCCGCCGACATCTGCACCGACGCCCGCGGCAACCCCGAGCCCGACGCCAACCTGCGCGACACCGAAAACGTCCCGCTAAAAGAAAAGATCGAAGACTACTTCCAGCGCGAAGTCCTCCCACACGTCCCCGACGCCTGGATCGACCCGAGCAAAACGAAGATTGGCTGCGAAATCCCGCTTAACCGCCACTTCTACCGCTACGAACCGCCGCGCCCGTTGGAAGAAATTGAGTCCGACATCAAGACGTTAGAAAGCGAAATCCTCGCGCTTTTGAAAGAGGTCACCGCATGAAGTTGCCGTCCTATCCGGAATACGAACCGATTGGGATCCAATGGCTCGGGAAAGTCCCGAAGCATTGGAGGGTAAGACGCGGCCGCTTTTGCATTCGCGTTAACCCTAGCTCGGACCGGCTGCGTGAGTTGAGGGGTGACGAGGAAGTCTCATTTGTTCCCATGGATGCGGTCGGCGAGTTCGGGCTCCGGCTCGACGTGGCGAAGTCATTGGATGAGATCGGCGGCAGCTATACAGAGTTTCAAGACGGAGATGTGGTTGTCGCGAAGATCACTCCGTGCTTCGAAAACGGGAAAGGCGCGCTCGCGCAGGGACTGACGAATGGAGCGGCCTTAGGCACGACTGAATTGCACGTCTTGCGCGCGGGCGAATCTCTCGATAAACGCTTCTTATTCTACCTCACGATTTCCACGGAGGGGGCGATGGCGCGTTACGGTGCGCCGGAGCCCTTGCGCAGTGACAACGGACCGGAGTTTATCGCTGATGCCATCCAGGACTGGCTGCAGGAGCGTGCGATCAAGACCCTCTATATCAAACCCGGCAGCCCCTGGGAAAACGGCAACATCGAGAGCTACCACGACAAGCTGCGCGATGAGTTACTAAACCGCGAGCTCTTCGGCACGCTGGCGGAAGCGCGCGTCCTCCTGGAGAGCTGGCGGGTAGAATACAACGAGCGCCGGCCTCATAGCGCGCTGGGTTACCAGACTCCGGGGGAGTTCGCCCGCGGCGAGCGCAAATTTAGGCTCCTCCCGGCCTCCTTCCGCCCAAATTTGCGCAGAGAACTCAAACAAGCTTTGATCAACCAAACCAACCAGCAGAACTACACTTATAACCTGTCCCGCTTTTGGGGGCAGGCCAGGTCGCCTGAAAAAGCGGAACGACGGAATACGTCATCATTCGCTTGGCGCCATAATCGGCGGTGCGACCTCCCGCGACCTGGCCGGTCAGGCGCACGCTGGCGATATAACTCGATGTAAAGCCCGTCCAGCCTGGGTAGTTATCGAGGTTCACCTTCTGTGGAATCGGGGTAGAGCTCGCGTTTGCCATCGGTTGCCCGTACTCATCGACAGCGTTGATCTGGAGAGGTCCATATTGTGCGCTCGGCGCATAGCTTAATCCTGCAACGAAGGAACGGTGCTCAGTTTTGCGGTGACCTGCGCTTTCGTGACCGGGCGATAAAAACTATTCGTTGTTTTAGACCAGACCCCGTAAGCGAAATCGAGGGCGCCCTCCGCGGAGCTCTTCAGGGCAGAGTAATCCCGGCTCGAATCGGTTTGCCGGATGGTATTACTGGTTAAACTGACCGCAATCCCGGTAAACCCCGCTATGACCAGGATAACCAGCAAGGCCACCAGCAAGGTAGAGGCATGTTCGTTGCCCCTGTTGATCTTTATTCTTATCGTTCTAAAGAAAGTTTCGCGGGCGAACTTGTCCATCCACCTTCAGAAAAGTATTGAATTCGTGCTGCTGTCTCTTGGCTAAGACTTTGTTGTATTGCTGATCCTCCACTCTCAGACCAATGTTTAGCAGCGTCGTTCCATTCGAGCTGACGAGGGTGAACGGCGTGCTCTCGCCGGCGGCCAGGCCGATCTCGCGGTTTAGGACTACGTAGGACGTCGAAAGGTCGCAGGAGCTGGAGGTCGTCTCGACATCGCCGTAATAGCGGAGTTCGTTGCGCCCATTCACAGGGACGACCACGATCGCTTTGCGATGGACCAGGAAGGCCATTTCTTTGACGTAACATAGAGGGTCTCAAGGTTATCGCCGCCGCCGTCATCATCCCAAATGGTTCCCGTCGCGATAGCTAGGATACTTGGAACATTCGTTGCCGAAGAAGGCGCAGCGATCGCGGCCTCGATGTTTCGCTGCACGATTTCCCGCGCGTTGGCCATGACTCGCGCGCTCTGTGAGTAGCGGTTGAGCACCAACAGGCTGGCGATGGCCGAGGACGCGACGATGCCCAGAATGGCCACAGCGATGGCTGTTTCCACCAAAGTTAGCCCCCCTTCCCTGCGATGAGAGCGAACCCGGCGTGCTGCCAGTTTCCCGGCGGCCGGGGCAATTTCGATAGTCCGCCCCTGTCTGGCAAGTTGCGTCGCTCTATATACGAGCAAAATGCAGACCAAAACCGGGACGAGATTGCGGCAGGGCTCGTTCCGGGGGAAGGCGGCTCTGCTATTTACCAGAAGCGAACCGCCCTTACATCGGGATAAAGTTGAAGGCGCGAACGATGATCTCTATCTCCTGGCCATTCGCGGGTGGGCGACCCTGGAAAAGCCAAAGGATTTACCGCTGAGCCTTTGTGCTCTCTGCGCTTAATTGCCTTCCTGCATGAGGACGGGAGACGCAGGAAGCTTGTCCAGGCTGATCTTCCCGGCCCCATCGTAACGCCCAAACTGCAAAACGCCCGTCGGACATTGTTGGACACAGGCGGAACAACGCACGCACTCCGGATCTTCCATAGGGAGACCTTTGTTGGCGAAGTTCATCACGTCGATGCCCTGATGACAGACCGATGTACAGACGTTGCAGGAAATGCACTTATGTTTATCGGGGAAAATCCGGTAGCGCGAAAAGCGCGTGTAGATATGCATCAAAGCGGCCAGCGGGCAGGCAAAGCGGCACCAGACCCGGCCGCTAAACCAAAAATAGAGACCGACCCCCAGGATGCCGCCCATGAAGATATCGACGCTCCATGAGTAATTGAGAAACGGGACACCTTCGAAAAGCTTGTGATACCAGCGTGTCGTCCACGAGCCCTCGCCTAACGACCAGCCGGCAATGCGCAGCCCGAGGATGATAAAGGCGAAGAGGAGCGCGGCTTGGCCGACCATATTGAGCCGGTTCCAAAGCGGCCCGTGCGGCATTTTGCTTCGCTGCGTATCCCCCATCGTCTCAGCCAGAGCACCGCAGGAACAGATCCAGCCGCAATACGCGCCCTTGCCCCAGCGAAAAATGATGAGCGGAATAAGGACGAAGGTCTGGACGAAGCTAATCCCCAGCCATAGCCACATAGGATGGTCGGTGAAGACGTTGTAAACGTTGAGCGGGAAGGCCAGGATGAAACCGTAGGCCCGCCAGTAAGCTCGCTCGTGGCCTAACGAACCGTCATAATTCTCAAAGACGTGATCTGCCAACCAGCGGAGCGGTCGCCCGGTCTCGAAGAAGCCATTGTGCCCCATTAAAGGCAGAATGATTTCCGGGAGGATAAAGAGCGGGATGCATTGTGAACAGATGAGGACAATCGTCTGCCATTTCACATAGGGAGTCCGGCGTCGCCGGATGCGCCGGATTCCGAAAATGAAGACGCAGGTGCAATAGGCCAGGGTGTAATAAAAGGCCGGATTGCCCAGCCCACGCTTCAGCGTGTAAAGCAGGTTGGTCTCGCGATTGGAGAGTTCTGCGATCTTCTCACCGAATGAATTAAAGAGTTGGGGAACGTTGTAAGGAAAAGCGTGCTGGGCGTTGGCCCATTTCTGCACCGGAAATTCCTGCGGGTGATTGCTCTTCCAGTGGTAGAGCAACACGCAAAAGAAGACGAAAGCCAGACAACTAATCCAGGTCAGCGGCCGCCAATCCCCCCGCACATGCAATCCGCTGCGCCGGAAGAAATCGAGGGGCGCCTCCCGCCCAATCATGGCAAAAACCTCTTCGTTAGGCAGGACGACTTCTTCTCCATCTGCGCGCTTGAGCGTCACTTTTTCCGGCTCGATGCGTTCTACGGTGGTGGCCAGGGCCAGCACCACCGAGCCGGGCGGCGCGCCCTTCGCCGTGGCGTGGGTGAAAGCGGGGTTGACCCGATCGGAGCTGGGTCTTTCCACCTGCACGTCGGCTTTTGGATTGTGCGCGAGGGCTGCGAGCTTCTCGACATTCTCCGGTTTGGGCCGAGCGAATTCTGGCTTGCGATAGCTCACCGTGACCCGCGCTCCGCTCCCGGCCAGCGCGATGGCCGACTCGAGCGCGCTGTCTCCGCCCCCGACCACCAACACATCTTTGTCGCTAAATTCTTTGGGATCGAAAAGGCGGTTATGCACCTTGTCGAGATCCTCTCCTGGGCAACCGAGTTTACGATGATTCCCGCTCCGGCCGATCGCCACAATCACCCGGCGCGCCCGGGTCACCGTCCGCGATTGGTCACCGTGGTAGAGAAGGATTTCTTTGCCGCGCTCTTCCAGCCGTTCGATTCGCCCTTCGGCCAATTCGATCCCGGCTTCGTGGCGCTGCTCCTCCATTTCTTCGAGCAAGGCTTCTTTGACTTTGGTCGTAAAATGGAGCCCGCCTTCCAGCTTCAGGTCGGTGGGATAAGTGTAAATCGGCTTGGCCTTCGGGAAATTCGCGATGGTCGAGAAAGCCTGGGTGGCTTCGAATATTTTGAAATTCAAACCCGCCTTTTGCGCCTCGATGGCCGCCGAGACACCCGAGACCCCGCCTCCGATGATAGCGAGGTCCAGCGTCCGGTCGCCGGTTGTAGCCGCGTTCGCTGAACCTGATCTCCCCGAGGCACTCCGCTCCCGACCGGGGACAGCCTCCCCGGCGACAAAGTCCGCTTCGGCCAGAATCGCGCGCACCGCGTCCGCGCCGGTCTTGGAGGAAAACTTGAGCAGCGGAATGCCGGTCAGATCGCCCACAATCCGCACGCCCCGCAAGTTCGTCATGCCGTTCTCACCCGATTCCGGCAGCTGTTCGATGCCGCCCGCCGGCCAGCGGGTGTGCAACCAGCGTGTGTAACGCTTAATCGGATTGAACATAGGAGCGATGTGAGAGCAAAGCTTGACTAATCTCACGAGGGCTGACCCTGCTGGATTATTCCCCCACCCCCGCCCGCGTCACAAGGCCGAAAGATAAAACCTCCGCTAACGACCCCGACGCACCGTCCTACGAGCGGCGGTTGACTTGCTTCCCTCTCGCGATAGCGTTTTTCCACATGATTCAGGTCACCGAGAATGCTGTAAACCATCTGCGCTCGCTCTTGGCGGAGCAATCCGACGCGGACGGGAAAGGCCTCCGCATGCACGTGGCCAAGGGCGGTTGCTCCGGAATGCAATACGAGATGACGCTCGATCAGCGGCACGAAGGCGACCTGGTAGTCCAACGGGACGAGGTGCAATTCTTAATCGATGCGGCCAGCGCTGAATTTTTGCGCGAGGCTACCCTCGACTTCGAAGATGGCCTGACAGGTGCTGGTTTTCGCATCGTGAACCCGAACGCCGCCCGGACCTGCGGTTGCGGGACGTCGTTCGAACCGGTCCGTCCGGCCTAACGAACGATCGCCCAGATGGGTTAAGGTCCTCTGGCATGGAACCGGATTTATTTCGCTTTGACGAGTATCGCGGCATCGAGCGCAAGAAAACGAACTATTTTGCCTGGACGATCGTCATCCTCCTGCTGACGGGTGGAGCATTCGCCGCCTGGCTCGGCAGCTTCTACGTCATTGGTCAACCGGAGCGCCCGGAGAGTTACCGCATCCTGCAGAAACTGCATAAGGTCGAGTCGCCTAAACGTTTTGCCCTGACGGCTGCGCCTCCCGGGGAATTCCTGACCCCGCGCAAGATTTATCAACGTTACCAAACGATGGGCCCGACGGAGATGGCGCGCAAAGATGCGGAGTTGACCCGCAACTTTATTCGTAACTTTCAACAGGTGCACGGCCTCGTCCCCTACGTGGTGGGGCGGTTCAATATCATCGGCGCGCGGCAGTTGACCCAGGACGATGTCTTTACTTCCGGCGTGGTGGCGTTGGCCCGGGCCAACGAGCAACCGGAGCTGCTCATGGAACATGTCTTCACCACCGCCAACGAACATGACGCCAAGCTCCTGCAGGAGCGCCTCGTCATGGGCATGGACGTGAATCTGGAGCGAAGTCACGATCTCTCGGCCATCATACACGTGGAACGTTTGCTCGACGGTCGGGTGCAGATCACGGCCATGCCGCTGCTCTACGGCAGCTATGCCGTGACGCGCGGCACCGGCACCTTCAGCCTGGAACCACCGACCGACCTGAATCTGGCGGCCGGCTGGCCCCTCTTCAAAACCGAGCTGCGCCGCACCGCCGAGAATCGCTACGACAAATATCGATCGCGCCTCGCCCCCGTGACCAGCACGCTCCCCATCGTCGGCCTGCCTCCCTCGAAGACAGCCCCCCCACCCGAAGACGCTCTCGTCCGGGTCGAACCCGCCGTGCCCATGGATGATGAACCAACGCCGGAACCAATCCGTAGCGCGCGCCGCAACAAGTCTGGGGCGACCACCGCAAAAACGGTCGCGGAGAATAAATCGGAATCCACTTTGGAAGCGCCGCGCGCCCAACCAATCCGCGACGGAGACGAACAGCCTAACGAATCCGCGACGGCCGCAGCCTCGCCCGCGTCGACCCCGACTGTGATGAGAGCCCTGCCGGTCACTTCTTCCTCACCCGCGGTCGCGCTCACCTCTACGACCGGTGCGACTTGGAAGACTTTCGCGCCCGGGTCTGCCCCGAGTGGTCGGATGCTGAATGCGGCCGGTCTGCGGGAGGTAGCCAGCGACGGCACTCGCGGGGAACGCGTCTATCTGGAAGGGCAATTCGTGGTCAATTTCGCCGACGCCAATCGCGCCGTGCTGCGCCCGACCGACAGTCGCGCTGCGGGCGGCTCCACGCGCAAGTTCCGCGTCATCGTGGATTACCCGGCTGGCGTTGCCCTGCCCGAACCCGGCTCGACGGTGAACCGCGACGGAGCCCGTCCTTACGAAATCACAGAAGTTCGCCGTCAGTCCGACGGCCAGATGAACATCTTTGTCCGCGAGATTATCCGCGAGTAGGCGCCCCTTATCGGGTGTGGGCAGCTTAATGCAAAATCACCGCGCCATCGCGGATCTCGGCCGTGCTGACGTTGTAGGGAGAAGCCGCGTCGAGGGCGTAGCCGAGGATGCTCTGGCCCCGGTAGCTCAGCGAGAGGATACTTGAGGGAACGGGAAATCCGTTCGCTTTGATTTTCGAAACTTGGAGCGACTGGATGGACGTTGGGCCGTTCGTGGTAATGATGAAACTCCCGTTAAGATTGCCCGAAGGAAACCCGGGCACTTTATCCGCCGGAATGCTGAGTTGGACCGTGGCGGTGTTCCCACTCAGGGACACATAGGCGTGGCCGCGCGATCGTTTGTTAGCCGCGATCATACCGTTGATCTCGGACGCGCTCATGACCAGCTCCCGGCCGGGCGTGGGCGTGGGACCGACGACCGGCTCCGGCGTGGGCGTGGCGGACGCGACGTCCGAGGCGACCGGCGTCGCCGTGGGAGCGGGTGTGTAGGCCGGCGCAGGCGGCGCGTTTTCAAATCGATCGACGCGCTGGCGGACCTCGGCGAGCTCTTCCGGTGGCAACTCTTCAATCGGCAGCTTCTCCGGCTTGGAACCACCTGAGAAAAGGAGATAGCTGCCCAAACCGATGACGACGATGGTCAGAATCCCAAAGGCGATGAGGAAAAGGCAGCCTTTGCCGGCGCACCCCATGCCCGATTTCGGCTGCGGCGGAGGCGGCTCGATCCAGGTTGGATTGTTTGAATCAGTTGGCATGGGGTTTAGTTTGTGAGACGACTTTGCGCGTCCATCAGCTTCTCGTACAGCGTTTGCAGCCCTTCCGAAAGAAGCCGGGTGCGGCCCAGCACGGGCATGAAATTGTTATCCCCGGTCCAGCGCGGCACCACGTGCAAATGGAGATGATCGGCCACGCCGGCGCCGGCCGCGGTCCCCACGTTCAGACCCAGGTTAAAACCCTGAGCTTTCATGGTCTCCTGCAGAAGCTTTTGCGCGTGCACGGCTAATCCCCAGAGCTCGAGGATTTCCTCCTCGCCTAACGACGCCAACTCCGCCGTCTTGCGATAGGGCACCACCATCAGATGACCAACCGCGTAGGGATACCGGTTCATCATCAAAAACACGTTTTTGCGCCGCGCCACGACAAGATGCGCGGCATCGTCGCTGGCCCGCGCGGCGGCGGTGAGGAAATCCGGGTTGCGCTCTTCCAGCTCGAAATACTCCACCCGCCAGGGGCACCAGAGACTTTCGATTTCAGCTTTGGGAAACTCCATCGGCTCGTTAGGCTAAGGCCTTTGCGGGAGCGTAGCGGCTGGCGCGTCGATGTCGAGCGCCCTTTTCCTCATGCTCGTGCTCGATCCGTAATTCCATGATGAGCACGAGGAAGGCCCTTACAACGATTTTACAAAGAGCGAATACTGCGCCAAGTCGGCCGATTTTTCCGAAATCAGCCGCAGCCTGGCTCCCGGTAACCAGTCGCGCCAAGGATGAACGGGATGATTGCGCACCACCAGCGCATCGAGCTGTCCCGCTTTCCATTGCGCCACCGCCTCCTTCGGCGAGAGAAAGTGATCGCGCCGCAAGTATAGCAACATCCCTTCCTCACGCCCTCCCACCACCGCATAGCGCCACTGCCGTTCCGCTGCCTCGCTCCGCACCCGCTGCGCGAATTGCACCAGCGCATCGCTCTGCTCGTGCCGGGCGACGCCGATCTTCCAACCCGCGTAGCCTCCGGTAAAGAGCACCGCAAAGATCAGCGAGACTGCCAGCCACGGCTGGATGCGCACCCGCCAACGCTCGTCTTCGAGCGCCCGCGCGACCTGCGCGCCTAACAAAAGGCAGAGCGGCGGGATGACCGGGAAAATGCGATCGACCCGCTTCGACGGAATCAGCGACATCAGGATCAATCCGCCGACACTCCAACAAACGAGCCAGACCGTCTCCGGCTCCATCCGGAGCGAGAGCCGCTCCCGGCGGCGCCAGAAGAAAATGGAAAGCCCCACCAGGAGCAGGCTCCAAGGAGCGAATTTGTGCAACAGGTGCGGCAGATAAAAATAGAGCGGTTGCGGCTTGTGCACCGTCTCGACAAAACGCGCCGCAAATTCCCGCAGCACCACACTTTCGTAGAAACCGGGCTGGCGTATGATGCCACCCCACGTCCAAAGGAGAAAGAGCGCGAGCGACAGAACCCACGGCCACCAGCCGCTCCAGCCGCTCGGCCCAGCGCTCCGCCGCGCCAGAATCTGGTAAACGATCAGTCCCGGCAGGATAAAAGCGTAAATGATCGGGCCTTTGATCAACATGGCGGCCGCGAGCAGGAGAAACGCGATCATCTGTTCGCGCACCGTCCACGGCCGGGCCCGTCGGATATTCGTCCAGATCTGCGCGCCCATCAGAAACGTCACCAACGCCAAAGGCATGTCCGTGCGCACCAGCGTGGCCAGACGCGGGGCGAGCAAATTCAGGCCAAACGCGCTCAGCGCCATCAATCCTGCGATCGCGCCATAGGCTCTCGTCGCCTTCGCAGCGATCAACCAGAGCAGGGCCAGCGCAGCCGCCAGCGACGGCAGTCGCCAGGCGCCTTCCCACCAACGCGTCACCTCAAAGAGCCCCGCCGAGATCCAGCCGACCAGCGGCGGCTTCGTCGCCACGCCCTCGTTAGGCGTGTGCTGGTAGAGCCAGTGCCCCTGCTCCACCATCTCGAAGGAGGTGTAAGCTTGCTTGGCCTGATCGTACTCGTCCAGGGTCCAGGGCAGATTGGTGATGGCAAAAAAAACGACGATGCAGGAGAGCGCGATCCAGCGCGTCCCTGGATGTTCGAGCCACGCGCCAGTCACACCTATTCTTCGCGCCAGAGGACCGCGCGCACCGGTGCGCCATCACCGCCCACGATCTTGAGCGGCACGGCTGAGAGAAAATAAACACCTGCCTCCACCGCGCTCAGGTCGAGACCCTCCAGAATGGCAATATCGGCCGCGGCCAGGGCATGATGGTTGCGCAGTTCTTTGGAATCGATTGCATCGACCGAAGGTAGATCAACCCCCAGCAGACGCACGCCCCGACTCTGCAGCCACTCCACCACGCCTTCGGCCAGCGCCGGGATCGCCGCAGGGAACTGGCTCGAATCCGGCCATCCCCCGGTTTTGAGCAACAACCGCGGTACGGATCCCGCCTGGGCCAGATCTTCCTGGCCGATTTCGCCTAACGATTCCCGGAACTTTGCGCTCACATCGACCACCGCCGCCCGGCCCACGTAACGTTCCGGCGGAAACTGATCGATCGTGAGGCCATCCTCCTCGAAGTGAAAAAAGGCATCGGCATGCGTCCCCGAGTGCAGGCTTGTCGTGATGCGCCCGAGGTTGACCGACGAACCTTCGTCCAGCTTCCCGACTAACGAATACTCAAACGAGACATCGCCCGGCCAGGGCGCCAAATCGGCTTTCAGTTCCCGCGTGATATCGAAAAGCTTCATTCAACCCAAATCACGCGCGTACCAATCGATTTTGCGCGTCACAAACATGACCAGCGCCAGGAGCAGGAAGAGCGCGATGGCGCCCATCAGCAACGCATAATCCTGCTGCCGCAGCGTGATGTAGAGAAAGGTGTAAACCCCCGCCAGGCCGCCGCCGATCATCAACGTCCGCACGCCGCCGCCCAGGAAGAAATGACAATACCAGGTGATGAGTAGCGTCGAAGCCAACGCCGCGATCAGATAAGCCAGCCCGGACCCAAGGAACTCCGAAATCGACAGCAGAAGCAGATAGAAAAGACATAGCGCTGCACCCACCATGAGATACTGAAACGGGTGAATCTTCTGGCGAGCCGTTACTTCAAAAAGGAAGAAGGTCGTGAAAACCAAGACCAGGAAAAGAATGCCATACTTGATCGAGCGCTCGACGAAACGATAGGCGTCCAGGATCGATAGAAAATCCGCGCCAAAGAGCGAGGTCGCGACCATTTTCTCGTTGAAACGCTGGTTCCCGTTGATGCTCGTCCAGCTCTGCGGATAATCGCGGCCGTAGTAGGAAACCTTCCACTTCGCCGTGAAACCATCGGGCCGCACGGAGCGTTCGGCCGGTAGAAAGGCGCCGCGAAATCCCGGGTCGGGCCAGTTCGATTTCAGCTCCGCCGTGTTCTGCACGCCGAAAGGCGCGAAGTAAATCCCGCTGCTCCCGTTCACATCGAGCGCGATGGAAAAGGGCGCGCCGGTGCCCATCGGTTGTGCGAGGCCCAGCAAGGCGGTCGCCCCCGTCGTGTAGCCCGGCAATTGCGCGCCCGGCTGCAGCGAGTGGGGCGCCCCGTTCCAAATCAGCACCAATCCCGACCTCGTCCCGCGCAGATCGCTCACCGCCATCGTGACGAAAGCATCTTTCCACATCACATCCTTGAGTTCGACCTTAAGCGCGGCGAAATCGGGCGCCGCGAATTTGCCCGACAACATCACTTGCGCGCGAAAGACCGCCGCGTCGTAGGTCCCGCGGTGCAGCGTCTGCGTCTTCGCCTCGCTCGTGATCTGCAATTCCTCGGGCAGGAAAAACGCATTCGCGATCAGCATCTCCTCCACTTCGCGCCGCTCGACATGGCCATCCGGCATGGTCGTGTCTTTCATCGACTTGAATTTGTACTGAAAGGGAATTCCCAAAACGGGACCGATGATGTCCTGTTCTTTCCCCCACGAATCGGTAATGGCGTTAACCGCTTCGTCCCGCCGCGTCAGGCGATCGGTTAAGACTCCTTCGATCAAGAACAACGGAATCAGCATCACCAGAATCAGTGCGCCGACGCCCAGCAGCTTGATGACCGTGCGATTGCGCCGCAACAACGGTTGGGACTTGGCCAGCGGTGGCGGTGCTTGCAACTCCGGCATGGCAGGAAGATTCGACGGAGGTTCGCGATAAGGCAATCACAGTCCCTCCGCTCCTACCCCTGCTCATAATCCTGCTCCTGCTCATAATCCTGATCCTGATCGTGATCGATTCCGCTAATCGGACCACGCTTACGACGAGGACGGGACTGCGCCCGTCCCTCCATCAGAATCAATCCTCTTTGCAACCACAGATAGAATCCGGCAAGGTGCTGCGACACGCGCAGCAGCGCGCTCGCCCAAAAGCGCATGCCTAACGAAAAGCTGGAGTTTGAACCTGCTCATGCGGAAGCATCCATGGTGCCCGTCAAAAAGATCATTTCCGGCGGACAAACCGGGATCGATCGCGCCGCGCTCGATGTCGCGCTGTCGTTAGGCGTAACCTGCGGAGGCTGGTGTCCAGCGCGGCGACTGGCGGAAGATGGCGCGATTCCGGCGTCCTATCCGGTCCAGGAATTGCCCGGCGCTGGCTATGTCGAACGCACCGCCCGCAACGTCACCGATGCGGATGGCACCCTGATCATTCACAGCGGACTGCTCCAAGGCGGGACCAAAGCCACCGCCCAATTCTCCCGCGAAATGAGCAAGCCCTCTCTGCTGATCGACGCGAGCACTACTTCGCTCGCGGAGGCGGTGGTGCAGTTGCAGGAATTTGCCCGCGGCCATCGCGTCGGGATACTCAATGTGGCCGGGCCACGCGCCAGCCAGTGGCCTGCCGGCCCCGATTTCGCGAGCGCTCTTCTCACTCAATTTCTCGCTGCGCGGCCTTCGCCCAGGCTCTCTTTTATCGTCCCGGCGCATAACGAAGAACACGAACTGCCCGAGACCTTGCGCGCCCTGCGGGCCGCCGCCGAAGCCAGTGGGGAGAGCTATGAGATCATTGTGGTCGACGACGCTTCCACCGACGCCACCGGCGAGATTGCACGCCGGTCCGGCGCGCAGGTGATTGCAGTAAATCGCCGCCAGATCGCCGCCGTCCGCAATGCTGGCGCCCGGGTGGCGCGCGGCGAGATTCTCTTCTTCGTCGATGCCGACACTCGGATCGACGCAGGCCATGTCAGAGCAGGCCTCAATGCCCTCGAGCAGGGCTGCGTAGGGGGCAGTGCGCGCGTCGCGCTGGACGGTCGCCCTGCGCTGGTCACCCTTCTCTTCCTTCGGATTTTTAGCCTGATCTACTTCGCGGCGGGCTTGGGCGTCGGCGCTTTCATCTTCGCGCGACGGGCTTGCTTCGAAAAAGCCGGCGGCTTCGACGAGCAATATTTCGCCGGTGAAGAAGTCTATCTCACGCTCGCCTTGAAAAGGCTGGGGCATTTCAAAATCCTGCGCCATCCCATCGTCACCTCCGCGCGCAAAATGCGGATGCACTCTCCGCTTTACGTCATCCGGCAGTTCCTCTTCATCTGCTTCGGGGGAAAAGGAGCGTTACGCAAAAGGGAACGCCTCGCCCTTTGGTATGACGGCAGGCGCGAGCAGGAAACCGCCCGCGGGGAAGTTGAGCGCCTTCCCGCGGAGGTTTAGAGAAAGGAACGATTATGGAAACCGAAGTAAAACCTGCCATTGACCTAACGAACTGGATCGAAGAGAACGCCGCCGGCTTCAAGCCTCCGGTGAGCAATCAATATCTCTACGATGGCCGCGACTTCTTTGTCATGGTCATCAAAGGCCCGAACGCGCGCAATGATTTCCATCAGGTCGATTCGGAGGAGTATTTCTATCAGCTCAAAGGCGACATCAAGATCCGCGTGCGCGAGCACGAAAAAATCGTCGATCACCTCGTGCGCGAGGGCGAGACCTTCTTCATCCCACCGAACGTCCCCCACGCGCCGGTCCGCCCGCCTGACACCCTCGGCGTGGTGGTCGAGCGCCGACGTCCGGCGGGCGAACACGAGCATGTCATCTTCTATTGCGAAAACTGCGGCGCCCTGGTCGAAGACATCGACTTCGATTGTGCCGACATCGTGCAGGCCTTCAGCCAGGCCATGCTCGACTTTTGGAACAACGACGAGCGCCGCACCTGCAAAAAATGCGGCGCCAAAGTCCCGCAACCGGAGCCGACCAAGCCGTTCTAGGCTTCCGTCTCAAACGAACTGTCGCGCGCATCGCATCACCGCGGGCACGACCTTCCCGCCTTTCTCTTCCACCGCCTCAATCTCCGCGACGAGCCGTGAGCCCACCACTGCGGCATCCGCATAACGGCAGACCCGCCTCGCTTGAGCCCTCTTCGTAATTCCAAAACCAACGGCGACCGGAAGATCACTCACCCGCCGAATGCGCCTAACGAGCTCCTCCGATTCGTCAACCAGCGCGCGCGCCGTCCCGGTCACGCCCGTGCGAGCCACGGCATAGATAAATCCGCTGGCCAGGCGTGCGATCTGCCGGAGACGCGCCTCGGTCGTCGTCGGCGTGACGAGGAAGATAAGATCGATCTCCTGCCCGCGCAGTTGCGCCTGCAGCGGAGCCGCCGCGTCGGCCGGTAAATCCACGACCAGGACACCGGCGACGCCGCACTTCCGCGCGGCCCGCGCAAACGCTTCGATCCCGAACTGAAATATCGGATTGTAATAGCTAAAAAGAACAACCGGCGCGAGTTCGTTAGGTTGAAAGCTTTGCAGTAACTTCAGGATTTTGGCGAGTGATGTCCCCTTCCCTAGCGCGCGCTGCGCCGCTCGCTGAATCACGGGCCCATCGGCGGTCGGATCGCTAAACGGCACGCCCACTTCGATCGCCACTGGATGCAGCGCGCTCAAGGCAGAAAGTAGTTTCCCGGTCGTCTTTAGATCCGGATCGCCGGCAACGAGAAACGGAATGAATTCACCCCGTCTGCGGTCTCGATTCCGTTCGAAGCTTTTCTGAATCGCGCTCACATCTCGTTGTAGCCGGGAACGCTGTCTCCGGCCGAATTCAAGGCCACGCTCCTTCTACATCTGGGAACTCCGTCATCCGTAAACCGACCTTTCCCCCAGCCGGGAATGGCATGCCCGGCTACAGCGCACGCCTTCTTTCGTCGCGAATTCATGCGCGCGCCTGCCTTCCTGGCTGCGTCACGCTGGCTAAGTCCTTGTCGCCGCGACCAGAGAGATTGACCACGATCGACTGCCTCGCCGGCAACTTCCCTGCCAACCGGACCGCGTAAGCAACCGCGTGGGCCGACTCGAGAGCCGGAATAATTCCTTCCAAATGCGCCAGTAACTCGAAACCCTTCAACGCCTCCTTGTCGCCCAGCGAGACATACTCGACCCGCTTGCTCTCCCGCAGAAAGGCGTGCTCCGGCCCAATCGCCGGATAATCGAGCCCGGCGGAAATGGAATGCGTGTTCGAGATTTGGCCGGCGCGATCCTGCAGCACATAACTCAGCGTCCCGTGCAACACGCCCGGCTTTCCGCCGCCGCCCGGCAGAAATCGCGCCGCATGTTGGCCGATCCGTTTCCCTTTGCCGGCGCCTTCCACACCAATCATCCGCACTTTGGCGTCACCGAGAAATGGGTGAAACATCCCGATCGCATTCGAGCCGCCGCCGATACACGCCACGAGGACGTTAGGCAACTTCTTCTCCCGCTCGCGAAATTGCCGGCGCGTCTCTTCGCCGATCACCTTCTGAAATTCCCGCACCATGAGCGGATACGGATGCGGCCCGAGCGCGCTCCCGAGCAAATAGAAAGTGTCGCGCGCGTTCGCCACCCAATCGCGCAGCGCTTCATTGATCGCGTCTTTCAGCGTGCGTGATCCACTCTCGACCGCACGCACTTCCGCGCCGAGCAGATTCATGCGCAAAACGTTCGGCGCCTGCCGCCGCATGTCCTCCGAGCCCATATAGACAACGCAATCGAGCCCCAGCAACGCGCAGACCGTCGCCGTCGCGACGCCATGCTGACCCGCCCCCGTTTCGGCGATGATGCGCTGCTTCCCCATCCGCTGCGCCAGCAGACCCTGCCCGAGCGCGTTGTTAATCTTGTGCGCTCCGGTGTGCAGCAAGTCTTCCCGCTTGAGAAAAATCCGCGCGCCGCCCGCCTGCGCGGTCAGGCGCGCCGCGAAACTAAGGGGCGTCGGACGGCCCGCGTAATTTCGTTGTAAGTCGGAAAGCTTCTCTTGGAAATCCCGGCTGCGCTGAGCCGCCTGATAGGCTGCGGTGAGCTCCTCGAGCGGAGCGATCAAAGTCTCGGCTACAAAACGGCCGCCGAAATCTCCCCAAAATCCCTGTTCGTTAGGCTCGGATCGGAGTTTCTTCATAGGACGGGATGGCGAGCGCCTCTCGCCAGAAGGGAGCTCTCTGGGGAGCGCTTCACGCCAAACCAATGCAATTTCTTCATTTCTCTGCCTTTGCCTTTCGCACCGCCGCGACAAACCGCGCGATTTTTTCATGATCCTTGCGACCCGGCCCCTTCTCCACCCCGCTGCAGGTATCGACGGCAAACGGCCGAACCGTCTCGATCGCCGCCCCGACGTTCTCACTCGTTAGGCCGCCGGCCAGGATCAGGCGCTTTACTTTGGGTCGCAGCTCCGCGGCGACGGACCAGGGAAATGTTTCGCCCGTTCCGCCCCGCGCATTCGCGCTCAAACTATCGAGAAGGATAGCGTCGCAATCATAGCTTGCCGGAACAACGGCGTGATTCTGAGCGACCCGAAGCGCTTTGATCACAAAAGATCCGTCCAACTGGCGGAGGTATTGAGCGCTCTCCTCGCCATGCAATTGCGCGCCATCGAGTGGCAACTCGGCCATCAAGCGGCGCACCGTGATCAAATCCTGGTTCACAAAGACCCCAATAAACTTCGGCTTCGAAAATTGTTTCCGCACGCTCGCAATAATTTCGCCCGCCATCCGGGGCGCTAACCGCCGCGGACTCTCGCTCGCGAAATTGAGCCCGATCATCTCAACCCCGCTTTCCGCGCAGCAGAGCGCGTCGTCGACTCCGGTCACTCCGCAAATCTTGATCGCCACCCCGTTTTCGGATTCAAACATGGCGCAGCTCCCGAAGCAATGCCGCGGGGTCGGGCGCGCGCAGGAGGGATTCTCCAATCAGAAATCCTCGATAGCCACAAGCGCGCAGCCGCTCGATGTCAGCACGACAAGAGATGCCGCTCTCGCTCACCAGCACGGCGTCGTTAGGCGCCAGCGGGGCCAGCTCGAGCGACGTTTCAAGGGAAGTCTGAAAGGTCCGCAGGTCGCGATTATTGACACCGATCAGGGTCGCGCCGCTGTCGGTCGCGCGCCTCATCTCCTCCCTGGAATGAACTTCGACGAGGGCGTCCAGTCCCATCTTTGTCTCGGCAAATTCCCTCAGCTGTAAAAGCTCGTGATCGAGCAGCGCGGCGACGATGAGGAGGACTGCGTCGGCCCCCGCCTCCGCGGCTTCCACGATCTGAAATCGATCGATGACAAAGTCTTTTCGCAGCAGCGGCAGTTCGGTCACCGCCCGGACGGCGCGCAGGTCGTCGAGCGAACCCTGGAAGAATTCCGGCTCGGTCAAAACCGAAATTGCCCGGACGCCAGCTCGCTCATAGAGCTTGGCAGTTTCCGTCGGTTGGGCGTCGGGATTAATCGGGCCTAACGACGGCGAGGCCCGTTTGAATTCGCCGATGACCGCAGCGTCGTCGCTCTCCTGAAGCGTGCTTCGTAGACCTTTTCGCGCGACCTGCGAGCGGGCATTGATGGCGCGCTCCAGCATCATCGGCTCGTCGTTTTCCGCTCGATCTTTCGCCACCTGCTGGCGGCGGCGGACCAGGATTTCGTCGAGGAAGTTGCCGGACGTCTTCATGTTTTAACGACTTCACCATTCGTTAGGCGCACAAGCCCCTCCAGCTTCGCCAGCGCGGCGCCGGACCGCACACTTTCCTCCGCGCGTTCCGCGGCGTTGCGCAGATCATCCGCCCAGCCACCGACAAACAGAGCCGCGGCGGCATTGGCCACGATCAAATTGCGGGCGGCCGCGCTGCGCCCGGTTGTTTCGCCGCGGAAGACAGCTCGAATCAAGGCCGCGTTCTCCTGCGCGCGGCCGCCGCGCAGTTCCTCTAATCCCGCGCCGGTCTTCAACCCGAAAGCCTGCGGATGAATGGTAAAGACCCGCACCACGCCCGCGCGGGCTTCCGCCACCGTCGTTAGGCCGGTGGTCGTGACTTCGTCGAGCCCGTCGCTGCCGTGGACCACCCAGGCGTGTTCCGTGCCGAGCGCGGCGAGCGTGTGCGCGAGCGGTTCGAGCAACGTCTCGTGCCAAACGCCGATGATTTGGCGGGGCGCGCCGGCTGGATTGGTCAGCGGCCCGAGCAGATTAAAGGTCGTATGCACGCCCAGCTGACGCCGGATCTGCGCGACACGCGCGGTCGCCTGGTGATAGAGCGGTGCGAAGAGGAAACAGATTCCAATTTCATTCAGGCAGCGCTCGGAGACAGCGGCATCCACCTGCACATTAACGCCCAGCTCCGCGAGCACATCCGCGCTGCCCGAGAGACTGGTCGCCGCCCGGCTCCCATGCTTGGCCACGGGCAACCCGGCTCCGGCACAGACGAAGGCCGCCGCCGTTGAGACGTTGAACGTCTTCGCATAACTGGACCCCGTCCCCGCGGTGTCGATGAAGCGTGCGTGCCGGACCTGAATACGCACGGCGCGCGCCCGCATCGCTTCCGCCATGCCCGTGAGCTCGTCGACGGTTTCGCCCTTCACGGCGAGCGCGACGAGCGCTGCGCCGATTTGCGCGTCGGTGGCGCGCTCGTCCATGGCTGCGCCGAAGAGGGCGGCCGCCTCTGCGCGCGACAAGTCTTGGCCCCGCATTAGCCTAACGAGCCAAGCACGGACGGGCGACTCCGACTCGTCGCGCCGGGTTGGCGTTGGCAGCAGCCACGCCGGACGCCGTCGCCCGCTCTCAGCTGGTTGGTTGGGAGTCGTCATCAGGTCACGAGCGAGCGCGTGGTCTCGAGCTCCTTGTGCGTTCCGGTCGTCACAATCTCCTTCAGGATTTGGACTGCTTCCCAGAGCTCGGTGAAGGTGTTGTAGAGCGGCGACGGCGCGAAGCGAATGACATCGGGCTTGCGAAAGTCCGGGATGACTCCGCGCGCCCGTAAGGCCAGCGAGATCGACTGCGCTTCTTCATGCCGAAGCGAGACATGGCCACCACGACGTTTCGCCTCCCGCGGGGTCCCGATCTCGAAAGCGAGCGGCGCCAACTCCTCATCGACCGCCGCGATGAGAAACTCCGTCATAGCGGTCGACTTGGCGCGGATGCGCTCGATGCCAGCTTCCTCTATCGAAAGCAGCGCGCCATCGATCGGCGCCATGCTCAAGACCGCGGGTGTCCCGATCTGCAGCGCCGCTGCGCCCATGCCGGGGAAGAATTCGTCGGCCATCTCGAACATGTTTTCCTTGTGCACGCTCCACCACCCGGCGAGGCCGGCATCGACGACGCCAGTCTCGTCAAAATGACGGCGATTCAGGAACAATCCCGCCACCGATCCCGGCCCGGCGTTGAGCCATTTGTAGTGGCCCCACCCGCCAAAGTCCGCGCCCCAATCATTCAGCGCGTGGGGCAGGACGCCGACCGAATGCGAAAGATCGAGTCCAATAATGACACCGTTCTCGCGCGCCGCGGCGCAGAGGCGCTCGAGATCGAGCAACTGCCCCGTGGTGTAAACCACCGACGGGAACAGCGCCATCTGTAGCTCCGGATTTTTGAGCGCCTCGACGATGCGATCTTCATCGAGAAAGCGCGAGTCACCCGTCGGGACGATGACGATGTGCTCCTCCGGATCGAGCCCACGGAGCCGTAGATGGCTGCGCAGTGCATAACGATCGGTCGGAAAACTATGTGCATCGATCAGCACCTTGGTGCGAGGCGTGGCGGCGTGTCGCGGCGCTCGTGTCGGGCGCTCGAGGGTGGGTGCCGCAGCAGAGTCGAGCCCCGCGGCCGGCCCGGCCGCCGCTCCACTCGGCGGGCGATAGAGTGTGCAGAGGAGCTGATGGAGATTGATCGTCATCGAGTTCGCGATCGCGATCTCCTCCGCCTGGGCGCCGAGTAAGGGCGCGACCCGCGCGGCCAACGCCTCCGCCATGGTGAACCACGGTGTATCGCCATCGAGCCACCCGGCGATCCCGCCGCTCTTCCATTTCTCGAGCACGGCCATGAGCGTGCGCTCCGCATCGCGGGAGAGGAGGCCGAGCGAGTTACCGTCGAGATAGATTTGTCCCTCCGGACAATAGAAGCGCTGGCGAAATACCCCTAACGAGTCGAAGTCATCCAACTGTCGGGCGGTTGCTAATGATGGATTTTGAGAGTGCATGAAAATCAGAGTGGGTTTGGGATGAAGGCGGGAAAGAGCCAGGCGAAGCTTGCGGCCAGGGCCGCCCAGTGACGGAATCGTTCCGTTCCCGCGTGGGCTACGGATGCGTGACCGTCGCGATATTAGCGACGCCAATAACTGCACCAGGACCGGAGAGACGGCAGACTCGCCTGCAAAGGCGTTTGCGCGTCGTCAGATTCGCGATCCATGGCAGCCAATCTGGCGAGCCGATCGCGAATGTCCAGCGCTGACTGGTTCCAGACTTGCACGACCGTTTTTTTCCCGCGACTCTGAGCCGTGGCGGAGGAGGCTAAGGAAAGCCGTTGCGTGGAGGGACGGGCGCCGTTCCGTCCGCGAATCCTCTGCGTGGAGGGACGGGCGCCGTCCCGTCCGCGAATCCGCTGCTCGAGAGGATTGCTAGAAACACGGACGACACGACGGTCGTCCCTCCAAAGCGCATGAAAATCGATCTCCATACCCACATCCTGCCGCGCGAATGGCCCGACCTTGACGCCAAGTACGGCTACCCGGGATTCATTCGACTCGAGCATCACCGCCCGTGTTGCGCGCGCATGATGCGGGGCGACCGCTTCTTTCGCGAGATCGGCGACAACACTTGGGACCCCGCCCGCCGCATCGAGGAATGCGATCGCACCGGTGTCACGGTGCAGGTGCTTTCCACGGTGCCCGTCATGTTTAGCTATTGGGCGAAACCGGCCGACGGTCTTGAACTCTCGCGCCAACTCAATGAGCACATCGCCGAAATCGTGAGGGCGCATCCCGCACGCTTTGCCGGTCTTGGCACCATCCCGATGCAAGACCCGGAGATGGCCGCCGGCGAGCTCAAGCGTTGTGTGCAGGAACTCAACCTGCGCGGTGTGCAGATCGGCTCCCATGTGGACGCTAACGAGCACTGCAACCGACCGTACTCTCTCAATCTCGACGATCGCTCACTCGACGCCGTCTGGAGCGCCGCCGAAGAAGTGGGGGCCGCGATCTTTGTGCATCCATGGGATATGGTGGGCATGCAGCGTATGCCGAAGTACTGGCTTCCCTGGCTGGTCGGCATGCCGGCCGAAACTGCGCTCGCCATTTGCTCGATGATGTTTGGGGGCGTCTTTGAGCGCTTCCCCTATCTGCGCGTCGCCTTTGCTCATGGCGGCGGCGCTTTTCCGTTCACGATCGGCCGCATCGAGCACGGCTTTCACGTCCGACCCGACCTGGTCGCGGTCGATAGCCAGATCAATCCCCGCCATTATCTGGCGAGGACAAACGAATCCGGCGAGCAAGTGCCGGCGCGCTTTTATGTAGATTCGTTAGTCCACGATGCCGGCGCTCTGCGCCTCCTGCGCCAGCTCTTCGGCGTCCGCCGCATCGCACTCGGTTCTGATTACCCCTTCCCGTTAGGCGAAGCTCATCCGGGTGAGTTGATCGATTCCCTGGACGATTTTTCTCCGGACGAAAAGAACTGGCTTTTAAACGCTAGCGCGCGCCAGTTCCTCGGGCTTCGCTAGGTAGGCTTGATCTTGGCCGCTAGGAGGCGCCTATCCTGCGCGAGATCTCGTGCCTTGTTTCCGTCCGACCACACCTCCACCCAGAGAACTGGGCGCAGCGACTTGTTCAGCTCGGCTGCTTTCCCCTGCACGTTCAGCTCAGCTGGAACTTTTGGTCATCCTGAAGTCGGGCGAGGTTTTCGAGAGCGCGTCTTAGCCGTATCTGGGTCACCACCTGCCGACCAAGAATTTCCAGAGCACGCTTCTGCTGCTCGGTAAACTCTCGCGCGACACGGTCGATCACGCAGAGCGAACCCAAGGCAGCTCCCTCTGGCGCCATCAGCGGGGCGCCCGCATAGGAGCGAATGTGTGTATCTCCTGTCACGAGTTCGTTATCGGCAAAACGTTTGTCCGCCGTAGCGTCTGGCACGACCAGAACTTCGTCACCCAAGATCGCGTGACCACAGAATGAGAGTTCGCGTGACGTCTCGGTCGCGTTCAGTCCCACCGCCGATTTAAACCATTGCCGGTCCTCATCCACCAGTGAGATCAGGGCGATGGGCGTCTCACAGATGCTGGAGGCGAGTTCAGTGAGTTCATCAAAAGCCTGCTCCGAGAGTGTATCGAGAATCTCGTATTGGTATAAAATTCTGAGGCGCTCGGCTTCGTTTTCGGGATCGGGCGCGCGCATCGGTTCTCTCTACTGAGCCACTTCTGTGCCGCATAAGAGCACAGCGGACGCTCCTCCGCCTGACTGGCAGCTTATTTTTAGCTAAAGAGTCCTGAAAATCTCGTCCATCTCATACAGCCAGAGCATGTAAGAGCCAAAAGCAAAGCCTGCACCGAGCCCGGCGAAGGTGCTATAGTTACATCCAGCCTGCGAACGCCGGTGCTCCCTTCAGCCGGCTACCCCTTACCCTTAGCCCTCTGCCGATGTCGCCTCGCTTCATTCAGTTTTTAGTTTTGCTTCCAGACTTAACATGCGAAATCGCATCCACTTGAAATGGCTAATGACATTTGCCGCGATCATGACCCTACCGATGAGTCCTCTGCCCGCGCAGGAGTTGCCGCAATCGGAAGACTCCTTCGACATCGAACCACCATTACTGGTCCCGCCCGGTCCCCAGGATCAAGCCGACGGTGAATCGGGCGAAGACTTACCTGAAGCGGAGCGAGACGTCGGGAAGCTCACGCAACAGCTGGAACGCGCCAAGAAGAGCGCGGTCGCTGGCGAACGGCTGGTCAAGAGCGGCGTCCTGGCGAAGGTCGAGGCCGAGCAGCGCGTGCTGCGCGTCGTGCGGCTGGCAGCAGCCGTGGCAAATGCGCAAACGATGGCTGCCCAAGAGCAGGTCACCTTGCTCCAGACTCGCGCCGCCGCCGGCCAGGCGACCCAAGCTGAAGTGGACATCGCCGAAGTGACTCTCACACAGGCCAGTTCAAGAGGCACGACCGCGAAGGATGACTATCATAGAGCGCAACTCGAAGCCGCAGAGCGCGATCTTCGCCGGCAAAAGCGACTGCTCGAGCAGGGCAGCGCCCGTAAATCCGATGTGACCCGCGCCGAAGAGAAGCTCGTCCGGCTGCAAAGTGGGAAACCACCCTCGCCCTGAGTGATAAAGGTGATTCCCTAAGAAGTTACTACACGTAGAGGCGAAGCAACCTCGTGCTCGTCCTTGCTCCTCGTCGTCGTCCTCGATTCCCAGGGGATTTCGAGGACGAGGACGAGGACGAGGACGAGGACGATAGCGGAGAGCGCCGCAATTTATGCGATGGGTTCTGGCTCAAAGCCGCAAAATCCGTGGCTGACTTTGCGCGTGGGCCTGCAATGGTCCGGCGTGCTCACGATCGAGAATGTCTCCAAGCGCTTTCGCGCCGGCAATTTCGGCGTGCGCGATCAGAGCGCCGGCACGATCGCGAGCCTGCGCGCCGTTCCCCGGCTGCGCGAGAATTACGTCTGGTGGAAACTCGGCTCCACCTTGCTCCTCAGCCTCCTCTTCTGCGCAAGCTCCTTCGCCATCGCGCTCTCGCGCCGACCCTTTGCCATCCTCGCTTTCCTCGGCGGAATCCTCTTCGTCGCCACCACCGCCACCGCCCGCGGTCACGGCCAACCCGAAAACCTTCATCGTCGGCTTTCTCTCCTTTTGGTATCTGGTCGTTAACGACCACGGCACTCACTCAAGATGGGACTTCGCCGGTTTCTACGGCCGCTCCGCCCCAGCCACGCTCATCGGCTACGCCTTTCTCAGCGTCCTAGCCATTCTCAGCGCGCAGATTTTTTACCGCACACGCCTGGCGCGAGGATGAGGGATTAGTCGTCCGCTTTCGGCAGAGCTTCAGCGCCACGTGGAGGGACGACCGCCGTGTCGTCCGAGTTTCGGAAACGCGGACGGGACGGCGCCCGTCCCTCCAAGTCCACACTTAGCGCGACGCAGACCGCCATTGCTGGCGCGGAAGCGCTGGAGGCGATCTATGAAGTCGACCAATCACCCATCGGCAAAACTTCCCGCTCGACGCCCGCCACTTCATCGGCCGTTAAGCGCGCAAGGTCGGCCGCGCGTCCGACTGACGCGGGGAATGACCTAAATCGCGGGCCGCGCCAGAATTTGCGACCGCCGTCGCCGAAAAAAAGAGCCCCTTACGCCCAAAAGAAAGAAGGCCCCACGACCGGCGCCCCCGACCGAGCGTCGGGAGGAGAATAACAGGCTGCCACTTCCAGCCGGGGACAGCGTCCACCGGCTACAACGGGGAAAGAGAAAGCCGCGGAGAAGTTTCCTTCCCCGCGGCTGTGAGATGCTTTGTCGCTGGCTTGAGACTTACTCCGCCATTTTGGTGGCGGGCTCGCTCCAGTCGCTCTGGCCGGTGCTGCCACCGACCGCCATCAATTCCATGGCATAGGTCAAGCCGGCTCTTAGCCCCGTGAAGAGGATCGTGCGCGAGTTCTTGAACGAAATGTGCGGCCCGAACTCACTGCCACCCGCTTCCTGATCCGACCCACGAAGCTCTTCGAATTCGCGTCGGCCTTAATCCGCGGCCGGGGCTGTCCGCTTTGCGCGCGCTCGACTGTGATGATCTGCGGTGCCCGGATATTCCAAGCTGATGAAACGAAGGCAAGGAACCGGCAGAATCCGCCACGTCCCCAGGGACAAAGCCACGACACGAGCGGCACGCCGTCGCGTTTTCAGAACTGGACTCTTTCCGATCGGAGGCACGTTCTCCTCCATGATTTGCGCACCGCCCACCTCTTTGGCATCCCCTCCCAAACTCGAGAACTCTTCCGTGAGCGCTCTTCTCCGCCCAAAGCCGGCGTTGCCGCGGCGGCGTGTGGATTTTCCCCTGTGCACTGCCGCGGCACCCCTCAGCCTGAGTTGCCCCTCGATGGGCCCAAAAAAAGGTTGACCCACCTTCAGCTACCTGCTCAGACTCTGGGATCGCTCATTCCCCATTCCCCGGCTAATGGAACACCCACCAGCTACGCAATTGCCGCAGCACCGTCGTCTTGCTTCCCACCGGAAACTTTTGCGCCCAGCGCCCATTCACGCGCAAACGAAAAGCGCGGCTATTGATAAACGGGAGATCGACCAACTCGATCTTCAATTGCTCCCGAGTTTCGAGATTCGTTACGGTGACGCGATAATGCGGTTTAGGGCGGGGCATGCTCCCTCCTATTCTCCCAAGTGCCTCGTCACCAGCCAAAAATCACGATCGATTGTATACAACAAAATGCACGTGCTCGTACACGCGCTCGGGTCTAATTCTCGTTAGGTATTGTGGTGCCTTCGTCTGCTAGCCATGTCTTATCCCAATCCCGATTTGGCCGCAGCGTTTCTCGGAAGCTTGTTTTCTTCTCGGCTCCGTCGGCTTTCGCAGAGCGCCGAGTCATTCGTGTTCGGACCCGCGGTCGTGGTACGGCATTTCCGTTTCGGTTTCGCTACGCGCCGCATCTTCACTTTCTGGCTCGCGCTTTTTCGGATTTCTGGTTTCATGCTCAGCGTGCAGTCGAGCGACTTCTTTCTGCGAGCATCGTTGCGCCACCTCCTCCGTCCGGCAGCCAGCTTGTTCTCGGGGGATTCTTGTTCCACCTCTGTCCGGCAGCGGCGTCCATACCTAACCAAGCGATGGAGCCAACCACTGGCCGGCGTACGACCTTGCTTTCCATGACTCCAAACCCACATCCCGCTGCCATGCGCGCTCTCGCCAGTGGTGGCTCATCTTGTTCTCGTTAGGTCCTATGAGAATGCAATCGTTCCTCCAAGGCCGCATCGATTTGGTGAGGACTCTTCGCGAGTCGCCTATCGTCGTGACTCATCAGGACCTTGAGTTGATTCTGACTGCCGTCATATCGGCATGTGCGGCTTGCCGTTGGCCTGGGGAGGGCTTCGACAGAAAGCGATTTGTCGAGTCGCTGATCCGGTTCGGGTCGCCGGAGCTCCACTTGGACTACGTCAGTACTGGAGCGCTTCTTGAGTTTGGGGTCATTTCCGATAGCCAGACACCGTGGGGCGATGTCGGACAGGAGATTCGTATCTTCACGGGTGACGAAATCGATGGTTCAATATCGGATATGGCGCAACGCTACCCAAACGTATCTATACGCGATTTGAAGCGAGCCTCGTACGCTAGTCGGATTTATGAGTGGCTGCGTTGTGGGTACGCGCACAATTACTGGGCAGCCGGAAACACTACGCATGTCGCACCGTCGGATGGGCCGGCTCAAATTAGTTATATCGGCCGGAGAGAGCCAGACGGTAATCGGGCTCGCATTGCTTCATTCCATTTGGACTACCTCATTTCAGTTGTAGAGCAGCAGGTTTCCACGCTCCCAAAAACCAAGTTGGAGAAGCCCGATCAGTGGTGGATCGACCAGACCTAACCAAGCGATGGAGCCAACCACTGGCCGACGTACGACCAAGTTTTCCGTGACTCGAACCTCATATCCCGCTATTACGCGCGCCCTCGCCAGTGGTGGCTCATCTTGTTCTCGTTAGGTCTCATGACGGCGTTTCGTGTGACTCGCGCAGGGGCAATCGGAGCAGCAGCGGTTGCTGCCCCGACGCTCGCGTTAGCCGCAATTTCAAGATTCGTTATTTCCCGGCTTAGCCTGGGACCGCTCGTCGCCTCGCTTTGCGCGACCCTCGTTCTGGTCGGCGGAATGGCGTGGGCTTGTATGCGCATCACTCATTTTCCACGAGCTCTCGCTGCACTTTTGACGACGCTGCCGTTCGTGCTGCTAGCCGTACTCCTTATCGGCACGCGTACGGTTGGTCCGATTTTGTTCGGTGTCGTACAGCTGCTGCTCGCTCTTTTCTTCGCGTGGGCTGGCACAGGTGTAGCCACGGGCCAGATCCTCGTCTCGGCCAGGCGGCTTTCCTATATTGCTATCGGTGTTGTCGGCTTCATTTTAGTCTGGGAGCTCACTCTGCGGTTTACAGCCGTCCCGGTTCACGCGTTTGACCACAGCTGGGACGTCCATCATGAAATCCCCATCGACACGAGGATCACACGCATGGCTAAACGAGCACAGTTCGATTCTTACGTTTCCGGACTTCCCCTCATCGGGCGCGGAAAGCTCCGATTGGAGAGTGCGGCGAGGCATGGTTCGGACTACGATTTATTCTTTCTCCCCACCTGGGCTTCTGACACGCTCGTCGTTTACCGGTTTCGAGTCGACGGCAAGCCCCTGTGGAAAACTTGCAATTGCGTGGAGACCTAACCAATCGATGGAGCTGACGCCGGGCCGTCGTACTATCCAGCTTTCACATGACTAGAACCCTTCCACCCACAGCCAAGCGCGCCCTCGCCCGGCGCAGCTCATCTCGTTTTCGTTAGGCGGCTTCGCTTCGGTCGCCGTTGATGCACATCGTCATTTTGCGCGCTTTTGGCTTGGCGGTCGGTCGCGGCGTGGTATTTTCCCCACGTGAGCGGTGCAGCCTTGGTTCAAGTTCCGGATTCGAGGTCTTTGTTCCGGGGCGTCAGAACGGCTTCGGCCACGATCCTGTTTTCAGGAGCGCCCACCTCTTTAGGCGCACCGTCTCACACTTTTCTTTCTTCGGTGCGGGCAGCGGCACACATGATTCCAGAGTTCTCAGTTCCACGTTTTGCGTGCTGGCGACGTCCGCCCCCTAACCAGGCGATGCAGACATGTGGTTAAGTCAAGTTAGCTCTTAAAGGTGGCATCAGATACTGTTCCCCTCGAATCACCCCTTTTTTCAAGGGTAACTCTGCAAGAGATCGAGTTTGTGTGCGATGAAGGAGTCCTTGCTCTCGTAACCGAGGGCTTTGATCGCGGAGAGGCCCAGCTCGGTGGCGAGCTTGCCCAGCTTGGCCGTGAGCGAGTCGAGGCGCTCGAGGCTGCCGATGACATGGCCCTGGAGGACATGCCAGAGGGCGACGCAGAGTTTTCTGGCCACCGCCACGGCGGCTTTATTGCGGCCGCGGCGCGCGGCGACGCTCAGGCCCCACTTTTGCAGCGGGTTGGGGACTTGGAGGAGTTTCTTAGCCGACTGGATGAGGAGCGCACGCAAGGGGCCGCGGCCATGGCGCTTCAGAGCGGTGCTCCCTTCATAGTGGCCGCTCTGGCAGACGCTCGGGTTAAGTCCAAAGTAGGCCACCAGTTTGTTGCTCTGGGCAAAACGCTCGATGGCGCCGATGGCGGCCACCAAGCCGTAGATGGTGACCAGACTCAGGCCGCAAAGACGGGCCAGGCGGAGTATCTCCGGGTCGCCCAGGATCTCGCCCGCCATGTGCCGGCGCAGTTCGCTCCGGCGTCCCCGGGCCGCGCGCAGGCCGCGGTGGAGCTGGCTCAGTAACATCGTTTGCACCGGGGTCCAGGGGCGCATTTTAGCCAGGCGAGTGAGGGCGGTGGGATGACAAAGGCGGAAGCCTTTGGGCAGGCGCACGCAGTGTTCATTGAGCATGCTCTTGAGTTGCTGCTGGAGCCGGGTGCTTTCTTTGACCACGCCCTGGTAGGCGCTGAAGACTTCGCGCCGTTCCAAGGTCTTCTCGTCGGGTTGCCAGACTTGCGCAGAGAGGCCGCTCAGATAGATGCGCGCAATCTTGACCGCGTCGACCCGATCGGTGGCGCAGTAGGCTTTGCCGATCTTCCCCGCCTGGTGACTATCGAGGACGACGACCGCGCGCCCGAGGGCGCGCAGGCGCCCCGCCACGGCAAAGGCGTTCCCGCTCGCTTCCAGCACGAGGGTGTCCTGCGGGCTGGTCTGGCGCTCGGCCCAGCGCTCCAGTTCTTTGAGATCCACCCGGGTGGAAGTGCCGAGGACGCGTGCGCGGGCCGGGTCGCGCCCCGCCAGGATGGCCCCGGCGAAGCTATCTGGGTGGACATCCAGGCCCACCACTCTGGGATTGCTTTTACTCATCTTCTTTGATTCCTTTCTTTTGTTGTGTTGTGGTTTTCTTCTTTGCTGCTGGACGGAAGGCGCGGCCGGGCGTCGACGAATGCCTCACACGCAGACATCCGAGGCTGGCCGGTTTTTGCTCCGGCCACCTCACGAGGGTTCATCCGTCAGAACTCACTCAGCCTTCAATCGGGGAGTCACCCCACTGCATCGCTCGAGTCCCTGCCGGCCTTGGCCTTCCGGTGGTTGTTCTGGTTTGGTTCCCAGTCCCATCATCGAAAGCCCATCGAACGCTCCGACCGCGCCTCCCGTCCAGCTCTTTGCTTGTCATTAAGCACATTCCCTCAGCGAACCGCGGGCCGCCCTGCGTTCACCCTTTCCATGATTCCAACCCCGCTCGTGTTTGCGACACGCGCTCTCGCCCGCGGTCGCTGATCTTGTGTCTCGTTAGGTGGTATCTCCACGTTCGCCGTGAGGAACGAAAGCGTTTTGTGATTCCACGAACAGCTGCGATGCCTTCCATTCGACGCAAGATCGGTTCCGCTGGGGGCGCGTCTATTTTTCGCTTTGCATATTTGCGAGCCAAAGCAGTAGCTCGCTGCTGAGGAGAGCAGCCATGCCCCAGACCATTATTATTTTTCGGGGTCGCTCCGGGGTAATTTGGCCGCGTCGCCGTGCGTCGACAGAGCCGCAGGGCCCTCAGCATTTGCTGCTTGCGCAAGGCCAGCGGAAAAGACATTTTGGCTCGAACCTCGGTGAGGAAGCGACCAACCACCTAACCATGCGATGCAGACATGTGGTTAAGTCAAGTTAGCTCTTAAAGGTGGCATCAGATACTGTTCCCCTCGAATCACCCCTTTTTTCAAGGGTAACTCTGCAAGAGATCGAGTTTGTGTGCGATGAAGGAGTCCTTGCTCTCGTAACCGAGGGCTTTGATCGCGGAGAGGCCCAGCTCGGTGGCGAGCTTGCCCAGCTTGGCCGTGAGCGAGTCGAGGCGCTCGAGGCTGCCGATGACATGGCCCTGGAGGACATGCCAGAGGGCGACGCAGAGTTTTCTGGCCACCGCCACGGCGGCTTTATTGCGGCCGCGGCGCGCGGCGACGCTCAGGCCCCACTTTTGCAGCGGGTTGGGGACTTGGAGGAGTTTCTTAGCCGACTGGATGAGGAGCGCACGCAAGGGGCCGCGGCCATGGCGCTTCAGAGCGGTGCTCCCTTCATAGTGGCCGCTCTGGCAGACGCTCGGGTTAAGTCCAAAGTAGGCCACCAGTTTGTTGCTCTGGGCAAAACGCTCGATGGCGCCGATGGCGGCCACCAAGCCGTAGATGGTGACCAGACTCAGGCCGCAAAGACGGGCCAGGCGGAGTATCTCCGGGTCGCCCAGGATCTCGCCCGCCATGTGCCGGCGCAGTTCGCTCCGGCGTCCCCGGGCCGCGCGCAGGCCGCGGTGGAGCTGGCTCAGTAACATCGTTTGCACCGGGGTCCAGGGGCGCATTTTAGCCAGGCGAGTGAGGGCGGTGGGATGACAAAGGCGGAAGCCTTTGGGCAGGCGCACGCAGTGTTCATTGAGCATGCTCTTGAGTTGCTGCTGGAGCCGGGTGCTTTCTTTGACCACGCCCTGGTAGGCGCTGAAGACTTCGCGCCGTTCCAAGGTCTTCTCGTCGGGTTGCCAGACTTGCGCAGAGAGGCCGCTCAGATAGATGCGCGCAATCTTGACCGCGTCGACCCGATCGGTGGCGCAGTAGGCTTTGCCGATCTTCCCCGCCTGGTGACTATCGAGGACGACGACCGCGCGCCCGAGGGCGCGCAGGCGCCCCGCCACGGCAAAGGCGTTCCCGCTCGCTTCCAGCACGAGGGTGTCCTGCGGGCTGGTCTGGCGCTCGGCCCAGCGCTCCAGTTCTTTGAGATCCACCCGGGTGGAAGTGCCGAGGACGCGTGCGCGGGCCGGGTCGCGCCCCGCCAGGATGGCCCCGGCGAAGCTATCTGGGTGGACATCCAGGCCCACCACTCTGGGATTGCTTTTACTCATCTTCTTTGATTCCTTTCTTTTGTTGTGTTGTGGTTTTCTTCTTTGCTGCTGGACGGAAGGCGCGGCCGGGCGTCGACGAATGCCTCACACGCAGACATCCGAGGCTGGCCGGTTTTTGCTCCGGCCACCTCACGAGGGTTCATCCGTCAGAACTCACTCAGCCTTCAATCGGGGAGTCACCCCACTGCATCGCTCGAGTCCCTGCCGGCCTTGGCCTTCCGGTGGTTGTTCTGGTTTGGTTCCCAGTCCCATCATCGAAAGCCCATCGAACGCTCCGACCGCGCCTCCCGTCCAGCTCTTTGCTTGTCATTAAGCACATTCCCTCAGCCAACCCCTGGCCGGCGTACGACCAAGCTTTCCATGATTCGAACCTCGTATCCCGCCGCCACGCGCGCCCTCGCCAGCGGTGGCTGATCTTGTTCTCGTTAGGTGTGGATGCTGTTTGCGGCTTGCCTCAGCGCATGTTTGGTGTTGCCGTGTCGGTTCCCATTCGTTTTCCGCGGAAGTCGATTCGTCGTCCGGGCTTCTGGTGTTCCTGCCTTCTTCGCCACTTTCATTCCCTTGTCTCCTTCGGCGAAGTTCCGGCGCTCGTGGGTTGCCTTCAACACAGACGCGCGGCGCTCGCATCTGCCGCGCCGTCTCGATTCTCTTTGCTCGATCGCCTCATTTTTGTGCTGGCGTTGTCTCCCACATTCTGGTTCGATCCCTTTCCATGCAGTCGAGCGTTCTCCTTCCTGCTTCACGTGCGACGCGCCCTCTGCTCGCAACCTCAACACCTAACCAAGCGATGGAGCTGACCGGGACCAGCGTACGACCCACGCTTTCGATGGCCAGAACCATTTCACTCCACGCCACGCTCGCCGCCAGTCCCGGCAGCTCATCTTGTTCTCGTTAGGTGTTCCGAGCGCCTCGGCTTGTGGTCATGCCCGCTCCCGGAGTTCCGTGGCAGAGCGTTCCGGTCGTTCGCCCGTTTCTCGGCTCCGGCGGCCGTCCGGCTGCGATGCGCGGTTTTGGCTTCGGCCGCCGGTTCCGGTTCCTTTCGCTCCGCGCGCCGGATGATGGCTTGCGTCCACGGCAGATTTCTGGTTCGATCATCGCTCGTGAAGCGACGTCGCCCCTCCAGAGAGTTCTCGTTCCACGCGTGTCCCGAAGCCACGCCCACACCTAACCATGCGATGCAGCCAACCACTGGCCGGCGCGAAGACAGGTCGCCGATGACTCAACTACTGCCATTGCAGCCGCCGCGCGCCGTCGCCAGCGGTGGCTGATCTTGTTCTCGTTAGGTCTCATGAGCCGTCGCGTGTTTGAACCGCAATTCTCGTGGCGTGGCGTCGTGCTTATCGCGATTGCCTTCGTATTGATTGGGCTTGCGATTCTTTTCCGTAGCAGCAGCACCCCGCCAACGTCGGTTGCCAGTGCGCACTCATCTGCTGCCGCACCGGGTCTGCTACAGTTGTTCGGCGCATTAGGTGTTATTGTTCTTCTCGTTCTTGCCGCAGGGTTGGGCGCATGCTGTGGTTATATTCATTTACTTCGCCGTTTTCGGAAGCAGCTTGGAGAGCATGAGCTGCTATCGCACAAAAAGACGTAGGCTCAACTTTGTAGTGCAACATTTGCTAGGTGTGAAGGAAGCATTGATTAGGTGTTTTGTAGCCATGTCTTTTTCTCGGTCGGTTATTGAGGTGTTGGGCGATTAAGTCGCAGTCGCTTTGGGTCACACGGGCCATCGTTTCTCCTTTGGGGAGGTACTGGCGGATGAGTCCGTTGGTGTTCTCGTTCGTCCCGCGCTCCCAGCTGTGATGGGGCGTGGCGAAGTAGAACTTGACCGGGCTCTGCGCTTCCACTTCGCCATACCAGTGGAACTCGGTTCCGTTGTCCGCCGTGATCGTGCGCATCCGCCCCGGATGACGCGCCAGCAGCCCGAGCAAGGCGCGGTTGGTCTCGGCGGCGGTGCGGGCTTGGAGTTTCCCGATCATGAGGTAGCCGCTCTTGCGCTCGACCAGGGTGAGGACGCAGTGACTGTTCTCTCCCGGGCTCTCGCCCATCATGGTATCGATCTCCCAGTGGCCGGTCTGACGCCGTCCTGCCACGCTCGCCGGCCGTTCGCCAATCATCCTTTTCCCGGCCAGGCGCCCCCGGCTGTCGTAACGCCCGTAGCGTTTCCGGCAACTCTTGCGCGCCCCGCGCAGATGCTCGTGCAGGTCGCCCCCACTTCTCAGATCCCGCCAGATGTGCCGGTAGATGGTCTCGTGGCTGATCGCCAGCTCTCTCTGCATGCGCAACTCTCCGGAGACTTGTTCCGGGCTCCACGCTTCTCTCAACAACTCTTCCACTCGCGCCCAGTGCTCGTCTCCAAACTGGCTGTTGCGCCGCGACCGATAACGCCGCGCGTGCGCCCGCTGCTGCGCGCGCCGCGCTCGATACCAGCCATCGTGAGGCGCCGCGTTGCGCTTCAGTTCCCGCGACACCGTACTGCGGTGCCGCCCCAGCTCCCGCGCGATCTCCGCTTGCTTCAATCCCACCCGTCGCAACGCCGCCAAGGCGCTCAGTTCTTCTCCACTCAGTTGCCGATACTTCATCCCCATTTTCCGGCCAGCTTTTTTCCCCTTCCAAACCTTTCTTTTTCCTTTCCCTCCACACGTCGTCCGTGTTGCACTTAGTTTGTGAATCCGCGCCGTCTAACCATGCGATGGAGCGAACGGCGGACCGCAGTACGACCACATTTGAGATGACTTCCATACTTCCACTCCGAGCGACGCGCGCCCTCGTCCGCCGTCGCTCATCTTGTTCTCGTTAGACGATTGAGCGTTGCCCGGGGCCACGTCTGCTGTATTCTGTTGCTATGACCCAAGCAGTCATCGAGATCCTTCGCGACGTCGTGCGACTTTCCCCGTTGGAGCGAGCCGAGCTCGCGGATCGGCTCGTGGAGACGCTCTCATCGGACATGCCGCCGGAGATCGAGCGAGCGCAGATCGCTGAGGTACGGCGCCGCATTGCTCAGGTTGAGTCTGGCGAGGTGGCTCTGGTGCCTGGGGAGCAGGCGCTCGATCAGGTGCGTCGTGTCGTCGCGGCGGCCCGCTTGGCGAACTGATGCCCAGCTATGGCTTTCATCCGGACGCGCTTCTGGAGTATGCGGAGGCGGCTGGCTACTACGCGCGGGAGGCGTCACCAGAGGTCGCCGAGGGTTTTGTCGCCAGCGTCGAGTCTGGCATCGCCGCGGTGCTCACCGCGCCGGAGCGATGGCACATTGTTGAGGAGCCTGCGATTCGTCGTTACGTTCTGCGGCGCTTTCCGTATGTGCTTTACTATCGCTGCGCGGATGAGCAGATCACTGTTTATGCAGTTATGCATTCCAGTCGTCGGCCCGGCTACTGGCGTGAGCGAATCGTCTAACCAAGCGATGGAGCCAACCACTGGCCGGCATACGCGCAAGTTTTCTATGACTCCAATCCCACCTCCCGCAGCCACGCGCGCTTTCGCCAGCGGTGGCTGATCTTGTTCTCGTTAGGCCCATGATTCACGCTCAAGTCAAAATTAAACAATCAGTTCTATATGCAAATCTCCGGTATCTCCACATTGACACTCGTGATCGCCATTGTAACGGTCCCGTTCATGGACGCCCACGCGCAATCTTCGCGCAATACACCGCCGGAATCCTCCACACATTTGATCACCCATCACGCCAAAGGCACGTTTGAAGTCACGATGAAGCCGCTTCCGTCCGTCGACGCCGGAGCGGATGACAAACTCGCGCGGATGTCGCTGGACAAACAGTTTGCTGGGGACCTTGTTGGCACAGGCAAGGGTGAGATGCTCAGCGCTGGAACCGAGGTCAAAGGTTCCGCTGGCTACGTCGCCATCGAAAAGGTGGTAGGCACGCTCGACGGACGTAAGGGCAGCTTTGTCTTCCAACACTCCGCGACGATGAACCGCGGTGCTCCCCAGTTGACCATCACCGTTGTGCCGGATTCCGGGACGGAAGGACTTACAGGGATTGCGGGCAAATTCCAAATCGACATCAAAGATGGTAAACACTTCTACGACTTTGAATACACGCTGCCGCACTGAGTTGCGCAAGGGGGCGTAGGCTCAACTTTGTAGTGCAACATTTGCTAGGTGTGAAGGAAGCATTGATTGGGTGTTTTGTAGCCATGTCTTTTTCTCGGTCGGTTATTGAGGTGTTGGGCGATTAAGTCGCAGTCGCTTTGGGTCACACGGGCCATCGTTTCTCCTTTGGGGAGGTACTGGCGGATGAGTCCGTTGGTGTTCTCGTTCGTCCCGCGCTCCCAGCTGTGATGGGGCGTGGCGAAGTAGAACTTGACCGGGCTCTGCGCTTCCACTTCGCCATACCAGTGGAACTCGGTTCCGTTGTCCGCCGTGATCGTGCGCATCCGCCCCGGATGACGCGCCAGCAGCCCGAGCAAGGCGCGGTTGGTCTCGGCGGCGGTGCGGGCTTGGAGTTTCCCGATCATGAGGTAGCCGCTCTTGCGCTCGACCAGGGTGAGGACGCAGTGACTGTTCTCTCCCGGGCTCTCGCCCATCATGGTATCGATCTCCCAGTGGCCGGTCTGACGCCGTCCTGCCACGCTCGCCGGCCGTTCGCCAATCATCCTTTTCCCGGCCAGGCGCCCCCGGCTGTCGTAACGCCCGTAGCGTTTCCGGCAACTCTTGCGCGCCCCGCGCAGATGCTCGTGCAGGTCGCCCCCACTTCTCAGATCCCGCCAGATGTGCCGGTAGATGGTCTCGTGGCTGATCGCCAGCTCTCTCTGCATGCGCAACTCTCCGGAGACTTGTTCCGGGCTCCACGCTTCTCTCAACAACTCTTCCACTCGCGCCCAGTGCTCGTCTCCAAACTGGCTGTTGCGCCGCGACCGATAACGCCGCGCGTGCGCCCGCTGCTGCGCGCGCCGCGCTCGATACCAGCCATCGTGAGGCGCCGCGTTGCGCTTCAGTTCCCGCGACACCGTACTGCGGTGCCGCCCCAGCTCCCGCGCGATCTCCGCTTGCTTCAATCCCACCCGTCGCAACGCCGCCAAGGCGCTCAGTTCTTCTCCACTCAGTTGCCGATACTTCATCCCCATTTTCCGGCCAGCTTTTTTCCCCTTCCAAACCTTTCTTTTTCCTTTCCCTCCACACGTCGTCCGTGTTGCACTTAGTTTGTGAATCCGCGCCGTCTAACCATGCGATGGAGCGAACGGCGGACCGCGGTACGGCCAACTCTTGAGATGACTTCCACATTTCCACTACAAGCAACGCGCGCTTTCGTCCGCCGTCGCTCCTCTTGTTCTCGTTAGGTGTTCAGAGCGTTTCGCCCTCGTCGCCACGCTGGTTCCCGAAGCTTCCGTCGCAACGCTTTTCGGTCGTTCGTACGGCTCTCGGCTTCGGCGGCTGTCCGGCGGCGAGGCACGGCCCTTGATTTCATGCGCCGGTTCGGGTTCTTTTTGCTCCGCGCGCAGCGTGATGGCTTGCGTCCACAGCAGATTTCTGGTTCGATCGTCGCTCGTGAAGCGACGGTCACCCGTCCACAGAGTTCTCGTTCCACGCGTGTCCCGAAGCCACGCCCACACCTAACCATGGCGATGGAGCCAACCGCCGCTAAAGTGAGGAGATGCCCGCGCCGTTTAGCCCTAACGAGTGATGCCTGGTCAGTGGATTGAATCCTACGTTCCGGCCCGGCTTGATCGGTTGCCGTGGACTCGTCATCACTGGCTCATCGTCCTCGCGCTGGGGGCGACCTGGATTCTCGATGGTCTCGAGGTGACGCTGGCTGGTTCGGTCGGGGCCATGCTGACCCACCGGGAGACGCTTCATCTTACGGATGCGCAGGTTGGGGCCAGCGCGACCTTTTATCTCATCGGCGCGGTGCTGGGAGCGATCGGTTTCGGTTATGCGAGTGATCGGTTAGGCCGAAAGCGGCTCTTCTTCATCACGGTGGGAGTCTACCTGCTCGCCACTGCCGCGAGCGCGACTTCGTGGAGTTTTGCCAGCTACGCCTTTTTTCGAGCACTGACGGGAGCAGGGATTGGGGGCGAATATGCCGCCATCAATTCCGCCATCGATGAGCTGATCCCAGCGCGGGTGCGAGGACGGGTCGATCTTATGATCAATGGCTCCTATTGGATCGGAGCCGCGCTGGGCGCGGGCGCGACGGTCTGGTTGCTCGATCCCGCGCATTTGCCGGTGTCGTTAGGCTGGCGCTTCGCTTTTGGCATCGGCGCTATCCTCGGGTTGGTCGTGGTCTTTTTTCGACAATGGATCCCGGAGAGCCCGCGTTGGCTCATGATCCATGGCCGCAAGCAAGAGGCGGAGGAGATCGTCGATCGACTGGAGCGAGAGGTAGCACCCGATCGCTGGGCAGCTCACACCGAACCGCCGACGAGGATCCGCACGCGTACTCATACGCCATTTCGTGAGATCTGGCATACGATCGTGCATGAACATCGGTCCCGCTCGGTGCTCGGCTTTATCCTCATGTTGACGCAGGCGTTTTTTTATAACGCGATTTTTTTCACTTACCCGCTGGTGTTGATGCGGTTTTATGGCGTGGCACCCGGAAAGGCCGGCCTCTATCTCCTTCCTTTCGCCCTCGGCAATGTGCTCGGCCCTTTCGCGATTGGGCATCTTTTCGACACCGTCGGGCGCAAACCGATGATTACGGCGACTTACATCCTCTCGGGCATTCTTCTCGCGCTGACTGGCTGGCTCTTTCATGCCGGGCTGTTGACCGCGCAGACCCAAACAATCGCCTGGATGGTGATTTTCTTTGTCGCCTCGGCGGCGGCCAGCTCGGCTTACCTGACGGTGAGCGAGATTTTCCCGGTGGAGATTCGCGCTTTCGCAATCGCGATCTTTTACGCGATCGGGACGCTGGCCGGCGGGGTCGGAGCGCCACTGCTGTTTGGCTGGATGATCGGAACAGGTTCGAAAACGGCGCTGTTTACCGGCTACCTGGTCGGTGCGGCGCTCATGATCATCGGCGGGCTAGCTGAAGCCTGGCTGGGCGTCCCGGCGGAACGCCGTTCGCTGGAAAGTATTGCCGCGCCGCTTTCCAGTCGCGGGTAGTTTCGGTTAGGAATTTTGACCGCAGATTTCACGGATGGGAGGACTTAGGCTCGGCCTGTGCGAGACGTATCTCGACACTGGCGCGGCTCGCTCGGAAAGGCGCCTGGGTGTTGCGGAGGACGCAAGAAGTTGCAAAAACGAAGCCGTTTTTAGACAGGATTAAGCTTCTCCCGAATCCTGCACAATCCTATCCCCTCGCCGGCGGGCCGGGACTAACGAAAAGCCGTTCGATCCACGCGAGCTCAGCTTTCGTTGTTCCGCGCCACGCCACTCTCGCCGAGCCGGGTAATCCAAGCTGGGACGTTCTGTGCGTCACGCGCTTCTCGTCCGGATTTGAGTTTGTCTCCTTCGATTCCGGCTGGTTTAGGCAGGAGGCGGTTGATTAGTTTCATGACCTCCCCGGTCAGGCTGGGAAAAAGAGCATTCCCGGCAATGCCGAGCCGGGCCGACCAGCCGATGATGAGCGACGATTGGCCGCGGCGGCAGGCTTCCACGATCATTTCGCCGGCGCGGTCGCCATCGACGGCGGACAAAGGCAGCGCGGTTGAAAGTGAAAACCAGGTAAATTCGGCGCCGTGGTTTCCTTTAAACTTCGCGTGCAGTTGAGAGCCAGTGCGCATGAGACCGGGGGTGACGGTGGTGACGTGAATCCCGAAACGCGCCAACTCGGTGCGGAAGGCGTCGGAGAGCCCGACGAGCGCGAATTTGCTCATGCTGTAGGGCGCCATGTGCGGCACCGCCACCTTGCCGCCAATCGAAGCGATATTGACGATGCGGCCGCCGCTCGCCCGACGAAGATGCGGGATGACCCGTTGGATGAGCTCGAAGGGCGCCCAGCAATGGAGCTGCATCGATTTCTCGAAATCCGGAGCGTGCATGTTCTGGAGCGGGCCGACTTCGATGATCCCGGCGTTATTGATGAGGACATCGATGCAACCGTAGTGATCGACCACGGTGGCGACTGCGCCTAACAATCGATCGCGCTCCAGCAGATCGCAGGGCACCGGCAAAGCTTCGCCCCCCAGCGCGCGAAGCTCCCTGCAGGCTCGCTCCAGTTCCTGCTCATCGCGCGCGAACAAGGCCAGCCGCGCGCCCTCTGAGGCCAGCCGGCGCGCGATCGTTAGGCCAAGCCCGCGCGAGCCGCCTGTCACGATGACGACTTTATCGGTGAAAGAGTAGCTGCGGTGTAAACCGCGCGAGATCGCCCACGCGGCAAGACCTAGCCCGCTGGCGGCCAGAAAGAGAGAACGTTTCATCACTCGCAATCTAACCACGAACTCGCGCACGAGCGAGATTTCCGGGGGGCGCACGCGCCCTCGCCCTCGCGTGCTCAAATCCGGCTCGCCGGATTGCTCGGCGGAAGGAAAAGTCCGGGATAACTGCGACGCGGGAATTCCAAGCGGAATGCTGGCGGCGAGGCGCCGCCAACAGCGCGCGAGGCGCGTGCGCTCCCCGGGGCTTAGACGTCCGCTTCGACGCGAACAGGTGGCGGCACTTGATCGCCGAGCGGTTTGCGCAGGCTGAGTGAGAGCGCGAACGCAATCAACAGAATGCCGGCGCCCACGAAAAACGGCGTGCGCGCGTAGTCTGTCACCGGCTTGCCGAGATCGAACATGAGCAGCCAGCCACCGAGGAGCGGGCCGATCAAGCGCCCCGCGCTTCCCGCCGACTGCATCAGCCCCATGGCGCGACCCTGCCAACTGCGGTCGATCATCTGCGAAGCGAGACCAGTGAGCGTGGGATTGGTTAGGCCATTGGCGAGAGCCAGGACGGCGCAGAACAAGAGCAGCATCGCGACGGTCGAAGCGAAGGGCAGCACCGCGAGTGCAATCGCCAGCAGGAGCAAGCCGGTGCGAGCCAGCGCGGTCTCGCCAAACATCTTAACCAATCGACCGATCAAACCGCCCTGCACAATGACGGCGATGATGCCGATGAAGCCGAAGACATAACCGGTCGCGTGCGCGTCGAAGCCGAAATGCTTTTCGGTGTAGAGCGCGAAGAGCGTCGTCATGATGGCGAAACCAGTGATGTTAAAAAAGTAGGTCGCCACGATGGTGCCAAACATACGGCTGTCACCATGCTGGAAGACCTCGGCGAGCCGTTTGCGCTCCCGCGGCCGGGCTCGTTCTTCGGCGGAAAGGCTTTCCGGGAGAATGAAGTAGAGCAGCACCACGTTCACCGCTGCCAGACCAGCCGCGAAGTAGAAAGGCGCTCCGTACGAAATTCGGCTCATGATACCACCGATCATCGGCCCAAAGGTGAAGCCCAACCCGAAGGCCGCGCCGATCAAGCCCATCGCCTTCGAGCGTTTCTCCGGCGTGCTAACGTCAGCGATATAAGCCTGCGCGGTGGAAATGTTCCCGCCGGAAGCGCCATCGATGATGCGCGCGACAAAAAGTAGCGTGAGCGAAGTGGCCCAGCCCATGAGGAGAAATCCAAGGGCCGTCCCCGCCAGGCTCACGATCAAGACCGGCCGACGGCCGACCCGGTCCGAGAGACGGCCGAGGAGCGGGGTAAAAATGATCTGCATGCCAGAGTAGATGCCGGTGAGCCACCCGATCTGGAGCGGAGTCGCATGGAAATGTTCCGCATAAAGCGGCAGCACCGGGATGACGATGCCGAAGCCCACCATGTCGATGAAGACGGTGAGGAAAATGATGAAGAGTGGAGACATAGAGAAGGATGAAGGCGGAAAGAAGAAAGGATTAGCCGTGTTTACGGTTGAAGCGGGCCACTTCGCGGGCAGTCTCGCGATCGGTGGCGCGCTTTTTCAGGTCGAGCCGTTTGTCGCGTGCTTCCTTGCCGGAAGCGACGCCGACTTCGGCTTTGATGCGACCGTTCTTCCAATAGAGTTTAAGAATAACGAGCGTGCGCCCGGCGATATTCGTGAGGCCGTAGAGTTTGTCGAGCTCGCGGCGATGGAGCAGGAGTTTGCGCACCCGCTTCGACGCCGGGACCTCGTGGCTGGCCTGGAGGTAGGGCTGGATGTCGGCGCCGTAGAGAAAGGCTTCGCCCTTTTCGATGCGGGCAAAGGCGTCGCCAATGTTGGCTTTACCGGCGCGAATCGATTTGACCTCGCTGCCCTTCAGTTCGACGCCTGCTTCGAAACGCTCGAGGATGTGAAAATCGCGAAGCGCTTTGCGATTGAGAATAGTCTCAGCGGGCATTGCCGAAGTGATGAAGGAAAGATGATGAGTGATTTTTCACTTATCACTCGCCACTCAGCACTTCCCTAACCCTCCGCAGAGGTCTCGTCGGTCAGTTCCTCGTAAGTCAGCTTGCCGGCGATGATTTCTTTCAAGGCGATGTCGGTGAGGGAGGACTTAGGGGTGGCTTCGACAAGCGGACGATGGCCGATACCGAGTTGCCGAACGCGTTTGGAAACCACGTTGATGAGCAACTGCTGGTTCGGAATCACTTTGGCTGCTTCTTGCAGGAGTTGAGCGGTCATATTTCTCAAGGAACGGACAGAAGGAGGAACCTCCGAAGGAAAAGGCAGAATGGTCGGTGAGCCGTTCGTCAGGGATGGTGAGGTGGGAATCGAAGCGATCATCGTCGGCGCGAGCGGATTCGGATAATGCGTGCAGCAGATTTATTGTCAATCGTTTTTCTCTCTCCGCTCGAATCACTTGCCAGTTTTGAGGAAGTGCGCCAATGTGGGGCCGCGGCGCAGTCGGCGGACGATAAACCGGGGACGCGCCGCCCAAAATTCGGGCTGTGGCTCAGCTTGGTAGAGCGCCTGTCTCGGGTGCAGGAGGTCCAGGGTTCAAATCCCTGCAGCCCGATTTTTTTCGCAGGTTTCCTTGGACGGCGACGGCGGACCGGACAAACTCCCGGTTCAGCTCGCTCGATGAACGACTCGGTCCTCACTACGATCGCCGCCACCGGCTTCACGATCGCCTTTTTTCACGCCGCTATTCCGACGCATTGGCTACCCTTTGTTCTGACAGCGCGTGCTCAGCGCTGGAGCCGTCCCAAAACCCTCGCTATCACGGTGGTGGCGGCAACGGGGCACGCTTCGTTTACCGCGCTGCTGGGTCTGTTGGTGGCGTGGTTGGGGATCGCGCTGAGCGAGCGTGTCGGAATCTGGTTTCCGCGCATCGCGGGCGGGGTGCTGATTTTGTTTGGTCTTTTTTATGTCGTTAGGCAGCTGACCGGGCATGCGCATACTCATCTGCATTTGGGACGGGGGCATGATCACGAGCACGTGCACGAGCGGGAGAAGGGACAGAAGGATTGGGCGTTCTCAAAGTCGGATGTGGCGGCGATGGGGAGTTTGCTGGCGCTCCTCACGTTTTCACCCTGTGAAGCTTTTGTGCCGGTTTATGTTTCGGGTGTTCGTTACGGCTGGCATGGATTTGCCCTTCTGACCGTGATCCTGACGATTGGGACGATCGCCGGGATGGTTGCCTTTACGGCGCTGGCTCTGACCGGCATCGAGCAGGTGAAGCTTCGTTCCTTCGAGAAATATGAGGCAGGCGTGATGGGCGCTTTGTTGTGTCTGGTCGGCCTGCTGATTATTCTCTTCGAGAAATGAGCGAAAACCCTGCATCACTTGAGGCCGGCGGTTTGGCGCCGCCTTTCAGCGCCACCGCGGTCGGTGGAAAATACGGAGCCGGCGAAGTCGTTAGGTTGAAAGATTTTCGAGGCCGCCCCGTCGTTCTCTATTTCTATCCCAAAGACGATACGCCCGGCTGCACCACGCAGGCTTGTGAACTGCGCGATGCCTGGAGCGACTTTGAGCAGCATGCGGAGATCTTTGGCGTGAGCGTAGATTCGGTCGCGAGTCACGAAAAGTTTATCGCCAAATTTCAGCTCCCCTTCCCGCTCCTCTCCGATCCGGAAAAGAAGATCGTGAACGATTACGGGGTGTGGGTGGAGAAGAGCATGTACGGGAAGAAATATATGGGCGCGGGACGCACCACTTTTGTGATCGACGGTGAAGGGCTGATAGCGGCGATTCTGCGCAAGGTGAAACCCGCCGAGCATGTTGGGCAATTGCGCAAAGCGCTCCACCTGTAGCCGAGGACGTGCCCGGCTCGACCCGCGGCCGATTTACCCACGCGGCCGGGGATGGCATCCCCGGCTACAATGCACTCTCTACTGAGAGACGCTGTAAACCTCCACCAACGCCACTCCCGTGGTGTCGCCCGCGCCGCGCACAACTGCGGTGTAACCACCGGCCGGCAAAGTCGCGTAGATCGCCGCCTCGTTAGGGTCAGTCGGTGCCAGACCGCTTGCGGTAAGCTCGCTTTCCTGATCATCCTGCCAATCGTCATCGGAAGCGACCAGCGCTCCGCTGGCGTTATGCAGCTCCAGCGTGGGATCGGCGAGCGCATTCGTTACGCCAGCTCCAGTCAGTGAAGGTCCGATCGCTCGCACGACGAGGGCGTTGTTGGCCAGCCCGCTCCCGCCCACGATAAACCCGCCGATCAAGATGTCGTCCCCCGTTCCGACCAAACCCCGCGCGCTGAGGTTGCGCAGCTTTTCCGTCACCGGCTCGAACGCAAGATGGACCGGCAGAGTCAGTCCCGTAGCGAAGGTGCTTCTGGTTCCGTCCGGCGCAAACTTCAAAATCGAGTTGCTATTAGAGTCAACCACGAAAAGACTACCGGTGCTGTCGAAGACGAGTTCCACCGCGTTCACTCCTGTGACAAAGAGACTCTGCTTGCGCTCTGGCAACCGGGTATATCGGAAAATCTTGTCGCCGCTGGGGACGTAAAGATTACCTGCCGTATCGACGGCCAAACCTAACCCGGAGGAAGACAGGAAGTCATGCTGCGTTCCATTGGGAGCGAACCAGATAACTCACCCGTCGAAATCGAATGGTCCGCCCGTCGCGGCGAAAAGATTGCCTTGCGTGTCGAAGGTCAGGCTCGAGAGATTTCCACTGAAACTTGCGAACGCGCTCTTCTCCCCTGCCGGCGTAAACCTAACGACGTCTTCAACATCTCCAAGGGGGTCGACCACGAACAGATTGCCCGCGCCGTCGAAGGCAAGGGATCCAGGGGAGTTCAAGTCGGAAGCAAAAGTGGTCCTGACGCCATCCGCAGTGAATTCTATGATCGTATCGGTTCCTCCCTCAGACACAAAGAGATTACCTACCCGATCGAACGCCAAGTCACGTGGGGCCACTACGTCCGCAACAAAGACGCTTCTGCTCCCAGCGGGAGTGAATTTCAGTATCTGATTGCCCTGCAACTCAGAAACATGGAGGTCGTTGGGCGCGCCTTGCAACTTTAGAGGCAACAAACCAAAGATGGTAGAAGCACAAGCTATCCACCAATAGGAACTCAATCTTTTCATATAATCATCTTTCTGTTATACATTTCGCTAGCCGTTGCGCCGCCACAAGCGCTCCCTTGCGCGACGCTGTAAACTTCCACTAAAGCCACCAGGTCCTGTCTCCCGCACCACTCGCGATCAACTCCCCCAGGCTGCAGCATAGGAGCATGGAGTGGAAGGCGGGGTTGTTCTTGAGGCGCATCTTGATTTTTCTTTCTGGGTTGCCAACTTGGTATTTATCTTCCTTTCGCGCGGAACTTGCTTCTCAAGCGGGTCAACAGCCGCAAACAAAAAATAACAATCGAAAACAGAATGACACGAGATTGAGTTTTGATTGGCGGGCCTCCCCCATGCGCACGAAGAGCTTCTTTCTCAAATTACCTCCTCTGCCAAAGAGGCTGCCGTTGCAGAAAGGCCAGTCGCCCGTGGAAGCGCTGCTCGATCTTCTGCGGGAGATCGGCCTAGCGAAGCAAGGCGACGCCCCTAGGACTTTCTATACCTGCGCGCTGTGTCGACGACACTTCGCTCTTTCGCTGTCGGTCGTCAGCCGTGTTTTCCGGATCCTGCAAGCGGAGAGGTTGCTGGGGACGATTCGTGGGTCGCGCACCGTCCTGCACGGTCGCAAAGATGATCGCGACCTGCATATCCGGGGAGTGGTGGGGCTTCCCGCTTCGGTTTTCTCTTTCGCGGTGTTTCTTGATTATCGTACTTTTCTCACTGAAGCGCGGCGCGAGCTGCGCCGCCGCAGTTTCATCCCGGCGGCCGTCTTCTTCGAGCGACATGAAACCGACGCTGGCGGCTCTCTGTCGAAGAACCTGATCGAGTTAAAGGCCGATTTCGTCATCTGGTTCTCGGCCGGTCAGGCCTATCGCGACACGGCGGCCGCCCTGCGGGGTGCGGATGTGCGTCTCATCGGGGTCTGCGATGGGGGTCTGCCCTCCATCCCCTGCCGCTACGCAATCCGTCGGGAGAACGCTCCGCGCCGGATTCTGCAAGACTGGCGCAGTGTTGGAATTCGCTCGGTCGCGCTGGTGAACGAAGCAAGGGGCCGCTCGGGGGCGGATGAAGAAATCTGGCGAAGCGCGAGCGAAGAGGAGCGCCTCAAGACGGAGAGAGTGCTGCTTGCTGGAGATGGGTTGAAGCGGGCTCTCGGGCAGCTCGCGGGGAAAGAGGAACGAGGTATCCTCCTGGCCGGCACAGCGGCCGCCTTGGCCGCCGCGCGCGTGCCGGAAGCTTTCGCTGGCCTGATGCGAAAACGCCGGGTGGCGCTGGTGGATGGGGCGGTGAGCATGCCGTTCTGGCACATCCCGCAGGTGAGGGTCGATCTTGTTACGCTCGACTGGAAGATGGTGGCGGCCCGGATCGTGGACGACCTTGTGACTCAAGCGGCGTGGGAAACATCGGAGTCACTGATTTTTCATGCTGAAGCGCATCGCCGTGTGCCACTCGATCGTCACTGTCATGCGCTTTGAATTTTGATCCACAGATCGTACCGATTGACACAGATTTGGAGAGACTCTGGGTCCGAATGTCGAAGAGCGATTCGATCAGTTTGCGGGCGGTCCGAATGGGCGTGCTGATGTTCACAAAAAGTCGCCTGAGCAGGCCGCCCACTTGCTCGACATCCTGTAGTCACCCTATTCCTGCTCCTGCTCCTAATCCAGCCGGGTAGGGCGAGACTCTGTCGAGCCGGGGCCTGTGCGTTCTTCTGTCGCCGCGTTTCCTCCCCGGCTCGACGGAGTCTCGCCCTACCATAAGATCAGGATCAAGAGCAGGAGCAGGATTAGGATGTTGAGGGGACGCGAAATGAGTTGCCAAGCGCAGCAATCAATTTACCTTCGCTCCTCTGTGACCGGGTTTGGTCGCAGTTTTGGTTTCAGATGCTGAGTTTCGGCTATCGGAAATCGGCAGATTGGAATCTTCCCTATGGGCTCGCTGAAAAAACGTCGAAAAGCAAAAATCTCCAAGCACAAGCGCCGCAAGCGGATGAAAGAAAACCGCCACAAGAAGCGCTTGCGTTACAAGTCGTAAGCGCAGCGCAGCGGGCCGTGGGAGGGCTGGGACCTCCGCGGTGAACCACGGCTGCGGACTCGTTAGGCCGGAAGCGTTAGGGCACGACCGTCAGGGTGAGGTCGTTACCATCGCCGCCCTCGTAATCGGCTTGGTATTTGTTCGCGCCCACGATCAGGATGGCTCCGTCGGCCAGGTTGCTGAATGTGCCGGAGATCGCTGCGCCCGAAGTGTTATTGAGGATGACGAACACCGTGCCCGGGGGAATCGTGCCGCTGCCGAGATCGGTCAGCGAAAAGCGGCTCCCGGCCCCGATCGTTACTCCATCCGCGGTGGCCTCATCCGCCGTCTGAACGGAGCTGTTAACTTCCGCCCCATAAAGCCCGTCCGCGTTGAAGGTCAAATTTCCCATCGTGCTAAACGCACCAACCTGACCGATCGCTGCACCTGGAGTGAAAGTGGCGCCAGCGCCATTACCCACGCCCACGGTCACCGCCCCGGCGACCACGCCGTCGCCGCCTAACGTTCCTGCATCCGCGTGGACTGGGCCGGAACCAGTCCCAGAGCCGGCCGAGTTATTTACAAAAAGCGCACCCGCGCTGACCGTAGTCCCGCCGGTGTAGGTGTTTTCGTTAGTCAAGGTCAGACTGCCGGCGCCGGATTTGCTGAGCGATCCACCCGTATCGTCTTTGAGGCCGCCCTCGTCTGAGATAACCCCAGCAAAAGTGGTGTTGAGATTGTTGCCGCCGGCGTCGAGGCTGCTGCCGCCGAGGAAGACGAGCCCATCGCCTTCGATCGAGCCGACCTCATCAGCGGCCGGGTCCGGCCGACTGACGTCGAGATTCCCATTTCCGAAGACCTCGATGCGAGCCGTGCCTCCGGTGGACCTGTTCCTGATGACGATGCTACCTCCCGATCCGGGGCCGGCTCCGCCGTAGGCGATGAGAGTCGCGGCATTCGCGGTGGACCGGTTAAAAACGGTGCTGGCTCCGCGTCCACCATTGACTTCCCCTCCGTAGTTAATGACCGTGCAGTTCTGGGCATCGGCCACGGCAAAGTAGATGAAGCCGCCGTCCTCGCCGAAGGCTTCGCCACCGTAGTTATAAAAAGTGGCCGTACCGCCATCGGCTTTGTGAAACCGGATAGAAGCGTGGTTATAATAATTCCCCTCACCCGCACTAGTAAAATCAGCTTCACGGCGTCCGCCATCGAGACGGATGAGGCCGCTATTCACGAAAGTGGCGCTACCGCCGTCGGTCCCTTTTTGGAAGTAAATCGTTTTACCTTCGCTGTTGTTGTAGGTGACCAGATCGCCGGCGGTGGCTCCGTTCGTAAAAGTGCATGGTCCATTGAAGGTTTGCATCACGCCGGAGCCATTCAGAACGCCGCCTGCATTGAAAGTGAAGCTGCCATCAAAGGTGAACTCGCTGGCGTCCGGCTCGAAATTGATGGAATGCACGATCGTCGATGATGTGGTGATGCTGGTCACGGTGGAAAAGTTAAAAATAGCCTGCGCGTTTTCCGCGTTAGGCACTCCGGTCGGCACCCAGTTAGCCGCCGTGTTCCAATCACCATTGGTGGGCTCGGGACGCCACTTACTCTCCGGATGTGGGAGAGCGGCTGCGTTACTAATCAGAAAGGCGCAAAACGCCACGGTGGTTGAAAACCAAAAGAATGATTTTGTGGAAACGAATCTTGGGAGTTTTTTCATAGAAGGCATTGGTTGATCACTAACGAATGAGCACTGCTCAGCGCTCGAAAGAGGAAAGCCGGTGCGCCAACCCCAGGCTGGATCGACGGGAAGCGGCCGGAATTTTCTTCGGCTGGGAAACTTGGAGGACATGGGATCGAAAAATCCGATTACGACCTTGAGGACAGTATGAAGTCAAGACTTTTCCCGCCAGGAAGGGGAACCGGCGTAAATCGAGTGACGGGCGACTCATGCGCTCGTCGGCTCCAGTTTGCGCCTGTGAAATGCCGCCATTAGCGTGCGCTCCATGATTTTTCGGCTGTGCCTCCCTCATTTTCTCGGCGGCTTAGTGGCCGGCGGAGTTTGCTGTTTAGTAGCCCCCCCAGTCGACGGAGCTCGGCCCACGGATCGGCCTCGCGCCACATCGACTCCCCGAGTGGCGGTCGCCAAACCCGCACCGCAGGATGATTCCGTCGTCCTGCATGGCCCCAAAGATCTCGAGCTGCGTCCGGAAGGCGAACGCAAAGCTCGCGCCATGCTGGATTACATCCGCGCTCTCGACCTACAAGACGAGGGTGAAACGGCAAAAGCGCTCGAGGCTTTCGAGCGGGTGCTCACGATCGATCCAGGCGAGATCGATCTGGCCACGCGCGTGGCTTTTCTTCTCACGGAACAGGGCGACTACCCCCGTGCCATCGACATCTTAAAAGACGCGGTAAAGGTTCAACCCAAAGAGCCGGAACCCTACCTGCAACTCGCCTACATTTACGCCAAATACCTGAAGAAAACGGCGCCCGCTATTCGATACGCGGAGGAGGCGATCAAACTCTCGCCCGAAGAAATCGATGGCTACCAGCGCCTGGCCGAGGTGCAACTGGCGGCGCGCGATCGTTCCGCCGCGCTTCGCACCCTCGATCGAGCCGCCCGCGTCGAAACCCATGTGCCCGCCTTCTGGACTCAACTCGGTAAGCTTTACCTCGCTCTCCTCTCCCAGGGAGATAAGACTCCCAAACCGGACGAGTTAGAGAAGGTCAACGTCGTTTTTCGGAAAGCCCTCACGCTGGCGCCTAACGACGCCTCCGTCCTGACCGATGCAGCCGATTATTTTGCGGCCTCCCAGCAGGTGCAGGAAGCGATTCCCCTTTATCTCAGAGTGCTGGAGCTGCAACCTAACGACTCTAACGCCAGGGAAAAGCTAGCCACTGGGTTCATGCTGACCAACCAGCGCGGCAAGGCGATCGGGATGCTGCAGGAAATCATCCAGCAGCATCCGGAGAAATATCAACCGTATGAGTTGCTGGGACGTGTTCTGGAGGAGGATGCCAAAGCCTTGGTCGAGGCGAAAAAGCCGGATGAGGCCAAGGCGGAGTTTGCCAAGGCGGCGGCTAACTTCGAGCAGAGCCTTCTGATCAATCCCACCCAGGTGGACAACTACGTGCACCTGGCCGAGCTGCTCCTCACTCGCCTGCGGGATAACGAGCGCGCGGTGCGAGTCTTGCGCGAGGCACGCCATCGCTTTCCTAGCACGCCACAGATCACTTACCTGCTCGCCATCGCTCTGCGCGAGGCGGGCCAGGTCCAGGCCGCGGTCACTACTTTCGAGGAAACTCTGCATGAAAGTGAAGACTCGGGCCGGGAGATCGGTAATGATCGCTTCTTTTTCGAATACGGTGCCGCCGCCGAACGCGCGGGTCTCTACGAGAGAGCAACCGAACTCTTTAAGCGCTCCATCGAGTTGGACCCCGCCGACGCCGCCCAAGCCTATAATTATCTGGGCTTCATGTGGGTCGATCAAAATAGTCACCTCGATGAAGCCGAGGTCTACATTCGGCGCGCCTTGGATGGCGACCCCGACAATGGCGCCTATCTCGATAGTCTTGGCTGGCTCTATTATCGCCAGGGAAAATATGACCAAGCCCTGACTGAACTCCTCCGCGCGGTGGAGGCCCTCAAAGAAGATGATTCGACCGTGCTCGACCATCTTGGGGACACCTATGCCAAGCTGAACCAGGCCGCGAAAAGTCTGGAGTATTGGCAAAAGGCGCTGACACTCGATAAAGATAACAAAAAACTGGCTGCGAAAATTTCCGAAGCTAGGGCGAAGCTGAGCAAAGGCGAGCCGGCCGGAGCGACTCCGATCAAGTGACTAACTATCCGACACCCTGGCAGCACAAGACGATGTGGGCAGCGCTTACCGCGATCTTCGTCGTCATCCTGGTGTTGATCGTCGGGTCGGCCATCTATCTCGGGGCCGGTTTAGTCGCCTTTTTGCAACCCATTCTTATCCCGGTCGCGATCGCCGCCATCCTGGCTTATCTGCTCGACCCGGTTGTGACTCGCCTGGCGTCACGCGGCCTGGGCCGAGGCAAGGCGGTCCTGATGATCTTCCTCGTCGCGATCGTCGCGATCGTGGGTCTTGGTGCGTGGATCGTACCGCTTATCTCCGTCCAAAGTGCGAGCCTGGCCCGGCAGCTCCCCGCCTTTACCGAACGGACGCGCGATCATGTGGTCGACTTAATCTATCGCTATGAACACACCTTTGGCCTCAGCGGAGGTGGTGAGCATGGTGCTGCCACTGGTCTTATTAACTGGTTATTGGACGGGCCGGTGCCCTCTCCGACGCCAGTTCATTCCGCACCACCCGTTACCCCTCCCACCGTCGAAAATAGCGAAGTCATTGCGCCCGCCGAGCCGCCGGCCAAGCTCACCTCGGCGGATCGACAGCGCATTCAGGACTGGGTGCAAAAGCAACTGCCCGCGATCGAAAAGCAGCTCCCCGTTCTTATCGCCAAGCTTTGGCTACTAGTGAAGACGAGTGTCGGCGGCTTCCTCGGCGTCACCGGGTTTCTCCTCAGCTTGGTCATGGTGCCGATCTACTCCTTTTTCCTGCTCAAGGAGCGTCCCGCTATCGAGCGTCGCTGGCGGGAGTATCTGCCCTTACGCAATTCTCCGCTCAAAGACGAGATCGCGACCACTCTCTTACAAATCAATCGTTACATCATCGCTTATTTCCGCGGGCAGCTGCTCGTTTGCGTGGTGGATGGTGTGCTGATTGGAACGGCTCTTACCATTTTCGGGCTGAACTTCGCGCCGCTCATTGGATTGATCGTGATTCCCCTCACGATGATACCTTATTTGGGGATCGTCATCTGCTGGATCCCAGCCGTCCTGATCTCAGCGGCACAATGGGGCGATTGGTGGCACCCGTTTTGGGTCACCATCATTTTCATCGTGGTGCAGAATCTGGAAGGCCTCTTCTACGCACCCCGCATCGTTGGTAACTCGGTGGGTCTCCATCCGATGACGGTCATCGTCTCAATCTTCCTCTGGGGTTTGCTCATCGGCGGCCTCCTCGGGCCGCTCCTCGCTATCCCTCTCACCGCTACCTTGAAAGTCCTGCTGGCCCGCTACGTCTGGGGACCGCGCCTGCGCGGCGAAGTCATGGAGAGTCTCGAAATGGAGCCAGTCAAGGTTCCTGCCCCGAAGATGAAGGTCGATTCTTGATGCGGCCCAGGGTGTCGTCCCCGGTTGCCAAGCAGCCCAGGGCCATCTAGGGAACTGATCCATGTCAGCCAATCCCAGGCGGGTCCGCCGCAAACGCCGGAGTCATACGACTTGGCGGCGCAATCTGCAATTTCGCAGCGGGCTCGTGATTTCGTTCTTCGTTTTCCTGGGATTCGCGGTCGGCCTTTTCGGATTCTCCTCCGCCCGACAAGGCTGGTATCGATGGCACAAGACGCGCCTCCTTACCGAGGCCAACGACCGCCTGGACCAGAGTGATCTCGGCGCCGCGGAATCTCTCGCTCGTGAGGCCCTCGCGATCGATGCAAATTCGATCCTTGCCGCACGCATCCTGGCCGAGGCGACTGAGAGAGAGAACCGGGTCGAGACCGTGGCTTGGCGTGCGCAAATTGCGCGCTCCGCTCCCAGTCTCGAAAACGAACTTAATCTGGCCTCCGCCGCTCTCCGCTTTGGCCAGCTCGACGTGGCCCGTGAAGCGCTCGGTCGGACCGCTCCGCGCGACCGCCACAAAGCGGCCTATCACGTCGTGGCCGGTTGGCTTTCGCGAGCCCAGGGAAACCAGCTCGAGGAAGAGCGCCACTTCGCCGCCGCCGTCGCCCAGGAACCAAACAACGACGTCTACCAATTCAACCTCGCCGTGTTGCAGATCCTCTCGCCGGATCCCGAGAAAAACACCGCCGCCCGCGATCAGCTCGAACGACTCAGCAAGGTGCCGCAATTCCGCACCGAGGCCTTGCGAGGACTGCTTGATAATGCGCTGCGCCAAAATCAGAACGACGCGGCTAACGAACTCGCCCAGGCCCTGCAAATGAGTCCGCAAGTCACCTTTGCGGATTACCTGCTCTGCCTCGATCTTTATCGGAAGCTAGGCGAGAAAAAATTCGATGCGCTGCTCGCTAAGGTGAAGCCGGTCGCCGCCCGCGACACGCACGACCTGGCACAGCTCCTCAGCTGGTTGAACAAGAATGGACTGGCCGCCGAGGCGCTCAAATGGAGCGACAAACTTCCCGCTGAAAAAACCGGCCAGCCGCCGGTGGCGGTGGCCGTGGCAGAATCTCTCAGCGCCACCAAGAGTTGGTCGCGACTGAAACGATGGACCCGGAGCGGCGCCTGGGGAGATGACGAATATCTTCGTCTCGCCTACCAATCCTACGCCGCTCGTCGGACTCGTCGGACCGCCGCGGAAGCGGAGGCGGAATTCACCGCTCTTTGGTCAGAGGCAGAGGAAGCCGCCGCCAGTGACCCGGAGCACGAGTTGGCTCTCGCTCGCCTCGCCACGACCTGGGACTTAAAGCAGGAAGCAGAGCAGCTCTGGCTGCGCCTGGCCAGGGTCTCATCGGCTCGACGTGAAGCTCTGGACATACTTTACGGGCTTTATCGGGAGGCTAACGATCTTCCCAATCTGCGCCTAACCGCGCAACGACTTTACGAGAGTTCTCCCGAGGAGATTGGTCTCGCGGCCAACGCCGCTCGCTTTGCGCTCCTGCTCGATCGCAACACTGCCGACGGGCGCGAGCTAGCCAAACGAACCTACGAAAAAGCGCCTTACGATCCCGCCGCCGCCGTTACCTATGCTTTCGCGCTGTATGGGACTGGACGGACGGCCGCAGCCGTCCGCGTGCTCGCGCAACTCCCGCCCGATCAACTGCAAGATCCCCATGCCGCAGTCTTTGCGGCTTTGATCTTTGACGATAACAACCAGACGGACCTTGCTAATCGATATTTAACCAAAGCGCGCACTGGGTCGATTTTCCCCGAGGAAAAGCAGTTACTGGAAGAGATCGACCGACGCCGGCAGATCGCGGGCACCGGAGGAAGCGAAGCCAGCCCTTCTCCCAAGCGGCGCTAGTAAAAGCTGCTGGAACGTGGGACTAAGTGGCCCCAGGCGCGGACTCGTTCGTAGTTTGGTTGAGCGAGTTTATCACGTGATAACTCCGCGCAAAGACTCGATCAAAATCTGTCTGCCGCGCGCTGACGTCGAAAACGAGCTGCACAGTCGGATTGATGTTCAGAAACGTAATCGTCCGGCGATAGCTGAGACCGTAGTAGTGATAGGAATAGACGAATTGCATGCTCTTCCAGCCATTGATCGCAATGGCATCCGGAGTCTGCTCGACTAGTTCGACATCGCTGGCTTCTGCCGGAAGAGATTCTTTGGCCAAAGCCTCGTAAGCTGGCAGGCCCTTTTCGTCGAAAGCGAGACCGGCCGGAGTCCGTGACTTGGCCAGGCGGGCCACGGCGGTCCGCACATCGTCAAAACGGAAAATGGCTGCGTCGTTCGAACCACTCACCTGCATCTTGGGATCGATCCTAAAGATCCAGCGGCTATCGGTATCCTGAAAAAGGTTCCGCACTCGGGCAGGACCATCGTTACTGATAATAAGACGCAGGGGAGTCAGATTCAAGGCTTCGGCCGGGGAACCAGCGAGGGTCATCCCAAACAGGGCTAATGACGATAAGCTTTCTCATCTTGCCTAGAATCTAGCCAACGCCCCGCGACTAATGACGACCGCATCAAGACTTCCCGGCGGGGGCGAATCAGCCAGCTTCGGATCGAAATCCCAGATCCGATCAGGCGGGCTATAAATGTTTCCAGTGTCCCATTCGCCGGTTGCCACCTGACTGGTGAAAAGCTCATAGAGCCGTTGTAAGTAAACTTGTCGTTCGACCAATCCTCCAGAAAACGCGGGAAATTATTCAACCCACCTGAGTATCCGTATTGCACGTTGGTGTCAGGATTGACCCAACCAGAGGGTAGAAACCCGGCTACGATCGCCGTATCCACGGTCGTGATCTTGGCCTGACGGTATCCAAGAGATAGGTCGACCGGTCGTCGCTCCAGTTGTCGGATAAAATCGTAACGGCATCAGCGAAGACCGCCGATGAGCTACTCTTGCCTTTCGTATTGTAATCTCCTTCTATGTAGACCGGATTCTGACTGGCGACGGTGAGACCATCGGAAGGCAGAGAGTCTCCACCGACTAGTCGGGCCGTGAACAACGAACAGATTATCAAAACCGCGCGGGCCAATCCGCAGATTCAGAAATTCCAACTCGGGATTAAGAGCCTGATCGAGGAAATGATGATTCAGCGCATGGGTGAGAACGATAAGATCGTCACCCGCTACATGGACGATGCAGAATTTCAAAACTCCGCTTTTCCCATTTTGGCGCGGGAGATATTCGAGAGAGTGAAGGGCAGTCCTTTGGAAGGACGGTCTTCGCTGGCGGCTCCCACAATTCCGGCAGCCGAACCGTCCAGAGGTTCTCTGAAGAGCTGATCACTTTACGCGGCGGCCTCATCGAAGAAGAAGCGCGCCACGTTCGCGAATCTCCACGATCCTAGGTTTCAACTGGCGGCAGACGCGCAGGTTCGCCTCGCTATAGAAGACGAACTCGACGACGGGTTATTGTGCCGAAAATGAAACCTTCCCGCATTGTGCGGCGTCGAACGAAGAATTGGAAGATGCCGGCCAACACGGTCTATGTCGGTCGACCCACAGTCTGGGGAAACCCCTTTATCGTTGGATCGGAATTGATCGGAGGTGAAAAGCTGACCGCCAAAAAAGCCGTAGCGCTCTATCGGCAGTACGCCAGCGATGTCTTGAACAAAAGCGACCTGCGAGCCTGCCTGAGAGGCAAACATCTCGCCTGCTGGTGCCCGCTCGATCAACCCTGCCACGCGGATGTGCTGCTGGAATTGGCCAATTCAGCCTAACGAACGCTAGCGTGAGCTAGCGAGCTTGATTTTTCGCGATGATTGCGGATTCGAAATGATCGTGCGGCCACCTCCGCCACGCTGCTAGTTCAAAGCGTAGATTTCCAAAAGCGCGACGCCGGTCTCGCCACCCACGCCACGCACGATCGCGGTGTAGGGCGCGGGCGGCAACGTGGCCACGATGGCTGATTCTTCATCAAGCGGCGGCGGAATAGTCGTAGTTACGATTTCAGATTCCTGGTCGGAGCGCCAGTTATCGTTGCTGCGCAGGAGAGCGCCGTTTTCATCGCGCAATTCCAGCATGGGATCACTGAGCGAGCCTGCAATCGGGAGTGATGGTCCGAGCGCGCGCACCATCACGCTCTGAGGCACGGCGCCCTGCACAATCACGCCACTGATCAGGACCTGGTCATCCACCCCGACGCGGGCGCGCGTGGAAATGTTCAGCAGATTCGGGCCGACCCCGGCATCGAGATCGTAGACCTCGAGCAGACCGACGCCGGTGGTGTCGGAAACGCCGCGCAGGATGGCGGTATAGGCAACAGCATCATCAGTGGGCGGCAGTTTTATTAAAATGACGGACTCGGTCGTGGCATCAGGCGCTAGGCCGGTGTCGATGATTTCTTGTTCGTTAGGGTTCTCGCGCCAGTTATCGTCGCTCGCGACGAGTGCGCCGGCGGTATCATATAATTCAAGCACCGGATCGAGTAGAGGCTGCGCGATTCCATGGCCGGCGAGCGACGGCCCGAGAGCGCGAATCATCACTCGTTTGGAGGAGCCGCCGCCCGCGATAAAGCCGGCAATCAAGACATCGTCCTCCCGCCCGACGTCGACTCGAGCGGAAAGATTCGCCAGCCAGTTGGAAGCCGGAGCCGGCGCGAACTGTGCCACGAAGGAATACTGACTGCCGGGCCAGATCGTGTTGGCGGACGGGGCGGTGTCGCGGACGTCGTTGATCGTGAGCCGATAGAACTGATTTGATATCAGCGGCGAAGTCGTGAGGATGACGGTGTCCGGTTCCGGACCCACTACCGCGTCGGTGATGAGCGCGTCTTGATCGAGCGTATAATGCGAAAGGTCGATCGCGGTCGCTGGATCAACCAGGCTATTCAAACGAAGCGCGAGATGCGTATTATCCTGGTAGAGATAGACCGACAACACTTCCAGGGGGCTCGCAATCCATTGGCGCAGGAGGGTCATGGCGGCTTCGTGGACCAGATTTTTCGCGAGCGGTGGCATCTTGGTAGCGTCGAGAGCGTCGTCGCGCTGATAAAGCAACGAGCTTTCTTGATCTCGAAACTTAACGTAGGTATTGATGAGATTCTGTTGAGCCAACGGAGTGTAGAAACGTGCGTCGTAGCCGGGTCCATAACCATCCGGCCGGTGGCATTGCGAGCAGTTAGAATCGATCCACGAACGCATCCTGAGTTGGATAGGCTGGGTTGCGTCTTCGACATGAACCGAATGGAGATAGTTAGGTATCTCTGCCTCGTCGAGTGTCGGGTCAAACATACCCAGGTGGTTCATGGTCCGGAGCTGGTTATCCGTCCGGCCGGTGCTGGGATAGGTAAAGGTACCGTTTAATTGATGCGTCTTTAGACCAAGCACATAATTGGCAGGAGGATTGTGACAATAAAGGCAATCGGTTCGGCTCGGGTAGGTCCACGTTTGGATTCTGGTCGTGCCGTCGGCCTGGACGATAGGAATGTCTTCGTTCAGGCCGCCGGGTAGGAGGTCGGCGTCACTATTGTCGTTGCGCCATTTATAAGTCACGCCATACACGGCGCCATCTGCGTCGCGCACCAGGAGCCGGGTCTCTAGCCTCTTACGTTCCTGGGTTTGCTCATTAACGACCAAGTCGAACTCCTTGACGAAGACCGTCCCGTTGGGAAAGGTCCATTCCCCCGTGGGAGCAAAACCGATCTGCTCATCGGGCGTGTAGGGAGCACCATCGTTAGGAAGCGCAATCCAGCGACTTTTGAGGGCGGCGTCGGACCACAGAGGCGAGTTAGGCGCGAAGGGGGTGAGGCCGGCGGTGGGGACGACGTGAGCCGCGTCCGTGAAGGCACCGGTTGCGGAAAGGGTTACAGGAAAGGCGAATTCACCATCGTAAGCCGGCATCGCATGGTTGAGATATGGGCCGATGGGAGCCCGCGCATCAAGACCATAGGGCGATTGCCCAAGTGATCTTGAGCTGAGCAAAGCAGTGGCAAGAACGCTGACCAGGCAGCGGCGCCGACCGCTCCATGTTTTCCACATGGCCACCGCTAGGGAGACAATCGGTAGACTTCGACCAGGCCGACCCCGGTGAGATCCCCCTCCCCGGCGACAATCGCGGTATAAGCTCCCGGCCCGAGCGTGCTGAGGACGGCAGACTCAAGATCTTTTGACGGTTCAAGACCGGTCATTTCGATCGCCGTCTGCTGCGAATCTTTCCAGTTGTCGTTGCTTTGGATGAGCGCGCCGTTTTCATCGCGTAACTCGAGGATCGGATCGGCAAGGGCACCAGTGACGCCAAACTGAGTGAGAGAAGGTCCCAAGGCCCGGACCAGGACACTGACGTTACCCCCTCCACCGCCCAGGATGAAGCCTCCAATCATGACGTTGCTGCCCGTCTCGATAAAACCCCGGGTGCTGATGTTACCGAACTGTGAGTCGGCCGTCGGATCCAAATCATAACCCTCGACCAGTCCAACGCCGGTGCCCCCATTTTTCCCACTCACAATGGCGGTATAATTGCCGGGGTTTAGAGTTGAGATGATGGCCGACTCGAAGTCCTTGGAAGGCATGAACCCGCTTGCCTCTATCGCCGATTCTTGAGTATCCTTCCAGTTATCGTTCATCGTGAGTAACGCTCCATCGGGCCCGTGCAGCTCGAGGACAGGGTCAGCCAGGGGATTGGAAATTCCGAAGCCAGCGAGGGACGGTCCGATGGCGCGCAAAATGACCTTTTTGGGATCATTGCCCGTGATGATAAAGCCACCGATGAGCACTCGCGCGTCCGTCAGCACTTCCATGCGGGTGGAAATATTGAGCGGCTGGGCGTCGAGGTTGGGAGTCGGTGTCGCAGTCGGAGTTGGTGTAGGTGTCGATGTGCTTTCGACGTGCACGGAACCGATCATGCCCATGAAGCCGTGCGGAATACAGTAATAGTTATACAATCCTTCATTCCGAAAGGTGAACGAGAAGCTGCCCGAGCTTTTAATTCCCGAATCAAACAACCCGTCGGGCGATCCCGGCGTCCCGGAAGTGACGCTGTGCTCGGGCGTATTCCAATGCCAAGTGACCGTGTCACCGGGATTAATCGTGACACTGAACGGCTCGTAGAAAGCGTTAAACACCTCCACCGTGACGGTTGCCGCCCGGCCCGTTGGGCTAAAGATAAACAGAATAATCGCCGCCGTGCAAAGGATGCGGCTCCCAGGTTTCGTGAGTATTTTCATGCGGTGGCTCTGCTGTGAGTTTTAGCAGACGTATTGTCTGCCTATCATCTATCTAACGAAACGGGCCGATGAAGTTCCGGATTTTTTGCCCTGCTCCCCGATTTGATTCGGGCAGCGGAAGTTTTGGCTTGTCGGGCAGGCAAAAAACAGTCACCCTGTTTTGAGGGAACCAGGGAAGGCGCTAATGGAGGATACAGCAACTGAACCCCGCCTCTTCGTCACCACCCGATGGAGCCTGGTTCTGAGCGGCGCCGGATTTGAGAGCGGGGAGCAAAAGGCGCGCGAGGCATTGGGCGAGCTTTGCCGGACTTATTGGCGGCCAATCTTTTCTTTCGTTTGCCGGCGCGGGTATTCCGCCGAAGATGCCCAGGATCTCACCCAGGATTTCTTTGTCATGATCCTGGAGAGCAGCTGGCTCCAGCAGGCCAACGCACGCCGTGGCCGCTTTCGCTCGTTTCTGCTCACGTCGCTCCAGAATTTTCTCAATCACGCGCTCGAGCGAAAGCAGGCGCGCAAACGCGGGGGCGATCTTCAGTTCGTCTCCTGGGATGAATGGATGGCGGAAGCGCCCTCCCAGTTGACGATTTCGACTCAGGCCCAGGCGGCGTTGGCGCCGGAGCGATTTTTTGATTTGCGTTGGGCTGCCACGGTCGTCGAACAGGCCTTGCGGCGTCTGCGGGAAGAGTGCGAAGGCAAGGGACGGCTTCGGCTTTTCGAAACGCTGAGCGTTCATCTCACGGCCGAACGCGCGGAAATCTCCTACGCCACTCTCGCCAAAAGCCTTGGGGTGCCCGAGACAATGGTAAAAAAACAACTGCACAATCTGCGGCAGCGTTATCGCTGGCTCCTGCGCGATGAAGTCGCGCACACGGTAGCAAATCCGGCCGACGTGGACGACGAAATCCGCCATCTCTGCGCTGCCCTTGCGGGCGGTCCATAGGTCATTCGTGAGGCGAGTCATTCCCGATGGCTTTGTTCTGTGTTGCCTTGGAGGTTTTGCTCACTCGCGGTTCTCGTGAAGGGCGACAGGTTTTGCCACCGGTTGATCTTGTCAACCGCTCTTCACTCGGGCATTCTTTCCCGGTAAACGTGTTGCCCGATCGTGGCGCAACTCCATTCTAACCATGAAATCCGTCGCGGATTCAGCAGGCGGAAAGACGGACCCACCCACATCGAGCGGTGAATGTGGGGAGTGCGGCGCGAGCACGCGCGTCGGCCAGGGTCTCTGCGCCAATTGTCTGCTTCAGCAGGGATTGGAAACCGAGGGCGAAGCCTCGGCGGAAGCATTTAAGAAGATTCTCGCGGAAGCGGAAGTGCCCGACCGCCACTGGCGCCTGGGCAACTACCAGATCCTGGAGGAAATCGGGCGCGGCGGCATGGGCGTCATTTACCGCGCTCGCCAGCGCCACTCCGGCCGCATCGTCGCGCTCAAGCGGGTCCTGGCTTACAACGCCGATTCGCACGAGGCGCTCGTCAGGTTTCGGCGAGAAGCGGAAGCGGCCGCGCAGCTCGATCACCCCCACATCCTGCCGCTCTATGAAGTCGGTGAGAGTGAGGATGGCCTGCCCTTTTTCAGTATGAAACTGGCGAGCGGCGGGAGCCTTCGCGCCGCCGCCTCGAAACTGCACGAACAGCCTAACGAATGCGTGCGTCTCCTGGTGAAGGTGGCGCGCGCGATCGAACATGCCCATCGCGCCGGTCTGCTCCACCGCGACCTCCAGCCGGGCAATATTCTGCTCGACTCCCGCGGCGAACCGATGGTGAGCGATTTTGGTCTGGCCAAATGGATGACGGGTGAGAGCGACCTGACCCAAACGTTGACCAGCTTCGGCACGCCCGGCTACATCGCGCCGGAGCAGGCGGAGAGCGCCGCGGGCAATCTGACGCCGGCGGTGGATGTCTACAGCCTGGGGGCGATCCTCTTCGATCTGCTCGCCAGGCGTCTGCCGTTTGTCGGCGCGAATGCTCTTTCCGTCATTCGGCAGGCCGCGGCCAGTCCGGCGCCGAAGCTACGTTCGGTTGCGCCCGCTTTGGATCGCGATCTGGAAACCATCTGTGCGAGGTGTTTGGAGCGCGATCCGAAGGCGCGCTACCAATCCGCCGGCGCTCTGGCCGAAGACTTGGAACGCTGGCTCGAAGGCCGCCCCATTCTGGCCCGCCCGGTCCCACTTCCGGCGCACGCCTGGCGCTGGTCGCGACGCAATCCGATTCTGGCGGGCGCGGCGCTGCTTTGCCTGTCGTTAGGCATGATCGTCTTTTGGCTCCTCTTCCAGGAACAAGCCCCAGTTCCGCCCAAGCTGCCGGTGCCCGAGAAAAGCATCGCCGTGCTCCCATTCGAGAACCTCAGTGATACGAAGGAGAATGCCTACTTCACCGCCGGTGTGCAGGACGAGATTCTTTCGGACCTAGCCAAGATCGCCGACCTGAAAGTGATCAGCCGCACCTCCACCCGTCTCTATGAGGCTGGGCAGCCGCGCAACTCGCGCCAGATCGGAAAGGAACTCGGTGTCGCCCATTTATTGGAAGGCAGCGTGCAACGGGTGGGCAACCATCTCCGCATTAACACCCAGCTTATCGATACGCGGACCGATTCCCATCTTTGGGCGCAGGTTTACGATCGCGACGTTTCTGATCGGTTCGCGATCCAAAGCGAAATCGCCCAGACCATCGCCGGCCAGCTCGAGGCCAAAATCTCCGCGGGCGAAAGAGCGGCCGTAACGCATCCCCCCACGAGCGACCTGGTGGCGAACGAGCTTTACCAAAAAGGCACCCTCCTTCAGGCGCAGTCGCAAGACGCAAAGGACCGGTCTGAGGCGATGAAGTTGCTCGAACAGGCGGTGGCGCGCGATCCCCGCTTCCTCCGCGCCTATTGCGCGCTCGCCGGCCTGCATCTTTTCCTTTATGAGCTCGACGATCACACCCCCGGCCGGCTCCAAGCCGCGCATGCTGCAATCGAGACAGCGGCGCAGCTCCAACCCGACGCCGGTGAAGTGCATCTTATGCGGGCCCGTTACCTGGCCCGGGGCGAGCGGAATTACGACCGGGCCCGCGTGGAACTCGAGCAGGCCCGGCGCACCCTGCCTAACGACCCCGCGGTTTACTATGAGATCGCGCTGATGGACCGGCGCCAGGGCCGCTGGGCGGAGGCGCTGCTAAATTTCGAACGCGCGCTGGAATCGGATCCGCGCCAGGTGGAATATCTCATCTCCATCACCGATACCTGCTCCAGGATGCGGCGGTATGGCGAGGCGGTTCGATACGGCCGCCGTGCCCTTGCGATCACGCCGCACGACAACTGGGTCCGGATCTCGGTTGCTTCTCAACCACTGGAAGAGCGGGGCGACACCCGGCCGCTCCGCCGTGAATTGGAGGCCATTCTCTCCCAGGAACCTGGCACCGCCCCCAGCATTTCTGAGGACTTGTGGCGTTGCGCGATTCTCGAGCGGGACAAGGCGGCGGCGGAGCGGGCGCTAGCCGTGATGCCAGCAGAAGGATTTCGCTTTCTCGGCTTCGTCATGCCCCGGGAATGGTATGTCGGTTACACCGCCCAAATCTTCGATCGGCCCGAGGCGGCCCGTGCCTCCTTTCTTGCCACCCGCACCATCCTGGAAGCCCAACTGCGGGATGATAGCAATAACGCACTGACCTGGAGTCTGCTTGGCCGGGTAAAAGCAGCGCTCGGCGATAAAGAGGGAGCGATTGAAGCCGGCCAGCGCGCCTGCGAACTCTGCCCATTGTCCAAAGAGCCGGTTTGGGGTCTGAGAGCTCTCAAATGTCTGGCGCTGATTTCTGTCTGGTCGGGCGACAGAATTCCGGCCCTCCAGCAACTGAGCCTGTATGCGACGCAACCCAACTTTGTCACTTACGGCGAGTTGAAACTCGACCCCGTCTGGGATCCACTCCGTGGCGACCCGCGCTTCGAGAAGATGGTCGCCTCGCTTGCGCCGCGCGAGTAAGCTAACGGGCGGTTTCCTGTCTTAGCTTTAACAAAGAGCCGGAACTATAATCGGGAACGATCGTTCTGACGCTCTGTCCTGACTCCTGAAACTGCGCTGTTAATCGAACTGGCCCGGGGACGATTGTCCGCCGAGGGACCGAGACCTCGTCGGCCAGAAAAGGCTTTCCACGTTGTTACCTTCGCCACGAGGTGACAAGCAGGGCCCAGCCGTGTAAATAAAACGTTCTCCCCCGCTCGTCTCGAATCAATGTTCCATGAAATATGCTTAAATTATCCTTCTGCCGCTCCGCTCTCTCCGCGCTTCTCGGCGCGCCGCTTTTGATTATCTCCGCTCTGGCTGCCGATCCATCTCCTTCACCAAGCCCGACCCCGATGACCGAAAATCCTCTGCTCAAAGAAAGCACGCTCGACTTCCATTATCCGCCTTTCGACAAGATAAAGAATGAGGATTTCACGCCAGCCTACGAACAGGGCATGGCGGATCAATTGCAAGAGATCGAGCCCATCGCCAACAATTCCGAGGCACCGACGTTTAAAAATACGATCGTGGCGATGGAAAAAAGCGGTGACCTCCTGGGCCGGGTCGATCGCATTTTCTCCAATCTCTCGAGCGCCAATACGAACGACGCCCTGCAAAAAATCGAGACGGAGATGTCGCCGAAACTCTCCGCCCACCAGGACGCCATTTACCTGAACGGCCCGCTCTTCCAGCGGATCGAGAAGCTCTATAACGAGCGTACGAAACTCGACCTCGACGAGGAATCGCAATGGTTGATCGAGCGTTATTACAAGGATTTTGTGCGCGCGGGCGCCAAACTTTCCGAGGCGGATAAGACGAAGCTCAAGAAGATGAACTCCGAGATCGCGGAATTGCAGACCCTGTTCTCGCAAAACGTGCTCAAGGAGAAGAACGCCGAATCGATCGTGGTCGACAAAAAGGAAGACTTGGACGGTTTTTCGCCTAACGAAATCACGGCAGCAACGGCCGCAGCCAAGGAAGAAAAGAAGGAGGGCAAATTTGTCCTCCCGCTCCAGAACACGACCCAGCAGCCGGCTCTGACCAGCCTGAAGAATCGCGCCCTGCGGGAACGCATCATGAAGGTATCACTGGCCCGCAACAGCCACGGCGGCGAATTCGACAACAAAAAGGTTGTGCTGCAAATGGTGAAGCTTCGCGCCGAACGAGCCGCGCTCCTTGGTTACGCGAGCCACGCGGCCTACCAACTGGAGGACCAGACGGCGAAGAACGTTGAAACGGTCAACAAGCTCCTGGCCCAAATCTCTCCACCCTCGGTGGCCAACGCCCGCAAGGAAGCGGCCGACCTCCAGAAGATGATCGACGCCGAAAAAGGGAACTTCCAACTCGCCTCCTGGGACTGGGGCTTTTACTCCGATAAACTGCGTCAAGCGCGCTACAACTTCGACGAATCGCAAATCAAACCCTACTTCGAGCTCAACCACGTCTTGCTCGACGGCGTCTTCTTTGCCGCGACCAAGCTCTACGGCATCACTTTCAAAGAGCGCAAAGATCTGCCGGTCTATCAGCCGGATGTGCGCGTCTTCGACGTCTTCGACAAAGATGGGACCAAACTGGCCATCTTTATGGCTGACTACTACGCGCGTCCCTCCAAGCGTGGTGGCGCCTGGATGAACGAGTATGTAAACCAGAGCGACTTGTTAGGCACCAAGCCGGTCGTCGCAAACCATCTCAATATTCCGAAGCCCGAAGCGGGCCAGCCGACCCTCCTCACCTACGATGAAGTGCGCACCGCTTTCCACGAATTTGGACACGCCCTGCACGGCATGTTCTCGCACGTGAAATACCCTCGTTTCAGCGGCACGAGTGTGCCGCGCGATTTCGTCGAGTATCCCTCGCAGGTGAACGAAATGTGGGCCACCTGGCCGGAAGTGCTGGCCCATTACGCCAAGCATTACAAGACGGGCGAGCCGATGCCAAAGGAGCTGCTCGATAAGGTGATCGAGGCCGAGGAAAAATTCGATCAAGGCTACAAGCTCACGGAGTACCTCGAAGCCGCCTTACTCGACCAAGCCTGGTATCAACTCAAACCTGCCGAAGTGCCTAACGACGTCGTCGCTTTTGAAGCGAGCGCGCTCCAGAAAGCCGGGGTCGATTTCGCGCCGGTCCCGCCGCGCTATCGCACGGATTATTTCTCGCACGCCTTCGCCGGCGGCTACAGCGCCGGTTATTACAGCTACATCTGGAGCGAGGAACTCGATGCGGACAGCGTGGAATGGATGAAAGAACACGGCGGGCTCAAGCGCGAAAACGGCGATCATTTTCGCGACACCCTTCTCTCCCGCGGGGGCAGTAAGGATGCGATGAAACTCTTTCACGATTTCACCGGCCGCGACCCATGGATCGAGCCGCTCTTGAAACGCCGCGGTCTCGGCGTCGTTCCGGAAGCGCCCGCTGCCGACGTGAAATCTGAGCCCTAACCAAAAGCGGCTCGACTTCACCCGCGCAGCCGCATGGTAGACGCGAACGTATTTCTCGATCGTCGTGGCGTCTGGGCCTTCGGGCTCGGCTGCCTCGGCGTGACCATCGGTGTGCTCCTCCATCTGCCGATGTTCATGATGGGGCGCCACCATGGATTCGTCCTGGCCGGCATGCCGATGGACCCCGCCATGATTTTTGGAATGTATCTGATTGTCGCCGGAATTTTCGTAGCGGCTTACGGACTGCTCCCCAGCCGCCACGCGCACGCTGCACAGGCTGCTTCGCGGATCACAGTCTCGGCCCCGGAGGATGCGCCGCTCAGTGCGGCGCACTGGACGCTGCTGGCGGCGTTGGTCGGCGCGCTCATCATCGACGTGATGAAGCCGGCTGCGCTCGGATTCGTTATTCCCGGAATGATCGCGGAATATCACGTGACGAAGGCGCAGATCGCGCAGGTTCCCTTTTACGCGCTTATCGGCACGGTCAGCGGCTCGGTTTTGTGGGGCATCCTGGCCGATATCTACGGACGTAAAGCTTCTATTCTTTTGTCAGCCGTGGTCTTCATCGGGACGTCAATCTGCGGCGCGATGCCCTCTCTGACTTGGAACATCTGGATGTGCTTCCTCATGGGTCTCGGCGCTGGCGGGATGTTACCGGTCACCTACGCCCTGCTGGCGGAAACGATGCCGTCGAAACATCGCGGCTGGGCGCTTGTGCTGGTCGGCGGGCTTGGCGCGGTGGGCGGTTACTTTGCCGCGAGCGGCTTTTCCGCGCTGCTCGTGCCGACCTACAGTTGGCGGATTCTCTGGCTCATCAATCTGCCCACTGGGCTGCTTCTGATCGGCATGTGCGGCCTCATTCCCGAGTCGGCCAAGTTCCTGCTCGCGCGCGGGCGCAAAGTCGAAGCCCAAGCCGTCATGGCGCGATTCGGCACCGTCAGTCATCGGATGCCGCGAGGCGAAGAAGATGCGACCGAAGTGATGGAGCACACCTACAACGCACCGCGCGAAGATTCTCCGGGCGGCAAATTTTGGACGCCGCGTTTGATCGGTAAAACCGCGGCGCTCACCATCGCCGCGCTGGCTTGGGGATTAATTAATTTCGGCTTGCTCCTCTGGATGCCTAACGATCTTGTTTCAAAAGGATACTCCATGGAACTCTCCAGCAGACTGCTCGCCGAATCCGCCCTGCTCGCCTTCCCCATCGTTTTCCTTTGCGCGCTCATGTATAGCCGCTGGAGCACGAAATGGACGCTGGCCAGTATGATCGTCCTCACGTTTCTAGGCTTGGTTTGGGTGTTGCTCCTCGAGACTTTCCCCGGCACGAATCCGATTTGGCCGATCGCCCTCCTCATCGTCGGGAGCAACGGCATCATCGCCATCATTCTGCCCTACACTTCCGAGAGTTATCCCGTGAAAGTACGCGGCCGCGCCACCGGCTGGATCGCCGCCTGCACCAAGGGTGGCGGAGTGCTTGCGCAAACCGTTAGTCTGGCCGCGCTGGTCCCACCGTTGGGGATGACCGCCGTTCTCATTATGGTGCCCATTCTGATCGCGCTCGGACTTTTCATCCGGTTTGGCAGCGAGACGCGAGGCCTGGACTTAAGGCATCTCGAGCCAGCCGCCCCCGTTCCGACTGACGGCTCCAATTGAGCGGGGTACTCGACAGAGCTAGCGCGCACCCAGGCCAGCGAAGAGCGCCGCGTAGATTTCAATCCCGTCCCAGAGATTCTGCAGGCGCAGGTTCTCGTCGTTCGAATGCTGGTTATCGTCGTGGTTGGCGATGGGGAGACCGATCACAGGAGTGTCGTTAGGTTGCTGAAACAGATACATCGGAATGCTGCCGCCGACGGTCGGCAAACGGACCGGGCATGGCCCGCCGCGGTCATCAGTTCAGCCACTTCGCGGGAGAGCGGAAGATCTAGCGATGTGCGCGCGGGCGGATAACCAGCGCCCCAGTCAACTCGCGCGATCTTCGGATATTTCATCCGGATCGCTGCCTCTGGCGTCTCGCGGACCAGATGATAGCCCTGCTCCGCAATATGTCGCTCAACCAATGGCTTGATCGAATCAGGCTTTCGTTAGGCACAAGTCGAAAGTCGATCGAAGCCCGCGCTTCTGGCTGAATCGTGTTGGAGGCGTTCTCGCCCACATGGCCTGCTTCGATCCCTCGCACATTGAGCGCCGGCTGGAGCAGCAGTTCGTTCAGGTTCTTCTTCTCGCCTTCGGTCGCGCCGATTTGGAACTCGCGGCGGAGATCGCCTTCGACATCCGGGATTTTCGCCAGAGCAGCCGGTTCCGTCTGGCCGGGCGGCTTCACCTCGTCGTAGAAACCTTTGATCAGAATGCGGCCGCTTTCATCCCGCATCGAGTCGAGCAAATGCGTTAGCCTAACGATCGGATTCGGCATCTTTTCCACTTCGAAGGCTCGACCGGCTGACTGTCGTAGTGCGCATAAAACGCAACCGTGCGCGTCGCTCCCGCGACGATCAGATCGCCCACCACGATCGGCGGAGCATCGGGAAGCGTCAGCAACTGCATCGTTAGGCCGCGTTTCTCCAGCATCGCGCGAATCGTCTTCGCATTTCGATCGATGTTGGCCTTGTCGTTCGCCAGGTTTGGGCTCGCAAGCAAATCGGAAAATTCCCGCAGGATTTCACGTTCATGCTCTGAGCGCCAGGGGCCGGCCTGTCCGCTTACCTCGAAAGCATCGGCCTCGATGGCCGGAATGGGAATGAGAGCGTTACTCGCGATGGATATTAGCAAGAATCTCTTGATCAATTCCAAACCCATAATTTGTCATCCCGATCCGGCGCAGTGCGGAGACAAACCCTCTCTTGGCACCCAAACTTCCCTCATTTTTGTCGACGGTCGATTGTCAGCGCTTTTTCCGCGGTGGTCCCTCGCCCCTGGAGGGTCCCGCAAATGCGAGGGCCGCGCCGCCCACTCCATAGAGCATGAGCAAAGCGCCGAGCGGCACCAGCCAGATGCCATTCCCAGGATCGCCGTCATAGGTCCAAAAGCCACCTAACAAGAAGCCAGCCGGCAAAAAGATGGCCGCCCCGATCAGCGCCCAGGAAACAGACGAGCGCAGCCGGAACCCGGCCACGCCGCGAATTGTGAGGCCAGCCGCGATATTGACCAGCGCCAACATGGTGCCGTGGAAATGCCCCAGCGTGAACATGAGTCGTCGCACTTCATTCCCGACATCGAGATACCAGCCAATCTTGAAACCGTGCATCGTCTCCAGCACGATCCCGAGGCAGACGTAAACGGTCAGCGCCCACCAGCCGAAGCGAAGATGTCGAATTGAATAGTCCATTCGTTAGCGACCGAGGCGGTGGCGAAGATTAGCCACAAATTTCGCAGATTGCACAGGTTGATCCGGAGCGCGCGCGCTCACTCTGCCAGCACAATCGGCGTGTTATCGCGCTCGCGCTGGAGCCGATCGAAGATTTCCTGGTTGAATTGGCCTTCTGGATCCAAGGCGGTTTTTGGATCGAAGTTCGGATTCGTCGGGCGATGGCCGTTCCACCATTTCTCGTAACCACCCTTGACCGCAGCGCTTAAGAGGTCGCCTTCGTCGGTGTAGGTGAACTTGAAGTCGGAAAATCCGGGTAGCGTTTGCAAAGACTTCCACGCGTCGAAGCGAACCGCGGCGTAGGGATCGAGCATGCTGTAAGTGAGATAGGGATAGAGCCAATCGCGGCCCGAAGCTTTCTGCGCGGGCTCCCAACCCATCCCCCAGGCGAGCAGGGCGCGCTGACCGGCGTCTCCTTTGACTAGCCACTGGACGGCGGCCGAGACGGTTTTGTCGTCCTCCGATAAGTCTGGGATGGGTTGTTGGTACCAGGTTTGTAACTTATCCGCCGTCCAGGCGAGCGTCTGGTCGAGGTGACACAGGTTACAGGCGTTAGGCCGGCCGTGGTCGAGGCTTTCGCGCACGCTGGGCGAAGAAACCTGATGACTGCGCATGGCGTGGAGCAGCCCAAAGGTGGTGTGAGGCATGTGGCAGTTATAACAACGGCTGCCGGCCGAATCGGCGGCGTGATGCGTATGACTCGCCAGCCGCGCCACCATTTCTTTGTGACATTGGAGGCAAGCCTGATCGGATTCCATTTTGGGAGCGAGCTGGCCGCTGCGCGCCCAAGTGTCCATGGCTACCTGGGTGGTCTGCGCGGGATGCATCTCGTGACAGGAGATACAGGAAAAATCCCCGCCCTTAAAACAAGGCGAAGCTTCGACGCCGTTCATTTCCCGGCCCGTCACGCGAATCATTCCGTCGCCCCAGAATCGATTGCGAAAAAAACCCGGCTCGGTCTGCTTGATGAAATCCTTCTGGGGGGCGTGGTCGGGCTGCTCGGGCTGGACGACGAAGCGTTGCCCGAGGTCTTCGTTCCCGGGCCGATATTTCCCGCCGTGCCGATTCCAATCGATTTTCTCGTCCATCCCATTGAAAGCCCAGACGCTATGGCATTGCCCGCAGGCCAGGGCCGACTCCGGGCCCTTCATTCGTTTGGCATTGGCGATAGTCGGATCGGCTTTTTTCGTTAGGTGAAGCTGCCAGCGCCTGAGCGGGTTGCGGTTGGCGGCGATGTGCTCTTTGCCTTCGCTATGGCAGGCTTCACAGGCGATGCCGAATTCCGCGACTTTCGTATCCCATTTGCTGCCCTCGACAAATTTTGAAACGCCCTGAGTGACATGACAATCCATACAGGCTCCATTCCAAGCCCCAATCGAGTACGCTTCCTTGGTTTCCGGCGGCATCAGGAAAGTCTGCGCGACGGGCGCCCACATTTTCTCGGCGATGATGTAGGCGAAAGGAAATTGCTCGAGGGTTCTCCCCTGCCCGGTTTCGGTCCACAGAATCTGCAGGGTGTGCGAGCCGGTCAGGAGCACGACCTGGCGTGGCGGATCGTAGGCGGGCGCGCCTAACGACCGCATCGCCACCGTGATCTTGTCGCCCTCTCGCTCGAGCCGGTATTGTTTTTCTGCGAAGGTGAGTTCGACGTTGTGCGCGTCGGGAATGAGGGTGGCGGGCGTAGCCACCTGCGTCATGGTGCGATGAAAGGAGGTGTGCCAGCTGGCGTAGTTCCCTGGGTGACAGGCCCGGCAGGAATCGGAGGTTACATAATCGTCTTGCGACGCTTTGATGGGACGATTGGGCGGGGCGGACCCCGCAAGGGAGGAATCTTTCGAGAGCAGAAGGAAGCTTGCCAGGGAGAGCACAACGCCAACGGTGACGGCGTAAACCGCGGAAGGGAGGCGGGACCGTTGAGCCATACCTTTCGAACCTGCGCAGCGAGAGTGAAAGTTTCAAGCCTCACGTGGAGTCGCTGACGTTTCGCGCCTGCGCGGAGTATGATACCTTTGTCGCGATGACAGATGATCGCCCAGCACTTTGAAAGTGTTGAGCCGTTCTTTAACAAGCGAACTCAGCGAACCCGTCGAAACTAATAGAAGGTTCGACGCTTACAAAGTGCTGGGAGGAAAGTCCGAACACCAGACGGCAGCATGCCGCGTAGAATACGCGGGGGCGTTTCACGTAAGCGAAGCGTCACGGAAAGTGTCACAGAAAATATACGGCCCAGCACTTTGCTCGCAAAGTGCTGGGCAAAGGTGAAAAGGCGAGGTAAGAGCTCACCGCTCGGCCAGTAATGGACGAGGCACGAAAAACCCCATGCGGTGCAAGACAGAACAGAGAAAGGGCCGCCGGTCCGCCAAGGCTCCGGAGAAATTCGGGGTTTCATTCTCGGGTATCGTCGCATCACGCAACGCGCAAGCGTCGCGGGCGTCCCGCGCGAGCGGGATGAGATAAATGATCATCGCCTCGGAGAAATCCGGGACACAAAATTCGGCTTATCGTCATCAAAATGAAGGGCGTTCTCGGAAACGGGGACGCCCTTCCACTTTCTTGGAATGGTTATTTAACCGCAGAGAGCGCGGAGGTCGCAGAGAGTGGAATAATTTACAGACGCTGCGTCCTCTGCGGTCAATCATCCCCTCTTTTTTCCGCTGGAAAGGACAGGATTTACAGGATGATCAGGATTAAGAAGGGAGTTCCTCCCCGGTCAGTCCATCCTGTGAATCCCGTTAATCCTGTCCAGCAAAGATGAAATCCAGCTCCTCGCGCCCTCGAGATTGGCGCATCCCAGCTGCGTGGATCACACTTTGCGTGGTCTGGAGTTCGACCTGGCTGGTGATCAAGATCGGCCTCAAAGATCTCCCGCCGGTCTCGTTTGTGGCGTGGCGTTTCGTGATCGCGACGGCGGTCCTGCTCGCGATCTCCCTCGGTCGCACACACCTGCTGCCGCGGCGTCGCTCCGATTACTGGGTGCTGGGCATTACCGGGCTGCTCATGTTTTCGCTCAATTACACGCTCCTTTTCTGGGGTGAACTGCATGTCTCGTCGGGCTTGGCCGCGATCATTCAGGCGTCGATCCCAATCTTCGGGATGATTTTCGCCCACTGGATGCTCCCGGACGAACCACTGCGCTGGCAGCGTCTGGCCGGTGCATTAGTCGCCATGCTGGGCGTGGCTCTCATCTGCATTCGGTTGCTCAGCTTCAATGGCTGGTCGGCCTTTCTCGGCGGTCTCGGGATCACGGTGGGCGCGGCCATCGCGGCTTTTTCTAATGTTGTGCTCAAAGCGCGCAAGATCGATCTGGCGCCTTCGATGCTGGCCGGTTGGCAAATGATTTTCGGAAGCGGGCCGCTGATTATTCTCAGCCTAACGATGGATGGAAACCCGCTGCTGTTGCATTGGACGGGAAGGGCCATCATTTGCGTGCTCTACCTCGCCGTCATCGGTTCGTCCTTTACCTTCCTGCTTCTTTACTGGCTCATGCCGCGGATGTCGGTGACGAATCTGCAAACAATCTCTCTCATCACCCCGCCGGGCGCGGTGGCGATCGGGTGGGCCTTTGGCGGAGAAGAACTCTCGCTCTGGTCGCTGCTCGGGGCGGGACTCGTTCTGGTCGGCGTCTGGATGATTTTTCGGCGGATCAACGATCCCAAAGCGGCGACCGCGCAGTCCGCCGTGGCGCGTGGATGACGCCTAGTGCCCGAGACAATCGTCGAGGCAGTGCAACAAATGCGCCACCGTTTCTTCGGTTTCGTCGCCCATGTTCGAGAGGCGAAATGTGAGCCCCTTGATCTTGCCGTAGCCGCCGTTGATGACGAGATGATGTTTCTCGCGCAGGTCGCGCGTCAGCTTGGCGACGTCGACTTTCGGCTGGTTATTCTTCACGCAGGTCAGAGTGAGGGAGCGAAAGCCTTCCGGCGCGAAGAATTCGAAGCCCCGCGCGCGAACCCAATCGTGCACGAGAGCGTTAGTCCGGGCGTGTCGCTCGTACCTATTCGTCAGGCCTTCGGCGAAGATCTCCTCGAGCTTCGATTGGAGGGCGAAGATGTGGCCGATGCTGGGCGTGGTCGGGGTCATGTCGCCAGCCTGTTGTTTTTTAAATTCAAGGAAATCGAAATAGTAACCGCGCCCTGAGACCTGCTCCGCACGAGTGAACGCTTTCTCCGAAACGCTAAAGAGAGAGAAGCCGGGCGGCAGCGCGAGCGCTTTCTGCGAACCAGTGAGCAGCACGTCGATCTGCAAGTCGTCCATCGGGATCGGCATGGCCGAGAACGAAGAAACGCTGTCCACGATGAGCGCCACTTCCGGATACTTGGCCAGCGTGCAGCAGATTTCCGGGAGAGGATTGAGGACACCGGTCGAAGTCTCGTTGTGGATCAGCGTGACGGTATCGAACTTTCCGGTCGCGAGTTGGCGATCAAGCGCGTTGGGATCGATCGCCTGACCCCATTCCACCTGGAGCGATTCGGCTTCTTTGCCGCAACGCCGCGCGACGTCGAGCCACTTGTCGGAGAAGGCGCCACACATGCAGCACAGCACACGTTTCGCCACCAGGTTGCGGAGCGCGCCTTCCATCACGCCCCAAGCCGACGAGGTCGAAAGAAAAACCGGTTGTTTCGTCCCAAACAACTCCTGGAGCTGCGGATGAATGGAGCGGTAAAGGCTTTTAAAGTCCTCGCCGCGATGGCCGATCATCGGCCGGGCGAAGGCTGCCAGCGTTTGGAGGGAAACCTCAACAGGACCGGGCGTGAAAAGTTTATCGTGCGGTTGCATTTTTCCTAACGAGGAGGCCAAGCAGCGCTACCCAAAAACGCTGGACTACCTCTGATGAGAAAATTCGCCCAAGAGAACCAGGCGAGCGAGACAAAATTCCACCTTCGCCTCGAAACGAGACCGAAGGACCGAGCTATTTCTGATTTTCGCCGCGCCCAGTCTTCTGCTGCAGCTCGTCGATTTTCTTGGAAGCCGCCGCTTTCGTGAGGCTGGAATCGAATTCTTCGCCCGCCTCGCGACATAGCGTTTGCAGATAGCTGCGTTGCGGACCTGTCATGGGCTCTTCGCCGGTGGTCCATTGGTCCGGATCCTTTTCCGGGTTGAGAGCTGCGGGCGGCACTTTCTCTGGCGGAGCGTCATCGGCGTTCATCATCGGAATATCGCAGCCCACGACCTTCCCGGCCTTGCCAGAAACGGGAGCCAGCCGGCGCTTCTCCTGCGATTCAGAGACATGGATAAACTTGGAGATTTCATCAGCCGCCAGAAATGGCTGAAACCCATCGAGGCCGCTTTGGGAGCGGCGGCCGACACTCTTTTTCTGAAAGACGCGCCGTTCGGAGAAACATTGCGCAGTTTTTTCCACGGCACCTGGTTTGGACATCCGCTGCACCCGGTCATCACAGATGTGCCACTGGGCGCCTGGACCGCTGCGACGGTGCTCGACGTTTATGAGATGGCGACCGGCGACGAGAGCTTGGCGGCGGGGAGCGATGTGGCGGTCGGAATTGGTCTCATCGGCGCTGCCGGAGCCGCGTTGACCGGTCTGAACGACTGGAACTATACCTACGAAAAGCCGCGCCGCGTCGGAGCGCTTCATGCCACCATTAACATGGCTGCGACCGCCTGCTACGTCGGTTCCTTATGGCAGCGTCGGAATGGGTGCCGGCAGCATGGCCTCACGACCGGCTTGGTCGGCTTCGGACTTTCGTTGGTCGGCGCCTACCTTGGCGGACACCTGGTTTACAATGAAAGAGTCGGAGCTGGAGGAGAATAAGATGCAAAAAGCCGAGGCGGACGGGATCCCGGTGTTCGCATTGAAGCGCGGTGGGAAGATCTTCGTGATGGCGGAGAAATGTTCGCACCTCGGCGGCCCGCTCTCGGAAGGCGAGCTCGATGGTGAAAGCGTGGTTTGCCCCTGGCATTACTCGAAATTCTCGCTGGAAGACGGCCGCGTGTTGGTGGGGCCGGCGACCTACCGGCAGCCTTGCTTTGAAGTGCGAGTGCGCCAGGGCCGCGTGGAGGTGCGCGCCCCGCGTGGAATGGTCGCGAATCCCTATTAACGCCCGTTCCCGGCCGGCCGGGTAGCCAAGTTAAGAAGCTTGCGCGGAAATGCTTCGCGTGGCATAGACACAACTCTCGATTTCCATGCCTACCGTATCGCAAGTCACCGCCGATCCCGCACTCGAGTCGCAGCTTTTTTGGGACAAGTATAAAACGCTGATCATCGCGGTGGTGGCCGCGCTCGTGCTGATTGGCCTCGGCCTGGCCGGTTACCAATATTACATCACCCAGCACGCCGCGGACGCGGCGATCGCTCTGGCCAGCGCTAAATCGGCCCCCCAATATCAGGAAGTGATCAGGCGTTATCCTGAGAGTGGGCCGGCCGCCAGCGCCTATTTGCTGCTCGGCTCCCAGTTGCGCACGGAAAAGAAATACGCCGAGGCGAATACCATCCTGCACAAATTCATCGATAAATTTCCGAAGCATGAGCTGATCACGACCGCCTGGATGGGGATAGCGGCCAATCTCGAGTCGTTAGGCAAAACCGACGAAGCCCTCAGCACTTACGAGCGGCTCGTCACTGAATATCCAGAAAGCTTTAATGCTCCGCTCGCCCTGCTGGCAGAAGTGCCGTTACTCAAAGCGAAAAATCGCCTGCAGGACGCACGCAAAGTCTGCGAGACGGTCATCACGAAACATGGCGACAGCATCGTGATGAATGAGGCGATGCGTGAGCTGATGGCTTTACCACAGCCGGAAGCGCCGCCCACGGCGAAGATTGCTCCGGCGGCGCCTGCACCCGCTATCCCCATGGCGCGTCCTCCCGAACCACCGGCTCCGACGGCCAAGCCGTAGTTGGGGAAATTTCGCAGTCGCGAACGCTTCGCTCTGTAGACGTTTTCGCTCTGCGCCGTAACGGATGCAAGGCAACGGCCGGGCTTTGAACCGCGGTGGAAGGTGCGGTCGAGACCTTGCGTGCGGGATTAATTTTTCCCGGGGAGGCCGTCGCCTCTGGAGGATGCTTCAGATGGATGGGACGACCACCGCATAGATGGCCAGGCTCACGCCCGCGCTTCGCAGAGCGAAGCGTCTACAGGTCTCGCAGAACGAGACGCCCACAGAGGCAGCGAGGTCGCCTAGCGTTTCGAGAACTGGAAGCGCTTGCGGGCGCCCGGTTGCCCGGATTTCTTGCGCTCCTTCATGCGCGGATCGCGCCGCAGAAGGCCTTCCGCTTTGAGCGGGCCACGCAGCTCGGAATCGACTTGCAAGAGTGCACGCGAAATGGCCAGACGCGCGGCGCCGGCCTGCCCCGTGGCGCCACCGCCGGTCGCGTTCACGGAGATGTCGTAGGCGTTGGTCAATTTCACCACCTGCAATGGCTGCAGGACGGTGTTCTGGAGTGGCACGGTCGGGAAATAGTCCTCGAAGCTCTTACCATTAACGTCGATTTTGCCGCTCCCGGGCGTTAGGCGGATGCGGGCTACGGCGGTTTTGCGCCGGCCCGTCGCGATGAATTCCTGTGTCTCAGCCATGGAAATAAATCTCGTTAATCAATCGTCACAGTCTGCGGCTGCTGCGCCGCGTGCGGATGTTCGTCCCCGCTGTAAACTTTCAGTTTTCGGTAAACCTGACGGCCTAGTTTATTATGAGGAATCATCCCGCGCACGGCATGTTCCACGAGCAGCTCAGGATGACGCGCGCGACGGGCGCGCACGTTCTCGCTTTTGTGGCCGCCGACGAAGCCCGAGAAGCTCATAAAAGTCTTCTGCTCTTCCTTCTTGCCGGTCACGCGCACCTTATCGGCGTTAATGACGACCACGAAATCGCCCGTATCGACGTGCGGCGTCACGATCGCTTTTTCTTTGCCGCGAAGGAGGTTGGCGGCTTTCACGGCGACCCGGCCGAGGACCTGGTCGCGCGCGTCGATGATCCACCATTTGCGGTCGACCTCATTGGCTTTTGCGGAAAACGTTTTCATGCGAAGGCGTTGGGGAGAGGGCGGGGAAATTAGCGGCGCGCAAGAGAGGTGTCAAATGAGCGCTGGCGAAAGTCTCACATGGCATCGCGACTGCTCCTTCCAAATGGATGCGAATGGTCTGGGCTGCTGTCATTTCCGCCGCCCTTCCGCTCTGCTGCGGGACGCCTCGCGCCGCGGCCGGATCGGAAGAACATGTCCGCCCTGGCGAAGCGGTCGTACGCGAGCTGAATCTGGCCCGGGAACATCCCGTGCGCTACGCCTGCTATCTCGAGGAACTGAAAGCGAACTTTCGTGGGAATACTCTCCTCCTCCCCGGCGGGACAAGAATGCTCACGCGCGAAGGAGTCGGCGCCGTCGAAGAAGCTATTCGGTTTCTGCGCAGCGCCCGTCCCTTGCCACTTCTCAAATTTTCCCCAGGGCTTGCACACTCCGCTGCCCTACACGTGGCTGATCAAGTGTCGGGTTCTGTCGGGCACTCTGGATCGGATCGCAGCGACCCAGCCGCGCGCATGAACCGTTACGGGACTTGGAGCGGACATTGGGGCGAAAATATTTCCTACGGCAAATCCACCGCACGCGACATCGTCCTCGCCCTCCTCATCGACGACGGGCTGCGTAACCGGAAACATCGCCAAAACATCTTCCGTTCCGACTTCAACTTTGCCGGCGCTGCGGTCGGTCCGCACGCGCGCTACGGCACGACTTGTAGCATCGATTTCGCCGGCGGCTACGCGGAGCGAACCGAAGAAGCGGGCGCCCTCTTCGCTCGTAACTAGGAAACGCGGCGCTGGAAGGACGACTGCCGTGCGCTGGAGGGACGACCGCTGTGTCGTCCGTAATTCGGAATATTCAGGGACGCAACAGCGTCCGTCCCTCGAAAAAAACACTCACTGGTCAATCTGGACGGCGAGGTATAAGTAACCCGCTTCTTTATGCCGAAGTCCGACGTCCCGAAATCAGCCATCAGTCCCCGACGCGAAGAAGATTTTCCCGAGTGGTACCAACAGGTAATCCGCGCGGGCGATCTGGCCGATACGAGCGACGTCCGCGGGTGCATGGTAATCAAGCCGTGGGGCTACGGAATCTGGGAAAACATGCAGCGGGTGCTGGATGGGATGTTTAAGGCCACCGGTCACCGCAACGCCTACTTCCCGCTCTTCATTCCGCTCAGTTACATGCAAAAGGAAGCGGAGCACGTGGAAGGTTTCGCCAAGGAATGCGCGGTGGTGACCCATCATCGCCTCGAGGTGAATGCCGACGGCAAAATGGTCCCGGCCAGCCCCTTGACCGAACCGTTAGTCATTCGGCCGACTTCGGAAACGATCATCGGCGCGAGCTACGCCAAGTGGGTCCAGTCCTATCGCGACCTGCCTATTTTAATCAATCAATGGGCCAACGTGGTCCGCTGGGAAATGCGGCCGCGCGTCTTTCTGCGCACGACAGAATTCCTCTGGCAGGAAGGCCACACCGTGCACGAGACCGAAATCGAAGCGCGCGCCGAGACGAAACAGATGCTCGACGTTTACGAGACCTTTGTCCGCGATTATCTCGCGGTTCCCGTTTACACCGGAGAAAAGTCGGAAAGCGAGCGCTTCCCCGGCGCCGTCCAGACGCTTTGCATCGAAGCGATGGTGCAGGATCGCAAAGCGATCCAGGCTGGCACCTCGCACTTCCTCGGCCAGAATTTCTCACGCGCGAGTGGAATCAAATTCCAGAACCGCGAAGGCCAGGAAGAATTTGGCTGGACGACGAGCTGGGGCGTGAGCACCCGCATGGTCGGAACCGTCATCATGATGCACGCCGATGACGACGGCCTCGTCCTCCCGCCGCGCATCGCGCCCACCCATATCGTGATTGTGCCAATCACCCCGAAACCCGAAACGCGGGAGGCCGTCCTAGCCGCGGCCCACAACCTAGCGAGAGAACTGCGCGCCATCTCCTGGCACGGTGCGCCTCTCGAGGTCCATCTGGACCAGCGCGACCTCGGCGGCGGGGTGAAGAACTGGGAATGGATCAAGAAAGGCGTCCCGCTCCGCGTCGAAATCGGACCGCGCGACCTCGAGAGTGGGAAGGTCGCAATCAGCCGCCGGGACGGCGCTGTTCCTGGAGACGCTGTCCCCGGCAAACCAGGCGGCAAATTTTTTCTTCCCACGGAAGAGTTCGTTAGTCGGGCGGCCAGCCTGCTCGATGAGGTGCAGCAAAATCTTCTCGACCGAGCCACCGCCTTCCGCGATTCCCATACGCGCCGGGTCGAGAGCAAAGAGGAATTCTACGATTTCTTCACGCCCAAGAATCCCGCCAAACCGGAAATCCATGGCGGCTTTGCTCTGGCCCATTGGAATGGCAGCGCTGCCGTCGAAGAGAAAGTTAAAAACGACCTCAAAGTCACGATCCGCTGTATCCCCTTCGATCAACCGGGTAATCCACCCCAGCCCGGCAAATGCATCTTTACGGGCGAGCCAAGTGCGCGCCCGGTTCTATGGGCGAAGTCCTACTAGGACCGATCTCATAAAAGAAGCGGCGCTCCCTGCTCCTCTGGCTTCGTCCTCGAGTCCAGCTAGCGCGCAGCGTTCAGGCGGGCGCGTTGTTCCGGGGTCAGCCACTCCCTCGCCTTGGCCGGATTCGATCTCGCAAACGCATTCACCTTGGTCGCCTGCTCCGGCGTGAGAGTGAGCCCTCCATAGGACGTCCCTTCCAGCTGTTTCTTCTGATCGTTTACGGAGGCGGCGCGATAGGTCGCGTCGAGCGGGGCTCCTACTTTCACCCCGGCAATGGATGAACCTGCCCTCGCTGTCCCAGCTGAAAGATGAATTTGATCCCCCACCCCGGCTTGTTTGGCGGCGCCAGCCAACTTTTCGAGACTCACCTTACTGGGATCGTAATCGACCAAAGTGACCTCACGCCCCTTAAAATGACCCGCCTCCGTGCGTTGCACGCCATCGATCTGCCCCAGCTTCATCTCGCCTGTCCAGAAGCAGTATTGCGCAAAAGCCACGCGCTGCGTGCCCGCTCTTGCAGAGTCGTTAGGCGCGGCCGCCACGAAAGAGACGCCCAGCAGCATTGCCAGGCAGAGGTGGAAGCTTGTTTTCATAGGGATTGCCTGCTTCATCTTTGGATGAGAGGAGGCCAGTGATCGATTTATTCCGGCAGGATCATATCATAGGAGTCGTTTCTACGAATGGACTGATCTCCGGGGCCGCAGTGCCACCTCCTCAGCCGCAGCCCGCGCCATCACCTGCGCCGGCAATCTTCCCGCAAGATTCACTCGTTAGGGGGAGAAGATCAGAAGGACAAAGACGGCAAAGAGCAACAGATGGATAAACCCTTGCAGGACATTCGTCCGCCCGCTGCCAAAGGTCACCACGCTGACGCCCAGGGTGAGAACGAGCAAAGGCAGGTTGCCTCCACTAAGCCCGAGCGTCACGACGCGCCCCGTCGAGATGCCGATGATGAGCACCGCGGGAATGGTGAGGCCGATTGAAGCCAGCACCGACCCGTGCAGGATATTCACGCTGCGTTGCAGGTGGTTTTCCATCGCAGCTTGTATACCGCTGAGCGCTTCCGGGGCCAGCACCAGGCAGGCGACAATGGCTCCGCCTAAGGCTTGCGGCATGCCGAAGCGTTCAATGCAATTATCCAGCGGCACTGCAAACTTCTCCGCCAGCACCACCACGACAACGAGATAGAGAACGAGCATGACTACGTGAAAGGGAGTCGAGCGCACCACAAAATGGTGATGCGCCGCCGAATCTTTATCGGAGTCCGTGACGGCTTCCAGAAAATAACCGCGATGCCGCCTCACCTGCAGAAAGAGGAAAACAGCATAGAGAACTAACGAAACAACAATGAGAAAGATTTCCTGCACTCGGTCCAACTGCGGACCGGAGAGCGACGTGGTAAAGTCTGGCAAAACCAGAATCAAGACTGCCAGCGTCATGATCGTGTTCAAATAGGCGCCGCTGCCTTGCAGATTGTATTGTTGCTCGCGGTGACGCAGTCCACCCATGAGCAGCGATAGACCGATGAGTCCATTCAGGGCGATCATGAGCACAGCGAACATCATGTCGCGGGCCAGGGTGGGGTTGTTCGCGCCATGCAGGATCATGGCAGAGATCATCATGACCTCGATCGTTATGGCGGAAAGAGTGAGAATCAGGGTTCCGTAGGGCTCCCCGAATTTCAGAGCGAGGCTGTCGGCGTGGCGGACGACGGAGATAGCCGACCAAAGAACCACCACGAAGAGCCACACGAGCACCAGAACGACCAATCCCGTCCCCCGGCTGGCGCTCGCCTCCATGCGGCCGCCTAAAAAAAAGAAAAGGCCGGCCGAGGCCAAGCCGACAAATAGAGCGATTTCTCTACGGAGAAAACTGCGGCCCGCGGGAGTCTGGCCTGACGGCGTAACGGTCGACATGGCCGGGATGTTATCGAGCGGCATCTCCGAGCGCAATCCCCGCCGTCCGACGGCTCGCAGCTCAAGCCTGGGAAAAACGCAGCCCGGCGCGGGGCCGGGCTGCGTCCGTGAATCGGATGGAGACTCGTTAGGCCGGAATCTTGGCCGTCTCTTCGCGGTCCCAATTGCGATGCTGCGCGATGGCCTTGATGAAGCGAGCTGACGCTTTTTTGGCGTCACCCTTTTCATCTACGATCAGGCCCGGATCGTCCTTTGCCGCCTCGAGGTCGATGGAAGAAGCGCGCAGCAGCTCGATTCCTCCGCCCGTCGCCGCGAGTGCTTTGCAATGCTTGAAGGTCTCATTCACGAAGTGTATAGCGCGATCGTTCCCGATCAGGGTCTTGACGCTCTGCTCGCCGTCCGGCACGTAGGTGGCGTCGAAGAGGACCGAAGCCACCGTGACAATGCTCATGTCGACTTTTACCTCGGCCCCTTGCGCGGTCTTGATCGTGCCGCCGTGCGGCGCGATGACTTTGACCATCGCTCCTTCACTCGTTAGGGCGTTTTTCATCGCGTCAAGGGCATTCCCGTCCACGCCGTCGGCGGCGAGGAAGGCGATCTTGCGGGTGCGGATGGTGTCTTTGACCGTGTTTGCCATGCTTAGGGCGGGCGATTTGTCGTAGGTGTTCTTCATCGGCTTGGATTCGGTCGCTTTCCCGGCATCGGCGCCGACCGCCTGGTTGATCCGGCCTTCGACCGAGTTGGGAATTTTCATCCCCAAGCCTTCGGCAATGCCGCTGGCCAGCTTCTTGTCGATTTTATTGAGGACGAAGAGCATCCGCTCGACGATCGACGGCCGGGTCACTTTGCCGAGCTCGAAGGTAAGCGCATTGATCATGTGCTGCTGCTCGTAGGGCGCCTGACTATTAAAGAACAAGGCCGCCTGGCTGAAGTGATCGAAGAATTTGTCGCTCTTCCCGCGCACTTTCGCGCCCTGCAATTTCTCCGCGAAGCTGACGAAGCCGCCTTCGCTTTGTTTCGCTTCCATGGGGCAACCGCTGCTGATCGAGTTCGGAAAGTAACTGGTCTCGCCGCGGTTGATGATCTGCTGGGCGAACCCGTCGCGCTGATTGTTGTGCATCGGGCAGGTCGGCCGGTTAATCGGGATCTGGGCGAAGTTCGGGCCACCGAGGCGAGTCAGTTGCGTGTCGGTATAACTAAAGAGCCGGCCTTGCAGGAGCGGGTCGTCGCTGAAGTCGATGCCGCTGACCAGGTGTCCCGGATGGAAAGCCACCTGCTCGGTTTCGGCGAAGTAGTTATCCGGATTCCGATTCAGGACGAGCTTGCCTAACGGCGTGATCGGCACCAATTCCTCCGGAATTAGCTTCGTCGGATCGAGCAGGTCGAAGTCGAATTTGTGCTCATCCTTTTCTTCCACGATCTGGACGCCGAATTCCCACTCCGGAAATTCGCCCGCCTCGATCGCGTCAAAAAGGTCGCGCCGATGGAAGTCGGCATCATTCCCGGAAATCTTCACCGCCTCATCCCAGAGGACGGAATGCATCCCGAGCGTCGGCTTGAAATGAAACTTCACGAAGCGCGATTTCCCCGCCTCATCGATGAAACGGAAAGTGTGAATGCCGAAGCCTTCCATCATGCGCAGGCTGCGCGGGATGGCGCGATCCGACATCACCCACATGAGCATGTGCAAGGTCTCGGGCGAGAGGGAGATGAAATCGTAAAAAGTGTCATGCGCGGACGCGGCCTGTGGGATTTCGTTATGCGGCTCGGGCTTCACCGCGTGGATAAGATCGGGAAACTTGATCGCGTCCTGGATGAAGAAAACCGGGATGTTGTTCCCGACCAGGTCGAAGATGCCTTCGTCGGTATAAAACTTGATCGCGAACCCGCGCACGTCGCGGGCGAGATCGGCCGAACCGCGCGAACCGGCGACGGTGGAGAAACGGAGGAAGACCGGCGTCTGGCGCTCGGGATCATTCAGGAAGCCGGCTTTGGTCAGGTCGGAATGGTTTTTGTAAGCTTGGAAATAACCATGCGCCGCGACCCCGCGCGCATGCACCGCGCGCTCGGGAATCCGCTCGTGATCGAAGTGCGTGATTTTCTCTCGCATGAGAAAATCTTCGAGCAGCGAAGGCCCGCGTTCGCCGACCTTGAGCGTGTTATTGGTGTCATTGATCGCAACCCCTTGATTTGAGGTCAGCGTGGTCCCGTCCATTTCGGAAATGTTCGGTCCGAGTTCTTCGATTTTCTTGTTGGTGCGGTTGTCTTTGGGTTTTTTGGTTTTCGCCATCGGAGATTCCTTTCGCGGATAATTTGTTGCTCTGTCTCGATCGAGACGCTGGCAAAATAGCGAGATTCGCGATAGGTAGAAAAGACGATCTGCCTATTTAATCGATAGGCCTTCTCTATGGAACTCCATCAGCTGCGTTACTTCCTTGCCATTGTCAAAACCGGAAGTTTCAGCCGGGCCGCGGAGAGTTGTCACGTCGCTCAACCCTCGCTCAGCCAGCAAATTCTCAAGCTGGAGGCGGAGTTGAACGAAAGGCTATTCGAACGCAGCCGGCGCCAGGCCACCCTCACTCCGGCCGGCGAGGTGTTTCGGCCACGTGCGGAGAATGTGGTGCGGGAAGTCCAGGACGCGAGGCGAGAGGTGCGCGATGTGCGGGGCGGGGCCGCCCGCGGCGAAGTCAATTTGGCCGCGCTCCCGACCATCGCGCCCTACCTGCTGCCCAAAATCCTGCGCGAGTTTGGTCGCCTTTGTCCGGCCGTGCAATTGATCGTGCACGAAGAGACAACCGAACGGTCGCTGCAGGGACTGGTGGAGCGTGACCTGGACCTGGCCCTGGTCAGTCTCCCCATCACCGACGCCCGCATGGAAGTGCGCAAACTTTTCCGTGAAGACCTCCTGCTCGTCCTGCCGCGCGGTCACGCTCTGGCCCGCAAACGCACCATCGGCGTAGCCGAGCTGCAGCCGGAGAACTTCATTTTCATGTCCGAAACGCATTGCCTCGGTGCCCAAACCCTCCAGTTCTGCTACGCCCAGGGCTTTTCGCCGCGCATCAGTTGCCGGAGCGCACAGATCGAGACCGTCCAAGCCCTGGTGGCGGCCGGGGTAGGCATCTCCATGATTCCGGCCATGGCGCGGCAGCGCCCGGGCCACGCGCCGGTCGTTTATCGCTCGTTAGGCAAAAGCAAACCCGCTCGCGACATTGCGCTCGTCTGGCGCAAGCAGCGGCTGCTCTCCCGCGCCGCTCGCGAGTTACGCGATTATCTCCTGCGGGTGGCCCGCCCCAAAGCTCGTTAGGCCAAGATTTTGTATTCTTCGCACTTGGCGCACCGGCCCGCGCGAGGGATCATCAAACAAGGGACGATGAGAACAATCGGAAGAGTCGAGAGCCTTTGGCGTTACCCGGTGAAGAGCATGCGCGGCGCGGAGATGCCTGAGGTTTTCGTCGGCTTTGCCGGCGTTTACTGCGACCGGCTCTACGCCTTCCAGAGCGAACAGAGCCGCCCGGGGCTGCCTTACCTGACGGCTCGGGAACAAGGCCAGATGCTGCGCTTTCGTCCCCATTTTCGCCAGCCGGAAAACGCCGTCGCGCCGCCTAACCTGAGGGCGGCGCAAAGGATGACGCCAGGAGCGACCCCCCTCTATGCCGACCCCGAGGCGCTGGCCTTGGATGTCGAAACCCCTGGAGGTGCGACCCTGGCCATCGATGATCCTGCGCTCATGGAGGAACTCTGCGCCGGACTCTCCGAGCAGCCTCGACTCCGGCTTCGTCGCTCGGAACGCGCGCTGACTGATTGTCGTCCTGTCTCGCTAATCTCGCGACAGACGGTCGCGAAGCTCGGGGAGGAAATCGGCCGCACGCTGGATGCGCGACGATTTCGCGCCAATTGCAATCTCGACCTAACGAATGAAGAAGGCTTTGCGGAGGATCGGCTGCTCGGCCGCGTGCTGCGCATCGGCGACCAGCTGACACTCGCGCTGCTGCAGCGCGATCCGCGCTGCATGATGATCACGCTCGATCCCGACACCGCGGAGAAAACCCCGGCCGTGCTAAAGGCGGTCGCACAACGACATGAAGGATTTGCCGGCGTTTATGCTGCGGTGCTGGTCGAAGGGATGGTCCGGCAGGACGATGAAATCGCGCTGCTCGACTAAACAGTCTCGTCCTCCGGCGAAGGCGGAAGCGGATCGGCTTTGAGGCGCAATTTATCCGCGGCACGAGCCATGGCGTGGCGCGCTCGGTCACGGGGCCCGGACGTTTCCGATTGGACCTGCGCGATCGCGCGATCTATGGCCGCCTTTACGCTCGCGGCGGTTCCTCCTTTCGGGCACTCGCGGGCCAGCATACCTTCGAGGCGGGAGACGACGGCATCGACATGTAGTCCGGATAAACCTGAGGCTGCTCGTCTGCTTCGATCGCGCGATAAACATCGATGACCCGTTCGCTGTGGGCGCCCCATTTGAGCACCTGATAGAAGAGCGCGCCTAGGCGCTCTCCTTTGAAAGTCAGATCGATGAGAGCCGCGCCTAACGACACCGGCATGAGCGCGAAATCGCGCACGTTATCGAGCAGCATCTTGAGTTGAAAAGCCGCGACATCCCCAGGAATTTCCAGTGATCGTCATGGCCGGTGGTCCCCGGCGGCGGCGGCGATGGCTTCTCGGTCATGCAGCAATTCTAAGCCATCTCCTCAGAGACAGCGCTCTCGTTCATCGTCCTCGTCGTCCTCCTCGAAATCCCTGAGAATCGAGGAGGAAGGACGAGTTAACTCGAGCGCACCCGCACGACCACGGCGGCAATCCCGTCAATCGCAACTGCGGCATCGTAAAAATCCGAGTCAGTCAGGTGCGAAACATGTGCCAGTTTATCTGTCACCTTTTCCAGTTTGCCTGCGATCTTTTCACCAGATCTCATGCGCAATTCGACCGGCTTACCAACCTGTCTTTCCAAGATTGACTGAACGCTGTCGTCCGGTTGCAGATCGATCTTGCTTTGCGCCCAAGCACCGGGTGCGACCAAGGCAACGGCCAGGAAGATGACGAGCAGAAATGGTTTCATACTCGCCATCAAATCGATTCCGGTCGAGTTTGCCCAGCGCAAATCGCACCTTTCGATTAACTCGAAGGCTTTAGGCTCTCGACGTGAGTCTCGTAGTCCTGGATGACCTCGGTGATCTTGGTCTGAAATTTGTCCTGCGCCCCGTAGAGCGCTCCGATGGGATCGGAAAAGTCCTTCTGCTTGAGCTCGTCGTCGATGGTGAGGGTGAGCCCGGCCAGCGTTTCGATGTTGGCCCGGGAATGGAATTCCATCTCTTTGAGCTTGGAGAGGACAGCCACGGACTTCTCATGCTCTTCCGAGGCGGGGGTTGGCTCAGCGGGCGGCGCGGCGGCTTCCGTTTCCTTCGACGCCTCAGCCTTCTCGGCCTCCGGCTTCTCATCTTCTTTCTCCTGCTTTACTTTTTTATCGTGAGCGATGTTTCGTGGATCGGACATCCTCATAGATAGCACTGCCCGTGGTCTCTTGCTGCTGGGAAAACATCACGGGGGCAGGAAGAATTCTTCACTGCACTGGAAGTGCCTGAGCGTTCGTGATCACCGCGGAAGACGGCTCCCTCTGGGAGTCGCGGGTTTCGGTTTCGCCGACGATGCAGAGGCCCGCTTCGTAAAGCCCGGCCGTCGCTTCGCATCCGTGACCGCGAAGAGCGAAACGTCTACTTGGGCTCGCGGCGGAACTCTTCCGTGACTTGAGCAACGACGATCCCAAATTTTCGAATTGTGGAGTGATTGAGCAAAGTCCGGCCGTCGGGCTGGAGATACATCCACTGGCTCATGCGCACGTTGGCCAGTGGATTGCCCGGCGAAAGCGCGAGCGTGAATTCCCAGTGGAAGACGTTGCCGTAGGCTTGGCCGCGCGCTGTGCCGACCAGATCGTTGGCGGTCGCTTCGTAGTGATGCGCATCGAGCTTGCGGATCCGCCAGGAACGATGCTGGGATTGATCGCCCACCTGCAGTTCTTGCTCCAGCTGCAGGACTTTCCCTTCCCAATGCCCCTCGGTCTGCGTGGTAACTCGTTTGGTCGGAGCGCCTCCGCGATTTTCCATCACGCCGACGGACTGGGTATGGTCGCTAAAAAACTGAGTCGGATCCAAAAGCGGTCTTCCGCCTTCGAAATCCGTCACTTTCATGATGGCGCACCCACCGAGAAAAAGGGCCGCAACCAAAAAGAATAACCCGCGCAACGGACGCACTTATCCTTGGGGCGTCGCGTATCTGGGCTCATGCACTTCCTTGCGGATAGCGGCAAATATTTTGCGAATGGCCATGCGACTGCCGGTGTTGGCGATAGCGGCCGGAATTGCGCCTCCACTATCGGTATAGATTAGGTAAGTCGCGCGGGTCCCACCGGCGCCATCCGGCTCGATCAGCCAACCGCCCTCGCAGACTTTGACGCGTATCACGCCGGGCTTTTCGGCCGGGCCGAGGTCGTTCGCGGGTTTCCACTTGATGCGGTAGATCGGGCCGTTCGGGCCAGCCTTTTTGAAATTCTCCGAGCGCAAAGTGTAATCGCGATCCTCCACCAGCGGTAGCTCGAGACGCTGATAGGCGACGGTGCAAGCCGGAGATCGCGTCAGGACCCGACATTCCTGCGTATAGGGCATAAACTCTGGGTAACCCTCGGGATTATTCAGAACGGCAAAGACCGCGCTGGAAGGAGCGTCGATCGTTCCCACACTTTTGAATTCCAGCACCGCCGAGCCCATGCGGGAACGGCTGTAAATGGCGATCCGATCGCGATTCCCCTCTTCTTTCCAAGCGATCGTGGTCGCTTGGGGAGCCTCCCTGTCACTAGCTCGTCCGAGGGCGGCGTTTAGTAACAAAAAAATGGAAACGAGCGCAATTCGGATCATGGATGGAAGAGAGTGGGCCCCGCGTGCCACCCACCAATGAATCGTCACTCATCCCGCGCGCGGCTCCCTACAGCGTAAGGGTTTTCGTAAGATCTAGCTTGGCTGGCCAGGCGACTAACGAGCCGCTTGCGCGACGTAGACCGTGCTCTCGGAAATTCCATCGTGGAGAGGATTTGGAAAACGCACGATGTGAGCGCGGGCCGTCTCGAAAGTGCGAGCGAGCACGCCGAGAAAATCTTCCTCCGGCGGATCGTCTGACCAAAGAGCAAAGATCCCCCCAGGATGCAGATGAGCGGTGAGCGCGCCGAGGCCTTCCGAGGTGTAAAAGCCGGCGTTCCCCTGATCGAGGAGATCGGAGGGCGAATGATCGATATCGAGAAGGACGGCGTGAAAACGCCGGCCGGACGCAGCCGGATCAAATCCACCAGCGGAAAGCGCCCTCGCAAAGAAATCAGCTTGCTCGATGCGGCAGCGCGGATCTCGCACAAGCTGTGCGCCTAACGGAACCAGACCTTGTCGATGCCACCCGATCACAGGCTGGAGAAGGTCCAGGATAAGGAGCGAAGCGACTTCGCGATGCTCCAGCGCCGCGGCCGCGGTGTAGCCGAGGCCGAGCCCACCGACGACGACGTCCCACGACTCGCCGGGCAATTCCGCGAAGGCGAGATGGGCGAGCGCCTCTTCCACTTCGTGGAACAGGCTCGACATGAGGAAGGCATCGCCCAGCTTCACCTCGTAGACTTCCATTCGGCCTAACGACAAGATACGCCGCCGCCGCAAAGTCAGTTCGCCCAGGGCGGTCTGCTGATAATCGAGCTCCTCAAAATCCCGACTCATGCCCTATGATGGCCTCAAGATGGAATTCGGGAAGCGTTTTTCCGGCGAAGAGACAGGATCGCTCCGACCCGGCGCATGAAACCGGTGCGACTTTTCGTGCTCACGCTCGCCGCCCTGCTCGCTTTCGCGAGCAATTCGCTGCTTTGTCGCGCGGCGCTGCGTGAGACCGCCATCGATCCCGCCAGTTTCACCTTCATCCGGATCGTAAGCGGAGCGTTCGCACTTTGGTTGATCACCCACTTTCGCACCGAAGGCAGCCGGGCTGGCGGAAACTGGCCATCGTCGGCGGCCCTTTTTCTGTATGCCGCTGCGTTTTCTTTCGCCTACGTCAGCCTCTCGGCGGCGACGGGAGCGCTGCTCCTCTTCGGGGCCGTCCAAGCCACCATGATTTTCTGGGGATTACGACAGGGCGAAGCGCTGCGGGGGCTTCAGCTGGCCGGCTTTGCCCTGGCGTTAGGCGGGTTGGTCGCTCTCTTGCTGCCCGGCCTTTCCTCACCGCCTCTGCTCGGGTCTCTCCTCATGCTCGCAGCCGGGATGGCGTGGGGCGTCTACTCCCTGCGGGGAAAGGGCGTCGCCGATCCCATCGCGACTACTGCCGGCAATTTTCTGCGGGCCGTCCCCTTGGTCCTGTTGCTCAGCGTCACAGCCTTTCCCTGGCTTCACCTGGATGGCGCGGGCGCAATCTATGCGGTCCTTTCGGGCGCTCTCACGTCCGGTCTCGGTTACGTGATCTGGTATTCCGCTCTGCCTGCGTTGAAGGCCACGAGCGCGGCGACGGTGCAACTGAGTGTGCCCGTCCTGGCTGCAGCGGGTGGGATTCTCCTGCTCGGCGAAGCGATCACGATCTGCTTCATGCTCGCCTCAACCGCGATTCTCGGCGGCATCGCGTTGGTGATTTGGGAGAAGAGACGCGCTTAAAAAGTAAACGTCGCGTCCACGCTGGCGGTAAATTGGTTGCGTGAATCCTGATCCGAATATGGCTCCGTGCGGGAAGTCAGCGCAGCGTCGTAGCGCAACTCGGGGCGAATCATCAGGTCGCACGATGGTTTCCAAAGCGGGATCTTAAAGGTGGCGCCAATGGTCACTTCGTTGAAGGTGCCGGCGCTGGAAAAAGTGCGCGGATCGAGATGACTCGTTTTCCCGCGCTCGATATCGATGAAATCGTCGTTGCTGGCGAAACTGCCCACAAAGAACCCCGTTTCATCGCGAAACACCTCCTCGCGCAGTCCCACCGCAAGCCAATCGTTCACGACGTAGGAAAGATAGCCGGCCGCTCCGTAGGCCCGCGCCGAACCCGGCACACTCTCGTCCGCCGCATAGTTCGCCTCGAAGATCGCCGTTAGTTTATCGGTCGCCTTCCAGGTCACGACCAGATCGTTAAGATACCGCTGATCGTGATTGTTATGCGCGTTCTCGGGGCCGATGTGAGTGGTGGCGAGGGCGGTGAGTTTCCCATCCAGCAGGGTCAGACCAATGCCTCCATGAAAACCGACGGAGCCGTTGTTGTCAGTCAAGCTTGTATTCACGCCGCGCGTCACGCCTGCATACAGATCCAGCCCTTGGATCGGGTGAAACGTCGTTAGGACACCGGTGTGATTGAGCGGTAACCCATAGTTAAAGATATAACTCTTCGTATAGAAGATATTCGGGCGCGGATCGATCGTCTCCGCCCCTTCCAGAGTGACGAACTTGCCCGCCTTGATATCGAGGCCACCAGCCGTGCCGGCAATCGGCAGATGCAGGAGGATCCAGGCCTCGACCAGGTCGGGTTGCACGATGTCGTGCTGCGTGTTGTCGAACAAGCCGACGGAATGAATATAACGGGCGTCGCTGCCATAAAGAAACTGCGCTTTGAAGCCCCAGTCGAACCCATCGCTCTCCTCCCCCAGCGATCGCTCCGCCGTGATGACCGCCTGGTTCAGGAGCAACTCGTTCGACCGATCCGTGAAAAGGTGACCGAAGTTTTGCCGGCTCTCCGCCGCATCCGGATTGGCCGTTACGCCCGTTTCTACCCATCCATAGATTTTGATGCGTTGAGCCGGCGAGACGGCGTCCTGCGCCGAGATCCGCTGGACGCACATCTCTGGCGCACCCAGGAAAAAAGCGAAAAAAAGGACATTCCGGCAAAACGGCCGGAGGACGAAGCAGCGCATGGGTTTCAATCGTAAGGAGAAGGCTTTGGACTAACGGAAAAAGTTCTTGGAAATTTGAAAAGAACCGTTATAACGGGCCGCAACCAAAACCACCACACATATGTTTGACACAGGCACGACCGGTTTCATGCTTCTCGCCACCAGCCTCGTCATGCTCATGACGCCAGGCCTCGCTTTCTTCTACGGCGGCCTCGCTGGGAAAAGAAATATTCTCGGGATCATGATCCAGAGCTTCGTCTCGATGGGCATCACCACCATCATGTGGTTCGTGGTCGGCTATTCGCTCTGCTTCAGTGGCGATTCCTTAGGTGGTCTCATCGGCAACCTCGACAAGGTTTTCATGCACGGAGTCGACTTGAATTCCCCCTTCCCCGGTAATCCTAAGTTGCCGGAGTTCGTCTTCATGGCCTACCAGATGATGTTTGCCATCATCACCCCCGCGCTCATTACCGGCGCTTTCGTGAACCGGATCACCTTCAAGGCTTACCTCGCCTTTCTGATTTTCTGGCAATTGTTCGTTTACTATCCCTTTGCCCACATGGTCTGGGGCGGTGGTCTCCTGGCCCACTGGGGGGTGCTCGATTTCGCCGGCGGCATCGTGGTGCATGCGACGGCCGGTTTTGCCGCGCTCGCTTCGGTCTTCTATGTGGGCCAGCGTCGCGATCGGGAATCGCTTCCCAACAGTGTGCCGCTCATCGCCATCGGCACCGGCCTGCTCTGGTTTGGCTGGTACGGGTTTAATGCCGGCAGCGAGCTGGACGTAAATGCCATTACCGGCCTGGCCTTCCTCAACACGGACGTCGCCGCCTCCTTTGCCGCGATTGTATGGCTCACCATCGAATGGACCTTGCAACGAAAACCTAAGTTCGTTGGGCTGCTCACCGGCGCGGTCGCCGGCCTCGCCACCATCACCCCGGCCGCCGGCTTTGTTTCGTTACCCTCAGCCGCTCTCATCGGCATGGCGGCCGGCGCAGTCTGCTATCTCGCAGTTCATTTAAAGAACAAACTCGGGTGGGACGACGCGCTCGACGTCTGGGGCGTGCACGGCATCGGCGGCGCACTGGGTACCATTCTGCTCGGCGTCTTCGGCGCCAAGGCCATGAACGCCGCCGGCGCGGATGGCTTGCTCGCAGGTGGAACGCACTTCTTTCTCGTGCAATGCGCGGCCGTCATCGGCGCGTCGCTCTATGCGTTTCTCTTCACTTACCTCATGCTCGCGGTCATTAACCTCTTCACCACGGTCAAAGTTTCGGAGGCAGACGAGGATCTTGGGCTCGACGCGTCGCTCCACGGCGAACGCGCCTACGATTCGGGTGCGCTTTAATTCCTAAGTCTGGCTCGAAGAGAGCGGCACCCTCTGTCTGCGCGAGCTGGCTCGCCAACTCCTGCTACCCAACCGCCTGCGTAGGACGCAGGCTAAAGCTTCCCCATGACCAGGAGGATGATCAAAATCACGAGAAGCAACCCGCCCGGGCCGTAGTAATAACCGCCGCCGGCAAACCCAGCGCCACCCAGCGCGAGAACCAAGAGGATGATCAGGATAATTCCAAGAGTGCTAAGGCCGAGCGTACGACGAGCGAGTTTCATGCGACGGTGTTCTCATTTCCGTTCGATCCTGTCAATCAAATCGTTGGGCACTCCAGTCTTGCCCGCACCAGTCCGCTCGCTTTTTTGAATCCAACCTAACCATTAAACAAAAAGAATTGGTCCCTCGTTCACCGTCCGAAGAATCAAGGCAAGCCCAGATTGACCCGATCGACATTTCAGGTCCTTTCAAGGAAAGACCAACTCCATGTCCGAACTAGACCTTCTGAATCTGGCTCGCTCGGCGGGTCAGGAGATCAATAGCGATCTGGGCCAGATCATCACGATCACTTTCGCGATGGTCGTCGCGATCTTCTACTTCCTGCATCAGGCCGGAATTCGAATGAAGATTTTCGCTTTTCTGATCTACACCTTTGGGATGTTCACCTACTTCGGCATGATGCTCATGGAATCCGGCGTCGGGCTCGGCGCCATCCGGGCGCTGCGAACCATTCCAACCGGGACCCAATCGCTTCCCACCCAGTTGTTTCTGGGCATCAGGTCGAGCTGGGTCGGAACAATCGCCCAAACGCTCCTGAACCTGGTCTTTTGGGTGCTTTGGCTGGGAGTGGGTTACTTGCTATTCTTCTGGAGAAAACCAGAGGGCACCAGGTTGCCGCACGACTGAGCGGCCCGTCCCAACCCGCGGGCGGATGAGAGAGGCGGAATTCTCTCTTTCACATTTGCGCTCCTGCTGTTAACCCCATCGAGGTGAAGCGACTTCTCTGGCTCGATGTGACAAAAGGCCTGGCCATTCTCGTCGTGGTCTACTTCCATTTTTATCGCACCTACTTCGAGCATGGGTCGCTTCCCGCAGCCGACTGGAGCACGCTCGGCGCCAGCCTAACGACTGCGGCCGGAGTCGCCTGGCTCCAGCTCTCCGGGCTCGGCTTCCACGCCGTCGGCGTTTTTATCACCCTGAGTGGCTGGGCTCTCATGCAATCGACAGAACGCCGGGCAGAGAAAGGCTCCATCGCCTGGGGCGAATGGTATCGGACGCGTTTTCTGCGGCTTTACCCCATGTATTGGATGGCCCACCTGATCTATCTCATTTCTCCCTGCACCGCCCGCTTCGAGAAAATCGATGGGCGTTTCATCCTGAGTCTGCTGGGACTGCGCTTCGTCGATATTTCCAGCACGTTTTATTATCTCAATGCGGCCTGGTGGTATTTCGCGATGCTGATCCAGTTCTATCTCATCTTCCCGCTCCTTTTCTGGGCCGCGCGTAAACTGGGCCCATGGCCCTTTCTCCTCGGCGCCTGCGCGCTTGGATTTTTCGTGCGTTATCTCATGCTCGTTCCCTATCCCCAAAATGGCATGTGGGTGCAGGGTGGCCTCGCTCTCTGCCGTTTGCCTGAATTCGCTCTGGGCATGGCGCTGGGCATGTGGGACAGCCGATGGCCCGTGCGGGTGAAACGCTATCTCCTTGGCGGAGCGGGCCTCGTCACCGGAGTCGTCCTCTACCCCGCGGCGCTCCAGCTTTACCATGGCATAGTCCCATACATCTTTGTCGACTTCGCGACCGGTACCTGTTGCTTCCTCGTGCTGGTGGGAATAGCGGGGATCATCGCTCGATTTCCCTTCCCGGCCCGCGTGCTGGGCTTGGTCGGCGTATTTTCTTATGGAATCTACCTCATTCACCATCCCTATGTCATCTGGCTGGGCTTACGGATTCGAGAGCAACCGATCTGGATGTTTTTTCTCATCACCCTCGCCACCCTCACCGCGCTCAGTGCGTGGGGGATTCTCCTGGAAAAAGGGACGAATACACTGGTCACCAAATTGATCCCAGGCAAGGCAAAGCCGATCCCGCCAACGGCCCTCTAAAAGGCACCGGCGCCCTCTCGGACGGAGCAGATTTTCCTCGTCACTTCGCCCGCTTCACTCTTCACTCCTTGGCGATGGAAATTCGAATTCTGGTCACCGGCGGCACTTTCGATAAGGAGTACAACGAACGGACTGGAGAGCTCTTTTTTAAAGACACCCACCTCGCCGAGATGCTGGAGCGAGGGCGTTCGCGCGTGGCGGTCAATATTCGCACCCTTATGATGATCGACAGTCTCAAGATGACCGAAGCGGATCGCTCCCTGATCGCGCAGAATTGCCTCCAGGCCGAAGAAGATCAGATCATTATCACTCACGGAACCGACACCATGACAGCCACGGCCGCGGTGGTCGCCCAAACCGTTGCGGGCAAGACCGTCGTGCTCACGGGGGCGATGATTCCCTGGGCCTTCGGCAGTTCCGATGGCCTTTTCAATCTGGGCAGCGCGCTCTCCTTCGTGCAGGCCCTGCCGGTCGGCGTCTATATCGCGATGAACGGGAAATGCTTTCCCTGGGATCGTTGCCGCAAGAATCGCGAGCGCGGCGTGTTCGAGGAAATCTCTTAGTAAAAGAAATAATACGTGCCCCTTATGATTGATTGGGGCGAATCAACCGCTTCGGCCTGCCAAAAACCGTTTGGCCAGAGCGCATACGCTCTCACAACTCCTGGAAGCTTCGAGCCGGCTCTGAATCTACTTCACGTTAGGAATTTTCACGATTCTGCCTCGCGCTTGTGACTCGTTAGGATCTTTGACCACGGAGACATACAAATCCTTTTCGTCCGGGCCAAACGCGACATTAGTGGTGCCATCACCAGCTTTAATCTCAAAGAGATGCAACAGCTTGCCTTCCGGTGATAACTTCAAAATCTTGCCCCCAAACCATTGCGCGACATAGATATTTCCCAGGTGATCGACTTTCATGCTATCCGGGCCAAGCCACCACGATCTATTCTTGTTAGGCGTGAGCAGATTAAGCAGGGCAAAGTTGGAGCGTTGACCTAACGAACCGTCATCATTGACGGCAAAAGTAAGCAGGCAATTGCCGACCATTTCGCTGACGTAGAGAGTCTTGCCATCGGGGGAAACACCGATGCCGTTAGCATAGTTGAGATCGTTCGCCACCTCGACCCATTTAGCGCCGCCGGGGGCGAGATAGAGAACCTTCCCCATCACAGCGCGCGGGACCGGCGGGTCGCCGTACGGACCAAAGACAGTGGCATAAGCGCCGCCTTTCGGCGTAACCACAATGTCGTTGATTCCGCCGACAAATTTGTGGTCCTGGCTATCGGCATCCCAGCGACGCAGCTCCTTGCCGTTGAGATCGAGTTCCATGATCGCCCCGGGATCGTTTGTACAAGCGAGCAGGAAAGTCTTATCCTTGGTCAGAGCCAATCCATTATGCCCGCAGCCTTCGGTATGATTCAGCACGGTGGCGGATTTGCCGTCCCACTTCGAAAGCGTGTTCGAAACCCAGCCCACGTAGTAAAGATTACCTTCCAGATAGAGTGGCCCCTCCGCTCCGAGGACATCACTAACGATCGTTGTTTCGTCCGCGGCCTTAGCCAGGGTTACGGCAAACAGCAGACTGAGGAAATATGTCGCGATCCTTATTTTCATTTTGATTTTCTTCCTCCTACAGTGGGTCACATAGAACAGCTCGACGATCCGGTCTCAAGGCTCGTCCCTGCAGTGACATCCGTCGAGTGGTAGCACATCAATCTGCAATATCGGAAACAAATCCAAGCGGCAGTGTCTGCTCGAGGCCAGCCGGGCTTATCTCGAATGCTTTAAGCAGTCGAGTCATAAGGCGCCACGGGTTTTGGAGGCTGTGAGTTTTCTGGCGTCGCGGAATCTTCCTCGATCGACAAAGTTTGCGGTGCTGTTTCGGCGGACACTGATTTTCTGGCCGCCCAACGGGCCTTCATCTGGGCGGAGAGCTCCAACCGCCGCTCAGGAGAAATATTCAGGTTCCTTTTGATTTTCGCGAGCGCGGTTAGAGATGAGGCCTTTTTCGGCTTAGCGGGCGTCCCGGCCTTGGCGCCGGACTTTCTTTTTTTGGCCGCCGTTTTCTCCGCGCCACGACGAGCCACCCGCGTGCGCGCCGCCGCTTCTTCTTGCGACTCCATCTCCGCCAAATCCTCCTTCAGCTGGGCGAGCCTAATCGGCGCTTCCTGCAGGCGCTTTTCCAGCCGCCGGATCTTCTTCCTGATGGTTTTCAGCTTCATGATTGCGCAACTTCCTCGCCACGCGGACGAGCACAACAGAGGCTCCGCTCCACGAGTTTTTGAGGCGGGGAGCCGCGCCTTGTTCGCCGCCCGAGACGCGAGCTCGAGGCAGACTAACGACGAGAGCCGCTTTCGCGACCGTTGCGGCGGCGGGTAAATGCCGCAAGGTTCAGCAGTGCCTTCATCGATCGATCATTACGCCGCGCTCGGTCTCGATCGAAAGTGCACTCCGCTCCAGATCCGCGACGCTTTTCGTCTTTTGGGGAAACGCCATCATCCCGATCTCAACCAAAGCGATGTCGAAGCTAATACGCGTCTGCAGGAGCTGAACGCGGCCTACGAGGTCCTGAGCGATCCGGCAAAACGCCGCGCTTACGACCGCGAACTTAATCGCGCTGGCCGCGAGACTGCGCCTGGTCGAGGAGCCAGGATTGAAAAGAATATCACGCAGGAAGTGCAGCTGCGGATTGAAGATTTTCTCCGCGGAACTTCGCTCGACGTGCGGGTAAAAGACCCGGCGAATCCTGGCGAGACGGAGACCTATCACGTGGAGATCCCTCCCCTCACCGCCCCGGGGGCGCGTCTCCGTTTACCGCGTCAAGGCGCGGCGGGTTTCGTTCAACTGCGCTTAAAAGCGCTCCCGGGGTTTCGCTTCAAGGTGCGTGGCTCCGATCTCAAGACCGACCTGCGCATCAGCGCGCAACGCGCCGAACAGGGAGGCACCGAAGCGATGGAGCGGCCGCTCGGCGGAATGCTTCGCCTAACGATTCCTCGACGAGTGCAACGGGGCGAAATCATTCGCGTGGCCGGTGAAGGATTGCCCAAACCCAGAGGCGGACGGGGCGACCTCCTCGTCCGGATTACCTATCGGCCGGAAGTGCGCGTTTCGCGGGCTCGTTAGGCAACCTCACCGCAATCTCAGGCGTGACACCTTCAAAAGAAGCGATTCGGGCTTGCCTGCGCGAGCTGGCCGTGGCGCGCGGTGTCAGCAAAACATTCTGTCCTTCCGAGGTGGCTCGTTCGCTCGCGGAAGATGACTGGCGCGATTTGATGCCAGCGGTCCGCGAGGTCGCCGCCGCCCTGGTCGAAGCTGGCGAGCTTCGCTGCACGCAGCGCGGAACCGAAGTCGACCCGCTCGAGGCGCGCGGCCAGTTCGCTTCCAGCTGGTCAATTCGCCCACTGATTGAGTTCCAAGCGACGACCAGATTCGTCACTTCCCGCGATTGTCTGGCAGCATGGACTCAATCAATCAGAACCAAACGGAAAATAACCGAGAAGATCTCCAAGGAGAACAGGCCATCGCGAAAATCAAAGAGCTGGTGGGCAAAGCGCAGACCTGCTTTTTCTGCACCGAAGCGAAGAGCAGCGAAACGAATAGAACGCGGCCGATGAGCGTGCAGCAGGTAGACGACGCTGGAAACCTCTGGTTCCTCAGCGCGAGCGACAGCCACAAGAACGAAGAGCTGGCTCACGACTCCGCCGTGAAACTTTTCTTCCAAGGCTCAGCCCACTCGGATTTCCTCACCCTCAACGGCACCGCGACGGTCTCGCGCGACAAAGAGAAGATCAAGGAACTCTGGGAACCGATCGTGAAAACGTGGTTCACCGAAGGGGTGGACGATCCAAGTATCACCGTAATCAAGGTCGCGCCTAACGACGGCTATTATTGGGACACCAAGCACCACATCGCCGTGGCCGGAGTCAAGATGATGATCGGCGCTGCGATTGGAAAAACGATGGACGATTCCATCGAAGGACCCTTGCACCTCTAGAATCGGCGCGGCTGCTTGGCGCTTATTTCGCCCATCGGAGGAGAACTCACGGCCTCGGGATGGGATGCCCTCCTGTCACTGGACAAGCCTATTCGCGCGCGCCGGAATCGGGCATCCCTCGGCGTCGATAACCTGACCACGCTGGATGAGGTCGCGGCCGCCCTGCTCGATCTTTGCCGGCAACGGCCCGCCTTCGCAGCTGCCGTGGTGAAACTAAACGAAGGTGTCTCCGGCGAGGGCAACGCGCTCGTCGACCTGACCGATCTCGCGCAGCCTAACGAATCCGTGATCAAAAAGCGTTTACGATCCATGCAGTTCGAGCGGGCCGGCACGAAGTTTGATGACTTTGGGAGAAATCCCGCCGGCGCGGCCGAATCGTGGAGGAACGCGTAGGTGTCGGAGCCAGAGAAGTGCGCAGCCCGAGCGTGCAACCGCGGATCACGCCGTTGGGCAAGGTGGAGCTGCTTTCGACTCACGACCAAATGCTGCGCGGACCGAGCGGGCAGAGTTATCTCGGTTGCAATTTGCCCGGGCGACGCGTCCTATGCCGCGGCCATCACACGCGACGCGGCCAAGGTGGGCGATCTCTTGTGCAATGCGGGCGTGATCGGCCGGTTTGCGCTCGACTTCGTGGTCACTCGAGCGAGCGACGACGTGCCATGGGAGACCTACGCCATCGAGATCAACCTGCGCAAAGATGGGACCACCCATCTTTTCCTGACCCTGCAATTCTTGACCGGGGGTTCCTATGATCTGGAAGGCGCCACTTTTCTCACGCCTAACGGGCATAAGAAGTTTCTGGTGGCGAGCGACCATCTCGAATCGCCGCGCCTGCGCGGTTACAGGCCGGACGATCTCTTCGACGTTGTCGTGCGGCGAGGCACTTCGGTCAGGTGCGCCAGACCGGCATCGTCTTCCACCTGCTCAGTACCATGGGCAGCGCGGGGCGGCTCGGCCTAACCGCAGCGGGCAATTCGCCAGAAGAAGCACGGGCCATTTCGAGCAGGCCGAGACCGTCCTCGGAGAAGAAGCGCGTTTCGACGCGCTCTGATTGTAAGGCCATCGTGCTCGTCCTTCCTCCTCGTCGTCGTCCTCGATTCTCCGGGAATTTTCGAGGACGAGGAGAACGGAGGACGAAAGAAGACAAAGGGAGAGCGCGCCGCCATTTGTGAGAGGCGTATCGTTCCTGCCCCTAATCCCGGCTTTCCGTTTCGCGTGGGGACGCTACGTTTCCCGCGAAAACAAAACCTCAACAGGAGCAAGCATATGGGCATCATGAATTTCATTCGCGGACAACTGATCGAGATCATCGAGTGGACGGACGATTCTCGCGATACGATCTCGTTCCGCTTCGAAGACAACGACGCCGAAATCAAGAACGGCGCGCAGTTGATTGTGCGCGAATCGCAGGTCGCGCAGTTCGTTTACCTGGGCGAATTCGGCGACACCTTCGGGCCGGGCAAACATAGCCTAACGACCGATAACATCCCGATCCTAACGACGCTCAAGTCGTGGAAGTACGGCTTCGAATCGCCTTTTAAAGCCGATGTTTATTTCGTCACCACCCGGCTTTTCACCGGCAACAAGTGGGGGACGGCCAACCCGATCATGATGCGCGACCAGGATTTCGGAATTGTCAGGGTGCGCGCCTTCGGCACTTACGATTTCCGGGTCAGCGATCCGAAACTGATGCTCAAGGAAGTCGCCGGCTCGGATCGCAATTTCCGCCTCGATGAATTTGCTGAGACCATGCGTTCGCGCATTGTCAGCATCTTCAGCGACGCGCTGGCCAGTGCGAAGATCCCGGTGCTCGATGTCGCGTCGCGCTATCAGGAAGTCGGCGAAGCGCTTCTTCCGCTCATCAACCCGATCATCCAGGCGAAGTACGGCATCGAACTGGCCAGCTTTATTCTCGAGAACGTCTCTGTGCCACCCGAAGTGGAGCAGGCCATCGACAAGCGCTCCAGCATGGCCGCGGTCGGAAATCTGAACGATTACGTGAAATTCCAAATGGCGCAGGGCATGGAGAAAGGCGGCAGCGCGGGCGGCGTCGCGACCGAAATGGCGGTCGGTTTGGCCATGGCGCAGCAGATCATGCAGCAGCAGAATTCGATGCAATCGACCGCGCCCTCCGGGACGCCCGGCATGGGCGTGGGCGGCGCTGTAGCCGGGGTCGCTGACCCCGGCCGATCTGCGGCGGCGTCCACTCCACCGGGGTCAACGACTCCGGCTACAGGCTCAGCGACACCGAGTTCAACATCCGCGATGCCGGAACTGCTCTCGCCCGCGGAGGCGGCGGAGTCGTTAGGCGTAAGCGAAGCCGACGTCATGCAAAGCTTGGAAAGTGGCGATCTGAAAGGGAAAAAAATCGGCTCGACCTATCGGATTACGCGGGCGGCCTTGCACGAGTTCCTGCAGAACTAGGATATGAGCGAGGTTACCGCTCGCGAGCGGTTCGAGTGCCCAGCGTGTGGCGGCGCGGCGGAATGGTCGCCGGCCAAACAGGCGCTCGTCTGTCCTTTTTGCGGGACGATTTCGCCCATGCAGCCCGAAGTGGCTGCGCAAGGCGCCGTTGTGAAGGAGCTCGATCTGGCGGAAGCGCTGCGCGCCATTCCTTCGAGCGACCGCGGCTGGCAGACCGCCACGCGCTCGGTCAAATGCCAGAGCTGCCAGGCTATCTCGGTCTTCAAACCGGAACGCGTCGCCCAGACCTGCGATTTCTGCGGCTCTCCCGCGCTCGTTCCCTACGACGAAATCAAGGCGCCGATTCGTCCGGAGAGCGTGCTGCCGTTTCAACTCAGCCAGGCGCAAGTGCGCGAGAAGGTGCATGCGTGGTATCGCAATCGCTGGTTCGCGCCGAATCGCTTCAAAAGCCGGGCGTTCACCGACACCATTCACGGCCTCTATCTTCCCTACTGGACGTTCGATGCGCAGGTCGCCGCGCAATGGACGGCGGAGGCCGGTTACTTTTACTACACGACCGAGAGCTATCGCGATTCCAAGGGTAATACCCAGACGCGGCAAGTGCAGCATGTGCGCTGGGAATATGCCAGCGGCGCGCTCAATCATTTTTTCGACGACGCGCTGGTCGCTGCGTCGCGCGGCGTCCCACCCGCACTGCTGCGCGGGGTCGAGCCTTTTCCCACGAAGGATCTCGCCCCTTACGACGCCGGCTATGTCTCCGGCTGGGTGGTGGAGCAATATCAGATCGACCTCGTGGCCGCAGCGGCGCACTCGCGCGAAATCATGGACGCCGAACTGCGCCGGCTTTGCTCCGCGCAGGTTCCGGGTGACACCCAACGTAGCCTTCAAGTGAAGGCCGATTACAGCGCCCAGACTTTCAAACACGTCCTTCTGCCGGTCTGGCTGCTAAATTACCAATATGCCGGAAAGACCTACCGCATCGTCGCCAATGGATACACCGGATCGATCGCGGGAAAGTATCCCAAGAGCTGGATCAAGATCAGTCTACTAGTCCTCGCGATTCTGATTATTCTGCTGGTGGTCTACGGATCTCAAAACTAGGTCACGGAGACTCACTTTCCGACTCGCACGGCCGTGTGTATCGTGGCCGGCTCATGCAACCTGATTCCTCAAGACCGACGCCGCTCAAACTGGAGCTCGCGCATGTCTTGTATGCCGATCTGGTGGGCTATTCGCGTCGACGGATCGATGAACAACATGCGCTCCTGGCGGAACTCAAGCGGATCGTGCGCGCGACGGACTCCTTCCAGCGCGCTGAGACTGCGGGGCAGTTGATCAGTCTGCCCACTGGGGATGGACTGGCCCTCGTTTTCTTCAGCAGTCCGGAGGAACCCGTCACCTGCGCGATCGAGATCAGCCGGGCGACTCGACAGGGCGCGGACCTGCCGCTGCGAATCGGCATTCATAGCGGACCGGTGAGCAGCCTGACCGATGTGAACGGTCAGCCTAACGTTGCCGGAGCTGGGATTAACATGGCCCAGCGAGTCATGGATGGCGGCGACGCCGGGCACATCCTGCTTTCCGGCCGCGTCGCGGACGACCTCGCGCACTTTGATCGTTGGGCGCCCTCTCTCCACCGGCTCGGTTTCTTCCCGACCAAACATGGCGTGAAGATCGAGGTCTATAACCTTTACACTGACGACGCCGGCAATCCGGATGCGCCCGGACGACTGCGCGCCTCCCGCCAGGCGCGCGCGCGTCTTTACTGGTTAGGCGCGGTCATTTTTCTCCTGGTCTTGTCGGGCGCACTGGCCGCCTGGTGGCACTTTGGCAAGCGCAGCCAGACGATCCAGGTAGTCGCGACCGCGGCCCCTACGATCGACGACAAATCGATCGCGGTGCTGCCTTTCCGCAATCTTAGCTCGGACCAGGACAGCGCATATTTCGCAGTGGGCATTCAAGACGAAATCCTGACCCGTCTCGCCCACATCGCCTCTCTCAAGGTGATCTCGCGCACCTCGACGGAGCGTTATGCCACGACCCCGCAAAACCTCCCGGAGGTTGCGCGACAACTCGGCGTGGCTTACATCCTGGAAGGCAGCGTCCAGCACAGCGGTGAGACTGTGCGCGTGAATGTGCAGTTGATCGAAGCGGCCAAGGATATCCATCGCTGGGCGGACATCTATGATAAGAAGCTGACTGATGTTTTAGTGGTGGAAAGTGACATTGCTCGCGCCGTCGCCGATCAGTTGCAGGCGCGACTGACCGGGCCCGAAAAACAGTTACTGGCCACGCGACCCACGAGTAACTCAGCGGCCTACGATGCCTATCTGCGAGGACTGGCCTATGTCGTGAAGAGCAATACGCTGGATAACTTCCGCGGCGCCCAGCGCTATTTCGAGGAAGCCGTGCGACTCGATCCAAAGTTCGCCCTCGCCTGGGCTCGTCTCTCTATCGTGAGGTCGCGCAGCTTCAACCTGCTCACCATCGACCAAACCGCGGCCATGAGTTCCGCCGCCTTGGGCGCGGCGGACATCGCGCTGCAATTGCAGCCCGATCTGGGCGAAGCCGTGCTCGCCAAGGGATACTACTTCTACGCCTGTCAGAAAGACTACCCTTCGGCCATCCAATCCTACGAGGAGGCGCGCAAACGGCTCCCAAACAGCAGTCAAATCCCAGAGTTACTCGGTTATCTCTCTCGTCGAAAGGGAGACTGGGCCGAAAGCACCCATTATCTTGCAGAGGCAGTAAGGCTTGATCCCGTGAATCCAAATCTACTCACCCAGCAAGCGCTAACTTATGTGAGCCTGCGTCGTTTTCCGGAAGCCATCGCGGTTTACGACCGGGTGCTAAATCTGACCCCTGATGACACCTATCTCCAGGCTCAGAAGGCGAGCGTGGCGCAGGCGGAGGGCGATCTCCCGCGGGCCGCCGCGCTGCTGTCGCCGCTGCAGCCAGCGGCGAACGACGCTGCCATCGTGGAGACACAGGCTTACCAAGCCATCCTGGAACGAAAGCCCGGGCTGGCGATCGCTCAGTTACAAACTTTGCTGGCCAAGCCCGATCCGGAAATGGCGGCTCTCCAGACTGATTTCCGTTTCTATCTTGGCTGGGCTCAGCAAGTGGCCGGCAACCAAACCGCCGCTCAACTTAATCTACAGCAAGCCAGCCGGGAGTTAGCCGCCCAGTTAAAGGATCAATCAGATAACTGGGCCATTATCGATGAGCTGGCGCTCGTGGAGGCGTGCCTCGGCCACAGGGAAGAAGCATTGCGGCTGGCCGACAAGGCAATCGCCCTTCTTCCCATCTCGAAGGACGCCATGGACGGTCCGGGCCAATGGGAAATCCTCGCGCGCGTCGCCGCGCTCGCAGGTGAACCAGAGCGCGCCATCGCCGCTCTGGAAAAGATTCTCGCCCCGCCCTACGAATCGCTTTTGGCCATGAATCTCCCTCTCACTCCGGCGCTGCTCCGTCTCGACCCGATGTTCGACAACTTACGCTCCGACCCGCGTTTTCAAAAGTTGGCTACCGGACCGCCGTAGGCAATTCGCCGGAAAGGCGCGTGAGATTTTCGAGCAAGCCCAATGGGTCATGAACGATGAGGCACGCTTCGTGGAGAGCTAAGGACTGTTTTGCGTCAAGCTGCCTGTTTTCGTTCCTCGCTCGCCGACGGCTCTTCGATCCCGCAAAGACTAGACAGGCAACGAAAAAGAAATCGTCTCGTTCGCCGCGCGATGGTTTGACCAGAAACGTTCGCCGTCGAAGGCGAGCGAGCGCGAAGCAAAAGGAATCGTGGCCAGATCCTCCACATCGGGTGGATCCTCCCGCGGATCGAGCCTCGCGATTCGCCACTCTTCCCCTTTTTCAGGAGCGTCAGTGTTCTCCCGCCCGCGCAGGACATAGAGCATCCCGTGGGCGAAAGTGTGACCGCATATTTCTGGACCCGCGACGATCGTTCGTTGGATGTTCCCGTTGGAATCATATTGGAGAAGCCGGCCTTTATACCACTGGCTTAGATAAAGGAATTCTCCGTCGAAGCTTAGATACGAGCCGGCGAATTCAGGACAGGCAAACAATTGACTGAATCCATCAACGGCGGTGTAGCGATAGACATAACGATCATCGTCAGGCCCTTCGCCGATGGTGAAACGCCAGCCATCATTCGTGGCGACCGCCGCCCAAATCACTCCGGGCGGTTTCACTTCCTCCGTCGCCTTCCAGTCCGCGACTTCGACCCGATAGAGCGTCCCCAGATCGCGCGAGCTCAACCAAAGCTGCTTCCCATCCCAGGCCAGTGCCTGGGGCGCAACCGTGGGCGATGGATGACGTTCGAGAGCAACAATTTCTTGCATGACCTGAATCTAGCACGCTCCGCCTGCTCTCTTACGAAATCGGCGCGAACTCGGTCGCCGGGACGCGTGAGACTTTCGCTCAGGTCGGTGATCTGCGAGAATGCCGGGTGCCCGTCTTTACTAACATCGCCGGCTACAAGTTCGCTTCGTTAGGCGATCTGCCGGCCTGGCAAAAAAAATTGCGCGCCTTTTGCCAGGAGTCTGGCCTGCGCGGAACGATTCTTCTCAGCCCGGAAGGGATCAACCTCTTCGTCTCCGGCGAGCGCTCCGCCACCGATGGTCTCCTCGTTAGGCTGCGCGCTCTTCCCGCACTTCTCGACCTGACGGCGAAGGTCAGCGAGAGCGATCATCAGCCGTTCAATCGCATGCTGGTGAAGATCAAGAAAGAGATCATCGCCTTTGGCATCGACGAGATCGATCCGGCGCGCCAACCCGCGCCGCGCGTGACGCCGCGCCAGCTCAAAGAATGGCTCGATGCAGGGCGCCCGGTCACCCTGCTCGATACGCGTAACACCTACGAAACCAAGCTCGGCACTTTCCGCGGTGCGCACACTTTGCCGCTCGATCATTTCCGTGAATTCCCGGCCGCTATCTCTGCGTTGCCCGACGATTTGAAACAGGCGCCGATCGTGACTTTCTGCACCGGTGGAATTCGGTGTGAAAAGGCCGCGCCGCTGCTGGAGCGAGCGGGCTTTACCGTTTTCCAACTTGATGGCGGCATCCTTCGCTACTTCGAGGAATGCGGGAGCGCCCACTACGAAGGGGATTGTTTCGTTTTCGACAAGCGCGTCGCGCTCGACGCGACTCTGCGCGAAACTGGGGCCGCGCTTTGCTTTGTATGTCAGATGCCCCTGAACCCGGCCGAACAGGCGGACGCCCGCTACGTGGAGTCCGTTTCGTGTCCACACTGTTACGGCCGCAGAGTCTAACCGGTTTTCCGTTAGGCAGAGTGGTCGGGCAGACGCTTCCGAATCCAAGCGCCGATCTGGGCGATGGCGGAATCCGCTTCAGGAAACGCGCCGGACCAAATGGGGAAGACGTGCTGCATTCCCGGCACGATCGAGATGGTAATCTCGACGCCAGCGATTCCCATTTGGCGCACCAAACGCAAGGTGTCGTCGAGCAGCACCTCGTCGCTGCCTACCAGGCAAAGGACCGGCGGCAGCCCGGCCAGGTCTGCAAACAAGGGCGAAGCGAGCGGTTGCCGCGGGTCGGCGCCATCCAGATAGCAACGGGCGAGATTGAGGAGCGCTTCCTGCGTGCACAAAACGTCAACGTCTGCCGGCTCGTCATACTTTCGCCGCTGCAGCTCAGATCCACCCAGGGAGACAGGGCAACGATTCCCGCACCAAGCGCCCACCCCTGCTGGCGCGCCGCCAGGAGGGTCGAAAGGCGAGACCGCCACCTGCTGAATCGCCCGCCACCATCAATTGCGACGCCTGCACCCGTGATCAAGCAGCCAGCGGTAGGCGCCGACGGCGTCGTCGACGGCGGCCGGGAAAGGAGACTCCGGCGCGAGGCGATAGTTTGGCACCAGCACGCGCGCCCCGGCTGCGAGAGCGAGATGGCCCGCCGTCTTCCGACGCGTCGCCGGAGAGCCCACGGTAAAGCCGCCACCAAAGAAATAGAGGATGGTCCGGCCCGTTGTTTCGTTAGGCGCTCCGCCCAAAAACCGTCGAGGTGCGGCTCTGGGATGAAGGTCACGCCCAGCGCCTCGCTCGTCAGATCTTCCCCGTGCAAATCGGAGGCCCGCGCTTCCGGAATCGGCAGGGCGATTTGTTTGGGGAAAGTCTGGAGCAGTTTCCAAAACCGCTGCGCTTGCTCGCTCGCCATCCGAAGCCCTCCGTATCCCCGCGCCTAACGACGACACGGCACGGCCACGATGGCGGTGCCTTTCAATTCGCCCGCGTCCCTGATCGTGCCGTCGGGTTTATAATGACCAATGGAGGACTTGGCAATGACCGAGCATATTGGCCTCCTTCTTTTCGCCCAGCTGCCCGTGTATCATCGCCTGATAGAAACAAGCGCCTCGTCGTTAGGCCGTTTCTTCTGCATGGCTTGGAGTTGCGTCAGGCCCGCCCGCGGGGCGCTGTCGTCGGCTCGGACGCGAGAACCCGCCGCGATGAGGAGCGCGCTAACGATGAGAAGCCCGAGTCAGCTGTGCATGACGATCGAAACTCTAACTGGAAACGGACCCGGCGCTATCCTCCGAAGATGGACAAATTCCGACATATTTCCCAGATACTGCGATGAAACGAGTTCAAGGATGAGCTTCCTTGATCTCGATCAGTTGCCCTTCGTCGGAATGTCCCGCGAAGAGGCCGCGATCCCTCAACTCATAGCAGTGGCAGCTTCTGCCTCTTGCCCTTCACCAGGAAAGCCTGATAAACTCGCCGCGCTTCCCGCACGCCCTCATAGAAACACCGCTGACGCCGCTCGAATTTGCCCGCCGCGCCCGCAAAGTGTATCCGGAGCGCACCGCCGTCATTGCTGGCGAATCGCGCTGGACTTACCCCGAGTTCCTCGAACGCTGCGATCGCTGGTCCTCGGCCATGCAGCGACTTGGGATCCGCGCTCACGATCGGGTCGCTTATCTGGCGCTTAACGTTCATGCGCAGCTTGAAGGATTCTACTCCGTGCCCCAGATCGGAGCGGTTTTGGTGCCGTTAAATTACCGCCTCACCGCAGAGGACTTCGCCTATCTCCTGGAACACAGCGGAACGCGCATGGTCTGCGCGCATCGCGATTATCTCGAAGCCCTCGACGGGATTCGAGCGCGGCTTCCTCATGTCGAGTTTTTCGTCGCCCTCACGGGCCAAAAAGATAACTGACTGGACTACGAAGCGCCCGTCGCCGCCAGCCCGTCCGTGTTTCAGCGCCCGGAAATTCACGAGTCAGACCTGCTCGCGATCAAATACACCAGTGGCACGACTTCGCACCCCAAGGGCGTCATGATCACGCATCGCAACGCCTGGATGAACTCCATCGGCACGTTGCTGCACCAGCCGATGACGTGTGCCGATCGTTATCTCTGGACGCTGCCCATGTTTCACGCCAACGGCTGGACCTTCGTCTGGACCCTCACCGCGGTCGGCGCGACGCATATTTGCCTGCCGAAAGTCGAAACGCGGGTCGTCTTCGAGCTGCTAGCCGCAGAGAAAATCACCATGCTCTGCGCCGCCCCGACTGTTCCCATTGCTCTGGCGAACGCCCCTAACGAGCGTAGGAGTCGTGCGCCGAGAGGCCTGCGCGTCGTCACCGCAGGCGCTCCACCGGCGGCTTCCATCATGCAGCGACTCGAAGAAGACCTGGGCTGGACGATGACGCATGTCTATGGACTGACAGAAACGTCTCCCTTCATCACCGTCTGCGAGCCGCAACCCGCGCACGCGACATTTTCCGTCGCCGAGCGAGCCGCGATTAAGGCCCGTCAGGGCGTTGAGTTAATTACTTCCGGCGAGTTAAGGGTCGTCGATGAGAACGACAGCGACGTCCCGTGCGATGGGATCACCCAGGGCGAAATTATCGCGCGGGGCAAAATCCAAAAATACGTCCTGCGGGCGGGCCATGCTGCGATCACGCCCCAGTGACTTCGATCAGAGACCGTCCCCGCCGCGACGCCATACACTCGCCTGTCGGAGCGGCGGATAACGGGGTAGGCTTTTGGCTTTGAAACGCTTCTTTCTCATTCTCTGTTTTGCCCTCGTGGCGGCCGCGGCCGTCATTTACGTCGACTGGCATTGGAAACGGCCTCTCCCTCCGCAGGGCGGACGTTATTTTTATCATCGGCTCGAAATCACGGTCCCTTCTCTTCGCCAGGGCGATGCCCGCTGGGCTCACGATCCCCTCGGCGGCGTCCTCGAGAATGGCACACTGGGCAGCGCCGGATGCGCGGTCACTTCCACGGCCATGATTTTCCGTTCCTACGGGATCGCCATCGACCCGCAGCAGCTGAACTGGTATCTCACCGCGACGGGCGGCTATACGCCGGAAGGCTGGATTTACTGGGATCGCGCTACTTGGTGGGCGCCTGATCGCGTGCGGCATATCTACGAAGATCTGCCTTCTTACGACCTGATCGATTCTAACCTGGCCCGCGGCAATCCTGTGATTGTGCGCGTTCGTTTCCCCGGCGGGATTACTCACTTTGTGGTCATCGCGGGCAAAGATGGATTTGACTACCTGGTGCGGGACCCCGGGGCTGGCGCGGCGAAAGGCTACTATCCCTTGCGCGAGTTAGGCAGTAAAATCGAGGCGCTGCGCTATTACCGGCGGATAAGCCCGGCCCAACCCATGACCTAACTCACCGAGAATGGGAAAGAAGACCAAAACAAACGAAGAGCAGGAGTCCACCGCGGAGGATTCATCGCGGGCCGCTTCCACCTTACCGGCAGAGCGCGAAAAGGTCAGCCCCCAGGAGAAAGAGAAACGGCGCCGGCGCTTACCGATTCTTTGCCTAACGACACTAGGTATCGTCTACGGTGATATCGGGACGAGCCCGCTCTACGCTTTTCGCGAATGCTTCACTCCAGAGGACGCTCCCAACCGGCTGGCGGTCACCGCGCCCCATATCCTGGGTGTCCTTTCGCTTATCACCTGGTCGCTCATCCTGGTCGTCTCGCTGAAATACCTGCTCTACGTCATGCGCGCCGATAACAAGGGAGAAGGCGGTATTCTCGCCCTCCTCGCCCTGATGCAGCGCAAAGCGGGCACCAAGGCGTGGTTTGTGACCCTGAGCGTCTTCGGTGCGGCGCTGCTTTATGGCGACGGCATGATCACGCCGGCCATCTCCGTCTTGAGCGCGGTCGAGGGTTTGAAAATTTCGCATCCGATTCCCCAGCCGGTCACCCTTGGCCTCACGGCAATCATCCTCGTGTTGCTTTTCCTTTTTCAGCACCGCGGCACCAAAAAAGTCGGGCTCGTTTTCGGCCCCATCATGCTTCTTTGGTTCGCCGTGATCGGCGTGCTGGGCGCCGTCGCGATCGCACGGGAACCGTCTGTCCTGGCGGCTTTGAACCCGTGGCACGCCCTCGTCTTTGCCACCCAAAACGGCTTGTTGGGTTTCACGGTCCTCGGCGCAGTTTTCCTGGTGGTGACCGGCGGCGAAGCGCTCTATGCCGATCTCGGGCACTTCGGCGCCCTGCCCATTCGGGTAGCCTGGTTTGGCGTCGTCTTGCCGGGCCTCCTCTTGAATTATTTCGGCCAAGGGGCGCTCATCCTCGGGAATGCTGATCAGGTGCATCATCCGTTCTTTCATCTCGCTCCTCACTGGGCCCTCTATCCGCTGATTGCTCTGGCTACCGCGGCGGCGATCATCGCTTCGCAAGCAGTCATCTGCGGCGTCTTTTCCCTCACCCGCCAAGCCGTGCTGCTTGACCGCTTCCCGCGCATCCAGATCGAACAGACTTCGCACGAAGAGATCGGCCAGGTTTACGTGCCCGCGCTGAACTGGCTGCTGATGATTGCTTGCGTGGGCCTGGTCCTGGGTTTCCGCAGCTCCAGTAACTTGGCCGGTGCTTACGGGGTCGCGGTCACTACCACCATGGTCATCACCACTCTCCTGGCGGCCAGGATCGCACTCTCCCTCTGGAGGTGGAATGCTCTCGTCGTGGCGCTGCTCACCGGCGGCTTTCTCCTCATCGACCTCTCCTTTTTCGGAGCCAACATGATGAAGTTCCTTCAAGGCGGCTGGTTCCCCATCCTGATCGGCCTCCTGGTTTACTTCATCATGAGCACATGGCATCGCGGACACGAACTGCTCCTGAATCGCCTGCACCGAATGGAAACACCACTCGGACCTTTCCTCGGGAACCTCAGTCAGCGGCCGCCTGTCCGCGTCCCCGGAACATCAGTTTTCCTGACCGGTCGAAGCAAAGAAGTGCCGGCTGTGCTTCTTCATCATTTAAAGAATAATAAGGTCTTATCTGAAGACGTGCTCCTGCTCGAAATTCGCCTCGAACCGGACCCGCACATTCCGCGCGATGAAAGGGTGATATGCGACTCTTTTTCGCAAGGATTCCGCCGGGTGAAAGTCAGTTTTGGTTTCATGGATATGCCTGACGTTCCCGGAGCCCTTAAGTCACTGCAATGGGATGGAGAACAGTTAGACTTAAAAGATATCACCTACTATGTCGGTCGTTCTCTTCCTACTCCGTCGCGACGGAGCAAGGGCATGGCTCGCTGGCGCAAAAAGCTTTTCATTTTCATGTCTCGGAATTCCACCGCTTCCATGACCCTGCTCAAAATTCCTCCTGCCCAGATCGTTGAGCTAGGCTTGGAAATGGAGATCTAGCTCCGAAGAACTGGTGCGTTTGCTTTTCGCTCCGTGTGACGCTAGGCGACAACACTGAGAGTGGAGACCGGGCCATGCGTTGAACCCGGCCAAACGGGGCCAGCACCGGTGGCCTGTCATTTGAAGGATGTTTTGGCTCTGAGAGCGGCCGCGCCTCGCGTGCTGGTTTCGGCGCCCTCCCCGAACCCAATTTTCCCGGGAAGTTCGCGAAGGCGGACCGACTTCGCCAGCACGCGAGGCGCGTGTGCTTCCCCAAAAGCGGAGACACCTTCCGCCGAGCATGTGACTTGTTGTGCAGTTTCATCTGAATCACTGCACTATCGCGTCGCGCCGCAACCGGCGGCACTGGAAGGTTCCCGCAACGCTGTCACCTTGCTTCGTGCCGACCACTCCGCGCCCTTGGATGATCTTCTGCGCCCGTGCCGGGCAAATGGCCAAGGGCTTTATCTACTTCGTCATGGCGCTTCTGGCGGCGCATCTTATTTGGTCGGGAAACGGCGATCCCAGGGGTTCTCGCGACGCCATCCGTGCTGTCTCTGAGCAGCCCTTTGGCCGCATTCTTTTGTTGGCCCTGATTAGCGGGCTGGTCTGTTATATCCTCACCCGCTTGCTTGACGCCTTCGTCGATCTGGAACGACGGGGTCACGACGCTAAGGCTCTCGCTTTGCGCGCCCGTTCCTTCGTCATCGCGCTCATCTACAGCGGGTTGACTACTGTCGCGATGGAAACTCTGCTCGGAAGCACCGAGGCGGGCAAAAGTCACGCCGCCCAGGATTGGACCGCGCGCGTCATGCAGACGCCCTTCGGCACTTGGTCAGTCATGCTCATTGGCCTTGTTATTATCGCCAGCGGCATCGTGCTCGGCGCCCGCGGATTCACGCGAGGATTTGAGAAAAAAATCGCCTTGGATGAAATGCCGTCGGGCAGCCGTCGCTGGATTGTCCGCATCTGTATCTTCGGGCTTATCGCCCGCGGCCTCGTCTTTGTCGTCATCGGCGGCTTCCTGGTCGCGGCGGGTTGGAGCGCAAACCCGGAGAGAGCCCGTGGACTCGCTGGAGCCCTGGCTGCGCTGCGCGACCAACCCTACGGCGGCTGGCTGTTCGCGATGGTCGCCGCGGGGTTAGCGGCCTATGGCACCTACTGTGGCGTGCGCGCGATTTACGGACGCTGGGGGACTCGTTAGGGCTTCAGGTGCCGCGCCCCGACAAGACAATGCTCAAGAGTGGACCTCTCCGGATCTGGTTCCCATGACGATGCCGTCGTCGGCCAAACGAAGATCCGGCGAACGTATTGTTTTTAGCGCAAAACGTTCCTCGTTAGGGCACTAAGTCCGGTCATATGGTCTCCTTCTCAAGACCAGGTTAAATATCTGATCACACTTACGCCCCGGGCAGCGTATATGGATCGAGATGCAAAGCTCGAAAGGTCTTTTCTGGAAGTGGATCGCTGGTGGCGGCCTGGCGCTTCTGGCTTTGGGCGGTTGCGCCGTGGCGCAAAATCGATCGGAGCCGGGGGTATCGGTATCGCGGGAGCATTTCCTCAGCAGCGGGGTCAAAATCCTGGTCGATGTCTATCGGCCGGCAGCTGCCGGCGCGCACCCGCGTCCCCCGGTGCTCGTCCTGCACGGCGCGGGCGGCATGCTCTTCGACGGACCCGAGATGGCGCGGGTCGCGCGGGCCTTGGCCAAGGCCGGGTTCACCGCCTACCAGGTGCACTATTTCGATCGCACCCACACCTGGTTCTCGCGGCAAGCGGTGCTCCTCAAGCTCTTTCCTACTTGGCGCGGAACCGTGCACGATGCGGTCGAATGGGTTCGCATCCAGCAGCCAGGTTCGCGCTCCGTCGGAATTTTTGGCTATTCGTTAGGGGCATTTGCCGCGATCGAGGAAGCGCGGGTCAATCCAGCGGTTGGCGCGGTCGTGGAACAGGCGGGCGGTTTCTGGCACGCCCAGCCGGAGGGTCCCACCCGGCATCCGCTGCCGCCTTTGCTTTTACTCCATGGTTTGGAAGACCAGCGCGTGCCATTCGCCAAATACACCAAGCCGCTCCTAGCCTACTTGCAATCGCACCACGAAACCTTCACGACGCACTTCTTCCCAAGCGAAAGCCACCAGTTCAGCGAGGCCGGCAACGCGCAAGTGCGCAAGGAAGCCGTCGCGTTTTTCCGAAAGCACCTCGACATGGAGTCACCGCTTTTCAGACGAAATTCTCCGCCGCTACCGCCGGACTGAGCTCGAATTAAAAAATTCTCGATCAGGTCGAAAATGGTGTGCGAATGAAGACTCCGTGCCGCGCCGGGCTTGGGACGACAGCCTAAGTCTCCTCGACCTCCCATCCCCTCAACCTTCCTCCAATAGAATGCTACAACAGGTCACGCCGGCTTCCGCTTTTTGCAGCTCGGAGACGTGGAGCGCCTGCACATGGTAGCCGCGGGCTTCGAGCAGGGCATGAGTCTGCGGAAAACAGGCTGGCATGACGATGGTGTCGCCGACGACAAGGACGTTGGCGGCGGCGGGCTCCGCGGGATCCACGTCAATGAGCTCGATGCCCTGCAGTGGCGCGACCTCGAGCCAGGGGCGGTGGACCAGCACTCGATCGTCGCCGAGCCAGGAAGCGGCGCTCTTTAGGTGCAGGCAGCCTTTCACTTCGATAGCCCGAACGTTGTAACCATGAGGCCGTAGCAGCTCGGCCAACTGCTTAATGCCGGCTTGATTCGTTCGCCGCGAGAGGCCGACAAAGAAATCGCGCCCGATCCGCAGGACATCACCGCCATCGAGGGTGGCGGGTTCGGTTAGAAATTGCAGCGGCCGATAAGGAGCGAGGGCTTCCGCCATGGTCGCCGTCTCGGGCCGGCGGCTGAGCGCGCCCGGGCGCGTGATGATCGCGACCTCGTCCACGACCACGGCGGCATCTTCGACAAAAACCGAATCGGGAAGTTCAGGCGCGGCTGCTAGCGATTCCACTTCAACGCCCAACCGGACGAGCGCATCACAGTAGGCCGTATGTTGGACGCGGGCTCGCGCCAGGTCGATGGGTTGGCGAAGGTGGTACGACAACTCGCAATCGGGAAAGCTCGGGCTGACTTCCCGGGTGATGGCTCTGAGCGACATGTTCTCGAATAGGATGTCAGCGGTTGGGCACCGAGGAAAGTCTGGAACCGAAGCCGTACGCCATTCGCGAGACGAGAGCCAACGCGGCTGCGGTGGGCTACTTGCCGTGCGAGGCAGCGGAGGCCGAGGCGGGCACTGAACAGACCTCCATCTTTTGAATCAACCCCTGGTCCAGGGTGAAACGATGGCCGACGTTCTCGTCGGCCAGGACCGCGCCAGCCAGATCGCACACGACCTGATGTACCTCGACCAAAATCCGCCCATCCTTCCCCGAGTGAAAGGCCACCGGCTCGACGCCGCGGGTTGATCTCACTCCACTGCTCTGTCCAGTAGGCGCGCACCGCTTGCAGACCCTGCACAAAACCGCCTTTGAACGCCCGCGGCCAAGCCACGTCCGGAGTCATAGTGGCCAGAGCAGCGTCAATGTCCCGCGCGTTGAAGGCTGCATAGGCCACGCGGAGCACCTCGATTTCTGCTGACTTAGGTCTGTTAGGCGACATTTTCAGGCGCGAGACGAGGCAGGCAATTGGCCATGGACGGGAAAATAATGCGGGCCTCCGCCTCGTCAATGCCTGCATCAAACCGAAAGATTTGTAACCGAAATCGAAGACGAGCGCTCCACCATCGACGCCGCCCTGCTGCGTGGGGAATACGTGAATTCATTTATCTACCTGATCAAGATCCAGGCGAAGAATGTATTCTTCTGTCTCTTCGCCTTGCCATGGGCAAAATCTTTGTTTCTCTCGATAATTTTTAAAGCCGCATTTCTCCAGCACTCCGATCGACCCGATGTTGTCAGATGCTGCCCTGGCTAAAAGCGGTCGATGCGAATCGCGAGACCATCGGCTTGTTCGGTGGCTGTGTGCCTCGGGCCTGGTGGTTTTCCGAACATGGAATATGCGCGTCCCCTAACGAGAACAAGAAAATCGACCGCGCGAATTACGAGTGGGGTTCATAAACACTGAGAACTGGGCATAACGCGAGCCGCGCTTGGATCGCCTGGGTTGGGCTGTGGAAGATCATGGCCGACACAATCTGTTATTTCGGAAAACGGAAGAAAGAATGATCTACATGCAGTCTCCGCGAGCAGCAACGACACTCGCATTGGTGCCGACGACGGTCCACGTCGCGGGAACGGCGAGTTCACTGGCAGCACACGTTCCGTGAAGCGTTTGGACTGCACCGTCTTCCTCGGTGCATGCGGCGCAAACAACAACCAGGAGGAGCGCGGGAACGACGTGCAAACGCATAGGCCTAACGAGAACAAGCTGAGCCTCAGGACTGGCGGCAACCGTGAAGCGGAGTCGTACTCGGGCCCCGGTCAGCTCCATCGTCGCTTGGCTAGGCCATTGGGCGACCTTGCGATCTGCGCTACCGAGCCGATAGGGGCTGAGTATAAAAACGACGAGATACACGAGAGTTCGAACCCCGGCAGGCACGGCGCGCGGCTGACGGGTGAGAAGCAGCCATAGGTCGGCAACCAAGAGCAGGACTATGGCGAAAAGGGAGAAGTCGGATGCGACCTCCACAGCGGAGGCGGGAAGTGGAATACGATCCCACACTAAAGGAAGCAGATCGAACCAACGTAACGCCAAGGCCGCGATGACCCCGACTTCTAGCGCCCGCGTCAGGAGGGCGACAAAACACACGATCGAGAAGGATTTCACGGGCGATAGAACTAACGAGAACACGGCGGAAGTATTCCGCATTTTATCCGGAATATTTCCGAACGATCGGCCGGCTGGCTGCGCTGCCGCCCGTGCTATCTGGGGTTATCTTGTCCAGCCTCCCAGGTTCTCTCCCCTTCGACAAGCTCACAAACTTTCGCGGCGGGGATCGCGACACTAAGGCCAACCCCGCGTTAGGACCGCACCCGTGCCCCGGACAGGCGACATCTCGCAAAAGGCGGCTCATTAGTTATCTTTTGCCGCTCATGAGCATACAAGTCTACGGCTGCCGTCAGGTCGCTCTCGAGGTCGATGACTTCGAGAAGCGATCGAATTGTAAGGAGGACAACTTTCAATGATGGATTCCCAGCTCGACTCCGCTCGTTATCCTCATGAAATAAGCGCCCTTACTTTGACGATCCAGATTGATGACTTGACGCGCCCCGCCATTCACGCGCTCCTCAATGAGCATCTCCAGAACATGCATGAGCTCTCTCCGCCTGAGAGTATGCATGCGCTGGATCTGGAGAGCCTGCGTGACCCAGCGATCACGTTCTGGTCGGCCTGGGATGGGTCGACCCTAGTCGGCTGCGCTGCTCTGAAGGAGTTAAGGGCGAGGCACGGGGAGATTAAGTCGATGCGGACTCCGCAAACGCTGCGCCGACGCGGCGTTGGGCGAGCACTTCTTGCGCACGTCGTGAAAATCGCGGGCGAGCGTCGCTACGAGCGGCTAAGTCTTGAAACGGGTGCCTCATCAGCGTTCGAGCCCGCCCGAAGACTGTATGAGAGTTTCGAGTTCTCCTATGGCGGTCCCTTTGGCGAATATAGGGAAGATCCTAATAGTGTTTTCATGACTAAGCGGCTGTAGACGTCGCCCTCTGGGCGCGGGAGGAAGCTTACGAGAGCACGCTAAGTAGGCGCACCCGCCCTTGAAAGCCCGGCCGTTGCATCGCAGCCGTTACGGACCAGAGGGAAGCGTCTACCGGCTAGAGCTGAGCGCCCGCGAGCGTGAATGTGACTGGGACATAGGCAGCTTCATACGCGCCTGGCCGGCAGCGCCATTGCTCGAAAGCACTTCGCGCGGCCTGATCGAGAAATTTGCTGCCGGTGCTCTGCGTGACCTTCACTTCAATGACATCCCCAGCCGCGTTGAAACGAAGCAGGAACTTACCGACACCAGTCTGTAGGGCGCGGCGCGCTTCGAAAGGATAAGCAGGACGCGGTGCGTGAATCATGGTCGCTTGACCGCGAACAAAATTTAGCGGGCGGGACCTTCCGTGGATGGCTTGCGTCTCCGCCGGTTTGGCAACGTGGACAGCCTTAGTTGGCGTGGATGTCTGGCGCGGGGATTCCGGGAGAACGAATTCACTGAGTTCATCCAGCAGTGGGGAGGGATTTTCATCTGGTAGTTGCAGGGGCGGAGGCGTCTCTTCTGGCGGCTCCTCCACCAGGACTCCCTGAAAAACCGGCTCTGCCGATTCACCATTGATGGTTGGAATGACCACTTTGCTCTGAAGGCTGGCGGTCGCGACCGCGGTCGCCTCAACCACAATGGCACAAGCCAGCGCGACAAAGATATGCCACTTGGGCGGCGGTTGGTAGAATATCGGCTGGCTCATAGGTCTGATGCTCCTCACAAGTGAGACACCGAAGGACCCGAAATATTAAGCGGTCCCGAAGATGAAACGCCGTCCCTCGGTGGACTGTAGACGTCGCGGGGGAAGCTCACGCCCGCGCGTGAAAGCCCTGCCGTTGCTTGGCAGCCGTTACGGACCAGAGGGAAGCGTCTACAGTCAGCGGCCCAGGGACAAGGATCTAGAATTGGAAGTAGATGAAGTCGGAAGTGGCGACGCTGCGGATGGTGACGATACCAAGAAGGAGGAGAACGGCCACCGCCGTTTCCAGAACGAATCGCCCGCGCGCACTCAGATGCGGCTCGAGCTGCCAGCGCGGTAGACCGGTCGCGAGCATATGCGCCACCAAGGGTAACGCGTAGACCAAGACGAGCACGACGAAGTAGATACCCATCTGCCATTGCTCGGTGGTGGCGGCGAAAGGTGACTGGGCGAGATCGTAGACAACTTGCGCCAGATCGCGCTCGCGAAAGAGCAGCCAACCGACGCAGGTGAGGCTGAAAGTGATGCATACTTTGATTAACCAGGGGACTTTACTCGTTAGTCCGAGCCAATCGCAGAGACGCTCGATGAGAATCAGCGCTCCCCAGTAGACGCCCCAGAGCACGTAGTTCCAAGAGGCGCCATGCCAGAGGCCGCTGAGGGCGAAGGTGGCCATGAGATTAAAAGAGGCGCGGGCGGTCGAGCACCGGCTGCCGCCTAACGGAATGTAAATAAAATCACGCAGCCAGGTGGAAAGGGAAATATGCCAGCGCCGCCAGAAGTCGGCCGGCGACGTGGCCAGATAAGGATGGTTAAAGTTTTCCATCAGATCGATACCGAGAAGTTTGGCCGTCCCCCGTGCGATATCGGTGTAGCCGGAGAAGTCCGCGTAGATCTGCACGGCGAAGGCCAAGACGCCAGCCCAGATGATGGGGAACGATCCGCCCTCCACGGAGAAGATTTTGTTCACCACGATGGCGGCGTTATCCGCGATCACGACTTTCTTGAAAAATCCCCAAAGCATGAGGCCGAGCGCGATACGCCAGGTCTCGGCATCGATCTTTCGCGGGTTACGATACTGGGGCAGCATGTGACCCGCGCGCTCGATGGGCCCGGCCACCAATTGGGGAAAGAAGGTGACATAGAGCGCGTAATCGGGGAAATCGCGCACCGCTTTCACTTTGCCCCGGTAAACATCGACGACATAGCCGATGGACTGGAAGGTGTAAAAGGAGAGACCGGCCGGGAGCGCGAGCCGGAGGGCGTTGCGGATCGGATCCTCGCCGAAGTGCGTCAGAACGGCGTTGATATTCTCGAGCGCGAACCCGTAGTACTTAAAGGTCGCGAGCAGCGCGATGCTGGCCGTGATGCTGGTCACGAGAAAAAGCCGGCGTTGGCCCGGGTAGCGTTCCATCCCTCGCGCACAACCGTAATCGACCAGGGTGGAAGCCCAGAGCGGGAGAAGAAACCAGGGATGTTCCCAGCCGTAGAAGACGTAGCTGGCGATAATGAGAAGAAAATTCTGACCCCGGCGCGGCAGCGACCAGTAGAGCGCCAGAACAAGCGCCAGGAACACCAGGTAGGTGAGGGAGTGAAAGATCATCGCAACAACGGGCGCAGCTTTTCCGCGTAAATCCTGGTCGCTTCTTCCTTGGCGCCCTTGCGAATGTGATCGTCGCCGGGCTTGGTGTACATCGATTGGTCGGGCCGCGGATTATTCGTTAGGTCAACGAAGAGGCAGCCCTGGCCTTCCACCCAACGCCGCAAGTCCACCATGTAACGCTGGATGTCTCCGTTCTGCGGGGTGACCCCGTTAGGCAAAGGATAGCGCTTTTCGCGTACGAAGCAGAGCCGCAGGTTGGCCTGCCGCGCGAGCTCGACGAGGTGGGGAAGGAAATTCTTCCCGGGATCGGCGCTAAATTCCTCTGGCTCTTCGGCGTTGAGATCCGCCGATTCGTTCATGATTTCTTCGCGCAGTCTGACCGGGTCGAAGATCCTGTTTACGTGTCGCCGGAGCGGTCCGATTTTGACTCCGCCAGCCGCGACCCGAAAAGCCATCCGGCTGATTTTTTCCTGCTGCACATGGCGGCGCTCATTGAGCGGGTAAAGCCAGTCGATGACTTGGCCGAGCGCTCCCCTCTCCTCCTCGTCGCCATGCAGAATCGAGCGGTACACAGGCTCGCGCTGGTGCTGGATCGATTCGAGGTAATTGCGATAGGTCGGCGTGGTGCGAAAGGCCGCGTCCGTCAGCATCCGTTCGCGAAAGAAAAAGCAAACCAACTGCGGATGGATGCCGGAAGCGACGACGTAGTTCTTGAGGACCAAATACCAGGCGGCCGAAGCGGCGCCACCACTCCAGAGGAGCTCGACGTGGCGCAGGCCGGTCTCGCGCGCGAAAGTTTTCGGATCGATGGAGCCGCCCAAGACCGAGTCGCCGATCATGACGACTTCCGGCTGTTGACGGCGCAGCCGGGCGATCGGGCTCAAGGCAAAGTCGCGCCGCGCGGGGATGAGATGACTAACGAGCGCCGGGATGAGGAGGACGGCCGCGAGGAAAACCGTTAGGCGCACGCGACCCATTTTACGCGCCGTTTCGCATCTGGTGAAACCATTCGACAAAGTGGGGCAGCCCGGCTCGCAACGGGGTGGTGGGGCGATAGCCGAGCAGCCGGGCTGCTTTGGAAATGTCGGCGCAGGTCAGCGGCACATCGCCCGGTTGCTCGGGCAGGCGGTTGATCTCGGCTTTCCGACCCAGCGCTTGTTCGATGGCGGCGATGAGATGCTGCAATTGGATCGTCTCGCTCTCGCCCAGATTAAAGATATCGAAGAGCGGCCCGCGGTAGCCTAACGAGGCTACCACTCCCTGGATGATGTCATCGACGTAGGTGTAATCCCGCCGGGTGGTGCCGTCGCCGAACTGGTCGATCGGCTGGCCATTCCAAATGCGTCGAGTGAACTGATGAATGGCCAGGTCGGGCCGCTGGCGCGGGCCATACACCGTGAAGAAACGGAGCGCGACGATGCGCATGCGGTAGAGATGAGAGTAAGTGGAGCAGAGAAATTCGCCCGCGATCTTGGTGGCGGCGTAAGGGCTCACCGTCTGGGTGAGATGAAGATCTTCGGAAAACGGAATGGTCTTGGCCAAGCCATAAACCGACGAGCTGGAAGCAAAGATGAAGCGCTCGATGCCGAGGGCGCGCGCGGCTTCGAGCAGGTGCAACGTCCCGCTCACGTTGGTGTCGTAGTAAAGTTGGGGCTGACTGATGGACGGACGCACGCCGGCGCGCGCCGCCAGATGGATGACGACGTCGAATTTTCCTTCCCGGAAAACGGCGCTGACCGCACGGGCGTCGCGCAGGTCGACCTGATGCAGCGCGATCTGATCCGCCACCGCGGCGATGTTGGCGCGTTTGATTTGCGGGTCGTAGAAATCGTTGAAGTCGTCGAGGACAGCGACGGCATGCCCATCGCCGAGTAATTTCTCGACCAGATGCGAGCCGATAAAGCCGGCGCCTCCTGTAACGAGAATCTTCATCGGGCGAGGGTAAGGAGGAAGCAGGGAGCGAGCAAGCGGGTTGTCGCCGGGGATGCTATCCTCGGCCCGTTACGTTGTCGCCGGGGATGCTATCCTCGGCCCCTCGCGGCGAGCGGTCTCTTCTTCCTTGATCGCTGGCGCTGGGGCCATTCGGCCGGGGACAGCGTCGCCGGCTACCATTGCGGCGCGACCGCTTTTCTTGAAAGTGAAGCGATGCCCGACCAGCCAGATCACTCTTCTCAACCCCGCCGCCGTCACTGGTTTCGGTGGTTGCTTTTCGGGATCGTGCTTTTCCTTTTAGGCTTTCTGGGTGACTTCGCCTGGCGACTTGGTCCGGAGTTATTCGCGCGACGGAGCTTCGATTCGCACTTTGCTCTCGCTTCTCCTTTAGATCTCGCGGCTCTTCCCACAGCGACCCGATTCGAGTTTCCCATCGGTACGGAACACGGCGCGATGGCCTACAACGCGCAGCCTTTCACGCAAAACTTGCACCTGGGCGACGACCTCAATGGCATTGGCGGCGAGAACAGCGACCTGGGCGATCCTGTGTTTGCGGTCGCCGACGGCCGAGTGCTGGCAGCGCGAGAAGGCGGCCCCGGCTGGGGCAATGTCATCGTCGTGCTCCACGCCTATCAGGAGAACGGGGTCCGCAGGTTTGTGCAGTCGTTTTACGGCCATGTCCGGACGATCCTGATCGTGCCTAACGAAAAAGTGCGACGCGGGCAGCAGATCGCCACGGTCGGGACCGGCGGCGGAAAATACTGGGCGCACCTCCATTTCGAGTTGCGCGAATTTGTGACGCCTTTTATCGGCGCGGGCTATCGGAAAGAGACGCGCGGCTGGCTCGACCCGAGCGCCTTCCTGCGCGCGCATCGCGGCGCGCCCGACGATGACGTGGGCCGCAGCGTTCGTTAGGCTCGGCCGGCCGATGCTTTCTCCGGCGTGTCCAGCGCTCTCCAGAAATACCAGGCTGCGACCGAACGGTAAGGCCGCCAGCGTTCGCCGATGGCGAGGAGTTCCTTAGGCCTGGGCAGTTCCTTTTTGCGGAAAGTCTTGGCGTAGCCTTTGCGCACGCCGTAGTCGTCGACGGGCCAGACGTCGAGCCGCCCGAGATCGAAGAGCAGGAGCATCTCCACCGTCCAGCGGCCAATCCCGCGCACCTGGGTGAGGCGCGTAATGATCTCCTCGTCACTCAAGCGATCAAGCACCGCGCGGGTCGGGACCGTCCCATCGAGCGTCTTCGCGGCAAGGTCCTTGAGTGCGACGGTTTTGTTGCCGGAGAGCCCGGCGGCCCGAAATATTTCGTCCGGCGTAGCGAGGACGAGAGCCGGCGAGAACCATTTACGCCGCGGATAAAGCGCGCGCACACGGCCGAAAATCATCCTCGCCGCTTTACCGCTGAGCTGTTGGTAGGCGATCGACTCGGCAAGGGCATCGAAGGGACGCGTCCCTGGCGCGGGCTTCACGGTGAAAGGCCCTACCCTTTCGATTAGGGCCGCCATCCGCGAGTTGCGCCGGGCTAATTCCTGCTCCGGCGGCAGCGGGGTGGTGACGGATCTCTCGCCGGCAGTCTCTAGATGGGGGATGGCCCGTGCCCGCCTTTTTGGAGCGGGGCGCTGCGGAGTTTTAGGTTCCTTCGGCTTGTTCGGCATCACTAAGAAAGGTGATGAACCTCATTCGTTTCGCCGCCGGAGGCGACCAGATTTTTCGGCGCCATCCCTGTAGCTGTTGCCCTCCGGGCGACACGGGTGTGGGAGTGGCCATAACGAGCCAGGTCGCGGGCCGCGTTTCACAGAGCGAAACGTCTACAGCTAGCGCGGAATGAGCCGGTAGGACGTGTTAAACACGAGCGCGCCGCTGTCAGTCGAGACGGTGAAGGTGAGCGCTCCACTCTCGTTATTCTTGGGCGAAGCTTTAGCCGCAATCTTGTGCGTGATCTCACTCCCGTTCTTTTGGGCTTGGCCGACAAAGCTCGTCTCGCTGCCGCCTAACATCTGGCGCAACTGAGTATCTGACACTTTGATGAAGAGCTGGCCGGTTTCGTTTTTGAAAAAATAGGGAAACACTTGGATCCGATACTCGCCGACAAATTTCGCGCCCTCGCGACTGAGAGGATCCACCGCGAGCTTCGCCGTCCCTCCTGCCAAAGAGCTCGAGCTTGGCTCGATCACCAACTTGGGGCCAGTCTGGTCGCTCGCGGCGGAAGAATCAGCCAAAGACGAGGACGAACCCAGAACGAAAGGCAAAGCAGCTAAAAGCGCGAACAAAGCCCAACCAGCCCGGGTTTTTGGCAGCAAGAATAAACGGCGCATCCTTCACAAACGGATCACACCCGCGCTGCGGACGTGAAATCACGGGAGGAATTCGCAGAAAGCCAACGATCGAGATTATCCGGCGACGATCTTACGGCCGTAAAACGCTTCCGCGTATTCAGAGGCACACTCCATTCCTCGCAAACGCATGAGGGCCAGAAACGTGTCTTCCGAGAACCAGTGCTTTCCCTGCTGCGTGGGGAAGGCCTCGCAAGTCAACCGGGCTTTGCGCCGGCTGAGCGCACCATCCAAAGGCACGAAGAAGTTCGGAACACCCAGGTCACCATCATACTTGGGAATCTCATACTCGAGGATGAGATGGCCGCGAAACGTGTTCCAAGCCAGGTCGGATAGAACCCGGTGATCCTGATGCCGGTCGTCGCGGTAATGGGTGAAGACAATGTCAGGCGTGAAAGCCTTCAGACTCTCAAAGTAGGTCTTAATCTTTTCCGCCTGCGTGGGAAAATAACTGGTCCGAAAATTCTTCACCACGATCTTGGACTTGCGCACGCCTTGGAGAAACTGCTCCGCGCTCCGCCGTGCTTCCTGCCGGCGTTTGCCTTCGGCGCTAAAAACAACCCATTGAATCTCCAGCCCGGGATGTTCTTGGGCCAGAGCCAGAATCGTGCCGCCGCAGCCGATCTCGATATCGTCCGAGTGCGCCCCCAAAAAAAGGAGCTTCCGCGCGCGTTCCAGACTTAGCTTGAGCAAGAGCTAACTCCATCCCGCACGTTAACGCCTGCATCCCACACCCGCCAGGGGGCACGACCGGTCGCGTGGAGGTCTTCGAGATGCTGCTTTTCCTTAAAAGTATCCATGCAGGCCCAGAAGCCTTCGTAGGGATAGGCGATAAGCTGTTGATCGGCGATGAGACGGTGGAATGGCTCATTCACCAAGTCTTCACCTTCATTCATGTAGTCAAAAATTTCACGGCGAAAAGCGAAAAAACCACCATTGATGAGACTGCCGGAGCGCGCGATATGGGCGATCTCTTTCACCACCCCAGTCTTATCGACCACGACTTGGTGAAAACTCGCGGTAGGGGTGACGCCGACAAAGCAGGCAATCTTCCCGCTCGCTTTAAAGTAGTCGACCAGCTCCGTCAATCGAAGGTCGGTCAAGCCGTCGGCATAGTTAGCCAGAAAGATCTCGTCGTCTTCGATAAAGTTTTTTACCCGGAGCAAGCGCTGGCCGACGCAAGCGTTCTGGCCGGTGTCGACAAACGTGATCCGCCACTCCGCGATGTCCTGGCGGAGCAGTTCGATCTTTTTCCCGCCGCTGGAGAGAATGAAATCGTTCGAAACGCACTCATTGTAATTCAAGAACGCTTCCTTGATGACATCGGCGCCATAACCCAGACACAAGATGAATTCGTTATGCCCAAAGTGGGAATAATACTTCATCAGGTGCCAGAGCAGCGGGCGATAACCGATTACGGCCATCGGTTTCGGCACCGGTTGCGGCATTTCTCGCAACCGCATCCCCTGCCCTCCACAGAATAAAACGACTTTCATGAACTAATTCGAAACGCCAACCGTTCGACTACAAATCTCCCAGCCACTTTAGCTGGTTTCATGCCGCTTTCGTATCTCCGGAAATCTGGTTTCACGTAATCTGAATTTCAGGAATGGGAACCACAAATTGGCCGCCCCACTCCCGGATGTAGGAATTTTGCGTGATGATCTCGTTTTTCAAATTCCAAGGCAGAATAAAAAGAAAGTCGGGCTTTGTTTCGCGAATCTTTTCCGGCGGAAAGATGGGGAGGCGGGTTCCAGGCGTGTACTTGCCGTGCTTGTAAGGGTTGCGATCGACAGTGTAATCGAGGAAATCGGTGCGAATCCCACAGTAGTTCAGCAGTGTATTACCTTTCCCGGGCGCCCCATAGCCAACCACAGATTTGCCGGCGGATTTGGCCTCGACCAGGAATTGCAGGATCTTACGCTTGGTTCCTTCCACCTTCTCGGCGAACCGACGATAAGCCGCGACATCGGTAATACCCCAATCCGCTTCGCGCTGTTTCAATGCGACGGCCCTTTCTAGGACTGGCTTGCTTTCATCGTCCGCGTGCCGCGCGTAGATGCGCAGCGAACCGCCGTGCGATTTCAGTTCTTCCACATCGAAAAGGACCAGACCATGAGCGGCGAAGATCTGTCCCACCGTGGTGAAGGAAAGGTAGGAAAAGTGTTCGTGATAGATGGTGTCGAATTGGTTCTCTTCGATCAGGCGAATCAGATGGGGAAACTCCATCGTGATGACTCCGCCCGGGCCGAGCAGCGCTTTCATGCCGCTGACGAAATCATTGATGTCGGGAACATGAGCCAGCACGTTGTTGCCTAAGAGCAGATCGGCCTGCTGGCCTCCACTGGCGAGTTCCTGGGCGAGACGGCAACCAAAAAACGAGGTGAGACTCGGAATCCCTTTCTCGATTGCCACGGCAGCGACATTTTTCGCTGGCTCGATCCCGAGAACAGGGATGCCCTTGGCTTTGAAGTATTGCAGCAGGTAGCCATCGTTACTCGCTATCTCCATGACCGATGACTTCGGGCCCAGGCCCAGGCGCTCGGTGATCGCTTCCACATACTTTTGGGCATGAGCGAGCCAGCTATCGGAATAGGAGGAAAAGTAGGCATACTCCTCGAAAATCTCCGCCGACCCAACATGCTCGGGTAGCTGGACAAGGAAGCACTTTTCACAAAGAAAAGTGTGAAGGGGATAAAAGGATTCCGGCGCACTGAGACGAGTTGCGTCGATGAAGTTTTCGCAAAGCGGCGAGAGGCCCAGGTCGACAAAGGTCTCCCGCAGGGGCGCGCCGCAGAATCGACATTGATAGGGAGCGGTCGTCTCCATCAGGCTGAGACCATGAGTTTGCGCAGCTCGGGCACTTGCTCGGCCACGGCCCGGCCGATCTCGAGCGACGCCGTGGCCGCTGGCGAGGGTGCGTTGCAGATATGCAGGGAATCGGGTCCGCGAGAAATTAAGAAGTCATCCACCATAGCTCCGTTTGAGAGCAAGGCTTGGGCCCGCACGCCGGCCGGAGCGGGTATCAGATCCCGCGCGCTGACGTCCGGGATGAGTCGCTGCAGACTGCGCACGAAGGACTTTTTGCTGAAGGAACGTCGCATTTCGGCAAATCCTTGTCGGTAATGTTTGCGCGCGAGTCGCCAAAAACCGGGATAGGTCATCGTGTCCAGAAACGCGCCTAACCCGAAGTCGCTTTTACGATAGCCCTCGCGATGCAGCGCCAGAACCGCATTCGGACCGGCGTGAACTGAACCATCGATTCCTTTCGTGAAGTGCACGCCGAGAAACGGAAAAGCCGGATCAGGGACCGGATAGATGAGTCCTTTGACCAATCCCCGCCGCTCCGGCACTAACTCGTAATATTCACCGCGGAAAGGAACGATCCGCGCGCCCGGATTCAAACCAATGAGTCGGGCAATTCGGTCGCTTTGTAATCCGCCACAGTTAATCAGAAATTTGCAGTGCACCTCGCCGATCGGCGTTTCCAGAACATGACCGCTCGATTGCGAATGTATCTCCAGGAGCGCCGCCTTTGTTTCAATCATGCCGCCCTTTTTCCCGATCACTTCGGCATATTTCTGGCAGACCGCTCGATAATCGACGATCCCGGTCGAAGGAACGCTGAGACCTCCCAGGCAGCGCACGTGAGGTTCTACCTCCTTCACCTCCTCGGCGCTGAGTCGCATAACTTCGAGGCCGTTTTCGAGCCCTCGGCGGAAGAGATTTTCCAAGAGCGGTAACTCCTGTTCCTCTGTCGCCACGATCACTTTGCCGCAGACTTCGTGCGCGACGCCATGTTCGCGACAAAATGCGATCATCGATTGGTTGCCGGCCCGCGCAAAGCGGGCCTTGAGGCTACCGGGCTTGTAGTAAATACCGGAGTGAATCACGCCGCTATTGCGACCCGATTGATGGAAGGCGAGTTGATCCTCTTTCTCCAGCACAATGACCCGCAGGCGGGGTTGCTTTTCCAAGAGGGACATCGCCACACTAAGGCCGACAATCCCACCGCCGATAACTGCGCAATCGAAGTTCATTTTGCTCGCAATAGGTCGGTCGTCGCTAGTGCGGCCGCCGCTTCCTGAATGATGTTAAAAGGCAACTTCGACCGCTCGGCGATGTCGAGCAGCGAGTTCTCGCCATCGGAAAGATTTAGAACCCAAAGCAAAGCCATTTCCCTGTCTCGACGACTCCCTTGGTCTGGCTTCACCGGATAGAGGCCGCGCTTGCCCAACTGTGGCTCGCAGTGCGGGCTTTGATTCACATAGGTGCGGTCGTGCTCCAGGAGATCGATGACCGAAGAACACTTCGAGAGCGAGTCGCCTAACGCCTCTGGGCGGACGAAGTCGAGGTTATCGGCCGAGGTATGGTACTCCGGGAACCGGCCGTGCTGCGAACGCATGAGGCAGCCGACGGGAAAGTTAAAACCGGGCGAGCAATACTGCCGTTCGTCGTAGCCGTAGGGGCTAAAATCGACCACTTCATAAGGCGCGCCTGAGTGCGCGAGAACGTGAGCGAAGGCGCGATCGATCTCCGCGTCTCCGCGGCGACTTCGCTTATAGGTGGAGGATCCCGGATCGCCGACGCAGGTCAAAACAAACCCATGCTGAATCGAAGCGGGATCCGGCTGATTGCGCGCGAGCCACGTGATGGCGCCGATGGTTCCCGGTAGAAAGAGAAAACGGTAGGAATACCGGCGCGGCTGACTCTGCAGAGCTAGTGCCAGCTCGGTGGCGACAGCGATACCAGAAAGATTGTCATTCGCCAGGGACGGATGACAGATGTGACAGGAAATCAAGACTTCTCCCGGCTCGTCCCCGGGCAGGAGTAGCTCACCGTAGGTGAGGCTACCTTCGGTCAACGACGAATCGATGCAGACTTCGTACTCTTCATCCTCGCGAAACGTGCTTAGCTGTGATGCGCTGAGGCAAAAGCCCCAGGACTCCTTATAGTAAGAAGTCCGGTACGGCACCGATTCGGGATGATCGCTGTCGGTGTGAAGATGGCTTTGTAACTCTGCCAGGCGCATCCGAGCGTTAACGGGCGAGCTGTAGCTAACGACGTGCAGATTCAGTTTTTGAAAATCCACCAGTCTTTGACCACTCGAATCCTTGATCCAGGCATCGCGGATATTCCATTCTTTCGGCACCGTCCAATCGAAGACCTTGGTTCCGGTCGGCACCTGGTGCACCTCGATCGGGATGCGCTCCTGGATCAAGCGCAAGGTTTCGCGAACACCCGCGCCGGTGATGCTACGACAAATAGGATAGAGTCGCGCCATGAAGGCGTGCATCTGCTCGCCGACCGTCTTCATAACGTAAAGTGAGGCCAGGCCAGGTCTCGTTCGGAGATCACGCTCACAGGCAATGGCCAGGAAATGTCCAAGTCGGGCGAGTCAAAGCGATAACCGCCAGCGCACGATGGCGTGAAAAATTCCCCCATTTGATATTCGACGATCGTTTCATCGCGCAAACTTTGGAAGCCATTTCCGAACGACTCGGGCAGAAACAACGCACGCTGATTTTCAGCGCTGAGTTCCAGCGCGAAATGCCGACCGTAACTGGATGACTGCGGCCTCAGATCCACAATGACGTAGTGGAAAGCACCCTGGATGCAGCGAACCAGCTTGGATTCTCGGGCTGGCTCATTCTGCCAATGAATACCGCGGACCGTCCCGGCTTTGAGATTATAAGAGAGATTGGCTTGGACGATCTCGAAATCCAGCCCGTGATCGGCAAACTCGCGCCGGCAGTAGGTGCGCGCGAAAAACCCGCGCTCATCACACTGTGCTTCCAGATCGATGATGTAAGCGCCTTGCAGCGGAGTTTCGGTAAAGATCACTTGGCTGGAACAGGGTCGGCGGGCACGTGGCCGTTTCTCCAGAAGAAATCCTGATCGATCTGACGAGTGCGAAGGAGATACTCGAGCTGCTTGAGCCGCGTGAAGCCGCGTCCCTGGAAGGTATCGGCGGTCATATCAATCTGCTCGAAGATATCGTGTAACTGTTGCGCGCCCCGTCGCGCATCCCAGGCACACTGGAAACCTGGCAGAGTCGTTTTGATTTTATCGAAGGAAACACGATAACTCCGGTTATCAGACCCTTGCTGGCCAAAGGAGACCTGGCAACCAGGAAAAACCTCCGCCACCACTTCGGCAACTTCCCGGATGGTGTAATTATGGGTCGTCTCGCCCACGTTAAAGATCTGGCGATGGATGGCTTCCCGAGGAGCCCTTAAGACGCAGGCAATGGATTGCGCGATATCGAGAGCATGCACCAGCGGCCGCCAGGGTGTGCCATCGCTGATCATTTTGATTTCCTTGGTCGTCCAAGCCAGACCAGCCAGATTATTTAACACGATGTCGAAACGCATGCGCGGCGAAGCCCCATAAGCGGTCGCATTGCGCATGAAGGTGGGCGAGAAATTGTCATCCGCCATCGGCCTCACGTCGCGCTCGACCAAAGTCTTGCAAATAGCGTAGGCGGTTTGGGGATTCACCGGAGACTCTTCCGTGACATGACCATCGGCAGCGACGCCATAGACGCTGCAGGACGACATATAGACAAAGCGCTCTACGCCCGCTTGCTTGGCTAGCTCAGCCAGGCGCACAGAACCTTTATGATTGATCTCGTAGGTGATGTGCGGCGCCAATTCGCCGGTCGGATCGTTGGAAAGTTCGGCCATGTGCACGACCGCCTCGATTCCCTCCAAGTCCTCCGAAGTGATGTGACGGATGTCCTTGAGCAGAGTCTGCGGAGTCATGCTGGAGCCATGATAGAGCCAGCCGGATTTGTAAAAGCCGGTATCGACCGCACAGACGTCATGCCCCTCGCGCATGAGAGCAGGCGCGAGCAGCGAGCCCAGGTATCCTTCAGTTCCGGTAACGAGTATTTTCATAGGTGGACAATTCTTCCCTTGCCCAAAGCAGCTCTCACGCCTTCTCCATGGGCCGCATCATCAGGTCGGTTACCTCCGCGGTGCGGGGAAGGGCCAGGACCCCGGCGACGACCGCTGCGACATCGGCCGGCTGAATGAGGCGCTTTGGTTCGTAAAGTCGTTTTTCCTGCGCGCGAACCGCCTTCTGCATGGCGGTGGCGGTCGAGCCCAGGTAGATGCTGCAAACCCGGACGCCGACTTCGTTGCATTCGTCGCGCAGGCTATCCGCCACGGCCTTGAGCGCGTGTTTGGTGGCGGCATACTGGCTGAGCTTGGCGCGAGCGCGTCGGCCGGCGCTGGAATTGATGAAAACGATCTGCCCACGCGCGGCGATCAGCGCCGGCAGAAGGAGCTGGGTCAGTCGAAAGGGCGCGATCACATTCGTCTGCAGCTGTTTTTCAAAATCTTTGGCAGGCGCCGTCGCGACCGGCTTCAACTTGATGATGGCCGCGCAATGAATGACGGCGTCGAGATGCTTGTTCTCGCGCAGAAGTCTTTTCACCGCTCTCTGCACCTGACTCTCGATCGTCAGATCAGCGAGGTAGCAGCGGGTCCGTTCTTCCGGTAATTCGGAAGCTACGGCCTCGAGGCGCTTGCGATTGCGCCCCGAAAGACAAACCGTAGCGCCTTTTTCGACCAGGCGATTCGCAATAGCGCGGCCGACGCCGCCGCTGGCGCCGGTGATCAAGATTGTTTTGGCCGCGAGGGATCTCATCTTCTCAGGTCTGGTTTCTCCTTACGCCCGCGAGGGTGGCGCGACGCACGGCGCGATAAATCGGCGCACCGATGGAAGCCGGGAGATTGGCGCAGAAACCCTGGAGCAGACTCCCCAGGGTTCGCCGCAGACCATCCTCAGCGCTTGGAGGACGCGAGAAGCGCCGGTCGGATTCCGCGGGCTGTTCCTCGGCCGTCGCGCCGCGGCCACGACGGGGATAATATTTGTTGCGCAGAAGTCGGCGGGCCATTTTCATATTCCCCTGCTGCAGGCAGCGACTGACACCATTCACCACCATCGGCGTCAAAAACTGACGTTTGTAACATTCCACCTCTGGTTTCACCGCCAGCGGGGTCAGGCATTCGACCAGCTGTTCACTCCAGAGGCCGCTCGCGCTCTCGGCCTGGAGATGAACGCGGTATTCCATCAGATATTCCGGCACAAAAACAAAGTTCGCGCCTTCGCAGGCCAGCCGAATAAAGAATTCAGTATCGGGCCCGTTCAGATCTTCGCGGAAGCGCAGCCGCAACATATCCTCGGTGCGCAGGAGCGAGGCCGACATGGGAATTGACTGCCGCCAGGCGGCTGCTTCTGGTTTTTCGAGAACGCCCGGCGGAAGAAGGTCGCGACCGTATTGCCGGTTGTAGGCGACACTTTCCGTCTCAAGCCGGCGGCCTTCCGAATCGATCAGATAATGATTGGAAAAGGCCACACGCGCGCCGGGTGTCATGGCCTCCACCAAGCGCGCCACGAAGTCGGGTAGGAGCCGGTCGTCATCACCGATCGCGACGAGAAACTCGCCTCGCGCCGCCCTGGCCAGGGCATTGAAATTGCCCGACATCCCAAGGTTGCGTTCGTTACGCTGGAATCGCACCCGCGCATCCCGCCGCGCCATTTCCTCGCCTACCGCCAGCGTCTCGGCGAGATCGCCGTTATCGAAAACCAGCACCTCCACATTGGCATAGCTCTGGGCCAAAGCGCTTTCGATCGCCTCCTGCAGATAGCGGGGCCGATCAAAGGTCGGAATAATGATACTGACGAGGCCGGTCATGGAGCGAATGCTGCGACAGAATCAGCAAGATGGAGGCCGAAGTGATCACGGGATTGGCAAAGGTTAATGCCCGCGTGGAAAAAAGGGGTCGCGCAATTTACCACAAAGCCGCCGGAGCGCGAAAGCTCGATCTCATCGAGACGGCAGCCCCCGCCTCTAGGGGGCGGGGTTGGACCGCAACTCCGTGGGTTGGAGAGGGCGCCAGCAGCCGCGCTGCATGGGGTCTTCTCCGCCTCTCCACCGACGCATCTGCTGGACAATCGACCCAACGAGGAGAACGATGACGCCCCAAGCGATGTTTACACACGCCGAACATATCACTCGTTCCCTCACCCACGATGATGAATCCATCCTTTGGGAAATGGTTTACCAGGCTCTGAGGGCGCCCGGCAGCGATGCGCCCGACCGCGAAATCGTGCATCGACCGGAGTATGCCCACTACGTCGCAGGCTGGGGTAAACCCGACGATCACGGGTTCATCGCCTGCGACAAGGAAAGAGGCCATTCGCTGGGAGCGGTTTGGTTTCGAGCTTCCCTGGATATCAAGCCCGACGAGCCGGCCCCAGAACTGGCGCTCGTCGTACGTTCTGGCCACCGCCAGCATGGCATCGGAGCCTCGCTCCTCACCCAGCTCGTGCGAGCAAATCCGCACCTCCGAGCGCTGATGCTCAAAGTGGCTCCCAGCAGCCCGGCCATTCGTCTCTTCGAGCGCTTTGGTTTTGAGGTGGCCGACAAGGGAGAGCACTCGGTCATTCTGCGCCGGAGCCTTTGATTCATGGCCACCCTCGCCGAACGCGCCTTGGTCATTCTGCACGAGTGGGTGCAATCCGAAAGCCTGCGCAAACATTGTTATGCGGTGGCCGATTCGATGCGCCATTTCGCCGTCGCCCAAGGCGCTGATCCCGACCTCTGGGACGCGGTCGGCTTGCTCCACGACATGGATTACGAGCGCCATCCAAACCAGCAGCAAAGCCCGGAAGATGGGCATCCTTTCGTGGGCGCGGCGTGGCTGCGCGCGGAGGGCTGGAGCGAAGAGGTCTGCCGCGCGATCCTGTCGCATGCCGATTATGCCGGCGTCGAACGTATCACCCCTCTCGAGAAGACTCTCTACGCGGTGGATGAATTAAGTGGGTTCGTCACCGCCGTGGCGCGGGTACGACCGTCCAAGAGCATTCGCGAAGTCGACGTGAAAGCAGTGAAAAAGAAGATGAAAGACAAAGCCTTCGCCCGCGCGGTGAAGCGGGCCGATATCGTGCGGGGCGCCGAGGAACTCGAGCGGCCCCTGGAGGACGTCATCGCCGACGTGATCGCCGCGCTCACGGCCGATGCGGATCGACTTGGGCTCGCCGGCGAGGCCCATCTGAGCCGTCCTGCCTAACGAGTTACGTCCAAAGCACAATTTCCAACCGAGCGTTGGAAACGCTGACTTTGGAGACTCTGACGGCCTCGATGGACCGTCGTGCAGACGTCTCTCCGATCACGCAAGTGGGAATGGGGCCAGAAAGAATCCTTGATGTAAAGCATGCTTGGCCCCCCCATGGCTCCCATGAATACCGCGACGACAAGCTCGGATCGGAATTTCTTTGCGCATGCCGCGAGGATATAACTCCAGCGCCGAGGAGTTGCCATTCCAGACGTCGCCTTCTCGATTTTCGAGCAGGCGGCGGCGTCTACAAAGATTGCCGTTGCGCTCGGTCGATTTTTTTAACCTCGAAGACCGGGCAGCCAGCGAGAGCGGAATACAAGCGGTTTCGATATCTCCTATCTTCGTGAACCCTCGTCTGATTGTTTTTATGGCCGCTTTCTGCGGACTAGCGGGAAGTATGGTGGCACAAACTTCGGCGCCAGCGCCTGAGGAAAAAGCCATCTTCGCCGGCGGCTGCTTTTGGTGCATGCAACCTCCGTTTGATCGCACACCCGGCGTGATCTCGACGCTGGTCGGTTACACGGGGGGTCGCGAGGAAAATCCCACTTATCGACAAGTTTCGGCGGGTGAGACCGGCCATCGCGAAGCGATCGAGGTGACGTTCGATCCGACGAAGGTTTCCTACGAGCAGCTACTCGAAGTTTTTTGGCACAACATCAGTCCGATCCAGCGGGACGGACAGTTTACCGACATTGGCGATCAATACAGCACCGCGATTTTTTATACGACCGAAGCGCAGCACGCGGCGGCTGAGCAATCGAAAATACAGCTCGCGCAGTCCGGCAAGTTCACCAAACCGATCGCGTCCGTGGTCCTGCCCGCGATGCGCTTTTGGCCTGCGGAGGAATATCATCAGAAGTATTATCGGAAGAGCCGCATGGCCTACGGGATGTATCGCTTCACCTCGGGCCGAGCCCGTTACCTGCAGAAGACCTGGGGCAGCGACCACTGAAGCACACCGCCGGCCCCTTTCCAGCAATCCCGAAAACGAGCGCGGCGTGGCTATCGAATGAACTGGATCGTCAGCAGGTTGCGTTAGAATGTCCGTCGCTGGCTTTGGTGAGTGTTATGCCCCTCAGATCGACCCACTTATTCAGGGTAGCTTTAGGAAAAGAGTCATCTCCGATGAGGACTGACTCCGCCGCGACCGCCTTAGGCGGAATATTTCCCGGGGACGGTCCTTCTTAAAAATAGTGAGGACCGACAGCATCGATATTCGTGATCGATCCAGAATCGATATGTGGAAGATTCTGCACGGAGGCACGCCCTCACTCCGAAAAATGCTCAGACGATTTCGTTGCTCGATCTCTGACGGCTCGCATTAGGATGCCGCCGGGTCGAAGCTCGGCTCTCCGATGACACGTCTCCGCAAGCGCCTTCTCGCCCTCGTCCTCGCGCTCATTGCGGTGCTGATTGTCTCCGCCTTGCTTTACATGGCGGGGATGAGCCGGCTGGAGGGCAAGCCGCGCAGCTTCGGGCAATCGATCGAGTGGGCGGCCGAAACGCTCTCCACCACCGGATACGGTTTCGACAGCAGTTGGCAGCACCCGTTGATGATTGCTTTGGTCGTGCTGGTGCAGTTTCTCGGCGTGTTTCTGGTCTTCCTGATCTTCCCCGTGGTTCTGATTCCCTTTCTCGAGGAACGATTTGAAACGCGCCTGCCCGGCGAGTGCACGGAGGCCCGCGAACACGTCTTGATTTTTCGCAATGGCCCCGCCGTCTCTTCGCTGGTCGAGGAGTTAAAATTGGCGGGAGTGATGCCCGTGATTATCGAGGAGGACGAACCCGAGGCCCGGCGGGTGCACGAAACCGGGACCCGCGTCGTCCATGGCAGCTTGGAAGGACAGGTGATGCAGCGCGTCGCCCTGGCTTCCGCCCGGGCGCTCATCCTCAACGGCAGCGACCATCGCAATGCGGCCACCGCCATTACCGCGCGCCAGCTCGGTTACAAGGGCAGCATCCTCGCGTTGGTCGAGAGCCCGCTGCATCGCCAGCCCACCATCCTCGCCGGCGCCACCTCGGCCTACACCCCGCGCCATGTCCTCGCCGCCGCGCTCGCCGCCCGTGCCAGCCGCAAGGTCAGCCCGAGCGTGGCTGGCACGCAGAAGCTGGGGCACAAGCTGCAGGTCAGCGAGACGCTCCTTGCGCCCGAGAGCGCGCTCGCCGGGAAGACACTCGAGGAGGCGAGAATCGGGGAAGCGCTCGGCGTGACCGTGATCGGACAATGGCTGGGCGGCCACCTGATTGCACCGCCGATGCCGGACACGCGGCTCGAACCCGGAGGGATTCTGATTGTGGCGGGAAGCATCGAGAACACCGAACGATTCACTGACCTTTGTGGCGGATCCAGCGCGAGTCGCCGAGACGGTCCGTTCGTGATCGCCGGGTTTGGCGAGGTCGGCCGCAAGATCGCGGAGGTGCTGCACGACGCGGGAGAAAAAACCTGCGTCATCTCCGAGGTCGCCGCCGGAGGGGTGGATGTAGTGGGAAACGTGCTCGATCCCGAGCTATTGGAAAAGGCCGGCGTGAAAGACGCGCAGTCGGTCGTCCTGGCCTTAAGCGAAGATGCCACGACGTTGTTTGCCACCGTTATCCTCAAGGATCTCGCGCCGCATGTGCCCGTCATCGCCCGGGTCAACGGCCCGGAAAACGTCGAGCGCATCCACGGGGCGGGCGCGGATTTCGCCCTCTCGATCAGCCAGGTCACCGGCCAGATTCTGGCGCGTAAACTCCTGGGCAAACAATCCCTCGCGCTGGACCAGTCGCTGAAGGTTTCCATGGTGGCGTCGCCCGAACTCATCGGCCAACACCCATCCGACCTGCGCATCCGGCCGCGCACCGGCTGCTCGGTCGTGGCCGTGGAGCGCGGTAGCGAATTAATCGTCCATTTCGACCGCGCCTTCCGCTTCGCCGACGGCGACTCGGTCTACATTTGCGGCAGCGACCAAGACCTCAGGAAATTTGTCGGCGTCTTCCCCACGGGCAAGGCTTGACCGCGTCGCGAACGGCGATGCGAAGCCGCTGAGACGGGGAATCTCCTTCTCCAATCCGTCGCCCAGAAACGGAAGAGAAACGAGGCAGCGAGATCACGGCCGGTCCACTCTATCTCGCCGCGCTCGACTTCGACTTCGCTGCGCTCAAAGGCCAAATACTTACTCCGGGACCGGCCATTTTTGTATCGTGTTGCCTCAATGAAAAAAGACACCGAGCGGTAAAATAAAACGGGGTGAGCGCGGGCCTGAACAAACTAGCCCACAGCTGGACGGCGGAGCCGCCGTTTGTTCAGGCCCGCGCGGTTAGGCAGCGCGCTGCTGGGGCCGCCGCACTTCGTGGCGCAGGATGGCGCGCAGCTTTTGTTCGATTTTATCCTTTAAGGCAAAAGGGTCGAGCTGGTCGAAGCGTTTTTGCAAGCGGGCGAGTTGGGCCGGATCGACTTGACCGGAGGCTTTGAGGCGGGCAAAGGGAGTGGCGGGCTGATCGTAGATGCGCCGCTTTTGACTGCCTTTGCTCCTCGGTGCGCAGATGTTTCATGACCGGGCAGAAGAAGTTGCGAAACAAGCTCCACTCTTCGCGATAGAAGCGCGTCGAGCAGGGTGGCGACTTCACTGCCTTCCAAGCGGCCGTAGCCGACTAACTGGCGCACGTGGGTCCAGTTCTTTTGTTCGACCCGGGCGTTGTCGTTTTTGCGGTAGGCGCGCGAGCGAGTGAAGCGGACCGGGCGAGGCCGTTTCCCGAAGTAATCCACCAGATGCCAGTTGAGGAACTCGCCGCCGTTGTCGGTGTCGAAGCCGAGGATGGGAAACGGCAGAGCCGCTTCGATCTGCGCGATGCGCTCGGCCACCGCGGCCTGGCCCCGGTTGGGCACCGCCCGGGTCTCCGTCCACTGGGTATGGACATCGGTCGCCGTGATGCTCCAGCAAAATTCCCCCGCCATGCTCATCCCGCAGTGCACCACAGTATCGGCTTCGATGAAGCCCGGGCCCTGCACTTCCCAGTGATCGGTCCGGATCGGAATCTGGCGGCGCAGCAAAGTGCCGGGCCGCGTCCCGCATCGGCCCCGGCTGCCCAAAGCCACCCGACAGGGGGCGAGCAAGCGATCGAGTGTAGGCCGCGCTCGCGGCCAGGACCCTGGCCCGGCACTCCCCGGGAGAGGCGAGCGTAACGCTTTTGGTAATGGGGCAACCACAGAGGCAACGCGGGTCGGAGTCGTTTCCCGCAAGGTTGTTCCGCCGCCAGCCAGATCGCTTTGATGACGCGCCGCTCCGCCTCCCCATAAAGCGGCTCGCTTCCGCCGCGCCGCACGCCGGTCCGACCGGCGATCGCCCTTCGTCCCGCCAGCACTTTGCTCGCATACTTGCGCTCATACCCACACAAAGCACAGACCTCATCCAGCAAACGGCTCCGCCCCTCTTTCCCGCGACCTTGATAACGCCGCTGCGCCTCTTGCAGAATTTCCCGCCGACTCTTTGCACTCATTTTTAAAGACACCCCGACACGGTGTCTTTTTGGCTGAGGCAATGAATCCTTTTGCCACCCTCTTCAGACACTCGCTCGCTGTCTTTTCATTTGAGTCAATTCGCGTGCTCCGCAATACATGCTCTAGGATTCGACAACCCTCGCGAGTTGCTCCAAAATCGTGCCCATGCCGCGGCTGCCGTTTATCACCTTCGAAGGGTCCGAGGGTTGTGGAAAATCCACGCAGGTGACTCTGTTGGCCGCGCGCCTAACGAAGGCGAATATTCCCCTGCTCGTCACCCGGGAGCCGGGCGGCACCGCCATCGGAGAACAAATCCGGCACCTCTTGCAGTTTGCGCCGGAAAGCGTTGCCATGACGCCAGAGACCGAGCTCCTTCTTTTTGAAGCCAGTCGCAGCCAGCTCGTCCGCGAAGTCATGCAACCGGCGCTCGACCAAGGGACGGTGGTCGTCTCCGACCGCTTTGCCGATTCCACCACCGTTTATCAGGGCGTCGCGCGCCATCTCGACCGCGAGATGGTCGCTCACCTCAATTCGTTTGCCGTCGGCGGATTATGGCCCGATCTGACTTTCCTGCTCGACATCGATCTGGAGACGGCTCGGCAACGCATGATGCGGCGGGTTCGACCGGCCCACGGAATTGACCGGATGGAACAAGAGCCTCTCGCCTTTTACGAGGCCGTCGCGCAGGCCTATCGAGAGCTAGCCGCGCGTCAGCCTCACCGCATCCGCGTGATCGACGCACGTCATTCCATCAAGGAGATCGAACGTGAAATCTGGGAGGTCATCTCGGCCCGCTTCCCTCCGCTGGCGCAGATGATTTCCGCGCAGCAACCGCTGAGGAGTTCCTAGCCGTGGCTTTCACTCCCGAGGTCGCGCTCAATTATTTGGCGGGTGCACAGGAGCGCAATCGTTTGGCCCACGCATACCTCATTAGCGGTGCGCCGGGCAGCGGCAAACGGGAGCTGGCAGCCGAGTTAGCCCACCGCGTCAATGGCGCCCCCGCCGGCGATATTCTCTCCGGTAACGCCCCGGATGTGCACCTGGCCAGCCCGGAATCCAAATCGCGTCGCATCGTGATCGAACAAATCCGCAGCCTGGAGCATGCCTTGCAGATGCGGGCCAGCGATGGCCGGCGCAAGGTCGCGGTTATTTCCGAGGCCGATCGGATGGTCTCGCAAGCCGCCAATGCTTTTCTGAAAACGTTGGAAGAACCGCCAAACAATTCCCTGCTTCTCTTGCTCAGTTCCATCCCGGAAGTTTTGCCGGAGACGATCTTGTCGCGTTGCATCGAGATTCCCCTCACTGCTCCGGGCGAAATGGCGCTGACGCGCGAGCAGAGCGAATTAATCGATTCACTCTCCAGCCTAACGAGAGCTCCAGCTGAGAGCGTGCACGAAGCTTATCGCATCACCCAAGGCTTCCAAAGTTTGCTCAACCAGATCCGGCAGAGCATCCAGGAGGAAAATGCGGCCGCCTTGAAGGAGGAAGAAAAGCGCTACAAACAAACGACCGACGGCGCTTGGTTGGACAACCGGGAAGATCACTACAAGGCGCTCACGGAAAGCCTTTACCTGCAGCGACGCGCTCAACTGATTGAAACGCTCTTCCTTTGGTGGGGCGACGTTCTCCGCGCCCGGAACGAAATCGAAACGCGCGAGCTGCCCGCAGCGCGGGCTACGACTGAAGCCATGGCGCGCCGCCTAACGACATCGGAAATCCTGCGGAGGCTGCGGCGCCTGGAGGAGTTACGCGACCATCTCGGGCGCAATATTCAAGAGGCGCTTGCTCTGGAGGTTGCTTTTCTCAGCCTCTTCCGTTTCTCCTAGCGCGAGCTCACTGGCGTCAGACGCCCAGGTTCGAAGTGATGGCCGACGTCGCGATTCTCGCGCTCCGCAACCGCGATTCATGGATGACGTTGTAGACGTTTTCCTCTGGAAGACGCGGGCGTGAGGGGCGTTCGCAGGTTGTTCGCCAAGCTTAACTCGCACCCGCGTTTGAAAGCCCGGCCGCGTCTCTTTCGAGGCTGCGTTACGGCGCAGGGCGAAGCGTCTGCGCGCGGGGACGAAAATTCAGCATCAGCGGCAGGCCGGGAAACGATTCGGCTGCCCGAATCTTCGCTTCGAGATAACGAGCATAAGTCTCGCCTAACAACTGGGGATCATTGACGAAAAGCACAAATTCCGGCGTGGCCAGGGTCTGGTTTTCGCTCCGCGGCTGGGTGGCGTAGAAAAGCTTGAGCCGCTTGTTGGCCGACATGGGCGGGGGATTGACTTGAAAGGCCTCCCGCAACAAGCGGTTGAGCATGCCGGTGCTGAGACGCTTCTCCGCGCCCCGCCGGATCTTGCGAATGGCGGTAAAGAGGCGATCGACGTTTTCGCCGGTCAGCGCTGAGGCGACCAGGACGGGCGCGTAGGGAAGAAAGAACAGCCGGTCGCGGGTATCCTGAATCACCTCGGCCAACGTTGTCTTGGCTCCGCGCTCGGGTTTCACTAAGTCCCATTTGTTGACCAGAATGAGCGACGGCTTCTGCGCTTTCTGCATGAGCGCCGCAATCTTCTTGTCCTGCGCCGTCACGCCCATGGTGGCGTCGATCACCAACACGCAAAGATCGGCTCGGCGAATGGTCCGCTCCGAGCGCATCACGCTGAAGACTTCGACGGAAGTATTGTGCTTGCCGCGCGGACGAATCCCCGCCGTATCGATGAGCACGAAACGGTCTCGGCCGAGCCGGTAGGCAATGTCGACCGCATCGCGGGTGGTCCCGGGGAGATTGCTCACGATGGTGCGGCGATCACTCAGGATGGCGTTGATGAGCGACGATTTCCCGACGTTAGGCCGGCCGACGATCGCCAGCGAGAGGGCGGGCGTTTCCTCCCCCGCCGCGACCGCGGCGGGCAGGAGGTGCTCGATCGTCGTAACTAACGAACTCATGCCCAGGCCGTGCGCGGCGCTGATGGAGAGAACTTCGGGAAAACCGAGCCGGGTGAACTCGCCCAGGAGGTCTTCGTGCTTGGGATGATCGATCTTGTTCACGACCAGCACGACCGGGCGTTGTGAGCGCCGCAGGAGGCGCGCAAGTTCCTGGTCGATCGGCGTCAGACCCTGCTGCGCATCGACCACGAAGAGGATGACGTCGGCTTCGCGCATCGCCGCATCGGCGGCGGTGCGCACCTCCTGGAGGAGCTCGGTTTCGCCATGCCCGCCGATTCCCCCGGTATCCCAAATGGTGAAGGGTTCCTCCCCTCGCCGGCTCAGGGCCGAGATGCGATCGCGCGTGATGCCCGGCTGGTCATGCACGATCGCGATGTGACGTTGCGCCAGACGATTGAAGAGAGCGGACTTGCCGACGTTAGGCCGGCCGACGATCGCGACCTGGCGCGTGCTGGGTGTGTCCATTGCCTAAGGTTTTGCCGCGTCGCTGTTGTTAGCGTTGGCGTGGCCCTGCGCGCCCAGCTGCCGAAAGCCGTCCATCACATAGATGATGCCGGAGACAAACGTAAAGAAGCCGGCTGCTCCAACGACGTAGATGAGCGGGATGAACATGATTTGCAACATAACCCACGCAATCGCCGCCATTTGCAAAAAGGTTGCAACCTTGCCGGTCCAGGCCGGCCGCACTCGCACGTGGCCATTGAGCAAATGGAGCACGACACTGCCAATCACGATCACGGCATCGCGGCTGATCACGAGCACGGGAAACCAAATCGGAAAGCGGCCGTCCTGGGGGTCGACTCCGCTCCAGTTACTGATGCTCAAAGTGATAATGCCGCTGAGGAGCAGACCCTTATCGGCGATCGGATCGAGAATCACGCCGAGCGCGCTCTTTTGGTTGTAACGCCGGGCGATGTAACCATCGAGGCCGTCGCTGGCGGCCGCGACGAGAAAAATGATGATGGCAGCGAACCTCTGCCACTCCAGCGGGACCCCGCGCTGAATGCTCTGGCCATAATAAATCGCCATCAAGACAAAGGCCGGGATCATCAGGATCCGGACCAGAGTGATCTTGTTAGCCGTCGTCATCGCCGCGCTAATATGCCCACGGCCCGGCGGAAAAAGAAAGCCAACAGTGAAGACGCAGGCAAAAGCCGGGGGGCACTCTTCCGCCTAAGATCTCTCTGACCTTAGCCCAGAATCGTCGCTTCTCCTGCTCGTAATCCTGGCCGATCGAGGTCGGGTACGATCAAGAGCAAGAGCGGAGAGCAAGCCAGCCGTTTTTCAAAGACCTGCGAAGTAAGAGCCCACGGAACAATACTCCGCGTGCCCCGAGGACAGAGAGCACTTTTGGGAAACATGTCCCTCCGAAATTAAGTCTCGAGAGTGATCGCAGCAGTTTCCCTACGATCCCGGGCCTGGCCCTCATGTTGCCCTTCGGCAAACTTCTCGATCATCTTTTCATTGAAGGCCGGGATGTCGTCCGGGTTGCGACTGGAGACCAGGCCGTTATCGACCACGACCTCTTCGTCGACCCAGTTCGCGCCTGCGTTTTTCATATCCGCCTGGATCGCCGGCCACGAGGTCATGGTGCGACCGCGCACCAGATCGGCGCTGATCAAAATTTGTGCTCCATGGCAGATCGCTGCGACCGGTTTCCTGGCCTCGAAGAAATGCCGCACAAACTCGAGCGCGCTATCTTCCTGGCGAAGCGCGTCCGGGTTCATCAAGCCGCCGGGGAGCAGCAACGCGTCAAAATCAGCCGGGTTCGCTTTGTCCAAAGTCAGATCAACCTCGAATTGATCGCCTTTTTCGTCATGATTGACCCCCTGGATTTTACCCGCTTTGAGCGAAACGATCTTCGCTTCCGCGCCGGCCTCCTGAAGGGCTTCGCGTGGTTTGGTCATCTCCACCTGTTCAAATCCATCCGTGACGAGGATCGCCACCTTTTTCCCAGATAATTTCTTTGCCATAATTTATTGCTCCTAAAAGTTGCGGGCCGCTCGCGGCACTCCTTCTCGTTCGCTTCCCGTGAGTCTACCGGATGTAGCGGTGATCGTCCTGCCTGGGTGCAAAATAATTCTTTTCGCCGGGTTAGCCCTCCCCGTTTAAGGTCGAACTCGCAGCCGCCGATGTGGCGAAATGGCAGACGCAACGGACTTAAAATCCGTTGGGCTTAACGGCCCGTGCCGGTTCGAGTCCGGCCATCGGTAAACTCGCGGCGTTCTAGAGAGAGCTCCCGTCCGCATCTCGGCCGTGCTTGCCCTGCCTAACGTTCTTCCCGAAACGTGCGATAGTCTTGGGGGCCGTGGCCTAACGATGGATATTTTGGAACGTCAACGCCGCCTCGGGATTCTTCCGTCTGATCTGGAGGAGTCGTTTGCTCGTGCCTCCGGGCCGGGTGGGCAGCACGTCAATAAAGTCTCTACCGCCGTCACCCTGCGACATCGGCCCAGCGGGATGGCGGTCACCGTGCAGGATTCCCGCTCCCAAGCGCGCAACCGGCAGCTGGCGCTGGAACGGTTGCTCGACGCGCTGGAGGCGCAGCGGGAAAAAGCCCGCCAGGAAAAGAGGGCGGCTGCCGCCAAGGCCCGGCGGCGTCGGTCTCCGCGACCGCCGGGCTTGAAACGGAAGATCCTGGAGTCGAAGCGCAAGCGCTCAAACCTCAAAAAACTGCGCGCAAGACCGATCGATTAAGCTAACGAGCTCGTTGCCATCCATCTTTCCAGCTCCAGCGGCCGGGAGTTCCGATCGCGCCGGCCTTAAAAAAAGAGGGCTTTAACCATCCGGGCACGCAACCTGCATCGAATCAGGTCTGTAAGCATCACACCTACTATGAAAAAACTTATCTTGTTAGTCCCAATGATCGCGGTGGCTGCCCTTTCTTCCTGCACGACAGTGGTGAAAGAGCCAGCGCCGACCACGACCACCACCACGCACAGCGAAACCGCGGTCCAGCAGACGCCGACCAGCACGAGCACGACGGTGACCCGCCAGAGCTCCGGCGGTTACTAAGCCATCAACTGATATTGTTAGGGAAAGGGAGACGCGTGCGTCTCCCTTTTTTCGTGTTGGGAGCCGTGAGGGCCGGGGACACTGTCTACCGTCGAGCCATAAGCTGTAGTAGGAGAGGTCCAAGGCCAAAGGTGAAGTCAACCTGATTGCTTCCGCGGACGGAAGCAGGAGACCGACCAAGGCAAGTGCTAGTAGGAATCTTTCATCCCTGTCCTGTTCGTCGCAGAACGTTGCGCTGCGCGTCCCAAGTTCGTTAGCGGGGCTTAACGACAACGAAGGAGCGGCTGCGTTGCCGGCAGACCGATAGCACCTGCGGATGGTTCGGGTCGAACGATTGCAGGGCCTGTTCGTAATCCTGCACAGACGCGATCGGTTCCTGATTGATCGCTTCGATCACATCGCCGGCCCTAAGTTCGCCGCCGCTTAATTCGGGACCAACCTGTGCGACCACCACGCCCCGCACACCACGCGGCACACCGAGTCGCTGTGCGAGTTGCGGCGTTAATTCCCTCACCTCGACTGAAGCCAGGGGCGAACCACTGGCCTGATCGGACGGGTTGGATTGATCCGGCTGATCGGGTTGATCGGGGTCGGCCAGATCCGGTTCGTTAGGCGGCTGAGCCTGACCGCCCTGGGGCGGTATCGCACGGGCCAATTGATAATTGGCCGGCTGTTCCTTAATCGTGGCGGCCAGCGTGACCGGCTTCCCCTGCCGCTGAACCTGCACCTGGACTTTTTTATCCAGCTCTGCCTGCGATACGAAGTGGCGCAGCTCCATAATGTTGCGCACATCGTGGCCGTCGAATTTCTCGATCACATCCCCGCGTTGAATCTTGGCCTCCGCGGCCGGAGAATCAGGCAGGACCGCGAGGACCGGCACACCAGAGCCAACATCCGCATTTGTTCGTCCAGAAGGAGGAGGGGTCTCGATACCCAGATAGCCCCGAATGATTCTCCCTTTCTGCAACAGGCTCTCCAGAGCCATCCGCACCGTATTGGAAGGAATGGCGAAACCGATTCCCTGCGATCCTCCGCTGCGGGAAATGATCGCCGTGTTAATGCCCACGACTTCGCCCTGCAAATTGATGAGGGGTCCGCCGCTATTGCCCGGATTAATGGCCGCGTCGGTCTGCAGGTAATCACCGAACCCATCGATCCGATTAGGTCGACCTTTGGAGCTGATAATTCCATCGGTGACCGTCTCCTCGAAGCCGAAAGGATTCCCGACCGCGAGGACAAAATCCCCCGCCTGCACCCCATCTGAGTCGCCCAGTTTGAGCGGCTTCATCCCGAGTTCGTCTACTTTTAAAACCGCCAAATCCAGCTCCTTGTCGGCTCCGATCACGCGCGCCTTGCGGGTACGCCCGTCGCTCAGCACCACTTCGATCTCGTCCACCTGATCGACCACGTGGTTATTCGTAATAATGTGACCTTCTTTGGTCACGACCACCCCCGAACCGAGGGAGTTCTGCACGAGGGCTTCATCGGCGCGGCCGCGAAATTGGCGATAGTTGCCGCGGAAAAAATCGAACGGATCGAGGCCGTACTGAGGCCGTTGAACGCGCTTCGATGTTTTCACGCTCACGACCGACGGAATTACCCCCGCCACCAGGCGCCGGCGCTCGTTGCTCAGTGACGCCAGGCTGGGGACCGCCTTGGGATCGACGGCCGGAGCGTCGGCCAGGGTGTATTTTTCCGGAGTCGCCGACTTGGTCGTGCTCAGGCCGCCGTGGCGGAGTTGATAATCGTAGAGGAGCGAAACCCCCGCGCTAAGCACGAGGACGAGGACAAAAAATTTAAGTAGATTCTTCATTAACTGACTTGGGAGAAATTTTTTCCCACTTCTTCGACAACCAAAGACTGGAAACGTTGATTTTCCGGCTTGGCCAGGAGCGGATCGGCGCGGAAAATCTCGAGCGCCGCCGCCCGGGCGCGCCGCATGATCGCCGCGTCCGCACGCAGATTTCCCAGCTTCAACTGCGGGAGCCCACTCTGGGCTGTACCGAGAAGATCACCCGGTCCCCGGAGTTGCCAGTCGGCCTCCGCCACCTCGAAGCCGTTGCTGGTCTTTTCCAACACCTGGAGCTTGGCCAGCGTTTCCGGCGTGGGCTCGGAGGTCATCAGGATGCAATATGATTTGTGCTCGCCGCGTCCGATGCGACCACGGAGCTGATGCAATTGGGCGAGGCCGAAACGTTCCGCATTTTCAATCAGCATGACGGTGGCGTTAGGCACATCGACACCCACCTCGATCACGGTGGTACTGACCAGCACGTTCGTTAGGCCGCGGCGAAATTGATCCATGATCGCCTGTTTCTCGGGGCCCGGGATGCGGCCGTGCAAGAGCGCGCAGGTGTAGGGTTCCAGCCTCTCCCGCCACTGGGCGAATTCCGCTGAGGCTGCTTTGGCCTCCAGTTTCTCACTCTCGTCGATCAGCGGGTAAACGATGTAAGCCTGACGTCCCGCTCCCAATTCGCGCCGTAGAAAGGCCAGCACGTCCGGTAATTTTTCGTCGCCGCGCGCCGCGGTCACGATTAGCCCGCGACCACTCGGCATCTCGTCGATGGTCGAGACATCGAGATCGCCATACAAGCTCATGGTGAGGGTGCGCGGGATTGGCGTTGCCGTCATGACGAGGACGTCGGGCGCAGGATTTTGCATGGTAAGGCGACCGCGCTGCGCCACGCCAAACTTGTGTTGCTCGTCGATCACCACCAGCCCCGGATTCTCCAATCCCTCGGGCTCGAAGAGCAGTGCATGGGTCCCGACGAAAATCTGGCCTGGCGGGGGCGATTGCTTCCTATCCTCCGGCGAGCACGGGCTGTCAGCCCGTCGCGGCGTGCAGTCTGCGCGCCGCTGCCCGCGCGCAGAGTCCATCTCCGAAATGCCCGAAAACCAAACCCACCGGTACGAGCTCGTCTCATCTTCTAGTCCGGCCGCGAGAGGATTGCGCAATATGTAATCGAACTTCTCCTGTAGATCCTTTTCCGATCGAATCATGCGATCGAACCATTCTTCCTCCCAAACCGGACCTCTCGTGCCAAGACTCTTGTTAATCGCGCGAGCGGTATGCGCCTTGATGCTGTGAAAAATTTCTCCTAACGAAAAGAAAATCGTCTTTCCTTCGTCGGTCTCTTTAATCGCCGGCTCGAGCAGGACATGTACGTGATCCGGCATCACGCAAACGGCATAGAGAGCGTAACGACGCTCGTTCCAATGCAGGAGAGAGTCGAGCACGATCCGGCGAGCCTCATCCGGGAGCGTTCGCTTTTTGCGGGTCGAGAAGGTAACCGCGTACTTGGCCCACGGACGTTCGAAGTGCGGCAGGTTGCGCCGCGCGTAACGTGTCTGCGAGGCGAGGGTGCCGGAGAGACTCTCCGGCACGACGGGCTGGCAGCCCGTGATCCCCGGAGGAGCCCCCGCGCCGGCGAAGAGCGGTAACGGATCCTCTTTCCGCGCGCCGGTCCGCAACGACACCAGCACGCCTAACGGCTCCAGCCAGCGACGAAGGACTTCGTAATGCTGCTCGGCCAGGATCTGGGTCGGGGCCATGAAGGCAGCCTGATAGCCTCCCTCCACCGCCAGCAGCAAGGCTGCGATTGCGACCACCGTCTTGCCGGAACCAACGTCGCCCTGAAGCAGGCGATTCATGGGCAACTCGGAATTGAGATCGCGGCGCAGTTCCTCGATGACACGCGACTGCGCACTCGTTAGGTCAAAAGGCAACGCGCGTCCGAATTGCTCCAGCAATTCGCCCGGCCCGCAGTGCGCGGCTCCAGCCCGCGCCTGGGAGCGCGCCCGGCGCGACGCGATGATCATTTGCATGGCAAAGAACTCTGCCAGAACAAGAGACTCCCGCGCCCGGCTGAGCATTTCTTCGGTGGAAGGGAAATGAATCTCCCGCAGGGCGCGCGGCTCGTTCTGTTTCTCCAGAACAGAAGGGAGCAAAGTCTGCGCGCCGTCGTCTTCCCATTCCTCCAGCAGGCGATGGATCAAGCTGCGCAAAACGCGCTGCGATAATCCTTCGGTTGCCGGATAAATCGGCGTGATGCGCCGGAAATGGATCGAGATTTCGTCATCGTTCTCAATGATCTCAAACTCCGGGTGCTCCAGGCAGAGACGCTGCCCACGCCGCCGCGGTTTCCCGAACACGACCAGGCGCTGGCCGGTCATAATCATTTTCTGGACGTAATGGAGATTAAACCAGCGCAGGACGAGCGGCTGGCTCAGCGCGTGCGCATCACTTTCCTGCAAGGTGGCTTCAAAGATTTTGCGGCCACGTCCGAACCGGTTGAACCGCGTTTTGACCACCTCGCCACAAAGGCAGATCGGCTGCTCGCTTTCTTCGCGAGGAAAACCGGCAAACTCCCGCCGGTCCTCGTAGCGCCGGGGATAGTGCGTGAGGAGATCGCCCACCGTTTCAAGCCCGAGACGGTGCAACTGCGTCACGCGCGGACGCGGAATCCAGGCGATCTCGCCTAACGAATCCAAACTCGTCAGGCTCATCTTCCCTCCGACGCGGCAGCTCGAATCGCTTCGACTTGCATCTGGATTCGCCTCTCTCCCTCCCATTCATCGGTGCCAAGACGAATGGCCACATCCCAGGGTGGCGCGGGCAACGGGTCGATGGCCCCTCCAAAAAAGATGGCGCGTTGCACCCGGCCATCCTGGCGGAGACGCAAAACCAGATGTTTCTCTCTCATAATCTGAGGCGGAGCGGCGGCCTCCACTCCGCGGAGGAGAAAGAGCGGCTGCGGATTGCCCGGACCAAAAGGCTGGAGCAGCTCGTGCCACCGCATCAACTCCCAGTTCACGTCGCGCAGGCGCAGCTCGTCGTCCAAATGGAGAAGCGGCTCGAGTTGCTCGGGCGCGAGCCGGACGCGGCAGACCTCCCGAAAGGCCTGCGCGAAGCCATTCAGTTTTTCGCGGCGAATTGTCAGGCCAGCCGCCATTTCATGGCCGCCAAATTTTTCCAAATAAGCGGCACATTCTGCGAGGGCGGAAACGAGCGAGAAACCCGGAATGCTGCGCCCGCTCCCCTTCCCCAGCCCCTCCTGGTCGAAACCGATCGCGATGGCGGGTCGGTGGTGCGCTTTAGCCAGGCGCGAGGCGACGATGCCGAGCACGCCGGGATGCCAGCCTTCCTCTCCGAGAACGATGCCCGGCGCATCGGCTAAACTCCCGCCGGCAATCTTCTCGGCGGCGGCGGCGACAATCTCACGTTCCACGCCCTGGCGAGCTCGATTATCGCCATCCAGTTCCGCCGCCAGAGCGCTGGTCTCTGTGTCATCTTTAGAAACGAGAAGACGGAGCGACTTTTCGGCTGTCGTGAGGCGGCCGGCTGCATTCAGCCGCGGACCAAGGCGAAAACCAATGTGCTCAGAAGCGATAGGAGGACGAACTCCGGACACTTCCATTAACTTGCCTACGCCTAACAAACGGCACTGAGCCATTTGCCTCGCTCCGTGGTGCACCAGAATCCGATTTTCTCCTTCCAGCGGGACGATGTCAGCCACCGTTCCGAGCGCGACCAAATCCAGCCGCGCACGCAGATCGAAAGCGGGCAGCGATCGTTTTTTGAGCAGCGCGTGACAAAGCTTAAAAACCAATCCAACACTGCAAAGGTAAGTAAAATCGGAGCCGGGGACCGCTTTCGGGTTCACGACGGCGACGCAACGGGGGAGTTCCCCTTTCGGTTCATGATGATCGAGCACGATGACTTCCACCCCGCGCGCACCAAGCTCACCGATTTCAGCGCAGCAAGAAGTGCCACAATCGACCGCAATGAGGAGAGATGGTCGATGCGACTGCCAGCACCGCTCGAGCCCTTCGCGACTCAGCCCGTAGCCTTCTTCCATGCGTGACGGCAAGAAGAGCGCGGGCGTCGCCCCGTAGGCGACGAGTATTTCGTTCAGCAGCGCGAGCGAAGTGACCCCGTCGACGTCGTAGTCGCCGTAAAGCACGATGGCTTCGCGCTGGTCGATCGCGCGCAGGATTCGATCCGCCGCCTGGGCCATCTCGGGAAGCAGGAACGGATCGCTCAGGCGAGCCAGGCGGGGCCGCAGAAATTCGGCGACTTCCGCGTCGCTGCGCAGACCTCTGCGTCGCAAAAGCCGCGCGATGCAAGGAGGACCGCAGCCGTTGGCGGAGAGAGTGACAGCGCCGGCGCCGTTCACCGAGGGCAGAATCCAGCGTCGCGCCTGCTTCATGCGCACATTTCGTTAGGCAACTCGAAAGATGCGCCTGGCCGTGTGGGCGAGAGCGCGAACAATTCCATCATTCATAATGTTACACAAAAACTTCGCGCTCGCCGTTGCCTCCGGCTCGACGAGATCCAACGCCCATCTCCTAAACCAAATCGGGCGCGGGCGGGACACGTGTCAGCAGGCCCTGCTCGGCGCAGGACTCGGCGAAGCGCTGAAACCCCTCCTTTTCGCGGTCGCCGAAGTCGTAGCGCAGGCATTCGCGGAGATAGTATCGGCAAAACTCTCGCTCCCCTTCAGGCTGAGTCGCGATGATCGCCTCCAGATCGGCCAGGTTGCGTTTGCCTAACGATCTCAGGGCGGTCGCGATTTCTTCTTTCTCGCCATATTCTGGCCGGACCAGCCAGAGCGCGTAAACGAAGGGTACGGCTGCCTGTCTTTTCCACTCAACGCCGAGGTCGAGAAACTCGTAGCGCTGGGCGTACTCTTCGCGAAAACGGATGGCTTGATCACCGATCAGAAAACGACCGCGCGTTGGATCGATTTCTCCCTGCTCGACGAAGCGCGCCTCGATCTGCCGCTCGCCTAACAAGCAGCGCAATAGTTGAACCGAGCTGCGCGAGGCGGGATCGATGATCACTTCCTGGAGAGCCTCGATCTCTCCCTGGTGCGCCAGGATGATGCTGTAAACCGGGCCATCCGAGCCGATGGCAAGCCCATCGACGACGGAATAGATCGGATGACGCAGATACTCAAAGCTGGAGACCAGAGCGACGTCGAGTTCGTTCTCGGCCAGCGCCTGACAGAGAACGGAAGGATGATCGAAGCGGACAGCCCCTTGCCAACCGTGGATCAGAGGCAGTGCGTTGCGATATTTTACGCAACCGAGGCGGAGGGAAGAAGGCTCGCGCACCTCAGGCGCAGACGAGTTTGCCGTTTGTCGCAGGCGCGGGACGCGTCGATGCGATGTGATTGTAGTAACTATCGCGCTGCACCGGATCGCGACCGGCTTCCCGGATGACGTGACGCAGGGTTTCGACGGTCTGCTCCTCGGGCGTGCTCACCCCAGCCATGTGAAAAATCTTCTCACGCATAATGGTGCCGTGCAGATCGTCCACGCCATAGCTCAGCGCCACCTGGGCCAGGGGCAAGCCCATGCTCACCCAATAGGCCGTCAGATGATCGATATTGTCGAGATAAATGCGGCTCACGGCGAGGTTGCGGAGTTGCTCAAAAGCGGTGGCGTGTCGGATATGCGAGAGAACGGTGCCTTCTCCCGGCTCGAAGGCGAAGGGGATAAAGCCGGTGAATCCGCCGGTCTCGTCCTGCAGCTTCCGCAGTTGGCGCAGATGATCGACCCGCTGTTCGTCGGTCTCGATGTGACCAAAAAGCATCGTGCAAGTGCTGCGGCCTCCCATTTCGTGCCAAAGGCGATGCACTTCGAGCCACTCGGCGGCGTTTTCTTTGCCCCGACACAATTCATCGCGGACCGCGGGATCGAAAATCTCGGCGCCTCCGCCGGTGAGCGAGCCGAGACCCGCTTCTTTGAGGAGGCCGAGCGTTTCGGCAATCGAAGTTTTAAAAACCCGGCGCGCCATATGCCTGATTTCGATCGCCGTAAAAGCCTTCAGTTGAAGCTGCGGATCGAGCGCCCGGAGACGCGTGAGGAGGTCCAGATACCACTTCTTATCGAGCGTGGGATGGAGGCCACCGACCATATGCACCTCCGTGATGCCACTGGAAAGGGCCGCCTGCACCGCCTCCACGATCTCGTCGATGGAGCTTTCAAAAGCGTGCGCGTCGCGCTTCTTGGCGGCAAAGGCGCAGAACTGGCAGGAAAGCACGCAGATGTTCGAATAGTTAATGTAGCGATTGAGAATGTAGGTCGCGACACTCCCATTCTTCCGCTCGCGCACCGCGCTGGCCATAATGCCGAGCGCGTTGAGCTCGTGAGAACGATACAGCGTCAGCGCGTCGTCTTCGGAAATGCGCGTCTGGGTTTCGATCTTCTCAGCGATGGAGCGAAGCGACGACGGAATGAGCGAAAGTTTCATCGACAAATAAGCGCTCCGAGCGGGGAAACTCGGGCCGTTTATGATGCACAGTGGCGCGGGGGAGCGCAAGCACGGGAGTGAGGCGGGGGGGCCGACGCCGCAGGGCGTTTAGAATTGTCAGTTCGTAATCGTCATCGTCCTCGATCTTCCTGTGCGTTCGAGGGACGAGGACAAATCTAAAGCAAACCAACCCGCCGAGCCGAGGCCTAAGGACAAAATCAAGAGGGCGAATCAGCCTAGCCGACTCGCCCTCTCTCAACCCCACAACCAATTGTCTAAAAATCCCGGTCTTTAGCCGTGCTCATGTAACGCATCTTGGCCGGCGGCGGCGCTACTCCCGGTTTCGGGTAATCGGTCACGACCTGGCGATTCGAGGTCGGGACAACGCGAACGGCGCCCTTGGCGTTGTTGCGCCAGCCATTGGGATCGGCAAATTCTTCGCCACTGTGGTGCAAGCCGGAAACCTGGTCTTCCAGTCCGGTGCCGTAGCGCTGTTCCAGAATGGTAGGCGTCACGAAGACGAGCAGGTTACGCTTGGTGCGCGCATTGAGGCGCTCCTGAAAAAGATAACCGAGGACCGGGATATCGCCGAGGACTGGCACCTTGGTGCGGCCTTTGGTCACTTCGTCCTGCAGCAGACCACCGATGGCGAGGGTGTCGCCGCTCTTGATGAGAACATTCGAATCGAGTGTGCGCGTGTCGATGACCGGGCTGGCCACCTGGGCACCGGCGAAAGTGAAGAGAGCGTCCCCGACCTTGTTACTGATCTCCGGTTTTACACTCAAGGTCACGAAATCGTCTTTGTTGACGGAGGGTCTAACGACCAGAGTGTTGCCGAATTTCTTGTCCTGAAACCCGCCAAAGACGGCCGTCGCAGTCTGCTCGTTGAAATTGAGTTGTGGCACCGGCTGGTTGCGGATGATCTCGATCTTGGCCTGCATGTTGTCGGCTGTCACGATCCGAGGGTTGGCCAGAAACTCGGCATCCGAATCTTCGTTCAGCAGCCGCAGGGTGGCCGACATCTGCGGGATCGAGAGGATGGCGAACTGACCGCCGACCGCGCCTAAGCCATTGGCGGCGTCACGAAGAAAGTCCTGCGGTCTGAACACGCCCGAGGCGGTATCGGTGATGACGCCTGGCAAAGCGTTTGGCTGCACCACTTGAACCGGGACCCCGTTGGCATCGAGCCGCGGCGTGGTCGTGACTACGCCGGTGTTCGGATTGGTCGTCACGGTCTGGGCCGGAACAATCGCGTTGCTCCCTATGGTGCTGCCGCCGTAACGGAAAGTCTGCGGGCTGCTCGCCCCACCTACGACGCCCGCCCAGTTGATGCCGTAGGACTGGCGTGGATTTGCGTTTACTTCGACAAGACGCGCTTCGATCATGACCTGCTTGGTCGGTTTGTCGATTTGCACCAGCATCTGGCGCACGTTGTCGATGTTGCTGCGGGTTTCACGGAAGAAAATGGTGTTGGTACGCTCGTCGACTTGCGGCGGCTCCTTGCTCGAAAGCTGCGACGCGAGGAGCGGCGCGATGTCTTTGGCCCGGCCGTAGCTGAATTGATAACTGTCGCTTTCGGTCGGCTCGGCGGTGCGCTCCGCGCCGGTCTTGATGTAATAGACGTTATCGATTTGATCCATGAACAGGCTCTTGGCCTTCACGATGATCGCGATCGCCTGCAACGCAGTGACATCCTCCAGCCGCATCGTCACGGTGCCGGCCACGGCTTCGCTCACGACCAGATTGATTTTGGACTGACGCGCCAGGAGTCGCAGGACCTGGCCGACATCGTCGCCTTGAAATTCACGAACCCCGATGCCACCGCTCTCGGTGACGGGATCGGTCGTCGTTGTCGTGGAAGCCTGCGACGCGACAGGCGCCGGGTTGGGCGTAGCCTGAGCGGTGATAATCGTCCCGGTCGGCGCCGCTGCGGGCTTTGCCGCGGGCAGGCCGGCAGGCTGGCCGGCGGGTTGCCCCACCGGCTGGGTCACCGCCCCGGGAGTCGACTGCACGGCCGTCATCGGCGCGAGGTCTGTACTACGAACGGGAGCCGATGGCTGTGGCGCAGGCGCCGCCGCGGTGCCCGCCTCTTGCCCCCAAGAGGCGGATGCGGCGCTCAAGGCAAGGAGGCCGCAGATAACTGATTTTGTGGAAGTGAGCATATGGTTATGGCTAGGGTTATTAGCTGCAAAAGCCTATTAGCAGGAATCAGACCAGCCCCTCTCCGCTGTATACAATTGGTCGCCGGACCGAGTGAAAAAACAGGAGCGTTAGGCTGCAAACCGCCATTTTTCTGGGACGTCGCTGTCAGCGCCGCATCCTTCTGCGCGGTCGAAGCGGGCCGCCGCCTGGCGCGAGCCCGACGGTCAAGACCGCTGCTACCGCTACCGCCTAGGCGGCGTGGGCGAAACCGAGCGCCGTCTTGGTGAAGTCCGCCACCGGCATTTGCCTAACGAGTCTCACGATGCCCTCCTGCCACTTCTGGCTGATCTCCGAGAGATAGGGGTCGTGCTCTTCCAAACGCGTCCGCATGTTGACCTGGAGGGAGTCGCTTTTGTAGCAAAGAATGTCGAAGGGAGGCCCGACCGCCACGTTGCTTTTCATGGTCGCATCCATCGAGATGATGCCGAATTTGAGCGCGTCCATGAGGGTGCTGTCGTAGCTAAAGCCGCGATCCAGAATCGGTTTGCCGTACTTCGATTCGCCGATCTGCAAATAGGGACAGTCTTTGCTCGCATGAATGCTGTTGCCCTGGGGGTAGATGGCGTGCACTTCCGGCTCGAAACCAGCGATTTGGCCGCCCACGATCAGGTTGATATTCCAGCAAAAACCGTCTGCCTCCAGCGCCGCGCGATCGCGTTGCTCCACTTCCCGCACCTTCGAACCGACATAGCGCACCGTCTCGTAAAAAGTCTCACGATTGAGCAGATGCTTCCGGGCGGGATGACTTTCGTTAAGGTGCAGGTCGTCATCGATCAGGGCCAGAGTCGCCTGGCTAAGCGAAAGATTACCCGAGGACATGATGCAGATCACTCGGTCGCCCGGCTTTTCAAAAACCCGCATTTTTGTGCGCACCGTGATGTTATCCATCCCGGCGCTGGTGCGGGAATCGGAGAGGAAGACGGCGCCTTTGCGGCAGAGCATACCCAAGCAATACGTCATAACTCGCCTGGCTTGCTACTTCCCACTACGCGACCTGATACGCGCCGCATTTTCGTATGATGTGTGAGGGGATGAACCCGTCCGTCGCTCCCTCGGAAAAATGCGCTTAACATCCAACTGACCACACTAATCAGGATCGCGCCCCAGAAGGCGCTCCCAAAGCTATCCACGTGAAAGCCATGCACGAATTGATTCACCAGGAGCAGCATGAGCCCGTTCACCACAAAGATGAAAATCCCCAAGGTCAGAATAATCAGCGGAGCCATCAGTAAGAGCAGGATCGGGCGTAAAAAGGCATTGAGAATTCCCAGGAGCAAGGCCCCTCCGATGAGCGCGCCCACGCTGTCATAGCGGATTCCGCTGATTATGCCAGCGGCCACCATGACCGCCACAGTGGTGATCATCCATCTGAAAATAAAATGTCTCATCCGTGGTTTTCGTTCCTGCCGCAGGAGCTGTTTTCGTGCCGTTTTCCGCTTGCGCATCTCCTCTCGGCGGGTACAGGCTTGGCCCACCCAACCCAAAAGTAAATGGCGAAAAGTTCAAGAAAATCGAAAGAGGCGCCGGCCGCACCCCAACCTGCCCGCGAAATGGAATCGAGTACCGGAGTCGCGGCAGGCAAGGCGGGCAAGCCAGCCGCCAAGAAAACGACGACCAAATCGATGGGGCAAAGCAAGACTCCCGCAAAACCCCGGCGCACCGCGAGCCGCAAGACAGCGGTCAGTCGGAAATCTGCTGGCGCAGCGGCCACGGTTAACCCAACTCAGGCAGTTTCCGGAATCTCCGACGAGCAGATCCGCACTCGGGCCTACTTTATCGCAGAAGGGCGTCTGAAACATGGCGTCGCCGGGGATTCAGACCACGATTGGCTCGAAGCCGTGCGCCAATTGGAAGAGGAAGCCGGGCAAAAGCGGGCGTCCTGACCGCGGGAACAGCGCCGCCTAGGTGACGGCGCTGGATACAGGCAGGCAGGATTTCACCTTATCGACTAATCGATTGATGGTGAAAGGTTTGGCCAGGAAGCCTTTCACGCGCGCTTCTTTCATTAATTCCTGCGCCCGTTCATCGGCGCCTTGCCCGGAAACAAGGAGCAAAGGTGGCACCCTCCGAGGCGGCGTCGCATTTTCGTAGACTTTGGAGATGAGGAAGAAAAGCAGCGCGCCGTCGATCAGTGGCATTGAGAAATCGAAGATCATCAGGTCGTAACTTTTCTTCAGAGCCAGCTCAAAGCCGTATTCCGGTTTTGGAGAGGTATCGACCTCGTACCCTAAAAGCGACTGCAGCGCCTCACGCATGATGCGCAGCACCGCCAGATCGTCGTCCACGATCAGAATCCGTTTCCTATCTTCCACCGCCATTTCGGAGACTTGCGTAAAATAATAATGCGAGACAAGCTTTTGTTCCGCTTTTTTAGAAAAAGCGATCCCACTTCCCTTGTGAAATCGACTTATCTCAACCTGGCAGACGCCCTGCGCGAAAGGCGTGCGCTGATTGCTGACGAAGAGAGTCGGCGCGATAAGGAGCGACACATGGAGAAGCTCAGGCTGGTCTCTGAGAAAATAGCAGCCGCCGAGAAGGCGCTCCCGCCGCCGGTCGCTCCCCAACTCGCCCATTACCTGGCGCGATGCAGCTACGACAAAGCCCTCGCCGCGCTAGAAGCGATGTAGACGTTTTCCTCTGGAAAACGCGGGAGTCAGCCCACTTTTCGCGGAGCGCGCACACCCGCCTCGCCCAGAGGGCGCACGTCCGCAAATGTCGCCCAGAGGAGACATCCACCGGGACAGCCGTCCCGAAAGAAACCAGCCTAACGAGAGTACAACTCGACGATCAGCTGCTCGTTGACCATCGGCTGCATCTCTTCGCGGGAAGGAATGTGCGCGACTTTGCCGGTCAGCGCGTCGCGATCCACCGCCAGCCAATCCGGCACGGGCGCGATCTGCGTGAGTTCCATGTTGCGCTGCGCCAGCTGGCGGGATTTAGGATGATCTTTCACCGTGATCTCGTCGCCCGCCTTCACGTTATAAGAAGAAATGTTGACGTTCCTTCCATTCACCTGCACATGGCCATGCGACACCATCTGACGAGCCGCACTGCGCGTATTCGCGAGCCCCAGGCGGAAGACCACGTTATCAAGACGCGTCTCCAGAAGTTGCAAAAGAGTTTCGCCGGTCACACCGCGCCGTTGCAAGGCGGTCTCAAAAATGCGGCGAAACTGCTTCTCCATGAGGCCGTACTGGAAACGCAGCTTTTGCTTTTCACCCAGCGCGATCGCGTAATCGGATTGCTTGCGACGCGAGCCTTTCGGCCCGTGCATGCCGGGTGGATAATTTTTGCGCTCCAGCGACTTGGATGGCCCGAAAAGAGGCACCCCGTAGCGACGGGCGATTTTGGTTTTAGGTCCGGTGTATCTAGCCATCTAGGAAATTGAGAGTCTTTAGTCGAGAGTTGAGAGAATCAGACGCGCCGTTGCTTGGGCGGGCGGCAACCATTATGCGGCACCGGCGTCACATCGCGGATCACCGTGAGATCGAGACCAATCGCCTGTAACGCGCGGACCGCTGATTCGCGGCCGGCGCCCGGTCCTCGCACGAGCACTTCGACCTCCTTGAGGCCATGTCCCATGGCTTGGCGCGAGGCATCCTGCGCCACCATCTGCGCCGCGTAGGCGGTGCTTTTGCGTGAGCCCTTAAACCCGACTTTGCCGGCGCTGGACCAGCCGATCACGTTGCCCTGCAGGTCGGTGATCGTGACGATGGTGTTATTGAAAGTAGAGAGAACATGGGCAAAACCGAAGTGCACATTCTTGCTCCCCTTTGCCTTGATGATCTTCGGCTTCTCGACGTCGTTCGGATCAAGAGAAAGGTTTTCCTTGGGGGCTTCAGCCGCTGGAGCATCCGCTTTCTTGGCCGGCTTCTTGGAAGCTTTAGGTTTCGCCTCAGCCTTGGCCGGAGCGGGCGCCTCTGCAATTGGCATGGAAGTCTCCGCGGCTGCGGGCGTCTCCGCGGCTGGGGCGGGCTCTTCCGCGCCGGGCGCAGTTGCTGGCGCCTCGGGTTTGGTCTCGGCAGGCTGCTCAGCGGGAGCACTTGCCTTGGTCTCGCTCGCCGGCGCCGCCTCGGAGGCGGGTTCTTCGGCTGGCGTTGGTTTTTCGGAATCTTCGGCCATGTCGGTGTTTCGGTAGGTTAAACTTTACCCGCTTTAGCGTCCTTGTTGCGAATCACGCCGACCGTCTTACGCGGCCCTTTGCGGGTCCGTGCGTTGGTCGAAGTGCGCTGTCCGCGCACCGGCAACCCACGGCGATGGCGAATGCCGCGATAACAATTGATCGCCTGCAACCGTTTCAAATTGCTTTGCAATTCCCGGCGCAGATCACCTTCGATCGGCACCTTGCTGTGGGTGATGGTCTGGATGATTTCGTTGATCTGCTGGGGCGTCAGATCCTTGGCCCGCAGGTTCGGATCGATATTGGTCTGTTCGAGAACTCGCTTCGCAGTCGTTGGACCGACCCCATAAATATAGGTGAGCGATGCTTCGATGCGCTTGTCCGCAGGAATTTCTACTCCGAGCAATCTTGGCATAAATTTATTTCAGCGTTCAGCTTTCAGAACTTCAGCGTTTCTCTCCCTACCCTTGGCGCTGTTTATGGCGCGGGTTTTTACTGCAGATCACGCGCACCACGTTCTTGCGCTTAACGATCCTGCATCCTTCACAAAGTCTTTTTACTGATGGTCGAACTTTCATAACTCACGAGACGAAAAACGCGGAGCAATTTCTCCGCGCTAGCGATGGCGAAAAGTGATTCGCCCCTTCGACAAATCGTAGGGGGAAACTTCTAGCATAACTTTGTCCCCTGGCAAGATGCGAATGAAGTGCATTCGCATCTTTCCGGAAGTGTGGGCCAGCACGTGGTGCCCATTCGGGAGTTGCACCCGAAACATGGTGTTAGGCAACAACTCGACCACCTTGCCCTCTACTTCAATTGCGTCTTTGCGCGCCATGTCAGAATCTCGGGTTCCTCTTTGGTAATCAAAACCGTGTGCTCGAAATGGGCGGAGGGGAGACCGTCCCCGGTGCAGACCGTCCAACCGTCCTCGAGGAGGCGAACACCGGGAGCTCCCAGGTTGATCATCGGCTCAATGGCCAGCGTCATACCCGGCTTGAGGCGCGGACCGCTGCCCCGCTTCCCGTAGTTCGGCACCTGCGGCTCTTCGTGCAGCTTCCTCCCCACCCCGTGGCCCACGAATTCCCGGACCACGCTAAAGTGATGACGGACCGCTTCCTCTTCGATCGAGGCGCAAAGATCGCCCAGCCGCTCGCCAGCCAGAGCGTGACCAATGGCGCGATGCAATGCGCTCTGCGTGACTTCGAGCAGCTTTTCGATGCGCTCATCGACCATCCCGACCGGAATGGTCGCCGCCGTGTCCCCCACCCAACCGTCCCGGACCACCCCGATGTCGAGTTTGACGATATCGCCGTATTGAATCCGGCGCTGGCTACCAATGCCGTGCACGATTTCATCGTTGAGCGAAATACAAATATGGCCTGGGAAGACGCGGTGCCCGAGCCGATAGCCGAGGAAAGCGCTGCGCACGCTCGCTTCCTGCATGAGATCGGCCGCGGCCTGGTCGATTTCCTTGGTCGAAATGCCCGGACGAATCAGCTCGCTCACTCGTTCCAAAATGTCGCTGGCCGTACGGCAGGCGAGCCGCATCCGGTCGATCTCGCGCGCGGACTTGATCGGGATCATTTCACTCGCTCTTCGATCAACGCCGAGATATCGGCGAAGACCGCATCCCGATCACGATTGCCATCGATGCGATGGAGCGCCTCGTCCTTTTCGTAGAAGGAAAGGAGCGGTTCGGTTTTGCTCTTGAATTCCGCCAGACGGGTTTGCAGGACGGAAGCGTCATCATCGACGCGGCGGATGAGCGGCCCCTCGCAATAAGGACAAATCGGTCGATCGGCGAAGCGGGCGCTCGTTAGGCTGGTGGTGAAACCACAGCGGCTGCATTGCAGGCGACTGGAGATGCGGTCGCGAACCGTCTCCTCGGAAATCTCCAGCCAAATGGCCAGATCAAGCGAGGTCCCCATCTTTTCCAAAAGTTCGTTGAGGCGCTCCGCCTGGTTGACCGTGCGAGGAAAACCGTCGAAAACGAAGCCTTCTTTCCCGTGCAGATTTAGCCAACCTTCGATCAAGTGAACGATGGTATCGTCTGGGACGAGGCCGCCCCGCTTGGATACTTCGTCGGCTTCCAAGCCCAGGGGGGTCCCCAGTTCTCGCTCCCGTCGCAAGATGGTCCCGGGCGAAGTGACCGCGATGGCAAAATGCCGCGTCATCATTTCCGCCTGCGTCCCCTTGCCGGAACCAGGCGCGCCGAGAAGCACAATGCGACTTTTCACCTAGCGACCGTAAAGAAAAATAGCCACTCCGCCAATCACCAGAACAGCGATCCCGACATAGAGCCACATGAGCGTCCCCTGATGGGCCGCTTCACCCCGCGCCCCTCCGCGATCAAAGGCACGCCCGCGTAGCCGCCCCTTGCGCAGGAAACCATCGTAATGGCGCTGGATCAGATGCGTCTCCACCTGTCTCATCGTGTCCAGGATCACGCCCACGATGATCAGCAGGCTGGTGCCGCCAAAAAATTGCGCGGTTATCACCGGGACATGCAGCCCCTGGCTGAGAAGACTCGGGAGAATCGCGATCAAGGTTAGAAAAATGGCACCGGCAAAGGTCAGCCGCGTCATCGTGAAATCGAGGAAATCGGCTGTCGGTTTGCCGGGACGCACCCCGGGAATGTAACCGCCGTATTTCTTCAGATCGTCGGCGATTTGCGCAGGTTGAAACTGCGTGGCTACCCAGAAATAGCTGAAGAAGAAAATCATGGCGGAAAGCACCACATAATGAAGCCAGCCATTGGAAAGCATATCGGCGATCTGCTTGGCCGTGCTGCTGTTCTTGAAGGCCATCCCCACGATTGTGGTCGGGAAAAGTAAAAGCGCCCAGGCGAAAATGATCGGCATCACGCCGGCGTAGTTCACTTTCAGCGGCATATACTGCGTCTGCCCGCCATACATTTTCCGTCCGACCACGCGCTTGGCATACTGCACCGTAATCTTACGGACTCCTTGCGTCACGGCGATGACCGCCGCAATGACAAGGAAGAGGAACGCCACCATGAGGACAAGAATCGCGGGGCTGACCTGGCTCTGCCCCGTCACCGCGGAGGGAACGAACGTCTTCCAAGCCTGCGCCAAAGCGGCCGGTAAGCGTGCCACGATGCCAATGGTGATGATGAGCGAAATGCCGTTACCAATCCCGCGATCGGTGATCTGATCGCCCAGCCACATGAGAAAAAGCGTACCGGAAGTCAGAGTGAGAACGGTGATGATACGAAAAGACCATCCGAGATTGTCGACCAAGGGGATGCCCAAGCGCGTCGTCGTCTCGGTGATCCCCGGGAGCATGGTGTGATATGACTCCGGGTGCTGGAAAGAGAGCGCGAGCAGATAAGCCTGGAAGATGCAGAGCACGACCGTCGCGTAACGAGTGTACTGCATAATCTTCTGCCGGCCGCCATCTTCACGCGACAAACGGCTCAGCGACGGGATGACCGCCGTGAGCAGCTGCAACATGATCGAAGCGCTAATGTACGGCATAATGCCTAACGAAAAGACAGCGCAATTCTCGAGCGCGCCGCCACTGAAGAGATTGAAGAGCGCGGCCACCCCGCCACCCGCGCTTTGCGAAGAGGTGCGGAACCAATCCTGCAGGACCGCCGGATTGACCCCCGGTGTCGTAATCGCAGCGCCCAGCCGAACGATCACGATCACGGCGAGCGTGAACAAAATCCTCCGGCGCAATTCCGGAATTTTGACTGTGTTGAGAAAAGCCGAAACCATCCGCTGAAGTCGCTTTGCCAGGCCTACTTGGCGCTCTTCTTTTTCTTCGCGGCCGTTTTTTTAGCGGCCGGTTTCTTTGTTTTGCTCTTCGCTTTGCTCTTCGGCTTCTCGGGAGCCTTCGCCTTGGCGGCGTCCGCGTTGCGGGGGCCGTCGGTCGCCGATTTCCGTTCCAGCAAAGTTGCCGTGCCGCCTGCCTTCTCGATCTTCTCGCGCGCGGATCCGCTGAAATGATCCGCTTCGACGGTGAGGCCGTGCTTCAGGTCGCCGCGACCGAGGACCTTGAGCCCGTAAACTTTCCCGCGAATGTGCTTCGACTCGCGGAGCATCGCTTCGGTCACCACCGTGCCCTCCTTGAAATCATTCAAGTCGTCGAGATTGATCAAGGCGTAGATTTTCTTGAAAGCCGCGTTGTTAAAACCGCGCTTGGGCAACCGCCGGATGAGCGGCATCTGGCCACCTTCAAATCCGAGACGGATGCTCCCGCCGGAACGAGCTTTCTGGCCTTTGTGGCCCTTACCGCTGGTCTTGCCGTGGCCGGAGCTTTCGCCGATCCCGAGCCGTTTCGTGCGATGCTTGGCGCCGGGACGCGGCTTGAGATTATGTAACCCAATCATGACTCAGCCTGGGCTTCCTCGCCATTGCTGCGGACGCGAATACCGCGAGCCTTGAAAATTTCGTCGCGGCGACGGAGCGAGCGGAGCGCTTCGATGGTCGCTTTCACCACGTTGGCGTGGTTATTCGAGCCTAACGACTTCGCCAGGACGTCGCGAATCCCGACCGCCTCGACCACCGCGCGGACCCCGCCGCCCGCGATCACGCCCGTGCCGGGCGATGCGGGACGCAGGAGAACGCGTCCACCCCCAAATTCACCGACCACTTCGTGCGGAATTGTGTTGTCGCGCAGCGACATCTTTTCCATCGACTTACGCGCCGCTTCGGAAGCTTTGCGGATCGCTTCCGCTACTTCGTTCGCTTTGCCGAAGCCGCATCCGACTTTTCCGTCGTGATCGCCCGCCACGATGAGCGCGCTAAAACTGAAACGGCGTCCGCCCTTTACGACTTTCGCGCAACGGTTGATGAACACGACTTTCTCGGTCGTGTCGCCTCTTGCCGGAGGCGTCCGGTCCGTCGTGCGTGAATCGCTTCGTCTGCCTTGGTTGCCTGCGTATGCCATATTAGAGTTTCAATCCGCCTTCGCGAGCCGCGTCGGCCAGCGCTTTCACTTTGCCGTGGTAAAGGAAACCACCACGATCAAAAACCGCCTTGTCGATATTCTTCGCCAGTAAACGCTCGGCAATCAGTTTGCCCACCTTCTCAGCGGTGGCGCGATTAGCGGCATGCTTGCCTTTCAAATCTTTCTCGGTCGTCCCAGCCGAAACCAATGTCTGGCCGGCCTCGTCGTCGACGACCTGGGCATAGACATGTTTGCCGGAAAAATAGACACACAAACGCGGCCGCTCTGCAGTCCCGGAGACCTTGCGCCGGATGCGACTGTGGATGCGTCCCCGAATGACTTTGCGATTGATCGTAGCCATGACTATTGAACCGTTTTGCCTTCCTTGCGGCGAATCTGTTCGCCCGCATAACGAACTCCCTTACCCTTGTAAGGCTCGGGCGGGTAATAGCCGCGAATATCCGCGGCGACTTGGCCGACTGTTTTCTTGTCGATCCCGGAGATGGCGATCTTCGTGTTATCGGTCACGGCTATCTTGATCGCATCGGGAATCGGGAAGAGCACGGGGTGGGAGAAGCCCAGGCTGAGATTCAGGTTTTTGCCCTGCACCGCGGCTTTGAAACCGACCCCCTCAATCTCGAGATTCTTGGTAAAGCCGTCACTCACACCCAGGACCATGTTGTTGATCAATGCGCGCGACAGACCGTGCAACGCCTTCACGCTGCGCGTTTCGGCCATCCGGTCTAACGAGACCTTGTTATCCACGATCTTGGCCGTAACGCCTTTGGGCAGCATCCAATCCAGCTTTCCCTTGGGACCTTCGACCGCGACCTTGCCGCTGTCGTCGATGTTGACTTTGACTTTGTCGGGAATCCCGACCGCTTTTTTGCCGATTCGTGACATAACTCGTCAATTACCAGACGTAAGCCAGTAACTCGCCTCCTACTTTTTGTTTCTTCGCTTCCCGGCCCGACATGACACCGCGCGAAGTGGAAAGAATGGCCGTGCCCATACCGCCCAGCACGCGCGGGATTTCATGGGCTCCGACATAACGACGCAAGCCCGGGCGGCTCACCCGCTTCAAACCCGTGATCGCGCTGGTGCGATCGGAAATCTTATTGGTGATCTTAATGCGCGGATGGGCCCCGGTCGTATCGAGGACAAAATCGGTGATGTAACCTTCCTGCTTAAGAATGCGCACGACCTCGTTCTTCATTTTGGAATAAGGCACAAACATTTCCATCTTCTGCACGCGCGTGCTGTTGCGCACAGCGGTGAGAAGGTCGGCAATAGGATCAGTAACAGTACTCATGCAATTTAGGCGGCTTGGGTGGCGACCGGTTTCACCCGGTCGCTGAAGGGCATCCCCATTTCGGAGAGAAGGGCTTTAGCCTCGTCGTTCGTGCGCGCGGTGGTCACAATCGTAACATCAAAACCAATGTTGCGCTTGATTTTGTCGAGCTCGACTTCGGGAAAAATAGATTGATCGGAAACGCCCAAAGTATAGTTGCCGTTGCCGTCAAATCCTTTGATCGATACCCCGCGAAAGTCACGAATGCGCGGGAGCGAAGCTTTGATCAGCCGCTCCATGAATTCATACATGCGCTCGCCCCGCAGGGTCACTTTCGCCCCGATCGCCTGGTCTTTGCGCAGCTTAAAATTGGAGATGCTTTTCTTGGCGCGCGTCTCGGCCGGCTTCTGACCCGTGATGAGAGCCAATTCGGTCTTGGCATCCTCGAGCGCCTGCTTCACATCCGATTGCGAGCCGACGGAGGTGTTGATGACCACCTTTTCCAACTTCGGAATCTGGTGCTCGTTCTTGTAACCCTGCTTTTCGCGCAAGGCCGGGATCACCTTCTCTTTGTATTCGCGATAAAATTCGTTTTTCATTTTCTACAGATCGAAAGACCTATTCGTCCTTTTTTGTCTTCTTCTCTTTGGTGGCTTTCGTTTTGCCCTTTTTCTTCGTCTCCTTCGTGGCGGCCTCCACCAGTTTCACATTCGAGATATGGATCGGACCTTCGCGCTCCGCGATGGAACCGGAGGGATTATCCTGAGACTTGCGCAAGTGGCGTTTGATCAAGCGCACGCCTTCGATCAGGACGCGTTGTTTCTTAGGCAACACTTGCAGAACCTTGCCGCTCGAACCGCGGAAGTTACCGGCGATAACCTCGACGTTATCGCCTTTTTTGACATGATGCTTGACCCGGTTCATAACACTTCCGGAGCCAACGAAACGATCTTCATAAAATTGCGTTCGCGCAACTCGCGCGCAACCGGGCCGAAGATACGGGTGCCGCGGGGATTGAGATCTTTGTCGATGATAACGATGGCATTGTTATCGAACCGAAGAAGCGAACCGTCGTCGCGCCGAATCGGCTGTTTGGTGCGGACCAAAACCGCCCGGACTACATCGCCTTTTTTCACCGCGCCGGTCGCGCTCGCTTCCTTCACGTTCGCCGTGATGACGTCGCCGATGCCGGCACACTGCGCGCCGCCTTTACCGATCACGCCGATCATCGTTGCCATCCGCGCGCCGCTGTTATCCGCCACATCGAGCCTTGATCTTAGGTAAACCATATATCCGTCTCCTTATTTCTGGACGACCTCGACCAGGCGCCAGCGCTTCAGTTTGCTGAGCGGACGCGTCTCCATGATGCGCACGGTATCGCCGGGCTGGGCTTTGCTCTCTTCGTCGTGCGCGTAAAATTTCTTCTTCTGTTTCACGATCTTGCCGAACTTGGCGTGCGGCACGCGAGTGACCGTTTCGACCACGATCGTTTTGCTCATGCCGCTCGAGATGACTTCGCCCACGCGCGTCTTGCGGGCGCCGCGGGTTTTCTCTTCCGCCACGGGCGTTTCTTGTTTTGTCGTTTCGTCCATGACTATTTACTTCTTGGTCGTCGCCTGATTCTGGCGCTGCGTGAGCGCCGTCTCGACCCGGGCCACTTCCCGGCGAAGGAGACGCAGACGGCTCGGCTGTTCGAGTTGGCCGCTCATTTGCTGGAGACGGAGGTGCAGACTTTCCTGGCGTAAATCGCGCTTTTTGGTCAGCAACTCGTCCGTGCTCACTTCTAAAATGTCTTTGAATTTCATCTCTCGTTAGTCGTTAGGCCGCGACGTGGTGGCGAGTCAGGAACTTGGTCCGCACCGGCAGCTTGTCCGCCGCGAGGCGGAGCGATTCGCGCGCAACTGATTCGGGAATGCCGTCGAGCTCGAACAAAATGTTGCCGGGGCGCACGGTGGCGACCCATTTCTCAGGCTGGCCTTTGCCCTTACCCATGCGGGTTTCCGGCGGACGACCCGTGACCGATTTGTCGGGGAAAATGCGGATCCAAAGCTTGCCTTTACGTTTCATGTTGCGGGTCAAGGCGACCCGGGCGGCTTCGATTTGCGTGTTCGTGATCCAGGCGCGTTCCAGCGTCTGCAAACCGAATTCGCCAAAGTCGATCCGGAGATTGCGCGACGCCATTCCCTTGCGGCTTCCCCGCTGGGTCTTGCGATACTTCACTCGTTTGGGCATCAATGGCATGGCAATATCTCCTTCTTAAAAATTCGTTAGGCTGCGGCAGCCGGCTCGGTCGTCGCCGGGCCGTTGGCCGGGGGCGCTTCTTCCTTCTTACAAATCCAGCATTTCACGCCGATTTTGCCGTAAACCGTGTTGGCTTCGGCGAAACCGTAATCGATCGGCGTGCGCAGCGTGTGCAGCGGCACCTTGCCTTCGCGATACCATTCGGAGCGAGAAATTTCCGCGCCGTTCAAACGGCCGGAACTGCGCAGGCGAATGCCTTGCGCGCCGAAATCCATCGCAATCTGCACGGCCTTCTTCATGGCCCGGCGATAAGCGATACGACGCTCGATCTGGAGTGCGACGTTCTCAGCCACGAGTTGCGCGTCGAGCTCGGGCGTCTTGATCTCCTGAATGTCGATCTTGATCTGCTTGCCCTGCGCCATGCGCGAGATCTCTTCGGTCATCTTCTCGATCTCGGCGCCTTTGCGTCCGATCACGATGCCGGGACGCGCGGTGTGGATGGTCACGCGGATGCTGTTCCAGGCCCGCTCGATGATGATCTTGGCCACTGCGGCGAACTGGAGCTTCTTCTTTACGTAGTTGCGGATCTCGAGATCGCCGGCCAAAAACGCAGGCATTTCCTGGGGCGACGCGTACCAGCGCGAACGCCAGTCGCGGTTCACACCGAGACGAAAACCAATTGGATTAACTTTCTGTCCCATGAGCTAAATTTCTGATTTCGGGTTGCTGATTTCTGAGTTTTCCGCCCCGGTCCCGGCCTCGGCGGTCGTCACCTTCGTCTCCGCGACTGTCTCCTCCGATTTTGGAGCGGCGATTTTCGTCTTCTTCGCGGCGAGCGCTCTTTTCTTTTTCGCGCCGCCCGGCTTTTTCGCTTTTTTGTCGCGCGTCTTGATCTCGATCTCGTCGGTCAAAATGATCCGGATATGGCTGCTCCGTTTGCGGATGGTGCTGCCGCTGCCGCGCGCCCGGGTCATCATGCGCTTCATCGTCGGGCCTTCGCCGACGGTGGCTTCTTTCACGACCAGGCTGTCGACGCGCAGGTTGGCGTTGTTCTCCGCGTTGGCGATCGCGCTCTTGAGCGTTTTGCTGATTAACCCGGCCGCTTTCTTGGGGCTGAACGCAACAATATCGAGCGCTGCCGAAACCGGCAGGCCCTGAATGGCGCGAGTGACTTCGCGCGCTTTAAACGCCGAAATCTTCGCGTAACGATGAGTCGAGCTAACTTGCATTTACTTTAAACTTACATTCTGGCGGGCATCTACCTGGAGACGATCACCTACTTTTATTTTCACTTTCTCCGAATCCAATTCTTGAATCACCGAACCGCTAATCTTCTCTCGCACGTCCACCACGCGTAACGTGGCGATGGTGCGGCCCTCGCGCACGATGCGCAGGGGCATCCCGATCTTCACGCCCTGCCGCGTCCCGAGGTTTCCCACGACTAACGACCACTCTTCTTTCACGCTCAGGACTTTTCCGTCCAGCAAGTCCGGTGCGCTGTCGTCGTTAGGCGGAATTGCTTCCGCGGCCCCCAGGAGCTGACTGGTGGCGCGCAGTTCCGCTTCCACTTCCGCGCGCGCCTGCGGATCGCGACTCTGAGTGCTTTTGACGTAGCGCAGCATCGTCTCGGTTAACTTTAGGAGTTGCTCGCGGTAGGTCTCTTTCTCCTGATGGATGAGCTGAAGATCGCTCACCGCCTTGAGGAGGCGCTGCTCCAGTTTAGCGCGGTCATGACTGACCGACTCCACCCCGAGGGCATCCATGCGTGTCTGGAGGTCCGCAAATTTCCGGCGGAACAGCTCGGCTTCCGCGTTGGAGACGACGAGACTATCAGTCAACGTCTTCTGCGTTTCGCGGTCGAGCGAGAGTTGCCGGCGCAGGAGTTCATTCTGCGAGAGCAACGTCTCCGACGTTACTTTCACTTCTGCGACTTCAAGATTTGGATCTGACAAAGAACTATCTTCTGCCGCCAGCCCAGAGACTAACGACAGACACACCAGCACAACCGAAAATCGGAAATGGGGGACGGAGACTTTCATCTCATCCTCTCATTCCGCAACCACCAACTGCGCTACTTCGTCACCTTCGCGGTGTGCGACCCGTGCTTCTTAAAGATACGGGTAGGTGAAAACTCACCGAGTTTGTGGCCGACCATATTTTCGGTCACGAACACGGATTGAAAAATTTTGCCGTTATGGACGAGGAACGTGTGCCCCACAAAGTCCGGAGTCACCATCGAGCGGCGCGACCAGGTTTTGACGGGTTTCTTCATGCCCGAGGCGTTCATCTTATCGATCTTCTCGAGAAGATGCGGCTCTACGAAAGGTCCTTTTTTTAGCGATCTGCCCATATCTAAAATCTGTTTGAATGAGGAAAGCAGGAAAGCAGGAAGGAAGACGAATCCGCCAGGCTGTGATCTGCGAAATCCAAAACTCTTTTCCGGCTTTCTTGATTCATTACTTCTTCTTTCGATTCACGCGGCGATCCTGCATGATGAAGCTATCGCTCGGCTTTTTCTTGGACCGCGTCTTGAAGCCCTTCGCCAATTGTCCCCAAGGGCTGGTCAAATGTTGACGTCCGCCGCCGCCTTTGGATTTACCCTGGCCACCGCCGTTCGGGTGATCGATCGGGTTCATGACCATGCCGCGCACGGTGGGCCGAATACCTTTCCAGCGGGACCGGCCAGCTTTGGCGCTGACCACGTTCATATGATCGACATTGCCGACCTGACCCATGGTGGCGCAGCACGTGTCATGGATGCGACGGATCTCCCCGGAAGGTAATTTCACCAGCGCATAGCCCCCTTCGCGATTGCTTAGGGTCGCCTGTTGTCCGGCGCTGCGCGCAATCTGCCCGCCGCGACCTGGAGCGATTTCGATATTGTGAATTCCGGCGCCCAGGGGAATTGCACTCAAAGGCAGCGAGTTTCCCAATCCCGGGGGCGCCGTCGGCCCCGACATCACCTTCGCGCCGGCCGTCAGACCATCTGGCGCGAGGATGTAGCTCATCTCGCCATCCGCATATTTGATTAGCGCAATGCGCGCGGTGCGATTCGGATCGTATTCGATGCCGACCACTTCCGCCGTGACGCCATGCTTGCGGCGCTTAAAGTCGATCTTGCGATACTTCTGCTTGTGGCCGCCCCCGATGTGACGCGAGGTCAGCCGACCCGTGTTGTTGCGGCCGCCACTGCGTTTCTTGACCTCAGTCAAGGACTTGTGCGGCTTCGACTTGGTGATTTCCGAGAACGTCGAGAGCGTCTTGAAACGTTGCGTCGGCGTCAGTGGGCGATAATCTCTGATAGCCATAACTAATTAAACGAGGTCGATCTTCTCGCCTTCTCCCAAGGTCACGATGGCTTTTTTCCAGTGCGGTTTGCGACCGAAATCGGCCCGGCGTTCGCGCTTCTTCTTACCGGCATAGTTGCAGGTATTCACACCCACAACCTTCTTCTTAAAGAGAAGCTCGATCGCCTGCTTGATCTGGATCTTGTTAGCGCGCGGGCTGACCCGGAAGACATACTTGTTAAATTTCTCACTCAGGAGCGAGGCCTTTTCAGTCAGCTGGACTGTTTGGATTAAATCGTAGGGCTCGTTCATTTCTGTGTCTCCTTCTCAGGGCTCGCCACGCCGGAGGCTTCGCGCAGACGCGTCCGTTCCGCCAACTGGCCGAGCGCGGTCTCAGTCACGATGATTTTGTCGAAAGCGAGAAGCTGTTCGGTATTTACTTCCGCCGCGGTGGCGAGGAGAACCGGCCTCACGTTGCGCGCCGAGCGATAAAACATTTCATCGAAGGAATCGGAAATGAGCAGCACTTTCCTGGCATCGGTGTGGCCCTTGACCAGACTAACGAATGCCTTGGTCTTGGCTTCCTTGACCGTAAAGCCGTCCACCGTCATGACATCGCCGGCGTTGATCCGCTCACTTAAGGCTTTGCGGAAAGCGAGGCGCTTGGTCGACTTGGAGACTTTTTTGGAATAATCGCGGGGTTTGGGTCCAAAGACGACGCCGCCCCCACGCCAGATAACGGACGACTTATAGCCGGCCCGAGCGCGGCCGGTGCCCTTTTGCCGCCACGGTTTGGCGCCCGAGTAGCTCACTTCGGCCTTCGTCTTGGAGTTGGCCGAGCCGGAACGACGCGCGGCTCGCGACGCTACCACCGCGTCGTGCATGGCCTGCGTTCCGCGGCCGTTCTCGATTAAATCAATTTTTGCCTCCTTGGCGGCGGCGGCGGTCAAAACTTTAGCGCTCATTTACTGGCCTCGGCTGCAGCGGCGGGTTTTTTCAAAGCCGGCCTCACGACAACGTAACTGCCGTTCGCGCCCGGGACGGCGCCGCTGATTAAAATGGTTTTGTCTGCTTCGCGCACCTGCAGGACCTGCAGGTTCTGCACCGTCACGCGCTCGTCACCCATGTGCCCGGGCATGCCCATGTTCTTGAAAATGCGTCCCGGCGTGGAGCGGTTACCGACGGCGCCATTACGCCGATGCGTCTTGGACCCGTGCGCCGCACCCTGGCCATGGAAATTGTGTTTCTTCATGACGCCCTGGAAACCTTTGCCCTTCGACTTGCCGACGACGTCGACCCAGTCACCGGGTTGGAATTGCGTCACCGCCAGATCCACGTCGCCTTCCGGCGCGTCTTCCTGGAGTCGAAATTCCCTCACGAGCTTCTTCGGCTCCGAATTCGCCGCTGAGAATCCACCCAGGAGAGCTTTGTTCACACGCGACTCTTTCTGCACGTCGAAGCCGACCTGGATGGCCGAGTAACCATCGTTATCCTTCGTGATGCGACGCAGGAGCGTGTTATCGCCGGCCGCGATCACCGTGACCGGACGCAGCTTTCCATCGGCGTCGTAAACGCTGGTCATGCCGATTTTTTTTCCTAAAAGTCCGATACTCATGAGTTGAAGAAATTTGAATTAGGAAAGCAGGAAAGCAGGAAAAGAGTCCATCATTGTTATCGTCACTCCTGATCAAATTCCTGTTTTCCTGCTCTCCTGATTGATTCCTAGATTTTGATGGTGATATCCACGCCCGCGGGCAGGTTCAGTTTCTTCAACTCATCCACCGTCTTGGCGGTCGGCTCGATGATGTCGAGCAGACGCTTGTGGGTGCGGATCTCAAATTGGTCCATCGACTTTTTGTCGACGTGCGGAGAGCGATTGACCGTGAATTTCTCGATCAAGGTCGGGAGCGGAATCGGTCCCGCCACGCGAGCGCCGGTGCGCTTGGCGGTCTCCACGATGTCGACCGCGGATTGATCGAGCATCCGGTGATCGAATGCTTTCAGGCGAATGCGAATGCGTTGTGCGTCGGCCACGTTACTTGGTCTCCTTCTGGTCGAGCACGGCCGCCACGAGTTGCGTCGGCACTTGTTCGAAATGTGACGGCTCCATCGAGTAGCTCGAACGGCCTTTGGAAAGGGAGCGAATCGCGGTCGCATAGCCGAACATTTCCGCGAGCGGAACCTCGGCCTGCACCATGGTGAGGTTGCCTTTCACTTCGATGCTCGCGATCTTGCCGCGGCGACGGTTCAAATCGCCCATGATGTCGCCCTGATACTCTTCCGGAGTCGCGTTCTCGACCTTCATGATCGGCTCGAGCAAAATCGGCTTGGCTTTCTTGAACGCATCTTTGACCGCAAAAATCGCCGCCAGCTTGAACGCCATTTCGTTCGAATCGACGTCGTGATAGGAGCCGTCGACGATGTCGACATTGGCATCGATCACCTGGTAGCCGCCGATCACGCCGTTGATCATCGCTTCTTCGATCCCCTTCTTGCAGGCCGGGATGTATTCCTTGGGAATGTTGCCGCCCACCACCTTGTTCTCGACCGTGATGCCTTTGCCACGCTCGTTAGGCTGGACCTTGATGATGACGTGGCCGTACTGACCGCGTCCGCCCGATTGCTTGATCAATTTGCCCTCGCCATCCGCCGCGGCGGTGATCGTTTCGCGATATGCGATCTGCGGTTTGCCGGCGTTCGCGTCGACCTTGAACTCGCGCAGCATGCGATCACGGATGATCTCCAAGTGGAGTTCGCCCATCCCCGCGATGATCGTTTGGCCGGTGTCTTCGTGGGTGAAGACTTTGAAAGTGGGATCCTCTTCGGAGAGACGCTGGAGAGCGACACCCATCTTTTCCTGGTCCTGCTTCGTCTTCGGCTCGATCGCCATGGAGATCACCGGGTCAGGGAAGGAAGGCGGCTCGAGTAGGATCGGATGATCCTCATCGCAAAGCGTATCGCCCGTGGTGATGTTCTTGATGCCAACGATGGCCGCGATGTCGCCCGAGTAGCAGGTATCGATATCTTCGCGTTTGTCGGCTTGAATCTGGATGAGTCGCGAAATGCGCTCGCGTTTGTTCGTTCGCGGATTGTAAACGTTATCGCCTTTGCTCAGCGAACCGGAATAGACGCGGAAGAAAACGAGTTTTCCAACGAACGGATCGCTCCAGAGCTTGAACGCGAGCGAGCAGAATTTGCCGTTGTCATCGGTGGCCGCTTCCATTTTCTCATGCGTGTCGGGTTCCAGGCCGACGGCGGGCGGAATGTCGAGCGGGCTCGGGAGATAATCGATCACGGCGTCGACGAGATATTGGACGCCCTTGTTTTTGAAAGCGGAGCCCCCGACGACGGGGACAAATTTATTCGCGATCGTTTGCCGGCGAATTCCGGCTTTCAACATTTGCGGAGTGACTTCCTTCTCCTCGAGCACCGCTTCCGCGATCTCGTCATCGATATCGGAGATTTTTTCCACGAGCGTGGCATAAGCCTTCTCGACCTGTTCTTTGTGCTCTTCCGGCACCTCGCGAACCTCGTAGACGGAGCCCATGGAATCGTCGTCGAGGTAGAAAACCGCCTTGCGATTCACGACGTCAAGCTGGCCTTTCAGATAATCTTCTTTGCCTAACGGGATCAGAATTGGCCAGGCGTTCGCCGCGAGCTTCTTGTGCATGCTATCGATCGCCGCATCGAAATCGGCGCCGACCCGGTCCATCTTATTGATGAAGGCAATTCGCGGAACGAGATACTTGTTCGCCTGCCGCCAGACCGTCTCGGACTGCGGCTGCACACCGGCGACCGCATCGAAAACCGCGATCGCGCCGTCGAGCACTCGGAGTGAACGTTCCACTTCGGCCGTGAAATCGACGTGGCCAGGCGTGTCAATGATGTTGACGCGCATTTTCACGTCCTCATACATCTTGTAAACGCCCTCTTCCTTTTTCTGCATCCAGGCGCAGGTCGTTGCAGCCGAAGTGATCGTGATGCCGCGTTCGCGTTCCTGCTCCATCCAATCCGTCACGGTTGTGCCTTCGTGCACTTCACCGATCTTGTGGATCATGCCGGTGTAGAAAAGGATGCGCTCGGTCAGCGTCGTTTTGCCGGCGTCAATGTGCGCAGCGATCCCGATGTTCCGCGTCTTCTCGAGCGGATATTTACGGTTCGGCGAATTCGGATTCGCGGATTTCGGTTTATCTAGAGTCGTGGAGGCCATGGCTAGGAGAAATCCGAATATCGAATATCGAAATCCGAAGGAAATTCGAAATTCGAAATCAGAAGGTTCGAAACGAGAAGAACGCGATGCGCGACTCGTTTTGAATTTTGAAATTTATTCATTGGAAATTGTTTCGGATTTCGATATTCGACATTCGGATTTCCGCAACGCGGCCTTACCAGCGGAAATGGGCGAAAGCGCGGTTGGCCTGCGCCATCTTGTGAGTGTCGTCGCGTTTCTTGATCGCGTTGCCTTGACCGGCCGCGGCATCTTTTAGTTCGTGCGCGAGCGCGTCGGCCATCGGCATTCCGCGCCGATTGTCGGCATAAGTTACGATCCAGCGCATCGCGAGGGAGACCTGGCGGGAGGCGGTCACCTCCATCGGCACCTGATAAGTCGCACCACCCACGCGGCGTGATTTCACTTCGAGGCGCGGACGGACATTCTCGAGCGCCTTGTTCACGACTTCGAGCGGATCGACCGCGTCGGAACCTTCGCGCGATTTATCGATCGCGGTATAAACGATGCGCTCCGCGAGCGACTTCTTGCCGCGCTTCATCACGGTCGAGATCAGCCGAGCCACCGCCACGCTGCCGTAACGAGAATCGACCTTATCTTCTTTGTTATAAACTTTGCGACGACGAGACATTTTAAAAAGCTGAAATTCGGAACGCTGACACGTTGAAATTTATTTCTTCTTACCGCCCTTTTTTCCGCCCTTGGCGTCGGCTTCGGCGCCAGCCTTGGGACGCTTCGCGCCATACTTGGAACGGCTGCGGCGGCGACCGTCGACTCCGAGGGAGTCAAGCGTGCCGCGGACGATGTGATAACGCACACCGGGTAAATCTTTGACTCGCCCGCCGCGGACGAGGACGATCGAGTGCTCCTGCAAATTGTGACCTTCGCCGGGGATATAGGCGATGATTTCCTGGCCGTTCGTTAGGCGAACTTTCGCGACCTTGCGCAAAGCGGAATTGGGCTTCTTCGGCGTCCGCGTCATCACCTGCGTGCAGACACCGCGCCGCTGCGGACAATTCTTAAGGGCCGGTGATTTTGATTTCACCGAGACCTTCTTGCGTCCCTTGCGAATAAGCTGATTTATCGTTGGCATTTTCGTACAATTCGAGTCGCAAAGCAGTGAAGCTTCAGGCGACAAAAAAACCGCTCAAGCCGCGTCCACCTGCATCACGCACCTGATACGGAGAGCGCGCAATATAGGAACAAATAATTGCGTCGCAAGAATATTTTAGGGAGAAGAGCCCTCAAGGGGTCGCGCCTTACGCCCCCGCGGCGATTTCTCCGAGCTCCGCCCAGCGTTCGTAGAACGTGGCCACTTGGCTCTTGGCCGCAGCAAGCTCGGTTTCCAACGCCTGCCAATTGTCGGCATGCGTCGCGTAAAAATCCGGGGCGGCGAAGATAGCTTCCAGCCTAACGACTTCGTTCTCCGCGGTGAGGATGGCCTCCTCCATCCCTTCCAATTCGCGCTCTTCCTTCCACTTGAGTTTGCGCGGCTTGGTCTTGCTCCCGCCAGCGCCGCTGACCCTGCTGTCGCCGGGGACGCGGTCCCCGGAGGAGGTTGACGCCGCGACCGGACCGGGGTCAGCGACCCCGGCTCCAACGCTCGCCCGTTTCTCAAGATAGTAATCGTAGTTCCCGACCGCATAGGTGACGACGCCTTCTCCTTCGAACGCGAGAATCGCCGTGCAGACCCGGTTCAGAAAATAGCGATCGTGGCTGACCACGATCACGTTCCCTTTAAAGGCGACCAGCGCTTCCTCCAGCAGACGCAGCGTCCCGAGATCGAGATCGTTCGTGGGTTCATCAAGGATGAGCATGTTGCCGCCACGCTTCAGAATCTTGGCGAGAAGGACGCGGCTGCGCTCTCCCCCGCTGAGCTGATCGATCTTGGTATTTATCCGCTCCTCGGTGAAGAGGAAGCGGCGCAGATAACTGCGCAAGGTGATGTTTTCCTCTCCGAGCCTAACGTATTCGCTCCCCTCGCCCACTTCCTCGAAAACCGTCTTGCTGTCATCAAGGAGGAGTCGGTTTTGATCGACATAATTGATCTCGGTCCGCGCCCCGATCTCCACTTCCCCACTCGTCGGCGCGGCTTGCCCGAGCATGATCTTGAGCAGCGTCGACTTGCCCAGGCCGTTGCGGCCGACAATGCCCAGGCGTTCGCCGGCGTCGAGATTGAGCGAGAGATTGTCGATCAACCTCCGGCCCGCGAGATCCATCGTAACGCCGCGCAGTTCCAGAACGCGATTGGCCAGCTTCGGCGCGGGCGGGATGATGAGATCGACATCGAGCTCCGCTTCCGGCGCTTCCTGCGCGGCCATCTCGAAATAGCGCTCCACCCGATCGACGGACTTGGTGCGGCGCGCCCGCGGCGCCTTGCGCACCCAGGCCAGTTCGCGCTTCAGAAACTTCTGCCGCTTGTGCTCCTGCATTTCCTCCACGGCAGCACGCTCGGCCCGCGCGAGCAGATAATCGGTGTAGTTGCCGGCATAACTGAAAAACTTGCCACGCGAAAGCTCGACCACTCGGGTTGCAACGCGATCAAGGAAGTAGCGATCGTGCGTCACGAAAAGGGCCGTCCCCGCATACCGCGACAGAAAATCTTCGAGCCATTCGATCGAGCCGGTATCGAGATGGTTGGTTGGTTCATCGAGAATCAGGAAATCAGGACGGACGAGCAAGGCGCGGCAGAGCGCGACGCGCCGCTTCTCGCCGCCGGACAGGGTTGCGACCGCGCGCTCTTCATCCGGCGCATGCAAGTTGGTTACGAGACTTTTTATCCGATGCTCAAGATTCCAACCGTCGAAGTGATCGATCTGTTCGAGGAGCAACCCGCTCCGCACCCCTTCCGGCGGCGCGGTTTCATATTCCGCGATTAAATCGACGACCCTCTGTGCTCCCGCGAGGATGTTTTCATGGACCGTCGTCGCCTCATTAAGCTCGAACATCTGAGGCATGTAACCGACGACGAGATCGCGTCGCCGATTCATCTCACCCGCGTCCGGCGGCATCACGCCCGCCGCGATCTGGAGAAAAGTCGACTTCCCGGAGCCATTCCGACCAACCAAACCGACGCGTTCGCCTTCCAAAATCGTGACCGACGCTTGATCGAGCACGACGTGCGGACCAAACCGCACCACGAGATCGGTCGCGCTGGCAATCGTACTTAGAACGGGCTCGGACATCGTAGCCTAACGATCAGCCTCCCGTGGTCTGCAGCGGATTTTCGCAGCGCAACCCGGGGAACCGGGAAAAATCGCCATCGGTTGAACAAAGAATCAGTCCGTGCTCAAGAGCCAGCGCCGCCAGATGAGCATCGGGCACCAGGTTCGCCCGGCCAGCCGCGACCTTGAGCAACGGCGCCAGAAACTCCCGATGACGTTCGGTCGGGACCGGGACATGCACGCAGCTACATTCCAACCAGGCTTCCATCTGACGCCAGGCGCCTCCGATCGTGAGCGGGCGTTGAAAAATGCGAGGATTGGTCACGAGACGCGCAAAGGCGAGCAGACTAGGCCAGGGCAGACCGACCGGCGCGGTCCCGTTCAAGCGCTCGTCGAGCCAACCCCGGGCCTTCTCGTGCTGGCTCATCGAAGCGACGTGGGCGTAGACAAGCAGATTGGCGTCGACCAGGATCACGAGAAGGATTCGCCTTCCGCCACCGCGAGAACTTCCGCGACATCATCCAGATCTCCCACCAGACAACGTCCCAGCTTCGCTGAACCGGTGCGAAAAGAGGTCGTTCTGCGCGGGGGACGCCGCGCCGCCGCCAGCCCCGCACGCAGAGCGTCGTTCACGATCTGTTTGAAGGGCTTTTTCTGCTCCTTCTGCAACATTCGGACCATCGCGGCCACATCGTCATCGAGGCTTAGCGTTGTTCTCATACATCAGAACATTAGAATCCTGATGCCTTGATGTCAAAATTTCTGGTCAAACGAGATTGAATGCAGACTCCGGTTAAAAAAGATCTGGGCGACTTGGTTCTCTACGATTCGAGTTGTGCGAGATGCACGATACTGGCCCGTCGCTTCGCCGGAATTTTCGGCCGGCGTGGATTCACTTTCACGCCCCTGCAAGCTCCCTCCATGCAGGCCCGACTTCGTTCTCGGACGATTATTTTATTCAATCCAATGGATGCCGCCAATTGAGGCCGGGGAAGCGCGCAAAGCCGCGGTCGAGAGTGAGCCATTCGCACCCCAATTCCATGGCCAGCGCAGCGTGAAACGCGTCAGGAACCAAGTTGCCGCGCGCCTCCGCCTTGCGGCAGAGTTCGCTGAAAATCTTCCAGTGTCCTGCTCCGGGTGCTAGCAGATGCACCTCCTCCCGAGAGCGTAAGTCCTCAATAAACTCAAGACCCCGGTTCAACGGCGTCGGCGTTTTGAAAATGTTCGGATGTGTAATGATCCGGAGGCAGCCGCTCAGGACGAGTTCTGAGACACCTACTCCGCTGGGGCCCTCCAAAGCGGCCTGGAGCCAGCTCTTTATAGGCCGATGCCGATCCGCGTCGGCCCGATGCGTGGACGAGGATGTTCACATCCAGAAGAATCATCGCGCTTCCATTGCTTCCAGCAGAGCGGACGAAGAGGTGAGATCGATTCCGGGCTGAACCCCGGTGCCGGCGAATGTTTTCAAAGGACGCTTTGCGTCGGAGCGAGTCTTCTTATCTTGCCGGGCAAAGGAAGCGCGGAGGGCATCTTCGATGACTTCGCGGAGTGAACAGCGGCGTTGCCGAGAAACCTTCCTAGCCTTTTCCAGGAGGGCATCTTCGATCGAAAGCGTGGTCCTCATGCATCAAAACATACTATTACTGCATCATGATGTCAACGGCGCGCCGATGACTCCGCACGGCCGGAGAGCGTGCCGGATCCGTTCACGAAGCTGCCTCGTCCGGGTTCGACCAGGTCGGCGCGACAACGTGACTTGTTTGAAGGACGGAGGTTCGTCTTCTCCACTCTTTCCTCCCTCCACCCGCGGATCACCCCACCGGCGGGACGAATCGCTTTCTCAGAAATCCCTAACGAATCTTTCGTTAGGCCGGGAATGGAAGGGATGAGGTCCTTCGGCGCGCTGCATCGTTTTATGAACTGCGGTGGTCGATGGCGGCTGCCAGATGAGGATTAGGGCCCGATCTTGTCCTCACAAAAGACACTGAAGAGCCGATGATGGATGGCTCCCATTCTGGGCCTTCAACCCCTCAGCGCCCTCGCTCCGCGACTGAGCGGGGCTACGGCCCATCTGGATCAGCGTTTATCTCAGGCAACGGGCGCACGTTTCCCGCATCATCGCCGAGGTAAAATTTCACCGGCTGCGTTCCTTTCTCGCGCGAATCCGCACGGGTCGCGAAAAGCACCTTGCGACCATCGGCCGATCCGCACAGGTAACTCGTACGCTTATTCTCGCCGTAACGACGAAATGACTGCAGGGCGGACCGGTAAGCGGCGATCGATTGCTCGACATCGGCCAACGGGGGCTCAGGATACTTTTCATCCTTCCTGTCCACTTTCGGCGGCGACCACCGCACGCTCATGATGAAGCCCCAACCCGATCCACCCATCCGGTTCATCTGCGCATAGACGGTGCGACCGGCCACGGCGATCTCGGACACGCCGGTCGAGCCGGACGTCGTATTTTGCGTCTCAAGAGCCGCGCACGGCCCGAAACGAGAGGCGACCGCGGCGGGTGGCATTTCATCTCCGTCGGACGTGTCGATCTTTCCAACCCAAAGGTCGCCATTTGCATGGAAAAAAAGGTCACCGTGGCGATCGAAAACCGCGCCCTGCAATGAGCCGACTCTGCGACAACGAACCCGCTGCGGTTTTCCCTTTTTGTCGCGAAGATAATAGGCCGGAAAATCCGAACCGTCATCGGACCGACCAAGCAGTAGAAGAGAGCCGTCGGATGGATTTGCGGCCACGTCGTCCATCGTAAAGCCGGCGGGCGCACCGCAAACGCGCTCGCCGGGACCATTGGGAAGCGAGAAGTAGTAGAGCGCCTTCGCCGTCGCCAAAAACAGTCCGTCCGATCCGCTGGAGACGGCCACGATTTGATCGAGAACCCCGGTCTTAACTTGTTCCGTCCCGAACGTCTGCAGACTCACGCGCAGAAGGGAACCCGCCGCGAGCTTCGCCCCCGTCAGATAAACGTTTTTTCCATCTGGCGAAAAGGCGCCGGCGGCCCCTCTCGCCTCTTGGCTGCAGACCACCAAAATCACCGGACAAGCCAAAAAACAGAGCAAACGGCGCATCCTTATCGATTAGCGCAGAAGTGCGTTGCTCATCGAGACAAATTCGATACCCCGTGATGGCATTTGCGCAGCTGCCGACATGCACCCAACGTCCCTCGCGATGTTCGAACTTCTGGCCACCGCTCCCGCTTCGAAGGCGCGCCGCGGGCGGCTCACGACCGCGCACGGCGTCATCGAGACGCCGGCGTTTATGCCGGTGGGGACGCAGGGCAGCGTGAAAGCGGTTAGCCCGCGGGAGCTGCGCGAGGTGGAGGCGCAGATCATTCTCGGGAATACGTATCACCTTTTCGTGAGGCCCGGATTGGAGGTGATGCGGCACTTCGGCGGGCTCCATCGTTTTACGAAATGGGACGGGCCGATCCTGACTGACAGCGGCGGCTACCAGATTTTCTCGCTCGCCAAGATTCGCAAGATCACGGAGGAAGGTGCGCTCTTTCAGAATCATCTCGATGGCACGCCGACCTTCATCTCGCCCGAAATCGCGATGGAAATTCAGGCATCGTTAGGGAGCGATATCGCGATGGTGCTGGATGAATGCCCGCCCTATCCGTGCGAACACGACTACGCCGCCCGCAGCCTGGAATTGACCGCCCGCTGGGCAAAACGGAGCAAAGAAGCGAACCATGCGGATGGTCAAATGGTTTTCGGCATCGTGCAGGGCGGCACCTTTCAAGACCTGCGCCGAGCCAGCGCGGAAGCGACCGTCGCGATCGGGTTCGACGGCTACGCGATCGGCGGCGTGAGCGTGGGCGAGCCGGAGCCGGAGATGATGCAGGCGGTGGAATGGAGCGAGCCGTTTTTACCTAACGACAAACCGCGCTACGCGATGGGCCTGGGCACGCCGCCGCAATTACTCGAACTCATCGCGCGCGGCGTCGACATGTTCGACTGCGTCCTGCCGACGCGCCTGGCCCGTCATGGCACTGCCTTCACTTCGTTAGGCACGATCAATCTCAAAAACGCGGAGTTTACTCTGCAAAAGGGTCCGATCGAGGAAGGTTGCACTTGCCCGGCTTGCGCGGAATTCTCGCGCGGCTACCTGCGCCATCTGCTCAAAGCCGAGGAGATTTTGGGTCTTCGTCTGGTTACGCTACACAACCTCCGTTTTTACCTCCAGCTTCTGCAGCGCGCGCGACGCGAGATCGCTGCGGGGACGTTTGATGATTGGCGCCGCCTTTTCCTCTCGCAGTACCTGGCCGGGGAAACGGCCAACCCCGACTCTCGTTAGGCAGCGAATCAGGCTAACGATTGGATGCTGCGCCAGGAGCCCCTGAGGTGGCGAAGAATTTGTCCAGCTCCGCCAGGACTTTTTGCGGTCCGGCGTAACTTTCGCCTTCATAGCTGGTGGCAAGGAGACGGCCGGTGTCATCCACCAGGATCAACGAGGGAATACTATCGCCGGCGGCCTTTTTGAGACCCGGCACGGCGGCGACCTGGTCGTAGGTGATGGAGAGCCACGGCATCCTGGTATCGCGAATGTAGGTCTCCCAATTAAAGCGCGAACGATCCGAACTCACGAAAACGATCTCAAATTCCGGATGCTCGGGAGCGACGCGGTTGTAGTACTCGACCAGCTGGGGTGTAAATCTGCGACAGGGCGCGCACCAATGCGCGGAAAAGTAAAAGGCGATAAGTTTCTTTTTCTCAAATTGCGAATCGTCAGCGACTTCGAAGGTGCCGTTGCGGAACGCGACCAGTTTCCCTGCCAGCGAATTGGCCAATGGAAGGCCTGGCGCACTGACCTGAGCCTGCTGCTGGGTTTTCAGAATCTCCGTCGCCGAACGGTAGATTCGCTGCGCCTCCTGCGCCTGGTGCTGGGCCCGGAAGTTCGCATCCCGGCGGGCCTCTTCCGCTTCCGATTCGCTGAGCGAAAACGTCCCGCTGGCGAGGGCGCTGATGAGTTCCGGGCTACCCCCGAATTCGGTGAGCGATTGTTTGGCCGGTTCGTCGAGCACGCCCCGCACTCGGCGCCGCTGCACTTCCTGGAGGACACTGTCGCTGGAATATCCGGTCCGCAGCATCAGACCGACGTCTTTCATGGTGAGCGGAGGTAACTCGGCCAAGGCGGAGAGAGCCATACCGGTCAGAAGCGGGAGCAGCAAAGCGCGCATGGCGCCTTCGAAAGGGAGCAGTTGGTGCGCCAGCTTACCGTCCGCGCGCGTCCTCGAGCACGAAGGACGACGACGAGAACGATTCACAAACTGACAATTGCCGACCACTTCCGTGCCGCCGACCGCCATCGAGTCGACGCTCGACAAAGGCGACGCCGCCGGGCAACTTCGCAAAACATGAGAGCACAGCTTATTCTCTGCGCCACTCTCCTGGCCCTCGCAGCACCTATTTCCGTTCCTGGCGAAAAACCTTTCAATTTCGAAACCACCCCGGGGAAACTTCCCAAAGATGTCGTCCCCAAAAGTTACGACATCCGGGTAAAGCCGATGATCGAGCAGCGGACCTTTACCGGCTCGGAAACCGTGCTCGTGGAAGTGCGCGAGCCGGTGAAAACGATCACTTTAAATGCCAATGCCCTCACGATTCCCTCGGCGAAACTCGTCTCCACGGAGGGGAAGGTCGAGGAGGTCGCCCAGGTTTCTCTCGATGAAAAGGAGCAGACTGCGACCCTCACCTTCGCGCACGAGGTGTCGGCCGGGACGCATCAGCTCGCGCTCGATTTCGCAGGCAAAATTAACGAAGCGGGCCAGGGGCTTTATTATGCCAGCTATGAGGAGGAAGGCTCCGGCGCGAAGAAGACCATGCTCGGCACGCAGATGGAGGCGACCGACGCGCGGCGGATGTTTCCCTGCTGGGACGAACCGGCGTTTCGCGCGCGCTTTCGTCTCACCGCAACGGTGCCAGCAAATTTTACCGCGGTCTCGAACATGCCGATCGAGCACGAGCAAAAAAACGGCGACGAAAAGGTCGTACGTTTCGCCGAGACCCCGCCGATGCCGAGTTATTTGGTGGTCTTTTGCGCGGGGGAGCTGGAGGCGATTCACGGCGAAGCCGATGGCGTAAAAATCGGCGTCTTCACGACCAAAGGCAAAGCGGAGACCGGTCGCTACGCGTTGGAAAGCGCGCAGAAAATTCTCCACTACTACAACGAATATTTCGGGGTCAAATTTCCCCTCCCGAAACTGGACCTGATCGCGGTCCCGGGCGGTTTTAGCGGGGCGATGGAGAATTGGGGCGGGATCGTCTTTTTCGAAAGCACTCTGCTGTTCGATCCGGCGAAAAACTCCGAAGCGACCAGGGAGCGCATTTTCGAAATTGAAGCGCACGAAATAGCACACCAATGGTTCGGCGACCTCGTGACCATGGCTTGGTGGGATAATCTCTGGCTCAACGAAGGCTTCGCCTCCTGGATGGGAACGAAGTGCACCGATCATTTCAATCCGCAGTGGGAGGTCTGGCTGCGCGCCGACCAGGAGAAGCAGTACGCCATGACGACGGACGCGCTCTCGGCCACCCGTCCCATTCAACGGCCGGTTGAAAACGAAAGCGAAGCCAATAGCGCCTTCTACGAGATCACTTATCAGAAAGGCCAGGCCTTTCTCCGCATGCTCGAGAGCTACCTCGAGGAGGAGACTTTTCGCGACGGCATCCGCGGTTACATGCAGGCGCACCAATTTTCCAATGCGACCACGGCCGATCTCTGGAACGCCCTCGCCGCCGCCTCCAAAAAACCGGTCAGCTCCGTCGCTGCGCGCTGGACCGAACAACCCGGGCTGCCGCTGGTATCGCTCCAAAGCGGCGCCGCTGGCCTAACGATCGCGCAGGAACGTTTCACCGTGCACCAGAAAAATCCGACGCCGCTCACCTGGAAAATCCCGATCGCCTATCGCGCCGGCGATGCGACCCCGGAGGTCGTGCTTCTGGAGGCGAAGTCGGCCCCCCTGCCCAAGGTGGACCCGGCGCAGACGGTGGCGCTGAACGCGGGCGGAGTCGGCTATTACCGGGCGCGATACGGCGCGGCCCACTTCGCCAAACTGCTCGCCGTGGCCGCGCAGTTGCCGGAAGCGGAGAAGGTAAATCTCTTGAGCGATCGTTGGGCCCTGGTCAAAGCGGATCGCGGTTCGGTCGAGGATTACTTCAAATTGATCGAAGCGGTTCGCGCCGATGATAACCTTGCGATCTGGGAGCAGATCACCGGCGCACTCACGGAGATCGACGCCCTCTATCGCGGCTCGGACGAGCGCGGCGCCTACCGGGCCTATGCCCGCTCGATTCTCAACCCGGTCTTCCAGCGGGTCGGCTGGGAACTCCGGCCTAACGAGAAAGCAACCACCGGCCTGCTCCGCGTCACCTTGCTCGGGGCGCTCGGCGGATTGGCCGATCCCGAGGTCGTGGCCGGGGCGCGCGCGCGCTTTCAGAAGTTCCTGAGCGAACCGGAAAGTCTCGCGCCCGCTTTGCGTCCGTCGGTCTGCCGGACCGTTGCCAGGTCGGCTGATCGGAAGGTTTGGAACGATCTGCACGAGCTCGCCCGGACGACGAAGAATTTTACGGAGAAGGTTAATTATTATTCCGCGCTCTGCTTTGCCTCGGACTTCGCGGCGGAAACTCTCGCGCTCTCGCTAAGCGACGAATTGCCAGTCCCGGGAACGGCACCGGTGATCGCCACGGTCTCGCGCCAAGGTGAACGTCCGGAGCTGGCCTGGCAGTTTGTCCAGGATCACCGGGCCGCCCTGGATGCGCGACTCGGCAGCCTCGGGGACAGCAATTTTTTGCCGGCGGTGGCGGATGGTTTCAATGAAGCAGCGCGCGCGGCTGAACTGGAGACTTACGCGCGCAAGACGCTGCCCGCCGGGGCGCTCAGCCAGGTCGCCAAAGTGGCGGAGCAAATCCGTTTCCGGGCCGACTTCAAGAAGCGCTTGCTCCCCGGGATCAGCGCCTGGCTCAAGCACGAAAAGCTCGCCCCCACGCCTTCCGCCTAACGATGGCGCGCTTCGCGGCATGATCGAACTCACGGCCGCACCGGCTCACGCCGGATTGCGCCTGGACCGTTTCCTGGCGCTTTCTCTTCCGCAGTTTTCCCGCTCGCGTTTGCAAAATCTGATCCGCTCCGGCGATGTGCTTTTGCAGGGGAAAGTGGCCCGCACCCGGGAGACGGTTCGAGCCGGCGACGTCGTTAGGCTGATTGAGCCAGAGGTGGTCGAGATTGAGGACAAGGCGGAAGAGATTCCGCTCGAGATTCTCTTTGAGGACGATGATCTGCTCGTCCTGAACAAGCCGCCCGGGCTGGTCGTGCATCCCGGCGCCGGGAATCTGACCCACACGCTGGTCAATGCGCTGCTTCACCATTGCCCCACCCTCTCCGGGATTGGCGGGAAACAGCGGCCCGGAATTGTGCATCGTCTCGATAAGGAAACGAGCGGTTGTCTGGTTGTCGCAAAAAACGACGCGACCCACCAGTCGCTCGCTCGCCAATTCGCCGAGCGTGAGGTCACGAAAATCTATCTCGCCCTAGTCGCGGGAACGTTGCCGCGCACCCGCGGGACGATCGAAGCTGCGATCGCTCGACATCGGGTCCATCGCCAGAAAATGGCCGTCGACGAACGGCGCGGACGCGCCGCCCGCACGGATTATCGGGTCCGGCAAAAAGGCGACGGCGTGAGCCTGGTTGAATGCGCGCTGCATAGTGGGCGCACGCATCAGATTCGCGTGCACTTGCATCATCTCGGGCATCCGATCATCGGAGACACTCTGTATGGCAAAAAGGCCGGTGCGCCCCGCCAGATGTTACATGCCTGGAAACTCGGTTTTACGCACCCGCGCACGAACGAGCGGCGACAGTATGAAGCCCCGCTCCCGGAAGATTTCCGAGCAGCCATGGCACGGCTGTAAGCGGCGATCGGCGACCCCGGCTACAGGCCTGCCGACGCGTCGTTAGGCCGCGCTCGACCGCCGAAGCGCGAGAAGCATAGCCACGATAGGCGGCACAAAAATAATTCCCCTGAGCCACGACTCGGAATGCCAGGGCAAAAGAAAGAGCCGCTCGTTCCAAAAGAGATAGTATGCGAAAAGCGTCACCGACAGCACCTGCCAGGCATCCGCCCGTCGCCAGGTCGCGAACGGCAGGATCCAAGTGCAATACCAGGGATGCAGGACCGGGCTTAGGATGAGCGCAGTCCCCATGGCCCAGAGCAGTCCCCGTTTCCAATTCCGGATAAAAAAGAGCGACACGAGCACGACCGCGATGAGGATGATGACGTTGTAGTGATAATTTTTCTGGTGCGGGTTGCGCCAGAACGTGTCCTCCACGAGCCACCAAAACATGTCGTTGAGGCGAGCCACGTAGACGAACTGACCTAACGATTGCCAGATGGGAACGCGCGGGAATCCAAAAGGCAGACTCAGCAGCGCCGGCAAACCGAGGCTGAGCCCGAGCGCCCACATCCTTCGGCCCAAGGCAAAGGCGCAAACCGGCAGAAGAAGGAGCGGGACTAGTTTAATCGAGATGGCCGCGCCCATGGCCAGCGCACCCCACACGGCCCAGCGCCACTGACTGGACGCATCGGGCGCTTCCCGACTGCGCATAAAGCAGAGAATGCCGCCGAGCATGGGAAGGATCATCAGGCTGTCGAAGTGCGCCGCGGCGGCAAAGCTGTAGACGACCAAGGGATTCCAGGCGTACCAAGCGGCCTCGAGATGTCGCCCTTTGCCCCCGATCAAACGCAAGAGCAGGGCGACCGCCGCCAAATCGGCGGCCGCGAAGAGCAGTTTGTAGATCAACGGCCCGGCTGCCCACCGGCTGAGCGCCGCAAAAATGAGCTCGGCGCCGGGTGGATAGATGGCGCTGTAGTTGCGGTGATTAATCCGACTCCAATCGGGGTAAGTCGCCCGCACATCCGCCAGGCGATCGTCGTTAGGCGCGAGAACGTAGGGATTGCGCCCGGCGTTTTGCACCTTGCCTTCCCATTGATAGCGCCAGATGTCGTCGCCCGGCTCGAGCGGGAGAGCGACCAGGCGCAGGATGACCGCGAAGCTCCAAAACAAAATGGTGACGGAGCGTGCAGGTTTTAGCTGCGAAAACGAAGAAGCTGCCGCGAAGAAAGCGATCCCACCCAGGATGGCGGTCTCGACAAATTTGACCGGCATGCTCGCGTAGCGCCAGTCGTCATAACGCCAGAGCAAGGCGAGCAACGCGACCTGCGCGACCAGTGCGAGCCAGAGCTGTAGCGGCGGTCTGTGACCGCCGGGCTCGCCGATATCTTGTTCGTTAGGCATGGGTCAGAAAGGCGGCCATAGACCGCCGCGACAGAGCTACAGCGCCTTTCCCTTGGCGATTCTCTTTAGACCGAGACGAAACGCTGCGACATCCACAATCTCCGCCACCCGCCGCTTTAGCCGACGAGCGCGGGTGAGAAGAAAAAATAGAAAGAGGGCGTACGGAATCAGAATGCGCAGGTCGATCCCGCCGCTATTCAGATCGCGATAGATGATGATGGCGAGGAAAAGCAGGTTGAGCAGGACCGTGGTCGTGACAAAGCGGTAGCGCAATCGTACCCTCGTTAGGCATTTTGGACCGCCGTGGTATTCCGTGACCGTCTGCAGAATCACGCTCCAAAAGAAATTGCCGTAGATCTGGATATCCCATTCCTTCCAGCCGGTATCGGCCGAGTAACTCCAACCTTCTTCCTCGAGCAATTGAAAGATGGATTTTAAAAGTCCGTTCCGCTCCACCCCCTCCTCACTCCAGTATCGGCGCCGTCGCAAACTGCCACGACCAGGCCGACCAGAGGGCATCTTCTCATGCGTGCCGATGACGCCGCGCGGGGTGCGTTTGAATTCCAGCCAGGTGAAATACCGATTCCAACCCCTCACGAGCGGCTGGGCGAAGGCCAGGAACATAACGAGCAGACGGGCCGCGACGGTATCGAAGCGTGGCTCGATTCGGGCGCGCAACATGTAGGAGAGCGCCACGCAAAGCGTGCCGCCCAGCATCAGATACGGGACGATGCGCAAAATCGGCAGAAAGATGCCCAAACCGAAGAGAAAGAGAGTGAGCGCGAACCACTCGACGCTGCTCAGGTAGTTCGCGATCTCCGATTGCGGGGTCGGGTAGATCGACTGGAAAAAGCCTTCGCCAAAAATCCCGTGATAGATAATCGGGCGGTTGATAAACCAGCTGAACCGCGGCGTGCCGTAGATCTGCCCACGCCATTTCGCCGTACCCGTGGGCCCAAAGAAAATCAGATGCTTAAAGCGCAGCATCGATTCCGCCTCACCGTAGCCGGCTTGTTGTTTGCGAAACGCGCCTAACGTAAAGCGGCGATGATGCCAGACGATCGCGGTCGGGCTGAAGGCGATGACGTGTCCTTCCTGTTGGAGACGCCAGCAGAAATCGACGTCGTCACCCGCCTTGCGATATTCAATATCAAACCCGCCCACCGTGTCGAAGGCCCAGCGGTAGAAGGCCATGTTACAGCCTGGGATGTGCTCCGCGACCGTGTCGGTCAGGAGCACGTGACTCGGCCCGCCCGGGGCCGCGGCCACGCAGGCTTGCACCCAGTTTTCGGCCGGCGGCGAAATATTCGGGCCGCCCACCCCGGCGTAATTGCCGCTCAGGAGCGTGCCGATAAGGTAATAAAGCCAATCCGGATCGGCCATGCAGTCGGAGTCCGTGTAAGCCAGCACTTCGCCCTGAGCGGCCGCGGCGCCAGCATTACGCGCATAGCTCAATCCGTGATTCTCCTGCCGGATATAACGAACGTTGGGGAAACGGGCCGCAATCTCCGGCGTGTGATCGGTCGAACCATCATCGACCAGGATCGCTTCGTAGGCCGGGTAGTTGATTTTGCCTAACGACTCCAGGCATTCCGCCAGCGTCTTGCCGCCATTGTAGGAACAGACGATGACGGAGACGAACGGAGTCCGCGGCAAATCGCGGTGCGGCAGATTGGCATCGTCCTGCCCAAGTTTCTTTTGCAGAGCGAAGAACGACTTTTTCGGGCTGCGATCCCGCCGGACGAGTCCAAACGACCAGTCGAGGATTTCCTGCTCGCCGGTGTACCATTCATCCGTCCAGGCAAAAAAGATCGTTCCAGCGAGGCCGCAGTGGACCACGCTGTCGACATGCCAGCCGAGCATCTCGGCCTGTTCGTCCTCGCTCTGGCGAATCGTATCCATCCCGAATTCGCCCAGCATGAGCGGCTTCTCTTCGGCCAGGTTTTGCAGACGGAGGAGATACTTTTCAAAGTCGCGCTGGTCGTGCAGGTAAACGTTAAAACAATAAAAATCGACATTCTGCGGAAGAAGATATTCGGTCGGCGGATAGCTGGCGTAGGAAAACAAAACGTCCGGATCCGCCTTGCGCCCCTCCCGAATCAACGACTCCAGGAATTCGGTCACCCGCCTCACGCCTAACCATCGGACCATGGTGGTCGGGATTTCGTTCCCCACCAGATAACCGAAAATGGCCGGGTGCCCAGCGTGCGTGGCCACCGCACTCCGCACCGCCCGCACGATTTCACGCCGGACCTTCGCCCGCGCGAGAAACTCAATGTGCTTCGCCCACGGCAGGGTGATGAGAACCCGCACTCCAAACTCAGCGCAACAGTCGAGAAACCAGCGCGGCGGCAAATGATAAATGCGCGCGACGTTGATCCCGAGTTCGCGCATCTGCGCCAGATCGCGGCGCGCCTGCTCTGGAGTGCCGAGATAATCGCCGGCCGCGTCCGGGGCGAACGGGCCGTAGGTAGCGCCCTTCACGAAAAATTTGCGCTCACCCTCGAAGAAAAACTTGGCGAGAGCTCGGACGCGAACCGGCGAAGTCTGACTCACGAGAAAGCTTCCCTAGTGCAGAGAGCGAGACAACGCAACCTAACGAGCCAGCGGCACGCAGGCTTTCTCGACAATGCGAGCCGTCTCCGCAATCTGCGCCGCAGTGTGGGCGGTCGAAATAAAACCGGTCTCGTACTGAGAAGGCGCGAAGTAAACGCCGGCCTCGAGGCAATGATTGAAGAAGCGCACGAAACGGGCCTGGTCGCTGCGGCGCGCGCTGGCCAGATCGATCACGGGGCCGTCGGTGAAAAAGAGGCAAAACATCGAGCCGATCCGGTGAAAGACCGCCGGCAACTTCAGCCTGCCTAACGACTCTCTGGTGGCCTGCTCAAGTTGCGCGCCCAGCTGCTCGAGCTTGGACCAGCCATCGACTCGCTCCAGCTCTCTCAGTTGCGCGAGACCAGCGGCCATGGCCAGTGGATTCCCGGAAAGCGTGCCCGCCTGATAGACCGGGCCTAACGGCGAAAGCTGATCCATGATTTCCACGCGCCCTCCGAAGGCGCCGACCGGCAGACCGCCACCGATCACTTTTCCCAACGCCGTCAGGTCAGGCGTCATTCCATAAATTTCCTGGGCTCCCCCGCGGGCCACCCGGAACCCCGTCATGACTTCGTCGAAAATGAGCACGGCGCCGTGTCGAGTGCACTCCTCGCGCAATCCTTCGAGGAAACCGGGTTGTGGGAAATAAAGCCCCGCATTCGCGGGAATGGGCTCGAGGATAATGGCCGCGATTTCGCCCGGGTTCTCGCGGAAAGCCAAACGCACGGCCGCAAGATCGTTGAAGGGCAATGCAATCGTTAGGCCAGCAAATTCCGGTGGGACGCCCGCGCTGTCCGGTTGTCCATGCGTGAGCGCACCGCTGCCGGCGTGCACGAGGAGTGCATCGACGTGGCCGTGATAACAACCTTCGAACTTGATGATCTTGGCGCGCCCAGTGAATCCACGCGCCAGGCGGACACACGACATCGTCGCCTCGGTCCCGCTATTCACCATCCTGACTTTTGCGATCGAAGGAACCCAACGGCAGATGAGCTCTGCCATCTCCACTTCGAGGGGATTGGGAATTCCGAAACTCACCCCCCGCGCCGCCGCTTGCTGGACGGCCTCCACGACCACCTTGGGAGCATGGCCCAGTATCGCCGGCCCCCAAGTTCCAACGTAGTCGATGTATTCGTGGCCATCGACATCCCAAATGCTGGCGCCGACGGCGCGCTCGACAAAAAACGGTTCGCGGCCCAGCCCCCGAAATGCGCGGACCGGGGAATTAACCCCGCCGGGAATGCGGCGTTGTGCGCGGGAAAAGAGGTCGCTGGAATGCGTTGCCATCCGAGCCAAGGTTCAATGTGCGGGGGCCGAGGTCCAGCGAAGAGAATTCCATCGCGGGCGAACTGCCTAACGAACGCAGCAACCATCGACCCGGCCGAGGGGCGCGACGACGCGAAAAGCCGCGTTCAATTCCAGAGCGACAGTCTCCCGAGGAGTTGCCAAGAGCCAGAGGCGTGACGGGATTTGTGAGAGCGGCCTGCGTTGACACTGTCCGGCCGCGCGCCTACGCTCCGATTCGCGATTTCAGGCGGGGTAGCCAAGTGGTAAGGTCGGGGTCTGCAAAACCTCTATTCGCGGGTTCGATTCCCGCCCCCGCCTCCCCCATCGGGGCGCGCCTCTCCTTTTTTTGCGCAAATTTCCGGGGCTCCTGCGAATCTGCTTTTACAATCCCTTTCCCTCCGCTATAAGTAGTATCCCTAAAAGTTAATTTTTCCCCGTGAAAACCCCAGCAAACCCTCTGCCTGCACTAGGTTCACGCGTTTTTAGATTGCCGCCTCTTTCGGCATTCTTTCCTTCCCCTGCCAAGGTAGGGATCATTCGGTCTCGCCGTTGCGCATCTTCGGGAATGGCTGACTGGCGGGTGCTGCTCGCGCTAACGTTTGGAATAGGCGTTCTCGTCAGTCTCTTGATCGGGAGCCCCACCTCGCAGGCGCAAGCGCGCCGCTCAGGTTCCCTCGTTTTGGAAGCGACCCCCATCCCGACGCCCACGCCGACTCCCTATCCGACGGTCACGGAAATGTTTGGGACGGCTTCTGATGGCACGCGTTTGAACTGGACGGTCAGCCAGCCGGAAGGAACCGGTCCCTGGCCCGCGATTGTGCTGATTCATTCAGGTGGATTTAAAACGGGCTCTCCGGGCCCTCCCCTCGTTGCGGCCGACCTGGCCAGGGCAGGTTTTCTCACCTTGGCGATTCAATATCGCCTCGCCCCTCCCCATGTCGTAAACAACCAACCTGACCACAGCGATCCAGCCTCGGGTCGTCCTCCGGAACAAACGGACGATGTCGCTCTGGCGATCCGCGTTGCTCGGACCGATCAACGCTGTAACGGACAGGTTGGCACAGTGGGCGGTTCTTCAGGAGCAAGTCACGCTGTCTTCGCTGCCGCGACGGGCAGCCCGCATGAAGATCAAGCAGACGTGTCAGTCAGCCTGAGCGGCGAGTACGATTATTCGGATTATTCTTCCCTCTATGATCCGCGGCCTGATGCGGGTCATTTTTCGGATAATGTCACCAACTACGTCAATACGGTGATTACAGATTATGCGGGTCTCTATGCCGCCTCGCCTGTGGCGGTCATCACGAGCTCTGTCTCGCCGATTTATTTCGTTTCGAGCGATAACGACCCGATGGCATTGGCCCAGCCTGGTTTGCTACTGAACAAGCTGATTTCCGTAGGAGCGACCAACTATCAGCAACTCCTTATCCCGAATAGCAGCCTGCACGCGTTTGAATACTGGAGCGAGGTGAAGGACTCGGTGATCTCTTTCCTGAACGCGAAATTTGCCCTGCCGACGCCGACTCCTTCTCCGACGATCACGCCCGCTCCCACTGCGACACCGACTCCGACGATCACGCCCACTCCCACTGCCACACCAACTCCCACTGTCACCCCGAGCCCCACGGCGACACCCGTCATCGCGCCGCCATTGATTACCAAGCAATCTGGTAACAAGACGGTGACGGAAAGCCGCACCGCGAAGTTTACGGTGGTCGCGACGGGGACGGCGCCTTTGAGCTTCCAATGGCTGAAAAATGGAACCGCGATTGCGGGCGCGAACAGTTCCATCTATGTCACTCCGCCCACCACCCTGGCTGACAGCGGCTCCCGGTATTCAGCGGTAGTCTCCAACCTGGCGGGCAGTGTCACCAGCAAGAGCCGCACATTGGTGGTCAACCCGGCGGCGCCCTAGTCCGAGCAGAGCCGATTCCGAACAATCTTTCCCTCGGCGGAGCCGGTATCGGGATGCAGAGAGTGACGATTAATGCAAATGTTTGCCTCACGGCAAACGTATAACTTTTTATGACCGATCGATCGCACTCCGCTCACGGCAAAATCAACCTGCACGGCGATGGCCTGGGCGTTCCTTCTCCCGAAATGGTGGAGCAGCGCGCTCGCGAAATCGCCATGATCGACGAGCGCGATCCGAATGAATTTACCGAGACCGACTGGAAACAGGCCAAGGAGGAGCTGACCGGCGTAGAAGGTTCTCACGCCCCGGAAGTGGATGATTCGATCGATGAAGCGCTGAGCGAACGGGACGACATCCCCGGCGCGTCCGGCCATCACGTGCCCAATAATGGCTTCGAAGGAGATGAGAACGTCGGGGAGGAATTGGTCAGCGGAGGTATTGAGGAAGCGGCGCACGACCAGATGGTCGAAGCGCGCCGCGAAGAACTCGAGGCGGAAAGAAACGATCAATGAGCAGCCAGACAGTCGTCGACGAGATCGCCCCGGCCTCCGCCGCACCCTCGGCGGGCGAGCCGAAAGATCGCGCCCTGCGCCTCCTCGACCGTTTCCAGGCGATTCGGAATTTCTCCGAAAGCGTGTGCGCCACTCTTGAGCCGGAAGATTTCGTCGTGCAGTCGATGCCCGACGTGAGCCCCACCAAATGGCATCTTGCGCACACCAGCTGGTTCTTTGAGACGTTCATCCTGAAAGTGTGGATGCCGGAATACAAGCCGGAAGTCCCTGAGTACGCATATCTCTTCAACTCGTATTACAACGCGGCTGGCAATATGCATCGGCGCGATCTGCGCGGTCTCATCTCGCGTCCCACGGTGGCCGAGGCGTTCCGTTTTCGGCGTTCCGTCGATACCCACATCGAAGAACTGTTGGGTAACGCGGATGACAAATTGCTGGCTGAGATCGAGCCCGTGTTTACGATCGGTCTGCACCACGAGCAGCAGCACCAGGAGCTTCTGCTGACCGACATCAAGCACGTCTTCGCCCAGAACCCGCTGTATCCCGTCTTTCGCGAACGGTCGGAGAAATCCAAGCGCACCGCGGTGGCGCCGGCCGAGTTTGTCGATTTTGCCGAGGCGATCGTGGAGATTGGCCATGACGGAAGCGGCTTCAGTTACGATAATGAAGGCCCGCGCCATCGCGCCCTCGTGCCGGCCTTTTCACTCGCCACGCGGCCAGTGACGAATGGCGAATATCTCGCCTTTATCGAGTCGGGCGGTTACGAGCGGCCGGAATTTTGGTTGTCGTTAGGCTGGACCACTCTGAACGAGCCTGCTGCCGGTCGCTGGCAGGCGCCGCTCTATTGGGTGAAACGCGATGGGGCCTGGTGGAATTTCACCCTCTCGGGTCTGCGACCGGTCGACCCGGCCGAGCCGGTGACCCACGTCAGTCACTTCGAAGCCGATGCCTTCGCCAACTGGAGCGGAGCCCGCCTGCCGACGGAATTCGAATGGGAGCGAGCGGCAGCCGATCTCCCGATCGAAGGAAATTTCGTCGATCAGGAGCGCTTTCACCCGGCGCCGGCCGCCGGTGCGCGTAACGGAAAGCTGCAGCAGATGTATGGCGACGTTTGGGAATGGACTCGCAGCGCCTACCTCCCCTACCCCGGTTATCGAGCGGCGGCCGGCGCACTGGGCGAGTACAACGGCAAATTCATGAGCAGCCAGATGGTGCTTCGCGGCGGTTCCTGCGCCACTTCGCAAAGCCATCTGCGCCTGTCTTATCGCAACTTCTTCCAACCAGAAAAACGCTGGCAATTCACAGGCATCCGCCTCGCCCGCGACCTCGCATGAAAGACAATTCGGTTTCGGTCCTCGATCTCGAGCCGGCCATCTCGGATTTTCTCGAGCAGGTGACGGCGGGGCTATCCCAGTCACCGCGTACCTTGCCGAGCAAGTTTTTCTACGACGAGCGCGGCTCCGACCTGTTCCAGGAGATCTGCGAGCTGCCGGAATATTACGTCACCCGGACGGAGAGAGAAATTCTGCGCCGTTACGCTGGAGAAATGGCCGCCTCCATTGGCGAGAGCGCAGAGATCGTCGGCTTCGGCACTGGCGCTGGCCACAAAACGCGCATGCTGCTCGAACAACTCGAAAACCCGATCGCCTACGTCCCCGTCGATATCTCGAAGCAGCGCCTGACGGAGTCGGCCAAAGCGCTCACGCGCGAAATGCCAAATCTGGAAGTGCTGCCGGTGTGCGCCGATTATTTGCAGCCGATCAGCCTGCCGGTTCCGACGACGACGCCCCAGCATATCGCCGTCTTTTTCCCCGGCTCGACCATCGGCAACATGAAGCCCGAGGTGGCGCGCCACTTTCTGGAGCGCGTCTACCGGCTTTGTGGAAATAGCGGAGGACTGCTCATTGGGGTCGATCTGCAGAAATCTCGCGCGGTTCTGGAAGCCGCCTACAACGATAGCGCCGGCGTGACCGCCCAGTTCAATCTCAACCTTCTCACGCGGGCCAATCGCGAACTCGGGGCCGACTTTGATTTGGCGCAGTGGCAGCACCGCGCGGTTTATAATGAGGAGGCGCATCGCATCGAGATGCATCTCCTCAGCCAAAGTCCCCAGACCGTTCACCTTGGCGGGAATGAATTTCACTTCGAACAAGGCGAGGAAATCATCAGCGAGTTTTCCTACAAACACACGATTGAAGGATTCATTGCACTGGCCGCCTCCGCGGGCTTCGAACCGACGCCGCACGTCTGGACGGACGAGAAGAACTACTTCGCCGTTTTTCATTTTACAACGCGCTAGTGAATCAAGTGTAGTGGCGGGCGTCTCGCCCGCTTCCCACAGAACCCGCGGCTGATCCAGCCGCCGCTACGTTATTCATGGAACCGCTTGTCCAACTCGATGGGGTCAGCAAAAGTTTTGGCGACACCGTTGCGCTGCACCCGACCAGCCTGGAGTTCGGCCGCGGCCTAACGACAGCGTTGATCGGCCCGAGCGGGTGCGGTAAATCGACTCTTCTTCGTCTCATCCTCCGCCTCCTCGATCCGGACACCGGCACCATCCGGGTCGACGGAGCCGAAATCACGGCTGAGAACGTAACGCAGGTCCGTCGCCGCGTCGGCTATGTGATTCAGGAGGGCGGCCTCTTCCCCCACCTGACCGCTCGAGCCAACATTCTCCTTCTCCCCCGTCACCTCAGTCGACCGCCTAACGAAATCGAAGAACGTTTGGCCCAGCTCTGCCAGCTCTCCCGCTTTCCCGAAAGCGCGCTTTCCCGCTACCCGGCTGAGCTTTCCGGGGGCCAGCGCCAGCGAGTCAGCCTGATGCGTGCGTTGATCCTCTCTCCCGAATTGCTTCTCCTCGACGAACCGCTCGGCGCGCTCGATCCACTCGTTCGATCGGCCTTGCAGAAAGATTTAAAGGAGATCTTCGCCGAGCTGAAACAGACCGCCATCCTCGTCACCCACGACATGGGAGAAGCTGCTTATTTGGCAGATGCAATCGTGCTCCTCCATGACGGCCGGATCGTGCAGCGCGGGACGGCGGCCGATCTGCGCGACCGGCCTGCGACTGAATTCGTCTCCGAGTTCATCAACGCGCAAAGGAGCGTCGCATTTTGAAAACGCTTCTTCTCGTTAGTCTGCTTGTCGTAGCCACCGCCTTCGGCAAGTCGCCGGTCGTGGTTGGCTCCAAAAAGTTCACCGAATCTTACGTGCTTGGAGAAATCGCTCGGACCGCCCTGCAAGAGGCCGGCTTCACCGTCACCGAGCGTCCCGGCATGGGGGGCACGATCATTCTCTGGCAGGCCTTGAGCAGCGACCAGATCACGGTTTATCCCGAATACACCGGCACCATCAGCGAAGAAATCCTCAAGTCGAAGGGACCGGTCTCGGAAGCGGCGGTGCGAGAGGCTTTGCAAAAGTTCGGCGTCGGAATGTCGCACGACCTGGGCTTCAACAACACCTATGCCCTGGTCATGCGGCGAAGCGAAGCGGCCCGGCTCGGCATCCGCACCATCAGCGATTTGCGCACGCACCCGGAACTCAAGCTCGGGCTGACCCATGAATTTCTCGACCGCCAGGATGGCTGGCGCCCGCTCCTGACTCACTACGCTCTCGCCTTGCCTAACGTTCGCGGGATCGATCACGCCCTCGGCTACGCCGCCCTCGCCCACGGTTCGATCGATCTCAAAGACGCTTACTCGACCGATGCCAAAATTGGCGAGAACGATCTCATCGTCCTCCGGGACGACCAGCATTTCTTCCCGGAGTACAAAGCGGTTTATCTATACCGGCTCAGCCTGGACCCGAAGGCGATAGCCGCGCTGAACCGGATCAAAATCGATGAAAAGAAAATGATCTCCCTCAACGCCGCGGCGGAGAGATCGAAAGATTACGCACAGGCCGCTGCGCTCTTTTTTGGTCGTGCGCCTAACGACTCCGGAAATGCGCCCAACTTCGCGCGCAAGCTGGGCGGCTGGACGATCCGGCATCTTGAGCTCAGCGGCATTTCGCTCTTCTTTTCGATTCTGATTGGGTTGCCATTAGGCATCATGGCCAGTCGCGGCGGGACGGTCGGTCACGCCATCCTCGCCCTGGTCGGGATGATACAGACTGTTCCTTCCCTCGCGCTCCTCGCGCTCCTCGTGCCCGTGCCCTTTCTCGGGATCAGCGCCACCACCGCGATCGTCGCGCTCTTCCTCTATGGTCTGCTCCCGATTGTCCGGAATACAGCCACCGGCCTGCAGGATATTCCGCCTGCGCTGCGCGATTCCGCCACCGCCCTCGGACTCAAGCCCAGCGCGCGCCTGCGCAAAGTCTATCTCCCGCTCGCCTCGCGCACGATTCTGGCCGGGATCAAAACGAGTGCGGTCATCAACATCGGCACCGCGACCCTCGCCGCGCTCATCGGCGCCGGCGGTTTGGGCGAGCCGATCCTGAGCGGACTCAATCTAAATGACAACGCGACCATCCTCCAGGGAGCGATTCCCGCCGCCCTCCTGGCCTTGCTCGTGCAAGGCTTATTCGATCTTCTGGATCGCTTTCTCATCCCGCGCGGTCTGCGCCTGTAGCCGGTGGTCGCTGACCCCGGCCAGGGTGGGCGGCGCTGTAGGGGCCGGGGTCAGCGACCGCCGGCTACAACTCTCCGAATCGGCTGGGCACCAAAATCGCGTCCCGCATTCCGTGCAGGAGCTTCTTATCCGCGGGGACGATCGTGGCCAGCGCGCCTCGCATTTCCGCTTTGTTGTCTTCCACAAAATAATAGGGACACAGCCGCACCCGGCCGCGCATCGCCTTGAGCTCTTCGGTTTCCGTGTCCCAATACGGGTGATCGAAGAGACGACCTTTGTGGAATTGTTGCATGATCGTGGGGACGGTTTCGAAATTCTCCAACGCTTCCTGGATGCGCTTGTGCCATTCCGCCTGCGGCAGATCCGATCCGACGGAGACCCCGCGGCTGCCCCAGCTTAACGGGGAAAAGCCACTCACTTTGAGCAGGAGATCACGCTCTTTCTGGCTCAACTTCCCGGCTTCGCGCCAATCGTGCAGCTCGAGGCGCGGCAAAACGGCGTGCTGCGGCAAAGGCGTCGGATCGAGCAGCCAGGTATAAGGAATCATGCCCTGGAGTTGTCGAAAATATTTGTCGCCCAACTCGCGCCGCCAGAATTCGCGCAAGGGCTGAAGCCAGAAAAGCGCGAACCACATCTTCTCCTCCAGATACGGCTTGAAAGGTGGCGTCACCTTTAGTTCCCCGCGCCTGGCTCCTTCCATCAATCGCCCGACGTTCGGCAAATTTGGCAAATCGAAGAGTTCGAAAAATCGGTAAACATCGCGCCCGGCCTGCGGCTGAAAATTTTCCGCCGCGGCCACTTGCCAGGATCGTTCGGGAAAACGCTCGTTCATTCGCCTAACGATCCACTGCATTTCCGGCCGGTAGGTAGCTGATTCTTCCGAAATCACGACGTCCCCGCCGTGAGGCAGAACGCTGGCGAAACCTTCCAGCATCCCGTCGCGCTCGCCGATCACCTCGCGCCCGAGATCGGCGTAGGTCTGATTCAGCCAAGCCGTCAGCCCGATACCGCCCGGCACGGAATCGATCTCCGCAATGGTCCACCCTCTCTCCGTCAGGACCAAGTCCGGCCGGATGACGCGCGGAAGATCTTTCCGAAATTCCTTGCTCCGCGAAAATTCCACCAGCTCGGCCGGTTTACCCAGATCGAGATACCGAGCGACCCAGGCGGGCTGTTTCCCTTTGAAGCTCTGCTGGTAAAGCTGATTGCAGGCGCGCTGGAAAACGAAAAGCTGATGGCCGAGGCGCTCGAGGTCTTTCCGCCATTTTTCCTCCACCACGAATGGCTCGGGCGAGAGGAGCCAGTCCTTTTCGGCAAATAGACCCTCGGGAGGGCGGGCTTGGCGCAAGGCAGTGAGGCGATCGGTTTCGGTGAGCATACGTTGATGCGGCCTGGCAATTTTCAATGCCTCGCCAGACACGTCCAACCCGGATTACACACAAACTTCCGCCAAGCCAGCCGGTCAGCCAGCTACGATTCAGAGGTCAAGCTATGATCTATGTCCAGAACGGGCTTTATGTGACGATCGAGGAGGATACCGCTCCGACCGCTCCGCTCCCGAAACCGCTTCAACACGGTTTTTCGCAGCGTTTCGCTTATTTGGTGCTGGGCGCGTTTTCGCTCGCGGAGAGCGGCGAGGCCTATTTCATCATGGGGAACGATCGGAAAGAGATCTGGTTCATCTCCAACCGGCATCTGCGGGTCCATCAGCTCCTTCCCGGGAGCACGCAATTCCGGTTAGCGCTGGCGAAATCCAGATCGGCAGAAAAGAATGGCGCCTCTTCCCGCGGCCCCGCCCCGCGCGATCGCCGCCCCGCTCGTTCTACTCGTTAGGCAAAGCAAGTGGGGGGAGAACCTCTTCGATGGCCGGACGGTTCGCTTCCAGCCAGGGCGGCAGGACGAGCGCTTCGCCCAACGTGGCCATATCCTCGTCCACCCCAAAGCCAGGACCGTCCGTAGCCAGCTCAAAAAGAACACCACCGGGCTCACGGAAGTAAACCGATTTGAACCAAAAACGATCGATCACCGGGGTGGGTTGAGCACCGGCTTGGGCGAGGCTTTGCCGGACCTCAGCTTGATGCGTCGCATCATCCACCCGCCAGGCGAGGTGATGAACGCTGCCTGTCCCCCAGGCGCCGCGACCCGCGTCGGGCCTCGCTTGCAAATCGACGTACTGCCCAGAATTTCCGTCGCCCACTCCAAAACGTCGCCAGTCGCCATCCTCGCCCAGACGGCGAAAGCCGAGCGCGTTAGTCAGAAACGCAGTCGTGGCCGCTAAATCCCGCTCAACCATGCGCGCGCCTTCCAGCCCGCGAATCTGATGCTGCGAGGGGATGGAACTTCGCGACCAAGGCGAAAACGATCTCGTCATTGCACTTTCGCTTTCGGTCAAAGCGAGAGGCAAGCCATGCGGATCGCGTACGGGCAGCACCCGCTGGCCAAAACGCGTCTCCGGGGAATCAACCTCCGCCCCGGCGTCCGCCAGCCGCGTGTTCCAGAAATCAAGACTCCCAAGTGGAACCGCGAGCGACACTTCCGTGCTCAGACCGTGACCCGAACGATGCGGGGCCAGCTGCGCCCATGGAAAGAAGGTGAGATCGGTTCCCGGATGCCCCTCGGCATCTGCATAGAAGAGATGATAAGTGCCGGGGTCGTCCTGATTAACGCTCTTCTTGACCAGGCGCAGGCCGAGGATGCCCGCGTAGAAATTAAGATTCTCCTGCGCCGGGCCAGAGATGGCGGTGATGTGATGAAGTCCGCTGATCCGTTTCATGAGTGTTCGGACGATCGAAGTTGGAAGATAACCGATTTAAGAAATTCTGCCGAAGCAGCCTGACCCGACAAATATCAATATGATATCACTTTTGTATCACTTGAAATTATCTGAACACTTCTATGCAACCGTCTGGCGGGTGCAAGACACGGCCAAAGCGGCCGCGCGCCTAACGAAAGCCGGTGTGAGCGTGGATGAAGCCCGTCTGACGCGTCTGGCTTACGCTCCGGAGATCGCCCAAGCCATGCTGCGCCGGCAGCAGGCGGAAGCCGTCATCGCGGCCCGGACCAAGAACGTGCACGGCGCGGTCAGCATGGTCGACCATGGCCTTGAGCTCTCGGCCAAAGCGGTCGTGGAGATGGATGAAGAACGCAAAGCCGCCATGGTGAGCAACCTGCTCGTCGTACTTTGCGGCGAAAGCGAAGTCCACCCTGTAGTTAACACAGGGACGCTTTCCTCCTAATTTGAATGGCCGGTGGCGCACGTAAACCTTTCCTGCTCCGACTCCCTCCCGATTTGTGGAAGGAGCTGGAGAAGTGGGCAGCCGACGAGCTGCGCAGCGTGAACGGCCAGCTCGAGTATGTCTTGCGCGAGGCGGTGGCGAAAAGGAATAATGCCGGGAAATGAAAGGTGACGAAGTGATGAATGACTTGGGTAAAGGAACTGGACGATCTCGGCCCTCCGGAGAGTCATGCTTTCGCATGACCAGGTCCTGCACGTTGTGGCTCCTTTGCCTGTTCGTTAGTCTGACCTCCGTCAGGGCGGCAGAGCCGCCCATTATTTTCCTGGTGCGGCATGCCGAGCGCGCGGCCACCAGCGGCCGTGTCCCCTCCGATACGGGCCTTTCACCGGCCGGAGTGAAACGCGCGGAATCGTTAGCCAAGGCACTGCGGGACGCTGGGATCACCGCAATTTACACCAGCGAATACCGGCGAACCAAGGAAACCGCCGGCCCTCTCGCGAAATCGTTAGGCGTGACGGCCGAAGTCATTCCCGCAGGCGATCAGCGCCTTCTCCTCCAGCGACTCAAGGCCAGCCGAGGAAACGCCTTGGTCATCGGCCATTCCAATACGCTGCCCGAAATTATTCACGTGCTCGGGGTCCGGTCCCCCATCCAGATTACCGAAGCCGATTACGACAATCTTTTCCTCGTCGTGCTCGAGGCGGAGCCGCGGCTGCTTCGGCTGCACTATCGTTAGGTGATCTAGAATTCCGCTCCCAGGGTCAGCTGGAAGAGATGCGCGCTGACGGTCAGCGCGGTGTGGGAATATTCTCCGCCTTCGAGCGTGCTCTGCGCCACCCTTTGCGTGGCCGGGAGTCGCCATTGCCAGGCCATATCCGCAAAGTAACGCCCTGTGTGATAGCCGAGGCCTGCCGCGACGGTGTGCTCAAAGATCGCCCCCGTGAGAGGCGTCAGAGTTTCGTGAGGCACCGGACTACGCCCGTAACTGTAACCCGCGCGCGCCGTCAACGAGTCGCAGACTGCCAACTCGAGACCGGCCCGATAAATTAACTGATCGCGCCAGCGAAGGGGCGCGGTGTCGGTCAGCTCATTCGAGCCAACGACCCCATTGATGGCGGCATTGCTGCCGTGGCTGAGATGGATATCCAGATCGTCGAAAGCCCCGGCCCAACCGATCCAATCGATACCAGCTACGACGCGCAAACGGTCGAGGACCTGCCATTCCAGCGCGGCCCTGACCTGCGGGGGCAACTCAACCCGCACTTCCGCGTCGTAACTAAGATTCGGGTTCACGTGCGCGAAGCCGCCCCCTAGCGCCTGGAGTTGCGCGAGAGCGTTTCCGGTCGCCCGGCCGGTGGAATGAATCACCGAGGCCGGGCGGTAGGCCAGGCCGACGGTGATCTTCGGCGAAGGTCGCCACTGCGCGCCGAAATCGAAAGCCGGGGCGTAGCCATCGGTCTCCAAGTCGAGCAGCGTTTTGAAACCGCGCAAAACGGGCTGGCTTTGGAAGACGTAGGGAGCGTGCAGCGCATTCTGATTGTAGACAAAGCCAGCGCTCGCGCCTAACGAGAGCCAGGGCGCGCATTCGATCGCCACCGATGCCATGGTGCGCAGAGAAAGGATGCGAGCCGCCTGGGTGCGGTTCCCGTAGCTGGCCGTGCCGCCCAGGCCACCCGGTCGATCGAGATAACGCCAGTCCGATTCGAGGGTGAGATCGGGGAAGGAGGCGAGGCCGAACCGGACCGGCCAATTGTTAGGTGGGGCCACTTCCAACGCGCCCGCTCCGAGGAAGGCTTCTTCGTTGCGCAAATGGGCCGAGCGAGAGGGTTGCTGAAAATCGCCGCGTAGAAGAGCTGCGGTCAAGGTCACGGCCGCTTGCGCGCGGGGGAGCGAAGTGAGCGCCGCGGGATTAGTCTGCATGGCCGCGAGGACGTTGTCGCTTTGCGCAGCGGAGGTGCCGCCCAAGGCGGCACTGCGCGCATCCGCGTCGCTGAAGATCTCGGCCAGCGCCGGCCGCGGGATCGCCGCCAGAGTCATGGCCGCAAGAACGAGATGAAAGCGAGGGCGGAAAATCATGGCCTACCTCCAGCAGACTCCAGGCCGCCCGCCGCTCGCCGCGCTAACCCAGGCTGTCTGCTTTGATAGCCGGGAGACGCACAACAAACGTCGCGCCCTGGCCAAGCTGGCTTTGGCATTCGATGGTGCCATGCATCGCCTCCACGAGTTTCTTCACGATCGACAAGCCCAGCCCGGTCGATGATTCGCCGCCCGTCGGACGAGCCGTGAGCCGCGCAAAGCGACCGAAGAGCCGGGCCCGATCTTCCGGGCCGATGCCGGGCCCCTGGTCTTTGACCGCAATCACGACATCGCCTTTATCTTCATTGCCGCTGATGAAGACCCGCGAGTTTGGGGGCGAATATTTCACTGCGTTGGAAATCAGATTATCCAGGACTTGGACGCTGGTGCTGCGATCCACCCGGGCATGGAGATCGTCCGTCAACGAGACAATCAGCTCCGTCCCTTTGCTCGTGGCGTGTGGCTGATTCTGGGCCACGCTCACCGTGACTAATTGCGCGATTTCACAACGCTCCAGTTGACTGGAAAATCGACCTTCCTCCGCCGCGTGAGAATCAAGCAGGTTACTGATCAAGGTTCGCATCCGAGAACCCGCCTCGTAGATGGCATTCGCAAATTTGGGCACTTTGGCCGCCCGCTGCTCGTCGCGCAGGAGGTCCGCGTAATTGATGATAATCGTGAGGGGATTTCGAAGATCGTGGGCGGCGATGCCGAGGAACTCGCTCTTCTCGCGGTTGAGCGAGCTTAATTTCTCGTTCGACTGGGCCAGGTCGTGCAACGCGCCGGTCATTTTACCGAAGGCATGCTCACGTCCCAGTTCGAAAATGAGACCGAGCGCGAAGAGAAACGCGATGAGCCCGAGGTAACCGGCCGCGTTAACGAGCGGATGCCAGGCATACTGGTATTTGATCGGCAACTCGAACCCGATCAGGTCCGCAGTGACAATCGCGGAGGCCGCCCCCAAGGAAATGACGACCCAGAGACTGGCCCACCGCCTCCCCATAAGCAGAAGAGCGCAGAGCGGAACGCTGGAAAGCCAGGCCACGGCGTGGCCTTTCAGGCCGCCCTCGACGCAACAAAGCGCGGTAAAACCGAGAGTCATGACGGCAATGAGGAAATTACCGCCCACCCAGATAGAGGCGCGCGCGCGCATGACAAAAGGCGCGATGAAAAACCCGAGACTGCAACCGGCCACGATGCCAGCCCCCCAGAGATGGCCGATGGCCAGATAAAAAGCCGCGTAAAGCGATCCGAAAAGGGTGCCCACAAAGCCAAACCAACCGATCAACCGGGCATGGCGGCCCAGCTCCGGATCGGCTGAACAGCCATCGAAAAGGAACTGGCTACTAACCCACCATGCGATTCGAGCGATCCAGGGCGGCAGCCGACTGGAGGCGAGCGGCGTTCTGGCTGGCTCGCCTGGTAGAGGAGCGACCGGTGGAAGCACGTCGGTCTTCGGGGCAGCCGGAGTCCACGTGCCGACCGGTAGCGGCGACGAAAGCTTGGGCGGTTCGGCAGTGGCGGAAGGTGGGCTCGGCATGTCGCAACGAGAATGGCCATAGTTCAGCAACAACCGGGCCGCACTTCCCTCTGGGCAACTTGTTCCTAAGCCAGGCCAGCGAGAAAATTCGCGTCGCTATTTTTGCTCGAAAAGCGCGCTTCGATTGACCCGCTCACCTTTCAAAAAGACATTGGAAATGGCCGAGAGGGCCCGGACGTCCTCGAGCGGGTTGCCATCGACCACGAGGAGCGATGCTTCCTTGCCCTTTTCGATCGTGCCGATGCGTTGATCCGCGCGCAGCAGGCGCGCGGCGTTGTAAGTGGCAGCCTGCAAAGCGACTGCCGGGGGAAGGCCGGCCTCAATCCAAAGCTCGATCTCGCGCTGCACGGTCGGTCCGTGGAAAACGAGAAAATTGCCCGCATCCGAGCCGGTCACGAGCATGACCCCAGCTTTCCACGCTCCCATTAGGTTGCTCTTTCCCAGGTCCATCGAAAGCGGGTAATGGCTCAGCCCGTCACGCAGCTTTTGGGCATTGGCGCCCTTCAAGGCGTGCTCCGTGCCGGCGAGCAATTCCTTGGTCGTCACCTGCTGGACTAACGAGCGCTGCAGCGCTGCACCTTGACCGTGAGCAAAGCTGGAGAGGCCTTCGACCACGCTCAGGGTCGGGTCGAAGGCAATGTGTTTCGCCTTCATCTCCATCAGCGTGGGGTCGGGAATGGCATCGCGAAACGAGCCGTGCTCAACGGAATCCGCGCCTAACGAGACCGCATCGATGACATCGCGACTGTCGCCCGTATGAATCGACGCCGGCAGTTTTTTCGCATGTGCTTCCTCCACCACGGCTCGCAAGAGCACGAGATCCATCCGGTTGAACGTGTGGCCCGGCACGCCCGCTTCGAGGATACCCTTGATGGCGTTAACCCCTTTGGTCGCGAGCGCATCAACTTGTTGCCGCGCTTCCTCGGCTGACTTCGGAATACGCAGGAACTGCGCGTTGAACCCAGCACGCGCCAGCTCGGGCAGGCTCTTGGCATATTCGCTCCCGTGGCCGCCTTCCGCCGTGAAAAGCGGGCCGCACAGGAAAAGCTCGCTCCCAAGTTTTTCGCCACTGTTGAAGCGCGCCCGCAGCTTCAACATGTCATCCACCTTGTCCCCCGCGCTACGCACGGCGGTGATCCCGCAATAAAGGTAAGCTTCCAGTTCCCGCTCACTGGAAGCCTCGGGATCGAACTTCGACCAGTCGTCGTAGAAGCCGCCCGGTCCGCCGAGGTGGACATGCACATCGATTAACCCCGGCAGAACCGTCTTGCCGGCGGCATCGATCGCTTCGGCGTTCAGCTTTTTCGCGTCGGGGAAAGTTCCATCGTAGACCTCGGCGATCTTACCGTCCTTCACGAAGACCGCGCCCGACTCGATGACCTTGCCGTTACCGACAAAGATGCGCGCGTTTTGAATGAGCCAGGTCTGACCGCGCCGCAGTTCGCGCGAAAGAATACGCGCCTTGGTGAGATCATGCTGGCTCCAAGCCTGGAAGGCGCCGAGAAAAAGAAAAGGCAGCAAGACCACCAGCACCCAGAGCTTGGCCGAGGCACGAAGTTTTTCTTCCTTCTCCCAGCGGAATAATTTCGTCGCGATCAAGGTCGCCACCGCGGTCGTGAGAAGGAGCGCGACGATCGCCTGCCAATTGGCGAACGACGATTCGCCCCGGACCAGAATGCCGCCGATTCCGGTCATGAGATAAGTGGCGGGAATGAACTGGGTGATATTCTGCAGCCAGTGCGGCATGAAAGTGATCGGGATGGTGGCGCCGCTCAGAAACAACATCGTCATGTAAATCGGCTGGATGAGGATGTTGCTTTCCTGGGAAGAATTGACCACCGCGGCGATGATCAGGCCTAACGAACGGAAAGCGATGGCCCCGAGGCAGACAAAGACGAGCAAGGAAATGAGCTGGGTCGGCACCGCCATGCCGTAGAATTGGTGCGCCAGGAAAAGCATCAGGACCACGCTCGGCAAGTAGAGGACGATGCCCGTGATCATGGAGGCGCAAAGCAGCGGCAGGGGCGTGATGGGCGTGACCTTGTAGCGCCGCAGCACGTTTTCTTCACGCTCTTGCACCGCCCGCATGCCGGCGCCGAAAAGTCCGTTACCGAGAATGCCGAGCACGGTCACCATGGCAACGACTTGCAAAATAGCCGAGCCCTGGTGCGCATCATACATCTGCGCGAAAGCGAAGAAGAAGATCAGCGGGAAAAGGTAGTTAAAGAAAAGGACCGTGCGATTCCGCATCGCGAGTTTGAGGTCGATCTTCAGCAGAGCGATAAAGCCGTTCATCTCGTTAGTCCCGCAGGCGTTTTCCGGTCAGTTCAATGAAGACATCCTCGAGGGTGGGACGCTTCAGGTGCACGTCGACCAGCTCTAGACCTTGGGCATCGATCCAGCGAATCATCTCGACCAGCGTCTGGGCGGGACGACCGGAGCTGACCGAAATCCGCCGTCGATCTTCGCTTACCCTCGTGCTCAGAGCACCGGGCCATTCCGGAAGGTCGTTAGGCGGAAGCGGTTGCCCTAACGAAATATCCACGGCGGACTGGGTGGCGCTTTTCTCCTGCAGCTCCCGCGGCGATCCCAGCGCAATGATGACCCCGTTGTCGATGATCGCGACCCGATCGCAGAGCTTTTCGGCCTCTTCGATGTAATGGGTGGTGAGAAGGATGGTACGCTGCTCCGCGCGCAATTCTTCGATCAGCGCGCGAATCTCGAGCCGCACCTGCGGGTCGAGCCCCGTGGTGGGCTCGTCCAGGAAAAGCATCTGCGGGTCGTTAATCAAGGCCAGCGCGAGAGCGAGCCGTTGTTTCTGTCCGCCGGAGAGCGTGGCATAACCCGCCTCCCGCTTTTCCCAAAGCTGAAGTCGTTTCAAGAGAGCCTGGCCGTCAACCCGCTTAGTGTAAAACGACGCGAAGAGATCGAGCGCTTCCTGCACCTGGATTTTGTCGGGTAAATTTGTGGCCTGGAGGCAAACGCCAATTCGATCTTTGAGCGCCTGCTTTTGCCGGTCGGGGTCAAACCCGAGCACGGTCACTTCGCCGCCACTGCGTGGTCGCAACCCTTCGAGGATTTCGACCGTGGTTGTTTTGCCCGCGCCATTCGGCCCGAGGAGCCCGAAGACCTCACCGGCGCTGACCTCGAAGTCGATCCCCTTCACCGCTTCAAGCGACTCGTAGGATTTGCGCAGGCCGCGCGCAACAATGACCTGATCGTTCATCGTGCGAACTATGGGCGAAGAATCACGCAGCGCCAAGTTAGTCGGTGGGGACGCTGTCCCGGGCCGCTCGTAATGCGGTCTTCGGAATTTCCTGCGCGTGCATGACAAAGCATGGCCGGAGACAGCGTCCCCAGCTGCAACGTCACCTGCGCCGCCTAACGAGCAGGCTGAGCCTCACGATCAAAAGCAAGAGCGTGACCAGGGCGCAGCTTTTGGCGAAGAGTTCGCCGTGCCGCACATAGAAGGTGAGGATGTTTTCCGTCGGGACGTTGATCGTTCCGCTCAAGACGCCTTCCGTGAATTGACTCCCGTGCGCATCGACCAGCTTTTGCGTTACCCGGCCGTAGCGATTCACGAAACAAGTCACTCCGGTATTGGCGGCGCGAACCATGGGCCGACGCGTCTCGACGCAGCGGAAGATGGCGTTCTCGAGATGTTGCTGTGAAGCGGCGGAGCGCAGGAACCAGCCGTCATTGGTCACATTGGCCAGCAGGTTGGCGCCGCGCAGGACAAACTGCCGGGTTAATTCGCCTAACGTGTCCTCAAAACAAATGAGTGGCGCGACCAGCACGCCAGGAATGGCGAGATGAAAAACGACCGGCTCTTTGCCCGGGGTGAAATCCGCTGGCACCTGATCGCCCACAATTCGGGCCATCATCGGCACCGTCTGCCGGCCGGGCACGTACTCGCCGAATGGCACCAGGTGCAGCTTGCGATAGATCTGCAATTTATCGCTGCCTTGGGAAACGAGCAGCGCCGCGTTGTAATCGCCATTCTTATCGGCATCAATGGTACCCAACAACATCTCCGCCTTGATCGCGTTCGAGAGGTTCATGACGAAGCGATAGTTCACTTCGTCGAGCAGGACCGGCGCGGGCGTTGAGCTTTCCGGCCAGATGACGAGCTGCGCCCGGGGCCGCACCGCCATCGCCACTTCCGTGAGCCGGGTGAATTGCTGGAAAGTTTTCTCCTGAAATTCGCCGCTGAACTTTTCCTCGCGCGGCACGTTGGCCTGCACAGCCGCGACCTGCAGAGGCCTAGTCTCCGTCTTTAGCTGGAGCGCGCGAACGCCATAACCGCAGAGACCCACGATCGCGGCCATGGTGAAAGTAAAATCATAATGCGGCCGGCGAATGCGCACCCGGGCTTCCAGGATGAAGCGGCGCACCGTCGCGATCGCGATGACGTTGCCGAACACGACCAGAAACGAAAGGCCGGCGACGCCCGTAAATTCCGCCATTTGGATCAACGGCAGAATGCCATGCAGCGCCACGCCGAGACCGTTCCAGCCCCAGCCGCTGAACATCCAGCTCCGCACCCATTCCATGGTAACCCAGGCGGCGGCCAGGATAAAAGCGAGGCCCAGGTTGCGCCAGGAACTTAACCACGGCGAACGCGCCTCCGGCGGGAGCGCCTCTTCCTGGGCGGGTGACCAGGAATTTTTGCGACGCACCGGTGCCGGCGGCGGCGGGCCGGGGCGGAACAAACCGGCCAGCCAACTCCAGAGGGCAAAATAGACGCCCATGTAAAGCCCGACCATGATCAGACCCGGCATCGTCACAGTGTGCAGCCAGGAAAAAATGCCCCAAAAGAAAATGACTCCCGCCAGATAACCGAGCAGCAGATCTCGCAACCATCTCCGTTTGCTCCTCTCACCCGAAAACCAAACGGCCGCCAACAAAGGCGTGAGCGCGAGCCAGCAGAGCCAATTCTGCTCAAACGGAGCAAAGCAAAACACCTGCAGCACGCCCGTGAGAATGGCGGCGAGCCACGGCCAGACCTGGAGCCACTTCCGGCTGTCCCGATCGTCGTTCACGCGAAAAAAATCAGGAACGCCGCCGTCGGCGCCCTTTTTCTTCCTTTTTGCGCGAGGGATAAAGCGCTTCCTTCAGATCCCGCGCGTATGTCGGATTGACGCGAAACGTCGAGCTGCGCACCGCGTCCATGGTCCGAATATTCACTTTACTGGCGAGCACGTAATCTTGGGACATCAATCCTCCGAGCGTGTCGAGAAACTCCGCACTTTCCATGTCCTCCATCCGATCGGCGAGTTGACTGCCGGCGACCGAACCGCCGCCGAGGCCGATCGTTTTTACGACGCTGATTTCGCCGCCACTAAGACTGATGTCGCTCATGAGGGATTGTCACCGAGTTCGCTGCGATGTCGAGGCGGCGCTTGTGCTCCTCTGTCGAAGCCTCCCTCTGGGAGCGTATTTGTTTAGCGTCCTGGGCTTCTCTGGGAGGGACGGGCGCTGTCCCGTCCAAGGTTCATCAAACACGGACGACACGGCGGTCGTCCCTCCAGGGCCGTGCCATTCTCGACATGACGAGGTCACAAGCGCCACCCGCCTTGCGTGCTTTGCCGAGCGAAGCCTCTACACCCGTCGATGCGCATCCTCCTCCAGCCAAGTCCAGAGTTTCTCCAACTTCTGCGTGACCTCCGGCTTGATCGCGGCCAGCTCCGCTGCCGTGAATTTCCCTTGCTCGGGTCGCCGTTGAGCAAACAGATAGTATTTGATCTTCGGCTCGGTCCCCGATCCCCGCACCGCTACCCGCGTGCGATCGGCCAGCTCGAAGATGAGCATTTTTTCGTTCGGGATTTTATCCCCTTCCACGTCCTTGATGGTGTCCTTCTCAAAATTCCGCACGGCGGTCACTTTGCACTCCAGCATTTCGTTAGGCGGATCGCTCACATAGGTCGCGAGGAGTCGCTGGATTTTAGCCGCGCCCTCCGCTCCCTCGAAAGTGAGCGCCGCATTTTTCTCCAGGTAGTAGCCCAGCTCGGCGTAGATCTGGTCGAGCAGCGCATCGATCGTGAGGCCCTGCGACTTCGCGTAGGCCGCGACTTCGCAGAACATGATCGCCGCACCGTTGGCGTCCTTGTCGCGCACGAAATCCGCGCCGCTGTAGCCGTAACTTTCTTCCCCCCCCAAAACGTAGAAGGCCGACTCCGCGAGGCGCAGTCGGCGGGTTTCCGTTTCCGGCAAGTCGCGATAATCCTGCCCTTCCGACAGCTTCACGGCGCGCTCGTATTTGAGGAGCTTGGCGCCGATATATTTGAATCCAGTCAGCGTCTCGACGCAGCGCAGGCCGAATTTCTCCGCGATCGCTTTCTGCAAATCCGTGGTGACAAATGTCTTGATGATGACGCCACGCGACGCGTTTTCGGTCGTCAGGACGTCCTGCGCGAAGAGCGTCTTCGTGCGGTAATAGGCGATCAGCGAACCGATCTGATTGCCCGTGAGCAGTTTCATTTCGCCCGACGCGCTCTGCCCTGCCACACCCATCCGGTCGCAGTCTGGATCGGTCGCGATCACAAGATCGGCGTTTTGCTTTTTGGCCAGTTCGATCGCGAGATTGAGCGCCTCCGCATTTTCCGGATTGGGCGACTTCACGGTCGGGAAACGGCCATCGAAATCATCCTGCTCCGCCACCGCATCGAAGGAGAAGCCGAGCCGCTGCAGCATCGGTTTGATGATGACTCCACCGGTCCCATGGATGGGAGTGAAGACAATGCGCAGACTATTCTGCGTCCGCACGAGATCCGGATCGAGCACGAGCGTTTCGAGTCGGGCCATGTAGGCTTCGTCAATTTCCGGCCCGAGGGTGATCACTTCGCCCCGCGGTTCGTTAGGCGGGGGCGCGCCGGCCGCGTTGACTTTGGCGATGATCCCACGGGCGTGCGGTTCGACCACCTGGGCGCCGTCGTTGAAGTAGACCTTATAGCCGTTGTCGTGCGGCGGATTGTGACTCGCGGTCACGACCACACCCGCGCTCGCGCGCAGGTAGCGCACGGCGAAAGAGAGCTCTGGCGTCGAGCGCGGTCCGTCGAAGATGCAGGCATCGCACCCGTTCCGCGCGGCGATTTCCGCGGCCAGGTTAGTGAAGTCGGCCGAGAAGAAACGCGTGTCGTGCGCAATCACGATCTTGGGGCGGCCAGGCAGGTTTTCGCGCTGAAACCACTCGCGCAGATAATCCGCGAGTCCCTGGGTGGCGCGGCCGACGCTCTCGTCATTCATTGCGTTTGTCCCGACACAGGCAAATTGAGGTCGCCCGAGATCGTTAGGCTCACCCTTTTCCGCCTTGGTCACGACTCTGCCGATGGTGCGGCCACGAATGCCGCCCGTCCCAAAGGTGAGCGAGCGATAGAAGCGATCATTCAGCTCGGTCCATTCTTCCGCAGCGACCAGTTCCGCGATCGCCTCCGTCACGACGGGCGAGCTGGGATTTTGCAGCGCGCGCCGCAGATTGGTCACACTGGATTCGAGCAGTTTTCCGTCCGCCGCCGCTTTCTCAATTGTCGCCAGATCATCGGCCATGCTGGCACCATTCCAACCCGGCCGAGCTTTGCAAGCTGCCCCGCTGAGTACTCAGCGTTGCGGCAGGTATTTCCACATCCGCGGTTTACCCTCGGCGAGCCATTCCAGAGCGGTCGCGAGACGCCGCTGCCGCGTCTCTTCGCGTTTCGCTTCCGTGAGCCACTCGATGTATTCGCGGCGATGACTTGGGCTAAAATCAGCAAAGCTTTTCGCCGCCGCCGCGTTCTTGCGCAGAGCGCGCGCCAAGTCATCGGGGACTTCGAGCGCCAGCTTCTTCACCGCTTTTCTGGCGGGACGCGGCACCGTGATCCCAGCTTCGTTGAGTTCGACCGCTTTCCGCACGTAGCCGATCAAGGTCTTGTGGTCCGGCAAATCCGACACTTGTGTGATCCGGCCGAAATGCCCCATCGCGTCGTCTCGCTCCGCCATTTTCTGGTCGAAGATGAGCGAACCCCTCCAAAAACCGAAAGCGCAATGCGCCTTAAATGCGGACATGACAGCAAGGCTGCCTTTGTAGCCAAAATGCGGCCGGCTCCATTTCATCGTCTCGACCACTTCGGGGCAGCCGGCATGCATCACCTTGCGCAGATGTTGCAGGATCGGCCGCGCGAAGGGGGCGGCGGCAGCGATGCAGGGGTCAACGGCAGGATTTTTCTTCGGCATGGCGGGATGGCGCAATAATGACTGCCTAACGAAGCGTGTCAGCTCCCCTTAGCGCCGCACCGTGAACCGATTATTCGGCGTTTCCCACAGGCGCAACCGGGTCACTCGCCCGTCGAGCTGGGCGCTCACGCGCGGCCAAAGAGCGCGCACAATGTTCTCTCCCGTCGAAGGCGTCGCCTGAAAGTCCCCGGTTTCGAGATCGAGATGTTTGTCCTGCCAGGGTCGCAGGGCAGCGTCGATTCCATCGACCAGCGCGGGAAAGCTGTAGAGCGTGCCACTGCGTTCATCATAGTTCCCACCGATGGTTGTCTCGGTCAGGTAGCGATGCCCGTGGCCGCGGAGATTGTTGCACTTGCCATAGAGAGAAAGATTTTCCTCCTCAGTCAGGAGATCGGCATGGAGCCGGTGGGCGGCGCTAAAGGGACGCCGCAGGCCAAGGAAATAGCGATCACCGCGCCAGTACTCGGCGAAGAAGTCGTCCCGTTCATGCAGCCGCACGCGCTCCAGCGGAAGCCCCTGCGCCGCGCATTCGAAGAGGTATTGGGCCAAATTCTCGGTCGTCTTTGGTCGCTTCGTTAGGCTGGGGACTTCGTGATTCAGGTTCTTGTGGTCAAGCTCGCGCCGCAGTTCCTCGAGCGAATGCCGGAGCGACTCGTGCCAGACTGCGGAATTCTCCGGGGCCGGGCGGAAAGTGAAGCGGGCGCGATAGTGATGACCGTGTCCATGCGGCGAACTGGCCACTCCGAAAAGCTTCTCACTTTCTTCAGCGCTGAGGTGTGGAGACATGGTCTGGCGCGCTGCTGAGAATTCGATCCAGTGATTCGCTTCGCTGATTCCGTCGGCATAAAAGGTGGCGCTGCGATCGGATGATTCCACCAGGTGACAGGCGACCAAACGCGCGGCGAGATCGGAAAACAGCGGTGCGATCTCGCGAAAGAGCTGACCCGCAACGTGCTCAGCCGTCGGCACGAGGTCACGAAAAGCGGGATGATCTTCATTCAGGAATTTGTGGTCGAAATGCGCCTGCAGAACCTTCTCCACGCGCGTTTTGATCTCGCTGATGTTAACCAGCATGCCGTTGCTGGTGTTGACCTCACCGGTCAAAACAAAGTAGGCGATATAATTGCGGCCTGTGCCGAAACGCGCGGCGCTCTCAGAACCAAAAGCAGCCAGATTCTCTGCCACCGACCAGGCAGGGGAGAAGAGGCGGCGGGAAGCGGAAAACTCGAGCCGTTTGCTGACAGTCAGCAACATGACTAACGAGCGATCGTTGTAGCCGGGGATGCTGTCCCCGGACGGCGCGAAGAAATACTGGCTTTTCGACCAGCTGCAACCTGCGTGCGGCCGGAGCCGGCGTCCCCGGCTACAGGAGTCCCTTCAATCATCGGAGGAGGGCTAGGAATTCGGTGCGCGTCCTGGCGTCGTCCTTGAAAACGCCCCGCAGCGAAGACGTTTTCATGACGGAATTTTGCTTCTCCACGCCGCGCATCATCATGCAGAGATGCCTGGCCTCGATGACCACGGCCACGCCTAACGGATGAAGGACATTCATAAGCGATTCCGCTACCTGAGTCGTGAGTTGTTCCTGGATCTGCAAACGCCGCGCAAAGACATCGACAATGCGCGCCACTTTGGAGAGCCCAATGACTTTGCCATCGGGAATGTAGGCGACATGCGCGCGACCGATAAAGGGCAGAAGGTGATGTTCGCACATGGAATAAAGCTCGATGTCTTTCACGAGCACGATCTCGCTGGCGTCGGATTGGAAAATGGCGTCGTTGACCACTTCCTCGACCGTTTGACGGTAACCGGCGGTCAGGAACTCAAAGGATCGCGCCGCGCGGCCCGGCGTCTTGAGCAGCCCTTCCCGGCTCCGATCTTCGCCGATGGCGTCGAGCAGGTTGCCAAAGAGTTGCTCCATCTCCGTCAGTCGCTCGCCTGCCATGCGGTTGCGCTTCAAGGTCAGGCGCTCGGATGTTTCAAAATCAGTATCTTGCACGGCGAAAGGGTAACACACCGTCGTTTGCGCGCGACTGGCCGACGCCGAAACGAGATTGGAGGGAACGCTCCGTCGATCTCGAGTTTCAAACACGGCGATGACGGAGCATCGCCCTTCAGAGCCTAATCCAGCCAGCTCAATGGATATTGCGGGTCATCCAGCTTCAAGGCCTGCTCAGTGAGTTCCAGGGTGTGCTCGGTGTCGAACATGACCGCCAGTTCTTCGGTCCGTTCCGCATCTTTGCTCGCCATGATGGTGCCGGGATGCGGGCCATGCGGAATCCCACGCGGATGCAGGGTGATGGAGCCGGCCTCGATGCCACGCCGGGAACCGAAGTTGCCACGGACGTAGAAAAGGACCTCATCGGCTTCCACGTTGTCGTGCACCCACGGAATTTTGACGGCTTCTGGATGGTAATCGAGCAGGCGCGGGGCAAAGGTGCAGACGACGTAGCCGCGGATCTCAAAGGTTTGATGAATCGGCGGAGGCTGGTGCACAGCTCCCGTGATCGGCTCGAAGTCGGCGGCGTTAAAAGTGTAGGGATAAACGTAGCCATCCCATCCGAGAACATCAAAGGGATGATGCGCGTTTATTACTTTCGTTAGGCGTGGACCATCTTTCACCAGGATTTCGACATCTTCGTTGCGATCGATCGTAATCAGCTCGGTCGGTCCGTGGAAATCGCGCTCGGAATAGGGCGAGCCCATCCTAATCTGCCCATCGTGATTAAGGTAACGACGCGGGATGCGGACCGGACCGGTCGATTCCAGAACTAAGTAGTCTTCCTCTTTAGGATCGTCGGGCACGAGGCGATACGTGATACCGCGCGGAATGACGATGTAATCTTCCGCCTTGTAAGGCAGTTTTCCAAATTGGCTCTCCAACACGCCGCCGCCTTTAAAAACGAAAATGATCTCATCCGCACCACCATTTTTGTAATATTCGAAGGGACCAAAATTCTTCTCGGGCTTGCAGCGATAGGCGGTGATGTCCTGATTGAACAGCATCGGAACGCGCCCGGTGTAAACATCGCCGCGTCGCGGAATATCGGCAGTTTTGAGATGATGATGACGAAGGGGGCTGTCTGCGACTTTCTTCAGCTCTTCGCATTTCAGAAGCTCCACACTGCGGACGCGGGTGGGCGGGCGGATGTGATACATGATCGAGTAAGCTTCGTTGAAGCCCTCGGTCGTGATGACGTGCTCGTAGGCAATGCCCTCATTCTTAAACCCACCGTTGGAAGAACCATTGCGGTGGAACCAGATATGATGCTTGCGTGGGAATTCTCCGAGTTTCTGATATTGCGGCATGGTCTAAAAAAAAGTTAGAGATTGCCTCGCAGTTCCTGTTCCTTCTCTAAAGCTTCGAAGAGGGCTTTGAAGTTCCCCTTGCCAAAGCTTTGCGCACCCTTGCGCTGAATGATCTCAAAGAACAACGTCGGTCGGTCTTCCACTGGTTTGCTGAAAATTTGCAGAAGATAACCTTCCTCATCGCAATCGATCAGAATCCCGAGACGCTTAAGCGGCTCGAGGTCTTCGTCGATAGACCCGACCCGATCCAGCACTGTGTCGTAGTAAGTGGTGGGAATACTTAAAAACTCGACCCCACGCGATTGCAGATCGGTCACCGTTGCGACGATATCTTTGGTGGCTACCGCGACATGCTGCACGCCTTCGCCGTTGTAGAAATCGAGATATTCTTCGACTTGCGATTTCTTCTTACCTTCGGCTGGTTCGTTGATGGGGAACTTGACGAAGCCATTTCCATTACTCATGACCTTGCTCATGAGAGCCGAATACTCGGTCGAGATATCCTTGTCGTCGAAGCTCAGGATGTTGCGGAAGCCCATGACATCCTCATAAAATTTGACCCACGGGTTCATCTGATTCCAGCCGACGTTGCCCACGCAGTGATCGACATACTGCAGGCCGGTATCGGAGGGGTTGTAAGTCGACTCCCATTTCCGGAAACCCGGCAGGAAGGGGCCACGATAATTCTTGCGCTCGATAAAGAGGTGCACGGTGTCGCCGTAGGTGTGAATACCGCTCATGACGACTTCGCCCTGATCGTCGGTAAGGGTCTTCGGTTCCATATAACTCTTTCCGCCCCGACTGGTCGTTTCGTTCCAGGCCGAAGTGGCATCGGGCACCCGCAGGGCGAGATATTTCACCCCGTCACCATGTTTGTAAATGTGGTCCGCGATCTCGTTTTCCCTTTTGAGCGGCGTGGTCAGGACAAAGGTCAGTTTGTTCTGCCGAATGGCGTAGCTGACCCGATCTTTCTGGCCGGTCTCGGGGCCGGCATAGGCCAGGCTCTGAAAACCGAAGGCCGTCTTGTAGAAGTGAGCTGCTTGTTTGGCGTTGCCGACATAAAATTCTACGTAGTCAGTGCCTTCCAAGGGCAGAAAATCGGTTGGCCCGGTTGCCGTGGCATTTTTGGGAGCTTCAAGTGTTGTTTCCATAGAGAATTTTTCCAGTGAACGGTGGTTTTCGATTGCCCTTCAAGGTTAACCGCCGCCGGCCAAGCCGTCGACATGAAAGCGAGCGTAAATATAGATCGGGCCAGCCCTCGCGCAAGGTTGGGGCGAACTGGGAGAAGGCGGCGTCCCGGAGCCTTCACAGCTCGTTAGCTGATGACCACTTCATTCAAAGTACGGTTGATCGCCTGGATGAGCGCGCCGATGTTCAGCGGCTTGGTCAGATAACCTTGCGCGCCCTCCGCGAGCAAACGCTCGGCCTGCCCTTCGGTCGCGTCGGCGCTGATCAGAATGACCGAAACTCTGGCGGCCGCTGGGTTCGCCCGCAGTTAGCGGAGAACTTCGTCTCCAGACCCTCTTCCCCCGTCATGGCGGTAAGGAAATTGATTTTTGCCCGGCGCCCGAGGATTCGCTTTAGTTCTTCCAGTTCCTCGCGGGAACGGCGTAATATTTCCTCCGCGTCGTTGAGCTCGGTAATGTCGTACCCGATCCCCTGGACGAAAGAAAGCTTCTGATCGGCGTCGCGCACCACGCGCGCTTCGCCGCGCATCCAGACGCCTGGGAATCAGGCTCCGCTAACTGGTTGCGCACGGATTGTGCTTTTAGGTGAAACCTCCTTCCCCTTCATGAAAGACTTATACCTCGAAGCATCGATTCTCATCGTCGACGATGAGCCCCCTAACGTGCTCCTGCTGGAGAGAATTCTCTCGCGCCTGGGCTATCGCAACATTCTTTCGACGACCGATTCACGCCAGGTGGTCTCGATATTTACGGAAGAGCAGCCCGATCTGATCCTCCTCGATCTGCATATGCCTCACCAAACCGGCTACGAAGTGATGGCCGCGCTGGCTCCTTTGCAGAATGAGCTGGCCTGTGTGCCCATCGTTGTGCTGACGGCCGACGCTACCATTGAGGCCAGACGACGCGCTCTCGAACTCGGAGCGAGCGACTTCGTCACCGAACCATTCGATAGCGTGAAGGTCGCGTTGCGTATCCGTAATGTCCTACAGACACGCTTTCTGCAGCAGAAATTAGGCAGCCAAAACCGGATTCTCGAAGAACGCGTCCGGCTACGCACGGTGGCCTTGGAGCGAACTCTGGCGGAGCTGCGCGCTACCCAACAGCAAGTCATCCAGCAGGAGCGTCTGCGGGCGCTGAGCGCGATGGCCGCTGGCATTGCCCATGATTTCAACGACCTCCTCTCCCTCATTCTCGGATATGGTGAGCTCCTTCTTCCCGAGAACGATGTCGAAGTGGCCGCCGTGAAGCGAACGAAGTATCTTCACACCTTGATCGAAACGGCCCGCGACGCGGTCGACCTGGTGAATCGGCTCGGCAAATTTCAACGGCCTCGTTTACCCAAAAATTTCCATCCGGCCATCAGCCTCCCAGACTTAGTGCGGGAGACTGTTGACCTAACGACTGCCAAATGGAAACAGCAGACCGAGGCGGATGGCATCGACATTCAACTCATGACCGAGCTGGGGGACGACTGCTCCGTCGTCGGCGATGCGGGTGAAGTGCGGGATCTTATCACCAATTTGATCTTCAACGCGGTCGACGCGATGCCGGAAGGCGGCAAAATCACCATTCGCTGTCGAGCGGAGAGTGATCGCGTGATTCTGGTCATCGAGGACACCGGGATCGGGATGACCGAAGAAGTACAGGAACGGTGTTTAGAGCCATTCTTCTCCACCAAGGTAGACCACGGCTCCGGCCTCGGTCTGGCGATGGTCTATGGGATCGTGCAACGGCACAGCGGGACCCTCGAAGTGAAGTCTCGGCCTGGCCTCGGCTCGCGCTTCCGGGTCACGATTCCTCGTAGTCGCAGCGCCTCTTCCTTATCTTCTATCCTGTCGCCCATCGGAGGCGAGCCCCAGGATATTCTGATCGTAGACGATCAACCCGTGCTGCGAGAGGTGCTGGCTGGCAACCTCAAAGCCGATCGCCACCGGATTGTCTGCGCCCAAGACGGCGCCGATGCCATTGGGAAAATTCAGGACCGGCACTTTGATCTCGTTATCACCGATCAGGCCATGCCCGGCATGAATGGGGACCAACTGGCCGTGGCGCTACGCGAGTTGCACCCGGGCCTGAGCGTGATTCTTCTGACGGGCTTCGCGGATGCTGGACTGTCACAATCCGACTCGCCGGCCGTCGATTTCATCCTCGGCAAGCCGGTCGACCTGGCTCTTTTGCGCCAAGCCATCGGCCACCTTTCCCTGGTGGGGCCAAAGACCGGGGACGCCCATGATTCCGACGGTGTCTTGCCTAACGAGTCTGAGCTCCCTCCCCGTTACGAAGCCGGCGTGGCCCACCGTCACTGACTTTAGTCTTCGGGCCGCTCCTCCGCTGGCCAGACTGAACGGATCGCTAGAACGCGAAACCGAAACTGAAGTGAAAGGCGCCAAATGCCTCATCGACGCGCGGGCTCGGATTGACTCCGTAATCGACTCGCACGGGGCCAATGGGCAGATTGTAACGGAGGCCGGCACCGATCCCATACCGCAGGTCGTTTAAGCCAGGCGAAAGCGCATCGGGCAGCAAGTTGCCGGCGTCCACGAAGACTGCGCCTAACAACTCTCCGTAAATCGGGAAAGTGTATTCAGCATTGAAGAGGGTGTAGTACTCGCCCCCGATCGGATTCCCGCGCGGATCGTGCGGCCCCAGGTCGCGCTCGCTGAAGCTGCGCACGGTGGTGCTGCCCCCGGTGAAAAAACGCTCATCGATCGGAATCGCCAGCGCCGCCGTCGTGCCGGCAGTGTCGAGCGGATAGACGATGCCGGCCCGCGCGCCGAAGGCAAGCAGACTGCGCTCGAACCATTTCTGAAACGAAGATTTCTCCAGATCCTCTCCGTTTAATTGGGGCTGCTCAGGCGCAAACGAAAGATAGTAACTGACCCTCCCCGTGGCCCGAATAAGGTCGATATCGCTGCCGATCGCGGTGGAAGCGAGGTCGACCGTGTTGTCGATGACGAAACCGCGCGGAGCGGCCAGAGGATTTTTGCGCAGATCGAGAGTCTGGGTGAAACCGATCGCGCTGATGAGATAGGAAGTTTGACCGAGGAAACGCGGTTTGACTCCGCCGTCCGGCCGATCGATGTCGACATGCCGGGCGGCATAGACTAGGCCGATCGAGTAGGCATCGGTCAATTGCCGGGAAAGCGTGAATCGGCCACCCAGCTCAAATTTCGAATAGCCATCGTAATCAAAAGTGAGGGCGGAAAGGCGCGTCTCAAGAGCAAAACCGGTATTAAAAAGGTACGGATCCTCGAAAAGAATTTCCCCCTTATAACTGCGCTGCGTGTATTCCAGAGACGCCGTGATCGGCCTCCCGTAACCAAAGAGATCGCGATTGGAATAGGAGGCTCCGACAATCGCCCCTTCATAAGACCCATAGCCGAGGGAGAATCCAAACTCCTGCGGCTTAGCTTCCTCGAGGTTGATATCGAGGCGCAGCTGGTTGCCGTTAACCGGCGTAGGATTGATCTTAAGAATGTTAAACAAACTCGTTCGCATCAAGGTGCGGAAACGTTTGTCGAGCACTTCCGGGCTAAAGGGCTTGCCACTTAGATCCCTAAAGCGATTCTTCAGGTAACTCGGTCGCAACTGCTGGGTCCCCGTCACCGTGACCCCATCGAAATAATAAACGGGTCCAGGCTCCACCGTGACTCGCACCGGCACATTACCGTCCAGGGCGAGCGAGGGATCGCCGACCGCATCGACTTTCACCGCATAGTACCCGCGGGTTTTGAAATAGGACTGAAGACGGCGTGGGATATCAGCGAGCCGCGCCTCCGTGTAGGGCAACCGGAGAAGGTCGAGGAATTGACCGCGCAAAGCCTCTCCACCGTAGATAGTCGGACCAACGAAGGTGATCTTCCCGAAAGAATACTTTCGACCGGCGTGAATCACGATCGAGGTATCGACCAGATCCGGTTTTACATAACGGTAAGTGGGCGGGTCGACCAGGCACTCGACATAGCCTTCCGACACATAGAAGCGCTGCACGAGGCTGGCGCCCTCTTCCACGTCACCGGGAACAAAGGGCAAAAGCGCGGTGGCCTTGGAATAGCGAGAGCGAGTCGGGCCGACTGCGTAATCGAAAATTTTGTCATCCGGCAGCTGTCCGCTGCCGACAAAGATCACTTTACCCAGATGAACCTCCGGCCCTTCGGCAATACTGAGCCGGAAGCGGTTTCCGGAAAGAATCGTGTAGCTCACGTCCACCTTGGCGTAGCCATGCTTCTTGTAGAAGAGCTCCAGAAAAAATGCGGCATCGTCCGCCCGGGCGGCGCTCAGACCTTGTTCCGCGATAAAGGTGAGCTGTTCTTTTAACTGGGAGCGGATTTCCTTTTCGTTGAAGGCGGTGTTGCCGCGGAGTTCCAAGTTAGCTTCCTGCGCGACTTTCTCCTGCACTTTGGCCGTAGCCTTCTTCTGTTTCTCCTTCTGTTCCTGTTCGGGCAGTTTGACCGCATTCTGAGCCAAAACCCAGCCGACGGTCAGGCAGAGGGAGAGCAGAGAGAGATAGAACTTCTTCATCTCAGCGGAACCGAATCAGATATTTGACCTGCCCACGAAACCCGCCCGCCACCCCGAGGTCGCCAATCAGGACGACATGGTCGCTAACTTTATATTTCGCGGTCGCAGTCTGCTCGCCCGTGCGCGGATCGGCGCCGCTGAATTCCACACTCAACCGATTAAAAATCGAGTCGGTTTTCGGCTCCTCGTCTCCGCCTTTCTTGAAGATCTTGCGATAAAGTTCTTTGCCTAACAACAGTAGCGCCCGGTTCGCCAGCACATTGCCGCCACCGGTTAGCTCCTCCCGCGTCGTGCCCGTGGCCAGGAGTGATATGATCTCCTCCTGCGGTAAGGGCGGCTCGCTGCTAAAGACGGCCTGCGGCGAATTCGCGGTCCCGTAAATGTAGACATGAATCGTGTAGTCCCGGATGAGCGATTCGCCCTGCAATTCGATGCGCGGATTGAGCGGATCGTCCGGATCGAAGTAGAGAAACCCGAGGCTAATCGTGAGCGTGCTGAAAGGCAGAGTGGCATCAAAAGTCTCCAGTCTTACCTGCCCCTGTAACTGCGGATGCAAGCCCGTCCCGGCCAGTTTCATATCGATAATGGCGGAGCCGCTCGCGAGATTCCCGCGGATCAAAAACGGATCCTTACTCTTGATATCAATATTGAATTTCCAATCACGCAGCGGTGGATTGGGAAAGGAAAGACTCGGCGCGGCCGAAGGCGGTTCCGGTTGCGGCGCCGGCCGTCCCGGCAAACCAATCGGAATGATATCGATGTTCTTGAGGAAGCGGCTGTTCGTGGTCAGGACCTGGCCGGTGACGCTCGCAGTATCGAGCGGTCCCTCGAACTTGATGTCGGCATCGACCCGCGCAGTCAGATCGTCGTTCCGCGCCACCAACACACTGTTCGCTTTTAAGTGCAGATCGAATTTCGGGTCGGTTAGTTTCGGCAGATCGATTGATCCAGTGAGAGTGAAAGGCCCGCCCGCCAGGTCGCCGCCAAAGCGATCGAAACTGAGCCGATTTTCTCGGAAATTTAGGAGCGCCTTAAAATTGGTCAGGGCCGGCAGGCTGGAATTTTCGAAACGCGCGATATTGATGTTCATGTCGGCCGAACCGCTCAGGTCGGGCCGGGCGATGGTGCCGTCGACATTGACGTTGAGGGCAACGGTGCCATCAAGCTGACTGAGCGCGGGCACGAATTGCCTAACGAAATTAACCGAGCTGCGCGGCATCTGGATCTGCGCTTTGATCGGCGTCTTCTCATCCAATTTTTTCTCCGCCATCAGCTTCGAGAGGTTGAGGGGCAGATGCGCATCGATCTGCACGGATTGGATGCGAGCCTGTTCGATTTTCCCGTCCACCTGCAGTTCGTTATTCTGCAGGTGCATCCCGAGATTCACCTTGGCAGGCTCCAGTTGTTTGACCGCGTCGGCCTGGAGACTCTGCAATTGCAGATCCAGATTCGCGACTAACTGATCGAGCGGTCCCTGCGCGTCGAGCTTGAGACTCAACTGGCCCGAGACCGGCGGATCCTGTCCCAAATCCTTAAACAACTTCGCCAGGTCGAGGTTTTCCGACTGAAAATTGACCGCAACCTTTCCGTTAGGCGGGAACAAGGCGCGCTCCGTTCCCACGTTGCTCCAGATGAATGGAACCGAAGCATAGGCGTTGGCATATTTCGCTGCGCCTTGATCGATCTGGATTTTGCTGATCTCGAGCATCGAATCCTTGGCCTGGAGGATGGCTTGGAAGCTGAGCTTGTCGCTCCCCAGGTAAATGATCGGAACGTTCAATTCGTCACGCCTGTAGTGGGCTTCGACTTTGGCTTCCAGGTTCTGCAGGTCGGCATACCGCCCATGTTCGAGTTTTAAATCGAGGTCGCCTTTGCTCTGGAAAGGCGTGACTTCGCCCTGACTGTTCCAATTCACGACTAACGAACCGGCCAGCTCTCTCTTTTTTTTCTCGGTTGTATCCTGGGACGCTGTCCTCGGTTCGCCCGTCGTGGGCGCATTTAGGAACGGCTCGAAAGTCGAGAGGTCCGCCAGGTTGACGGTGATTCCGCCGGCATACTTGAACGGTTTCTGCATCTCCACCGTGGCGTGCGCATTAATGTAATCCTGCTCGTTGAGGGTCGCGGTCAGGTCGTTCACGTAGGCCGTGTTATTGGCAATCGCCGTTTGCATGCTTAGCTGCTTCACGACCAGTTTTTGCGCGGTGATTTCCTGCCCGTAGAGATTAATCTGTCCGTTGGCCACTCCGCCCCGGATGCGGACGGTTCCGTCGGCCTGCAGTTCCCCATGAACCTGGCCGGACGCGTCGCTCTGCCAGTAATCCGCCAATTGCGGGGCGCGAAGCGAAAGCTGGATATCGGCCGGTTGCTCCAGTGGTTTTCCTTCCGGCGGCGGCAGTTGATACGTCCCCCTTAAGATCAGAAGATTGGCCTGCCGTTGCAGGGAAAGAGGCGCAAAAGACACTTGGGCGCCTTCGCTTTTGATCTGCGCCGTGACGTCGTCCACCACGTATTGGTCGTAGCGCACGTCGTGCAGCTGCGCCTGAATCGAAGAACTCAGATTTTCGTAATACGGCTCCTCGGTCGCATCGGTTGCCGGCAACTTTTTGGTCGCCGAAATCTTGGCCGTAAGCGATTTCACCGCGGTCTTATCGAAGCCGATGAGATCGCCTTTTACATCCAGGAACAACCGCGCAATCGACTGATCCGTTTTCACGGTGCCGGTCGCTTGCAAGCTGCCCGTGACGGGCGGATTCATGAACGCGGTGAGCTCCTGCAGATTCGGCGCATCGATCGTCAACTTCAGATCGCCCGGAGTGCGGCTAAAGCCGGCCGTCGTTTTCGGCAACTGCACAGTGCCGTCTAGCTTCACGTGATTAGTGCCCCGATCGATCCGCGCTTCGCGCACGGTAGCGACCCCTTTGTCCGCCACCACATTCAGCGCCACATGATCGAGCGCGATCCCGCTTTGCTGGATGTTATCGACCTGCGCCGTGATGGTCCCGCGCCAGCCCTGCGGTTGGTCGAGCGCGCCGTGCCAATCCATTTTAAAATCCTTCACGTCGCCAGCCACAGCCCCGGCCGGCCGACCAAAATACTCGCTCAATTGCCCTAACGAAATGCCCGAGGCGCTTACCTTGGTCGAGGTTTCGAAAGAGGACTTGGTGGCGCTCAACCCGACGTTGCCTTCGATCTTGCCGCTCTCGCCGACCGAGCCTTGCACCTGCAGTTCGAGCTTCCCTCCCCCAGCCTTGGAGGCATCGATGTTGACCGTCTGGAAGTGGTGTCCCTGGTCGAAGGTCAGGTTTTTGAGAAAGAGATTCTTGTTCGCGTAGGTCGTGGTCGCAGTGATGTCCTGCCAATCGTGCACATGAGGGATCTGCAACTTGTCGATCCGCAAGGCGCCTTGCTTCGCGGGATATAGTCCGAGATTAAAATTTCTCACCACCGTGTCCTGCGGTTGACCGCGCACCGTGACGTTGACGTTGCTCACATCGAGGCGATCGGGAAAATAAGCCGGCAGGCTGATCTTTTCGTCAGGCTTGGGCGGCGGCGTTGGCGTGGCCAGCGGAGCCTTGGAAGGATCGATCAGCGCCGTGACATCGTGCAGCTCGACATTTTTCAGAACGTCGGACACGCCATGGAAAAGAAGATCGGGCAGGCTGTAATCGACCCTCACCTCGCCGGCATCGAGCGATTGCACGGAGGAGGGCCCGGTCGCCGTCGCGTGCACATTGCGCAGGGTGAGCTGATCGAGCGGATCACCCTCGACGAGCAAATCGAGCTTCAGATTTTGGCCCGCGGCCACCTTCACGGCAGCAAAACGGATGACCGATCTCAAGATCGGCCCATGCAACACGACCAGCAACAGGAAGAAAGCCGCGAAGCCAATCAGGAGCCAGCGAACCCATCTTCTGCGGCGGCGCGGCTGGACATCTGTCGCTCCATTTTCGCCCACGAGGTGGCTATTGTAGAGGAAAAGCATGAAATCTCAAACGACCCGCCGGTTGGACGAAAGGTCGCGCCCGTATAGTTTTGACGCTATCTCCCCGCCTTAGAGGAACATGACGCCCGAAAAATTTTTCGACTATCTGGAAGGCAAACTGCCGTCCGCCGAGCGAGAGCGCTTGGAGCGAGCTCTTATTTCCGATCCGGAGTTGCAGCAACGGTTTGCGGCCGCGCGGCAGATCCATCGCAGCCTCGAACGTCCGCCCGGGGAGTCGGCGGCAACCACGCGCGCCGGCAGCCGCGGCCGGCAGTTGGCCGCGGCCTTTGCCCTGCTGGTGGCGATGAATGTCGCCCTCGGCCTGTTCTATATCTTTCGCGAAGCCAAACCGAGCGACGAAGTGCAACAGGCGCGCACGGAAGCCTTGCGTCAGCAATTACAGGGTTCGCTCGAGCGATCGGCCGCCGCCACGTTTACCCCGCCGATCTTGGGCGTGGAACCTGTGCGTATGACCGTGCCGCGCGACCAACAGGAAGCGACCGCCCAGACGATTATCGACACGGCCACCCAGACTGGAGGTTCCGGCACAAAGACCTTGCCTAACGATAACGGCGTGAGTGTTCTCGTCCTTATCCCGGAGTCTGCCGAAGGCGCTTTTCGGGCCAAGCTCGCCGCGCTCGGAGCCCCCGCTCCCAGCACGCCTCCGATCGCCACCACTTCAAACCAGCCGCTTCATCTAGAAGTCGTCCTGACCGCTCCGCGCTAATCCCGGCGATGATCGCGGTCACCTTCGCCCTGCCCAGCGAAAGCCGCGCCTTCCGAGCGCGGTCGCAGACCTTCGCAGGCCACGTGGTGATCTTGCACACGGGCGTCGGAGCGGAAACCTGTCGTGCGCGCATTGAACCGTTTCTCGACGCACACCCGCTCGACTTCCTCATCAGCAGCGGCTTCGCCGGCGGCGTCGAGCCATCGTTAGGCGCAGGCGATCTTTTCCTGGCCGCTAATTTCTCCGATCCCAATCTCCTCCATCGCGCCCAGGCCCTCCTCCCCGCGGCCACTCACACAGCCCGTCTCGCTACCGTCGGCCGCATCGTGAAATCCGCCGGGGAGCGCGCCGCTCTGGCGCAGCAGGTAGAAGCCGCAGCGGTCGATATGGAGACCGCCTGCATCGCCCAAGCCTGCGCCCGCCGCAGAATTCCGTTGCTCTCCCTGCGCATCATCAGCGACACCGCCGCGACGCCTTTCCCGGCACCGCCCGGCGTCCTGTTCGACCTCGTCAGGCAAAAAACGGATTATTTAAGATTGGGCGGATATTTGGCGCGCCATCCTGCCGCGATCGTTAGGCTGATTCGTTTCGGACGTCAAATCGAGGCGTCCGGCGAAACCCTGGCCAACGCTCTGGAAGTCCTGGTGGCAGGCCGCGATCCGTGAAGAAAGCGTCTAGGCGGCGGCCGGCTCGATGTGCACGAGGACGTCTGCAATGCGTGGATTCGTTTGCCTGATGGCGTCTTTCACGGCGTGCGCTACCTCGTGGCCATCCCGCACCGAAATCGTTTCATTCACTCCCACATGCAGGTCGACGTAGTAATCGAGACCCATTTTGCGGACGAAACATTTGTCGATTTCCACCACGCCCGGAACTCCGGAAGCCGCCGTCCGCACCCCATCAACGATGTCACCTGACGGGGCTGTATCGAGTATCTCGTGCAGCGCCGGATAAAAGAGGCGCCAGCCGTTCGCCGCGATCAGGACACAGGCAAAAAGCGCCGCCCACGCATCGGCGCTCTGCCAGCGCGGGCCTCCGATGAGCGCGATGGAAATGCCTACAAAAGCCGCCATCGAGGTCAGCGCGTCGGTCCGGTGGTGCCACGCGTCGGTCTGGATGGCGGTGCTCTCCGCAGCGCGCCCGAGCCGGTCGACCATGCGAAAGAGCAGCTCCTTCACGATGACCACCACGACCAGGACGACGAGCGTGAAAGGGGCTGGTGCGTGATGCGGCTGGAAGATCTCGTGCACACTCCGCTTCGCGATGAGGGCGGCGGCAGCGATCACGCCTAACGACACCAGAATCGCGGCGAGCGGCTCCGCTTTGCCGTGGCCGTAGGGATGGGTTTCGTCGGGCGGCCGGGCCGCGAATTTCAGCCCGCCCCAAATGATGGCGGAGCCTGCGATATCGAGCGCGGATTCGATTCCGTCGGCGATCAAAACGTAGGAATGCCCGAGCGCTCCCGCCAGGATCTTGGCGGTTGCCAGGACGGCGTTCGCCCCCATCCCGATGAGCGCGACGCGCGCGCCGGATTGGAGATTGCCGGCAGATGTGTTCGCGTTAGGATGCGAGGCCATCAGGATAAGCGAAACTATTAGGTGGTGTGAAAAATGCAGACATCGTTTCCTGCTCGTCCTTCGTCCTCATTCGTAAAGACGTCCGCGAGAAGGACGAGCACGATTAGGACGCCGACCTTTAAGGAATGAGAATTAAAGCCATTGTCTACGAGGCGCACGGAAAACCCGAGCAGGTTTTGCGCTTATGCGAGCAAACTCTGCCCGCCCTCGGTCCCCACGACGCGCGAGTCCGATGCCTCGCCGCTCCCATTAATCCGGCCGATCTGAATCAGATTGAAGGCAAATACCCGATCCGCTTTCCTCTCCCGGCCACGCCCGGGTTTGAAGGCGCCGGGCGCGTCGAGGAGGTCGGCCCCGAGGTTCGGGGAATCGCCGAGGGCGCGCAGGTTATCCTGCCGCATGATCTCGGGGCCTGGCGGGACGCGGCCATCGTGCCCGCGTCCAAACTGGTGGTTGTGCCTAACCACATCCCTCCGGAGCAGGCGGCCATGTTGAAGATCAACCCGCTCACCGCCTGGCGGCTCCTGCACGATTTCGTCACCCTCCAGGAAGGCGACTGGGTGATCCAAAATGCAGCCAATTCCGCCGTGGGCCGGGCGGTCATCGCCATCTGCCGCGACCGCGGCTGGCGCACTCTCAACGTGGTGCGGCGGAGCGCGCTCATCGACGAGCTGCGAGCCGAGGGCGGCGACGTGGTCCTTTTGGATGACGATAATCTGCGAGAAGCTGCCGCGGAAGCGACCGGACGCGCGGAGATTCGGCTGGCCCTCAATCAAGTGGGTGGCGAGAGCGCCTTGCGCCTGGCCAAGATCGTCGCTCCGGAAGCGGTCATCGTCACGATCGGCGCGATGAGTTTGCGTCCCCTCACGCTGCCTAACGGATTGCTCATTTTCAAAAATCTCCGCTTCACCGGCTTCTGGGTGAACAAGTGGTATGAGGAGGCCAGCGCAGCGGAGCGGCAGGAGGCGTTCGACCAGATCTTCTCTTTGGCGCAGCGCGGGCTTCTCCAGACTAAGATCGAGCGCCGCTATTCGCTAAACGATTTTGCCGCCGCGGTGGCTCGGGCCGCGGAAGGTGAGCGGGCGGGGAAGATAGCGTTCCAAATGTAGCGCGGCTTGGCAAACCCCATCGGGTCCAAAGGCTCCTCCCTCATGGGGAGAGTTGCCGAAGACAGCCAAGCAGCGTTCTGTGCCTCATGAAACTCCGCGCGTTTGTCGTTGGGCTGCTCTTCGCAGCATGCACGGCCGGAACCGCCCTCGCCCAGGATTGGGCCAAGGCCCAGCTGGAGAAATCCCCTCGCCACCACGAGTGGGTCGATTTAAAGCACGACGGCCGCACCGTGAAGGCCTTCGTGGTTTATCCCGAAGTGAAGGACAAAGCTCCGGTCGTGCTGGTCATTCACGAAATTTTTGGACTAACGGATTGGGCCAAAAGCCTGGCCGACGAGCTGGCCGCAGCCGGTTACATTGCGATCGCGCCTGATCTGCTCAGCGCGCCAGGGAAAGACACCGGTAGCTACCCCGACCAGGATGCTGCGATAAAAGCGGTTTCGGCTTTACCGGACGAGCAGGTCATGGCCGACCTCGATGCCGCTGCCGCTTTCGCCGCGAAATTGCCCGCCGCTAATGGCACTCTCACCGTGACTGGCTTTTGCTGGGGTGGCGGGAAATCCTTCACCTACGCCAACCACAACTCGAAGTTGAAAGCGGCCTACGTTTTTTACGGCCCGGGGCCGGACTCCAAGGAAAAAGCCGAAAATATCAAATGCCCAGTCTACGGCTTTTACGCCGAGGATGACGCGCGCATCGGCGCGACCATTGCGGGCAGCCAGGAGATCATGAAGTCGTTAGGCAAAACCTACCAGCCCGAAACTTACGCCGGCGCCGGGCACGGATTTATGCGGGCGGGTGAAGCGCCCGACGCCAAAGCAGCCAATCGCAAAGCGCACGACGACGCCTGGGCACGCTGGAAAGATCTCCTGAAGAGATTTTAAAACCTTCGGCCTCGTTAGGCGCTATCCTTTATAGAGGGCGGCGTCGATGATCGACCAGAGGTGGATCAGCCAGCCGAGAAGCACAATCCAGAGAACGGCGGCAAGGACGAACTGGACGATGGCCATGAAGAGACGGCCTTGGATCAGCTGCCCGAGACCAGGAATGAAGAAACTGCAAAGCGCTGCGATTACGTTGCCGGTGGATCCTTGACCTGCCATACGAACAATTTCGCCGAGTGTGCCCGGCGCGCAAGCCAAGAGAGTCGAGCTTTGGCACCCGTCCGTCGCCACCTGCGAGACAGTGTCTGCCCACTCCGTCCAGCGCGCGGGATTCAGACATCCGACGCCCGGTGATGGAATTCCTGTAACCAAAAGCTCGCACTTTGCACTTCGCCGCTGAGGAGACCGTGCCCAGCGTTCGCAGAAACGACGCTGACGTCCGCGGCTGATTTGCGCAGCAGCGCTGCCAGGCGCTGAGTCTCGGCGGAAGCGACGATCGGATCCTGATCGCCGGCCGAGATGAGGACGCGGACGTCAGAGAGATCCGGAAGACGTTCGGGAACAAATGGAATCATGGGTCGGAAGAGAATGGCCTTTCGGAAGATCGCACCGCGCAACAGAAGCATGGCGGCTGCGATATTCGCGCCATTGGAGAGACCGACTGCAGTGATCTCGCTCGCATCGAGTCGACTAATGCTGGATGGCTTCGCGGACAAAGTTAGCCAGGTCTGAGGCGCGGGCTTTCAGGTCTGCCTCATCGAAAACACCTTCCGCCAACCGGCGAAAGAAACGTGGCATCCCATTTTCCAAAACTTTGCCGCGTGGACTGAGGAGCCCTGCCTCGGGGTCGAGCTCGCGCCCTAACGGGATAAGGTCGTGTTCATCGCCGCCCGTGCCGTGCAAGAGGAGGAGCACGCGCTTCGAGGTTCCAGGAACAAATTCATGCGTAAAGCCAAGAAGATCACTCATGGCTGCGCTCCGGTTGGGAATACGATGGTGGGTAGCACTTTCTCGATTTGCTGACGCGCTCCCTCCATCCAAGGAGGCACACGCAAATATGTTCCGAGCGCTTCGATTGGTTCATCCAGGTTAAAACCGGGCGGATCGGTCGGTATCTCGAAAAGGATGCCACCGGGCTAGCGGAAGTAGCAGGCACGCGCGCCGGCCCGGATCGCCTGATAAATCTCTTCATCTGTGTCATTCGTCGTGTGGACGATGACCCGGGCCGCCGCAGCCTCGTCTCGCACTTCGCGAATGACGCCAACTCCATTCAGTTTCGGCATCCGCAAATCGAGCAGCGCCACGTCGGGTCGATGCAATTTCCAGAGTTCAACGGCCTCACGTCCGTCCGCCGCCTTGGCTACCACCGTCATATCATTCTGGCGACCGATAGTCGCTGCCAATCCCTCGAGAATCAGCGCGTGATCATCGGCGATGAGAAGACGAATCTTATCCAGTGACGGCTTCTTGCGAATAAGCACGCTTAGCGTTCCTTCGCGTCATTGCCAATCTTCAGCTGGGGAAGCGCGCCCGTGAAGATTCGAACTTCAAACCTTCTGATCCGTAGTCAGATGCTCTATCCAGTTGAGCTACGGGCGCGAGGCTGGGTAATAAAGAGAGGTCCGGCGAAGCGTCAAATCCAGACGTGGAACCCGGGAAGAGCGTCATGCGGCCAGGCCGCCTAGTTTTCCATATACCAACGGGAGCGCCGGTAGTTGAAAGAAGCGAGGAGCCCGGGGGGCGGGTTGGTGACGAAGTTGGTGTCAAAATACCAGGCGCGGTTGGGCGCGCTGTAGACGTTGGGGGAGCCCCAACGGCCGATGGCTTGATTGCTCTTGTAGAGCTGAATCATGGAGCCGTAGTAGGTGAAGTTTTTGCCGGCCCAGTTCTCGAGGAAACGGGGAAAGTTTTCGACTCCTCCGCTGTAATAGCCGTTGCCGGTGGGGACGTTGCCGGAAACGATGGCGGCGTTGATGGTGGTGGGTGCGGCGGTGGTGAGACTGGCAGACGTCGAGTCTTTCCAAGAGTTGGAGAGGATGTTGACGGCGTCCGCCACGACAGCGGCGGGCTGGCGATTGTAGCCGCTGACGGTGGGTTTGGTGGGGTCGCCGGTATTGGAGGCCGGCTGAACGCTCGGCGTGGCGCCGGGAGTGGTAGAGGCGACGGAGCCCGTATTAAAGTCGCCCTCGATGTAGACAGGGTTGGCACTCGCGACGGTCATCCCCCCGTCGGGTAGTTTGCCGCCATTCTTGAGCCGGATGCCACGCTTGGCCGAGATACCGTCGCTGCTCGCGCTGGTATCGACGATGTAAATAACGCCATTCCAGTTGACGCCTAGGTCGCCGTTTTCAATGGGTGTCTTGAGGCTACTAACGTCGAGGGTGGTGAGGCGAATGCTGCCGTTGCCCGTGGTGGCGCCTTCCCGGTTGTCGGTGATGGCATCATCCGTCGTGAGCGCGGCCTTGAGAGCGGCCGCTGTTTTTGCATCAGCGCTTCCGCCAGTCTTGTTGGTGATGTCTTTCCCGGTGGAGTTGTAAATTTTGATGTTATTGGAGGCGTCTACGGTGACGACAACGCCAGCCTGGCTCTGAAAACGATAGGGATCCAAGTCGGTAGCGGCCGTCGTGTAGTCGATGAGAGGGTGGTAGTCGTCGAGGTGAACGCCGTAAGGTTGCTGCTCCTGGTCGGCCGCAGGGGGTAATCCTGTGGCCCAGTTTGGACTGGTCGGTGTCTCGGGGTGCGTGCTATCCCCGCTCATAAACCCGATAGACCAATCGTCTGTATAGGTCGTTTTACCCGAAAGGGTCAGGGAGCTGTGTCCCGTGTAAAGACTACCATTGGTGTGCACATCGCCGGTCACATTCATCGCTGGACCCGGATGGATCTCCATGTCGCCGTCAAAGAAAATGGCGTATCGCCAGAGGGAGAGCACTTCCTTTTGAAATACCCGACGGATTTTGGCCACGACATTACCGGTATCCTCCTTCGCGGCCGTCGAGCCTAAACTAGAGGCCGTTTTGGAAGTAGCCGTGGGGATGATGACATCCGCCGAAGCAAGGTAATAGTAACTCAAGTCCCCATGGTTCGGGCCCGCGATCGGGGCTGGTGTGGAAGAGCCACTCGTCTCGATGTTCCAATAGGAATCGAGCGGATAGACTTTGCAGTTCGACAGATTGTACGTATCCACCCCCGGGAAATTACCTGGAGTCGGCGTGGGAATTTCGCTCACCTGATCCATGTCGCTCCGTTTGTAGATTTTCGTCTGGTTCTGTCGGCAAATAGCCCTCCAGGCCGAGAACGACATTTCCGTACTGGCATCGCCGATATTTATCGCCTGACGCAAACGAATGCTTCTCTGGACGTTACGCCCAATATTGCCTGTATACTGGAGAGCCAGATCGACCAGAACTCCGACCACGGCCATGGTGATAAGGGTCACCACGAGGGTACTACCCCTGTTGTTCCGCGCTCTCGTTCTCATTGCTGGTTGGTGAGGCGGCAACGAAACGGAATCATCGAGCTAATGAACATATTCACGGCCGCGTAGCCACGCTGGGTGAAGTTGGGCTCCACGGTGGAGAGATTAACGGCGGCCACGTATCGATTTTGCAATCCGCCGTCCGCCTGCAACGGAATTGAGAATGGTTTCGGGGAGACCAGGTTTCGGCTGATGACCCGATAGACGCTCTTGTTGTTGGTGGGGTAGTAGCGCAGATCGCTTCCCACCACGGCGTAGCTAAGGCGCGTGGTCATAAACGCCGTAATCATATACTTTGCTCCCGTCTCTTCAGTCCCGCCTCCATCCACCTGCACGGCCGTGCCGATAGGAGAAGCAAAATTAAATTGGCGGTAACCATATCCGGCTGAGGTGGAAATGACATCCAACTCGATGTTGTGGGAGGGGATATTCAGGCGAGCCTGGGCAGGCGGAGTGTATCCCGGGCAATAAAGCACCAGCGAAGTGGAGGCGGCATTAGCGTCCGAAGCTACGGGGAACGGCCCATTCTCAAACACTTGGAAGGAAATTCCCGCCGCTGGCAACGGTTTTCCTTTCGCATCCAACTCCGGAGCAGGGTTAAGATTCGTGTCGACTAATTGTGGGATGGAAACAGCGTCGTGTAGATTAATCAGCATCTGATCCACCCCGGTGCGCGCTTGCTGATGGGCCGAATTAACAGCGGTATTCTTCGCGTAGAGCACCATTGAGGTGTTCAGGACGAGGAAGATCATCAAACCGACCAACGTGACAATGCCGACGGTGACCATCACTTCCGCAAGGGTAAAGCCCGCCGTGGGTCGTGGACGGATCGTCTTCATACGTCTGAGGCGCGTATCGCATTGAGCTGTACCTGGTAGGATTTGCCGCGGAAGCTGTATGTCACAACCACCGTCGCGGAGTAAAGATTGAGGTCGGCCCCACCTTTGCCGGTCTTGTTCACTTTCGTGACCGTGGTGGTCAATTGCCCTTTGATGATAAGGGGCACCCCGTCGGCCGGGCTCGGTTCATTATAGATCTCCGGGGGCGTTGCGTCGGTCGCGGTGCCTCCCGCGTCCAGTGGAGTTTTAAGGACCAAGGGAATCTCGTTGGTTTGCGGGTTGAAAGGCCCGTCCGAAAGGATTTGGTCGATCCGGTTTTGCGCGACCGTCTCGGCACCCGTGTAGAGGCGATTAATGGAGGCGTAATTATTTGCCTGGGTCAGAGCCCATATAACGGCGGAGGCAAGAAGTCCCAGCAACGCCGTCGAGATCAGCACCTCCACCAAGGTGAAACCTCCCGAACGGCTTGATCCAACGATTGTCCGTTCCCGGAAGGCAATATCCATAGCAGCGGCCCTATCAGAGCAATGCGCGTGCCCGGAGTGCGGGTTCCTTCTTTGATGGACCCCTTTATCTGGCGAGGAGCGATAAGGAGCGCCGTCGCGGGAAAAGAATCATTTAATTATAATAATTACAGCTGGCATGAAAATAATTATAGACGTTGCGAATCATTTATGAGAAACATGGTTCTTATGAAGACCGACCGATTCCTGACTGACTCCGCTAACCCAGCCGTTCGCCTTACCCGGGGCGCCAAACTCACCCAGCGCATCCTCCTCGCTCTGGCCACACTCTTCGTAGCCGTCTCGGCCCAAGCCACCGTGACCACCCTCTCCTTCCAACCGACCCCCGCCGATCTCAACGATCTCGATCACCACAGCCTCTACACCTGGCGCATCAACAACATCAACCTCACGGGCCAAGCAGTGACCTCCGCCACCCTCTCCTTCACTAATATTTCGAACTGGGACAACAACCCCAACGTGCTCCACCTCCATCTTTTCGATACCGCGATCAATTCTGGCGTGGCCTCCTTCATTGATGACCCTTCGAGCAGCACCAATTCGACCGACATGACGGACGACTTCATCAACACCCGCTACCACAGCAACCCGAACTGGCTCATTAAAGCCGGCACTTCCGATACCCTCTTGGGCAACCCTACCTTCACAACCACGGGCGTTAACTACACGCTCAACTTCAACGCCAGCCAGCTGCAGGCTCTGAACGCCTACATCACGAACGGTAACGATATCGCATTTGGTCTCGACCCGGACTGCCATTTCTTCAACGACGGCGTCAAATTCACCATGAACCTGACCCCGGTTCCCGAGATGTCCTCCCTCTGCCCCATCATCGGTCTGATCGCCGCGATTGGATTCACCCACCTGCTCCGTCGCCGCCGGAGCGCCCAGCTCCTCGCGATCAAAATCTCGGATCGCTAAACTTTCTTCAGGTTAGGGTCCGATGCGGCCGCTCTCCAGTCAGGGGGCGGCCGCTACTCTTTTTTGGGGGTCCCTTCGTCATCATCCATTCCGGGAGTGGGCTTCGTTTCAGGACAAGGCAGAGTGATCGGGTAACAGGAAGCGGACCTGGAGGGCGATGCTCCGACATCGCCGCGTTTGAAGACGCCACCCACGAGGCGCTCGGGTCACGTTTTCCTCAGCGTCGCGCTGGTCAGCAGCCGGCCAGGCGGGCATCGATCTCGCAGAAACTTGGCAACCACGGAGCGTTGCCCTCCAAGATCTGGTGATTTGCGCGAGGCTGTAATTACTCAACAGCGCAAGCTGCTGCGCATGACGATGGTCGCCAAGCAGGAGGCGCGATCAAAAATTGGATGTCGTGCGGCTTCCGAAAAGATCTAACCCCCTAAACAGTGGCGCTCTTTCCTGCCTGTGCCGCCAACAGTTTTTCTCGCTCCCGACCGTCCAATCGTGGGGCGATACTAAAATGCCTTGCCCGGGAGGTACGCCCCAGCGAAAGTCATGCCGCAGCCTACCGCTTTTCACTTTTCGAGCCTCGAACGACCCCGCAATGGCCACTTCACGAGGGAAGAAGCCAATTCTAGTTTATATAGAGAAACGAGTAAAAATAGTCGGCATGAAAAAGATGATTGACTCTGAGTCGCATTTGTGAGAAAAACGTCTCCAGTTATCAGAATTAGCTTGCCTTCCACCACCCGCCTTCTCTAAACAAAACGCACCCCATGAAAACACTATCGCTTCGCCTCAGCCGGAAATTGTTCGCGACCCTTTCCTGCCTCTATGTGCTGGTCGCTTCGTCCGCCTTTTCGACCGTCGTCACCTGGAATTTGAATCCCAATGGCACTGAAGGTGCCGTCGGTTCATCCAGCCAAACGTTTGTTTCCTCCGGTTACTCCATCACGGCTAACGGCTACACTACCGGCTGGCCCACCAACACGCCCCTCGGCCTCTACTACAAAAACCAAGGTGCCGGGGAGACTGGCTTGGGCATCGTGGGGCCGGCCGACCATGAACTGGAGGGCAACGGCTATTTTCCAACTCAATTCATCCAATTCGATGTCAGCATGATCTTGGCGCAGGGCTTCACGGATGGAAAACTGCAGATCGGCAGCGTCCAGGCTGACTCCAATGACAAGTTCGTGATTTTCGGTTCCAACACGGCGGGTGCCGGCGGTACGATGCTCGGCGGCGTCTACGACAGCTCCTCGGATGGAGTTTTCGTCAGCATCAGCAATTTCGCCAGCTACAATTTCATTTCCATCGGAGCACTCTCCGGCGACGTCCTGCCGGTGGCTTTCCAAGCGACTCTCTCTCCTGTCCCCGAGATGAGCGCCCTCTTCCCGATCATCGGTTTGATCGTGGCGATCTCGCTCACTCAGATCTTGCGGCGCCGACGTATTGCTCAGCATCGGACGGATTTGCCGTCGGCATCCTGATTATCTCCTAGCTTTGGCTTGGCGGCCGTCCTCGAGAGAGGGCGGCCGTTATGCTTTTGGGGTGCAAGCGACATTTCGCCGAAGAGTGTCGTTATCCCTGCAACGCTGTAGCCGGGGTCGCGGATCCCGGCAGGTCCGCGCGCTCGATCGACGAAGCTCAGCGAGTGGGGAGTGAAGCGTCGCCGCACGGTTTCATTCAGCGAGGCCGCTTTTCCCAGAGGGAAACGCCTACACCAGCAGAGCGGAACGTGGGAGCACCCTAGCCGCCTATCGCCATCTGGGCGGTGGCGATTTCCAGCAACTCGGTCGTGATGCTGGCCTGGCGCATCTTATTGTACTCCAGCGTCAGATCCTTAATGAATTGGTTCGCATTATCGGTGGCGTTTTTCATGGCCACCATCCGGGCGCTATGCTCGGAAGCACGCGCGTCGAGCACCATCTGGAAAACCTGATACTGCACGTAGTAGGGCAACATGAAGTCAAGCACCGCCTGCGCGCTCGGCTCGAAGATGTATTCCAGCATCGGATCCTTGCTGGCCTCGCCGGTCGCTTCTTCACCAAAAACAAAGCGGTCGATGGGGAGAAGCGTTCGTGCCACCGGCTTCTGGTTAATCGTGTTCACGAAGTGGGTATAAAGGACTGTGACCTTGTCGACCTCTCCGCTAAGAAACTTTTCCAGCGCGAATTTCGAGATCGCCTTCGTCTCCAGAATGGTCGGGGAATCCTTCAGCTCGAAATCGGCTAAGAGTTCGCGCTTGGTCCGCGCCACAAATTGCTTGGCCTTGCGGCCGCTGCTCACGAAGACGGTCTTGGCCTGATCAAAATTCATGGCCTCCCGCATAACGTTGGTGTTGAGCGCGCCGGCCAATCCCTTGTCCGTGCTAATGATGAGCACCAGCTCTTTCTCGACCGGCCGAACCTGCAGCAGCGGGTGCAGCAAAGGATCCGTGCGACTCTTCAGCGAAACCAGCACGCGGTTCATCAGCTCGGCATAAGGCCGCCCCGCCAGCGCGTGCTGCTGCGCCTTGCGCATCTTCGACGCCGCCACCATCTGCATGGCTTTGGTGATCTGCGCTGTATTCCGGATCGATTTGATCCGGCGTCGGATATCCTGCGTATTGGCCATCTCGCTATTGCCAGGTCGCCTTGAAATCGTTGAGCGCGCCAGCCAACTCCGCCTCCAGATCCTTGTCGATCGCCTTCTTGCTCCGGATGGAAGCGAGGACACTTTCTTTCCGCGTTTGCAAGTAATCCTGCAACTTGGCCTGAAACTCTTTCACGCGATCAACCGGTATGGGATCGAGGAAGCCGTTCTGCATCGACCATAGAATGGCGACCTGTTCTTCGACCGGGATCGGATTGTATTGGATCTGTTTGAAAAGCTCGACGATGCGCTGGCCGCGATCGAGTCGCGCCTTGGTAGCGGCATCGAGATCGGAGCCAAACTGGGCAAAAGCCGCCAGCTCACGGAATTGCGCCAAATCGAGCTTGATCTTGCCGGCCACCTGTTTGATGGCCTTGATCTGCGCGGCGGAGCCGACGCGGCTGACGGAGAGGCCGACCGAAATGGCAGGGCGGATACCCTGGAAGAAAAGGTCTGTCTCAAGGTAAATCTGGCCATCCGTGATCGAGATGACGTTAGTCGGAATGTAGGCCGAGACGTCGCCAGCCTGCGTCTCGATGATCGGCAACGCCGTCAAAGATCCGCCGCCTGCTTCCTCCGTGACACGCGCACTGCGTTCTAAAAGACGCGAATGGAGATAGAAGACATCGCCCGGATAAGCTTCGCGACCGGAAGGTCGCTTCAGCACGAGCGAGACCTGCCGGTAAGCGACTGCGTGTTTGGAAAGATCATCATAAATGATGAGCGCATCCATCCCGTTATCCATGAACCACTCGCCCATGGCGGCGCCGGCAAAGGGCGCCAGATATTGATTCGTCGCGCTTTCCGAAGCCGGCGCGGAAACGATCGTGGTGTAGGGCATCGCACCATGCTTCTCCAGAACGGCGAGCGTCCGAGCGACGTTGGAGTTCTTCTGGCCGATGGCGACGTAGATACAATAAAGCGGGCGGTAGTCTTTCAGCTGGCCTTCTTCGGCCGCCTTGTTCAGACGGGCCTGGCTGATGATCGTGTCGACGGCAATGGTCGATTTACCCGTGGCGCGATCGCCGATGATTAATTCACGCTGGCCGCGCCCGATCGGCACCATCGCGTCGATGGCCATGATACCGGTCTGCACCGGCTGAGTCACGCTGCGGCGCTTGATGATACCCGGCGCGATCTTTTCGACCGGGTAATAGCTGTCTGTTTGAATCGGGCCTTTGTTATCGACCGGCTGGCCGAGCGTATTCACGACGCGACCGAGGAGCGCTTTCCCGACCGGCACCTGCAGCAGTTTTCCGGTCGTCTTAACTTCGTCGCCTTCCGAAACCTTCGTCGGATCACCGAGCAGAATGACGCCGACTTCCGTCTCTTCGAGATTCAGCGCGAGCCCGATCTCACCGCCGGGGAACTCGATCATTTCGTTCAACATGACATCGCTCAGGCCTTCGATACGAGCGACGCCGTCACCCGCTTCGCGGACCACTCCGACGTTACTTTTGGTCGTCGAGGTTTTCAGGCCCGCGATTTGCGTTTCAATTTCTTCCAGAATGCTGCTCATGTTTATTCGTTAGGTTAAAGTTTCTGCTGCAGACGTTCGAGTCGATTCCGCACGCTGCTATCCCACACATCGCTGCCGACCCTTACTCGCACCCCACCCAAAAGGGCCGGATTGACGACAAAGTCCGTGGCCAGGCCCGAGCCGTAAGTCTTCTCCAGGCCAGCCACAATTTCGCGTCCCACTTCCGGCGCCAATTCGGTGGCCGACTCGATGGTGGCGTGCCGCTTCTCGACTTCCAGCCGCAAGAGCCGCTGATAATTTTGCAGCAGCCGGAGGTAATTGCGCGGCTTCTGTTCGGCGAGCGCGTGCACAATCGCGGAAATCCTCTCCCGTGCGAGCTCTCCGTCGACATAGCTGTCGCGCACCAATTGGCGCGAGATTTGTCGAATTTCGTTGCTGATTTTCACGAGCGGATCGTCGTTTCGTCAGGAGGAAACCTGCCGGCTGGCTTCTTCCTGCAGTCGGCGTTGATCTTCCGGCGTGAGGACTTTGCCCGTTACTTTCGCAGTCGTATCGATGACCAGCCGGCCGAGTTCATGTTTGAGCTGGCTCATGGTGCGTTCCCGCTCCAGCGCGCTCGCTTCTTTCGCTTTGGCCAGAATCTGCTCGGCTGCCACGATCGCTTCCTGCTGTTTGCGCTCGGAGATAACGCCGGCGCTGGCGCGTGCTTCGTCGATCATCTTCTGCGCTTGGGCGTTTCCCTTGGTCAGGATTTCCTGGTAGCGCTTCTCCGCGTCGGCCAGTTGTTCCTTGATCTTCTCCGCGTTGAGCAGACCTTCCGCGATCCGCTGGCGCCGCTCTTCGAGGACGCCGAGGATCGGTTTGTAGGCAAACTGCCGCAGCAGCAGCGCGACGATCACGAAGCTGACCACCTGCGAAAGGAAAATCTTCAGGTCGAAACCAAAAGTCTCTCCGGTCTGGGTGACCAGATCGCCCAGACCGCCGGCCGCAGCGAGGATTGGAATGTTCATGCGATAAAATGGTTCATCCGAGCATCAGCTCGGGCGGACCGGAATTTAGCGGACGAGGAAGAGAGCGTAGAACACGATCGCCTCGGCGAAGGCGATCGCGAGAATCGCCTGCACCAAAATCGGCGTCGCCGCGCCTGGATTACGACCGACCGCGGATGCCGCGCCCATGCCGATTAATCCTACGCCGATCGCCGCTCCCAGGGCCGCGAGGCCGACGTGAATGCTTCCGCTCATTTCTGCCAGTAAGGGTAATATCATATTTTTCTCTTTGTTGGTTTGCTTCAGTCCCGCCGTGGTCCAGCCGCAACGAGTCCTGAAAATTGGTTAATGCTGCGCTCCCTGCGCCGGTTCGTGGTGGGCAATAAGGAGCGTGAACACCGCGGTCAACAACATGAAGACCAGCGCCTGCACCACGCCCACCAGGAGTTCCATAAAGTAAAACGGAATGGGAATTAGCCACGAGAGCGCCGGCACGATGTGCGCCATCGATTCAAGCATGTTTTCCCCGGCATAAACATTCCCGTAAAGTCGAAAACCGAGCGAAATCGGACGGAACAAAATCGAGACGATTTCCAGCCAGCCGACCATAAAAAAGACGATGATCATGAGGATCTTGAGGATTCCCTTGGAATCGCCTTTGGGTCCGAAGAGGTGAACGATAAAACCGCCCACCCCATTTTCTTGCAAAGCCCAGACGATCCAAAGGCCGAAGAAGACGATGGCCATCGCAAACGTCAGATTGAGATCAGCGTTAGCGCCACGCAAAAGAGGTCGATCCACGTGGAAGGCGTTGGTCACGGGGTCATGATGGCCCCAGCCAATCGTCCCGACACCGGGGATAAGCCCGAACCAGTTCAGGAAAAGGATGAAGATGAAGATGGTGGCAAAAAACCAAAATGTCTTCCGCACCAGATGTGAGCCGATCACGCTCTCGAGGAAATTATAGAGACCTTCCACCATCCATTCCCAGAAATTCTGCGCTCCGGTGGGGACCGGTTTGATCTTACGCGTCGCGATCTGCGCGAAGATGATGATGCCCGCCGCTACCACCCAGGTGACGACCATGGAGTTGGTGATGGCAAACCCACCGATGGAGTAAAGAGGGGCCGCCTTGAGGGGCAGCGCTTCTTCTTTTTCCGTCGCATGCTCCTCCGTCGGTGCGGCCTCCGCGGCATACGATGGGCTCGCAAATCCTGCCAGGAGGAAGAACGCCGCGAGGCTGAGCAACAGTGGTAATAAGTAGCGCTGGACCATGCGTGGGTGTCGGAAAGCAGACCTCTCGATCTATCGGTCGGGCGCGGCATGTTCCGAGACGGAACACGCATGCGCCGTTAGGGCCGCTTACGTCGCGCATACAGAAGAGCATGTTGCCACTGCTGACAAGCGACTTTTCCTGAGATTTTTTCACACCCTCGCGAAAGGAAAACGCGAGTCAGGAAAAGCTACTTCACCGGGATTCTGTCCGCCTGAAAGGGTGCGGTCACGACCGCTTCAGGTCGAGCCCGAGCGACAGCGACTTCCGAAATCTCGACCGCCTCCTGGTAGTGCGCTTCGAGCTGGGCGATGTGCCGGCTCTGCTCGAACTGCACTGAGACAGACTCGCTCGCGAGAATCCCGATCTCCGCGAAGGAATGAGGACTGCGCGTGATCTTACTCATTTCCGCCGCCAGGGCCTCAAAGTTGCGCTCATCTACCAGCGCTCCACAACGCCCCTCCTCGACCGCTTCGGGAATGCCACCGTGCCGCGTAGCCAGGACCGGCATGCCGGTCGCCATCGCTTCCAGGATTGAATTTGGAATGCCCTCTTGGTTTTCGTCCGCCGGCATCTCGCTGGGATGCAGGAAGACGTGGCAACTGTGATAAAGGTCGAGCAGATCTTTCTGCGCCAGGAAGCCCGTAAAGTGGACGTGCTCGCTGATCCCAAGATGGCCCGCGAGCGCCTCCAGCACCGGTTGCAGGGGGCCTTTGCCCGCGATGAGCAATTCAGCGTTGGGATTTTCCCGGCGGAAAAGGGCAAACGCGCGCAGGCATGTCGTTAAACCTTTTTTGGGGATGAGACGGCAGGCCTGCAGAAAACGCCAGCGGCCTTCGACCGGCGCTTCGCGGCGCTGCACGGGGAACTGGGTCAACGGAATACCCGTCCGATTAATGCGAATTTTCTCCGGCGGGCAGCCCAGCAGAACGAGGCGTTTCTCAAGCGAGCGCGAGCGCGCTAGGACGAGCGGCACGGATTGAAAAACCTTGCGCAATTTCATGGCGTAATCGGGGCTCTCCGCCTTCAGCATCACGTCCGCGCCATGAAAGGAAACGATGCAGGGTTTGTCCCAACACTGAATGAACGGCAGCAAATGTACCCCCGTGTGACCGAAATAAATGTGCATGACATCCGCCCCGCGCCGCTCGAGCAGACTAGCCAGCAATTGGTACTCGCCGCGATAGACGATAGGCGGCTGGCGTTCGACGAATTTCAACCAGCCATGCCGAAACGGGTTTGGACTCGGCGGCGGGATCAGCTCGATATCTTCAAACGGAAAGCGCTCCGTGTTCTGCAAGGCTTTCGTCATGACGAAAGTGCGCACCCCTTTCAGGCCCGTCACCTGCCGGTAGATGTGAAGCATCTCCGACTTGAGAAAAGTGGTGCAGTAACTTGCGACGACCAATTTAGACATAATAAAGGGGAACTCTTGGTAGCTTCGTCAGAAAGTCGTGAACTGATAACGCATTGGTTTCTCTTGTCTAACTCTATTCCGTTTCAAAGTTTCGTTACGGTCTCAGCATAAGGGGACACGCTGGTTACGCTCTTGTCCAAGTCCGTTTGCACGAGCCAATTTTCCAGCGATGCCTTCAGGGCTGCGATCCCCTCGTGCTCCCGGGCCGAGATCGGCACCACTTCTCGATCGGCAAACCGAGCCCGAAACGCTTCCAGATTCTCGGTTGCCTCCGGCAAATCCATTTTGTTCGCCACCACCCACCAGGGTCGGCGCGACAGGCGGGTGTCGTAGAGATCGATTTCCCTGCGTAAATGCTGCAGATCCTCAATCGGGTTTCGGCCTTCGCTCCCGGCCATATCGAGAACAAAAAGCAGCAATCGGCAGCGCGTAATGTGACGCAGAAAGGCGTGACCGAGCCCGTGATTTTCATGGGCCCCCTCGATCAGACCGGGGATGTCGGCCACCGTGGCCCGCCGATAATCAGCGAAATTCACCACGCCGATCATGGGATGCAACGTCGTGAACGGATAAGGCGCGACCTTCGGATGCGCCTCCGAAATCTGGCGGAGCAAAGTCGATTTACCGGCATTCGGATAACCGACCAGCGCCACGTCCGCGATGGTGCGCAACTCGAGAATGAAGTCGCCCGACTCCCCTTCCTCGCCGTCGGTGTATTGGCGCGGCGCGCGGTTGCGCGAACTCTTGAAATGGACATTTCCCTTCCCGCCTTTTCCGCCGTGACAGAGGATAAACTTATCGTTAGGCAAGGTGAGGTCGGCAATTTGCTCGAGCTCCGCCTCCGGAGCCGGCGAATGCTCTCCCGCCCCCTCCTCCTCCGCCGGCGCGAAAGCGCTGCCGCTGCCTAACGAATCGACGCGATGGACCACCGTCCCCACCGGCACCTTCACGATTTTGGAGACGGCGCCGCGCCCGTGCTTTTGCTTGCCTTGGCCGTGGCTGCCGCTTTTCGCTTTGATCAAGGGCTCGTAAAACAGGCTGGCCAGATTGTCCGTGTGCTCGTCCGCCTGCAAAATGACGTCCCCTCCGCGGCCGCCGTCGCCGCCATCCGGGCCGCCCTTCGGAACGAATTTCTCGCGCCGAAAACTGACGCACCCGCGTCCGCCGTCGCCCGCTTTCGCAAAGACCTTGATCCGGTCGACAAACATTGAGTCACCATACACGAGACGGGCGACTTCGGAAGGTGGAGGTCAAGGGTTAAGCCCTCGGCCTAACGAGGCGCCTCGTTAGGACGAGACTCTGTCGAGCCGGGGGAAGGGTGCGTTCCGTCAAAAGTCTCCTCTCCCCCAGCTCGACAGAGTCTCGCCTACCAAGAAGCGCTTCCAGAGTCATCCCGGTGATCCCCGCACGAGCGACTCGTAGAGTTGCTTCGTTTCCCGGGCGATGGCCGCCCAGCCAAACTTTTCCTCCGCGCGTTTGCGTCCCGCTTTCCCAAACTTCTTCTGCAGATCCGGGCTGGCCATGACTTGATTGATCCGCGCGGCCAGATCGCGCTCGAATTTCTCCGGATGAATCGGGTCGAACGGACTTTCGGTCATCTGCTCGACCGGCACCAGAAACCCCGTCTCCCCATCGACCACCACCTCCTTGATTCCGCCCACCGCGCTGGCCACCACAGCCGTTTCGCAAGCCATGGCTTCGAGATTGATGATGCCAAACGGTTCGTAAATGGAAGGACAACAGAAAACGGCCGCCTGCGCGTAGAGTTGGAGCACCGTCTTTTTGTCGACCATCTCGTCGATCCAAATAATGTCGCTTCGCTGCGCCTGCGCTGCGCTCACCGCCTCCTTCATCTCCGCCGCGATCTCGGTCGTATCGGGCGCACCGGCGCAGAGCACGATCTGGAAATTTGGCTCCATGTGTTGGATCGCGCGCACCAGATGAATGATTCCTTTCTGCCGCGTGATGCGACCGACAAAAAGCAGGAACGGTCTCTGCGGATCGATCCCGTACTGAGCCAGCGCGTCCGTCGCCTCCCCCGCCCGATACTCCTCCAGGTCGATCCCGTTATAGATTACGTGCAACCGCTCGGGCTTGATTTGGAAAAGCCGTTCGATATCGGCCTTCGTCCCATTTGAAACAGCGATGACAGCATCCGCCATTTCCATGGCCGTCTTCTCCAGCCAGAGGGTGAAATCGTAGCCGCCGCCCAGTTGCTCGCGTTTCCATGGCCGCAGCGGTTCGAGCGAATGCACGGTGATGACGAGTGGCAGCCCGTAGTTCAACTTGGCCAAAATGCCGCCAAAATGGCTGTACCAAGTATGGCAGTGCACGAGGTCGGCTGTGATGTTGTCGGTGTTGAAATCGAGGCAGCGTTGCAGCGCCCCGAAGACAGCTTGGAGTGGCTTCGGACAGTTGTAGTCGCTCGTATCCAGGCCAAAACCCTGCACCGCGGGATTTGTGCCTAACGAATCCTGATCACCGAAACAGCGCACTTCCACCTCCATCAGTTTGGCCAGTTCGCGCGAGAGATAATCGACGTGCACACCCGCTCCGCCATAGATGTGCGGTGGATATTCGTTCGTTAGGAAAAGCGTCTTCATTCTCTTTGCAATCGGCTCGCGCACCAAATCCGCGCGCGCTCTACTTTGACGCGCTGACTAGCAAAACCGGAATCTTCGCCAAATGCCGGACCTGCGTGATGGTGCTGCCGTAAAGCAGATCCTTCAGGAAGCGATGTCCGTGGGTGGTCATCGCGATGAGGTCGCAGCCCGCGGCCTCCGCGGCTTTTAGAATGCCCGTCGCCGGATCGCCCAGGGCGAGCTCAGTTTCGACCGAAAGCCTCTGGGAGCGCAGATCAGCCGCGGCCGCTTCCAGATAGGCGCGGTCCTCTTTCATCTCCTCGGAGTCGGTTAATTTGAACCGGTTATAGTTCCGCGCCGCCCAGCCATCGGCCACATGCACCAGGAGCAGGTCGGCGCCGAGCACTTTAGCCAGCTCCGCGATGTGCCGGAACATCACTCGGTCCGTCGGGCTGTTATCAAGCGCGACCAGAATCTTTTTATACATCGGGCGAAAAGCTTTAAGGATTAGGTCATTAAGTTCTAAGCTCGCGGCCGGGCGTCTCACCCTCCGCTCTACCTAAGACCTCAAACTTAAAGCTTAAAGCATATTCCGCATGCCAGAACCCGCTGTCCTCGCCCTCGATCTTGGCACTTCCTCGGTGCGGACGGCCTTCTTCGATGCGCGGGGACGAAGCATCGCCGGATCGGCCGCGCGGCAATCCTATCGCCTCCGCCCCTCCGACAACAGCGCCGCCGAGCTCGATCCGCACGAACTCCTCCGGGCCACGCGCCGCGTCCTGCGCGCGACACGTCGCCTAACGAACAAGCCGATCCCAGCCATCAGCGGATCCGGTTTCTGGCACAGCCTGCTCGGCCTCGACCGGCAGGGCGAACCGCTTACTCCGGTCTTCACCTGGGCCGATGGCCGTGGCCACGTGGAGGCCGCGCGACTCCGGGAACGGCTCGACGAACGCACTGTGCAGCAGCGCACCGGCTGCATGCTGCGTTCATCGTTTTGGCCCGCGAAACTGCTTTGGCTCCGGCGCAGCGACCCGAAGCTCTTCCGGCGCGTCCATCGTTGGGTTTCCCCAGCGGAGTGGATATTCGAACAACTCTTCCAGGTCCGCGGATGCAGCCCCTCCATGGCCAGCGGGACGGGCCTTTATGATTGGAAAAAGCAGGACTGGGATAGCGAACTGCTGGAAGTCTGTCGCCTAACGAGATCCAGGCTCGGTCCGATCGTCACCCAGGAAACCGTCAGGCAGATCGACATCTTCCCTGCCCTGGGAGACGGCGCGGCGGGGAATCTCGGGAGCGGCGCCACCCAGCGCGGCGCGGTCGCCATTAATGTGGGGACCAGCGCAGCCGTCCGCACCCTGCAGCATCGCGCGACGGATCTCCCCTTTGGCCTTTTCCGTCTGCTGCTCGACGCTGATCGCACTCTCCTGGGCGGCGCGATCAGTAATGCCGGCAGCCTGCGCGCCTGGAGCGAGCGCCACCTGCGGCTGCCCGAGAACGATCGCGCGCTCGAGCAAATCCTGCGCGAGCCGACCACGGCCTCGTCGCGCCTAACAATGCTGCCTTTCCTTTTGCGGGAGCGCGCGCCCACCTGGCCGGAACATCTCGACGGCATCTTCGCCGGCCTGACCCAGGCCACCACCGCGGCCGACCTCTTCCGCGCGCTGATCCAAGCATCTTACTTTCGGCTCGCCACCATTCTCGAAGAACTGGAGACGGTCACCGGCCCGGCCCGCCGAATCATCGTCGCCGGTGGGATCGCAAACTCGCCCGCTTCCCTGCAACTCCTGGCTGACACGCTGGGCCGAACGATCGAAGTTTGCCGCGAAAAAGAAGCCTCGTTGCGCGGGGCTGCGGTCTTCGCCCTGGAAGCGATGGGCCATGAGGTCCCCCAAAATCGAGCCGGCAAATTGGTCAAGCCACACCATTCCCAGAAACAGTTTCGCGAAGCCCGCACCGCTCAGGTCACCCTGGAGGGAATCTTCAGTTCGTTAGCCGCCCAGCGACGCCGGGCCGCGACCTAGTGTTGGTGAGATCAGTTTGCTCTACCATTGGAGGGACGACCGCTCTGTCGTCCGTGGCTCCACTCTGCGGTCCACCAGACACGGACGGGACGGCGCCCGTCCCTCCAACCTTCCCTCTTCCACGGCGCGCCGTTCGAACGGCAAACTTACCCCCGAAGTCTGGGACAGAGAGCGCTTCTGATCCTGGCCAAGCGTCCAGTTTCATTGGTGACGCTGCGCTAACCCTCGCGATCGAGCGCCTTCAGCCAACTGCTGACGATGCCATGCCGATGTTTGTCGCCTTGGCGCTCAAAGATAAAAATGAGGTTGGCCAGCATCCGCATCAGGACCAGACGGGGCGCCGCGGGCGCGTAATAACTCGAATGCGTCTTTAACCGCTGCCGGGCCAGGATGGCCTCGCAATCAGGCCGGGAGAGGATTCGGCCCTGGTGAAAAGGATCGAAAAAAATGCGCTCGTAACGAGCGACAAAATGGCCGGGCAGATTAATGCCGTCGATCTGCATGCCCGCTCGCCGGCCCACGATGACGTAAAGCATCGCCAGCGAAATCGGAATTCCCAGCCGCGTCTCAATCAAGTCGCTGAGGAGAGAATTCTTGAGGTCGTAATACTCCTCGGCATTACCGCGAAAGCCAAGATCTTCCGCCATGAAGGTCGTGAGGGCCTGCAGCCTTTCCCGAGAAGAACTCGCCGCTTCCACCAGACCACGCAGTCTTCGCCCCCATGCGTCCAGTTTGCGACGCAGCTTGGCCACCGGCGCTTCGGGATCGAAACAGAGTGTCAGAAGCCACCAGGCCGCTTCGATGTCGCCGTGCTCGGGAAAAAGATGCGCGCAAAGGAGCATCTCGTCCTGGGCTTCGTCCGACCCAATTTTTTCCAGGATATCGCGCACATGCGCCGTGACGGCGGCGTCATCGAGGGCCAGCAAATCGCGCAGCGCCGCCACGCCATCGGTCCCCGACTCGATCAACTGCGCTTTCAGCAGGGCGACGGTTGTCGGATCGTTATCGCGCAAGAGCCGCACGATCGCCTCTTTCTGGAACATGGTTCTTTCTACGATTTTCCTCCTCGGAGGGCAAGACTCCTTAACGAGCTTCCTGCACGGCTAGCACCTCGCCCGGCCGGCAGGTCACGCGCAGATTAATGGGACGGCAGCACACGCTGCAGTCCTCGATCATCGTCTGGTCACCCTGTGAGGTGTCCACTTGCAAGGGAAAAACCTCGCCGCAGTGCGGGCAGGTCACGTCGATCTCAGCCAACAGTTCCATCTGTTTTTCCGGAAAGGAGGCCCGGGGCGGAGGATCCATGCTCGTGCTCGCTGCCTTCGTCTTCCGCCGGGTGCGGAGAGTGGGCGGCGGCATTTCCCGTGTCCCGGCGCAGCGTCATACGCACCTGCGGCAGGCTCTCGGGGTAACGTTCGCGCAGAAATTCAATCAGCCCTTCGCGCACCCGGCAGCGCAGATCGAAATTCGTGCTCGCATTGAGACTGCTCACGACCGCGCGCACTTCGATCGTATTCGGCTTTGTATCGGTCACGACCAGGTTGCACACTTTATGATCCCAATTCTCATTCTTCTCTGCGAGCCGCTTCAGCTCCTGGCGCAGCTCGCCTAACGGCACCTGGTAATCGAGATAGAGATAGATTGCGCCCAGAATTTCATCCGACTTCCGGCTCCAATTCTGGAAAGGCTTTTCGAGGAAATAGGTGATCGGTACCACGAGACGCCGGAGATCCCAGGTGCGGATAGTGACAAAAGTCAGTGTGATGTCTTCGATGCGCCCAAACTCGCCCTCCACCACCACCACATCGTCAATCAGGATAGGCTGACTCAGCGCAATCTGAATCCCGGCCAGAAAATTGCCTAACGTCTTCTGCGCCGCGAAGCCCAGGATGATGCCGGCGATACCGGCCGACGCGAGAATGCTAGTCCCGAGCTGTCGCACCGGATCAAACATCATGAGGATCGATCCAATCCCGACAATCACGACCATCGAGATAACGATTTTGCGAATGACAGAGACCTGCGTGTAGATGCGCCGCGCGGTGTAGTTGTCCGGCACGTCCATGTGATGCTCGCGCAGGAGAGCGATCTGAACCGCGCGCACCCCGCGGATGATGAGAAAAGAAAGACTAACGATCAGCAGAATACCGAAGCCCTTCTGCGTGACCCACGACCAACGCTCCGGCAATTCCAGCAGCGGCAGGAGGAGGATGACGGCGAGCAGCGGCACGGCCAGGCGCAGGGTCTGGCCCGCCACCGGTACGATCACGTTGTTCAGCACGCTTCCGCTTTCCTGGGCCCAATGGCGCATCCGTTTCTCGATCGCCCGGATCATTTGAAAGATGAGCCAGAGCACCGCGATGACGCGGCCGGCGTAAAGAAAAGCCGTCAGCGTGTTCACGAAAAAGACGCGGTAGGGCTCGGAAGAAATTCTCGCCACGATGGGCATGAAAGCGAGAAATCCCCCCAGGACGCAGACCAGGAGCGCGAGCGGCTTGCGCACGGCGGCCGCGGCCAAAGCGAGCCAGGATTGCTGTTCGCTTGACTCGATCATCCCGGCGCGCCGCCTAACGAACCAGAGGAACCAGCCCGTCAACGAGCCGAGCAAGACGAGCGCGGCGCCGCAGGCCAGCAAACGCATCCAGGTGATGTGATCGACGGCCCGCCGCTGCAGGAATTCGCTCCCGCTCCGCGCGGCCACGCCATCGAGCCATTCTCCGTAGGCTCGCCCGGCCTGATACATTTTAGTTCGTTCAGACTCGGCCCGCTGAGCCGAACGGCCCTCGACGGATTCGGCCGGGAGTGGTGTAGGCGTGGGCTCCTGTGCGACCGCCAACGCCGGCGCCAGGGCCAGGCAAACTGCCAACCAGAGGCAAAAAAGACGGGCCAACCTTCCACCTTCCGCGTTCATCAATCCTGCGCCTCCAGAATGATGGTCGCCATGCCGCTCTGCTCCGTGTGGCTGAGGCTGATCCAGATCCGCGTCACTTGTCGCTCCTGCGCCATTTTTTCTGCCCCGCCGCTCAGCACCACGAACGGCTCGCCGCTCTCTCTCTTTTGCACGTCCAGATTGCGCCATCCCATGGCCTGTCCGATGCCCGTGCCGAAGGCCTTCGACAGCGCCTCCTTGGCTGCGAAACGAGCCGCAAAATGCCGGGCCGAGAATTTCATCGAATTGCAGTAGGCGATTTCGCCGTCCGTAAAAACCCGTCGCAAAAAGCGCTCGCCAAAACGTTCGATCGAATTCTGGATCCGATCGCAATCCACCAGGTCGATGCCTAGACCGATGATCTTCATCCCCGATAATTCTGCATCAGCTCCAGCATTTCGCGGACGGCCGCTTCGATGCCGACGAGCAGGGCGCGCGCGACGATGGAATGGCCGATATTCAATTCGGTGAGGCGCGGGATTTTATGAATGAACGCAAGATTGCGGTAGTTGATGCCGTGCCCGGCATTGACCTGAAGGCCATGGTTCGAGGCGCGGATCGCCGCCGTACAGAGGCGTTCCAGCTCCTGCTGTTCGATCTTGGCCGTGTAGGCATTGGCCAGCGCTCCGGTGTGCAACTCCACGATGTCGGTCGTTAGGCGCACCGCCATGTCGACCTGCGGTGGGTCCGGATCGATAAAGAGACTGACGCGAATGCCAGCGGCGTGCAGGCGTTTGATGGTGGGCGCCAGCTCGTTTTCATGCCTAACGAGATCGAGTCCACCCTCGGTGGTGACTTCCTCCCGTTTCTCGGGCACGAGACACACCTCATCGGGCTGCAAGAGGAGCGCGAAATCGACGATCGCAGGGGTGTTGCCCATCTCGAGATTGAGCTTCGTCATGAGGTTGGCGCGCAGCCGCTCGAGATCGCGTTCCTGCATGTGACGTCGATCAGCGCGGAGATGCGCTGTGATCCCACTCGCCCCGGCTCGTTCGCTCAGGCTCGCCGCCATGATCGGATCCGGCTCCGCATTTTTGGAATCGGGGGTGGTCGCATAACGCGCCTGCCGCAGCGTAGCGACGTGATCGATATTGACGCCGAGTTGCAGGGTGCCCATGAGGTTTCAACAGGAGCACTCTCCCGAGCGCGGCACAAAGACTTCCGGGGAGGACAAAATCGCCGCCCGGTGAGCGCGGCTACTCCAGGACCTCGAACTGACTCATGACCCGAAACATCTCGTAGCGTTCGTCGATCTCCTCGGTCGTGAGCGTCCGCAGGCGTTCGAGACTGAACGCTTCCACGTTAAAGCTGGCCAGCACACTCCCGAAAATGACCGCACGCCGGAGAAGTGGGAAGTCAATTTCGCCATCGCTTTTCCCGGCCAGATACCCAGCCAGTCCGCCCGCGAACGTATCCCCCGCCCCAGTCGGATCGTGGATGTCTTCCAAGGGATAAGCGCCGCAACTAAAGAAATCGTCAGGCCCGAAAAGGAGCGCGCCGTGCTCTCCTTTCTTCACCGCCACGTAACGCGGCCCCATCCGACGCAAGGCGCGCCCGGCCCGAATCAAACTGGTGTCGTTGGTCATTTGGCGCGCTTCGCTGTCGTTGAGAATCAGTAAATCGATCCGCGGCAGGAGCGCGTCGAGATCTTTGCGCGTGGTTTCGATCCAGAGATCCATGGTATCAGCGACGACAAACCGCGGACGTTCGATCTGATCAAGCACGTGGCTTTGTAACGACGGCGCGATGTTGGCCAGGAGAACAAACTCCGCCTCGCGAAAATTCTCGGGCAAATCGGGCTGGAAATTCTCGAAGACATTGAGCGCCACCGACCGCGTTTCGCGCGTGTTGAGATCCCAGGCGTATTCGCCCGACCAGCGAAAGGTCTTGCCGCCGACCTGTTGCACACCCGCGGCGTCGATCCCGCGCGATTTCCAAAACTCAAATTCCGCCTTCGGGAAATCGTCGCCCACCACACCGACTAATTTGACCGGAGAAAAAAAACTGGCCCCGACCGCTGCGTAGGAAGCGGAACCGCCGAGCTGGTCGGCATGTTCTTCCACCGGAGTTTTGACAGTGTCGAGAGCGATTGATCCAACAACGAGAACGGACATGGGTTATTTCTGATTTGGGATTTCTGATTTCTGATTGAGCAGTTCTTGCGCGGCTTGGGTGGCCGCCGCGACGTCCGGGGCTTGAAGTAAGCCCGATACGATAACGACGCGCTTCGCGCCAGCGGCGATCACATCGGGAAGATTGGAGAGTTTGATCCCACCGATGCAAAAGATAGGAACACTCACCCGTTCGTGCGCCGCCCGGATTTCCTCCATCCCAATGGGCGGATAATCGGGCTTGGTCGGCGTGGCGAAGAGCGGTCCGAAGCCGATGTAGTCGGCGCCGGCCGCCGCGGCCGCCGTGGCCTGCGCCAGGCTGTGAGTCGATTGGCCAATCCAACATCCGTTAGGCAAAAGATCGCGGGCGGCCGCCAGCGCAAGGTCGTCCTGCCCGAGGTGCACCCCTTCCGCACCGACCGCGCCCGCGATTTCTGGGTAATCGTTAATGATGAGCGGCACGCCGACTGCACTCGTTAGGCGATGGAGTGCTCGCGCCAGGTCGGTCAGCTCCGTGAGGCGCTGCTTTTTGGCGCGCAACTGCAGGAGGTCGGCTCCGCCGCGCAGGAGTTCACCGGCGACGGGCAGCGCTTTCTCGGGCGGGACGTAGCCGAGATCGAGGATGGCGTAGAGCCGCGCGGAAGCGAGCGCCTTGAGCGCGCTCAAGCGGTCAAGCGTCCGTTCGAGGGCCGCAGCTCAAAGTTCTCAGAATTCATCAGCCGCTCGACAAAGCCCGTGTCGTAGTGGCCGTTGCGGAAATCGGCGTTGTTCATGATCGCATTATGGAAAGGAATGGTCGTCTTGATGCCGGCGATCAAATATTCCCCGAGCGCCCGTCGCATGCGAGCGATGGCCGAGGGCCGGGTTGCGCCCACCGCGATCAATTTCGCAATCATCGAATCGTAGTTCGGCGGAACCGCATAGCCGGTGTAAGCGTGCGAATCGATCCGCACCCCGCGGCCCCCGGGCGCGTAGTAAAAATCAATCCGACCGGCGGAAGGCTGGAAATTGCGGGCGGGATCTTCGGCGTTAATGCGGCATTGAATGGCGTGCGAGCGCGCCATCGGCTTGGCCACGTGCGGCGAAAGCTTGGCGCCGGCCGCGATGTGGATCTGCTCTTTGACCAGGTCGCACCCGTAAACTTCCTCTGTGATCGTGTGCTCGACCTGGATGCGGGTGTTCATTTCGATGAAGTAATAATTCCCCTGCTGATCGACGAGGAATTCCATCGTCCCGGCGTTCACGTAGCCGACGGCTTCCGCCAGCTTGATCGCCGCGTTGCCCATACGCTTGCGCAGGGTCCCGGTCAGAAGCGGCGAGGGACACTCTTCAATCACCTTCTGATTACGCCGCTGGATGGAGCAATCGCGTTCGCCCAAGTGAACCGTTTGCCCGTGGCTGTCGGCCACGATCTGAAATTCGATGTGGTGCGGGTTCACGATCAATTTCTCAATGTAAACTTCCGCATTGCCGAAAGCCTTCTCCGCTTCCAGGCGGGCGCCATGAAACCCCTGCACCAAACTCGCTTCGTTATGCGCCGCGCGCATCCCGCGACCGCCTCCACCGGAGACCGCCTTGATCATGACGGGAAACCCAATCTTCTGGGCCACCCGTTTGGCTTCGTCTTCGGTCTCGACGATGCCGTCGCTCCCGGGAGTCACGGGCACGCCGGCTTTGCGCGCGGCGGCGCGGGCCGAATTCTTGTCGCCCATCGAGCGCATCGCGTCAGGCGAAGGCCCGATAAACTTGATTTTGCAGCTCTCGCAGACTTCCGCGAAGTGCGCGTTTTCGGCTAGAAATCCGTAGCCGGGATGAATCGCGTCCACGTCGCCCACTTCGGCCGCGCTCATGATGCGGTCGATTTTGAGATAACTATCGGAGCTGGGAGGCGACCCGATACAGATGGATTCGTCGGCCAGCTGCACGTGGAGCGAATCGACGTCGGCCTCAGAATAAACGGCCAGGGTGCGAATGCCCAGCTCCTTGCAGGCCCGAATGACGCGGAGCGCGATCTCTCCCCGATTAGCGATCAGTATTTTTGAGAACATGAACGGACAGGCGCACGGCCGGCCGCGCCGTTAGGCAAAGAAGGCAGCCGGCGGCACAAAATTACCTAACGAACTTTGAAAAGAGCCTGGCCAAACTGGACCGGCTTCCCGTTTTCCGCGACGACCTCGGCGATCGTCCCTTTCATCTCGGCTTTGATCTCGTTCATCACTTTCATCGCCTCAATGATGCAAACGACCGTGTCTTCGTCGACCTCTTGCCCGACCTCAATGAACGAGGGCGACTCGGGTGAGGCCGCGCGGTAAAACGTTCCCACCATGGGCGAAGTGATCTCTTTGCCGGGAACCGGTTCTGCGCTGGCGGCAGCAGCCGCAGCGGGCGCGCCGACGTCCGCGGCTCCTCCGTTGGTGGCCGGCATCGCGACCAGTCCTGGGGCCGGCGCGGCCACAAGCATGGGCTGTTCGCCGGAGCCTTTCTGCAGCTTCAGACGAAAGCCGTCCTTCTCCATCTCGAAGACAGAGAGGTCATTTTTCTTCATCAGGTCGATGATGGCTTTGATATCTTTTAGTTCCAAAGGCGCTTCCTTTCCGGCGTAGGTGAGGCGTTAGGTAAAGCGGTTTTGCGGGCTGGGTCAAGCCGCTGCTTCCGATGGTCCCCCGGCCAGTTGAGCGCTGCGATAGTCGAAAATGCTCTCCAGCTGCGGCCGTATCACCAACCGATTGAGCACCGCGCCCAACGGGCCGAGGGGCGGAACATAGGTGACCAAGTCTTTCACCTCGGTCCCGCCTTCCGGCCGCGCCCGGAAAAAATGTTCGTGATGCCAGAGCGCGTAGGGGCCGACCCGTTGTTCGTCGGCAAAGTAACGCGGGGCCTTCACCTGCACGACCTCGGTGAGCCAGGTGAGCGGAATGCCTAACAACGGCGAAACCGTGTATTCGATCACGAGCCCGGGATAAACCTCGTCGGGCAGCGCGCTCTTGATCGTGAAATTCATGGCGGGCGGTGTGATCTTTTCGAGATTGCGCGGATCGGAGAAAAACCGCCAACAATCCGGCAGTGACATCGAGACCGTCTGGCAACGCTCAAGCTGATAAATCGGCATTAGAAAAGTCCTCGGGACGAGAGAATGAATTTGGAAGCCAGGAAACCAGAAACTTTATAAAGGGACTGCGACATGACTCGTTCCTGGTTTTCTGGTTTCCAAATTCATCCCCTCCCAAGCGTTTTCATCACCTAATCGCTCACCACGCGTCCATCCCGGAGCTCGATCCGGCGCGATGCGGTGGCGGCCACTTCCGCGCTGTGCGTAACGAGGATGAGGGTGGCTCTTCGCTCGCTCGCAATGTGCCGGAGCAGATCGAGCACCCGCTCGGCCGCAGCGGTGTCGAGGTTGCCCGTCGGTTCGTCGGCGATCAGGAGTGACGGCTGATGCACCAAGGCCCGGGCGATGGCGGTGCGCTGCTGTTCACCCCCGCTCAGCTGGTGCCCAAAATGCGTGGCGCGATTCGTTAGGCCGACGCGCTCCAGGAGGGCGCGCGCGCGCGCTTCGCTCTCTTCCAACGACACGCCTTGCAGCAACAGCGGGAAACTGACGTTCTCGAGCGCGTTCATGGTCGGGAGAAGATTGAAGAACTGGAAGACGAGGCCGAGCTGGCGCCGCCGAAAGTTGGTCAGCTGAGTATCGTTCGCGGTCGTCAGATTCAAACCATCAACCACGATTTGGCCCGCGGTCGGGCGATCCAGGCCAGCGATCAAATGGAGCAAGGTGCTTTTGCCACAACCGCTCGGTCCCACGATGGCGACGAATTCATGGGCAGGGATCTCGAGCGAGATATCCTCCAGCGCGTGGACCGAGCGCTCGCCCGCTTCGTAATAGCGGCTAACCTTTTGCAGAGAAATCATGCCGGCGACTGCTCTTCTACCTACGCCTCCCGACCACGCAAGGACGCCACCGCACTTTCGCGTGGTCGCCGAGACCGACGACTACCTGGTGGTGGACAAGCCGGCGCTCCTGCTCATTCACCCTACCAAGCCCGACGGGACGCCGACCCTCTGGGCAGCGCTGCGCGATTTGCTGGCCTTTGAGCTGGTCAATGGCGGCCAAATTTCAATCGTTAATCGCCTCGATCGCGAGACGAGCGGTCTCGTCCTGATCGCCAAGAACCGCGCCACCGCGCGTCGCTTCGGGTCCGCCATGGAAAGGCGCCGGATCGAGAAAGAATATCTCGCGCTCGTCTGGGGTTGGCCGGATTGGGAAACAATTACGCTGGAGGCTCCGCTCCTGCGGCAAGGCGAAATGATGGCCTCGGCCATCTGGCTGAAACAGGCGATCCATCCCGCGGGCGCTCCCGCGCAGACGAAGTTTCGGGTGGAAGAGCGATTCGTTAGGGAAAGGGCGCGCTATGCAGTGGTGCGGGCCCTCCCGCGCACGGGTCGAACCCATCAGATTCGCGTGCACCTCGCACACTTGGGACACGCCATCGTGGGCGACAAAATCTACGGGCCTAACGAAAATTGCTACCTCCGCTTTATCGAGACCGGCTGGACGGATGAACTGGAAAGTCAGCTTTCGCTTCCGAGACATGCGCTCCATTCGGCGCGGCTGCGCATGGGGGAGGAGCTCGATTGGCAATCCGGGCTGCCGGAAGATCTCGCCTCCTGGAAGCGAGCATCCCCGGAGCGGTAATTCCGGCCGGGAACAGCGCGACGGCCTACTTATTCGTCGTCACTTTTAAGTTGCCGATGTGGATGCGCACGCCGCCTTCCATGCGGTGATCGGTGGACAGATTCAATCCGCCGCCTTTCTGATAATCGGTCCAGGTCGCATGCACCGATTTGCCTGGCTCGGGCATGTAATCCCACGCCGTCACCAGATTGGTCTCGGGATTGATGTAGAGACGATAGTTATCCTTAGAAGTCAGTCCCACCTCGTCGAAACTCAGCCGCAGCACTTCTTTTAACGAACCATCCATTTGCTTCTTGCCCTCGTCGGCGAGATGGACGCCCCGATCTTTCAACTTGAGCGGCGCGAGCAGCCAATAAGAATCGTTCACCCAGCGCGCGTAAGCCGCTTTCCCATCTTCGTCGCTGGCTGGGTCGGCCAGATTGACGGTCACATCTTTGCCTTTCCACTTTACTTGATCGGTCTGGGCGGCGACCTCCCAATGATGCTCCGCGGAGGCGACAGTTTTCCCGTCTTTCTCGACGACAAAGGTGAAATCAATCGACTTGACGTTGCCCCAGTTTTCGCCTCCGCTGGCCTTCCAAACTGCGCCGGCCAACTGAGTCGCGTCATTGCTGCTCTCTTGGGCGAAGAGGGCGCCAAACGATGTGCAAGAGAGGGTCAGCGCGGCCAGCGCGAAAGTTTTCTTCATGCGCGCACCATCTCAAGCCCAGGACCGCATTGCAATTGCCAGAACCCGAAATATGCTGCGGCGCTTTATGAGAAAACTCCTCTACCTGCTGGTGCTGGCTGGCAGCCTGGGCCTGCTCGTTGGCAACAGCGCTTTCGCCGGGGAAACGGCGCCCGTGCAGCCCGTTCCTCGGGAACTGGCGCTGGACGAGCTCGACCCGCCTCGTTTCGAATTTGCGGCCGAAACCGCCTATCTCCTCAGTATCATTGGCAACCCTAACAGCTACGAAATTGGCGCCCAGTTTTTCACTGGTCGCATGCGCTGGGGCGTGAATCGCAACGATGGCAGCCCCTTCCGCGGCTACAACCAGGTCTATCTGCTCGCCATGGCCGAGCCCATTTTCCGCGGGCCGGAAAACCGCTACTTCGGAATTTCGGTCGGGCTTCGCCACGTTTTTGTCCGGCCGGGCTGGAAATTGCAGCCCTACGCCTCGGGCGGCGTAGGCGCGGGGTTCATCGATAGCACCGACGCCTTTCGCCAAGGCCAGGGCCAGGATTTTACCTTTAACATTCTCACCGCCGTTGGCGTGGATTACTTGGTGAACGACCACTTGAAATTCAACATCGGCGCCCTTTACCAGCACCTTTCCAACGCCGGGCAAACCGATCCCAACCCAAGTCTGAACCTGATTGGACCGCAAATCGGCGCGACGTTTTCGTTCTAGAAACTCGAGCACGAGGGGGGATCAGATGACTGCGCCTAACGAAAACGTCCTCGTCATCAAACGCGAGCTTTTTGACGAGCTCGGGAGTTTCCATGGGCTGAACTTCGAGCCGCAACGCTACCTCGATGCGATGCTCGCACGCGGGAATAACCATTTCCTTCCGCGCGCCCAAGCCGAGACCGACCCGACCCACAAGCAGATCATTCCCTACGCGCTGCTCGCCTGCGGCGAACGCGTCCTCTTTTATACCCGGGGAAAAAAAGCCGGCGAACAACGACTCGTCGCCAAGGGTTCGATTGGCATCGGCGGTCACATGAACGATACCGACGAATCGCTCTTCGCCTGGGACGAAGACGCCTATCGCGCCGGAGTGGAACGAGAGGTCAACGAGGAAGTCGAGATCGGGTCGCCCTTTGAGGACCGGATCGTCGCTCTCATCAATGACGACACCACCGAAGTGGGCAGCGTCCATTTGGGCGTGGTGCACGTTTTTCGGCTGGCCGAGGCCAAGGTGAAGAAACGCGAGGCGATGCTGACCGGCCTCACTTTCCTAACGAAAAGCGAATTGGAGGCGCGTCGGGAGATTCTGGAAACGTGGTCGCTCATCTGCCTCGATCAGCTCGACCAGCTCCTGGGCTTGGGCGCCGTTGAGTAATGGTAGACGCTTTCCTCTGGGAAGCGCGGGTGTGAGCTTCCGCTGCAAAAAGACGTCGATCAGCGAGCTAATACTCACACCCGCGTTTCCCAGAGGGAAACGTCTCCAATGCCTCGAAGGATGATGACGAATCGGCGAATCGCAACTTAGGGCGGCGGCATCGCCAGCTTCTCGCCGCGGTTGCGTTCCAGGCGAAAAATCGACTCGCCCTCCTTCATCACGTCGAGTTTGTCGCGCGCGATCGTCTCCAGAAATGTCGGATCGGTTTTAAGCAACGTGATCTCCCGGGTCTGTCGCGCGAGCAGCGTTTTCTGATCACTCAGTTGCGACTGCAATTTCTCGATCTCGGCCCGCCCTTGCTGCAGCCTTTTATAGGGCGGCAGGAAAAAACTCACAACGAGCAACCAGACTGCCATGAAAAGCAGCACCCGCAAAATACGGTTCATTTGCTGCCAGATGGTCGTCTCGCGCCGTGCGCGCAGATCGCCGTAGCCCCTCGCCTCCACTATCGCATCTTACCTCCGTAGACTGCCTTATCCCCCAGTTCTCCGGCGATGCGCAGCAGTTGGTTGTATTTGGCAACCCGGTCCGTCCGGCAAAGGGAACCGGTCTTAATCTGGCCTGCGCCGGTCGCGACCGCGATGTCGGCAATGGTCGTGTCTTCCGTTTCGCCCGAGCGATGACTGATCACCGAAGTGTAATCGTTCAGCTTGGCCAGATCGATCGTAGCGAAGGTCTCGGTTAGCGTGCCGATCTGGTTCACCTTCACGAGAATGGAGTTGCCGACGCCCAGGTCGATGCCTTTACGCAGGAACTCCACGTTGGTGACGAAAAGATCGTCGCCGACCAGTTGGACTTTATCGCCGAGCCGATCGGTTAATTTTTTCCAGCCATCCCAATCGTTCTCCGCGCACCCATCCTCGATCGAGATGATCGGGAACTTCTGGGCGAGCGATTCGTAGAGGTCGATCAACTCCTCCGCGGACCGTTTGGAGCCGTCCGACTTCTTGAAGACATAAGCATTCTGCTCCTTGTCGTAGAACTCGGAGGAAGCGGCGTCGAGCGCGATGAAGATTTGTTCGCCTAACGAATAACCGGCTTTCTCGACCGCGGCTGCGATCGACTCGAGCGCGTCTTCGGCCGAAATGAGCTTGGGCGCGAAACCGCCTTCGTCGCCAATCGCGGTGGAAAGGCCGCGATCGTGCAAAACACTTTTAAGGGCATGAAAAACTTCCACGCCGTAGCGCAACGCCTCCGAAAAACTGGGCGCGCCTTTCGGCATGATCATGAATTCCTGGAAATCGATCGGAGCGTCGGAGTGCGCGCCGCCGTTGAGAATGTTCATCATGGGCACGGGCAAAACGTTCGCTTCGCTGCCGCCCAGATAGCAAAAGAGAGAAAGCTTCTCAGAACGAGCCGCCGCGTGCGCCGTCGCCAGCGAAACGCCGAGCAGGGCATTGGCGCCGAGCTTCTTTTTGTTAGGCGTACCGTCCAGGTCGATCAATTCCTCATCGACCTTGGCCTGCTGCAGCGCGTCCATCCCGAGCAAAACCGGCGCGATGGTGTCGTTGACGGCGGCGACTGCTTTCTGCACGCCTTTGCCGCCGTAGCGTTCCTTATCCCCGTCGCGCAATTCCCAGGCTTCGTGCTCGCCCGTGCTCGCGCCACTCGGGACGGCGGCGCGGCCAAAGGCGCCACCCTCCAGATGCACGTCCACTTCGATGGTCGGATTGCCGCGCGAATCGATGATTTCGCGCGCCTGAATCTTGGAAATGCTGGTAGCGCCCATGTCGTTAGGGACTTAGCACTTGCAGGCGTCTCCGCAACCCACTTTGCAAGGGAGACGCACATTCTGGGTCGAGCCGGGCAATCTCGGTGCGAGAAAACCTCTTCCGGGGCGGAGGATCTCCCCCGGCTCGACAGGAGTCTCGCTCTGCCGGGAGCTAGACCCTGCGGCGATGGAGGGCGGGATCGATCACGGCGCTCATGGCATTGTTGTTAGGCAAGCGCTCTTTCCCGAGAAACTCTACCAGCTTCGCGATCTGGGAGGCGGGCTCGCGCACCAAGGTGGGATAATCAACCTCGAGCCAATCGCAATGCGGGGCGTTTCTTCCCCATTGTCGAATCTCCTCGCGATGTGCGCGCAGGCCGCGCGCCAGTTGCTCCTGATCCAACTCGGCGCCTCGCTTCCCCAGCCGCGTTGTCATTGCTTCCTGCGACGCCACGACCTGCTCGACCGGGCGCGTCATAAAAATGACCTTGTACTGATGCTGCGATGGCACCTGCGGGAGCAGCATCGAAATACACTTGATGGCCCGCCCGGCCACCTCCTCTCCATCGAGCAATTCGGGTTTCTTGCTGATTTGCTTAATCTCCTCCCATTCGTAATAACCGCGCGGGTTATCGATATCCGCGGCGCGTTGGGCATCGGTCATCGCCGGCAGTCCGCCGGCCTCGAGCAATTGCATCATCAGCGAAGTGCCAGAACGCGGCAGGCCCGAGACGAGCACGAAGGTTTTGCCGGAAGGTTCCTGCTCGGGTTTCGGGTCGGGACGTTCGCGCAGCAGGGTCGCCGCACGCTCGGCCCGTGGCGGAATTTCCGGCAAATCAAAGAGTTGGTGCGCCCGCCGGTCCGCCGAGGTGGAGGGTCGGCGGCGCTGCTGCGACAGACGCAGAATCTCTTCGCGATGAAACTTCGTCTTCGCTTCATCGCCTCCCTCCATCTTATGGATCGTGGCCAAATACCGGTGAGCGTTAACCATTTGCGGTTGGAAACGAAGAGCCGTTTCAAAGGCGAGGACAGCTCTCTCGTTTTCCCCAGATCGGGCCAGGGCAACACCTAGATTAAAGTGAGAGAGCGGCAGCCGATGCAGCAGACTGACCGCGCGTAGCGCACAATCCACCGTCTGCTGGTTATCGCCCATGCGACGAAACACACTGGAGAGCCCCTGCCAGGCGAGGGCGTTATCCTCGTCCAGAGTCACTGCTTTTTCGTAGGCTGACTTGGCGTTCTCCAATTGCAGCAGGCGCTCGTAAGCCTGACCGAGCTGCAGGTAGATGTGCGGAAATTGCGAATCCATCGCTTCCGCCGCGAGCAAAGCGGCCAGGCCGCCCCCGAGATCGCCTTGGGCCATCCGAATCCGAGCCAGGAGCAACTTGGTCGCCGGTGCGTCCGGGTCGTCCGCGTCGGAGATAGCCCGCAGCACGCGCTCGGCCTGGGCGAGATAGCCTTCCTGGAAATAACAGGCTGCCAACTGCATCAGGAATCGATCTTCCCACGGACGTCGCCTAACGATCTCCTCGAGTAATGGACGAGCTTGCTCGGGTCGGCCCTTCCAGAGATACGTCCGCGAGACGTTATACTTCGCTTCGATGTCGGCTGATTCCGCCGTTTTCTCTTGATCGGCTCCCGGATCCTCGATGTAACCGAGCGCCGCAAACTGCTGCATCAGTTCCTGGGCCTGCTCCCTATCGAGCTGAGCATCGGGCTCGTGCCGGCCGTAATCACCTGGCACATTTTCCCAGGTCGAGATGGTTTCGACCGGCGGCGGAACGTCGAAAGCCTCGAGCAGCGGCCGCCCATCCATATCTTCGCCGATAGGCAGACCGAGCAAGGTCAGGACCGTCGGCGCGACATCGATCAAGCTCGCGCCATAGATGCGCTCGTCTTGCCGAATACCTGGACCGGCCATGACGAAAATGCCGTACTGCCGATGCCAGATCGCCGGGCCCGCCGGCTCACGCGGCGTGCCGCGCGGGCGCTGAGAGCCCGATTCAAAACCATGGTCGGAACATAGGATGACGGTGGTGTCGGGGCCAGCCAGCTCGAGCAAGCGCTCCAGCATCATGTCATGGAACCGGTAGGCCCCCTTCACGACGTCTTTATAAAGATTGAAATCTTCCTCCTTGATCCAGGGCAACTTAGGCGGGTGATAGGCCATGAAGGCGTGCGAGAAATGGTCGATGCCGTCGTAATAGACGGCCGTGAAATCCCATGGCTCCTGTTCCATCAGAGCGGTCGCGACCGCATGCACTGACGCGTTGTCGCTTAGCACCTTGGCGAAGGAGTTTAGCCGCTTATCCTTTTTCTGGTCGATTTTGGCGGCGTCGGGGATAAACGGCAGAATGTGTGCCTCCGTCAGTTCGTTAGGGAAAACCTTGAAGCGAGCCAGCTCGGCCATTCGCTCTTTTGGATGGATCGCTCCCGGGGGAGCCGTCCACCCTTTCTCCGGGTCAAACTTCACGCCGCCAAAGGCGTTGGTAATAACGTTGCCCTTGATTGGCTCTGCGGGATGGCTTGCCCACCATCCTATGACGTTACTGCGCAGACCACTCTGACTTAGAATATTCCAGAGGGCCTTGCACCGGCGCGAGGTACTGGTGTAAGGCCGAGCTCCGCCATTCACCGGGTCCGGCTCAATGAAGCCATGGATACCGTGCTTATCGGCAAACTTACCGGTCGCAACCGAGTTCCACAGCATGGGCGAGAGAATAGGTTGGAGGGTCGCCAGGTTTCCCATCACACCGCGGTTAATAAACGCGTCCAGCGTCGGCATTAAGCCGTCTTCAAGCAAAGGAGTAATGTGCTCCCAATCCGCGGCGTCCCAGCCGATGAGGAGGACTTTGCGTTTTGGTTGGGTAGAATCAGAGTTCAAAGCGCATGAAACGTAGATCAACGCGGCAGCGCGCTGCAACCGGAGCCCGGAAGATGGCGTCCGCTCCAGCGAGCGATATTCGGTCCGAAATGCTTTGGGTGAGGCTTCTACCTATCGACTAAGATTAGGAAGCTGCTTTTGTGCGCGCCAAGCCTTGAGTCCAGCACTGCCGGCGGCGAGCAAGCCAAGCGAGCCAGCCTTGCTCGTCGCTTCCGCCCGATGACGGCTCTTCTTCTGACCCGTCAGTAGCCCCTCACCTGGATCGGCCCAGGCGTAATCTACGAGCTGGAACCGATACTTAGGGGCGCCACTAAGCCGGACACGCGCCCATCCGTAGTGCAGACCGCTTTCGTTCGTAAATTCAAAGCCGATAAATGTTTCCCCGCGATTCGCGAAACTTCCGTCGCCGAGGTTAGCTCCATCGTAGTAGCAGATCCTCGTCGATTGGGACGAAGAAAACCGGCAACTTACGGGGAAGGACTGCTGCGAGAGTCTTACCCGGGCCGAAAGCGAGGAAGCCAAGGGCGACGTGTAGGCGGCCGATCGGCCAGCGAAAGCACCGTTCGCACCGTTCACAATAACGTGCCCAAAATTATCACCGCCATCTGGAATTCCCACCCTAAAGGCCAGATTCACTCCCGGATGGAGAGGGAAACTGCCCTGACCACCGTGGGCCGCGAAGTTGTAGTTCACGAGGCCGGAATAATGAACTTCCGCTTCGGCCGAAGGCGCAATCGCCACGGTGCTCGCAACCCCGGCTGCAGCATAAGCGGCCCAGCGAGCGCTGGCAATCGAACTGCTCCGCGCTCTCCTCTTTACGAGCGTCTTGCCATCCAAGGTTATTGATTCCATCGGATCATGTGAAAAGTGGTGCACACCGAAGTCAAGCCTGTTTCCTCGCATGAAGGTCGAAAACGTGAGCTTCGGATTCGAAAAACCCAGCAGCGCTGTTTTCCGCATCTGCCAAGGTGCAGGAGAGCCGGAAGATGACACGTCGCGCCCGAGTAATAACCCAGTTTCGGTTCGGCGGCCCTCCAGCCTTCCCAGAGAACGGACCGACTGGCATAAGCGCCGGCTCGATCACCGGCAGGTTCGTGGTAATGGCCGTTTTCATGTCTCAGATTTCGATAAGTGATTAACGTATCACAGCTTGATTTGGCGCCTATCGCAGACTTACCGGCTCTGGATCGGACCTGCATTGCGCGAGCACGTCGACTAAACAGCTCCTGCTGAGTTTGCCTGGAGCGTATCATGCCCGTTGCTTGGGTTTTCCAAGGAAGCCAGCGTAGGCCAGCGCGCTGTAGACGTTCCGCTCTGCTAAACGCGGGGATGGACATCGTTTGCGGAGATGACGCCGGTTCCTTCTCAGTTATCTCCGCACAACATTTCTTCTGTCTTGCTGTCCCTTTTCCCCGCAAATATTTATCGAGAATTTTCTGAAGATTGAGCCAGGCCGCAGCGTCCCAGGCGAAGAGCGTCGCGCGAAAACGAAGCTTCAGCTCATCCGGTAGGGCCAAATATCCCCCTCGCCGAGTGTCCCTCGACCTCGAGCAAAGCCTCACAACATTCGCGCAGGCGCGTCCCAAGCACCGGATGGTCCAGGTAGGTCCGCGCCTCAGCGGCATCCGCGAGCGCGTAGCGTCGGGACATTTCACTGGAGCCAAGACCTGCAATCTGCGGAAAGATAAACCACATCCAGTGCGACCCTGCGCCTTACCCTTTCGATTCCATCCGCTAAACGCTTGGACAGGAAACAGCTAGCGCCTTGGGAAAGCAGATTCGCCATCGTTTGAAGCCGCCTGCTACCGGGATCCATTACCGACAAAACGGGCCGACAAATTATGTTGACCGAGCGGTCGCCATTTGCTACCCCGAAGCTCATGAAAAAGCGGCTCCATCAAAAGAAATCCTCCCTTAGCTCATCTCGCTGGCTAGCTTATGCAACCGCGGGGCTCGCAACTGCTGCAGGCAGCGCAGCAACAGCGGAAGCAGAGGTCCACTATTCCGGCCGCATCAATGTGCGGCTCGGGGGAACCCAGCCCCAATCCACTGCCGTGCTCCCCCTCGCGGGTGACGCTAGCGTCTCCTTCCAGCGAGGCGCCACGTTTGCCGGCGAATATGACACTTTCCGCGTCAATGTAAGCGGCCAGCCAGTGGGAGAAATACGCCGCGCTACGTCCAATAGTTATCTTGCCGCCAAGCTATTACGCGGGCAGAACGTTTCCTCCGGGAATTTCGTCGATTTTCGTGCGGCTCTCATCAGCGTCTCAGCTAACGGACAGTTCGCCGATAAGGGCGTTGGTTTCGCAGCTTTCAATTTCGACGTTGGCAATGGCGTCCAATATGGCTGGGTCCGCATTAAGACCGTAGTGGGAGGACATCAAAACAAACTTCTTTTGGTGGACTACGCTTGGGCGGATCAGACGCGATCTGCTGCGAACGAGACGGCGGCCGTTACTGAGAATGGCTCACTCGGTCTGCTCGCCCTGGGAGCCACCGGTCTCGTCGCCTGGCGGAAACGCCGGTTCGAAAAATAGTCTTCTTCGAGACTGCGGTGGGCAGCGCTCACAGCATATTATTGCGTGTTCTCTGCTCGCTCTCACTCCTTCGAGCCCACTTTGACGAGCCTCTTGGTCAGGAAGACCAATCCGGCCATTGCACCGCTTCGGAGAGAAGATTCCCCACCGCCTGGCCGCAATTGCCTTCCGGGTCCATGCAAGCGCGGCCAGCGCCATTAACCCGGTGGTGAGAAGAAGGGAGTGCTCGGCCAGGAAGCGCAGGACGGGGTTACGAATATCGGTGGACTGAAAGGGCTTGCCCTCGCGCGACCCGATCTCGTAGAGAAACTTCGTCCCCAGAATGATCACGAGCAATCCACTGCAATCGCGTTTCCACAAAAGGAAGATAGCCGAGACATCGAGTCCAGCCAGACGTATCCGCAAAACCAAAGAGCCAGCAGCGCCGAAGCCACGACGCTCAATCCATGCCGCCCAAACCATCCCCGCTTCCGCCGCCGACTTCGCGTCGGATAGAGCTGGAAAAGGTCGTCCCAAAGCGAAGCAAAGAGACTTAAAGGCGTATTTCCGACTTGGGCGAGATATCTCGCTCCTGACCGGCGATTCGCGAAGCTTGGGATCGGTGTCCCCTACGACAAATCAACTAGCAGCCTAACTCGAGAGTCCGAAACCAATTTCAGCCCTACCAAACCCCCTAGGCTCGCAGGCAAAATCCAAAAAGCGCCTTTGTCCTTGCGCCTGGGGTGATCTACTCCAAGCTCGCAGCATGCGGAAAACAGCGCTGCTGGGTTTTTCGATCGGTGTCGTCCTGGGCTGTCTTTTTGGCGCCATCATGGGCGTGACGCCCAATGGCGATAGGGAGAAGGAGCAACCCGAAATGCTCGGCGTGAATGCGAAAACGGGGAAGCCGCAGTTGCACATCAAGGGCAAGCCCGAGATTAAATAAGCGGGCGCGGCCGCCTAACGATCCAGCACGGTTCCCACCTACGCCACCGGTCCTGGGCCTTCCACCTGGATGCTTCTTGGCTTCGGCGTCGTTCTTGTTGGCTTGACCATCCGGCGCCGGCGCATAGCCTCCCGCTAAGTCGAAAGCTCACATCCCGGATGTAGCGATTGTCTTCTAACGCAGCTTTCCGAAAACGCCGGCCCGGCCCAAGCCGGCGTTTTCCGTTCCGCCGCCTCCTTCACGGAGCCTGCCCTGGGAGACTGTCGAAATATGGCACGCGCGTAGAGGCAGCCGGGGGAATGGCAAGGAGCGGGAGCGGCGCATCCCGATGCGGGCTGCACCGAGCGAGCGACGCAGCCAGCCGCCCCTTTTCCCTCGCGCCCGCAGAGTTGCTGTATTTCAACAGTCTCCTAAGCGACGCCGAATCGGTTCACGCGCGCCGCAACGCTTTACCTTCCTCAAAAAAACGAGTACCTAAACAGGGTCAGCGGTTATCTCAGCGTTTGAGCTTGTCCTATGTCTGGCGTTGGGAACGACCTCACCGTCAACGTCATCGCTTCCATAATCGTCTCCGCGCTTTTTATCGGGGTCGGCTTCGCTTGGGGCAAATAAAGGAACGCCGTCGGTTTGGCCGCAATCTCGAGGATGACGACTTCTACCCCTGTGCAGTAAATCGTGACAACCTTCCGGAGTTCAGCCTTAAGGATTTGCGGCTCGGGATGCATTATTTTCTGCGCAACTTCGACCCGATGGCGGCGCGTCAGCTCATCTTCATCGGCGAGCAGAACAACGTCCGCTCCAACTCGAACCATTCGAGCAGAAGGTTTAAGATCGATTTTTCACCCGCTACGACGGCAATCGCGTTGCCGACGACACCCAGGAATACCTGGAAAACTTCGCGCGCATCGTGCGGTTGCTCGGGAAATCATTCCCGGACCTCGGCATCGAAGTTCTCTTCCACGATCTCTCGAATCCTTCCACGATCCCTCGTCGCGCTGGAAAACAACGTCACTGGCCGCAACCTGAAGGACGGCACTACTAGCCTCGTTACCGACCTGAAGAAGAGGCAGCTCCTGCACGAGGATAAGGTGAATGACGCGATCGAACTCGGCGTGCGCAGATTCAAGTGTGCCACCATCCCTATTATCCGCCCGGAGGATGGCGTGGCCGGCGCCATTTGCATTAATGTCGACGCAAACTATCTCGCACAGGAAGGGCTCAGCTCGGCCGAGAAAGTCACTGGCTTTTTCAAGCCTTTTGCCGGACCGATATGCAAGTCGACGAGAACATCCTCAGCCGCGACGAATTCGCTCAGGCCCTCAAAGGCAAGCGCCACTTCAAAGACGAAAGCGTCTAGGATCTGGCGCGAAGCTGCTTAGTTGAAAAAATCCCATCTCTGCGAAAAAAGGCACATCTCATCGCCATTCACGCCGCGTTTCCTTCAGCATGAAATCCAGCGCAAGCGATAAAGCCAAAGGAACAGCGAAACAAGCAGCCGGCTCCGTCAAGCAAGCCGCCGGTAAGGCCGTCGGCAACGATCGGCTTCAAGCCAAAGGCGACGCCCAAAAGGCCGAAGGCAAAGCTCAAAAGAAAGTCGGCGCCGTTAAGAAAGTCTTCGGCAAGTAATCCAGCCAGCCAAATACATCTCTAAGACAACGGCGTTTCTCTTGGGAAACGCCGTTGTCCGCTTCCAGGGGGGAATCTTGGCGCTTCCTATTTCGCGTCCGTGAATTGGGCGACGTACTTCGCGTAGCCTTCTTTCACCAGGTTCGCCGCGGGGATAAAGCGCAAGGCCGCCGAGTCCATGCAATAACGAATACCGGTCGGTGGCGGGCCATCCGGAAATTTGTCGCCTAAGTGCGAGTTCGCCTTCTTGGATCGCACTTCGATCGAATCCTTCTTTGGAACCTCCACAAAGTTTGCGGGCTCCAGCGGCCTGGTAAAGCTTGGCCAACCGGTCCCGGAATCAAACTTGTCCTTCGAGCTAAAGAGCGGCTCGCCCGACACGATGTCCACATAGATGCCCGGCTTGTGGTTATCCCAGTAGGCATTATGGAAGGGCGGTTCCGTTCCGCCATTTTGTGTGACCTCGTATTGAAGCGGGGTCAGTCGCTCTTTTAGTTCTGCCTTGGAAGGAATCTTGTCACCGTCGGCCCGAACCAATTGAGCTAGCAAGAATAGAACTCCACCCAGCCCGCCCACCGCCGCGCTGCGCACAATATTCGACTTCATATGGAGATAAGAGAAACCTCCCCTCAACTTATTTCAACTCAGCCGCCCACCCTGCCTCATTAGCGACACACGCGCCGTCAGAAGGCAGGTGTCCACAAATCGGCGACTGCCAGCTCGTCACTTGTCACTAACTTTTGTCCTGCCGTCCGGCAGCCCGTTGAAAAACCTGTCGAGCACCTGTTGGAAGATTGATCCAGACGGTAAGACGGCCGCAAAGAGCGTCGCACAGGAACGAAGCTTCAGCTCATCGGTTGGACCAAAGATCTGCACCGCCGAGCGCCCTTCCTGCCCCAGTAACGTCTCGAAACATTCGCGCAGTCTCTCACCGAGCACCGGATGGGCCAGATAGTGCCTCGCTTCCTCCCCATCCCGAATCGCATAGCGCTGCGACATCGCGCTTGAACCGAGCCCAGCGATCTGTGGAAAGACAAACCACATCCAGTGAGAACGCTTCTGGCCGGCACAAAGCTCCGCCAAGGCCTGCCCGTAAATCCCTTCCTGCGCCTTAACAAACCGCTCCAAACCCTCCCTCACGCGCATGATCTCGCCTTAGCCCTCCGCCTCAAAATCAATAACCGTTAACCAATAACCGCGGCCTTCGGTCGCCCTTCACTTGCTGCTTTTCATGATCACCAAAGCCTGGTGCAGCGGCTCGGCGCTGATTCGATTCACGCCTGTAAACGGATGGTCGAGCACATATATCAAAAAGAGAATCAAGGCGACCGTCAGGGCCAGCATGGCAGTCATGATGTATTGCACACCCACGTGCGGCATGGCGAAGAAGTATGTGTAGGCCACGGTAATGAATCCGCCGAAAAGCAAGACCAGCCAAATAACCGACGGCACTGTATTAACTCCAGCAAAAATCCGATAGCGGCGCAACTCCGCGAGATCATCCACATGCTCGAGCGCCTGCGTATAAACTAGCTCATTCCGAATGGCCGCCATATCGATCTGGTGAAACTTGGTGATCACTTCTCGCAACACCGTGGCCGAGTGTAAGACCGCGCGGTCTTCGGCCAGCTTCGGCAATTCATCCCGCTCGATGTAATCCAGGTAACTGATGAGCTGGCCCTGCACATTCCCTTCAAGGGCTCGGGAAACGTTTCAGCGCTGTAAAAAATGTCGAGAGCGCGGCTGGCTTCGAGTTGCAAGTTCTTGTTGGCATCGTCGTAGCCTGTCCAGGTAACGAACACCACAAAGGCCACCACCACGGCGTAGAGCCAGCCAAAGGCGCCGAAAATGGCAAAAGCCACATCATGATTCTCGCGCAGCTCTTGCGCCGAAAACTTCCAACGCACCAAATACAGCCCCAGCGACGCCATGCCCCCGGCCAGGATGGCCACGATGAAAAATGAGACCGCATTAGGCAATAACAGGAGGTAGCGCATCTTAAGTCTTCAAAAGTAGATGGGGCCGACTGTCCGGCGCAATTCCATTGCTCTCCCAGTAACACCGACTCCCGCCCAAGACGTCAAGCAATTCGGCCCCAGACCTTCCAGTAACCAGTCCCTCATAACCGCGCAGCGAGTATCTGTCCTCGTCTACTCTTGGAGGGACAGGCGCGGTCCCGTCGGTGTTTCAGCAAACACGGACGACACCCGCCGCGGCGGGCAAGCTCTGGTCGTCCCTCCAGCTCCGTGCCTCTCTTACCCATGTCGATGGGCACGCACTCGACGCCAAAACATACCGCAGCGACGCTGCGCGCTTGACTTCGCCGCGGAAAAAGTCCTACACTCGACTTCCGCTGGGCTTAACGTCGCCCCATCCATCCTCCTCAATTCATCCTTAAAGTCACCCTATGCGTCCCACCCGTCTCTTTCCCATCGCCCTTCTCGTTTTCGCCTTCTCCACCGGATTCGCCCACGGTCAAGATGCCCGCTTGGCCAATTTATCCTCCCGGGGATATTGCCAAACCGGGAATGCTGTTCTGGTGAACGAATTCGTCGTCCAAGGGCGAGGTAGCGGATCGTTCGTGACACGATGTGTCGGCCCGTCGCTTCCCGGCGTATCCGACGCCCTGCAAGACCCGACCGCCACTTTGCTCAACGCGCGCGGACAAATTCTAGACGCTAACAATGACTGGATGCAAAACCCGGATAAGGACGAGATCAGCGCCACCGGCCTGGCTCCGAAGGATCCACGCGAACCAGCCATGATCGACACCTTGGCGGCCGGCGTTTACACCTTGGTCGCACAGGGTGTTTCTCGCTCCCAGGGCTCGGCTCTTCCGGAGATTTACGACCTGTCCAATGGAACCGTGCAGATATCGGCCATGGGCACCCGCGGATTTGTCTCGACCGGCGACCATGTTTTGCTCAGCGGGTTCATCATTACTGGCACCGCGCCGGCCCGATTGCTCTTCCGCGCTCTCGGTCCGTCGTTGGCCGATGCCGGGCTCTCACCCGTTCTACCTAATCCTGCCTTGGAACTGTATAATGCGAACGGAACCCTCGTTGCTACGAACGACGATTGGAGAGAGACCCAGGCAAGTGAAATCGCCGACACTGGCCTCGCGCCCAGGAATGACCTCGAGTCAGCTATCGTGGTTACGCTAAATCCCGGCGCTTACACCCTCGTGACGAGAGGTGTGAATGGCACCACCGGCCTCGGCTTCGCTCAAATTTACGATCTGAGCTTCCGCACGCGCGAGTTATACCCAGCCCCCAAGATCAAACGCGCACGCGCCGGATCCCCCAATAACCAATAACTAATAACCGCGCGGGCCACGCCCGCGCTACCGCGCCAGCACCACGTCTTTTTTCGTCCAGCGATGCACTTTGCCGCAGTGACCGCAGGTAATACTATTGTTCGTTAGTCTAAGCGACCCGAACTTCGTTTCTTCCACCGTGCGACCGCTGTCGAGCAGCTTCGCCGTCACCGAACAGCGCACCAAAATACGCTTAATAGCCGGCCCTTTGGCCACCGGAGCTGAGCGACGTTGCAGCATCTCCGTGCGACCTAGGCGAGCCGGTAAACGATCCGGGCCTTCGCCGTATCGTAGGGCGACATTTCCATGCGCACCCGGTCCCCTACCGTGAGCCGGATGAAACGTTTGCGCATCTTGCCCGAGATGTGGGCCAGGACGAGCTGATCATTCGCCAGCGCCACCCGGAACATCGTCCCTGGCAGCACGGCTCGAATCGTGCCTTCTAACTGAATCGCCTTCTGAGTGCCGGTGCGCATATTGATATAAAGTTCGAACCGGCGGGCCGCTCCCTTGGGAGGCTGCGACCACGCCGGCTCGAGGAATTCTTACCGCCGATTATCGGCAAACTGACGCGGCCGCTCTTCGCGAGCGCGCGCTTCATTCACCGTCAGGGCGCGACCATGCAATTCCTTGCCGTTGGCCGCCGTCATCGCGTTCTGTCCGTCGGCATCGGTCGCCATGGTCACAAAACCGAAACCGCGTGAGCGGCCCGTCATGCGGTCGTTGATCAGGTTCACTTCCATGACCTTACCGTGGTGTTCAAAAAGATCTTGAAGATCGTTTTCCGTCGTTTCGAAGGCAAGATTGCCTACATATAGTTTCATAGTGATTGATTGGAAATACTGCAGCTTCAGAGCCGTTCCCGGGAATCGGGTTTCGAATCACCACCAGAAGAGACTGGCTGAGGATCTACCGAGCAAGAAAAGAAAACAGACTGACCAATTAAGCCGCCACTATCGTCCCGATCCGGCACAACACAACCGATTTCATTTCCGGCCAGTCTCTTATCAACAAAGGGCCGATCACCGTCTCGGCAGCCAAAGCCGCTAAACGCAGAAAGCCGGCGCAAACCGCGCCGGCTTTCCAGTTGATTTGGGAGAAGTTAACGAAGTGGGCCTTAGGGCTTCATCTCTTCCATCTTGCCGTCCTTCATCATCATCATTTTGCCGTCCATCATCACCATCTCGCCGTCTTTCATCTTCATGGTCTTGCCGTCTTTCATCTTCACGGTGCCGTCCATCATGACCATGGTGCCGTCGGACATCGTCATGTCCTCTTTCATCTTCATCTTCTTACCGTCCTTCATCACCATCATCTTGCCGTGCTTCATCATCACGCCGTCGTCCATCTTCTCGCCGTCCTTCATCTCCCCGGCCAGCATGGTGCCGACGGAGAACGCGGAGACGACTGTGAGTGCGACGAGGTTCTTCAATGTTTTCGATTTCATAGTTGTATGTGTTTTGTTGTTGTCTTTAACAAAACCATAAGCCCGCCCAAGGTGGGCGAACCGGAGCCCCCGGGGGATCCCGAGTGGCGGCTGGAACATACCAGCGCTTCTGGTTACGGAGACTAAGAGAAGCGAAACGAGGAAATATTCAAAAATAGTTCAAACATTCTTCCCCCCCGACCCGTCCGCCCTCCGCCTCCTGCCCTCTGTCTCTCTTCTGTCCGGCGACTTCCCGTCAGCTTTTCCTTCCGCGCATCCCAACACCTGTGCGATTATGGACCGTTCGGCCTCGATCTCGGCGCATGGAAATCCAAAACGCTCTCCGCACCATTCATCAAATGCATGCCGACGACGTTCTTGGTCGTTATGTCATCGGCGGGGCCGTGGGAGCCACGTTCTACTTAGAGCCGGTCTCGACCCTTGATGTGGATATCTTTGCCGAACTACCCACCAGCTCAGGTTCAGCCCTGGTCGCCACGGCCTCGGCGATCGGTGGCAGCGGTACCAGCAGCAGTTCCTCAGTGAAGAATGAACCCTCGCCTCTGTAATTTGTCCTTCATCCTCTCACGCATCCCTTCGCCATGAGCTTCGATTTTCAGCGCCTCCAAGTAGGAAAACGCAGCTTGCGCGAGCGTTTCGCCGCCAAACCCGTCATGGACAAGCTGCGGCTCCTCGACGCGATGCGCGCGCGGGCCGTTACACTTCGTGACGCCATGCCTCGGGGTCTTGCGCGCACTCATGAACAATCACCGCGTTACGGAAAGAAATCATGACCCCGCCCTCTGATCCGCTAACAGGACGGATTCGCCGTGACGAAGCTCCGACCTCCCAATAACCAATAACGACTAACCAATAACCGGCGCGGCTCCGCCGCACTCCTCACCCCGGCAGACGCGAGAACAGGAAAACCACATAGCAAACGATCACGGCCGCCGCGAAGGCGGCGAGGAACTTGTGATAGGCCTCCCGCGCCACCATCAGCCCCGACACCGCCACCGTCATGAACAAGAGGTGAAACACGAGATTCGCCTTTCCGGGTAGGGCGCGATTGAGCACCAGATCGCGCGCCACACTCAGTACCGGCGCGATCGCCGCGAGAGTGAAGAAATGAATGCGCTGAGCGAAATAATGCGCCCGCAGATCGACCGTCCCCTCCGCCGGGAAGTCCGGATAGACCAGCCCCGTCAGGAGATAAAGCGCGATCGTTTGCGCGAGGAGGATGGCAAACGCCGCAAAGACCCAATCATGCCGGTCGCGCAGGTCAAACATGGCCCACCAAGTCTGGGTCGAGATCACGAGAAAAGTGGCGGCCCAAAGTTGCGAAGGCCAAAAACCGCGCACCCTGGCGCGGGCCAGCATCTGTCCCCGCATCCCCGTCAGCAACTGCGTCACCGCCAGGCCAATGATGATCGAGAGCAGCACCGAGAGATAACTAAATTCGTCCATGCAGTTTCGTTTTGCCGGCCGCAGGATAACGATCGCCGCCCCTATGCCAAACCCAAACGTCGTCAGCCTTCCCTCTGACTTCCGCTCTCTGACCTCTGCTTCTGACTCCCCTCCGTTCTCTGCCCAATTTCAGCTTGTCAGTTCTCCAGCATTGATTCGCGCATTTCTCCTCCGCTACCCTCCGGGCTACCCGGCAAAATCTTTCTCGTTCCCTGATTCATCCGTTTCAAATAGCCAACAAATCCATCACAAATCCGAAGAGCACCTCCGACCGCTCTTTAACCCGACCCGCCCCAAATGAAATCCACTCATCTCTGGATATTCCAACTCGCCCTTCTCTTCCTACCCTCCTCGCTGACGGCAGCGGACAAGCCCGAGGAGCTCTATTTCTCCGGCAAACTCAGCGAGCTCGACCCAGCGAAACACACTTTCGCCATTCGGAGCAGAAACAAGGAGCTTGTCTTCACAATCGATGTCGGCCGCTGCGATGTCACCGTAAATGGCAGCATCTCCGAGCGCAGTCTTCGGTTTGCCAAACTGGGCGACGCCGTTCTCGGCGAATTATCGTTGAAGAGCACAAAGCCGTTTGTGTTGTGGGTCGAATTCACCCGCCACCCGCAGGTGGGAAAAGCGGTGCCCGGCAAACCCGGCTACATCCGCAGCCCCTACCTCCCGCGATGGCCGCAGCCTGGCTATCGCGCCGAGGAAATGGACGCCCGCCAGCTAAAATCAGGCGACATGGTCATGGACGACGGCACCGGCAAAATCTTTCTCGTTCCCTGATTCATCCGTTTCAAAAAAATAGCCACCAACTCCATCACAAATAACCGAAGAGCGCCTCCGACCGCTTTTCAGCTTTTAATTCGGCGCCGCCCAAAAATGAAGACACCCGCAATCCGCTATTCCTTCCGCCTCCTGCTCTTGCTCCTGCTCCTAATCCCACCCCCACATTTGCGCGCTGATAAGAACGACAAGTTTATCCTGCGCCTCCGATTTAAGGGAAACTCCTCCGTTTACCTCAATCGCGCCTCGGACCTGATGGCAAAAGGCGACTACAAAAACGCCCGGGCCAACCTCGACGCCGCCATCCGCGAAGACGACCACAATTGGCCGGCCTACCTGGACCGCGCCATCGTTTTAGCCCACGAAGGTCAATGGCAAGCCGCTCTCCAGGATTGCACCGTGGCTTGCCGCATGCGTCCCGGCTTCTTTCGTAACTTCGTCGTGCGCGCGCAGATCAACCAGCGCCTCGGGCGCGACCGCGAGAGCCTGGCCGACCTCAACCAAGTCTACAGCCTCCATGCCGACGACGAGACCGACGCCAACGCCCTTGCGGCTCGAGCAAGCCTCCGGGCCACCTCCCGCGATGCGAGGGTGCGCGATCCCCGCGCCGCCGTGGCCGACGCGCAACACGCCTGTCGCCTGAACTATTGGCAAAAGTCCACCTACATCGACATCCTGGCCCGAGCCTGCGCGTCCGCGGGCGACACCGAATCCGCCGCGCGCTACGAGAAACAAGCCATCGCCAGCGGCAAACTAAGCGCGGAAGAACTAAAGCAAGCCGAAGCCGCTCTCGCCACCTACACTAACCCGTCGCGGCAACGGTAAGTCCGATCGGCGTGGCTGCGTGTGGCGGCTGATTTTAGCCGTGTGACGGGCGATACGAGAACGCCTGAACCAGCTCCGTCCGCGCCTCGCGCTTTCCGCGGCAACGTGGAAACGAGCTACAACCCCAAAATACTGAGCCAGTCGCTCCTCGGCGTAGCTTCATTGGGGTCCGACAGCGCGGACAAGTTGGATCACAGACTCGCGCACCCGCAACGAACTCATCCACCCAGCTCTTGACGTCATAAAGGTTCTCACCGCTTCGCCTCACATTGGCGATCATTTGCTCCACCTCGCGCCGCGCCAGCAGTTCGATCGGCTTGCCCTCGGCAAACTCGCGTGCATCACGCGAGAACATCCCGGTGGTCATGAAGATGCCCCGTCGTGCGCCATCCGCGACGATCAGCCCGTAGAATTCGCGCACGGCCATCACCGAAACCTTGTTCGCCGCAGCAAAGCATTTGCACTGAACAAAGATCGTCTCGCCATTTCGGCGCAAGACCAGGTCCTTCCCGCCATCGGAACCCAGCCCCGAGCCAATTTCCACGACAAAGCCCTGCCGACGAAAAACCTCGCCCGCCACTAACTCGAAATCTTCCCATTCCAAGTCATCCACCGTTAGGCACAACGGAGGCGGAGACCTCGGCGATGGTTCGCTCGCGGTCTTAACCGGCAGAGGTGGAGGAACGGCTCGTCGACCCTTCACCGCCTCAAAAGTGCCTCTGATGAGGCGATGTCCGAGCCAAGGCAGCACGACCTTAAAGAAAACAGCCCCACCGACACTTAAGAGCCCGACGAGAAGGACCAGCGGGATAGCGGCTGCAAAGAATTTCGCGACCAGCCCGTTTGCCAAATCACGATGCGTCGGAGAAACGAAATCGTGAGGTGGGATCGCCTTTGCAGCGAGAGTGCGCAATGCCAGCCCACCAACGGCCGACGGGGCCGAGATGGCCCTCGCCTTATTCTGTCCCAATGGAGTATTAACCATCTCAACCGAGCGCGGATTCGCCCTGGCGCAGCTTGCTGTGGCTAGGTCCGTCCGCTGCCATCGTCGGGTCGGACCGCTGATCGATAGTTCATGCCACTCGGCACCTCCTTTGTTGCTCTCAAGGATCGCTCGAATCGCATCTTCCGATAGAGCGTTCAGACCCGTCACTTTGAGCATTCCCGCGATGCCGTTCGTGTAACCGACTTCGATCTTCCAAGAGCCCCGTCGATAGATCGCCGTGCCTTTGGAATGATTCTCCTCAATCGCCGGACCGTTCCGAGCGACGATCGCCTCGCGAGTCTCGCCGAGGTGCTGCGCCGAGACCGCCGTGGCGATTAGAAAACAAGCGCAAACAACCGCCCTGGGAAACATACCGACCGGAAAAGCCCGCCAGTTTCATGCCACACCCGCCGACAGATTTGTTCTAGACGGCGCGACGACGACCCGGTCTAATCGACAAATGCGCCGATTCCTCTCTTTGCTCCCATTAACGATCGTCACTTTGCTGGCTGGGTGCGTCACCACCGGTGTGCAGCCCGTCAACCCTGAAGTCTCAGCGAAAATGAGCGCGATAAACCCACAAACGACGGCTACAATCGTAATCTATCGGGAGAGCAACTTCTACGGCAGCGCCTTGCGACCAACCGTAACACTCAACGGCAGCGATCTCGTCAACGTAGGTAATGGCCGCGTCTTCGTGGGAGCGATTAACCCGGGACACTATGTCTTCGAGATGGACGACAAAAAATCAGGCACCGAAGTCGACCTCAAGCCCGGCCAAGCCCTCTACATGAAAGTCGAGTTAGTCCAAGGTTTCTGGAAAGGCGGCGGCCGCCTTCTTCAAGTCGCTCCAGAACAAGGAGCGTTTGAAGCGAAGAGACTCGATCTGGTTCCCTCTGAGGAAATCGGAAATCCAGCGTTCCGTTAGCCAGACAACCCGGACTGGTCCATTCAAAGATCTAGACTACACACTCGCCCTCGACTCAGTCTCGGTTTGCCGCCCCGTTAAACGCCCGCTACAAACCTCCACGACGATGCCGGCCCCTGAAGAACTCGCCCGCCAACAGATCGATGCGCTACTCGTTCAATGCGGCTGGGTCATTCAGGATTATAAGGAGCTCGATCTATCTGCTGCTCAGGGAATCGCAATCCGTGAAGTGCGACTGAACGAAGGCCGCTGCGATTACCTGCTGCTGATCGATCGCAAGCCGGTTGGAATTATTGAAGCGAAGAAGGCGGGCGTGACGTTGTCGAAGGTCGCGGACCAGTCGGGCCGCTACGCCGAGAATCTTCCAGACTTCCTCCGCGGCGATTTGGTCGGCAAACTCCCGTTCTTGTACGAATCCACTGGTATCGAGACCTTCTTTCGCGATGAACGCGACCCGCACCCGCGTTCGCGCCGCGTCTTCGCCTTCCACCGTCCGGAAACACTCGCGCAATGGCTCGAAGAATCGGACACCCTTCGCCGCCGCCTAGCCGAGATGCCCTTCAAGCATCCTTATGATGGAGAGAACGTCCGCGTCTGCCGCGTTGAAGCGATCAGTAGGTTGGAGCAGTCTTTCGCCGCAGCGCAGCCGCGCGCCCTCATTCAGATGGCCACCGGCGCGGGCAAGACACTGACCGCCTGCGCATTCACCTACCGCCTAATCAAGCACGCCGGCGCGCGCAACGTCCTCTTCCTCGTCGACCGCGCCAACCTCGGCCGCCAGGCCCTCGCCGAGTTCCAGCAGTTCGTCACCCCCGACACCGGCCGCAAGTTCACCGAGCTCTACAACGTCCAGCACCTCACCTCCAACCGGCTCGACCCGGTCGCGCGCGTCACCATCTGCACCATCCAGCGCCTTTATGCCATGCTCCGCGGCGAGGAGCTGAACGAAGACTTGGACGAGAAATCCGGCTTCGAGATCGCCGCAGCGATCTCGCCATCCCCCGTAACTCAGGCTTCCAGCCTGACAAGTAGCTCGGGCGTCCCGCCCGCAGCCTCTGCATCCGCCGCGCCAGAGGCACGCTCGACCGATCGGGCTGGAAGCCCGAGTTACAACCGTCAACTCGAAGTCGCCTACAACCCCGCCATCCCGATCGAGACCTTCGACTTCATCATCGCCGACGAATGCCATCGCTCCATCTACAACCTCTGGCGCCAGGTCCTCGAATACTTCGACGCCTTCCTCATCGGCCTCACCGCCACGCCCGGCAAACAAGCCATCGGCTTCTTTAATCAGAACCTCGTCAGCGAATATCCGCACGAGCGCGCCGTCGCCGATGGCGTCAATGTCGGCTACGACGTTTACCGCATCAAAACCCAGGTCACCGAGCAGGGCGGCAAGATCGAGAAAGGCCTCTACGTCGATCGCCGTGAAAAAAAGACCCGGCGCCTCCGTTGGGAACAGCTCGACGACGACCTCGCCTACACCGCGAAAGAGCTCGATCGCTCCGTCGTGGTGAAAAGTCAGATCCGCACCGTCCTGCAAGCCTTTCGCGACGCGCTTCCCGAACTCTTCCCCGGTCGCTCGTTAGTCCCGAAGACCCTCATCTTCTGCAAAGACGACTCCCACGCCGAGGACGTCGTCCACATCTGCCGCGAAGTCTTCGACAAAGGCAACGACTTCTGCAAAAAAATCACCTACCAAGCAAAGCATCCCGAGACCGGCCGGCCGGCGCAGGGCGAGCAGCTCATCCAGGAGTTCCGGCTCTCGCCTCAGCCCGCATCGCCGTCACCGTCGACATGATCGCCACCGGCACCGACGTGAAACCGCTCGAGTGCCTCGTCTTTCTGCGCGACGTGCGCAGCCGCGTCTACTTCGAGCAAATGAAAGGGCGCGGCACCCGCGTCCTTTAGCCCACTGATCTGCAAGCCGTCTCCGGCGCGGAAGCGCGGGCCAAGACCCACTTCGTCATCGTCGATGCCGTCGGCGTCTGCGAGAGCGACAAGACCGATTCGCGCCCGCTCGATGTTGCCTTGCTTGTTTTTAGGTTGAATAAACAGAGCCGCAGGGCCAATTCACGCGAGGAGACAGGCCGCGCATTTTGCGCGTTCGATGCGACTATGGCGTGGCGGGTCGGTTTATACTCTGGCCACATCTTCTCGTGATCTTAACCAAGTCCAAACAACGCGTCGCCGACCACGGAGAGGTCTTCACCCCTGCTTGGTTGGTTGAAGCCATGCTCGATCTCGTGAAGGACGAGACCGAGCGCATTGATTCGCGCTTTCTGGAGCCCGCCTCCGGGGACGGCAATTTTCTCGTGCCGGTTTTGCGCCGGAAGCTCGCGGCGGTCGAACTCAAATACGGGCAGTCCGATTTCGAGCGGCGGCATTACTCCTTGCTGGCGCTGATGTGCGTTTACGGCATCGAGCTGTTGCCGGACAACATCAAGGAGTGCCGCGCGAATCTGCTGACGGTCTTCGCCGACTATCTGCAGCTCGACCCGTCCGACGATTTCTACCGCGCTGCCGTCTGCGTACTTTCGGTAAACCTCATCCACGGCGACGCCCGGACAATGCTCACGTGGGACGGTTTGCCGATCATTTTTGCTGAGTGGGCGTACCTTTGGAAGGGCCGCTTCCAACGCCGCGACTTCAGTTTGAAAAGCCTCACCTTATCGTCGGCGTTTAGCACCGAGGGGGAACTCTTCGCCAATCTCGGCAAGCACGAGGTCTTCACTCCCAACCCCAAAGTCTATCCGCCGATGACCGTGGGTGAGTTAGTCGCGCTGACGGGAGAGCCGACTCTGTGAGCCCACCTACCCAAACCAGCTTTACCTTGCGCGGACGCAACCCGGACGTGCTGACGTGCATCGCGAACCTCTCCAACGACGAGGTGTTCACGCCGCCGGAGTTTGCAAACCGGATGCTCGACATGCTGGGCGAGGCGTGGGCGGCCAGCCACGGCGGCGCGAACCTCTGGGCGGACAAGACGGTGAAGTTCCTCGACCCCTGCACGAAATCCGGCGTGTTCCTGCGCGAGATCACCAGCCGCCTCACCGCTGGACTGGAGCGGGACATTCCGAACTTGGAAAAGCGCGTGAATCACATCCTCACGAGGCAGGTCTTCGGGATCGGCATCACGCAAATCACCAGCCTGCTCGCGCGGCGCAGCGTCTATTGCTCCAAGCACGCCACGGGCGAGCACTCCATCGCCCAATCATTCACTGGCGACGATGGGAACATCTGGTTCCACCGCATGAAGCACTCGTGGGATGGCGACCGGTGCAAGTATTGCGGCGCCGCAAAATCCGTTTTCAATCGTGGCAAGGGTCTTGAAACCCACGCCTACGCATTCATTCACACCGACAACATCAAGACTCGGCTCGCCGAGATTTTCGGAGGCAACATGCAATTCGACGTCATAATTGGAAATCCGCCGTACCAACTCAGCGATGACGGCTTTGGAACAAGCGCAGCGCCGATTTACCACCACTTCGTAGCGCAAGCTAAGGCGTTGGCACCTCGCTACCTTACAATGGTCATCCCTTCCCGTTGGTTCTCTGGTGGTAAGGGACTAGACGAGTTCCGCGAGCAGATGCTCGGCGACAACAGATTACGCTCAATTGATGACTACCTCAGCGCCGCCGACGTTTTTCCGGGCGTGGGACTCAAGGGCGGTGTGTGTTACTTTCTTTGGGAACGCGACAATCCCGGCCGCTGCCGGGTGACGACTCACTTCAAAGACTGGCCGACCTCGACCCAAATCCGTCCACTCCTTGAAAACGGCGTCGACGTGTTTATCCGCTTCAATGAAGGCCTCTCCATTCTCAAGAAGGTAGTGGCCGCGGAGACCGGTAGATCAGATTCGCTTTCATTGCCTGAAAACAAAAGATTCGAGGATTTGGTGAGCTCCCGAAAGCCATTCGGGTTAGACACGACATTTCAGAGTAAGAAAGCCAAACGAACGGGCGACTTAACGGTCTACCAGAAGGGTGGCATCGGATATGTCTCGAGAGGCTCGATTTCCACCGGCACCGACCTGATCGATAAATGGAAAATTTTCATGGGCTACGCTGCTCCCGGAACCGGCAACAAGGACACTTATCCACACAGGATTATTAGCACTCCGTTTCTCGGCGAGCCGGGCACAATTTCTTCAGAAACTTATCTTTGTATCGGGCCATTCGATTCCAAGCGTACAGCTGAAAGCGTGTTGTCTTACCTTCGTTGTCGTTTGACTCGCCTGCTTATCTTGCTGCACAAGCCTTCTCAGCACGTTACGCGCAAGGTCTACTCGTTCGTGCCGACTCAGAAGTGGAACAAGCTGTGGTCGGACGAAGACCTCTACGCGAAGTACGCCATCAGCAGCGGTGAGATTGAATTCATCGAGAAGGTGGTGCGCCCGCTGAACGTAAACAACGGCGACGATGAGTAAAACCATCGAAGAAATCCTAGTCCCAAAGCCGGAACCCCGGCCGCCGCGCATTTACGCCTACTCGATTACAGACACAGCGCACGCGGGATTGCTCAAGGTGGGGCAGACCACGCGCGACGTGAAGCAGCGGGTAGGCGAGCAGCTCAAGACGGCCGCGATCAAGAACTACCGGATCGAACTCGACGAAGCAGCCGAGCGGGACGACGGCACCATTTTCAGCGATCATCACGTGCGGGCTGCTCTGGTCAGAAAGGGCTTTGCGAACCGCGAACTGGAATGGATGCGCTGCACGGTCAAGGACCTGAAGACCGTCCTCAACGAGTTGCGCACCGGACAGGAGTTTACCGGCACGCACTCCGAGACGTTCGGCATGCGGCGGGAGCAGGCCGAAGCGGTCAAAGTAACCCACGCATACTTCCACTCGCGGTGGGCGGAAGACATGCACGCCGTCCCGCGCTTCCTCTGGAACGCGAAGATGCGCTTCGGAAAGACCTTCACCGCCTATCAGCTCGCAAAGAAACTCGGGGCGAAGCGCGTTCTCGTCGTCACCTTCAAGCCGGCCGTGGAAGATGCGTGGCAGACCGATCTCGAATCGCACGTGGACTTCAATGGCTGGCAATACGGCTCGCGAAATTCGGAGATCGACGATCCGACAAAGGTGTCACGAACCACGCCGCTCGTGTATTTCGGCTCCTTCCAGGACCTCCTGGGCCGCGACGACGCGGGGAACATCAAGGCCAAGAACGAATGGCTGCACAAGGTGAAGTGGGACCTGGTTGTCTTCGACGAATACCACTTCGGCGCATGGCGCGAGACGGCGAAGGAACTCTTCGAGGGCGAGGAAGAGGCGGTCGCGAAGAAGGAGGCGAAGCTGGAATACGCCGCCGGTCTGGAGAACGTGAACGAAGACCTCACGGTGCTCTCGGAGAAAGAAACCGAGTTCCTGCCGATCACGACGAAGGCTTATCTCTATCTCTCTGGCACACCGTTCAAGGCGCTGGCGACGGGCGAGTTCATCGAGGAACAGATTTTCAACTGGACCTACACCGATGAGCAGCGCGCGAAGGAGGGGTTCGCGACGAAGCATCCCGGTAAGTGGAATCCCTACGGCGCGCTGCCGCAGATGCGATTGCTCACTTACCAGATGCCGGATGAGCTGGTGGCCATCGCGAGCGCCGGTGAGTTTGATGAGTTCGATCTCAACGCGTTCTTCGAGGCATCGGGGAGCGGCGTGCTGGCGCAGTTCAAGCACAAGAGCGATGTGCAGAAGTGGCTGGATATCATCCGCGGCGGCTATGCGCCAAAGGCAACCGAGTATCTGAAGACCGGCACGCGCCCGCCGTTTCCGTATTCGGACGTACGCCTGCTGCCCTACCTCCAGCACTCGTTTTGGTTTCTGCCGAATGTCGCGGCGTGTCACGCGATGGCGAATCTGCTGGCTGAGAAGCAAAACGTCTTCTGGCACGACTACGATGTGGTTGTCGCCGCCGGCGCGAATGCCGGGATCGGGCTCGACGCGCTGCCGCCGGTGCGCGAGGCGATCGGCAGCGGGTTCGATACGAAGACCATCACGCTTTCGTGCGGCAAGCTCACCACCGGCATCACCGTGCCGCAGTGGTCATCAATCCTGATGCTGCGCAACCTGAAGTCGCCGGAGACCTACTTTCAGGCGGCGTTTCGCGTGCAATCGCCGTGGTCGATCAAGAACCCAAACGGCGACGACCCGCACGAAGAGGAAATCCTCAAGCCAGTCTGCTTTGTCTTCGACTTCGCGCCGACACGCGCCCTCCGGCAGCTATCGGAATACGGTATCGGCCTTTCACCCAACGAACCTAACCCGGAGAACGCGGTGCGAGACCTCGTGTCGTTTCTACCCGTGCTGGCCTACAACGGGGCGGTGATGGCCCAGATTGATGCGGGCGCCATCCTCGACATCGCGATGTCCGGCACCTCTGCCACGCTGCTCGCGCGCAAGTGGGAGAGCGCGCTTTTGGTGAACGTCGACAACGACACGCTCCGCCGCGTGCTCGAAAGCGAGGAGGCGATGGCTGCGGTGGAACGGATCGAAGGCTGGCGCGCGCTTGGCGATCACATCATCGAAACCATCATCAATAAGAGCGAGAAGATAAAGGCGCTTAAGGAGAAGGCGAAAACCAAGGACCTCACTGCGAAAGAGAAGAAGCAGCTCACTGACGAGGAGAAGGAGTTCAAGTCGAAGCGAAAACTCGTGCAGGAAAAGCTGATCAAATTCGCGACCCGCATTCCGGCATTCATGTACCTGACGGATTTCCGCGAGAACACGCTGCAAGACGTAATCACAAAAATCGAGACAGGCTTGTTCGAGACTGTCACCGGTCTGAGCGTCAAAGATTTCCACCTGCTCGTGCGGCTCAAGGTGTTCAACACCGAGCATATGAATCAGGCTGTGTTTGCATTCCGGCGTTATGAGGATGCATCGCTGCGTTACACAGGCCTCGAAAGCCATGAGGGGCTGACACACTATGGTCTTTACGACACAGTCGTTGCGAGAGAGGAACCGGCTACTGCCTGAAGCCACATGACCGATCAATGAAGTTCACGATCGCACTCACCGATCTCGAGACGCTGCTGCGTGGAGTCGGCGTTTTCCGCCCGAAGAAAACTGACACGTTAAAACTTTCGGCCTGCGCGGCGCGTGTGTTCGTCGAGAGCAAAGATGGTGTCGCGGGGATCGAGGCGCTCGTTCTCGCACACGGCGCTGTCACCCTGCCGGGAAGAGCTTTGGCTCAGTCCTGAAAACCTACAAAGGCACGCAAAGCCTGACGCTGGAGGGTGGGCCTGACGGGCTGCGGATTGGGACCTTCCGAATGCCCCTGTCGGCCGCTACGACGACTCTCCAAAACCGCCCAGTGATTTCACATGAAGAACGCGTGGATGATTCGCGCCGGTCCCCTCATTCGGGTCGGCGCCCTGCGCTGCGCGCAGTCTGACTCGCACGCCTTCCGGCGGCTCGGCTCGCAAGGCGCAAAACAAAGTCCAGGAGTCCAAGCCGGACAGGCGGTAGGGCAAGCTGCGCCGGCTGATCGTGGACCTGATCGACAAGCCCGGACCCGGGCCGGCCTTGACGCTCCTTTGCCGCAGACGCAGCATGCCTGCGTGAAAGCGAAGCTCTTCCAGCACCGCGGCTGCCAGGCCGTTCGTCTGCCGAAGGCTTTCCATTTCGAGGGCACGGATGTTCTCATCGAGAAGCGCGGTGACGCGATCATCCTTCGCCCGATTCAGCCCCGAACGCCGAAGTTCCGTACGCTCAACGACATCGCGCGCTATCTCGCGGAGAAGTATCCCGATGCGGCCGACTTTCCCGATCCGCCGCCGCGTCCGAAGAAGCACGAGCGTCCGATCCTGGAGTGGTAGTCGGTAGCCGCGCTTGGCTTTCGCTTCTTTTTCATTCTAAAGTGGCGGCGTGAGCGGCGCTGCTGAAGAAGAACCCGAAGTGCCCGGATTTCAGCGGCAAATTGTGTCGTCGTCGACAGCCGGAATGCGGACGAAGTTCCCCATCTTCTCCTCGCACTCCCCGGGTGCGCTCGACTTGACGGCAGAGGAACTAGCTCGAATCGAGGCAGCGGGCGACGTCGATCCCTGAACGTCTATGCCGACGACTCTCCCAGTGCCGATTAATCCGTCCGTGCTCGAATGGGCGCGGAAGGAGAGCGGCTATGCGATTGATCGCGTGGCCGAACGGCTGCAGGTGAAGCCCGAACGGGTGGAATCATGGGAGCGCGGCGAGCGTCCGCCCACGCTGCGACAGGTGCGGGCGCTGGCGCGTTTCCTTCACCGTCCGCTGAATGTCTTCTTCTCACCGGCGCCGCCGCAGCTTCCGCCTTTGGCGGCGGAGTATCGCCGTCTGCCCGGGGTCCTTCCCGGAGAGGAGTCGCCAGAGCTGCGGCTGGCCGTTCGCCAAATGGTGGCGCGCCGCGAGACGGCGCTTTCCTTGCTCGAAGAACTCGGGGAAGCGGTTCCCGACTTCACGCTTGAGGCGCGGCTCGGAGAGAATCCTCAAACCGTGGGAGAGCGTTTGCGCGCGGTGCTTGGAATTTCGGATGACGTGCAAGTCGCTTGGCGTGACGAGTGGCAGGCGTGGAGAGAGTGGCGCGCGGCGGTTGAGAGCATCGGCGCGCTGGTGTTCCAGTTCCAAAAGGTGGAGCTGAGCGTGGCACGAGGGGTCTCGCTGCTCCGCTTCCCGCTCCCTGCTGTCGGTATAAACAGCAAAGAGCGGCCGGAGTCGCGAGCCTACACACTGCTCCACGAACTCATCCACGTGATGCTGGCGGCAGCGCGTGAAGAGGCCTCGGCCTTGCAGGAAAAACGGAGCGCAGAAGAATGGGAGGCGGTCGAACGCTTCGCCGAGGCAGCGGCGAGTTATGCCATAGTCCCTGAGAAGAGCCTCCGACCAGCGCTCCCGGCGCATTCTTCGGCGTGGGATATCACCGCGGTACGGCAGCTGGCACGGCGCTTTCGAGTGACGCCGCTCGCGATGGCAACGCGGCTGCGCGTCTCGGGCTTCATGGATTGGTCGCAATACCGTGCGTGGAAGGAGCGCTGGAACGAATATATCGCCACCTTGCCGCCGCGCAGCAGTGGCTTCGCTCATCCGATCGATGTCGCGCTGGGACGCAATGGCAGGCCGTATGTGCGGTTGGTCCTGGAGGCGCTCTCCGCGAATCGAATCACATCGGTGGACGCGGCGCGGCATCTTGGGTTGAGGGTTGAGCACTTTGACAAGCTGAGGGAGTCGCTCCGCGGCCCGGGAAATGGCGGAGCCGATGAGTGATCCGGCGGTCCAGCGTCCGATCTACTCGATCGACACCAGTGTCTTGATGGATTGGCAGTTCCGGTACTTTCCGACTGACATCTTCACGTCGCTGGTGAATTACGTCGACGGCATGATTGCCGAAGGACGCTGGTTTGCTCCCGACATCGTGGCGGAAGAGTTAAACGCTATCGGGACCGCTGAGCTGGTAGCATGGGCCAAGGCACGTCCGCAGATGTTTGTGCCGCTCGATGAGGTGCTAGCGGAAGCGCTTAACATACAAGCGCGGTTTCCAGGCCTAAAAGATCCGAAAGCGGAATTCGAAGAAGCCGACGCGTATGTGATCGCGCTGGCGAAGCTGCGGGAAGGGATTGTCGTCACGCAGGAAACCTCCGCGGCCGAAAAGAACAAGCCCAAGCGCACGCATTTCATCCCTGATGTGTGCCGCGAGCTCGGGTTACCTTGCATCAGCTTGCTGGGGTTAATGCGCCGAGAAGGCTGGAGCTTTTAGTCATGAGCGGCGCTCAACTCGTCCAGAAGCTCTGGAACTACTGCAACATCCTGCGGGATGATGGCCTGTCGTACGGCGATTACGTCGAGCAGTTGACGTTTCTGTTGTTCCTAAAAATGGCGGATGAGCAGTCGAAGCCGCCGTTCAACAAGCCGTCACCCATCCCGTTGAAATACAGTTGGCCCGCGCTCCTGAAGCTGGATGGCGACGATCTCGAGATTCATTATCGCCATACGCTGGAGGAACTCGGTAAGCGCTCGGGCATGCTCGGCGTCATTTTCGCAAGGCGCAAAACAAAATCCAAGACCCGGCCAAGCTTCGCCGGCTCATTGTGGACCTGATCGACAAGGAACAGTGGTCCAGCCTTTCCGCCGACGTGAAGGGCGACGCCTACGAGGGGCTGCTGCAAAAGAACGCCGAGGACGTGAAAGGCGGCGCGGGCCAATACTTCACCCCGCGCCCGCTCATCGCCGCGATGGTGGACGCGATTGCTCCGCAACCGGGCCAAACCATCTGCGACCCGGCCTGCGGCACGGGCGGGTTCCTGCTCGCGGCGCATGATTACATCGCGCAGCACTATCAGCTCGACCGGGCGCAAAAGAAGCAGCTCAAGAACGGCACGCTCTTCGGGATCGAGCTAGTCGACAGCGTCACGCGCCTCTGCGCGATGAACCTTCTGCTTCATGGGATCGGCGATAGTGGAAGCGACGTCTCGTCGCATAAGACAGGGGACCAGAACCGAGACGGGTCTGCCACTCTCCCGGTCGTGACCAAGGACGCGCTTGCGGCGAAGCACGGCGAATACGAAATCGTCCTGGCCAATCCGCCCTTTGGCAAAAAGAGCAGCGTCACCATCGTCAACGAAGCGGGCGAGACTTCGAAAGAATCGCTCATCATCAATCGCGACGACTTCTGGGCGAGCACGAGCAACAAGCAGCTCAATTTCCTCCAGCACATCTTCACCATCCTGAAGCAGCACGGCCGCGCTACGGTCGTGTTGCCCGATAACGTCCTCTTCGAAGGGGGAGCCGGCGAAACCATCCGGCGCGCCTTGCTCAAGCAGGCCGACGTCCACACCCTCCTGCGACTGCCCACCGGCATCTTCTACGCGCAGGGAGTGAAGGCGAACGTCCTCTTCTTCGACCGCAAACCCGCGCAGGAAAAGCCGTGGACAAGCAAGCTCTGGATCTACGACCTGCGCACCAACCTCCACTTCACGCTCAAAGAAAACACCCTAAAGCGCAGCGACCTCGACGACTTCGTAAGCTGTTATTTTGGCAACTCTGGAGGGACGACCGCTGTGTCGTCCACCACCTCGGCCGGCACGGCGGCTAGCCCTCCAAACGTGAACCGCCACGAGCGCAATGAGAGCGAACGCTTCAAAAGCTTCACCTACGAAGAGCTCATCAAGCGCGACAAGATCAATCTCGACATCTTCTGGCTCAAAGACGAAGCGCTGGAAGACTCTGCCAATCTCCCCGCCCCCGAAGTCATCGCTGCTGACATCGTGGCTGACCTCGAAGCAGCCTTGGAGCAATTCGCCACGATCGCGGAGGATCTGAAGAAGTAATTAGGTTGCTATACTCAGTTCTAAAGGGCTTTGGCAACGGCATAATTCGACAGGATCGCCTCCAGGCGCTTCTTGTGCGCTTTCTCCATCTGATCGTAGTAGGAGGTCATCATGCCAAATTCCGTTACTTCGCTCCCCTCAAAAGTCTTGGAGCTGAGTAATCGACCGCTCTTGTCGAAGATCTCTACATCTACATCGTAAAACAGCTCTATTGAAGTGTTCCCATAATCGACGTACCAGTTTTTGAGGACGAGGAGCAGTTTCTTGTCTCCCGGGGCTGACGAGAGCTTCTTTCTTGCCTCTTCAACCGAACTCCCGGCGGCTAAGCGTACAGTGTCTGCTTCTCCCTGACTCGCGCGTACTCCACGTTGGATCATCTCGGCCAAGTAAACCGCCATCGGTTGGGCAGACTTCGTATGATGAAAATATGGGATACCGTAAACTCCGTGGCCCAGCCCCTCCCAAGTATCGGCGTGCTTTCCTGAGAGGACGTCTTCGCGACGATCCAGTACGCCTACCGACAGGCTACCACGAGGACGTTCGGCAAGTTGAGGTGTTCTATCGGACTCGGAGAGCGGCGTAGCGCAACTCGACAGAGATAAGGCAACCAACAGGAGGAGAAGTTTTCGCATCGAGCGGGTCTACCGACCGTGAGGGCAGAAGACAACAAAAAATTGCGGGTTGTCGTAACCGCGAACAAAATCAAGAGGTCAGTTCTCCCGCACGCGCAGCAGGCAATGGTTCAATATGCCGCTAATCTCCCAGACATAGTAGAGCGACGCCCGGCCGTTGCTGTAGATCAGCGTTTCGTCAGTGCCTGAATGCGTGATCCCTTTCTGTTTGGGCACCTCATGGTGCCACGCGCCATTAATCCAGACATCAAAACTCGTGACGTCGTTGTCATGGACTCTTACCCGAGTTTCACCGCCACCAACCGGAATATTGTAATATTCGTCGAGGGGGATGTGGTAATCGGTGCCTGCAGCCTTTCGAGCTGCTTCTAACTTCGCTGCTTCATCCCGGCGCATCCTCTCAGCAAGATCGGATTGTTCTCGGGCGGTTTGCTCACGATGAAGTTTTTCAGCTTGGAGCCGGCCAATGTTTGCGTGCGCGGAACTCGCGCCCGTTACAAGCCGTGGCGTGGGCGGAGAGAATGATCGCGGATTGTGTCGCGGCGGCGTCGAGGTGAATCTCGCGACAACGGACATTATGATCTGGGGATTCACGGGCTTGGTAGACCGGTTCGTAATATATCCCTTCACGTCCGCTGAGTTCCAGAGGAACCAACCCGCGCCGAGAAACAGGAGTGCGATGACAGCGAATCCGACGACGAACGGAAGGACGCCCGACGTTGCAGGTCTGTCGTCGCCGAAAGTGAGGCGCTCCGTTCGACCTTCGTACTTCAGGAGAGGAAACAACTCGTCGATTGTCTGCCATTTATTCCGATCAACGTGGCGACAAGGCGTATCCACCGTCAGATGGCGGGCGCGAAAGAGCGCCTCGATTTCTTTGGCGTCCAGAGGGGTATGAAACCCACGCGCCATCACGTGGTAAAGGTCCATTCCCTTCTAAAAGAGCAAAAGCAGTGCCCTCGTGGTCCAGACACAGGTTCTCGTCGCAGCGACGCCACTTGTTTCCGGCCTCCTGAGTCCACGGAGTTTGCTATTCCTATCTTCGACAATCTCACCGCATCCGTGAGGGACTACGTTTGCTGGCGCTGCATTCATGTCTTGTCGGCGGCATCTCACCCATGAGGAGGCTGGTTTTGACTTTGAGGCGGGCTGATTGGGCCGCGTACCGGCGTGCTCACATGCGCTCTTCCAGCCATCTCACCGGTGGCTCGCTCGATCGGACCGCGCCCGGTCGGCATCTTGTTTGATCCCGCTCGGTTCAGGCTGTTCCGGGCTCGGATCATGTTTGTTCCCCCTGACATCAGCCGGTAAACCGGCTGTTTTTTTGTCATCCGGCAGCGTAATTGCCTAACGGAAAGATAAGGTCGTTTCCGGCGGGGTCGGAGAAAAATCTGCTGATATACCACTCTAGTGCAGTAAGTCATAAGAAAGTGAACACTTCGTTAGAGGCGGCGCGAAGTGTCGCGATAGGTCCAGCGGAAGGGAGTCGCCCTTTTGTTGTAAGCGCGGATATAGCGCATGAGCTTGCGCGCCAGGTCGCCTTTAGAGGTGAAGATGCCGCGGGCAATGAGATCGCGTTGAATCTTGGAAAACCAGATTTCGACCCGCCGCGGCGGGAGGAGTAGGTCGGCGTGTAATGCAGCGTGACCTTAGGGTGCTCGGCCAGGAATTGTTGCACGGCCTTGGTCTTATGGGCGGAAAGATTATCGGCGATGAAGTGGATGCGCCGCTGCGGAGGCTGAGAGGCGACCACTTCTTGGAGAAAGGCCACAAACTCCGCACTGGTATGGCGCTCCGCGGTCTTCCCCAAGACCTGGCCACTGCGCGTTTCCAGCGCGGCGTAAAGCGAAAGGGTGCCATGGCGGTAATACTCGAAACCGTGTCGCTCCGCTCGGCCGGGCGACAAAGGCAGCACCGGATCGAGTCGATCCAGCGCCTGAATAGCGGACTTCTCATCCACGCAGAAGACCGCCGCATGGCTCGGCGGCCGCAGATAAAGACCGATGACCTTCGCCGCCTTGGCTTCAAAATCAGGATCATCGCTTTGCATGTAGCGCCGCAAGCGGTGCGGTTGCAGACCGCTCCGGGCCCAGACCCGACTCACCCGCGACTGGCTCACCCCGAGGCGAGCGGCTACCTTGCGGCTGCTCCAATGCGTGGAGCCATCGGGCGGCGGCTTGTGCAAGGTCAAATCCACGATCCGCGCTTCCAGTCGCGCGAGGCCCTTGGGGACTGGCTTTCCCTGGTGCCGGCTCCAGAGTCCCGCCAAACGCTCCGCGACAAAGCGCTCCTTCCACAGCCGCACCGTGTTGACGCTGCAGCGCTCCTGGCGGCTCAAGGCGCGAATCCCCGCCCCACCGGCCAGGCCCAGGACAATCCGGCCGCGGCGCGCCTCTTCCACCTTGGCTTTTCGACTTCTGGCCACGATTTCAAGTTGCTTGCGTTCCGCAGGACTCAATCGAATACGTTCTGACATGCCTTTTCCTAACACCAATGTATCAGAACTCAATGACTCATTGCACTAGTGGTAGAGGGCCTGGCAACGGCACTGCTCTTTTATTCTCCTAAACAGCAAGCGCGCTGGCCGATCGGTCGGCGGGGTGTCTTGCCCAAAAACTAACCATAGAAAACAAAGGAGAATTCATTATGGCTCAGATCAGAACCAGCCGGTCTTATACCCGGTTGCCCGACCTCGACGTGAGTGCGTTTGCAGGTGAAATCGTCGCCGCGCTTACCAGTAACGTATATTACCCACAACCGCCGGTGCCGACGCCGGACCTCGCCTCGCTCAAGACAGCGTTTGACGACGCGCTTGTGGCCGCGGCCTCGGGCGGGACGTTGCAAACGGCGCTCAAGGAGGCCGCCCGCGCTGCGCTCATCGCGGCGCTGAACAAGGATGCCAGCTATGTCGATATCAATTGCAATGAAGATATGGCCATGCTGCTCAGGTCCGGTTATGAGCCGGTGAGCAACAATCGCAGCCAGGTGGTGCTGAAGGCGCCAGTCATCCTCGCGGCGATGAACGGCCCGCAGTCGGGCGCCGTCCACATGCGAGTGAAGGGGGATGCGCATCGCCGAGCCATCCAGGGCCCGTTATAAGGCCGTGGGAGGCGAGTACGGCCCGGTGATCACGTTCCGCAATGCGCGCGAGATCATCTTCGATAGCATGATCGCAGGCACGTCCTACATCTTCCAGCTCATGGGGATCGGTGGCAGCACCGGCCATAGCGATTGGAGTGAGCCGGTGACGAAGATCGTGACCTAATGGCGTTTCCCGCTCGTCGGGGCGATCTCGGTCGCCTCGACGGCGGTCAATGCTGCCTAACGAATGAACGAACCAGGAAACGCGATAGCGCAATCGGGAGGGAGAAAATTTTCTCCCACGCTAAAATATTTAATGAGCGGCTCGCGATAAGCTATTACTGAACTCCTCGTTTCCCCTCGCGATGCCCCCTCCCGATACCCCTTCGGAAAAGAGCCGACAGGTCTGGCAGCCCTCACCCCGCGCCAGCGCGAAGTGTTGGCCTGGCTGGCCGAGGGCAAAACGAATTGGGAGATCGGGCAGATCCTCCAATGCAGCGAAGGGACGGTGAAGAAGCATCTCCAGAGTGTCTACCAGAAGCTCGGCGTCGAGACGCGGCTGAACGCCGCCATTTTCCTGCGCGCTCAGCCCGCTCGGTAGCCTCTCGCAACTTGCCAAGAGCCCTCCGCTGACGGTAACTCCCTGGATGATAGTGGTCTCTTCGTGCGACTCGCGTGCAACGCGCCTCTCTTAAATGCAAAGTGACTCTCAACTAACCAAGGATCTGGCGCTCGCGCATGCTTTGCTGCGGGCGGGGTTGGGAATCAACCTCTTCATGCATGGCTTTAGCCGGGTGCCTAACCTGGCAACCTTCGTCGCTCATACGCACGAGATGTTTGCCAAGACATGGCTGCCGGGAGCGGTCGTGACGGCGACAGGTTATGCGATTCCCTTTATCGAACTGGCGCTTGGAGCGGCGCTTATTCTTGGATTCTTGCTGCGGCCGGTGCTCGTGGCGGCGTTTCTTTTTATGTTCATGCTCACGGTTGGCGTGTGTCTGGCCCAGAACTGGCCGGTCGCCTCCGAGCAACTGAGCTACATGATTGTCTTGGCGCTACTCTTGGCCGGGGCTCGCTATCACCGCTTTGGCCTCGGCCCAGTGCCGCATAGCTAACTGCGATCGCGCCTTGTAGCCGGGGATGATATCCCCAGCCGGTCGTGAATTGATATCCGAGACGGCGTCCTGAGAACCGGGGTCAGCGACCATCGGCTACAACCAATGACCTTCCGTCGCTACTTTTTCTGCACTTCCGGCAGATAGGCTTCGTAGCCCGCTTTTTTCATTTGCTCGACGGAGTAAAAATGGAGGGCCGCAGACGGGATGGAGTAGCGCCGGCCTGTCGGCGATTTTGGATCGGCGAAAAGGTGTCCCAAGTGCGCATCGCTCCGCTTGGCGCGGACTTCCACCCGCTGCATGCCCTCGGAGTTATCCGGCTTCTCGAAGACGAGATCGTAGGAGATCGGTTTGCTGAAGGAAGGCATGCCGAGGCCGCCGTCGTATTTGTCGAGCGACGTGAAGAGCGGCCGCCCATCGATCACATCGACGTAGATGCCGGCGTCATGTTTGTCCCAGTAATCGTTTTGAAATGGTGTCTGGCTCCCGCCCTTCCGGACCACGTTATATTCCTCCGACGTGAGGCGTCCTTTCAAGACGGCGTCCGTCGGGATCGGTCGGTTGGGGTCGAATCCGGTCGTCTCTCGCTTCTCTTTCTGGGTCAGAAAAAAGAAATAGATCGCGACGGATACCAGGACAACCCCGACGCCTATGGCGACGTAGAGACCAATGGTCGACTTTTCTTCGCTGGTAATGCGGCCACCGTTCATTAGATCCCGATCCTTATTTTAGGCCGATCGCCCCGCCGCTCTCATCGTCCCAGCGGCCAGCAGAATCGGTTGAGTTTCTCTTTTCAATATTGGAATTGGAAGGCGCGGTCAAATCTAAACGCAGAAGTTTGCGATTTGGAGATGGCAGAGCTCCAGGGCCGAATTATCAACCACGGATTCCACAGATTGCACGCATATAATTCGCTACGGCGCTGGCGTGGTTTCTCCCGATCTTCCCGACCGCATCCCAGAGTTCCTGATTTATTTCCGCATGATTTTAATAAGCCTCCCTGCACTTCCAATTTTATCTGTCTTGCCTGAACTGCGGCTCCGTCCAGAGTTTAAGAGTTATGGCATCACCTCATCCGCCGGCCAAGTTCGTAGCCCTGAATGACGCGCTCTATGAATACATCACGCGTCAGCGATCGCGCGCGGATGATCCGGTCCTGGACGGGCTGCGGTCGGAGACCGAGGCGCTGGGCGATATTGCGCGGATGCTCATTAGCCCTGAGCAGGGCGCTTTTCTCACCCTACTGACCAGGCTGCTCAATGTTCGAACGGCCGTCGAGATAGGCACGTTTACCGGATACAGCTCGATTTGTTTAGCGCGCGGGTTGACGGAGGATGGCCGCTTGTTTTGCTTCGATGTGAGCGAAGCATGGACCGCGATTGCCCGACGTTATTGGCATAAATCGGGTGTGGCGGACCGCATTGAACTCCAGTTGGGTGACGCGCAGAAGCTACTCCCGACTTGGGGGTCGCCTAAGCCAATCGACCTCGCTTTTATCGATGCGGATAAGCCGGGTTACGATGTCTATTACGAGATCCTCCTCCCAAAAATGAGGCCGAACGGGCTCTTTATCTTCGATAACATGGTTTGGGGCGGTCGCGTCATCGAGCAGCCTTTGACCGATCCCGATGGCGTCGCGCTCGATCGCCTGAATCATAGACTCGCGAGTGATTCACGCGTCGAGTCAGTGCTTATTCCGGTGGCGGATGGACTGCATTTAGCGAGGAAGAGGTAGCGGCCTTGGTCGCGGTTATCGGTTAATAGCTGTGGTTATTGAGTTCTGACCTGGCCGGATGAGGAGCGTCCGACGAAGAATCGGCGAGAGATCTGGGGACACAATTCCGTCGAGCATATGACTTGTCGCGCAGTCTCATCTGACTTACTGCACTGGTTCTTGGTTATGGAGCAATCCCCTCGCCTTCCTTGACGGGGCTGGGAAAGCCGCATCACATTTCCCTCATGACTAGTGCAATGAGTCATTGAGTTCTGATACATTGGTGTTAGGAAAAGGCATGTCAGAACGTATTCGATTGAGTCCTTCGGAACGCAAGCAACTTGAAATCGTGGCCAGAAGTCGAAAAGCCAAGGTGGAAGAGGCGCGCCGCGGCCGGATTGTCCTGGGCCTGGCCGGTGGGGCGGGGATTCGCGCCTTGAGCCGCCAGGAGCGCTGCAGCGTCAACACGGTGCGGCTGTGGAAGGAGCGCTTTGTCGCGGAGCGTTTGGCGGGACTCTGGAGCCGGCACCAGGGAAAGCCAGTCCCCAAGGGCCTCGCGCGACTGGAAGCGCGGATCGTGGATTTGACCTTGCACAAGCCGCCGCCCGATGGCTCCACGCATTGGAGCAGCCGCAAGGTAGCCGCTCGCCTCGGGGTGAGCCAGTCGCGGGTGAGTCGGGTCTGGGCCCGGAGCGGTCTGCAACCGCACCGCTTGCGGCGCTACATGCAAAGCGATGATCCTGATTTTGAAGCCAAGGCGGCGAAGGTCATCGGTCTTTATCTGCGGCCGCCGAGCCATGCGGCGGTCTTCTGCGTGGATGAGAAGTCCGCTATTCAGGCGCTGGATCGACTCGATCCGGTGCTGCCTTTGTCGCCCGGCCGAGCGGAGCGACACGGTTTCGAGTATTACCGCCATGGCACCCTTTCGCTTTACGCCGCGCTGGAAACGCGCAGTGGCCAGGTCTTGGGGAAGACCGCGGAGCGCCATACCAGTGCGGAGTTTGTGGCCTTTCTCCAAGAAGTGGTCGCCTCTCAGCCTCCGCAGCGGCGCATCCACTTCATCGCCGATAATCTTTCCGCCCATAAGACCAAGGCCGTGCAACAATTCCTGGCCGAGCACCCTAAGGTCACGCTGCATTACACGCCGACCTACTCCTCCCGCCGCGGCGGGTCGAAATCTGGTTTTCCAAGATTCAACGCGATCTCATTGCTCGCGGCATCTTCACCTCTAAAAGCGACCTGGCGCGCAAGCTCATGCGCTATATCCGCGCTTACAACAAAAGGGCGACTCCCTTCCGCTGGACCTATCGCGACACTTCGCGCCGCCTCTAACGAAGTGTTCACTTTCTTATGACTCACTGCACTAGTGGAAATGATGTCACCGCGTCGGATGGAAAGAAGACGATTATTGTCGGGCCGGGTGAAGGTCGCGTCCTGGATGCCTTTGGCGATAAGCTTCAGATTAAACTAAGCGGGGAAGAGACCAATGGATTGCTGGCAGTCGGGTTCAATGCGATTCCACCGGGTCATGGGCCGCCTCCGCACATTCATCATCATGAGGATGAGCTTTTCATTGTTCTGGAAGGTCGCTTTCGTTTTCTCGGGGCGGAGGGCTGGTCAGAGCCGGTGGGTCCCGGCGGGCTGGCATACACCCCGCGCGGTGTGCGACATACGTTTCAGAATGCTGATGAGACTCGAAGTCGATGCTGGGTGATCGCGACCCCGAGCGGATTCGAGCGTTTCTTCGGTCAGTGCGCGGAAGTTTTCGCCGCGGGAGGGCCGCCGGATATGCAGCGGATTTTGGCGATCTCGACAGATTACGGGTTAGAGTTTGTGCCGCCGCTTCCGATTTGAGGCGATGGGGAGGCCGGGGACGGCGTCCCTGGCTACGACAGTTGGATGGCCGGTGAGTGAACGGCCGACGTGAGGGGCTGGGTGATTTGGATTTGCATTTCGCGCAGGACAAAACAGGATGCCGCTTGCCAACAGATTCGGCGACTGCGGTTGCTGGCGGTAATGAGGATTATGCGGTTTGCCATTTCTGTTTTCCTGACCATCGGGTTGCTGCTAGCTGGTTGCGCGCCGCAGGGGACAATTCTGCGCAAGGAGTTTCGGCCTCTGCCGTTTTCTGAGTCACTCGGCATTCCGGGGATTTTTCGGTTTGAACTGCGCGACCGCGAAGGGCACATCCGGAGCCAGATGGTGACGCCGGAGGTTTTTGCGCGTTACGAGGTGGGCGAATATTTCAACGATTCCGAGAAACCGGCGTTTCGGCGGCAGCCGCCAGGTCGGCCGGAGGAATTGCCGCCACCGGTGCTGCGTCCGCGACCGTTGGAAAATTACGGCACGCCTTACCGGCCGATGCGGCTTGGTCGGGCGGAGGATCTTCCCACGCCGGCGGTGGAAGTGAGACGCGCGACGCTGGCGCATCCGCAGCGGGTGCCCGTGAAAGTGGCCAGGCATCACCGGAAACGGGCGAAGAAGACGGCTCGCATGACCAAGCATGCGCAAGGCGAGCTTTATTCGTTAGGCTCGGAAAGCGGTGCGGCTGGAGTTGGATTTCGCCATTAGGCCCTGTGGTAGCCGCTGGACGCTGCCCTTGGATACGCATTGTCGCTGAACCATTCAGTGCGATTATTTCATGGACCTCCTGTTAATCCTGTCCATTTTTTTGCCTACCGCATAGACGGAGCCGATATCCACGGCCTTCCGCCAAAGGCATGGGATGACTCTAGCGAGGCTCGCTGGTGGAGCGACCGGGGATAGCGTCCCCGGCTACGAACCGCGACCGGCGATAGCGTCCCCGGCTACAATTGGTAAACTTCGAAGAGGGCGATGCCTGTCCCGAAATCTTTGCCGCGCACGATGGCAGTGTAGGAACTCGGGTTTAGCGTTTGCAGGATGGCTGACTCGGCATCCTTGGTCGGAGCGAGCCCAGTCGCTTTGATCTCCGTTTGCTGAGTCTCTTTCCAGTCATCATTAGAGTCAATGAGCATTCCGTTGCCATCGTAGAGCTCGAGCGCCGGGTCGGCCAGGGTATTAGTATCCAGGGGAATGGAAGGACCAAGAGCGCGCACGATGGCGTTGGCCGGCTCGGTTCCGAAAACAATGAGGCCGCCGATCATGACGTTATCGACGTCCTGCACGAGCCCGCGCGTCGAGATGTTGCTCACGGTGCTATCGCCCAAGGGCTCAAGGCCATAGATTTCCACCAAGGCCACGCCACCCTCGTCCAAATCGCCGGACGGCCTGACCACCGCAGTGTAAAGACCGGGCCTTAGATCCAGAATGGCGGCTGACTCCGCATCCAGAGACGGTTGGAGGCCGATGTCTGAGATGTCGTCCGCGCGGCCATCCTTCCAATTGTCGTTCGAAGCGATGAGGCCGCCCGTCGCATTATGGATCTAGAGCACGGGATCGGCCAGAGTGCCCGTGACTCCATAGGCTCCCAGCGAAGGCCCGATGGCCCGGACGAGCACGCTCTTATCGCGGTCGCCGCTGATGATAAAGCCGCCGATGCCCGAGTAGGGTCCGTGTCCAACGACGAGGCGGGTAGAGAGATTACGGAACCGGGTTGAGAGCGGGACGATGGTTTGAACTTCAAATGCGCCGATGTCCGTGCCGTCGCCGCCTTCGGCGTTGGGAAACTCCGGTGTCGTAGGTGCGCGCGTAGCCGATGCCACGCTGATCGGTGGTGAGCTCTGCCTCCAAGCTTTCGCTCGTGCAGTTCGAAATGAAGAGACCGCCGCGGTTCTGATTGTTGATCGCGCCCCCCTGCGCTGCGGTGTTTCCGTTCAGCGTGCTGTAGGCGATATTCAGATTGCCCGTGCCGTCGTTCTCAATCCCGCCGCCGTCCTCCGAAGCGGTGTTGCCTAACAATTTGCAGAAAGAGACGTCAACCGTGCCGCCATCGAGGTTATTAATCCCGCCACCGTTGACGGCCGATCCGTTGCTAATGGTCATGCCATAGAACGAAACGAGTCCTTGGGAAGTAACGGTAAAAACACTGAACTCGGCCGCCGCATTTCGCTGAACGGTCAGGACGTTCGCATCCGGGCCGCGCAATGTCATGTTGGTGCTCAGATCGGGGAGCGCGGAAACGAGGTTGATGGTGAAGGAGGCTCCGTCGAAACCGGGATCGGTCTCCGGGATGACGAAGAAAATGGTGTCCGTGCTGGAACTGGCATTCGCTTCCTGGATGGCGGCGCGCAAGGGTGCATACCCCCGATCCGGCCGCCGTCGCGCAGATGCCGTTTCCGATCTCGAAGCTGGGCGCGTCGCCCGTGCTATACAAAGACCTAGCCTGGCCACCCTTTCCTCCGCTCTCCCCAACGGAGGCGAAAACTTTCCCCTAACAAACTACTGGACGGATTGCTGAAGCTTGTGTAAACGGTTTGAAAATATAGTTCTTATGGAGTCCCGCTTTGTTATTCACATCCGGCAGCAGCCTCATGGCTGGAGCTGCAGCCAGAGGGCTGGCCCAGACCGCGTGTTTGCGCTGAAAGAACAGGCTCTGCAGTTCGCACGGCTTCAGTGTACTTTCATCTCCGCAGAGGTGCGCCTCTACCTTCGCGCCGGCACGGAAGAGCGATTCATGCTGACGGCCACGCACCAGGAGGAAATGTTTCCGCAAATGGCGGATGCACAGCTGACGGTGCCGGCACCGCTGCCGGCCATTATTAAGTTTGCGCCGCTTAAAAACTCCTGGATCCTGCGGCAAGGCACGGGAACGAACGACGATTGATCCCCGAGCGCGGGCTCGCGAGAGCGCGGCCGGGCGATTGTTTTGACGCTCTATCGGAAGCGCGTCTCTTCCGCCACGATAATGCCTTGCGTAATCGGCGGCAGAGGCCGCCGGCTCGCAGGCGAGCGGTCAGCCAGCGCCCTTCCCGGGGGGAAACCTGCTTCGATCCGGCTGCTGGTCGCGCGGGCCATCACCGGTCCGCTATGCACCCAATAGCGAAACATGGAGGATGTAAGGAGACCGAGGATGAGAAAACCCATGGCGCTCGCTTTAATCGTCTCGCCTCGCGCCTGAGCTGTGCGTTTCGACGGAATCCGACGCGGACTGATCCCAGGGAAAAGCTCTTCGACCGTGCGCCAAGTCGCTTCGCCAGCCGGCTTGCAGGAAACTCGGCCGTCGATATGGCCGGCGCGGAAGAGGTGCGAGATTTCTCCACCATTCATCGGGCTGGCATACCCCGGTGCCTTCACATCGAAGAGGTCCATCCTTTTCCAAGCAGCAGAATGAGTGCCTTCCGCTGGTCGTTTAGCGTTCGAGATTTTAGCGCTCCGGCGTTCTCTTTCGCCGAGCCGATAAGACCGCCCGCACTCAATTTTCGGCAGCAACCCGAGCCATTCTTATTTCCGTGGACCTCCTTTGTCGAACGTCACGGAAATCGCCCATGAAACTAAACACACCAACGAAATGACGGTGATGAAAGACGATAATGTTGTCATGACCGGCACGATCAAGGTGGCCAGAGAGCAAAAGTCCAGCGTCGCGACTAACAGCGGCAAGAACGCCGACGGAAAAGACTGAGGACCAAGGCCCACTACCCCAAAGAATAAAGCGACGTCCCAAGATATTGGCCTGCTCTCTCTTCCGCGCTGGGCAGCTTTTGCGAGACGGGAGCAACAGCAATGCGCGGATTTCGGACGATAAGTGTTTGGGCTCACTTTCTACAGTCCGAATCCGAATTTTTTCTTGGTAAAAGTTCCCAAAAAACCGAACATTTAGGACTTGTTGCGGTTGAAGTGCTAAAGCAGTTGCCTTGCGCGAACGTTTAAGTCTAAAATGAAAATTCTCGGCCTTGGAACGCGTGCAACGATTCTCATTTCGAATTCTCTCCACGCTTGTTTTCGCGATCCTTTCGGCCGCGGCAATGAGTGGTTGCGGGGACGACCATGCCGCTAAGGCAAAGGCCACGGCTACGCCGATGAGCGAGACCGAAATCCTCATCCGCAAGTATGATAAGGCGTCCAAAGAATACGGCCGTGTCGCCCGAAAGATAAAAGGCGGCGACGTCAGTCTCACGGTCCGCTACATCGAGTCGGGCAGGCAAATACGGGAGTTATCGGCCAGGCTGGATCAGCAAGCGGCCGCCCTGAGCCCCTCACAAAAGCAACGTGTCGCCGCTATATCCGCGACAAATGCTCCCTACCTTCAGCCGTAAAAAGATGCGGCCTTGCCTGCGCGGCGGGCCTTTCGACCAACTCGCGACGGAGAGCCGGGCGACGATCACGGGAAACGCTAGAGCGTGTTATGAACTTTGACTGGCTGCACAAGGAAGGGATCTCGGTGGAGGGACGACCGCCGTGTCGTCCGTGATTCGTTTTGGGGAGGCGTCGCCCTTGTTCTCGTCCAGAAACACGGACGGGACAGCGCCCGTCCCTCCATGACCGCTCCAGAAAGTTCATGACACGCTCTAGGAAAGTCCTCAGTTCGGCGCGAAGCGGAGGCGAAGCGACGTTTCTTCTGCGATGCTCTCGATCTGTCGAACCGAAGACTAGTCCGTACAGGCTATATTCGTTAGGCCCGCTTAGGCAGAGGATGACGGAACTCCGGGGGCTCGCCAATTACTCGTGCTCATACTCGTGATCGTTCGATCCTCAGTCTTTGAGAAATCGAGCACGATTACGATCAGGAGTAGGAGCACGAGAGTAATTGGTAAGGAGCCAGCGGGGCGGCGTGTTGACTTTTCTGAGCAATTCAACGGCTCGGCGACAATCCCCCTCACTTCTCACTCTCTGGCTCGCCGGCGAAATTTCTTTCTCCGGCTGGAGCGTCCAAAAATTGCTCCCATTCGTAGTTCGAGTAATAATCACCATGAAATCATTCTCGCGTCGCGCCCTCTGCGTCCTCGTCCTCATGGTCTTCCAATTTTGCGGAACGCTCCTCTCCTCCGCGGCTGACCCAGTGCCGTTGCCAACTCCGCTCCTGCCGCGCATTACCAACGGTCCGGTGCGGACCGAGTTGCAATCGATCGCCAGCGGTGTGACTGCGCCTAACGAACTGGTGACCAACGGCGATGGACGTCTCTTCATTAATCAGCAGGGCGGCATCATCCGGATCGTGAAAAACGGCGTGCTGTTGGCCACGCCGTTCATCGACGTCTCCGCCCGGCTCATCGCGGGAACAGGCGAACGCGGCCTCCTCGGCCTCGCTTTTCATCCCGGATACAATGATTCCTCCAGCCCCGGCTACCGAAAATTCTACACCTACACCAGCGAACCGCTCACGGGTGCAGCCGACTTCACGGTTCCCAAGAGCGCTGCTTTCGATCACCAGAGCGTCGTGGCGGAATGGCAAGCGTCAGCCGCGAATCCCGATGTCGCCGATCCGACGACCCGTCGCGAAGTGCTGCGCATCGATGAACCCCAGGCCAACCACAACGGCGGCCAGCTCGCCTTCCGTCCCAGCGAAGCCTACCTCTACATTGCCTTAGGCGATGGCGGCGGCGGCAACGATGTCGGCGATGGCCATAGTGCCATCGGCAATGGCCAGGATCTCACCACCGTCCTGGGCAAAATCCTGCGGATCAGCCCGCTCGATCCGGCGTTAACCGCCAGCAGCGGTGACTCGTTGAGCGCGAACGGAGAATATCGCATCCCGTCGAGCAATCCTTTCCTTAGCAGCGCTACGGCGAAGCACGAGATCTACGCTTACGGCTTCCGCAATCCCTTTCGCTTCTCCTTTGACACCGTGACTGGCCAGCTCCTCGCGGGCGATGTCGGGCAGGGTAACGTGGAGGAGGTCGATATCGTGACCTCGGGCAAGAACTACGGCTGGAATCGGAAGGAAGGCTCTTTTCTTTTCAATCCCGTCGGCGGCTCCATCAGCGTGGACACTTCCCCCGATCCGGCGCTGACCGATCCCGCGCTTGAATATAGCCATGAGGACGGCGTCGCGGTCATCGGCGGTTTTGTCGCTCACGGAGCCAGCGTTCCGGCCCTCAGCGGGCTTTACGTTTTCGGTGACTTTATTGCTCCAGGAACAGGAAGCGGCCGGCTCTTCTATTCCGATGTGAGCAGCGGCGTCATCCAGGAATTGCCCCTCGGCGATCCGGAGCATGACTTGGATATCGTGATCAAAGGCTTTGGGCGCGACGATGCCGGCGATATTTACGTCATGGGCGACGGCGGCGGAATGGTCTATAAACTGGTCTCCATCCCGGCGAATCCTGCCATTCTTAATCTCTCGACCCGGTTGAATGTCGGCGCCGGAGATAATGTGCTCATTGGCGGCTTCATCATCAGCGGCAGCGCGAGCGAACAAGTCGTGCTGCGCGGGATTGGCCCTTCACTCGCGAGCGGGACGTCTCTTACCGGCACCCTGTCGAATCCCAAGCTTGACCTCTACGACAGCAAAGGCACGCTTCTCGCCAGTAATGATGATTGGATCGATAGCGACCAGCAGGATGAGTTGACCAGCCTCGGCTTGGCGCCCACGAATTCCCTCGAATCTGCGATCCTGGCCGACCTTGCTCCCGGCGCCTATACTACCATTCTGAGCGGCTCGCAGGGCGGCACGGGCATCGGCTTGGCGGAACTCTATGCGACCGATAGCGCTGCCCCGAGCAAACCGCTCAATATCTCCAGCCGCGGCCTGGTCCAAACCGGAGACAACGTCATGATCGGAGGATTTATCATCGGCGGAACGGATACCCGCCACGTGGTCGTGCGCGCCATCGGGCCATCGTTAGGCACAGCCGGCGTCACCAATCCGCTTTTGGATCCGACTTTGGAATTACACGACCAGAACGGCGCGCTTCTTTTTGCCAATAATAACTGGCGCGACTCGCAGGAAGGGGATATCGCCGCGACCGGCCTCGCGCCCGCCGACGACCGGGAATCCGCCATCGTCATGGATTTGGCGCCGTCGAATTACACCGCCATCGTGCGCGGCGCCAATGGCGGCATAGGCGTAGCCTTGGTGGAAGTCTACGATATTCCGTAGCGAACGCGCTTTGCGGTAGGGCGAGACTCCGTCGAGCCGGGGAAAGAGAGTCGTCTTGGTCAGCGGTTCATCCCCCCGGCTCGACGGAGTCTCGCCCTCCCCTACGGCAGCACTCTTCGCCGAGGAGGAAAAATTGACCGGCATCCTGCGGATGAGACCGCCTACTGGTCGCGGGTGGTCGCGAGAGCACGTCCGCGCCAGCGATTGGGTTCGCCCACGGTGAAAGAGAACTCGGCCTTCTTATCGTCGCCGCTTCCTTTGACCTTCTCGAGACCGAGCAGACAGCGCCGTCCCAGGTAGCCGATCCCGACATTGGCGCCAGCTTTCACATGCCGGGAATGTCCGCCATAGGTCACGTCCGCCGCATTTCCATCAAACTGATCGACCTTCATCCTCAACACACCTGGGATCAGCTCGCGCTCCTCGCCGAGGCCGACCTCGAAAGTTTGCACAGGAGGTTCCTCCGTTTTATGCCCGGCATGTTTTCCGCCGTTGGATTCGCTGGCCGGTCCAGAAGCGACCTGATCTTTCTGCTCAAGCTCATCGCGCAACTTTTCGTTGTCGCTTTTGAGCTCCTCTAACTGCACCACCTGTCGCTCCTTCTCTGCCAGGGTCGCGTTGACGGCCTGCAGCGACTGCGCGTGCTGAGCCGCCTGGGCAGACGCCTGACTTTCACATGAGGATACTTGTTTCTGCAAAGAAGCGACCTCGCCACTGGCTTGGCCGTGGGCCACGGCCCATGTGATTCCCGCCACCGCAAGCAAGATGACCGCGGCGATTCCGACCGAAACTACATTTATGGTGATCGTTTTCATCTCCGGCTGAATATAAAAATAATCACGCCTTTCCCACGCTGCCAAGAATAATCACGCCAAAAGTGAATTTTTTTTTGGCACGTCGCTGGATCGAAGCGGGCAAAGCTCCTCCCAGCTTGATTACTGCCTGTCCCCGGCGGGAATCGAACCCACATTTAAGGTTTAGGAAACCCTCGTTCTATCCGTTGAACTACGGGGACGATCGCTTGGCTGCGGGGCAGTTTCGTTTTGCAGCTTAAGGTTGTCCAGCGCTCTGCCCGCACGCTTGGACGAAGCGCTTGTTGAATCGCGCGGTCTCCTGTTAGTTCCGATGTCAATTCCACGCAAAGGAGAACCCATGGCCACCAACGACAAATGCTGCACGATCGTTCCCTATTTCAAAGTGACCGAAGCCAGGCTTACGGACTTCAAGAAGATTGCCGACCAATGCGTCGCTCAAACTTCGGAGGAGCCCGGTTGTTTGTACTACGGTTTTTCTTTCGATGGAAACGCAGCGCATTGCCGCGAAGGATATGTCGACGCCGACGCGGCTTTGGCCCATCTCAAGAACATCGATCCATTGCTGCAACAGGCTCTGCAAATCTCCGCACTCACTCGCTTGGAAATTCACGGGCCAGCCGAAGAGCTGGCCAAGCTGCGCGAGCCACTAGCCAAACTCCAGCCGCAGTTCTACACCCTCGAATACGGCTTTCGTCGTTAGGGCACCACGCCGGCCCGTGGTCAGGGGTGCCCGATTGGAGAGGGAACCCCCGCGCCGGCGGCGCTCGCCCCGCTGCCACTCACTTGCGAAGCATCGGTCACACCGCTGCCTTGGGTGCTGGTCGTCGTTTGATCGCTCGCACAGCTGGCCAAAGCCAGACTAACGAGCGCCCCGAGAGAGAAAAGATAGCGTTTCATCCCTCTGCAATCGGATGGCCGCCTCTGTTGGGCCGGGCCAATCGTTTCCAAAGCGCCGATTCCCTCACCGTCGGCGAGTGCCGAGTGGCATTTGGGGCGCTCGAAGGTTATCTTCCCAGATGATCGAGCAAAGAGATCTCGTGGTTTGGGGCGCGTCGGCTTTCCTCGCCCTTGGGATCGGCTGGAGTCGCTTCGCCAAATACAAGACGCGCAGTAATCTTCTCCGCCAGCTGGCCGGGATGGATCCAGATAAACGTCGAGCGGTGCTGAGCCGCTACAATCCGACCCTGGCCATGGAATTGCGGCAAGAGTTGCTCGAACGCTTCCGCATCATGACGTGAGGGTCAGCAACTTCCCGTTCCGTCGGTCTTACTGTACCCGGGGTTGTTAACCCCGGTCTCGCCGCAGCGTCCACGCTGCCGGAGTCAGGTCTTTGTTTAGCGTCGAGACCGCCCATGGAGGGCAACCCGCCTCGGCGGGTCGTTGCCGAGGCTCGACTCAACAAACTCGGCGATGACAGAGCATCGTTCTCCAGTCCCGCGTCGTGCTCGAATTCTCCTTGCGAGCCTCTCGTCCGCGGGATTCAGTCGCATATGATTAGAACATCAGCGTGGCGCGGAATCGTGGCGGCAGGAATTCTGGCTTTGGCCAGCACAGCGACGGCGGACTCGAATAAGTCCTATCAAGTGACAGGCCCGGTCCTGGAAATGACTGATTCGATGATCGTGGTGCAGAAAGGCAAAGAGCGCTGGGAGATCGCGCGCGATGCCAGCACCAAAATCAAAGGAGACGCCAAGGTCGGCTCGAAGGTCACCATCATGTATCGCATGACGGCGACTGAGGTGGAAACGAAAGAGGGTAAAAAGTAGTTCGCCACCTGCGGGTAATTCGTTAGGCGAGGCACGGTCGTGCGCGAGGAAACGAACGTTCCGCCGTGCTTTTGCTTGCCGGAGGCTGCTGGATTGCGCTTAATCGTCCGCGATGGCGCCCGATGAATCGAATTTTCCCGACGACCCGACGCCCATTGGCGGCGCGGGCCCGGACGTCGTCCCCCTCACCCATCGCGGTGCTAAACCAGCCCACGAGCGCACCGCGGCGGAAGAAGCGGGCCAGGTTGATTGGAAGGGTCTGGCGGCGAGCGCCCCTTTCCAGGAATTACTGCGCTCGAAGCGCCGCTTCATCATTCCGGCGATGGTTCTTTCCATTCTCTACTACTGCGCCCTGCCGGTATTGGTCGGCTGGTTTCCCGACTTAATGAAAAAGAAGATCGGCGGCGGCGTAAACCTCGCCTACCTCTTCGCCTTTTCGCAGTTCATCATGGCTTGGATTGTGGCCGGCCTCTACCTCGCCAAAGCCGGCGCCTGGGATCGGGCCGCCGCCACCCTGCTGCGTGATCGCCCAAAGAAAGGATAACCATCCCGTGTATTCCTCCTGCTCTTGCTCCTGCTCGTCCTCCTGCTCGTCCCCGTCCTCGTCCTCGAAACTCTCACTCCACCGATGATCGCCGCCACCGCCACCAACCCGACCGCGATCGCGATGTTCGTCGGCTTCGTGGCCGCCACTCTCGTCATCACCTTCTACAGCGCCCGGAAATCCTCCGGCTCGAGCGCTTACTTCGCCGCCGGCCGCCGCATTACCGGCTGGCAAAACGGCCTGGCCGTGGCGGGCGACTACATGAGTGCGGCGAGCTTCCTCGGCATTGCCGGCATGATCGCGCTCTCCGGCTACGACGGCTTCCTTTATTCGGTCGGTTTCCTCGTTGCCTATCTCGTCGTCCTGCTCATCGTGGCCGAGCCGCTGCGCAATGCCGGCAAATACACCATGGCGGACGTGCTCGCCTATCGATTAAAGCCGCGCCCCGTCCGCGCTCTCGCCGCCCTCAGCACCATCACGGTCAGCACCTTTTATATGATCGCCCAAATGGTGGGCGCGGGTGGTCTGGTCAAAGTTCTGCTTCCCGGCATTGGCTACAACCTCGCGGTCTGCGGCGTGGGCGTGCTCATGATCGTATACGTCGTCTTCGGCGGGATGTTGGCCACGACCTGGGTGCAAATCGTGAAAGCCATCCTGCTCATGAGCGGCTCCGTCCTCCTCAGCGTGCTCGTGATGAGCCACTTTCATTTTAGCCTAACGGAATTCTTCAGTGCCCTAACGAATATTTCTTATCACGATAAATCCGGCGCCGCCGTGACCAAGGATTTCCTGACCCCGGGGATGAAGTTCAAGAATCCGCTCGACTTCATCTCGCTGAGCATGGCGCTCGTCTTCGGCACGGCCGGCTTGCCGCATATCCTCGTCCGATTCTATACCGTACCCGACGCCAAAACGGCTCGTGCTTCCGTCGTCTGGGCGATGGCCCTGATCGGCATCTTCTACATCATGACGACTTTCTTCGGCTTCGGTGCGGCCAGCGTGCTCGGCCCCGATTTCATCGGCAAAAACGGCGGCGGCAACATGGCCGCGCCGCAGCTGGCCCGCGCTCTCGGGGGCGACGTCTTCTTTGCCTTCATCAGCGCGGTCGCCTTTGCCACCATTCTCGCGGTGGTCGCCGGCCTAACGATCAGCGCCAGCACCAGTTTCGCGCATGACTTTTTCACCAACGTCATCCATCACGGCAAAGAACGGCAGCCGGGTGAAGAAGTGCGCGTGGCTCGCATCACCGCCTTCATCGTCGGCGCGGTTAGTATCGCGCTCGCTATCGCCCTGGGCCCGACGGCCAATGTCGCCTTCCTCGTCGGGCTCGCCTTTGCTGTCGCGGCCAGCGCCAACCTGCCCGCGATAGTTTTCTCGATCTACTGGAAGCGGTTTAACACCACCGGCGCGGTGGCCAGTCTCATCGTCGGCCTCGCCGCCTCCATCGGCATCATCATCATCAGCCCGACGATCATGCAGATCGACCCGCCGACGGTCGCGGCCAGCGCGCGTCATCTGATTCAGCACGCTTCCATCTTCCCGCTCGAGAATCCCGGCATCGTCAGCATTCCGTTAGGCTTCCTCGCCGCCATCCTCGGCACTCTGGCGAGCCGTGAACCAAGCGCGGAAGCGCGCTTCGATGAGCTCGTCGTTAGGGCGAACACCGGCCTGGGGGCGGAGAAAGCGACTAGCGAATAACCTTCACAGCTGCGTGGTGGAGCTTTGGGCCGGCGGGCATCTCTGAACCTTATATTCTGCGTGTCAGCCCAGCCTTCGGCGGCTACGATCCCACCCATGCATCGACCTATCGTTCTTAGCGTTCTCATCCTTGCCTCGGCCGCCGGCACTCATCTCCTCGCTCAAACGCCGGCCCAGCCTGCGGCCTCGCCCTCGCCTTCTCCGGCGACCTTGCGCTCGGTATTGTTAGCGGATCTTCATAGTACTCATGACAAGGCGGAATGGTTCACCCCGATGAATACCGCCGTCTCGGGGCTGACCGCTGAGCAGGCGAAGTGGATCCCGCAAAACGCACAAGGTAAGCACGACTCGAATGCCAACCATTCCGTCGGCATGCTGGCTTATCACCTGGTCTTTTGGAACGAGAATGCCTTGCTCGTCTGCAGGGCAACAAGCCAAAGGGTCCCAGTAGCAACGACGAGACTTTTAATGACTTCGACGCCGCGCACTGGACCGACATCGTGCAGCGCCTCGACCGCGTCATGAAAGCCCTCGAGGCCGAGGTCGAGAAAATGCCGGAGGAAAAAGTCGCTCAGGTCGCGCCGACTATTTCCCACATCAGCACGCACAACGCCTATCACACCGGCCAGATCCTTTACGTCCGTAAGCTGCAGGGTTCCTGGAATCCGGAAAACGGCGTGAAATAGTAACGTCCCGTCGGACCTCGCGGGCCCTCCGCCGCGGACGACAGGTCATCCGACAGCAGCCGCGCGCGCGATGAGAAATAACCCCGCCGCCACCGCCATCCACCCGATGGCGCGAGCGACGCGCTCACCGGCGGGAGCGAGGCGTTCGGCGGTGATGGCTGCTGTCACCACAGCCATCGCGCGCAAATCCATCATGCCCATGACGAAAAGGATCATTGTTAGGCTGGCGCAGCAGTAGGTGCAGTGGAGGCCGAGCCGCAGGCCTGCTTGCCAAGCCGTGCGCGAATTCGTCGCGAACGCAACGCGGCGGCTTCTTGCCTCCCGACAGCAAGCAAGGTGATAGGACTTCCACCGCGTAAACTGCAGCACACCGGCAACCAGAATGGCGATGCCGGAAACGAACGGCACGGCCCGCGACAAATCAACAAATTGCACGACGACCCGCCCCGTCAAAACGCCTAACGGAAAGACAATCAGTCCGAGCAGCGTCCAGACGAAGAAGTAGCTCGCTCCCATCACCGCGGTCAGCCAGCCCCGGCGGATTTCGTTAATCTCAGCCAGCGCCTGGCGATGGCGCGCCAGAATCGGAACGAGAGACGGCAGCATCATCGCCATCATCATCACGACCCACATCCCGAGGAAGGAAGCCGCGGCGCCGGGCCACGTCTGGCCCGGCATTCGCATCCACATCATCGACAACGTCCAGCCGCCGGGCATCTCCATTCCTCCCATGGCCGACATGCGTCCGCACCAAACGATCGTGACGACTGCGCTGGCGGCGCAGAGCAACGCGCAAACTCCAAGGAGTGCCTGCTCCCTAACGAATATTGGCGAGGCATGCTTTCCTTCGGTTGCGTCTACGACATTCATGGGATTGGCCTCAGCGCTGGCCGTACTCGTCGTGTCGCAGCCACCAGACATCATCCCCTTCGTTGCGCCCCAATGGAGCGCGATCGAGCCACTGATACATCCCCCAGAGTGCGTCCAGCCCGCGCGCATAGGTGGAATAGGTATGATAAACGACGCCGTCTTTGAGCACGAACGCGCTCATCCCCGGCCGCTCCCGGGTGTAAGTGGCGACGTCGGTTCCAGTCATGGTCGCGTTCTGGGCGACCGGCCCCTCGCCTTGCTTGGTAAGGGTGTCTTTGATTCCGCTTTCCGCCAGGGCCGGTTCGCGCCGGTAGTTGTATTCGATTCCTCCCCCGCGCTGTTGTTCCTCGGTAAACGAGACGTTGAAATCGAAGTTGAAGTCGTCACCGAGGGAAGAGGCCCACGGAAAACTCCATCCCATCCGCCGCCGGTAAGCCAGCAGCCAGGGCAGCGGCGCCTGCGAGACCACTGCCAGAGTAACGTCGTGATGCGCCAGGTGACTAACGAATCCGTCGAACCCATCCGCGATGGTCGAACAGGTCGCGCAGCCGGCTTCGTAATCCGGCCCAAACATGAAGTGATAGACAAGCAACTGGGAGCGACCTTGGAATAGATCCGCCAGCGAGGCCTTTCCATCTTCGGTCTCGAATTCGTAATCCTGAGCGATCCGCACCCAGGGCAGCGCCTGTCGCTGCCGCGCGAGCTCGTCGCCGCGTCGCGTGAGTTCTTTCTCGGCTTTGAGCAGCTCGCTGCGGGCGGCGAGCCAGTCGGCACGTGTCCCGGTCTTGTGATCGGTGACTCCTTTTTCCTCCGGCGATTGGTTATTTGATTCACTTTGGTCGCTGATGGTCATGCGATAAGGTAGAACCGAGTTTGCGGGAGGTGGGAGTTACAAGTGTGACGGGATTTTGATGGACTCGCTGATAACTGCCGCAGCCCGTGCCCTGGCCGAGGGCGATCCACTTGGAGCTTTAAAACGCGTCGCCCTGCGCGGAGACGCGCCGGCCCTGGCGCTCCGCGGGATCGCGATGGCGCAGCTTGGAGACTTCGCGCGCGCAAGAGTACTCCTGCGCAAAGCGGCGCGTGCCTTTGGGCAAAAAGAAAGTGTGGCCCGGGCGCGATGCGTGGTCGCCGAAGCGGAAGTGGCGCTGGTCTCGCGCGATCTCGGCTTTCCGGAGAAAGCGCTCGCGCAGGCGCGCGAGACACTGACCGAGCGCCGCGATCACGCCAACGCCGCCCACGCCAGTTATCTGGAGGTGCGGCGCCTCCTTCTCGTCGGGCGGCTCGATGAGGCGGAACGTGCGCTGGCCAAGCTCAATCCGCAGCGGCTGTCGCCCGCGGCACGAACCGCTCATGAACTCATTGCGGCGGGAATCGCGCTGCGCCGGCTCCAGTCCAAGCGAGCCCGCGTTGCACTCGTTAGGGCGAAAGAGGCGGCGCGCGCGGCGGCAATCCCGGCGCTGAGCGCGGAAGTCGAAAGCGCCGCTCTCATGCTCGACACTCCCGCCGCGCGGCTGATCAGCAACCTCGATGAGCGGCTTATCCTTCTTGACGAGGTCGAAGCGCTGTTCCGGTCGCAGACCTTTGTCGTCGACGCCTGCCGGCACGCTGTGCGCCACGGAAACAAAATCATCTCCCTCGCGACCCGCCCGGTCCTGTTCGCGCTCGCCCGTGCGCTGGGTGAAGCATGGCCGGCGGATGTTCCGCGGGAAAAACTCCTGGCGCGTGCTTTCGGCGCGAAACGCACCGACCACTCGCATCGCGCCCGTCTGCGCGTCGAGATCGGTCGACTTCGCGAAATGCTTCGCCCGCTGGCCGGCGTGAAGGCGACCAAGCGAGGATTTACACTTATCCCGCACGGCGCGCGTCGGCTAGCCGTGCTGGCACGCCCAGTCGAAGAGGAGCACGCGGCGGTGCTGGCATTTCTCGCCGACGGTGAGTCGTGGTCGAGCTCGGGGCTGGCCCTCGCTCTGGGAGCGAGTCAGCGCACGGTACAGCGCGCCGTGGAATCACTCGCCGCTGCGCGCAAAGTGCAATCGTTCGGCCGCGGACGGGCGCGGCGCTGGATGACTCCGCCCATGCCGGGTTTCACGACGATCTTGTTACTCCCGACCGATTAAGTTGAAGGCATGAAGCGAGCAACTGCTGAGATCACAAATGAGTTTGGACCTTTCCCAGGCGCCGACGCCGTCCACGGCGTCAGCTACGACGGGCAGAATATCTGGGTTGCTCTGGGAGACAAAGTGAATGCCCTCGATCCATCGAGCGGAAAGACGCTGCGCTCGCTCGATGTCGCCGCCCACGCGGGGACGGCCTTCGATGGCCAGCACCTGTTTCAGATCGCGGAGGATCGCATCCAGAAGATCGATCCAGGGACCGGTCGCGTCCTCAGCACCATCCCGGCGCCCGGCGGCGGGGCTGACTCGGGTCTGGCCTGGGCCGAAGGGACGCTCTGGGTCGGACAATACCGGGAACGCAAGATCCATCAGCTCGATCCCGAGACCGGCGCGATTCTGCGCACGATCGAATCGAACCGCTTCGTCACCGGCGTGACCTGGGTCGGCGAAGAACTCTGGCACGGCACTTGGGAGGGCGACGAGAGCGAATTAAGGCAGGTCGATGCGAAAACGGGCGAAATCCGGGAAACGCTCGAGTTGCCGGCCGGGATAAATGTTTCGGGCCTCGAATCCGATGGGCACGATCAATTCTTTTGCGGAGGCGGAAGCAGCGGAAAACTTCGAACCGTGCGCCGCCCCAAGCGGACGCCGCTCGTAAAATAAGCAATCGTTAGGGCCCGTAACGCAAAACGTTATCGACCGCGCGTGCAACCGCCGAGGCGATCCAGCGCGTAACACCGGTATGGCAGCGAAAACCAAAAAGAAACCATGGAAGAAAGCCGCCCTGAAGAAGAGCGGGCACACCAAACTGACGCCGAAAAGCAAAGCCAAAGCAAAAGCCTCGGCAAAACGCGCTGGACGGAAATATCCGAACCTGGTGGATAACATGCAGGCGGCGCAGAAGCAGAAGAGCCGGAAGAAACGCGCCAAGCAATGAACGCCCCGGCAACGAATCGTTAGGTAAAAGCGACGCCACGATTCTTTCGAGGCGACTTCCGGGCGCGTTCCCTTCAAGCTGGCCTCCATGACGAAATTCATCCCGTGCCTCTTCTCGTTCGGCTGCTGTCTTATCCTCGTCGCCTGCGAGCCGGCGACACCAGAAAACTATTTCGACCGGGCCGTCCTTAACACCAATCTCATGCATGGTTTTGCCGGCAGCGCTCTGCGACGAGAATTGGAGAGCCCTTCGGTCAAGCTTTCGGAGGCCGGGAAGGGCGAGACCTTTTCGATGAAGCGAAAGGAAGTGGTCGATGACAAAACGGCTTCGATCGAGACCAACTTCGAGAAGGTGAAGAAACTCAGGGAGACGGACGACACGCGCGACATCCTACGGGCTTCCATCGCCCTCTACGAATACGTCCTGCCCATTTATAAACCGAATACCAGCAGCTCGCCCGTCTCTACGATGAAGGCGCGCCCCGGGACCAAATCGATTCGTTAGCGCAAACCATCGAGACGAAATACCTTGCTGGCTTTGCCAGGCTTTCCGATCAGCTCACCGTTGCGGGCAAACCGTTTGCCGCACGTCACGAAATCAAGGTCAACTGGGGCGTCTCGACCGAGCCTTCTTCCTTGGCAGTCTGCCCTCGGCTAGGACGGCTGAATGAACCTGCCAAGCTCGGCTCCAGCCGCTTCCCACTCGGCGGTGAAGCGTTCCAGCTCGGCAGAGACAGCGGATAGCTCGCGATTTATCGCGACCGCGCGACCGCCCGCTTCGTAAACGGCCGGGTCTTCCAACTCAGCGGCCAGCTCCTTTTGTTGTCCCTCCAGGGTGGCGATATGCATCTCGAGTTCCTGCACCCGCTTCTCCCGATCGCGCTTCGCTTTCGCCTCGGCCTTGCGCACTTCCGCTTCCGCGCGTTTTTGCGCCTTCTGTTCCTTTAATCCCATCTTCTCACCAGCACCCCCTTTGTAGCCGGGGACGCTGTTCCCGCCCCGCGCTGCCACCGGTTGCGCATTCGAGAGGCCGTTGTTTCCCGCAGTGAGAGCCGCCCGCTCCGACGAAGCCTGCGATTTATCGAGGTAATATTGATAATCGCCCGCGTAAGGCGTCAGCTGCCCCGCGTTGATGTGCAACACACTCTGCGCCATGGCGCGGATGAAATGGACGTCGTGACTGATGAAAATGAGCGTGCCCTCGTACTGCCGCAACGCGCCGATGAGCGCGTCGATCGAGCCGACATCGAGATGCGTGGTCGGCTCATCCATGAGCAACAAGTTAGGCGGGTAAAGCAGCAGCTTGACCAGCGCGAGTCGCGATTTTTCTCCTCCGCTCAGCACTCCCACGGTTTTGAAAACATCGTCCCCTCGAAACAGGAAGGAGCCCAGGACCGTGCGCGCTGTTTGTTCCGAGACCGGCTCTGGCACATCGAGCACACTCTCCAGGACGGTGTGCCTAACGTTGAGCATCTCGACCCGATGCTGCGAGAAATAACCGACTCGCACATTGTGCCCCGGCGTGCGCTCGCCCTCCTGCACTTCGAGCACGCCGGCGAGCAACTTGAGCAACGTCGATTTTCCTGCCCCGTTCGGCCCGACCAGCACCGTCCGCTGCCCACGTTCCGCCTCGAAGTTCAGGTCGCGATAAACCACCAGTTCGCCGTAAGCGTGACCCAAATTCTTGAGCGAGATCGCGCGCAAACCGCTCCGGGGCGGCTGGGGGAAGTGGAACTTGATCGTCTTCGCCTGCGCGGTCGGCGCGGCGATCTTCTCCATCCGATCGATCTGCTTTAGCTTGCTCTGGGCCTGCGACGCCTTGCTCGCCTTGGCCCGAAAACGATCGGCAAATTGCTGGAGCGACGCGATCTCCTTTTGCTGATTCTTATAAGCCGAGAGTTGCTGCTCTTCGCGCGCCGCCTTTTGTTCCACGTAACTGTCCCAATTGCCGCGGTAACGCAGCAGCTTGGCGTGCGCGATCTCCACGATGGAGCCGACCAGCGCGTTCAGGAATTCCCGATCGTGCGAGATCATGAGGATCGCACCCGGATAATTCTTTAAATATTCCTGAAACCAGACTAACGAATCGAGATCGAGATGGTTGGTCGGTTCGTCGAGGAGCAACAGATCCGGCTCCATCACCAACAGCCGCGCCAGATGGGCGCGCATGATCCAGCCGCCACTCAGCGCGCTGGCCGGCCGATCGAAGTCGCTCTCGCGAAAGGCGAGCCCGGCCAGCATCCGTTTCGCCTTCGGCTCGATTTCCCAATCGTGTTCCTCCTCGAGCTCCTGATGCGATTTGCCGCAGGCTAGTTCCAGGACCGTTTCTGCGCCGGCCGCAGCCGTTTCCTGCGGGAGATATCCGAGCGTGGCATTTTTCTCCAGCGACACCATTCCTTCATCCGGAGAGGCCTCATCGAGGATGAGCGAAAAGAGCGTCGACTTCCCGGCGCCGTTAGGCCCCACCAGACCCACGCGATCTCCACGATTCACCTGGAGCGAGACATCCTCGAAGAGGACGCGCCCGGCGAAAGATTTGGATACTTGAGATACGGTCAGCATTGGATTCGACGAAGGCTTTCTCTTAATCCTGCTCCTGCTCTTGCTCCTAATCCTGAGAAATTTGAGGTTTACGGGATTAGGAGCAGGAGCAAGAGCAGGATTAGGATTGGAGGCCAGAAGGGGAGAGTACCGGCGGAGGGGCTCGAACCCACACACTCTTGCGAATACCAGATTTTGAGTCTAGCGCGTCTGCCAATTCCGCCACGCCGGCTATTTGAGCGGCTCAGAAGCTACGGAGGAGGAGGTAGGCATGCAAGCGCGGTCCTCCCCGTGGACGATCGCTATCTCGCAGAAAGAGAAATTACCCGGCGAATAGCAACCTCGTTCCCAAGCTCCAGCTTGGGAACGCACTTGTCTGCGAAGCTCCCGCTTCGTCCGCTCTACCGCCAGTCATCGCATCGCAACAAAGGCTGCGCCGCGGGCAGCCACTCATGCGCCGACGAGTAGCGCCAATGCTCGGGCGAGGCCACAAACCCGCGTTTGACCGGATTGTTATGCAAATACTCCAGCTTCTGCTCCATCATCACATCGCTCATGATGGCTTGCGGATGCGAACCCTCCTGCCAAACCTGGTGTCTGGTCGCTTGTGCGCCGCTCGATAGTAGCTCAACTGATTCAGCAGCCAGTCGCGCCCCGGTTTCCAACTGCGCGAGGAGCTCTTTCGCACTAAAGCTCTTGAGGTCGCGTAGCACGGCGCTTAGTTCGGGCGCCGCCAGGATCGCGTGAACGTGAGTGTCGAGAATAACCCAGCCGTAGATTTTGAGTCTTTCTTCTCGCGGCAGAAAGCGAGGGAGCGCACGATAATGTCGCAGCAGGCCGCTGTGGTGAAGGCGGGTAACCATTCGACGATGGTAGCGGTGATAAAATGCGCGTGATGGTGTTCGTGGATGCGGTAGCGGGAACGCAGGGAGGTAGGATGGGAGAAGCGTAGCGTGCAGGACAAGGATGTTTCTCAGCTCGTCCCGGGATACGCGGACGAAGCAGGAGCTTCACTGAAAAGTGCGTTCCCAAGCTGGAGCTTGGGAACGAGGAGCCGAGGAGCGCGGCGGCGCGCGCACGCGAGCGCGTCGTAAATATGCGCGACTTCTAGATGCCGCGGAACTCTTCGAAGCCTTGCAGGCCGCGGGGTGGGCCGAGCACTTCGCGTAGAATGATGGCTCGGCGAATACTTCCACGAGCGCGAAGCATTGCCCCCACTGAGTCAGTGGCGGGAAGGGCCCGGCGCGCTGGCGCGGGCCGCGCGGCAATCGGAGGAAGGGAGGTGACCGGCACCGCGAGAGGTGTCGGAGGCAGCGGCGGAGGACCGGCCACCACCGGCGGGGCCGGGTCAGCTTCGGTCACTGCCGGTTTCGGCGGAGCGGTAGTGAGCGGCGGAAGGGGCTGCGCCCAACTGCGACGAGCTTTCGGCTCCGGCCGGGCGGGACGCGCTCGGGCAGGCGGAGGGGATGGAATCGGGCTGACGGTCCGTCGGCGCGCTGGAGGAGGCGGCCTCTCGCCCGGCGGCACACCCAAGGCTTCGAGAAACTTGCGCACGCGTTCTTCTTCGCTTTGCGCAGCCGGCCGGCGCGGCGAGCTTTGCTCGTTAGGCTGGGATTGATCGCTATCGTCCCTGCGCGACGCCATGTTGCCAAACAAACGAAAGAGCAGCGCAACGCCCGCCAAGACGAGAAAGATGATCGTATCGTTCATGGGTGCGTGAATCGTTACATCGTTACATCGTGGATCACCGATTCACGAATCTCGCTTCACGATTCACTTTGCTACGCTCCCTCCGTCGATGGTTTCTCGGCAGTGCCAATCGATTCGCGCATGGTGGTATCGGCCTGCACGTTTTTCATGCGCACGTAATCCATGATTCCTAGATTGCCGGAACGAAAGGCGTCGGCCATGGCTTGCGGCACCTGCGATTCGGCTTCGACGACTTTGGCTCGCATTTCCTGCGTCTTGGCCCGCATTTCCTGCTCAACCGCCACGGCCGCAGCACGGCGAACTTCCGCTTTGGCCTGGGCGACCCGCTTGTCGGCGTCAGCCTGCTCGGTTTGGAGCTTGGCGCCGATGTTGTCGCCAATGTCCACGTCCGCGATATCGATTGAGAGAATCTCGAAGGCGGTCCCGCTATCGAGACCTTTGTGCAGGACGAGCTTGGAAATACGATCCGGATTTTCGAGCACGTCCTTGTAGGTATCGGCGGAACCGATCGAGGTCACGATCCCCTCGCCGACTCGCGCGATGATCGTTTCCTCGGTGGCGCCGCCCACGAAACGGTCGAGGTGCGAGCGGACCGTGACGCGCGCTTTGACTTTCACGCCGATGCCATCTTTGGCCACGCCGTCAATGGTGGTGCGACCCATCTCGGCGCTGGGGACGTCGATGATCTTAGGGTTGATGCTGGTGCGGACGGCTTCGAGGACGGTCTTGCCAGTCCCTTTGGTGGCGAGGTCAATGGCGCAAGCGCGATTGAAATCGAGGGAGATGCCGGCTTTATCGGCAGCGATGAGGGCGAGGATGACGTGGCTAACGTCGCCGCCGGCCAGATAGTGCGCTTCGAGCGGATCGCTCGGGATGTCGATGCCGGCTTTCACAGCAGTGATGCGGTTATCGACGATGAGGCCGACCGGAACTTTGCGGAGACTCATACCGATCATCTTACCCATGCCGACGGGCGCATTGGCGATCATGGCGCGAATCCACAGTCCAAAAAAGCGGGAGATGACGATGAACATGACCACAACGATGAGGACGAGGATGGCACCGCCGATGAACGTGAGTGATTGCATGAGGGAAATTTACGAGAGCGCGGCGAGGGCGGAAAGCGCTAATTGCGGGAGCGTTGGCGGATTTCTTTTTAAGCGCAGAGAGCGCAGAGGTCGCAGAGAGAGGGGAAAGAAATAGGGCTGGCTCTGCTCTCTACGACCAGTTGGCAGCGGTTCGGGGTAGCAAACTCGTCACATCACGTTCGACGCGGCTGGGCGAATAAGCGTCGTTAGGAATGTCCGAGCACGGGGTGAGGCACGTACAGCTCCTCCAAACTCGCAATCTGTTCGGGCGAAAGCTTGAGTTCGAGCGCGGCCACTGCGTCGTCCAGATGCTGCGGTTTTGAGGCTCCGATGATTGGGGCGCTCACGGGCGATTTCTGTAGTAGCCACGCTAGCGAGACGGTCGCGGGCGCGACGTTCTTGGCGGACGCTAGCTGGTTGACTTGGTCGACGACGAGATGGTCTGCGTCCGCCAACTGGCGGTATAACATTCGACCGTACTCGTCCGTCTCAGCGCGTCCGCCGCCGGGATCACCCCAGGGACGTGCGAGCAGGCCGCGCGCAAGCGGGCTCCATGGAATGACACCGATGCCTTCGGCCTGGCAGAGCGGCAACATCTCCCGTTCCTCTTCGCGATAGAGCAGGTTGTAGTGCGGCTGCATGGAAACGAAGCGGGTCCAATTGTGTTGCTCAGCCACGTGCAGTGCATGGCAAAATTGCCAGGCCCACATCGAAGAGGCGCCGAGATAACGCGCTTTGCCGGATTTCACGACGTCATGCAGCGCCTCCAGAGTTTCCTCGATGGGCGTCTCGGCATCCCAACGATGAATCTGGTAAAGATCCACGTAATCCAGACCAAGGCGTTGGAGGCTGTCATCGATGGCACTGAAGATCGCTTTGCGCGAAAGCCCGCCGGTGTTGGGTCGATCGCGCCAGGGGAAGAAGCATTTTGTGGCCACCACGAGCTCGTCGCGCGGCGCCATCTCGCGCAAAAGCCGGCCGACGATCTCCTCACTGGTTCCGTCCGAGTAGGCGTTGGCGGTGTCGAAGAAGTTGAGGCCGAGTTCGAGCGCGCGCGCGATGAACGGCCTGCTTTGGTCTTCGCTCAAACTCCAGGCATGATTGCCGCGCTCGGGAATCCCATAGGTCATGCAGCCGAGGCAAAGACGCGAGATTTTCAGGCCAGACTTTCCGAGGCGGGTGTATTCCATGTGGGAACATAACACGCTCGCTGGCAGCATTGTCATCCCGAGCCCCGCAGACGGCGAGGGACCTCCCAGTTGCCAGTTGGCGCCTTCTGGCTACGAGAACGCGTCTACTGCGGTTACGAGGTCCCTCGCCGCGTGTGGCCGACACCGGATGACAAAACCTAAATAGCGCGGAGGTGACGTGCGCTGTGGCCGCGTTAAGTTCCCTTAGCGATGAAAAACTATTCTCTGCTCGATCTTTCGCCGATCCTCGAAGGTGGTGACGCAACGCTGGCTTTGCGCAACACGCTCGACCTCGCCCAGCACGCCGAACGATGGGGTTATCACCGCTATTGGGTAGCGGAACATCACAACCTTCCCGGGATTGCCAGTGCCGCCACTTCGATCGTGATCGCTCACGTCGCGGGCGGCACCGAGACCATGCGGGTCGGGGCGGGCGGGATCATGTTGCCGAACCATTCTCCCCTCGTGATCGCGGAGCAGTTTGGGACGCTCGATGCTCTTTATCCAGGCCGAATCGATCTAGGGCTGGGCCGCGCGCCCGGGAGCGATCAATTGACCGCGCGAGCTTTGCGTCGTCATCTCGGCAGCAGCGGCGACACTTTTCCGCAGGATGTCCTGGAGCTGCAATCCTACTTCGAACCCGCCGCGCCGGAGCAAGCCCTGCAAGCCGTGCCGGGGGCCGGGGCGCAGGTTCCCCTTTATTTGTTAGGTTCGAGCGATTTTAGTGCGCAGTTGGCCGCGGAACTTGGGTTGCCCTTCGCTTTCGCTTCACACTTTGCAAGTCGCGCTTGGGCTTTATCGACACCATTTCCAGCCCTCCCCTGCGCTCGCAGCGCCCCACACCATGATCGGCGTTGGGATATTTGCGGCCGAAACCGACGCGGCGGCGGAGCGTTTGTTTACCTCGAGCCAACTCCAGTTTCTAAGCATGTTACGCGGCCGTCCGGGCAAATTGCCGCCGCCTGTTGCAAGCATGGCTGGCCTCTGGTCGCCGGCGGAACAGGTGGCAGTGCAGCAACGAACCCGCTACGCCGCGGTCGGTTCTCTGGAAACGGTGCGTCGCCGTCTCCAAGAGATCATCGCGGAGACAGGGGCGGACGAAATTATTGCCACCGCGCAGATCTACGAACACGCCGCGCGACTACGCTCGTTCGAAATAGCTTCCGAACTTTTACGCGATCTCGTTAGGCAGAAATCGCCTAACGATCACCGTAACCCGGCGGCGGCGGCACAATAATCCGGCGACCTGATTCTTCGCCGGTCACGATCCATTTGCCGTCGGGGGTCGTGCCTACCAACTCCACGGGTTCCGAGCCGACCCGCAGCTTCGGGAGCAGAGTGGCTCGCTTGACGGCGTGTTTGGGGCTGGTGCTCTTGCGCTTGGCCACGCGCGCACGGGACTTGGGAGTTTTTTTGGCGACAACCCTGCGTTTAGGTGCGGGCGGCGTGCTGCTCGCCGGCTCCGGCTCTGGATTCGGCGTGGCGGCTGGTTCCTTTTCCTCGGCCCCGGGTGGCGTTGCTTCCGCCAGGGCTGGCGTCGGCGGCTCCGGTTCAAGAGGGGAAGCGTCGAGGTCAGCGGAGGCCAGGCTTGGCGCAGAACCTCCGCTTGGCGTGGCTTCCGATGGGTTGCTGTCGTCAGGTCCTTCCGCCGGCGGAGCCGGCTCGGGAGTCGAGGTCAGCGCGGCAACCACGACCGGGCTGAGCGAAGCCGGAGGAGTTTCTACTACAGGCTCCGCTGGCGAGAAAGGAGCGACTGAAGGTGCCGGCACCTCAGCGGCGGCTAGCACCGGTGTGCTGGCCGGGGTGGGCTCCGCCCCTCTTTCCACGATATCGGCGTCCGGGGCCGGCACAACCGGCGGCTCTTGCCTTGCGATCGGCGCTCCGGTTTCTGAAGAGATAGAGGATTGAGGAATCTCAACCTCTGCATCTTTTTCGTTAGTCTGCGCAATGACCGCGGCGGACTCTCGCGTTTCGACCGGCTCTGCCTGGGAAAGGGATGGCTCCCTTAGCTCCTCGGCCGGCGCTGCAGGCTGCGGCATTGGAGTCGCCGCGGCGGTCAAACTCTCATGTTCCTCCACCGCCGCTGGGTTAGCTTCGGCGACCACAGGAGCTTCGGAGACTGGTGACGCTTCGACGGCTGTTGGCGCTTCGACGGCTGTTGGCGCTTCGACGGCTGCTGGCGCTTCGGCGACTCGTGGTGTTTCAGCGACTACTGGCGCTTCGGCGACCACAGGAGCTTCGGGGACTGGTGACGCTTCGACGGCTGCCGGCGCCTCGGCGACTGTTGGCGCTTCGGCCGCTGCTGGCGCTTCGTCGACTCGTGGTGTTTCAGCGACTGCTGGCGCTTCGGCGACTGTTGGCGTTTCGACGACCACTGGCGTTTCGGCAACCGTGGGAGCGGGAGCTTCGACAATCTTATCAAGCGGCTGCTCCTGCGGCACTTCCGGCTTCGAATCTTCATCCACCGGAGTCGCCGGCGGCCGCGTCGAAACAGCGACCTCAGGCCGAGGAACAATCTCTTGGCGGGGAGCCTCGATCGTCGCTGTCGCTGTCGGTGTCGGGTAGTCGGCCAATCGGCTAAGCGATTCACGTGTCACGAAAGGCGCGTTACCGGGCTCGGTCACTCCGACGACATCCCTCACGCGGTTTTGCCAAGCGCCAGAGACAACCAACGCGCCGATTGTCGCAAGACCAAGGATGAACGCGGCCAAGGCCAGCGCTTTAAGGGGGAGAACAAATGGCTGTCTCACTTGAACAACTTGGCCGAGCCCGCTGGCAGGCGCTACTGCCGGGCGCGTGTCTTCCTTGTGGCGCTCCACCCGGCTGAGACAAGTCTGGAGATAGGCCGACAGACCGACGGGATCCTGCGGGCGCTCCGCCGGATCGAAGCGCAACATTCGCCCAAGCAAGTGACGCACGATCTTGGGAGCGTTACGTAATTTTTCGCCACCGAGCGACGATCCTTTCTGCCAGGCAGCGGTCGACGCCAACGGCGGCACGGTACCGGTGAGGAGAAACGACATGACGCAACCCAAAGAGTAGACGGCCGACGCGAAATTCACCCGCTCGCCACGAAGCTGTTCGGGACTGGCGTAACGAGCCGCAACGTCCAGCTGTTCTTCTCCAACATCGTTCGCGATGAGATCAGCGGGAGGGCTTAGCCAGTGCAGCAGCTTGATGGGCCAACCGGCCTGGGCATGCTGGCCTTGGACAAAGATGATATTGCCCGGGTTGAGCGCCTGGTGGGACAGGCGATGGAATTCCGCTGCGCCCAAAGCTTCCACGACCTGCATGGCGACCCGCAAGACCGCCGCAGCCGAGAGAGGCCCGCGGGCTGTCACCCACGCTTGCGCCGTGGGTCCGTCGAGATACTCCGTCACGTAGATCAACTGCTCGCCCTCGACTCCAAAATTCAGCAGAGCGGGAATGTTGAGATGCTTGATTTGCGCCGCCAGAAGAGCGTCTTCCCTTAGTGTTTTCAGCGCCTGACCGTCCGGCGTCCTGATGGCAATGAGTTCGAGGGCTACCTCGCGTCCCGATTCGAGTTCGTGAGCGCGATACGTGACGCCAGAAGGCGTACGACGAAGTTCGACGGGCAGGCCGTTGCGCCCCAGTGAGAGGCGATAGCGCTTAAGAAAGATTCGATTTTCCACGACCGGAGATGCCTCCCGCACGGCGAGAGGTGTTAGTTAAAATTGGACTCCTTTTTCGACATTTCATTCACTATTTTTCCCGACGAGACGAGCGGCAGGCTCGAGGCTGCACCGTGGCGATGTTTTTGGAAGCGGCTGGCTATTGGTAGGGCGAGACTCCGTCGAGCCGGGGATAGCGCTCGGCCTCGAAGCCGCCACAACACCCCGGCTCGACGGAGTCTCGCCCTACCAATGCCGAATTACTCAGCCGAATGCAGAAAGTAACCGCCCGCGTTCGGGTCGCTCTCCAGTTTCAAGAGCCCACGCTTCTGCGCCTCTTCCAGCAGATCACTGAACGTGCGAAAGCCATAGGCGCGTTCGTTGAAACCGGGATGCTGCCGCTTGATCGCCTGTTTCACACGTGATCCGTGGACGGGCGAATCGTCCCCGCGCTCGGCCCGGAGAGCGTCGAGCGTCTTAATGAGAAGCTCGAGTGCCTCCACGATGGGTGGCCCCTGGTTACTCTCAGGCGCAGCCTTCGCTGGTTTCTTGGCGGACGTGGAATGGGGACGCCGCCGCGTCGCTTCGGTGCGGACGAGGTCGTCGTAATAAATGAATTCGTCGCAGTTCGTAATGAACAGATCGGAGGTCGACTGCTTCACCCCCACCCCGATCACCGTCTTGGCGTTCTCGCGCAGCTTGCTCACCAACGGCGAGAAATCGGAGTCGCCGCTTATAATGGCGAAAGTATCGACGTGGCTCTTCGTGTAACAAAGATCGAGCGCGTCCACCACCATGCGAATGTCGGCCGAATTTTTGCCCGATTGCCTAACGTGCGGGATCTCAATCATTTCGAAGGCCGCTTCGTGCAGCCCGCGCTTGAAAGATTTGTAACGATCGAAATCGCAATACGCCTTCTTGACCACAATGTGCCCCTTGAGCAAAAGACGCTCGAGCACCTTGCGCACTTCGAAGGCGGGGAATTGCGCTTCCTGTGCGCCGAGAGCGATATTCTCAAGGTCGAGAAAGACTGCGATCGTAGCCTCGGCATCCTGGGCGCTCATAATGCAGAGCATGTAAGCGCGAAGAGCAGTTCGCGAAACAGGAAAAACTTTATAGTTTCAGGAGCATGAGATGGGACAACCTCCGGCCGCGGGTGCGAATTCTCGGCCTAACGATTATCTGCGTGGCGGCCTCCTGCTCTCTCGGCGCCTGCCGCAAAAAGGCAGCCCCTGAGCAAGTGGCCGGACCCTCCATCCAGCAACAACGCGAGACGCGCGCGGCGCAAGCTCCCACGGGGGTTCGGAAGCACTGGACGTATCTGAACCGCCTCCGGCAGACGGACGACTTCAGTCGCATCATTTCCCGCACGCTCCTGAATGATCGCCAGCAGCTCGGCATCGTTTTTTCGTCGAGCGTGACTGACGACCAAATTCCCGGTCTGACCCGCAAAGTGCTGGAAGGATTGGCCAAGGAATTTCCCAAGGAAGACGCGACCTTGGCCGCCTATGGCGCCTCCAGCCCGCCCCATCTGGTCGGGACTGCTCGGATTGGCGGAGCCACCCGAGAAATCACCTTTGCGCCCTCGAAATAAGCTGGCTGCCCGCAGCGCTCAGCTCGCCTCGAGCACAGAAAATCAATTTTTGCACGGCCGTAATAGTTCGCCCCGCCGATCCTGTGACGACGGTTAACTGAAACGCCACCAACCCACTCCGCTTATGTCAATCATCTGGACTCTTCTTATCGGCCTCGTCGTAGGCGCCATCGCGAAGCTCATCATGCCGGGCAAAGATCCGGGCGGCTTCATCATCACCATCTTGCTGGGCATCGCTGGCGCCTTCCTGGCCGGCTTCCTCGGCCGCGCATTGCATTGGTATGCCCCCGGCGAACCGGCCGGTTTTATCGCGTCCGTGATCGGAGCGATTATTCTCCTGGTCATCTATCGCATGGTGAAGGGACGGACGGTCTGAACGAGGTTCGTGCCCAACTCATTCTGATGCGAATCCCGTTTGCCAGCCTGGCCGTCGGGCTCGCTGGCTTCGCCTTCCTGGCCGGCTGCGATGCCCCGCCCGCTCCACCTTCCGCGGCTCCTACTCAGGAGGTTCAAAGGGGATCTCAACCCGCTCCGCTGTCCGGCGAACGAGAACGTCAGATGGCGTTCCTTGAGCGGATCCGTGCGGCCGATCCGCGGGGCAAGACGATCGCACGCGCATTACTCAACGAGCAGAATGAGCTTGGCCTCATTCTCGATCGGAGCGTTCCCCTAGCCAAAATTCCGGCGCTCATGCGCTCGATCATGACTCAGATGGCGCAGGAATTTCCTAGGCAGGACCTCACCGTGATCGCCTACACCCCATCAAATCCGCCCCACAAGATTGGCGCCGCACACCTCAACGCGCGCACGGGAGATATGTCCTATACCCCGGTACAGTAACCCTTTCACAGCAGACGAACCAACAACCGAACTATTATTATGGCAGACACAGTAGACGACTTCATGCAGCGCTTCGGCAGCGGCGGAACCGTGGACGACCAGCAGGCGGCGCGGTATCACGACCGCTTCATCTCCGATCATCCCGACGATAACGATTTCAATAAGCACGCCTACCACGAAGGCGCGACGGAATACCTGGGCAAACTCGGCGAAGACGACTTCCACCAGGCGGCCAGCCAGGCAATCCGCCAGGCGCCGCCGCAGGAAAAACAATCGCTCCTCGGCACTCTGCTCGGAGCTTTGGGCAGTGGCGGCGGGGGCTCAACGATCTCCTCTCCTCCGGGGGGCGTCGGCGGTCTCGCAGGTCTGGCCGGCATGCTCGGTCTGGGCTCCACCGATCCGAAGGAAATGAGCGATCAGGACGCGACACGCGTGATGGATTACGCGCGCAAAAACCATCCGGAAGCACTCAAGCAAACCGTGAAGGAAAAACCTTGGTTTGTAAAAGCCATGGGCAATCCAGTCGTGATGGGCGCCCTCACCATGGCCGCGGCCAAACTCTTGAGCAACCAGCGCCGACGATCGTAAATTGTAAGTTGCAGCCGGGGACGCCTGTCCCCGGCTGCGAGTATCACGAACCTTTTAAATCAGCGGTTGGAAACCGCTAGTCGCGACCCCAGACCATCGCCACGGATGTCGTTAGGCTGCCGCCCATGTTGAAGGTGAGGAATTTTTTCGCGTCCTTGATCTGGCGCTGGCCGGATTGATTGGTCAGCTGTTGATAGGCATCCACCACCTGGCGCACGCCGGTCGCTCCGACCGGATGACCGTCGCCGATTAAACCACCGCCGGTGTTCACCGGAATCTCGAAATCGAATTTGCCCGTCACGTGCTCGCCGCGCACCTGCGGAAGAGCGGTCGCGCCACTCTTGGCCAGCTCAAAGCCCTTGCCCGGCTCGGCCAGGCCGAGAATTTCGTAAGCGACGATCTCCGTGATCGAAAAACAATCGTGCACTTCCACGCCGTGCATGTCGCGCGGCTTCAGGTTGGCCATGCCAAAAGCCTTTTCCGCCGCCTTGCGCGCAGTGGAAAATGTCGGCGCGTCTTTTTTCTCGAGCGCGAGATAATCGGTCGTGCTGCCATAGCCGAGCAGGCGCGGCAGTTTCGATTTATCGCGCCCGATGCGGTCGAGATATTTGCCCGAGACGAGCACAATCGCGGCCGCGCCGTCAGTGATCTGCGAACAATCAGAAACCCGCAGCGGCGGAGCGACGCTCGGATTTTTGTCCGAGACCTGAGAGGCATCGTTATAAGTCAGGTTGGCGTCGCGCATCTGCGCCATCGGGTTGAGGCGGGCGTGCGCGTAATTTTTATAAGCGACCGCGGCGAGGTCGTCGGGCGAGGCGCCATATTTCTCGATGTAAATCTCGGCGATCTTGCCGAAGAGTTTCGGAAACATGAAGTCGCCATACTCCGGCCGCTCGATCTCGAAGTCGGCCGCCGCGCCGAGGACGTCGGAGCCGTCTTTCGACGACATCGTCTTCTGCTGCTCCGCGCCGACGACGAGGACGGCGTCGTGGAAACCGCCCATGATCCATTGCGCGCCGAGGAGCACGGAGAGCGAACCGGAAGCGCAAGCCGCTTCGGTGTGCATGGTCGGGATGCCGTGCAGCTTTTCATCGATCTCTGGAATGAAAGCGCCGAGGTGCAGTTGCTTGGTAAATTGGCCAGCGTTGAAGTTACCGACCGCCGCGGCCTCGATCTCGCCCGCGTCGATCTTGGCGTCGTCCAGCGCCGCGCGGCCCGCTTCCTTGATCAGGTCGCGGATCGTTTTGCCTTCTTTTCTGAGGTTGCGCTTAAAGTCGGTCCGGCCGCCGCCGAGAATGTAAACGGGTTCGTTCATAGAGCGGTGAAGATATGCCAGCGCGCACGCGCTGTCATCCCGAGTCGGCGCGGGCGACCACGAAGGGCACGAAGGGCGCGAAGTTTAGGGATGTTCCTATCCCCGCTTCCCCTAACTCTTCTGTCCTTCGTGCTCTTCGTGACCTTCGTGGTGCAACTCAATCCTGAAAGTCAGAGCCCCGTTGCTCAACGTCTTTTCTCAGGCTGCCCGCGAACGTGCACCTGGCATCGTTGCTTTTGCGATCAATGAGTTCATGCATCGTTGCAGACTCGATGACGCACGATCGACCTTCGCCACAAAATGCCTTTATAGGATGGGGATTTGAGCGTAAAATCGCGAACCGATCGAGAGATCATTAATTTTTATGGACCCAACAATGACAAAGCCACAACCCTACGTCCCCACCGCACGCGAGCAGAAGTTTCTCGAGAGCGTCGAAGAAGGCCGCTATGAGCGGCAAATTATCAGTGGGCTCGCTCCCTTCTTCCACGAGAAAGCGCCGGCGGACATGCTCAACTTTTATTCCCAGGACGAGGTGACACGCCTCCAAGCGCTCAAGGGCACTGATCGTGATGTTGAAGCCCGGATGCCCGTGAAGATCACGCGCCATTACTACGAGCTGGCCAGGACCAGCGCCGCGATTCAGCGCATCGTCAAGGCCGACCCCGCCGAGACGATGGATCTGGCGGGCTCGGAGGATCCCGGCAATCAGATGGACTACAGCCCCGTCGAGGGCCTGCTGCACAAGTACGAGATGGGACTCATGTACGTCATTTCGACCTGCTCGGCACATTGCCGCTTCTGTTACCGCGAAGAATTAATCGCCCGAAAGCAGATCAAGCGACAGGACGGCACCATCGCGAAGAAGGGTCTCGCGTTGATCCCCGAGATCATCCCCTACATCAAGCAGCACAATGCGGCGGTGGCGAAGAACGGCGGCGTGCATCCCGAAAGCGGACGCGAGAAGTTGCGCGAGATCCTCATGTCGGGCGGCGACGCCATGGTGCTGAACAATGCAAAGATCGCGGCCTGGCTCGGCGCGCTGGCTGAAGCTGGCGTTGAGTCGATCCGCATTGGCACCAAGGACATGGCGTTCTACCCCCAGCGCTTCGACCGCACCTTCCTGTCGATGCTCGATCGGTTCCATGAGACCTACCCGGAGGTCGGCCTGCACATGATGCTGCACTTCGAGCACCCCGACGAGTTCCTCGCCAAGGATGCGGAAGGAAACTACCTCGAGGACGCGCAGGGCTTTAAGCAATGGGTCCCCGCGACGCACGAGGGGATGCGGGGCCTGGCCTCGCGCGGCTGGCTCACCGTGCAGAACCAGGCGCCGATCATGAAGGGCATCAACGATGACCCGGACGCCCTCCGCATTCTGCAGCGCGAGTTCAAGCGCGCCGGCGGCGAGAATCACTACTTCTTCTGCGGGCGCGACATCGTCGCCTACAAGGCGTTCAACGTTCCGATCGAGACCGCGTGGAATATTCTCAACGAATCGCAAAAGGGGCTGTCGGGCGTCGAGACCCACGCGCGCCTTTCCATCACGCATTACAAAGGCAAGACCGAAGTGGCGGCGGTCACGAACGAGGCGATACCGGGACTCGCGGGCAGCGAGAATGGCGTTGTGATCTTGAAGATTCTGCGGAACGCCGGCAGCGCTCCCGACCGCGGCAAGGTCTGCATCGTTGGTCGCAACCCCGAGGCGCTTTGGTTCGACGACTACGAGGACCGTGTTCTGTTCGACGAGGCCGGCTTGTATCACTACGGGCGGGTGTCGAAATCCGGACAGGCGCCGGGGCACGCCCCTGCGCCGGATCGCGCCGCTGCTCTTCAAGTCGCGTAACCGATGATCGATAAGCGGGTCGCGAGCGCGGCCGAGGCTGTCTCGGACATTTTCGACGGCGCCACCATCATGATTGGCGGTTTCGGCGAAGCGGGCAGTCCCATCGAGCTCATCCACGCGCTGATCGACCAGGGTGCCAAGAATCTGACGACGATCAGCAACAACTGCGGCAGCGGCGAGGTCGGCCTCGCGGCGCTGCTCAAGGCGGGCCGCGTTTCCAAGGTCATCTGTTCGTTTCCGCGCACCGCCAACTCGACCGTCTTCCCCGAGCTCTACCGAAGCGGGCGCACGAAATTGGAACTGGTTCCCCAGGGAACGCTCGCGGAGCGCATCCGCGCCGGCGGAGCTGGAATCCCGGCGTTCTACACCCCGTCCGCGGTGGGAACGCCACTGGCGGAAGGCAAGGAATGCCGGGAATTCGGCGGCAGAAAGTATCTGCTTGAGCACGGCCTCCGCGCGGACTTCTCGCTCATCAAAGGGCGGGTCGGCGACACCCACGGCAACATTCTTTACAACAAGACGGCGCGTAACTTCAGCCCGCTGATGGCGACGGCGGCCAAGGTCACGATCGTCCAGGTCGCCGAGGTGGTCGAGCCGGGCCAGCTGGACCCAGAGGCGATCGTCACGCCCGGCATCTTCGTCGATCGCGTCGTAGCCATCGCCAACCCCGCCCACGAATCGGAACTCGTCGCAGCAGGAGCGTCCTACCCATGACGAAGCCGCCCATTTCCGGCTTTGCAAAGCTGGCTTCGATGGGCTGAGCGAGCGGAGAGACGGGCCGCAGCTCTGTTAAAGCGCATGGCAGCGCTATCGGCAAAATTGGAGCGATGCGCAGTTGCGCTGTAGCCGCGCCGCTGTGTCGGCGCACCCGCAAATCCTGCCCGCCTTTGCGATTTTAGCGTCTCAGTTTTCAGCGTTTCAGCTTTTGAAAACCGAACCCGCTCCGATTCGCGGCTGAAAGCGGCAAGGAGCAAGACGAAAATTTCTTCGATCCGGTTACCACGCCGTCTTCACCTCCGGGTACTGACGGATGAGGGCATCTGGCGTCAGGAGCGTGAGGCCCTGCGTCTGCGCGGTAGCAATCAATATGCGATCCGCGGGATCGGTGTGGAGAGGAGGCAACCCGACGGAAGCGGCGGCAATGCGAGAATCGACCGGGATTTCCCTCAAGCCGTGCTGTTCCAACACCGCCGCAAACCATTCGGCGGGTGTGTCCCGCGGCAGTTCGAGTTTCCCGCGGTGATGCTTCAGGGCGATCTCTCAGGCGCTGAACGCGGAGACGAAGAGGCTGCCGACGTTTGCACGCAGCAGCTCCTGCGCGGTCCGGCTGAGACTGTCGGAACCGTTCGCCAGCCAGAGCAGAGCGCAGGTATCGAGCAAAATCATCGCAGCGCGGCGGGCCACTCCTCGTCCGTCAGCGGCTCGGTTACGTCATAATGCAGAACCACCTTCAGCAGCGGATCGGCTTTAAGCGGATCTCGCACCGACTTGGCTGGTGCCTTCAATTCCGCGACTGGCTTCCCGTTGCGGCAGATCCGAACCACCTCGTTCTGCTCCTCCACAGCCTTGAGAAGCGCCGAGAGGCGGGTTTTCGCCTCGTGAGTGTTGACCGTGATCATCGGCGGGACGGTAAACTAAGCTTAGTCTAAGTGTCAATTGCGGCTCGCACGAAGTACCTCGGCGGTTCGGCGGATCTCGGCGTTGAATGGTTCAGATGCAGCTATTGCTCGCCAGCGCGCGAGGCAAACGGCCTTGAACAGCATCGCCGTCTGCGGCAGCTTCAACCATGAAAGTGCTCAGCGTCCTACAATGACGAAGTTGCCGGCTTCCAGCTCTGTAGAGCCTACAGCTCGGAGAGTGATCGGGCGAACGCGCGAGGAGATGGCGCAGCGTCTGGCGCAGGACATTCCCGACGGCTCCTATGTGAATCTGGGCATTGGCATTCCGGAGCTGGTCGCCAAGTTCGTGCCAGCGGGCCGCTCGTTCATCTACCACACGGAAAATGGCCTGCTCGGCATGGGCCCCGCGCCCAAGCCCGGCGAAGGCGATCCCGAGCTGCTCAATGCGGGCAAACAGCGCGTGACGGCGCTGCCGGGCGCCGCCTACTTTCATCACGCGGACAGCTTCGCCATGATCCGCGGCGGCCACTTGGATCTTTGCGTGCTCGGCGCGCTCCAGGTCGCGCAGAACGGCGATCTGGCCAACTGGTCCACGGGCGAGCCCGACGCCATCCCCGCAGTCGGCGGCGCGATGGACCTGGTCGCGGGAGTAAAATCGATTTTCGTCATCACCCAGCATTGCACCAGGGAAGGCGAGGCGAAACTCGTGCAAAAGTGCACCTTTCCGCTCACGGGATTGGCCGTCGTGAATCGCATCTACACCGATCTCGCCGTGATCGAGGTCACGCCGGAGGGCTTTCGGCTCGTCGAACTGAGCCCCGGCATCGATTTCGATTTCGTGCAGGAGCGCACCGGTGCGCCTCTGCTTCGCACCGAATAGCCCCTCTCGTCGCCGGCCTTGGCATTCTCCTTCTTTTTCTTTTAGGTGAACTCGGAGCCGCAGACTGCGTAGCTTTCCACAGGTTCCAAAGAGCCACGCGCAGTCTCCGTGGAACGAAGCGAGTTCAACGCGCTGATTCCAGTCAGCGTCAATGATATTCCTGCACAAATGCACGCCCTGACCCGTTCTCGGACCCCCGATCAGCCCGATGTCATAACCGTAGCGGTAGTCTGCGGCAATAGCGATGAACGACGACTTTGAACTAAATTATGACAAAAGGCCGTTCTGGGAGTGGGACTTCTTGGCTCTCACTGCCTGTCAGGAAAGCAATTATGGCAACCGGCCCAACTGGTTTTATCCATTCCGGTCGGGGTTGAATGGTTTTCACACGCGGATGCGTGCTGCAGCACGCAATTATTACCTACCTCACGCGTGGGTGCCGTATAAGAGATGGCCGAGCGATTTCGAAGATAATGTGGCGACATTCTTCTTCAACGCCGATTCAGCTATCGAGTGTCTAACCTTTGCTCTTAATGCGCTCGGTCACGCAACGTTCGAGGGAGAATTCCTCAGTATCGCCGACGAAGTTTCGCTGCGGAAGATTAAGCCGCAAATTCTCATCTCCCCGCGTGCTCCTGACGGAAAAACATCGCCCGCCGGATTCGGTCGCGTCTATCCACGAACGACCCACCTGTGGCGACCACGAGCTGATCTCTTACGAAAGATTTTTGAGCAGCATGACGTTTCGAAACATCGCCATTCAATCTCGGTAAGTGGCAGCGGCACCAGACAGGCACCGGAAGGTTTTTGGGAGGCCGTCGGAAATCCGGATGAGAGCGACAGGAACCCTTATTGTCCAATGACGGAAATCATCCTCGACAATGATGTGAAAAAGCCATTGGAGGAGCGTGCCTATCAAGAACCGGACGAGTGGGAATATCTTGAGGGCCTCGCGCCGCAATTCTTTCAGTTCGTCTCCGACACCGGCCACGCAATACTGCGAGACTCGATCGAGAACATCCCGATCAAAGTCGAACTTCAGAGGCCGGCGCGGTGACGGTCTCTGTCTGTGCCCGAAGGCCGGATGACAAAGCGTCTACAAACGATCAGCCCTGACGTGCGCGCCGAGACTTTCGAAAATGACTTGCCGCAATACCGCCCACCTTTGCGGTGGTCATGTAGTTCCAAGTCCCCCCAATTACTGAGGAAACGATCGGAACAGCATATTTGATAATCGAACGTTGCAGTACTTTGAGCCCGAGTTTAGCCCCCCACTTCTTTAGCGCGACGAGGGTTTCACCACTCAGCTTCTTGCGAATCAATCGATTCGTCACGCTTCCCGCTGTTTTCGCTGCAAACTTCCCGGCCTCTTCAGCTGCCGCTCCGCCGAATGCGAACTGCAGGATTAGCAACACATCCTCTGGATCGTCCGGGTTCAGTGGTACTCCGAGCAGCTTTGCGATATTAGCAATAAGATGGAGCTGGATTCTTACGAGTACGATCGCTTCTGCCGCCAAAGCTGTTGTCGCAAGAGTAATCTGCGCCGGGAGGTTCAAGCCTCCACTCGGGAGCGAAAGAGCCAAGGCGGCGATCTCATCGAAGGAAACTGCGGCTCCGGTGATCGCACCGAGGATTGCGGCATTCTTTGCAGCGACAGTTGATAGCTTCTTGATAATCGCGTCGTCATCGAGTCGAGGATACTTACGGCGAAAGTATTCCGCGTTCGCGTTGTCGTAGTAGGCCCTGAAGCTGCGCTGCACGACGACGAACAGCCACTCTCCGTTCTTGAAGGCTGGCCATCCTATCTCCTTTACCCAGCCTCGAGCTTCTTTGACCCATTCTTTTAGGGCCTTCTTGTTCTGCGGTTCATTGTTCATGTCTTGCGCTTGATTCCTTTAGACCGCGACTTTCGGGAGGGTTTGCTGTTAGCGGTCGCGGCAGCGCGCAGAATTTTCTTACATTCATTGATGAATCTGGAGTCCGGACTACTAGAGGCCGGCGTAAGGGATTTCATCGTCCGCTCCGATGATTCATGAATCGCCTTCTTCGCTTTCGAGTGATGCGAGGAAATGACGCATTCCCCGACTACGAGATAAAGGCCCATGTAGAGGGCGTGCTTCGGTGTCTGTAAGGCAATCGCCTTCCACCCGCGCTGTGTCTTAGGGTCATCCGGTGAAAACCAAACAATGGAGTCAACCCACGCCTGAGCTTGTTCCTTTGTGAAGCGGCTAACGTGATTCTCGAACGTAAAGCTTACCGCCTCAAGTCGGTGAACTAAGGGGTTCCTGAGTTCTGAGAACCAACGGATAAACTTGCGTTGCGGTGGCGATAGAAGGCTCAACTGTTCACAGAGCCTGACTTTTCCGAACTGACCTCCTAACGACAACCTCTGGATGAAGTCCACCAGCGACTCGTTGCCGATATTCGCGATGACCAACTGCGTAACGGCGGCCTCGACGAGCGCATGGGCTTTGATGACGAAAGACCAATCGTCCTGATCGAGGAGCGAATGAAGCAGGTCGCCTTTCGCGCGCAGCTCATCGACGAGACCTTTAATCGTCTCGCCAAAGAGCTTCTCAGCGTCTGCACGATAGACATACATAAGCGTGGTTAGCTGCGGAACGGTCAGTTTCGAAGAGCGCTTCGGTCGTAAAGATTGGACGCTAAGGTTCGATCCCGAGTATCACGAGCGGCACGGCGGGAACGCCGCGGCCGTTCCGGATGACGTTGTATAGCTCGCCTTCGTAGTAAGCGATGCCGGACGACATTAGCGTCTGCATCGCTTTTGTCGGAAGTATCTCGATGCCAACATCGATCTCATCGCGAACGTAAAACGCGAGGTGCTTCACGAACAAATCGTAGGCAACGAACGCGTATTTCCCGAGCTGCACTTCGATTGCGACACGGTTCTTTACGAAGTCGGTTTGGTTGTAGCTCGAAATCGGGGTGTGACCGGCACTCGTGATGTCCGCGCGCTGTTCGTCTGGCTCTTTTGTTAAGGTCTGACGGATGAGCTTCACGTCGCTCGTGACCCAATAATGGACGCGGCGCTCGGTCCACTGCTGGGCGGAAAGGAGTGTTTTGAAGCGCGCGTTTAGATCAATCGGACTGTAAAGATTCCCGCTCTTCGCTTTGCGAACCTCTTTGCTCACCTTTGTCCGGCAGAGCGTCGCGTCGACGTTTGCGATTACGGTCTGAACTTCCTTCCACAACGCTGGATGGTGTACGAGCAGATATTCCAGCCCGTTCAGGTGTGAGTATTGTTCAGCTATTCGCACGTGTTTTGTATCGCCGCGGCTTCTCGAAGATTCTCAGCTGCTCCGCTTCTGCAGGAAGCCACGGCGCAGTGGTTAGGCTGGCCCCTGCGTCTTTCGGATCAAACACCGGTCGGTCCATCGGGCGAATCGGCAGTGAGCCGTCAGCAGCTGCGAGGATGCGTTGCGCCGCGAGTGTTCGGTACTCGGCGACAAGCTCGGCTCCGGCGCCACGGCGTCCTCGCCGGATCGCTGCGATGATGGACGTGCCCGTTCCGAGAAACGGGTCAAGCACCCAATCGCCTTCGCGCGTGAGTGACAGCACAAAACGTTCGATTAGCTCGACCGGAAACTGACACGGATGGCCGGTCTTTTCGACGTGGTTGCTCTTCACGTTGGGGATAGTCCAAACGTCGCCAGGGCTCTTCCCGAGAGGATTGCACGAGAACTGCCCCGCCTTCGGTCCCTTGAAGTATTTCTTGCCGGGATATTTCTGCGGCACCCGGATCGGATCGAGGTTGAACACGTAGTCTTCACTTTTCGTAAACCAGAGAATTACCTCGTAGCGCCCCGACAATCGGCGCGAGCAGTGCAAGCCGTGTTCGAAGTGCCACACAATGCGGTTGCGCAGCTTCAGTCCGAGGTCATGGAAGACGGGATAAAGTAAGGCGTCGAGAGGAATGATCGCGCCGTCCTGCACGTAATTGCCGACCTGCCAGCAGATGCTTCCCTCGGGCCGCATTGTTCGGACGCACTCCTGAATAACGTGCCGCTGCTGCTCCACGTAATCGCTGAGACGCAGCCGTCGTTCGTACTCTTTGCCGATGTTGTAGGGAGGCGACGTAACAACGAGCTGAATCGTGTCATCAGGGACGGTGCGTAGCAGCTCCAAACAGTCTCCGGCAAACACGACGGCTCTCGCCGTGCGCGAGAACTTCGCGTCGATAGTCACGTCGTGGCCGAGCATTCGCGAACTGTAGTCGTTGTCCTGAGGCTGCGCTACTGCCGCTCGCGGTTCGCGACCTCTTCGCGGTGCGCAGCTGATACGACGATCATTGCTGAATCGCCGCGACGGCGGCGCGAGTTTCTGCCGGCATCGCTTTCACCGGATCCACCATCAAATCGCCAGCTTTGACTTCATCGCCGGGTGATTCACCGACATCCCAATCGACTTTGATCACGCGGATATCGGAATCGCTGTAGACGGCCTGAACGACACCTCCGCTCACATCGAGAACAACAGTTGTCATGTGCTTGTTTTAGCGGATTTGCCCGCGAGGTCGAGATTCGCCTGCAACACCAGGTCGATCGCTTGTTTCAGATTTGCGGGTCCAATCGCGGTCCGAGCTTACTATCGACAATTTGGTCCGAGCTGTTTCGGGCGAGCGGACACGACCATGCAACTCGGTTCGGCGCATCTCGGCGCTGAATGGTTCAGATGCAGCGATTGCTCGCCAGCGCGCCAAACTCGCTTCGTTCCACGCACGCTGCGCGTCGCTATTTGGAACCTGTGGAAAGCTACGTACTTTGCGGCTCTGAGTTTTGTCCAAAAAGAAGAACAAGCAGTTTAATATGACCACACAAACCGACCTCTCGCGCAGCGCCGCCCTCTACGAGCGGGCCCTCAAAGTCCTTCCCGGCGGCGTCAGCCGCAACGCGATCCTGCGGGGGAAACACCCGACCTACGTCGAGTACGGCAAGGGCTGCCGCGTGACCGACATCGACGGCGTCGCGCGCATCGACTTCTCCAACAACATGGCGTCCCTGATCCACGGCCACGCCTGCCCCGAGATCGTCCAGGCGGTGACGGAGCAGATGACCCGCGGCACCGCGTTCATGATGGGCACCGAGATCGAGGTGCGCTATGCCGAGCACTTGTGCAGCCGCAACCCCTCGTTCGAGAAGATGCGCTTCATGAACTCGGGCACGGAGGCGATCATGGTCGCGCTGAAGGCGGCTCGTGCATTTACCGGACGGCCGAAGATCGCCAAGGCCGAGGGCGCCTACCACGGCGTTTACGACTACGCCGAGGTGAGCCAGGGCTCCACGCCGGCGACCTGGGGCGAAAGGGACCATCCGAACAGCGTTCCGTTGGTGCACGGGACACCCGAGTCCGCGCTCAAGGACGTCGTTGTCTTTCCGTTCAACGATACCGAGCGCACGCTGGCGATCATGGACGAGCACGCCAAAGACCTCGCGTGCGTGTTGATCGATCTGATGCCGCACCGCGTCGGCTTGTGTCCGGCGGATGTCGAGTTCGTTACCGCGCTGCGCGAGTGGTCCGCGCGCCACGGGGTGCTGTTGGTGTTCGATGAAGTCATCACGTTCAGGGCCGAGCACTCCGGCTTGCAAGCGCGCTACGGCGTCACGCCCGACATGACCGCGCTGGGCAAGATCATCGGCGGTGGATTTCCCATTGGCGCCGTCGCCGGCCGCGCCGAAGTCATGGATGTGCTCAACCCGCAGTCGCCCCGCTACGTGTTCCCGCACTCCGGAACATTCACGGCCAACCCGATCAGCATGACCGCGGGCATGGCGGCGATGCTGAAGTTCGACCAATCCGCGGTCGCGCGCCTGAACGCGCTGACCGATCGGGCCAGGAACGGCATCGAAGGCGCGATCCGTGCGACGGCCGCGCCCGCGAGCGTCACCGGGGCGGGCTCGATGTTCCTGGTGCACATGAAGCAGACGCCGCCCCGAAATTACCGCGAGGCCTACCCGACGCCCGACGAGTCGCGCCGACTCAAGGCGTTGCTCGAACACCTCTACAACGAAGGTTGCAGCATCATCAGCACGGGGACGTGCGTGTTCTCCACGCCGATGACCGAAGCGGAGATCGACACGCTGGTGGAGGCGTTCAAGTCCGGCTTTGCCAAGCTGGCTTCGATGGGCTGAGCGAGCGGAGGGACGTGCCGTAGCTCTGATAGAGTGCATGGGCGGCGCCACCGGTAAAATCGGAGCAATACCGCAGTTGCGCTATAGCCGCGGCGCTGTGTCGGCGCCCGCAAATCCTGTCCGCCTTCGCCATTTCAGCGTTTCAGGTTTTGGAAACCGCACCCGCTCCGCTTCGACGCCGAAGCCGGCCAGTAGCAATACGAAAATTTCATCGAGCAGTTCAAGGACCGGATGCACAAGTAGACACGCCACCGCAGCAGGGGCGGGTGAGTCGCTCCTTCATTGATTATTGTTGATATAAATCAATAGTTGTTGACTTTAATCAACAATTGTCGATTTAAATCAACAATGTCTGCTTCCCAAAAGCCTGTAATGCCGCAAAGCGCCCTCCGCGCACCGCTGAACCGTGTGCTGGGTACCGAGACGAATGTCAGAATCCTGCGTGCGCTCATCGAGCTTGGCGTACCAATGGGCACCTCTGAGCTGGCGCGACACATCAGAATGAACAAAGCCGGCGTATGGCGAGCGATTGCCGCCTTGGAGGAACTCGGCGCTGTCGAAGCCGTCGGGCTCGGGCAGCAACAGGTGCTCCGAACGCGCAAAGACTATTTTTTAACGCGTCATCTGGAGAACCTTTTCCGCGCAGAGCGCCTTCGTTTTGACAAGCTCCTCGAACGACTGTCGGATGTAGCTCATTCGCTCGTTCCCCCAGCTGATTCAATCTGGGTGGAAGGATCCGTGGCGATGGAAATTGACCGGCCAAGGGACCCACTTGTCGTCGCCATTCTAGCGCCATCTTCGCAGGTTGGCAGACTGGCGGAAACGTTCAGCCGTAAAACTACGCGACTCCAAAAGGAGTTCAGCGTAGCGATCGAGACGAGACCGTTCACCCGTGCGGATATTGCGGTGATGAACCCGAACGAGTTCCGCTCCCTAGAAACCACGATCCTGCTCGCAGGCCTGCCGCCACTTGCACATAGCGCGATCACACGTCCTGCAGGAGGCGGTGGCCGAGTCGTACTTCACAAGGATCGCGATGACCAATCACTCACAATCGCGCAGGCGATCTCAGCCCGGCTGCGTCGAAACCCCACTCTGGTCCGGAGAGCACTGGCTTACATCAAGCGGCGCATTTCAACAGCGTCACCACGCGAAGCAAAGGAACTTCAGGAATGGCGCTGCGCTCTCCAGACCTATTCACTCGCTCAACTTCGACAGCTACTCACCGACACGGGAGAGCGTGCCACTCGCCTCCGGCAGAGTTCGCCCTTTTTACCTATTCTGAGTGCTCGTGAGCGCGCCGAAATACTACAGTCGTTCGAAGAAAACAATCGAAGCGAATGACGTTCGAGCAATTGGAGCACGCGATTCGTGCTGCATGTGCCGTTTCTGAGGATTCAGAGGTGATCGTGTTCGGCTCGCAGGCAATCTTGGGCAGATTTCCGGAGGCTCATCACGACCTCCGTCAGTCCATGGAAGCCGATGTGACGCCGAAAAACTACCCCGAGCGTGTCGATCAGATCGATGGCTCCTTAGGCGAGCTCTCAATGTTTCACCAGACGCATGGGTTTTACGTTCATGGCGTTTCGATAGAAGCTGCCACGCTTCCGGAAGGCTGGTCGAGCAGGATGGTACCAGTCGAAACCGCTAACACGAACGGCAAGATCGGGTGGTGCGTCGAGGGACACGATCTAGCGGCGAGTAAGCTTGTCGCGTTCCGAGACAAAGATCGGGAGTTCGTGCGTGTTCTGATGCGGGAGAACTATGTCGACCATTCGGTGCTCAAGTCGCGTGTCCTTAATCTGCCGCTCACGGAAGATGATAGGAAGCGCCTCGTTACTTGGATCGACATTACGAGCGCAGATCTTAGACGCCCGACATGACCGCGCTGGGCAAGATCATCGGCGGTGGATTTCCCATCGGCGCCGTCGCCGGCCGCGCCGAAGTCATGGATGTGCTCAACCCGCAGTCGCCCCGCTACGTGTTCCCGCACTCTGGAACATTCACGGCCAACCCGATCAGCATGACCGCGGGCATGGCGGCGATGCTGAAGTTCGACCCACCCGCGGTGGCGCGCCTGAACGCGCTGACCGATCTGGCCAGGAACGGCATCGAAGGCGCGATCCGCGCGACGGCCGCGCCCGCGAGCGTCACCGGGGCGGGCTCGATGTTCCTGGTGCACATGAAGCAGACGCCGCCCCGAAATTACCGCGAGGCCTACCCGACGCCCGACGAGTCGCGCCGACTTAAGGCGTTGCTCGAACACCTCTACAACGAAGGTTGCAGCATCATCAGCACGGGGACGTGCGTGTTCTCCACGCCGATGACCGAAGCGGAGATCGACACGCTGGTGGGCGTGTTCAAGTCCGGCTTTGCCAAGCTGGCTTCGATGGGATGATCTGGCCGCGGCGGCCGTCAGCATGATCGGGCGCTTCCGATGCATCGTGGACTCTAGGACCGCTTCCCCATGCCGTCGCGACTGTGCTCCTCGACCTGCACAATCAGGATCACCGAGTTGCGGATCGGAATGCCGATCAGGGCGAGAACGCCAAGAATAGCGACAAAGCCCATCGGCGAATTGCTGGGAAGCATGGCGGCGACTCCAATTTTTTCCAGCTACTCGTCAAAATTCATGTCGCCAATCGATCTTCGTTTCTCTTTGATCTGCCTGTGCCGCAAGAATTCCAATTCGATCAGATCGGTTATTGGTCTGAGGTAAAGCTGGAGATTATCAAGCGTTACGGTACCGAGTATTCGAAGATTCTAAGCGCGAAGGGATTTCACCACACTTATATCGACGCCTTTGCGGGGGGCGGCCATCACATTGCGCGCAGCACTAACGAACTCGTCCTGGGAAGCCCGCTCAACGCGCTCGCGATCGAGCCGCCGTTTGATGAAATATTCCTCATCGACTTGAAACCGAGCAAGACCGGTCGGCTTCGTGAAGTAGTGGGACCTCGCAACGACGTGCACGTCTTCGAAGGCGACTGTAACGGCATTCTGCTCGAGAAGGTTTTTCCGGGGATCCGATACGAGGAATTCCGGCGTGCACTGTGCGTTCTCGATCCGTACGGTTTGCATCTCAACTGGGAGGTCATTGCTGCGGCTGGGAAATCGAAAGCCATGGAAATATTTCTGAACTTTCCTGTCGCCGATATGAATCGAAACGTACTCTGGAACGAGCCCTCGCGCGTCAGTCCGACTCAAGCTGCTCGGCTAACGGCATTTTGGGGCGACGAATCATGGCGAGAGGTTGCCTACTCGTCGGAGGGAGAACTCTTTGGCGACGTCCACAAGCAACCGAACGAGGCTGTGGCTGAAGCATTTCGCAGAAGATTGCAAGACATAGGCGGTTTCAAGTTTGTACCCGCTCCACTTCCGATGCGAAACCGCAGTCGCGCGATTGTCTATTATCTATTCTTCGCTTCACCGAATGCCACCGGCGATAAAATCGTGCGCTACATTTTCGACAAGTTCCGAAACCGCTAAACTGAACCATGTCGGCAAATTCACACATTGAATGGACAGAGGCGACGTGGAATCCGGTGACGGGCTGCAGCAAGGTCAGCGCCGGATGCAAAAATTGCTACGCGGAACGCCTGGCGGCCCGGCTCCAGGCGATGGGAAATGCGCGTTATCGCCGCGGATTTCGCGTCACACTGCACGAAGATGTGCTCGATCTGCCGCGATCGTGGCGCACGCCACGGCGCATCTTCGTGAATTCGATGAGCGACCTGTTTCATCCCGACGTACCGCTGTCGTTCATCCGCCGCGTGTTCAAGACGATGGCCGATTGCCCGCAGCACACCTTTCAAATCCTGACCAAGCGGAGCGACCGGCTGCGTACGCTGGAAGGTAAATTGCCGTGGGCAGAAAATATCTGGATGGGCGTCAGCGTCGAAGACAGCCGCGTGCTGTATCGCGTTGATGATTTGCGCACCGTCGCGGCGAAAGTGCGTTTCCTCTCCTGCGAACCGCTGATCGGCTCTCTTGCTGGAATCGATTTGACGGGAATTCATTGGGTGATCGTCGGGGGAGAATCGGGTCCGCGCGCGCGACCAATGAACATCCAGTGGGTGCGCGAGATTTTCCGGACATGCCGGCGAGAAAAGGTCCCTTTCTTCTTCAAGCAATGGGGTGGCGTCCGGAAGCATACCACTGGTCGATCACTCGGCGGTCGGACCTACGACGAGATGCCTCAAGCAGCATAGAGCATTTGCACGATCCGCGAAATGTCGCCGCTTGAGCGGCCCGCCCCTACAGGCGCGATCCCGGACTCGACAGCATCGCGCACCCAGCGCTACGCTCCGACCGTATGCAAAACCGTGTCTCCGCCGAAGAAATTGTGGAGTCCACTTTTACGTTGGAAAAACCCGCTGAAAGCGTTGAAGAAATTCTCAGCGCACTCCGGGTTGGGGAGGAGAAGAAAGTTGATGTACTGATATCGCTTTTGGGAATTTTCCACAATAACATCGTATCATGGACGACCCGTACGTTTCAGGCCGCCACTTGGGCTACCGGACTAAGTTTCGCAGTCGTCTCTTATGTTTTCATACATCCCGAAAAGCTGAATACAGTGACACGCATCCTTTTCGGCTGCGGACTCCTGTCATTCGGCCTCATCATTCAGCTTTACCTACGGGCGGGAAGTCGCGCCCACTCCGGTAACCGTCTGGCAATATCGAAGTGCGAAGCCGCTCTTGGGCTCTACGACATCGGAGGCTACTTAAAAACGCGGCCGTTCTTTACCTATTCGAAAGGTATGCAGGCTTCCAAGAGTCTAACGGTCATAATTTTGTTCCAGCTCATTGTGACAATCGCCTCAGTGCTTCTCGTTTTCTGCAGCGCGTTTGTATGACTAGCCGCCGTCGAGCAATCATTTTCGACCTCTATGGAACGCTCGTCGATGTCAAGGTAGACGAAAAGCGGATCACATTTTGGAAAGCAGTGGCAGCGGATTTTTTTGGCGAACCGCCGAGTATTACTGGAACACACCTCCGAGACCGATTTTTGCAGTTAGCCAATGATAGCAAGAATCGAGAGCGCGAAGGATTTCTACTCGACAAACTGTTTGCGACTTTGCTTACCGAATCTGGACTTTCTCCATCGAAGCGGACGATTGAACATTTTGCTAGCGTCTTTAGGCGGCACTCTTTGGTGCGGTTACAAAAGAAGCGCTATTTAGATACTCTCTTACGAAGGATTCGCGTCGCTGGTTACAAACTTGGCCTTATTTCAAACACCGAAGCCTTGCTAACTCAATATGATTTGCGGCGTTTAGCTCTGCCTGAGCAATTCGACAATATCCTAATGTCTTCAACTGAAGGCGTTAAGAAGCCTGATGGCAGAATATTCCGGAAGATGCTAGCCCGTCTGAGCGTAAGGTGCGACGAAGCTGTTTTCGTCGGAGATAATTTCGAGGAGGATATTCTTGGCGCGCAGCGCTGCGGAATCGACGGCATCTATCTGACTAGGCACGACAGAGACAGAGTTAAGGCGCAGCTTTGCGACGGAAAGAAGGTAATATGCGTGGATTTTCGCCTCCGCAGTATAGTAGGAGCGCTCCGCCGATATGGTTTTTCAGTTTGACGGCCTCGATGAATATGCCTTGTCAAATCAATGCAAGCGTCTTCTTCACTGGCGTGTCGCCACGGGTCGCGTCTAAAAACATTCAACAATTGCGTGGGCTGTCCACGCGATTCGGACCGATGGGATGCGTGGCAGAGGCGCCGGGCGCTCGAACGATCTGACAGTCAGGCCCACTTCCAGACTTACTCCCGTTCGAAGACCGTCGCCAAGCCTTGTCCTACCCCGACGCAGAGCGACGCGATGCCGCGCGAGGCGCCGGTGCGAGCCATCTCGTGGATCAGCGTCGTGGCCAGGCGGGCGCCGCTGCAACCAAGCGGGTGACCGATCGCAATCGCGCCGCCGTTGACGTTCAATTTTGCGTGGTCGATGCCCAGCTCGCGCTGGCAGGCCAGGGCCTGCGCGGCGAACGCCTCGTTCAACTCGAACAGGTCGATGCGGTCGAGCGGTGTCGTGAGCTTCACCGCTCATCACCCGCCTCGGGCGGGACCTCTGCTACACGCGCGAAGATGGCGTCCACTCTCGCCCAATCGACCCGAGCAGCGCGCTCGGAAATTGTCGGCCGATGTCGCGAGTGGTCGAGTGTCGCGACAAGCGAGGAGGCAATGAGAGCATCTACTGTCGTGTGCTCGCGCTCGGCCAGCTCGCGCGCTTGCGCGGCCAGTGATTCGGGAAGCTTGACGTGGAGCGTCATGACGGCCCGTCAGGGACATGGAGGCGGCGGAACTCTCCGCGCTCCATTCCGGCAACGGCTTCGCGAATGACTTGCGCGGCCGCTATCAGCTGGCGGAGCTTGTTCGTTGAGAGCTCAAGAATCGCAATCCTGCGGCCAGCCCGGTTTTGCTGATAGCGCAGGTTCTGGTCGCACGTGAGAAGACGTCGAACTGCGGCTCGGCGAGCGCGAGTAGCTGGCCGTTCTTGATCCGCTTCCACCTCATCTGCTGTGCGGTGCGGCATTCGTTCTCGGCCAAGAGTGCCTGGAGCGGCCACGGCACGCATTCGTCGAAAAGAACCTTCACGCGGTCGCGTGGAGGATAGCGTGCTGCGAACGCTCAAGCATCTGCACGGCCATGTCGCGGGTAACGGTGGGGAAGCAGTCGAGGAATTCGTCGAGACTGTAATCGTCTTCGAGATAATCGAAGAGCGTCTTGACCGGCACCCGTGTTCCGGTGAAGACGGGCGTACCGCCGAGAATATCTGGGTCGGTTGTGATCAGGTCGGTCGCGCTCACAATGAAATGCTACCAGACAAACTGCGCGATGGCGAGGGCGGTCCGATTCGGACTGGCATTCCACCAAGTCGCCGCGGCGACCGCTCCCCAGATTCCGCTGAGGACAGCGGACTTGGCCATACAACTCGGAGCCTCTTTCTGGCGCATTGGACGTCTCCACCAAGCGAAGCAACGGGTCGTCGTCTGGATCGGGTAAACGCGCTGGCGGTGCGGCGGTGAGTGCGACGCAGTCCGCCGCCTGACAAAGCGAATTCAGGTAACGGTCCACGTCAGGGAGCGTAAGACCGAGGATGCCGGCGTTACGATAGGTGCGCTCAGCTGATTGAGCGACAACCGCATCACGGGATGAACCTGCCAGAGAGACGAATTATGAAGGAAGAATGCAGAAGGAAGAGATGATCTGAATCACTCGCGCTTTTGGGTGAGACGCGCAAAGCACTCCGCCGGTGTCACGATTGGGATCTGTTGAAATTCGTTGAGCACAAGCAAGTCTTTGTCGCCGGTCACAATTAGATCGGCGTCTGCAGCAATCGCTGTAGCGAGAATGACGTCATCATCCGGATCGCGACAAACAGGGGCTGCCAATCGAGCCGGCACAACCAGAGTGCAATCCTCCGCAACCTGAGCACGCATGCGGGCTGCTTCGCCGGGTTTGACTTTTCCCTTTGCGACCAGCTTCTCCTCGAATTCGGTGAGGATTGGGTCGCTGCTCAGCAGGGTGGCTGCGATCAGCGCTTCCTGGTAGAGCGTGGCGCAGTGCCCCGGCGTGAGGTGCGCCGCGATGAGAACGTTTGTATCGAAGACTAACCTCACGAAACGGCGGCGAACACGTCCCCGTCGGTGTTCAAGCCAGCCCTAGGTCCGTAGTCGGCCAGGCGTTCGCGTCTTTGACGAAAGCGTTCAACGGCGAGGAGCCGTCGCACAGCCTCGGCGGCGAAGGCCTCTGGCGTCTGACCGAGCCGCGCGGCGCAGCGGGCAAGCTCAGCCGCGAGGTTATCCGACATTTCCACGGTGATGGACATCCGGGAAGAGTAGCACGATGCGAGAGGGCAAACAAAGCGCCGCGGTAGAGCGGGAACAGTTCGCATCGTAGAACGCTTTCGCGATTACCGTCACCACCGGATGCTCGCGCGTTCTTAAGCGGCGGGTGGTGAGCGGAAAACAGGTGGGATGCATTGCAGAGGCGCCGGGCGCTCGAACCATCTGACCGTCAGGCCCACTTCAAATCGCCGCCGCGACGCGCCGGTCGGCACTGTTAGGAGAGTATAACAAGAAACACCTTTTTGGCATTGCCCAAAAAGGATGTAGCCAAAAAACCTCGGAGGGAACAGCATCAGCCTCGTCCCTGTTTTCGATGAAACTTCACGTATCGCGAGACGGCGAAATATTGGGCGAATGGACCCAGACTGAGCTTCGTCAGCTATTACGCGCTAGTGAAGTTCGGCCTAGCGACTATTACTGGCATGAAGGAATGACTGACTGGAAGCGGCTTGCTGAATTGCCCTGCGGCAAAAGTGTTTTAGCTACGGAGCCCCAACAACGAATGCTGAGCAGCATGGGCTTACCCTGGGACGAGTTTACCACCAAGTATGATGTGTCGTACTTGTTGAACGCACGACCCTGTACTGCAAAGCAACGATCCTTTATGGACGATCTGGGTTTATGCCACCACGAAAGCACGACTACTGAAGAAGCCTCCGACAGGATCGACGCCGAATTATCACGCAGCGCTCCCGACGGTCCTCCCACACCAACGCAGATCGAGACTATCCGACGGCTCGCCGCGAAATCCGGCGTTAGTCCTACACATTCACAGTTCACCTCGCGTCGTGACGCAGCGTGTGAAATTCAAGCTCTGCGGTGTGTTTTCGGCAGTTAGTCACCGGGTTTAACAGAGACCTCTAATTGCAGCACTAACTTACAAAACTCACTCTCGTTCGAAGACCGTCGCCAAGCCTTGTCCTACCCCGACGCAGAGCGACGCGATGCCGCGCGAGGCGCCGGTGCGAGCCATCTGGTGGATCAGCGTCGTGGCCAGGCGGGCGCCGCTGCTACCAAGCGGGTGACCGATCGCAATCGAGCCGCCGTTGACGTTCAATTTTGCGTTGTCGATGCCCAGCTCGCGTTGGCAGGCGAGGGCCTGCGCGGCGAACGCCTCGTTCAACTCGAACAGTTCGATACCGGGAAGCACGACGTCGACTGTCTTCAAACCAAGCCTCCATCGAAAGCCCCCCGTGAGCTGTAGACTCGACCACTTAAAGCGGTCGAGCGCGCTTAGAGCGGCTCCCCAATTGGGAGAAGAAGGATGCCACTACGCGTGCGGTATTCGGTACCGTTAAGAGAAAGTTCGCGAGCGCGAGGCGCACTCGCCGGCACGCGATGGCGCGTACGCTCCCCGGGGTTGAGCCAAAGCGAGCTGCCGAAGATCGACGAGGAATTCGAAGCGATCATCCCGCAGTTGCGGGGCGAAGAGCTGACGCCCAAGGAGAATGGAGCGGCATGGGGATGCTGCAACATAGAGGGAGCGAAGCGCAGCCCGAAGGGTACAGGAGTCGAGGCCGGCGAGCGCATCAAGCCTCACGCTTCACAGACGACCGGAGGAGGACTGAGCTTGGCAATCGTGCGCAATCGCAGATGATACTCCCCGATGCCGCTGACGTTCGAATGGGACGAGAAGAAGGCGCGATCCAACGCCACGAAGCACGGCGTCAGATTCGATGACGCTTCGACCGTTTTCGCTGATTCCCTTTCATTAACGATTCTGGACCCGACGCATTCGCACGACGAGGAGCGCTTTGTCACAATCGGCCGGTCCCACCGTGGCAAGTTGCTAGTTGTCGTTCACACCGACAGAGGCGACAATATTCGCATCATCAGCGCTCGGCCTGCGAGCAGGCGCGAACGACGGACGTATGAAAAAACCAGGTAAGCAAATCGATCCCGACATCCAGCCGGAATACGATTTCGCCGACGGTACGCGTGGCAAATACGCTGGGCGTTATGCGCAAGGAAGCAACGTTGTCGTGCTGGAACCCGACGTCGCCCGCGCCTTCCCGAGCGCCAAAGCGGTAAATGGGTCACTGCGAGCGCTGGCGAAGATCATTCGCGAGCAGAAATCTGCTGCCGGGAGATAGGCGGTTTCGTGATCGTGCGCAAATCGAAGCTTCTCCTTCTAACGAAGCTCGAAATTCCCGAGCCGGTTCCTATGCGTCCGCACGGATATTTTGAGGAGTGCTGTGGGAAGCTGGGGGCGAACGAATCAAACAAGCTCGCCGCTCGCTCGGCGCGGAAGCTCGTGAAGTGAGGCAGTGGGAGATTTATTTCTTCCCGTTCGAGGAGGAGAAGCCGCATCCTGCCGTCATCATCTCCAATGATGAATGGTGTTTAAACAGTGATCTCGAGTACGTGAACGCTCTGATCTGCACGTCAGCGAAGGTCAATCGAGATGCCAAAAAGAACGAGGTTATCCTGAATGGCGCAGATGGGCTCGACCGGAAAACAGCGGTTCGTTGCAATGTGATTTATCTGCTGCCGAAACCCGAGTTCGGAGAGCGGCGCGCGAAGGTGACCGCGCCGCGGCGCATCGCGATCGGGCGCAAGATCGCCGAAACTTTGCGGCTGCAGATACAGTAAGCGTGCCTCGGAGTCGCAGTTGAAAACGAACCTTACGAAGCGGCGTTTCAAAGCTCCAAAGTGAAGTTCCTGCGCGCTATGCAAGCCGCACAAACGTGGCCGGGATGAATGACCTGCGAGACGGAGGAAGGAAGAATGCGGAAGGTAGAAATCGAGCGGCGCAGCTCAAAAGCGGAAGTTGTTATACTCCTCGTGCGTCCCGATCCAAAACCAGGCAATCACATCGCCTTCGCGCAGGCCAAGCGCGCGGTAATGATCGCCGATGCGCACCACACAAATGCCGTTGCGTCGTTCTTCGAAGTGAAGTGACGGGTGGCGAGGATCGCGTTTCCAGAGGGCGTATTTCTCGCGGGCTAACTTCTGGATACCCGGCGGAAGCGCGTCGAAATGCTTCCAGAAGCGCCGCTGCGTCTTGCCGATCACGGCAAGTCTTGGAGCCGTCCCGCGCGAATGTCGTGCCGGACCTCTTCCGCGACGGCGCGGAGGCGTCCGCCTTCAGAAAAGTCGGTATCGATCTGCTGATCCCATGCGCGATTTTCCCGGTCGCGAATAAAGGTGCTTAGCTCAGCAAGTTCGTCTGGCGAGAGCGCACTCACTGCATCTTTGATTTCGGCGAGGCTCATGGACCACAACTGTAGCGACGACAGCGGCTAGGACAATGTTTGAATGGCGCGTTCGCACATTTCAAGGGGTGTGATGCGCTGAATCGAGGAGCTGTCCGCGGGCGGACGGCGCAGAGCGCAGCTGACGGCGTTGTTTCGGGCCTTCGCCGCTGAAGTCGCAGGGCGAAAGCAATCCGTAGCCACGGCGCTGCGTCACCGCCGCCGAGCGCTCGAACGATCTGACAGTCATCACGGCCCGTCAGGGATATTGAGGCGCCGGAACTCTCCGCGCTCCATTCCGGCAACGGCGTCGCGAATGACTTGCGCGGCCGCTATTAGTCGGCGGAGCTTGTTGGTTGAGAGTTCAAGAATCGCAATGCTGCGGCCAGCCAGGTTTTGCTGATAGCGCAGGTTTTGGTCGCATGTGAGGAAGACGTCGAACTGCGGCTCGGCGAGCGCGAGTAGCTCGCCGTTCTTGATCCGCTTCCACTTCATCGCTGTGCGGTGCGGCATTCGTGGTCGGGTAAGAGTGCCTGGAGTGGCCACGGCACGCACTCGTCGAAAAGAACCTTCACGCGGTCCCCTGGAGGATGGCGTGCTGCGAACGCTCAAGCATCTGCACGGCCATGTCGCGGGTAACGGTGGGGAAGCAGTCGTGGAATTCTTCGAGGTTGTAATCGTCTTCGAGATAATCAAAGAGCGTCTTGACCGGCACCCGTGTTCCGGTGAAGACGGGGGTACCGCCGAGAATATCTGGGTCGGTTGTGATCAGGTCGGTCGCGCTCACAATGAAATGCTACCAGACGAACGTCGCGATGGCGAGGTCCGTCCGATCCGGACTGGCATTTAACCAGTCGCCGCGGCGACCGCTCCCCAGATTCCGCTGACGCCACTTCCGTACTCACTCCCGTTCGAAGACCGTCGCCAAGCCTTGTCCTACCCCGACGCAGAGCGACGCGACGCCGCGCGAGGCGCCGGTGCGAGTCATCTGGTGGATCAGCGTCGTGGCCAGGCGGGCGCCGCTGCATCCAAGCGGGTGACCGATCGCAATCGCGCCGCCGTTGACGTTCAATTTTGCGTTGTCGATGCCCAGCTCGCGCTGGCAGGCGAGTGAGAAGTACAGGGTCAGCCCTATAATCGCGGCAAAATGCCTCCTCGGCCCGTGTGAACGCCGAGATTATCAGACTAACGCCAAGCTCCACCCCAGGTGCCTATTCCGTTGCCGGGAAAGCGCAAGCGATTACACTTTAAGCATGCTTGACTGGACCGCGTGCACGGCTCTCGAACGATCCCCCGAGAAGGTGAGCGGCGCGTGGCTTTTTCGGGGAACGCGTGTGCCGGTGAAGACGTTGTTCGAAAATCTGGAGGACGGAGCGACGGTTGACCAGTTTCTGGAATGGTTCCCCGGCGTCACGCGCGCACAGGCGCTCGCGGTCCTCGAGTTTGCGGAAGCGAGCCTCGCCACAGTCTGATTCGCGTGCGTGTTCTTTTTGATCAAGGGACGCCGGTGCCACTGCGCACGCATTTGGCGGGGCACGATGTCGTGACTGCGTTCGACGCGGGTTGGGCCGAGCTTTCGAATGGCGACTTGCTCGACGCAGCGGAAGCGCAGTTCGACGTGTTGGTGACTACGGACAAGCAACTGCGCTACCAACAGAACCTGACTGGCCGGAGAATCGCCACCGTGGTGCTACCGCACGCGAGCTGGCCGAAGTTGGAGCCAAACGCGGCCGAAATCGCAGCCGCGGTGGCTGCAACGTACCCGGGCAGCTATACAGAGCTCGATCTGAAGTAGTCGTCGATGTGAATGGGGGTAACTCTTGGAATCTCGGCGTTTCCTCTACAGGCGCTCACCATCCGCTCCCGAGCCGCGCGTCGCCGTCCAACACCTTCATCACCGGATGAATCTCCCGAAAAGAAAAAGCAGCCGATACTTCTCGCGGGCGAGCGCCTGCGCATCCGCGGGAAACGATTCAAAGAGACGCCAGAAGCGCGCTTCTGTCCGCGAAATCACGGCGTTTCGCGCAGCCGCCCAGCGTGGACATCTTCATCCACTTCGCGCAGAATCTGGTCGAGCTTGCCAGCGGCGACGTCGGCTTTCATCTGCTCGTCCCATTCGTCATCACCCCAGCCGTGAAACCACGCCGCTAGCTCAGCCCGTTCCTCCAGGGACAACTCTTCGATCGCGGACTTGATTTGTTCGACGCTCATCGCACTCGATTCTAGCTTTTTTCACCGCGGGCCGCAATCTCCCTGCTCGGTGCAAACGATCTGACAGTCAGGCCCACTTCCAAACTCACTCGCGTTCGAAGACCGTCGCCAAGCCTTGGCCTACCCCGACGCAGAGCGACGCGATGCCGCGCGAGGCGCCGGTGCGAGCCATCTGGTGAATCAGCGTCGTGGCCAGGCGGGCGCCGCTGCAACCAAGCGGGTGACCGATCGCAATCGCGCCGCCGTTGACGTTCAATTTTGCGTTGTCGATCCCCAGCTCACGCTGGCAGGCGAGGGCCTGCGCGGCGAACGCCTCGTTCAACTCGAACAGGTCGATGCGGTCGAGCGTCAGTTTCGCGCGCAGAAGCGCCTTGCGAATCGCGGGCACGGGTCCGAGCCCCATGAACGCCGGATCGACGCCGGCCGCGGCGCTCGGACCGATGAAGGCGATCGGCTGAAGACCGAGCGATTTGGCCAGCCCGGCTTCAACGATCAGCAATGCCGCCGCGCCGTCGTTGATGCCCGACGAATTACCCGCGGTCACCGTGCCTTGGTCGTCTTTGGAGAACGCGGGTTTCAGCTTGGCGAGTTTCTCCAGCGTCGTGTCCGGCCTCGGGTGCTCGTCCACGCTGACGAGGGTCGGAGCGCCCTTGCGCTGCGGAATCTCGACGGGCACGATCTCCTGGGCGAACTTTTCTCGTTGGTGCGCCGCCGACCACCGTTGCTGGCTCTGCAGCGCGAACTGATCCTGATCCGCCCGGCTGATCTTGTGCTGGCGGGCGACATTCTCGGCGGTCTCGCCCATGGAGAAGGGGTGATGCAGCGCCGCCATGCGAGGATTGACCAGGCGCCAGCCGATCGAAGTGTCGAAGATCTGCTGCGACCGGTCGAACACGGATTCCGCCTTGCTGAGCACATAAGGTGCACGGCTCATCGACTCGACGCCGCCCGCGATGAACACATCGCCGTGACTCGCCTCGATCATGCGCGCCGCGATGTTGACGGCTTCCAGCCCCGACGCACAGAGGCGATTCACCGTCGAACCCGGCACGGACGCGGGGAGGCCCGCCAGCAGCGCGGCCATGCGCGCGACGTTGCGGTTGTCCTCGCCGGCCTGGTTGGTAGCGCCGACGTAGACATCCTCGATCAATGCGGGGTCGATGCCGGACCGCGCCACGACGGCCTTGATGACGTGGGCGGCAAGATCGTCGGGGCGAACCGACGCCAATGCGCCCCCGTGCCGGCCGACAGGTGTTCGGAGAGCCGTGATGATCGCCGCTCGTCTTTGCATCGAGATTTGATCGCGTCGCTAGGGGCGAAACTCAAGGCTGAAGTACCCGCTCCTATTTCGAGCCCGTCGCAAAAACCGTCTGAAAACCGGACTCTCCTTCTCCCGCGACACGACCGTGACTTCCAGTTTGCCAAAGCCGGCCTCCTCGAGCCATTGATGCAATTGCACCTCGCTGAAGCCGAGCCACTGGTCAGCGTAAAGCTCGCGCGCACGCTCGAAGCGGTGGCGTCGTTCGTTATGCCAGCTCGCAACTCGACGGGGCAAATTCAGACGTTGAGAGTTGATGATTGAGCGTTAAGAAGACATAATTGCGATCGTGGACGCGGTGCTGCCATTGGCGCAATGACGGTGGAAGAAAAACTGAAGGCGATTGAAGCGCTTTGGGATGATCTCTGCCGGCACGAGACTCAAATTCCGGTCGCCGATTGGCAGAAAGAATTACTCGACGAGCGGCAACGTCAGATCGATACGGGCGAAGCGAAGTTCTCGGACTGGGAGTCGGCCCGGAAACGAATCCGTGATCGGACCTCGTGACGGTCAAGATCCTCGACAGGGCTGAAGATGACTTCGTCGACGGAATTCAAATTCTACGAGGCGCAGCAGCCCGGTCTCGGCACGTACTTTCTCGAAACTTTAGCCACGGACATTGATTCGCTCCGAATTCATGACGGTGTTCATCGCATCGTATATCGGCATTATCATCGGTCGCTAAGCAAACGATTTCCGTTTGCGATCTTCAACACGGTTTCGGGCGAAACTGTTTTCATTCACGCGGTGGTCGATTGCAAACGCAAGCCTGCATGGATCAAAGAGCATCTAAAGTGAAGGACGCGAGGGCGGCGGCGAATTTGGCCTAACGAAGCGAATTAAACGCTTCTTTCGCGCATTAGCAGAAGTTCTCCGCCGTCGGAATATCTGCGCCCGCGATAACCCAGATCGCGACGCTCGTTAGGCCGACTTGTGCACCGCGTCCTGTTTGCGCGGATCAGTCGCCTCGATGATGACGCTGACCGACTTTTGGTTGAAACCCTTGAAGCCGCCTTTGCGTTGCAGGTTTTCCAGGTGACTTCCGATCGCCCCTTCGCGGCTGAACTTCTGCGCCTGCTCGTCCGTGAGGAGTCCTCTCGAATTCAGCCGGGTGATCCGCTCTGGCCGCACGACCCAGCGCTCGCCCTGGGTGAAAGCCTGCTTGAGGAAAGGAAAATCGGAAAATGGCGCCATCGTTTTGATGTGGGCTGCGGCGAGTTGCTCGCGCAGGAGCTCGTAATCAAAGCGGCACTCCAGGTGATGCATTCCCGCGTCGAGAAAACTTTCGCCGTGCAGCCCAACCCAAAGCCCCACCGTGCGCAGTTTTTTCTCCTCCGGTGACAGCGGTTCTCTGGAGAAATCGATTTCCGTTTCGTCGGAGTAAAGATCGACGTCGTTGAAGATCGTGATTCCTTCGATCGGCTGCTCGACGATCTGCGCGCCCCAACCCGCCTGCGACCCGGCGTAGTAACGTTCGCGACGATGGAAGCCGAGCATGTCCCAGGCTTTCATGAGATCGACGAAATGTTTGCGCGACGAACGAAACGTATGGTGATCGTGATTCGCCCAGCCCAAGCCTAACGAATCCTGCCGGCGCTTCTGCTCGATTGCTGCCCGATTGCGCTTCTGCCAGAAGGCGCGCTCTTCTTCGAAGACGAGATGACAAGCGAGATCGCGGCCGACGAGGTCGATCACGTCCTGCAACCGCTCGAGTGAGTAGGCGTAACCCTTTACGTCACGATCCCAGCGGCGGCGGCGCGTCTGCCAAATCTCGCGCGCAGCGAGGAATTTCTTCAGGTCAATCGGTTGCGGGATGTAACCGCGATAACCGCGCCGCTCGATCGCGTAGAAGGCCGCGTCGTTCTCTTCGAAGGCGAGCACTTTGCGGAAACGCGAGAAAGGTTCGCCTTCGATCTCGTTCGTGATCCCATGGATCGCGGCAAACTCCGCCACAAACTCCGGCCGGATCGCCACGGCTTCCGGGTGTTTCGTTTCCTTTGAACCGATCAGAAGACGCGGCAACATTGCTTCGGGATGCCAGAGCGGTTTCAGTCCGCCGCGGTTTTCGCCCAGCGGATCGTCCGTGTAACCCGTCTCGCGAAAAGCGGCCTCGTCGTCAGGCGAAATGACGAGGTGATCCACCCAATCGAGAAAAAGCGTGCCAGTTTCTTCGCGCATCCGCTCCGCGAGAATCCGCGCGAAACTGTTCTGCGCGAGAAAGGCATCGATCCGTCCGAGCAGGAGATTTTCCGCCTCATAACAAAGCGGCCAGTTAAACTGATTTTCGGCTTCGTTAGGCGATTCAACAGTAGGAGTGCTCATAATCTGATTCGTTGGGCGCGCCCCTGCGGCGCACGCGGGCGGCGGCAGATGCCGTCGCGGACCCTCACAGAATAACAAAACCGCGCCCAGTTTCAACGGAGCCGCGGAGCGGGGCGGGTTGTGGACGCTTCCCTCTGGGAAGCGCGGGCGGTACGGGTTTTCTCCCCAAGCGACGCACGAGGCGCGATTGTAGACGGCTTCCTCTGGGAGCCGCGGGGGATGGCGGGTTTCCTCCAAAACGTCGTCCACACCCACGTTTTGCAGAGCGAAACGTCTACATCGGAGTCTTGCCTCTAGGCGGTCGAGCTGCCTTCTTCGGGGCCGCCGAACTGGATGCCCTGGGCCAGAGGAAGCTCGGTCGAGTAATTGATCGTGTTCGTGGTCCGACGCATATACATCTTCCACGAATCGCTCCCGCTTTCGCGGCCGCCCCCGGTATCTTTCTCGCCGCCGAAAGCGCCTCCGATCTCTGCTCCACTCGTCCCGGTGTTGACGTTGGTGATGCCGCAATCGCTGCCTTCCGGTCCGAGAAACTTCTCCGCCTCCCGCATGTCGCTGGTGAAAATGGCCGAGGTGAGTCCCTGCGGCACGGCGTTGTTCATCGCAATCGCTTCGTCGAAATCACGATAGGTCAGGAGATAAAGGAGCGGACCAAAGGTCTCGTCGTGCACGACCTCGTAGTCCGACTTAGCATTCGTTAGGCACGGCGTCATGTAACAGCCACCGGCGTATTTCTCGCCCTCCAAACGTTCCCCGCCGTAGAGGACTTCGCCGCCCTCTTTTTTCAGGCGTTCAATCGACTCCATGACGTTGTCCACGGCCCCTCGATCGATCAACGGGCCCATCAGCGTTTTCTCATCGAGCGGGTTCCCGATCGGGACCGACTTGTAAGCCGAAAGCAATTTTTCGCGCACCTTCTCCGCGATCGATTCATGCATGATCACGCGCCGGGTCGAGGTGCAGCGCTGCCCGGCCGTGCCAACCGCGCCGAAGAAGATCGATTGCGTCGCCATCTCGAGATCGGCGCTGGGACAAACGATGAGCGCGTTGTTCCCGCCCAATTCCATGATCGTCCGGCCGAGGCGGCCATGCACATTTTTAGCCACGTCGATTCCCATCCGCGAGGAGCCGGTCGCCGAGACGAGCGGAATCCGCCGATCAGCCGCCAGCTTTTCGCCCACAGTCACGCGATCGCCGATGAGCAGCGAAAAAATCGCGGGATCCGCTCCGGTGTCACGACAGACGCGCTCGGCGATCTTGGTCACAGCGATGGCGGTGAGCGGCGTTTTCTCTGACGGTTTCCAAATGGTGGCGTCACCGCAGACGGCTGCGAGGGCCGCGTTCCAAGACCAGACCGCAACTGGAAAATTGAACGCGGAAATAACCGCGACCAAACCGAGCGGGTGCCACTGCTCCATGAGCCGATGCTGGGGTCGCTCGGATTGGATCGTGAGACCGTAAAGCATGCGCGACTGGCCGACCGCAAAGTCGCAGATATCGATCATCTCCTGCACTTCGCCTTTGCCTTCGGCGATGATCTTGCCTGCTTCCAGGGAGACGAGCGCGCCGAGATCCTCCTTGTGCTCGCGCAGGGCATTGCCCAGCTGGCGAATGGTTTCGCCGCGGACCGGGCCCGGGGTGGCGCGCCATTTCAAATAAGCTTCCTGCGACCGCGTGATCACTTTCTCGTAATCCTCCGCCGAAGCCGTGCGGAATTTGCCTAACGACTTTCCGTCAACCGGCGAGATCTTTTCGTGCACTTCACCGCTGCCGTGCCATTCGCCGGAGAAAGCGCCGGCATTTTCATCAGTGAGACCAAGGTTTTTGAGGACGTTATGCATATAAGGGTGGCGCGACCTTCCAGGTTACGCGTTCGTTAGGCGGCAGGCGGGCAGCTGGCGCTACCGTTGCAGCTGCGCGCGAATGGCTTCGATCGCTTCGTCGACCACTTCCCGGGTGATATCGAGCGCTGGGCGGAAGCGGATGGCGCGCTCGCCCGACTTCAGCGAGAAGACGCCGTTTTCGTAGAGCCCTTTCCAGAATGCGTCGCGCGTTTTCGGGTCGGGCAGATTGAAGGCCAGAAACAAGCCGCGGCCGCGCACGGCCGTCATGCCGGCGTTTTCTTTTTGAAGTGCGAGCAGCTGATCGAGGAAATACTGACCCACCACGCGGGCATTCTCGACCAGGTTTTCCTCTTCAATAATTTGCAGGAAATGGGTCGAGCGCACCATGTCGGTAAAGTTGCCGCCCCAGGTTGAATTGATCCGGCTGGGCACGCGAAAAACGTTCTCCTCCACTTCGTCGAGCCGCGGGCCAGCCATGACGCCGCAGACCTGCGCCTTTTTGCCAAAAGCCATGAGGTCTGGAATCACATCGAAATGCTGGCAGCACCAATTGCGGCCGGTGGCGCACATGCCGCACTGCACTTCGTCGAAAATGAGGAGCATCTCGTTCTCGTCGCAGATGCGGCGCAAAGTCTGCAACCACTCCCCGCGGAAATGATTATCGCCGCCTTCGCCTTGGATCGGCTCGATGATGATACCTGCGATATCGGCGCCCTTTTCCTTCACGAACTGCATGATTTCCTCTTCGGATTTCTTTTCCCGGGCGATGACATCGGCTTCGCGCTCGTTCTCCCCTAACGAGAAATTAATGGACGGGGTGGAGACCCGCGGCCAATCGAACTTGGCAAACAAATCCGTCTTGACCGGATCCGTATTCGTCAGGCTCATGGTGTAGCCACTCCGGCCGTGGAAGGCTCGTTTGAAGTGCAAAATTTCTGTGCCACGCTCGCCCCGACCGGCGGCTATGTTTTTGCGCACCTTCCAGTCCATGGCGGCTTTGAGTGTGTTCTCGACCGCGAGCGCGCCGCCTTCGATAAAGAGCATGCGCTCAAGCGGCGGCATCCCCACGACCCGCCACAGTGCATCGACGAAGCGGGCGTAACCTTCAGAGTAAACATCTGAGTTGGCGATCTTGATTTCCGCCGCCTGAAGCAGGTCTGCTTTCACCTCCGGCTGGTCAAAATATGGATGATTGAAGCCAACCGGGTTGGACCCGAAGAAACCGTAGAGATCGATCAGGCGCTGACCGTCTGCCTTGTTATACAAGTAAGAGCCCTTGCTCTTTTCAAGGTCGATGACGATCTGAAATCCGTCGAGCAGGACGTGCTCCCCGATCGTCTCGAGAGCTCGGGACTTGGATTCAGTTTTAGGTTTCTCGCTCGCACTGACGCGGCCGCCGGACTGAGCGCGGGTCGCCTCGGTGAGCATGGAAGGCATACTCATCCGCTGAGGTTAGCTGCCGTCGCCACCCGGGTCAATCGTAGTCACAGTATCCGCGGGAGGACGGCGTTTTTTGACTCGATTCAAAGGTGACACTTCTTGTAGCAATCAACGATGGCCACCCTTTACACCCTGCTCCTTCTGGAGGCCCTCGTCGTCATCTCCGGAACTCTCCTTTTCGCCTGGTGGTGGCAACAGCGCGCTGGAGCGCGTTGGGCGACGTGGCTCTGGGGCGGCGCCGCCTTCATCACAGCGCAATTCGTTCACATCCCGGTCCTGCTGGGACTGACCTTGCTCGGGAAAATGTTTCCGCCGGCGCCGGTGTATGCGCCGTGGATAAACATCCTTATTCTGGGGGGAACGGCAGGACTTTTCGAAAATGTTTCGCGTTACTTTTTTCTGAAGTGGCCAGCGAAAAAAGCGCGACGCTGGAAAGATGGAGTGATGTTCGGCGCGGGCCATGGCGGGGTCGAGGCGATTATTCTCATAGGCGCCGCGGTGGCGACGGCTTTGGTGATACTCTTGATCGGCGATCAAATCCTCGCCCAGACCAAAACGGCGGCACCGGAACAGGCGAGCACGGTCGCGGCCCAAATCGCGGCTATTCGCGGGATGCAATGGTGGATGCCGTTGATCGCGATTTGGCAACGGGCCATGGCGATCATTTTGCACATTGCGCTTTCTCTCCTGGTGTTGCGGGCCGTGGTCCGTCGCGAACTACGCTGGCTTTTTCTGGCGATCCTGTTTCACGCGTTTGTTGATGGCACCGTGGTGGGGTTGCAACAGGCGACGCACGGAAACATCGTCCTGGTCGAAGGTGCGGTAACCGCCCTGACCCTTGTTTCCGTAGCCATCGTTCTCTGGACTTATCGCTGCGAGCGAGGAGAGCTGGCCCGATGTTAGTCAACCAAAGGTGGATTTTGGTGCTCAGCCCCGGATCATTGGTAGGGCGAGACTCTGTCGAGCCGGTGGAAGGACGTCTTCTCCGCGGCAACGCCTCGCCCCGGCTCGACAGAGTCTCGCCCTGCCAATAAAAGGCGCCGCAGATCCTAAACGATGCCCTTGCCCAAATCGGCGTGCTTGCCGGCCATGAGCTCCTGCGTCAGGTCATAGCCAGCCTTGTCCGCGTTCGCGGAGACGCCGGCAAAATGCGTGTCGATCCGCATCCGGGCCGAGCGGCAGAAGTAGTTGGTCAAGGAAAGAACTTCAGCCTCCGGCTCGCCGCTATCGATCTTGTGCTGGGCGAAAGCGCAGGTGGCACTGATGGCGAAAAGTTCAGTCGCGATGCCGACAAACCGGGAGAGAAGGAGCTGTTCACGATCGAGCTTGGGACCGAAACGGGTCATGGCGTGGAAAAGTCCCCGCGCCAGCTTCTTGCTCGCGCCGGCGGCATAACGAACATGCGTCCGCAGATTCAGGTGCAGTTCGTCGAGGTCGCCCGCGGTGCCGAGGGTCCACTGTTTCGGGTACCAACTGGCGTAGAATTTGCCCGATTGCAGCGCGGCCTTGGCCCGATCCACGGCGGGCAGCTGCGTATTGAAAATGGCCCCGCCCACTTTGAGATGCGGATCGAGCGCTTCGCGCGCAATGAAGAGGCGCATGATCTCGCTGGAGCCCTCGAAGATCATGTTGATGCGGCAATCGCGCAGAAAACGTTCGACCGGAATTCCCTCTTCGCCGCGACCTTCGAGCGACTGAGCGGTTTCGTAGCCGCGTCCACCGCGCACCTGCATCGCTTCATCGGCGATGCGCCAGGTGGCTTCGGTTGCCCACATTTTGCACATGGCCGTCTCGATGCGCAGATCGCCCGCTTTGCGATCGACCATCGCGCTGGTGAGGAAAGTAATCGCCTCCATCGCGAAAACGTGGCCGGCGATTTCGGCCACCTTGCCTGCGATCGCGTAGTGCTGGCCGATCGGCACACCCCACTGCACGCGCTCGCTCACCCACTTGCGGCAGATTTCGAGCAGTCGTTTTGACAAACCGACGCACGCCGCAGGAATTGTTAGGCGGCCGGTGTTCAATGTCGTGAGGGCAACTTTCAATCCCTGGCCTTCCTTCGCGATCATATTCTCGCGCGGGACGCGGACGTCGGTGAATTTCACGATGCCGTTGTAGAGCGCGCGCAAGCCCATGAAGTGGCAGCGATAGGTGATCTCGAGCCCCGGCGTGTCGACCTCGACGATGAAGGCAGTGATCTGTTTGCGCTCGCGGCCTTTCACCATCTTCGGCGGCGTCTTCGCCATCACCACGAGCACACCCGCCTTGATCAAGTTGGTGCACCAGAGTTTCTCGCCGTTCATGATAAAGGCCGAGCCGTCCTCGGTTGGATCGGCCCGCAGGCTCATGTTGGCAGGGTCGGAGCCAGCTTCGGTTTCCGTGAGCGCGAACGCAGAGATTTCCTGGCGCGCCACGCGGGGGAGATATTTTTTCTTCTGCTCGTCCGTGCCGAAGATGAGGAGCGGCTGCGGAACACCGATCGATTGGTGCGCGGAGACGAGCGCAGTCAGGTTGGCGTCCCAGCTCCCGAGCAGCATCGCGGCTCGTCCATAGTTCACCTGGGAAAGACCAAGGCCGCCGTATTCGGTTGGGATTTTGACCCCGAATGCGCCCATCGCGAAAAGGTCTTCGATGTTCTTCCGAGGGATTTCACCGGTGCGATCGATTTCGTCGGCATCGACGTTGGCTTTGAGATATTCGCGCAGTTCCTTCAGGAAGGGATCGCCTTTCGCCTGGTCTTCCGCGCTCTGCGCCGGGTAGGGAAAAATTCGTTCAAAATCGTAGCGACCGATGAAAAGGTTGCTGGCGAAACTGCCGCGTTCATCGAGCGGATCGCGGGAGCTCTCGGCGAGGTCGAGCGCGGCGGCTTTGCCAGCCGACATCTTGGACGTGTCGATGACCGATTGAGCATCGGGCTTTTCAGATTTTACGCTGGTTTCTTCAGCGATCTGTTTTTCAGGCGCTTCGAGCGGTGTCTTCATAAAATTTCGTGTTGTTCTGCGCATTCTGTCGGAGCAAATCGCACGGTTGGAATTTTCCTCCGTGCCGTTCGCCGGCCTTCACCATTTTCGCCGCGCCGAAATGATCGGCGAAGCGCAGCGGTCCGCCGCGCAGCGGGGCGAACCCGGTCCCGAGAATCATGCCGTAATCGGCATCCTCGGGAGCCGCCACCACCTTTTCCTCAAGGCAACGGGCAGCTTCGTTCACCATCAGATAAACGAGGCGAAGCGCAAGGTCGTTCCCGGTTGTCGCCGGGGACGCTGTCCCCGGCTGGTCAGCCGCGTCGCTGCCTCCACCGGGGACGGCGTCCCCGGCCACCACGCGCCATTCTTTCAAGGCTTCGTTAGGCGATTGTTCTTTCCCTTCGTATTTGTAAAAGCCGCTCCCAGTCTTGCGACCGAGCATTTTCGCTTCCTGCATCTTCTGCAGAATCGCGGGAGTGGCGCCCCGTGAGCCTAACGATTTCTCCAGAGTGGCCGCAATATCGACCGTAATATCGACGCCAATTTCGTCGATCAAACGGAGCGGACCCATCGGCATCCCCCACTCCACCAGCGCGTCGTCGATCTTTTTCGCGTCCACGCCCTGAGCGAAAAGTTCCGCAGCGTCGAGCAGATAAGGAAAGAGGACGCGATTCACGAGAAACCCCGGGCTATCCCTCACGACCACCGGGACCTTGCCGATCTGGCGGGCGAAGGCGAGGGCGCGCTCCTTGGTCTCATCGGAAGTCTGCTTCCCCATCACCACCTCAACCAGTTTCATGCGGCTGACTGGGTTAAAGAAATGAAGGCCGATTACGCGGTTGGGATGTTTGGTCTCGGCGGCGAGCTCGCTGATGGAAAGCGCGGAGGTGTTGGTCGCAAGGATGTCGGTATCGTCGATTTTTGCGTCGATATCACGGAAGATTTCTTTTTTGATGGCGAGCTTTTCGGACGCGGCTTCCACCACGATTTGGACTTCGCGCATACGGCCCGGATCGGTCGAAGCGACAATGCGGGAACGGCCTTCCTTCGCCTTCTCCTCGCTCATGAGACCCCGCTTGACCGCGCCTTCGTAAACTTTCTCGACGCTGGCCAGGCCGCGCCCGAGGATTTCGCTGTTCACATCCCGCAGGATGACCGAGATGCCGCGCGAGCTGAGCCATTGCGCGATGCCCGAGCCCATCACGCCCGCGCCGATGACGGCAGCGTGCGCGAATTTTTCGGCCGGCGCTTTGCTCGATCCTTTGCGATAGCGATCGGCCAGGAAGAAATTGCGAATCAGGTTCCGGGTCGATTCCGTCTCGCCTAGTTCGACGATCGCGTCGAGCTCGCGCGCGAGAGATTCATCGGTTGAGCTCGTTAGGCTTTGATTGATGATGGCGGCAGCCCGAGCCGGGGCGGGGTTTTGACTTTTCGGAGCCTCTACCTGTGAGCCGGAATCTGGACGAGCGGAGGCTCGTCCCTCCGGAGGGACAGGCTTCGGCTGGCCCAGTTGGGCGCGGGCAGCCTCGAGCAATTGGTCCTGCGGCACTACTTCATCAACGAGGCCGAGCTTCAACGCTTCCGCCGCCGAATAGAGCTTGCCTTTCAAGATGACCTCGCCCGCCTTCTCGGGCCCGATCAAATGGGGCAGACGCGTCGCGCCGCCCCAAGCCGGCACAAGACCGAGAGTCGTTTCCGGAAGCCCGATCCGCGTGGCCGGAGCGTCGGAGGCGACGCGATAATCGCAGGCCAGCGTGATCTCATATCCGCCGCCCGCGCAGGCGCCGTGAATGGCTGCGACCGTCGGGATTTTCAAAGCCGCCAATCGATTGAAAACTCCTTGACCTTCCGCGATGAAAGCGCGCATCTCGCCGGTCTGCGCCTGGCGCAGCAGAGTCTGCAGATCGGCTCCCGCGATGAAGATCGACTTCTTGGCCGAAGCCACGATCACGCCTTTGATCTCGCTCTCCTGCTCAATGAAGTCGAGCTGAGCACTGAGATCTTGCATCGCGCCTGCGTCGAAAATATTCGCACCCGAATCAGGCCGATCGAAGGTGAGCAGGCAAATACCGTCATTACAGATTTCGCGCCGAATGAAGGGCGCCGTGGCAGAGGAAGTCATCGCGTTTAGTTTGGCCGGTTTCGGGGAAAATCCAAGCGGCGATCCGCTCGTGGGGACTTCGAGCGACTCTCTGTCCCTTGGTAGGGCGAGACTCCGTCGAGCTGGGGGGTGGATGTGTTTCCCGAATCCGCGCACGCGCCCCCGGCTCGACGGAGTTTCGCCCTACCGATGAATCCACTCGCGAGCGGATTGCGTGCGATGCGCGCCAGTGCTACAACCTCGTGCCCTCGGGCGGGGCCGGGTATCCGCAGCTTATGGTCGGCACGATTCTACAACCTGAAATCGAAAGCTTGATCGATGCGCGGAATTTCTCCGCGCTGCGGGAGCTTTTTAACGAAATGCCGCCGGCCGACGTGGCGGAGATCATTCTCGATCTGCCGCCGGCCGAGAGGGTGATCATTTTCCGCATCCTGCCGTACGCGCTGGCTGCGGATGTCTTTGAATATTTCGACGTCGATGTCGAAGCGCAGCAGCTGCTGCTCCGCGGGATGGCGCAAGAACAAGTGGTCTCGATCCTGAACGAGATGTCGCCGGACGATCGCACGGGGCTGCTGGAGGAGCTGCCGAGCGCGGCAGCGCGCCAGCTCATCCGTCTCCTCACGCCGGACGAGCGCCGCGTCGCCCAGGCGTTGCTTGGTTATCCGGAAGGTAGCGTGGGTCGTTTGATGACGCCCGACCTCATCTCGATCGATGCCGGCTGGACCGTGCTCCAAGTGCTCGATTATATCCGCGAAAACGGCCAGGATTCGGAGACCCTCAACGTTCTCTACATTGTGGACAATCGAGGCAAGCTGCTCGACGACATTCGCATCCGCGAATTCCTCCTCCGGCCGCTCGACACGCATGTGTGCGAATTGATGGATGAGAATTTCATCGCACTCAATGTGACCGATTCGCAAGAGGAAGCGGTCAACGCTTTCCGCAAATACGACCGCACCGCGCTACCGGTCGTCGATTCCAGCGGAGTGCTGGTGGGACTGGTCACGATCGACGACATGCTCGATGTCGCGGAAGAGGAAGCGACCGAAGACATCCAGAAGTTCGGCGGCATGGAGGCGATGGAGGAGCCCTACATGCGGATCCCGCTCTGGCGAATGGTGCGCAAACGGGCCACTTGGCTGGTCGTCTTGTTCATCGGAGAGATGCTCACGGCATCGGCCATGGGCTACTACGAAGGGGCGATTGCGAAGGCGGTCGTCCTGGCGCTTTTTCTGCCCATGATTATTTCGAGTGGCGGCAACTCCGGGTCGCAAGCTTCGATGTTGATCATCCGGGCGATGGCGCTCGGCGAAGTCACGTTGCGCGATTGGTGGCGCGTGATGCGAAAGGAAATCGTGGCGGGTTTGCTGCTCGGGTGCGTGCTGGGAGTGATCGGCTTTCTACGCGTGGCGGTCTGGGCGCAGTTCTCCAATGTCTACGGGCCGCATTGGCTGCTCATCGCGTGCACGGTCGGCATCGCGCTCGTCGGGGTTGTGCTCTGGGGATCGCTCTCAGGTTCGATGTTGCCGTTCATTCTGCGGCGCCTCGGGGCGGACCCGGCGACTTCCTCGGCGCCGTTCGTGGCGACGCTCGTCGACGTGACCGGGCTGGTGATTTACTTCAGTATCGCCCTGCTGCTGCTGCGTGGGTCGATGTTATAGACGCTGCCGGCCTCTTTCTCCTGCGCTTGCTCCTAATCCTTCTTTATCCCTAACGAATACAGAGCAGGATTAGGAGCAGGAGCAAGATTAGGATTAGGAGTTTTGGCAGGTGAAACGGCCCTAGGCGCCGTGCCGGAGGGCTACCCATTCATTCCGCTCGCGGGAATCGGCTACCGCCTGCACCACCCGCATGTAACGAACGCCATCCTCGAAGCTCGGATGCGGCTGCACCCGACCGCGCGATTTCACCGCCGCGATAAAGTCGTCTTCGACATGCCACCCCGTCTCCATCTCGGAGGTGAGTTCAACCACGTGCAGGGCGCGATCCCCGATCTGGCCAGCGTGCACAACATCCGAACCAAAATCGTAGGTGATCGTGCCCTCATCGCCGTAAACTTCCAGGCGATCGGCCGGGGCCAAGGCGTCGAGGCCGCTGAATTCCAGGACGCCCTCCATCCCGTTGGCAAAGGTGCAGACGATGTTTAACGAATCGGGAATGGCGACATCGTAGCCTTGCCGCTGCGTCTGGATGTTTTGGCCACGCGCGAAGACACCGGTGATGTCGCCAAACCAATGCTGCAACACCTCCGCGTAAATCCCCAAGGTGAGCGTGTTCAGACCGCTCATCTCGACTCGTTGCCGCCAGTGGGCGGGGGCGTCGGGGTCGAGGAAGAGGCTGTTTAAACTCTGCAGGCGCAGGTGATGCGGTTGGCCGACCGTTTTCTCGGCGATCAATTTCTGCATGAGCAGACTCCCGCGCATCCCGTGCGGTGGCGGGCAGAGCATCGTGGTTAACTCCGGAAACCGTTTAGCCGCCGCCAGCATCTCTTCTGCCTCCGGCAGGTCCATGGCCATGCGCGCCTGACAGAAAACGTGTTTCCCTGCTTCCAACGCAGAGATCGTCACGGCCGAATGCATATACGGCGGCGTTCCGATCCAGATAATGTCGAGATCCGGCATCCCGAGCAGTTCCGCCCAATGCTGCATCGGCGTCGCATGAGGAGCGTTTTCGCGACAAAACTTTTCGGCACTCTGGTAGGAGGAGTTGCAAATGGCGACGATCTCAACGTCCGGAAGGCGTTGCAGAACCGGCAAGTGACGCCGGCGCACGATCTCCCCGGCTCCGACAATTCCGACGTGCAATTTGCCGTTGTTTTTTTGATTCATAGAAAGCGCGGGAAAGGTTTTGTGATTTGGGGAAGTTCATTTGACCACGGTTTAGGAGGTCTGTTCAACCTCGAAAGGTTTTTTTAGCCAGATGGAGCCAGGGAAGCTGTCCCCGGCCCGCGCAGCCCGGAGGTGAGTCGCCTGGGGAAAGCCCCATTTGCAGGAAGGCAAGAATCGCTTGACCATTCCGGCGACCGACGGCAGCTTACGCCCCTCCCAGCCCGGCTTATGTCAAAAGTTTGCAGCATCACAGGATCGAAACCCACCCGCGGCAGCGTCATTCACCGCCGCGGTATGGCGAAGAAGAAAGGCGGCGTCGGCCGTCACGTGACCAAGAATGTGCCGCGCACTTTCAGTCCGAATCTGCACGAACAACGGATCTGGGTGCCAGAGCTGCGCAAATTCGTCCGCATCAAAGTGACGGCGCGCGGGCTGAAGACGATCAATAAGAACGGCGCTTACGCGACGCTCAAGAAGGCCGGCCTGATCTCCCGTTAGGCGTTAGGCCTTTCGCTTCCGTCCGCTAGGCCGGCGTGACGGGGCTCTCTTTTTCGAACGCGACCCTCTCGTCTTCCGGGCGCTCATTTTCGGAGGCCGGTTTCTCGGTGGCCGCTTGATTCGTTTCCTCGCCGGCGTCCGGTGGGGGCGAAACCGGCTCCACGGCAGGTTCGACGACGGCTTCGATCGGCGCAGTCGAATCCGGCGCCGCGTCGGCCTCGTCGGCCTCAGACGCTTCCGTTGCGGCAGTCGGTTCCGGCGTCGCGGGGGCTTCGACAGGCGCCACTGTTTCCGCCGTCGGAGTCATCGTCTCGTCTCTTTCGGTAGATTCGTTAGGCGAAGGGGCCGGCGGCGGAGTTGCGACCGGTCGGGCGGAGGCTGTGGGCGTCGGCGCTGGAGCTTTAGCCCGCGGCAAATCGAGCGTGCCGTCGTTGAATTCGATCACATGTCCTTCGCGGATGAGCCAGTGCAGGTTCGACGCCAGGCCGAGCTTGCGCTTCTCCAAGGCGGCCGCATCGGCCGCTTCCTCCGCGGGAAGTTTCTCGAGAAGTTGTTTACGATTGAGCCCGGGACTTTCCCGCAAGATGGCCAGGACCGCCGCCACGGCCGTCGAGAGCGACGCCGCGTCCTGAGTAAAGGGACGGGGTCGCACCGCCGAGACAAACAGCATCCCTTTGCGATGCCGGAAAATGTGCAGACCGCTCTGCCGAAAGGCGCCAATCAATTCCTGCATCATCTTGGTCGGGGATCGAAACTCCTGCGCCCACTGATCTTCGATCAGTCGCCCTAACGACCGATCCGGCAGCCGCCGGCTCGGCACGCCGTCCAGCACCAGCTCGGTGCCCTCCTGGATCAGCCCCGGCAGATACACCTGGCGAAAATGACGCTCGGTCTCCGCCGCATTGTTGAAAGTAACCGGCGGATCCTCCTGCAAAGTCGTGTAAGTCGTCACGCTGCGCGCTTCGTCCTTCCAGCGCTCGACGATCTCGGGATCATTCACGATCTCGATCTGGCGTTGATACTCGGGAAAGCTCATGCGCCGACTGAAACGCTGCTCGTAGAGGGCGCGCAGCTGCGGCTGGTAGGCGTGATGATTGGTCGGGCCCAGCAATGTCCCGCTCAAACGGCAGCGCGCGACGGAGGTGAAGTTGCCCTTGATCGGCTCCGTCTGCGTGACCTCGGTTTTGTAGAATTGATCCTTTTGGCTGACGAAGGCGCCATTTTCCAGGAAACGGCGATCGGCCGCGACCGGCCCCAGCTCGCCCAACTGGTAAAGAGGTGCGCTCTCCGCCTTCAGCCGGACGTCGTACCGTTCCGGCTTATCCAGAAACATGCGGGCCAGCGCAAAAATCGAGTAGGCCAAATGCCCGGATTTAATTTGCGGGAGCACATTTTCCAGGACGCGCGCGGCCGGCACAAAGCGCACCTCCACAGCGGGCGGAGGCGTGGGAGGGGATTCCGACTCCTGGCGCCGTGGTTCCGAGGATCGCGGAGCGGGCGGGCGCCGATCACGACTACGCGGGTCGCGCCCCTTATCCTGCGCCCGCGGCGGGCGTGGCCGGCGCTCACGTCGCTCGCCCCCGCGCCCGTCTCGATCGGAGCGATCACGCCGTCCCGACATCTCCTCCTCCCCGGTGAAGTCGGCATAACGGTTCTCGTTAGGCGTTTCCTTGACCCAGGCGGGCAGGAATTTTAGGTCGAAAAGCTCCGGCGCAGGCTGATCCTCGGGCATACCTGTCTTTCTACGCCATGGCCGCCGGAAGTAAAATCACGGCCACCGCGGCGCGGCTCCGCCGAGGGAAGCAATTCGCGAAATAAATTGACAAAGAATTCATTTATTTTAGTTGGCAACGTGCCCCGGCGCCCTTAAGGCATTCGGCGGTCAAACAAGCCAACCAAGGAGAATATTTTATGTCGGATAAACCGATCGAAGAAAAAGTGAAGGATATCATTGTCGAACAACTCGGCGTGAATCCCGAACAGGTCACACCTACTGCCTCATTTATCGAAGATCTCGGCGCGGACTCGCTGGACATTGTCGAGCTCGTCATGGCCTTTGAAGAAGAATTTTCGGTGGAAGTTCCCGATGAGGATGCAGAGAAATTGCAAACGGTCGGCGACGTAACCAAATACATCGACGAGAAGGCCAAGAAAGCGGAATAAAGAGTCGCTGCGTGCAGCGTGATTCGTTAGTTCAACCTAAGACACGGCTTCGGCCGTGTTTTTTGTTTCCGGCTTTGCGCATTTCTCTCCGGCAGTAGAAAGGTAACCGCGTGAACCTTCTCTGGCTGAGCGCCCCTCTCTTCGACCTGGCGGGCCATCAAATCTCGATCCTGGGCGTGGCGGCCTTCGTCGGGCTCATGACCCTGGGGCTGATCGTGGCTAAGCTCCTGCAAAGCGGGGCCGTCCGTCGCTTTCTTAGCCGCTTCAAGCTCGACGCCAATTTCGTCGCCATCATCACCACGATCCTAAGCGTGGCGGCGCTGGCTTTCTTCACCGTCACCGCGATCAATGGCCTCGGCATCCCGCTCGCCTGGAGCGCTCCCCTGCCGGGCGTCTCCATCAGCCTCTTGCAGATCTTTCTGCTCGTCGGGCTGCTTATCCTGGTCTTTTGGGTTTCTTCACGGACGAAGCGTTTTCTCTTTAATCGTTTCCTCGTCCACAGCGGGCTCGATCGTTCGCTCCAGTACGCCATTTCCCAGATCGCTGCCAACGTCGTTCTCGTCGTCGGCATCTTTATCGTCCTGCAGAACACCGGCATTCATCTCGAAGCCCTCACCGTCTTCGCGGGCGCCGTTGGCGTCGGCATCGGTTTCGGCCTCCAAAACATCACGAGCAACTTCATCAGCGGCCTCGTCATTCTGGCCGAACGCCCCATCACCATCGGCGATCGTGTGGAGGTCGCTGGCGTTACCGGGCAGGTGCTGAAAATTCGCGCCCGCAGCACCGTGGTCGTCACGAACGACAACATCACCACGATCGTGCCTAACCAGAAGTTCATCGATTCGCCTGTCACCAACTGGACTTACGGCGATCCCAGAGTGCGTTTCCGCATTCCGGTCGGCGTCGCTTACGGTAGCGATGTGGAACTGGTGCGAAAAGCTTTGATCGAAGTGGGAAAAGAAGATCCGCACACCCTCGAGGATCCAGCTCCGAGCGTCTTCTTCGTCGGTTTCGGCGATAGCTCCCTCGATTTTGAATTGGTGGCCTGGGCCGACGAAATGAGTCACCGCCCACGGCGTTACCAAAGCGATCTTAACTTCGCCATCGACAAAAAGTTCCGCGAAGCCGGCATCGAGATTCCTTTCCCACAGCGCGACCTCCATATTCGCAGCGGCGTTCTGCAGCTCGATCGCGCCAGGAGTCAGGCCCAAAACGGGATCGCGGAAAAGCCGCCGGAGCGAAATGCCCCGGCTGAAGGTTGAAAACGTGGCCATCGGGGCGACTGAGTATCCTATTCTAAGCCGCGCCTCCATTCCTTCGCCTCGGAGTTTGCAGCGCAGGCTCGGCAGCAGCCTTCGGATTCCCGGCGGCTCCGTCACGATCGTGACTTTGGACGCCTTACAGGAATGTCCAGCCTGGCGGGAAGCCTTCCGCCATCGGTGTAAAGATCACCGCTTTTACGAACTCATCGGCACGACGCTGACTGACGACTTCGATTATTATTTCCTCGTTCTCGAGGACGAAAAGCAGCGAGTGCGAGCGATCCAACCGATCTTCTTTGTCCAGCAGAGTCTGACCGAAGGCGTTGCCGGCGTCGTGCGGGACACGATCAACCGCATTCGCCGCACCTTCCCCCGCTTCCTCACCCTGCGCACCCTCATGGTCGGCTGCAGCGCCGGGGAAGGCCATCTCGGCGCCTGCGAACCCGAGGACACCGCCTGGACCGCCACCGCCCTACAGGCCTGCCTCAAGGCCGTCGCCCGCCAGGCGCGCGCCTCGCTCGTGGTCTTGAAAGATTTCCCCTCCTCCTATCGGGAGCCGCTGCAGGGCTTTTCCCAGAATCGCTACACCCGCATCGCCAGCATGCCGATGACCCGCCTCTCCCTGCGCCATCGGGATTTTGAGGAATACCTTTCCTCGTTAGGCAAAGCGACCCGCAAGAATCTGCGGCGCAAATTCCGGAAGACGGCGCAACAGGCCCCGATCGAATGTGAGGTGCTCAATGATGTGACGCCGGCGATCGACGAGATTTACCCGCTTTATCTGCAGGTTTATGAGCGCTCGAAATTGCACTTCGAGAAGCTTACGCCGGAGTATTTCACGCGTCTCGGCGCGGCCCTGCCCGAGCGGACCCGCTTCTTCATTTGGCGCCAACTCGGCAAGGCGATCGCCTTTAGTCTTTGCCTGGTGCACGACGGCACTATTTACGACGAATATCTCGGGCTCGATTACGACGTCGCTTTCGATCTGAATCTCTACTTTTACACTCTGCGCGATATCATTACCTGGGCGCTCGGCCAGGGTCTGCACAGTTACTGCAGCAGCCCACTCAACTACGACCCCAAGTTCCACCTCGGTTGTGAACTCGTCCCGCTTGATCTCTACGTCATGCACACGAGTGCGCTGGCGAATCCGATCTTCCGCCGCGCGTTGCGCTACCTCCAACCCACTAAACACGACCCGGTGCTGCGGCAGTTTGCCAACGCGCACGAACTCTAGATGGCATTGGCGGTTTGGTGGCGCTGGTTCGTTAGTCCTTGGACCCAGCTGACCATCTGCGTCTTGCTCGCCACTGTGGCCGAGCTTTTCCTCAAACTCGGCGCCACCGCCACGGTCGATTCCAGCAGTCGTTGGGCCTGGACAGGACTCACCGGGCTGCGCTCGGGTTGGGTCTGGTTGGGCATTCTGGCTTCAGTCGTTAGTCTCTTTAACTGGCTCGCCACCATTCGGAAGCTGCCTCTCACGGTAGCCTTCCCCGTCGGGAACGCCGTCCATATTTTTGTCCCGCTCAGTTCCTGGATTTTCCTGGGAGAAGCCATATCAGGACGGCGCTGGGCTGGGATTGCGCTCGTCCTGCTGGGCCTTTACATCGTAGCCAAACCCGCGGCCAAACTGGAGGAACGGCTGTGACCACCTTTGCCGCGCTCCTCATCTTCATCTCGGTCAGTTGTTTTGTGGCCGGCCAGATATTGCTGAAGCACGCCATGGATCTCATGGCGCGAGAGAGCTATGCGCGCTCCCACGCTATTCTCGTCTTCGCCGCGGCCATCGCTACGTTCGCCGTCAACTTCTTCGTCAACATTGGGCTGCTCCAGCGTTTCGATCTCAGCTATTTCTTTCCCTTCCAGGGCCTGAGCGTGGTCCTGATCGCCTTTGTCGGCGCACGGCTCCTCGGGGAGAAACTGACACTGCGGTTAGCGATCGGTTCTATCGTCATCGCGCTAGGCGTCGCCTTAGTCTCCTTCAGCTAACGACGTTTCCCGCTGGACCGGTGACCTTGTAGACGTTTTCCTCTGGAAAACGTCTACAGCAACCGTTGCAAGGCAGCCATATTGATCTGCCTAACGACTATAGGATCTCTCTTCGGCAACTTAGGATGATCGAACCTGGCCGCCAGCCTCTGCTTCCACCTCGCGTAAATCGGCGGCGACCAGGCGCCGCAAATATCGCCCGCTCCAATCCGGTTCCCCTCCCCCAGCAATCCAAGCGCCCAAACCAGATCATCCATCGTAAAACGTCCGTTCTCCCAATTCGTGACCGCGTCCTCCGAGCGCAGGCAATCAAGATCGATCGTCACATAAACCCGCGCCGAACCCAGTCCCCTCACGAATCCAGCAAAGCGCTCTCGCCAATTCTCTCGTCGCATGGCTCCGCGCCGATTCTGCTCCGACGCGCTCCGCTCATCCGCCCAGGGGTGCACTTCCAGCCGCCCCTCCCGTTCCGCGCGTCGATTGCCGAAAATCCGCATCGGCCACCAGCACTCAAAATTCCCGCAGCCCCACACACTCACCTTTTCGACGTGCGGCAGCTCCAAGGCCCGGTTGACCCAGCCGCCGCAAGCCCAGCGTGGCGGTCGTAGATCCCAATCGGGATGATTATCGAACGAAACAATCGTTCTCAGCTCGGGATGCCGTCGAATCCAAAGCGCGGTCAGATGATGAAAATCCCCGGACCCATAAAGGAGGAAAGGAGGCAGGTCGTTCCCCATTTCCCGGTCGAACCGCTCGATCTCGCGGGTCGGCGCGGAGAAGCGCAGGCGCGGCCCCCATGCGCGCAGATCGAGGGTGGTTCGAGCCGGATCGAAGCTCCACGCATCGTCGAGGTTCAAATGAAGAAAGGCCTCTTCCATTTCACCAACCTAAAAACTTCCGTAGCATCTTTGGAGTACGCAATGAGAACTCGAAAGCCGCTTCCTCATGCCGGGGTGCGCGCCACGCCAGTCCGGATAAAGCGATTGGCCGAAGGACAGAGCGCGCGTAACTCGCAACCCGGGCAATCGGGTTTGCGCGCAAAACAGCGACGCCGCCCGTGCCAGATGAGCCAGTGGCTCCAGTTCGTCCAATGCTTCCGTGGGATCAATCGCATGAGGTCGTCTTCGATCTTGACCGCATCCTGCTGCTTCGTTAGGCCAAGACGCTGGGAGAGGCGCGTCACGTGCGTATCGACCACGATGCCTTCGTCTTTTTGAAAGGCATTACCCAGCACGACGTTAGCCGTCTTCCGACCGACTCCGGGCAGAGCGTGCAGTTCCGCCATGGTTTGCGGAACTTTCCCGCCGTGCTTTTCGACGAGCGCGGCCGCAGCCGCGCGCATGCTTTTGGCTTTATTGCGAAAGAAGCCGGTCGATTGGATCGCCTTCTCCAGCTCCTCCGGTTTCGCGTCCGCCAGGTCCCGGGCCGAGCGATAACGCTGAAAAAGCGCGGGCGTGACCAAGTTGACTCGCTTGTCGGTGCACTGCGCGGAAAGGATCGTCGCCACCAGTAATTGCAGCGGCGTCTTGAAGTCGAGTTCGCAATGCGCGTCGGGATAGATCCGGGGCAGCAGCTCGACTAATTGGCGGGCTCGCTCAGCTCGGGTCATGGCCTAACGACTCCTTCCGCCTTACCTGCCGGTCCCGCTTCCATTGGCGCGCTCTGCCCCAGAGGTCGCCCCCGCGTTTAATCAGCCGTTGCGCCCAGGCAAACTCCGTCGCGAGAATAGCCAGACCCAGCGGCACCACAATCACGGCCGGGCCTGGCAATACGATCAGGCAGAGGCCGAAAAGGACCACCGTCGAACCGATGACGGCGACGATCGTCTTCCGCACGCGTGGCCGGTGAGCGAGACCGAGCCGGTTCACCCAGCGACCGTACCAGTTCACCGGTCGTTAGGCTGAAGCGGCGACGCTCTCCGCCATGGGAAAGAGAAAAGGCACCAGCTTCTGTTCGAGCTGCGGCGGGACGTGCGCGACCAATTCGGCAAACTCACCCTCATAGCGCAACTCAAGCACATGCCCGATGCGATGCACCTCCGCGAGCAACGCCGACTCACTTTGCGGCACCCGATAGCGGGAGCGCAGTCGCCACGAACTGAGCGTGTCCTGCAAGGCCGGAATCAGTTCGTCGACGCCTTCGCCCGTCCGCGCCGAGATAGCGACGCTGCCGGGGAATTTCTCGCGATAAGCCGTGACCAGGTCCCGGCTGGCCAACGCGTCGATTTTGTTAAAAATAATGAGCGTCTGTTTACCAAAGGCCCCGATCTCCTTGATGACGCCGTCCACCGCGCGCATGTGCTCATCGACGCGCGGATGGCTAAGATCGACCACGTAGACGAGCAGGTCCGCCTCGTTCACTTCCTCGAGCGTAGCTTTGAAGGACTCGATCAAAGTGTGCGGCAAATTGCGCAGGAAGCCGACCGTATCGGTCAGGAGCACGCGCTGTTTGTTAGGCAAAGTGAGGCTGCGGGTGGTCGGGTCGAGAGTGGCGAAGAGTTTGTCTTCCGCAAGCACGCCTGCGCCGGTCAGCAGATTGAGCAGGGTCGACTTGCCCGCGTTGGTGTAGCCGACGACCGCCGCCACGGGCCACTGGTGACGCTTGCGCCCCTGCCGTTGCACCGCACGATGTTTGCGCACTTCCTGCAGCTCGCGCTCCAGCCGGGCGATCCGTTCCTGCACACGCCGCCGATCGACTTCGAGCTGCGTTTCGCCCGGGCCCCGCGTGCCGATGCCGCCGGACTGACGAGAAAGGTGAGTCCACATTCTCGTTAGGCGCGGCAACAGGTATTGCAATTGCGCGAGCTCGATCTGCAGCCTTCCTTCCCGGCTGCGTGCGCGTTGCGCGAAGATGTCCAGAATCAGTTGGGTGCGATCCAGCACTTTGCGCGAAAAGAGATTCTCCAGGTTCCGCCCCTGCGCGGGCGAAAGTTCATTATCGAAAATCACCGACGTGACCCGCTGATCCTGAAACGATTCTTTGATCAACTCCGCTTTGCCTTTGCCGATATAGAAAGGGGCAGTCGGCTTGTGCAGTTTCTGGGTGACCGTGTCGACCACCTCCGCCCCTGCCGAAGTGGCGAGCTCACGCAATTCCGCCAGGGAATCGCGCAAATCCCACTTGGAAACGCCGTCTTTTTCGAGGCCGATGAGGAGCGCGCGCTCCTGTTTCCCATGCGGTTCAGTGACGATCATTCAGGGAGGCGCAAAAGGGAAACCTTTTGCAGGATCATTTCCACCGCGGCTGCCGGATCCTTCGTCAAATTCAGTGGTTCGAAGCTAGTTTGCTGGCGAAACCAGGTCAACTGCCTTTTGGCGTAGCGCCGGGTCGCCTGCTGCAGATAAGCGATGCATTCGGCCTCGCACATTTTCCCTTCCCGCAACGATCGAATTTGCTCCAGACCGAGCGTCTTGGCCGCGGTCGGGCTCAGTGGTCCGGTGCGAGCTACTTCTTCCATCACGCCCAAACGGAAGATTTCCTCCACGCGCCGATCGATGCGCGCGTACAATTCCTCCCGCGCCCGCAGAACCAAGACCCCCGGCGCGCCCACGGCGCTTTGTTCCCACTGCGATCGCTGCGCCGATGCCGGCGTCCTGGTTTGCGCGAAAATCTCCAGCGCTCGCACTACGCGACGCTTGTTCTGAGGATCGATCTTCTCCGCGCCTAACGGATCGACCGCGAGCAGGCGCGTGTTCAAGTCCTCGAGTGAGAGCGCATTCAATTCTGCGCGCAGCTCCGCATCCACGGCCGGAAGCGGCGCCAGGCCGTGGGTCAACGCTTTGAGATAGAGCCCGCTGCCGCCCACGACGATGGCCATCTTGCCCCGTCGGTGTATCTCCTCGATGGCGGATACCGCGAGCTCTCGAAATTTCTCCGCGCTCATTTCCTCGCTCAGCGAGACGGCGCCGATCAGATGATGGGGCGCCAGGCGCAACGTAGCGGCACTCGGCTGCGCCGTGAGCAGCGGCAGTCCGCGATAGATTTGGTAGGCATCGGCACTGACGATCTCTGCGCCTGCCCTTGCCGCGACCTCAGCTGCCAGTTCCGATTTGCCACTCGCGGTGGGTCCGGCGATGAAGAAAACCCCTTTCACTGTAAACGGAGGGAAGAATGAATTTGGAAACCAGGAATCCAGAAAGCTTTATGGAGCAGAGCGCAGCCCAAATTCGGAATTGAATGGGCGGAAAGAACCGAAGGTTTCATGACGAAAACACGCTGACTTCCTGCTTCCATCGCCCCTTTCTGGTTTCCTGGTTTCCAAATTGATCCTCCCCCCTTCTCCTGCTTTCAAAAATCCACTCGCCGGGGATAGCATCCCCGGCTACAGCGGCAGAAAACGGAAACCGGGAGACCCACGGCTCGTCGCCGCCTGATCTCCCGGTTTCGAAGAACTTGGTCGCGTCGTTAGTCGCGGGAATGGCTATCCGACTTGGCGCCGCTCACCACCAACTTGCGGCCCAGAAATTCCTTGTCGTGCAATTCCGCGACCGCCCGCTTGGCTTCGTCGATCGATTGCATCTGCACAAAGGCAAATCCTTTCGAACGCTCGTTATGCTTATAAGTCACCACTTCGGCGTTCTGCACTTGGCCGACCCCGTTGAAGAGCTCGTGGAGATCGCTTTCCGTCGCTTCAAAGGATAAATTACCCACATAAAGACGCGGCGTGGTCACTTCCACCGCTTCGGGCTTGCGCACTGCTCGCGCAGTTTTCGGCGCACCGTTGCGCTCTGCAGGGGCCGCCGCACCGTTACGGCGAGCCGCCGTCGGTGTGCTAGGACTATCGGCGCCTCCGAAGAAGGCCGTAACTTTCTGCCATAGGCTCTGTTTTGCAGGAGCCTTCGACACCGCGCGGTCGTCGCGCTTGTCGAACTGCCGTCGGGAACCCCCACGACGCGGACGTCGCGAGTTTCTCCCCGGAGATTGAGATTTCATAATGATCCTCGGTTTTAAACCAATTAATGTGCGGGCGGAGCGCATCGAGCGATGCACGGTCCACGATGCGCAAACCTCGCAAGGTCCCGGCTCTCGGCTCGGGAACAGTCTGCGCCATCGAAGAAAACTCCGCCTCCCCGGGCCGGGTCACGGGCCTAAGCCTGTCTGTCAGCGATCTCCGTGGCAGCCTGCTAGTCGGAATGGAGGAATTAGCCGGCTTCATTTCCCTGAAAAACTGGACGATCGCGGGGAGATAGACACGCGCCTGAACTCCCGGCACCGCGCCCACTATTCCCGAGAAGGGCGTTATTGCAAGGTGGAATTCACCCACCTCGCCCCCGGTCCCGGGCTATTTCGACACGAAACCACGTAGGGCGCTCGCCTTAAGCCTGCTTCCAATCCGAGCAATCCCATCCCAGCAGCTTCTCCACCTGCTCGATATCCTCCGCGAAAAGGCCGGCCAGATAACGTCTCTCCTCCGGCGAGATGCGGCGCGGATAGGGAATCTGGTTTTGCTCCTTATTCTTGAGCTTCGCCAGCGGCGGCACACCCAGGAAGGTGAAGACTTCGTTCACCACTTTGGGCGTGTTTTGCCGCAGATCCTCAAACTTGATCACCTTCACCTGCTCGCGCGGAAAATAGCGGAAGACCCGCTCGATCTGCTCGGCGTAAAATCCGCGATCGAGATACGACGTGCGTCGCGGCTGCGGCGAGCCCGGCTGCCGCGTTTGCTCGATCTCCTCCGCGATCGCGTCGAGGAACTCCATCTTCTCGCGCCCGCGATCCCGGTTCATGTTCCACTGCGAGAACGCGCGCTCGACCGGATGGCGCAACAGCACGATCAGCTTGATGCCCGGGTGGTAATCGCGGATCCGCTCCATGGCCGGCTTCCAGTAGGTGTAAATCGGCGTGACCGAGCCCGTGACGAGCGATTGTCGCTTCAGTTGAATGCCTTCGTGCAGGATCTCGTAACCCACGTTCCCGGCCGCAAAGCGCTTCTCGTCGTCGAAGAAATGGCGGCGCGGATGATCGACCAGGTGCGCTTCTTCCGGGTGCGCCATGGTCACATTCGCGTGTTGATCGAGGTGATAATGAAGCGCGCTGGTGCCGCCTTTCTGCACACCGGCGATGATGAAATCGAGGCGCTCTATTTTCCCTTTTGGACGAAACATGAATGATCGTGGGTCAGCCCAAGGTGCCTCGGCCCGGTTTAAACTCAAGATGGCTTACGACTTCGAGTCCGGCTCAAGAAGCATCGTCCCGCGTTCCATGGTCGCTTCATGTTTCAAGAAAACCTCCAGGATTTCCGGCGTGAAATACTTCCCTTTGTAGGCCGCATTCAGATCGAAGAAGATGCGTCCGTTCGGTTCGAGATGTTGCTCCAGATTTGAAATAAAAAAGTCCCACTCACGCGCGCCCCATCTCCAGGAATCCTCCCGGCCGCCGTGGAACGCCGTCGCAAAGGCCGTGATCAAATCGAAACGTCGGCCGCAATTTGGCAACGCCTCGAACGCACTCACCCGATAATTCCGGCGCTCGATCCCGAGGAGGTCGATCAACCCATCGAAAACTGGAATTCCGCCGACATCCAACCCCAATCCACGATGCCCGAGCGACTGCGCCACAAAAAGAAACAACCCGCCGCCGCACCCGATATCAAGAATCTCCAACGGCGGCATCCGCTGCAATTTCAGATCCTGCGCCCGTCGGATATTGAGCGGCAGACGATCCTCCACGTCGAGATACTTCGCGTAATGGCGCCAAAGCGCGGGCGCGTCCGGCGGCAGGCTGCCCTGCTCCGCGCGTAACGCCGCCAGCCGTTCCTGGTCGATCCGGGCCAGCAAAGGCGCCATCGGGACCGGATGCCTGGCACGCTGGAGCCGGCGCCAGACCCGCCGATAAGTCAGCGGCTGTCCCAGCTTTGCGATCGATTCCGAGAGCTTCAACGTCTTAGATCAATCGTTCCCTCGCTCTTCATTCCGTTCCCCGATTACCGCGACCCGCTTTTTTTCGCGGCAGGAGCGCAAATGGCAAGCATTAATCCGAGAGAGCCCGCGATTGCCGTCGCGCCCGGCGCCCCTCAGCCAGCGGCGCGATGGCAGCCGCGACCTCGTCGTAGTTCACCACGATCTCGCGCTTGGGCACGCTGTTCGGTTTGATCCTCGGATGATGCCCCTGCGGCAGATCGATGCTGGTCATTTCTCGAAAAGCAGTCCGAAACTCCGAACTCAGGCCGTCCTCGCGAAAAAGGTCTTCATATTGCAACACGATCTTGCGGGGGTAATCGTCCAGATTCTCCAGCATCTCAGCCTCGGCTCGCACGATCATCTCCGCTTTGGTCCGCAGCCGCGCCAGGGGCGCTTCCACCTTGCGCCCTGCCACCTTGCCAGGCGTCAGGTTATGCCACACGCCTAATTCATTCGCCACGAACTCACTCAGAACCTGCTCTGCCAGGTCATCACGCCAGATAAATACAAAGGCCGCGCCCTTCCGTTTGAGGAGACTGAGAAAAACCGGCTCCCGTTGCGTGTAACCGCGCCACGGCGCCAGGACCGACCACGAATTGAGCTTGATATCGAGCAGGACATCCATCCCCTCACCCTGGTCCTGCAACCAGTCGAAATAACGAGCTGCCCATTCTGTCGCCTCCTTCCGCGTCTTCAGGTCGACCAAAGGAATCCGCTGCTCCGTCGCGAAATCGAGGAACGAACCTCGCGCATCAGCCAATGGATGCGTGTGAAAAATCTCGCCGAAATTGGCCACGCCCGCCGCCTTGATCGCCCATTGCAACGCCGTCGTCCCCGCCCGCTGCGCCGCGATGATACAAATCGTTAGGCCGCGGCTCTTGCGTCGGGCATCATTCCGTTTCGACAACATGATTTAATGGCATCATGAGAAACCATCTCGCCGACGACAACCCTTCATTTCACCTCCCGGGAAAACACGCTCGCCTCGCGCAAAACTGTGGCCGGGGACGCCGTCCCCGGCTGGCGAAACCTCCGTTCGACGCCAGCGCTTTTAATCGTGCCACCCCACCGGAGGCTCGAGAACCGCACCTCCCATCTTCACCGCGAACTTCCCTCTGACCTCAGTATCCGCAAAAGAAGTAGCCCGCGCCACCTACCGGCAGCGCTGGCCTGTTCCCAACCATGAAACGTCGCCAGCCTTAGCTAAGCCGACTTAGGGCGTGACTACCGTTACCATTGCTGGTTCCGTTAGGCACCGTCGCTCCGAAGGCTGCTAACTCCTCCTCCGCCCCGACCGGCGCAGCGCCTGGCTTCGTCGTCGCCGACAGCGTGGTCATCGCTGGCATCGTCACCAGGATCGGATCGCTCGCTACACTTTGCGACCCGCCATTCACCGCCTGCACGACGATTTCCAGCGTCAACCCCGCCTGGGAGCCTTTCAACATCGCTATCGGACTCAGCGAGCTCGCCAGCAGCCGATACTGGGCCTCGATTCCCACGATTCTGCCGCGGAAGCGAGAACGCGTCGCCCGCTCCGCCCTGTCGCATGGCGCGAGGATCTGCGAGCCTTCCACGGTCGCGTTCAAGTTAGTCGACATCCACGGCGTAGAAGGCGTCACCGGAATATTTAACCCAAACGCTTCCCAGCACGGATCATCTTTCCCGAGCGCCCCCGAAAGGATCTTCACGAGATACCGCATGGTCTTCACCAGAGTTTCCTCCGCGTCGCGCAAGACGTTCAGCGCGCTCTTCAACTCCGCGCCATTCTTGCCACAGCAAGGCACATCTGTTGCCTTGGGGCATGTCCACATCCCACGACGTTGCGACCGCTGAGCTAACGCTCAAGCTTCACGCCGCCATTTCCGATCTGGCGATCCTGGGCGGTATGCCCGAAGAAATCTGCCTCCTCCAAGAGATGGCAAGCTCGGTCAGTCTCACCCGAAGACGCCGTTTGTAGCCTCGTTATAGACTTGATGGACTACTGCGAAAGGGAAAAGCTAGACTGGTCGGAGGACATCGTGAAACGCGCGATAGAACGCTTCGCCGGGGCACGCGAACGACGCCAGCCGCTCCGTAGCAATTCTTCCAGCCGGCGCTGATCTCCGTGCAACCCCTCATTGGATTCCACGTCGCCTCCGTCCATTCGATGTGTGATTCGTCGGCCATTCCTTTCCACTCAACAATTTTATACTTGCTACCTAACAAAGATTCTGTAAATTTTACCTCGAAGCACCGAAAGCGCGTATGCGTCGTAGGTGCTGATTTTTTTACGCGGCAGGATAGAATTTTACGCCGTATTCATTGTCGCCGGCGGCTTTCAAATTCAGCGATGGCTTTAGCATCTCCATCCAGCCGACGATGCGATCTCGGTCGACCGCCACAGGCAACCTGCCGGGCAATTTTCCGACGCCTTGCGTGACCACCGCGTAGAGTGAGACGATGCAGGCAACCAAGTCAGCCAGCTGAATGAAGTAGGATTCGCTCGAGTCTTTCGGAAGCGGATCTTCGATGAGTTTTTGAATCTCCTGCTGTCTCGGGGTGGGACCGAACTTGGAAGGAATAAAGTTAATCTTCTGCACCCGGCGTGTCGTCTTCCGCATCTTACCGACACGACCCCAATCCGTGATGACGAGAAAGCGATTCTGTGGTTCACGCACCAGATCATTTTCGATTCGCTGCACAGAAAAAGTCAGCGCCGTGTCCAGGACATCCATTCCGGGCTTCGGGAGCCTTTCCTTCACGATTACGATGTTGATGATCTTGAGATTAAGCTGCGCGCAGAGCTGGCAGTACAAATCCACGATATGCGCTCGGTCGTCGTCCGCGATATCCCACTGGTAATAGGGACTCTTTTTGAGGAGAAATTCGCGGGTGTGCATCTCCTCATGAAACGGGAATGGGAAATCCCGGGCGAGCTGGTGCTTGAACGCCTTTACCCGTTCGTAGTTCTCCTTCCAGACTAAGTGATGCTGGTAAAGAGCGGTCAGAACAAACAGCGGTGACGATGTCTGCGGCGGAGAGCCGTCGTCTCCAGATTCGTCGTAGTAGGCGAGGAACATTTCAGTCGGGTCGAATCATGGCTCTGACTTGGGCCAAACGATTTTTGGATTTTCCAAGAAACTCGCGAACGCAGGGTCATTTTTTGCGATCTGGGCCATTTCCGGAGACCGACTGAAGGCCCCATTAATAGCGGTCACTGCCTCGTCAGGTTTGCTTTCTTCGAAAAGAAGCAGCGCCTTCCATAAGAGCGCCCAGCGGAAATCTCCTTGCTGCTTCTCGATTTGAGCGGCTTCGCTATCGGCCTCGGAAAGGTTTCCCAGTGCAATCAGAAGCCGAAGCTTGAGCGACCGGGAGTAAATCGCAGCTGGATCCACTTGGAGAGTATCGTCAAGAAAGCCGATAATATTCTGCGCTTTCCCAGTTGATTCGGGCGCATCGAATAAGGCAGCCGCCTTCCGGAATCCTCCATAGGGAGATCGATAGACGGGATCTTTGTCATGCAGCTTCCACCAAGAGATGATTGCCTGCCGATCTAGCGGTTTGAATTCAACTTTCGTAAATAACGAGATAGCCCGAGAGAGTCGTGCAATGACGCGTAAATTCGATTCCGCTTTTAAGGCATTCATCATGTCTTCCACAATGCCTTTTGATTTATCAGACTCGCCTATCTGGCTGATGGTGTTAGCGGCCGCCTCGCGGTATGTAGGATCGTTTGCCGCGAGCCTGAGAAGCATCTCTTCGTAGGACCACCCCGGGTTTTGACGAGATACCGCGTCCACGAGGGTTTGGTAAATCAGCTGCCCGCGGTCGGCATCATAGTATAGCTCGACTTCCTTCAAAGCCGCCTTCGCGGCAGATGTATCCCCGGACTTGGCCTCGGCAGTTTGCTTCAGTTCTTCATAATCTGCCAAGCCACCGGCCTTCGCCGCAATTGCGAGTTGTTGAATCCTTACTTGCCGCGTTATTGCGTTTTGCGCGCTCGCAAGCTGCGCCTGTTTCTGAGATATATCTCTTCGCAGCGGATCGAGCTGACTTCGGACATAGTCTCCCATCTGCGCCGATATTGCTACGTCTGCGGCTCTTTTCAGTTCCGGTGCCGTCATTCGCTGTTGGACGTAGTCTTTCGCCCACTTTTTGATCTGTTGTGGCGCTATGAACCAAGACGCAAGGTTGAGGACAAAAAGTAGCGCTGCAGCCACCTGCCATCTCCGCGTGTGCTTCTCAATCAGCTTTTTAAGTTCGTCTCGATTATCCTCTCGGAGTTGCTCAATTGCTGCATTGATTCGAGTCTCAGCAAGAGCTTGAACTCCGGGCGGTAGGTTCAGATCAGCTAACGAATCGGGAGGCCGGGAAAGCGTTTCGCCGTGCTCGCCAAATATCGTTCCACGTTTCGGTTCCAGCGTCATCCTTACGCGAGTTTGGCGTAGTTGCTCATATTGTCGGCGCTTGAATGCAATCGTCCGTAACAAGTTCGTTTCTTTTGTTCATGTGTAACGCCAGACCGGGCGGCGTTACTTTTTCAGGAGCTTTTTCCTTGGTAGCGAGCTTGAGGTTCAGCTCGAGAAGGAAGGCAAGCGGGTCGTCATTCTTGGGCATCTCATAGGCAGCGCGAACGGCCGCGTCGAGTTGTGCGTGCGCGTCGCGAAGCGGATTGTCGCCGGGTTGTTCAAGCGTGCGATAGAGTTGGCGCAACGAATATTTTAGCTTGTCCATTGTTTCGCGTCGGAGCTCGCGCAGGCGACGGCGGCAGCTGCGACCGCTCTGATTTTTTTCTCCGTTGGATTCTGCGGCCAAGGAAAAGTGTCGAAGACTGTGTCACTCGTGTAGCGATAGCGTTCGGTTAATGTTGAGCCTTTGGCGGTAAGCCAGGACCAATGAATCGGCGACTGAAGAATGCCGAAGGAATAATCGTCCTCCATTGGAAAAACAATCAACGCTGCGTTAGGCCGAATTTGCGAAGAGACGAATTCGAAAATGGGACGCTTCGTAACCTGGCCGCAGATTATATAGCGGTCGACGGACTGAAGCTGTCTGATAAGTTCTGGTCGGGGATATGACAATCTCCACCAGTGTTTCAGAAAATTTGCGTGATGATGATTAAGCCGCGCGTGTGGATTCTTCCTTAAAGTCTTTCCGCTTCGCTCTTCTTCTTCGGCTGCAGCCCTTTCGCGCTGGGGTAACACCGCTAACCTGACTCGCTCAAACACAGCTTTGTAACTTCCCGCCGCAAGTACGTCTCTAGAACCGAAGTCGATTACAAAACGGCGGGGCGTCGGATCGCTATCCGAGAGCAGTTCGTCGATAGTGAGATAAGGGAATATCACTTCTGCATTCCTTGCATCCGTCTTGATAAATTGGCGCGCCTCCTTTTCGCTCAACAAAAAGGCTTTGTGTCCATGTGTCTGGCCTTGGAAGCATCCATTCGACTTAATGTTTGTTTCCAGCCTGATTGCTTTCGCGACGTCGAACTCCGGCGACAGAGACGAGTTGATGTAATTGAGCGCCCATGACTGAGCGGGCCCTTGTGGATCAGTACCGGTTTGTAACGATAGCGTCTTTGGTCCTGAAATCTTGCCTTTGCTCCAGCTGACGATCGAGACGTGAACATTGGCTTCTCCTGACCACGGCTGGCTCGAGACGGCCTCAACAATGGTGCCTCCGTTTGCGACGATATAGTCTAATCCACCTTCACGGGAGTAATTCTGGCGAATTGAATTAGTGCCAACTAAACCGGCGCATCTACCTGATGGAATTTCGTCGTGTGCTTTGCGTAACCAATAGACGCAATAATCTGCTCGACCCGGAACACCTGGAAATAGCCTCCGAACACTCCCGATGTAATCCGCGCCAAGCTCCTTCTGAATCTTGTTCTTCGATTGAAACGGTGGGTTGCCGATAATCGCATCCGCTTTTGGCCACTCAGTAAAGAGCGCGTCGGCGCAGATGATGTTCTTGTCGAGGTTATCGAGCGGGAGCGGTTTTTCCTCGATGAGTAACTGGTCGGTCTCGGCTAGCTTTTGCGCTTCGAGCAGCTCCAGCTCCTTCGCGAGCATGAGGGTGACTTTGGCCAGCTCGACGGCAAAGGGGATGATGTCGAGGCCGAAGAATTGGTGGAGGGAGATGGCGCTCTCCAGCGGCTCGCGTTTGCTCACTTCGCGCAGGCGCAGGAGGAGGTCGCGCTCCAGGCGCTTCATTTCGCGGTAGGCGATGAAAAGGAAGTTGCCCGAACCGCAGGCGGGATCGAGGACGCGGAACCGGCGCAGGTCGGCGAGGGCTTTGCGCAGATCGCCGACGTTCTTGCCGGCGGCGTCGATGCGCTTGCGCCATGGCCTCACGATGGTGGGGCCAACGACTTTGCGAATGTCGAACTCGCTCGTGAAGTGCGCGCCGAAGGCGTGGCGCTCTTTCTTATCCATGCTGTCCTGGAAAAGGGTGCCAAAGATTTCCGGGCGGATTTTGCTCCAGTTCTCCCGGCCAGCGTCATAGAGCGCGTAGATTTCCTTCGGCTTCAGATTGATCGGGTCAACCGTCTCGAAAAGGCCGCCGTTGAAATACTGAACTTCCTGGAATCGACCCCCGCGCGCGGGTTCCTTAGTCGCCATCTGGCGAAAAAGTCCACCGAAGAGGTCATAGGAGTTGCCGCCTTTCTCCGAGCACTCGAACAGGATCTCAGTCACGATCTCATTCGGCAGAAGTCCGATGTCTTCGGCGACCATCGAGACGAGAAGTTGAAGAATAAAGCGTTGGGCACGCTCGCGATCTTCTCCCCGGAAAAGAATTTCGCGGAAAACGCGCGCCATGGTGTCGGCAGCGCGCCTTGTTACTTCCACGCAGTTGTTATCGAAAATCGGGCGTTTTGGTTCGGGGAGGAGGAAATTAAAGGCGCCGATGCTCTCGGGGAGCCCGCGTAGCGAGATGCGATCGACGGGGTCGAAGAGCTGGATGTTAAAGTCGTAAATCCAGAACTCGTCGAAGTTGCAGAGGATGACGTAGGGAGGGCGCTTCGGGACGATGTGCGTCCAGTAGTCGAAGGCTTGGTCGTAATGCTTCTCGAGGTTCGCGCCGCGCGATTTCATCTCGATGAGGACACGATCGGGCCAGAGGAGATCGGCAAATTTCTTGCCGCCTTTCGGCTTGGGAGCACCGTTCCCGCCCACGATCAGCTCCAGTTGCGCGGAGCCGGGCTTCTTGGCCACACGAAACTCGAAAGTCGCGCCGGCCTCGATCACCCCGTCGTGGCCAAGCGCGCGAAAGAAATGGCCGAGAAAGCTTTGCGCTTCGCTCTTCTCGTCGCCGCGTAAGGAGCCAGCGAAGCTCACGAACTGCGCGAGGGCGGTCTTTAACTCGTCAAGGGGCACCGCGCATCCTTTACCGAAACCACCGCCGCACTCAAGCGCAAAGCGATCAGTTCAGGGAGGTTCGATAGCAACGAGACCCACTTTATGAACGTTTTCCTGGCCCCTGCAGCAACGAAACTCACCTTGTAAACGTTTTCCTGGCCCTCGCCGCAGCGAAACTCACTTTGTGAACGTTTTTCCCGACCACCGCAGCAACGAAACTCACTTTGTGAACGTTTTCCCGACCACCGCAGCAACGAAACTCACTTTAAACGCGCGTTCTTGACCTCCACAGCAACGAAACTCGCTTCGAACGCGCGTTCCTAGGGACTACGGGAACAAATCTGTTCTGAAGCACGCGCGTCTCGCGCCCGTCGATCAAGCCGACCCTTGGAACATTAACCGTTTCCCCCCGCAGGCAGTCGCAAGCGAGAACAGCGCCCGCTCAAGCGCCTTTTGCAGCTTGCCCTACAAGGAGAAGCCGGCATAATCGGGAAATGTCCCCTTTGCCATGAAACGTGTCATCCCGGCCGACAAGCGGATTATAGGAAAATATTCTGTAAACAAATACAGAATACTTCCGCCTGGTTCTCGTTAGGTCCAGCTAGGCGTCGATTATGGGCAAAGCATTTTGGATAAGGCGATTTTTCACCGTGCTGAGTGGCGCATTCGTCATCATCACTGGCGCCCAAGCCATCAAAGGCCACGCTTGGTCATACTCCGTTGCGCATGGTGCGTGCTGGGGAGCCTTGACGGCATCCCTTTTCACCGCCACGCGTCTCTACTGGTCCCGCCGCGGTCAGCCCTGCGCGCTTTGCAAAGATATGCCAGAGGCGGATCGCGGACCGGCCTAACCTAGCATGGAGCGAACGGCGGTCCGTTGAACGCTCCACTTTTGAGATGATGTTCACACATTCGCTCCGACCGACGCGCGCCCTCGCCATCGCTTCGCTTGTTCTCGTTAGGTGGTGACAGCAAGAATTGTGATGAGCCACAAAACGTCGCGAGTTTTCGGATCGCTGATCATCGTTGCCGGATTCATGATCGTCTGGGGATCGATCGTCGCATCTGAAGCTGGCCATTGGCTATACATCTTTCCTACGTATCAGCCAGCGACGCCATTCCAGCTTGGGGTTGCCGGCACTGTTTTTGTAGTGATGGGCGCCATTTTTTTCTGGGGGGCAGCGAAAAATAACAAATGAAGTTACAACCTTTACCTTGCGCGCAACGCAAACGATCTAGCCATAGAGACAAGCACGAAAATCATAACTGGTTCACGGTCTTGTTCGCGACGGTGTCTGACCATGCGCAGCAACCAACCGCCGGGGCGCCAGGGCTAGCCCGTCGAATGGCGGCCCCTAAGTACGCTCTAGAGGCACGGAAGTCGTCCCTCCACGCTCGTCTTAACTTACTTTATCGGTGCTGCCACGGCGTCGGCCGGCTTTCGGAACTTCGTTTCGTCCGGCGCTTCTTTGCGGAAGTGAACGTCGGTATACTCGAGTCGGCCTAACGGGTCGCCTTCGATGTCGTGGCCGTTCCATTTATAGAATTGCGCGACCTTCGGGACGCGAAGGCCGTCGACGGTTTGCCATTCTTCAAAAATGATGGCGTGCGGCTCCAGCTCGGAGATAGGACGATCTTTACGCATCGACGGGTAGGTCACGATGTAGGAGGAGAGTTTGAGCTGAGAGGTCGCCGGGTCGATGTAGGCGAGGTAGTAGTCATCCGGCGTGTCGCCGGTGCCTTTGCCGAAGGTGATCTTAAGGGCGTCGTATTCCTTACCCTGAAAAGATTTTTTGCCTAACGCTTCCTGCTGGGCTCCTTTGTCGGCAAAAACAAAGGGCATGCCGAAAAAGTAGAACGGCGTCCACATGTAGAAACGCGCCGGGGAGCCGCCGAGAGCGTCCAGGCCGGGCTTGATCCAAACGTCTCCGCCGCTGCTCCCGAGGGTGTATTTATCGCACTGGATAACGCCGTCGCGCGTCCAGAGATTAAAAAGCTGGTGGTCGTTCGATTTTTTCTGTCCAAATTTGCTCTTGAGATCGTATTCGACCGTTCCGTAGCTGCGCCATTTCGCCAATGCGCCGTGGGCTTCGAGGCAGCGATCGAGTTGGGCCAGGGCGCTCGTCGAGGCGAGAGCAAAGGTAAGCAGAGCGATGGGGAGCGTGGTTTTGCGCATCCGTCCTAATAGGCCGGCTAAGTCAATTGCTCAAGGCACCGATTTTAGAAGCGTCCGGGCGGCACCGGAATCACTCCCTCGCCAAGTCAGGCGTCGGGAGCGCGCTGATGGTGATGTAGGATCCATCCCGGTCCCGGAGCGAGAACTCCATGGTCCGCGTGTTCGGATTCAGGTGGGGCTCTTCCTCAAATCGCGCGACGGTCGCGCGCGCTCTCCCCACGGCCTTCTCGTAGTCATCGACTCGAAAAAACAAGAGGAGCCCATTTCCTGGCTGAGCGTGATCAGGCCTCAAGAGAGAGGAATGCTCGTGGGCACCCAACTCGTGCAGGCAGAGTAATACCGTTCCATACGAGTCAAGAACCTGAGCGAAGTCATCATGCTCAGGGGGCGTCTCTGGAAGACCAAGTAATGACTGATACCAGTTAAAGCTAGCGGCCACGTCATTGACACCGATGATCGTCAAATGCGTGTCATCACCGTCCAACTTAGGCCTCGATGAGGCCCTAAGGCATTTATCTTTTCACTTTAGAAAACGGGCCGCGCGGGAGTTGCGCGTGCAGCCACGGCGCGCAGAGTCCGGGCATGAATGACGACCTTCTCTCACGATTCCTGCGTTACGTTCGGATTGATACACAGGCAGGCGAGAACAGCACCTCGTTTCCGAGCACGCCAGGTCAATTGACGCTGCTGGAGATGCTAAAGGAGGAGCTGAGCGAATTAGGCGCTGCGGACGTGCAAATGAGTAAACACGGTTACGTCACGGCCAGCATCCCCGCCAACACGCGCAAGAGCCGCGTGCCCACGGTCGCCTTTCTCGCTCACGTGGACACGGCGCCAGACTGCTCCGGCAAGGACGTGAAACCCATCGTTCATCGCAATTACAGAGGCCAGGCGATCAAGTTTCCCGATAACCGTAGCCTGGTTTTGGACCCGGAGACTTCGCCGGAGTTACAGACGGCTCTGGGCAAAGACATCGTGACCGCCAGCGGCACTACCTTGCTCGGTTCTGACGATAAGTCGGGCGTCGCCGTCGTCATGACCCTGGTCGAGAGGTTGATCCGTGATAAAAAGCGGAAGCACGGGCTCATTCGAGTCTGCTTTACTCCTGATGAGGAGATCGGCCGAGGCGTCGACAAACTGGATCTGCGCGCGCTCGGAGCGAATGCTGCCTATACCTTGGATGGCGGTTCGCCGGGGGAGATTTGCTGGGAAACCTTTTCCGGCGATGCAGCCGAAGTCATCATCGATGGCGTCACCACGCACACCATGGAGGCGAGGGCCAAGGGCATGGTCAATGCGGTCTATCTGGCGGGTAAGCTTCTATCCGCTCTGCCGCGCGAACATTGCGCGCCGGAGACTACCGAGGGAAGAGAGGGCTTCATTCACCCGATTAGCGTCGAGGGCCGGACCGAGCGGGCGATCGTGAAATTCATCCTGCGTGATTTCGAGCTGAAAGGGTTGGCGGAAAAGGGTAAAATCCTACAGAGCCTTTGCCAAGGGTTACAAGCCACCGAGCCGCGGGCGCGCGTTCGCTGCAAGATTCGCAAACAATATCGCAACATGGCTTACTGGCTGGCTAAGGACATGCGCCCGGTTGAGCTGGCCCGCGAGGCCTTCGCCACGGCGGGCCTCGAGCCCCATGATCACGTCGTTCGCGGCGGCACCGATGGCTCGCGCCTAACGGAGCTAGGTCTCCCCACGCCCAACCTTTTCTGCGGGGAGCACAACGCGCATGGCCCGCTCGAATGGGTAGCTGTCCAGGACATGGAGTCAGCCGTCAACGCCTGCGCCCATCTGGCTGAGTTATGGGAAAGAAAAAGCTGACTTTCTTGCCGCAGCGGAGCCCAAGAATCATCTCTGATATTGCTCGTCGGTCACCTTCTCCATCCATTCGACGACTTTGCCATCGAGCGCTTCCTGGATGGCGATATGCGAGAGCGCCGTGGTGGGCGCGGCGCCGTGCCAATGCTTCTCGTTAGGCGGGAACCAAATCACGTCGCCGGGATGAATTTCTTCGATCGGACCGCCATCGCACTGCACCCGGCCGCAGCCCGCAGTGACGATGAGGGTTTGGCCTAACGGATGGGTATGCCAGGCCGTCCGCGCCCCAGGTTCAAAGGTCACGCTCGCGCCGCGCACCCGCGCCGGCTCGGCCGCTTCAAAAAGCGGGTCGATCCGCACCGTGCCGGTAAACCAATCCGCCGGTCCATTGCCGGACGCCTGTGCACCAATTCTTTTAATTTCCATGTCTGATTCCTCCTGATCAGATTAGATGAGGCCATGGCCGCTCGCACTTCCCATTCTTCCGCCTTGCGGGAATTGTCGGCTCTCAGCTCCGAGATCCGATTCCTGGGCAACGCGCTGGGCCGAGTGATCTCGCAACTCGAGGGCCGCGCGACTTTTGAGACGGTGGAAAAATTACGCACCCTGGCCAAAGCGAGCCGCAGCGGCGAAGCGCGCGCGGCAGCCAAGCTCGCCGCGACGGCCGCGAAACTCTCGCCGGCTGCGGCCATTCATCAGGCGATGGCGTTCACTCTTTACTTCGAGCTGGTTAATCTCGCGGAGGAAAATTTCCGGGTCATGCTCTTGCGCAGGCGGCGTGCTGCGCAAGCCGGTGAAGAGATCGCGCCGATGCGCGAATCGATCGGCGCCGCGGTCGCGGAGTTGAAGCAAACGGGCGTGACCAGCGCCGAGATGCAGGCGCTGGTCGATCGGTTGCAGATCGAGCTGGTTTTCACCGCTCATCCGACCGAATCGAAGCGCCGCACGCTGCTGGCGAAGTTGCAACGACTGGCCGAGATTCTGCGCCGCCGGCAGCTCCCCGAGCAGCAGGCCGAAGTGCCCGATCCGGCCCAGATCGAACGCGAGATCGCTTCGCTTTGGTTGACCGATCGCAGTCGCGTTGCGCAACCGGAGGTGACCGATGAAGCGCGGACCGGCCTTTGGTATTTCGACACCACGCTCTACGAAACGCTGCCGCGCCTGCAAATGGATATGGTGAGAGCGCTCGCCCGGCATTTCCCGGAGGTCACGCCGCCCGAAGGCTGGCTGACTTTTGGTTCGTGGATCGGCGGCGATCGCGACGGCAATCCAAATGTCACGCCTGCGGTTACGGCCGAGGTGCTCCTGTTGCATCGGCAGTTGGCCCTAACCAAATTGCGTCAACAAGTGGGCGAGCTAGCGCGGTCGATCAGCGTCTCGGATCAACGCGCCAAGATCTCCTCGGAAGTGCGCGAGCTGGGAGAGAAACATCACCATTTCAGCGTCCATCTGAAGCAATTAAGCGCGCGCTATCCGCATGAGCCGTATCGGCTGCTCCTCGGCGTCGTGCGCGAGCAGATCGATCGCAGTATCAGTCGCGTCGGCGACGAGCGGAGTCTCGCAAGCGAGGAAGTGGAAGAACGCACCTTTCTGCGCGCCGACTCGATCCTGGAGACATTTGAGGCGATCCGCCGCAGCCTCAGCGCTGGGCGCGGCGCGCTCCTGGCCGAGGGAGAATTGGCGACTGCCATCCAGACACTCGAAGTCTTCGGATTGCACACCGCGCGGCTTGATTTGCGGCAGCATTCCAGCGCGCACGAGAAGGCAGTCGCAGAAATCATCGGGCGCTCCGATTATTCCAAGCTGGACGAGGAGGAGAAACGCCATGTGCTCTCGGAGGCGATCGCGGCCGCGCGACCGCTCGCCTTGATGGCGCTGGTGGAATTCTCGGAGCAAACGCGACACGTCCTTGAGCCGCTCCGACTGGCCGCGCTCGCCGCGCGGAAGTTCGGTCCGGAAGCGCTCGGGATTTACGTCATCAGCATGACGACCGAGGTCTCCGACCTGCTTGAGGTGCAATTGCTCATGCGCCTGGCCGGCGCGGCCCTGCCGATCGCGCCGCTCTTCGAGACGCTCGATGATCTGAACCGCGCGCCGACGATTTTGGAGGAGCTCGCCGCCCAACCGGATTACGCGGCGCTCCTCGAGAAACTGGGCCGGCATCAGCACGTCATGCTCGGCTATTCCGATAGTAATAAGGACTGCGGCTATCTCGCGGCGAACTGGGCGCTCTACGGCGCGCAGGAGCGCATCGCCGAAGTGGCGGCCGCGCAGAATCTGCGCATCACTCTCTTCCACGGCCGCGGCGGGAGCATCGCGCGCGGGGGCGGGCCGGCCGCGAAAGCGATCCTGGCCCAGCCGATCGGTCTGCGCGACGGTGGCATCCGCGTGACTGAGCAAGGCGAAGTGCTCTCGACCCCGCTATCACGATCCTGATCTGGCCCATCGCGTCCTCGAGCAGATGACCTACGGCGTGCTTCTCGGCGCCCGAGCCGCGCAGCAGCCGTCAGAAATTCCCGCAGCCTGGAGCGACGCGATGGAGCGCATGAGCGCTGCCAGTGTCACCGCCTACCAAGCAGCCGTGAACAACGACCCGCAATTCCTCGAATTCTGGCGCGAAGCAACGCCGATCGACCAGATCGGCCAGCTACGTTTCGGTTCGCGTCCCACTTATCGCAAAGCGAGCCAGCAAGTGGCTGATCTGCGCGCGATCCCGTGGGTTTTTTCGTGGATGCAGAGCCGGGTCAATTTCCCCGGTTGGTATGGTCTAGGGACCGCGCTGGAGAGTGTCCTCGCCGAGGGCGCAAAGGGGAAACGCCTCCTCCGCGAGATGCACGCTTCCTGGCCATTCTTCGCGACCCTGATCGACAACGCGCAACTGACCATGCGCAAGGCCGACATGGGCATCGCACGGCTTTATTCGTCGTTAGTCAAAGACGCGAAAGTGAGGAAACGCATCTTCAAAATGTTGCTGGAAGAATTCACGCGGACGGAACAGGCGATCCTCGCTATTACCGGGCAGAAACAACTCTTGGCCAGCGAACCCGTCCTGCAAAAATCTGTCGAACTGCGCAATCCCTACATCGACCCGTTAAATTATCTGCAGGTCGATCTCCTGCGCCGGTTACGCAGCGGCAAGCTCAAGAAAGCGGAGGAAAAATCCGTCCGCGTCGCCATCGAGCTCACCATCAACGGCATCTCAGGTGGCCTGAAAAACACGGGATAAATAAGCGTCTATCGTCGCACGCGTTCCTAAAAAACTAAAGCTATGCATCTCGCCGCCACCGCGCGCTCGCGCTCGCTTCGCGCTTCCTTTGACAGCGGCGCATCGCTACCGACATTTATGGATCATGGGCGACAAATCTCCGAAAGCGAACCAGAAGCAAAAAGCGCAGCAAAAAGGAAAAGCGGCGGCCGCTTCCCAAAAGAAGAACGCGAACTCCAACGCCGCGAAGTCCACCCAAAAGCCGAAGAGGTAAGCTGTGGCCAGACCGAATTATTCCGGCGAGAAACGCCGCAAAGAGCTGGAGAAGCAGAAGAAAAAGGAAGCGAAAAAACAGCGCAAGCTGGAGAACGCTTCCGGCTCTCCCGACCCGGATTCGGCGACCGCAGGCGACGAGCAAAGTCCCGCCGAGCCGTCGCAGTAGTCATCTCTTTGCGGCGGAGCACCGAGTACGGCTGGCGCTTTGGCCGGTTGCGCCCGCCCTCTTGTCACTTGTGCAGCGTCACTCGTAAAGTAATGGCTAAATCGCAGTAAGATCAGTTTGCGCTACGATTGGAGGGACGACCGCTGTGTCGTCCGTGGCTCTATCCCTCCGGCCCATCAGACACGGACGGGACGGCGCCCGTCCCTCCAACCTCCCTTCTTCCACGGCGGACCGTTAAAACTGCAGACTTACCCATCAACTCACAGGCGAACAACACTAGTCACTCGTCCCCGACAACAACGTGACCGTGGTAGTGACATGGGATTGCTCGCTATGACCGAGGCCGCTGCCAGTGTTGTCATGTTGCGAGCGAACAACGACCAACCGGCCGCCCGCAATCTGGAAGTCGCGCGTCTCCTCATCGTGCACCCGATAGCTGAGGAAGAACTTGCTGAAGCGAAGGCTCATATCGCGATCCATCCCGAGAGGCTGCCCGGCTTGATCGAGCCATAGCTTTAGGGTCGCGTCGCTCTCTTTCAGGAGTTTCCGGCCTTCTTCTTTCAAACGGAGATCGAGCCGGATAACGAGTAAACGAGCCGGCTTTCCTTTGTAGCTGTCTGCTTTGTCCTCAAGCACGACGGCGCCCTCCAGTCCGCGGCGCAACGGCTCGGCGGCGTCCAGCAAATCGAGCGCGTCGTTCGCTTCGAGAGCGTCGAGGGTAGCCACACTGGAACGCGCAGCATCGGGGTGAGCGCGCTGCGCGGCCTCAGCCTGGCGGGACTGAGTGATCTGATCGGCGGACCAACTCAGGCGCAAACCCTGCCCACCGCCTTCCACCAGGACATGACTATCGCCCGTCGCTTTCTTCGCGTTGCCGCTTTCTCCACCGCTCCGGCGCGTCTTGATGTCGACACGCGCTCGCAACATTTGAGAGCTCTGCAATTTCCGCAGGGTGCCGCGGAGATCGCCGAGCGCATCGGCCCGCGCCGCCAAGGGGGCAGCGAGCAGGCAAAAAATGAGAACGCGGGCGAGCGGCATAAGTAAATTTCTCCAGAACGCATTCCGACGCGAATCGCATTGCGGTTGCCATTAGTTGCCCTTGGTCACACAGCTTGGCTCTTCGCAACGGACAACTGATTCACCGCGCGACCCGCCGCACGTCCGGCGAGAGTTTGTCGTAGAGCCGCCAAAATCGACTAACCGCGCAGCTCTTCACGAGCGCGGTCGTGAGTTACCAGAGCGGTGCTCCCGGATCACCCAGCGTTCCACGGCCGCCCGCCTGACGGAAATCATCTCCTGTTTCTCGCCGGCCGGGCCGTAGCCAAAACTCATGCCCATGCAGCCAAGACCGAGGGCCGACACTTCCAGATTACTCTGACCAAGTTTGCGCTTTTGCATGTCCGCCATCGGACGGACTCGCCTTGGTGAGCAAACAACATCGCGCCTCACCGCGATCCTGCTCTCGCGATCTTGCGGCGGCTGTCGTGTTCTTGCGGAGAAAATGCCGTCGCGAAACCGTCAATCGTCCTTATTGAGCATGTGATCACAATACCCACAAAGGCTACCGTCGCTGAGTTCGCACGTTGGTATCGGGTTAGCGCAAAAGGTGCAAGTATGCGCGCACGATTCACCACAAATCGCGCAAGCCCCCTCGTCGACAACGTAGCCTTCTTGGAAACAAAAGGGACACATGATGAGGACCTCCTCGCCCCCATCCTTCATCGCTAAGTAGTTCCGCGAACCCAGATAATCCTTGAGAGCGCGTTCGGCGCCGGATTCAAAATTTCCGCCCTCGTCACAGGAGCGACATTGGATCCCATCCACTCGATCTGTTCCGGACGGAATGATCAACTGAGAGCCACATTCTACGCATGCCACCTCAAACATCGCGCTTTCGAGATCGGAGCTTTGCCAATCGATCGACGCCAGGCGTTGCTGGCACTCGTTACGCTCTTTTTCGAAGACCTCAGACACGGACAAGAGAGTATCCCAGGCAGCGCCTTCCAGCTCACTTTTCGGATCCTTTGCCAACTCTTGATTAATAAAATCACGCACGATAATGAACGTGTCTGCGATCATGCCTCGAATTGCATCCCGAGAAAGCGATGTGCTGTAGTGCTCAATGTCGTTCCTGAGACGGGTGATCTTGTGAAACCGTTGCCAATCGGTTTGGATACTCAATGCCTCGAAGCGCAATTCTATTTGATTGACGTCCACGGTCTTCTTACCGCTACCGACAAAAACAATTACTCCAGTTCGAGTCTTTGGGAGTCAGTTCTCTTTTGATAAGAGCCTCGTCACTTTTAACGGGTGAAAGTGCGGCAATCTTGGTCTTATACAATAGCAGGATTCCCGTGTGCAGATTTCGAACTGCGGACAAAAGGCGCTTGTCGGAACCCTCGGCGAAATCCTCAAGGCCTAGTTCCAGAGAAATGATGGCGTTTTCGAATATTGTCATAAATCATTTTATATGAGGCAATGCCGCGGCAACCCAACGACGGCCTACGGCGGGACCAGTTCCTCTGAATCGATAACCTCGAATCGAAACTCAGGTTTCTTGCGATTAGGGAAGATCACGAGATTCACTCCCCTGATTCGCGCGGATGAAACGAGGAGTCCATCGTGTTCAAGCCACTCAACCGCGCCCCCAATTTGTTGGCATTTGGAGTGATCGATTCAGCAAGCGAGTGCTCGTTGAGCCCAAGCTTTGCCATATCGTGGTGTGTTTTACGGCACGATTCTCTTCAATGCGCCGTACTTAGTGGCACGATTCCGGCGAAATGTGCCACTATGAAGGCGCATGCCGAAGCAAATCCCTTCCGAGGATCTAGATGTAATTCTGCATATCATTCGCCAGTTGCCGGACGGGGCATCCGTGAGCCAGATCGCGTCGAAGCTCCGTCCGGGGCTCCCGCTTCGCTCGCTGCAGCGGCGACTGTCACTGCTCGTCCGGCAAGAGCGGCTCGTGCCCGAAGGTGCAGGACGCGGCAGCCGGTATCGCGCAGTGGAAAAAGAGGCAAAGCCCGCCGCCGAACTCCGGCCAGCGGCGCAGCTCCCCGTTACTCCCGAAGGTGAGGCGGTGCGCATGGCCGTGAGCGCGCCCATTCACGAGCGGAAGCCGGTGGGATACCGGCGTGAGTTCCTCGATGCCTATCGACCGAATGAAACAATGTATCTCTCCCTCGAGGTCCGGCGCCGGCTCGCAGAGCTGGGCGCTGCCCCGAAAAGGGAACAGCCCGCCGGTACCTATGCCCGCCACATTTTTAATCGGCTCCTCATCGACCTTTCATGGAATTCGAGCCGCCTCGAAGGGAATACCTATTCGCTGCTCGAAACCGAGCACTTGCTTGCGCTGGGAGAGAACGCGTCGGGAAAAGATGCGCGTGAGGCGCAGATGATTCTCAATCACAAGGCGGCGATCGAGTTGCTGGTGGGGAGCCGCGGAGATCTGCTTCAATCGATACACGATTTGCAACCTCCACGCTCTGCTGGCGGAAAACCTCCTGGCCGATCCGCAGGCCGGCGGCCGGTTGCGCGCGATCGCGGTGGAGATCAGCGGCACGGTGTTTCATCCACTGGAAGGACCGCAGGTAATCGAGGAGTACTTCGACCAAATACTTCATACTGCCGAAGCGATTTCCGACCCATTCGAGCAGGCCTTCTTCGCCATGGTGCAGCTACCTTCTCTTCAGCCCTTCGAGGACGTGAACAAGCGAGTGTCGCGCTTCGCGGCGAACATTCCGTTCGTCCGGCGTAATCTCTGCCCACTCTCCTTCGTGGACGTCCCGGTTCGCGACTACATCGATGGCATCCTCGGTGTCTATGAACACAACCGGATTGAGCTGCTGCGCGATGTTTTCCTGTGGGCCTACGAGCGCTCATGCGCGCGTTACGCCGCAGTGCGCCGCTCGCTGGGCGAACCCGATCCTTTTCGAATTCGTCACCGCCGGCTGATCATGGAGGTAGTAAGCACAATTCTCCGCGAGCGCATGGAGCGTGGGAGGGCTATCGCGTTCATTCGGCTCGAAGTCGAGAAGAACGTGGCGCCAAACGAGCAGGCGCGGCTTGTCGAAGTCATCGAGACCGAGATCATGAGTCTGCATGAGGGGAACTTCGCCCGCTACAAAGTAACACCGTCCGAATACGAAGCCTGGCGTGCAGCTTGGCGTTAGGTCTCATCTGCTGGCAACGCTTCTCGTGCTTGGAATTTGAGGTGTATCGGATGCTTGCCGTTGTTCACAAAGCACTCCGAAACTCCGTCGGCGTGACGCCGGCGATGCGGCGGAAGACTAGCGCGAAAGCACTCGGGCTGGCGGGAAGAAAAGGATGAAGGCAGAAGGATGAATTAAGAATTATCTGCTGGGCGCGGGCGAGTTTGCTTGAAGACGATAAGAAACTCCGAAGGCTTTGTGAGCGAGTGCGACGGTCCCTTTGGATTTAGAACCTGAACCGATTGTATTCCTCGTGCGTGCCCATCCAGAACCAGTAGAAGTCGCCGTCGCGCTCCCTCGCGATCGCGCGGTAGCTTCGCCGACTTCCACCGTATGGACGCCACCCTCCTTCTGGAATCCTAGCGAGGGATGGCGTGGATTGGATTCAAAGAGCGCAAAATTCTTTTCCCCGAGTCGTTGCACCTGCTCAGGCAAAGCGTTGTAACACTGCCAAAATGACGCCAGCGCATGCGACTTCACAGCAGGAGTTCGAATTTCCGGCCTTAATGTCCGCGTCGATCTTTTCCAAGCCGGCAGCGTGTTTGCCACCAGGCGAAAATCGCGCTCGATCTTGGCGTCCCAGGCGAGATTATCTTGTCGCGCTATAAACGCCGCGAGCTTCGCGAGCTCTTCCGGCGTCAGGGTTTTTACTGCTTCCTCGATCTCAGCCAAGCTCATGACTTAAATCACCCTGCGCTGTCCACCCGGACAAGGGAGAAGCGCGCTCAACCCGCATGCTACAGCTCCACACGAAACTCCGTCGGCGTGACGCCGGCGATGCGGCGGAAGACTTGTGCGAAGGCGCTCGGGCTGGTGTAGCCGACTTCGAGCGCGATCTCGATCAGGCTGCGCTTGGTTTGAAAACCCGGCCGTTGCTTTGCATCCGTTACGGCGACCGAGATTTCGTCGGCGAGCCGTTCGCGGATGTGGTCTTCCACCTGGCGGATGGGCAGGCCGCCGCGGACTTCGGCTTTCGCGGACGGCGCTGGTATATTTCTCGACCAGATAACTGGCGAAGAGCCGGGTGAGATCGGCGAGGCGCCGGGTGTTACCGCGGGTGCGCGCGGTGAGCATGTCGGCGCAGGCCTGGCAGAGGTGCGCGAACGCGTCGTCGCGTCCGAAGAAGTCGATCACTTCGACGGTGTCGGCTCTGCCGGGATAGGTCTCCTCGAGCGCAGCGCGGAAGACATCGACCGCGAGATGGCTACGGCGAATTCGACGGCCGCCGTTGCAAGCGCGTGCTCACGAAGATTATCGGAGAGTGATACCACTAATGCGGGCGCGGGCGTGCGGCACCGGCGCTTCAGATTTGAGAATTTCAGCTTTCCAGCGTTTCCGGGCCCGCTATTCTTCGGCCCTCTATGCATCGTGAATATCACCGCTGGTACTCTCACCGACTCAATCGCGAAATGGGCGTCGTCGCCTACGGCCATTACGGCCTGCCCATCCTCGCTTTCCCGACCAGCGGCGGTGACGAAATGGAGCAGGAAGGCCAGGGCATGATTCGCACTCTCAGCCCCTACTTGGAAGAGGGGCGCATCCGCATCTTCTCGATCAACGGAGTGCAGAGCGATTCGTTTCAAAACAAAAGCGCCCACCCTTTCCATCGCAGCTGGATGCAGGCGCAATACGCCGACTACGTGGCGAGCGAAGTTTTTCCGTTTATCGACTCGCAGTGTCAGACTGACGGCATCCCGATTACGACTTACGGCGCGTCGTTAGGCGCATACCACGCCGCGAATATGCTCTTCAAACATCCCGACCGGGTGAAACGCTGCTACGGCCTTTCCGGTGTCTACGACATGCGCGATTCGATGGACGGCTTGTACGACGACAACTTCTACTTCAATAACCCGGTCGACTACATGGCCAACCAGAACGATCCCTGGTTCCTCCATCAGTACGCCAGTTGTGACATCCATCTGGCGACTGGCTGCGGCCCCTGGGAAGTGCCTGGCCCCACTTATCAGTTCTCAGAAGTGCTCCGGAACCGCGGCATCGCGCATCACTTGGACGACTGGGGTCCGAAAGGCGGGCACGAATGGCCCTACTGGCATCACCAGATGTGGGAGTATGTCGGCGCGCATTTCTAACAAAGCGTTCACTCCGACGCCCGCGATCCATGAGCCAGCCAGGTGAAATCGCTCTACCAAGGCGCGCGACGTCAGATAGCTTTTCTCTCCACTAGCTCGCCACTCGCACGAGTAGCTTGCGGCCTTTGAACTGGATGCCGTTGAGCTTTTTCAAAATGAGGCCGACGCGCGGTTCGGCGACGTCGACCAGGGTCTTGGTCGCTTGCAGATGGATGGCGCCAATCTCGCCTTTCGGGATCGCCGTGACGCCTGCGATCACGCCGACGAAGTCGCCCGGCTGCACGTTGTGCGCGCGGCCGGCATTGAAGGCGAGGCGAACCATGCCGGCTTCATGGGAAACGGCGCCGGCCTCTTCGCGAGGTCCGTGGTGCGGCGCTGGTCGAGGCGGACGGTTTCGGCCGGCGCGGCTGCGCGGCTGATCGGCTTCGTAATCGGTGCGGGTCTGCTCGCGGCGCTCGCGGGCGCTGCGCTCGGGAAAACGGCCGGGGCCGCCCGCTCGGTCCTCCGGGATTTGCTGGCCGGCGCGGGTGCGATCTTCGCCTAACAAATGAATGAGTGCCGAAGCAATATCGGTGGCCGAGTAATCCTGCCCGAGAAGTCGGTCGAGCATCTCGTCGTGACGCTTGTATTCGCCTTTCTTGAGCGTCTCGCGGAGTGCCTCGGCGAGAGCGTTGGCGCGTTTACCTTCCACGGCTTCGACGGTAGGGATCTTCTCCCGGCGGATGCGGCTTTTGGTAAACCGCTGGATATTCTCCAGCCGATAAATCTCGCGACCAGCCACGAAGGTGACCGCTTTGCCCCCCTTCCCCGCGCGTCCGGTGCGGCCGATGCGGTGGACGTAATCTTCGCCATCGTGGGGCAGGTCGTAGTTGAAGACGACTTCGATATTATCCACGTCGAGCCCCCGGGCCGCGACGTCGGTGGCGACGAGGATCTCGACGACACCCTTGCGGAATTTTCCCATCACGCGTTCGCGCATGGCTTGTGTCATATCGCCATGAAGCTTGTCGGCGTTATAACCGCGCGCGCTGAGATGCTCGGTCAGGTCATCGACCATCATCTTGGTCGCGCAGAAGATGATCGCGAGCTTCACGTCTTCCAGATCGATGAGGCGGCAGAGCACTTCGAGCTTGGAGCGGCGATCGACTTCGTAATAGATCTGCTCGATCGCGGGGACGGTCAGCGCCTCGGCTTCGACCCGCACATTGACCGGATTTTTGGTGAACGTCCTGATCAACGCCGCGATCGGACTCGGAATGGTGGCGGAAAAGAAAACGGTCTGCCGGTCGTTAGGCACTTGCCGCAGGATGGTCTTGATGTCGTCGACGAAGCCCATGTCGAGCATGCGATCGGCTTCGTCGAGGATGACCATCTTGATCTGGTCGAGGCGGAGGCTTTTCTTTTCGAGGTGATCCATCACCCGACCCGGCGTGCCGATAATGATCTGGGCACCGGCGCTGAGCCCGCGGAATTGCCGCTCGTAGGATTGCCCGCCGTAAATGGGTAGCTCACGCACGCCGCGCTTGAAGAAGGCGAGCTTGGCGATTTCCTCCGCCACCTGCACCACGAGCTCACGCGTTGGGCCGAGGATGATGACCTGCGGCGCACGCAAGGCCGGGTCGACCATCTGAATCGCGGGAATTCCGAAGGCCGCCGTCTTGCCGGAACCGGTTTGCGATTGGCCGACAACATCGGCGCCTTCGAGGAGGACGGGAATGGCGGCGGACTGGATGGGCGAGGCTTCCTCGAAACCCATGCGCTCGACGGCCTTTAAGATTTCAGGCGCGAGGCCGAGTTCCACGAATCGTTTCTTCTGCACCGGAGACTATCGCACGTTCGGAGCGAGGACGTTAGGCCGGAAAAGAGCTACTTCTTCCTGGAGGCGACTGGACGCCGTTTTCAATCGCGTCGAATGCGCAGAAAGGAAGGGAATCGAGGCAGACCTTTTGCCGTCAGGCCGCGGAACCGATAAGTAATCACGGTCCCTACGGCCGGGGGCGAGGCGCGTTCGGCATCGGTCAGCCCGCTGCCGATGGAAAATTCCCGGCCATCGGACGTGCGCACGTGGAGCGCGCCCAGCTTGCCCGCATATTTCCCCTTGCCCGCCTCGTGCGCGATGACCGTGGCCTCCGCGTCGTCGTACGGCTTCACTTTTAGTAAGGTCGGCGAGCGCTTTGCTTCGTACTCCGATTCCGGCTGGCGAATCATCAGACCTTCGCCGCCCAAGTCGACCATGCGATCACGCTCGGCCAGGAGCTGTTCGATCCCCCGGCAGCGCGTCTGCGCGACGACTTTGACGAAGCGACGCTCGTTCGGAATCGTCGTCTGCAAAAACTTCATCCGCTGTTCGAAGGTGCCTTTGGCCTGCGGAGCATCGAAGACCATGAACCGGAGGTCCTGCCAACGATCATCCGGTTTTTCAGAAAGCGCGGTGCTGATGGTCTCTTCGAATTTCCCGCGACCGATCCATAATTCGCCGTCCAAGGCGATGTCGTTAGGCAATTCCGCCAAAAAATATGCGGGCGCGGTGATTCGTTTACCTTTGCGACTCCAAAGCTGGTGACCATCCCAGTAGCAGCGAAGGCCATCGAATTTCTCGCTCATCCACCACCCAGTGGGATCGATCGACCGATTCCAAACCTTGGCTAGCAGGAGAGATGGAGCCTTCTTCGTGGTCGGCGCCGCGGAAGGTGCGACGTCTTCCCCGCGCGCCGTGAGAGGAGAGAAATGGAAAAGGCCGGCGAAGGAAAAAATGAGCGTAATGGTCCGCCCGAGGGGGTTCTTCATCGGTGAAGATTGGAGAAAAGCGCCGCAGTCTGTCAAGTCTGCGCGACTAACCGGGCTCGCCCTCCGCGAAATGCGAGAGAGCTCTCGGGAACGAGGAAAGAAATTTTGTCTGGCTTGGCCCGAAATCAGACGAGCCTGTGAAAGACCTCGCTCATCGTCGCGTCGAGCGCCTCCAGCTTGAAAGGCTTGATGAGGACCGTCGCATGGACACACTGAAAGAAGAAGTCGATCGCCGGATTGTTACGATGCCCGGTAAAGAAAATGAACCGTTGCGCCGCCGCCGGCCGTATGCTCGCGACATCGCCTAACGAACTCCTGTGAACGCTCGGTTCCCACAGCTGGCCATAGTGGCCATGGCTGATGCGACCCAAACGCGATTGGTTAACCAGCCAATCGCTCGGCGTAAACTTGAGCTTCGCCCGTCAGGACATCGATGGCGTTCCGGAGTTCGTCCATGTCGAAAGGTTTTTCGATCATCAGGTCCACCCCGAGAGCTCTATAGGCGCGCGTGTTTTCCTCGTTCAAGAAAGCTGAGAGAACGACGATCTTCCCGCCAAACTCCCGTAAGCGCAATTGGCGCACGAGATCGAGGCCCGTCACCTTCGGCATATTGTGATCGGTCATGATCACATCGAAGGGTTGCAGGGCCGTATCGACTTTGGCGAGCGCTTCCCAGCCGTCGGTGGCCGCCGTCACCTGGCAATGCGGACCGCACAACACGAGAGCGAGTAACTGCGCTACGGCCGTTTCGTCTTCGACCGTCAGAATCCTTAAGCCTTTCTTCATCTCAGCTCTCTCTTGAGGTAGCAAGAGTCAGGCCGTCAGGCGCGGCCCACCGCGCGGTTTTTATGGAGTAAGGAAAATTTTCCCGGTAAAGGGGTCGACTACTTCCGTGGAGCTCGGGAACGCCGTCACGTCCACTAATCCTTCGCTGGGTGCGTAGGGACTCGTGACCAGGCCCGGTCGATTTGGCACCGCAACCGCAAATGGAACATCCCGAGCGCCGCCACCCGCGCGTGGCGCCGTCGTAGCCGCTCGGATCGGGACCGGCGTGGGAGAGGGAGAAGGAGTGGCCGTAGGAGTTGGGCTGGACGACGGAGCCGGAGTGGGAGGCTCCTCCTGGCCTTTAACCGCGATCTTCGGGGGGCGAGTCTCTTCGCGGCGCTCCTTCGCCGGAGGGGAATTTGAATTCGATTTGGACAGCGAGCGCCCGACTTTGCGGAAGAAGTCGCCGAGCGGATTTGCCGCCGCTTGCGGCCCGTTGAGGCTAAAGGCCCCGAGCACAAGCACGAGCAGTGTATTTCGAAAAGGTCGAGGCATGGTCCTACCTAAGCCCAACGCTCGTCGGGGGAATTTTGGCCGGACCAATTTCCCGGAAGTTGGATCACGCCATTGAAGGCCGCACCTCGCGTAAGGCGCGTCGCCGCAACTCTATGGCGAGCAGAGCAATGATCGTCAGAACGTCGCTGGCGATGTGGATGGCCTCCACGCCCGTCCAGGTCGCGAGGGTCAAAGTGGATTCCAGCCGATCGCGCACTGGCTTCGGATTGGTGGTGGCTCCCGCGTTTGCATCGAATTGTGGGATGGCTTCGAGCACGGCGAAGCGTTGTCGCGTACAATCCTTCATCGCGCAGAGGTTCTGGTAGGCGAAAAGCAGGCCAACTACCAAAGTAGTGAGCGCCGGAGGATATTTGCGGAGCGAGGAAAAGGCGTGAATCCCGCCCACCACGAGGACGTAGAGATTCCAATAATTCTGCATCCGTCCCGCGTTCAAAATCAAGCTGGATCAGATCCGTGTAGTTCATCGCGAGGCCTCTTTAAGACTTCCCGTTGGGGGAAGCGAGATAAAACCTTCCGCGCGTGAGACGATAGCAGAGCGCGCCTAGATCGAAACCCCCTGCGATGCCGATCACGTGATGCTGGTGAGTGAGAAGGGGCGATAGGCCCACCAGGAAAAACCAGATCATCACCGTGAGGCGCCATCCGCCGCGAAGATTTCGCGCGTACGCTTCCACCAGCAGAAAGAGCAGGCCGGCATGGAGCGACGGAGAGAGATTATAAGGCGCATCCCCGGCCCGAAACCCATCAAAGACTGCGCACAGCCAACCGGCCGCGAGCGGTCGCGAGCGGTCGTGGGAAGGCGTAGCGCAATGGGAAAAGGAGGTCGCAAGAGCCCGCGACCAGAATGACGAGAGTCACGCGTTTCGCGTAGAGGCGGAGCTCGCTCGCCTGGCGGTAAAGGAACGGCGCCGCGACGAAAAATAAGTCGATCAAAAGATAAGGCAGGATCATGAGCGGGACGAACGGGATGCGGCGTTCCCACAGGCGCGATATACACAGCCGCGCGGGAATCTGTCGAGTTGCGCAACGCTTAACCGAAATCTGCTTTACCTTGTCATACTTAAAAGAGCCCGGTCGCGAACCGGCCATCCTAATGCCGCAGTTTCGAATCAAAAGTGATGGGCCTGGAATGAGTGATGAAGACTCAATCCGCCGGAAGAAAGAGGCTTGGCCGCGCCGGAAGGCGGCTCGATCGGGGCCATCGCCGGCAAGACGGAGTCGAATCTGAGCGCGTCCGATTTCCTGCAACGGACAGCGCTCGATGCCCAAATCAGCTCCGACAAAATCCTCGCCATCGCCCGGAAAGCGAAGTCAAAGGTTCCGTATCCTCACACGCGTCTGGCCAGCAATTTGAACGTGATCGCGCGCATGATCGGCGGCGGCCTCACGACGCGTGTTTACTATGCCAGCCAGGGCGGATTCGACACGCACGCGGGACAGGTAAATGCGCATGACCGGCTTATGACGGAACTGAACGACGCGCTCACCGCTTTCGTGACCGATCTGAAAGCGCAGGGAAATTTCGAGCGCGTCGTGCTCATTACTTTTAGTGAGTTCGGACGGCGGGTGCAGGAAAACGCCAACGGCGGAACCGATCACGGCGCGGCCGCGCCCATGTTCGTTCTGGGTGGCAAAGTGAAGCCGGGACTTTTCGGGAAATATCCCAGCCTAACGAATCTCGATAACGGCGACCTGAAGTTCAACACCGACTTCCGCAGCGTCTACGCGACCGTGCTGGAGAATTGGCTGCAAACGCCTAGCGAGCGGGTGTTGGGAAGGAAATTCCCAACGCTGTCTTTGGTCTAATATAGAAGTGTCCCGGGACACGCGGCGCTCTCAGCTCTTCTTCCCATCCGATGCCCACGCCGGCGTCGCCCAGAGGGCGACTTCTACAAGTCGTCGCTCTCGCTTTTGTCCCCCGTGAGCCCGCGCAATTTCGCCTGGATGAACAAATCGATGTCGCCATCCATGACCGCCTGCACGTTGCTCGTCTCCGCGCCCGTGCGGTGATCTTTCACCATCTGATACGGCTGAAAAACATACGACCGAATCTGGCTGCCCCAGGCCACGTCGCCTTTCTCGCCGTATTGCCGATCGATCTCCGCCCGCTTTTTATCCTGCTCGATCTCGTAAAGTTTCGCCTTCAACATCTTCATGGCCAGCTCGCGATTGCGCCCCTGGCTGCGCTCCGCCTGGCAGGCGACGACGATGCCGCTCGGTTTGTGCACGATGCGCACGGCGGTCTCGACTTTATTCACGTTCTGGCCGCCTTTTCCGCCGGCCCGAAACGTATCGATCTCGAGATCGGCGGGATTGACCTCGATCGGCGCGGAATCCGCGATTTCCGGCACCACATCGACACTGGCAAAGGAAGTGTGACGCCGCTTGTTGGCGTCGAAAGGCGAGATGCGCACGAGCCGATGGACACCGCGATCGGTGCTGAGGTAGCCGTAGGCATACTCGCCGCTGACTAACAATGTCACCGACTTGATCCCGACCTCGTCGCCCTGCTGCAGGTCGATCGTTTGCGCGCTAAAGCCGCTCCGCTCGATCCAACGCTGATACATGCGCAGGAGCATGTCGGCCCAATCGCACGACTCCGTTCCACCCGCCCCGGAGTGAATGGTCAGAAACGCGTTCGCCCGATCGTTTTCGCCGGAAAGAAATTGACGCAGCTCAAATTCCTCGAGCTTCTTAAGGAGCCGCGTCTGTTCCGCGACGATTTCCTGCTCCGCGCTCGCGCGCGTCGCCGGGTCCGTTTCTTCGGCGGCCAGCTCTTCCAGGGCGATGAAATCTTCCGCCTCGCGCTCCAGCTCCTGCATCGGGTTGATCAAACCGCGCAGGCGCGAAACCTCTTCGACTTCACCTTGGGCGCGCTCGCGGTTCGACCAGAAATCGGGCGCGGCCATATGCGTTTCGAGCTCCGTCAGACGGGCTTGCAGGGTAGGCAGGTCAAAGAAACCTCCGCAGTTCGCCCACCCGGGCGCGCAATTCTTCTGCGTTGAGTGCTTCGATTTCCGTAGCCATGCGGGCAAGATAATCAGGCTGACCTCGCTGCCAACCTACGAGATGCGGGCCTGCACAAACTCCGCGATGACCGCGAGGACGCGGCGCTCCACCTGGGCCTGCGTTTCCTGCGCGGCCGAGAGCGTCTTTTTCAGCACCCCTAACGAATGGTCGCCACCCTCCACCACGTATAGCTGATGCGGGGCCGTCATTTCGCCCCGCACCTGTTCGAGTAAATCGAGCGGGCCAAGCGCGTCGCGGGTTCCTTGCACAAAAAGAACAGGCCGACCTAACGAACGCAAAACCTCGTCGCGCAATTTGTTTCGATCGCCCATCGCGCAGAGCGGATAACCCAGGCAAATGACGCCATTCACCTCTTCTTCGAGCGAGACATGACAACCAATGCGGCCGCCCATGCTTTTGCCGATAAGAAAGGTCAAGGCGCTCTCGGGCCAGCGATTTCGCGCGACCGCCAGAGCGGCGCGATGAGCAGCCACCAGCTGCGGGAGGCGATCGGGCCGCTTCCGGCCTTCCCGCATGTAGTCGTAGTCGAACGTTTCAACGTGCCCGATCTCTTCCAGCATCCCTTTCCAGCGCTGCATCCAGGGATGGGTGGACGGTGCGCCGGCGCCGGGCGCAAAAAGAAAAAGCGGCTTCGACATCGCGAAGATTGTAGCGTGAGCTAAGGGCCGCGCATCATCGCATCGCACCTGATTCACGATTCACGCAACCATGATTCCGCCACCCGTCCGTCCCATTGAGCTTTCTGAAATCGAAGCTGCCCGCACCCGAATCGCCGACACGATTATTCGCACGCCACTCGTGAGGCTCGAGCTTGGCCCCGATTTTCCCGATGTCCGGCTAAAGCTCGAAAATCTCCAGCCGATCAATGCCTACAAATTACGCGGCGCGGCCAACGCGGTCGCGCTGTTGTCGGGATCCGAGCGGGCTCGCGGCGTTTGGACCATCAGCGCCGGGAACGCCGGTCAGGGCGTCGCCTACGCCGCGCGGAAAGCGGGGGTTCCTTCAACCGTGGTGGCGATCGAGACGGCGCCGAAAGCCAAGCTCGAGCGCATGCGTGCGCTCGGCGCGAAGCTCGTGCTCGTCCCCTACCACGAAGCGTGGAAAGCGCTGGAAGCCCGCGCTTATCCCGGCGTGGACGGCAGTTTCATTCACCCGTTCGACGACGACAATTTCATTGCTGGCCACGCCACCATGGGGCTCGAAATCCTCGAAGACGCTCCCGAGACCGCCGTGGTGATCGCGAGCATTGGCGGCGGCGGACTCATCGCGGGCGTGGGCAGCGCGCTTAAAGCTTTGCGGCCAGAAATCAAAATTCTCGGCGTAGAACCAGAGACAGCGGCGCCCATGGCCCAGTCCCTCCGGGCAGGTTCGCCCCAGGAATTCGAAGGGTGGAAGGCCTCTTTCGTCGACGGCGCGGGCGGGCAAAGCGTTTTCCCGCGCATGTGGGAAAGGATGCGTCCGCTCATCGACGATTCGTTAGTCGTTAGCCTGGAGGAGACGCGCCGGGCCATGCGAGTCATAGCCGAAAAAGCCCGCGTCATTGCGGAAGGCGCGGGAGCGATGCCGCTGGCTGCGGTCCTGAGCGGGAAAGTGCGACTAGAGGGACGGGCGCTGTCCCGTCCCCATTTGCTGCGGAAACGCGGACGACACAGCGGTCGTCCCTCCAGTCGCCGTCGAGTCGATGGAACGATTGTCTGCATCGTCTCCGGCGGAAATGTGGACCTGAGCAAGTTCTGCGAATTGATTGCGCTTTAGCAATGTGGCAGGGGCCTTGGCGCCCCGATCTGCTGACGCGCCGCAGCACATGAGGCGAAGTGCATCCCACAGGCAAGCTGCACTTCCCAAAGCGATCCTTGCCAAGATTACGCGTTCGGGTAACACCGCCTAATGCGCATCCTCGACGAAGCTCAGGTGCAGGAACGCCTGCAAATGAAAGATCTCATCGGCGTCATGCGGGACGCGATGCGCGACCTGTCGTTAGGCAGAGTGGTGCAGCCGCTCCGTACGGTCCTGCCGGTGAGCGAGCATGGCGGTTTCTTGGGCGCCATGCCAGCCTACGGCGACGCCCTCGGCGCCAAGCTGGTGACGTTTTTCCCTAACAATGAAGGGATTCCGACCCATCATGCCGTGATTCTGCTCTTCCGGCCGGAAACGGGCGAGCCGCTGGCCATCCTGGACGGACGCCTCATCACGGAAATGCGAACGGCGGCCGTCTCCGCCGTGGCGACCGATCTGCTCGCCCGCTCGGAAGTGCAGACGCTGGCCATCCTCGGCTCCGGCGTGCAGGCGCGAAGTCACTTGGAGGCCTTGCAAATCGTTAGGCGATGCCGCGAGGTGCGCGTCTGGAGCCCGCGTCATGGTGCGCGCTTCGCTCAGGAACACGGCATCATCGCGGCCGCGTCGCCCGAGGAAGCGGTGCGCGGCGCCGACGTGATCGTGGTGGCGACGTCCGCCACGACGCCGGTGTTGCAAGGTGCGTGGTTAGAGCCCGGAGTGCATATCAACGCGGTGGGCGCGACGCGGCCGGATTGGCGCGAGCTGGACGATGAAGTGCTGCGGCGCGCTCGCTTGTTTGTGGAATCGCGGGAAGCGGCGTCGCAGGAATCGGGCGACGTCCGAGCGAGCGGCGGCGTTTTTGCCGAGCTCGGCGAAGTGATTGCGGGCCACAAACCCGGTCGCGTATCGGAGAAGGAAATCACGCTCTACAAATCAGTTGGCGTCGCCGTGGAAGACATCGCCGCTGCTGAGGTGGTCTATCGACGTGCCATTTCCGGGTAGGGTGGGCGTCTCGCCCGCCGGCGACGGCATCTTGCCATCGCGAACTTGTCCGCGAGTCACCACGAGGAAAAAAGATCGTTTCGGCAAGATGCCGAAACCGGCGGGCGAGACTCCCACCCTACCCGGGCCTTACCAGAGGCTCAGGGCTTCACCCAGACAGGCGTTCCCACCCGGGCCGCGGCGTAGAACTGCCGCGCTTTCCAATACGGCATGCGAATGCAGCCGTGGGAAGCCGGTTCACCCGGCAGATACCCCTGATGCAATCCGTAACTGGGCGAAAACTCGAGAAAATAGGGCATCGGCGCGCCTTCGTAATGGGCATGCGGTGGCTTGCGATGCTTGCGGGTATCGACATTCGACACCAGGATGCCCCCCGAGTCCGATACATAATCGCCGTAGAGACTGGAGGTATGATCGATATCTTTGCGGATGACGCGAAACCGTCCAGTCGGCGTGCGATAGCCTTCCCGCCCGCTCGAGATGCGCGAAACGGCCACGAGCGTTTTGCCTCGGTAAAGATACGCCTCCTGCGCATGCAGTTTCACTACGATGGAAGCCCGGCCGGACGCGTTCGTCGGAATGTTGGCCTCCACCATTTCCGTCACGGTGCTGCAATTGCTCAGGCCGAGCAGTGCCGCCACAGCCAGACAGAAATGGGCAAAGCGGAGCAACCAAGGGTGCGATCCCCTGCGCCTCCCACCTTTTAGTTGAATTTTAACTTTCATCTTCAAGGAACAAAGGCCTAGAGCAGAAGATGCGCTCCTCGGCAACCAAGAAACAGAGCTGCGATGTTCAATTCCCCTCCTTCTCCTACTCGTCCTCCTACTCGTCCTCCTACTCGTCCTCGTCCTCGTCCTCGATGCTCCTCCTCGATGCTCCGGTTCGTTTCGAGAACGACGGCGAGGACGAGGACGAGGACGAGGACGAGGACGATTCAAAGACGGAGAACATGATTGTCACCCCCCGCCCGTCTTGGCATGAAAGAACGATGAACGAGCGCCACGAAGACATCGCCTCGAATCTGCCCGCGGATCTCGAGGCATTGCCTCGGCTGGATGGCTTTCGGCTGCGCGGCCTGCAGATGACGCGGCTGGAGACGTTCATCGATGCGGCCTTTGCTTTCGCCATCACCATGCTGGTCATCGCGGCGCAGGAAATTCCCGATGATATCGCCACCCTCCTGGCCGCTTTTCGCAACGTCCCTACCTTTATTTTCAGCATCGCCGTGATCAGCATTTTCTGGCGCGGTCACTGGCTCTGGAGCCGGCGCTACGGGCTCGAGGATGGACCATCGATTCTCATCAGTTGGTCGATGCTGGTCACCATCCTGATTTACATCTACCCGCTTAAAGCCGTTTTCGGCGCGATGTGGTTTTACCTCAGCGCGGGCCACTTTGGCCGTTCCCTGCAAATCACCTCGGAATATCAGGCCCGGACGGTGTTCGCAGTTTACGCCATCGGGTTTGCCGCCATCGCCTTCGAGATCTGGCTCCTTAACTTGCGCGCATGGCAACTGCGCGAGCCGCTTCATTTGAACAAGCGCGAGTGCCGTCTGACCCGCGGGCAACTTTACGGCTGGAGCCTCCCGATCGGGATTGGCTTGCTTTCCCTTCTCCTCGCGCTGCTCCTGCCGCTCGGTTCCCTGGAATGGAGCGGCTGGGTTTATTTCTCCCTCGCTTTTCTGGTCCCGCTGCAACGGCGCTATTTCCGCCGCGGCCTGCATCAGTCTCGGCCCAGTCAGTAATAAGACGGTGGCTGGAGAGGGAATTGAACCCCCGACACGAGGATTTTCAGTCCTCTGCTCTACCAACTGAGCTATCCAGCCGCTAGCGGCTCAAATTCGAAATACGAATCTCGAAATCCGAAACGAATCTGTTCGCCGGGCTCTCACTATGGCGGATTCTTTTCGACAGGCAAGCGATGTAGACGCTTCGCTCTGCGAAGCGCGGAGGTGGGCGCTCTTTCTGTTCCGGCGGAGCGCTGACCCGCGTTTCCCAGAGGAAAACGTCTATAGTTAGAAGCTTCTTGGCAGGTCGATCGATTGCTTGAGCAGGTGAAGGTAGAGCGCGCGCGAGATTTCCCGGGCGCCAAACTGGGCGAGATGGGGCGTGAGCCACTGCGTGTCGAGCAGTTGATAACGCCGTTCGCGCATCCGTTCGATCAAGGCCCAAAGACAGATCTTGGAAGCACCCGTCACCCGGTGGAACATCGATTCGCCAAAAAACACGCCGCCGATCGCCACGCCGTAGAGCCCGCCGACGAGTTCGTTAGCCGACCACGCTTCCACGGAATGGGCCCAGCCTTCTTCGTGCAACTGCGTGTAGCTCTCGATCAGTTCTTCGTTGATCCAAGTCTCATCCCTCTCGGCGCAGGCGCGCATGACCGCCTCGAACTGCGTGTCCAAGCGCACCTCCGCCTGCAGCAGACGCCGCTCACGTTTTAAACCATGCGGAATATGAAACGTATCCAGAGGCAAAATGGTTCGCGGGTCGGGCGAAAACCATCGGATCTCGCCCTCCTCCATCGCCATCGGGAAAACCCCCAGCCGATAGGCTTGCAATAAAATTTCGGATTCGATCATGCGCGTCTGCTTGCAACCAATTCGACCCTGCCCGACTCGCTGCGCGGCTCTTCTCTTGCAAACCAGATCACCCCCACTAACATCTTCCGATGAAACCCCTCTTGGTTACTTCGCTCGCCTTTCTGAGCTTCGGTTGCGCGCAGGATCAGCCGCCCGGCGAGACCGTACGCGACCATTTCGAGCGCGGGATTTCCGGCGAAGGCGAGGTCGCCCCGTTGCACGAGGGCGATCAGCCTAACCTTAACCCACCCGTGACCCAGTCCGGCCCGCCCCAGGCTGGACCGTACCACCCGTGAAAACGCCGGCCCACTCGCGCGTTCTCATCCTCGACTTCGGGTCGCAATACACGCAGGTCATCGCCCGCCGGGTGCGCGAGTGCCAGGTCTACTCCGAGATCGTTAGGCACGATCTCACCGCGGGCGAGATCGAGCGGATGGCGCCTAAAGGCATCATTCTCTCGGGCGGACCGGCCAGCGTTTATGATAAACGCGCGCCCCAAATCGACCTCCAGATATTTTCGTTAGGCATCCCGGTCCTGGGCATCTGCTACGGCATGCAACTGATGGCCCGGCACTTGGGCGGGGACGTTGAATTCAGCGGGCGCCGCGAGTACGGCGCGGGCCTTCTCCAGATCGATGAGGATTCCCCCCTCCTCCACGGCTTGGGCGAACATCTCGACATCTGGAATAGCCACGGCGACAAATTAACGGCGCTCCCGGAAGGTTTTCGCGCCATCGCGCATACCGAAAATTCGACCTTCGCTGCGATCGAAGACGCCGAACGACATCTCTACGCGCTGCAGTTTCATCCCGAGGTCTCACACACCCCGCGCGGCAAGGAGATCATCGAGAATTTTCTCTTCCGCGTCTGCCATTGCGCGATGGACTGGACGATGGGCTCGTTCATCGACGAAGCCTGCGCCCAGGTGCGCCAGCAGGTCGGCGACCAGAAAGTCGTGCTCGGCCTGAGCGGCGGCGTCGATTCCTCCGTAGCGGCGGCGCTCTTGCACAAGGCGATCGGCGACCAGCTCACCTGCATCTTCGTCAACAACGGACTCCTCCGGGAAAACGAAGCCGAGACCGTGCAGCGCGTCTTCGGCGAGAATTTCCAGATCAAACTCAAATACGTGGATGCCTCGGAAAGCTTTCTCCGCCTGCTCGGAGGGGTGACGGATCCCGAGCAGAAACGCAAGGTCATCGGGGGCGAATTCGTGCGGGTATTCGAAGAGGCGACGGTCGAATTGCTCGAGCAGGATCGCGTCGACCAGCGGCCGCACGGCGGCTATCACTTCCTCGCGCAGGGTACCCTTTATCCTGATGTGATCGAGAGCGTGGCGATTAGCGGCAATCCGGCCTCCATGATCAAGAGCCACCACAACGTTGGCGGCCTGCCCGAGAAGATGAATTTCGAGCTGGTGGAACCGCTGCGCCAGCTTTTCAAAGACGAGGTCCGCCAGGCCGGTCTGCAGCTCAGTTTGCCTAACGAAATCGTCCATCGCCAGCCGTTTCCCGGCCCCGGCCTCGCCGTGCGCATCCTCGGCGAAGTCACCGCCGAGCGGCTGCGCATCCTGCGCGACGCCGACAGCATCGTGGTGAGCGAGATGAAATCCTCCGAATGGTACTACCGCGTCTGGCAATCGTTCGCCGTCCTGCTTCCGGTCCGCTCGGTGGGCGTGATGGGCGACCAGCGCACTTACGAAAACACGATCGCTCTCCGTATCGTCGAAAGTCAGGACGGCATGACGGCCGATTGGGTGCGTTTGCCCTACGAAATCCTGGCGCGCATCTCGAGCCGCATTGTCAACGAAGTCAAAGGCGTCAACCGCGTCTGCTACGATATCTCAACCAAGCCGCCCAGCACGATCGAGTGGGAGTGATGGCGCTGCACGTCCTCGATACCCTGCATCTCGGCCGGCCCGGCATCATCGCCGCCACCGCGCTGGAGACGGACGCTGGCATCGCTCTCTTCGACACCGGAGCGGACTCCACCTTCCAGCAGATCGCCGGCGCGATGGAAAAGGCCGGCTTTTCACCTAACGACGTCCGGCACGTTTTTCTGAGCCACATTCACCTCGATCACGCCGGCGCGGCCTGGCGTTTTGCGGAGAAGGGCGCGACCATTCATGTGCATCCCCGAGGAGCACGACACCTGATCGATCCCTCGCGGTTGATGGATTCGGCCACGCGGATTTTTGGCGGGGAAATGCCCAAACTGTGGGGCGAGATGCGCCCGATTCCCGCTGCTCAGGTGGAGGTGACTGATGACGACGATGCGGCGCGCGTCGGACAGTACGAAATCCGATCCCTCGCGACGCCCGGGCACGCGACGCACCACAATATCTACTCCTGGGACGATCACGTTTTCGGCGGCGATGTGGCCGGCGTGCGTCTCGATGACGGACCACCGGTGCCGCCCTTTGTTCCGCCGGAGCTCGATATCGAAGCGTGGCAGGAGTCGATCGAGCGCCTGCGTGGCTTGCAGGCAACCAAGCTCTATCTTCCGCACTTTGGGCTTGTCGAGAACGACATCGACGCGCACTGCGGTGCGCTGGCCGAACGCGTGCAACGCTGGGCACATTGGTTTCGCGACGAACTGCGAATGGGTCGCAGCGAGGAGGAGCTGATCCCCATCTTTGCACGTTACGAAGCCGAGGACATCATCGCCTCGGGCGCTGCGCCAGATCGCGTGGCAGACTATGAACGAGCCGATCCCAGTTTCATGGCGGTGACCGCTGCGCTTCGCTACTGGCGGAAATACCATCCGGAAGCGCTCGACATTTCGGACTAACGACGCTGGCGTTTTTCGCCTTCCGTCCTGGATTTCCCTGCTCCGCTTGGAGAACAGAAGCGGTGCATTTCGCAACTAAATCCACCAATTGCGTCTAACCGGCAAGATCGGGCGTAGAAGCATAGATACCTCAGACGTCCTGCATGAAACCAATCCCAACCTTACTGGTCCTTCTCGGCGTAGCCGTGCTGATCGTCTTCGCGGTGCGCGCGCCCGCGCCATCTGCGCGGGTTGCGACTCAGCCATTGGCCGCCGCCGAAGCGCCTCCCACCCCTCTGGAAGTCGTGCTGACGCCGCTCGGAGGAAAAGAGAAGCTCGACCGAGACATCGCCAAGTTGCAGCAACGCGTTAAAATCTCGACGCCCGCGCAAGCTCCCGCACTTTTGGAACGGCTGGGCTGGACTTTCGTAGAGAAAGCCCGCACCAGCAGCGATCCTGGCTATTACAAGCTGGCCGAGCAATGCGCCGACGCGATCGGGCAAAAATCTCCGGGCTCGCCCGATGGCGAGCTGCTCCGCGGCCACATCTATCACGCCCTCCACCGCTTCAAGGATGCGGAAAAAGTGGCGCGCGGATTGGTCGCCCGACGCACCTTTGTCTTTGATTACGCTCTCCTCGGCGACGCCCTCATGGAGCAAGGCCGGCTCGCAGAAGCCGTCGACGCCTACCAAAAAATGGTCGACCTCAAACCGTGCCTCCAGACTTACAGTCGTGTCGCTCATATGCGCTGGCTGAAGGGTGACCTGCCCGGCGCGATGCAGGCTATTCGTTACGCTGTGACCGGCGGGAGTATCCTGGAACCGGAGCCAGTCGCTTGGGCTTACACGAAACTCTCACTCTACGCCCTGCAATCCGATGAGAAGGAACTTGCTCTCCGTGCCACCGATCTCGCGGCCAAGTATGTGCCCGATTACGCGGCTGCTCTCCTGATGCGCGGACGTATCCTCCTGCTGCAGGGGGAAAAAGATAAGGCGATTGTGGCCCTGCAGAAGGCCGCTCAGAAGAGTCCGCTCCCAGAATATCTTTGGGCTCTCGCTGATGCCCTCCGCGCTGATGACAAGATCAGCGAGGCCGAGGCCGTGGAAACGAAGCTGCGCGCGACTGGAGCCGCGAATGATCCCCGCACTTTCTCACTTTATTTGGCCTCCCGACGGGAAGCGCCCGCCATGGCGCTCAGTCTCGCGCAAGCTGAGTTGCGCAGCCGGCAGGACATCTTCACTCTCGACGCGGTTGCCTGGGCCGAGTTTGCGCAGGGAAATCTCCCCGCCGCGCAGGCGAACATACAAAAAGCGCTGGCGGAAGGAACCAAAGACGGGCGGCTTTTCTATCACGCCGCGTTGATCACCGCCGCCGCCGGCAAGACGGACGATTCACGGCAACTTTACCAAGATGCAGAAGAACAGAAAAACACCTTAATGCCCTCCGAACGCGCTTCCTTGGAGCAGAAAATTGCCCTCCTTCCTCCCCCTGCGACACACCTTTCCTCCCGATAATCGACCGTCAAACAAAACGCCAACACTAGTAATACCCAACCATAATAATATGATAAACAAAACTACTCTGACGGCAGCCTGCCTTGCCGTCACCGCATGTGCAGTTCTGCTGCCCAGCCCCGTCCGGGCGTCCAGTCACATGGATGCACCTCTCATCACGCTCGATCCATCCGCCAACACCACCGACGTCTATGCCTTTCTGCATGACGAGGGAGGCCAAAAAGTCCTCGAAACCGCGCTCGCGGTTTACCCATTCGAAGAGCCCGGTATCGGCCCTAACGAATATAGCTTTGACGACAATGTTCTGTATGAGATCGACGTGGCCCTGGGCAACGACGTGGCGGCCGGAGCGGCCACCATTTCCTACCAGTTCCGCTTCACCACCAGGTTTAAAAATCAGAATACGATTCTGCAGTCGTTCCTCGGTGTCATCAACGCAGTCAACGGTGCAAACCAGAATCTCACCCAGACATACACTGTGACCAAGATTGATAACCGGGATGGTTCGACGACGAATCTGGGTAGCGGGGTGGTTCCTCCCAATAACCAGGGCATCGCCACGCCTTTCTACAATGTAGGTAACAGCGGCGAAAACGAGGCCAAGCCCGGAGTCGCCACAGACGCTGAACTCGATCGCTATACCCAGGCATCGATCAAAACTCTGGCCGGCGGCTACAAATCCTTCGCTGGCCAGCGGGAAGATGGTTTCTACGCGGATGTGCAGGCCATCTTTGACCTCCTGAGCTTCCGTAGCGGAAACGACATCTTCGATAGCCAGGCCGGCTTCAACGTTCATACTATCGTGCTCCAGATTCCCGTGAGTGACCTTGGTGGCGACCAGCAAGTCGTGGGCGTTTATGCCACTACCAGCCGTCAAACCACGCGCGTTCTTTCGGAAGGGCCTGCCTCATTGCCACCCGTCAACAGCGGCCCGTTTGTCCAAGTAGGTCGGCAGGGTAACCCTTTGTTTAACGAAGGCCTCGTCGCTTTGAAAGATAAGGATCTCTATAGCCGCACCAAGCCAACCGAAGACGCCAATCTCTTCCAGAATTACGCTTCCTCCCCCGAGTTGGCCAAGCTGATTAACACGCTCCTCTTCGATGGCCAGATGACTGCGATCGAAGAGAATCGGACGGATCTGGTTGGAATTTTCATTCCTGACCTGATCAAGGTGGACCTTTCGACCGCTCCGGCGCGTCTCGCCGGCGGCGGAGCCGATTTCGCGGCTAACCCGGACGACGACGGCTTTAGCCGCCTTGGCATTTTCGGCGACGACGTCCTCACGAGCACTGTGCAGACGGGCTTCTTTAATAACGGCACCGTCCCCGGTGGCTGGCCCAACGGTCGCCGCTTTGGCGACGACGTGGTCGACATCGCGGTCACGGCTATCCTAAGCGACCTGCGCGATCCTGCCGATCCCGTTATCACCTCAGCCGCTGGCATTGATAACGTGAGCAAGAACGACAGTGTCTACAATCGCGTCTTCCCTTATGCCTCCACGCCTCACAATGGTCGCAATCACGCCCATCATACTCCTCTTAATGTGGTGGTGACGGAAGACCGTTTCCAAAACATCTCGACCCGCGGTCCCGTCGAGACGGGCGATAGCGTCCTGATTGGCGGTATCATTATCGGGGGTGGCGCCAATAAGCAGGTCATCTTCCGTGCCCTCGGGCCTTCCTTGCAAGACAACGGAGTTATGGGTCCGCTAGCTGATCCTACCATTGAAGTCTATCAAGGGAGCACCTTGATCGCTTCCAATGATAACTGGAAAGACGATCAACAAGCGGAGATCACAGCGACCGGTCTTGCCCCAACCAATGACCTCGAATCCGCCGTCATCCTCGACCTCGCGCCCGGTGCCTACACGACCGTCGTGCGTGGAGTCAATGATACAACGGGTATTGCACTGGTTGAAGCCTACGACTTAGACGAGTAAAACGTAATCTCTTAAAGACAGTCTCGCGGGCCGGTCGGATACTATTCCAGCCGGCCCGCTTGCTTTGTGGGCTCGCGATCAGCGTATCATATGAGAAATTTTCTTGGCCGAGTTAAGCGCCCATTCCTCGTGCTGCTCTTCCTCGCGTCCCCGTTTCGTGCTTTCGCGCACGATCCGGGTTTGAGCTCCGCTCATCTGCGACTCACGGCTGCTCAGATCCAGGTCGTGGTCACTTATAACGATCGCGATATCTCGGCTCTCCTCGGGGAAGAACCGCGCGCGGTCCGAAAGGGAGGACAGGCTATCCAGGAAAAACTGAGTGCGCTCACTCCCCGCGTTGGCCAACTCCTGTTGGATGGCAGAGAAATCAGACCAAGTCTTCAATCAGCTCAGGTCGACCAAAACCAAAACGTCGAATTCAACTATTCCTACCCCAACCGCCCTGCCCGCGAGGTCGTTTTTCGTTCCCTCCTCATCCCGGAAATGCCGTTTGGGCATCGCCAGTCCTTCGTTGCTGTTAACTCTGCGGGAGCGGATCTCACACGCCGTCTCCTGAGTAAAAGCGAAGCGTCCGCGACCTTCGCCCCCGGCGCCCCCGAGCCGCCGCCCACTCATTCTCTGGCTGACTTCTTCTTCCTGGGAGTGCGCCATATCCTGACTGGCTACGATCACCTTCTTTTTCTCTTCGGGCTTCTGATTGTCTGCCAGCACTGGCGGCAGGCAGTCTTACTCATCACCTGCTTTACGGTCGCGCATTCGATCACCCTGGCGCTTGCTACCTTCGGCCTGGTCGAACTGCCGAGCCGATGGGTGGAGTCAGCCATTGCCGCTTCCATCCTTTACGTCGGCGTGGAAAATCTGGCGCGAAGCGGCGGTCCACTTCGCGGTCGCTGGCTTCTCACCTTCGCTTTTGGTCTCGTCCATGGTCTGGGCTTTGCCGGCGCCCTGCGCGAGATGGGCGTAGCCCAGAGCGGCTGGACGACCGTCATTCCACTGGCTGGATTCAACCTCGGCGTCGAAGCCGGGCAGCTCTGTGTGACGGCGATCCTGCTCCCGCTGATTCTGCATTATCGCAAACGCCCGCGCTTCCTCCGCTTGGCGGTCCCAGCCTGCTCGCTCCTGGTTGCCTTGGCAGGCGGCTGCTGGCTCATCCAACGCACCTTATTTGGTTAGGCTGTAAATTTCGTCGTCGGGCCATGACGGACCGGGGGAAGGCGACTGGGAAGCGGGACGCGCACGGCGTGCAGGCGAAGGCGGCCCGCCTTCGCGAACTTTTCCGCCGGGGGCAGCGTCCGCCGGCTACAGGGCGAGCAACTCGGTCAAGTCCTCGCTCGTGAGGCCGCTCATGAGCGGTTCTTCGGTTTCGAGCATGGCGCCGGCCATTTCGCGTTTGCGCTTTTGCAGGTTCATAATCTTTTCCTCGACGGTGTCGCGTGCGATCAGTTTGTAGGCCGTCACCACGCGGGTTTGGCCGATGCGATGAGCTCGATCGGTCGCTTGCGCTTCCACCGCGGCGTTCCACCAGGGATCGAAATGAATGACGGTGTCGGCCGCGGAAAGATTCAGACCCACTCCGCCAGCTTTGAGGCTGATCAGAAAAACCGGCACGTTCGTCTCGTTCTGGAAGCGGTCGACTTCGGCTTGTCGATTTTTTGTTAGGCCAGCCAGGTAGCAATGCTCGATCTTGCTGGAAGTGAGACGCTCCCGAATGAGGTCGAGCATTTTTACGAACTGGCTAAAGATCAGCACACGGTGTCCGCCGTCGATAATTTCCTCTAGCAACTCATCGAGCAAATCGAGCTTGGCCGAGGAGCTGCTGTCCGCCTCGGGAGTGCGGGCGACCGCGCCCGCTGGTTTTGGCGACTCGCCCAAAACTCCGGAGGTGTCCCGCGAGTCGCGGGCCACGGCAGGCGGGTCGCCTGCGCTCCCCAAGCCCAAAAGCCGCAGGTCGCAACAGGTCTGGCGCAGGCGGAGCAGCCCAGTCAGCATCTTCATGCGCGTGGCGCCGTCGTTAGGCCGGCTCTGTCCCAGGCCTTGCTGAATTTCCCGCAGTAACGCCTGATAGGTCTCGCGCTGCTTCGGACCAAGCTCGCAGGGAACCACCTGCTCGATTTTTTCCGGCAATTCGCGCGCGACGTCGGCTTTGCGCCGGCGCAGGAGAAACGGGCGGAGTCGTCGGGAGAGGCGACGCTGCAGCGTCGGATCGGGCTGGCTGCTCAATGGCTTTTCATAACGCTCACGGAAATCATGTCGGGTGCCCAGGTATCCGGGGACCGCGAAATTCATGAGCGACCACAGATCGCGCACCGAATTTTCCATGGGCGTCCCGGTCAGGACAAAACGCTGGCGCGCCTTAAGGCTAAAGGCCGCCTGGGCGTTCTGCGTGTCGGGGTTCTTGATATGCTGCGCTTCATCGAGCACCACGGAAGCAAAAGAGAAGCCGGCGTACTGTTCGACATCGCGTCGGAGCAGTCCGTAACTCGTTAGGGCAACGTCGTGCTGGGGAAGTTGGGCGATTTTAGCGGCGCGCTCCGGACCATCGATCACAAGCACCGTCAACTCTGGGACGAAGCGCGCCGCTTCCCGCTGCCAGTTGGAAAGCAGCGAAGTGGGACAGACGATCAGGCTCGGTCCATTTCCGCGATTGAGACGGAGAAAAGCCAAAGCCTGCACGGTTTTCCCGAGCCCCATTTCATCGGCCAGGATCCCGCCGAGACCCTGGGCGGCCAGCGCGTTCAACCAGGAGACGCCGGTGCGCTGGTAATCGCGCAGCTGCTCTCCCAAGGGCCCAAGACGAGCAATAACATCCTCGGCCTCGGGGCCACGCAGCGCTTGCGCGGCATCAATCAGGCGCGCGCCAATCTCCTCGGCGGTGCGAGCCAAATAACCCGCCTGCCTTTTGTCCAGGCGGTAAACGCCCGGCTGGGTCTGGCGTGGATCGACATCGCGCAGCATCTCCGCGAAATCCTCCAACGCGGCGGGGTCGAGGACGGCTCTCCTACCATTCGTTAGGCGGACCTGATGCTGGCCGGAGCGAAGCAGGCGTTGCACCTCGGCGGCCGCGATCCCCTCGCCTCCTCCCGCTGCGACGGAGTATTTCATTTCGAACCAATCTTCTCCTGAACGCACGATCTCGACCGTCGGCACGGCCGGCTCCAGCTCGGCGCTCGCTTTTTCGAGCCGTGGCGAAACCGAGACTTTCCAATCTTGCGGCAGGTCCGGAAAAGCGAAGGCGAAAAACCGCGCGATCTCGCATGGGTCGCGCATCTCGAACTGGCCGCCATCCTGCGTGAAACCGGCCTGCTCCAGGCGGCTGCTCGCTGCCACTTCCGAGGGCAAATTGCGCACCAAAAGCGCTATTCCTTCCGGCGCGCGATAAACAAAACGATCCTGCGGCTTCGCTCCCGCCGGGAAGGCGGGGCGTTCGCCGTATTGGCAACGCAAAGTGGCGCGCAGATTCTGCAGCGAGCCCTCGATCTTGAGCTCAATCGACGGCGTCGCCTCGCACACTTCAGGAAGAGTGAGGTCGGCGGGCAGTTCGACTTCCGCCCACTCCCGCCAGAGGGGTAACTCGAGCGCGAGAAACTGATCGGCCCGCGCCGCGTCCCATCGCAAAGGGGTTTGCAACGCGCTGGTCAGCCGGCTCGGCAGACCGTGCCCGACTTCGAAAAAATCATTCCCGCGCAGAATCCAGGCATCGTCCCTAACGAGAAGTGGAGATTCATCTGGTCGGAGTTGCGCGGCAATCTCGAGGTCTGCGTCGCGGCGCCGTAGCGTGAATTTCAGTCGATGGGTTTCCGATGATATTCGCGCGGTTGTCGCCTTCCCAAAAGTCGTCCGCGGGTGGCCGCGCAGCGCCGGCAACCAAGCCAGGAACGGCGCGGTGGCGAGCATGTTCATTCCGGTCGCTTCTCGGCCTAACGAATCTGCCAAATTTTCGATCGCGCTCAGGTCCTGGTCGTCGCACCCAAAAATAGTGTCGGCGGGAAGCGCGTCGAGCATGAGGCGGCGTCCTTCCAGCTCGGCTTCGACGCAGACCATTACGCTGCCTTTGGTCCAGGCAGTCCGGAAGTTCGGCGGCAGGATAAAGTGCAGCGTGATCGGCTGCGCCCCGGCCGTGTGGTGCGGGACGAAGCGCAACGGTCTTTTTGCCGGTTCGTTAGGCAGAACCGTCTTCGGTTCCTCCGCAGGCGGAGCCAGGTAAGCGAGTCCGACCGCCAGCGAATGCGCGCAAATCTTGCCCCACTCGCGCGACTCCCGACAGGTGCAAAGATTCGCAATATCGCTCCCGGTCCGGATGCGGAGGCCCGCGCGATAAGTTTTCTGCCCCTCGCGCACCTTTCCGGTGAGCAGCTGCCCCTCGTAGCCCGCCCCTGAGACGCGCCCAGCCTGTGCCAGACCGCGAGCGTTTTTTAGCACGGCCCAGCCGCCGGCACCGGAGAGCAATTTCTCGGTGATCGGCACTTCGGGAGATGGCACCGCGAAGTGTGCGTGCGTCCCGTCCCCAACGCAATGTGCGGGCTGGTATTGCCCACAACCGTTTTCCGGTGAAATAAGAGCGCGCCATGGAGGAGCGCCCAACGCCTAACGACAAATCCGGCTTGATCGCCGGGCTCTCCGCCTTCATCACCTGGGGATTGGTCCCCGTTTATTGGAAGCTGTTCAGCGCGCTGCCGGCCACCGAGATTTTGTCGCACCGGTTTGTTTGGACCTGCGTCTTCATGGTCGTGCTCCTGAGTTGGCAGAAGCGCTGGCCGGAAGTGCTGAGCAATCTTCGCAACCGGCGAACGGCTCTCTTTTGCGCAGGGAGCGGACTGGCCATCGCGGTGAACTGGCTTGTTTTCATCTGGGCGGTGAATGCCGGGCATGTGCTGGAGACGAGCCTCGGATATTTCATGACGCCGCTCGTCAATGTGCTCTTCGGCGCGATTTTCCTGCGGGAGCGTCTCACGCGTGCCCAGATCCTCTCGGTGACGCTCGCGACCGGAGCGGTTTGTTTTCTGGCTTTCGGTTTCGGCAAAATGCCGTGGGTCGCTCTCACCCTTTGTTTTTCCTTCGGGCTCTACGGGCTCCTGCGCAAAATTTCGGGCGCGGCCCCGATCCCGGGATTGTTTCTGGAGACCACGCTGGTCGTGCCGCTCGGGCTGGCCTGCCTCATTTATCTGGGTCGTCATCACACTTCGCATTTTGGGAGCGCGGCTCCGGGCTTGTCTTTGCTCCTGGCCAGCACGGGGATTGTCACGGGGGTGCCGCTGCTTTGGTTCGCGCACGCCGCGCGGAATCTGCGCCTAACGACCCTGGGGTTTCTGCAGTATCTGGCCCCGAGCTGCACCTTTTTTCTTGGGATCTTTGTCTACCACGAAGCATTCCGGCGGGAGCAGATGCTCACTTTCGCTCTCATCTGGGTGGCGCTGGCTATTTTTACGATCGACGCGGTGGCGCGCTGGCGGGCGCCGAAAGCGGAGTTGCAGCCGATCGAATTGTAACCGCCGGGCCTCCCGGGGAGCATTCGTTGGGTTTGGGAGAAAAAGGGCACGAGTTGCGCTACCTTCCCCTCCCATGTGGAGCGAAGATAACTTCCAATACGCCATCGAAAACACCGAGGTGATTCTCGCGCCTGAGGGCAAGATCGCGACCTTTGGCCAAACCAGCTTCCGCTTTTATCTCATCAGCGAGTTGATGGATCAGGTAAACGAAATCCGAGTCCGCGACGGGCGCATCCACGCGGAGCGCCCACAGATTCTGACGCCGGATCATTACGCGCGCTTCCTTCTGGAAGGCTTCGGCGAGAAAGCGGCGCGCTACGCGGAGCAACTGCGCGAACACGCTCAGCAGATCTCGGTGCTGCGTTACGGCTTCCAGTTTCGCAAAACGGATGTGGTCGAAAGGACGCTGCGCGCCTCGCTGGAATCGGTCATCGAAGAAACCAAAGCTCGTGTGAATCGCGCGGAGGAACCGCTCAGCGCGGTTATACAGGGAGTCGATGACGCGTGGGAAGTTTGCCTGCTGAAGTTCACGATCGATCTGATCGAACACTCCAGCGGGAGCAATCTCGGGGATTTGCGTCGACGTGGTTTGGTCTAAGGCGGCGCAGGTCGTCCCGTCCCGTGTCTCCTTGCACCCTGTAGTCTTCTTGTTCGGCTGATGGCTTCCTGGAAAGAACGGCGTCACCGCCTCGAACATCGCAGTCTGGAGCTGCTCGCGTTGGGCATTCCGCAATTGGCCCGGAGCAAGGCCGTCTCGTTAGGCTATATGCTGGGCGATCTTGCCTATCGCTTCGACCGCCGCGGGCGCGAGATCGCGCGGGAAAATCTCGAATGCGCCTTTGGCGATCGCTACGAACCGGCGGAGCGCAGAAGAATCACGCGCGCTTCCTACCAGAATTTCGCGCGCACGATGGTCGATCTATTTTGGGCACAGAACATCACTCCGGCAAATTATCGCGACTACCTGCGCTTGGAAGGCTTTGAGGAAATGCGCGCGCGGCACGCGGCGAGTCCCGGCGGCACCATCGCGGTGACCGTGCACCAGGGAAATTGGGAGTGGGCCAGTCTCGCGTTGGGAATGGCCTTCGGACCGCTCACCATTGTGGTGGAAAATTTCAAGAACCCGCGCCTGACCGAGACCTTCAAGCGCGCCCGCGAGCTCAGCGGGCACACCATTATCCCGCAGGAAAATTCGATGCTGCGGCTCTTCAAGATCGCGAAACGCGGAGGCGCTACGGGCATGTTGCTCGATCTCACGCTCCATCCGTTGCAGGCCGCGACGATCATCGAAGGGTTCGGTCTTAAAATGTGCGTGAGCGTGCTGCACGCGATCCTGGCTCATCGCGCCGGCACACTGTTTGTTCCCATGGAAACGCAGCCTCTCTCGGATGGCACTTGCCGAGTCATCGCGCATCCGCCGGTGGAATGGCCCGCCGATGCCACCCCGCACGACATCGCGCAGCGCTGCTGGGATGTGTTCGAGCCAATGCTCCTGGCCAACCCGCAGAGTTGGCTCTGGCCTTACAAACATTTTCGCTATCGGCCGCGCGAGGCGACACGGCCTTACCCCGAGTACGCGAATGATTCTAACGAATTTGAGGATTTGCTCAAGGTTGCCAGGCCACAGGCAACGCATTCGTAGGTCGAATACGGGTTACTGAGACTACCGCTGGGGCCGGGGACAGCGTCCCCGGCTACAACGCGCCTTTCTCGTAGCGACTCATTAGTTTGAAAAGGTGTGGAAAATTGATTGCCCTCAGGACAAATCTTAGCAGAAACCTCATTACGCCCGCAGGCTCGTTCCGGTAATTTGGAGGAACTTGGCCTCATTGCCGTAGCTGCGCAAAATCAACCGCCGGTCATTCCCACACGCCGTGACATGATAGATCGCCCTCCAAACTCCAGATAGGGCGGCCGAGCTGTCCAGTAATCACTCCCCAGAGATCAAATGCTAAATGTATAGACATGACCCCGATCATATTCGCCGCCGATCATATTCGCATTGGTCGGCATGATCGTAGCTCAGGCCGTAACGCTGCGCCGTCGCCAGTCCCGGATAATTCTTCGTCCAGGTCTGGATCTGTCCCTCTACGTCGTAGGTGTAGTCAAACTGGGAAAGCAGCACGCTCGCGCTCGTTTGGTTCTTGACCTGCTGCAACCGCTTGTCCTGCAGGTTCGGCAGATAGCCGTAGTTCGCCGTCATTCCGCCCGGATAAACGAGCGTTTGCAGCCGGTTGGTCACGCCGATGTAAGAATAGGTGAAAGTGCCCAGTTTGTTGACGTCGCTACTCATTCGCCCAAGGCTCCCCGTCTCAACAGAGTCTCGTCCTACCTCGCCTTGCGTTCGTAGCGGCTCATCAATTTGAAGAAGCGCACCGTGTCCCGGAAAGGATGGATGCTGCTCACTTCATCGGAGTAGATGGTGCTGATCGGGACCGGTGCAATGCGAATGCCTTGGCGGCTTGCCAGCACCAGCATCTCCGTTTCGTAGTCGAAACGGCTGGTGCCATCGAGTAGCTCCGGCGCCAGGCTTCGATGAACCATGCGATAGCCGCATTGGGTGTCGGGAACGTCCTGGCCGCAGAGCAGACTGATGCGACGACTCATGTAACGATTGACGCGTCGCCTAACGAACGGCATGTCGCGCACATCGGCCATGCGCGTGCCGACAAAGAGCAGGGCGTCGCTCGTCGCTGCCGCAGCCAGGAAGCGCCCGATCTCTTCCGGGAGATGTTGTCCATCGGCATCGAGGATAATCATAAACTCGATCCCTCTGTTCCTGAGCCAATGACGTAGACCGGTTTTGATCGCCTCCCCTTTCCCCCGATTCTCCGGGTGCACGATCACTTCCGCGCCACCCTCGCGCGCGCGGTCTGCGGTGGCGTCGCTCGAACCATCATCGACCACGAGCACATGATCGAGCAGGGCACGGGTGCGCTCGGCCACGCCGCGCACGTGCGCTTCTTCGTGGTAGGCCGGTATGATGGCGGCGACGTTAGTGCGATCAAGCGCTTGGCCGAGATGGGAGGCCGCGCTCTCCATTCCTAGACAGCGGCGTCGCGATCCGGAACAGCGTCCCCGGCGACAGGAGATGGGCGGACGACCGGATGAAAATCCGCCGCATGATAGGAGCTGCGTACCAAAGGCCCCGAAGCGACATGCTCAAAGCCTTTGCGACGCGCGAGGTCGCCGTAGAGATCGAATTGCTCCGGCGTGATGTAACTCACGACCGGAAGATGTTTCGGAGTCGGACGCAGATATTGGCCTAACGTGAGGACCTGACAGCCGACCTCGCGCAAGTCGTCCATGGTCTGGAAAAGCTCCGTCTCGGTCTCGCCCAAACCGAGCATGACGCCGCTTTTGGTGACGACGCTGGGAGACAGCTCCTTGGCGCGCTGCAGGACCTTTAGCGAAGTCCGGTATTTTGCGCGCGACCGCACCGAGGGGGATAACCGCTCCACCGTTTCCATGTTGTGATTAAAAATCTCCGGCGCGGCGTCGAGGACGAGTTGGATGCACCAATCTTGCGCGTGAAAATCCGGCACCAGCACTTCGATAATAATCGAGGGATCCATCTCCCGCACGGCACGGATGGTGCGAGCAAAATGGTCCGCGCCGCCATCCTTGAGATCGTCACGCGCGACTGCCGTGATGACGACGTGCTTGAGTTTGAGCCGCCGCACCGCTTCGGCCACACGCTGCGGTTCGTCTTCCTCGAGCGCGAAAGGTTTCGCCGTGCTGACCGCGCAAAATCCGCAGGCCCGCGTACAGCGTTCGCCCGCGATCATCATGGTGGCGGTCCCCTGGCTCCAACATTCCCAGCGATTCGGGCACTGCGCGCTTTCGCAGACCGTGTGCAGACGCAGGTCGGAAATAAGCGCCTTGGTCGAAAAGAACACGGGATTAGAAGGCAGACGCACTTTGATCCAGGGCGGTTTTTGCGCCTGATGCAGGGATGGATCGATTTTCGCGCAGGACATTTCGGAACGGTCGAGATTAAGTTTTAGGTTTGGAATTGGAGCTTGGCAACTCCCATTGAGCGCCAGCGCCTTGGCGGTAGGGCGAGACTCCGTCGAGCCGGGGAGAGAGCTCGGCAGCAAAGAGACCTCGATCCCCGGCTCGACGGAGTCTCGCCCTACCCATAACGGCGTCTTGATCTACCGGGATCACAATTTCGTTCGACCGGAGAGCGCGCGCGAGAGGGTAAGCTCGTCGGCGGATTCGAGGCCGCCGCCGGCGGGCAGGCCGTGCGCGAGGCGGGTGAGGTTGGCGGGGTATTTCTTGAGGAGGTCGACCAGATAATTGGTGGTCGCTTCGCCTTCCACATCGGCGGCCAGGGCAAAGATGATTTCTTCGGGCTTTTCCTGCTCGACGCGCTCGACCAGGGAGGCAATGCGCAGATCCTCCGGCGCCACCCGATCCAGCGGCGAGATGCGGCCGCCTAACGAATGGTAGCGGCCACGAAACGCGCTTGTTTTTTCCAATGGTAGAATGTCAGTAGGCTGTTCGACGACGCAGAGCAGCTGGCCCGCGCGCGAGTCGTCCGCGCAGATCTCGCAGAGTTCTTCCGTGGCGAAAAATCCGCATTTTTGGCAGGGACGAATGGTGCTGCGCGTGCCCGTGATCGCTTCCGCGATGCCTTCCGGCTGACGCTCCCGGGCTTGCACAATCCAGAGCGCGATGCGCTCGGCCGACCGCGGACCGACTCCCGGCATCTGCCGCAATTGCGTGATCAACTCGCGCAACGCGCTGGGATATTCCGTGCGCTTCAAATTGAAAGGAGCGGGTCGCTCACCGGGGCGGGCTCGGCGCCTATCTGCAGGCAGAGCGGCTCCAACCGGCGCAGATACCATTTCAACGGCTCGTCCAGCTCGCCATGGTCACCGCCGGCTTGGTGAAATTCCGCGAACGCCTCGTTCCAGCGGCGCTCGCGGTAATAAACCAGCGCGGTCCAGAAATGGTCGCGCCGGGCGATCTCCACTGGGGTGGCCTTGTCGGCGAGCGCGAGCAGCTCGTAGATCTCCAGCCAATCATGCGGAGCCGCGCCCCGCAAAAAATCGAGCGGCCGCGCAATAATGTTCGGACGCGCTTCGTTAAAGGCGCTCGGGTCGAGCAAAATCTGGGAGCCGTAGATGCGATTGGCCCGGGCCAGGCGGCGGGCAATCTCAAGGGGCTCGCCGGCGATGACAATGTCGGTCTGGGGAGGTTCGCCCGCCTGCGACGCCACGATGGTCCCGGAGCTGATGCCAATGCGAAGATCGATTTGGCCTAACGACTCCGGCAATTCTTCCGCGCGAGCCCAGAAGTCGTCGCGAAAGGCCAGCGCGGCGCGGGTGGCGTCGACCGCGTGGGCAGAGGCAGGGTTGGGAAAGCCGAAAATAATCCGCACGCCTTCGCCGTCCGCTCCTTGCAGATAACCACCGGCCTGCAGAAAAAAGCGAGACGCATCGGCCATGAATTCGCCCGTTAGTTTGGCGCAGGCGGTCGGAGAAAGTTCTTCGCCCAGTTCGATTTCATTAGCGATTTCGCAGAAGATGAAGGTCGCCTGACAAGCTTGGGGTTCGGTCAACGCAAGAGGCCGAGGGGACTGCGCGAGGCGATCGAGACCTTCCTGGCTGAGGCGCCCTCGGAACGCGCGCGCCGCGGCACGACGCTGCCCACCAAGTCGCGTAGCGCCCCAAGCCAGGGCGAGGCCGGCAGCGACCACCACGCCGATCACGCCCGGCAAAGGAAAGAAGGAAATTCCCAGAGCATGCAGAACCCAAGCGGCGCCCAGTAACTCGACGATCAGAGCAAGCAAAAGCCCGAGCCGTCGGAGGAGCGGTTGCACCGTCAACATGACCCAGCTCGCTCCGAGGCTAAGCGCGATAACGACCAGGAAATTCGTGAAACCAGCAGGATCGTTAGGCGGGAGGTGCATCGCGCGAGCCAGCGCGGTGGCCGGCACCTGCAGAACCCCGCTCAGCTGCAGGCCAATGGCGAGGGCCGCGGCGACGGCGCCGATTCCCAAAGTGCCGAGCAATGCGCGCTTCATTCTGCCGGACGTTCGCCGCCCGGGCCGTAGGAATGCAAGACCAGCTCGCTCAGAAATTTGTCCGGCGCGTCGATAGCCGCGTCGTTCAGGACGAATTTGTTTTTGCCCGTGTTCTTCTTGATCAAGCTGAGGCCGAATTGAAAATCCTTGAAAAGATGTGCGCAGAGATCGGCCATCTCCATGCGTTCCGCGGCGGCTCGCTCGACCAGCCGGCGCAAGGCGGAATCGTCGAATTGCATTTCGACTCCATGCTCGCGCGAAAAACGATCAGCGAACATTTGCGCTTCGTGGCGGGATGTCTCCTTTTCATGCTGCTGGCCTTCCGCCATGAGGCGCTCGAGAACCCGCTTCGGTTCGCGCACCAGTTCCTCCGTCACACGGAGTTGCGTGAGGCCGGAACCGGCAAGGTAGTATTTGTAATCGCGGAACAACTTTTCCCAGACCGTGAGGAGCCCTCGCGCTCCAGTCTTTTCCAGCGCCCCGGCGTTGGCGATAAGGAGGAGCGCCTCATCTTCGAAGCTGACTTCGATTCCGTACGCGCGGAAGGCGCGCTCGTACTGCCGCAGGATGCTCCCCTCGGAGAACTTCATGATCTTGTAGAGATCGTCCGCGGCCAGTTCCTCACAGACGACGCGCACCGGAAGCCGGCCGATGAATTCCGGCTCGAAGCCGTACTCGATAAAGTCCTGCGTCCCGACGTGCTGGAAAATCTCGTTGTCGAGCACCTCGACCGGATCGGCTTGGAAACCGATCTGGCCCTGCGCGAGGCGTTTCGAAACCTGGGTTTTGAGGCGTTCAAACGCTCCGCTTACGACAAACAGGATGTGTCGCGTGCTGATGGTTTCGCGCTTGGCTTTCCCGCGGCGCTGAACTTCAAAAGCAGCCTGCAGCTGTCCCTGGATGTCGTTGGCGCTGCGAAGCGGCACCTCGGTTTCTTCCATTAATTTCAGAAGCGTGGTCTGCACGCCACGCCCGCTCACATCGCGGCCAGTCATGTTGGAAGCAGCCGCGAGTTTGTCGACTTCGTCGATGTAAATAATGCCGAATTGCGCGACGAAGACGTCGCCGTCGGCTTTCTGGACCAACTCCCTCACGAGATCCTCGACGTCGCCGCCGACGTAACCCGTCTCGCTGAACTTGGTCGCGTCCGCTTTGACGAAAGGCACTTTGATGAGATCGGCGATGTGCTTGATGAGGTAGGTTTTACCGACTCCGGTCGGGCCGACCAGGATGACGTTTTGCTTGGCGTACTCAGTTTCTTCGGCGCGCCTGGCATCTGCGCTTTCGAGCTTTCGCAGATAATTAACGTGGTTGTAGTGATCGCAGACCGCGATCGAAAGGACCTTTTTGGCTTCGTCTTGTTTGATGACGAAGCGATCGAGATGCGCCTTGATGTCGCGCGGCAAAAAATCGAAAACGAACGGCGCACCGCTTTCCGGGCGAGGTTTTTCCTCGTCACCAGCCTCGGCGCGCTCGGGTTGTGCAAAACTGGCGAAGGAAACCTTCTCGCCAAAGTTCGATTTCATGAATTCGGAGAGTTTAGCCTGCAGTTCCTCGGGTGATGGAAATGGTGGGTTTTGGTTCAAGACAGGAAACGTAACATCGCGGTTCGGCATGTAAAATTCCGGGGGACTTTCAACGGGCTGCATCTTTGGGTAGGGCGAGACTCTGTCGAGCCGGGGCGAAGATTCCTCTTTTGCATGAGTGTCATCCCCCGGCTCGACGGAGTCTCGCCCTACCAAATTGGCGCACCTTAGCTTGCAATTGGCCCGCAGCTGTGCTCAATGGAATGCCGCTTTACCGGCGGGTCGCGCTGGGATGCGTTCCCGTCGCCGCGACCACTTTTGCCATGATAATACTCACTCTTCTCGCTCAAGCTCAGACGGCTGCTCCCGCCGCCGCGGGGCCTAATCCGCTTTCTTCGTTCATCCCCATCATCCTCATTTTTGTGATCATGTATTTCGTTCTTTTCCGGCCGCAGATGCGCCGGCAAAAGGACCAGCAACGCCTTGTTTCCGCGCTCAAGACCGGCGATCGCGTGGTCACGTCGGCAGGAATTCACGGGATCATCACCAATGTCAAAGACACGACTGTGACGGTAAAGGTGGCCGACAACGTGAAGCTCGAGATGGAAAAATCGGCCGTCGCCACCGTCGTCAAAGGAGAGGCTGCGAAAGCCTGAGCTCGTTCCCCGCAGCCAGATCTTAATTTCCCAACTATGAGCGCCTCATGAATCCCATTTTTCAATTTTTCCTCGGCCTCGGCCTGCTGGTGCTTTTTGGTTGGTACTTCGCGACTGATCGCGGTCTGCGGAAGCATCTGCTCGCTGCGGTGCTGGTCATCTTTCTGGTCATCTTCAGCATCTGGAGCGTCTGGCCGCTCCAGCAAAAAGTTCGACTCGGTCTCGACATCAAAGGCGGCACTTCATTCCTCATCCGCCTGAAGAGCGATGACAAAACGCTGAGCAAAGGAATGCTCGACCAAGCCGTCGAAGTCATCCGCAAGCGCGTCGATTATTTCGGGAGCGGCGAACCGGTGATCAGCCCGGTGGGCACCGACCGCATCCTGGTGCAGATCCCCGGGCTTGATGCCGCGAAGATCCAGGAAGCGCGCGACCAGCTTTCGCGTGTGGCCAAACTCGAGTTTCGCCTCGTTTACCCCGATAACGGGGAGCACCTCCGTGCGATCGACGGCGGAAGCGAAGTCATCCCGCCCGATTACCGGATCGAGAAGTATAAAATGCAGCCGCGCAATCCCGGTGATAAGCCAACGGTGGAGCGTTTGCTGGTCAAGAAAAAGGCCGATCTCGGCGGTGATCGGGTCACCGCATCAAACGCCTACTACGGTAATGATGGCTGGACCGTGCAGCTCAAGTTCGATAGCGACGGCGCCAAGAAGTTTGGGCAAATCACGGAGGCCAACATCGGGCATCGCTTCGCCATCGTCCTCGACGGGGCGATTCAGTCGGCTCCGAGCATCCGGAGCGCTATTTATGGCGGCGACGCCATTATCACGGGCAGCTTCCAGGAACAGGAAGCGCGCGGCTTGGCCAGCGTGCTCGAGAATCCGTTGCAGGTTCCGGTCAGCATCGAAGAAGAGCGCAGCGTCTCGCCGACGCTGGGGATGGATTCCATTCGAGCCAGCATCCGCGCCGGTCTGATCGGTCTGGCCGTCGTGCTCTTTTGCGTCGCGGTCTATTACCGTTTTGCTGGGCTCGTGGTGAACCTCGCGCTGTTGGTGAATATCGTTTTGCTCTTCGGCGAATTCCAACTGATCCCAGGCGGCGTCGTCCTGACGCTCCCTGGTATCGCGGGCATCATTCTGACCATCGGCATGGCGGTCGACGCGAGCGTTCTCATCTACGAGCGGCTCCGGGAGGAATTGGCCACCGGGAAAGGTCTGCGGGCCGCCTTGCCGGCCGCTTACGACAAGGCCTTCAGCTCCATTTTCGACGCGAACGTGACGACGTTGATCACGGCCGCGATCCTTTTCTTTTACGCGAGCGGCCCAGTCAAAGGCTTCGCCATCACGCTCATGCTCGGCATCCTCGCCTCGCTCTTCACGGCCCTCATCGTGGGACGCAACGCTTTGAGCTGGCTGGTGGAAAGCGGACGCCTCAAACACCTTTCCATGATGCAGTTGGTCACCACGAAGAATTGGAATTTCCTCAGTAAAGGTGTGATCGCGGGCCTCTGCTCGCTGGCCCTCATTCTCGGGGGCGCCGCTGCCTTCTACATGCGGGGCGAGAAAAACTTCGGCGTCGATTTCCGGGGTGGCGATCTGGCCACTCTGAGCGCGGCACACAAAGTAGATCTCGGGACTGTGCGTGGCGCTCTCAAGCCGCTGGGCCTGGCCGACGCCTCCATCCAGCAATCGCAACAGGCTGATCGCAGCTACATTACCGTGCGCAGCCCGCTCAATACGAGTGACAAGGTGGAACAGGCCATCATCCAAGGGCTTCCGCAGGAGGGATTCAAAGTGGAAGGCTCGGAGCGCGTCGGTGCGTTGGTCGGCGGTGAGCTGGCGCGCAGCTCGTTGATTGCACTGGGCCTCGGCATCCTCGGCATTCTCATTTACGTCACCGTGCGTTTTGAATTTTCCTTCGCGGTCGGCGCGATCGTCGCTGTGCTGCACGACGTGCTGATCACGGTGGGACTGTTTGCCATCCTCGGTCGCGAATTGACCCTAACGATGGTCGGCGCGGTGTTAACCATTGCCGGTTATTCGATCAACGACACCATCGTTGTCTACGACCGCATTCGCGAAGGCCTGGCCAGCGGACGCAAAGGTTCGATCGAACAGATCATGAACGAGAGCGTTAACCAGACACTCAGTCGTACGATCTTGACCAGTACCACGACCCTCATTCCGATCCTCTGCCTTTTCGTTTTTGGGGGAGCGGTTCTGCAGGATTTTGCGCTCGCCATTATCATTGGCGTCATCGTCGGCACCTACTCATCGGTCTTTATTGCAGCACCGATTGTTCTGTGGTGGACGCGAGCGCGCGGGGGTAGCGCCACCAGTTTGCGGCGGGAAGTAACACAAAAAAGCGTCACGTCGCCGTCTTCGGCCTCCTGAAAACGCGGAGTTGACGCTACGGGAGGCGAGCCTTAGGATCGCTCGCCATTCATCAACAAATTTCCAAACACTTTTTAAAAGGATTCAGGAGTAAATCGCATGCCAGAAGTGATCGTTCGTAAAGGTGAGCCGGTAGACCGAGCCCTGAAACGGCTCAAAAACAAGCTGGACGCGGAGGGAATTTTGGATGAAGTGCGCCGCTTGCGTGCCTTCGAAACGCCTTCACAGAAAACCCGTCGCAAGGCGAAAGCCAATGCCAAGCGGGGCCGCGCCAAGTTTCGTTTTAATGCTTCTTAAGCTCTGACCCTGTCGCCGCTTAGGTTTGCGAATGCTCGCACCTCAGCGCGGGGATCGGTTTCGCGGCGATGCCTGGCTCCGCGTTGGAAAGCCCGGCCGTTGCTTCGCATCCGTTACGGCGCAGAGCGATACGGCTACAGGTCGCATTCGCAAACGATTCGGAAGCCCAAATCGTTGCAAGAATAACCGGGCACATTGGAGCCACGCGTCGTCGTCCGCAGGCTATTGAACCGAGAACGCCAGCTCCCACCTCGGTAGACCCGCTTCGCTCCCGAAGTGGGCCCGCGCGGATTGCTTTTGGGCGTGCCCCGGTAGTTCTCGAAGAAATCGAGGCACCATTCCCAGACGTTACCCGCCATATCTTCCATGCCGAAAGGGCTGGCCCCACGCGGAAATGACCCCACTGGAGAACTTTTCGGAAATCCGTCATCGATCTCGCGATCGCTCCACGCAAAAGCCGTATTGCGATCGGCGAAATTTGCCAGATCGCCCCGTCCTTCCTGGTCGCCCCACGGATACTTGCGCCCATCGGAACCGCGGGCGGCATATTCCCATTCGGCCTCGCTCGGCAGGCGAAAGCGGCGGCGCTCCCGCGTGCTGAGCCACTGGCAGAACTTTACTGCCTCGAGGCTGCTCAAGTAGACCGCCGGGTGCTGGTCGCCCGCGCCGGGCGCGCGCTTGCGTTTGTGATCGGGATCGAATTCCTCGTACTGCGCGTTGGTGATCGGATGGCGCGAAATGTAATAGCGACTGAGCGCGATGGGGGTCACCGGGTGCTCGTTAGGCGCCGCATCGGACCCGTCACTTCCCATTTGGAAGTTACCCGAAGGGATGAAGAGCATCTCCGCGCCGATGCCGCAGACGAACTTGTGGAATTTGGCCCGCTCCGCCGCCACATCGATAGGCCGCGGCTTTTTGAGCGGATCCGGCGCCTCCGCGACCGCCGCCGCCTTGGAAGCGGCCGCGGCCTTCGGAGCTGCCACAATGACCGGCGGTTTCACAGCCGGCGGGGCCATCTCTTCCTCGATCTCCTCCAGGTAAAGATCGACCAGATCCTCCGCATCAGCCGGTTCGATGCCCAGGTTTTCCGCCATGTTGACGAAAGCGTCGCGCTGATCGTCGGTCATCTCGAGAGAGTCGAGACCGCTCAGGCGCAGCATGCGCATAAAATCTTCTTTGGGATCGAGAGCGGCGGCGGGTTCTTCCGTCGCGGCCACTGCGGCCGCTAACTCCTCCGGCGTCGGCGGGATCACACGCGCTCCGCCGCAGCGCACCAATTCGGCCTCGATCAGCTCGGTCATGCGTTCGCTGCTGAGACCATGCTGCCGCCCATATTCCAAAAGTGTCTCTTCCTGCGCGAGCGAGAGCGTCTTGTCGTTCAGCGCGAAGACCACGTATTTGTTGAACTCTTCGACGGCTCGTTCCTGAGCCTGTGCGGCCAACTCCTGGTCGACTTCCCGACGACGCTCTGGATTGAGCAGCTCGACCCGCGCCTCGGTCAGAAAGCGCGAAGAATCGTCCAGACCGGAACGCAAAAGCTGCGCGAGCGGATTGCTGGGCTGATTCTTGAGCGGCAGCTTTTTTTGCCACCACAGGAGGAGTTCCTTAAAGCGCTCTTCGATCAGCTCATCGCTCGGATTCGACTGCGGATCGAGACAGAGGCGCTCGTAGGGATCGGGAGAATTGTATCGGTTCCAGCCGTCCCACTTGCGCGGGTCATCCGGCAGAGGAACCGGGAAGCTGACAGTCTTGAGCATCTCAGACGACGCTCAGTAATCCTAACGCCGCGCTGGCCCGATCAAGATCCTCTTCGGAGAGCCCGGTTTTGCGCTCGATCGAGACTCTGGCCGTATTGCCGCACGCTTCCACGGCCACCTCGAGGACCTGGTTGGCGTTGTATTCGTAGGTGAGTTCTACCGGCGAACCTTTGGGGAGGAACGGTGGTAGCTCGACATCGCAAATGCCCAGCGGCGTACATTCCTGCGGCAAGGTACTTTCGCCTTCCACGATCCGCACGATGGCCCGTTGCATGTTAGCCGTGGCGGTGCCGAAGGAGTTCTTCGCCATCGCTGGCATGGGGGTCATCTTTTTGATCATCGGATAGACGTACTCTTCGAGATGGGCTTCATCCCAAAGCACGACGCCGAGAGTGTGCGAGGTGATGTTGCGCACCTGGATGAGGCCTCCTTCGCGAGAGGAAAATTGCTGGCGTGTTTCCGACGGAAGCATCTTCTCGCCCGTCGTTTCTTCTTCATTCAGGAGCGAAAGGACCGCTTGAATGGCCGCACCGACCGCCACGGCTTCGTCCGGATTGACGTCTTCGGCCAGCGGTACGGAAGTGAGCTCGTTGATCATGTTCCGCACCATCGGCATCCGGGTCATACCGCCGACGAGCAGAATCTTGTTCACGTCCGACCACTGCATGTTGGCCTCGCGCATCACGATCTCGCAGATCGCTTTGCACTTCTCGACGAGATGCTTGGTCATCGTCTCGAATTGGTCGCGAGTCAGCTCGACTTTGATGCTTTTGCCATTGTGGCTGTGCACGAGAGTCGTGCGGTCGCGGCTGGAAAGTTGAATCTTGGCCCCAAGGGCGCGGCTTTGCAGGTCTTGGTAACTCTGCAGATCGAGCAGCGGGTTTTCGCCGTGCACCTTATCAAATTCTTCGGCTACGTGGTTGACGATGATGTCGTCCCAATCTTTGCCGCCGAGGCGATGGTCGCCGTTCGTCGCCACCATTTCGAGCTTGTGCCCATCGATCCGCATGAGCGTGACGTCGAAGGTGCCGCCGCCAAGGTCGAAGACGAACACGGTCTGATCTTCATCGAGCTTGTCGAGGCCGTAGGCGAGTGCGGCGGCGGTAGGCTCATTGATGATTTGAAGCACATTCAAGCCGGCGAGGCGACCGGCCGTGATCGTGGCCGTGCGTTCCGCGTCGTTGAAATAAGCCGGAACCGTGATGACGGCATCAGTCACCGGAACTTTGAGATATTTTTCGGCGTCGGACTTGAGCTTCTTCAGAATCAGCGCGGAAAGTTCCTCCGCCGAATATTTGATCCCATTAAATTCGCGATGGAATTGTTCCGTCGCTTTGCCCACCTCGCGTTTGACGAAGTCGACGATCTTTTCCGGTTCGGAAACCGTGTTGTTCTTGGCGATCGTGCCGACAAGAGCGCTGCTCCCGTCAAACAGGAGAACGGAAGGCGTGATGCGTTCGCTTTCCGCATTAGGGATGATCTGCGGTTTACCGTAGGGGTCGATGTGGGCGACGGCGGAGAAGGTAGTGCCAAGGTCGATGCCGACTGCTTTGCGATTGCTCATTTGGTTAAGAAGACTCCCGTAAAATCCATGGTCAGGGTTTGCGCCCATTCGAATGCAGTTTCCGTGCCTCCGGCGGGGCAATTCTGCGATTTCACTTTATGGCGGTTTTTTCTGACCGCCGCCCCCCGTTAGGCGAAGCGCTTGGAGATCACTTCTTCGGCGCGCAGAACCCGATCGTGCCAGGTGAAACCGCGCTTCAATCGTTTAACGATGAGCCCGTCTTCATCGGCATTTTCGGTCGGCTCAAAGCTGATCACGCGATGCAGGCTGCGATCGACTTTTTCCTTCTCCTCAATCCCGTTCACTTCCAGGCGATGCAGAATCTCGACCACGAAATGAATGATGTTATCGAGATTAGCCCGCGAACGAGCCCGCTCTTCGCCGCCCGCGTCGGTTTTGGCGATCTCGTTCGCTTGTTCGGCCAGCGCGCTCAAGTCGTCAAACAACACCAGGAGGTCGCGAATGAAAGGTTTTTGCAAAGCGTCGCGCACGAAATTATCGCGATAGCTGATCAGCTCTTGATGCAGCGAATCGAAGAGCTTTTGGTTCACCGTTTCGCTGTCGCGCAAAACCGCCAGTTGCTCTTCGATCTTCTCGAAATGCATCGACTCCAGGCGGCTCAAAACCGATTCCTCCAGCGCCTCGATGCGCTGATTAAGCGAGTAGACCACGCCGATCAACGCTGTGAGCGCGGACTGCTCTGGATCTTTGCGCTTGGGTGGACTGGAAGCCTCGGCACTTAAATCATGCATGGCGGAGGAAAAATCTGATTCAACCTCGGTGGCCTGGCTCATAATTTCGTTAGCGTCCGCCGAAATGGCGGCGGATGGCGTCAATCAGACCAGGGATATCGTAACGGCTTGCTTCCACCGCGACCGTGAGGCCGCGATCTCGCGCCGTGCGTGAGGTGATGGGCCCGATGCTCGCCACCTTCATCCCCGCTGGCCAGGGCAGCTTCAGCGCCAGGAAGTTTTCGACCGTCGATGAACTGGTGAAAGTAATCATATCGGCTCCTTCGGCGGCCAGACGGGATCTCGCTTCGGTCCGGTCGTCGGTCTCCGGGACCGTTCGATAGGCAAAGGCGGTATCCACAATGGCCCCCAGGGCTCCGAGTTCCTTTGGTAGCAGGTCCCGCGCCTCCTCCGCGCGGGCGATCAGAATGCGCAAGTTTTCGATGTCGCCCTGCTTCTTGAATTCCTTGACCACGCCTTCCGCGACAAATTCCTCCGGCTGAAGATTCACCTTGAGGCGATGTTCGCGGACGCGTTGGGCGGTGGCGGGGCCAATCGCGGCGATGCGCGCCCCGCCGATATCGCGGGCGTCGTCGTACAATTTAAAGAACATTTCGAAAAACGCGGTGACGCCATTGGGACTTGTGAAGACGATCCAATCGTAGGCGTGCGCATCCTGGACCAGCTCGGCAAACGCGCGCAGATCGGTAGGCGGCTCAATCCGGATGGTCGGCAGCTCGATCACTTCCGCGCCCAGATCGCGCAGCTGGCTGCTCAAGGCGCCCGCCTGCTGGCGCGTGCGCGTCACCACGATGCGACGCCCGGCGAGGGGGCGATCGCCCCGCCAGGCGAGCTCTCCGCCTAACGACGCCACCTCGCCAAAAACCGCCACGGCCGGCGGAGCGAAGCCATTTTCCGCCACCTGTCCGGCAATGCTTTGCAGCGTCCCGCGCAGAACATCCTGCCGCGCCGTCGTGCCCCAGCGAATGAGCGCGACCGGCAAATCGTCGCGCACCCCGTTGTCCCGCATTTGTTGCACGATCGCTTCGATGCGCTCGACGCCCATGAGCATGACCTGCGTCCCCCCGAGCCGAGCCAACGCTTCGAAATCGATCGAGCTTTCGGTCTTCTCTGGGTCTTCGTGACCCGTGAAAAAAGTGACGTGCGAGGTCATCCCACGATGGGTCACAGGAATGCCGGCGTAAGCGGGCGCCGCGATGGCGGAGGTCACCCCTGGTACCACTTCGAAGGCCAGACCGGCTTGCTTCAAGGCCAGCGCTTCCTCCCCGCCGCGGCCGAAGAGAAACGGGTCGCCCCCTTTTAGCCTAACGACCTCTTTGCCAGCGCGTGTTTTCTCGACGAGCAGGGCGTTAATCTCATCCTGCTTCAAAGTGTGCGCGCCGGCCTTTTTCCCGGCGTAAATAATCTCGACCGCGGCGGGCGCCCAACGCAGCATCTCCTGATTGCAGAGGTAATCGTAAACGATGACCTCGGCTCGTTCGATCAGCTCTTTCGCGCGCAACGTGACCAAGCCGAGATCGCCCGGGCCCGCACCGACCAGGTAACAGCGGCCTGCTACTTTCTTAGTTGTCATAAAGTCTATCCATCAGATCGCTCGCCCGCTTTTCCGGTTCAAGCGCGAGCCCGTGAACTTCGCCCGCCAACGGCGGCACACCGGCTTCCGTGAAAACCTGCGCCTGGAGCCGCAAATTGGCGCCGGCCAGCGTGGCGTGAACTCCGACGGGCGAATCGCAGTCGCCTTCGAGCAATCGCAGAAATTCGCGCTCCGCGCGCAGACAGAGCAGCGTCGCTGCGTGGTTGATGCGCTCCACCAGCTGGCGCAACCGTTCATCCCCGCGACGGACTTGCAGGGCGATGATCCCCTGCCCGCCCGCCGGGACGAAGTCGTCCGTGGCCAGCGACTCGAGATAAAGGGCCCGCCCGCTTTGACCTGCTTCGAGCTGGGGCGCGCGCATTTCCCGGTCGGCGGAGGCCAGGTGCAGTCGTTCCAACCCCGCGCGCGCCAGAATAATCCCGCTCCAATCTTCGTTCTCGCGTAGCTTGCGCAGACGCGTCGGGACGTTGCCGCGCAAATCGATCACCTGCAGGTCCGGCCGCTGCTGGTGCAACTGGTAGTGCCGCCGCACACTGCCCGTCGCCACGATCCCGCCCTCTGGCAAAGTCGTTAGGCGCAAATCTTTCCGCGTGATCAGGACATCGCCAATCGGACCCCGCGGCAAGGCAGCTCCTATCTCCAATTCCGCCACGGGATCGCTCGGCAAATCCTTCGCGCTGTGGACGGCGAGATCGATTTGCCTAACGAGAAGTTGTTTTTCGATCTCGCGGGTAAACATCCCCTTGCGCCCCGCCTTGCGATCCGTCACCGGCACCTGCCGCGCACCTTCGTCCCCACTCGTCCGAATGACTTCGATCTTGATCTCCAGATCGGGCCAGACGACGCCGAGCGCCTGCTCGACGAGACGCACCTGCGTCAGGGCCAGATCGCTCCCGCGCGATCCCAAGACAATGGTTTCGGAGGCGCCCACTCAGCTTTCCGACACCCGCAGCGGCGCGTCGCTCATCGGGGTGGGTTTCCTCATTCGTTCCCGCGCGGCCGCGAACCAGCCGCTGAAATCTTCCACGTGATCGGCGATAATTTCTTCGCCGGCCGCAATCTGCTGCCGGCGCAGCGAGAGGGATTGCTCGGCGATCGATTGCAGCGAATCGATGTCGTAGAGAAAAACGCCTTCCATCTCGTTCACGTCCGCCGCCACATCGCGCGGCACGGCGATATCGATAATGAAGAGCGGTCGATCGAGCCGATGATGGAGCAGCGGAGCCAGCTTTTCACCGGTGACAATGGGCGTGGTGGCGGAAGTCGAAGTGATCAAAATATCGACTTCCCGGCAGTGGTTTTCCCAGTCCTCGATCGGCACCGCGAAACCGCCAATGCGCTCGGCCAGAGCGGCGGCCCGCTCCGGCGAACGATTCGTCACGCGGATGTCGCGCACGCCTCGTTTGAGCAGTGCCCGGGCGGCTAATTCACTCGCCTCGCCTGCCCCAAGCAAAAGCACCCTGCGCATCTCAAAATTACCGAAAATCTGTTCGGCCAGGTCGACCGCAATCGAGCCGACCGAGACCGAACCGCGGCTGATGTCGGTAAACGTCCGGACCTGTTTCGCGACCCGGAAGGCTCGTTGGAAAAGCCGGTGCAAAAATGGTCCTGCCCCTCCAGAGGCGCGCGCCGTTTCGTAGGCTTTCTTGGTTTGCCCGAGAATCTCCGTTTCGCCCACCACCATCGAGTCCAGACCCGAAGCAACCCGAAAGAGGTGCTGGACACATTGCAGCGCTTCGTAGCGATAAAAGGCGCCGACCTCATCGACTTGCGGCGCGATTTCAACCCCCATGAGACATCGCGCGATCTGAGCTGTGGAAATCGGCGCCTCGGCCGCGGCATAGACTTCCACGCGATTACAGGTCGCGAGCAGAAGCGCCTCGGCGCACCCCCCCTCTTCCCGTAGCACGCGATCGAGGGCTCCGTTCCCGACGAAGCGCTCACGCATCCCCACGTCGGCGGTGTGATGGCTCAGGCCTACGCAGAAAAGATTCATCTAGACCGTGCGCCCCTGCGCAAGAAAGGTGATACCCCAGAGCAGAGTGAGTGCCGCGCTGAAACCGAGCACGCACAGCGTGGCGATCCGGCGCGGCGCCGTCGTCCCGAGGCGTCCCGCCAACAGGAGAGCGGCGTAGAAAAGCCAGACTCCGAACGACCAGACGATCTTCGCGTAAGGCAACGGTTGGCCGGTGAAGAAACCGGCTGCGATTCCCACCGTGAGCAGGGCAAATCCCAGCCAAAGCAGTCGCATGATGGCGGCGAAAAGATCGGTGAGAGGGGGAAAGTTATAAAACATGGAGTTGAGCCGGCGAAGTTTGAGCTGGCGCTCCTGCATAAGGTACATAATTCCGGCCACGCAGGCCAGAGCAAAGGCACCGTAGGCGATGAGCGAGATGGCCGCGTGCACCCCCAGCCAAGGCGAAGGGGAGACCACTTTTCCAGGAAGAGAATCAATGGGAGCCAACAGCGCAAATGTCTGTAAGCCAAAAACTAAGGGAGCCGTAAAAGCGCCCAGAGGGGAAAGCCGATACACCGGACCCACCAGAAGGTGAATGAGCGTCACTGACCAGGCCAGGAAGACGAAAACCTCGAAGAGATTGGTAATGGGACAGCGGCCAATCGCATCCCCGCGCACCACTAGGAAACCCGTCTGAAACACGAATCCCAGCGCGATCGTCCATAAATTAACCCCGTTGGCTCGGTAGGCGCGAGCTCTCACAGCGAGCACCGTCCGCACCATCCCCAGAAAGAAAAAGAGAGTCGAAACCAGCAGGAGACGGCGATCCATGGCCCCAAGGTAAAAGGAGGGGCCTCCCTTGGCAATCGTCCTCCCGGCAACACCGGCGCGCTTCCTGCTCCTCCCTCCTCTCAGATGAATGCAAGGGCGCGCCGAGTGAGCGTGGGAGGGATGACGCCTACCGAAACGCGCGGTTTGGGAGAGGCGCTCGATTGTTGTTACGCCGAAATACGCGACCGCGCCCTCGACGAGTGGCACCGTCGCCACCCGAGCCCAGATCCCAGCGATGCCTGCATTCGGGTGCGGATCAATCGGCGCGAACGCAAAACGCTCCCCGCATACACCTGACATCAGATCCAGGCCGCGCAGCCCTGAGATTGCGCGCGACCGTTGACGATTTCTTGAGGCCCGCTAGCCTCCCCGCCATGCCTGAAGCTTCGCTCGCTCGTTTGTCCGCCGGAGTCCGCGACGTGCCCAACTTTCCCAAGCACGGCATCGTCTTCAAAGACATCACGCCGATCCTGGTCGATCGCGATCTTTTCCGGGAATCGATTGACGTTTTCCTCGAACGCTGTCGCAAACTTCCGATCGACAAAATCGTCGGGATCGACGCGCGCGGCTTTCTCTTCGGATCGGCCGTGGCCTATGCGCTCGGGGTCGGATTTGTGCCTATTCGCAAGAAGGGAAAATTGCCTTTCAAGACCGAGAGCGCAGCTTACTCACTCGAATACGGCGATGCGGAAATGGAGATGCACATCGACAGCATCGAGCCGGGCGAAAAGATCGTGCTGATCGACGATCTCCTCGCCACGGGAGGCACATCCTCCGCCGCTGTGGCGCTCATCAAAAAAGTGGGCGGCGATCTCCTGGAAGCGCAGTTCCTGATCGAGCTGGAGTTCTTGCACGGCCGCGAAAAGCTCGAGCCCACTCCCGTGACGAGCTTCCTCAAGTTCTGAGGCCGGATGACCATGATTCTACGGGATTAAAGCATCCCTAAATCCTGCACCATCCTCTTACCCCTCTCCTTCCCCGCAGCTACAACCCCCGCCGCAGCTCCCACTCCGATCTTCCACGATCACTTCCACCCGGATTTCCTGGAGCGCGAGCTGGTCGTGAATGGCGTTGAGCAAATCCAGAGCGCGCCCTTCCGGCATCTCGGCGCAACGCAACTCGATACGCGCATTTTTGCCGGCCAGCGCAGGATGCGCTTCGGCCAACTCACCATCGAGGAGAAAGGAAACGTAAGCGTTAAACTTCTCCTGGAGTTGGAACAGCTGAAGATCGGAATCATCCCAGGGCCGCCCCTCAAACATGGCCAGAAGCACCTCGTCGCTTTTCGGATCGTGCGCGAAAAGATCGATCACGTCCGCGCGCGCCAGCCCGCTGGGCTCTGTTTTCTCGGAAGTCGCCATGGTAGCGCCGACCATCCGGCTTGCGCCCGCCAACCGCAAGCCGCAAGCTGATCTCACCATGCGGAAACTTAGCTTCTGCCTCTTCCTCGCAATTTTTTGCCTAACGAATCTAGCCTCCCGCAGCCAAGCTCAATTCACCTCCGATTTTTTGCAAAACGGAAGCTATTGGAACGATGGCAAAGCCGAGTTCGACCTTTACGACGCCCAGATTGTCCGCTACGGCCAGCCCCGCCCCACCGAAGGAGCAGGCCGTTAGGGGTCAGAGCTTACTATCGACACTCGAATCGACCCATTGATACCGACTTTTCCAATCTGTCGCAGACCGCGCAACAGTGTCGAAAGTAAGCGCTGACCCCGTGGACTGACTCGTGGACTGACTCGGCTCCAGGCTGACATTGAGAAGGGCGCTTGGGCGGATCGTAATCGGGACATTGTGAACCTCGACACCCTTGACGTGGGATATCGCCTTGTCCGCTTTGAACTTACACCCTCCACGTAGATAGCATATCTCCCGCCGTGAGCTTTCATCTTAGAGCGGCCAGTGCGTTACCGGCAGGTGCTCATGTTCACTGCCTTTCTGATGAATCACCGGCTTCGCCATATTTTCACCGACCCGACCCTTTCCCAGTAATCTGGCAAGGTTTTAGCGACAATGTGGAATTGTTCTCAGCGTCACTTAACTAACCATCATCCACAATGAACGACTCCGCCAAAGAGCACCGTTAGGGGTCAGAGCTTACTATCGACACTCGAATCGACCCATTAATACCGACTTTTCCAATCTGTCGCAGACCGCGCAACAGTGTCGAAAGTAAGCGCTGACCCCGTGGACTGACTCGCTGACCCCGTGGACTGACTCGCTGACCCCGTGGACTGACTCGGCTCCCTCCCAATCTGCTCTCCGGCCAGCCTCTGCCCGCTGCTCCTAACCGCGCTTGGGCGGCCGATATCACCTTCATTCCCACCAGCACCGGCTGGCTTTATCTCGCCGTCATCATTGATCTGTGTTCGCGCCGCCTCGTCGGCTGGAGCCTGGCCGGGCACATGCGCTCGGATTTCGTCCTCGCCGCCCTCCAGCAGGCGCTCGCGACGCGCTCGGTCCAAGAGACCATCTTCCACGAGGCCGTTAGGGGTCAGCGCTTACTATCGACACTCGAATCGACCCATTGATACCGACTTTTCCAATCTGTCGCAGACCGCGCAACAGTGTCGAAAGTAAGCGCTGACCCCGTGGACTGACTCCCGCTGCTCCTAACCGCGCTTGGGCGGCCGATATCACCTTCATCCCCACCAGCACCGGCTGGCTTTATCTCGCCGTCATCATTGATCTGTTCGCGCCGCCTCGTCGGCTGGAGCCTGGCCGAGCACATGCGCTCGGATTTCGTCCTCGCCGCCCTCCAGCAGGCGCTCGCGACGCGCTCGGTCCAAGAGACCATCTTCCACGAGGCCGTTAGGGGTCGGCGCTTACTATCGACACTCGAATCGACCCATTGATACAGAACTTTTCCAATCTGTCGCAGACCGCGCAACAGTGTCGAAAGTAAGCGCTGACCCCGTGGACTGACTCTTGAGAAGGGCGCTTGGGCGGATCGTAATCGGGACATTGTGAACCTCGACACCCTTGACGTGGGATATCGCCTTGTCCGCTTTGAACTTACACCCTCCACGTAGATAGCATATCTCCTGCCGTGAGCTTTCATCTTAGAGCGGCCAGTGCGTTACCGGCAGGTGCTCATGTTCACTGCCTTTCTGATGAATCACCGGCTTCGCCATATTTTCACCGACCCGACCCTTTCCCAGTAATCTGGCAAGGTTTTAGCGACAATGTGGAATTGTTCTCAGCGTCACTTAACTAACCATCATCCACAATGAACGACTCCGCCAAAGTAGTCCCGAAGCGGTTCGAATCGTGCGACCAAGGTCGAGAGTTCAGAAAGCCAAATGGAGGTTGTGCACTTGGGCGGGATAACGGTTATACATGACAATACGCGGCTGGTTGGAGTTTGAACGAGTATGTCGGTCCCGCCTCGGTTGCGACCCGTTGTCACGTCGAACGTGTCGGCTGATCGAGCCTTTGATCTAGGCTCCTCGGGTTCTTGACCCCCAAAAGCCTTACACACAAAAGGACGCTCGACGTAAGATTACTTCAAACGGGACACGTGGCCAGCCGCAAGCCGCCATTGGCCTCTCTGCTTCACAAACGTGTCCGTGAACTGAACTAGAATGTCGAGTGGTTTGCCTTCGGAGTTTCCTCTGATTTTGGTTTTACCCAAGACTATGGCCGTCGCGTTGCCGTAAATTCGTACCGTCATGTCGTAGTTTTCGAAAACGGCGTATCTAACCTTGCCGGTTTTCGCTTCCGCAATATCATCCCCCGCTATGCTAATTTCGCCTTTAGCGTTAGTGAGCGTGTAATCTTCCGTTAGATACTTCGAGATCTTGTCCGCATCGCCCTGCTGATAAGCCCGGCATGCTCGTTTCTCCACGGCAAGGATCACAGCAGTTTCATCTGCCGGCGTTTGAGCGAACATCGTGGCAGCAGCCATAATCAAAAGAAAGCTAAAAATAAAATACTTCATACTTTCAGCTTAGCGGATTTGGGTTCCCGGAAAGCCACCGTCAGCATGCTCCACCTATTATGACTTCAGCGAGCCCCTTGTCATCGGAGAGATCTCTTCATAAAGTTGCCAGTCGTCGTCAATAAAGCGGCAACGTCCTAGGTTATTGATCCATAAAGGGCATTCTTTTTGAAGAAAATTTGACACCTCCAGCTACCTATAAAAGAGCAACGTTCAATATTTACGCTTCATCTACACCTACGGATTTGTAAAGTTCACTGCGATCAAGGATGTGCCGCTTCAGTATCTCGGCCAAAATGTAAAGTGGCTCAACACTGCAAAGCGACTGCTCGCCTGGTCCGTGCGGGAAAAAAAAGGTTCTCCAGATGCCAAGAACAGTCGTATCGGTCGATAGCAACGATTGGATATCGTCTCTTCCAGCTGGCGCATGCCTGAAGTTTACAGAGCCATTAACTTCCCGCAAAAGTCCGTCCGCGGCCTGAACACGTCCTCTCTTCGGAGAAGAGTCTTGGACACCGGTCATCCTTGTGCTATACCAGAGCTGGATCGAATTCCTAAGATTCCACGGAAGCAACTCGAAGATATCAGCAAGACTTTCGTTCGATTGCTCTACTGCGTTTGAATCAATCATGAGGCATTTTAAGAATAACCGAATGGAGTGGAACAGGTTCGTGACCTCCGCGATCCTGAATCCCAGTTTGTTGAAGTTTTGTTGGAAAACGCAATCGTTTCTTTGTGAGACTGGCGGAGAATATGTGCCATACAAATAGAACGCTTGAGCAGCCTCCCACATTATGAAACCTTCCTCTTCCTTCTGCTTACGTTGTCGTTCTGTCATTTTGAGCAAAACAAAAGTCTTCTCCGCGACGATCGCATATCGAGATCAAATGACCCACACTCTCACCGCAACGAAGAAGGAAGCGGCGAATCCGCGCAAGGTTCTCGAGTCGATGGTTATTTCAACCCTATCGGTAGCTTGCGAGTCCATTTTGAGTGGCGAACTGCTGAAAGCGTTGGCTTAGTGCCGTTTCCATATTGGTCGCAGAGTAGCCCGTTGGTTAATAGCTGAGAAAGCGCTGCAGCTCGCTTCGCCAGTCTGCGCCGAGTCCCTAGCGCCGCGCTGACACAGTTAAACGGTAACAACGAATCGGTCGCTCTCAAGAGCAAGCGTGCCGTTCCGGCGAAATTGCATTCGGCCGTAGCAAGAATTTTTCCTTCCTTGAGGATTGATTCTAATATTTCAGCTTCCCACTGCGTATAAACACGTCGTCGCTCCAATAATTCTGTCCGTATGTCACCAAAGATGTCGTCGATACTGTCGGTAAAATGCTGGACGCTATCGAAGTAGGCCAAGATCCTGAAGAGCAGAATTTCCTGTATCCTTCCTCGCGATGATCTAGGCTCCGAAGCAATTTCGCTTTCCACAAGAAGTATGCGGCGAGCGGCGCGATCCGAGAGCGCCAGAAGCAGGTCTTCTCTGGTCCGAAAATTGAGATAGAGTTTACTTTTGGCGATCCCCGTTTCGCGGGCGACCATTTCTACGTCCATCTGCCTGTACTTTCCGCGCGCGAGAAGGCAGTCCACTGCATCCAGCACCTTACTTTCAATCTCCGTTCCACCATCGAAGCATGTCGTAGCAGTCACTAAGCGTGAACTTTTCGCTGCAAAACGAGATGGGCGCTTGCCGCTCGACGCACGTCTGCGACATTATTCACGCGAGGAGAAAAGCGACGGCGAAATCGATTAGGTGACACGCCAAAGCGGCGCTCGAAGGCACGTCGGAAAGCGTCAGCGCTCTTATATCCTGTAGAAAGTGCGACGCTTTCCACGCTATGGTGGGGCATCAGCAATCGGCGACGTGCTTCGCTTAGGCGGATTTGTTCCACGAAGTCGGCCGGCGATGCGTTAAAGACACGATGGAACAGACGGGAGAAGTGACGTCGACACAATGCACTACGTTCCGCCAGGACCTCGACGGAGAGATCGTGAGTCAGATGGTTCGCGACCCAGCCCGGAAGTGCGGCAACTCTGTCAGCTGAGCCTGCCGTATAGCTCAGAAGTTGAATGGGGGGTTCGTCATCGCCAGGAGGGCGTAGGTCCATAACGAGTTCCCGCGCCACAGCTAGGGCTGCCTGAGTGCCATAGTCTTCCTGAATCAGATAAATTGCCATCTCTATCCCTGCTTTACCATCGCTGCAAGTATAGTACGGGCCATCCTTGATGAATGAGGCCGTAGCGCTAGCACGAAGCCTCGGGAACCTGCGAGCGACCTCGCGAACCATGCGCCAATGGGTTGCCACGCGACGCCCCTCCAGCAGCCCGGCGGAGGCGAGCGCATAGATGCCGCTAGAGATTGAGACGAAGCGCTTTGGGCGATCGCTCTGCGCTGCCAACCAAGCCGAGACATTCTTTCCCAGTGCTCCATTCTCGAGTTCAATCCCTCCCGGGATGATAATCGTGTCTAGGTCGGAGACGACGTCGAGAGTGCATACAGCATTGAAAACGAGGCCGGAATGTGCAGTAAAGCGCTTTGCGCTCAATCCCATAACGAGGACTTCGTATGCCTGTTGGCCATTGTGGGTTCGCGCGTTCCAAAAGGCCTCGAGAGGCCCCGTCAAGTCAAGGGCGGAAACGCCGTCGAAGCCTAGAATGCCAATACGTTTTTTCACCATACTCTTCTCACCCTGCCCAAGCCTTGATTTTAATTGGCATCACCGCAAGACCCATTAATTGTAATAGTTAAGATGCCATTTTCCTGACGATTTCTTCCGTTTTTTAAGCGGAACGAGTCAAGCGCTGAAGGGGGATCGTGGGTCCACGACCGCTCGGAAATAAAGCAACGGCGTCGATGCGGTGAGATTCGATTTCTGCATAGGACGGATGGCTCCCTCTCAAGGAGACGACGTGATCACCGAAAAGACGCAGATTTTTTCGCCTGATCGGCGGAGAAACGAACACATTACTGTCGTTAGCCAGATTCGCCGCTCCGTTTGGATGCGTAATCGTCCCGCAAAGATCTTGTAACGGAGTGCGACTCGAACCGATGCCCGGCGTGCCGGACGCTCCGAAACTACGCGTGGCGTGCTCAAATGGCGATCGCTCCGTAGGGCCGACGCCCACCGCCGAGTTCGCGCGCAAAGGCTGATGGTCAAAGCCAAAGCTCCAAGGCCGGCTGCGCCTAGCGGGGCAAAGCAGAAGAGGCAGCGAATTTCTCCGCTGCCTCTCCGCTAACTGAACTCCAATCCGGCTTAGAACTTCTTCGTCAGCTGGACGTAAACAAACCGGCCCGTCGGATCATAGATGAAGTCGGGATACTTCACCGAGCTACCACCGAAGCCGTAGGCTTTGGGTGGGTCCTGTCCGAAGATATTGTCGCAGCCCAAGGTGATGGTCGTACCATTCAACACGCGCTGCCAGATGGGCAGGCCGTAGTTGGAGGTCTGTGCCGTCGCCATTTCCATGGGCTTGCCGTCTTTGCCAAGGGACATGTCTTTCGCGTCCTTCGAATAGCCAGCCACTGGCTGGTTTTCGACTGGCGCAACGAAAGTGAAGTCATACGAGGCCTGACCGTCAACCGTCCAGATCTGGCTGACCCAGTGATTGTTGCCAAACGGTTTCAATTCATGGAATCCATCCGTGTAACGGAGGGTGCCGATGAGGTCGAAGCCATTGTAGGCCCAATCCAGACGGTGGACGCCGCGCCACCTCAGGAAGGCGTCACTCGAACTGCCATCCGCGATGCCGCCAATGGGATTGCCAGCCAACTGCACCGTGGGGGAGGTGGGCGTTCCTTTGAACTTATAGGAATTAAGATAGCTGACCTGAGTGAGCGACGTGAAGGTTCCGAAGGGCGACTGATAGACGTATTGGAGGCCTAAGTCAATGCCATTCGCCCGGAGCGAGCCGCTGTTGATGAACGGAACGAAGACACGGCTAATAAAGCCGGCGGCGTCGCGTTGCACAATTTCACCCGGCAGCAAGCCGCCGTTCTGTTCTCGATTGAGAATAGCCGGAATGCTCGATTGAATGACCTGCCCAGTACGCTCGGTATCCCATAGGTCAACTGTCAAGGTCAAGCCGTTGATGAATTTAGGTGTCCAAACGATACCCGCCGTGAAGGAAACCGAGTCTTCGGGCTGCAGCGTGGGGGTGCTAGTGAAGACCACATTCTGTTCCGTTTCAGTGCGGCTCGGGTCACCAATCGGCACCGGAGGACCGCCCAAAGAGGTGGGCAGCGTATCGGTGATCGGAGTGAGAGCAGAAGTCGGGCTGCCGTAGAGCTGAATCAAGGAGGGCTCCAGGAAGCCTTTGCCTATGGTAGAACGAATCGTGAGTGTCTCATCGATCGGCTGCCAACGGATGCCGAACTTCGGCACGGTCACGTTGGTATCGTTGTTTTTGAACGCCTCGTAACGCACGGCCGCCGTCAGCTCCAGGGAATAAAAGCCCGGGAAGTTGAAGGTCGGGCTGGTGATCGGGATATTGGCCTCCGCGTAGAACGCGTAATCCTTCCGACCCGCCTGGGTGCTGGCTGTCGGAGAGGCGCCAACCAGGTCGCCGTCCAATGCCGATTGATCGACGTCTTGCGACAATTGCTCGCGACGGAACTGGCCACCAAAGGCAAATCCAACGCCCCCGGCAGGCAATTTGAAGAGCTCCGTTGTATAAAGGTTGAGGTCAAGCACCGCGATTTCACCTGTATCGACATCCTTGGGATGAATGGTGGCGTAGTCAACTACCGCGGCGTTGGAACCAATCGGTGGACCAAAAAGCGCGTCACCAAAGGGGTTAAACGCCACTTGACCGGCCAGGACTCCGCCTGGCTGAAAGATGGACGAGTTTTGGTTAAGGACTTGTGACAATCGAGAGGACGACGCAATCGTGGTCTGCGAGGTCCGTTTGATTTTATTATAGCGGAAGCCACCGTCATAGCCCCATGTTCCATCGAACAATTTATCCCCTTTCAGTCCGATTGTTGCGAGGAAGTTATCCGTCGTGTCATCGAATAAGCGGTTGCCAAACTCCAGGAAACGCGCGCGGCTGCCGCCAGAGATAATTTGGTTGAACGGATTGAATGGATTCACCGCATTAGCTGGCAGACCAGTATCTGCGAATGTGGGCGTGCCTGGAGGCGCCACACCGTTCAGGTTCGTGCCTGGAGGAATGGCAATCGTCACCGATCCAGGTGTCTGAAAGTTACCAGTCGCAGACGGGGCCAGCTCATTATGCGACGCAGTATTTTCGTAGAAAAAATCGCCGAAGAGGACCATTTGATCCTCAAATATCTTATGGGAGAAATTGGCGAACCCGCCATAATACTCGACTTCGGGCAAGTTGGACGAGAAACGGTCGAAGTTGAAGCCCGGCAATTGAGAAAAGGGCGAGCGAACCCGGCTGCGACCGTAAATATACTGGTTCGCCGGAGAGAGGCCGTTTGATCCGTCCGGCGCCGTGCCGAAGAAGACACTTGTCGGATCAGCCGGATTCCCAGTGAATTGCCGACTCTGCAAAAACGGGGCGGTCCCTGCAGGAGGGGTTCCGCCAGCCGCGACGACTACGTCATATTGCAACTCGAGGTTCTCAGGCGTCGCGTTGCTGCTCAGGAAGACCGGCACGTTCGAGAAACCGCGATCCCGGTTAAAGATGGAGTTGCGATGATAGAAGTTCAGCGCCCCCGTTACCTGGGTATTGCCGTCACCGATGCCGAAGAGTAACGACGCACGATATTCGCCGGAATCCTTGTCCAGCGTATTGCCATATTCGATGGTGGCTTCCGCACCTTTGTAGTCGTGACGCAGCTTGATGTTAACTACGCCTGCGACCGCATCCGCGCCGTAAGTGGTGGAGGCACCATCCTTTAGGATCTCAATGCTCTCAATTGCCGCTTCCGGAATCGAACGCAGATCGAAGAAAGCCGTCGTGCCCCCGGCGCCAACCGGGTAGGGAGAAAGACGCCGGCCGTCCACCAAGATGAGGGTCGCTTCCACTCCGATACCGCGCAGCGAGATGCCACTGGCACCTGGCGTAAAGCCGGTGCCGTTATTCGCGGTCGGGATACCACCGCCGTTAGCGACGGGAAGATTCTTGATCAGGTCCTCCGCGGTGCGCTCGCCTGATTTGTTAATCAAGTCGCGGTTGATGTTCAAAACAGGGTTGGGCCCGACTTCCTGTGCCGTCGGGATGTTTGAACCGGTCACAATGATGCGCTCGGTTTCGGCGACGGCGCCGGTGGCACTGGTGGGTGGTTCACTGCCGGGCTGCGGAGCAGCTCCGGTCGCTCCAGGCGCGTTGAGCGGCTGGGCTGGACTATCTGCGGCGGGCGCTGGCTCTTGAGCGAACGCACCGGATCCCGCAAGAATCGGAAGGGCTGCGCCAACCGCGAGGGCCGTGCGCAGAAATCCGAACTTCGTTTTTACAGTTCTAATCATTTGTTTCTCCATTGGTGTTTGGTTAGGTTTACGGCGCAGTTCATAAATGAGAAAACGAAATTCGCGAAGGACTTAGATACGACAGGTTGGGACTCACCGATGTGACGTACAAACAGGTGACGAAGAGGTGTTTCCGGGTCCCCCGAGTTAGATCTCAGAATGTGGAGTGGCTAATCAAAACCTTTTGTCGCTTGAGAGCAGGTTCGCCTCTTTTGAGTTAGAGCAGCCTAAGCAGCCCCATCCCAAACGAGACCGCGTCGAGCTACCAGAATAGCGTGGAGTCGACGACGGTCAGGTTAGAGGGGTCAATTTCTAGGAGGAGCGGCCACTATCGGTACGAATGGAAATTACGACTTTGACGTCCTGCTGCCGGCATGCTGCGAAATGCTCGCCCCAAACCTCGGGGAAGGAGTCTCAAGGCATTGACCGGGTGCTGAACCAAACCGACGCTCGAACGCACGGGTAAAGGCGCTCGCGCTTGAAAAGCCCACTGAAGCAGCAACGCTATGTAGCGTCTTGCGTCGCGTCGAAAGTCGACGTCGCGCCTCATTCAAACGCAGATTCTCGACGAACTTACCGGGGGTCGTGCCGAATACGCTCTTAAAGGCTTTCTTGAAGTGAGCCGGCGAGATGCAGACTCTGCGGGCAAGCACTTCCACCGATAATTCCCGATCTAGGTTACGCATAATCCAGCTGGCCAATTCTCCAAAACGGTCGAGCGGTTGACTGGAAAATTCTTCCGGCCTTGTCTGCTCAATCGATCCGCTCTGAGGAGCCAAGTACATGAGTAATTCGCGGCTGACCGAAAGAGCCAACTGCCTGCCATAATCCTCCTCGACTAGGGCCAGCGAAAGATCGATTCCGGCCGTCAACCCAGCCGACGTGTAGTAGGGACCGTCTTTCACGAGCCGCTTCTTGTGGTCGACCCTCAGCTTGGGGAAGCGGCGCACAACATCTGTGGCGAACCGCCAATGGACCGTGACTTGGCGCCCGTCCAATACGCCAGTAGGAGCGAGCCCATAGATACCTGAACAGATCGCAACAACGCGGCGGACGCGATGGCCGCGGGAAAGAACCCAGTCAGCGACTAAATCTGCGATTTCGGTCTCACGCAGTCCGGAACCACCTGCAATCATGATTGTGTCCAATTCCGGCGCGGATTTGAGCGTCGTTTGGGGAGTGAATAGCACTCCTGATTCTGCACGAAAAGACGCTGCGGTTAGTCCAATCGTTACTATTTGATAGCATGGAATACGTCCGCCAAAACCGTCTTCAAGCACGGCTGCCGTAAAAACGTCGGCCGGAGCAGTAAGATGCGAAGCGATAGCACCATCAAATCCGATAATTCCAATCTGTTTAGGCCTCATTTTTACGCCCCCCACTCGGGCGGAGCATTAACAAAGAAGCGGCTTAACTCGGGCGCAAGGACCTGGAACAGATGATTTGGGACTCGTAATAACGGTTGTTAAAGCCATCGAGTTGTTACTGCCGATTGCGTCGATGCGTTACGGTGTGAGGGATGTTCAACCGAGATACGATAGCCGATCGAACGTGCTGGCTTCCATCCTTAGCTCAGGTGAAGCGGCAACTCATCCGCTCGCCATATCGTTGCGCGAAGTTTCTTTCAGTGGGAAACCCTCAAGTTCCGGAAGGTTCGGCAAGCCGAGTCGAAGCTTGGGCGAAAACGTACCGCCAGCCGTTTTGGGTTCTAACATAAGTATCGCTGAACCAAAGGTGATACTCAAATGATCTTCCTTTCTCGGTGCCTTTGGCCCACAGAAGGGCCGTCACAACAGCCGTATCTCCCCACACCCTGACGGTGCGCTTACTGTCACTTTGAGTTTTGTAAACGGTCTCTCCCTCTCGCGCTTCAAGCAGGAGATCGGCTTTGGTGAGAACTTTGCCTAAGCCAGTAACGAGGATAAAGTCATCGGCCAAGATTTGATTCATAGTCTCGCCGTCATTTTGCTCGACCGCTTTTTGATATTTAGTGTCGAGATCCGCAACGATTTGCTCGTCGGCGTTAGTTGCTGTGGCCTGCGTTAATGAAGTCGTGGTCATAAACAATACTATGGTGATCGCCTGTTGGATATTCCCGATTCGCGGAGCCGTCCGCGTGATGCTGGGAAAAAGTTTCATCATTGACGGGTATCGAAATATTGATCTTGTCACAAGGCCCATTCAGCGAAATTCTAAAAGGGCCATTTTGGCATTTAATTTCTCATGGCGAAGCGCAGCACCACTTTTGTAAATCTCAGTCTTGCTGTGGACCGAAGATCCTCCACCGCGATGCATCGACAACTTTACATCCTACTGCGGGGAGGCATTTTGAAAGGAAATCTCAAACCTGGCGCTCGCCTTCCCTCTACCCGGGATCTCGCGGGCGACATAGGCGTCTCCCGGACCACAATCTTGAACGCCTTCAACCAATTACTGGCCGAAGGATACGTTGAGGGGAAGACCGGGTCTGGAACCTACGTTTCACGAGTCCTGCCTGACGAGATGCTGGAAGTTCGTGGCAATGGTCGCGCTGCGCCTTTCTCCTCGGCCGGTCGATCTCTTTCCAAGCGGGGAGAAATAATTAGCAATACGATCGTAACCGTCTCCGAACTAAAAGGGCCGCCGCGTCCGTTTCGTAGCGGGGTTCCTTCATTGGAGGCATTTCCTATAAAGATTTGGCAGCGTTTGACTGCTCGGCGCTGGCGGGAGTCGCCCGAAAAACTTATGCGCTACGGTCAGCCAGCAGGGTTCCTTCCTTTGCGCAAGGCGATCGCCGTATATCTCGGTGCCGCGCGCGGCGTCAATTGTACGCCCGATCAAGTGATCATTGTAGCTGGTTCCCAACAGGGCCTCGATATTACAGCTCGCGTGTTGCTTGATCCGGGAGACAAGGCTTGGATTGAGGAACCCGGCTACCATGGAGCACGGGCTGCGCTCCTGGCTTCGGGTGCGACACTTGTTCCTGTACCGGTTGATGCAGAAGGGATAAGGGTGGAGGAAGGGATGAAGCGAGCGAGCGAAGCCCGCCTCGCTTACGTCACACCTTCCCACCAATTTCCGCTCGGTTCGACGCTGAGCTTAAGGCGGCGGTTGAGCCTGCTAAGATGGGCGAAGACGGCGCGCAGCTGGATTCTGGAAGACGACTACGACAGCGAGTTTCGTTATCGCGGCCGCCCACTAGCCTCGTTGCAGGGCTTGGATGATGACGGACGGGTGATCTACATCGGCACTTTTAGCAAGGTGCTATTCCCGTCCCTTCGCCTCGGCTACATCGTCGCCCCACCTGATTTGGCAGAAGCTTTCATCAGGGCTCGAGCCGTCGCGACCCACACATCTTCCCTGGTGGAGCAAGCAGTGGTTGCGGATTTTATCAATGAAGGACACTTCGCTCGCCACCTCCGCACGATGCGCACACTCTACGGGCAGCTTCAGCAGATCGTATTAAGTGAAGCAATAAAGGAGGCAGATGGCGTCCTGGAGATACAGGTAGACGAAGCAGGAATGGATTTAACGGGTTGGTTGCCAGATGACATGGATGAAATCGCCGCCATGCACGCCGCAGTTGCCAAGGGTGTTGAAGTGACGGTGCTATCCGACTATAGTATTAGACGGCAGCGGCGAGGCGCTTTGCGCCTGGGTTACACTGGTTTTAAAGCCAAGGATCTACGGCAAGGCATTCGAAATCTCGCGGCGGCATTGCGGGAACTAAAGGACGGCTAGTGGAGGAAAAGAACAGTTGGCTTCCGGAATAAGGGAACCTCTTCGATTCCGCTTATTGGATCTTGCGGCAATGTCAACGCCACTCCGATCGCGGGAGCCAGTTCGCCAGCGCCGCTTATCGACAACTCCTCGCCCAGCACGGCCTGGTCGCCTCCATGAGTCGCCCCGGCAACTGCTACGATAACGCCTTCATCGAATCCTTTTGGAGCACCCTCAAATACGAGTTGGTCTACCACCGCCGCTTCGCCACCCGCGCCGAAGCGCGCACCGCCATCTTCCACTTACATCGAGACCTTCTATAATCGTAACCTGCTCACTCCAGTCTTGCCTACACCAGCCCGCTCCAATTTGAATCGCAACTAAACCAACCTAACATTAAACCAAAGGAATTGATCCCTTAAAAACTGTCCGAAGAATCGGGGCAAGCCCACGCTGACCCCGTGGACTGACTCCTACTGAAGCGGCTTCATCGCCCAAGGCGCCGATCACGCCTAACAAGAAGGCAGAAAAGCTAGTGCAGCGTTGCTGCGGTTGAATGGACGGCAACGCGGCCACCGCCCCGCAGACGCGGAGCAAAAAGACCCAAAGCCCCGCTCTGCCGTCTGTCACGTCCGCTGCTTGCACGAGAATCATACAACGGCGGGGAGGCAAAGCCGTGCCGGATCGCCTTTGGGGCCCTCCTAAAAAAGGCTCCCCCACGGCTGGCAGCGCTCGCAAAGACTCGCTCGGCGATTTACCTTACCGCGCATTGTATAATCTAGTGCGGGCAGCGGGCGCGCCAGGGCTCTAACGCACCCTGTTTATGTTGCTCGGTGTAGCTCGCCCTCTCGCGAGCCGGTTTGCTGATTTGTGTCTTCATCTGGGTTTCTCAGGTTTTGATCCTAAGCCCACTGTCCGTCAATTCAGGGCAACCCCGAGCTGACCCCGAAGATAGCCCCCACGCTAGGGGTTGGTTTTGTGCCCATCCGCAAGAAAGGAAAACTGCCTTTCAAACGGAGAGCGCCGCCTACTCGCTCCGAGGACGGCGACGCCGAAATGGAGATGCACATCGACAGCATCGAGCCGGGCGAAAAAATCGTGCTGATCGACGATCTCCTCGCCACGGGGGGCACATCCGCCGCCGCCGTGGCGCTCATCAAGAAAGTGGGCGGCGAGCTGCTCGAGGCGCAGTTCCTGATCGAGCTGGAGTTTCTGCACGGGCGAGAAAAGCTCGCGCCGACGCACGTCCAGGCGTTTCTAAAATTTTGAAACAGGATGGTCAGGATTGGAAACATGCCTAACGAGGCCTCTTAAACCTAATCCCGGAAATCCGGTTAATCCTGTCCTTCCCCGCAAGCGCAACCGCCGCCACAGCAACCGCTGCGATCTTCCACGATCACTTCCACCCGGATTTCCTGGAGCGCGAGCTGGTCGTGAATGGCGTTGAGCAAATCGAGCACCCGGCCCTCCGGCATTTCCGCGCAACGCAGCTCGATGCGGGCGTCTTTGCCGGCCAAATCTGGGTGCGCTTCCTTGAGCTCGCCATCGAGCAGGAACGAGACGTAGGCATTGAACTTCTCCTGCAATTGGAAAAGCTGCAGATCGGAACCATCCCACGGGCGCAGCTCAAACATGGCTAGGAGCACTTCGTCGCTCTTGGTATCGTGCGCAAAAAGATCGATCACATCCGCGCGCTCAAGGCCTCTTGGGTTCGTCTCTTCCATGGTAGCGCGAGCTTCCAGCTTGCACCGGGAATCCGCAAGCTGGAAGCTTGCGCTACTATGCTCTCGCGTCGTGCGTTGCTCTTGATCGCTGGCTGCTATCTGCTCGGCGGCCTGCCTGGCTCGTTTGCTCAGTTTAATCCTGCGTTCATCCAGAACAGCAGCTATTGGAACGACGGCAAAGCCGAGTTCGACATCTACGACGCGCAAATCGTCCGCTACGGACAACCGCGCCCGACCGAGGTGCTCCACATTCTCGTGCGCGAACCTTTTGATCCCACTCAGATGGTCAAGCCCGATCAATGGCAGAAGTCCGGCACCATCCAGGTCCTGAAGCTCAACCAGATCCTGCATATCCCGACCGGGCTCTACGTGTATCAGCAGATGCATTCCAACTTCTGGCGCGTCGAAGACGCCCGCTTAAGCAAATTTTCCCTAACGAGTAACGATAGTTGCGGCAACACTTATAAGGAAGCCCGGCGCGACGGCGACGGTTTTGCCTACCAATGGCACACTTACTGGGATGGCATGGCGGGCGGAGAAGAAAAGATCGCGCCGCCGGCCGACGGCTGTTTCTACGACGAGCTGCCGCTGCGCGTGCGCACGATCGATTTCTCCAAGGCGAAAGGCGACTTTTCGATCCAGCTCGCGCCCAGCATCATTAACTCGAAGAAAGATGCGCTTGCCTGGAAACCGGCCCAGGTCCATTTCGAGACCACCGAGCGCGCCATCAACGTCACCGTGAAACACGACAAAGGAACCGATCGTTTCGTGCTGGACCGTGAATTTCCTTACCTGCTTCGCACCTGGGAAGCAGCCGATGGGAGCCGCCTGCAGCTGAAGCGCAGCCTCAAAGTGGATTACTGGAATTACCACGCAGTGGGCGATCGCGAGCGCGCTTTGCACGATCGCAAGCTCGAACATCCGGATTGACCCACCCGCTCTCCCGGCCTTATCCACAGACCCGAAGAACGATTGGAGCAGAGGGATAAGTCGCACCCGGTCCAAGCGATCGCCTCTACGATCCAGACGTTGACTCAAGCCATCTTTCATCCGTCAAGCTCGACCATAACCGCCGTCTCCTTTTTGATTTCATTCGTTCTCACCTCGCCGATATTTACGGCGATGGACCAAGCTCGCGACCAGGCAGCCGAAGCGCTGCTGCGCACTTACACCGCGGACGGCGGGATCAATTATCTCGATGCCGCCGCCACGCTCCCCTCGCGCCCAGGGGTCGATGCCGCCTGCGTGGAGCTGCTCAGCCTGCTCTTTCCCGGCTTTCACGGCGAGGCGGTAAAGCGGACGGATGATCTGCCCGCGCTGACGGCCGAGCGGCTCCGCTCTCTCCATGATCGGCTTCATCCGGAGATGTGTAAGAGCCTGGCCCGGGAAAGCGGTAACGGTTCCGGCGAGCCCAATGCCGAACGCATTTTGCGGGAGTTTTTCGGCCAGCTGGCCAGCGTCCGCGAAATGCTCTGGACCGATATCGACGCGGCTTACGAGGGCGATCCGGCTTCGACCAGTTTTGAGGAAATCATCCTGGCTTATCCGTCCCTCGAAGCGATCGCCATCCAGCGGCTCGCCCACATTCTTTACCGGGCCAATCTCCCGCTCATCCCGCGCATGATGACGGAATGGGCGCACGGCCGCACCGGCATCGATATTCATCCGGGCGCGCAGATCGGGAGCCACTTTTTCATCGATCACGGCACCGGCGTGGTCGTGGGCGAAACCTGCGTGATCGGGTCGCACGTGAAGCTTTATCATGGGGTGACGTTAGGCGCGCGCAGCTTTCAAAAGGACGAAAGAGGCCACATCAGGAAAGGCGGCAAGCGTCATCCCGATGTGGAGGATCACGTGACGATTTATCCAAACTCGACCGTGCTCGGTGGCGAGACGGTGGTGGGTGCGCGCAGCACGATTGGCGGCAATGTTTTCCTGACCCAGAGCATCCCGCCCGATTCGCTCGTCGCTTACGAAGGGAAGCCGTTTCAGGTTTTGGCCAAGCGCACTCGGGAGGTGCGGGAAACGAAGCCGGCGAAGGCGCACTAAGGATTTTGTGGACCGCGGCTTGCGCTGATGACACGGATTTTAAGGTTAACGATCTGCCAAATCGATCGCCGACGTCGGATGTGATTTACCTTGATTACAACGCCACCACCCCGCTGGGTGAGGCGGCCTGGCGCGCCATGCAGCCTTACTTCGAGACGCACTATGGCAACCCTTCCAGCGTGCACCGAGCCGGGCGCGAAACGCGGGCCGCGCTGGATGAGGCGCGCGATCGCATCGCGGGATTGGTAGGGGCTAAACCGCACGAGATCATTTTCACCAGCGGGGGCACGGAGGCGAACAATCTCGCGCTGCTCGGCCTGGCCCGACGCACCGCGCCTGACAAAAAACATCTCGTCAGCAATCGCGCGGAGCATCACGCGGTCCTGCACACGCTGGAGCACCTGGAGAAGAACGAAGGCTTCGAGGTGACCTGGCTGGAGATTTCGTCCGAGGGAGTCATCGATCCCGGTGAATTGGAGGGCGCCCTGCGCTCCGACACGGCGCTGGTTTCGATCATGACCGCGAATAACGAGACCGGCGTCATCCAGCCGATGGCGGAAATCGCCGCGGCCTGCCAGAAGCGGGGGGTGCTGCTGCACAGCGACATGGTGCAATCCTTTGGAAAACTGGTCATGCAGAAGCCTGATCCCCCGAAGGGAAGAGCTTCCGCTCGCCCAGTTGCTGTCCTCCCGGATGCGGCCAGTTTCGGGGCGCACAAATTTTATGGACCGAAAGGCGCCGGCTTTCTCTATTTGCGGGCGGGTATTCCGATCGACCACATCCAATTCGGCGGCGCGCACGAGGGCCAGCGCCGTCCCGGCACCGAGAATGTCGCCGCCATTGTCGGCATGGCGGTCGCGGCCGCAGAAGTTTTACGAGACGTGCCTAACGAGCAGGTCAGCATCGCGAAACTGCGCGACCAGCTTTGGCAGGGCATTGCCCAGGTTTGTCCGGTCGCACAGCAAAACGCCGCGGGCGCGCCGCGCCTTGGCAACACCCTGAATGTCAGCTTTGGTGGCCTTTCCTCCGAAACGCTGCTCATGGCATTGGACTTGGAAGGCGTTTGCGCTTCGAGCGGCTCGGCTTGCATGGTTGGCTCGGTGGTCGCTTCCCACGTCCTGCTGGCCATGGGACTGTCGCCTGAGCTCGCCGGATCGGCCATTCGGTTTTCGTTAGGCAAAGAGACCACCGCTGCCGAAATCGAGACAACCATCGCGGCCGTCGAGCGCATCTGGCAGCGGCTGCGATCGCATTCCGCAGAACCGGCGTTTTCTTAACGCAACGATTATGACTAACGACTGGCCATCTCACCGGACGAGCGGCCGTAACGGATGCGAAGCAACGGCCGGGCTTTCCAACTCGTCCCACCGGAGGGTCAGACTTTCGCCTGGCCCGTCTGGCCGCCAGCTTGAATTTGCTCTCGCGGTCTCGGCACCGCCCAAGACGCCGGGCCGCGACAGCGACCTGGAGAAGTTGGCCAGAAATCTTTTGGAGTTTCAACAGGCTTCGACTCTCGCAAGTCGTATCAAGGTCGAATGGTCGAGTCGTCTCCGCAGCACGGCTGGTCGGGCGGAGTATCGCCATCTGCGGGTGCTGCTCAATGGCCGTCTCTGCGCGCACGGCGCGGCCGAAATCGATCGCACTTTGCGCCACGAACTCGCGCACCTGCTCGCGCAATTTCGAGCGGGTCGCCGGCGGATCGCCCCGCATGGGCCGGAATGGCGCCAAGCCTGCACGGACCTCGGGATTCCGGGTGAAACCCGGTGCCATACTTTGCCCTTCCCGGTGCGGCGTCTGGCGCGGCCCTACTTTTACGTGTGCCCTCACTGCGAAGGCGAGTTTCCGCGCACTCGTCGTCTACGCCGAACGTCCGCTTGCCTGGCCTGCTGTCGGGCGCAGAATCGCGGGCGCTACGACGAGCGCTTTAGGCTCCGGCTGGTGCGTCGTTAGGCGCGGCAGCTTCTCCGGGGAGCGCGCGCCCCCTCATTCGATGGCCGATGGTTCTCTTCGCTTCCACTGGCTCCGGCGCGCGATGGCGAGGCGCCATCACGGACACGCGAGGGCGCAGGTGCTCCCCAGAGGCTGGCGTGGCCGCTCGATTCCAGGTTCTGCGGAGAGCTTGCTCTTCCAGCACGGTGTTTCTAAACATGTGGTCGAAGGAACCGACCTGATGATTCTTTGGCATAAGCGCGCCTCGGCCTCTTGGCTGGCGACGAACGAACCTGCCTTGGAGATCGCTGCGGGCGAGAACCTCGCCGTTGTCAGCATGGCGGGCCGCAAGCAATCGCTCGTGCAAATGACCTGCACCACGCGAGGCAAGGCGGCAGAGTTAGTCCGACGGTATGGCGGGAAGTTTGAAACGATCGCGCGCGATTGGTCTCCACCGCCTTCCGCTCACCCACCGATTCGGATCGGACGTCGCTTGGTCATCTTCGCAGATGAGCCGAATGAAAACCGGACGACCAACGCCCTTTGGATCCCGGCGGCGGGCGCATTCGGCACGGGCGAGCATGCAACCACTGCGATGTCGCTGCGTCTGCTGGAAGAAGCGATGCGGTCCGTCCCGCCGGGTGGATGCCTGCTCGATGCCGGCACCGGGACTGGTATTCTGGCATTGGCGGCCCGGCGCCTGGGTGCGGCGGAAGCGCTCGGCCTCGATAACGACCCTCGCGCCACCGCCCACGCGCGGGCGAACGCGCGGCTCAACCGCATCTCCCGCGCGAGGTTTCTGACGGCCGACATCACGGTTTGGAAACCAGCAAAGGGTTACGACTTCATCACGGCGAATCTTTTTAGCGAGCTCCTACTCGACTCACTCCCGCTTTTCCGGCGCGCCTTGCGAAAAAGCGGTCGGCTGATTATCTCAGGCATCCTGCGTTCGCAGTCCGACGATGTGCGGCGCGGCCTTCGCCGGACCGATTTCCAGATCGATCGTCTGCGCAAACGGGGCCGTTGGGTGGCCCTGCTCGCCTCCCGGAAAAGCTAGTTGCTCGCTCTTCCGGCGCAGCTACCTTCCGTGCGTCCGAGCGACTCCCGATGGCCTGCACTCCGCGGCTAGATCCGTTCAGCCGCTCAGGATCCCTTTATGCAGGCAGAAGAACTTTCCTACGTCCTCGTCACGCCCCACTCCATGCGCAAATCGCGCACCGGCGGCATCGTCTCGCGGCTCATTTCCCGAACCGGTCTCGACCTGGTCGGCGGGCGCATGTTTGCTCCCAGCCAGGAGCTTGTTAGGCGTTACACCGAGAATATCGTTACCTCCCAGGATCCCGGACATCGCGCCACCCAGGGATTGATCCAGGCGTATGTGCGCAAGAATTTTACGGGCGAGCGGGAAGGTCATTGTCCGCGCGTGCTCCTGCTCGTCTTCCGCGGGCCTGATGCGATCGAGAAAATTCGCGGTGTGGTCGGCCACATCGTGCACGAACGCACCAGCGGCGAAACCATTCGCGATACTTACGGCGATTACATCACCAACGAAGCCGGCGAGGTGACCTATTTTGAACCGGGCGTGCTCGCTTCCCTGGACGCGGAATCGGTTGAGGAAAACCTCAAGCTCTGGGCAGAATTTTCCGATTCCGACGGCGGTATTCTCGATGAGGTTATTACCTACCCAACCGGGGCGAAGGTGGAAAAATCACTGGTCCTGATCAAGCCGGATAATTTCAAATTTCCCAACATCCGCCCGGGCGGTGTGATCGAAGTTTTCTCGCGCACCGGACTTTATATCGTCGGCTTCAAAGTGCACCGCATGAGCGTGGCGCAGGCCGAGGAATTCTACGGCCCGGTTCTGGCCGTGCTCGAGGACAAACTCGGCGCCGGCAAAGGACGGGAAGCCTGGGAAGATATCGTCGAGTTCATGTCGGGTGGTCGGCCGACGACTACTCCGGACACGCAGCGCCACGATCCCGGCAGCGAGAAGTGCATCGCCATCGTCTACCAAGGCGAAGATGCCGTGCGCAAAATCCGCGACGTGCTCGGCCCGACCGATCCGAGCAAGGCGCCTCCCGGATCGATCCGCCGTGAATTTGGTCAATCCATCATGATCAACGCCGCGCACGCCTCCGATTCGGCCGAAAACGCCAAACGCGAGATGGGCATCGTGCAAGTGACCGAGAACAACCTCAAACCTTTGATTGAAAACTTTTATGCGCGCCCATAGCTTGCGCCTCCCTTCTTGAGAAACTTTTAGATGAACGATTTTGCCATGGAAATTTCAACGCGTGCGTCTCTCCTGACGCCCTCTCTCACCCTCTCGATCGACAGCAAAGCCAAGGCCATGAAGATGGAAGGGCTGGACATCTGCGGGTTCGGCGCCGGGGAACCGGACTTCGACACGCCCGACCACATCAAAGCGGCCGCGGTTGCCGCACTGGAGCAGGGTTTTACCAAATACACGCCCAGCTCCGGCCTGCCCGAGCTGCGCCAGGCCATCTCGGAAAAATTCGCGGCCGACAACGGCCTCGAGTATCGCCCCAGCCAGGTCATCGTCAGCAACGGAGCCAAGCACTCCTGTTACAACGCCATCCTCGCCACCTGCGAGCGCGGCGACGAAGTCATCATTCCATCGCCCTACTGGGTCAGCTATCCCGATATGGTGCGTCTGGCGGGGGCCGAGCCGGTCATCGTGCAAACGAACGAGCGCAACGGCTGGAAAATGACCGCCGAAGAATTTGAAAACGCGATGACCCCGCGGACCAAGATGGTCATCATGAATACCCCGAATAACCCGAGCGGTGCCGTCTACACTCGGGAAGAGCTCGAAGCGATCGTGCAAGTCGCTTCCGAGGAGGATATTTACATTCTCTCCGACGAAATTTACGAGAAGCTAATTTACGACGGAGCCGAACATGTCAGCATCGCCTCGCTCTCCAAGCAGGCCTACGACCTCACCATCACGGTGAATGGTTTTAGCAAGTCCTACGCGATGACCGGCTGGCGCCTGGGCTACATGGGCGCGCCGGAAAATATCGCCAAGGCGGTCGACTCCATCCAGAGCCACAGCACTTCCAACCCCTGCTCCTTTGCGCAGAAGGGCGCGGTCGCGGCGCTCAAAGGCGATCAGCAGCCGCTCTCCGATATGCACGACGAATTCGATATGCGTCGCAATTACATGTACGACCGCATCTCAAAGATTCCGAACATCACCGCAGTCAAGCCGCTCGGTGCCTTCTACATTTTGGTCAACATCAGCCAGCTGGGATTGAACTCGCAGAATTTCTCCGATCGACTGCTCAGCAAAGCCAACGTCGCGGTGATTCCCGGGGCGGCTTTCGGGGACGATCGCACGGTGCGGTTGAGCTACGCCACCAGCATCGACGTGATCAAAAAGGGCCTCGATCGATTCCAGGATTTCTGCCGAACGCTCTGACGAATTGTTGAGTGCGGATTGTTGATTGCTGATTTGTGATCCGCAGACCGACGCGGCGAGCGCGGTGCAGGCGTGATGCGCAAATTTACGCCTGCTCTTGCGCGTCCCAGAGGGACGCGTCAACACGGGGACGGCCGCGCGACGCCACTCGGGATGACGAAGGGAGGGGCGTTTGCCTAACGACATGATCAAACCGGCGACCGGTTCCTTCGCGCTGCTTCTCCACGCTCATCTTCCGTTCGTCCGACATCCGGAACACGAAAATTTCCTCGAGGAGGACTGGCTCTTCGAGGCGCTGAGCGAAAGTTACCTGCCGCTCCTGCGCATGATGCGCCGTCTGGTGCAGGACGAGGTTCCTTTTCGCCTAACGATGTCGCTCACCCCCACCCTGTGCGCGATGCTGGGCGACCCGCTTCTCCAGCAACGTTACCTGCGTCATCTCGAGCGGTTGATCGGCCTGGCGCGACAGGAACTCGAGCAACAACGCCCACATCCACCGGTTGCGCGCCTGGCCCGGTTCTACCTCAAATTATTCGAGGAAGCCTCCACTTTCTATGAGGAGCAGCTCGGCCGCGACGTCTTACAAGCATTTCGCGCGCTGCAAGAGAGCGGTCACCTCGAAATCATGGCCAGCGGTGCGACCCACGCGTTTCTCCCCTTGCTCAAAGATCTCCCGGCAGCGCAACGGGCCCAGATCGCGATCGGTTGCGACGCGTACCGACAAACGTTCGGCTGCGCTCCGCGCGGTTTTTGGCTGCCAGAATGCGGCTTCAGCGACGGTCTCGACATTCTGCTGCAGGAGCAAAACATTCGCTGGTTCATGATCGACAGCCATGGCCTAATCCTTTCCCAGCCGCGGCCGCAACGTGCCACTTACGTCCCCTGTTTCACCCCGGCCGGTCCAGCCGCTTTCGCCCGCGACCGCGCTTCGAGCCACGAAGTTTGGAGCGCGGAGTGCGGTTATCCAGGCGAAGTTGTATACCGTGATTTCTATCGCGACATCGGCTTCGAGCGCAGCGCCGAAGAGCTGGCCGATTTCCTTTTTCCAACCGGCCTGCAGAAATTCAGCGGCCTGAAGTATCACCGAGTCACGGGACACGATGGAGAGAAGGAACTTTACGACCCGCGCGAGGCCAGATATGCAGCCGACGCGCATGCGGAGGATTTTTGGCAGAAACGCGCCGCCTGTTTCCGCGAATTGAATGCGTGCGGCGCCCCTGTCATCGTGAGTCCGTACGACGCGGAGCTTTTTGGTCATTGGTGGTTCGAAGGCCCGCGCTTCCTCGAGAGTTTTCTGCGCCGGGCCTGTGCTGCGACGGACGATTTCCGCCTCGTCACCCCTACCGAATTCCTGACCGCGCATCCGACCCAACAAGTCGTGAGGCCAAATCCTTCCAGTTGGGGCGAAGGCGGTCACAGCAACGTCTGGCTGGACGAAAAAAATGCCTGGATTTACCCGCTCCTCCACGCGGCCACCCGGCGCCTGCTCGAGCTCGTGCAGCGACATCGCAACACGACCGCTGCCTCGACCGAGAGGGCGTTGCGGCAGGCCGCGCGTGAGCTGCTCCTGGCTCAGGCGAGCGACTGGGCGTTTATGCTCAAGACCCAGAGCGCCCCGGAATACGCCACGCAACGGACTAACGATCATCTGGCTCGCCTCGATCGGCTCAGCAGCCAAATCGAAAAAGGCTCAATCGATGCCGATTTTCTTGGCGAATGCGAAGCGCGCGCTAACCTGTTTCCCGAATTGAACTGGCGACATTTTCTCTAATTCATCCGCATGCGTTTGGTCGTTCTGCTTTGCTCGTGGCTCCTGCTCACCTCTGGTTGGGCGCAGGAACCGGTGTCGCCGGCCGTGACGCCAGCCCTCGCTCCGACGCTCTCGCCCATTCTCTCCCCCACCCCATCGCCGACTCTGGCTCCCCGAACCACGCCATCTCCCACGGCGACGGCGGCGCCTGCTCGCAGCATCGTCTTACGGTTTGCGCTACCTCCGCTCGAAGGCTCGATCAGCCTCGGGATTTACGATCAAGCCGGCAAACTCGTCCGGGTCCTGCAACGCGAAAGCGGGGTTGATCAATTCACGGCCGGTCACGACGCTCTCGAGACGTCCTGGGATGGGACGGACGATGACGGCCAGCCTCTGCCTAACGGAAAGTATCACGCCCGGGGTTACGTGGTAGGCGATCTGAAAGTCGAAGGCGTGGCTTACTTTTTTAATGATTGGGTCACCGACGACCAATCGATCCATCCCAGGCGCCTCCTCGCGCTCAAGATGGAGAATGACGAGCTCCGCGTCGAAGCCGAGCTGGCCGATGGAAGGAAGGCCGCTTTCTCCTGCGATCAAAAGACGGGCGCGATGGGCCACGAAGTCGCGCCCGCGGCGGACAATCATTGCTCGAACAAGGAGCCTGGTCCCAACCTCATTCACCCGCTCGATTGCGCCCCTGGCAAGAATGACACGAACTGGTACGTGGACGCCCCGGAAGCGAGCGCCCCCCGCCAAATCAAACAGTTGTCCCGCGACCAGGAACTCTTGCGCCGCCTCGATTACGCCGCGGCCGATCCGCAGCCGGAGTGCATCGAGGCATCCGTAACCGAGGATAAAATTTTCGTCCTGGAACAGGACACTCAACTGCAACGACTGCGCGGCCTCAGTCTTGTGCGCACGACAACTGAAGGAAGTGAAGGCACAGTTTCCGACTGGCAAACCCTCTTCGAGAAGAGAATTGTCGCTCACCAAAACTTCGGTTTGGAAGGCGGCCAGCCGGTCGCTCAGCCGTCTGCGTCCCCCCCAGCTTCCCAGAAAATTGTGCAAAAGCTGCGACCTGATCCGCTGCAAAACGATCGGCGCGGGCAGATCGAACTCGAGGTTGCGCACGACGGAGATGGCAGCTTCCTGCAAGCGGCGGATGGCTTGCCCTTACGCACGATCAGCGACAATCCAAATCTGATCCGGACGCTGGTCAAACCTTCGGACAAAGACACGATTGAAATCTTCCAAGATGACGGCGCGGTGGTTGAACAATTCCGCCTTTCTCATCTCGACGAAATGATCGCGATTGATTGCGGCGATTTCGAATTGAAGTGAACTGATCTCGGTAATGGCCCGCGACATTATTTACTTCGACCTCGAAACGCAGCGCACGGCCAACGACGCCGGCGGCTGGGACCGCAAAGGCAACATGCAGATGTCGATTGGGGTCATCTACAGCACACAGAACGGTCGCTACGAAATCTTCCCGGAAGCGCGCGTCCACGAATTAATCGAGCGTCTGCGCCGGGCCGATCTCGTGGTCGGCTTCAATGTCTTAAATTTCGATTATCACGTCCTGATGGGATACACGGTGCTCGATCTGGCGCACGAACTGCCTACGGCCGACCTGATGCTCGACATGGAAAACAAACTTGGCCACCGCCTGGCGCTCGATGCGATCGCGAAAGCAACGTTAGGCGTGAGCAAAACCGCCGCCAGCCTGGACGCCATTCGCTGGTGGCGCGAGGGGCGACTCCTCGATATTGCCGAGTATTGCTGCTTCGATGTGAAAGTGACGCGCCTCGTGCACGAACACGGCTGCCGGCATAAGGAGCTCTTCTTTCACGACCGCTTTGCGCGCCGTCAGCGGGTTGAGATTGATTGGGAGCATCTGTAGCTGGCGACGCCGTCCCCGGCCGGTCTCCCGTGTCCCGGACCTTAACTCCGCCGGGGACAGCGTCCCCGGCTACAATCGAACTTCGACTTCGATCGGCAGGCAGTGATTAATCTCGTAGCTGCCCCGATCAAGGTCGCGCTCCATCGGCTGGGTGCGGCCGCGCGAATCGGTGGCCCGAGCCATCAGAATATGTCGGCCAGGGTTTGACGGAGTCTTCCAATCCCAGTGCCAAAGCTGCCAACAGTTGAACCCCGTCTCTACGCCTAACGATGCTTCCGACCAGGTCTCGCCGCCATCCGTGCTTAACTCGACCCTCGTAATCTGCGCCTCCGAGGTCCACGCAGCACCCTCGACCTTGTAATTCGTCTCCGCCGGAATGACCTCATTAATACCCGGCCGGGCGATGGAGGCCTTGACCTGCATTTGCGTAATGGGCACCAGCCGCACCCCGGCATCATCCCGCTGCCAAAACGCGTAATCCACCGTCTGATAATAGCCGTTATAAGGTTGCTCGGTGACCACGATGCGCTGCAGCCATTTTACCGCGGCCATCCCGAACCAGCCGGGCACAACCGCGCGCAATGGAAAGCCGTGCGACGGCGCCAGCGGCTCGCCATTCATCTCCAGCGCGAGAAGGACGCCTTCCAGCGCCTTCTCCAGAGGAACGCTGCGCGCGTAATGAATCTTCCCCGCCGGCTTCGGCGCTTCGCTAATCGCACCTCGATCCGCGCCTTCCAGGATCACTTCGAGCGCGCCGGGCTTGACGCCAGCCCGCCGCAGGATTTCCCCTAACGACACCCCGGTCCACTGCGCGTTGCCGACTGCCCCCAGTTCCCATTGCGTCCCTTTGACTTTCGGGACGAGAAAGACCCGTCCGTTGCCCGCGCATTCGAGGGTGGCAGGAATGGTCGTGCTGGGTAGCCCGCAGAGATCCTCGTAGCTCAGCTCGAGGGGACAATCGACCGCGCCCTCGATCCGCAGACGCCAGGTCGCGCGATCGATTTCCGGGACGGGAAAATGCGAGCGAATGTAAAATTGTTCGTTAGGCGTGATCCAGCCCGCGAGCGTTCCAAATGGCATCTCGAGGTTGGCCGGTTCTTTTTCGCGAATGATCATGTGGAGGACATTCTAAGGCGCGCACGGCTCCGAAACCCAGCGCAAACAAGCCGGCGAGCTTTCGTCGCCTTTCCCTTCCCAGCGATCCTCAGACCCAGGAGCGCGGCGTCGGCCATGGTTCGTTAGGCTCCCGCCGCCACGCTGGCGTGCCCGCAAATCCACCCGCCTCCGATGACCCTGTCGCCGTCATAGCAAACAGCAGCCTGCCCCGGTGTGACCGCCTTCTGGGCTTGGTCCAGCCTAACGAGAGCGCGCTCGCCGGCGAGCGGAATGAGCGTGGCCGCAGCTCCCGGATGGCGGTAGCGGATTTTGACGTGGCAGCGAATCTGGGGAGCACACGCGCCTCGCGCGCTCATCTCGGCGCCTCGCCGAGATGATTCTTCTTTTAACGGCCCGTTTTCGAACTGGCGAGACGTTCTCCCGAGCGGCGGAAGTTGCGCCTCCGCGTGGTCGCCCAATTCGCGTAACCAATTGACGCGATCAATTTCAAACTCCTCGACCAGCAGGTCGTCCGCTTCTCCCACGAAAACACGATTGGTAGCCGGGTCGATGTCGACCACGTAGCGCGGGCTGGGCGAACCGCCCGGCAGACCTTTGCGCTGCCCGATGGTGAACATCTCGATGCCCTCGTGCTCGGCCAGGAAGTTGCCCGAGAGATCGTAAATCCCTCCGCGATGGAATGCAGTCTCACCCAAGTGTCCACGCAAAAACGCCTTGTAGTCGTTGCCCGGCACGAAGCAGATCTCCTGGCTATCGACTTTATCGGCTACCTTCAGGCCTAACGAGCGGGCGATCGCACGGATCTCCGGTTTCGACATCGTGCCTAACGGAGTCAGCGCGCGCTGCAATTGTGACTGGCGCAGGCTAAAAAGAAAATAGGATTGATCCTTTTGCGGATCGCGTCCCTTGCGCAGAATGGCGCGACTGTCTTCGGGGACAGCGTCCCCGGCCGAGCGGCTCTCGGGCCCGCTGCTCGCAATGTCCGCGCTATCCTGGGTGCCACGCTCTCCGCCACCGGGGACAGCGTCCCCGGCTACAGGTGAACGCTCGATAATGGCGTAGTGGCCGGTTGCGATGTAGTCGCAGTCGAGGGCCTGCGCTTTCTCCCAAAGGCTGCCGAATTTCAACTTTTCGTTGCACATCACACATGGATTAGGCGTGCGGCCGGCCTGATATTCGCTCGAGAAATAATCGATCACGACCCGCTCAAACTGATCGGCCTCATCGACCACGTAATGGGGAATGCCTAACGAATGCGCGACCCCGCGGGCGTCGGCGATGGCCTGAGGGCCGCAGCATTTGTCCTCCGCGCGGGAGATGCAATCCTGCGGCCAGACTTTCATGGTCACCCCGACCACGTCGTAGCCCTGCTCGCGCAGCAAATAGCCGGCGACGCTGGAATCGACTCCTCCGCTCATGCCGAGCAGGACGCGTTGTTTTTTCCCCTTCATTTCGAACGCGTAAAGTCGGCGTGATGAGGGGAATGGTCAATTATGGGCGGGCCACTCCCTCGAGTCCAGGTATGACGCTCCATACCTGTCATCCTGAGCTGCGAAGACGGCAAAGGCCCTCGCAGTCGCATTGAATCTTCCCAAAATAAAGCGCCTATTGCCTTCGCGAGGTCCCTCGCCGCGCTTGGCCGGGTCGGGATGACAAGTCTGGAGCGGCGCGCACTTTACTGCTCAGAAACTCGCTCCCGCCCAGGGTGAAACGCCATGGAAAATTCTGCGCCCGACTGATTCCGATGCGCGGATCGGTCACTACTTCTAGCTGCTCGTTAGGCCGTTTCAGAAAACAATGCGCAGGGTCAGAACAGAGATCGATCTCGTGATGACGCTTCGTGATGTCGAAGGCCTGGGTCAATTTCCCCGGCCCGGAACAGAGCCGTTTCACTTCTTCGACACCACGGCGTTGGCGCATGAGAGCAAGCCCCGCCAGCGGCTCGACCGCGCGAAAAAGAATCAGACCTTCGCGCGGACCGCCTTTGACGAGCACGTTGAGCATCCAGTGCACGCCGTAGTTAAAATAGATGTAGGCCGCGCCGGGTTTGTTGCGGCGCACAAACTCTCGCGCGCTGGGCCGATTGAAGGTGTGGCACGCTTCGTCCCCTTCGACCAGGTAAGCCTCCGTTTCGACCACTAAACCCCGGCATTTTCCCCAGACGAGCTCGGTGCCGATTAAATTTTCGGCACACCGCAGCGGGTCGATTTGGAAGAAAATATCGGACAACATGGCGCCAAGTTAGCAGCCGCAGCGGGAGAGAAAACCGAGCAGACCGCACCTGCGAGCGATCACGTTGCCTCCGGCAGACGCCGGGCGAAGAGCGAGCGGCGCACGATCTTGCGTCTCCCAAAATAGGCGATGAGAGCTTCACGTGATTGCATGGGATGGAGAGTGAGGCGCGCTTCGGGGCGCGCCAAGATCTGACGCAACTTCATAAAGCGATGGCCCGCGCTGCTCGCATCAAAGGTGTTCAGGGCAATCCGATAGCGGCGCGCCGGCTCCAGGGGCCGGCCATCAGCGAATCGCAGATTCGTGAGGCGACGATATCTCCCCTCGCCTTCCACGTCGAAGCGAAAACCCGCCAGGCTTCTCGTCTCGCGCGACTCCCGGACTTCCGTCATCACGACGTGCAGGTCGAGCGGAGACAGCTCTGCCGTAACGAGAAAATTTTCGTAGGGCAGAACTGCCCAGATGTCACCAATCGTCTTGACCCCTTTTTTGAAAGCGTGGTTATCGAACAGGCCATGAAAAACGCCGTCGATCGTGAGGCCAGTCGCCTCCAGTGCTTCCCGGATGGCGGCGGCGATCAACTCCTCGACGGCGCTGGGTTCGCCCGGGAGGCTGCGGGTGCTGAGGGTCTCGGCCAGTTCGCCGACCGGCTCGGATAGGATGTCGCGGGCTCGATCAAGCCGTGGCTGAGTGCGGCTCAAAACCACCGGATCGAGCTCGATGCGGTTATCCATGCGCTCGATGCGCGCCTCCTGCCGGAGCAACTTTTTCGTGGCGCGCTCGAAAAGGAGATCGACGCGACCGACCTGGATGCCAAAGTGATCGGCCTGAGTCAGGATCGCGCCATTCGTTAGGCGGCTCGATATGCCCTGGTGGGTGTGACCGGCGATGAAGGTTGTCGCTTCCGGGAATTCGGCCGTGAGCGAGATGACCCGATTGGCGAAATCATCGCCGCCCGTGCGCTCCTTCAGCCCCATATGACCGGCCAGGATGATGGCATCAGCGCCCGCCGCACGGGCCGCGCGGATGGCACGGCGAGCCGGCTCGATCGGATCCAGAAACTCAATTTCATCAATAAACCTGGGCAAGAACCAAAACGGCATTCCTGGTGTCGTTAGGCCGATGACCGCCAGCTTCACGCCTTCCACTTGTCGTAAGAGAAAAGGCCGAATCCTGGCGAAAGGGTGATTGCTGTCCGGGTAAGTGCCGGCCGCCCTCCCAGCCAAGCGGGTGTTCGCAGCCAGCACCGGCATTTTGGAGCCCTCCACTCTGCGCAGGAAGGGCTCGAGGCCCCAGTCGAATTCGTGATTGCCCACCACCCAGGCGTCGTAGCGGAGCAGGTTAAAGAGATCGATCATGCTCCGGCCCTGATCGCTCAGCGCAAACTGCGTGCCCTGATACACGTCCCCTATATCGATGAGGAGCGAGTTTGGATTCTCCTCCTGCCAGCGACGAATCTGCGTGATGCAGCGAGCCAGGCCACCGAGATCGGGATGCCCGGCATAATCAGCGGTCGGCAAGATATGGCCATGCAGATCGGTTGTGTGCAGGATCGAGATCTGAATGACGTCCGGCGAGAGGGCGGCGGCTGGGCGCAGAGACCAAGGCAGCGCGCTGCCGGCGGTGGCGCCAGCGAGGAGACGGAGAAAATCGCGCCGATTGGGAGAACGAAGATTCATGGGAGAGCCTTCCAGTTTTGACTCCACGCGCGGGGGCGACAATCCTTTTCTGCAGATGAAGCTGGAAGGTCTGGATCACATCGCGCTGGCGGTGAGGGACGTCGCGGAAGCGGCGAAATGGATAGCGAGGTCCTGGGGCTGGAGCGGCCACACGCGGAGGTGTGGGACGACATCCCCATTTTCATGGGTCGAGAAGCGACAGGGCTGGCGCTTTTTCCAGCGGAAATCGCGGAGGGTTCGTTAGGCAGCGATTTGCCGATCCGTATGCTGCATTTCGCCCTGCGGGCAGATCGCGAAAATTTTGAGGCGGCGCAACGGGAACTAAACGCGCGTGGGATCGAATTCCACTTCTAAGATCATGGCATCGCGCACTCGATTTACTTTCGCGATCCGGATGGGCTTCGCGTCGAGATCACGACCTACCATGTGCCGTCTCGTTAGGCGGGCGGCTGCTTGAAGACGAGCGAAGCGTTGTTGCCCCAGAAACCCGCGGAATTACTGAGTGCGGCCCTGAGCGGCTGGTCACAGCGGGCCTCGCCCAGAATGAGCTTGGCCGGACAATCGCTCCCCTGCTCGAAGCAGTTGGCACTGGGAGGAAGGCAATTCGTTTCCAAGGCTCGCACGCAGATGACGGCTTCCAGCGCGGCGGTCGCTCCCATGCAATGCCCACTCACCGCCTTGGTGGAAGAAGTGGCCAAGTGAGAGTTCGTGCCCGCAAGTTTGGCAATGGCGTGCGCTTCCTTGCGATCATTGAGGTCGGTGCCAGTGCCGTGGGCGTTGATGTAATCGAGGTCGTCTGCGGAAATCTGAGCCATGGCCAGAGCATCGGACATGTTGCGCAGGAGACATTCGCTGTCCTCGCTGATGCCAGTGCGCTCGCCTCCGTCGGAACCCATCGCCCAACCGCTCAGCTCAGCGTAGATGCGCGCGCCTCGCTGGCGAGCATGAGAAAGAGATTCGAGGACCAGAAAACCCGCGCCCTCCCCAAGCACGGCGCCGTTGCGCTCGCGATCGAAGGGCCGACAAGCCAGCCGGGGATCGGGATGGGAAGCGACCACGCGCGCGGCCTGAAGCTGCGCCAGAAGCAGATCGTGCAAAGGCGCTTCCGCTCCGCCCGCCAGGGCCACATCGGTCGAGCCGGACCTGATCTGTTGAGCGGCCAAAATGAGAGCCGCACCCCCGGAACTGCACGCGCCAGAGATCGTTAGGCTGGGCCCGCGCGCACCGAAAACGGTGGTGAGCGAGCCGCTGAGACAGTTCATGGTACTGTTAGGCGCCACGCTCGGCTGCACCCTCTCGCCCGCGAGAAAGGCCGCGTGCGAGTCCCAAATCGTCCCGATGGGGCCTCGCGATGTGCCGGCAAAAACGGCGACACGCTCCGACTGTAGCGGCACTCGGTAGAGACCAGCGTCGTTCCAAGCTTCCCAGGCCGCCGCCCCCGCAAATCGGACGCAGCGATCCATCCGACGCAGTCGCTTCAACTGAACCGCGGGCAATTCGGGATCCGGAGCGGCGTAAACGGGACAATGGAGATCGCCAGCTTCTTTCGTTTCCCGCCATTGCGCCGTCGAGTTGCCGGTCAAAACGGCCTGCCAAAGGGCTTCGACAGAAGGTCCGACGCAGGAGAACGCTCCTAATCCCGTGATGACGACAGGGTCTGCGCGATATATGGGGGAGGCCATGGTCTTATACATTTTCCGTCGCTCGGATGCATGAGAGCAACCGAGAGCCAAACTGGGCTGGTGTTTGTCTAGCGAAAGGTAGAAACGCGGACAGCAAGTGCTGCCCCGCGGCGCGGAGATCGGGCGGAGAATTGAGATTCTCTCGCGGAACGGGCTTGCCGAAATAGATCGTAAAGTTCCAGTCCGGCTCGGCCCGGATGAGACAAGGCATCAATTCGGCGCCGGTCATCGCAGCAATGCGAATCACTCCAGTGGCCAACCGAAAAATCAGGTTCTCCGAGGAAAGTTCCATCTGATTGCCGCGATTCACATCCATGAGCACGAGAAGATGTTGCAGGCCTTTGACCGCTTGGCGGACTCCTCCCTTTTCCGTCACCGGGAGGACGACGGGCAACCCAGCCGGCGGGCTCAGATCATACTGGCGATGTTTCAAAACCCGCCGGGGCGCCTCTCGCCCGACCAAAGTGGTCACCGACAATCCTTGGGCGCGCAGCCAATAGGGAAGCGTTTCAAACGGTCCAAAGTGAAGCGAAGCAAACACGATCCTCCGACCGGTTTTGCTCAACGCGAAGGGATCACCCGCCCCGGTGAAAGTGCAATGCCGTGACCAGCCCTTTTCCGGTAATCGATCGGGGAAAAGGTAAACCGAGCGGGCGTGATGGGATGACAGGGCGTGCCAATAGCCAACCCGCGCCAAGCTTGGAGCTTCGGTCCTCAAGGCGAGCCGGCGCCAGGCAGCCAGCGCGCTGCGGGTTTTCTCCAGTTGACTCAAACCCCAAAAGGGAGCGACCCCCCACAGGACCACGCACAACACCCGCCGAGGCAATCGTCGCTCGGCAAAACGGACCAGATAAAAGCCAGCCCAGGCGCAGGCGGAAAGCACTCGGGACGATGCTCTGGAAAGTAATGCGGCCATGGTGAAGCGCAGCGGGAGACGGGAATAACGGGTTAGTCGAGAGAACTGCCAACAGAATTCATGCCAGAAACGTGAATTCAGCTCGCGCAAAAGGGGCCCATTCGGGAAAGCGAGAATCCGCTAAAGAATCAGTGCGCTCGTTAGGCGACGCGGCCGCAGCAGTTTTTGAACTTCTTGCCGCTGCCGCATGGGCAAGGTTCGTTGCGGCCCACCTTGGGCATCTCCCGCCGGGCGGGCGCGAGTTCCAGTTTGACCTCCGAGCTCTCGCCCTCGGCGTCGCCATTGTCGCCGGTCGGCGCACCAATTCGCTCGGGGCGACGACCCGCCACCGGACCGGTCGCAGTCGGCGCGCCGGGCGTCTGCTCGCGCATGAGAAACTGCGGGAGCGTGGAGAGGAAAGTTTCGAAGGCCTGCAGATTGGAGGTGCTGCGGAAGAGATTATGCAAGACCTCGTTTTTCATGTTCGCCATTAAATCCACGAACATTTCGTAAGCTTCGGTCTTGTACTCGATGAGCGGATCTTTCTGCGCGTAACCCCGCAGATAGACCCCTTCCCGCAGCGCATCCATGGCGTAGAGGTGCTCCTGCCAGAGGCGGTCGATCGCGTTGAGAATGATGTAACGCTCCAGGCTTTTGACCGCCTCGGGATCCTCATGGCTCGATTTGCGTTCGTAGGCTCTTTTGATTTGGCCAATGAGAAAGTCCGCATTCTCCTCCGCCGTGCGCGTCTCGAACTCGGATCTGTCTTTCGTTAGGCCAAGAGGGAAGGTGGTGTTCACCCAATGGAGCAGACCGGCGTGGTTCGGCTCATCAGCCGGGCCGCCGCTGCCGAGGTATTCCTTAACCTTCGCGGGGACGGCTTCATCGATGACTTCATAGACGAGTTTATGGGGATCTTCGGTGTCGATGACTTCGTTGCGATAGGTGTAAACCACTTCGCGCTGATTATTCATGACGTCGTCGAAATCGAGGGTGCGTTTGCGCGCCAGATAGTTGCGTTGCTCGACCCGCTTCTGCGCGGTCTCGACCGACTTGTTGAGCCAGCGATGCTCCAATTCCTGGCCCTCTTCCAGGCCGAAGCGCTCCATGATTTTCGTCATGCGATCGGCCGCGCCGAAATTACGCATGAGATCGTCCTCGAAACTGACGTAGAACCGCGTAGCGCCCGGATCGCCCTGGCGCGCGCAACGTCCGCGCAGCTGGCGATCGATCCGCCGTGACTCGTGGCGCTCGGTCCCGATGACGTAAAGACCGCCGACCCCGGGAACGCCGGAACCGAGCTTAATGTCGGTCCCACGGCCGGCCATGTTGGTGGAGATCGTGACGGTGCCCGGCTGACCGGCGCGCTGCACAATCTCGGCTTCCTGCCGGTGGTATTTGGCGTTGAGCACGTTGTGGGGAATTTTCTCCCGCTTCAGCATTCGACTCAGAAGTTCGGAAGCTTCCACACTGACCGTACCTACGAGGACCGGCTGATTGGAAGCATGCCGCTCGCGAATTTCATTGATGACGGCGTTGTATTTTTCGCGGCGCGTTTTGTAGATGCGATCGTTCGCGTCCTGACGCGCCACGGGCCGATTGGTCGGAATGACGGCCACGTCCAGTTTATAAATATCGTGGAATTCGTTGGCTTCCGTCTCGGCCGTGCCGGTCATGCCGGCGAGTTTCTGGTAGAGCCGGAAATAATTCTGGATCGTGATGGTCGCGAGGGTCTGGGTTTCGCGATCGATCTGCACGCCTTCCTTGGCTTCGACCGCCTGGTGCAGCCCATCGCTCCAGCGCCGGCCCGGCATCTTACGGCCCGTGTATTCGTCGACGATGACCACTTTGTTTTCCTCCACCACGTAAGCCACGTCTTTCTCAAAGAGGCAGTAGGCCCGGAGCAGCTGCGAGATGTTGTGAATCTGCTCGGCGCGGGTGTCGCACTGTTCCTGCCGCTCGGCTTTCTTCTTATCCTTGTCCTCATCGGTAAGCGATGGGTCGAGGTCGATGTCGGTGAATTCGCTGATCAGATCCGGGAGCACGAATGAATCGGGATCGTCCGGATTAAGGTAGGCGCGGCCTTGTTCGGAGAGATCGGCTTCGTGCGATTTCTCATCCATGGTGAAAAAGAGCTCTTCCTTGAGGGCGAAGAGTTCTTCCTTGCGGGTGTCCTGATAAAACGAGAGCTCGGCTTTATCGATCGCCTTGCGTTTGTCCGGGTCCTCCATCATGCGGAGGAGCTGCTTATTGCGCGGCTGGCCGAGTTTCACTTTGAACATGAGCCGGCCGCCCTCTTCCATTTCGCTCTTTTCGAACGCTTCCTTCGCCTCGCTGGCGAGCCGGTTGCACAGCATGTTTTGTTTTTTCACCAATTGATCGACCAGCGGCTTGAGACGGTCGTATTGATGAGTCGAAACGGTGGCCGGACCGCTGATGATGAGCGGAGTGCGAGCCTCATCGATGAGGATGGAATCGACTTCGTCGACGATCGCGTAGTGATAGGCCCGCTGGACTTGCTGCTCCCGCGTGGTGGCCATGCCGTTATCGCGCAGGTAATCAAAACCAAACTCGGAGTTCGTCCCGTAGGTGATATCTGCGGCGTATTGTTCGCGACGAAGATCGGGCGGCTGATCATGCTGAATGACGCCGACGGAGAGACCGAGAAACCGATAAAGCTGCCCCATCCACTCGGCGTCGCGCCGGGCGAGATAATCGTTCACCGTCACGAGATGTGCGCCACGGCCGGCCAGCGCGTTCAGATACAATGGGAGCGTGGCGACGAGAGTTTTGCCTTCGCCGGTCGCCATCTCCGCGATCCGGCCACGATGCAGGACGATGCCACCGATGAGCTGCACATCGAAGTGCACCATGTTCCACGTCATGGGCTGATCGCAGACGCTGAACTCTTCCTGGCGCTCGGTCAGCCGGCGGGCCGCGTTTTTCACCACCGCAAAAGCTTCGGGGAGAATCTCATCGAGGCGGAGAGCGAGCGCGTCAGGATCTTCGATCGTGGACAACTCGGCATTCCAAGTCGCCGTCTTCGCCCGTAGATCGTCGTCGGAGAGCGTTTTGAATTGCTCGTCGAAGTCATTGATCGCGCGGACGGTCGGGTGCAGACGCCGAATCTCGCGCTGATTCTTCGAGCCAAGTATTTTCTTTAAAATCCAACTGACCATGAGGGCAGCAATATCGACGAGAATCGCGGGCGATCAATTGCGGGGCTTGCCGAGGGCTCCCGGAGGGTGAGCTGAAGTTCCTGAGTAAAAATGGCTTCGACGCAGTTCCCTGCGTTGTGCGCGATAATTTTGCAGCTAAGCTCCGGGCCATGAAAAAGATTGTCTCCACCAATGACGCGCCAGCCGCGATCGGACCTTACTCGCAGGCGATTCGGAGCGGTTCGATGCTCTTCTGCGCCGGCCAGATCCCGCTCGATCCGAAAAGCGGCCAGATTGTTTCCGAGGATGTGGCCGAGCAAGCCAAGCGGGTGCTCGAAAACATCGCGGCCGTGCTCAAGGCTGCGCACCTCTCCTTTGAGCACGTGGTGAAGACGACCATTTTTCTCACCAGCATGGAAGATTTCCAGACGGTGAACGAAATCTACGGCAGCTATTTCCGGGAAAACCCGCCGGCCCGTTCGACCGTGGCCGTGGCGGCCTTGCCCAAAAACGCCAAAGTGGAAATCGAAGTGATCGCAGTAGCGAGTGATGCTGGTGGCAGCGGCGCGGCCGATGGCAAATCGGTCAGCGACACCTCTGGTTAACCACGAATCGGTGGCGACGCGATGACCGATCTGCTCAGCCTTTTCCGGCAAACCGGCGCTTTGCTCGAGGGGCACTTCATCCTGCGTTCCGGGCTGCACAGCCGGCAGTTTTTCCAGTGCGCCCTGCTCTTGCAACACACCGAGATCGCCGCGCGGGTGTGCGGTGAGCTGGCCGATAAACTCCGCGACCTGGAGTGCGATGCGGTCATCTCTCCTGCTCTCGGCGGCATCGTCGTCGGGCAGGAAGTCGGGCGATCGTTAGGCAAGCGCCATATCTTTGCCGAAAAAGACGCCGGCGGCCTCGTCCTGCGGCGCGGTTTCCAAATTTCCCCGAACGAACGCTTCATCGTGGCCGAAGACGTCGTCACGCGCGGCGGCCGCGTCCAGGAGACGGTCGATATCGTGCGCCAGCATGGCGGCCAGGTAGTCGGCGTCGGCGTCATCGTCGACCGCAGCGGCGGCAAGCGCCCCGAGTACGGCTGTCCGTTCCACAGCCTGGTCGAGATGAATGTGGAGACTTTTCCCGCGGACGAGCTCGCCGCCGATCTCATAGCCATGCCCGCGATCAAGCCCGGCAGTAGGTAGGAGGCTAGTCAGTGACGCAGTGGAGCGAACACTTGCGAGCGCTCAGCTACGTCCTAGTATTTCAGCCATCTATGAAAGCACCGTTAAGCGTGGCCCTCGGGCTTCTCGTCATTTCCTGTCATCCATCAGACAACTTAACTGTCACTGCCGAGACAACTGGCAGGCCGAGCAAGGAGAATATTGGCGCGCCGGTTATCGCGGCCAGCCCCAATCCCGCCACTGGCAGCGGTACACTGGAAGAGACAACTATCACCTGGGACACGGGAACGGGTCAGCCTGGCGAAGTCTACGTGAGCAAGAACAGGGGCGAAGAGAAGCGATTTGGAGCCGGGCCATCCGGTTCGAAAAAAGCAGCTTGGATTGCTGCTCATACCCGCTACCAATTCCGGCTCTATCAGGGCAAGGAACATAAAAAAATCCTGGCCGAAGTTGAGGTGACGCACAAAGCCTGACCTTGATCGGTTTGTCGGGACTAAAGTCAGTCACTGTCAATTGCTTCCCGGATCGGAGGCGTCGCGCCCATTCTATTTCGCAGCTTCGGCATAGCCGGCATATGAGATCCTGGCAGAATTGGTCATCAGTGCACAGCACCCGCAGTCCTGCTCGCTCATGCAGATCCTAGTTTTCGGAATGCACCGATCCGGCACGTCCGTGGTCGCGCGTCTTCTCAATATGATGGGCGCTTATTTTGCTCCGGAGGGAGCGTCAACCGGAGCGAATGCGGAAAATCCCAAAGGTTTCTGGGAGAGACGCGATGTCCGGGATGTAAACGACAGACTGCTGCACGCCGCGGGTGCCGATTGGAATCGCCTCAGCACCTTCTCAATCGATGATCTGCCTCCGGCCGCTCTGGCTGAATTCAAGCAATCCGCGCGTGAGATCATCATCGGGATGGACGCTCATCGGCCGTGGTTCCTGAAGGAGCCGCGCTTCTGTGTCCTCGGCTCCCTCTGGTTACAGCTTCTGGAGGTGCCGATTCCAATCATCGTTCACCGCTCTCCTCTGGAGGTCGCACGTTCTCTTGAGGTAAGAAACGGTTTCCCCCTCGACTTCAGTCTGGCGCTTTGGGAGCGTTATAACGTCGATCTTCTGAACGCGACCCTTCAGTCGCGACGAATCCAGGTCGATCACGCTCATCTCATGCGCGACGCGGTTTCCGCAGTTGCCTCGCTTTTCTCTCAACTCCAGGAGTTCGGGGTTCGTACTCTCACCTTGCCTTCGGCTGACGAGGTGCGCGGTTTTATCGACCCCTCGCTACATCGCGCCAGGCAGGAAGAACGGGACCGGGGGCGGCTAAATCAGGGTCAGCGACAGCTATTCGAGCTGTTTGAGAGTGGACAGGCGTTGCTTCGCCAAGAGCCTCTTCCTTTCTCTCCAGAATCGCAGCACGCACTTGTGCAGGGAGACCTGTGGATCGACGCCCACTATAAGGTCGCCGACGTTCGCAAGGTTAATCTTAATCGGCTGGCTGATCTGTCGCACCTTCGAGAGAGACTCGAAAGCAACGATCGTGCGCTAGCCAAGAGCAAAGATGAGCTGAAAGCTGCCCAGTCGGCACATAAAGAGCAGCGCGCTCATTGGGAGCAGAAGGTGCGTGAGCACGCGCTTCTCTTACAGCGTCGCGAGGGACAGCTCGCGGAACTGCGTGAGGCTTATTCCCGAGTAACCGACCGAGCTGCGGAATCTGAAGCCAAGGCGGCGGCTCTTGCCAGCGAAGCGGCAGTGGCTCGCGGGCGTGAAGAAGAGCGGGCAATGTTAGTCCAGCACCTCGAGGAACACTCTGACATTCTCCAGTGGCACAAGACGCAGGCTGAAGCATGGCGGAAAATGATCGACGGCCAGGAGAGTTCCCTGAGCGACGAGCGAGCTAAGATTGCGCAACGTGATGAGCAAGTGCGAGACCTCGAAGACGCGCGGCAAGAAGATCAGCAAGAGCTAAGGCGAATCACCCGCGAGAACCGCATTCTAGAACGGGGCCTAAAGCGCATCGAAAAAGATTTTGATCGACTCAGGCAATCCAAGTCTTTCCACTTTCTGGCCTACACCATGCGTCGGCTCGGCTTGGTAAGTCGCACCCCACGGGTTTCTGTTGAAGGGATAAGGCAACACCTAGCCGAAGCTTCAAAGAAGCTTCGGCAGGCGAAAAAGGAGCAAAGGTCGCCGACTGATCATCCTTTGCTGGCGGTAGGACTCGAGATTAAGGCGCCTTCTTCTGATAGCGCGAACGAGGCGGCGGCGACTGCGCCTTCGGCCAGTTTTGCAGCGACACACGCCACTCACCCGCCGGCTCCGGCTCCGACTCCGGCTCCACCTCATCGGGCTGGCATCGCGAAGAAAATTCCGCCGGCACCTGGCGTCCCCAAAGCCGATGTCATTATCTGTGTCCATAATGCGCTCGCGGACGTGGAGCTCTGCCTTTCCTCCGTCGTTCTTCATGCCACCAGTCGTCTCCACCGGCTGATTATCGTGAACGATGGCTCGGACGAGGAGACAACGCTATATTTGCGACACTTCGCGCACCTTTGTCCGCTCGGGACAATCCTACTGGAACATCCGGAACCTTCTGGATACACCAAGGCCGCTAATCGGGGCTTGCAGGCGGTCAAGGCCGCCTATGCGATTCTTCTCAATAGCGACACGATTGTCACTTCGCGCTGGCTTGAACAGCTTATAGCCTGCGGCGAGAGCGATCCTATGATCGGCATCGTCGGCCCGCTTTCGAATGCCGCTAGTTGGCAGTCCGTTCCGGAACGATATTCGCCCGGCGGCGACTGGGCGGTGAACGAGATGGAGATCGAATCATTAGACCGAATTGCCTCCGCCTATCGGATACTGCACGCCCCGGAATATCCCAAGGTTCCTTTACTCAATGGCTTCTGCTTCGCCCTCAAAAAGGAAGTCACGGCTACGATTGGGCTCCTGGACGAAGAAGCCTTCCCGAAAGGCTACGGAGAGGAAAACGACTTCTGTCTGCGTGCGGCTGCGGCTGGGTTCTCTCTCGGCATCGCAGACGACTGCTATATCTTTCACGCCAAGTCGAGGAGCTATTCCCACGAGAAGCGTCGCGAACTAGCGAAGGAATCCGGCCGTGTCTTACGAGCCCGCTACGGAGCGGCGGTGAACGATGCTACCTCGGTTTTAAGAGATTCTCCCGCTTTGGAGCGTGCGCGCCAGGATTTCGGTCGTATCCTTGCCGAGCCGCCACTCTCGATTCTTTTCCTGATGAACTTCCGCGGCTTCGGAGGCGGAGTTAGCTCGATCGTCCAAGAAGCAGATGGGTTAAGGAAGCTCGGGGCGGCCGCCCAGGTCGCGATTCGCCCGGAAGACGAGGAGTATTATCGCGATCGTTTCCCGAATATCACACCAGGGCTTTTCCTGCCTTTTCAGTGCCGGTCTGATTTGCTGACCTATGCCGCATCCTTCGATGTAGTCGTGGCCACGCTCTTTACCGGTGTTCGGATCCTCAGGGATATTGTTGAACGACATCCCAGCGTCTGCCCCTGCTACTATATTCAGGACTACGAACCCAACTTCTTCTCCCCGCACGAGACGTATTACCAGGAAGCGCTCGAATCCTATACTCTCATCCCGAATGTAGGCGCTTTTGCCAAAACCGACTGGCTTTGCCAACTCATTGCAGAGAAGCACGGTATCTCTGTCACTAAGGTTGTGCCAAGTATCGATCAGGACATTTTTTTCTGTGGATGTCAGCCCAAGCCCTCTTCGCCGAAGGTCATTTGCGCAATGGTGCGACCTCACACCCCGCGGAGATCGCCCGGTCTGACTTTTTCGCTGCTCCGCCAAGCCAAGCTCGAGTTTGGAGAGGAAGTGGAGATCCGTATCTTTGGCCTGAAAGAGGATCACGTCTTCCTCGACGCCCAAGCGACGGACTTCGACTACCACGTGCTTGGCATACTCGATCGACAGGGGGTAGCGGAGCTACTCCGGGAATCGTTCCTTTTTATTGATGCTTCGACCTATCAGGCGTTCGGTCGGACTGGCTTGGAGGCGATGGCCTGTGGCTGCGCGACCATTCTGCCTCGGGAAGGGGGCCCGACTGAATATGCCATTGATGGCGTTAACACCTTCCTCGCCTCACCGACTCAGCCGGATAGCTATCTGGCGCTTATAAGAAATTACCTGAATGACACGGCCTTGCACCAGAGGGTGGTGCAGAATGGTCTGAAAACGGCAGCACACTACAGTATTGAGCGTGCCTGCCGATCTGAGCTAGAATTCTTCGAGACAGCCTTCCGGGAACAATCGACTGCAGGCGATGGCATGAGAGAAGCCCCTGCTCCAGTTCACGCAGAAGGTGATATAGCTAAAGCTGATCGGCAAAGCAGCCGCCTGGAGTGATTGGGACTTGAAGCACGCACACGAGCTCCACGACAACCTCCTCCTGAGGCAAGACGTAGCGAGGAGAACAGGGACTTTGCCAATAGTGACCGTAATCGGAAGCTGCCGGGTTGAGGTCCCGCTTAGCTCCCTGGCTGATCAGGGCCGGCTCGTTCTCAATCCCACCCGCTATGGGTACGTGCATACCAGCAAGGAGGTCATACAGCAGCTACAAGTCTGCCGTGGAGAGCTGGACATACCACACCATCTACTGCAGCTCACTGTAGCGAAGACGCCGGTTGCGAAGCCGCATTTACTAATGCCTAAGCTGCGCAAAGATCTTTCCGAAACCGAGGTCTTCGTCATCGAGATCTCCTCGCTGAAGGAGTGGGTGCATGAGGGGATCTATCTGCAGATCAACAAAGCTCGCGACTATCTCTTTTCCGCTATCTCCGACTTCGAGCAATGGCGCCGACAGCCGGGACGATATGCTGACGGAGGTCCCATCGATCTTAACCTCCGGCACGATAACGTGGTGAGCGAGTCGGTTCTGCGGCATTCCTCCTTTCGAGATCAACCTGAGGAAGCAGTTGTCAGCGATGTCAAAACCATCGTGAAGATGCTGCAACGGCCAATTATACTTGTCTGCCATTGTGACGCCCGAGACGAGCAGCACCGTCTCATCCACGCGAGGCTGCGGCTGAAACAAGCACTCCGGCGTGCCGCTGAAGAGGCAGGTGCCTATTTTTTCGATCCGTCCTCTCAAGCGGCTGAATTGCCCCAAGACCAGGTCTTCCTCTACGGCGGAATGGGTACGAACCACTACACCTCAACTTTCATAGCACGTGTGGCTGAAGCGCTCCACAAAGAAATCGCATTCGTGCTGAGACAAGGCTCGCGGGCATGAACGATGACGGCCTTCCGACCTCACCAGAGTGCTCGATTGACAGGATCGTAGCCGCGCAAGGTGCTACGCTCGCCTCTAGAAGGAAGGCTTTGACGCTGCCCACCCAGGGTGTAGCCGTTTCGCGGCAGTCGGGCGGTTTGTCGGGCCCAACTGATATATCTTGATACGCGGCTGGTTGCCGTACCACAAGTTATGGCTGGGAGGAATGGGCCTACGACCAAACGTCCAGCAACGATACCCTTCCGTCATACGTTCGAAAGCCTGCAGCTCCGCCATCTTTTTCGGTTTCCTTGCATAGGGTGGTGCAAACTTTCCAGCCATAATCCAGTCCACCGGCTTGGCTGCCCTGAGTTCTGCGACCACCCGGGCGCGATCTACCACCTCGACCTCACCCGGAATGCGGCTCACCTCCGACGGCACGAGGACGATTTCGCGCGAGATGAGAATTCTTTCACCCGCTTGTGCGTGCGCAGCTATCCAATCGACAGCGATCGTTCGTGAGTCGATCAAGCGCAACGACTTCGCAGCCCAAGTCGGCAACGTCTTTATCGGAGAAACGCAGATGCCCGCAAGGACCAAAGAAGTAGCAACAGGGCGGGTCCGACGCGAGAACGGGGCGACCCAAGGGAGGACTCCCACTGCGACACATCCGAGGACGAAGAGCGGCTCCAAGTTACGAATTGGCTGAAAGGAAGAACGCAGGAGAGGAAAGAGAAAAGCTCCCGCCATCAAGATCCAGCCAAGAGCGGACGCGCGATCTTTGCGGTGCCAGACCAACAGACTAACTCCGGCGAATGCAAGGAACGGAAAAAACCAGCCGACCTCCTCCCATCGCAGACCTTCCGAAAAATAGTTATGGGCACTAACTTTATGCGAGTACTTGCTGACTTCCACCCCGATCGCATGAACCACCTCTCCTGTTCGGAACACCAGCGCGGGCATGCCAGTCACCATACCGAGGCAGAGCGCGATTCCGGAGGCGAAGGTGAGACCCACCTTTTCGCGCCAGGAGACGGGCAGGAATGCGATGACTGGCAGGAGACTGAGAATAACCGCGCCGGAAGGATACTTTGCAGTGAACGCCCAACCGGCGAAAAGGCCGCAGATGAAGGCCCACAGGATCTTGTCATTCTGGCGTCGCTCCACTTCTAGTGCCGCATTCAGTGAAGCGATGAGGAAGAACGCCGCCACTGTGTCCACCATCACAAAACCACCACGTGTGACCAGGGCGGGAGTTATTGCCGCGGAGATTCCTGCCAGTAACCCAGCCCCTCTCCCCGCCAAACGAGAGGCTAACCTCGCGACTAACCCCACTGCACCCAAGCCGAAAAGCAACATCGTGATGCGGCCGACCACCAGTACTTCTGCGGGTGCAATAAAGCCGTAAAACTGACCAATGTTTTCGGGGACGCTGATCCACTGCCCGGCAAACAGAAAGTTGACCCCGCTCGCCACCATGATGGCAGCGCTGATAAAGTACATTGTTAAGCTGGGATAATTGTACCAGACCGGGTCCCACGTGCGCTCTCGGAGCAGGTGCATGACCCGCAGCAAGACATGACCTTCATCTACATAACTGCTATAGGGAAGCCCCGAAAGCAGCCCCGGCAACCTCAGGAGAAGCGCGAGCAGAAGAATGGCCAGGAGGGAGACAGCAAAAACTCGTGCAGAGATCGGATCTTTTGTGTCCATCGAAGAGTTGCGCAAATTGACTGCTGGAATATCAGAAGAGCAAAGCAAAATCTGCTTCGACTAGCGCTCCTCTCACCTCAGGCGAGATTTGCGTTGCGCCGCCTGATGACGCATACGTATCTGAGTCATTCGCGGCGAACGGGCCACCGTCGCCACTCACTTAACGGTCCCACTTATCCGCGTTCACTGATGCTCTTTAAGAAAAACACCGCGGCTCGCGGTCTTTCCGTCGTCGCCGTTTTCTTCAACATGCGCCGCGAAGCAGAGCAGACTCTTTATACGCTGACGAGGTCTTACCAACAACTGGGCGACGAAACCGGCTACGAAGTAATGGTGATCGACAATGGATCATCGAAGCCTCTAGACTCCAGCTCGATCGAGAGCTTCGGAGCGGACTTTCGCTACCATTACGCAGAGGCGGATTCTCCGAGCCCTTGTGCGGCCATTAACCGCTTCGTCTCTGAGGCTCGCTTTGAACACGTGATGGTTCTGATCGACGGCGCCAGAATGTTGTCCCCTGGAGTCATCCGCTGGACGATGCTGGCTCTTGAGCTGTTCCAACATCCCTTCGTTTACACCATCGGCATGCATCTCGGTCCGAAGCCGCAAAATTTCCTGGTTAGCGAAGGATACGGCAGGGCTGACGAAGACCAGCTTCTACAGCGGGCAGACTGGAAAAACAATGGATACAACTTATTCAAGATTTCGACGACGGCGCTTTCTTCGAAGCAAGGCTTCTTTTCAGCACCGACCGAGAGTAATTGTTTTGCGCTGCGCAAAACAGATTTTATAAGAGCTGGGCTTTATCGGACTCAATTCAGGAGTCGCGGCGGCGGCTTATGTAATCTCGAGATCTTCAATCGAATACACGAGACTCAGTGGATCCAGCCGGTCATGCTTTTGGGTGAAGCGACCTTTCATCAATTCCATGGCGGAGTCGCAACCAACGTCCCTATGTCTCAACATCCCTGGCAATCCATGCAAAAGGAATATGCCGGAATCGTAGGCGAGCCGTGGCGCAACAAATCTCGACCACCGACCTACCTTGGCTCGTTTCGGAAAGAATGCGCCCCTCTCTACGATCCTACCGCGGCCGCGGAGCCGAAGTGAGAGACGTTTGGCCCACTTGACTCGCCTCTCCCCGCTCTATCTTTGCTCTAACCGTGTCGGAATATATCACCACCGCATCAGGACCTGTCTGCCTCACCGGAGCCCACCGCTCCGGCACCTCTGTGCTGACGCGACTCCTCCATGCGGCAGGCTTATACCTGGGCTCCGAATCCGATCTGATGCCACCCCGCCCGGACAATCCGGATGGTTTTTGGGAAAATCTTCGGTTTGTTCAACTCAATGACGAAATCCTGAATGCGGTCGGTGCGGCTTGGGATTTACCCCCTCTCGCGAGTGAGAACTTTCAAAACGAGGATCTCCGACCGATCCGAGCCAAAGCCCGCTTGCTGCTCGATAGTTTCCAGACAGAGTCGTCGTGGGGTTGGAAAGATCCGCGCACGTGTCTCACTCTCCGTTTCTGGCTGGACCTGCTGCCCGGTCTCAAGACCGTAATCATTGTCCGAAATCCGCTCGAAGTGGCTTATTCGATGCAAAAGCGAAACGGGACCTCTTACGCCCTCGCCCTTCGACTTTGGGAGATATACAATCGCCGCCTTCTTAGCGATAGCCAATCCGGCGAGCGACTCATTACCCATTATCAGGCTTTCTTCGACCATCCTCAAGACGAGCTACGGAGAGTGGCCAAGTTTGTCGGTTTAGATCAACAAGCTGCGGAAAACGCCGCTGCGCTCATCAGCTCGACCCGGCGCCATACGACCTTTTCGATGGAGCAGTTGATCGACGCTGGCGTATCACAACAAATCGTTAATCTTTACCAGTCTCTGCTGCAGGGTGCCGTCGATTCGGTTGATCAGGAGGAGAAGACCTATAGCTCAGCTACCGACCAACTAGTTGGGGCGCAGAGCCGGATAAATAGCAGCATTCCGAATGGGGAAGATGTCCGGCGCGAACTAGCTACCCATCGAGGAGATGCCATAGCTCATCGCGAGGAAATCGCTCGTTATCAGAAGGCCATCGAGCATCTGCGGGATGAACTGGCCGCCAAGTCCATCAAGGCGGCGGCCGATGTCAACTATAGGGACGGTCGTATCGACGAGATGGAGAAGCTCAATGCGCATCTGGACCAAATTTTTCGAGCTCATGCGGAAGAGGTCACCAAGCTGCAAAACCGATTCTCCCAGACTAATCAACTTCTACAAACGACCAGTGTTCGATTGTCCGATTTCGAGTCCCGGCACGCGGCCCTCACGGAACGGTTAAGAAAGCAGCTCCTGGAGATGAAGCGCCTGATCCGTTTCCTCGATCAACTCGCAGACGCGGCGAGCCTGCTGCAGCGTTCCCGTCGGTGGAAAATGGCTAATCCCTTCGCCGCACTCCTGGCAGTCTTCACCGGAAAGAGTCTTCAAGGTTTCGGGCACATCGATAAAAACGTCGAAAAATACCGCTCGTGGCGAGCCGCTCACCCTGAGGTCGACCGGCTCGCTGACGAAATTCAATCCCTTCGATCCAGGGAGATTCCGTGGCCATCAGGCTCCGTGGATCCGGAAAAAAAAAGTATAGTCAACCCCACGGAAAATAGGAAGCCCACGCCTCCCAAGGGCCCCATCGAGTTCCCAGTCTTCGACCAAGTCGAAGTCTCCATTGTCATCCCCGCTTACAACAAGGTTGCATACACCTTGGCCTGCCTAGCTGCCGTGCGGGAAAATAGCGCTGGCCTCGCCTACGAGGTCATTCTCGTCGATGACGGTTCGACAGATCGGACCGCAGATACGGTTTCGACGATCAACGGACTCAGGTATCTTCGGTCGGACACGAACGCTGGTTTCATCGCCTCCTGCAATCGCGGCGCTAAAGCCGCGCATGGTCGTTATCTCGTCTTCCTCAACAATGACACCACTGTATTGCCTGGGTGGCTGGCCGCGCTGCGTGAGACCTTTGAGTTTGAACCAGACGCAGGGTTGGTTGGCTCAAAGCTGGTTTATCCGGATGGACGGCTCCAGGAAGCCGGTGGAATCATTTGGCGCGACGGCTCCGGTTGGAATCGCGGTAAGTTTCAAGATCCTGATAAACCTGAATATAACTATCTGCGTGAAGTCGACTATTGCTCAGGCGCTGCGATCATGATCTCCAAGGCTCTCTTCGATCAACTGGAAGGCTTCGATGTTAAATACGCGCCGGCTTACTACGAGGATACTGATCTCGCCTTCAAGGTCACGCAAAGCGGACTTAAGGTGCTCTACCAACCTTTAAGTGTCGTAACTCACTACGAGGGAATCAGCAGTGGCACGGATATCTCGGCAGGCGTCAAACAGTTTCAGGAGGTAAACCGCGTTACGTTTACCTCCACTTGGACTGATACTTTGGCCACCCGAGCAGAGAATGGCGATCTAGCAACCTATTATGCCCCGCGAGCAGGCAAGAAACGCATCTTGGTGGTCGACCATCATTTGCCGATGCCCGATCGCGACTCCGGCTCCCTTAGGATGTTTAATATCCTGACGATTCTGCACCAGTTAGGTCATCTGGTTACCTTTATTCCCGACAATCTTGCCGACCTCCCTCCCTACGGAGACAAGCTTCGTCGGCGCGGCATCCGATTTCTTCATCATCCCTACATCACTTCCGTGCGAGATTATCTCCAAGCCGAGGGTCCCGAATTCGACTTCGTCATTTTGAGTCGCTGTGACTTTGCTCGAAAGCACATCGCGGCGGTTAGGCTTCACGCGCCGCAGAGCCGCATTATTTTCGATACCGTAGATTTACATTTTCTGCGGGAGGAGCGCGGGGCGCGCCTAAGCAAGGACGCGGCTTTGACTGAACGAGCACGAGAAAAGCGACAGCTGGAACTGTATTTGATCGATGAGGCTGATGAGACTTGGGTCGTTAGCCCGGTCGAACGCGATCTGTTGCAAGAAGAGCGACCCGACAAAAACTTCGAAATTGTCACCAACATCGTCGACGTCCCCGGAGCAAAGACGCCTTTTGCAGAGAGACGCGACATTCTGTTTATTGGCAGCTTTCAACATCCTCCCAACACGGACGCGGTCCTTTTCTTCGCCCACGAGATTTTCCCCATCGTGCGCGAAAGGCTGCCCAACGTTCGGCTTTATGTGATCGGCGATAAGGCGCCCCCGGAGATCATTTCCCTCTCAAGTGCTGACATTATCATCACGGGTTTTCAGCCCGACGTGAGTTTCTATTTCAACTCCATCAAGCTTTCCATCGCGCCATTACGCTACGGCGCCGGCGTAAAGGGCAAGATTAACCAAAGCATGGGCTTCGGCGTCCCAGTCGTTGCCACCTCGCTGGCTGTCGAAGGCATGGGTTTGACCCATGGCGAGGATGTCATGATTGGCGACGACCCCGGGGATTTCGCCTCGGTTATACAGGAACTTTACGTCTCAGAGACACTTTGGAACCGCGTTTCCCGAGCTGCGCTGGCCAAGACGAGTTCCACCTATTCTCAACGAGCAGCGGAGGACCAGCTCCGACGGCTCTTTTCTGCAGGGGAGAGCGCGGCCAGCTCCAAAGCCGTTTCTCCCGCCCCGCCACTTTTCGACGAGAGTAAGTAGCTTACTGGACGATGAAACCGCACTCCGAGGGCTCTCCAGGCTCCCGCACATTTGGACCTAATCGCACTTGGTGGTTTTTCAGCATGGCTATCGTTGCTCTCAAGCTCTGCTTCCTGCTCTGGGATCCCATCCCCAAAATTTTTATGGGGGATTCTGCAAGCTACCTTTTGACTGCTATCTCCGGTTGGATTCCTCCCGACCGCTCGTTTCTCTATGGTTTCCTTGTTCGCTGGTTAACGTCTCCGGCTGGCACGCTAATTCCTCTGCTGACAGCCCAAGCTATAATAAGCGCCGCGACAGCTCTTATGGTGGCCTTCATCTGTCTTCGCGTAATTGAACTTTCCCGGGGATATTCATATTGTTTCGGTCTGCTTTGCGCCCTGGATCCTCTGCAGTGGCTGTGGGAGCGATATGTCATGACGGAAGTGATGAGCCTCTTCGTCTATGTGGTTGTTCTGTTCCTGTCTTTTCGGTATCTGAAGGAGCGCCGACTTTGGCATTTGGCTGTCGTTCAAGTTCTCGGCGTGGCGCTTATCGCCCTCAGAATCAGTTACCTCCTGGTAATTCAGGCGAGCACGATTCTCTTACCTGTGGTCGCCTTCTTCCCGGAGATTGTGGCCGCCCTTGGAAGCACGTCCTCGCGTGCCGCTCGCACGGCCTTGGCAAAATTATTCGGCTTCCACCTTGCCGTAAGTCTCGCCCTGCTTCTCTCCCTTCATGGAGGTTATAAAGTTCTCAATGGACGTCTTTCACACCGGGAACCCGACTACCTTTATGCCACCGGGCTAAATCTCATCGCGATGTGGGCGCCGGCACTTCAGCCGGCAGATTCTCCTGATCCGCGCCTAGCCGAGCTCATCGCACACGGCAACGATTTCAAGATGAAGCTCTTAAGGGCGCGAGGCGTCCAGCGGTACCGGGAGGGCTTTCTTGTCAACCGCTGGAAGAAGTTGGAACCTAACACCGCCATCGCGGACAGAGTGGCCAAAGAGACGGCCATGCGAGCGCTAGCAAGCCGACCCCTCGATATCCTGGTGCTCGCAAACCAAACCCTTCTCGACTATTGGCATTACGGGAGTCTGCATCGTCAGGCAATTTACGAGTTAGGCACAACTCGGGTCCCAGAAAAGCTTAAGCCCTCTTTCATTGATAGGTTTCACCTCAAGAAAAGCTTTACCGGCAGCTATACGTTTTTACAGCAATATTTTCTGGCGGCCCAACCTTATTACTACCTGGTCCTGATCGCACCCTTCATTTGCGCGCTGCTCCTGGCCTTCATTTATGAAAAATATCTGTTTCTGATCTTCGTTCACAGCTGGATCCTTCTCGGCACGAGCGTGCTCTTTACCGTCACCGCGACGGTGCGTTATCTCCAACCCCTCTCCGTTCTCGCGCTCTTGACTGCCGCGGCCCTCTTGAAATGGATCCTGCGGGAAAAGATTGAGTCCGCTGCTGCCCCTACGACTTAGGGTTCGCGGCAGACGTCGATCGCGAGCTCTTGATCAAGTTTCGGTAATACCCCGTGTTGATTCGCCAGATTTCACGAAAGCGATGCCAGGACCAGATCCGATCCTGGGTGATTTCCTTGATCACATCGTAAAGCTGCGCGATCGCTGGATCCTGAAGTTGGTTTGTGCCGGACTGAAGCGTTTCGGGATATCCCGCGGGGATATCTCGCTCGAAATGACCTATTCGCCACCGGTGTCGAATCTTGCGGGCTATAGGGAGCTTGGAAAGAAGCGGATCGCCCAAAGCGAAGGGATCAAGGATATGAACGCGTGGACCTGCGTAGAAACCGTAGAAACCGATATTGCCGAAGGTCGCAAAAGGCAACCCGTGTTCCTTGGCCGCTCGCCCCTTTTTTGCCCAAAAGGCGGCCGGCTCCCTCCGGTTTCGCTGCAGCACCGGAAGTAGACCACTCTGTTGGAAAATGAATCCCCGCTCGTCGGCAACTCCACGGTGGTCAATCACTTCTTTGGGGCTCGCGTTGCGAAAGTAAGTTTCATCGTTCAAAAGGGCCGGCCTTTGCACCAAAAGACCGAGGCCGATAAAAGATCCCCCGAGAATTAGATACACTTGAGGTTGCAAATTGGCCCGTGCCAGCAAGACGACCGCGGCAAAGAAAGGGATACTGAAAAACCGGCCCGCCATGAAATCGCCGCCGATTTTTACGATGTAGATCAGATAGAGAAGGATGCCACAGGCCGCCACCAGGGATCTGATCTCTCGGCGCGCGAGAGAGAGTGAGAGAGCACATGCGATCGTGATCAAGGTGACAACATCGCCATTTAGGACGTTCAGGTAATAGAGTATCCCTTGAAAGAATAGGTCGCCGGAAGGTATTCCAGTATGTAATTTGGCGTAATAGGTATTCGGAAATGGAAAACCGTAGTAGATAGTGGAAAAGAGGAGCCATATCCACAGCGGCGACGACGCGAGTATAAGATAAGCGGCGAGGCGCGGGATGGGGGTTTTTCGGACCACGATCTGCTCGTAAAAAGTAAGAAGAATCGGCGGGACAAAGAGGAGAACCAGATCCAGTCGGTTGAGACCGACGAGGGAGAGGTAAAAGGTCAGGACCGCAGCTTTCCTGAGGTCAAATAGTTTGGCGCGAAAGTAGGTGCCGTAGAATAGTGCCACCAAGAGGTAGCTGAGAGGATTCTCCAGGCCCGAGGTTGCAAAGTCGATGAAGGCCCGGGAAGAAACGAGCGCAGCAAGAGCCGCGAGAGCAGCGGCAGAGGAGACCGCAAGCCGTTTCAACATCAGATAAACGGCCGACGCAGAAAAGGCGACGCAGAGAAGAGAGACGGTAATGAAAATTTCGTGCGTGACCGCATAGAAGCCCGAAACGATTAAAACGAATAGTGGGTCGGTAAAAACCTGCACTCGGTCGAGGATGTTCCAGCGCAGACCGAAGCCGTGGACAAAATTATCCACTACCCGCCAGCTGATATAGGAATCCTCCGAGAGCCAGGTCGACCGCAGGATTAGCAATACGAGAAAGGTAAAAATTACGAAGACCACAGGCCTCAAGGGGGCATCTGCTATGGCCACGTCCCGGCTCTCTCCACCGGTCTGGACATTCGCCCTCATTTTCGAGGGCTGATCAGGTGGTGTCGTCGTCGAAGCTTCCATTAAGCGGTCATTCTCCCATTTCCACAGGCTTCGCCTGGAAGTAATACCGGGCAGCTCTCAGAAAAGTTCCGAGATATCCTCTGCCCACGCCTCTACCAGATCCATCTCAGTAGCCTCGACTGCACCTATCTGGATAAGCTGCCCATAGCAGGCCCTGAGATTGTCGAGCATGGGAGAGGTCGGCGGAAGATCAAGGCTGGCCAGCGCTTCACAAATCTCCCGATTACGAACGTAACCCGGAACTTCGTCGGCGAAATCTTTCATCAGGTTATGTTCGTTGCGTTCCTGATAGACCGTGGCTTCGTGAAAAAGGAGATTCCAGCCTTCGCCCCATGCTAACCGTTGCGCAACGAAGCTGCGCCAGATGTCGGTCATTCGGAAAGAGCAATAGGCCGGTAGATAAAGAAGAGGGAAGGCGTCCCGCCACCAAGTGGTATTCTGGCTATTGAAAGGACACCAGCTCCCAGAACCGAGAGCGAGGCGGCGATCCGAGCGAAAATTCTGCGGTAAGGGGAGGATCAGCCGATAAATCGCATCCACATCGGGATTTTCGTCAGCGAGTCCTTGCTGAATCGGGCAGTCGGCCTTGAACCGCGGAACACTTTCGAAAGGAGGTTGTTCCTGCGTGACCGCATCCAGAGGCAGCCCGCGCGGCCAGATGAGGGCAGGAGAAAAGTAGCGATAAGCGTTAACCCATCCAGCATCACGCAAAGTAGGAACCGACTGCCGACGCTGGCGCGCACTCCAAAAACCGTCCCGGGGATAGTTGTCGTCGTCAGTTTCGACAATAATCGAGGCACCGGCCTGCAGAGCTACCAGGTAACCAATGTTCTTGCGTGCGTAATGTCGCAATGGACAAAGTTGGGCAAAGCGAAAATCGAGCTCTCGCTGCCGATCGACATTGTAGTAATCACAGGAGGGAAGCGAAAAATCCGGAGGCGTCTTGCTGTCTCCTATGCAAATGAAATGCCACCCCTGCCGGTCCGCTTCCTCGGCGATCGCGTGCAAAGCGCGATTTGGATGTGAAATCGTCGTAACTACGACCGCAACCTGCTCCTTTGGCATTACCTCGACTCGAGCTGTGGCGCCTCGTTGGCGAATCCTTCCTCAGACTCACCGGCCCTGGACTGCTGCTGCTCGCGATAAAGACGCCAAAGCCCGCGAAAGGCATCCTTAAGGCTGGCATTGCTGACGTTGTGGCTCGCAGCGCGATAGACGATCGGGACTTCCGCAAAGCGAAACTGATGACAGAAGACCTTGATCTCCGTTTGAAAGAACGGCCCTCGTGAATGGATATGAGGAAGAGCGGCTGCTAAAACGTCGCGTTTGAAAAGTTCAAACCCGCTCGTCATATCCGAAAGCCGGGCGCGCAGGAGGAGCTTTGTAAGCAAAGTGCCGCCCCAGCTGATATACTTACGCTTAAAAGAGCTGTCTTCAATCCGGCCTCCTAAAGCGAAGCGGGTAGCAAAGATGCAATCGTAACCTTCCCCCATTTTATTGAGGAGTGCTGGAATATCCTCTGGCCGGTGGCTAAACCCGCCGTCTATTTCCAAAATCCAATCGCATCCTGCCGCCAGTGCTTCGCGATAGCCGCGCAGATAAGCATCCACCACAGAACGATTCTCCGGCGCCCAGACCACTTTCAACCGATCGTCGCAGGCGGCGACCCGATTAAGGATGGCGCGAGTATTGTCCTTGGAAGCGTTGTCTAAGACTACGAAGAGGCTTACTCGCTCGGCCGCACCGCATTCCTTCAGCACCGCCGCTGTAAAAGCCTCGGCCGTCGCGGCCTCGCTCGCCATTGGACAGACGACGCCCAAGTAGGCTGGACGGATCTTTGGGGTTGGAATTCCTGCCACAGGCTCCCCTATGCTCGAATGTGGAGAAGCGCAACCAATTGTTGCCGCTTGCGATCGCCTTCTCGCGTCAAACATCGCCGTCTGTCGCAACTCTGCTCGCGCGCCGGAGCGCTCCACCTCATGCCGATTCTTTTTGCTTGTTGCCAATGTTCATAGAATTTGCTCCGGGATGAACGAATTTCCTGGACGCACGCCGGCGGCGGCAGGCATGCTTCGTTCTCGAAGAGGTCGGCCTATGCGTTGGTCGATTCAGTTGTTGCTTCGACTCCTGATCCTGTGCCCTGGCACAGCGCCCGCGGCTTCAAGCGGCCTTTACCTTGAGAAGGGTTACCTCATGAAAGACGGGCATCGGTTCGCGGCGGTTGGGGCAAACTACTACGGTCTGTTCGGGCGGATTCTTCGAGATCGAGAGGAGATGTCGTCTTTGCGGAACCTCGAGCGGCTCGCGCAAAAAGGGGTTCCGTTCGTCCGCTTTCGGGCCTGTGGCTTCTGGCCAAAGGAGTGGCAGCTCTACCAGGATGATCCTAATGAGTATTTCCGGCGGCTGGATCTGGTGGTTCGCGCTGCCGAAGAACATCATATTGGTCTCATCCCATCACTGTTCTGGCGTATCAAGACGATTCCAGAATTGCTGGGCGAGGCGCCGGCGCGATTGGGTGAGAGCAATAGCAAGTCGATCGCCTTCCTCAAACGATACACGGGCGAAGTGGTGGGACGCTACAAGGACTCCTCCGCCATTTGGGGCTGGGAGTTTGGTAATGAAGCTAATCTAAGTGTCGATGTGATTCGCCGCGCTAATTTTGCAACTGGACAGCGATCTCGTCAGGCCGGCGTGAGCGGGATTAAGACCGGCAGCGGGCCGAGACTGACTTCCCGCGAGCTCGCGAATGCCTACATCGAGTTTAGCCGGACGGTACGAAAACTCGATCCCATTCGCATTATTTCTAGCGGCACCACAGTTCCTCGATCCGGCGCCTGGCACAATGCCCGCGGGCACTGGGGCGTACGCGACAACGAGGAACAGGCGTTAGACGCGCTCCTGGAGCAAAATCCGGATCCGATCAACGTGCTCTCGGTGCACATCTATCAAAAAGGACGAAAGCTCGCGCCTTATGGGCGCGAGACAGTCGACCACTTCATCGGCCGCTATGCCGCTTTCGGCCGCCGGATGGCCAAACCGCTATTCATCGGCGAATTCCCGGTTCGCAATCGAGGGCAGGCGGAGGATTACCTGGCCGCGATCGAAAACAATGGCGTCGCTTTATCCGCCTTTTGGGTGTTCGATTATCCGCCCCAGGAGCACGGGATGAACGTCACCTTCGATAACGACCAGGCATTCGTGCTTGACCTCATCGCCGAGGCGAATCGAAAAATCCTGCAGAGCCGGTAGCTTGGCTTGCCAACGATCGCGCTCTCTGAAGCGGACAGATGTGCCAGGCGCTCCCCAGAAGGCGGGGACCTTGCCCAAGCGCAAGCTCGCGTCACCTCGTTTGCTTGGTCTCATCCCTCCGCACTAATTGCAGGCTTTTTCGGCATTCCGCATCCCGCCGCGAAACACGGCCCGCGCAACCCCGCCATTTTTGCGATAGAAATAGCTTGCCCCGCAGCACCGGAATTCATAAACACCCGGCATGCACACGAAAATTGCGGCCGCTGCGGCCGCCTTTGCCCTTCTCTTCAGCGCCTCTCTGAGCTACGGCACCGAGGCAGACGACACCACGATCACTATCCAGGCTCAGACCGCTGGGCCCACCGTCTTCATCTCCCAACTGACGCTGCAGGCAAGCGATGCCCGCGTCATAAGCAGCATCCAGTTCACCATCGCCCCCAAGCCCTCCTCGGTCACGCGGCCTTTATCCGCCTCCTACTCGCAACCATATCTCCTGGACCGAGGCTACGCCGACCTGGCGACAGGCACGATCTTTCTGCCGGTTTATGGGCTCTACGCGAATTATCTTAATACCGTCACGCTCACCTATAACTTCTCCGACGGTTCGCAGAAACAGGATACCACCACGATCACTACCGGTCCTCTTGGGAATCCCTGTAGCTACGCCCTCCCCACCGTTTTGCAGCCTCGGGTCGCAGACGCATTTCTAAGCTATGACTTTTTCCTTGTCCGAGGAGCGTGTGATGCTTCTCCGGCTATCTTGGATACTGACGGGGAAGTTCGCTGGACAAGTCCCTTTAACACCACATCTATCCGAGAAGGCTCGTCGATCTTCTACAATAACGCAGTCTATCTGACCCGGGATTCGTTGTTATACCGGGTGGACTTGGATGGCACCGTAACCACCATTGCAGATTATAGCTCTCTTGGCTTCGTCAATTTCCATCACAACATCGACCGCGGCAAAGTAGGCATGGTCCTCGATGTTGACACCGATGAGTACCTGGAATCGGTCAACGTGGAGGTCGATAGCGAGGGCAATATCCTCAAGACATGGAACCTTGCTACCATTATCAGTGCGGCGATGCTCGCGGGGGGAGATGATCCAAGTCAGTTCGTCGCCATGACTCCGGAGGACTGGTTTCATAATAATGCCACGGCTTATAAGCGTTCCAACGACACCTTGATCGTCTCCAGCCGCGAAGACTTTGTCATTGGCCTCGATTACGAGACAAACGCAATAAAGTGGATTCTCGGAGACCCTACAAAGCAGTGGTTCCTGTTTCCCTCCCTCGCTCAGTTCGCGCTCACTCTGCAGTCCGGCACCGTCCCGCCCGTTGGTCAGCACGCTGTTTCTGTCACGGTCGATAATAACCTTTTGTTGATGGATAACGGCCGCAACAGCGAGTTTCACGATCCACCGGGAGTGAACCATGAATTTTCTCTTCCTCGCAAGTATATGATCGACCTGCCTTCAGGGACCGCGACGGAGCTTTTTGACTACCCGGGAGACGAACGTGTTTTCAGCGATTTTTGCGGGAGCGCCTATGAAGATGCCAAATCAAATTATTTGGTCGACTATGCCTACATCGACCTCGGCACGTCGGCTCGGATTTTGGGATATAACGCAGCCGGAATTAAAGTGTTCGACTACCAGTATGCCAGTGGAGGCTGCGCCAATGCCTACAACTCGCTCCCTCTCCACCTCGAGTCGACCAAATTCCCGGCGGTCGGACCTCAATCACTCAATCTCTCGACCCGCAGCAAGGTAGGGACAGACGAGGAAGTGCTTATCGCAGGCTTCATTGTGACAGGGACCGCTCCGAAGAGTCTTGTTCTGCGGGCAATCGGCCCTTCGCTTGCTGATGCTGGGGTATCTATGCCTCTCGCTGACCCGGTGCTTACGGTGTTTGATGCGACGGGCGCCGTCGTAGCAATGAACGACAATTGGGAAAGGGACGCGAACGCAGCCGGAATAATCGCCAATCGCCTGGCGCCTGCGGATTCCGCGGAAGCAGCAACCTTGGTCAATCTCGAGCCCGGAGCCTACACCACAGTAATCAGCGGAAGCGCTGCGGGAACAGGCGTTGCGCTTTTCGAGGCTTATGATCTATCGCCCTTAGCAGGGTCAGTTCTAGCCAATCTTAGCGCCCGCGGCTTCGTGGGGACAGGAGATAATGTTCTGATAAGCGGGTTCATTGTTGGCGAAGTTGCCAGCTCGACCGTCGTCCTCCGTGTGCTCGGTCCTTCTTTGTCTTCCTCAACTGTAAATCAGCCGCTCGCTGATCCGGTCCTCACCATTTACGATAGCAACGGGATCGTCCTCGCCAGTAACGACAATTGGCAGAATGATCCTAACGCTAGCGATGTCGAACTGCAGGGGTTGGCTCCAAGCAACTCGGTAGAGGCGGCTATCCTCCTCAACTTGCCGGCTGGAAGCTACACTGCCATAGCTAGTGGAAATGACGGCGGCACAGGAGTCGCCCTGCTCGAGGTCTACAATCTCGAATAGGTAGAGCGTATAGAAAAAGGACAGGCGTCGCGCATGGCCGAGGCGAAGAGTTGGCAGGTGTCTCCAGTTCTTGCCTCCACTGCTGGAGGCAATAAGAGGTCGCCTGCGCCGCTCGAGGCGCCCGGTAAGGTTGAGACTCAGTCTCGCCCCACCGAGACGGAGCCGGCTCCGGCGTCGACGCGGCCAGCTTTGGCGTACGCAAAACTTTGCGCGACCAAAGGACCGGACTTACCCGCAATCCAGCGTGCCCGGTGGGAGAGCATCGGCTTCTTTTGGTTGTTTGCGCCCCTAGGCTCACGCTGCGCCAGCACGCCCAAGAACTGCGGGAGTGGCTAAGAGAACGATCTTAAGAGACGCCGGCGATGGTAGAAACCCTGCTCAAAAAACCATCGGTGCCGGTCGAAACAGAGTGCCTCAGCCTCCATATCGTAATACTCTTCGAAGCAAGCGCTGGCAGTTCTATTGATGCGGGGCAATGGCGCGCCCGGGTTACTCAAAAAGGGCCAGAGGTGACGAACGGCTTCCTCTTCCAGACGCTCGTGCCTTAAGACGATGAGATTTGCAGGGACGTAACCCGATTCGTGATAATAAAGATCGAGCCGCGGGGGAAAATAGCCGAAGAACGGAGCCTCGCGCAGGTAAGTCTTAAAATCACTCGTCAGGGCAATCTCTTGCGCTTTACCTTGATCCACCCGATGCCCGAGACGCAGATAGTTATAGCGAGAGATTTCGAGCGTGTAGGGATCACGCATAACGACGAAAATGGCTCGGAAATCCTCCAGCAGACGGCCGTGTTGAGCGAACGCGGCGCGCGCTTCCGCTAATGTCTCATGGCGTTTTTCCGTATCCTGATATCCCGTGAGATGAGTTGCCAGATACCGCGTGAGGCTCATGCCGCCCGTTTTCGGAGCGTGAATGAACAGTATCTGATCGTTCCAGATCATTTATTCTACTAGCAAACAACCGGCCGCGGCACAAGGCGGGATCAAAGCCGAAGAATTCCAGCAGCGGGGCCTATCCGGAAGCGCCCAAACGCATCTCCCGACCAATTTCAGCAAATCCGATGGCGTGGGCCAAGCTTCCGCACCCTAAACTCTAAATGAACCCACCCTTTTCGTTCAAATTTGACCGCGCTTGACACTAAGGAGGCGGCCCCTACGGTAAGCCGTTCACTTCCCGTCGGGCTTCCTTGTGACCAATATCGCCGCCTTCCATCGCTCATCTGTCGGTCGTAAGATGATCGTGGCGGTGACGGGGCTCATTCTGATTTTGTTTGTCATCGGTCACCTCGTGGGCAACCTCCAGATCTTTCTCGGTCCGGAGTGGATTAACGGCTACGCCCAGCACCTGCGCGATCTCGGGCCCCTGCTCTGGTTGACCCGTATTGCCCTCTTTCTCACGGTCCTCATCCACATCTATTACACCATCCGTTTGGCGATCGAGAATCGCCGGGCCCGGCCCCAGCGTTATCGGCGCAAAGACACTGTCAAAGCCACCCTCACCTCCCGCAGCATGGTGTGGAGTGGGGTGATTTTGCTCGCCTTCATCATCTTCCACATCTTGCATTTCACCATCCGCGCGACCGATCCCCGTTTTAGCACTCTCCCGCTCGACCCGCTCAAGCATTACGATGTCTATTCGATGATGGTGTTGGGCTTTTCTTATCCGCTCATCTCAGCCTTTTACATCTTTTCCATGTTCCTGCTGGCTCTCCATTTAAGTCACGGCTCTTCCAGCTTTTTCCAATCGTTAGGGCTAAATAATCAGAATCTGACCGCACGTTTGGCCTGGGCTGGGCGCGTCTTCGCGTGGTTGCTTTTCGTGGGTTACAGCTCGATTCCAGCGGCCGTCCTGCTCGGTCTGGTCAAATTGCACACGCGCGCATGATCGGCTCCCTCGATTCTCACGCGCCCGACGGTCCGCTCTTGGAGAAGTGGCGCCGGCACCAGAATAATTCGCGCCTGGTCGCGCCTAATAATCGTCGGCGCTTCGAGATCATCATTGTCGGGACCGGCCTGGCCGGCGGATCGGCCGCTGCGACGCTGGCGGAGCAGGGCTATAACGTGAAGTCGTTCTGTTACCAGGACAGCCCGCGCCGCGCCCACAGCATCGCCGCCCAGGGCGGCATCAACGCCGCGAAAAATTACCCTAACGACGGCGACAGCGTTTATCGGCTTTTTTACGACACGATCAAAGGCGGCGATTTCCGATCGCGGGAGGCCAACGTTTACCGCCTGGCCGAGGTCAGTAATTTGATTATCGACCAGTGCGTCGAGCAGGGTGTGCCCTTCGCGCGCGAATACGGCGGGCTTCTGGCCAATCGCTCCTTCGGCGGGGCGCAGGTCTCGCGCACCTTTTACGCTCGGGGCCAGACCGGCCAGCAGCTTTTGTTAGGCGCGTATCAGGCGCTCTCCCGGCAGATTGCTGCCGGCACGGTGACGATGTTTCCTCAGACCGAGATGCTCGATCTCGTCCTGGTGGATGGGCACGCCAAAGGCATCATCACGCGCAACCTCATCACCGGTGAGATCGCCCGGCATACGGCGGATGCAGTCGTCCTGGCCACCGGCGGCTACGGGAACGTCTTCTACCTTTCGACCAACGCCCGCGGTTGCAACGTGACTGCGACTTTTCGGGCCTACAAAAAGGGCGCGCTCTTCGCCAATCCCTGTTACACCCAAATTCATCCCACCTGCATCCCCGTTAGTGGCGACTACCAATCGAAGTTGACTCTCATGTCGGAGTCGCTCCGGAACGACGGTCGCGTCTGGGTCCCCCAGCGAGCCGAAGATTGCGGGAAAGCGCCTAACGACATTCCCGAAGAGGCCCGCGACTACTATTTGGAGCGCAAATACCCCAGCTTCGGCAACCTCGCTCCACGCGACATTTCTTCGCGCAGCGCCAAGGAAGTTTGCGACGAAGGCCGCGGCGTGGGCCCGGGTGGGCGCGGCGTTTACCTCGATTTTAAGGACGCCATCGCGCGCCTCGGCGAGGAGACGATCCGCGAGCGCTACGGCAACCTTTTCGATATCTACGACAAGATCACGGGCGACAACGCCTACCAATCGCCCATGCGCATCTATCCGGCGGTCCATTACACCATGGGCGGCCTCTGGGTGGATTATAATTTGATGAGCAACATCCCGGGGTTGCACGTCATCGGGGAAGCCAATTTCTCCGACCACGGCGCCAACCGCCTTGGCGCCAGTGCGCTCATGCAAGGACTGGCCGATGGTTATTTCATTCTCCCCTACACTCTGCCTAACTATCTCGCGGGACAGATCGGCCAGCGCCCGGCCCTCAATCACCCGGAGTTTATCAAGGCCGAAGGTGAAGTGCGGGCGCGAACCAAGCGCATGCTGGATGTGAATGGAAAGCGTTCCGTCGATTCTTTCCATCGCGAGCTCGGCCTGTTGCTTTGGGACAAATGCGGCATGGCGCGCAACGCCGCCGGCCTGCAGGAAGCGATCACGCGGATCCCGCAGTTGCGCGAAGAATTTTGGAGTAACGTCAACGTGCCGGGCTATGGCGAGACCTTTAATCAATCGCTCGAGCGCGCCGGTCGAGTGGCTGACTTCCTTGAGTTTGGTGAGCTGATGTGCCGGGATGCTCTGGCCCGGGATGAATCGTGCGGCGGTCACTTCCGTGAGGAACATCAGACGTCGGAAGGTGAAGCTTTGCGTGATGACCAGAATTACGCGGATGTTTTTGCCTGGGAATATCAGGGCGACCCGGCCGCGGAACCGAAACTGCATGAAGAGCCGCTCATTTTCGAGTCGGTGCATCTCGCCACGCGCAGCTACAAATGATGCCTGCTAATTTACCGCCGAGGACGCAGAGATCGCAGAGTCTCTTAGATTGCCTTGATCGCGGCGTCCTCGGCGTCCTCTGCGGTTATCCCTTCTGATGAAGTTTAAACTGAAGATCTGGCGCCAACCCTCTCGCGATGCCGCGGGGGAATTGAAGCAGTACGAGATCGCCGACATCTCGCTCGCGACTTCGTTCCTGGAGATGCTCGACATCCTCAACGAGCAAATGACGGATCGCGGAGAAGAGCCGGTCGCCTTCGATTCCGATTGTCGTGAAGGCATCTGCGGAACCTGCAGCCTAACGATCAACGGCGAAGCGCACGGCCCCGCCCATCCGGCCGCCGCTTGTCAGCTCTACATGCGCCAATTCAAGGATGGCGACACCATCACGATCGAACCCTTCCGGGCTCGCTCTTTTCCGATCGTACGCGATCTGGTCATCAATCGCTCCGCGCTCGATCGCATCGTGCAGGCGGGCGGCTTCATCAGCGCGCGCACCGGTTCGGCGGCGGAAGCCAATGCCACGCCGATTCCCAAACATGACGCCGATCTCGCCATGGAAGCCGCCGCCTGTATCGGTTGCGGCGCCTGCGCGGCCGCCTGCCCTAACGCCTCCGCCATGCTCTTCACTTCGGCCAAGATTTCTCACCTCGCGCTCCTCCCGCAGGGGCAGCCGGAAAGAGCGCGACGCGTTCTGCGCATGGTCAGGCAAATGGATGAAGAAGGCTTTGGCAATTGCACCAATACTTATGAATGCGAAGCCGTTTGCCCGGCCGAGATCAAAGCGAGTTTCATCGCCAAAATGAATCGTGAATACGCCCTCGCCAGCCTGCGCACGCGCCTGGGCGAGTAGCTAGACTCGTTAGGGCAAATTGTCATCCGCCCGGGGCGGTGGCCCCGGCGAATCGCCCCGCGCATTTTCGCGCCAGCGCACAATCTCGACGCCGCTGATGCAAAAAAGAAGCCAGGCCAACCCTTCCAGCATCGCCCCCAACGCGTCGCTGAAGAGCGTCGTTCCAAGATAGAGACTGCTCAGTGTGATGGACAGCACCAGCAACACGCCTCCCACGATGATGAGCGCCCTCCAATGCCATCCCCTCACCGTGCGCACCAGCATGTAAGCGAGCGCACCATACACAACGGTCGCCGTCATCAGATCGCCATCGAGCGGACCGTAGACCACGCCGTGGTGAAAATGCGGATGTTGACGAATGAAAATCTGTTTCAGCAGATAGTCGAGCAGCACCCCGCCGGGCGCGGCGACGAGGAGGAGCCGCAAGCGATGCCGATGGCGACGAGCCAGCGCCGCCGCGAGCAAAACCAGCCCGCCCAGCCAGTAAATCGAGCTGAGGCCCGCGGTGAGTTCCATCGCCGGGTTGATGACTCCACTCGATCGATTACCGAACCATTCCGCTACACGAAAATCCGCCGCCACAAACCAAGCGCGCGTCCCGATGCGTTCCAGCAACCCGCCGAAGATTGCCGTCGCCACGAGCAGCAAAAAAATACCCACGGTGAGATGGATTCCCAGGTAACTCTTGGGCGAAAAACGTTGCTCCACCCAAACGATCTGCCGCGCGAAGCGCCGCCGAAAACTCACCATGCCCGGCCGCGCCAGCACTTGCCGCCACCACTCGCGGATCTCCAGTTCGCGGCTCGCGATCCCGCGCCAGAGCACGATCGCCACTACCACCATGGTGCTCAGAATTCCACCGATGATCCCGGCACGACCGATCCAGTGTTCGATCAGATGCCAGCTCTGGCCGAAGAGGTAGCCGAGGAGCGAGAAAATTGCGGCCCAGAAGATGCAACCGATCGCGTTGAAGCCGAGAAACCGGACGTAGGGCATACGCGCCGCGCCGGCCAGAAAAGGCATGAGCGCGCGGCCGACATGGAGGAAATGCGCGAAGAGCACACTCATCCCGCCCCAGCGGCCAAAGTAGGTATCCATCCGATCGAGCTGCTCCGGGCGCAGCCAGAATTTTTGGCCGTGCCGACGCAGCCAATCTCGTCCCAAGCGCCGGCCAAATTCATAGCCAATACTGTCGCCAATGATCGCCGCCGCCGAGATCACCACGATCAGCAGACGGACGTCGAGCACATCCTGCCCGGCGAGAAAGCCCGCGACCATGACCATGCTCTCGCCCGGCATGAAGAAGCCGAGAAAAGCCTGGCATTCCAAAAGCACCACGATGAAGACAATCGCGTAACCCCAATAGTGGAGACGGAGGATCAGATCATTGAAGTGTTCGAGCATCTCTGGCGTAGGATTATCCGCAGCGACACCCGACGCGCGACTGGAAAGCCAAGCGAACTAGAAAGTTTGCTGCTGATCCAGGCAGTTCCTCGCCAACTCCTCGTTCCTGCGCTCCAGCTTGGGAACGGAATTGTCTTGGAAGCTCCTGCTGCCCCGCAGTGGATGCTGCGACCGGGTCACATAGAAAAGGCGTCACCACCATCGAAGCGGAGCTTCGGAGACAAGGTCGTTCCCAAGCTTCGAGCTTCGGAACGAGAAATAAAGTTCCGTGCTTGTCCGAATCCATTCGCGCGATTCGTCGTTGCTAGAGAAACCAACTCACGAGAAGAAGAAAACATGCCCACTCATACAATCTGCCTGCACCGCGTCCTCCGCGCGGAACCCGAAAAAATCTACCGCGCCTTTCTCGATCCCGCGGCGCTCTGCAAATGGCTTCCACCTAACGGATTTACCTGCCAGGTTCACTGCCTGGACGCGACCGTCGGCGGGAGCCACAAAATGTCGTTCACCAATTTTGGAACCGGCCACCGTCATTCTTTCGGTGGCACCTACCAAGAACTCCTGCCTAACGAACGCATTCGTTACACCGATGTCTTCGACGATCCCAATTTGAAAGGCGAAATGCAGACCACCATCAGCTTGAGGGCCGTCTCCTGTGGCACCGAAGTGCAAATCACACAGGAAGGCATCCCCGAAGCCATTCCTTCAGAAAGCTGCTACTTGGGCTGGCAGGAATCGCTCCTCCTCCTCGGCCAGCTGGTCGAAGCCGAGATCCCGGATTGAAGCCCAGCCGGTCGACCGAGGAATTTCCTCTCGAGACGGCGGGCCGGATTTTAACGCCGAAGACGCCGAGTCGAGAATTCGGCATATTCGAAAAACCTTTTGGCGCGAGGCGTCTAGCTGGCTAAAATCAGCCGATGCTTCAGACTGCGACTCGTGCCGGCGCTTCGGCCTCGAAGAAGGAACCGCCGCACGAACGCTACCTGGAAGCATTTCGCTGGATGCTGCAGACGCGCATTTTTGAGGAAAAACTAACCGCGCTCTATCGCGGCGGCCAAATTACCGGCGGCGTTTACGTCGGTCGCGGGCAGGAAGCGGTCAGTACGGCGTGCGGATTGTTTTTGCAAAAAGGCGATGTTTTCGGACCGCTCATTCGAGACCAGGCCGGACGCGCGGCCGCGGGCGAGCCGCTCCTCAATGTGACGCGCACCTACCTCGGCTCTCGTCAGGGATCGATGCGCGGGCGCGACGGTAATATCCATCGCGGCTGGCCGGAGACGGGGCAGATCGCCATGATCAGTCATCTCGGGTCGCTCATCCCGGTGGTGGTGGGCAAGCTGATGGCCAAAAAGATGAAGGGGAAAAAGAGTTTCGTCGGCCTAACGACGATCGGCGAAGGCGGCATGCAGACCGGCGCCACCCACGAAGGCATGAACATCGCCGCCGTCGAAAAAGTGCCGTTCGTCCTGGTCGCGTCGAACAATCATTTCGCCTACTCCACCCCTAACGACCGCCAATTCGCCTGCGCCCAACTGGTCGACCGAGCGAAGGCCTACGGCTACGAAGGGCACGCGGTCGATGGCACCAATCTCGAAGCATGCCTACAGGTGATCGGCGCTGCCGTGGAACGGGCGCGCCAAGGTGGACCGCCGCAACTGGTGATCGCTTCGCTCTTGCGCCTCGCGGGACATGGCGAGCACGACGACGCCAGTTATGTGCCGGCGGAGATCAAGAAGGAGCCGTGGGCGCAGGATTGCGTGCTCGCGACCGAGAAATTGATCACGGAGAACGGGTGGCTCGACGCGGCGACGCTCAAGCAATGGCGCACTGAGATTAGCTCGGAAGTCGAGAAGGCGGTCGAGACTGCGCAGAAAGAAGCCGGCCCAGTCGGGAGTGAAGAAGATTGGCGCGCACTCTCAACGCGCGAACTGGTGGAGCCAGCATCGTGAGCGTCACTTATCTAGAGGCGATTCGCGAAGCGCAGGCGCATCTCTTGCGCGAGGACGAACGCGTCTATCTCTACGGGCAGGATATTGCGGGGAAATTCGGCGGGGCCTTCAAGGCGACCAAGGGCTTGGCGGAAAAATTTCCCGGCCGGGTTCTGAACACGCCGATCAGCGAGGACGCCATGGTCGGCACCGCCATCGGCGCGGCCATGGAAGGGATGCGGCCGATTGTTGAAATGCAGTTCGCCGATTTCTCCAGTATCGCGCTCAACCAGATTTTGAATAACGCCGGCACGCAGTACTGGCGTACAAACATCCCCTGCCCGATCACGGTGCGCCTGCCGAGCGGTGGCACGAAAGGGAGCGGTCCTTTCCACAGCCAGAGCATGGAGGCGATCTACTCGCATTATCCGGGCCTGGTGGTGATGACGCCGGCCACGGTGGAAGACGCCTATACGATGTTGATCGACGCGGTCGCGATCGATGACCCCGTCATCTACTGCGAGCACAAGTATCTCTATTACCATCTCAAGGCCGATGCCTTGCCGAAAGAGGCGTTGCCGATCGGGAAAGCCAGAGTCGTTAGGCCGGGTCGCGATCTCACCATCGTGACGAACAGCGCGATGGTGCATGAGGCGCTCGCGGTCGCAAATCAGATGAGCCGCGACGGCGTTGAGATCGAGGTGGTCGATCTGCGCACGGTGAAGCCGCTCGATACCGATACGGTGCTCGCGTCGGTCGCGCGGACGGGGCGGCTGCTTTGCGTCGGCGAGACTTTTCCGTGGGGCGGTGTGACGGCGGAAGTGATCGCGCGCGTCGCCACGGAAGGTTTTCACTTGCTCGACGCCGCGCCAGCCCGGCTCAATGCCAAGGACACCCCGATCCCTTACCACCCGAGTCTCTGGGAAACCCATCGGCCTAACGCAAAAACAATTGCCGCCAAAGCGAGGCAGGTCCTCGCCGAGTAACTCACCTCTCATCGCTCATGCCAAAAGTTCCTATTACCATGCCGCAGCTCGGCGAATCGATGGCCGAGGCCACCATCGTCGCGATCAAAGTGAAATCGGGCGAGAAAGTCGCGGTCGACCAGGAAGTCATCGAGGTCGAGACGGACAAGGCGGTTATGGGCGTGACGACTCCTTGCGCCGGCGAGATCGCGGGCATCGAAGCGGAAGTGAAGAAGGTTTACGCGGTCGGCGCGGTCCTCGGTTACATCGAAGCAAGCGAGGCGGACGCGGCGCGTTTCAAGAAGACTGCGGCGGAACCACCCGGGGGAGATGTGGCGGAGGAAGTGCCGGGCCGCGAGGAAGAATCTGCCCAAGCGGAGAAGACAAAGAACGGCAGCGGCTCCCATTTCCAAGTCGATGAGAAAGGCCTCGCTCCTGTGCCGACGGGTTCGCATTTTCAGATCGATCAGACCGGCGTGTTGCCCGTGCCGGTGGGCACGAAGGGCGCGGGCTACATGTCACCAAGAGTGCGCGCGCGCATGGCGGAAATGAAGCTGACGCAGGCCGATCTCGCTGGCATCGCGGGGAGCGGCAACGCGGGGCGCGTCACGATCAAAGATCTCGAGAGTTTTCTCGGCGGCCTGGAGAAACAAACGGCGGAAGATGCGAGCGCCATTCGCACTGGTGTAGCCGATGCGATGCGGCGCAGTTGGACGCGGCCACTGGCTACCGTCGGTGTTTCGGTCTGCCTCGATCCCGTTTTGGAAGATCGCAAGAAGCGCGATCCGAAACCAGGCCCGGGCCTCTACGCTTTGCGCGCGCTGGCGTTGGCCCTCGCGGAAACGCCCGGCGCGGCCGCTCGGCTCATCGGCAATCGAGCGCTGCGCTCCGAGTCGATCGACATCGGAGTCGCGGTCGAAGCACAGGACGGCATCATGGTGCCAGTCATCCGCGGCGCCGATAAAACTTCCCTGGCTGACCTAACGAGCAAATATACCGAGCTGGTCGACCTGGCGCGGCGTCGCCGCGTCACTTCGGAGATGACCGCCGGCGGTATCGCCTCGGTTTCTAATTTCGGCACCTTCGGGCTCGATTGGGGCACGCCCATTCCCCTGCCCGATCAAACGCTCCTTCTCGGTCTTGGCGCCGGCAAAAAAGCGCCGGCCTGGGACGAAACGAAGAAACAATTTGTGCCCACGACACAGGCCGAGCTCACGCTCAGCTTCGATCACCGCAGCCTCGACGGCGGCGGCGCTGGGCGATTACTCCAGAAAATCGTCGAACTCCTCGGCGCCCCCGAAAAGCTCTAGTCGCGCCGGGCAACGGTGAGCCCCACGGCCGCCTTGGCGAGGGCGATGGGTCACGGGAATTTGCAAGCGAAGCACACCCTCGTCGGGGCACGCCTCCCTCTCGTCCTCCTGCTCGTCGTCGTCCTCGTCCTCGAATAAGACCCCGAGGACGAGGGACGAGAACGAGGACGAGCAGGCCCCGCCCAAATTAAGGACGGCCCCCTTCATGCGGGTCTCCGGTTTGCGACGATCCGCGAGCGCCACTATCATTCCAGCGCGATGACTACCACCGCGACGATCGATCCCAATCTCACCATGCGAGAGTTGCTCGAGCAGTATCCCGGGGCGCAACGCGCCCTCTTCCGCCGCTATCATATCGGCGGCTGCGCGAGCTGCGGGTTCAGCCCGGACGAAACGCTAGCCGCTGTCTGCGCCCGGAACGAGAACCTCGATACCGATGAAGTGACCGAGCACATCCTCGTGAGCGACGCAGCCGATCGCGCCATGCAAATCGAGCCGCGCGAGCTCGCCGCTCGACTCGCGGCTGGCGACACAATCAACCTGCTCGACATTCGCACGCGCGAGGAGTTTGAAGCCGTGAAATTGCCGGACGCCCATCTTTTCACGCAGGAATTCATGCAGGAGATTCTGGCCAAATGGTCTCGCGCCGATCTGCTGGTGATTTACGATCATGAGGGCGCGCGGAGCATGGATGCTGCGGCTTTTTTCCAAGGCCACGGCTTCGAGCAAATCAAAAGCCTGCGCGGCGGCCTCGACGCCTGGAGCGTCGAAATCGATTCAAAACTGCCTCGCTACCATTTGGAAAACGCCTAACAATGAACAATGATCTCGAGCAGCGCATCGAAGACGCGGTCAAGAACCCGAAGAACCTGGGCGAAATGGAAAACGCCGATGCCATCGGCACAGTCGGCAGCGCCGATTGCGGCGACATGTTGCGCATGTGGGTAAAGTTCAAGGAAGAGAAAGGCCGCAAGGTGATCGATCGCGCGACCTTCCAGACCTTCGGCTGCCAGACCGCCATCGCCGTCGCCAGCGTCGCCACGGAAATGCTGGCGGGCAAAACGGTGGACGAAGCCATGGCGATGTCCGGCCAGGATCTGGCGGCGCCGTTAGGCGCGTTGCCACCGGTCAAAATTCATTGCGCCCAGCTCGTGGAAGGCGCCCTCCGTTCTGCTCTCGGTGGTGAAACCCATGCGCCCTCCGCCGCCCCGCAGACCGCCCCGACTTTACTTGACTCCTTTGCGCCCTCCGCGAGCAAACCAAAACTAAAAATCGTCCTGGACCCTCAGCCCTAACGAATTTTCCATTATGCACGAGAACACCGAATTCACCACCGCCCGCGATATCGAAGTTGTCCAGATCCCGAGCGGTCAGAAAAGCACCTTGCCTGCGGGCACGCCCGGAGTCGTGACCCAAACCCTCGGCGGCAGTTACACGATTGCCACCTATCAGGGCTTGGGCCGGGTCGCCGAGAAAGATCTCGATGCGCTCGGTTTGGAAAAGCCCCAAAGCGAGGGAGCGAAGGAACAGTCAGGAGACGCCAGCGAGAGCCCGATCAGCGAAACTAAAGTCTGGGATCAACTAAAACAATGTTACGACCCGGAAATCCCGGTCAACATTGTCGATCTCGGCCTGGTCTACGATTGCAAGCTGATCGAGCAACCCGAAGGTGGGACTAAGGTCGAAGTGAAAATGACCCTAACGGCTCCTGGCTGCGGCATGGGTCCGGCCATCGCAGCCGACGCGCAAAGCAAGATCCTCACGATCGAAGGCGTCGACGAAGCTGACGTGCAACTCGTCTGGGATCCGCCCTGGAACCAGGAGATGATTAGCGAAGCCGGCCGCATGAAGCTCGGGATGGTATAGCTCCCCTATTCTTCACTCCCTAGACAAACGGAATGGATTAGCGACGCTTTTATTCCCTTGATCAAGCGCGCTGTCATCATCAGACTGTCATTTTCCACAGCCTGCCCTTTTATGAAAAAATCCCTTACGTTACTGTTTCTTAGCTGGTTCTTCCTCTTTCCGCGACTCTTGCCAGCCACACAGGCAGACGATACGACGATCACGATAGATGCTCAGACCGCTGGGCCGACGCCCTTCATCAGTCAGCTCATGCTGACGGCGAGCGACACGAGCGTGATCAAGAGCATCCGATTCACCGTAGCTCCCAAGACGGGTTCTGTGATCCGGCCGCTCTCTGCCACCTATGGCCGCGATTATTTGCTGGAGCGCGGCTATATCATTCCGCCAAGTCAACAGATTTTCTTTCCTGTTTACGGACTTTACGACGGATTCACCAATAGCGTCACTGTCACTTATTTCTTCCTTGACGGATCTTCCAAAGACGATAGCACGACTATCACCACAGCTGCCTTCGATGACCAGGGATGTGGCTACAAAAATCCGATTGTCTTGCAGGCGCGCTCTGCCAGCAGGGCCTTGAGTTATGATTACTTCCTCATCCGCTCCGGCTGCGGCGATTACTCGCCAGTAATTCTGGACACGGATGGCGCGTTACGCTGGGTGAGTCCTTTTGGGTTACCGAACTCTTTAACGGCTAGTTCTGGCTTTCTTGATAATGCGGTCTATGCCGGAAAAGACACTACCCTTTACCGGATCGATCTCGACGGAACGGTCACAGCCTTGGCCGACTATAGTAGTTTAGGCGTGACATCGTTTCACCACAATCTCGACCGCGGGAAAGTCGGTCTCGTTGCCGATGTAGACACGACCGAGCAGTTTGAATCGGTGAACCTTGAATTTGATGCTGCTGGTAATGTTGTGCAGCAGTGGGATCTGGGCGCTATTATCAGCGAGGCGATGGTCGCGGGTGGCGATGATCCCTCTCAGTTCGTTTATCCGTCCCCTACTGACTGGTTTCATAACAATGCCGCCACCTATAATCGGGCCGATGATTCTCTCCTCGTTTCGAGCCGGGAGAACTTCGTCATCTCATTGGATTATGACACCGGTGAGATCAAATGGATCTTCGGTGACATGACCAAAAAGTGGTTCCAGTTTCCTTCGCTGGCTCAACTGGCGCTCACACTTGGTCCGGACACTACCGCACCCATTGGGCAACACGCCATCTCCATCGCGCATGATCAAAACCTGCTTCTGTTCGACAATGGATTTGAGAGCTTTTTGCAGCAACCCCCCGGCTTGCACCGCTCCTTTTCCAGCGCCCGAAAGTATTACATCGATGAAGTATCTGGCACCGCCAGTGAAGTCTGGAATTTTGAAAAGGACCAATCAATTGTGAGCCCTTTCTGTTCCAGCGTTTATGAGGATGCCCCCTTTAACTATTTAATTGATTACGCTTTCGCGGGCGGTTTGGGTGCGACGGATCTCATGGGACAAGTCCTGGGTCTGGATAGTTCTGGAAACACTGTCTTTTATTACTCCTATCCCACCGAAGTCTGTAATACGGCTTACAACTCCGTCCCGCTCCATCTGGAAAGCTCTATTTTCCCGGCGGTTGAACGACAGACTCTCAATGTTTCGACGCGCGGTCTTATTGGCGCCGGAGACGATGCCTTAATCGCCGGCTTTATTGTGAACGGTTCGGGGAATAAAACTGTCGCTCTGCGCGCTCTAGGTCCTTCGCTGGCAGCGGCCGGCGTCTCAGGTGTTCTGGCTAACCCCAAGCTGACGCTGTTCGACTCGACCGGACAGGAGGTCGCGGCCAACGATGATTGGGCAACGGATATCGACAGCGAACGATTAACGGCCAATGGTCTTGCTCCTCATGACCCGTTAGAAGCCGCTTTGGTGGTCGATTTGGCTCAAGGTGCCTACACCGCAGTGGTGACGGGAAGCAATGCGACTCCGGGAATTGGATTGGTCGAGGCTTATGATCTCTCTCCTCTCTCCGGCTCGGCTCTGGTCAATATCAGCACGCGAGGCACCATCGGGACCGGAGATGCGGTTCTTATCGCGGGCTTCGTGATCGGAGACGCAGCCAACGCTACCGTCATCATTCGCGCGCTCGGACCTTCGCTTGAGCGGGCCGGCGTGAATGACCCCCTCGGCGACCCGCAACTATCGGTCTATGACAGTAACGGCGTGCTGCTGCGCTCCAACAACAATTGGGAAGAGGATCCTTATTTCTCCGATATCACCCAGAATGGTCTGGCGCCTGCCGATCCGGCCGAAGCAGCCACCATTCTGCATCTGCCGGCTGGTGCCTACACTAGCATCGTCACGGGAGTCAACGGCACTTCCGGTACAGGCTTGGTGGAAACGTACAATCTCGAGAGCACCACGATCTCAGGAGGATCATCGCGCACGACCCAGCGTTGACAGCCGAACTCCCGAGCCTATAATCAGGGCCCGCACCCAAGCATTCTCTGCTGTGGGTCCGCCACTATGCCTTCTACCCAAATCATTCTAACCGAAAATATTCCCGGTCTCGGAGCCGAAGCCGACGTCGTCAAAGTGCGCCGCGGTTATGCGCGTAATTTCCTTTTTCCCGCCGGGAAAGCCTATGAGGTAACCCCGCGCACCATGCGTCAACTCGATACGCTGAAGGCGAAACGGGCGGAACGGGAAGCGCGCGAATTGAACGAAGCGGAAGATATCGCGCGCCGCATCGGGAAGCTGAAGGTTACCCTCATGCTGAACACTGGTGAGACCGGCAAAGCGTTCGGTTCCATCACCGCGAACGATTTGGCCGAGCGCTTGAAAAACGAAATCGGTCGCGATATCGATCGTCATCTGCTGGTCCTCGATCACCCAATCAAGACGACCGGCGAACACGAGGTGCCGATCAAGCTTCATCCTGATGTCGTGGCCAAGTTCAAGTTCAACGTTAAATCGACCGAGGAACCCAAGACCGAAGCAGCTGCTGAAGAAGGCGACGATAAGTCCCGCGGCCCGCGCGAGCGCACAAAATAACTAATTAAATGCCGAGAAGTCCCCGAGGGAATCCTGGGGGGCCTCGCCAGACAGCCCCAAATGGTTCCGGGGCTGACCGAGGCTCGGGGCCACCAAACGGCGGCCGAGCAAATGGGGAGTTATCCCAACGTTCTCCCGTAGATATTCACAGGGCTCTTCCGCATAGCGTCGAAGCCGAGCAAGGCGTTCTCGGTTCCATGCTCATCTCGCCCCGCGATACGATCGCAGAAGCGGTCGTGAAGATTAACGAGAACTACTTCTACATCCCCGCGCACCAGACCATCTACACCGTTCTGGTCGATCTTTGGAACGCCGGTCAGGGTATCGATCTGATCACTTTCACGCAGGTCCTGCGCGATCGGAATCTCCTCGACACGATCGGCGGGCCTCCGTTTGTGACGCACCTCTTCACCTTCGTGCCGACCGCGGCGAACGTTGGCTATTACCTGGAGATCGTGCGGGACAAATATATCCTGCGCGAAATCATCAGCGCCTGCACCGAAGGAGCCCGGCGTTCTTACGAAGAGCAGGATGAGGTCGATAACCTGCTCGACGAGGTAGAGCAGAAAATCTACGCGGTCGGCGAAGACCGTTTCAAGGAAACCGCGCTTTCCATGAAGGACCAGGTCATGGACGCGATCGAGGCCATCGAGAAACTGTATCAGCAGCACGGTGGCATCACGGGACTCTCGACGGGATTCAAAGATTTGGATCGCCTCACGAGCGGATTGCACCCCGCCGAAATGATCGTGATCGCGGCGCGTCCCAGCATGGGTAAAACGGCGCTGGTCATGAACATCACCGAGCACATCGCCGTGGACGAAAATCGTCCCGTCGCCGTCTTCAGCCTGGAAATGAGCGCGCAACAACTGGTGCAGCGTCTTCTCTGTTCGCGGGCTGGAGTGAACTCCCAGAAAGTGCGCGACGGCACCTTCCTGGCGGAACGCGATTTTCCAAAGCTGACAGCGGCCGCCTCCAAACTGGCGGAAGCGAAAATCTTCATCGACGACAGCCCCGGCTTGAACATTCTCGAGCTCCGCGCCAAGGCGCGCCGACTCAGGGCGCAACACGAAATCGAACTCATCGTAATCGATTACCTCCAGCTCCTCCGCTCGACCTCGCGGCGGGGGCAGGATAATCGACAGATCGAAATCTCGGAGATCTCGGCTGGCATCAAGGGACTAGCCAAGGAGTTAAACATTCCGATTATCGTGGCGGCTCAGCTCAATCGAAATCCCGAAAACCGCACCGGCGACAGCAAAGGTCGCCCGCGGCTGAGCGATCTACGCGAGTCGGGCAGTATCGAGCAGGATGCCGACCTAGTCGGGCTCCTCGTTAGGCAGGAATATTATGCCGATACGGAGGAGGAGAAGGACGAAACCGAAGGCAAAGCTGACTTGATTATCGCCAAGCAACGTAACGGCCCGACCGGCGACATCCCGCTCACTTTCCGGAAAGAGTTTACGCGCTTCGAAGATCGCGCCCGCGAGGAACGCGAGCCGCTCTAAGCGCCGCGCAAGCTGGCTAAACCCGGTTTCGCCAGAGCTGGTGCGCTGGGCTCGCTCAGCAGGCTCAAGTCCTCACCGTTGGCCTGAAGTCAAATACGGCTTCAAGGTTGTCATGAAACGCAACTATTTGCCTAACGATAATAAGATCAACCCGCTCTGGCGAAATTAAGGGCAAGCCAAGAAGTGGGAAGCAGTGGTTGGCTGAGTTATCCGGTCAGGGGTGGCGGTCGTTTTGCTCGGAGATCTGTCGGGCGTAATTGGCGAGCGATCGCTGATACCTCGTCAAATGTCTCGACAACGCCGAAAGCGCGAGCGACACCGCCTCACGTTCACGGCCCACATCCACGAGCGCCAGCGCCAGGAAACCCATGACGGCGTCGTCGAGTTCGTCTGATCCAGCTTCCCGCTCAGCCCTCAGCAAGACGACGCTCTCCCGTGCCTGACCGATACTTCGTAACGAGCTGGCCATCTGGATGACTGCACGCCGCCGGCGCTCACCTGTCAGTCCAAGGTCGAGCGCCTTCCGATAGAGTGGAATTGCCAGGTCGGAATGACCGGTTGAGTCCAGCGAGGATGCGCGTTCAAAGGCCGCGACCGCGCTGCCCGAAGCAAGTTCGCCGACAAGGTTCTCCATCCGATCCAGGAACTCCTACCCGGAGTAGTCGTTAATGGACGCCCACAAATCCGCCAACCGATTCTCCCAGTCCGCGCTAGTCGGTGCCATCAGCGAAATGCGAGCGACACCTTACAACAACAAGATCGGCCCGTCGCCCAAGAGAGACATAGGGTCTTAGACATATTCTCGCTATTCATCGCAGTCTATGGCTTCGCATTCTCAAATCGCGCTGAGGCAGCGCACGCTAGAGAGACCTGGCAGCCTTGATCACGTGCTGCGCATCGATGCCGAGCGCCTTCATCACCTGGTCGCCGGGAGCGCTCATGCCGAAACGGTTAATGCCCACGATTTTGCCGTCGAGGCCGACATACTGCGACCAGATCTCCGGGATGCCTGCTTCGATCGCGACACGCTTGCGGCACGCGACGGGCAGCACTTGTTCGCGATACTTCTTCGTTTGGCGTTCGAAACGCTCGAAGCAGGGCATCGACACCACGCGCGTCCCGTCGCCCAGGGTCTGCGCGGCGGTGAGGGCGTGCTGCAATTCGCTGCCGCAGGAAAGGAGGATTAGTTTCAGCCTGCCCTTCTCCTTCCGGGCGATGTATCCGCCTTTGCGGACACCTTCCCGGCGCATTTTCACCGGGATGTCGCTGAGAAGAGGCACTGCTTGTCTCGTTAGGGCAAGCAAGGTTGGTCCATCGATCCGCTCGGCCGCGGCGGCGAAAGCGCCGGCGGTTTCCTCGGGGTCGGCGGGCCGGATGACGTCGAGCTGAGGCATGACGCGCAGGCTGGCGACGGTCTCTACCGGCTCATGGGTGGGGCCGTCTTCGCCGACCGCGACCGAATCGTGGGTGAAGATGTAGATGTTAGGCAAACCGGAGAGGGCGGCGAGGCGGATGGAGGCCCGGCAGTAATCGGCGAAGACGAGGAAAGTCGCACCGGAAGCGCGGAAGATCCCATGATAACCGACGCCATTCATGATCGCGCACATCCCGTGTTCGCGGATGCCGAAGTGAATGTTGCGTCCTCCGGGCGTGGTGCGGGTGAAGTCGCCGCCATCCTTGATGTAGTTGAGGGTGGACCCGTGCAAATCCGCGCTCCCGCTGATCAGGAAGGGCATGGCTTTGGCTAACGGCTGCAAGACTTCACTGCCGGCCTTACGGGTGGCGATCTTAGTGTCGTTAGGGAACTTGGGCATCTTCTGCAGAAGATCGGCCGGCACTTTCCGGTCGATCGCGTCGTCGAGTTGCCTGGCCTTGTCTCCGTTCTTCTTTCGCCAGGCCTTGTAGGTCTTCTCCCAGGTCCGGAAGTCCGCCAAGAGCTCTTTCTTGTGCTTGGCGAAATATTTCTGCACGTCGCTGGAGACGAAATAAGGCTTTTTCGGCAGGGCGAGGCCTTGGCGCGCTTCGTCCGCAAATTTCGCTCCGCCTTCGCCATGCGCTTTGGCGGTTCCGGCGACTTCGGGAATGCCTTTGCCGATGAGCGTGTGCGCGATGATGAACTGCGGTTTGCCGTTCTTCTTCCGTCGCGCGGTGTTGATCGCGTCGAGAAACGCCTGCATGTCCTGCCCATTAATGTCCTGCACGTCCCAGCCATAGGCGCGATACCGCATCCCGGTATCTTCGCTCTGGGTCTCCTTCGCCATCGCATCGAGAGTGACGGCGTTGGAGTCGTAGATCAGGATCAGATTATCGAGCCCGAAATGCCCGGCGAAAGCGCTCGCTTCCGCGGAGACGCCTTCCTGCAAACAGCCGTCGCCCGCGAGGCAGAAGATATTCTGGTCGAAGATACGGTGCTCGTCGGTATTGAATTCCGCGGCGGCCATTTTCGCGGCCATCGCCACGCCGACGGCGTTGCCGACGCCCTGGCCGAGCGGCCCGGTCGTGCATTCCACTCCGGGGGTTTCGAAAAACTCAGGGTGTCCGGGCGTCTTGCTGTGCATCTGCCGGAAGTTCTTGATCTCCGACATGGGCAAATCGTATCCGCTCAGATGCAGCCAGGCGTAGAGGAACATGCTGCCGTGGCCGGCCGAGAGAATCAGGTAATCGCGGTTGATCCAGCGCGGCAGATCGGGGTTGTGGTGCAGGGCGTGACCGTAGAGGACGGCGCCCATCTCAGCGCAGCCCAAGGGCAGCCCGAGATGACCGGATTTAGAGGCGTGGACAGCGTCAATTGCCAAACCGCGCGCTTGGTCAGCGGCTTTGGCGAGGACTTCTAGGTTTAAGCTCATCGCCTCACTCTATCGCATTCTGCCGGGTGTGGAACGGCCAGTTTTGTGGTTCGTCACCTAACCAATGGCGAGGTTACTTCTTCGGCTTGGCCGCGCTCGCGGGAGCGTCCTTCGCTTTCACCTCGGCTTCGTTCAGGGTGAAAGCCCAGTGGGCTTCGGCTTTGCGGTCGCCCATTTTTGCTTCGACGATGACAGAACACGAATCGCCGTGCAGCGGCTGCGTCACCTGGTAGGAGATCGTCTTGCTGGCGGGATCGTATTTGGCCGGGACCAGACCCAGACCGCTCACCCGCATCTTGACGGAGGCCGGGTCGATGCCCCCGATAGCGCCGAGATTCGCCTTGATGAGCGGCTTGGAGCTTGCCGTAGCGCCGTCGGCGGGCTGCGGATTGATGCTGCCGAGCGGGAGTTCATCGACCGGGGCGCTCCCTCCACTCGAGGAACCGCCAAAGCTGGCCGCGGTCTCGAAAACCTTCGGCTTGTTGGCCTCGATCATATATCGGCCTAACGAGTCATTGGGCGACCCGTAGGTCAGTTTCTGGCCGTAAACGGTGAAGACCGCTTCGAAACGTCCTCGCTTGGCCGCTTCCTTCACGGTGTCGTTGTAATAACCAAACGGCACCGCAAAACAGTTCACCCGAATGCCCAGCTTTTGCTCCAAGGTCGTTTTGGAGCCGCCGACCTCGCCGTCCAGCCACTCGGTGTATTCCTCGGGCGAGAGTTTTTTCTTCCGCACTTTGTCGTAAGGCTTGCGCAAATCCTGGTGGGTCGCGCTGTGCGCCTGAATATCCACGCCCGCGTCTCGCATCTCGGCCAGCTGCTCCCAGCTCATCGCTTCGCCGCCGCCAAATTTTCCGCCTTTGATGCCCTCGGTGTAGATGAAAAGGGTGAAAGGATATTTGTACTTCTTCAGGATCGGCCAGGCCACTTCGTAGCCCGACTTGTAGCCGTCATCGATCGTGATGATGGCCGCTTTAGGCGGGATCGATTTTTCGCCCCGCTTCCAAGCCAGAAAATCCTGCATGCCGATGACCGGGATTTTTTCGTCCTGCAGCTTTTTCATCTGCTCCTCGAAAGCCTCCGGCGTGATCTCGGTATCGGGCCGCCAGATTTTATTTTCGAAGCGGTGATAGCCAAAGACGATGACCTGCGCGCCCTGGTCGATAACCGGTTTGGCGGGCGTCGGGACGGGTGTGGCGGCCGCGGTGGCCACGGTCGCGGCAGGGCTGGCGGACGGTTCCGATTTGCCTTTGGCCGGTTGGTTCCCCTTCTTACAGCCACCCAGGAGCAGCCCACCAAAAAGCAAAATGATCGTGAAATGTTTGTGCATAGGGAATGGGGTAGCCATTAAGTGCGACGATAAAAAAAACAAGCGATTTTCGTTCCAGCGCAGCAACGTTGACCATCTCCGATAGCATTCAAGGTTCTGGCTTCTTTGCATTTGGTCCGGCACGCGATTCGCTCTATTAATCCTCATGCAGCGTCTGATCAGCTCCATCGCCGCCTTGGGACTAGCGTCCGCCTTCGGCCTGAGCAGTTGCGCGACCGTCTCGACCAGCGAGCGCAACACGAGCCAAACGTTTCAAACGGTGGTGGTCGATGCTGGACATGGCGGCAAAGACAGCGGGGCTTGGCGTCGGCATGGTCCGCCCGAGAAGGCGGTCGCCCTCGACGTCGCTCAGCGGGTCAACAAAAAGCTGCGCGAATCACAGCTCCGCACCGTGATGACTCGGGACAACGACACTTTCATCCCGCTCGATGACCGCGTCGCGATGGGAAATTCGCAAAAGAACGCCATCTTCGTCAGCATCCACTTCAACGACTCGGGTCGCCGCGGAGTGCAAGGCTTCGAGACGTATTATTATTCGCCGCACGCCTTTGAACTGGCAGCCAAGATCGAGCGGAATCTTTCGGCTTTGCCCGGCGGAGTGGATCGCGGGGTCCACACAGCGCGCTTCCGCGTCCTGCGCAATGTGCGATATCCTTCCGTCCTGGTAGAGTGCGGTTACCTAAGCAACCGCTCCCAAAGCCGCGACGCCGCCAGCGCCGCCTATCGGGAGAAATTGGCGGAGAAGATTGCCGAAGCGATCGTCGATTATCGCTACGGCGACGGCGTCTACCAGAGCAAGCCGATGTATATCGCCCGGGCGAGTGCCGGAGCCGACAGTACGTTCCTGCCGATCCTGCACTAGGGCGGTTTAGTAAAAGTGTAGCCGCAGCGCATCTCGGGTAGGGTGGGCGTCCCGCCCGCCGGCAAAGGCATCTTGCCTTTGCGAACTTTTATCCCGCTGCGTACTCAAAAAAAGATTGTTTCGGCAAGATGCCGAAACCGGCGGGCGAGACGCCCACCCTACCCCAGAGTTCCCGCCCGCGCGGCTATGACTTTTTTAAACCGTCCTAGAACTCGATCCCGCGCGCTTCCCGCCCAATGGCCGCCAGCAGAATGAGGACGAGAAAAACTGCGGCCGTCACGCAGGCCATGGTAAACGCATAATTCGGTTGCCCGTTCGGTTGCACGAAATGTGCGGCTAATTGGGCCTGCAGCAGGGCGGCATTAGCGGAAAAGAAATTGCCGAGCTGATAAACCACGCCGGGAAAAGTGCCGCGCCAGGCGGGCGGCGACAACTCGTTCAAGTGGACCGGCACCACCCCCCAGGCCCCCTGCACCATAAATTGCATAAAGAACCCGCCCACCATGAGAAGCGGCAGCGTCGGCGAGAAAACCCAGGCCGGGATGAGCAGGATGCCGAGGATCGCGGCGATGATGATCGTTCGCCGACGTCCCCATTGTTGCGAGTAAAAGCCGAGAATCGTTCCGCCGCAGATCGCGCCCAAGTTATAGATGATGGTGATCGGCGCAGTTTGATTCACGGAATAGCCGCGCTGCTTTTGCAGAAACGTCGGATAAAGATCCTGGGTGCCATGCGACATGTAATTGAACGCCGTCATGAGGAGCACGGCATACACGCACAACCGCCAGTGTTCCCGCAGAAAATGGGCCAAGCCTAACGAATCTCGAGCGGCCCGCTGCTGTCGTTGCCAGACGGGCGACTCCGGCACTCGCGCGCGAATGTAAAGCACGAGCAAGGCGGGCAAAGCCCCGACCACAAACAACGCCCGCCAGCCAAAGTGCGGATAGACAAACCAATAAACGACAGCGGCGAGGAGAAATCCGCAGGAATAACCCTGCTGCAGGATGCCCGACGCGAGACCGCGCGCTTTCGCGGGAAGACTCTCCATCGTCAGCGAAGCGCCCAGCCCCCACTCGCCGCCCATGCCGACGCCATAGAGCGCACGGAAGATCAGGAAGACGGTGTAGCTGGGCGAGAAGGCGGTCAGAAATTCCATCAACGAAAAGAAGATGATATTGATCATGAGCGGCACGCGCCGCCCAAAGCGATCGCCCAGCAACCCGAAAACGAGCGCGCCGAGCGGCCGCATCATGAGGGTGAGCGTGATCGCGAAAGTCACCCGCACGATCGAGACCGAGAACTCGGCCGCGACATCCTTGACCACGAAGGTGAGGAGGAAGAAGTCGAGCGCGTCGAGCATCCAGCCGAGGAAGCAAGCGAGGAAAGTGTTGCGCTGTTCGCGGTTTAGCTCGCGGTAAATCTCGAGGGCCTGCACCGTCGCAAGGCTATACGAAAACGGCGTTTAGTGTCTAGCCGATCCTGCTCTTGCTCCTAATGGCCGCTTTTCCTCGTGCTCATACTCGTCATCGTGCTCGTAATCGACCTTAAGGGAGCAGGAGTTCGAGCACGATTACGATTACGAGCAGGAGGACGAGGACGAGGACGAGGACGAGGACGGGGACGAGGACGAGAGAGGAACATATCGACGTATCATGATGCGTTAATTTGTTAGTTGCCGAGGCGGCTATCCCATCTTTAATTTCTTATCGCCGTGCCCGCTGAACCCATTGACCCGCTCGCCACCCTCCTGTCCCAGCGTATCGTCATCCTCGACGGCGCCATGGGCACGATGGTGCAGCGCTATCGCCTGAGCGAAGAAGAATACCGCGGCGACCGCTTCGCCCAGCATCCCGCCAAACATCTGAAGGGCGCACTCGAACTTCTTCAGCTGACCAAGCCGGCCGTGATCGAAGAGATTCACACCCAATATCTGCGGGCTGGCGCCGACATCATCGAGACCAATACCTTCAGCGCGACCACGATTGGACTGCACGATTTTCTCTTCGAGGGTAAACCGGCGGGTGGCCGCAAGGATCAGGAGTTCTTCCAGCGCGTGGTGGACGACCCGGAACTGATCGGGCTGGTGCAGGAAATGAACGTCGCCGCCGCCCGCGTAGCCCGTCGAGCGGCCGATCGCGTCGCCCACGAAACCGGTCAGGCGCGCTTCGTGGGGGGTTCGTTAGGCCCGCTCCCTGTCACCTCTTCGCTTTCGCCCGATGTGAACGACCCCGGGTTCCGCGCCGTCACCTTTGAACAACTGCGCAAGACCTACGGCGAACAGGCGCGCGCCCTGCTTGAAGGCGGCGTCGACCTGCTCCTGGTCGAGACTATTTTCGACACTCTCAATGCCAAGGCGGCGCTCTTCGCGATCACGGAAGTTTTTGAATCGTTAGGCAAAAGAGTGCCGCTCGTTGTTTCCGGCACGATTACCGATCTTTCCGGCCGCACCCTCACTGGCCAGACGGTGGGCGCTTTTCTCACTTCCATCCTGCACGCCGATCCCCTCGTGGTGGGTTTGAATTGCGCCCTTGGCCCGCAGGAAATGCGGCCGCACGTCGAGGAACTTTCGCGGCTCGCCCCCGTTTTTACGGCGGCCTATCCTAACGCCGGCCTGCCCGATCCCCTTTCCCCCACCGGCTTTCCCGAAACGCCGGAGTCGATGGCTCCGCAGCTGCGCGATTGGGCGCAAAGCGGCTGGCTAAACCTGGTTGGGGGCTGTTGCGGAACGACGCCCGATCACATTCGCGCCCTCGCCGAGATCGTGCGGGACTGCCCGCCGCGCGCCCTCCCGATCGCGGCTTCGCAGGCTCCGGGGCACGCACGCGCCTCGCGTGCTGTTCGCGGGAATCTTGCGCTCCACCTCTCTGGGCTTGAGGCGCTCGACGTCACGCCGGACTTCGGTTTTGCGGTGATAGGCGAACGGACCAACATCACCGGCTCGCCCAAGTTCTCGAGGCTGATTCTGGCCGATGATTTCGACGGCGCGCTGGCTGTGGCCCGACACCAGGTGGAAGGCGGCGCTAACATTCTCGATGTCAATCTCGACGAGGGGATGATCGATTCCGAAGCGGCCATGACCCGCTTCTTGCATTTGATCGGGAGCGAGCCCGATATCTCGCGCCTGCCCATCATGATCGACAGCTCGAAATGGAGCGTGCTCGAAGCCGGACTCCGCTGCGTGCAGGGCAAAGGCGTGGTCAATTCCATCTCGCTCAAAGCAGGCGAGGAAGATTTTCTACGCCAGGCACGACTGGTGAGGCAATACGGCGCGGCGGTCATCGTGATGGCTTTCGATGAACGCGGCCAGGCCGATACCCTGGCCCGCAAAACGGAGATCTGCACTCGCGCCTACCGCCTGCTGACCGAGCAGGCCGGTTTCGCCCCTAACGATCTCATTTTCGATCCCAACATCCTGACTGTCGCGACCGGAATCGAGGAGCATAACGATTACGCGGTCGCCTTCATCGAGGCCACCCGCTGGATCAAAGCCAACCTGCCGGGCGCGCGCGTCAGCGGTGGGGTCAGCAATATTTCTTTCTCGTTCCGGGGCAACAACACCGTGCGCGAAGCCATGCACGCGGCTTTTCTTTATCACGCCATCCGCGCCGGGCTCGACCTGGCCATCGTCAACGCCGGGCAGTTGGCGGTTTACGAAGAGATCGAACCGACCCTGCGTGAATTGGTCGAGGACGTTCTCTTTAACCGCCGGCCCGACGCGACCGAGCGCCTGGTCGATTTCGCGGAGAACGTGAAGGCCAAAGACCGGGTCGCCCCTAACGAACAGGCCTGGCGTCAGGGCACCGTGGAAGAGCGCCTCTCGCACGCGCTGGTCAAAGGCATCGTCGACCACATCGAAGCCGATACCGAAGAGGCGCGCCAAAAAGCGACTCGCCCGCTCCACGTCATCGAAGGCCCGCTCATGGCCGGCATGAGCGTGGTGGGCGATCTCTTTGGTGCCGGCAAAATGTTTCTCCCCCAGGTCGTAAAAAGCGCGCGGGTCATGAAGAAGGCCGTCGCCTACCTGATGCCGTTCATGGAGGCAGAGAAGGAAGGCAACGCCAAACCGCGGGGGCGCATTGTCATGGCGACGGTCAAAGGCGACGTGCACGACATCGGCAAGAACATCGTCGGGGTCGTCCTACAATGTAACAATTTCGAAGTCATCGATCTGGGTGTGATGGTGCCGGCGGAGAAAATTCTCGCGACCGCGCGAGAGAAAAAAGCGGACCTCATCGGCTTGAGCGGACTCATCACGCCTTCTCTGGATGAAATGGTGCACGTCGCTCAGGAGATGAAACGGGAGAAATTCCAACTTCCGTTGCTCATCGGCGGAGCCACCACCAGCCGCGCCCACACAGCGGTGAAGATCGCGCCTCATTATGACGACAGCGTGGTGCACGTGCACGACGCGTCGCGCGCCGTCGGGGTGGTGAGCGCACTGCTCAGTCCCGATGCCAAACTGAAACTCGACGCGACCACGCGAGACGATTACGAGCGCCTGCGCTCGGAGCATGCGAACAGGAACCAGGAGAAGAAACTGCTCCCGCTCGCGCAAGCCCGGGCGAATCGTCTCACGATCGACTGGAGCAGCTACGAACCGCCCGTGCCGGAGTTTCTCGGCACGCGAATCGTAACGAGCGCCCTCCACCCGCACCCTGGGTCTGACGCGCGGGCACCGCGCGCTCCGGGGAGCGCACGCGCCTCGCGTGCTGTTTCCGGCGCCTCGCCGGAAACAACCACGGGCGACGTCACCTATTCCAAACGCAACCTCCCGCACTTCGAGCGTCCTTGGGGGAAATACGCCGTCGCGTTTTCAACCTATCAGCGCCACGCGCTGGCTCCCGCAGAACGCGACCTCATCCTTGAGTCGATCTTCAATGCGCGAGATCGAAATCAAATCGAGCTCTACGCCGCCTGCGTTCTACCGGATCACGTTCATCTCCTCTTCGAACCGCAAATCAAACAGAATGATCCGGAGGGAAACGCCGTTTTTTGGTCACTCACGGAAATCCTGCGCGGAATCAAATCATCGACCGCGCATCGCATTAACAAACTGCGTGGCGCGACAGGTCCGGTCTGGGATCGAGAGTCGTTTGATCGGTTGATTCGTTCGGAATCGGATCTGGAGGAGAAGTTCCAGTACATCACGCGGAATCCCTGGGATTCGGGACTCGTTAGGGAAGGCGGGGATTATCCTTGGCTTTGGACGCCGCAGGCTCCTCGGCGAGGCGCCTCGGAGAGCACGCGAGGCACGTGCGCTCCCCAAAAGGGGAACGCTTCTCGTGAAGTCGTTAGGGAAATTTCGCTCGCGACGCTGGCCGACTACATCGATTGGTCGCCTTTTTTCCATGCCTGGGAATTGCGGGGGCGCTATCCGGCCATCCTGGAAGATCCCGTGGTGGGCACGCAGGCGCGCGAGCTCTTCGCCGATGCCCAGAAGCTGTTGCAGCGCATCGTCGAGGAGAAGCTGCTCACGGCCCGCGGGGTTTTTGGATTTTGGCCGGCTAATTCGTCAGGCGACGACGTTCTGCTCTACCGGGATGAAGCGCGGGACGAAGTGGTGGCCACTTTTCATTTCCTGCGTCAGCAAATGCAGAAGCCTAACGACCAGCGGAATTATTGCCTGGCCGACTTCGTGGCTCCGCAGGAATCGGGGAAGCGCGATTATCTGGGCGGATTCGCGGTCACAGCCGGGATCGGCGCGGACGAACTGGCGCGACAATTCGAGGCTCAGCACGACGATTACAACTCGATCCTGGTCAAGGCCCTGGCCGATCGTTTCGCGGAAGCGTTTGCCGAGTATTTGCACCGTGAAGCTCGCCAGGCCTGGGGTTTCGGCACGGACGAGCGCCTCACCACCGAGGAGCTGATTCGCGAGCGCTATCGCGGGATCCGACCGGCGCCCGGTTATCCGGCCTGCCCCGACCACGTGGAAAAGCGAACGCTTTTCAACCTTCTCCAAGCCGAAGAAGAGACGGGCATCGTCCTGACCGGATCCTTTGCCATGCATCCTGGGGCGAGCGTGAGCGGTCTCTACTTCGCCCACCCGGAGGCGCGTTATTTTGCGGTCGGCAAGATCGCCCGCGACCAGGTGGAGGACTATGCGCGCCGAAAAAATGAATCGTTAGGCGAAATCGAGAAGTGGCTCGGACCGAATCTGGCTTATGAGGTGCTCTGAAGTCTTGGCTGACAAGCATCGTAGCCGGGGACGCTGTCCCCGGCAGGGCAGCGCCTTGCTTCAGTGAGGTTCGTCTTGGCACGGAGCGCTCCTCCACCGGGGTCAGCGAACCCGGCGACAGTGGCGCCGCTCGGCCTAACGAGTGTCTTCGACCCAGCTGACGATCTTGTAGTTGTTAATGAGGCCGGCGGAGCCGAGGGCTTCGTCGTAATGGAGATTGGTCACGCCATTCATGGAGACGGTTTTACCGACCACCGACCCAAAAACGTGGCCGGTGTTACCTCCGCCGTTGACGGTGACGCGGTAGTCTGGCGCGTAAACCGCGGCGGTGATCTGGCCGTTCCCGCCCAGGGTCACGCTGGGAGTCGCACCGTTGAGCGGCTGGACTCCATAGATAAGCAGATTGGAGGGTTGATTCGCCGGATTGAGCATGCCTTTTCCCTGGATATCGACATTTCCCCGGAAATAGATGCTCGCGTTCACCCCTTGTCCCAAAATGATCTGGGAAGTCCCCGTGACCGAAATATCCCCAGTCACATAGATCTCGATGTAACTGGGCGATCCATCGGGATTGCCGGCCAGCGTTAAAGTTTGACTGCCGGAAGTCGTGACCGAGCTCAGGCGATAGCGCGAAGTCGAAGAACCCTTCACGGAGCTGGCGGTGAGCGTGGTGTTTCCGCTAACCAACGCCGGATTCGGGTTGATAGAAGGCCAGGTCGGTTCGCCGATGGGAATCGGTTCCTGATAGAAATCGGTCCGGATGGCACCGCTCACATTGCTGACTCCGGTCGCGGTGCCGGAGTTGGTCGAGACATTGCCATAAACATGCGCGTTGCCGGCGGCGATGAGATCGCCATTCGTAGCAATATTGCCATTTTCCTGGCGTTTCGACTCATCGTAAAGGCCGTTGGTCGATTTCGCCACGTCGCGTGAGTCGTAGCTGTCCACGATGATGTTTTGATTATTCATGTTCAGGGTGGTGTCGGAGAGAATCGCCTGCCCGAAAGAAGAAATCGGCGCGACGACGGCCTCGATCCGGCGCGCGGCATGCGGATCGTTCGTCTCGCTCTGGAAAAGATGATCGACAAAGCGCTGCACATTCAGAGTCAGTTTGCGCAGTCGATTGTCCTGCTTGTTAAAGCCGATCCGCGGCGGGCCCGTCAGCGGCATCGTTCCCAGGGTCCTGATGCGATAATATTGCCAGCCGACGCTGGGCTCCACCAACTGCGCAGGGGCATCGACATTTACTTCAATCGTCATGGGCGTGCCGGCCAGGCCGGCGTTAGGCACGGTGGTGAGACCGTGACTGATCACGCCGTTCCCAGGGACATTGTTCCACCCTTCCCAGGCGTGGTTAGGGGCCGGATAAAGTGATTTGCGCATCTCGACCACCGCCAGGTCGACGCCTGACTCAGCCGCGAGCAACGCCTCCTGCCAGGCCGACGTTTGCATCCCGACCTGAAAACGGCCGGAGACCGTGCGTAACACTTCGGTGGCGAAAAGCGAGAGGATCGCGATGACTAAAACTGTCCAAAGGAGGATACTGCCTCGCTCACGCTGAGCAGATGATCTTTGCATTTTAATAAACGCTACTGGTTATATCCGTACGGCTGTTGCGCAGCAGAGTGGTGTTGTGGACGGCAGTCGCGGCGATCGCTGAGGCCGAGGCGCCGGTCGACTTGAAAATGGGATTGAACGTGATGCTGGTGTTGGCGACCTTGCCCAAGTCGGTCACGTTGAAGATGAAATCCGAGACGTTCTCGGCGATCGGGACCGCCGGTTTCGATCCTTCCTTCCGATAGATGGCGCCCGCCAGGAGATAGTAGCGAATCTGGACCACGTCTCCAGCGCTCCCGTAGACGACATTGCCATGGGCATCGAGGGTCGGGTCTCGCGGCTGACCGCTATTATCGTAGTAGCCAGGGATCGTGATAACCGCATTGTTCTGGCTCGATTGAATGCTCAAGGCGCGACGCAGATCGAGTGCGAGATAATCCGAGATCCGCACCGAGTCCGTGTGATTGGTCGCGAAATCAGTCGTGGCGGCGAAACTGCGCTCCAGGCTGGTGAACCCGAGCATCAAGGCCAGACTGATGGCGCTGAAAATCGCCATGGCGATGAAGGTCTCCGGAAGGAGAAAACCCTCCGGGCTCCGCCGGGTCCGCAGGATCACTTGGCCACGCCCCCTTTAGCCAGGATGGCGACCGTCTGTCTGGTCACGGACCGACTCTGAGGGGCTCCGACATAATCAACCGTCCAAAGAATTTTGACCGCGTGTTCCTGCAGGAGCGAGGTATTCTGCGCGATAATCGTGGTGGACGACGAAGTTCGCCGCAGTTGAGTGCTGCCGACGTTGGTGCTGCCGTAGGGAACAATCGTAAGAGTCTCGACCAGGTTCTTGAGCGGATCGGTGCCGGGCACGTTGACACTGAGAAGGTTGTTCTGCAGCCAAACGGCGTCGGTCACCTGATGCCAATTGGCGATGCGCAGAGATTCCATGCGCTGCTGCAGAACCTGGCTGGCCGCGATCGACTCTTTGGCGGTGCGGATGGTATCCATCGTCGCGATGTTCATGGTGAAGAGCGAGGCGAGGAACGACGCGGCCAAAGCTGCGGCCACGGTGGTCTCGATTAGACTGAAGCCGGCCGACCCGGCCGATGAGCGGAGCTGCATAAAGCACTGATTTAAGAGCAGAAGGGGTGCCCGCTGTTATAATTTCCATAACATTCTGGAGACCCTTTTCCTCTGGCCGTAACGGATGCGAAGCAACGGCCGGGCTTTCCAACGCGGAGGTGACCTCAATCAGCGGAGCACATCGCAAAACCAGCTAGTGCGTGCTGCGGGCGGCCAGAGTCTCCTGCGCACGCAGAAGATCGTGTAAAGTGACAATCCCCGCGGGCTTATCGCCCGCCTCCAGCACCGCAAACCCACCCGGAGCATCAATCAGCAGCCGAGCCACCTCACTAATGGTGAAGCTGCGCCGGCAGGTCGCCACTTCCTCCACGACCGGCAACCGTCCCGCCGCCAGAGCGGCTTCGATCTCCTCCCGTGGGAGGCAGCCGATCACCTTTCCTTCCTCCACGACCGGGAAACGCTTGAACTGATTCTGTTCCAAGAGCATCTGCAGACTTTCCGGGGCGAGGTCGTCGACTACGACAGGACGGAAATTCGCGATCGCGGAGACGGGATAAGCCTGCCAGCTGCGCAGATCTCGCGGGGGAATCACGTTCACCAAAACAATGCCGTCCTGGGCCAGCACTTCGTCGTAGAAATTGTGAGTGGTCAGCGCTCGCGAGATCGCCTCGCTCACCAGCGCACCAAGCATGAGTGCCGGCACGAGCGAGAACTGGTGGGTCATTTCAAAGACGATAAGGATCGAAGTAAACGGGGCGCGCACCACTGCGCTCAGACAGGCGCTCATCCCGATAATGGCCAGCAGGAGACGGCCATCCGGTGTCAGCGGCAGGATGTAACCGAAAACTCCCGCCACGGTGGCGCCGGCCGCCGCGCCGAAGAAAAGGACCGGCGCAAAGATGCCGCCACAGCCGCCCCAGCCGTAGCAGGCCACCGTAGAAATCCACTTGGCCAGAAGCAGCGCGGCGATCACCACCCACGGGATTTGGCCGCGCAACATCGCCGAGAGATCTGTGTAGCCCAGACCGAAAACGCCGAGCCGGCCCGACCAGATGAATATCGCGACTCCGAAAAACCATACCGTCAGGCCGCCCAAAAGCGGATGCAGCCAGCGCGGAAATTTCGTCCAGTTCCTGGAAAAACCACGCAGTTTGAGGGTGGTTCGTTGAAAAGCGATCCCGACCAGAGATGCGAAAGCGGAAGCGAGCGGCACGCCGAGGTAAGCGCGCCAAGTGGCCCCTTCGATCTGCGGCAGAACGAAAGCCGGGTTTTCCCCGATGATCGCGTGCACCGCAAACGCCCCGAGCACGGAAGCGAGGATCACACTGCCGATGAGCGGACTATTCAGGTCCTGCACGATTTCCTCCAGCACGAAGGTGATCGCGGCGAGTGGGGTATTGAACGCCGCCGCCAAACCAGCCGCCGCCCCCGCTGCGGCCGGGCGACGGCGCCGCTGCTTGGGAATCCCGAGTTTGCTGCTCAACTCGGAGGCAATGCCGCCGGCGATATGCACCGAAGGCCCCTCGCGCCCCAGGCTCATCCCTCCGCCGACGTGAAGCAGGCCGGCCACAAATTTGACCATGACGGTCTTCATTCTCACGAACCCGAAATCCTGCCAAAAGGCGAACTTCAGCTGCGGAATGCCGCTCCCGGCTGCGTTTTGATCAACCCGAAACATGAGAAAGCCGCCGCCTACCGAACAGCCGACGACGACCGCAAACGAACCGAGCAGGAAAACGGTCAACGTCTGGTGGGAGAGCGCGACAAAGGTCGAGAGATAGAGCCAATTAATGCCCAGCTCAAAGAAAACCGCGGCGAGCCCGCCAGCCAACCCGTAGATGGCGGTCAGGAGAATGGACCGGCTACCTTCCGGGAGACGCTGGAATTGCCGGGCTACAAAAGACACAGATGCCGTTTCAAGAGCTGAAGACTGACATCTGAAACGCCGAAAGCAAAGTCAGCTTTTCAGGACACATTGCAACCGCGCGACCTCCCGTGTATGTAGACGCTTTCCTCTGGGAAGCGCGGCCGTGAGATCCTCTTGCAACTAAGTCGCCCTCGTATGGGCCCCCCCGTCGCCCAGACGGCCAGTCTACAATCGCAGGGCAGGCGCGGAGCTCCTTTTGCCATGAAAGTCCACAACGCATCGTCCTGAGGGCGACGTCTAAAGGGAACCCAAACGTGGGAGAAATTTTCCATCCAACCCGGCCCCGCGTCGACCAGAGGGCGGCGTCTACAGCGCCGAATTTGTATCCGCGCTCGTGATGAGCATGGTGCCGGCTTCGTCGGGGGAGACTTCTTCTACTCTCGTTTCCGGCGCGGGCCAGACGACGTTCCAAGCCAGGTGCGTTTTTTCCAAAGTCCAAATGACGTAGCGCGTGAGATCGAATTCCCACCACTTTAATCCATGCGCCGCACAACGCGGCTTCGCGTGATGGTTATTATGATATCCCTCGCCCAACGCGCCGAGCCCGACCCAGAAGTTGTTTTTGCTCTCATCCGACGTCTCGAAAGTGCGATACCCAAACTGCTTCATGTGGCAGATCGAGTTGACCGCCCAGGTGAAATTGTAAATCACGAGAACGGGAATGTAGAGACACCAAAGCATTCCGGATAACCCAAGCGTGAAATAGAGCAAGGCAGCCAGGGCCAGATGCGGCAACACGTAGAGCGCGGAGTTTTCCCAAAGCTTGCAATACCAGATTTTGCGCACGTCGGCGGCATAGCGGAGCGAGCGCTGGCGGAACGAAGGCGGCTTGCGGATGAGCCACATCATGTGCGCGTAAGGGAAGCCATGCCGAGGACTGTGGATATCTTCTTCGGTATCTGATTTCAGGTGATGATAACGATGGTCGCCCACCCAGGTCACCGGATCGCCCGCCAGCCCGATAGCAGAGCCGCTGGCGAAGAGAAACTTGAGCCAGCCCGGCATTTCAAACCCGCGATGGGTCAGATAACGATGGAGATAGAGCGTGGTGCCGAGGCCCATCCACAGGTAAATGCCAAGCATGATCGGCAGGTAGATGAGATGAAAACGTGTCCACAGAGCAGCGATACCAAACGCCTGCAGGAGGAGAAGGATCGTAAAGATACCGATGTTAAATTTTTCGTTCTTAAACATATCAGCGAATGGCGCCGGGGGGCGGATTGACGAAAGAAGCGAAACTTTCGTCGCAACCGCCTGTCAGGGCAAGCAGATTTAATGCGAGACACGCTACGTTCGCTCGTTAGGCGCCCGCCGCCTCGAAGAAACTTCAGAGTTTTAGCTTTCCCATAAAAGTCGGGGTGACAGGATTCGAACCTGCGACCTGTCGCCGCGGCGACCGCTCTCAACGAGCAAGTTGGTCAAGTTCATCGCGCCCCCGGCCGGTCTTGAAATAGCGTTCACGGGCCATGGCCTCCGCACGCGTGGAAAAGTGCTCCTCATGAATGAGCATCCAAGGAATTCCAAATTTCGTGGCGGCGGATTCGCCAGCGTTATGTCGCCGTAACCGATCACAAAGATCCGAACAAGATCCCACATACCGTCGGCCGGTCGTGCTGCTTCTCAGAACGTAAACCGAAAACATGCAATCTGGAGTATTGGGGTGACAGGATTCGAACCTGCGACCTGTCGCCGCGGCGACCGCTCTCAACGAGGAGTATCGGGGTGACAGGATTCGAACCTGCGACCTCCTGGTCCCAAACCAGGCGCTCTACCAAGCTAAGCTACACCCCGGTAACAACGCCCTCTTTAGCATGGGAGGGCGAGCAGCGCATCCGAAGTTTAGCTCGACCTGTCGCCGCGGCGACCGCTCTACCAAGCTAAGCTACACCCCGGTAACAACGCCCTCTTTAGCATGGGAGGGCGAGCAGCGCATCCGAAGTTTAGCTCGACCTGTCGCCGCGGCGACCGCTCTACCAAGCTAAGCTACACCCCGGTAACAACGCCCTCTTTAGCATGGGAGAGCGAGCAGCGCATCCGAAGTTTAGCTCCACCTGTCGCCGCGGCGACCGCTCTACCAAGCTAAGCTACACCCCGGTAACGCCCTCTCTAGCATGGGAGAGCGAGCAGCGCATCCGAAGTTTAGCTCCACCTGTCGCCGCGGCGACCGCTCTACCAAGCTAAGCTACACCCCGGCAACAACGCCCTCTTTAGCATGGGAGAGCGAGCAGCGCATCCGAAGTTTAGCTCCACCTGTCGCCGCGGCGACCGCTCTACCAAGCTAAGCTACACCCCGGTAACAACGCCCTCTTTAGCATGGGAGAGCGAGCAGCGCATCCGAAGTTTAGCTCGACCTGTCGCCTACGTCTACAGCGGGGAGCGCGACATCCACCGGAGCTCGCGATTGCTCCGGGCCGCGTCCGGGTTACACTCCGAATCAGATGAAATTGATTCCCCATCTCGTGTGCGGTCTGAGCCTGGCTATGGCGGGCGTCGCCGCGGCGCAGTCCTCTCCCGCTCCGTCCGACACTTCCGGGCAGGCGGCCGCGGCCCAGCTGGGTACGACAGACGCCGCCCCCGCCCCATCCGCGACCGTCCCGGTCGAACCGCCCTCGCTCATTCCGGCCAACATTCTGCCGCCTTCCGGTGACTTCCCGCAGATTCCCTCGGCTCCTGAGATCGACAAACTCAACACCTTCTTCAAACAAACTTCCCTCGGAAAAGAAGCCGATGAACATCGGCTCCACGTGCAGATGTCCGAGCTCGAAACGCGCATTCGCAACGACGAAGACCTGCATGCCTTGAAAAACGCCGCCCAGCGCGCGCCGACCGATCTTGAGCGCCGCCATCGTTTGCGCACCTACTACCAGCTTTACTTTAAGAAACTGGGTGCGCTGGCTGCGACCCCAGACCTCAAAACCTATCTCACGGCCCAGGAGGCCAGCCACGAAATCCTCCTCTTGCAGCCGCGTGTCCGGCACGAAACGGACGAAAAAGAAGCCAACGATCTGGCCGCGATTAAAGCAAGCAGCGGAACTGGACCGAAACCGCTCGCCACTCCGGTCCAAGCGCGCGCCGGCAGTGGCGTCCAACCGTAACGCGTTCGAAAAATCGAAGCGGTTGCCGGTGCGGCAGAGCGCGCTAAGATTGGCAGGGCGACACACGGCGCGTTCGTCTAGTGGTTAGGACACAGCCCTCTCAAGGCTGGTGCACGGGTTCGATCCCCGTACGCGCTGCCATCGCCCCCACCCTCCTGCTCCGGAGGTCGGAGGTCGGAGGTCAGAGGTCAGAGGTCAGAGGTCGAAATACGGCCGTCCACCCTTCATTCTTTCTCGTGCTCGTGATCGAACAATCGCCGTCGAACACCATCACAATCACGATCACGAGCGGGGAACACACCGCCCGTTCTTCCCAGACGTGAGAGCCAAGAGTAGCGCGCCCCGGCTACAATCCGAGCCCCCGCCGCGTCGTCAGATAAACCGCAAAGCTGCCTAACCAATGCCCCCCTTCGTAATGCTCCCCGGTCACCGCCGCCAGCCCCGCTCGACGATGCGCCGCGGCCGTCGCCGCCAGCGCCGGACGTCGAGCATCATCCTTAGGCAAGCCCGCCATGATTCCCTCCAGCATCCAGGCCCGGCTCAAATTGAGGCCATCGAGGTGGGCTAATTTTGGATCACTCGGATCGGGAGAAACCGCCACCGGAAGCCAATCCACCGACGCCGCGTGCGGAATCTGGGGCAGGAATTGAGTCAACCATTTTGCGTAATCGTCAGGCGGAAGAATCCGGCGCATGACATCCGCCTCTCCCAGGCATGGGGAAAGAAAATCTTCCCCCGAAGGTTCGTACTCGAGCGGGCCGTTCTTATCGGCGAGGAAGAACTTGCGCGTCGCTGCCGTCGCCAGTTTGCGCAGGGATTGGTCGTCACTCACCCGCGCGTAATCCAGCATCAACCCCAGCGCGAAGGCCGTCTGGCTATGTTCGCCGATCCGCACCGGGTGCGATAGTTTTGGCAACCAGCTCGACAAACGCTGCACCGCCGCCTCTTCCAGCGGGCGCAGATTCGCGGCCAGCTCCCGAGCCAGCGGATCATCCCATGCGCGCAGCTCTGCGCACAATTGCAGCAACCAGGCCAGGCCATACGGACGCTCAAAACTGGCGCGGCCTTTCTCCTGCAAGTAAGCCGTCTCTTGCGCGATATTCGATTTCGTGAGGCTCTTCTGCAGGGCCTCCCGCGCCTCTTTGGCAAACGGCGCCTCAGGAAAAGTGCGGGCGAGCCGCGCCAGCAACCAGTGGCCGTGCACGGATGAATGCCAGTCGAAACAACCGCAAAAGGCCGGCGTGAGCAGATGCGGCGCCGCCACATCCGCCTCGCTGTTAAGGACGTGGCTGATTTTATTTGGATACTCTTGGTGCACGCAAGCCAGGGCGAGCCGCGCAAAGCGGTCCGCAGCGTGGGCAGCGAACTGCGGCGCCGGCGCCGGTGTCGGTGTCCGTGTCGGATCAGCCATCCCGAGCACTGGAAGAAAAACGAGCGCGACGAGCAAGAACTTCATGCGGCATTCTAGCATCGCTCTTGCAGATCGCCTGCCGATGACGAGAATGGACCCCCGTCGCCGGGACGGAATCGCCCCATGCCTTGGAATCGAACAGTCCTCTCGTCCCATGCCCGATCCACCCTTTGGAGCGTGTTGGTCTTGAGCCTTGTGCTCGCGTCGTGTCGTCCACTTTTCTGCCGCGAAGTCGCCGGCATGGTTCTGGCCGTGACCGGCTCGACCACGCCTGCGCTCCAGCCTAACGATCGGGTTCGCATCGGACAAACGGTCGGCACAGCGGCCCAGAGCAAGGCCGATCTGATGCTTCTTCCAGGCACCTTAGTCGCGTTGGACCCCGAGACGAAGGTGAAAATCGCAGACCTCCATTTCGCCAAAAACGGCGACGAAACGATCCACCCGGTCACAGCCCGGAATGTTCGCCTTCGGCTCCAGGCTGGCACTCTCCGCGGGGTCGTTGGCCCGTCGCAGACCCGCTCTCGGCTGATCGTCGAGACCAGGCTGGGAACGATCGTCGCGGGCGCCGGGCGCACGTTCGAAACCCGCACAGATGGGAAAACTGTCTGGATCATGTGCTTGCGGGAGCCGGTCCACTTTGCCCCGGCGGACGGGAGTGCACGAATAGAAATCCAGACGGGATATTTCCTGCAATGGCCCGGTCCCCCAGCCAGTCCCCTCGCCGTGGCGCAGGCAGATCGGGAAGCGCAGGCGGCCTTAGTTGCCCTCCTCCATCACGAAAGGGATCTCCTTCAGCTCGAGGAAGAGAAGGGCCACAGCTTCATTCCGTGGCAAGAATGATGCCTGACGAACGCCAGACGCGTATTCCAAATCTAACGAAAAATATTCTTGCCCTCTTTACCTCCACTTCTATAATTCGCGATAAGTCATTCAAAACTATGAAAAACAACACTCCCAGGACGTGGCTTATCGCCACTATCGTTACCCTCGTTGCAGCCAGTTTCGTGAGCGTCACCAATTGGCTTCTCGCTTCCCCATCGGAGGCTATATCACAGGCGGTTTCGAGCAGTGGCGCTACGTCCGTCGAACAGGCAGACGCTGACCAGTTTCTCGATGCGGTCGTATCGGTGCTGGTGGGCGTGAATGAAGAGCAGTCAGCCCCTTACGTGGCCGCCGCAGTGGCCGCGCGACCCGATTTGAAAGATCAGATCATGGAGATGGCGGACGAAGTTAATAGCCCGAGCGACGACGACTCGGCAGATCGCCATCGGGTCTCGCACCACCGACGCCGCTGCCGCATCTGCTATCGCGGCCACACCCGTAATCTTCCCTGTCGGCAGGCACGCAGATTCCTCCAGACGCACCCACGAGCCATGCGTGGTCGTTGCCCGCGTCAGCAGTGGACCCCGCCGCCGCACTGGTCGCCGTCGCCCACACCTTACTGGTCGCCGCGGCCGCACTCTTAGTTGAGCCCAGCGCGGTCGGCTCCGGGATACGTGGCCGAAGGCGGGAGAGCATGTCCGGGCCCAGCTGGACGGGCCTCGGAAAGTCGGCCCCTGTTCTGCACCCTAAATTTTCCATGAATCTTATTTCTTTTGTCCATGCGTGCCACGGATCGGGGCTGGCCGCTCGGTTCAGCTGAGTTGGCGATAACCCTATCCTTTGCGCGTGTTTCTTCGGCTCTTCACTCTCGCAATCGCCCTGTGCTGCTTTTCCCGCGCCGCTCTGGGATGGGATAACACCTTCGCCGAGGTCGACTCCGCAGCGTCGACCGCAGTAGACGATGGTGCTGAAGATGTGGTCGACGATAACGAGACCGCTCCCGAGCCGCCGGCGGAGGGAGAGCAGGAGACACTGGTCCTACCCGACCCAGGGGTCGTCGCTTCCACGCCCGATTACCCAGCTCTCCAGAGCCAGGCGGATATGGCCTCCTACGAACCGGCGCTCCCCCAAGCGGTCGAGCCCGCCCCCGAGGGCCGCGCGGAAGCCGCTACTCAGCGCCGCCTTCGCTACCGCGTAGGCGTTACCCTGCGCACGGTTTATGATGATAATGTCAACCTAAGCCAGACGGATCGACAGGGCGACTTTTACACCAGCATCGAGCCGACGATCGAGCTGGGCTTTGGACGGACGGACGGGAACTTTCTTCAGCTCGTCTATTCTCCAAGCGTCTCCCTCTTCTTCGATCACACCGAAGCCAACTCCATCCAGCATCTCATCACCTTCACCGGTCAGCTCGGCCTCCCGCGGCTCATCTTGAATCTTTCGCAGGAAGTCCAGATCCTCAATGGTTCCGGGTGGAATTTCCCTTCCGGCACTGGCACGGAGTTTACCCGCACGAACCTGGATGTCTCGAGACGCACCCGCCTGAACATCTACACGACGCGTTTGGACGCGAATTACTCGCTCACGGGCAAAACATTCCTGACTGCGGGCCTCAACTACAGCGTGACCGATTACGAGTCGTTCCTCAGTTCGTCTGTCATCTCCGGTAACCTCTATGCCAATTACACTTACAGCCCCAAGCTGGCTTTTGGCGTTGGCCTCACCGCTGGCTATAATTCCGTGGAGGCGCCGAGCCAGGATCAGACCTTCGAGCAGCTCAACGCCCGGGTTTCCTACGGGCTGAGTGGCAAAGTCAGCGCCAGTTTCACCGCCGGGCTCGAGTTTCGCCAAATCAGCGAGAGCGACGCGGAAGACAACGGGTCTCCTGTTTTCGAGGGCGCCCTCTTTTATCAACCGTTTGACGGCACCAGCCTGGCTCTGAACCTCTCTCGCCGCACCATGAGCTCGGCCGTGCTGGCCTCGCAGGACTTCCACTCCACGAGTGTCGTTCTCTCCGGCCGCCAGCGTTTCTTGCAGCGCATCTATCTCGGGCTCAGCCTGGGCTACGAAAACTCCAGTTACTTCAGTACTATGCAGGGTTTTTCCTCGACGCGGAGCGACGATTATTATTTCCTACAGACAGCGCTCGACGTGGATTTGACCAGCTTCTGGGCCGCTGGAGTCTACTATCTGCATCGAGAAGATGACAGTTCTCTCCCCGCCTTCAGTTTCTATGATAACCAGTTTGGCCTGCGAACCTCCCTTAACTTCTAGCATGCGCCCGCTCGCTCTCCTCTTCTCCATCGTGTTCGGCCTGGGCCTGACGCCGCTGGTTTCCCTGGGCCAATCCAATATTTTTGATGCGCCTCGGCAGCCTGCCGTCACCCAGCAGGCTCCCGCCGGGTCCGCTGCCCTCCCCGCCGCACAAAGCGCCGCCAGCGCGCCCGACGCGATCAGCGCTCCCTCCGGATATCAACTGAGCGCCAATGACCAAGTCGCCGTGGAAGTCTTCGGTGAAGACGATCTGCGCACGAGCGGGCGTCTTAACGCAGAAGGAAATTTAAGCCTGCCATTACTCGGTTCCGTTCGACTCGGTGGCCTCACTCTGACCCAGGCGGTGGCTCGGCTGACCGAACTTTACGGTCGCGATTACCTCGTTAATCCCAAGGTCAACGTGGCCCTCGTCGGCTACGCCCGTCGCCGTTTCACGGTCCTCGGCCAGGTCAATCGCCCTGGCAGCTATGAGATGCCGGAAGGCAATCCCGGCGGTATCGATCTTCTCGAAGCCGTGGCCATGGCAGGCGGTTACACCCGCATCGCAGCGCCGGAACGAACCAGCGTCCGTCGCCGGAGTCGCGGTCGCGACAAAATTCTCAAAGTGAATGCCAAACGCGTTGCCCGAGGCGAGAGCAGCAGCTTTATGATCATGTCCGGCGACACCGTGACGGTCGGCGAAAGTATTTTTTAATGAACCCCGCCCTGACCCCACACCCACTTGTTAGGCTGATGCGAGGTTTCCCTTTCTTCCCGCCCCCTGCTTCTGCCGCTGTATGAACATTCCTCCCGCCACTCCGCCACCCTATATTTCCGAGGCTCATGATCTCATCGAGGGCGGGAAACGCGGCTTCGATTTTCGCCATTTTTGGCATTCCATTCTAGAACGCCTTTGGGTGGTCGTGCTTTGCGCGCTGGCCGGGCTCTTCCTTTCCCTTGGCTATCTGGCCCGCACTCCGAAGCTCTATCAAAGCCATGCCGTGCTCGAAGTCGATTTCCAGGAGCCGACCTTGATCTCGGACGATAACAATTCTTCCCGCACCCGCTCGATGTTCCTGGCCAGCCAGGAAGCGCTCCGCACCATCGAGCAAAACCTGACGAATCGGAACCTGATGGATCGAGTGGTGCGGGCAGAAGGTCTGGCCGACGACGGCGGACGCGCTCTGCTCGGCCGCAGCGTGAATGCGGATGCCACTGCGACTCCTCCGCCTGCTCCGAAAGCGGGCGGGGCGAATGAACTGCCGGAACGCGACCGCGCCTTCAACCCCCTCGAAGATGCCCTCGGTGGAGCCGTCGCCAACATGGTGAAGCCAGTCATCCGCCGCGGCTCGCGTTTGATCGACCTCTACGTCACTAACCACGATGCGGCCATGTCCCAGCGCCTCGCGGAAGCCGTCGGTCGTGAATACATCCGCATGTCGATTGAGCGCCGCTCCAATTTCAGCCAGGAAAGCCTGCGCTATTTGATGGAGGAAGAAGAGCGTCTCAAAGCCAATCTGCAAAAGAGCGAAGCTGCCGTGGCCGATTATAAATCCAGAACGCCCGACGCGCTCCAGCTCGGCGGCGGTGCCGCAGCCACCGGCACGCAGACCGGCGCGGGCTCGACCGGCGGACGGGGCGGGCTGGTCGAGGACAAACTCCAGGATTTAACCAGCAAAGTGACCACCGCCAAAGCGGATCGCGTTCGGCTCCAAAGTGAGTTGAAACAGATCGAGCAGATCGGCGACAACGTGGATGCTCTGCTCGCCATTCCCAGCATTGCAGCCGCGCCCGTCGTGGTCGATCGCCGTAAAGATGTCGCCCAGCTCGAATCGACCGTGGCCAGCCTGGCGCAACGTTACAAATCGAAGCACCCGAAAATGATGGCGGCTCAGGCCGCTTTGACTGAAGCACAGGAAGCTTTGAAGCGCGCCGTCTTGAGTCAGCCAGCCGTCTTGCGCAATGTCCTGGCGCAAGCCAACGCTGCGGAAAAAAGTCTCGGTTCCGCCGCGACCGAGCAGGAGAAAGCCGCTCTCGCCCTCAATAAAGCCGCGATCGGGTACCAAGAGTTGGCCCGGCAAGCCGAGACCGATCGCGCGCTCTACGAAAGCGTCCTGCGCCAAATCAAGGAAACCAACCTTACGAAAGGCGCGAAGACCAACGCAGTCAGCATCGCCGAGCACGCCACCCTGCCCTACGCGCCTTCTACACCTCGGCCGGTCAAGGCCATTGTCCTCGGCTTGCTGGGAGGGCTGGCCGCCGGCCTCGGCTTTATCTACGGATCTGATGCCTTGGACCGATCGCTCAAGACTGTCGATCAAGCCGAAGCACTCATTGGCTTGCCCGTGCTGGCGGCCGTGCCAGAGCGGCCTAACGCCAAGAAATCACGAGGCGAGAAGGCCGTCGATGGCGCGATCACCTACCGCCTCGTCGCGGAAGCGCCCGAAGGCCCCATCGCCGAATCGTTCCGCAACCTGCGGGCGTCGCTCTCGCTGCTCGGCCCGGAGATCGAACGCAAAGTGTTCCTCTTCACCAGCGCGGTGCCGACGGAAGGCAAGAGCTTTACCAGCGCGAACTATGCGCTCGCTCTCGCCCAACAGGGCCACAACGTCCTCTTGATCGATGGCGATTTGCGACGCCCGAGCCTGCGCAAGATCTTCGCGAGCACCAGCAAAAACGGCTCGGCCGAAAAGCAGATCCCCGGGGTGGTCGATTGTCTGGTGGGCGAAACGCAGCTTCCCGCGGCTGTCATTCGAGTCGCGGCCAGCGACGTCGATGTCACCCGCCCTCACGGCAAAGGAGAACAAGGTTACACCACTGCCACGGGGGGTTGTCTTTCCATTCTTACCGGTGGCCGCCGCGCGCCGAACCCGGCCGAATTATTAAGCGGCCCTTCTTTCGGCGAATTGATTGCCGAAGCAGCCCGTCGCTACGATCGCGTCGTCATCGACAGCGCGCCGATCCTGGCCGTGAGCGATACCCTTCTCATGGTCCCCTTCGTTCAAACTGTCAGCGTCGTGGTGCGCGCGGCCAAGACCCCGCGCAACGCTGTGCACCGTGCGATCTCTCTACTCGGAACCGCTTCCACGCGTCCGGCGGGAATCATCCTTAATCGCCTGCCCCACCGGCGCGGCGCCGGTTATTACTACTACTACGCCTCCCATGGCTACGGCGCGGGCGAAGGATCTTACGAAAAGCTGACCACGGAAAGCTGAAGGCAGACAACGGAAGCTTCACTCCTGGCTTTCAGCTTTCAGTTCTCCCCCTGACCCTATTTCCACTTTCAGCTTTCGGGGGTTAAGCCCCCAACACACTCCCACCCACACCGCCGCGTAGAGCTGGATCGAGGCGATTTGGAGCGGAAAATCGACCGCCGCATGAAGCGCGACTCCGATCAGCGCGATCAGTGCGACCGTCAGAAACACTTTTTGCCGCGGGAACATGACCTCCGACCGCGCCTTACTGGTGAGGTCTCGCAGCCCGCTCAACATCCCGCCAAAGAAAAGCAATGCCCAGAGCAGACCACCCAGCCAACCCCATTCCAACAATGTCTGCAGATAATCGTTATGCAGAAAGAGCCAGTCCCCCTCGACGGGTTTGGAGACCAGGCGATTCAAATAAGGGAAAGCCACACTGAACGTACCGGCCCCGAACCCAAGCGGCCCAGCCTGGGGCAACCCGCTCATGGCGACCGCGTCCGCTTGCCAACGAGCGTCGCGCGCCACGGTCGTTTCCACCGCGTCCCAACGTTTGCGCGCCAGATCGAGATGACTGGCCTGCGTGATGGCCCACAAAGCCGCCACGCCCACCACCAGCGCGGTCAAGGCTGTTTTGAGTTCGAGCCCACGCAGGCGCCGGGCGATGCTCCCGCCAAACGAACAAAGGAAGACTAAAACAATCAAACCCGCGATCGCCTGTCCCATGCGTGAAGTATCAGACATCACCGCGACCACCATGATAACCAGGAGGCCGATCCAGAGCGCACGAGCGCCTGGATTCGATGGCCGCGTCGCATAACGATAAGCCAGACCGAGCACGGCCGGCAAAGCGAGGTTTAAATAAGCGCCAGCGTTTCCGTGATAGTAATAGGTCGCAAAGAAGGTGGACACCGGCGGGTCGCTCGGATCGAGCGGCAGCCAAAAGATCATCTCCGCTCCGCTTGCTTTCTGGAAGAGGCCCAGGAGCGCGAGAGACCCACCCGCCAGCCCGAGCGCCCACCAAAGCCGCATCAGCCATCGCGGATCCCGCACCAGATCCGCTCCCACCCAGACGCATCCCAGCAACGCCGTCGTCCGCACCATGAACGCGATCGACAAGGCGTAGTCGACGGTGCCGGGAACTTTCGGCATCGGCGAAGTCAGCGGGAGGAACACCTCATAATCGATATCGGCGATGGCATGCGCATTCAGCGCCATCCCCCAGCCGAGGAGCAGAAGGAGGAAAGATAAAAGAAGGAGAACTGAGGACGGAAACCTGAGGACAGCAGCCTTGTAGCCGGGGACACTGTCCCTGGTCGCTACCGGCGTCTCTCTCGTCCTGCGCCCACCGAGCAACAGGCTGAGCACCCACAACAAAAACACCGTCCCCAACCCCCAATTGAGATTGCGGATGGCGGTGACGCTGGTCGCGCCAAAATCCCAGGGCGCGTAGAAGAGCGACGCGCAAAGGAGCGAACCGCACGCAAAACGACTGGCGCGCGAGATGGCGCAAGTTATTTCCATAGGCCGCATTCGGGCATTAATACTCACTCGGCCAGTCTCTCGCCAGACGGAAACGCTGGCTTCGGCGCGGTCTTCTTCGTTGATGGTGAATCGTTCTTGGGGAGATGAAAAGGCGAGCCAAGGCTCGCCTTTTTTCGGTCATCCGGATGCCTTCTCTCGGGTAGGGTGGACGTCTCGCCTACCGGTCGCCGCGTCCCGCGGCGACGCACTTCTTCAACCTCTCATTGCGCGCGGAGACCGCCAAGTGCGTGCCCGCAAGATGCAGGCACCGGCGGGCGGGAGGCCCACCCGACCCGAGAACACCGCCTCAGGGCCCTCAAAAGAATGAATACATAACCAGTAAAATATGATGCTCTTCAGCCACGGCCTATTGTCCACGGCTGAAGAGCATCACATGCACCGTCTTCAGCGCGATCATCGCGTCGAGCTTGAGCGAGTAGCAGCGGATATAATAGAGATCGAACTTTAGCTTCTCGATCGCGTCCTGGTCGCTCTCGCCATAAGGATAATTCACCTGCGCCCAACCGGTGATCCCCGGTTTCACCAAATGCCGGAAATGATAGAACGGGATGAGCTTTTCATATCGGTCGGCACACTTGGTCCATTCCGCTCGCGGACCGATTAGACTCATCTCACCTTTGAAGACATTCCAGAGCTGCGGCAGCTCATCGAGCCGGAGTTTGCGGAGAAACCGACCCACCGGCGTGATTCGCGGATCCCCTTTGCGCGTATACATCGACGCTTCCTCGGCTCGGTCCACCATCGTGCGCAGCTTGGTCATGGTAAACGGCTCCCCGCCCCGGCCGACCCGTTCCTGCTGAAAGAAAATCGGTCGTCCACTCGTCAGCCAAACGAGCGCGGCCAATAAAGCCAGTAACGGAGAGCTAATCACCAATAACGATCCTGCCAGGATCAAATCACAAAGCCGCTTCAGATAATGATAGGGCGAGTTCCGGGCCAATTGAAAACCGGTCTGCAAAGGCCAGACCGGATCGATCGCGTCGAGCGGTACGTAACGCCAGTGCGTCTCATAAAAAGCCTCCAAGGTATAGACACGGAGCTTCTGAAATTGAGTTCGGACAAGGCGCTCCAATAGCTCTGGAGGAATCCGGTCCACCCGGTCGGCCAGAATCACACCGCTATAGCGCCGGCCGCGCCGCTCCAGTTTCTCCTCCACATTCGCTTCGATCACCGGCGAATTCGGTCCGGCGATGCGCTGGCCGACGCGTTCACCGTGCACATCCACGAACTCGAGTCGCTGATGGTTGGGCGACTCCATGTAAGCTTCGTAAAACCGCTGTGCCATCTCGCCGCTGCCAATGACAAGGAATGCGCGATCGGCCACGGACGCGATCGTCCGCGATCGCAACCAGCGCCGGTACTCGAGTGAGATCGGGAGGAAGATCACGAAACTAACCAGCACCACGCCTCGGCTCGGCTTCATCGACTCATCAAAAGCCGCCGCCGAATAGATCAGGACGGCGCTCATCAATGCGGCCACGACGATGGCCAGCAAATGCTCGGTCGTATAAACCAGGCTGCGGGTTTCCGTGCTCCGATCGTAGCCGCCAATCGTAAACAGAGCGCAGACGATAACGGTGACCTGGAGCAGATCGATGATAAAGAAAACGAACGCTGAAGAGTAATACGCATCGCCCCGGATCAGGCTGGCGAAGCCATAGATCAAAAACCAGCAGGCTACATCGAGAAAGAGCAGAAAAGCGGAGAGCGCCCAATCCTGCTCCGACGCTCGCCTGACCAGGTCGCGCCTCCGCTTCCGTCTCGCCGCGACCACGGGAGCGTTCGCCTTCACGGCCGCGTCTTCGTCCTGATCGAGCTTAATCTTTGTCGTGTCACGGAAACGGAAGACGGGAGGCGACGCTGGGAAACTATCTTTATGAGGCATGGGGTTTTGGGAAAAGCTGAAAACTGAAATGGGGGGGCGAATGGCGTCGCGGTTATTGGTTACTGGTTATTGGTTATTTGTTCGCGGTGGAGAGCGGAAAGCGGAGGGCTGAAAACGGAAGCTTGACCTCTGATTGAATCAGAAAGCTAGCCCAACGAAAAGTTAAATAAGGAATGTAGGGCCCACCGCGGCGGGCGGACCGCGCGACGGCCCGCGTTCAAAGTAGCCAGCTCCCAAACTTCCCGCCAGGTAACCTATAACGATTACCGATAACCGCGGCGCCAGCCGCCCCGACTTCAATAACTCAGCAGCCGAAGGTTTGGGACGCGAGCGGAGCGTGTTGTATCCGCAGTCACAAGTGGAAGCCGATGTTGCAACGCATGGCTGGCGATCCAGAGATCATTGGAACCAATAAGCTTACCGGCCTGGCGCAAATGCCTCGCGACGCGCCCATAGACTCGCACAGTCTCGCTGTTTACTTCGAGAATGGTAGCGCTTCGCAGATACTGCACCAGCAGCGGATCCACAGCGTTCGCAAAGCCTTCGGCAAACTCGCCCAGCGCAATGACGCTGCAAACGAAGGGCGCCGACCGATGATCATTAAGGAACGTATGAGCCGGTCCAGTCCCGCGCTCCTTTTGCAGATCGATCAGGAAAGTCGTGTCGAAGCAAAGACTCAACTCCATCGGGCTGGCGGAGGCGCGTCCTCTTTTTGGGCTTTTTCCAGCCGCCGAATCTCCCTGGCAGGCAGATAACGGCCACGCCGCGCAAGGTCGTCCAACAGGTCACCGCAGGTTTGTCGGCCCTTGGGCCAGATCGCGCGGTGGATCACCTTGGAAAACGATTCGGCGTCCGACTGGCGCGCCTGCCGTAAACGTTCCCAGGCGCGCAGATCGATGGAGATCGTCTTTGTTGCCATACATGCACCATGCATGCATCTTGTCCAAGGGGCAACTCTTGGAAAAACTGAGAGCGGAAAGCTGAGAGAGGAAAGCGGAAGCCGAAATGGGGGGTGCGACGGGCGTCGTGCTTACTTGTTATTGGTTATTGGAGGGAGGGATGTTCTAAGAACTAATGTAGCGGATGCCCGCCGCGGCGGGTAAACTTAGCGCGTCACTGGCGCCGCGCAGCCCCCCCCAGTAACGAAAACCAATAACGGCGGCGAAGGCCGCACTAATTGCCGCGGAGCGCAGCCAGCGCTCAATAACAATTAAAGGATAACTAATAACCGAAAGCGCGTCGCAGGCGGCTGGCCTATCGAAACGGTAAAAATCAAGTAAGGCGAGAGAATAACCACCCTGACATCGAGGCGATCTTTGACTGGCCGTCCGCGCTCGGGCATTCGTCGTAGCGATTCCGCCAGATCGACGAGACGATTAACGAACACTTTGGCTCTCCTAGCATCTTCACGTGCAATGAATCCTGTAATATCGTGCAGATCCGACAGCGCTGCCTCACTGTAAACTACTGCGCAGTCCATGCAGCGATGCGAGACGACAACTCCGGTGCCGAGTAGGTCGAATCCTCCCGAAGCGACCGAAGCCCTTCCCGAATCGCCTCTTCCATCGCAGGAGACGCCTCGAATGGTGCGTTTAGGCTTACCAGTTTACTTAGAACCATTTCACGCTCCTCGGCCGATAGCTTGGGCAACTCTGCGATGATTTCCTGCGCGCTCATGCAGTGAGAATGATCCTCTGCCACTAATTGGTCAATGGAAGCTCGTTTGAAGAAGCATAGAGGTTCGGAGTTCGGAGGTCGGAATGGCGCGCGCGGGCACGGCGCAACATAGACGAAGCCCCAAAGGGGTAAGCGAAGGGCGCGAGCGAATCAATGGAGCTTACTGCGACATAGACGGTGCCCCGCAGGGGTGAGCGGCCCAGCGAATCAAATTAGAGGTCAGATCCTGGAGGGACGGGCACAGCCTGCCCGCCTGTGGCGGGTCCCGTCCATGTCTTGTAGGGCCCGCCGCGGCGGGTAAACTCACCCACGTCGCCAGCCGTCGCTCAATCTTCGCGATGAAAGCTCACCAAGGCCTGCCTTCGTTCTCCAACTCATTCTTCGCGTTTTCCCTCCGCCGTTCGCCTTCTGCGCTCTGCGATTCCTCCCCGGAAGGCGGAAGGATATGACCTAGCGGCGCGATTTCCGCTGATCTGGCGCGGTGGTCCACCGACGTCTCTCCACCGTTGGTTAGAAATGGGACTAGTCGAGTATCAAGACGCTCTCCGCCGGGGACGCGCCGAACTTCTCAATCAGGCTAGCCTGCGTCCTGAGCAAATCGACAACAAAAGAGGTCGAGCAGTTACCTACCCGCAGCCAGACAAATTTCGGGGGCTGTTCCAACACCATGCTTCTTTGGTAGAAGTCCGTGTCTTTGGAAACGATCGTATAGCCTCTCTGGCCGGCCCACTTTGCGATCACACTATCATCCTCGCGCTCCAGATTCCATTCTTTCACGTGAGTCGAACCGGGAAAAAGATCCGCGATTTGCGCGGTAATTTTATCGGAAAGATTCTGATCGAGAAGCAGCTTCACGCTTGGATCGCGAAAAGCTTCCGTTCACGATCCGCCGCAAAAGAAAGAGAGGCGCGAATATCGTCCAGGGTCAGCTCGGGAAAATCGCCGACAATCTCCTCCTCAGTCATACCGCCAGCCAAATACTCGAGAACATCCTGAACGGTGATCCTCATCCCCCGGATACACGGTTTCCCACTACGCTTGGCCGGATCGATCGTGATGATCTTGGAATAATCCATCGGCGAAGTTTCGGGCAGGCCGCAAGATTCGTCAATCGCGGGAGAGGTCTCCCCTTACGACCCGTCTAAGCTGGTAGGCTGAGCGCGTCGCTCGCTCCTGGAGGGATGGGCACAGCCTGCCCGCCTGTGGCGGGTCCCGTCCATGTCCTTGTAGGACGGGCGCGTCGCCTGCCGTCGCTCAATCTTCGAGGGCCAGAGACCCGCGCCACAAATTCCCCCAAATAACCAGGAACAACTAACCGTTAACTAAAACTGTCTCACCGCAGTTTTCATCGCAAAAAGAGAGACCACGTCCGATACCAATTCTGGAGCGGGACCGGACTTTCCTCCTCGATCCGGTGAAACACTTCCCGCCACTCGGTTCACCCAGTCCTTGAACGGAAAGGTGAACACTTGTTTCGCCTGCTTCAGAACCCTAGCCAGCTTCGCAACTGCCCTTCGAGCGCCCTGCTGTCGCCTTCGCTCAATCGCCCCACCACCTTACGCACGAGTATTTCCTCGACCGTCGCAATCTGCGCCTTGAAGTCACAGGCGACGTTCAGGCCGGCGCTACGCCAGTCCTGCAAACGCAGATCCGTATTCGAGAGCTGCGATGAAATCGGAACGAGAAAGAGATCGCTATCAGTTGTTCCAACAACGACTGCCGGACGTGCCTTTCGGCTGGTCAGGTCAGTGAAGGGAATCGACAGGAGAACAACGTCACTTCGCGAGCAGTTCATTGAAGACATCGTCGCCCGGATTATCCCAGACGCTCGCGAGTGACTCCTCGGAAACTTTCAGCCAGGCCGCACGAGTCGTATCTCCGCCGACATCCGATGTTTCTATCGTCAGACGCACGCGAGTGTTCTCCGGCAGGGGAAGTGGATTCGGCAAAATGAGCTTCCCGTCTTGATACTGCGCTTCGACCGTCGTTGTCACAAGCGGAAGGCTAATATTGCCAGGTGAAACCAGCAAATCTTTTCGGCCCGAAAGCGCCTGATTAACTCGCGTTGCTGGGTCGGTTTAGGCAGTGACCGAAAACCTTAACGTTCCAGATGATGCTTCTCGGTGAGCAACCGAAGCGACAGCAATCTTCAAAATCGTGCGCTGCATAACGTAATACCGGCCGGGGCAGCCATCATGCGGCACCTGATGACTGAGGCTTATTCTGTGATGACGCATTCAACAACAAGTAACAAATAACAACCCGCTGATAACCAAAGCTGCACGCTCAGCTTTGCAGCCTTTGATCCTCTCGCCCCCGTTTCGCTGCCCCATTTCAGCGTTTCAGTTTTTCAGCCTTTCAGCTATTCAATCCACTTCTCCAGCGCGAAGAGGCACCACGTTCGATACCAGTTTTGCAAGGGAACAGGGCTGCGCTCTTCGATGCGCTCAAACGTGTCTCGCCACTCCGTTGTCACCCAATCCTGGAAAGGAAAGGTGAAGCCCTGCTTCGGGCGATTCCGGACCCATTCCGGAATTTCCGGCACTGCATCCAGAAGGATCTTCTTGCCCGGCGCCAGCCGCCAGTGAGAGGGAATAACGCTGATCGTATCGATCAGCTTTCGATCAACCAACGGAACCCGCAGTTCCAGGCTCCACGCCATACTCATGACGTCGCTGTCGCGCAGAAGCTGGTTGCGCATGTAGCGAGTTAACTCGAGATAGCTCACCTTATCCTGGACCGTCGGTTGTGCGGGAATCGTCTCGCCACCGGTCACGGAGGTGTGCCGATCGGACACGTCGAACAGAGGCAGAAGAGATTCCGCTTCGCGCGCCGTAAATATCCCCCGCATGCATTGATACGCGGCCTCTACTCCGGCACGGCCTCTGAGGAAGCTGCCGATTCGTCGCGTGCGAGGGTCGGATGCCATCTCCAGAGCACGGCCGGCCACCTTCCGTAACGGAGCTATGAACCCCAGGCGCTGGCTGGCCCGTAAGAGCTGCGGCACTCGCGTAAATGATTGATAGCCTCCAAACAGCTCATCACCCCCAAGTCCCGACAGCACCACTTTAAGTCCGTGATTGTGCGCCATCTTCGAGACGCAGAAAGTGTTAAAGCCGTCGATGCTCGGCTGATCCGACCGGGCCAGAAACTCCTCCAGCAACGGCTTCGCCGTCGCGGCGTCCAGCCGCCAATCCGAATGCATCGTTCCAAAATGCGCCGCCGTCCTGGCCGCCACATCTCCTTCGTCAAAAGCGGGGTCGTCGAAAGAAATGCTAAAGGTGCGCAGCGGCTCTTTCACCTTCTGCGCAGCGAGCGCCCCGATCGCCGTGGAATCAATCCCGCCGCTGAGAAAGATGCCCACCGGCACGTCGCTCACCAGATGGCGATCAATCGACTCATCGAGCGCGGCTCTGACGACCCTGACGGCTGATGAGTAATCGTCGACCACGCACGACTGACCACCGACCTCTGACCACGGACCTTTGACCTCCGAACTCTGACCTCCGAACTGAACGTCCCAATACTTCGTCACTGTCGCCTTGCCATCGCGCCATGTAAGATGATGTCCCGCCGGAAGCATAAAGGCATCTTTGAGCAGCGTATCCGGTTCCTGCACCGAGCCCGACAGGAGATAACCGCGCAGACCTGGGGCAGAGACTTCGTGTGGAACCAGCTCACTGGCGAGAAGCGCGCGCATCTCCGAGGCAAAACAAAGCGAGCCATCGATTGCACTGTAATAGAGCGGCTTGATTCCGAGAGGGTCGCGCGCCAGAAATAGCGATCGTTCCTGTTTATCCCAGATCGCAATGGCAAACATCCCTTCCAGCCGTTTTACGCAAGCAGGTCCCAGCTCTTGGAACAGAGCCAGCACGACTTCGGTATCGCTATAGGAGGATAACGAATACCCATTAACAGATAACTCGGTGCGTAGAGCGCCGTAGTTATAAATCTCGCCGTTGAAGGCGATGGTGAACCGCCCATCGCGTGAAGTCATCGGCTGATGCCCCGCTGGCGACAGATCAAGAATCGCCAGGCGCGTATTCACTAATCCCGCGGCGCCGTCCGGAGAAATGAAGAGCCCCTGATCGTCGGGCCCGCGATGATGCAGCGCCCGCTGCATCGCGAGAAGCCGCTGTTCCAGCTCGGCGTCGCGGAGCTTAGCACCTATGATTCCAGCAATTCCACACATGGAAGAAAAATAGGAAGTATGAAGGATGAAGTAGGAAACCGGGCGGGCGAGAAAGGCGTAGCGCCCGTCAAGCAGCCGCCGGCCCAGAGCCGCATTGTAGGACTTGAAGGCTTACTTTTCCTTCGCTTCCCACTCTTCGGAGCTGATCCGCGCCTGGCGCAAAATACGCTTCACGAGCGTCCAATCCAGGTCGCTCCCGTGCGGGTTAGGCACGATAAGGCGATGCCCCTCCTTCCGCATAAAAGGGTGCGAGCCACCGCCCTCGGGGCCGCTCCAGCCAAAGCTGCGCAAGCGCCGGATCAACTCACGTCGCTGGATCGGCTTAGGCATCCACCAGCTCGTGCGGGTTCAAATCGAGACCGTCGAGCACCGGCAGTGGATCACCATGGCGAAGACCGCCCACGATCCAGCTCTCGAGTGCCCCGCGTAGTTCCTCCCGGCAAGCTTCCAAGGTTTCCGCCTCCGACCACGCACCTTCACATTCGGGGATCGAGCCAAAGAAATGGCCATTCTCCATCAGTTCATAGTGGGCGTGACGCAGCGCAGCGGCGATATATTCCGTGAGCATATTCGGAGTTTAGCTCCGTTCGCTTGTAGAGCGAGATGAAAATCCCGCGGCAGCCCGTCGCCTTGCGAAAAACTCCTCCAGATATTCTTGAAGAGTTTCTCGAAACTTGTCGAAACCAAACTCCTCGATCACCTTCGCGCGGAGCGCTTCCGGCTGGAAGACGATCTCGGGGATGCGAACGGCAGATGCCAGAGGTCGGAGGTCAGAGGTCAGAGGTTCCGATTTCAGCGTTTGAAAGCCCGGCCGTTGCTCCGCAGCCGTTACGGCAGTTTTCAGCTTTTCAGCATTTTGCCTCGACAAGATCGTGACGATCGCCTCGAGCAGTTCCCGCGGATCGTCCGGATCAATCAGCACACCTAGCTCGCCGTCGAGGACGGCATCGCGCGAGGCGTCTTTATTGCCGGCAATGACTGGCTTGCCGCAAGCCAGCGCCTCAAGGAAAACAATGCCGAAGCCTTCCCCTGTGCTCGGCATGGCAAAGACATCGCAGAGATTGTAATGATCGCATAACTCCTCTGCCGGCACCTTTCCGGCGAAGATCACCATCTCGCGCACGCCCAGTTCTTCGGCCAGAGCTTCGAGCCGCGGCCGATCGTCGCCGTCGCCGACGACTAGGTAGCGGAGGTCTGATGAGCGACCACTGACCGCCGACCACTGACTTCTGACCTCTGATAGAATTCGAAGAATTCTATCGTGTCCCTTATACCGCTCCGTCGAGCTAAGTCGTCCGACCGTCAGGATAACCGGCTGGTCTGGCGACAGCCCGTAGCGCTGTAAGAGATAGTCCGGCTTCGTGCTAATTCTAAATTCATCCGGATCGAAGGCATTGGGGAGCACGCAAAAGCGCTCCGGTGGCAGCTCCAGCTCCTTCGCCACCACATCGCGAGTGTATCGACTGACCGGCAACAAGAGATCCGCCTCCACCACCCCGCGCCGGCGGCTGGCGTCCGCCAGACCCCACGCCTCGACGCCATGCAGCGATGTCCAGTAAGGAATCTTCAAGCGACGCTTCAGTTGACGCGCCAGCGGCGTGAAATTCAGGTGCGTGCTGATGATCAGGTCCGGCCGGTGACGAAGCGCTTTTGAAGTCGCCAGGGCCGCCAGACCGGCCGTTCTTAGCCAGAGCGGGACCGCACCTGACCCTGCGCCGTTAATGCCTGGAAACTTTCGTGAAAGCGCCTGTGACGCGTCATGCTTTGTGACGATGGTAACCGAGTCTGCACCGACTCGATCGGTCAGTGCTTTAAGAAAGCAGAGCGAGTAGGCCTCTATCCCACTTCCGCCCTGTGCCAATTCCGGCACCCAGAGGTGAACTCTCAATCCAAATGCAAAGGGTAAAGTCTAAAGTAGAAGTTGAAATGCGCCGTAACGGCTGCCCACCGCGGCGGGTGAACTGCGCAACGGCCGGGCTTTCAATCTCGGAACGCGGATTGCGAAAGTGGAAAGTCTAAAACCTGTGCCCCGGAGAGTACGTGCGACTTAACAGACTGTTGAATTACTGGGGTGGTCCGCGTTGCTGTCGAATTTGGCGTTGGCCCAGGCGCGAGCGCAGCGCCGATATCCACGCGATCTCGGCCCAGCGAGGTCGCCGCGGCGACCTGGCCAGGGCCAAATTCGGCGCAACCCGTCGGGCGCGAGGCAGAAGGGGTGGCTGGCCGCGTCGCTCGCTCGTTACAGCCCGCAACTGGGGATGCGCCTCGCTCGCTCCTTGCCATCCACCCATTCTGCCTCTACGCGCGGGCCGTCCCAGTATTTCAACAGTCTGTTTATCGACGCCGAGGAATTCCAAACGGTTCACTATTTCGCGGACATCCACCTGCCTCAGGAGACGGACGACTCGTCGTGCCAACTCTCCTGGACCCCATTTTCGCTGCTGAAGGAGAACAATCCCAGCGTGGTCTCGACCACTCGTGATCCATCGACGGTGCAGACGAGCAAAATCCGCTATGTTCCCTGATACTAATACCCGCATCTCTCCACTGGCATATTGAAGCTGCTCTTCATCCGAGCGTCCAACCATTCTGGCTTCTGAGGTAGTCAGGACGTCCACATCCCTTGAGCGCAGGGCCCGGATCAGCGCATCAGACTGGATGTCTTCGTCGAGATAGACCTTCGCCGCGATCAAGCGGGTTGCGTTTTACCAGCCAGTTCCAACCCAACGGTCTCTTCCTCCCGGATAGCGCGATCGACTTCTTCTGGATTCGCCAGGGCATGTGCGATAGCAGCATAGACCTGTGGCAGAGATAGGGAGTTCAGCAATCCGAGTATTTCTTCTGGTGAGTAACCGAGCCGATAATAACCAGCGACGCGATGCACCGGGACGCGCGTGTTCGCGAGACAAGGGTGTCCTCCGCAAACACCGGGCCTACTCTCGATCATCGAACCAATGCTCATGGCAAAAAAAGTTACCGATCAATCAACGCGAAAACAAGCAGGTTATCTGAAATCCTGAAAAACTAAAAAAGCTGAAATTAGAGAACAGCAGAGACGAGAAAGATCGAAGGCGAAATGCGAATCGCGGAAGGCGGGTTGCGAAAGGCGAAACGAGAAGGCCCGATCCTCAAGAAGCCTTGGCTACGCGCCAACCAGCTGTTTGCGCCGAGCGACGTGCTTCGTAATCGTCTTCTGATGACGAAGGGCCCGGCGGAAATCGTATTCCGTCTGCAAATTCAGCCAAAATCGCGGCGATTGATCAAAAAACTTGCCCAGCCGCAGGGACGTTTCCGGGGAGACGCCGCGCTTCCCCAACACAATCTCGGAGACTGTCTTGGGGGTGATTCCCAGGGCGCGCGCCAGAGCGTTCTGCGAAATCTCCATTGGCTGGAGATACTCGACGAGCAGAATTTCACCTGGGTGAATCGGCTTGCGCGTCATGTTTGAATTGTGCGATCCACAATAGTCGGTGTCAAACTGACCTAATCATAATCGCAAATGCCGACCTTAGTCGGGCCGCTCGAACTTCAAACAAAGCAAATGCGCCACTGATCGTTGACGCGAATGGAATGTTGCCCTTTGCGTTTACCGGAAAGCGCCTCCAGGCGGTTGCCCGGGGGCACTGCCAGATCGGAAAGCTTTTCCGCGGCATGAAGCTGCAACAGCTTGCGGAGAGCCAAGCGGGCGATGCTGCCGTAGCGGCTTGACTGCTCGCTTGTCCATAGCCTCTCTGTTTCCTTATCGGAGAACGAGAGAATCATGGAGTCTTATCTTATCTTTACTTTACTCCGCAATTCGCAATTCGCGAGTAGGTCTATCGCAGATCTCAACCTGCTGCGCGGCCGACTCCTCCTCCCACGCTAGCTCGAGTTGTAATTGCGAATCTCGGAAGGCGGAGGGTTCAAAAACTGAAGAGCTGAAAGACTGAGATGCTGAAATTAGGAAACAGCAGAGACGAGAAGGCAAAAGTCTGAAGTTGAAATGCGAGTTTCGGACGACGGGTTGCGAAAGTGAATAGTAGAGCGTGGTACTAAGACGCCGATGTCAAGCTTACTCCACAGACGAGGAGCGAAACTGCTGGGGGAAGCTTATAAGAGCTGGCGGAACTGCTCCGGCGTAAAGCCGCACTGCTTGGCAATGTTGCCCATCGTGTAAGCATTCACCGGATTCGCCCGCGGAATCTGAATCGTCCGCAGTCCGTCGCTCATCGTGATGTGCTTGCCCTGTCGAATGATGCGAAACCCAGCCTTTTCCAGCGTTCTCACCGCAGTCAGGTGGTTCACGCCGGGCAACTTTGGCATTCTTAAACCGTTATCTCTTGATGGCTAATGCGCGTGCCAAATTGCTTTTCAATCTCCGGCTGCGCCGCGAGATACTCGCCAATCGCTTCACGGATATTGGTGAGTGCTTCTTCCCGATCGGCTCCCTGGCTATTGCATCCGGGAAGATCATCGCACCAGACGGCGACGCCTTCTTCCGACTCGACCAAAGTGATGCGGTACTTCACGAGCCTAATGTGCAACGAACTGCCATGGCATCAAGTCTCAGACCGGCTTGTGCACATCGCCTGTCGGGTAGCTTAGAATTCTCTCGTAGATCGCGACCTGTTGCGCAATCGGCTCATCCCAAGACAGCTCGCCCTTCACCTCTTCTCTCCTTGCCGTCATTTGCTTGCTGAACTCTGCCGTCTATCCTCTGCCCTGTCCCAAGCATCTTCCGTATCCCATCTGCTAAAGATTCTACGCCGAGTGGCACGGCGAGTCCGGCACGTCCGTGAATCAGCGGAGCAATCCCGCAGGTGTGCGTGAGGAGGACGGGCACTCCACCCAGTTTACCCGCCGCGGTGGGCAACCGCCTCGCCGGCAGCATTGCCGAAGCTCTCGTTCAGAGGCGAGCGAACATCTTTCAGCCCTGCAAAAGCTGATGACGTTTGAACCACGTGATCCTTTGAAGCGGTCGAGACTTAACTGGTTCAGCGGAGACCTCACAAATCGACTGATATACGTGAGTCACGTATATGCTATAACCCCGACGGGAAAGAATATGAAAACGGTGGCGCTCTAATACTCGACCGCTTTAAGCGGTCGAGTTCAAACGACAGTACGACACTCGATGGCTAAGTTCCAGGAACAGTGGTCTAGGATTTTCGCAAAATCTGTTCGTAGAGCGCGATCGTCTGCGCGATCGGTTCCTCCCAGGATAACTCGCGTTGGAAAGCCCGGCCGTTGCTCCGCATTTGAAAGCCCGGCCTCGCCCCGCGACTGCTGGGCTGCGTTACGGGTTACGGCACCTCTTCACGTCTCGCCGTCATCTGCTTACTGAACTCCGTCGTTTGAAAGCCCGGCCTCGGCTGCGCCTGCGTTACGGGTCCTCGCCCTCCGTCCCAAGCATCTTCCGTATCCCATCTGCTAAAGATTCTACCCCCAGTGGCACCGCGAGCCGGGCACGTCCATGAATCAGCGGAGCGATCCCACAGGTGTCCGGTGAGGAGGACGGGCACTCCTTCCGGTTTACCCGCCGCGGTGGGCGACCGCTTCACCGGCAGCATTGCCGAAGTTCTGGTTCAGCGACAAGCGAACGTTTTTGATCCGTCAAACGTGGTGATGACGTTTGAACCACGTGATCCTTTGAAGCGGTCAAGACCTAACTGGTTCAGCGGAGACCTTACAAATCGCCTGATATACGTGAGTCACGTATATGCTATAACCCCGACGGGAAAGAATATGAAAACGGTGGCGCTCTAATACTCGACCGCTTTAAGCGGTCGAGTTCAAACGAGAGTACGAGACTCGATGGCTAAGTTCCAGGAACAGTGGTCTAGGCTTTTCGCAAAATCTGTTCGTAGAGCGCGATCGTCTGCGCGATCGGTTCGTCCCACGATAGCTCGCGCTTCACTTCCTCTCTTCGCGCTGTCATCTGTCCCCTGAACTCCCGATCTAGCATCTTCCGTATCCCATCTGCTAAAGATTCTACCCCCAGTGGCACCGCGAGCCCGGCGCGCTGGTGAATCAGCGGGGCGATCCCGCAGGTCTCTGTGAGCAAAACGGGCACTCCGGCCGCGACCGCTTCACCGGCGGCATTGCCGAAGCTCTCATTGAGAGAAGGAAGAATGAAGAGGTCGGCCGCACTGAGAGCGGCCTTTTGTTCATCTTCATAGAGCGGTCCAGCAAACACAACCTGATCGCCGAGACCCAGTTGCTCCACCTGCCTCCGAAGAATCTTCTCATACTCCGGTTCCGAAGGTCCGACCAGGACCAGCTTCGCTGGGACGTGTGAAGGTGAGAAGGTGGAAAGGTTTGAAGGCGTGGAGCCTTCTCGGCCTGCGGCGCACGCCGTTGCTACTTTCGCACCTTTTACGTTCACACTTTCGAACGCAGCGATCAGCTGCTCCAGGTTTTTTATAGGAGAGAGCCGGCCGACAAACAGGATCAGCTTTTCCTCGTCGGCTACGCCCCAGCGCTCCCGGAGCTCTTTGCCTGATGGCAGATCAGCGAAAGCAGCAACATCAATTCCATTGCGCCGAAAATGGATCTTCTCCGGTGGTGCGATCTCCTCCAGCTCAACTGCCTCGGCCTCGGAAGTTGCAATCACGGCTGCCGCTCGATTAAACATCCGCTTTGTCACTATCTGGTTGTAGAGCCGCTTCGCGAACTGGTTGCGTGCTCGCGGCGGAAACATTCCGAGCGGCTCGATCACAATGGGTTTGCGCTGGCGAGACGCTTCTCGTACTGCCAGGGGACAGATCGCGCTATAAAGGCCAAAGCAATGCACGACGTCGGCCTGTTGGATCACTCGCGCCATCTCATCCTGACGTCGGGGCCACTGCCGAAGTCCGTGCCCGATCCACGGCAGATACTGAACCGGAACGTCTTCCACCTCAGCCTTCTCGCATCGATATCGATCAGCGTGATCGAAGGTAACGACTTCAACTTCAGTGTCCCCTTCAGCTTCGACTTCAACTTTAGACTTGTAGCTGCGAAGCCCCTTGCCTAGCGCATGAATCTTCAGTGGCGGGCCGCCAAACTGCCGTTCTGGATAGTAGAACGGCGTGACGAAGAGAATTCGCATCGGCTGGGGCACTCCCTCTATCGGTACGCTGGATACCTATCATACGGGATAGGAAGGTCCGCACGCCTCGGAAAATTTCCACTCGGGCTAAGAACGATAAAGCGTGAAAGAACCCACCAAACAATTAAGACTTGAAGCATGTTGCCGAAGATCAGTAACACGTCGCTTTCAACGTTAAACAACGAGCGAAAGAGCTGGAGAAAAATTAGAAGATTTAAATCACCTTGCCCCATCCCCGAGCAATTGAAGGCTGCTCGGATGAAAAGACCGGCTGCGAAAGTGGCGATTATCATTCCCCACGGCCCAAAGTTGACGTAGAACTCGACCAGCCAGGGGAAGTTAATCGAAGCTATGACGAATGGGTCCTTCAGGCCGTACTCAGACGAGAGCGAGTCGCCCGAATCATTAATTGGCTTCCACGGAAAGATCGCTCGCGGTACGAACACCAGCGGTAGCGTCAGGAATTTGTATCCATGCTTGAAATCTTTGCCTCGAGTATGAAGATGAATGCAATGATCGAGGAAAGTGGCCGTTTCAAAGCGACTGCCCACTTGCTCCTGAATCTCTGGAAGAGTATTTCCCCAACTCCATGTTGTATAATCATCCGCCAATGTCTGAAGGCCAATATCAAGCCGATCCGAAAGCCCCTCCGCATGTTCAAATTCGACATCATTCCTATGGAACATCCGATTAGCGAACGGCGGCAATAAAAGCAGGATGCCGATGACAGCGGCCTTCCACGGTAGTCGCCCTGTCTCCAATAGATACACAAGTATTAGTCCTCCCAAAATTGGCACGACTGGCGCGAGAAGAGTGGAGGACACGATTAGGGCGATCTCGGCAACACATGAGATCGCTGCGAAAGAAATCAATAGCAGTGATTTGTGCCCTCGCAGCCAAGCCAAGAGAGCCAGTGCGTATCCAAAAACAGTAAAGCTCTCGAAGATCCCGGTAATTCGACCGAACTCGGCAAATACATCAACAAAAGTATGTCGTGCGATGGTATAGACCCAACCTGCTCCCAAAAAGAGATAGGCGAACTTGATCAGAGCCGCAGGCCCCAACTTCACCTCAACCGGGAAAAATGGTTTTATCTTTGGCCAACCTCGGTAATAGCCAATAACGAACGCAGCAATCGAGGCGCTTGAGCACACTGCTCCAGTGAACATGTCCGACCAATCAAAGACCCGTGCGATTCCTCCGGTCGGATACATCGAGTAGGTCGATGGCGCGCAGAAGTACACCCAGAGAGCGAGACCAGCCAGCGCGATTGGTGCGTGGTGCCTGCCCCTGCCTCCCAGCAACATAATGCTTGGCCGGAGGACAAACGGCAGCGACAGCATTGCGACTGTGCCCAGCAAAGTGTATTCCGGAGTAGCGAAGATCCATGCGATACCGGCAATACCGATGGACATAACCGCAGCAGCGATTCCAGACGTATGTGTCCCCTTTCTAGGTCGCTGATTTCCGACGCTTCGAACTTGAGATTTCACGGATTGTGCGGCGGATTGGATTCTAATACGGCTGACCCTCTGCGAGAATCGTCAAATGCCGATCGCATTGCGCCAGGCGCGGCGCCTATTTGAAATGGCAGTATCGCTGACAGTCCTATAAGCCGTGCTATTGACGCGGACAGCAAGCAGAGCGCAACGACAAGCGCGGCCGACACGAGATGTATGGGAGTTTGCAGAAACGGACGAGAGGCCAGATCAACAATGCCTGTTGCGAGCACTATTCGCAGCCATAGTGGGTTAAGTAGGAATATTGCAAGGGTATTCCGCGCCGTAATATCAATCGGCGCCAATAGCTGAGAGCGTTCGCGATGAGACCCCGGGCGGTTCAACGCGAATGTCACGGTTACAAGCGAGGCCAGGAGGACCCCCGGCCGAAGATATGGATCGACCGGCAAGCGAGCATGATCCAATATTGCAGCCTCTAGGGGAATGGCAGCAAGAACCAAAATGGCGAGCGGAGAAGCGAGTTTCATCTGTGGTCGTTTCACCAAAAACATTCCCCATGCTGGATACACCATCCAGTACACAAACGGCCGAATGGCGAGATGCGAACCGAGAGGAAATTCGCGATTCTCTGCAATGCCATAAGCATAAAGAAGTAGGGTGATCAGAATAATCGCTATCACTCTGGGCCAGCTTTCGGCAACCCACCGGAGCAGAGGTGCAAGTAATATAATCTGGAAAAGAATGATGAAGAAATACTGCCCCGGCCATGCGTAGCCCGAGAAGCAATGCGACAAGCGAAACCACCACGACGCATGCCTCCAGTCACCGTAGAACAAGTAGTAAACCAGAGTCCAAAACAGGAAGGGCACAAAAAGATCCTTGAACCTGCGGCACAGATATGGCCAAGCCGAGTTGCGACGCTGCAAGGACTTTTCAAGGAAGAAGCCGAACAGCACCAGAAAGAATGGTACTGCCGCGCGGGACAGACTAACGAGGGCATATCCGCTTAACCCTAATCTAGAGGAACTTGTGGAGGTATGGATTAGAACGACGCCATAGATCGCTGCGGCACGTAGAACATCGATATTTATGTTTCTTCGCCGAAACAAGGCGACTCTTTTAGCCTCCATCGCGGCTTCAACCATTATCGCAACTACGGCGTTCCCTCCGGGCGCTGCGTATCCTATCCGGCAGAGTTCGGAACAGTCACGCAGCAGCTGCTACAGACCTCCTGAAGAGCGTCCCGAAGCCTATTCATGTATGAGTATCCTGCATCCTTGCAGCGCTGATGACCCCCGGCAGCAACACGCGCTCGAGCGCCTTCGTTGCGTACGTAGAAGCGAAGCTTATCCACGAGTTCCTCTTTCGAATTGAAGAATTCCGCTTCCTCGCCTTCCGTGAAGAACTCCTGATGTTCACCGGTCCGATCAGCTAGAAGCATGCTGCCGCAGGCCGGTATCTCGAACGTTCGCGTGGTGTGTTGATCGGGGCAGATTTTTCGGAGAAAGCCTAGCCCAATACGTGAGCCGCTAAGGGCGCGGGCGTAATCATCGCCATAAACTTCGTTGCCTTGCAGACAGACCGCGAGACTGTCGTCACGGTGAATGCGAAAGGGCTCGGCACCGGCGAGCTGTCGTAGGATGATCTGGCGACGGAAGGTCTTGCGGCCGTCGCGGAGGAAATCCCAATAGCCGCCCCAGATCTTTGTTTCGGCTCCAGTTTGGACTGTGGCTTTCAAGAGATGTTCTCGTCTCGGTTCCCAACCTCCAAGAAAGCCTACATCGCACTGCCACACAGAACTTGAAGACTTCAGCGGTCGATGCGTCTCGTCACAGTAACCCAAACTCATGTAAACAGCCGGCTTCCCAGTTGCCTCATAGTCCCGGCGTTCATAGCTCTTGCAGTAAACCAGCACATCGAAGCGCGTAATCGCCTCATCCATCAGTCGCGTCCTTTTCCAAGAGAGTGAAAAGTAGGGATCAGGAGTGAAATGTATCAGCGTAGCCCGTCCCGCGCGTAGCGCTTCAATGGTCTCCGGGCGCAGAAACTCCTGTTTCTCCGCCCACACAAGCTGCGGTCGAAACTCTCGCGCAGCGATCAGCACGCGCTGGTTAATCTGATCAATCACCGAGCCTCTTTGGGTTCGTCGTTGGTATTGTCGACTTAGCCACGACGCCTCTTTCCAAGGCTCAATGGTGTGAACACCTTTGACTTGATGCCCTAACCGCTCAAGAGCACGCATCCGCATGAGCGACGTCTGGCCATGTCCGATCTCTCCGAGAAAAAGGATTTTCATTTTGACGCGTGCCTGCGCTCGGCTACCGCTTCCCTCAATATCTCGCCGAATCGACGCGCATAGGCAGCCGGCTCGGTCGCATCCCGCATCCAACGGTATCCTTTCGCTGCGAGATCCTGTTCGCGTGAAGCGTCCATAGCCAGGGCTTCTTGAAGGACACTTGCGAGAGGCTGAGCCGTCCATTCCGGAAAGAGCAAACCGCCGCCGCTTGAGATCACACTCGTTGCGGCTCCTCCGGCGAACGCTCCCACGACGGCGGGGCGGCCTGCATCCCAAGCTTCAAACAGCACCCGGCCCAATGGCTCGTAAGCCGAAGGGCAGACCAGCCATCGAGAGGCCTCTATAAGTTCGTGCACGCAATCGCTATGCCCCGCAAACTCCACCGAATCTGCCACGCCCGCCATCTGCGCCCGATGCTTCATTTTTAATTCATGGTTATTCAGCTCTCCTACGAAAATGGCGCGAAATGGCAATTTCCGCTCGTGGAGCAAGATCAGCGCTTCCAGCAGTAACTCCTGTCCCTTTGAAGGTGAAAAGCGGCCGACACAAATGAAGTCCCACTGTGATGTCACCTTCTCCCGCCGGAGTGGAGTGAGAAACTCACGATTACGAGGAATGTAAGCGTCAAGCAAAAGGGTGCGCCTGAGCCGGCGCAGTGCTGGCCTGTCGGCGACCAATCGATCGATAGATTCGCTAATGGTAATAAGATGACTGAGATGCTCTGGCGACGGTTGGAGGCGATCCAAGTAATCTATATCTTCTTTGAGACGCAGATGGACGACGCATGGAATACGAAAGAGACGGCTCGCAGCCAAGGCGAGACGAGTCGCGCCCGCCTGATTAACGTGCAGCACATGGGGCCGGAACCCTCCCGTCGCGCGGATTAGTCCAACCAGAGCACTGAAGCGCTTTACTTTCCCTTTGGTGTGGAGGTCCGCCAGGAAGAAAGGAAAAACCGGAATAGAAAGTTTGCGCAGTCGTGCGGCGAGCGAGCCTTCGGGGCAACAGCAGCCAACTGCTGTGTCGGGAAGCGAGGTGATGAAATCAAGAAGCGCCCGTTCCGATCCCCATAACAAACCAGCCGGATCTAACGTGAGCCAGCGCAGCATGTGACTTAGCTAAGGAGCTTCATGCCGGATGGAGATCATCAAGTTTCCAGAGCGCCAGATGCTTCCCAGTTTTTTGGCCGTCCTTGTTTACGATTTTCTCATCGATCAGTGCTGCAGGTGTCGGAAATCCGAACGGGGCCAGCTCCAGATTGAGGGGTCGCCAGCCTCCAGTAACGATGTTGATATTGGCGCTCTCAAAGGGATAATGCGTAGTCAGCAGATATTTCGATCCACCCGACTTCATGTTGTGTAAGGTCGCCAGCACCTTTCGATACGAGAGGTGGACTAAGCAATCGCGACAGAGGATCACATCTACGTCCGGCAATGGATCGAACGTAATATCGACCTTGATGAAGCGTCGCGAACTTCCGCCGTATAGCCTATTGTTTCGGTCGGTTAGCTCAGCGAGAATATCGCCGCCGATGTACATCTCCAGTGGCAGTGAAACATGTCTCATCCAATTGAAGTCGCCGCATGGCACATCGAGGAGCGAAGTTGCGCCGAGTTCGCTGAGTAAGCCGGGCAATCGCTCTCGAACCACGCTGGTCTCCGCGAGCGATGATCCCGGCCCTGAAACCGACTCATCATTCTCCCATACGTTCTGTGTGTAGATTCCGGTGAAGACGTTTGTGATGGGACGAACCTCGGAAACGACTTGACGAATCTGACGGTAAACTGCGGCACCCCGCGGAAATGTCGCTTTAAGCCTATTAATCAGGTCGCGTTTCAATTGCGAATTCGTAGCTGTTAAGATGTCGATCCCGGGTCCTCGATAAACTGGATTAGCGGCTCGATTTGGAACTCATAATTATATTCCTCGAGGTGCAGTGTGCGCGCCCGCTCGAATACCTGCCGACGGGCGGCTTCATCTTCCAAATATGACGAAATGGCGTGACCGATTGCTTCCGCATCGTCGTATGCGGCGATGCGCGCAACGCCGTTTGACTCAAACAACTCGTGCACGCCAGGCAAAGGATTTGTGACCTGCGGAATCCCTAGTGCGACATACTCGAATCTCTTGTTGCTCGCCCCGGCGGAATATTTCCACTGCGGATGCCATCCCCGCAAAAATGTCACTCCAACAGAGGCACCCACGGCGTAAGAAAAAACTTCCTCGTATGGCACCCGGCCCACGAATGCCACTCGATCGGCAACTCCGGCTGCTTGAGCCGTATCCCGCAAAGGCGCAAGGCGATGTTCATCGCCGCCTACAATTACGAAGACCGCGTCAGGCGGCCACCATCGCATTGATTCGATCACTCGTGCCAAGTTATGATCGCTGCTAACGGTACCCTGATAATGCACAATTTTATCCGTTGGCACCCTACGCTTGCGCAAGTAAGGCAGCAGCCGCGATGGTGGCAGTGATTCGAGACGGCGGGGGCAATTCATCACGATTAACGGACGTTTCTGCAAGCCACATTCCTCTTGCACGATATTGGCGCGATGCGCGTCTGGCATCACCACCAGATCGGCCCGATGGAGGTGGCGCATCGCATAGTTTTTTGCGAAGAGGCTAAATCCCTTGGTCGTGAAGTAGTCGCGCGAGGGAAGCTCGTGCAGATGGACGATTCTGAGGACACGCTTCGAGCATTTCCCACGTAGCAACAGAAAGGCAGCATCAGTATCGTAAGCGATTACTGCGGCAGGGTCTTTCGACAACTCCCTTCGGAACTCGTGGGCAAAGAGCCATAGAGTCTGCAGCAGCCTAACACGTCGCGGCACGCGCCCGTCACGAATGGCAATCTTTAACCGCCTTACCCCCGGCGTTACGCGGGATGGCACAGGACCTGACTGCCCGGTATCCACAACGGTAACTTCTCCGCGCTCGCCGAGAAGTGCCGCCTGATTGAGCACCGGCGGATAAAAATCCACGCAGGCTCGCTGCGCCAGCAGATATTGCCGGATCTGGTTCGCAGGACCATCGGTCACACGCTCCATTCATCAAAGCTGCGCCCGGTCACGCCTCTCAATGCCTCTACGTCGGGCCTAAACAGCAAGCGCAATCTCTCTTCCTGATCAGGAGTGATTCGCATCAATGCATCTTGATCAAGTTCGCGCGAGATGGCCCGACGATAACGAGTCTTCAGCGTGTTCGGTAGCGCAGCCGTGAATCGTTCATATCCCGGCAGATGCCGAACCAGAGCAGTTGGATTGACCACGCGAAAGCGCTTGTTCGACTTCTCGTTCAACTTCTTGTCGAGATTGCGGGGCAGAACAGTCTGGTCCACTTCCAAAAAGCGCAGGATACTCTGCAGCACGCGCAGTAGGTCGCGCTTCATTTCTTCCATCGTTACAAAATGGATCCGCTCCAGCGGATAACGGCGCAGGTAGAACTCCAGTTGCCGGCGGTAAAGACTAGTATATACGATCATTCGAAAGTTTTCGCCTACCAAACCAGGTCCATTCGGCCCGGCTTCGAGGATCTGTTGGAGCGAAAGATCGGATGGTATATGCTTATTATAGAGTTCCTCCGTGTAATGAGATTGTGCACGTTGCAGCGGGTCGCGCAGCATGTAGATCAACTTTGCGTCGGGTAGCAGTGGAAACATTTTCTCGACAACGTCGGGCGTGAAGGACTCGATGCTGTAGCCCGGAGAGGATTCGCCGCGAACCGCAAGGTCCCGCCCCGCTTCAAACTGCCTCTCATACCATTCGCGTCCAAATCTCCAACCGCCCCACGGCTTATTGAGAAAGTAATGCAACTCCTTCTGCGCAGTCATGAAAATCTGCGGGTGCGTGGCCAGATAAGCATGCATGCTCGTCGTTGCGCACTTTGGCGCGCCGATGATGATCAGGTTAGGCAGCGCCATAAGAAGCTTTGCCGTTGATGCGCCTGCACCAACTCAGGGAGGTACCGGCATGCCGGAACCGGGCGTCACAATGACGAACTGGTCTCCTATTACCTGAAGGTCAAGGAAGGGACGCTGCGCCACGAACTCCGCGACAGCCCGTGTGACGCCATCTTGCCACCATCCCTCGATTCCGTAATCATCGCCCGCAAGAACCCCGCCTGGCTTGAGCTTCGGGTAAAACAACTCCAAATCTTGTTTCACATATTCATAGAGATGATTCCCGTCCACGTAAACCCAGTCGAAGTATCCATCTGTGAAGGTACTGGCGACGTAGCTGGAAAATCCTCGGTGAACGGCGAATGTCCATCTCGTCTTGGCCGCCCGTGGCGGCGCCGCCAAACCACGCCGATCCATACGTTTTTCTGTCATATACTTCCAAGGATCAATAAGGTGGAGCTTCGTTGGTCGAGTCACACACAGTATCGCTTCGGAAAACTGGCCCTCATGGACGCCCACTTCCGCGCATACACAATTCTTAGGCATCTTCTTCAGCAGGCGATCGCGCGGAGTTTCTAGGGTTTGCCCCCGTAGCAACCGCACTAGCTTTTGACAGCCCGGCGTACGCTTGAGGAATGACTTAACAAATAATTTCATTCGCCTGTACCTCATTTCCACTTGGTGAGCGCTCTCCACGTCACAGCTTTCGCTATTGAAAGACTAACGAGTTCTGATAAACCTGGCCGGGGCGCCAGCCCAAACTTCCATTGGTGGAATCGACTTCGTAACCACACTGTTTGCGCCTATGATCACGCCGCGCCCCACCTGGATCCCCGGAGATTTTGCCTGGACCAAACAACCCCGTCCAATCCAAACGTCATCTCCAATAATAATGTTCGAGGTGACATCGCCTTGGTTCTTGATGGGCTGCATTGGGTCCACCGCCGTATGTGTGGTGTCGCGAATTGACACGAATTCGCCAATCAAAACGTTCTGTCCAAGGCGGACCTCTCCCAAACCTTGGATATGGCAATCATGACTAAGCCAACAACGTTCGCCGACCACAATTGTGCCGGGGGGGGCAAGCCCAATCTCGAAGCGGCACCTATCTCCGATATAGCAGCCTCTGCCCAAATTAAGGTTCCCGCCTGGGGTTACAAAAATATCTCTTCCGATCCGTACCGAGTTCCCCTTGCTTCCGCGTGTGATAAGCAAAAGCCATGCAAATCGTGCCCGTTCTCGGATGCGGAGCCAACGCGAGCTCGCAACTGCCACAACCACCACCGGTGCGCGCCAGCCATATCGCGAACATATTGCTGTGAATCTTTGCATGACGACGTCAGCGAGATCCATAAACCGATTCTAGTCGCAGACGATATCGAGAAACCTACCAAACGTAGCGTTATGAGAGAAGAATTCTCCGGCGATCGATAAAGCGCATGACCCTTTCCGCTCACGCAGTCCCTGGTCGCGAAGGCGCTCAACGGCTGCGGACAAGTCATCGTCAGAATCTGCGTCTACGATTTCAGCAAATCCAGAATGTTCCTTCGCCCAACGAACAGCCGAAGAGTAGGGCGGAGCCCAGATAAGCACCGGGCGCCCGGCGGCGCAATACTCAACTAGCTTAGATGGGAAACAGAGACGAACATTCTTCTCCACTTCGGCTCGGAAGGACATTGGCAAAAAGAGGACATCCGCCTCGCTTGCCAGTATATCGGCCAAGCGATCACTCTCAATAGCTCCCCCGTCGGTTACGCCATTCGCCAGCGCCCCGAGCGCATGCGGTGAATGGAGAACAAGGCTATCTCCCTGCCGCTGGAGGATCTTAGATAATCGAGAGATCATGCTCTGAAAAGAAGGATGAATGCTTCCAGCGAAGGCAAAGCGGATACTTCCACCAGACCGGCTACTCGCCACTGAACGCCTATCGCCCAAGTCGAGATCTGCGCTGAGCCCCGGGTACAGGACGCAGGATTTCCGTTGTGTTTCTCTTTGAACCGCGTCTGCCATAAACGGGGAGACGCAGATTCTGCTACTAGCCAGGGAACACAGGCGCTTCCATCTGCGGTGGGCTAGGCCCTCCAACCTTTGCGGCACCGGAAACGTAACATCAAAATAGTCGTGAATGATCGCATGGAACGGAATGTTTAGCCGGCGTGAGACTTCCAAAGCAACTTCGCTGAACCAGCCATGAATTACTGCTACGACAACATCGGGACCGAAGGGTGCTACCTTCCGCTCCAGCCAACGCGCCCAGACACCGCGACAGAACAGGAATGACATGTCGAACATAGTTCGCCCTCTGACTCCTACAAACGGGGGAGGTTCCGGTATCCGAACAATCCGAAGATCGGTGATTCGACTTCTACATGAAAAGTTTCCTAAAGGAATTTCGACTGCGAGCAGCCGATCGCGAGGGTATTCAGACAACAGCTTGTACATCAAGGCTGAGCCCCCCACCGTTCCTTCCAGCGGTGGGCCGATATAACAGAGTCTCGGCAATTTTACCACAACGAGGTCGCTCTCATACGCGCTGCTCTAACGTTCGCATAGCTATTTAGCGATAAAGAGGGTATCAGCCTGCAGAAGTTCTCCCAACGAGCTCTTAAACCCGCCTTCCATAGCTGCCAGATAAAATCCGTTGTCGTTCAACAACGCGTACATCTCGTTAAAAAGCGCACTGCCGTCGTACATCCTTCGAAAGGAGACTTCACACCATATCAGCCGAGTACGCTTTAGCGTTTTTCGACCACCTTTAACGACCAGATGCTCCGCTCCCTGAACATCTATCTTTATTAGGTCAATCTCACTCATTTCTGCTGCCACCGAATCGAGCGTCTCGACCTTACAGGGAACCACCTCCCGAAGATTCAGGTCGAGCTCCTCCATTTCGGGCATATTCCTTCGGACAGGAAGAATCGACGTAGTTGCGTCGAACTTGTTAATTTCTAATGCAATCGCACCGGGAGCGTCAGCTAGCGCTAGTTGAAGGATCCGAAACTTCTCGTGAACAAAACGATCTCTTAGTTCAGATACCCGGCCCGGCTGAGGTTCAACTAAGATCGCCTTGTCGATCCCGCAAAACTCTTCGACTGCACGTGTAAAGTCGCCGGCATGGGCACCAATGTCGATAAAAGTGATTGGTACATCTCGGCGCAAACGACGCTCTAAAACGTCCGGCAGGGTCGGCCGGCCGGTCCGCCGTCGCCATTCACGGACAATGCGACGGGCTACCCGAGAGGGGCGAATTGGCAGACGTTTGCTGATAGCAAGTGAAGTGGAAGTTGGAGTGATCCTTTATTCCACTGTTGGGCTAAATTGCGGCTGCCAGATCCCGCCGCAGGTCTTTCAACATCGAAAGCGACACAGTCTTCGGCACGATCTACATATTCAACGAAAGGGATCGTCAAGTCCACGCTCGCACGGTAAGAACCGTTCGCCAATACCTCCAACGGCATTGATACATTTATCTGGGTGAATCCTTGGACTAACTTCAGCATGTCGCCGTCATTGAGTGTACCGAGGGACGCAAATGCAACCGGCGTCCCGACAAAGTCTTTCACCCTTACATCTAGCGAAATCTGCATTGTGTTCGAAGCAAACACCTCTACAAAGATCGTTAAGACATCCCCGAAAGTCTCTGCCGTGACAGCACGTATTTGCGTGCGATCCGGTCGAACCTGCTCAGACACTAGACGAAACTGCCTCGCCCCGGCCTGTTGCTGCAAGTAAAGTGGCACGATTCTATCCGAGACGTTATCTAATTGAATACTGCCCATGGAAAGGAGGATTGCTCTTGGGCACAGCGACAGGATTGATGACATGTTGTGACTGACGAAAAGCACTGTTCTACCCTCACCTTTTGCAACCTGCTGCATCTTTCCGAGGCACTTCTTCTGAAACTCCGCATCTCCAACCGCAAGCACTTCATCAACCACGAGGATTTCCGGCTCAAGATGTGCGGCCACTGCGAACGCTAACCGAACGTACATGCCGCTGGAGTAGCGCTTAACCGGTGTGTCGAGGAATTTTTCGACCTCCGCAAATGCAACGATCTCGTCGAATTTCGCTTTGATCTCGGCCTTGGTCATTCCAAGGATCGCGCCATTGAGAAAGATGTTTTCGCGACCAGTCAGCTCGGGGTGAAAACCAGTTCCTACTTCCAATAAGCTCGCAACACGGCCTTTGATCTTTATTCTACCTTCGGTCGGATCAGTGATTCGGGAGAGGATCTTTAACAGTGTCGACTTACCTGCGCCATTCCGGCCGATGATGCCGAGGACTTCGCCGCGCTTCACTTCAAAGGAGACGTCTCTCAAAGCCCAGAAGTCTTCTTTTGAAGTGCGAGAGTTTAAGTTCTGAGTTGAAGTTGAAGGTGCTCCGATCGGAGCAGTTGAAGTGGCGGTGTTTAAGTTGAAGTCTGCAGACGAAGATCCGTTCTTGGGCTTAAACTTGTCTCTTAAACTTCGGAACGGCCTAGTGGCCGCTTCCGCGACTACGTCACGCAAGGCGGTATAGCGTTCGCCGGAGTTGCGCGCACCGAGGCGGTAGCGCTTTCCGAGTCCTTCAACGGTGATGATGGGATCGCTCATAAAGAAAAAGCGGAAAGTTGCCGTAACGGATCTCGGAAGCGAACGGCCGGGCTCTCAAAGCGGAAAACTGAAATTACGGATTGTCGCCGGTGCGGCGGATCATCGTGGTCATGATCGCGATCAGTTCGGACAATTCGTTTTCCCATTGTGCTGTCAAAGCGGCATCGATTTGGCACTCTTCACAAAGAAGTTCGAGCCATTACTTCGCTCATCGAAAAGCTGACAGTTGAAGGCGGAAAACTGAAATTAAGGTTGACTGCTCGTTCGCTCTGCCTTTTGGCAAGGAAACGTAGAACCGGGTGATTCCCGCGGCGCTGCGTTTTCTTCGGTCTCGAAATTCACCTGGCAGTCTTCCGTGCACTTCTATTTCTGCTTTGAAAGCCCGGCCTCGCCTACGGCTGCGTTACGGCCTTTTTCCGGTTTCAGCTCTTGGGTTCCTGAGGCCTTCCACTGAAATAATCGCTTCGGACATTAAAAAGCGGAAAGTTGAAAGCTGAAAACTGAATATTCGGACGATTTATCCTTCGATGACTACTGCTGAGCCGGGCAACGCTCCAGGGAGGGCTTCCATGATTTTCGGGATCAGAGGCAATAGGTCGGAAAGACGATTCGACCGCGCACGCAGGATGAGGAGTGCAATGTCGTAGCGCGCGAGGTACTGTTGCGAAGGAATGCTTTTATCCATCGTGATCAGGACGTCGAAATCAGCCTGCGCACGGGCAAGTAACTCTCCGTTTTTCAGGCGCTGCCAGCCCATCGCACGGACAGTCACGATGCCGGGTAGCGAGATGTGGCGCTGAAGATCGACCGGGAGACAAGCGTCAATCAGGACACGCATTCAGCTTCGCGCAGAATACTGGTCTTGGAAGCCTCAAGCACCGCGATGACCTGTGGCCGTGCGACATCGGGAAAACTCTCGAGGAAATCTGCCACAGAGTCGCCAGCCTCCAGGTAGTCGAACAGGTTCTGCACCGGAACGCGTGTGCCGGTAAAAACGGGAATGCCACCGAGTACTTCGCGATCAACGGTGATGTCTTTCATCGGCGGAAATCTTACACGCATGCTCTAGCGGGTGCACCTGATTTTTGCCCCGTTCATGCCGGACACGGACCCCGCAATCGTCAAACTCAGGGACGAATCGGCCGCGCTCCGGAAACTTCGCCAGCGACAGGGCCGTATCAATCAAGCTATGACCGAGCTTTTCAGCCGCCGGTGGGTTGAAATGGAGGTGTAGTGAACAATTTCTTCCAGGTCCTGGATGGCTCGGGGAGAAATAATTACTTTGCAATCCACGACGGTATCATCGCCTTGACCTCTTCCGCAGTGACGCCTTCCCCGCGTTCCATCTGCTCAAACCCCTCGCGAACTCCAGCGATGAATTCGATTTCCCGTGCGATATCGTAAAGTGAAGCACTTTCAGGAAGCTTCTTTACGAGATCAATGACGATTTCCCGGTTGCTCATCGATTTAAAGGTGTCGCGCCTCCGCCTTTATGCAAGCTGCTTACCGGCACCGCTTCGGCCGATGATGCCGAGGACTTCGCCCTGGCGAACTTCGAAATTTATGTCCTTTAAGGCCCAAAATTCCTCCGTTCGCGGACCACTGGACAACTGACCACTGACTACATCCGAGAAAGCAAGACTACCGGACGACTGACCACGGACCACGGAACTTTGGTCCTGTTGTCCCGTCGTGTCGTTGTCTCGTGATCTGCCATTCCGCATCCGCCGAAACGGCGCGCTGACGGAATTGGCAATGACGTCCCGTAACGCTGTGTAACGCTCGTTCGATCGGCTCGCGCCAAGGCGATAGCGCTTGCCTAGATTCTCGACGGTAATGATAGCTTCGCTCATCAACCGGAAGTCGGACGACGGGTGTCGGAGGTCAGAAAAGGCTTCGGATTCTTGAGCATGGACCCAAGCATACGGCCAACGGAGCGGTTCTCCTCAGCGAGGTGCGCGTGCTTTTCTAAATCGATGTATCCGCAGTCCTTTGCGAAATCGAGAGAGGAATCTGTTTCACCATTCTCTCTCTCCGAGGCGGAGGCTACGAGCCGGAGGCCATCACAGTCGGTCAGCTTACTGACAAAATGCGCTTCATACCTACGCTTGGCCCCCTCCGGCGCGTAGCCCTTGGTCAACATCCCAGCCATCTTGTTCTCCTGCCGCGGGAGGATTTGAGCGAAAACTCCAGCCAGCGGGCCGCTTCACGCGTTTCACAGCACTCTGCTTTGACTAAAGTCCATGGGCGATCTTGCTGTGTCGATCGCACACCGCCCGCGTTGTGCGCCCTCAAGCGAGCGGTAACGTTCTGAGTTTGACCAATGTACACACGGTCGTTCGAAACGCTTTGGATGGCATAGACATAAAACACGCCTACGGGGCGGAGCAAGCTTCGCGAAGATTCAGACACACCGAACGAGATGATCTTCGGATTTGACCGGTTAGTGCCCACCGCTCCTCAGCCGGGAATTGTTTACTGATTTCGAAGACTTCCATCGCGAGGCGGTATGCGGCCCGATAAACTTCAAGATCCTCGGCCGTCTCGATTTTCATTGCCGCTCTTCTGACTTCCGCCTTCCGAACTTCGCGATCCGAAATCTCGTTTTGGCCGCGTCGCTCATTGGTCGGCGGCCCGAAGGGCTAAGACTTTCACGTGCCGATCGGCAGAATCGATCCAGTAATGAATTGCCCAGCCGGCATGAACCGAGATTTCAACGCGCCTCCCAATGGCGTCCGTTTCGTGATAGTCGGAATGATTACCCGGAAACGAACGGATTTTCGTGCACTGCTCCAGCAGGCGCTGGCGCACAGCTTTGGGCAACCGGTCAAGCACGCTGATCGCCTCAAGGTCGATGAGGAGGCGATACTCCATGCAAAAACTTATTTGGAATCTCTTTCCCGCACCTCGTCGAGCTCCATCCAGTGTCCTGGATCGCCGTCATCTATCTTCGCCGCCAAGACCTTTTTGAAGGCCTCGTCCCGGCCCGTTTGCCGAGCAATCAAGAACGCGATCAGTTCACGCTGTTCTTTCGACTGGAGCTGTGCCGCTTCGTCTTTCAATTGCGCAAGAGACATATGTTAAGTTATAATTAAATTTCAGGTTGTCACGGGCCGGTCATTTCAGGCGCCCCTGCTCTTCCGCTTCGCACTCCAGCCATAAGCGAATCGCGTCGCGAACGTTGTCGAGCGCCGCCTCTCGAGTATCACCTTGTGAATGGCATCCCACCAATTCCGGACAACTCACTGCCCAGCCTTCTTCGCTGCGAAACAGGTGCACCCGGTAGGTCATTCGATTTATGCTCGGACCACGCCCCCGCCCGAGTATACATTTCGCGTATCCACAATGCAATCGCAGCAGTCGAATAGCTGTGAATGATCGGTGGCTTTGTGAGCGGTGACGATGACGGCGGCGTCGAAGCTGCGGATGATCTCGTCGTTCCATTGGATCGACTTCATCCCCTGGCGGTTGCCGTGCTCGCGGGTGGGCCCAATTTCGGGAATATGCGGATCGTAGTAGGCGATTTCGGCCCCTAGTGCCTCAAGCTTGTCCATGAGGATGAAGGTGGGAGACTCGCGCATGTCGTCGACGTCGGCTTTGTAAGCGAGCCCGACGAGCAAAACCTTCGAACCTTTCACACTTTTGCACCTTTCATTCAGCGCTTCGGTCAGACGCTGGACGACGTAATCCGGCATGGCGGTATTGATCTCCCCGGCGAGCTCGATAAAGCGGGTGCTCTTGCCGACTTCGCGGGCTTTCCAACTGAGATAGAATGGATCGATCGGGATGCAGTGTCCGCCAAGACCAGGCCCTGGGTAAAAGGGCATGAAGCCGAACGGCTTTGTTTTGGCTGCTTCGATCACTTCCCAGATGTCGATCCCCATCGCCGCGTAAATCACTTTCAGCTCGTTGACGAGGGCGATGTTGACGCTGCGGAAGATGTTCTCAAGCAGCTTGGCTGCTTCTGCCACTTTGCACGATGATACTGGCACGACTTTTTCGACTGCTCGTGAGTAGAGCGCCACCGCCTTCTCAAGGCAGGCGGGCGTAAGGCCGCCGACAATCTTCGGGATCTTCGCTACTTTGCTATCGGGGTTGCCCGGGTCTTCGCGTTCGGGGGAATACGCCAGGTGGAAGTCGCGTCCAGCGACCATTCGGTCGCGGCGCGATTCCACAGACGACTGACCACTGACTACCGACCCGCCTGAGGCGGACGACACGGCGGTCGTCCCTCCAAGGAACGGCGCGTTCTCTTCGAGAACCTTGCGCAGATCCTCGTCGGTTGTTCCAGGATAGGTGGTGGATTCGAGGACGACGAGCATGCCGCGCTGGAGATGCGGCGCGATCGCTCGGCCGGTGTTCAAGACATAGGATAAGTCTGGTTCGCGCGTCTTCGTCAGCGGCGTCGGCACACAGATAATGACCGCTTCGCATTCGCGGACGCGTGCGAAGTCCGTCGTCGGGATGAATTTCCCTCCATCTACCATCTCCGAAATCCCATCTTCCATCACATGTTTGATATAGCTCTTCCCGGCGCTCAGTGTCTCGATCTTCGCCGGGTCGATGTCGATGCCGATGACAGTCGTGCAGTTGCGCGCGAACTGCAGCGAGAGCGGCAGGCCAACGTAGCCTAGGCCGACAATCGCGATGGTCATCGGAGATGACATGACTACGGGACTACTGACAACTGACTACGGGACCACGGACTACCGACTAGAGAGGAGTCATTTGAAGACCATGGACGACTGGCCACCAGACCACTTCAGAAAACTTAGGACCAACAGGCTCGTTAGCGTTGCGACGACTCTACCCACTTTTCCAGTTTCCTTTTCAACGGCTTGAATCAACCCATGTAAGCATGCGAAAGCGCCTTTTGTTTGCTCGTGCAATGCCTCAGCTTCTTCGTTCCGAAGATAGCCCAGCCGCCGCGCGAGATGGATGAAATATTGCGTCTCGGCCAGAGAGCCTCGCGAGATATAGAGGAAGTGAAGATAATCTTTCTTACTTTCCCGGGAGGAGCCTTCCACGATGTTAGCCGGGACTGAATAGGAGGCACGGCGCAGTTGGCTTGTGAGACCGTAGATTTCTTCGCGCGGAAACGATCGCGTCCGCTCGTAGACCGCGACCGTGAGATCGTCCGCGAGCTGCCACGCCTTAATCTTCGTGTAGTCCCTCACGCTGTAGTGCTCTTCGCGGCCTCCTCAAGTCTGTTGTCGGTGGTCAGTAGTCCTGTCGTCTGGTCGCGCCGTTCCACGAAAAAGCTGCCGAGCACGAGCACGTTCATCTTCGTGCGGAGAAAGCACGCGAGGGCTTCTTGGGGTCGGCAGACGACGGGTTCGTTCTCGTTGAAGCTGGTATTCAGGACCAGAGGGACGGAGGTTCACCACGGCGAATCCGTTCTTCGGCGGATCAGAGATCGGAGGGCGGCCGTAACGTAGCCCTAAATCGGCGGGCGAGGCCGGGCTTTCAAATCAGTGGATGGTAAAGTAGCTCATTCCTTCCCAAGTTTCTGTTCGCAGAACCGGTAGATTTCTTCGGCAAGTGCCAAGACATGCTCCGCTTCGTCCACGGTGGGATCCGGCATGTCGCCCGGATAACGAAACTCATTCCCCAACGGGGTAAGCCTTCTCGCGTGCTCCATTAAGGAAGAGAAATCGGAAGACGCAGGGATAATCAGGTTGAGCAGCTGGACCAACGAATGCGTTTTCGGAAAAATAATGTCGTGCTCGGTGAGGTACCCTTTCAGAGCTTTCTCGCCGCACTGCTGGCAATGATAAACCGCCATGTCCAAGAGACGTTTTTCCTTTTGAATAAGAAGCCGGGCGGTCTCAAGATCGTGTGTCGCCTTGAGGAGCCAAGCCGCAACCAGCTCAGCTTTTCTATCGTTCATTGAGCAAAATACCTTCCCGCCGGACGGTGCTGGCAAGAGAACAGACTACCGTCAAGTCCCGCTCCCATTCCGCTTGCGTGACGACGACGATATCCGCTGGGACATGAAAATCGCTCACCAGGCCCAGTGCATCAACGGCGCGTTGGTAGCGGCTTTTGTCGGAGCGCGGGACGACGACCAGAAAATCGAAATCGCTATCAGGGCCGGCGGCGCCGCGCGCGTAGGAACCAAAGAGATGCACTTCCTTCGCGTTCAGGCTCTCCGCGAGCCGGTCGCCAATAAGGTACGCTTCTCGCGGAATGCCATCTTTTTCCTCTGAGGCATTCCCCGTTGGCGCTTCCTTTCGTTCAAGAAAGAAATTGCCCATCACCAACACGTCCATGCTCGTCCGGAGAAAGCAAGCAAGCGCTTCCTCGGGGCGACAGACGACGGGTTCGTTCTCGTTGAAGGAGGTATTGAGGACCAAAGGGACGGAGGTCAGAGAGCAGAAGGCGGAGATCAGCTGGTGGTAGAGGGGGTTGATTTCGCGGTGGACGGTTTGGAGGCGGCCGGAGCCGTCGACGTGACAAACAGCAGGGAGCAGGGAGCGGCGAGCTGGGAGGAGTTGGAAGACTTCCATCATGTAGGGGACGTCGTCCTCCTGCTCGAACCATTCGGCGACCTGCTCGCGCAGGATCGAGGGGGCGAAGGGACGGAAGCTTTCGCGCCGTTTGATCTTGGCGTTAAGGATGTCTTTCATGTCGGCCCGGCGCGGGTCGCCGAGGATCGAGCGGTTGCCGAGGGCGCGCGGCCCCCATTCCATGCGGCCCTGGAACCAGCCGACGACTTTGCCGTCGGCAATGGCTTGCGCAGTGCGCCGACAGAGAGTGTGGGTGTCGGAAATGTCGGACAGCTGACAACCGACTTCTGACAACTGACTGCGCTGTGGCGCCAGGACTTCCCAGCAATCGTCCTTCGAGAATTGTGGGCCGAGGTAGGGAGTGAAGGGAGAAGGACGAAGGACGAAGGACGAAGGATGAAGTGAAGAGTCCAAGGTAGAAGGACGGCCTTGCCGGAGGCCAGAGGACGGAGGGCGGAGGTCAGAACGGGGGGCTGGGAGCGCTGAAGAGGCGGAGTTAGTAGATGGGAGATGGGAGTTGAGAGCAAGAGCCTCGGCAGGCGGAGCGCCCGCCCTACAATCGCTGTCTTCTATCTTCGATCGGCCATCTTCCGCGGCCGAAACAGTCTGTAGTCTGTGGTCGGTGGTCTGTTTCCGGCTTGTCCGGATAGCGTCGCGCGGTCCCTGGATGGTGCCGCCGAGGTTGGCGGCGACCATGGCGGCGGCGCCGATCGCGCCACCGGCGTCGCCCGCCGCGGCGGGGAGATACATCTTTTTGAAAGGCGTGTTGAGATAGACTTTGCCGTTGGCGACGGAGTTCATGGCGCAACCACCTGATAAGGCGAGGTTCTCGCACGGGTGCCTTGCATGCAGAGCATGGAGGAGCGCGAAGAAGGCTTCCTCGTAGATGACCTGCGCGGAGCGCGCCATGTCCTTGTGCTTTTGCTCGAGCGACTCGCCTTTCGAGCGCGGTGCCCCGAGTAAGTCGGCCAATTTGTTGGTGTAAAGCGTCCCGACTTCGGGAGCGCAGTCGTACCAACTGTAGGCCACGTTATCGGTGTGATGCCGGAAGTAGCGGAGGTTGAGCTTGAAGGCACCGTCGGTCTGGATGCGAACAATCTGGCGCATTTCTTCGAGATAGGCCGGCTCGCCGTAGGGAGCGAGTCCCATGACTTTGTATTCGTCGCCGTAGTGCGGGAAGCCGATGAATTGCGTAATCGCAGAATAGAAAATGCCTAACGAGTGAGGGAAGTAGACGCGCCGGTCGATCTCGATCCGGCCTCCCCCGCCCCACCCCAGCGCGGTGCTGGCGAAATCGCCAAAGCCATCCACGGAAAGACAAGCGGCTTCGTCAAAGCCGGAGAGCAGGACGGCCGAGGCGAGATGGGCCAGGTGATGCTCGACGTGATGAATCTGGGCTTTCAGCTGCTGCCCGTAGGCTTGCTCGAGTGTTTCAGCGACGGAGGAGGCACTCCGGATATTCTGGATCTTCTGCCACATGAGACGCGGATCGGGCAGATGGGTAAGGACAAAGCCGAGCCGCCGCCAGTTGTTTGCGCCCGGTTTGCGGTTGACGGCAATGTGATCGACATCGGTCAGTTTTGCGCCGGCTTCGTGCAGACAGTAATCGATCGCCTGGGTGGGAAGCCCCGCCCAATGCTTGATGCGCCGGAAACGTTCTTCCTCCACGGCGGCGACAAGGCAGCCGTCTTTCATGATGCACGCCGCGGAGTCGGCGTGATAGGCGTTAAGGCCGAGGATTAGCATTTATTAAAAAGCTGAAATACTGAAAGCTGAAATCCTGAAATTGTCGCCAAAGCGGCCGAGACCTATCGGCGCGGATGCGATCGATGTGAATCGACGGCGGGCTTTTCCAACGCTAAAATTGCGGAAGCCGAAGATCTGAGAGTTTGAAGGTGCGCTCTCGGTCACAGAGTGCGCTCCTCAACTGCTTCCACGTGCTGAAGTTCTACGGTGTCGTCCTCGCGGAGCACAAAATAAATCAGAACGCGAACGATCTGTCCGTCGTCGCGAACCATTGGAGGCGTTTGGTAAACATGCAAAGTCGATGAGCCGGGCAAGAGAGTGACGAGGTCTGCGTAACATGCGATACGATAAATTTCTTTGGCCAGCGCAGTCTCCACATCACGCAGATTGCCAAGCCGCTGGAGGGCTTGGTCGAACCAAGCCGAATGAATTAACTGCCTGGGCTGAGGCACCGTCTATTTGTCCAGCCCGTGCTCCTCGGCGATGCGCAAGGCGCGATTGAGCATTTTGCCTGTTGGCCGATTCTCATCTGTCGGCGGGCCTGGACTCCATCGGCCGTTTTCGACGAGCTCGCTTGCGGTGGACATTAGGTCAGCCACTTTCAGCATAGGGTAACGGGCCACCATCCAAGCGGTGAGCTTGACCCGCTCATCTTGGGTGAGGGTATCGACCGCGCGCTGGATCTCATTCAAGCTCACAGAACCAGATCTTACCGCATCGGCTCCAAGGGACAAGGAGAAGACAACGCGAAATTCGGGTCGCAGAGGGGAAAGTAGAAAGGAGAAAGGCTAAAGGAGGAAGAGAAGAAAACAGCGGAAAGCAGAAATTCGGTAGCGGGCGGCGCAGGGTGCGCCGCTGTTATTGGTTATGAATGACCGTTTCTCAGGAAGCGCGTCGGTGGATCGGAGGTGGCGCTCCATTATCGATAGACATTTCGTCGATGGCCGACGGCGACAATCGTCACGATTTGAGTCGGTCGGGAGGTAACATAGAGAACGCGATAATCTCCAACCCTTAGACGAAGTTCCTTCCGTGCTTTCAGGTGCTTGATTCCAGCTGGGAATGCATCGTCCTCAAGAGCGCGAATCGCACGGCCGACTCGCGTTCGTACCTCGGCCTATAGGTTATGCAAATCTTTCTCGGCTGATCGCGCGAAGACGATGCGCCATTTCATGCATCGATCCCGAGGTCCCGGTAGACGTCGTCGATCGGTCGAGTCGGTTCAGCGAGTCTCTCGACGATCGTAATGAGATCGAGGATATCCTCGCGCCATTGCTCGTTCTCCACGAGACGCGCGAAAATCGCGGCCCGCTCAGCCTGCGGCATGGCACTGAGTTCGTCTAACAGCTCGGCGGCACTCATAATTTACTATGGCGGCGGTGTTGCGAAAAGCGAGTTGCTTCAGAAAAGCGGAAAGGAGAAAGCAGAGAACACTTTAAAAAGCTGAAATGCTGAAAACTGAAAAGCGGAAATCAGGATCAACCGCAGCGCTGGCGCGGCCGGCGCAGTTGAAGTTTAAAGTTTAAGTTGAAGCGACTTAAGCAACTGGGTTCCCCAACTCAAACTCAAGCTTCCAACTTAGACTCACCTTCATCCGCCGCTCGGCGAGGTTGCCGGGACAGCTCGAAGTCCAACGCCTGCTCGAAGCTGACCAACTCGCGGAGGAGTGAGTTGTAGCGAGAGTAGGCATCGCCGCCTTGCGATCGAAGAAGCCGATAAAGTTGAATCTCGGCCGGGACGCCATCTTCTTTCTCGGCGAGCGGCGGAAATCCAGCACGAGCAAGCCGCGTTCGTCCGATCTGCACCAGACAGGCGGCAGCGGTGCGCCGGCCCGCTTGCACGTCGGCGAGCCCTTGCTGGATCAGTTTCGCGCCAGGAAGATGGGCGACGGCGTTAGCGATTCTCATCGAGAAAGGCCATAACAGAGTTTTGGAAGGATCGTGGATCGATGCCCGGGTAGCGAAGTAGTTGAGGCTCGATCTGCTTATACATTTCGCTCAGGCGATCCGGTTTGACGAGGCCGGTTTTGACCAAGGCCCGGACGTCGACCAAGTCGCGATCGTGGCCGCGCTGTAATTTTGACAAGGCCTGGCCGTAGGGATCGTAATGAAAGAAGTCGATCGCGCCGTGGCGGGCGATGAAGAGGCTGCGGTCCTGCCAACCGGGAATCGCCGGGATGAAATCGTCGGGACTCGCCAGCTCGACGTTCGCGTCTAACTCATCTTTGAGCAAAGCAATGGCCTCAAAAAGACCGGCCGGTTCCGGGTCTGGCTTTAAATCGATGTCGATGGTGGTCTCGCGCCAACCGTGGAGGACCGCGGTCGCTCCTCCGGTAAGATAAATGCGGCCCGGCCCGGTCACGCGCTCACCGAGAGCGATCATGAATCGCTGGAGGGTTTCTTCGTTGGTTTCTGATCGCAATCTTCTAAAATGCTGAAGTGGAAAAGATCGGAAGCCGGAGATCGGAAGTCGGAAGTCGGAGATCGGAAGTCGGAGGTCGGAGATCGGAAGTCGGAGGTCGGAGATCGGAGGTCGGAGCGTTGGAGATGAGGAAGGGTTTTGGGTTTCTGATCATCGCACCGAGCATCTTGCCAATCTCCGCCGTGAGGCCTGACAGTTCTGCGTGGCGCTCGAGCGAGATATATTTGGCATCTCGGGAGAAGTCCAATGAGGAATCGGTTTCTCTGTTTTCTCCGTCACAATCGGTCAACTTACTCACGAAATGAGCTTCGTAGCGTCGCTTTGCCCAAGCTTCCCTCAGGTTAAGACATGTCGAGCGAGAGGATCTTCGAATCTGACTCGTAAGGGCGAACTTCTCCTCAGGGGGGAAGGTTTTGGCTCGAAGATCTCAGAGGCCAGCAAATAGGCTGTTTGATACACTCGCAATTCCTTCGCGGAGCTAAGCTGCATGGCTCTTCATCCGTCCTCTGACCTCAGTCCGCCGATCTCCGCATGTCTTCGCCCCGGCGAAGACATGCTGCCGCCCTTGATGCGGCCCGCGAGTTCGGGGCAGCATCCGGCCAATGCTGTGGTTGGTGGCACTTTCCAGCGAGGTGGAAATCAGGTTTTTCTGGGGATTAATAAGTGCACGGGGATTACGAGGATTAAGGAAGTGGCCGGTTCCGTCAATGCTTTTTGCGCTCTCTGCCGAGCGCAGCGGGCGTTGGAGGGACGTGCGACGTCACGTCCGTGTCCCCCTAGTTGCCGGCATGCGCAGATTCTAGGGGAAAGAAGCGATTCGCGAGGCGAATTCGGCAAGTTTAAGCGCCAAGTTTGCGTTTAAGCGACGTGTAGAGCCACTTGGACTTAGACTTTAAACTTCAACTGCGGCTCGCCTACGCTCTCTCCTCCGCCTTTCTCAGCAAGCCGGAGCTAGGGAGACACGGACGTGACGGCGCACGTCCCTCCAAGGCGCCCCGTTAGCCGCGCCGCGGGTTCGTGGGCAAGACACGCTCTTTTTCGATCTCGATCTCGCGGAAGCTGCCCAGCAGCTCCAGCAGGATCGCGATGCGCTGCCGTGCCGGCAGGACGCGGGTGACGAGGACGCGCAGCCCGCTCATCGGCCCGCTGGTGATCACCACCTCGTCGCCCGGACTCGGCTCAGCGGTGACTTCGATGGTCTCGTCGTCGCGCACCAACGCGCGCAGGTCCGCGACGGTGGTGTCGTCGATCGGCGCGAGTTGGTCGCCGAAATGGACGATGCTGGTGACGCCCGGCAGGGCGTTGATCTGACGGCGGCGCTCCAGGTATTCGAATCGGGCGAAGAGGTAACCGGGAAAAAGCGCTTCGGTGGCCCAGATTGGTTTGCCCAAACGCATGCGCCGGAAGCGGATGCGAGGCGCAAAAACTTCCAGCCCAAGGTCGCGCTGCAGGATCTGCGCGACCTTGTTTTCCTGTCGTGGGGCGGTGTGGAGGCAGAACCAGGAGGGCATGGGGGAAAGTGCTGAAATGCTGAAAAGCTGAGATACTGCCGTAACGGATGCGCAGCAACGGCCGGGCTTTCAAAGGCTGAAAGCGCAGGGACGCGCTGGTTATTTGTTATCGTTATTGGTTATTTGGGACTGGAAGAAAAGTAGAAAGTAGGAAGGCTGAAGGAGAAAGATGGGGAGCGCGGGCGCGCTGGTTGCTCGTTATCCATGATTAGTTACTTGGGGCGCAGGGCGCACTGGTAGTGGGAAATTTGCAAGTATCCATTTTCGCTTTCCGTGGTTCGGTTCCAGCTGGTTAGCTCCCCGCTTCTTTCTACTTTCTACTTCCTACTTTGCCCTCGCCTTCCCATCAAATCCTCGGCATCCCGTTTTTCGGCGGTACTTCGCGCGAAGCGGTGGAGGAGATTACCCGGACGGGCGGCTTGCTGGTGGCGCCGGCTGCGCCGTCGATGATCGCGCTCTGCCAGGACGAAGATTATCGGCGGGCGCTTCTAACAGCGCAGCTCGCCATCGCCGACAGCGGATTCATGGTCTTGCTCTGGAAATTTTTCACGGGCGAGCGCGTTCCGCGCATTTCCGGGCTCGAACACATGAAGCGGCTGCTGGAGCACCCTTCGGTGCGCGAGCCGGGGGCCGTCCTGTGGGTGGTGGCGACGGTGAATTCGAAGGCGAAGCTGGTAGAGTTTCTGGAGGGAAAGGATGAAGGCGCAAGGATGAAGGATGAAAGGGCTCCACTTTCGGGCTCTTCCCCTCTGACTTCTGATCTCCGATCTCAGACCTCTGGTCACGACTCTTCCGTCTACGTGGCGCCGAAGTATGGGCGGCCGGTGGAGGACGAGGCCCTGCTGGCGTTGGTGAGGGAGCAGCGTCCAACGCATATCGTGATCGCGGTCGGCGGCGGGATTCAGGATAAACTGGGGCAATACTTGCTCGAGCGTCTCGATTATCGGCCGGCGGTCCATTGCATCGGGGCGGCGATCGGTTTTCTGACGGGCGACCAGGTGCGCATCCCCGACTGGGCGGACAAATATTATCTCGGCTGGCTCTTGCGCTCGCTTGCGCAGCCGAAGGTGTTTATCCCGCGATTCTGGAGCGCGCGGCGGTTGCCCTGGCTGATTTGGAGGTACCGCGATCGACTGCCGCCGATCGACGGTGGTTAAGTCGGGAGCAATTGGGAAACCAAAGCCAGGAAGGGGAAGACGGTGAAAGGCTTTGCGGTTGGTTGATACCAGCCTGGGGAGCATATGCGCCACGCGTGTCCTGGTCGGCGCCCCACCGAGCAGTTCCCGCTCGACGGAGTCATGCCGGGAGAAAATTCTTGAGTTGCTGAGGAAAAAGTTCGCCAACGCGCGGCGCGTTGGCCAGCACGCGAGGGCACGTGCGCTCTCCTGAAATTTACGTCGCGGGCTTTAGTTCTCCAGACCTGGGGGCGACACGCCCGCCGCTCCACCAATAACCATTCACCGTTCTCCAGTAACTCGAAGGCTCTTAGCCTTCGCCGCCTCGCGCGCAGCGCGCAGGGTGAGATTCTCCGCTTCCTCCAGCCATTCGAGCTTTTCCCGGAAACTGGTCTGCAAACCGATGAGCAGGGTGTGGCGCCGCGATCCTTCGAAGGTGCACCACTCCCAGCCAGGATGAGCATAGAGTTCTTCCTTGGTCATCCACTCCCCGCCTCTTCGCCGGTCCCAGGATTCTCGGCAACCTTCAGGCCAATGTTTTTGCGGCCTTCACGCGCGGTTCGAAACTGCAATGACAGTGTCTCCGCCTCTTCCAGCCATTCCAGTTTCTCGCGAAAGCTCAAACGTCGATCGAGGATGCGGTCGAGCTCACGGCTTCCCTCGGCTGTCCCCCATTTCCAATCGGGCTGAATCGGTTCGTTCATCGAAGCCTCTGCAACTCTTCGATGTCGATCAGGTCCTGCGGCCGCCCCGCCTGCTTCTTCATCGTAAGGAGCGTCGGCAGCGAAACTATCGGGGCGTTCACTCCGGGACGCACTTCCCATGTCCGGGCGCAGTGCACTTCTGCCGAAAAATTGAAAGGCTCATAAACGAAGATGTCGACCGGCGTCCGCCGGTGGTCATCGCTCCAAAGTTTAAGAACAATCATCTGTTTACTTTGTCGCCAATCTTCTCTCGTGGCGGCATCGGCAAATTCTTCCGGCTTCGCGGGAATAGCCAAGTGATAGCCAATGCGGAGTAAAGCCTGCAATCCGCGGCTGGCGTTTTCGGGATCAAGGGCCAGGACGATATCAACGTCACGCGTCAAACGAACAAAGCCATGCGCGTTTACGGCCAAACCCCCAACGATCAGATATCGGGCCTGGGCGTCGTTAAGTGCGCGGACGATGGCTTCGACGCTGCGGACTTCCATGGAAGAGAAGTAGAGAGGAGAAAGGCTAAAGTAGAAAGACTGATTTGCGCATTTTCCAAGCAGGAATCGCGCAGGGGCCATCGGATGGGGTTGAGGGAATGTGGATCTCCTGGGACGGCGGACGCTACAAAAACACGGACGACACGGCGGTCGTCCCTCCAGGCGGACGGCGCTCTTCAACCGTTAACCGATAACGATTAACAAATAAGCTCGCCCCTGTTAGTTTCGCGCGCTTGAGTTCGACCCTCGCCCAGGACCAACCGGGACGGAATCCGCCTGAGGCGGACCATCCCTCCAACCCCGCTCGCCTTTCCCTTCTCCCTGCGCTGCTCCTCTGCGCTACGCTGGGCTTCCTCTGGTTCATGCTGTGCCGGCAGCTCAGCTTCGAGTGGTCGGCTAACGAGCAATACAGTTACGGCTGGTTCGTGCCGTTCTTCGCCGCCTTCCTCTTTTGGTTGCGCTGGGAAGATTGGGGAAAAGCAGAAAACGAACAGCAGAAACCTGAAAATAAAAGCAGTCGGCCCAGGCAGCTTCCCCTCTTTCCACTTTTTACTTTCACCTTTCTACTTTTGGCAGCTTTGCTGCCCATCCGCCTCTTCGAGGTCGCGAACCCCGACTGGCGGCCTCTGAGTTGGGCGCACTCCCTTGTGGTCGTGGGTTATTCGTTGCTCGTTATTGGTTATTGGGGAGGACAGCGAGCCGTTAGGCACTTCGCTTTTCCGGTCTGTTTTATTTTGGTGGCGGTCCCCTGGATTACGCCGATCGAAGGTCCGCTCGTGCAGGGCCTGATGCGCGTGGTCGCGTCGATCGCGACGGAGGCGCTCACGCTCTGCGGAATCCCGGCGCAGCTCGAGGGTAGCCTCATCCGCGTGTCCAACGGGGTCGTGGGAGTGAACGAAGCCTGCAGCGGGGTGCGTTCGCTCCAGACTTCGCTCATGATCGGCCTCCTCTTTGGCGAACTGAAACGCCTCACCATCCCGCGTCGGATCGCGCTGGTGGCCGCGGCCTTGGCGATTGCTTTCCTGGCCAATTGCGGGCGCGCTTTTTTCCTCGTCTGGATCGCGGCGACACGAAATCTCGCAGCGGTCGAGCATTGGCACGACACGGCCGGCTACGCCATCGTCGGAGCCGTGTTCGTGGGAACGGTGGCGCTTGCGAGTTGGCTCGCTTCAATGGAGGGACGCGCGCCGTCGCGTCCGCGGCTCGGAGACAGGCTTGACGATCCACCATCGACAGAACCGCGCGTCGCATCCCCGGCTCTCAGCGACCGACACGGCCACCGCTCCACTCTTCCTTCTTCCTTCCTACTTCTTACTTTCGCCTTTCTCCTTTGCGCCGAAGGCGCCATCTCCTTCTGGTATCGCTGGCGTGAGCGGCAGTTCATCGCGACGCCGGCCTGGACGGTGGAGTGGCCGGAGAAAGCGCTCGGTTTTCGCGAATTGCCGATCGCGGAGAGCATCCGCAGCACGCTGAGATTTGATCGCGGACGAGAAGCGATGTGGCAGGCGACCCTTGCGCCTAACGAGCACGCGGCGAAATCAGGGAGGGTTACGATGTTTTTCTTCCGTTGGGAACCGGGCTCAGCCAGCATCCTGCGAGCGCGGGCGCATCGGCCCGATATTTGTCTGCCCAACACTGGCTGGCGCCTGACCAGTGACGAAGGGGTGCGCCAGTATGCAGTGGGCGACGGGCTCCGCCTGCCGTTCCGACATTTTCGTTTTGTGCGCGAGATCGGCGGCGCTCGCCCGGTCTATGCGGACGCCTTTTTCTGTCAGCACGAAGACCGCGTGCCGTCGCGCGAGCCGGATCGCTTCGACGCCACTTCGGGTCAAACCGGCAACTGGATGCGGAGCGACCGGGTGCGCGTGGTGCGAGAAGGACTGAGGAATCAAGGCCAGCAGGTGATGGAGGTGGTCTTCCTTTCGCCTAAGGATAGGGGCGGAGAGGAGGCGGAGGCTGATTTCGCGGAGCTCTTACCGGGATTGATACGAAGGAAGAGGTAGGAAGGATGAAGGAAGAAGTTGTGGAAAAGAGAGACTTGCGGGAACGCACCACTAATTTTGCGCTCCAGGTGATCATGGCGTTCGCGGCGCTGCCAAAGACGATCGAGGCGCAGGTCCTGGGCAAGCAGCTCCTTCGCTCGGGCACCTCCATCGGCGCGAACTACCGCGAGGCGCATCGTGCCCGCAGCAAGAGCGAGTTCATCGCCAAATGCGGCGACAGTCTGAAGGAGGCCGAAGAAACGGCCTATTGGATCGAGCTGCTTATCAAATCAAACGTTGTTTCCGCCGTGCGTTTCGAATCATTGCGAAAGGAAGCCGACGAACTGATCACGATCTTTGTCACCACAATGAAACGTTCGAAAGGCCTTTAACTTCTGCTTTCATCCTTCTGCTTTCATCCTTCGATGCGCACCGACGATCCTCTCCTGACCGCCGAAGAAAAGCGCCAGCTTCGTCTCCGCCGCCGGCGCTTGATCATCACTGGCGCATCGACCGCCCTCCTCCTCGTGCTCGTCCTCGTCTCCGCCCGACCGGCCTCGCATGCGATCAAGCGCTGGCAGGCCCGGCGCCACGCCGAGAAGGCATTCGCCCTCATCGAGCAGGAAAATTGGAGCGAAGCCCAAAAGGAAGCGACCGCTGCCTACCAGCTCGCTTCAAGCGAGCCGCAGGCCATTCGGGCGGTGGCGCGATTTCTCTCCTGCGTGCGGCAGCCGCAGGGGCTGGAGTTCTGGGATCGGCTGGAAAAAGAATCCGCTCTCACTCGGGACGATCGGCGCGAGGAAGCGACCTTGGCGTTATCGTTAGGCGAAGCCGCGCGGGCGGCCCAAGACATCGACTTACTTATGGCTAACGACGGTCGCGCCGCAACGGCGCGAGATTGGCTCCTGGCCGCGCAGCTCGCCCTCCAGCGCGGTGCGCCTAACGAATCGCGCGATGCCTTGCAGCATGTCTACCAGGATGCCACGGCGACGACCCGTGAGAAGCTGCAAGCGGCCGTCTTGGGGCTGGGCCTGGCCAGTAGCGCCCCCGATCAAGGTGAGAACAGCACGGCGGAAGCGTGGTCTCGGATCGAGCAGTTGGCGCAGGATCAAGATCAGGCCGGGCTCGACGCTTTGACCCTCCTCGCGCAACGCGCGCTCTCGGGAAAAGCTGAAACGCTGAAAAGTGGAAAGCTGAAATTGAATCCCAAGACTGACGACAGCCCGACCAACGCGCGCTCATCGCAACCAATCACTAATCACCCTTCACCGATAACTGCGTCGGCCCTGGCCGACGCCCTCGACGCTCATCCCCTCGCCAGAGCGCCGCAGCATCTGCTGTCGGTCGATTTGCGGATGAAAAACGCGCCTAACGAGAAGGAGAAGTTGATCGAGGGCGCGATCGCGCGCTGGAAAGACGGCGACAACGTGGCGCTGGTTGCGCTGGCCACCTGGCTAAACGGAAAAGCCGAGTTTGAACACGAACTGGCCGCCATTCACCTCGCCCGCGCCCTGCAAACGCGTGAGCTTTTCCTTCAGCATGTCGATGCCTTAGGCGGGCTCGGACGTTGGGGCGAGATTCGACAACTGCTCGAGAGCGAACGTTTCCCGCTCGACCCGGTCATCGCGCACATGTACCTGGCGCGCTGCTACGCCCAGCTCGGGCAGCAAATAGCCGCGCAAAACAACTGGCAACGCGCCTTGGAACAGGCGGCGAGCGAACCGGGTAAGCTGATGACTCTGGCGGATTATGCGGAGAAAAACGGGGCGACCAAAATTGCGGAGCAAGCCTGCGACATCACACTCGCCAACGCGCCCAAGCTGCGGGGGGCTTGGCAAATGAAGCTGCGCCTCGCCCAGCGCGAGCACGTGACCTCCGATATCCATGACGTTTTGGCGGCCATGCTGAAGCTCTGGCCCAAAGATACAGCAGTGCAAAACGACGAAGCGTATTGCCGGCTGTTGCTCAACAGCAACAGCCGGAATGTCGAAATCCGAAATCCGAAAACCGAAAATTCATCTGGAGGGACGAGCGTGTCGTCCGGTTCTCCCTCCGACCTCCGACCTCAGACCTCCGATCTCCGCGCGATCGAACAGATCGCGCAGCGACTGGTCGAGCGCGAACCCTCCAGCCTGCCCCATCGCACCCTGCTCGCGCTTGTTTATCTGAAGCAAAATCGGCCGGCCACGGCTCTCCGAGTTTACCAAAAACTCCAAGTGCCGCCCACGGCGCTCACGCCGTCGGCCTTGGCCGTGCACGCGGCTGTTTTGCGCGCGAACGGGAACCTCGAAGGCGCCGCGCAGGAAGCCAGCCAGGTTCCGCGCACCGCACTCCTACCCGAAGAGGCCGAGCTCATCTCGGGGTTGTAGCCGGTGGATGCCGTTGCTGCTCGCAACCAAAAGCTGAAAGCGGAAATTCTGAAACCTGAATTCACAATAAGAGGCCATGAACACCCCGAGTTGGACACAAAGGGCTCGGAAACAGCGTCCCTCGACTACACAGAGACGAAACTTTTTAGCCGAAAAATCACAAAAACCTTGACGCAATGACGCCGGCCTGTTCCGATTCAGGACGAACAAACGAAAACCGAAACATCTTTCTACTTTAGCCTTTCTACCTCCTACTTTTCCCCACCCCATGCCTCCCAAAAACGACCCCTACGCCACTAAAAGCGCGCGTGCCGCTGACTTTGTCCTCATTCTCATCGCCATCTTGGCCATTCTCTTCGCCGTTTTGACTTCCTCGGGTCATCATGGCTCGGATGACAGCAGTACGACGCGCCGTCCATCGGCCAACCTGGCCACACGGTAGCGACGCTAGCCTTACTCAGCTCCGAGGAAGCGCCACTTCCAAGCGTTCAAATCCTCCCCTCGCGGGAGAGTGGCGGCCTTTTCCTTCTCAACCGCTCATAACCTCAACCTCTCAGCCCTTCCTTGTCCGCCACAGATTCGTAACAATTCTTTTGCGGAAAAAGCTTGCCCGGTCGGGATTCGCTCTCCATCGTCGCAGCCATGAAATTCAGCTCCCTCCGGATAAAGCTCACCGTTTTTCTTCTCATCTCACTGGGAATTTCGCTTCAATCTGCGCGATGCGGTCCGAAAAGCGCGAATAGCAGGTGGAATGATGAGCAGTGGTGGAAAGCTGTAAGCACGAGCCCCAGCAGTGGGCTATTGACATTTGGGAGTTCGGAGCCAAATCTCCGCATTGTTGAGCCAGATGCGATAGCAGCCTCAGCAGTGTGGAATATTACCCCCACCAATGGCAATTGGGTCACGAATCCCTCCGAAGTAAACTGGAGCACGGGGGCAGGAACTTTTCCCGGCTCGATCTCGGGCACAACCAACACAGATACTGCAACATTTTTGACAAGTGACACGACATCGATCGCAATCAATGTCGCGACGTTGAATGTTAAAAGCTTGCTTTTTGGAAATGGCATTACCGCTCCTTCGAGTTTCATAGTGGGCGCGACGAACGGCAATCCACTTCGTTTTTCGACTAGCGGGGAAATTGCGATCGCCGGTCTTCCTAACGGAACGACGGACGTCGTGGAGACCATCAACGCGCCTCTTATCTTGGCACCTCCCAGCAGTTCCACCGCCGGGACTTACGGTTTTCGCAACAGTGCGTCGACGAGCGTTACAAATACTTTAAATATTGCGGGAACGGTTATGGGCGGTTCTACGTCCTCCACTATTACACTGGACCTCAACGGGACTAACACCGGTGCCAACACTGTCAGTGGAATCATTAGCAACGGGGGTGCGGCTGGCGGCCTTGTAATTACCAAGACCAATGGGGGTTCGTGGACTCTCTCTGGGGCCAATACCTATAGCGGCGGGACAACGGTAAGTGCGGGAACACTCAAGTTATCTGGCGCCGGCACATTGGGATCGACAAGCAATTCTCTAACCATTAACGGCGGTATACTTAATTTAGGTGGCACCAGTCAAACTGTCGGCGCTCTGAATGGCAGTGGCGGTCAGGTCACAAGCAGCACTCGCTCTTCTAGCCTCACAGTTGGCAATGGTGGGGGGACGGGATCTTACGCAGGCTCCATTACGAATATCGGTTCGATCTCAGTGGCGAAGACAGGGAGCGGCACTCAGACTCTCACTGGTAGTAATAGTTACAGTGGTAGTACCACGGTAAATGGAGGAACCCTGAAGCTTGCCGGATCAAGCACCGTGCTGACCGGAACAAGCGGCATAACGGTTCGTAACGAAGGAACTCTGCTCTTCGCTGGGAACAACCAGATCAAGCAGGGAACTCCTCCACCGATTTCGATTGGAACGGCAGGGGGAGCCGGTAACCCGGCAAAGATTGATGCCGGCGGGTTTATGCAAGGAGCTGGGGGCATGCCGACTACACCAAACAGCGGATCCGTTGGTCTCGGCTCGCTTACCTTGGCGTCGAATTCAATCATCGATTTGACAAATATTTCGGTTCTTCATTTTTCGAATAGCTCTACCAATACTTGGGATGGCATTCTTTCGATATACGATTGGAACGGTTCACCGAACGGAGGTGGCACCGAACAGATTCTTTTCGGAGGCACGTCAACCGGCCTTAACGCCGCACAGTTGATGCAAATTCGTTTCTATAGCGATGGAGGAACGACGTTACTCTCCAATAGCGCCCTGATCCTGGCCGACGGTGAAATCGTTCCGGGAACGCTTGCCCCAGTGCCCGAGCCCTCGACATGGGCTGCAGGCATTTTGACCTTAGCGGCGGTGGCTTGGACGCAGCGGCGGAGATTTAGCCGCGGGTTGAAGCCAGTCACGTTTTGCTAACGGCCCCCTATTGCACCAATGTCAGCTTTCTCCCTCGACCGCGCGGGGCGGATGTCATGATGCCCGCAAATCGGGAGCCGGCATGGCCTCTGCCAACTTTTTCGCTCTGGCCTCACTTTTTATTGACATCGCTTAATTTTCCTGTTCCGATGCGGAATTAATTCAGCGAAAACCAGTAGAACTCGATTTCGTCACGATAAGTTGCACCGCCTTCATCCTCACAAACACGCTTCTATGAAAAGGTCGCTTCTCGCTCTCCTCACCGCCCTGATCCTTGCTTCGAGCGCTCTGTCGGGCACCATCACCTACAACGCGATGGGGACCACCTCGGGCGGGTATGATGTCAATTCGTCGGCGACCTTTCAGACCAGTCTGAACTCAATCACGGTGACTCTGAGCAATTTTCTCGCGAATCCAGCCTCCATCCAACAGAATCTCAGTGGCCTCTTTTTTACGCTCAGCATGCCCCCAAGCGCGGCGTCCACCCTCAACTCGAGCTCGGGGACGGAGCTCTCCGTGGCCGCCAACGGAAGCTATACGCTAGGGCCGACTGGCTCGACGGGCTGGAGTTTTAGTTCTGCCGACGACGTGTTTACCCTGAAAGTCAGCGGGATGCGCGAGCATACTCTGATCGGCCCTTCCAACAACGGGACTTACTCTGGGGGGACTTATTCGAATGGGAACAACTCCATCAAGGGTAATAGTGCGAATAACCCATTTCTAAAGAGTGATATTACTTTTACCATCTCCGCGCCGGGAGTGACCGACGCGACTACGATCACTGATGCCAGATTTCGCTTTGGGATCGGAAACGATAGTTGCCTTCTAGCGAGCCAGGCTGTGCCGGAGCCTTCCACTTGGGCGTTCATGGCTCTGGGCGTGGCGGGCCTGCTGGGACGCTTCGCGCTGGTTCGGCACAGGAGCGCGTAGCCCTGGGGCGGGGCCCCAGGGGTTAGGGGGTCGTTGCTGTTGCACACGCTTATTCGTTATCCGAGGATGCGACGGCGCGCGTCCCTCCGATCACTTCGCGCGTCTCGCCCTCCGCCGTTAGGCGGAGCGGAGGTCGGCTGAAAATCGTTGACCGATCGGATGCTTTTTGGTGCAATCGATCATATGGATGATCGCGCGACTAACCGGAAGAATGATTGGTATCGGCCGGCACATGTTAGTCTCGTTGAGGTAAGATACGGTTACCGTAGCCCCCTCTCTCAGCGCAATGCCACGCGCCAATTCTCCGCCCTGCGGAGCCTCCCTAACGCCGAACCGGAGCTAAACTTCGGCTCGGCTGGGTCCGGTTCGTCGGACCAGGTTCCTAACGAATAGCGTTCGGCTCTGCCCAACGGTTTTTGGTTATGCCTTATCGGTGATCAGGGGAGACCTGACGAGCGGCCCGGCACTTTGGGAAACTCGGACGCGACAGCGCGCGTCTCTCCAACGTTTCTCGATTCGAGACTCGGACGACACTCCAACGATCCGCGATTCGACGATCCATCGCCCTGCCCCATTTCAGCTTTTGAAAGCCCGGCCGTTGCTACGCATCCGTTACGGCAGTTTTTCAGCTTTCAGTTTTTCCCCATTTCTCTACATTCCGCGATGCCTTACAAAGACCTCACCCCGCCTGCCGGCGATACGATTACCCGCACCGATAAACTCAGCGTGCCGGATCAGCCCATCATCCCGTTTATTCGAGGAGATGGGACGGGCCCCGACATCTGGGCGGCGAGCGTGCGGGTGATGGATGCTGCGGTGGAGAAGGCCTACGGCGGCCAAAAGAAGATTTCCTGGTTCGAGGTTTTCGCTGGTCAGGCCGCCAAGGATAAGTTCGATAACTGGCTTCCCGACGATACGGTCGATGCTTTTCGCGAATATCTGGTCGGGATCAAGGGTCCCCTCACGACGCCGGTGGGCGGCGGCATCAGTTCGCTCAATGTGGCTCTGCGCCAGATGCTCGATCTCTACGTTTGTCTGCGGCCGGTCCAGTACTTCAAGGGCGTGCCGTCGCCGGTGAAGCATCCGGAGAAGGTGAATATGGTCATTTTCCGGGAAAACACCGAGGACATCTACGCCGGGATCGAATGGGCCGCGGGCACACCCGAAGCGACCAAGGTGCTGGGGTTTCTCGAAAAGGAATTTCCCAAGCAGTTTGGTAAGATCCGTTTCGGCACGGAAGCAAAGGCGAAAGAATTTTGGGAGGCGGTCGGCGCGCAGGATTTCCCGAGCGAGGTGAAGGTCGGCGTGGGCATCAAGCCGGTCAGTTACTCAGGCAGCGTGCGTCTCATTCATAGCGCGATCAGTTACGCGATCGAGAACAAGCGCAAGAGCGTGACCCTCGTGCACAAGGGCAACATCATGAAGTTCACGGAGGGCGCGTTCCGCGACTGGGGTTACGAGGTGGCGAAGAACTTCTTCGGCGCCGAAGAAATCGATGGCGGGCCATGGTGCAAAATACCGGCGGGCAAGCCGGGCGCCGGCATTGTGATCAAAGATGCGATCGCGGATATCACGCTGCAACAGGTGCTGACGCGCCCCGAAGATTTCGATGTGCTCGCGACTTTGAATCTAAACGGCGATTACCTGAGCGACGCGCTCGCGGCGCAGGTGGGCGGCATCGGCATCGCTCCCGGTGGCAACATCAATTACATCACCGGTCACGCCGTTTTCGAAGCGACGCATGGCACGGCGCCGAAATATGCGAACCAGGATAAGGTGAATCCAGGCTCGGTCATTTTGTCGGGTGAAATGATGTTCCGCTACATGGGCTGGACCGAAGCAGCCGATCTCATCGTTAAAGGTCTGAATGGCGCGATCTCGAGTAAGCGGGTGACGTACGATTTCGCGCGTCTCATGGAAGGCGCGACCGAGATCAAATGCTCAGCCTTTGGAGATAATGTGATCGAACAGATGTAGGGCGCGCGAATGGATAGCCCCCTTGGAGGGACGGGCGCTGTCCCGTCCGTGTTTGATTCCCCTTTTGGAAAATTCCCCTGACAATGCTAGAAACACGGACGCCACGGCGGGCGTCCCTCCAGCGGGACGTGAACACCCGGTTCATCAACCTGTTTACGAGCGGCATGGCGCGGCTGCTATCGTTTTCATGACTGTTTGCACGAAGGATCGGAAGACGATCCTGGCCGCCGAGGACATTCATGAGCATCTGATCGCGGCGTGGAAGGAAGCGCGCTCTTGGTTGGTCGGCCGGTATGTCATTATGCCGGATCAGTCTCTTCTGCGCGCCGGCCGAACTGCATCCGAAGCCTCTTCTTCAGTGGGTGAGTTTCTGGAAGTCGCGTTCCGCGCAATATTGGCCGCGGCCTAACGAGCGACCGGTTTGGCAGCGGCATTTTTGGGGCACTCAACTGCGACGCGGCCAGAGCTACGATGCAAAATGGGACTACGTGGTGCAGAATCCCATTCGGGCGGCCCTTGCGGAGAGGACTGATGATTGGCCGTGTAACGGCGAGTTGACTCTGTTGCGTTGGTGATTGGAGGGACGGGCGCTGTCCCGTCCCCGAATATTCCAGAAACACGGACGGGACAGCGCCCGTCCCTCCAGGTGGCCCGCCACACGCTTGCCCTTCGCTTCGAAGGTCGAGTAGCTTGGCGCATGGCTTCGCAATCTCTTTGGCAGCGCTTTCAACAGTACTTTCTGCGCTACGACGATCTCGGCTTTTCCATCGACATCAGCCGGATGCGATTTCCCGATGGGTTTTTCGAGAAGATGCAACCGCAGGTCGAGAAAGCCTTCGCCGCCATGCGCGACCTCGAAGCGGGCGGGATCGCTAACCCAGACGAAGACCGGATGGTCGGGCATTACTGGCTCCGCAACGCGGATCTCGCGCCTAACGACGAATTGCGTGCCGATGTGAACCAGACCAAGGAGCGCGTGCAAAAGTTCGCCTCCGACATTCACGGCGGCCGCATTGCGACGCCGGATGGCCGGCCCTTCGAGCAGGTTTTGGTCATCGGGATTGGCGGCTCGGCGCTGGGGCCGCAATTCGTGGCAGATGCGCTGGGCTCGGCCGACGATCGGATGAAGCTTTTCTTTTTCGATAACACGGACCCGGATGGCTTCGATCGCGTTTTCGCCCGGATGGGCGACGGGCTCCAGCACACGTTGGTCGTTGTTATCTCCAAGTCGGGCGGGACCAAGGAGACGCGCAACGGGATGCTGGAGGCTGCGGCTCGTTACGAAAAAGCGGGCTTGGATTTCGGCCTTCACGCCGTGGCGGTGACAGGCGTAGGGAGTGCCTTGGACAGGTATGCCGAGAGCCACGGCTGGCTGGCGCGTTTCCCGATGTTCGACTGGATCGGCGGTCGCACCTCCGTGATGAGCGCGGTGGGGCTCTTACCGGCTGCACTCCAGGGCATCGACACGGAGAGATTTCTGGCCGGCGCCGCCGCCATGGATGCCCACACGCGGAAAGCGGAACGCGACCAAAACGCGGCGATGCTGCTCGCGCTCATGTGGCATTACACGGGCGACGGCGAGGGCAGGAAAGACATGGTGATTCTGCCCTACAAAGATCGGCTCGCTCTCTTCAGCAAATACCTGCAGCAACTCGTCATGGAGTCGTTAGGCAAGGCCATGGATCTCGACGGCCAGGAAGTGCACCAGGGGATTGCGGTTTACGGCAACAAGGGCTCGACCGATCAGCATGCTTACGTGCAGCAGTTACGCGACGGCGTGGCCAATTTCTTCGCGACCTTTATCGAGGTGCGAAAAGATCGCGCGTCGGCACGGTTCGAGGTGGAAGAGGGCGTCACGAGTGGTGATTATCTGCAGGGGTTTTTGCGCGGAACCCGCGCCGCTCTTTATGAAGGCGGCCGCGATTCCATCACGCTCAGCATCCCGAAAGTCGATCCGTTCCAAGTGGGCGCGTTGATCGCGCTCTACGAACGGGCCGTCGGTTTCTATGGATCGCTGGTGAACGTCAACGCGTACCATCAGCCTGGCGTGGAAGCGGGAAAAAAGGCTGCCGCACGCATTCTCGAGTTGCAGCCCAAAGTGCTGAGCCAACTCTCCAACGAGGGCATCACGGCCGAGGCCATTGCACAGGCCATCGATGCCGATCCGGAGGATGTTTATCATGTTCTGCGGCACTTGGCGGCCAACAACCCCGCTATCTCCAGCACTCCGGCGGCACCGGGCGACGAAAAATTTAGCCGGACAAGTCGCGACTCCCGTGGCAAAACCTAAGCCTATGGGAAGCGCCCGCGGGAACGAGCAAGACTCCAATCAAGTGGATACCGACCCTCAAGTTTCCTGGCCGGACCTGACGAAGTTCGTGGGGCAATTGAATCACGACCTGCGCAATCACCTCAATGCACTAGAGCTGCAGAGCGCTCTGTTGAGCGAGTTGGTGACCGATCCAGAAACCAAGGGCGAAGTGAAACGCTTGCGGGAAATGTCGGGCGAGATGTCCAAACATTTGCAACGTCTCTCCGCTACTCTGAACCGGATTCAGCCGCGGCCGATGCGTTACCTCGCGAGCGAGTTTGTGGAGGACGTGCGCGCGAAGCTGGGGATGGAGAAACCGGAGGAAGCGACCGCCGTAGAGTGGAAGACTTCGTTAGGCGAGGAGGCCTTCGAGGTCGATCCGCACCTGATCCAGGAAGCTGTGCTCGAGCTGTTCGCCAATGCGTTTGCGCACGAGCGAGCCGGTGGTTCGATCATTTTTGAGTCACGACCGGCGGGGCAGGAAATCGAGTTCGTGCTCCGCGAACCGAAAACAAAGTTTGAGAAAACGACCAAAAATTGGGGGAGCTCTCCTCTCACGCAGATGCGCAGCGGTCATTATGGTCTTGGCCTCTACCGGGCGCGCCGTATTTTTGAAGCGCACCATGGAACGCTGCAGGCCCAATTCGATCCGGAGAAGGCGACGCTCTCAACGACCGTCTCCCTGCCCCGGCTCGCCGCCTAAACCGACGAGGTATCACCGCCTCGGTTTGCCCCGCTGATGACTCTCGAAAATCGACGGATTCTCATCATCGACGACGAGCGTCCCATTCTCATGACGCTGGAAGCGCTGCTGGAGCGGCATGGCTACCAGCCCGAGGTGGCCGCCAACGCCTCCACCGGCCTGCGTCTGCTGCAGGCAAACCGACCGGCGCTCGTGCTGCTCGACCTCCAATTACCGGATGCGAACGGCCTTCAGATGCTCGAGCAAATCAAAATCGATCAACCGGAAACCCAGGTCATTATCGTGACGGCACACGACTCTCTCAGTAACGCGATTGAGTCGATCAAGCGCGGCGCCTACCATTTCATCAGCAAACCCTACGCGCCCGAAGAGCTCCTCAGCCTGGTCGAGAAAGCGCTCGAGAAGCAGTCGCTCCTGCGAGAAACGCACGAGCTACGTGAGACGACTCAACAACTGAAGAAGCAACTGGCGGCGGCCGAGAAAAGCCAGGGTCCCATTTTCAAGAGCAAGGTGATGCAACAAATCGACGAGCTCATCACGGCGATGGCGCCCTCCGAAGCCAACGTGCTCATCACCGGGGAAAGTGGCGTGGGCAAGGAAGTGATCGCGAATGTCATTCACAGTCGCAGTCGACGCGCGCAACGGCCGATGGTGAAACTGAATTGCGCCGCCTTCCCCCAGAGCATGATCGAGTCGGAGCTTTTCGGTTACGTGAAAGGCGCCTTCACCGGCGCGACTAACGATTTTCGCGGCATGATCGCGGAAGCGGAAGGGAGCACGCTTTTTCTCGATGAGATATCCGAGATGCCGCCGGATTTGCAGACCCGTTTTCTGCGCGTCCTGCAGGAGCGCGAATTCCGCCCGTTAGGCAGCACGAAAACGATGAAAGCGGATTTTCGGGTGGTGGCCGCGACGAATCGTCCGGTGCACCAGGCGCTGGCCGAGAATCGGCTGCGACCGGATCTGTTTTATCGGCTCAACACTTTCCAGATCGAATTGCCGCCTCTGCGGGAACGGAAGGATGACATCCCGCCGATGGTCGCCACGTTTGTGCGGAATTTCGCGCGACAGCTCGGGAAACCGGAACCGCTCATCGCACCCGAAGCGTTCCAAAAGCTGCTCGAATACGGCTGGCCGGGAAATGTGCGCGAACTGCAGAACGCCATGGAATATGCGGTCGTTCTCGCCCGGCACGGCCAGATCACGCCTAAGGAATTGCCGGCCGAAGTGCGATTGCCGGTGGTTCTGCAAAAGACCGAGCGCCGGGCGGCGGCCCAGACGAACGGTCCGGCGCGGAGCTTGGAAGCGATGGAGAGGTCCGCCATTCTCGATGCGCTGGCCCAATGTCACGGGAATAAAAAGAAGGCCGCGGAATTGCTCGGGATTCAGCGTCCGACGCTTTATAACAAGATGAAGCGCTACGAAATCCAATTGTAGCTGGGGACGCTGTCCCCGGCTTTCCTCCCGAAATTTCGAGCTCATTTACCGCGCGTTCGCGGTCATTCGGATTCCGCGTCTTTTTGCCTAACGAGCGGATACCCGCGTTGGAAAGCCCGGCCGTGGCGTCGCATTTGAAAGCCCGGCCTCGCCCCGCGATTGCGGGACTGCGTTACGGGTTACGGCCCAGAGGAAAACGCCGACCCGGATTTTGGATTTCGAGATTCGGATATCGAATCTAGGTTCTGTCCGTGTCTGATGCTCAGGAGAAAATCCTCGACTACGTGGCGAGCGAACTCCCGCCCGTCGCAGCCGATACGCCGCACCTTCTCCCGCTCTACCAGCGCTTTTTAAAAATCGAGAATCATCGGCTCCGTCTACAGCATCAGGCGGGCGGCGGTGGGCGTGAAGTGTGCGCGAATCGGGCCGCACTCATCGACGTGCTTTTGCGCCATATTTTTGCAGCTGCGACCGAATCGGCCAGAGAGAAAATCGGTGAAAAGATCACGCCGCTCAGCCTGGTGGCGTTGGGGGGTTATGGCCGCGGTGAGCTCAATCCCGGAAGCGACGTGGATGTCATGTTTCTGCACCCAAACCTCGGCGAGAACCTGCCAGCCTCGCTTCAGCATGTGGTGGAACGCGTTCTCTATTTTCTGTGGGACATCGGCCTGAAAGTAGGTCACTCCACCCGCTCCGTGCGCGAGGCGGTCGCCCAGGCGAATGGAGATATGCTGACCAAGACCGCCATGCTGGAGGCACGTTATCTGACCGGGGAGGAAGCGCTCTTCGACCGGTTCCGCGGTCAATTCCGCAAGCGCTGTGTGCGCGGTCACGAAAAGCAATACATCATCGCGCGCATGGAAGACCAGACGCTGCGGCACGAAAAATTTGCCAACAACGTCTACCTGCAGGAGCCCAACGTGAAACGCGGTTGCGGCGGATTGCGCGATTACCAGAATCTTCTCTGGATCACCTATTTCAAAGAAGGAGCCCTCACGACCACGCATCTGGTCGGCAAGGGTTGGCTGAGCGAAGGCGAGCGGCGCCGCCTCGACGCGGCTTATGATTTCCTGCTGCGGGTGCGCACCCAATTGCATTACACCAACCAGCGGAGTGCCGACGTGCTGCACCTCACCTTGCAGTCGGAAATCGCGCGTCTTCTCGGTTACGAGCATAAAACGCCCGTCGCGCGCAACGAAGCGTTCATGAAAGATTACTACGAGCACACTCGGAACATCTTTCGCATCACCGAACGAATCACCGAGCGCTACGCGACCGGCGACGCGACCACGACCCGCGGACTCTTCTTCCCCATCCTCACCCGCCGCCGCGAGCCGGAGGAACATTTCGGACCGTATTTCAGCCGGGGCGCCGACCTGCAGGTGAGCGATCCGCTGATTTTCCAGCAGGATCCCAGGCTTCTCATGAAAACCTTCGAGCACGCGCAGGAACGCGGGCTGCGGCTGGGCGCGGAATTAACCGACTTGTTAGGCCGGCAATCCCGCCTGATGACGGAGGAGTTTCGCCAGGCCGAGGAACCCCGCGAAATCTTTACCCGCATCCTCAGCCGCAAAGGCGACGTGGCGCGCACCTTGCGGCTCATGCACGAGGTCGATTTCCTCGGTCGATACCTGCCGGAATTTGGCCATCTCACCTGCCTGGTGCAGCACGAATATTTTCATCGCTACACGGCGGACGAACACACACTGGTCTGCCTGGAGAAGTTAGACGCGTTAGGCAAAACCGAAGAGCCAAAGTTTCGGCCTTACCAGAAACTTTTGGCGAAGCTGCGGGATCCCTTCGTTCTTCACCTCGCCCTGCTCCTGCACGACACTGGCAAAGGCGTGGGCGCGCGCCCGCACTCGGAAGCCAGCGCGCTCTTTGCCCGCGGGGTCGCGACGCGTTTGGCGCTGTCGACCGAACAGCGTCGTTCCCTCGTTTTGCTGGTCGACCATCACATCACGCTCTCGAGCATGGCGCAGCGACGTAACATCGACGATCCCGCCACCGTCCTGGAGTTCGCCGCCCTTATTAAATCGCAGACCAACCTCGACGCGCTCATGTTGCTGACGCTGGCCGACGGCCTGGGCACCACGGAGACCTGGTCGGATTGGAAGGAGTCGCTCGTCTGGCAGCTCTACCACGCCACCACGCGCTATCTGCAGGATCAGGAAGGCTTCATCTCGCAGGTCAACCTCGCCCGGGATCAACTGCGCGACGCCATCGCCTCTCAGCTCACGCCAGATTTCGCAGACGAAATCGATGCCCATTTCGACTACATGCCGGAACATTATTTTCGGGCTTTTAAGGCGGAGGAAATTGTGGCTCACCTGGAGTTGTTCCGCACTTTTTGGTACGACATTTACGTCCGCGGAGAGCCCGCCTACGAGCCGGCATTGCGTTGGGAGGCTCAACCCGAGCAAGGCCACAGCGTCGTCTCGATCTGCACCTGGGATCGGCAACAACTTCTGGCCAGCATCGCGGGCGCGTTCACGGTCGCGTCGCTCAATATTCTGAGCGCGGATATTTTTGTCCGGGGCGACCATCTGGTGCTGGACGTCTTCCGCGTCTGCAACCAGCAACTCAGATCGGTGACCGATCTGCACGAGATCGCCACGGTCGAGTCGGTTCTGCGCGTGGCCCTGGAAACGGAGCGCTTCGAGATGGGCCCGCTCCTGGCCAATGTGCATCGCTCCGCGGCCAAGCAGAGCCAGGAAATCGAGTTCACCACCCGCATCACACTAGAGAACAAGAGCCATCCCACCTCGACTCTGATTCAAGTGGAAACGCCGGACCGGCTCGGGCTCCTTTACGATTTGGTCGCCTGCCTCGGCCGCAACCATGTCTATATCGCCCTGGCCCGAATCAGCACCGAGAAAGGCGCCGCCATCGATACCTTTTATGTCACCGACGCCGCCACGCGTGGGAAGTTGACCGACAAAGGGCGGGCCGAGCAATTACGGCAAGAGCTAATCCAGGCGGCCGACCGACAGCGCCCTGGTGCATTGTCCGATGAAACGCGGGCAGGGTGAGGAAGTCCTGCCTCTGGGAAGCGCACGCGACTCGCGTGCCGGCGATGGCGACCCGCCATCGCGAACTCGTCGGCCGCCGCCCTCATGTTTGCGACGAGTCGCCGCAAACACCACGCGGGAGTCGCGTGCGTTCCCCCAGACGGGTGACTCACTTCTGAAGTGAGATGGTTCACCAGGCGATGGCAGCGCCAGATGGCCGGGGTCAGCGACCCGAGCTACAGTAACTTCCCTGCGGCGACGCTAAACGGACGCCTTTTTTTGCCGAACGAGCGGATGCGTGGCACCCTTCGACTTCCAGTTTATGAACGTCCTCATCCTTGCCGCCGGCTACGCGACCCGTCTTTACCCTCTCACGCTCACGAAAGCCAAACCGCTGCTCGAAGTGGCAGGCAAACCGATGATCGAATGGGTGCTCGATAACCTCTCGCCTATTCCAGACCTCGGGACCGTCTATGTGGTCACGAACGACAAATTTGCCAAAGACTTCCAAGCCTGGGCGGATGGTTATGCAGAGGAGCGTGACCAGATCACTTTCAAAATCGTCAACGACGGATCGCGCGACGACAGCGATAAGCTCGGCGCGATCGGCGACATCCGTTACGTACTGACCAAAGAAGACCTAGCAGGAGAGCCTCTGATCGTGGTAGCCGGCGACAATCTATTCAGCGAGCCGCTGGCCGATTTCGCGGCACAAGCCCAAGGCTCAGCGGCCACGCTCGCGACCTACGACGTCGGCGATCTCGAGGCCATGAAGAAATATTCGAGCATCAAAACCGATGCTAAAGGCGTGATTACACACTTCGAAGAAAAGCCGCCCAAACCGGACAGCACTGTGACGGGCATCGCGCTTTACTATTTCGCCCCGGAGACGCTCGAGCTATTCACGACCTACATCGCGGCAGGCAATAATCCGGATCAGCCCGGTCGTTTCATCCAGTGGCTCTACACGCGTCGCCCTGTTCAGACCTACCAAATCAAAGGCACCTGGTACGACATTGGGAGCAAGGAAACGCTCGAAGAAGCGAACAAGCTCTTCGCCGATTTATAGGATCTCCCCATGCGAGAGGGGCCTTGGTGCCCCGATCAGGGAGAACGTCGCAGGAATCAAGGCCAAGGCCCCTAACGTTATTCGCGGCGACCTTCGTCGAACTCGATCAAATCAAAATAAGTGCGGATATCCTTCCGCCCGTCTCCACCGGCCTCTTTCAGGAAGTGCGTGAAGCGCGCTTTTTTCTCCGCCGTGTCCGGATGGCGAGAGATCATCGCTTCATTCCACTGCTCGACTTCCGCCGGCGTATGTCGCACTCCGTTTTGCTGGACCCAGTGCAGAATTTCCTCGTCGGCCGACATTTCGTTAGCCGCCTTTTCGAACGCGTCAGGATCGATTTTCAGATAAGCGAGCAGATGTTTATCGAAGCCCACCGTCTTGTAGTTGTAGCCTTCCAGCAATCCCTGGCGATGGAGGCGCGCCTTGTCGATCAACCGCGGTAGGTGCACGTATCCGCCCAGTCGCTCGTAGGGACTGCGCGGCAGCCGCTTCTGCATCGTGCGCATTTAAGAGGTCGCGGGTAGACCGAAAGGGTGCGCCGCCGAGTCTTGCGCCGGCCCCGCCGCGGACGACGCACTCGCCTCCTCGACATTGGGAAGCAGCTCGCCCTGCTCCCACTTCTTTTGTCCGATGTTGAGCTGACCGGTGAAGGTTCCGCCTTTTTCCACATTGATGGCGCGGGCCGTGACGTTGCCGTCAAGCGACCCGGTGCTGCGAATGGTGACGACCGTCTCGGCCATGATCTCGCCCGACATCTTGCCGCGGATTTCGATCGAGCCGACCTGCAGTTGGCGAAAGAATTGGACGTCGGCTTTCTTGCCCACGATCACTTCCGGCGCCGTTAGTCTCCCCTGCACTTTGGCCGGGGTGCGGAATTCCACGAGGCCCGCGGACTGCAAACTGCCGCGCAGTTTGCCATCGATGATGGCAGAACGACAAACGACGCTACTGCTACTGAGGTCGCCCGACGAAGTGACGTGCACCTCGCCGTAAGTGCGGATGGCTCGGCTGAACGGCGTCGTGATTTTGTAATCGCGCAGGTCCATATGCACGCTGCAGCCCGGGCAAATCGTCGAGGTCGCGACGGAGTTCAGTTCCTGCACCGCTCCGCAATCGTAGCAAGTGACCGACGTGATGCGGGGGCGATTCCACATCTCCCCGACCTTGCTCAGCAAACTGTGGGCGGCGGCGATGCCTCCGATTTCGAGAGACGGTTTCGTGATGCCCGCATGCGGGACAGCCGTCGGGGTGACGACATAGTGCTTGCCGCATTGGCGACAGAGCGTGCTCTTGGCGGCCGCGTATTCCTGCTGTTTAAAGCCACAGTGTGGACACTCCACACTGACCTTCGGAGGCGGCTTGGCCACAGCGGTGCCGTGTCTCTACCGTCTAGGAACGACCCGCAAACGCCGGCTTCGAAGAGGGCGACTCGTCATTGCGCGGACTCTCCGAGCGGTTCGAACCGCTGTTTGAGGATGCCGGCATTTTACCGCTCGTCACTTCAGATTTGCCGATGAACGTCGCACCTTCCTCAATGACGAGGCGGGCTGCTTTCAGATCGCCCTGCAGGGTGCAGCGCGACTTGAGCTCACAGCGCTCAGCTACGGTGATGTTGCCGTGCACTTTTCCGTAAACGGTGATCGACTTGGTCTTGATTTCACCGCGAATATCGGCGTTCTCGCCGATCGTCAGCACACCGTCGGAGTTGATCTCACCTTCGACTTTTCCGTCGATCATGAGCTCCTTTTGGAATTTGATGCTTCCCTTGATCTCCACGTCTTTGGAGAGGACGTCTTTGCCAGGTTGTTCGGCCATAGATTTTTGCTCAGTAATAATTGGTTTTTCGGGTGCTTCCTCGCGCCGCGAGGGAGCAGTGCTGTCCTCAGCAAGACTGGGGCCGGGGCTGGGGGCTGGGCGGGGCGGAGGCGCCTCGTCCGACGGCACAGACTTCTGTGGCATGAATTTTCTTAGCACGCAGCATATTTAGAAGCCAGTGCTGTGCCTGTCAACGAACAAGCGGTTGTAAGCGCCTCGATTTCTGAGGTAAACCGGTCGCTTCGCAGAGCAGGACGGGGCCGTTGCGACCGCGAAAGACCAACCAGGGCGACGCTGGCGCGGAGGATCTGGCCAGCTCGCGACAGAGCGCGTTTTCCGGAATGCCGACACCCAAGATGACCGCGGAATTCATTCCGACCTCGTCTTCGTCGCCCAGCAAGATCCACCTGACCTCGTGACGCCGGAGAATTTGTGCCGCTTCCTTCGGGGTGGCGGAAAGATAGAAGATCGCGCTGTCCACAATGCCCGGAAGACTTTCGTGCGAACTGCCCGCGACGGTCGGTTGGCCCGACCAATAAGCGACCGCGGGCGAGAGCCACCACGGCGCCATGATGGGCGTGCGTTCCGTTCCCGCGAGCGACGTGGCCACGGTGCGCCATTGCACCGCCGCCCTGCGCGCGGCCGCTTGACTCTGTGCGCCGGCGTCGTTAGGCCAAAATCGCGCGTCCCAGAACTGGAGGAGAGGAAACAAAGCCGCCAGCGCCACGGCCACCGCTCCCCCTTTTGCCCTAACAACCGCACATTGCGCGGGAATGGTAAGGAGAAAGACGAGCGCGAAATAGCAGCCCCACCGCGCCTGCCAGAAGGTTAGAATCAAGGAAAGAACAAGCCAAATAACAAAGACCCGGTCGAGAGCGCGCCGGCGACGCGCCGTCCAGACCAGAAACGGACTAACGAGAAGCAAACCGCTCGCCCAGTAAAGCCACGCCGGGTTCGTTAGGCCGACCGGTTGCAACTCTCCGATGGTCGTCGACCAGCGAGCGAAAGACGGGGAAGCCAAAGGCCAGGCGGGCCAGCGCCTCTCCACCACCGCCGCCCCTAAAAGAACCCCAAGCAGGATTCCCCAGCCGATGCCACGCTCGCCCGCCCACCATCGATCGCGCCGCGCAAAGGCCAGGACGGCGAGGAGCGCCCCGAGCAGAATGAGTGGCTCATAAAGCGACACCCACAGCGCCAAGCCCCAGCTCAATCCGCTCACCACAGCCCACCGGCGGGTTGGCTCTTCCTGCAAACGCCCCTCCGCCGCCAGCGCCACCAGGATGAGCGCAATCAGCAAGGACTGCTGATCGGGTCGTCCCAGCGCGGTCCCGTGCGCCAGGATCGCGCTCAGCGCATAGACCAGGAGCATCAAATACCGGCCCGGCCAGGGCAGCCGCCGTGACCACCACCAGAGAAACCAGCCTGCCAGCAGCGCGAGCAGCGGCGAGATAAGTGCCCCGGCCAAATCAAGCGGTTGCGCAGTGATCGGGCGCAAGGCGAAAGCGAAAAGGACGATGAGATAATCGAGCGGCGCGGTGGTGTGAGGGTTCACCCCGACTGGGTAGTTCTCAAAATCATGGCGCCTAACGACCAACCCAGGATGCGGCATGACCAGCCGCGCGCGCGTCATGCGGGCGTAGCAATCGGCATCGACGAAGTAGATTTTCCCCTGCACGAAAACATCGGAGAAATTGGCGCACCTCGTCGTGATCATGAGCAGACTGAGCAGAACGATTTCCAGAACGATCCGGAGCCGACGCCCGCTGCGGCGCAGAACCGAAGGCGCCGTCCCGGAAGGGAGCCGAGAAGGCAGGGCCGGGTTTTCCATTTCCAAAGGCGAATTCGGCAAAATTTGGGCCCACCAGGATTCGAACCTGGGACCAAGGGATTATGAGTCCCCTGCTCTAACCGCTGAGCTATAGGCCCGCTGCTCGGCAAGCAAAGCACGAACGCCGCGCCCACACCAGACCGCACCCGCAGGATCGGCATGCCCCGTGCTCATTCACTTTTCGCATGACGCGTGGCCGAATCGGCCGAATATCCGCGCGTGCTATAGAGTCCCAATCATTCCCTTATGGCCACAGGAAAGAAAACGTCCCGCAAAAACCGGCGCATTGTGCTCAAATTTGGTTCCGGCACCCTCACGCGGAGCCGTGGATCCGGGCTGGACCTCAAGCAATTTGCCCGGCTCGGCCAGGAAGTTGCGTCGCTCATCCATGGTGGTCATCAGTGCGTCATGGTCACGAGCGGTGCAGTCGCTGCCGGCATTGGGGCGCTCGGCCTCAACGAGCGGCCGAGCGATCTGGCGACCGCGCAAGCCAGCGCGGCGGTCGGTCAATCCAAACTCATGCGCGCCTACGAGACCGCTTTCGGAAGTTACAAACTGAACGTGGCGCAATTGCTTCTCACCCATAGCGATCTCGACAGCACCATGCGGCGCGCCAACGCGCGCAACACACTCGAACGACTCCTGGCCGCGGGTAACATCGTTCCCATCATTAATGAGAACGACTCGGTGGCAGTGGAAGAATTGAGATTTGGCGATAACGATCGGCTCTCCGCGGAAGTCGCCGTCCTGGCGCACGCCGATCTCCTTATCATCCTGACCCAGGTCGACGGTCTGCTCGATGGCAACGGCAAGGTCATTCCGCGCGTACGCGATATCGACCGGGTGAAAACGTTAGCCAATGGCAGCAAAGGCCGCTTCTCTGTGGGCGGAATGGTTTCCAAACTGGAAGCGGTGAAAATGGCGGTCGACGCCGGCATCACCACCGTCATCAGCAACGGGCGCAGTCCCGATCGCATCGCCGCGGCCGTGGCGGGCGAAGTGACCGGCACGCGTTTCCTTGCCGCGCGACCGGCGCGGGCCTAACGACATGGAGGATCTCAAGGCTCAGATTCTCGATCTTGGCCAGCGTGCGCGCGCGGCTTCCCGTCTCCTTGGACAGTTGGGTGCGATGCGCAAAAACAAAGCGCTCAACGCCATGGCCGACGAAGTCGTGGCCCACACGAAGGCTCTCCTGGCCGCGAATGAAAAAGATCTAGCGCAGGCGCAGAGCAATGGTCTTCCCGCCGCGTTGATCGATCGATTGACACTCTCCGAAGCTCGGATCGTGAGCATGGCCGATGGGATTCGGCAGGTGGCCACGCTGCCCGATCCGGTCGGCCAAGTCATCCGCGCATGGACGCAGCCTAACGGCATCCGCATCGCGAAGGTGCGCGTCCCGATTGGAGTGGTCGGCATCATCTACGAATCTCGACCAAACGTGACCAGTGACGCCGCCGTTCTTTGCACCAAGACGGGCAACGCCACCATTTTGCGCGGTGGCTCCGAAGCCATCCACTCCAACCTCGCCATCGCTGCCGCTCTCCAGGATGGCGGCGCGCAAGCGGGTTTGCCTAACGATTGCATCCTCTTCGTGCCGCAGACCGATCGCGCGGGCGTGCGGGTCATGGCCGAGATGGATCAGTATATCGACCTCATCATTCCGCGGGGCGGCAAGGCGCTGATCGAGACCGTAGTCAGTGCCGCGCGCATGCCCGTGATCAAGCATTCCGACGGCATCTGCAGCGTCTACGTCGATCGCGAAGCCGACCTGGAAATGGCCACTGCCATCGTGGTTAACGCCAAAACGCAGCGGCCGGGCGTATGCAATGCGATTGAGACGCTGCTCGTGCACCGCGAGGTGGTGTCGGAATTCCTTGGGCGACTCGGTCCGCGCCTGGCCGAGAAACAGGTCGAGCTACGCGCCGATGAGGTCGCCTTGGCTGAACTTTCCCGACAAGGGTATCAACCGCTGCAGCCGGCCACGGAAGAAGATTGGGACACGGAATTTCTCGACCTCGTTCTGGCTGTGCGCACGGTCGACTCACCTAACGACGCCATCGCCCATATCGGGCGGCACGGTTCGCACCATAGCGATTGCATCGTCACGACGAACGAAAGGACGGCTGAGGATTTCTTGCAGCGAGTCGATTCCGCCACGGTCTATTGGAACGCTTCGACCCGCTTCACAGACGGCGCGGAATTTGGCTTCGGGGGCGAGATTGGCATCAGCACCGACAAGCTGCATGCGCGCGGTCCCATGGGGCTGGAAGAACTAACGACCTACAAATACGTCATCCGCGGCACCGGGCAGGTACGGTTGTAGACGTTTTCCTCTGGGAAACGCGGCTGCGGGCTTCCGGAAAGATGCTGGCGCCCGCGTTTTCCAGACGAAAACGTCTACACGCGGTCAGGCGGCAATGGCCGGGAAGCGCGCCGCATAGCGCACCCGTTCGAGTAGACTCGCTTTGCGCAGGTTGGGATCATCCCGTCGTAGATATTGATGCTCGTTACGCGGAGTAAGCGCGACGATCCAGCCATCCTGTAACACTTCCTCCACCCGCCAATATTTTTTCGTCAGGTAATAGTAAAGCTCGCCCCTCTCTGCGGGACGAATCTCGCAGGCGTCCGGCCCGGGCCGGGTAGAGGTTTCGACAACCCGATAAATGATGGGCGCGCCGGCTTGTAGCAGCCTGCCACGCAAGAGATGGCGACCCAGCGAAAGGTCGCCCCGCTCGATCAGGACTGCTGTCAGCAGGACGAAACCAAGCCCGACCAAGACCAACGCAAGCATGCCTGCTTTTGAGCATGGGCTATGCCAGCCACTAATTTCGCGGAAAGGGCAGCGGCGCCGGCATCCCGGTGGATTGAAGGTTGAACCTTCCCCTGCGCACGTGGAGCTTTCGCAGCACTCGTTATGCGCATTCTTTCCGGTATCCAGCCCAGCGGCGTCCTGCACGTCGGCAATTACTTCGGCATGATGCGACCGGCCATTGAGCTGCAGCAAGAAGGACAGGCTCTCTATTTCATCGCCGATTACCATGCCCTCACGAGCGTGCAAAATCCCGAAGCCCTGCGCGAACACAGCCGTCGCGTGGCGCTCGATTTCCTGGCCTGCGGCCTCGATCCCGAGCGCGCTGCTCTCTTTCGCCAATCTGACGTGCCCCAAGTGACTGAACTGGCCTGGATCCTCAGTACGGTCACACCGATGGCACTGCTGGAACGCGCTCATTCCTATAAGGATAAAGTCGCCCGCGGATTGCCTGCCGCGGCCGGCCTCTTCACTTACCCGGTCTTGATGGCGGCTGACATTTTAATTTACGACAGTGATGTCGTGCCGGTCGGTCGGGATCAGAAACAGCATCTCGAACTGACGCGCGACATGGCGACCAAGATTAACGAGACCTACGGCGAAACGCTTAAACTGCCCGAAGCGCGCATCCACGCGCAGACCGAAACGGTGCCCGGCCTCGATGGCCAAAAAATGAGCAAAAGCTACGGGAACACGATCGATATTTTCGCGGAGGAAAAAGAGATGCGGAAACGTGTCATGAGCATTGTGACCGACTCGACGCCGGTGGAAGCGCCGAAAGACCCGGCCACGTCTTCCATTTTTCAGCTTTTTTCCCTCGTCGCCACGCCGGAGGAAAAGGAAATGATGCATGCGTCGTATGCCAAAGGCGGGACCGGTTACGGCGATTTCAAGAAGCAACTTTTCGGCCGGCTTTGGGAGTTCTTCGGGCCCATGCGAGAACGACGCGAAGAGATTCTGGCGCAACCGGATTACATCGATGAAGTGCTCGCCAACGGCGCCGCCCGCGCCAATGCCATCGCCGATGGCGTGATGACGCGCGTCCGGACCGCGGTCGGCTTGTAGACGTTTTCTCTGGGAAACGCGGGCGCGCGCACTGCGGCAAGGATGACCTCGCAACGAAATTTTCCGGATCGGTCCTCGATGCAGGGCGCAGACTCGTTAGGCATGATATTCCACCGTAAAACGGGCGCCTGTTCGCCGCGGCGCGCACGCCCGCGCTTTCCAGAGGAAAACATCTACAAGCGCGTTTTCGAATTTTCTTTGAGCTCGGCGAAGATGATTCGGCCGCCAGCTGTTTGCAGCGCGCTGGAGATCACGATGGTGGCTGAGTGGCCAAGGAGCGGGCGGGCCTGGTTGACCACAATCATGGTGCCATCGGGCAGATAACCGACCGCCTGATGCGCGTCACGGCCCTCTTTCACCAAATCCAGCTCCAGCTCGTCGCCCGCCGTCACAGATGGGCGGAGCGCTCGCGTCAGATCTACCAAACTGAGCACCGGCACTTGCTGCAAGCGTGCAACCTGCCCAAGGGCCTGGTCGTTAGTCAAAAGCCGTGCCTGCAGCACCTGCGCAACGCGAATCAGCCGCATATCGACGGGCAGATCGATGTTGTCCTGGGCGCCGTCGTGAATCGTGAGGTCGATCTCTTTCGAGTGTTGCAGGTCATTTAAAATATCGAGTCCACGGCGGCCCCGTTCGCGTTTCATCGGCTCGTGGGAATCGGCCAGGCGCTGTAATTCACCGAGGACAAACCGCGGCACGATGAGCGAGCGACTCACGAAACCGGTGGTGCAGAGGTCGGCGATGCGGCCATCGATGATGATGTTGGTATCGATGATGAGGGGCTCGTGCTGCGTCGTCTCCCGGGCGAAACGAACATAGGGAATGATGAGGGAAAATTCATCGCGCTTGCTGCGCATGGCGAGCATCATCCCGAGATAGCCAAAGGCGCTATAGACTACGAGCCGCGCGATCCACTGCGTCTCCTCCGGTTGGTAACGCAGGATCTGCGAGGTGAGCAGGAGATTGGAAAAGAGAAGGCCAAGGAGCAGACCGAGCGTAGCCGAGGAGAAGGCGCGCAGCGAGAACCCTTTCAGCAGGCGATCGATCAGGACCAGGGCCAGGCCAAAGACAAGGCCGACAAGCAGTCCGGGAATGGCGTTCGTATTCGCCTCGGCGGTGATGAGCGAGCCGACGACGCCGCAAAAGGTCACAAAAAGGACCCGCAGCAGATTGACAGTCAGCTGCGGTGTCATTGTGGCCTAACGATTCGAGCGACGCCGCGGTGGCGGCGTGGCGACCGGCGGAGGGGCCAGGCGAGCGGCGCTATCGCGATAGAAGAGCACGCCATGGCGGCGCATGTTGCTGATAAGGGCACGAAGATCGTTAGCAACTTCTTCATTCGTTAGCAACAACGCGAGCGGACCATCCCCTTTGCGGGCCTCATCCATGACACGGCCGGCCGACTGGATCGTTTTGCGCGCGTCGCCCACGACGTCCTGCATTTTGTCCGCGGCCTCCTTGGCCGAGGCCATGGTGTCGTCCGCTTTTTCGAGGACGCCATCAATTTTCTTGGAGGATTCAGAAAGGCCGGCGGTGGTCTTGCTCAGATTGTCGAAGGTCTGATGCAAATGATCCATGTTCTCCTTCGAGAGTGCCTGCTCATTCAAGCGCGTCACAGCCGTATCGATTTTGGCTACGGTGCCGCGCAGGTCCTTGATTAAGGCGCCACCTTCCTTGGTGATGTCATCCATCCCCTGCTCGCGTTTTCCTTCGACGCGCGCGTCTTTGTGCAGGTAAGCGGTCGGTTTTCCCGGCGGCGGAAAAATGGCCACGAAACGATCGCCTAACAAACCCGAACTGCCGACTGTGATGGTGCTGCCGGCCGGGATTTTGACGAAATCGTAGAGCCGTAAGGGCACCTCGACGCCTCGCCCCTGCGTGACCAGCCGTGGCGCACCGCCCACTTTTCCGATCTTGGCTCCTCCCATGAGAACGTCAGAACTCTTGAGCAAACCGCTCGCATCGGGGAAGTGCACGGTGATTCCGTAATAGCTTTTAAATCCCTCCCCCACCCGGCCGAATTGCACAACCAGTGCGGCCAGAACGGCCAGGCCCACGGCCACAAAAATGCCTACCTTCAATTCCAATCCGCGATCCTGTTGGTTCATCTTAGTTAGACCTCGCGCGGAGCGCGCCCGATGAGAAAATCCTGGATGAGCGGGTCCGGCGAAGCCTGAATTTCCGCCGGAGTACCGTAAAAGTAAATCCGGCCCTCGTGCAGGTAGGCAATGTGATCGCCAATATGAAAGGCGCTCTTCATGTCGTGTGTGACGACGATGCTGGTGACGGCGAACCTCTCTTGCAGCCGTCGAATCAAGTGATTGATGCTATCGGAAACGACCGGATCAAGACCCGCCGTAGGTTCATCGTAAAGGATACAGGAAGGCCGATTGATGATGGCGCGGGCCAGGCCGACGCGCTTCTTCATCCCTCCGCTGAGGTTCACCGGCATCTTCTTCTGCTGCCCTTCGAGCTCAATCACATCGAGGATTTCGGCAATTTTTTGCGCAATCACGGCCTGATTTCGTTCCCCGGCTTCGCGGAGCGGAAACGCGATATTTTCCTCCACGGTCATGGAATCAAAGAGCGCGCCGCCTTGGAAAAGAATCCCTACCTTGCGGCGGATGCTGGCCAGTTGCCGCTCATTCAGCCCAATGATGTTTTGGCCGTCGATCCAAATCTCGCCTTCGTCCGGCTGCATGAGGCCGATCAGATTTTTTAAGAGGACGCTCTTCCCACCACCGCTGCGGCCGATGATGACCAGCGTCTCACCCGTCCCGACCCTGATATCGACGCCACGCAGAATCTCCTGCGCGGCGATGCGCTTCTTCAGGCCGCGGACGGCAATCATGGCGGAGGAGTTGAGAGTTTTTAGTTGAGAGTCGAGAGGCCCCGCTTTCTCCATCTCCCGCAAATTTTCGATCGTCCTCGTCTCTCTCATCCCGTTCTCTCCACCCTCAACTCTGAACTCTCAACTTTCCCCTCACTGCCAGCCCGCTGGGAATAAGACGTTGAGAAACATGGTGAGGAAAAAGTTAGAGATCAAAACGGCGAGCGAAGAATTGACCACTGCCTCCGTGGTGGCTCGGCCCACGCCGACCGCGCCTTCCCGGCTCGTTAGGCCCTTATGGCAACTGATAAAAACGATGAGAATCGCGAAGAAAAAACCTTTCGACAGGCCCATCACGATATCGCGCATTAACGTCCAGCGGACCATGTTGGCGACGTAATACGGCCCGCTGATGTCGAGCAGATTGACCGAAACCAGATAAGCCGCGAGCAGGCCAAAGAAAATGCACTCCGCGACCAGGAGCGGCATCGAGATCATCATGGCCAGCATGCGGGGCACGACTAAATAATCGATCGGGTGCACCGCCAAAGCGCGCAGCGCGTCGATCTGTTCGGTGACTTTCATGGTGCCAATCTCGGCCGACATAGCCGCGCCGACTCGACCGGTCACCATCAGTCCAGTCAGGACCGGTCCCAGTTCGCGGAAAAGCGCTGCCGAAACGACGGCGCCGACGCCGGACGCGACGCCTAGTTTATTAAATTGGAAGTAGGTCTGGGCCGCAAAAACAGCTCCGGTAAATCCGCCCGTGATGACAACGACGAGCTGCGAGAGCAAACCGATGTCGACCATTTGGCGCAGGAAAAGTCGCCAGCGCATACGGTGCGTCACGGCCGAGCGGAAGGTCTCGGCTGCAAGCACGACCAACTCGCCGAGATAAGTGAAGAACGAGAGAACGATTGCTCCCAGACCGATAAAAAGGCTCTTAACCATGTGATCTCAATCCAGCGGACTCGCCAACCGCAGCTGGTCCCTCAGGCACTGAGCAGCTGCGTTTTCGCGGGGGGCCGCAATGCTGGCAGAATCTCACCTACAAACCGCGGCTCCAGTCCCAAACGGGTGAAGACGGTGCGAATTTCACGCACGGTAATGGTCTGTTCGTCAAGTTCGGGGTAAACCATGTCATGATGACTATTGACCTTGTAACGCAGCCCTGCGACCGCTTGGAGCTGTTGATCCAGCTTCAGGATTTTGCTTAAATCCCGCACTCCGGCGGCATAGACTTCCAGTTCAATCATGAGGACGAGCGCCAGTCTAGCCAGCCTGCGGGAGCGATGCAAAACGGATTTGAGTGCGGAAGTGCACTCGCGCGCCTGACGACGGCGCATCTCCTGGTAGGGCGAGACTCCGTCGAGCCGGGGAGTGATCGCTCGCTGCGGAAGGAGGCTCCTCCCCGGCTCGACAGAGTCTCGCCCTACCAAATCAGCTATCGGCCTACCGTTCCTGCGCGGATGCAATGGGCAATTCAGTATCTTCTTGTCCCGGGGAACGCACGCGCCTCGCGTGCTGTTAGCGGCGCCTCGCCGCGAACCCATTGAGACTTCGCCAAACAAATTGCCCTGAATATATCTTGGGCGACGTCAGCGGAGTTTCCGGCGAGGCGCCGGAAACGGCACGCGAGGCGCGTGCGCTCCCCGGAAAAATCAGCTCCACGGGAAACGGACCGGTAGGCCATCGCATGGTCAAACGTGCGAACCTCCATAGATTGCCAGATGCGTTCGATTCATCTACTCCAAGTGCCGTCCAAACCTCGAAGCGAGACTGGAGGGCAACGCTCCGTCGTCGCCGAGTTTCAGACACGGCGATGACGGAGCATCGCCCTCCGCTGTGGCATTTCCTTCGTTTCACAGCCCTTGCCAGCCTCCTCGTGCTCGCCGGTTGCCAGACTATTCCTTCTGGACTGGAGGAAGCCCGCCTCGCCTCGGCTCAAAGAATCCAGGCGGAGCCACCCGGCGATTATTTTATGGGGCGGCGCTATTACAGAAAGGAGTTTCATTTCTGGGGCTACATCCGCAGGCCCGGCCAACCTTGGAGCACCGCTCAACTTGTCGTCTTGAATGAGAGGCAGAAGCTCGCACCCGATCGCGCAGAATTGCGCATCGGCAGCGACAGCAATTACGAGTATCGACTGAGGGGCCACTTCACCGGCGACAAGGTATACGAGCTCGTCAGCAACCGGTTTTTACCCGAATTCGTGCTTCGGGATTATGAAGTGATCTCGACAAATCCGCCGCCCATCTTCGCCAGCCAACTCCCCGGCGGAGAAAAAGAACGTCTCAAGATCGAGCGACCACTGTAGCCGGGGACGCTGTCCCCGGAAACGAGACGTGTAGCCACGAGCTGAACCAACCGGGGACAGCGTCCCGGCTACCACGGCTCCCGTTCGCAGCGCGGCACAGCGTTGCGGGGGCACGGAAACTGCGATAGATGATCCGGTTGCTCTTCTCCGATGAAATTCTCGCCGCTTAAAGCGCTTTTCGTTAGTCTGATCTTCCTCGCGGGCTGTCAGACCATGCCGGAAGGCATTCAGCAAGCTCGCATCGCCATGTCGCAGCGCATCCAGTCAGAGCCGCCGGGCGACTATTTTATCGGGCGCCGTTATTTCAAGCCCGACTACAAATTCTGGGGCTATGTGCGCCGACCGGGCCAACCCTGGACCAGCGCGCAACTGGTCATGATGAATGAGAACCAAAAGCTGGCCCCTGACCGCGAACAGATCAATTTCGGTTACGACAACGGCTACGAATATCGGATCTTCGGCAACTTCACCGGTGACAAGGTTTACGAACCGGCCAGCAACGGCATCTATCCCGAGTTTATGCTCAAGAATTACCAGCTGATCTCGACCAATCCGGCGCCGATTTTCAAAAGTCAGTACAGCGGTTCGGGTGACAACCGTTATCAAATCGAAAAACCAGAGTAGCGGCGATGGCGCGAAGAAGCGCACACCCGCGCTACGCGGAGCGAAACGTCTACAGGGCGAGAACCCACCGGCCACAAAGAAGGATCGGTTGGGAGAGGAGTTTCTGCGGTTCCTGGAGGTGGAAAGGAACGCCTCGAAGCGCACACTGCGGATCTACGGCAACGCGCTGCGCGATTTTCGCTCTGAGACAGAGGCGCCGGACTGGCGAAAATGTCTCCCGCGACATTTTCGCGATTACCTTTTTGACCTAACGAAAAAGAAACAGGCGCGTTCTTACATTCGCCTGCAGTTTTCGGCGCTGCGCAGCTTTTATCGTTTCCTGGTGGCAAGAAGTCATCTTGGCCAAGATCCGGTGCGGGAGGTGCAACTACCCAAGACAGAGAAAAAGTTGCCGCTCGTTTTGACCCAGACGCAGATTGGCGAGCTGCTGGCGGCGCCGCTGCAGGTTAAGAAACCGAGAAGCGCACCGGTTTGGATGCCGCAGCGCGACGCCGCCATCATGGAGGTTTTCTACAGCAGCGGGCTGCGATTGGCGGAATTGACCGCGCTCAACGTGGAGGATCTCGATCTGTTTACGGAATCGGTGCGAGTGCTCGGGAAAGGGCGCAAGGAAAGGGTGGCGCCGGTGGGCGCGCCGGCTTTGCAGGCGGTGTCTCGTTATCGGGCGGCGGCTAATGTGCACAGTGGCGCCCTTTTTCTGAACAAGGGACGCCGGCGCATTTCGCCGCGGTCGGTTTGGTTGATTTTGAAACGCTATTTGCGGCACACCTCGATTCCGATCGCGGTGAGCCCGCATAAGTTGCGGCACAGTTTCGCCACGCACCTGCTCGATAACGGCGCGGACCTGCGCAGCGTGCAGGAATTGTTAGGCCACGCCAGTCTTTCGACCACGCAGATCTACACGCACGTCACGACCGAGCGGTTGAAGAAAGTTTACGCGGAGGCGCACCCGCGCGCCTAACGATCGCCGCAACCGTGGCAGGGCGAGACTCCGTCGAGCCGGGGATGCAGCCTTACTTCGCGGCAATTGTTCTCACCCCGGCTCGACGGAGTCTCGCCCTGCCAAAATCAGCTTTTTAGCTGGCGTTGGCGGCGGCGTTGTCGTGCGGCTCGGCGACGTTGAAGACGAGTTTGCCGTTCTCCACCGTCACATGAACGAGGTCGCCGGCTTTGACGTTGCCTTTGAGAAGTTCTTCCGCGAGCGGATCCTCAAGGTAACGTTCCACCGCACGACGCATGGGACGCGCGCCGTAGGTCGGGTCGTAGCCTTTATCGATGACAAATTCGTGCGCGGCATTGTCGAGCGCGATCTCGATCTCCTTGAGCTGGAGACGCGCTTTGACCTTGTTCACCTCGAGATCCACGATCTGGAGCAGGTCGGGTTTTTCCAAAGTGTGGAAGACGATGATCTCGTCGAGCCGGTTAAGGAACTCCGGCTTAAAGACGCGTTTGGTTTCGTCCAGAATCTTCTCCCGCATGACCTCGTAATTCGCTTCATCGCGCGGCGCGCCGAAGCCCATCGTGGTCTGACGCTTGATCAGCTCGGCTCCGACGTTGGAGGTCATGATGATGATGGTATTACGGAAATCGATCTTCCGGCCTAACGAGTCGGTGATTTTGCCTTCCTCCAGAATCTGGAGCAGCAGGTGCATGACATCAGGGTGTGCTTTTTCGATTTCGTCGAAAAGCACAACCGAATAAGGGCGCCGCCGAACGGCTTCGGAGAGCTGGCCGCCTTCCTCGTAACCAACGTACCCCGGAGGCGAGCCGAGCAGACGCGAGGCGGTGAATTTTTCCATGTACTCCGACATGTCGATCTGGATAAGCGCGTCGGTGTCGCCGAACATGAATTCGGCCAGGGTGCGAGCGAGGAAAGTCTTGCCCACTCCGGTCGGGCCAAGAAAAACAAACGAGCCAATTGGACGCTTCGGATCTTTCAGGTCAGCGCGGGAACGTCGGAGCGCCTTGCTGATCGCACTGACAGCTTCATCCTGACCAATGACACGCTGCTTGATCTCGCTTTCCATGGCGAGAAGCTTGGCGGTTTCTTTTTGCTCCATTCTTTGGAGCGGCACACCGGTCACTTTCGAAATGATGTGCATCATGTCGTCGGCCGTCACGAGCACTTCTTTCTCTTCCCGCTGTTCGCGCCATTCGCCCAAGATGCGTTCCAGCTTTTCCTTGGCCTGTTTTTCCTTGTCGCGGAGCGAGGCGGCTTTTTCGAAATCCTGCGCCTTGATGGCGGCTTCTTTTTCGACGCGAATTTCTTCGATCTCTTTCTCGATTTCCTTCACGTCAGGCGGACGCGTCATGGCGTTGATGCGGGCGCGCGCGCCGGCTTCATCCATAACGTCGATCGCCTTGTCGGGCAGAAAACGTCCGGTGATATAGCGCTCGGCGAGTTTAACCGCTTGCTCGAGCGCTTCGTCGGTCAGCTTCGCCTTGTGATGCGCTTCGTACTTCGGTCGCAGGCCTTTTAGGATAAGAATGGCTTCCTCGACGGTCGGCGCATCGACTTTAACGGTCTGGAAACGCCGTTCGAGCGCGGCGTCCTTCTCGATGTATTTGCGATATTCGTTCAGCGTGGTGGCGCCGACGCATTGCAGTTCGCCGCGGCTCAAAGCCGGCTTGATAATGTTGGAGGCATCCATGGCGCCCTCGGCGGAACCAGCGCCGACAATGGTGTGCAATTCGTCGATGAAAAGGATGACGTTCTTGGAGCGGCGAATCTCGTCCATGACGGCTTTGATACGCTCTTCGAACTGGCCGCGATACTTGGTGCCCGCGACCATCAGCGCAAGATCGAGCGTGATGACTTTCTTGTCGCGCAGCAGCTCGGGAACGTTCCCGCTGGCAATCTCCTGGGCGAGACCTTCCACAATGGCCGTCTTGCCCACGCCGGCTTCGCCTAACAATACCGGATTGTTCTTGGTCCGACGGCAGAGAACCTGGATGACGCGTTCGATCTCGTTATGGCGCCCAATGACCGGATCGAGTTCGCTTTTCTTGGCCAGTTCGGTGAGGTCGCGTCCGAAGGCACGGAGCGCCGGAGTTTTGACATCTTTTTTGGAGCCACCCTCGCTGGCTGGCCCGAGTTCCGGATCGGTCTCGGGCGGAGTGAAATTAGGATCGAGCTCGCGGAGAATTTCGTTACGAGTGCGCTCGATGTCGACATCGAGACTCTTGAGAACCCGGGCGGCCACACCTTCCCCTTCGCGCAGGAGACCGAGCAAAATGTGCTCAGTCCCGACATAGGAATGGTTAAGCGCACGCGCCTCTTTGCCCGCGAGAGCGAGCACTTTTTTGACGCGCGGCGTATAGGGAATGTTCCCCACCATCTTGGTTTCGGGACCGGAGCCGACCTGTTTTTCGACCTCCATGCGGACGGTCTCGAGATCGAGCCCCATTTTTTGGAGGACGTTGACGGCCACGCCTTGTCCCAGCTTGATGAGCCCGAGCAGGAGATGTTCGGTGCCGACGTAATTGTGATTGAAGCGATCAGCCTCTTTTCGGGCCAAGGCCAGAACTTGCTGGGCGCGCGGAGTAAAATTATTCATGGTGATTCGACTCGGAAGGTGTGTCGTCGCCGGGCTCCCGGGCCACTTTATCCATATCAGGTTTAGGAAAGAGTTTCAAACGAGCCCGGATGATTTCCGCGCGCAGACAATCGCGTTCTTCGGCGTTGAGCTTCTGCTGCGATGTCTTTTGCAGGTGCGCCGGTTGCGTCTCGATAAAGAGTTCGTCGATGGGCAAACGCCCCTCCCCCGGGAAAGCCCCGAGATCCACGCCGAGTTTCATGACAGATAACAAATTAAGCGCCTCTTTTGAGGTCATCGCGTGGGCATAAGTGAGCACACCGTATGCCCGCCCGATCTGGTCCCAAAGAGTATCGGGCTTTTTCTGGATAAGCATCTGCCGGGCATCGTGTTCCTTATCGATGATCGTCTCGATCACTTTAGTGAGACGCGCAATAATCTCGTCTTCCTTCTCGCCTAACGTCGTCTGATTCGAGATTTGGAAGAGATTGCCCATGGCTTCGGTGCCTTCGCCGTAGAGACCGCGCACAGCGAGACCGATCTTGTTGACCGCCTGGATGACCTGATTGATCAGATCGCTCAGGACCAGGCCGGGCAAGTGGAGCATGGCCGAGGCCCGCATGCCGGTGCCGACGTTCGTGGGACAGGCGGTCAGGTAGCCAAGCTTCTGGTCGTAGGCAATGTCGAGCTTGTCTTCCAACGTGCTATCGACTTTGTCGACGAGGCGAAAGGCCCCTTTCAGCTGAAGACCGGAGCGGATCGACTGCATCCGCAGATGATCTTCTTCGTTAATCATGATGCTGAGCGTTTGCTTGCGATTCATGATGACCGCGCTGCCGATGCCTTTGGCGGCGTGCTCGCGGCTGATTAGGTGACGCTCGACGAGCACTTGTTTCTCGAGGGCGGAGAGATCCTGCAGCAATTCGGAAAAGGAGTCATGCATCTCGGGCAGCCCCTCGACCTGAGGTTTGATCTGCTCGAGGACCTGCATTTTCTCGACCTTTTTCGCCCAGCCAGGGAAAGCGCGGTGGCGTAAATTACGCGCCAGTCGCACCCGACTGCTGACCACGATCTGCGAGTGCGGACCTTCTCCCCGCAGCCACTCCCCCCCGCTTGCCATGACTTGAGCGAATTTCATGGTCAGCTGGCCATCTCGTGTTCGAGTTTCTTGATCTGGTCTCGCAGGGTCGCGGCCGTTTCGTAATTCTCCTCCGCGACCGCTTTTTCGAGATGGTGATTGAGCGCGCGCATCTTATCGGTTAGCTCCACCTGCCGCGCGGCGCGTTGCGGCAGCTTCCCAACGTGCTCGGTCCCTTTGTGCATCGCTTTCAAAAGCGCACCGAGCCCTTCCCCGAAAGTTTCGTAACATTCGCTGCAACCCAATCTTCCGGTCTTTTTGAAATCGGCGTGCGTGAAGCCGCAAACCGGGCATTTCTGGCTGGGCGCGCCCTTCTCGATCTCTTCCGCGGCGCCGATGCCTAACAAAAGGTCGGCCAGCGCAAAGCCGGTCGGATCCTGCACGCCCTTCTCCTTCGAGCAGGCGTCGCAGAGATTCACCTTCTGCATTTTGCCTTCCAGGATCTGCGTCAGGAAGACTGAAGCATCATTGCATTTACAAACGTCGCACAGCATCACTGTTTAATTAGACCATAAACGCACGAAAAGATTCAACGGGTCGTATCGGCCGGCAGTTTTCGACCTTTTTCGGAGGTCTCGCCATCACTCCGAAAAAATCGGGGTTCCGCTTTCGCGCGTCAACTCGCGGAAGCGCGCGATCGCGCGTCTGGTGATCTCGCCGGGCTTGCCATCCCCGATAAAGCGGCCATCGGCTTTGATCATCGGAATCACTTCCGCGGCCGTGCCGGTGAGAAACGCCTCATCCGCCGTATAAAGATCGTGCCGGGAGAGCTCGCGCTCGGCGATGGGGAGGTCGAGATCCTTTGCGATATCGAACACGACCGCGCGCGTGATCCCGCGCAAGGCGCCGGCCGAGATTGGCGGGGTCATGATCTGGCCGCGTTTGATGATAAAAAGATTGTCGGCCGTGCATTCCGCGATGTTGCCCGCATCGTTCAACATGAGCCCTTCGTCGGCGTTAGCCAGGTTCGCTTCGATCCGAGCCAGGACGTTGTTGAGATAATTGAGGGATTTGATCGCGGGATTGAGAGTGGCCGGACCCATCCGGCGGGTTGCGACCGTCACCACGGTGAGGCCGCGCCGATACACTTCCTCGGAATAAAGCGCGATGGTCGAAGCGATGATGATGACGCTGGGCGCCTTACATTGCGTCGGATTCAGCCCGAGGTTGCCGACGCCGCGAGTCACAATCAGACGCACGTAGCCGTCCCGCAGACCATTTTGCCGAATGGTTTCGAGAAGAGCCTCATCCATTTCCTCGCGCGAAATCGGAAGGTCGAGACAAATGGAATGGGCCGACTCCCAAAGGCGATCAATGTGCTCTTCCATGCGGAAAACCCGGCCATGATAAAAGCGAATGCCTTCAAAAACGCCGTCTCCGTAGAGCAGACCATGGTCGAAGACCGAAATCCTGGCGTTAGCCTCGTCGAAAAATTCGCCGTCGATGTAAATCTGGAGCGATTTGGCTGAGGACGCTTGGCCGGCCGCGGCCTTTTCCTCGGCGTCGGATTTCAGAGGACGAGTCGCGACGGCGGTGGCTTCAGCGTCTTTGGTAAGCATGAAAAAACTTCCGGTGATACAAGGGGTAATTCAAGCAGAGAAACAGGCGGGAGAGCGCCCTCGAACAAGCAATCCCGGCACCAGGGCGGTGAGTCAGATGTGTTGCCTAACAAGTCGTCTACTCCGCGGGAGGTGACGCCCTCCTGGGGAGCGGGCGACGTATACGTTTAACCTAACGATTTTCGTCGGGTGGAGCAAAGGAGGTCCCGGGTAGGGTGGGAGCCCCGCCCGCCGGTGAAAGCGTCCCGCTTTCACGAACTTTTCCAAAGTCGGTTTCGGCAAGGTGCCTAAACCGACGGGCGAGACGCCACCCTACCCGAGCCCTCCCTTTGCGCCTTTCTGCGTTAACGCCATGGTCCGTCGGCGAACTGGCTCCGAATACCCCTTGCTGGGGACATAACGGAAAACGCCCTCACCAGGGTGAGAGCGTTCCGTTAGACCGCGCGACTCGTTAACGCGCGATCAAATATGGTTGCAGGAATGCCGGGAGTCGGTTGGGACGACTCCCGGCAACGATATTCCTTAGGTTAACGTCTAACCGTATCGATGTCCTTGCCCAGGTTATTACGCGGGTTCGGATCGGTCGTCCCTTGCGGCACGGTGGCCAGGGCGCGATTGCGAACCTTATTTCTCGCATTATTCGTCACCGTGCCGGTCGCTTGGTAGGTGATGGTGCTGCCCGTTGGCATATCAACCCTGTCATTGATATCGCCACTGCCGCTCGCGGTAAACCCAGTGGCGCCACCTGTAGACGTCGCCGTGTAAGTGACTCCCGTGATGAATCCCGGGAAGAAGTCCGTTACCGCTGCGCCCGAAACTCCATCCGGACCATTATTAGTCACCACAATCGTGTAAGTGACTTGTTCACCTGGCGAGACCGTCTTTTTACCATCCGTCTTCGTCACGCTGAGGTCAGCCGTTCCACCCGGGGTCGGGGAAGGCGTCGCTGTAGGCGTCGGCGTCGGCGTTGGCGTAGCCGTTGGCGTCGGCGTTGGCGTTGGCGTAGCCGTTGGCGTTGGTGTCGGTGTAGCCGTTGGCGTTGGTGTAGCCGTTGGCGTTGGCGTCGGCGTTGGCGTAGCCGTTGGCGTTGGCGTCGGCGTTGGCGTCGGCGTCGGCGAAGCGCAAGGCCCGTTACCCATGCCGTTTCCGACCAAGCCGGACACGTTCAGGTCATAGGTAGATCCTGAAGCCTGGCCTGAGTTAGTTTCTTCCACGACGACGACCAGCGTCTGATTAGCTGGGATATCAACGGAGAAGGTCGTGCTTCCCCCCACAACGGTCGAGCTGCTACCGGGATCGCCCAGGTAGTTGGTGCAGATCGTGCCCGTATTTCCCACCGTGGGCGCGACGTAGTTATTGAGATACGCAACCGAAAGAATGCCAGTGGCAGCGGTCGCATTGGTATTCGTCAGTTTGATCGTCGCGCAAGTGGCCGTTCCACCGTTCGGGAAGGAGTACGTGTCGTAACGACGATTGCCCGTCCCGAAAATACCGGGGCACGACTTCATAGTGCCGCAGCTGCTTGGGACGCCGTTGCGGGCCAAACGACCTTCTTGGTTGGGATCATTCGCATCCAGAGTGCCACTAATCATAGCCGGCGCTTGCACGCAGGTAGGCACCGTGAAGTTGAAGGTCATGGAGCCGCCGCTGAAGTTGACGGTAAGGACGAAGTCGATGTCCGTGCCACAGGAGAACGAAGGATCGGTGCTGACCTGGAACGGCGTTGAGTTTGTCGTCGTCGCGCCTTCGTTGGCGTTCGGGTAGGCCGAGTTCGGTTGCGTCACCGTTACTCCAGGGGTGTTGGTGGAGAGCTGGCCGACGATACCAGAGGCGAGGAGACAACCATCGTTGAGAATAGTCACGTTGAGGTTGTTACACTCGTTAGGCTCGATCGTTCCATTCCCATTACCGCCACTCGGGTCGATCATGTTGGACAGGTAAACAAATTTGGCGGTGCCAGTGAGGCATTCGTTCAAGGTCGTTGTGCCGCCGTTAGTGATCGTCACCGAGAAAGGCCCAATGGCGCTGCAATTGTGGGCCGGATCGATGACCGTGGCCTGGTAAGAACCGGGCAAAAGCTGCATCGTGTAAGTGCCATCCGGCTTGCTGGTGGACGAGAAACCGTCGGAAGGCCCACCGGTTACCTGCACCACAGCGTCCCGAATCGGGACACCCGAATCACAGGCGGTAATCGTGCCGCTCAAGGTTCCTTGCGCCGGCGCGGTCGTGCCGGCGAATTTGAAAGCGCCAACCTTGGTCTTCCAGTCGAACTGAGCGTTGGTGTTATAATACTCGTTCGTGTACCAGAACGTCGCGTCATCAACCGGGTCTAAGGTCATGGCCGTGTAGTCGCCCCAGCGGTTGGAAGTTGCGAGCTGGACGCCTGTGCCGGCGAACAAAAGCGCCTCACCCTGAGACAGCATCCCAGGCGGGTCAGTAAACAGTCTGCCAGCGTAGTTAATCGACGGAAAAACGCTCAGGTTGGAAGTGGAGTAGCCCACCGCAAGATTGCCCGCGTCATCGACTGCAGTGCTGCCCATCCAGCGCTCTACCGAGTCAGGCGAATACGTTCCCTGATCTTGGACCGACCAGTTAGCTCCCGGGCTGGTTTTTTGCAGAACATACCAGCGGGTGCCGGCCTTGTATTGCGCTACGGTCGGTGCCGTGGTCCCTGGAGGAATCGTACCCGCATTGACCGTATGACAGGTCGTTAGGGTCTCTACGCCGTTGTGGTTATAATACTGCAGACGAAGCATTAGACGGTCGCCAATCGCATTCAGATAATCCGTCGGTGTCGCAGGTGCGGGTTCTTCGACCTCGGCCCGATTGCCTGTGGCATCGCTCGGGCTACGTGAATCGAAAGCCGCCACCGGGAGCGGACTTTCCGGCCGCTCGGTGAAGGTCGAGTTGGCGGGCGTGTTGAAGTCGGCGTGAAAATCATACAAGCGCAGAGCATCTTCCGGATCAAAAACGTCGTCCGTGAAAACGGAGAAGACGTTCGGTGCGCCTGCCGGAGGAGGCGTCAGACCATTGTAATCGGTCGGGATCATACCCGAAGAAGAGTTGCTTAAGGTCGGACCGGCGTTGAAATAGACGTAGCTGGCCGAGGAGTCGCCCACCAGCATCTTGGCCCGATCGAAGGCAAAAACACCGAAGCCGTTATAGGCCGCGCCATTAGTAAATTGCCGGTCGGTAAAATAGTAGCCGTCCGGCCATGCGCCGATCTTGCCGTAATCAGGAAATTCATTTCCCGGCGTGATGAAGTCGTACACCCAATATTCCCCGGTGGGATCGCCCGTTTTGGAAACCGCGATCGGCTGGTGATAGGGAGGAGTCGTGCTGCTGGCAAAGGCGAACTGGGTCAAAAGCCAGCGATTCGCCATGCGATCGTAAAGGACGAGGGCGTCACCGTTGTCGGTGTTCGCCGGGATGCCACCGAGCGGCGCGAAGAGAGTGCTCAGCTTGAAGGCCGGCCCCCGCGGGGTTCCGTCTTTGGCGAAGATGCGAACGCCGGTGCCGTTAACGGTTTGCATGTAATCATTCGGGCCAACCGCTCCCATGGTATCGGGCGGTGCGGAATTGGTCACGCCCATGCCTTCAAACACGACGATAGGGGTCGGGATATTCAGCACGAAGTGACCATCTGGACTGAAAGGACTGGACTGCAGAGCGCCATCACGCTGGGCGGGCGCGTCTGCCCTGGCCGTCCGGTCAAACTTCGTGTTTAACTCGCCCATGATCTCTTTCTCAGACTCAGGCCCGGCTATATCCACCGCGCTGGACTCGGCCAGGATGGTGCGCAAAGCGCGGGTCTCCGCAAAGCCAACCGCATGGCTCACGATTGGTGCGTTCGATGCGCGCACCGCGCGCGAACCCTGCGAAGCGTTGTTTGAATTATTTTTAGGATCGCTACTGCGCCCCGCCAAGGCGACGGCGAGCAGCGAAAAGCTGGTTGCAAGAACCAATCCGACTCTACGATTGATCATCAAAGGACTCCTAGTAAGTGTGAATGTGTGTGTGTGAAGCCCGTCCCTCTATTGAAGAATATCGAGCTAAAAGGATGAAACCGGTTCAAACGCTTTGAGTCAATCCTTTAACGGGCGTTCTGTCTTACAAATTAGCAATGTTAATCTAACATTTTGGTAAGGTTAGACGGCTTTCAATTGCAACAGGCGTGCCTAATGAATAAAGGCCTGCTATCTCTCAGGCCTACGCTTTGAACGGCCAATAGCCAGCACAACGAAATAGGTGTAGAACTTCAGAAGGCGCCGACCGTTCCCGACGACAAGCGATGATCACTTTCCTATCTGTTTCACTCTCTGTCATGTTGGTGGGGTTCGCGACCGGCATGGCTCAAGCTGAAACTCCTACCCCGACTCCGTCCTGCGAATCGGGTCTCGCCGGCACCATCACTCTGCACGGCATCTCAGCTGGACCGGTCAGACAGGGAGTTCCCGATTATCGGCCTCTGGCAGATATCACCTTTTTAGTCCGGCAAGAGGACCGCGTCGTTGCTTCTTTCACGACGGATAAACTCGGGCAATTCCGGGTGGTGCTGCCTCCCGGTCATTACACCGTTCAGAGGAAGGACTGGAAATCTCGCGTCGGTTTTTACGGTCCGTTTAGGATCGACATCGCGAAGGATGAGCTGAAGAAAGTTAGCTGGGATTGCCAGACTGGAATGCAGTGAGTGGAGAGGCGGGCGTGTCGCCCGCTCCCCGGACCAGTGAGCCTTCTTCAAGCGGCCGACAGGGCCGCCGCTACACTTATTTATCCGCCCCATCGAGCAGGCCGTCGACGATGCGTAAAGTCCGGTCGCCGCGTTCGGCCAGCCGTTGGTCGTGCGTCACCACCACAAGCGTCTTCCTGCTCTCGCGAGCCAAACCAAGGAGCAAATCCATGATCGCATCGCCCGTGGTCGAATCGAGATTGCCAGTGGGCTCGTCGGCGAAAAGGATGTCCGGATCGTTAGTGAGGGCACGTGCGATGGCGACGCGCTGCTGCTCTCCCCCGGAAAGCTCGGCAGGAAGGTGATTAGTCCTCTCGCCCAGGCCGACGGTGGCCAGACTTTGGGCGCATTTCTCCCTGGTCGCGCGTCCGCCGATCATGCCCGGGAGCATGACGTTCTCCAAGGCAGTCAGCTCTGGAAGGAGAAAATAGCCTTGGAAAACGAATCCCATCTTTTCGTTGCGCAGCCGGGCCAGAGAGGACTCTCCGGCGCGATAGAGCTGGCGACCTTCGAACTCGACTTCGCCCGATTCCGGACGCTCCAGGCCGGCCAGCGTGTAAAGCAGCGTTGTCTTGCCCGCACCGGACGCGCCACATAGGAAAACACACTCTCCGCGCACGACTTCGAGAGAGACTCCCCGTAAAACCTCAATGCGACGCGAGCCGATTTGGAACGAGCGTCGCAAATCACGCGCGACGAGCTGTGCGGTTGCCATGGCCGTGCAGCATTCGCCCAAGTCCGACACAGTGGCAAGAGAAGCGGGCGGAGATCGCCGCAAAGACTCTCGGAGGAGCGTCAGACGATACCGTCAGCGGGCTCTGGGGAGCGCATGCGCCCTCGCGTCCTGGCGAAGGCGCGCCTCGCCAAAACCATTTCCGAGAAAAGTTCGCGAAAGCGAGGCGCCTTCGCCAGCACGCGAGGGCGCGTGCGCTCCCCAGAGCCGGAGCAGTTGTGCCAACAGCAAATGAAGGATGTCGTTAGGCTATTGCAGATAGCACGTCTCCGGTACCGCCGTAGCGCGCGGCACCGGAGCGACCGCGCGGAGAAATCATCAGGCTTTTCGTTAGGCTAAACCCAGCGCGACCAGGGTCGGCTCATCCACCGCTTCAGTGATGACTAGGCCGTGATCCTGCTGGTAGGCGGCGAGCGCGGACCTGGTCTGCGGCCCCATCAGGCCATCGATGGCGCCGGGATCATACCCCTCATCGCGCAGCGCCAGTTGCACATTCTCGATCACTTCCCCCGGGGACAGATTGTCATAACCATAAATCGGCTCGCTGTAGGAGTAGTTATTATAGATCGGGCTGTAGCCGTAGGCCGGATACCAATAGCCCGTATCCCAATAGTAATAACCGCCGCCAAAGAGGACGAAAGTCGTGTTAAACCGATTTCTCCACCAGTTGCGATCATGCCGGTTGCGAATGACGCGCCGGCGGGCTGCGTCGAAGCTGTTGCGGTCGACATGACGATTGCCGCGATTGCGCCGCACGACGTCGGAAGAACGTGTGCCGGAAGTCCGCCCATCCAATTCCGGTTCCGTCCGAACCTTGTTCCGATTCTGCACCGGGGAAATCGAGCGAGGATTACGGATCACGCTGCGGCGCGTAGGGATCACGTTCCGTTGTGCCGGAACTGTGCGGCGTTGCGTCGGGAGCGCTCGGCGCTGCGTTGAGACAGTGGGGCGCTGCTGCTGGGCTGGCCGCCGCAGCGAAGGTTGGCCCACCCTCTTTTGGGTCGGCTGCGCCGATCGATTCGCGGGCGCACTCTGGCTCGGGCGGTTGTCGTCGTCGGAGGAGCGATGCCGCCTCCGCCGGTCGTTGTCGTTATCGGCTCGCGCGATTTGGGTGAGCGGAAGCGAGAGAGCGAGCAAGCTGAGCAATATAGTTTTCATGGTATTTTAAACCTCCAGATCTTTCGACCGCACCGGCGGACAGATTATTCATATCCCGTCGGGCCGGCCGCGTCGACTCCGCTTTGCTGGCGAGTCGCCTCGAAAAGCACGATGGCCACCGCCGTGGCCAGATTGAGGCTGCGGGTTCCGTGCATGGGGATGGTGAGCAGGTTCTTCGGGTGAGCGCGCAGGAGAGGCTCGGGCAGGCCTTTGCTTTCCCGACCGAAAACGAGGAAATCGTTAGGCCGAAAACGGACTGCGTGATAGGGACGATCGGCCTTGGTGGTGAGATAAAAGTAGCGCGCGGCGGCCGGCTGAGCGGCCTGTAATTCGCCTAATGAATCCCAATGACGCAGATCGACTTCCGTCCAATAATCGAGCCCTGCCCGTCGCAGGGTGCGATCGTCAGTCGAGAAACCGAGCGGCCTCACAAGATGCAGCCTGGAACGCGTGGCCAGACAAAGCCGCCCGATATTTCCAGTGTTCGGCGGAATCTCGGGTTCGACCAGGACGACGTTAAACACCGGACGACTGATGATGTAACCGCGGAGGACGCGGAGCGCGCAGAGGAAAAGCAGAGTTTCCGGGGAATAGCCGACTGTTGCTCGCTCTCTCCCTCCTCCGCGCTCTCTGCGTCTCTGCGGTTATCCTGCCAGACGAGTTACAATTTCGAAGCGACGAACTTCTCCAGCTTCACGACGTCGGCCGCGAATTTGCGAATGCCTTCGGCCGTTTTCTCCGTCGCCATGGCGTCGTCATTGAACAGGTAACGGAATTTCTTCTCGTCCAATTCCATCCGCTCGACCTGCGCCTCTTTGGCTTTTTGGGGATCGAGTTTGCGTTCCACTTTTTCCTGCGACTGCGAAAGCTTCTCCAACAATTCCGGACTGATTGTGAGCAGATCGCAGCCGGCCAGCTCAAGAATCTGCCCGACGTTGCGAAAACTGGCGCCCATCACTTCCGTCTCGTAGCCAAACTTCTTGTAGTAGTCGTAGATTTCCTGCACCGACTTCACCCCGGGATCTTCGGCGCCGGTGTAATCGCGCTTGTTGGCCGCCTTAAACCAATCGTAAATCCGGCCCACAAACGGCGAGATCAACTGCACTTTCGCCTCCGCGCAACGGGCCGCCTGCGGGAGCGAGAAAAGCAGCGTGAGGTTGCAATTGATCCCCTCTTTCTGCAGTTGTTCGGCCGCCTTGATTCCTTCCCAGGTGGAGGCAATTTTGATCAGCACCCGACCACGATCGATCCCGCGTTCTTCGTAAAGCTTGATCAGTTGGCGCGCCTTGTTGACCGAACCCTCCGTGTCGAAGGAAAGCCGCGCATCGGTCTCCGTTGAAACACGGCCCGGCACGATCTCCAGGATCTCGGCCCCAAAAGAGACCAAAAGATGATTAATGATATCCTCGATCTGCTCTGCGCCTTTGAGACCGCTGTTCTTGCGATCCGTGACGACTTGTTCCAGCAGATGGGCGTAATCCTCTTTCTGGGTGGCGGCGAAAATCAGGCTCGGATTGGTGGTGGCATCCTGGGGTTTGAAATCCTTGATCGATTCGAAGTCGCCCGTATCGGCGACCACCTTGGTGAATTGCTTCAGCTGGTCGAGCTGGCTCGATTTCGTCTCCGTTTTTTTATCGTCGGCAAGGGCGGTGCTCATAATGAAAATTTACTGGCTCGCGCCCGATGCACAACCGGCAAACTCGCGCTGTAGCCGGGCACGCTGTCGCCGCCCCGCAACGAGACCTCTAGTGCGTTTAGGAAAACCTGTGGCGGTGCCGGGCGAGCGGATCGCGGAAAGTTCGTTCAGGCGAGACGCCCGAACCGGCGGGCGGGACGCCCACCCTACCCGAGACGAAACGCTCCGCGACAGGGCCGCCTTTGTAGCCGGGGACGCTGTCCCCGGTCCCTTCGACACGCCTTTCCCGACATGGCCATTCCCGGTTGAGCGCAGACCCGGCAAAGGCTAAATTGTTAGGCAGACCATGAGCGAGCCTGATTCAACTCCAACAAAGATGCGCCTGGCCGAGACCCCCGAGGAGCAAAAACAATGGATGGCCCAATGGCGCGAGGCCGAGAAAGCGCTTCTGGAAGTAAAACGCGAAGAGCTGCGCGCGCTCACCGACGCGGACGCGCTGGCATCCTTCAATGCCCTCGATATGCCGCCGGCAATGATCTATCGCTCCCCGGAGCGAGAGCAAAGCCTCGGCTTCGTCGAACAGCAGCGTCTTTTTAGGAAGGCTCGCAGCCATTAATCGCATCCTCGAGGCGGCCGCTGAACTGCAGGCGTTTTGCCTTGAGCAAAATTACCGGTTTTGCTTCATCGGCGGCCTGGCTGTGCAGCGCTGGGGCGAGCCACGAGTCACGAACGACGCGGACCTGACCCTGCTAACCGGATGGGGCGAAGAGCAAAAGTTTATCGACCGGCTCCTGACACATTTTCGGCCTCGCCATGCGGATACCGTCGAATTCGCTCTGCGGCGCCGGGTTCTCCTGCTCACGGCCGCGAACGACGTTCCGCTCGATATCGCGTTGGCGGCAGTTCCGTTTGAAGAGCGGACCATTCAGCGCGCTTCGGCTTGGCCCATCAGCCCTGCGATCAGCCTAACGACCTGTAGCGCAGAAGACCTCGTCGTGCACAAGGTTTTCGCGAGCCGCGGTCTCGACTGGATCGACGTGGAAGGAATCTTGCGGCGCCAAAACAAAAAGCTCAATCTCCCCCTCATCTTCGACGAGCTGCGACCGCTACTGGAATTAAAAGAAGAGCCGGAGAACGAAGAAAAGCTTCGCCGACTGATGCAGCGCGAGGGATTGTAGGCGACCGCTCCGGTTGCCGTGTTGCTGGAGGGACGACCGCCGTGTCGTCCGTGTATCTGAAACCGCGGCAAACAGGGACGGGACAGCGCCCGTCCCTCCAAATCGACCGGCCCGACAATCGTTGTCAGCGGCGACCGTTCCAGTTACACTCGGCACAACTGCATGACCACCGCGCCGCCACCGAATCCGCTTCTCCCGTTGCGGGAAGGAATCGAACAAGCGCTCCTGCGCGAGTGCCAATTTTTCTACGGAGCGCGCCTTCTCACTCTCGCCGGATACGGCTCCGTCGCCCGCGGCACATTCAGTCCCCTATCCGACTTCGATTTCCTGCTAGCGGCGGACGGTTTTGCGGATGGAAATCCACCACGTTACCAGGAGTTCAAAGCGGTTGAGAAAGCCCTCGAACCCGACCTGGCAAAATGCCGCGCGGCCGGTTGGGAAATCAGCCTGAGGCCTGTCTTCAAATCTCCCGCCGCGGTCGAATACGGCTCACCCCTCTTTCTCGACATGGTGGACGACGCGCGGATTTTATTCGATCGCGACGGCTTTTTCGCCCAACGATTGGCTTTGATGCGGGAGCGCATGCAGATGCTCGGCTCAAAGCGAATCTGGGAAGGCGAGACTTGGTACTGGGATTTAAAACCCGATTGGAAACCGGGCGACGTGATCGAACTATGACTGCCGAATCCCTGGCACGCAGCCTGATTCAACAAGCACGTCAACGGCTCCGGATTCTTGCCCTGGCGGAGGCAGAAGGAACTTGGCACATCGTGGTCCGGGAAGCGCAGGAATGCGTAGAACTGGCTTTGAAAGGGCTGCTCCGCGTGGTCGGGGTTGAACCACCCAAACTGCACAATATTGGGGGATTTCTCATCAAGCATCGGCAACGCATTAGCCCTCAGCGACTTCAACTCGACATCGACCGATTGGCGCAGATCTCCGATCAACTCCAAAAGGAGCGGGAACGTTCCTTTTACGGCGACGTCGATTTCATTCCACAGGAGCATTATTCGCGCGAGCAAGCCGAAGCTGCGATCGCGGACGCCACTTACTGCGTTGAGCAAGCCGAGGCGGCGCTCGCCGCGAGTAAGTGACACGCGGATTTTGAACGGCTCCACGTCTAACTCGTCGTGAGAGCCTGGATATCGATCAGCCTGAAATGGGGAAAAGATCTGGGCTGATGAAGCGCGAAGGATGGTAAGGCGACCGCTCCCGGTTGCTGTGTGGCTGGAGGGACGACCGCCGTGTCGTCCGGGTATCTAAAACCCCGGCAAACACGGACGGGACAGCGCCCGTCCCTCCAAATCGACCCGCCCGACAATCGTTGTCACCACCGAACATTCCGGCTACACTCGGCACATATGACCGCCGCACCTCCCGAACTCATCATCGAAGCCGGCCACACCGAGCGGAATTACTGGCGCGACCTCTTCCGCTACCGAGAGCTGTTCTACTTCCTCGCCTGGCGCGACGTCCTCGTCCGTTACAAGCAAACCGTCATCGGCGTTCTCTGGGCGGTCTTGCGGCCGCTCCTCACCATGATCGTCTTCACTTTTGTCTTCAGCCGGATCGCCAAACTACCCGCCGAAGGCCTCCCCTATCCCGTGATGGTTTTTGCCGCCATGCTGCCTTGGCAGCTTTTCGCCACCTCGCTCACCGAAGGCAGCGGCAGCCTGATTAATAACGCCAACCTGATCTCGAAGGTCTATTTCCCGCGGCTCATCGTGCCGGCCAGCGCCGTCATCGTTTCGTTCGTCGATTTCGCCATCTCCATGGTGTTGTTAGGCATGATCATGGCGCTGTATCACGTCTGGCCCGGCTGGCCCGTCCTCATGCTGCCGGTCTTCACTGTTCTGGCCCTCCTCGCCTCGGCCGGCGCCGGCATCTGGCTCGCCGCTCTCAATGTAAAATACCGCGACTTCCGTTACGTCGTCCCCTTTATCGCCCAGTTCGGACTCTACATTTCCCCGGTGGGCTTCAGCAGCGCGATCGTGCCGGAAAAATGGCGCATCCTTTACGACTGCAACCCAATGGTCGGCGTGATCGATGGCTTCCGCTGGTCAATCTCAAACGGGAGCAGCGCTTTTCCGCAGCAAAGCCTGCTCCTTTCGCTCCTCACCATCACCATCCTGCTCACCAGCGGCATCTGGTATTTCCGGAAAACCGAGCGCACCTTCGCGGACGTAATCTGAGCCACCGATGCATCGTCCGCTGGCTCAGCGGAAACAACCCGGACAATCCCAGCCGCTTGACAACCCGCACGCTTTCTCGCACGGCTTTGGAAATGACTTCGCTTCCGGTCACCCAGGCCCGCTCGAGACTTTACCAACTCCTCGATGAAGCGGCCGACTCGCACGAGCCGATCCAGATCACCGGGAAACGTTCCAATGCGGTGCTCGTGTCGGAGGAGATTGGCGCAGCATCCAAAAAACGCTTTATCTCCTCTCGATCCCGGGGCTAGGTGACTCGATCCGCAAGGGCATGGCTGAGCCGCTCCGGAAAGCCTCTGCCGCACCCGGCTGGTGAGCTGGTCCGTTGTTTACACGAGACGAGCCCAGAAGGACGCGAGAAAGATCGTGTCGTCGAACCTGAGGCCCCAGCGCAACGTCTCCTCGACATTCCTGCGCAGAACCCGTTTCAGAGCCCTCCTCCGTTTGAGAAGCTGGTCGGAGATTTGGCCGGCGCCTATTCCCGTCGCATTAACATCCAACATCGGCTGGTTTATCAGGTGTATGAAGCGGAACACACGGTGAAAGTCCTTCGTTTGTGGAACCACTGTCAATGAGGCGACCCCAGCTGGAAAAGTGCTCGCCCAGATTTTCGGCGCCGGTTGGTGCGGTGTCGAGGAGGAGGAATTGCCTATCCTCACTGCCTGGTTAAATGATATCTCTCAATGAAAGGAACTCGGAGGAAAATCAAGATTTTCTCAGCTCACACTTCAAGCCTAATGCTCGCCCTCTCAACCTGATCACGGTCACGATGAAGGAAAAAGCGAAGCAACTGTTTCGTCGTCTCTTCTATCGCAGCGCTCTCGCTCGTTTGCTAATCGGCGCCCTCTCTGTGTTCAGCGGCAGAACAAGATCTCTCCGCGTTTTGCACCTTCTCTCCTACGTCGACGCCCGCGCCAGCGGACCGCTTCAGCGACCAGAAGCGCTGCTTTTGAATGCCCTCGCCCAAGTTCTGCTACCACGAGTGGTTGTGGAATTCGGGTTCTTCAAGGGGCACAGCGCGTTCAATTTTCTTCAAGCGCTCGGTCCGGACACGCAAGTTTTCAGTTATGACATCGCAGATCACGCTGCAGCGACGGCTGCAGATGCCTTCCTGAAATTCCCAAACTTTCATTTCATCCACAAATCGCAAACCGAGTTCGCCAAGGAGGATCTCGCTGATGAAAAAGTGGACCTCGTATTTTTCGATGCAGTCCATAGTTTCCCTTCGAACCAGGAAACTTGGAGGAAGATCTATCCCAGCCTTTCCGACCGTTGCCTTGTGGTGGTCCACGACACTGGGACGTGGGAGCGCGCGCAGGTTCTCGCGGTCCATGCCGAAAATCTTCTGTCCCCTCAGGGATGGCTCAGCGCAGAGGAATACCAGCATCAGCGCGAAGAACGCGAATTCGTAAACTGGCTCGTTAAGGAGTATCCACAGTACACCGCCATCCATTTGCACACTCTGCGAACTCTGCGGCATGGCCTCTCGATCCTGCAGAGAAGCCAACCTCTCCCCACAACCGGTCGAGGACTACTCACGTTGCCAAATCGAACGCCCAACCCTAATCTTACCTCTCTTGTTTCATAAGCCCAAACGCCAGCGAGCTTCGTAAGCTGATCTCAAGCAATGTCCGACAGCGTTATCCAAGTCGAAGGGCTCGGAAAAAAATATCAACTCGGCCGACAAGCCCAGCAAGGAGCTCGTTATCGCACGCTCCGTGATACTCTCGCGGAGGGAAGCCGCAATATCTTCCAGCGATACGGAACCCAAGCCAGCACAGAAGAATTCTGGGCGCTCAGAGAAGTTAGCTTCGAAGTGAAACAGGGGGAAGTGGTCGGGATTATCGGACGCAACGGCGCCGGCAAGTCCACTTTGCTTAAGATTCTCAGCCGCATCACTGAGCCCACCACCGGGAGGGTCAAGATTAAAGGGCGAGTGGCCAGCCTCCTCGAAGTCGGCACCGGCTTCCATCCGGAGTTGACCGGCCGTGAGAACATCTACTTAAACGGGGCCATCCTGGGAATGGCTCGCGTCGAGATCAAAGCCAAGTTTGACGAGATCGTCGCTTTCGCGGAGATCGACAAATTTCTCGACACGCCCGTTAAACGCTACTCAAGCGGGATGTATGTGCGACTGGCTTTCGCCGTGGCTGCGCACTTGGAGCCGGAGATTCTCGTGGTCGACGAAGTCCTCGCCGTTGGTGACGCCGAGTTTCAAAAAAAATGCCTCGGGAAAATGGGCGAAGTCGCCCAAGGGGGTCGCACCGTTTTACTGGTCAGCCACCAGATGGCTTCCGTCGCGGCCCTGGCCACCACCTGTATCCTTCTCCACGAGGGCGCCATCGTGCAAAAGGGAGAGACTCAGGCGGTGCTCCGAAAATATGCCGGGACGGATCGCCTGGATTTCTCACCGCAATACAAGGCCACGCGGAAGAGTGGGAGCGTGTGGATCCAGCAGGCTGCACTTAGGACGGCTGATGGCAGCCTCACCACCAGCTTCAAGACTTACGAAGATATTGTTCTGGAGATCGATTGGGTTAATCACGACTCCGTACCCACGATCGTCGGGTTTCAGCTTAATAATATGGGCGGCGTCGTGGTCATGACCGCGTATGACACTCCTGACGATTGGGACGGGAGCGCCAAGAAAGAGAGCGGCCGCTACCGCACGCGCACTGTCATCCCCAAGAACCTGTTGCCCGCCCAGGAATATTCGCTCCATCTGGCTTTGGACTCAGCCAGTCCTCGCATTTGTCTCGACGTTCATCTGGATGCCCTTCATTTCAGCGTTCACGATCCAATGGATGATCGCTGCATCACACGCGGGGCTCTGAAAAACCCGTTGGATTACATGGCGGTGTTGCCGGCTCTGGATTGGCATTCCACTCGAGAAACCGCGGCAGTTATGGCGGAGATTACAGTAGGTCCCTAGCAGTCAGTGCCAAAGCCATGCTTCTCTCAAGCGACCGCACAATCAGTTATATTCTTTGCACTAAGAATAAGCTTCCGCAGTTACGCCATACTGTTCCCGATCTCCTAGAGGGATGCCGGGAGGAAGATGAAATCGTCGTCTTCGATGGGGCGAGCACCGATGGCTCCCGGGAGTATCTCGAAGACTACTTTAATCAGGGAAGGTTTCGGGTCTTTCGGTCCGAGCCCGATAAGAATCAGGCCCATGGGCTCAACAAAGCCATCTTTCACGCTCGGGGCGAGATCGTGAAAGTGATCCTGGACGATGACATCCTCCATTATTCGTCGATTCATAAGTGTGCGCAGTTCTTAATCGATCACCCTGAGATCGATTTCCTGGGTGCCACAGTAGGACTCGCCGGCTACGGGAAAGATTTTTCGATCTTTCGCGACCTAAGCAAACGGCAACAATTTGAGGGTTGGCTGAAAGGGGGCAAGCCGTTTTGGTTCCAGGATCAAAGCATCACCTATCGACGATCGAGCATCCCGCTGGTAGGACTCTGGCACACGGGCATCAATTGCATCGACGTCGAGATGACCTTGCGGGTGTCCGCCCTGCGCCAGGCCAAGCTTGCCTGGTACACCGGCACTGTAGGCGTCCACCTCATGAACGAAGCGAGTCTTTCTCTGCATCCTGAGTATAGCTCGCGAGTCACCCGGGATATTAGACGTATTTTTGAGTTTTACGGCGTTGAATGCCCGCCGGACAGAATGGATCCGACTCCGCTCCGGAGATTGAGAAATATCCTACAAGTGCGAACCCGCCTCCGTGCCTTCTCCAAAGCAGCCGCCCATCGTCTCAAAGGAACCAGCAAACCTAAGCCTTACCAAAGATCGTTCCCCGAAGCCTATGAGGAGTGCAAGCAATGGCTGGCCGCCAATCTTCAGGAGGAAGAAGCTCGTTTTCTGCATTAGCGGATGACTCTCAGTTCGCCTTCTTAGCTTGCCTTGAAGACATCTTCACTAAAAATCTCCGGCGCCTATCTCATCGCGAATGACTGCTTTCACGATGTTCGCGGCACGTTTCATCCTTCATGGGAAGCTGAGCCAAATGCCCCGTTCCAGTTTAAGCCCGCTGGCGCTTACTATTCCTATAACAACAGCGCACGCACTTTGCGTGGCCTGCACTATCAGCGCTCTCCTCATACCCAGGCCAAGATTGTGTCCTGTCTCCGCGGGACGGTCTTCGACGTGATCCTGGACCTCCGGCCCGATTCTCCCACTTACCTTCAGTGCGCGGAGCTGGAGATGACTGCGAAGACAGGTGAATCGCTTTACATCCCGCATGGTTGCGCACACGGCTTTCTCACTCAGGCGGATGACACCCTTGTCGCCTATCTCATCGAGGGGACCTATGTGCCCACGGCTCAAGCCACCGTGCGCTGGGATGATCCCATACTTCAGATTAATTGGCCCTATGCCGACGAGCTGATTATGTCGGAGCGCGACCGAACTGTGCCTGACTTTGCCCCATGAAACGCGTGCTCGTGACCGGCGCGACCGGCTTCATCGGATGGCAAACGCTCTCCCCGCTCTTAGGCCGTGGATTTGAAGTTCACGCTCTTTATCGGACGACTCCTCCCAATGACTCACCGCCAGCAGTCACTTGGCACGAAGGCGATCTTTTCGATCGGCGGGCGGTCTCCGCTTTGTTGGCACAACTCCGGCCGAGCAGCCTTTTGCACATGGCTTGGGAAGCGACGCCAGGGCATTACTGGACCTCTCCCGCAAACCTTTCGTGGGTGGCGGCGAGTCTATCCTTGGTCCAAGCATTTGCCGAGACAGGCGGTCAGCGGTTGGTCGTTGCCGGCAGCTCCGCGGAATACGACTGGCAAGGGGATCAGTTACTGGAGGAGTTACAGGGGCCGATCAAGCCGCAGAGCTTGTATGGGAAATCCAAGAATGCTCTGCGCGAGCTGATCGCAGCCTGGGCGCCGGCCCAGGGAATCTCATGGGCGTGGGGAAGAGTCTTCAACGTCTTTGGGCCGGGCGAGAAGCCGAATCGGCTAATTCCGCGGGTTATCCGTAGCCTTACCGACGGAGAGTTACTGCCCTTCGATGAAGGCGCAATCTTGCGTGACTTTCTTCACGTGGCCGACGCCGGTGAGGCCTTCGCTGCTCTTTTGGACAGCGCCGTCACCGGGCCGGTCAACATCGCTGCTGGCGAAGCAACCTCGATCCGCGAGCTTGTCTCCTCAGTGGCTTGTTCGTTAGGCAAAGAAAAGCTGGTCAGCTTTGGCGCGCTCAATTCTACGGCCCAGGAACCCAAACGTGTCATCGCTCACATCGGTCGTCTTCGCGACGAAGTCGGTTGGCGTCCGCCGGCGCCTTTGCAGCAGCGCCTGCGCGAGACCTGCGTCTGGTGGCAAGATCAGCTCAGGCAGAAGGCCGCGCCTAAAACCGCAAATCCTGTATAGTAGCTCTATGAAGAACACGAAGTGTATGAACTGCGGGCACGCGAGCCTGGAGAGATTTCTCGATCTCGGCGAACAACCGAATGGCAATCACTTCCCCGCCGCCGCCGACTTTGCCGACGAGCCGCTCTTTCCCTTCGCCATGGCGGTCTGCACCGCTTGCTGGCAGGTCCAGATCGAGGAATTCCCCGACGTGGAGTTCATGTTCTCCAACCATCCCTACATCACCGGAGTCAATATGCCAGTGGTCGCCCACTTCGAACAGATGGTGAGCGACACTCTGGCGAAATTCCCTTTGGCGCAGAATAGCCTGGTCATCGATATAGGCGCCAATGACGGGACCTTGCTCAGTAAGTTCCAGGCTGCGGGGATGCGCGTCCTTGGGGTAGACCCGGGCCAGCGAACAGGACAGTTAGCCCGGGGACGAGGCATCACCGTTTGCGAAACCTTCTGGGATGAGACCTCCGCTCAGGCCATCCGCTCCCTGAACGTGAAACCGGACCTAATTACCGCGACCGCGGTCTTCTACCACGTCGCCGACATCCATTCTTTCATTCGCGGATTGGCTACTGTCATGGGGCCGGAAACCATTTTTCTAACTCAATGCGTTTATCTAAAAGATGTGATCGAGAAGCTCCAATTCGACCACTTCTACCATGAACATACCATGATCCATGCGCTCGGACCGCTCTGCCGGCTCTTCGCGGAACATGGTCTGCGCATGCTGGACGTCACCCACTATCCGGTGCATGGCGGTTCCTTCGTCCTTTGGGTGGCGAGGGAAGATTCGCCTCATCCCACCAGGAGCTCCATCGCCACATGGGTGGATGAGGAAGAACAGGCGGGGCTCACCCGAATCGACACCTATCGGGCTTTTACCACGAAGGTGGAAGAGAACCGGGACGAGCTCATCAAGTTACTGCGTGGCCTGCGGGAAGACGGTAAAACGATCTACGCCTTGGGAGCGCCGTTGAAAGGCAGCACCCTGTTGAACTATTGTGATATCGGACCTGATCTCATCGAGCTGGCGACCGAAGTGAACCGCTTCAAGATCGGACGCTTTACTCCGGGTACTCATATTCCAATTGTCTACGAAGATTCGTTGACCGATCCGCCCGACTACTACCTCCTGCTCGCTTGGAACTTCCTTGACTTCTTCGCCACAAAATATGCCTCCTACCTTCGCGCGGGCGGCAAGTTTATCGTCCCTCACCCGCAGGTGCGGGTGATCGGAGACGAGGTCATTTCGAATCCTCACGCCGTTACTTCACTAGCTAGGGTTCCCATCACCACCGGCGGACAAAAATTAACGAAAAGAGCGGGAAGCTAGTTCGAACCGCCTCACGGCCCGATCCCCAATGAGGCAAAAGACACCGAGATCAAAGCGTATTGCCATTGCTACCATTTTGCTTAGGTGCCGACTATCTATCGCGCAGCGAGTCACAACGTCAGCAACGCCGGCCTATAAGGCGCTCTGATCCATCTTAGGAGGCTCTTCCGCCGACGCAAGAGGAACCAGTGGGTTGCTTAGACCAAGAGGATTCTCCGGAGAAATGAAAACCTGGAACCGCCATATCGTGGGGCCTGGCCGGTAATGTCTTGCCTCGGCGTAGTGTCGAATCACCCCACTCTCGTCATAGATGTCCGGTCGTGATAACACTATGAGATCAGGCGCATTGCTCGAGGAAAGATCGTGCTCGGCGGGGTCGATGAGATACTTTAAGAGAGGAGTCCCCGAATCGGCGCGAGCGACATTCCACGGCAGGCCATAATAGAGCGCGCAATGCCAGCTCGCCGCCCACCAGACGGAATGACCCGTCGCTATCGCTTTGGTGGCCAGCAACGCCGCAGTCCGGTAGTCATCATTCCTATGGCGAGGCGCAAACCGCAAGCTGAGGGAGGAAAAAAACAGCAAAGAGCAGAGGACGAAGGCGGCCACCGTCAGCCGCTGGTCGCGTCGCGCAGCGGTCGAAATCGCTAACCCGCTGGCCAGCACGTAGAAAGGAAATACGGGCGCGAGATGACGGGCCCAAATCGCCTTCTGTCCAAGTGAACCGGCCACGACCACCAGGGTAAAGACTCCGAGAAAAGTGGCAGCGCAGGCGAGGATGAGATCGCGCTGTGGTTCTTCGCGTAGGCGACGCCAGATCCGGCAAAACAAGAACAAGAACAAGGCCACAGTCAGCGCAAGCAAAAATGCCTGCCATAGAGGCAACGCCATCAAGACAGGGCGCAGATGGCCTTGGCGAGCCAGTTCCCGAATCGTCACCGGTGCCGGGCCGAGACCAACAAAGCCGGCCATCTCATAGATCAGATAAACGGTCGCCTCCCAGCTTTGGCCCCAAAGCCTTGCCCCGGAGACACCGCGAACGACAGTAGTCAGGTAATAGGGGATAAAACAAGCAGACGCGATCAAGCCCCCCGCCAGAATGATCCGCTCACGAAAGAGAAGTTTCCGTCTGGCCCGGTGAGCCAAGAGGATCAATACTATACCAAGAGAGACAAAAGTAACCGGCGCGAGGATGGTCGCGGCCGAAAGCAAAGCCATGCCCGTGGCCATGCACCAAGCCCACGCAGCGTCCTCCCCTTCCCCTTTCAGGTATCTCACTAAGCCGAGAAGGAGAAGAGAACCCGCAGCGATCTGCAAGGCGTAAGGCCTCGCTTCATGGGTGTAGAACCAAAGATAAGGCTGCACCACCAACCAAAGAGAAAGAAACCAGCAATGCGTCAGACGGCTGATCTGCCAAAGGCAAAGCAAAGAAATCGCCGTCCACAGAAGGTTCGGTAGCCGCAGTTTCCACTCATCGTGGCCGATAACTTTAGCCACGCCCCAGCGGACGAGGACCGATAATGGCATCTGACAGTTGGTCGCAGGGTCCCAGAGGAGATGCGCTTTCCAAGCGCGGAAATCTGGCTGAATGGCGTAAACGGCGGTGTCCCCTTCGTCAATCCAAAGGGACTGCTCCGAAATCATCAGAGGCACAAAACAGAGGCAGAAGAGAAAAATCAGATTGGTCTTGTTAGACATGGATACCGGCAGATGGGCGCAAGAAGCGTGCGTGACGGACCGCGAATTGCAACGATACAACATGGAGTAAGATTTGGAATCTACCTCGAGCTCCACGAAGATAATATCATCCGCGGGCTTGAGTTCATCGCGGGCGCAATTTGTGAATTCGTCAAAGAAGAATCGCCGATGTAGAACTCATCCATTGCTCCCAATCGTTTAGGCCCGGCCTTCGGCATCGCGAGGAGCTATTTCTCGATGAACACAGCCTCGAGATGGCGCGACGGGGCAGATGGTAATATCCTCCCGCTCACCGAAGGGGCGATTTGAAAATCGGAATCTATAGCGAACTCTACGAAGGAAGCGCCTTGGGCGGGCGCGAGTACATCGTTGCTGTCCTCGCGGAGGAGATGGCAGCCCGAGGGCACGAGGTTTATTTTCTGCACCATCAATGCGAGCTCACCGCAGAGACCTTCGCTGCTCAACTGGGGATTTCCGCTCGGGGAGTAGGCCTGCGCTGGCTGGGAACGAGGCCACCCGCTAGATTTCGCGGCTTCCGCGCGAGCCGTGCCAAACGCGAAGCGTGGGACCGCAATCTGAGTGAGCCTTACGAGCTCTTCATTAACATTGTTCATGGGAATCCGGCTCTTTGCTATTCCGCACGGGGAGTCCTCATGGTATTGTTCCCCTTCTTTGAGCCCTTTAACATCTGGTCGGGACGCCAGGTCGCGGGGGCGGGTAGGTCTCGCCTGTGGGTCCTGGCCCGCCACCTCCATCTCCGGTTCCAATGGAAGCGCTGCATGGAAAGTTATGCTTTGAAGACTTCCATCTCCCATTATTCGCAATTTTGGACCCGGCGACGATGGAAAGTGGAGAGCACGGTGATTTATCCGCCTACAGACAGCACTTGTGCCGTTGCTCCCAAGACTGATTCGATTCTCAGCATCGGCCGCTTCAGTGGCTATCGAGTAGCCGGATTAAGGAAAAGACAGCTGGAAATGATGCGCAGCTTCCTCGAGCTAGATGATCCGGATTGGCAGTACGCTTCGGTCGGGGCGGTCGGTAAATGGGCCCAGGACAGGAGTTACTTTCAGGAAGTCCAGGAGGTGGCGGCCGCAGCGAACCCGAGGGCCCGGGCTGTGGCCAATATTCCCCGGGCAGAGCTAAAAAGCCTCCTCCAGAAAGCGAAGATTTTCTGGCATGCGGCGGGGTTTGGCGATGATGACGAAAAGCATCCGGAATTAATGGAGCACTTCGGCATCGCCACGGTGGATGCCATGGCCGCCGGGTGCGTCCCAGTGGTGATCCGAAAGGGAGCGCAACCGGAAATTGTCGAGCACGGGGTGAGCGGGTTCCTATGGGAGAACTTAGAGGAGCTCAAGAGCTATACCTGCCGTCTAATAAACGACGATGCGTTGCGCGCCCGCATGGCCGGGGCTGCCAGAGAACGAGCGACCAGGTTCAGCCGCGAAGCTTTTCTCCAGCGTTTTGCGCAGTTCCTTCGGCCCTTCTTCAACGGGAACACGTCTCTAAAGCTTCCACTGTGATAGTTTGATCGGGTGGACGTAAAGCAAGTCATCTTCGAACGCCTGCGCGAGTCTCTCATAGTCAAAGCCATGCTGAGCGCCGAAGCGATCGGCATCGACAGGATTCCAATAGGCAATTCCTCTCCAGCGAGTATCTTTCTCCTGCACGATTTTCTCGCAGCAGAGTATCAGGGCCGTGGCCACCGCAATTTCGACAAAGACATCCATGGCCGCCAGAACACCGCAAAGGTGGCAAAAGCGATCAAGCGCGCTTCCCGGAAGGATAAAAAAGTCCGCGTATCCTTTAGCCAGCGGATACGGAAAATCGAGCAGTCGCCGGGCTTGTCTCCCTCCCGTCCGCTGCCGCAACTGGCGCCGCTTATAGAGGTAGAAGAAAAGAAGGGCAATATTGCGGGCTTGGGGACGATGCATGAGCTGCCGCCATTCCAGCCCGAATTGGGCGACTCCGTGACTTCGAAAGCGGTCCACTGCCTCCTCATAGGGCGGTAACTCCCTTTCCCAGTTTACGCCGCATCCATCGGCGAGGTTGACCAGCTCCGGCATGATGAAAATCCAGTTCAAAGCCGGAATCCACGGCCAGGTGTCCGCATCTCCGGCCAAACTGGCATAGGACTTGATGTAGGCCGATGCGGAATCGAGTTGCAGTTCTTCGCTGATATTCTTTTCGTTCAGGCGCGGATGCAAAATCAGATCATCCGCGCAGAAGATATAATGGCTGAAGCGCCGCTGGCTCAGAAAAGCATGAGCCTGGGCGAAAAACCCGTGGAAATGGTGGGCGCTTTCATAAATCTTTACAGTATCGCGGCGATCGCCCTGGTAGAACGGCATTAGATGAAGTCGATGCTCAAATCGCTTTCCGTAGATAGTGTCAAGCGCAGACAGGTTCGGCTCGAAGCGATGGTTAAACACGCTGACCAAACAAACGTCGCTATCGCTGCTCATTATTTTTCCTTCGTCGGAGCAGTTGGCTCAACATCCTCTTCAGCGGGTTAGGAAGATAAACGGCATCGATGACGCGCTTTCCTAACGCCTGCGGCAACAGCACGGCGCTGGAGAGGATGAGAGCCTTCGTCGCCGTCTTCAAGCGATCCGCGGTGCGGACCCGGCTCGCCGCCCGCAACAAATCAAGGATAGCCTTCGCCCTCGCACCGAAACTTTTTCTGAGAAGATACAGCCGAATGATGGACATTTCGCAATAGGTGGGATTGTCGATGAGACTATTGACCTTCCACCCTTCTTTCTCGGCCGCGCTCGACAGAATGGAGAATACCCGTTCGCCAGCCGACATGATTCTCTCACAAAATTTCACATCCATCGAGGTGCTCGCCGTGACGTTGCTGGAATGGACGCGATAGATCGTCATAGGAGTGTCGATGACGTCCACAGCGTAGTAGAGAGGAGCGACGGTGCACATGTAAGCGTCTGCCTCAGTTCGGAACTGGGTCTCAGGAATGGGATAAACGCGCTCGGCGCACGCTCGGCGAAAGGCGATGCCGGAAGTCGGCGCGACCGACCAGTGGGCGGCAGAGTGTAACAATTTCTCCCGCAAATCTCCGCGATCGAGTTCGCCAAATTCCGGAATGCGTCCGATTGTTTCGCCGTGGGAGTTAACCTTGGTCAACGTATTCACCACCATGCCAAGCCGGCCGCCCGGCCGAAATTTCTCCACCACCAGCTCCAGTTTTCGCGGCTCGAACAGGTCATCTGCATCCAGCATCGCGATGACTTCACCGGTCGTTGCCTGATAAGCATCGTTCAGCGCCGCTGCGACACCCGCATTCTGCTTGAAAATAGATTTAATCCTGGGATCCTGCTGCGCGAATCGAGCGATGACCTCGCGTGATTTGTCTGTCGAGCCATCATCACAAACTATGATCTCGAAATTCTGATACGTTTGACTCAGGACGCTCTCGATGGCTTCGGGAAGAAAGCGCTCATAGTTATAATTAACAATCATAACGGATACCAGTGGCTCGCCCGTTAACGGCGACAGAGAAGCAGTGGTCATGATAAAAGTTTATTCGTGGCCTACACTTATTTCTCCATGTCGCACCTCGGGGCGAGGATGACGAATCAAGTGAGTGAGATCTTGTTGCCGCGGGCTTTTGAGGAGACCATCGCGCAAGCCGCGCAGGACAGTGACGAACCCTTCGAGTCTGTATCTGTTTATGCTCAGATAGCGTTGCATCCAGGCTATCAGAGTGATGCTGTAACGTAGCTTTTCTTTTCGACTCCAAGCCTTGCTTTGCAGAATGATCCAGAGGGAGTTGCGAACGTGATAATAAAAGCGCCGGGGAGAAGCATCGAGCGCGGTGTGTTTGCGCGCGGTCTTGTGAACGACCACACTTCGAGGGACCATGACTCCGAGCTTGTCGCGTAAGACCCGCGCCGTATACTCCGTATCGTCTCCCCAGATAAAGTAGTCGGCCAGCGGCAAGCCATAATCCGTGACCAGCTCGCGGTGCACCAGGCAGGAAACAAAGGTGCTGGAACGGATGAGCAGAGTCGATTGTTCAGCCGCGAGTAGCAGATCATCTCTTTCCATTTTGGCGACGGCGCCGTTCATGAAGTGCTGCGAGCCGTCGGTCCAAAGGACCTTACTGGCGAGAAGCATGGGCCGGCGGGCGGCTGGGAACCGCAGATGAGAGGTTAGTAATTCCGCCAGAGCGGAAGGGGTGGCAATGGTGTCGTCATCCATCAACCAAAGCCATTCATAACCCGCCTCGTGTCCCCATTTCATCCCAACGTGAAATCCACCGGCGCCGCCGATGTTTTCCGTGAGCTGTAGCACTTGCACCGTAGGAAATTCACTCTGAACCAGGGCAAAGGTATTGTCCGAGCTCGCGTTGTCGATGACCAGGACGTGGTCCGGGACCCTTGTTTGCGCAGACAATGCCTGAAGGCATTCCCGTAAGAGCTCTTTGCGATTGTGGGTGACCACCACCGCGCACACGCTCCCCCCGTCATTGGATGAACGAGGAATAGAAGCAGGTGCGTCCATTACTTCTGCGGTCGCTTAAAGAGCCCGTCGCGTACTCCAGCAAGGACGCAGCGCAAGGCGCGCCCGAACGTATGGGAGCGACGCAAATAACTCAGCGTTCGATGCAGGTTGAAAAGACCGACTTTTATTTTCTCCTGTCTCTCCCAGGCGTCGCTGCGGAGGATCATCCAAAGGACGTTTCGAACCTGGTAATACATCCGCTCCGGCGTGGCATCCATCGGACTATGCTTCTGCGCAGTCTTATGGAAGACCACGCTCCCAGGAACAATCACGCCTAAGCCATGCCGCAGAACGCGCGCCGTATATTCCGTGTCGTCGTTCCAGATGAAATAGTCGCCGTAGGGTAGCCCATGCGCGGCTATAGCCGAACGATGGATCAGGGCGGAAACGAAGGAGACCCAGCGCGCCCAGAGCGTGGAATGAGCCGCCGCCAGGATAGCGCGCTCGCAATTGTGATCGGCACGCCTGATCGTCGGGAAATTCATGGGATGGAGTGAGCCATCCGTCCAACGGACGATACTGCCGAGGATGGCTGGTCTCTCGTTTTCTGGAAATCGGAAGTAAGCGGCAAGCAGCTCCGCGAGAGCCGTGGGAGTCGGTATCGTGTCGTCGTCCATCAGCCAAATCCACTCGTAGCCTGACTGGAAAGCGAGATCCATTCCATGGCGGAATCCTCCCGCGCCTCCCGCATTCGTCGCCATGGAGACATAGCGTATGGCGGGTTCATCGGCGAAGCAGCCCTTTACGAACAGCTCCGCGGTCCCGTCCGTGGAGGCGTTATCCACCACAAGGAGTAAAGCAGGCCGGGCGGTTTGCCTCAAGACCGCGGTGAGGCACTCCTCCAGCAGAACACGGCGGTTGTAGGTGACAATGACGGCACAGATTTGGGCGGGCATTCGGGTCGGAGGGTAATGCGATTTCCTCTGGCTTTCCACCTGCTTCATCTTAGATGGGCTCCAGGAGTTTTGCCTTCGGGCGAGAGCAGTGGTATAAGCTCACGCCGCGCCAGATACCCATACAGTCTCTGCGATGGCGTATCCGCGATCTCAAAGATGAGTTCAAGTCTGTCCTAACGTAACACCCCGATGCCTTTTTCCGGGAGCATGGTCCGCTACGTGACGACGGCTATCGGGGTGCTGTTGGCGTTTTACCTGGGCATTATTATTGGAGGTGGAGAAGCCCGCAACCTGATCCCGATCGGCGCAGTTGGCGGTGTCGTCTTTTTTGCTCTTTATCTGCATCGGTACGCGTGGCAGTTGGCGTTGCTGTTCATTTTCACAAACTTCATTTATCGCCCTGCCGGCTTCGCGATCGGATCCACCGAGCTGAGCAGCGCCATCGGGGTGGCCGTGGTCCTCATCTATGTTTGGCAAAAGAGGACCGTGAAGCGTCCCGCTTTACTGAACGAGACGGGTTTTCCGCTGATGCTGAAGATGCTCTTTGCGTGGTTGGCTTACGTTGGGCTTCACCTTATCTACAATGTAAAGATTCCTTACCGCCCGGTTGACTTCGCACTCAACAACGCATTGAAATCATACTTCGGGGTGATCGCGCCGTATTTTTTGCTCTTGTATTTCGCCTTGGCGCCGGCGGGGATCATGGTCAAGAGATCGTTCTTCTGGACGATCACGAAGCTTTGTTTATTTGGGTTGCTCTTAAGCCTTGGGTTGAGAGCATACGAGATCGCTCGAGGAACGACCTATGTTGTTATTCCTGGCATCAACGCGATTGATAATCTTTACACCCTTCGTGGCATCGGCCCTTTCTCGGTGTTGATTGGAGTTGTCGGTCGGCTCTCGCGCGATTGGTCTAACCGCGCCGCGTTCCAACGTGTTTGCTTTTACCTTCTCATCGTCCTGGGCGCTTTTGGTACGCTTTTGAGTGGTGGACGAGCATCTCTTGTTATTGCTTTTTTTTCCGCCTGCGGAGCGCTATTCCTGCAACGCAAAATTGGTGCACTTCTTGTGATCGGCGCTCTTGGCCTAATGACTGTGGTGGTCGCAAATGTAGGTTCCGGATGGGTCAACAAGCGCGCGAATCCTTTTGTGCAGCGTAGCCTTCAATGGATACTATTGGAAAAAAGTGAGAGCTCAGAAGAAACGATCGACTCTTCCACCAGGTGGCGGCGGGAGCTGGCGAGACGAACTCTTAACGAATGGAAATCCGATCCGCGCATTCTATGGTTTGGCCGGGCAACGTATGGGTATGGGACGGCCGATGAAATCGCGCGAGACACGCAAGGCGGCTTCGAAGCGCTGCTGGAGACGGCTCTTCGAAGGGGGGCGACCCATAACTTAATTACAGACTTCCTTATCGCGTACGGCCTGGTTGGCTGCACATTATATCTTCTTCTCTATCTATCGATCATCCGATTTCTTTGGAAGCTGCGCCGGCAACGATCTCTCGCACCAGCGACCGCCAGCCTCGTGCTGGTCTGCCTAACCGGCTCTACCATCAATCTTTTTTTCGGTATAATCGCAGGAGGAAATTTCCCGGTCGAACTGCTCTGGTGCGTCATTGTCATCATCGCGGCGGTGCACGGGAAATACGGATTAGAAGCCTCTCCCGAGTTGATTTCGCCTGAGGTTCTTCGGCCGCTGCCCCAGAGTGGCACGCCGGCGTGGAGGCAGTAGCGTAATTAAGCCTTCCTTTTTAATGTTCCCGACCCTTCGGCGAACAGTGGAGCCAGGCCTTGAACCAGCCATCGCTCCCCCTCTTTAGTCCGATAGCGTTGCTCGAAAATCTTCCGGTTGTTCGTGCCCCATCCCGCCCAGCGCGGGATCTGAGCCAGCGCGCCGCGCAACGCCTGCTCGATTTTTTTCTCCAAAGGAGGAGTCACTGGAAAAACGATCGCTCCCGCAGCGGGCGTCAGCACGTCGCGATTCCCTCGCCAGTCCGAAGTCACGATCGGCAAGGCCCACATCATGGCCTCGACCAGGACTAGACCGAAGGACTCGTAAGGAGCGATGGTCGGGAAGACAAAAAGATCGGCTCGCGCATAGGCTGCAGCCTTCTTAGGACCGGTGAGCACTCCTGAGACGACGACTTTCGATCCCAGCTCAAGTTTGCGGAGTAAGTCTTCAAGCTGGCGGGGATCGAAAGGTGGAAGGCATTCTCCGACGAGTTCCAATCGAGCGCGCGGGTAATCCTGCGCGACGGCCGCAAAAGCCCGCAGGAGTTGGGGAGTCCCTTTATCGGCGCACAAATGACCTACATAGAGCAACCGCGGAGCGGATGAACCGTTCCGATCCACCAAGGCCGGATCGAATTCATCCTCTATTCGATGAGGGATAACCAGAACCCTCTCAATCCCGCAAAACTGGGGATCGCGCCGATTGAATTCGGTCATCACCACCGCGGCATGAGCTTGGGCATAGAGTAAGCGACAAGCGAGAGCCAGCGGATGGCGTGGATGCTGAGCAAATCGATCCGCGATACCGCCTGCATGGAAATGTAAAACCACCCGGTCGGACAGAAGCAATATCCAAGGCAAAAGCAGCAGGTCACGGATAATCGGCACAGTTTGCGGTCCTCCCGTAGGATAGAGGAGAAGATCGATCTCCCCCCCGCAGCGGATTCGCAGTAACCGCAGAAGGACCCGCAGGAGCTCGACCACTTTAGCCGGGCCAGCACCGCGCGCCTTCTCCATTTCCGGGGTAAAATGGAAAGTAAGATGAACCGTTTCCCATTCCTCGCTGCCGGCGAATTGCGTGAGCGACCTCTGAATCATAATGTTCTGTCCGCCATAAGGAGGCGGCACTTGCCCTGCGATTACGATTCTCGGCTTCTTTGTGAGCATGCCATGACACCCTTCCACCATCCAAACTCGCAGCTCGAATCTTTTCTTCGGCCGTGCGGACCCGCTACCCTTGCCGCGTGAAGATATTGATCACTGGCGGCTCCGGATTTATCGGCACCAACGCCGTGGCGGCCTTTGCCCAGGCAGGGCATGAGCTGCTCAACTTTTCGAAGCATGCCCCTCTCGATGAGACACAGAGTTCCTTTTGGCGGCAAGGGGATATCCTGGATGCTGACGCGACGGCGAAGGCTTTTGAGGATTTTCAACCAGAATGGGTGCTGCACCTGGCCGCCCGCGCCGATTGCGACGAAAACACGACGGTCGAGCAGGGCTATGCTGAGAACACCAAAGGCACTAAAAATGTTCTTGAGGCGATTCGAGCCACTGTATCGGTGCGGCGTAGCATTATTACCTCTACCCAGTTCGTATGTGCGCCTGGCAGGCTACCAACAAGCGATACCGACTATTTTCCCGAGACCGTTTATGGCCAGAGCAAAGTCATCACCGAGCAACTAACCCGCGCGGCCAAGCTCTCCTCTTGCTGGACGATTATCCGGCCCACGAACGTCTGGGGACCATGGCATCTGCGCTATCGGCGTGAATTTTGGCGAGTGCTTCGGAAAGGGCTCTACTTTCATCCCGGCAGGGGGCGCGTCGTCCGATCCTATGCCTACGTGGGGAATGTCATCTTCCAGATCGGGAAGATTCTGACTGCCCCCCGGGAGTTGGTCGATCGCCAGACGATTTACGTGGGAGATCGGCCGATCGATCTTCTGGATTGGGTAAATGGCTTTTCCCGTGCGCTCACGGGCAGGAACGCCCGGGTGCTGCCGCGAGCCTTGCTGCGGGTTGCGGCGGTGCTCGGGGATATTCCAACGGCACTCAGCGGCAAGCCTTTCTTCATCAACAGCTCGCGTTTTCGCAGCATGATTACCGATTATGACACGCCAATGGAACGGACCTTCGAGATGTTCGGGGAAAATCCCCATGCACAAGAAGAGGGAATCCGAAAGACGATCCAATGGCTCTCCGCCTATACCGGCGCGGGTCGTTCCAGTGGGGGCGCCTGAGCTTCTTGTGCCTGGCGTGCTATCTTACCGATGCCAGAGCGGGGCAACTTCGAGCAGTACTTTCTTTATAGGCATAAGGTTTGCTATAATTTCCATATGAACGCGCTATCTTCTTTCCTAGATCCGAGACGATTCCTCCTCTTTCTGGGCGCTCTGCTCCTACCTTGGCTACCCCATAACGCCGCTGCTCAAGACCCCTCCATTTGGATTGCCAATCGCTCCGACGGAAAAACGGGGAGCGGGACCGCACCCGATCCTTTTGACGGGAGCGATGCTGACCGCCTTGTTTCCATCATCGCAAGCGCGGCACCCAACACCACCATTAATGTCGGAGCAGGCACTTTCCCGATCCATTTCGTCAACCTGACTTCGGGCATTAAACTGCTCGGTGCCGGCAAAAACAAAACAATCCTGGCGTGGGATGGGACCGGCAACCCCTACACAACGGTAATCAACGTGGTCGGTGATAATGTCAGAGTCTCCGACCTCACGATCAACTGTCAGGCCGATGTCCATGCCTTCACCCCAAATGCATTGCAGTCGTTCGACGCCAGCGGCGTGACTTTTAGCCGAGTCCGTGCAACAAACATGCGCGCTGACGCCGACTCTCCCTGGATCGAGTGGTTCCCTATTGCCCAATTCGCCCAAACTGCAGTCGAGACGGATGGACTCATAGACGACTGCGAGGTCGATAACTTCAGCGGTTATGGGACGATGATCAACTTACTGCATGGCGGAGGAGGGGTTGCCTCAGCTTATATGTCCGGAGTCATTAGCAACAATTACGTCCACAACTGCACCGCCAACGGCATCGGTCTAAGCGGCGCGGGTGACGCCTTGGTCACCAACAACACGGTGGACGGGACGAACCTCGGCATCATCCACGACACCTGGTTCAGTCCTAATGTGCAGATTTCTGACAACAAACTAATCAATCTGCATCAATACGGGATTCTCTGGCACAGCGACAACAATGGGGTCGAAGTCGCCGGCAACGGAAGTTCGGATGCCTCCATTCTCAACAACACTGTGAATATTACGGGCGAAAGAAACGATACCGTTGGGATATTGGTGTCCGGAGTGCACGTTACCGGCACGCGCATCAGTGGGAACATGGTCACCACTACTAACCCGCCCACTCCCTGGATGTTAAGTTATCAGATCGGCTACAGCGACGGCACGGAGATGACCGAGAACCGCGCTACGAACGATCTGACACCCTTTTACTATCAGCAGGGAAGCGACCCCTTGGGCGTGCGTGAGAATAGATATTTATCTGATGCTCTCATGCCAGTCCCGCTGACGGCCATCCAGCTCGCGCAGCAAAATGCGCTTATAAATGTTTCTACCCGAGCGGTTGTGAGTGAGGGCGACAACGTCATGATTGGCGGCTTCATCATAACAGGGGACACTCCTAAAAAGGTTGTGCTTCGCGCCATCGGGCCCTCCCTGACGAGTGCTGGAGTGACGGGCGCCTTAGCCGATCCGATTCTCGAAATGCACGCTGCCGATGGAACGCTCATTGCCTCCAATGATAATTGGAAGACTCACCTCACCTCCGTCAATGCCACGGGACTAAGTCCTGTGGAGGACCAGGAATCGGCCATTGTCGCGGATCTCGAGCCAGGCTCTTACACTGCCGTTGTCCGCAGCCTGGACGGCTCTGCCGGAGTGGCGCTGGTTGAGCTTTACGACTTGAATCCCTCCAACTCCACCATTGCCAATATTTCGACGCGAGCGCGAGTTGATGGCGCGGGCAATAGTCTCATCGGTGGCTTCATTATCGGTGACAACAGTTCCGCGAAGCTCTTGGTGCGCGCCCTGGGGCCATCGCTAGCCGACAGCCAGGTCGCTGATGCCTTACCCGATCCAATGCTCTCCCTCTACAACAGCGACGGCTCTCTGTTATATCAAAATGACGACTGGCGCAGCCAACAGGAAGCGGAGATTGCCGATTCCGAGCTCGCACCCTCCAAAGACAGGGAAGCTGCCATCATCGCCACTCTTCCAGCCGGCAATTACACTGCGGTCGTGACCGGGGCGCAGGCTACGTCTGGAGTGGCTCTGGTCGAAGTCTATAACTTGAGCAAGTAACGCTCGTGCGCTCATCATACGAATGGGTCACTGGCGCCGCACCTGCCGCTCGGCGCAGACAGTTACGGTAACGTCGGTTGCATGGGCAGCGAAAACGCGGCGATAACCAGAACTTTTCCCCGGGCAGAGGGCAATGCGGCAATTCCAGGAACAGCGCCTTGAGTTGATTCGCCTTCGCAACGGCCCCAAGGTGAGGGCCGTGAAGAATGACTCACACACAAGGTCGCTCCCGGGGAGGATCCCGACCGTACGCCATTGGCCGCGTCCCGAACGAGTGAGCCGTGAAGAGGCTCGGGCTGCAGCACAGGAGGGCGCCGATTTTTTGGCCCAGGCCGGAGCGCTCCGCGTCTGGTTGTTTGGCTCCATCGCCAAAGGACGCCGCCTTGGCGTGCATAGCGATTTCGACTTTGCCATCGAAGACTTGCCGAAGGAGCGTTATCTTAATTGTCTGGGAACACTTCTGCAGACGATGCCGCTGCCGGTTGATCTCGTGGAGTTGGAATCCGCCTCGGAGATGTTGCGGGAACGGATTTTAACCGAAGGGGTTTTGCTCTATGATGATGCCGGTTAATCCCACCGATGCCGCCGCTCTGCAGGCCGTCCTGCTCAAGGACCTGGAGGCGATCGACCGCTTGGAGGAGCATGTCCTCTCTCTGCCGAAGAACAGACTAGGCCGAGAGCAGCTCGATTCGCTGGGGTTTGCCCTGCACAACATTTATAATGCGCTTGAAAACTCCTTTGCCCAACTCTCGCTCACTTTCGAGAACCATGTGAAAGACCGCGCTCGGTGGCATCGTGAGTTGCTCGAGAAAATGTTTCTTCCCATTCCGCCGGTGCGGCCCGCTGTGTTGCCCGAGACGCTTAGACCTATGCTCGTGGATCTGCTCGCGTTTCATCATCTTTTCCGCCATAGCTATGAATTGCCCTTGGATGAAGCGAAGTTGCTGGCGCTCGTGCGACGTTGGAAAAAGGAGGGGCGCGAGGTGAAAAAAGCAGTGCAGAATTTTGCCCAACGGTTGGAGAAAATTTCGGCGGGGAAAAAAACTTAGCCCTTCATCTTGGCTGCTCCACATTACCTCATTGTCGGCGCCGGGCTCGCTGGCTCGGTGCTCGCCCGGGAATTGGTAACCCAGGCGAATTGCCGGGTCACGATGCTGGAGGAGCGATCGCACCTTGCGGGAAATTGCCACACCGAACGGGACGCAAAAACCGGCGTGATGCTGCACAGGTACGGCCCCCATATCTTCAACACCGACCGGAGCGATGTTTGGGAATATGTGAATCGCTTTGCGCACTTTCGGCCTTACGTGAATCGGGTGAAGGCGAAGGTTGAGCGCGGTGTATTCTCGCTGCCGATCAACCTGCAGACGATCAATCAGTTCTTCGGCAAGAAATTCAACCCGACCGAGGCGCGAGATTTTGTCGCTTCGTTAGGCGACAAAACGATCGGCGAACCGGCCAATTTCGAGGAACAGGCTTTGAAGTTTCTCGGGCGCGAACTCTATGAAGCGTTCTTCTACGGCTACACCAAGAAACAATGGGGTTGCGAACCGCGGGAACTGCCTGCCTCCATCCTGAAACGCCTGCCGGTTCGCTTCAATTACGACGACAATTACTACAACACCGCTTTCCAGGGTATACCCGAGGAAGGCTACTCCGAGATGGTCCGGCGGATTCTAGAACACGAACGTATCGTGGTGCAGTTGAACACCCGTTTCGAAACGCACGATCGCTTGAAGTTTGACCATGTTTTCTACACCGGGCCGCTCGATGCCTTTTTTGAGTACAAACTCGGACGGCTCGGCTATCGTACCGTCACTTTCGAGCGGATCGACGCGACCGGGGATTACCAAGGTACCGCGGTCATCAATTATCCAGGGCTGGAGGCAAGCCACACCCGGATCCACGAGCACAAGCACTTTGCGCCCTGGGAAAAGCACGAAGCGACCGTGGCGTTCCGCGAGTTCAGCCAGGAGACTTCGCTCACTGACGTTCCCTATTACCCAAAAAGGCTGGGGCCCGATATGGATTTGCTGCGCCAATACGTTAGCCTCGCCCAACATGAGACAAACGTGTCGTTCCTGGGCCGGCTCGCTACCTATCGCTATCTCAATATGGATCAGGTTATCGGAGAGTCGCTGGATTTCAGCCGGGAATTACTGCCGGCCCTAAAGAAGAAGGCGCGTCTCCCGGTCTTTTCGACTCGGCCTGCGCTGTAAGGAGACTCGAAGCAGGCGGCCGCGCGCAAGATCGATCGCTAACCAGTATTCCTTACCCCTTAGTCACACTTTGGAAAGTGTCGTAAGAGAAAGACGGGCCGCTGCACTGCCCGGTAATTCAACAGTCTGCTAAGTTAAGGCCCTTCCTTGCGTGACTAGGACCAGAGGCGGGATCGCGGACGGGATCGCCAGCGCGGGAAAGTTCGTTCAGGCGAGACGCCCGAACCGGCGGGCGGGACGCCCACCCTACCCGAGGCGGGCAGTGGTTACTTCCGAGCGGCGAGCATAACCGGACCACCGTTCGGCCGTTGCAGCTTCGGGACCAGGTTTTGAATGAATTGCTCGATCATGGCGCCCGTCTCGGCTTCCGTTCGTTCCGGCCGCATGAGCCCCTCTGTCACCGTGGCCGCGACAGTCACGTAAGCCCAGCGCTGGTCGAAGCCGTGCAGAACCCGATCGCGCAAGTCGATCACGGTGCGAGAAAAGTGCGAGGGCGTGACGGCGTCGTAACCGATAAACCAGTAGTAGGTTAGGTTGCGCAGATTGAAGTGCTTGCCGTGGTCGACAAAGTCGCGCGCGTTAGCCAGACGCGTCACTTGCAGTGGTGCAGGACCGGGCACCGCCACCTTGCGCTCGGAAGATCCGAGCAAGCTCCAGCCTTGAGCCGGCAAACAACGCTCCGGTCGATGAATGCTCGTCGTCATATCGTCCCCAGAGAGGACGATCGAGACGTAGAGCTGATCTCCGGCGGGGCTTCGGTACATCTTGCGCGCGAATTGGGTGTCCTTGGCCAGAACCTCCAGTTCCTTTGGCGTGACGGCGACATCCTCTCCGAGCCAGTTGCCCACCCAGATGGGAAGTTTCATGGCGATGCCGGCCGGCGAATGTTCCGGAGCTTTGGGAAGGAAAAAGACAGCACCAAGCCCCCCCAGAAGGATCAAGAAGAGGATAAGAAGACGTTTGGCGAGCATATCAGGCCGCCTCCTGCCGCGCTGCCGGAGGCGCCGCCTCCTGCCGTGATCCGAGATTCAACAGCTTCCCAAAAAGGAGCATCGCCCCGATGGCGAAGGGAAATGAGAGAAAGCCCGAGGCGGCATGATAAGGTCCGCCGGCCAGGTCCTGCCCAAACCACTTCGCGACCAGCATGATGGAAACGAGGCGGCCAGCGTTGCCGATGATGGCGAAAAGCAAAGAGGCGACAAAGATCGCGACCTTCTTCCAAAGCTGATCGAACGCGTAGTGGCCATAGATGGCCGAGAGCATCGCGATGGCCATGAGAGAGCGGATGCCGCTACAGCCTTCATCGATGGAAAAGCGGAAGGATTCGTCGGTGGCGACGATCGTTGTTCCCAAATGCCGCACGCCGATCCCAAGCGCGTTACAGATCGCCGAGGCCGCACCCGTCTCGATAAATTGCAGGCTGGCGGTCGCCTGGGTCAGGAAATTCAGGGGCACGGCGAAAAAAAGGAAGGCGATCGGGAAAAGGAGGATGCGCGCGACCCTCGGTCCCCAGAGATAAAGAACGGCACCCAAGAGCAGAAAGGGCAGCGAAACCAGCGCGATGCGCGCTTGCAACGTGCGAGCGGCCACCATGAAAAGGAGCAACCCAATCCCCAGAAAAACGAAGCCCCAGCGGGACGAACGGATCGGCGCGTGGGCCAGCTTCTCCCGCGACGTCCAGGCGAGCACCAGCACAATGAGCGGGATCAGCTTGGCGTGCTCGTAGTTGGTTTCCGGGTTCCATGCGTCCCAGGCCCAACCCAGGGTGGAAAGGTGACCGTCGAAATAAATCCTTAGAAACCCGAAGAAATAAACCAGCGTCGCACTGACGGCGGCGATCAGGAATGCATCGGTTGGCCGCCGTTTGATCCAATTCAAAAGCGATTGCCCGTAGTCCCGCAGTTGCGCGATTGCTTCCATGTAAGAGATCGATCTTAAGACTTCCGAGCGGCGATGACAACCGATGCCTCCAACCGAGCCAAGCGGTTGGGATGACTCGTGCAACCTAAGAGACAAAACGGCTAAAAGAGTGAGGTGTGGTCGCGGCAGACCGGGGAGCGCACGCGCCCTCGCGTGCAGGCGAAGACGCCTCGTCATCGTCAACGTTTTGGGGCAGCACTTTACCCGCCGGCGCGTTCTTTTCCTGCCTGCGCAAGCCTGTTGCGGTGAGGGCGCCGCAACCAGCATGCGAGGCGCATGCGCTCCCCAGAAGAGCCGTACAGGGGAGTCGTTCACATTGCCTAACGCTCGGGGGCCACGCGTATCCGCGTTCCACGGGACCGATTTGTCTTAATCCACTCTACAATCCGATGCGTCTGAGAATTGCCGCAAATCTGGGATCCGTGCGCTGGGAGTCCCACTTCGGATCGACCCTGAGAAAACTTAGACGCACGTCGCGGTGATCGTAGGCTTTCTCCAACCAGGCGAGGGCCTCGTCGTTCTCATCCAGCCCGTTGTAGATCATGGCGATATTATGCGGGGGCACATATTTGGAGGCGGAGGCGCTCTTTAATTGCTCCAGAACGGCGCTGGCCCCGTCAGCGTCTCCCGCACGCGCCAAGGTGTAACCGACGGTCTGGCGGGCGGTTCGGCGATGATCTTGAAGCCGGCTTCATCGTTGCGCGAGTTGAGATCTCTGCCCTTCGTTTTCACGATGCCATGATCTGCTTGCGCGTCACTTTGCCCACCTTGGTTTTGTTCGGCTCTTTGGACCTGGCCGCGAAGTTGGCGGCCTCACCCGCCAAGAGCGTTTCATGAACTTTATGGCGCGTGGTGGAGCGGTGGAGGGACGACCGCTGTGTCGTCCGTGATTCGTTGGGAGATGATTCCTGGTGTCCTTCGCGCGAAAACACGGACGGGACAGCGCCCGTCCCTCCATCATCGATCGAGAATGTTCATGACACGCTCTAGCACAATCGATCCAAGCGACCCCGTTGAGACGGGTGGCCCTACAATCCTGCGGCAATATGACCACCCCATATCCAAAATCCGGCTAAACGTCTCCCAAGCAAGAGAAGCAAGCGCCGGAGAAGCCTCCGCGAGTTCTGTTTACAAAGCCGTTTTACATTTGCTTTACTTCGGTAGTCTTTGCTTTACTTTTTCTTTGATGACAACGACCATTTCTTCCCGTGGGCAGACTGTCGTTCCCGCCGAGATCCGTGCCCGCCATCATTTGACTGAGAAATCGCGCCTGACCTGGGTCGATGATGGCGACACCATCCGAGTCATCCCGCTCTCGGCCAATAATCCCTTCGGGCGCGGGATCGCAAAAGATCTCGACCTGTCGCATGCACTACGGACGGATCGAGCCAAGGAACGAGAGCGTGAACGCCGCGGACATCGTCCTTGATACCTCAGCGATTTTCGCGCTGCTGCGCGATGAGCCTGGCGCGGATCAGGTCGAAGCGCAGTTGGAGGAGGCGAGCGTGGAGAAGACCGTAATTGCCGTAAGCTTCGTCAGCCTAACGGAAATCTACTACAACACTCTCCGACTGGCGGAGAGAAGGCGGGCGCTCGAGCTTGTGGCGATGGTCAAGTCATGGTCGGTCCACTTTGTTTATCCCAACGAGGCGCTCTGCCTCGCGGCGGGCGAACTAAAGGCCTCTGCCCAGCTTTCCCCGGCTGACGCTTTTGTGGCGGCCACCGCACAGCAAGCGGATGCGCTCCTCCTGCATAAGGATCCTGAGTTCGAGTCGCTGCGCGGCATCGTGAAGCTCAAGGCGTTGCCCTACAAGCCTCGTCGCTAAGTCTAGTCTAATGGCGCCGACTGTAGCGGCGCTCTGTGAGCGTCGATGGGGTCGGTTCGACCGCCGCTACAAGTTGAGTCTACTTGGCAAAGCCACCTAAGCGGTTTGCCCTGCCCGGCGGCCGGGCGGTCGATTACCAGATTGGTTTCCCCTTCGGATATTGGGATATCAGAAGGTCTGGCGTGACGAGCGAAAGGTCATGAATCTGAGCCGTGGCAATCAAAATCCGGTCAAATGGGTCGCGGTGAAGTGGAGGAAGCAAAGTGGCCGCTGCCGCGATCGCTCCGGTGACCGGTAATTCGATCAGTCCATGCGTTTCCATGACTCGTGTCCACCAAGTCTGTAAATCGAGGGGCAACTGGAGCCTTCCCCGCACCGCTTTCTGACCGATCTCGAATGCGGTGATGCTGGAAGCGCGCAGCTTGGTCGGATTACTTTCGATTTGCGCTCGGGCTCGCTCGGAAAGCCGGCCAGGATCGCTGGTGAGCCAAAGCAGGGTGCAGGTGTCGAGGAGAAGCATTTAGCGACTATCCGAGGGCCAGTCTTCTTCGGTGGCCGGCTCCAGCGGATCGAAGTCTTCAGCGAAGGTGACCATAAGGCCGGGATCACCTTGCAGGGGATTGGTGACCTCTTTTACGGCTGGCGCCCTCATTTCAGCAACCGGCCGGCCGTTCCGACAGATCAGAACAGTTTCCCCTTGCTGCTCGATCGCGGCGAGCAGAGCAGAAAGTTTCGTTTTGGCTTCGTGGGTGTTAACGCTGATCACGCCGAACAGACTAGACTAAGTCTAGTCTAGTGGCAAGAAGCTTGCCAAGATACGGAAAAGAGAAGGCGGTGCTTATCCGGCCGCGCCTCGCCTACGGCCCATGACCGGCCAGGCAGAGCGGGCGCGCTAGCGCGGACTGTAGCGGCGCTGTGAGCGTCGATGGGGTCGGTTCGACGGTCATAGACCGCCGCTACAAGTTGGAAGCCGGCGCAGCTCCTGGAGGGCAACGCTCTGTCGTGGCCGAGTGTGACCGCTGGTTAAATCTTAGAAACACGGCAACGCCGGAGCGTTGTCCTCCACTTGCCGAGATGGTCGAATCTAATCGACGACTTCCAAGCCCATCTGGCGGGCGGTGCCGGCGATGATCTTGAAGCCAGCCTCGTCGTTGCGCGAGTTGAGATCGTTGGCCTTGGTTTTGACAATGTCCATGATCTGTTTGCGCGTCACTTTGCCCACCTTGGTCTTGTTCGGTTCTTTGGAGCCGGCCGCGATGCTGGCGGCCTTCTTCAACAAGATCGCGGCAGGCGGACTCTTGGTGATGAAGGTGAACGACTTGTCTTTATAAACGGTGATGACGACCGGCAGAATGTCGCCGGCCTGCTTCTGCGTGGTGGCGTTAAATTCTTTGCAGAACGCCATGATATTGACGCCGCGCGGTCCGAGCGCGGTGCCGACGGGCGGGGCCGGGTTAGCCTGGCCGGCCGGGATCTGCAGTTTGATGTGAGCAACGATTTCTTTAGCCATGGTGAAAAAAAGTAAGAATTACGAGGGATGAATTACGAAGTGAGTCAGCGGCGGAGATGGCGAAATTTCTTCATTCTGCCTTCTTCCTTCATACATTTCTTTAGCCGCGTTCTACCTGCCAGTATTCGAGTTCCACCGGCGTGGCGCGGCCAAAGATGGTGACCGAGACGCGCAACTTGCCGCGTTCCGGATCGATCTCTTCCACGATGCCGCTCTGGTTTTGGAACGGTCCATCAGCCACTTTGACCGTCTCGCCGACTTCGAAACTGACCTTTGGTTTGACCTTTTCTTCCCGCTCGCGCATCTGCGCCAGCATGCTGTCGACTTCGGATTGCCGCATCGGGATCGGGCGATCCTTGGTGCCGGCAAAGCCAATCACGCCCGGCGTTTCGCGGATGAAATACCACGTCCTCCCGATGAGTTGATTCTCTTCATCGAGCAAATGCATGTTCACAATCAGATAACCCGGGAAAAATTTGCGCGTGGTTTCGCTTTTCTTGCCGCGCTTGATTTCCGAAACGCGCTCGGTCGGGACAAGCACCTCGAAAACGACATCGCTCATCTCCTCTTTTTTGACGCGCTTTTCAATGTTCTCGCGCACCTTGTTCTCCTGCCCGGAGAGGACGTGCACGACATACCATTGATCCTTGCCGGCGAGAATCTGGGCCATTGCTTAGAGGCGGGTGAGGAAGTGGATGACGTTCACGAGGATGAAATCAAAAAGCGCGACATAACCGCCGAGCAACAGCATGGCGATGATGACGACCAGCGTAGAATCGGTCAGCTCCTTGTAACGCTTCATCCCCTTCTCTTTCGGATCCCAAGGCCAGGAAGCCTTTTGCAGTTCCAGCCGGACTTCGGAGAAGAAATTTTTCGATTTTGTAATCATGCGCCTAACGAGTTACCAAAGCAGGCCAGGAGGGACTCGAACCCCCAACCGACGGTTTTGGAGACCGCTACTCTACCAATTGAGCTACTGACCTATGTTTAATCCTGCTCCTGCTCTTAATCCTGCTCCTGCTCCGTTCCAATGACATTCGGAGCAAGAGCATGGGCAGGAGATGGAAATTGAATCTAGTCCAGAATATCGCTCACGCGACCGGCGCCGACGGTTTTGCCGCCTTCGCGAATCGCGAACCGGATCGTCTTTTCCATGGCGATCGGCGTGCCGAGCTCGACTTCAACCGAAACGTTATCTCCCGGCATGACCATCTCGACGCCTTCGGCCAGCTTCACGCTGCCCGTCACGTCAGTCGTGCGGAAGTAAAATTGCGGACGGTAATTGGTGAAGAACGGCGTGTGCCGGCCACCTTCTTCCTTCGAGAGGACATAGACTTCCGCCTTGAACTTGCGGTGCGGCTTGATCGAGCCCGGCTTGGCGATGACCTGGCCACGCATGACGTCGTCTTTCTTTACGCCACGGAGCAGAACTCCGACGTTGTCGCCGGCGCGTGCTTCGTCGAGCAGCTTGCGGAACATTTCGATGTCGGTCGCAGTCGTCTTGGCAGTATCGGAGATACCCACGATCTCGACTTCTTCCATTTTTTTGAGGATGCCCCGCTCGACACGACCTGTCGCAACGGTGCCGCGGCCTTCAATGTTGAACACGTCTTCCACCGGCATGAGGAAGGGCTGATCGACCGGGCGCTCCGGTACGGGGATGTAATCATCGACCGCCGCGACGAGCGCGAGGATCTGCGCTTCCTGTTCGGCGTCGCCATTGAGAGCCTTGAGCGCGCTACCTTTGACAATGGGGATGGTGTCGCCCGGGAATTCGTATTGGGTGAGGAGGTCGCGCACTTCCATTTCGACGAGATCAAGCAGCTCAGGATCATCCACCATGTCGACCTTGTTCAGGAACACGACGACGGAAGGCACCCCGACCTGGCGAGCGAGCAGGATGTGCTCACGGGTCTGCGGCATCGGACCGTCAGCGGCCGAGACGACGAGAATGGCGCCGTCCATTTGCGCCGCGCCAGTGATCATGTTCTTCACGTAGTCGGCGTGACCGGGGCAATCGACGTGCGCGTAGTGGCGCTTGTCGCTCTCGTATTCGACGTGCGCGGTCGAGATCGTGATGCCGCGCTCTTTTTCTTCGGGAGCGGCGTCGATGGAATCGTAGGCGCGCGCCTGGGCAAAGCCCTTCTTCGCGAGCACGGTGGTGATCGCGGCGGTGAGAGTGGTCTTGCCATGGTCGACGTGACCGATGGTGCCGACGTTCACGTGCGGCTTATTGCGTTCGAACTTGTCCTTGGCCATCTGGAATTCTCCTTGGGTTACTTAATCTGTTTAGTGACTGACTTTTCGTTAGGGTTATTTTCGGTCGCGAGCCCATTCGGGAGCCCACAACCGGGCTTGAACCGGTGACCTCGTCCTTACCAAGGACGTGCTCTACCAACTGAGCTATGTGGGCCGCTGTTCATTCTCCTGGCTGGCCCTGCCGATGCAGGAATCAACCGGTTGCTCGTCGTCGTTAGAAGCGAAAGTCCCAGAGCCGGTTCAACAAATTTGAACGACCATGGGACTTTTCCTCGATCTCCGAAAAAGCGTCGGCAAGCTAACCTCGCGTCCCCCACTGTCAAAACAATTTCTTAAGCAGGATCTCATCCGAATGGCCTCTGCTTTTGGTCGCGGCCGGCGTTGGAGCCGGGGACAGTGTCCCCGGTCGGATCGCGCCACGCCTGCGAAAAAATTCTGGTCACAACCTGCCAGCCGCACCAGCCGGGGACAGCGTCCCCGGCTCACAGGTCACGGCTAAGAGCCGCTCTTATTCTTCAGGTAAGTAGTCGACGCTTGATTTCCTTTTGGCCATCACCACGACGATGATGATCACGACCAGAAGAACACCGAGCCCAATGCCGATATTAAGCGGCGTCATGATTCCCTTCGGTTCGGGCGTCGGCTCGGGCGTCGCGGCCGGCGGTGGAGTCGGTGTCGCAAAGAGAGCCTCTTCCGCCATGGCGCGCCGCTGCGCGTCGGTATCCTTGTTGTTCAGCTCATAAGCCTTCCGATAGTCGGCCGCCGCTTTCCGATAATCCTTCATCAGGTGATAGGTGTAGGCGCGACCTTTATAGAGCGTCCATTTGCTCCCGTTCTGCTCGATCGACTTGTTGTAATCGGCGATCGCTTCCGGCAATTTGCCCATATTGCGATTCGCTTCCGCGCGGCGCTCGAGGGCGACCTGATCGGCCGGTTTGGCGGCGAGATATTTGTCGTAGTCGGGCAGCGCTTTGGCCCAATTATTCAACTTGGCGTAGGCGAAACCGCGGAACCCGTAGGCATCCGCGTCGTCCGGCTTTAGCTCAATCGCCTTGCCCAGGTCGGCAATCGCGTCATCCCATTTGCCCAGGTAAAGATTCGCCTGACCGCGCCCCAAATAGCTGCGTTCGTCATCGGCTTTCATCTCGATTCCCTTGGAGTAATCGTCGGCCGCTTCCTGGTACTTGCCGACCGCGAGATACATGGCGCCACGGTTTTGGTAGATGGCGAGCGCGTTGTCCGGATTGGCTTCGAGCGCCTTCGTAAACTCGGCGATGGCCGGCTCGAATTGCCGCTGGTCAACCAATTCCAGCGCACTCTTGATGTGGCCGCCCGGATCGCCGCCCGACCCGCCCCCCGATTTTTTCGCCGCCAAAAGATCGCTCGGCGCGAGAGAGATGGTCGTGAGCAGAGCCGCCAGGAAGAGTCGTTTCATCAGGTTCATTTTTGATTGTGCTTAGACCTTCGTATCTGGCGGCGCTTCCGATTGCAAGCCGCGTCGCCGTGGGCACCGAAACAAAATATCGCTGCGCACTCCCCTCCTCTGCGCTAAAGCTCGTTTTCTCCGCGATGACATGAGCGATCGCCACGAACAAAAGGGTTACGCCGCCGTCCTAGCCGCGATCGTGATCTGGTCGACCCCGTCGCTTTTCCAGTTTTATCTCAACCGCTATTACGACCCGTTCGCACAAAACTTTTACCGCTATTCGATCGCGTTCCTGGCTATCCTGCCGCTAGCGGTCCTGCGTTTTCGGAAAAGTGGACCTCGCCTCAACTGGAGCGTCCTCGGGCTTTGCCTCCTCCCGGCGCTGCCTAACGTCGTCCACCAGATCACGCAGGTCGTGTCGCTCCACTATATGGGTCCCGGAGTCTACGCGATCTTCATTCGCTCCTCCGTCATCATCACCGCGCTCCTTGCGCTCATCTTCTTTCCAGAGGAACGCTGGATCGTGCGGCAATGGCAGTTCCAGGCGGGGACGTTGCTCGGACTGGTCGGCGCAGTCGGCGTTTTCTGGTTTCAACCGGGCTGGGCCGGCGGTCGGGTGTCGGTAGCCGGACTGGCCATCGCCTTTACCGCCAGCATCTGCTGGGCGCTCTACGGGGTGCTGGTCAAACGACCCGCGGCCCGGCTCGGCACGATTCGCAGCTTCGGGGTCATCAGTTTTCTCACCTCGCTCATGCTTCTCCCGCTGACCGCGCTTTTCGGCAAACTGGCTACGCCGCTCCACGTCGACGCGCACGTCAATGGCATTCTGGTCGGCTCCGCCGTGCTCTGCATCACGGTCGCGCATGTTCTTTATTACGTCGCGATTAGTGAGCTGGGGGTGGCGCTTTCGCAGACCCTCCAGTTGCTCAGTCCCTTGGGAGCTCTGCTGCTTTCCGCCTGGATTTTTCACGAGCGCCTAACGAGCCTGCAAATGGTCAGCGCCGGGATTCTCCTGGTGGGAGCATTTCTCGCCACGCGAGTGAAACCGCAGATGGCGGTGGCCACAGCAGAGAATATCTAAACCGACGGTTTATCTTCCTCTGCGATCAGGATCGGTGAATTTCGAAACGAAGGTAACGAAGCTCGCCACGAAGCTCACGCCCGCGTCGCCCAGAGGGCGACGTCTACAGGCGCTGCGCCTTGCGCACCAGCTCGATGAACCCGGCGCGGTATTGGTGGGCGTCATCGCCCTTTCCTTCCTGCGCCCATTCGGCCACTGCGCCTAAGGCGCCGTTTCCTTTGTAACTCGAATCGCGCAGGATCATGCCGAACTCCGCCACCGCCGCCGCGAATTTGAAGTCGGGCGCGGCGTTGGCAAACGGCGTTCCGCCATCCACCAACGAGCGCTCGAGCAATTTGCTCGTGTCGCCCGCCGGCTCCTTGTAGCGGAGCTTCACCGTGAGCATCTCCTCGCCCCCTTCTTGCTGTGGATGTTTTGCTCTGCGAAACACGGGCGTGGACGCCGCTCCTCCCTGATATTTCAAAGGATCCACCGGCGGAATGCTGGCGGCTGGATCCTGATCGCTCCCCACCGGCACCACTTCATACAAGGCAGTCACGGTGTGTCCGGCTCCGATCTCGCCCGCGTCGATCTTATCGTTATTGAAATCCTCCTTACGCAGGAGGCGCTTTTCGTAGCCGATTAATCGATACGAAGCCACCTGCGCCGGATTGAACTCGACCTGAATCTTCACATCTTTCGCGATGGTCACGAGCGTACCGTTGATCTGCTCGACCAGAACTTTGCGCGCTTCGTCGAGGGAGTCGAGATAAGCGTAGTTGCCATTCCCTTTGTCGGCCAATTTCAGCATCATGGAGTCGTTCAAATTGTCATCCCCCACCCCGAGGACGCTGAGGAAAACGCCGCTCCTGGCTTTCTCCTCGATCAGCCTAACGAGGTCGCCTTCACTGGTCGTGCCGATGTTAAAATCTCCGTCGGTCGCGAGGATGACACGGTTGACGCCGCCTTTGATGAAATGCTCCGCGGCCGTTTGGTAGGCGAGCTCGATCCCTTGCGCGCCATTGGTCGAACCGCTCGCCTGCAGGTCATCGAGCGCGCTCAGGATTTGTCCCTTGTGATCGCCGGTCGTAGAAGGCAGAGCCAGACCGGAGGCGCCCGAGTAAACCACCACGGCCACTCGGTCGTCCTCACCCAATTTGTCGATGAGCAAACGCATGGCCTGTTTGACCAAAGGCAGCCGATTGACCGGCGTCATCGAGCCGGAGACGTCGAGCAGGAAGACGAGATTGCTGCCCGGACGCTTGTCGTTAGGCAACTCCCGGCCCTGCAAACCAATCCGGACGAGCCGATGCGCGGGCGCCCAGGGGCAAGAAGCTGCGTCGAGGTTGATGGAGAAAGGTGCATCATCGTTAGGCTGCGGATAGCTGTAGTGGAAGTAATTGATCATTTCCTCCACCCGCACGGCATCCTTGGGCGGCAAAGTCTCATTCTGCAGAAAGCGCCGAATGTTTGCGTAAGAGGCGGTGTCGACATCGGTCGAGAAGGTGGAAAGCGGATTGCTCGGCGCGGCCAGGAAGGGGTTCTCCTCCACGGTGCCGTAGCGCGCGGTCTTGAAAGCGGTTGGCGGCTGCCTCTTGGTCGACAGTTGCTCCTGAGCCACCGGCGCCGGCGCCCGGGAAGACGCCGCCGCCCCAGCGCTTCGCTCGAGCTCGTGAGGCCGGGCGGCAGGCAAGTCGGCCCGGTACCCCGGTTCCGCCATCAGCTTGGCCACGTCTCGCCGCATCCGTTGAGCCGTATCTTTGCTAGAGGCCTGCGCCGGGGCGGCCGGCTTGGTTTCGGGCGCTGCTTCTTCCGCTCGTTCAATCCCTTCGACCGCGCCTGCCACTGGACCGGTGACCATCGTGCTGGAACCTCCTGCCCAGCGCGCCGGGCCCGTATCATCTCCCGAAACAACCAACCGGTTCCGTTGCACGGTGCCGACCAGGATCGCCGCGAGTGTGGCGCAGAGCGTGATCGTCGCGGCCAGAGCCAGTCGACGCGAGAGGCTCCATGGGTCGTCCCTGGTCTCGAAGGGGACGGTGCGCATCTCGTCCACGGGATGCGCGCCCAGCTCGGTCGCGTATTCTGCTCGCAGATTGCCGGTGAGCAGGCGCATTTCCCTCACGAATTCCTGGGCTTCGGTGGACGCCGCCACCGCGCATTCCATTTTCGTGCGCTCCGGTTCGCTCAACTCTTCGAGCGCGTAAGCAGTCAGTTTGGGATCATCGAGATTAATATTCATGAGGCAAGACGTGGTTGAAAGGAGATGAAATCGCGCGCCGCTTCGGCATGCCGGCTGCGCAGGGTTTTGAGGGCGGTGTGGAGGAGGACGCCGACGTGGTTGACGGAGAGCTGGGTGATTTCGCTGATCTCCCGATAGCTAAGGTCGTTTTGAAATTTGAGCTGCAACACTTCCTGCTGCCGCGGCGGCAAGGTGGCGACGATGCGGAGAAGAAATCGGCTCGCTTCTTTCTCTTCCATGCCTTCGTTAGGCAGAGGAGCCTGGCCCGGTCGTTGATCGAGGATTTCTTCGTCGAGATAAGTCATGCGCTTTTCCTTTCGGCAAATGTTGAGGGCGCGATTGCGACAGACGGTGAAGAGCCATCCGGCCGGCGCGGCATCGGTTTGTCGGCGCTTTTCCTTCTGGTAGGCGACGAACGTTTCCTGGACGACATCCCGCGCCCGCTCGCGATCGCCCAAAATGCGCGTGGCGAATTGCAGGAGAGGCAGCTCAAACCGACGCAGCAGCGTCGTTAGGTCGTCTTCGCCTCGGATTGGATCGGCCACGTGCATCTTCATTAGTTCATAACGCGCGAGCCGGCGTTTTATTAAAAAAATTCGCTCTAATGCCGGGACGCTACTTTGTCATCCCGAGCCGCGTAGACAGCGAGGGGACCTCTCAGCGTCGCGCGATTTGCTACGCAGATGAGTTTTCGGGTGGCTTGAGAGGTCCTTCGCCGCGCTTCGCCAACTCAGGATGACAAGCTGGAAAGGGGCGCCACCTCCGTCGCGGAGCGGCAAGACGACCCCAATCCACATCAAAGTTAGGCAGTTGTAGCCGGCGGACGCTCTCCCCGGCCTCTCCGCGCCGAAATTAGGCAATTAACTCGTCCCCGTTCCGCTTTGCTGACGCCGGGCGACCATTCGAACGGGGACAGCGTCCCCGGCTACAATGGTGGGCTAGTCGGAAGCACGAAGGTGCGACGCGCCAGGTCGGATTGGAGCAGGGCAGGATCGTAGATTTTCTGCAGGATCTCCTTCTGCAGAAGATCGGGGTTCTGGTGCGCAAAGTCGGCGAAGTTCGCGTAGCGACCGCGAAAGCGACGCTCTGCGATAAGCGCTAAAAAGGCCGTCGTCATCGTTTCGTGATAGAACTCGGGGTGGCCGGCTTTCGCGGCGAGCCGGCGCAGACCGCGCGCCAGATGCAACAGAGCTTCGGGGAATGGATGGCGTTCCAGCAGATCGTAGCTCACCCGCACATGGGCGCGGTGCGGAAAGCTGGCGGGATCGACGCGGCCCCGCTCGAAATCGTGCAACAGGCTTGCTTCGTCTTCAGCCATTTTTGTTCTCCACCAAACGATGACTGTCGCGCGCGGTGAGGGTGAGGCTGTAGATGCCTCGTAATTTCTTGATCTGCGCGAGGGTTTTGGCGCTGAAAGGTGATTTCCCTTCCAGCGCATGCAGAGTCACTCCCTCCAGCAAATCTCCGAGGGAAAGGTCGAGATACTCAGCCAGGCCTTTGAGCGTTTTAACCAGCGTCTTCTCCATGCGCACGCCGATCTGGACGCGCTCGACGCTCTGCGGTGGTTTTTGCTCCATTAGGACAATGTTACCAATGTAACACAGTAAGGCAAGCGCTTTTCCGCGTGGAAAGTAGTGTCCTTAGGAGCGCTTGCCGCGCCGGGACCAGACCAGGCAGAGGGCACCCAGCACCGCCAGAATTCCCGTGGCCACGAGGAAACTGCCGGTCTCCGGAATGTGCAGATAGGTCTTGTCGTGCCGCACCCCGTCCGCCCACCCGAGCAAGAGGCACAGGAGCGCCACGGCAAAAAGCATGATGCTAAAAGCCAGCATCGATTCGCTGCGAGAGTTGACCGGTGCTGGATCTTTGGGTGTCATGTCTGTGCAGCGATTCGTAAACGCCCGGAGGCACCACGGCAACTACTTTCCATCGGAGCGCGGCGAAAACCGCTTCTTTACCAAAGGAGACTAACGGGCTGACGAGCCGCAGCTTTGCGGCAGCTTGAGCTGAACAAATGCGGGATAGGGCACTGGCCTTCTACTTGGTCGACCCGTGCCGCTTCGTTCTGATTGCATAGAGAACGAAAGCCATGCCGCCGGCGATGAGGAGGAAACTCAGCGCCTGCCCGCGGGTAAAAGGTCCGGTCAACGGTGCATCTGGTTCCCGAAAGTTTTCCACGATGATCCGGACGACGGCGTAGAGGAGAAGGAATAAACCCGCCAGCATTCCGTTAGGCTGCCTGGTCCGCACGCGCAGGATCCAGAGCGTGGTGAAAAGGAACGCTCCTTCCAGGAGCGCCTCGTAGAGCTGCGACGGATGTCGCGGGGTGAGGATCCCGCGCAAGACCGTTTGGAGCGTGGAATCGTGCCGCGCCTGGGCGATCACGAGATCGAGGTCGCCCAGCTCCGGCCGTACCGAATGAGCGGCCGCCAGGACGCGCGCGCCCATCTCCGGCAATTCGATCGCTTCCCTCGGAAATTGCACCGCCCATGGCACCGTCGTGGCGCGGCCGTAGAGTTCGCCGTTGATGAAATTCGCGCAGCGCCCGAGAAAAAGGCCGACCGGGGCGACCACGGCAATGTTGTCGGCCAGGTTCAGCCACGAGATGCGTTGCGACCGGGCGTAAAGAAACGTGGCCAGGGTGAGCCCAATCATGCCGCCATGACTGGACATGCCGCCATCCCAAATCCGAAAAACGAAAAGCGGGTCGCTCCAGAATTGTCCCGGCCGATAAAAAAGGACGTAACCGAGGCGCCCACCAGCCACCACGCCTAACGACGCCAGCAGAATGAAATCGCCGACCCTTTCGGGCGCGAGCGCGCAGTAGCGGCGTTGCGCGAGCCAGCGCAGCAGAAGAAAGCCGCAAAAGAACGCGAGCAGATAGGAGAAGCCATACCAGCGTACACCCAGGCTGGGTCCGAACTTGACCATGAACGGACTGAAATTATCGAGATAGTAGGCCATCCAGCCGCAAGGTAGATCAGGCAACCAATGAAGCGGAGAACAAACTTGGGTTCTGAGGAACGCTGCTCACGGGGCGGTAGGGCGAGATTCCGTCGAGCCGGGGAGAGCGCGCAACTGGGGAACAAATCCTCTCCCCGGCTCGACCGAGTCTCGCCCTACCGGCGAAGGGACTGCGCAGAAACAATTCCTAATTGCGTGGAATTACTTACCTGCTTTCTCTTACTCGCCGCCGCGAGCAGTAGCTTTGCTCAGCTCAATCCCGCCGCCCTGCGCAAAGCGGCCACCTATTCGGCCGAACACCGCGGCACTTCCTTCCTCGCGCTCCAAAATGGGAAAACTTTACTCGAGGAATATCACCGCAAAGCCGATGCCGAAACGCCGCTACGCATCTACAGCGGCACCAAAGCTTATTGGAATCTGGCGGCCTTGGCTGCGACCGAAGATGGCCTTCTCGATCTCGATGAGCGAGTCGCAGACACCATCCCCGCCTGGCAGGCCGACCCGCGCAAGGCGCGCGTCACGATCCGGCAATTGCTCGATTTTTCCGCGGGCCTCGCCCCGGGATTTAAACTGCAAGTCAACGAATTCAGCGATCGAGACCGGACCGCGCTGCGCCTCCCCATGGTGGCCCAGCCGGGCGCGGCGTTTATTTACGGTCCGGCCGCATTGCAGGTCTTTCATCAGGTTCTAAAGCAAAAACTACGCGGCAAAACGCCGAGCCAATATTTGGAGCGGCGCGTTCTCCAGCGGCTCAAGCTGGGTCCGCAGCGCTACCTGAAGGACGATGCCGGCAATCCCCTGCTGGCCGCCGGTTTTACTCTCACCGCGCGCCAGTGGGCCAGGCTCGGCCAGCTCGTTCTGGCCCGGGGCAAACCAGTTGTTCGGCCGGAGTCGCTTGCCCAAACCTGGCGCGGCTCCTCCGCCAACCGCGCTTTCTCGTTAGGCTGGTGGAACAATCGCGCCGCGCCCGGGGGCCGGGAATTCGATTTCGAAGAGATGCTCGAGCCCAAATGGGCGCGGCAGGATTGGCATAACGCCTGCCTTTGCCGCGACGCTCCGCGCGACCTGGTCGCCTGTATCGGCTCGGGGTATCAGAGGCTCTACGTCGTTCCGTCCCTGGATTTGGTCGTCGTTAGGCAAGGCGGCGGCGGCCGGTTTTCCGATGGGAAGTTTCTTCGCCTCTTGCTCGGCAAATAAGCGCACCCCCGCGCTTCGCCGGTAGTTGTTTAGCCAGATCGGAAGATCTGGGGCACCGCAGAGACGGTCGATTCTCAGATGGGGTTGAGCAAAGCGGTTCTCGGGTAGGGTGGGCGTCTCGCCCGCCGGTGAAAGCGTCCCGCTTTCACGAACTTTCCAAAGTCGGTTTTGGCAAGATGCCGAAACCGGCGGGCGAGACGCCCACCCTACCCGGGAGGCCGCCCTCCACCCCCACGAAAATCGTTAGGCTAAACAGATACCTTCGCAGAGCGAGGCGTTACCCGCCGTCGCCGCGTTCGGCGGGCGATAAATAGTAAACAAGCAAGCCCAGCGCCGCCGTGGCCAATCCCCAAAGCGAAGCTTCCCGCGTGGAAGAATCTTCCAGCAAATGCCAGAGCATCCATGCACTCACGAGCAGGAAAATGATCGGCGTGACCGGATAGCCCCAGGTTCGATACGGGCGAGCCAGCTCGGGGCGGCGCCAGCGCAGCTCGGGGCGGCGCCAGCGCAGCACGATCACGCCTAGCACCGTCAGGCTGGAAGAAAGCATGAGGCTGAACTGCACGTAATTCACCACTTTCTGGAAGCTGGTGAACAGGATGAATAGGTTGACGATCGCAAACTGCACGAGCGTCGCTCGCACGGGAATCCCGCGCGAGTTGCGTTGCGCCAGCCATGATAAGGCGCGCAAATCTTCCCCCATCGTCATGGTGACGCGCGGGCCGATCCACATCATCGCGCTGACGGCCGAGACGAGCCCCAGCGCGATAAAGACCGCCATCACTTTGCCCCCGGCCTCACCAAAAATATGCGTGCCTGCAATCAGGCCGACCTCCTGTTTCCCCACCATCTCAGCGATCGGGGTGGAGCGCAGGAAGACCGCGTTAATGCCGAGGTAAAGCGCAGTCACAACCAGCGTCCCGATTCCAAGCGAGAGCGGGATGGCGCGGCCTGGATGACGGATCTCGCCGACAACGTAGGTCGAGGCGTTCCAACCCGAATACGCATACATCACCCAGTAGAGACTGATCGCGAAAGGAGTGCTCGCGATCAGCGCGCGGTCCGTCCCGGTCGGTAAAAAAGAAATCGGCTGGGTGCGGACGATGCAAAACCCCGCCACCACGATGACCATGATCACTGCGACTTTTAAAAGCGTGGAAATATTCTGAAATCCACTGCCCAGCCGCAGATCCCAGAGCAATGCGAGCGTCGCCACCCAGACGACTCCGAGGGAGAGAAAGAGAGGATTCAGCCCTGGCACCGCCCCGGCCAGATAGGTGCCGAAAGGAATGGCCGCGATCGCAACGGGCGCGGCAAACCCCACCGTCGCGGAAATCCAGCCGGCGACGAAGCCCAACGCGGGATGATAAATTTCCCGTAGAAAATGATATTCACCGCCGGAGCGGGGCAGCGCCGCCCCCAGCTCTGCATAGGAAAGCGCGCCGCAGAGCGCGCAAAGGCCCCCGATCGCCCAGAGCGCCATGATGGCAAACCCGCTCGTGAGGTCGGCCACCTGGAAGCCGAGGCTGGTGAAGATGCCCGTGCCAATCATGTTCGCCACCACGATGCAGGTGGCGGTGAGGAGCGAGATGGTTCTGGGGGGTTGAGTTGAGCTGCGCGCGCGCATGGGCGCTTCATTTAGCGGCAGCCGGGATCGGTTTCAAACGGAACGATCGGCTTCGGAAGAGCCATTTCGTTAGGCCGACCAATTCCTTCCCGAGATGACTAGGCCGCGGGTTTGCCCCGCACCCTGGGGGGCAGCAGTGATCTCGGCACGAACCTGACCATTTCCCCACCTCGCCCGGAAGAGGGCATCCGTCAGAACAGCTCTTCCGATTCTAATTTGAAGGGAGGCGGAATGTTTCCGTCGAAAACAGTGCTATGAAAAATTTGATCACCTTATCTTTGGGCGTGGTGCTGGCCGCTGGCGCCTGCGCTCCTTACTACGTCGGGCCCGCCGGGCCGGCGCCTGGGCCCGTCTATGGCTCGGTCACGGTCGCCGTGCAGGACCGACCTTACTACGTGCGCGGACCTTATTATATTGAATCGGGCCGTCGCTACGTTTGGGTAGCCGGGCACTGGTCGCGCCGCCACGGGCGGAAACACTGGGTGCACGGACATTATGCCCTGCGCGGGTACTAGCTGGGATCGGCGTTTTCCGGCCTTGGCCCGAAGATGCGGGTGAAGTAGGCCTTGAGCTTTGCCGGAGCAAAATCATTGCTCCGATAGGCGACGTATCCGTCTGGCCTAACGAGAATAAGACCGCCTTCGACGAGACCGTAGGCGGCGTGAGCTAACCCGGAAGTATCCCGGAGCTCCGCCGCCTCACCCGTCAGGCCACGGCGGATCGGCCAGAGATCGATCATCTTCTCCGGGAGCCCGTCGCAGCTGGCGGCAAGAGCGGCTGTTTTCTCCGGCCCAGCCTCACCCGTCCCGAGGAAGACGAGCAGGACATGCCGGGGAGCTCGGAAGAGCTCGAAGAGACGTCGAGCTTGATTTTGTTGGTCGCGCAGCTCGGCATCCGGAGCCCGGTCGCCCGCGCGGATTTTGCCGCCGCCATGATTTTCCACGAGCTCACGGCCGCGATAATTCACGCTCAGCTCCGCCAAGCGCTCGGCCATCTTTTCCCCCACGAAGTCGATACCACTCATGACCGGGAGGAGGAAATCGCGCACGCTTTGTGCGACCGAATTGCGGACTGTGACCGTGCGGGTAAGCCGGTCGGTTAAATTGATCACGCCCTGAGCCACCGGACTGCGCTCGGGATGATAACTGCCTAACAATGCCGGCAGCGCCCACCCGCGGAGGACGAGAGCCAGCTTCCAACCCAGATTCCAGGCGTCCTGCATGCCGGTGTTCATCCCTTGCCCACCTGCCGGGCTGTGAATATGCGCAGCGTCGCCGGCCAGAAAGACCCGCAGCCGGCGAAACTGCGCAACCCGGCGATGAGAAATATGAAAGCGCGCAAGCCAGCCGGGATCGCTCAGACGGAAGGTGGCTGAAGCGCGCTGCTCGACCAGGGTCTGCACCTCACCCAGAGAGAGATCCGGCAGGTTTTGGTGACGCGAGTCCGGCGCAATATTCGCCACCACCCGCCATTGATTATCGGCGAAAGGAATAAATCCGAGCACCCCTTCACCACTCAGATAGAGATGGACACGTTCGCGCGAAAGCGGCGATTCCAGACGCACATCAGCGAGGATAAAACTTTCGTCGTAGGCTGAGCCTTCAAATGACATGCCGATGGCATGACGCGTGGTGCTATGGGCGCCGTCGCAGCCGATGAGCCAGGGGGTTGAGAACATCTCTTCGCGACCATCACCATACCGCAGCTTCGCTTCCACGCGCTCGTCTGTTTGGGTGAGGCCAAGCAGCTCCACGTTGCGTTCCACTTCGAGACCCGCCTCGGCCAGATTCTCGCCTAACAATCTCTCTGTCTCTGACTGCGGCAGGCTGAGGACGAAGGGATAGGGGCTAACGACGGAGGCCAGCTTAATTTCAGCCAGACCCTGGTCGCGATGATGCAGAGAGAGTCCGCGGATACGATGACCGGCAGTCAGAAACCGATCGATCACTCCGGTCGTCTCCAAGAGCTCGAGGGTGCGCGGGAAAATAGCGAGCGCTTTCGAGTTTTGCGAGCGTTGCGGAGCACGATCGATGATTCGAGGGCGCACTCCATGACGGAGGAGTTCGTTAGCCAGGGTGAGGCCCACGGGCCCGGCGCCGACGATGAGCGGCACGGATGTATCCGAGGTCATCGCACAACATATCACACGCCGTCGCTACCGTTTTGCGAGCGGGTACTATCGCATGACCGGGGCAGCATGCCCGGCTACAGCTCCCACTTCTTCGGGAATCTTTGCTTCAGCGTGTCGACCTCCGCGAAGAGATCGCCCATCTCCTTCACTCGCTGGAGGGTTTGATCGCAGCGGAAGACGAGCAAAGCCGCTTTCTCTTTTTCGGCGCACGTTTCCACTTCTTTCCAAGTCACCGGCGTGGAGACCGTCGGCTGATCCCGGGCCCGCAGCGAATAGACGCTGATGGTCGTCTTGTGCTCGTCGTTCTGGCTCCAATCGACGAATACTTTTCCTTTCCGCAGCGCTTTCGACATTTTCGAAACCACCAGCTTCGGATGCTCGCGCTCGAGATATTCCGCCAAATCGCGGGAGAGCGCTTTCGTTTGGTCGTAGGTGACCGCCGTGTTTAGCGGGACGTAAATCTGCAGCCCTTTGGAGCCGGAAGTCTTGGCCCAGCTCTGCAGTTTCATCCCCTGCAAAATCTCGCGCAGCCAAAGTCCGACCTGACAACACTGAACAATGTCGGCCGGCGCACCGGGATCGAGGTCGAACACCATCATGGTCGGGCGCGCGACATCCCTTTTGCGCGAGAGAGAAGTGTGCAACTCGATATCGGCCAGGTTGGCCGCCCAGACGAGTGTGGGCAGATTCTGGGCGAGGCAATATTGCATTTCGCGCTGGTTACCCTCGCTCCAAACGCTCGCGGTCTTGATCCATTTTGGTCGATGACTCGGGCAATTCTTTTCGTAGAAAAATTCGCCCTCCACGCCGTTGGGATACCGTTTCATGGTCAGCGGGCGATTCTTCAGATGGGGCAAAAGAAAGGGCGCGATCTCGATGTAATAATGGATCATCTCGCCCTTGGTGAACCCGACCTTCGGCCACAGCACCTTGTCGAGATTGGAGACCGTCAGCGTGCGATTCTCGACCACCAGTTGGACTTTCTTGCTCATGGCTAGGATTTGGATCAGGAACAGAGGAAAGCAGGAAAAAATTTGGAAGCCAGGAAGCCAGAAATTAGGAGGTTGGAATCAGGAGAGCAGGAAGAGACATTATGCATCTTTTCCTGCTTTCCTCTGTTCCTGATTCGCCCGTCTTTTTCTGGTTTCCTAGCTTCCAAATTCATCCTCCTCATGAAAAGAATCGCTCCGGCGAGAGCATTGGTTGGAGCGAGCAGGTGAGGGCCGCTCAGCCCTCCCCATTTATGACATGGCTCACGGTCCAAAGAAATTGGGAATAAGGAAGCCGCACCGTCCTCAGCAGGAAAAAATTTGGAAGCCAGGAAGCCAGAAATTGGGAGGTTGGAATCAGGAGAGCAGGAAGAGACATTATGCATCTTTTCCTGCTTTCCTCTGTTCCTGATTCGCCCGTCTTTTTCTGGTTTCCTGGCTTCCAAATTCATCCTCCTCATGAAAAGAATCGCTCCGGCGAGAGCATTGGTTGGAGCGAGCAGGTGAGGGCCGCTCAGCCCTCCCCATTTATGACATGGCTCACGGTCCAAAGAAATTGGGAATAAGGAAGCCGCACCGTCCTCAGCAGGAAAAAATTTGGAAGCCAGGAAGCCAGAAATTGGGAGGTTGGAATCAGGAGAGCAGGAAGAGACATTATGCATCTTTTCCTGCTTTCCTCTGTTCCTGATTCGCCCGTCTTTTTCTGGTTTCCTAGCTTCCAAATTCATCCTCCTCATGAAAAGAATCGCTCCGGCGAGAGCATTGGTTGGAGCGAGCAGGTGAGGGCCGCTCAGCCCTCCCCATTTATGACATGGCTCACGGTCCAAAGAAATTGGGAATAAGGAAGCCGCACCGTCCTCTATCAGACATGATTCAATTAACTTCTTTAAACCAAATTTGAAAGGCTGCTTCACCCGCTCTTTCCCCAAGTTAGCTCTTACAGGGCTTTCTCTTCTGGCTGCGTGCGGTCTGGTCCAGCAGGCCTTGGCGGCTGATTCCTCTCCCGGCTCAGCCGGCGCCGCTTTTGCCATGACCAATCGTGCGGCGAACAACGAGGTGGTGGCGTTTCGCCGTGCGGCCGATGGTACTTTGACGGAGGCTAAAGCGTACTCCACAGGAGGCAACGGCATTGGCGTGGATTTTGACACACAGGGTGGACTCACCCTTAGCGAAGACCATCGCTTTCTCTATGCCTGCAATCCGGGCAGCGATGACGTGACTGTTTTCGCCGTCAACGGCGCCAGACTTGCTCGTCTTCAGAACGTTCCCGCGGGAGACCAGCCGCTCAGCATCACACTCCACGGAAACCTCGCTTACGTTCTTGACGGCTCGGTGGCTGGCAACGGTATCACCGGTTTTACCGTCGGCTCTGATGGAAGACTGACACCTATCCCCGATTCCTTCCGGGATCTCAGTTCGCCCATCGCAGTCCCTGGCGAAGTCCAGTTTAGCCCAGATGGACGAAACGTAATCGTGACGGGCAAAGTCGGCAGTATCATCGACGTCTTTAACGTCCGCAGCGATGGACGGCTGAGCAACGCGGTGCAAAATCCTTCCTTTGGAATGCGCCCCTTCGCCGCTGCCTTTCGCAATGATGGGCGTCTTCTGGTCTTGGAATCGGGCTTACCTGTGCTAAATAACTCTGCCGTGTCCTCCTATGATCTCCTACGACCGAGCGGTGCACTATCCGTCATCACTGGATCCGAGAAAAACAATCAAACCGACGGTTGCTGGATCGTGATTACGAATGATCAGGAATACGCCTACACCGCTAACTTCATCAGCGGAACTATATCGAGCTACGCTCTGGAGAACGATGGGGAAGTGGCTTTGATCAACGGGACGGCGGCCTTCTCCGGGCTAACGAGTCAACCTACCGACCTCGCCTTCGACACCGAGACAAAGTATCTTTATAACCTGCTTCGCGGGACCGGTGGTGTCGCTGCTTATCGGGTCGAGGAGGGCGGCAGCCTGACCTTCCTGGGCCTCTTTGGCGTCGGCGGCGCGCTTCCCATCGCTAATGGAGCCTCAGGTCTTGCTGCTTATTAAGAAAATCGACACTGTCTTGCCTTGGGGAATGGAAACGTCGAGTTGCGCCCTGCCGCGCGGCTCGATGTTACCGTCCCAGCTCACGTTATTAACTCTATGAATAATCCACATTGGAAAAGACACCGAACGACAGAGCGATTGCTGCTCCTATCTCTCTGCACCCTTCTTTTATGGCCCGGATGGAAGGGCGTTTCGGCCGCGGAACCTCCCAGTGACAAGGGTGATCATGTCGTGACTGGCGGCGATCTGGCATTTATGAATGCGGCGGCGCCGGGGGGAATGGCGGAAGTCGCCCTTGGACGGCTGGCGGCCGAACGTGGATCGAGCGATGCGGTCAAAGCGTTCGGTCAGAAAATGGTGAAGGACCATTCGAAAGCAGGCAAGGCGTTGGAGACATTGGCCAAGGAAAAGAAGGTCATTCTTCCAACCAAGCTCATGCCAGCGCATCAGGAAATCATGGCGAAGCTATCGAAACTGAAGGGCGAGGACTTTGATCACGCTTACGTGGCTGCGATGGTTACCGCGCATAAAAAGGATGTCGCTGCCTTCAAGGCCGAGTCCAAGAACGCGACTGATGCCGACGTCAAAACATTTGCCGCCAGCACTCTGCCGACTCTGGAAATGCACTTGGAGATGATCCAATCCCTCGCGGCCAGAAGAGGCGCGATGCCGGACAAAGATCGATAAGCTCGTAAACTATATTTCAAGCTTCAAGGGAACGAGAAATAGTAATAACAACAGAAAGAAACAATATGGAACAAGTACATGCTGATCGCTCAGCTCATACGCTCGAAAACATCGGCGCCGGCGTCATTCGCTACGGGCTGGCCATCGTTCTCTTATGGGTCGGGCTGCTCAAATTCACTGCTTATGAGGCGGAAGGCATCCAGGGACTGGTGGCAAATTCTCCCTTTATGTCCTGGGCCTACGGCGTCTTCAGCGTCCGTAGCTTTGCGGCCATCCTTGGCGTGATCGAAATTCTACTCGGTGTTCTCATTTTAACTCGTCCGTTCGCACCGAAACTTTCTGCGCTCGGCAGCATGGGAGCGATCGTGATGTTCTTAATCACTATGACGTTTGTCCTGACCACGCCCGGCGTCTGGCAGCCGGGTTATGGCTTTCCTTTCCCTTCGCCGTTTCCGGGTCAGTTCCTAGCGAAGGATTTGCTTTTCCTGGGGGCAGCCATCTGGACGGCCGGAGAAGCGTTGCGCGCAGCTGAGCTCAACAACAGGCTCGCCCGGCCTAGCTAATATAACAATCAGGAGAGCTGAACCACCGTTCACGAAAAGAAACGCTCCGGCGAAAGCATCGGTTGCGGCTGGCAAATGCGGGCCACGCATTGTTCCCACGTTTCGTGTCCACTTAGGATCAGAATCTCGACCCGGAGAAAATAGATCGGCACTTCCGGTTTCGTTAGGCGAGGGAAACGCACCGCGTCCTTCTCGGTGGTCACGATCATGTCGACGTCGCGTCGCAGACAACGATTGATGAAACTCTGTAGCTCGGCTTCGCTGTAGCGGTGGTGATCTGTGAACCGCTTGGCCAGCTCGATTCGGGCTCCCAGTTTGCGCAATCCATTTTCAAAGCTTTCCGGGGCGGCGATGCCGCAAAAAGAGCCGATGTAGGTATCGCGCAGACGCTCCAGAGGGAGTTGCTCGGCGGTGTAAACATCCTGCAGGTAGAGTGGCTGATGCGAGCACTCGATGATCTCGGCCGTGCGATTATAAAGCCGGATGCGGGCAATCAACTCCTCGTTAGGCTCGCCCGTGCTTTTGGTAATGAAAATATAGCTGGCTCGGCGGAGATTCCGCGGCGGCTCCCGCAAAGTTCCGCGAGGAAGAAGAAACTCATTCCCAAACGGCGCCTGTCGATCGATCAACACGATATCGAGGCGATGTTTCAGGTGCAGATACTGCAACCCATCGTCGAGCAGTAAAGTATCGGCTTTCATCTCGCGGATGGCGTAGAGCCCACTCTTCACGCGATCCTTATCCACCAGGACGATGACGTCTTTCAGGTTGTTGGCCAGCATGTAGGGCTCGTCCCCCGCCGTCAGGGAATCGAGCAGGAGCGATTGCCCATCGGACACGATGCGGGGCGGATCAGGCGCGACTCCGCGAATGCGATCGAGCCAGCTGCGCTTCGACCGTTTCGCGACACTCTTGTAGCCGCGGCTGAGGATGGCGACGCGACGTCCTCCGAGCTGGAGCGCGCGCGCGAACTTCTCCACGATCGGCGTTTTACCGGTGCCGCCGACGGTGAGATTGCCGATGCTGATGACGAGACAGCCGAGAGCGCGCTCGCGGAGGATGCGCTTGCGGTAGAGGAAAAGGCGCAGCTGCACCAACCGCGCGTAGATTAACGAGAGCAGAAAGAGCAGACCGCGCAGCAGAGTGGCGCGGGCGCCATGGCGACGCCCGAGGATGACGTCGATGGCGAACTGTTCGAGATTTTCAAGCCACCGGCGCATCGGGATTCAGGATAGTGACCACAATGCGCGTTCCTTCGTTATCGGCCGCCGTCACGCGCGTCTCGCCCTCGGTGAGGCCGGAAGCCTTCCACATCGCCGCGGCCACCTTCTCGGGATCGCGCAAGGTCAGACAAGCGATGGTGGAACCGGAGCCGCTCAGAAAACCGCCGAGCGCGCCGGCCTTTTCCGCCGCCGTCAGGACCCGGTCGAGAAACGGAACCAGCGGCGCACGAAAAGGCTGATGAAAATAGTCTGTCAAAGCTCCCTGCAAATTCTCGTATTGGCCGCTCGCCAAAGCGGCGGTGATCGTGCAAGCGTTGCCGCAGGATTCGACGGCGCGCAAGCGATCGATCTCGTTAGGCAAAACCTTGCGCGCATCCGCCGTCTTGATTTCAAACGCGGGAACCAGCAGGACAAAATGCAGCCGTGGATCGAGCGGGAATTTCTGGTGCCGATTCTGTCGTGCCACCACAAATCCACCAAACTCGGCCGGCGCGGCGTTGTCGGGATGGCTTTCCAGCTCAGCGCAAAGGCCGAAGATTTGAGCCCGCTTGAGGGGGTAATTGAGCAAAGCGTTGAGGGCGTGCAAAACGCCCAGCCGCACGGTGACGCTGCTGCCAAGCCCTCGCGAAGCCGGTACGTCCCCTTCCACGAGACACGAAAAGGCAAACGGCTCGCAGCGCGCCACGTGGAAAAAGCGCCGGGCCGCTTGTTGCGCCATCGTCCCCGCCTCCAGGCGTTCCGTGCGCGCCACGGTGACGAGATTGTAGAGTTGCAGAGCCACTCCGAGGCAATCGAATCCCGGGCCGAGATTCGAAGTGGTGGCAGGAACGCGCACCGTAATCTGTTGCTTTTTCAAAGGAAAACGCCCGACATTCCAGCTCGACGGGCTCTGCCCCGCCTGACCTTAGCCGGCAGCGGGACGGCGGCAAGACGAGGGTGTGACGGACCATGAAGAATTGGATCGATATCGAGACGGTGCGTGCTTTCGCCGCGGAAGAGACCGAGGCCTTCCGGATCTGCACTCAGCCGGATGGCTGGGTCGAACGTTACGGCGAAGACGTTCTGATTTCCTATAAACATGCGGCCGTGCGCGACGAGATTCTGCGTCAGCTCGACGAATGGGCGCTTCTCGCGCAGCAGAATTTTGGCCGGATCTTCGGACGCTATTTACCGAAGCGAAACGCCGAGCGGCATCCGCCGGAGCTCATTTCCGGCAAGGCCGGCGCCTCGCTGCGGAAGATAGTGCGAGAACGCGGCGTCGCCTACGGGCTCGACTTCGGCGCCGGTTATTCCTGCGGCCTATTCCTCGATCAGCGCGAAAACCGCGCATTCGTTCGGCGCCGGCATCCCCGCAAAATGCTGAATTGTTTCGCCTACACCTGCTCCTTTTCCGTCGTCGCGGGCCTGGAGGGTGCAGAATCACTCAGCATCGATCTTTCAAAAAAATCGCTGCAGCGTGGGCGCGAAAATTTTGGCTATAACGCGCTGCCGACTAACGGTCACCGCTTCCTGGCGGACGACGTGATGAACGTTCTTCCCCGCCTGGCCCGCAAAGGGGAGCGCTTCGACGTGATCATCCTCGATCCGCCCACTTTTTCGCGTTCGCACACAGGGAAAGCCTGGCAGGTCGAGCGGGATTTCGAGGCGCTTCTCCTCGCCGCCCTCGAAGTCGCTGAGCGGGACGCGGCCATCCTCCTCTCGACCAATTGCACGCGGCTCAACGAGCGCTCGCTCGAGCTGATGGGGCGGTTCTGCCTCAAGGCGAATCGTCGCGCGGCCACTTTCCAGTCTGCGCCCGGTTTGCCCGATTTTCCTTCGGGAGTGGCGGCGCGCTCACTTTGGATGATATTGCGTTAAGAAAAATCAGGACGCGCAAAAGGCCGTCATCATGCGAAGGAGAAATATATGGATAGCGAACAAATGACCGGTGCAGCCACTGACATTGCGGAACGCGGGATTCAGTACACCAAGGAGCAGTGGAACGAGATTATTTCCCAGACCGAGGATTTCGTCCGGACGAATCCGACCAAATCGCTCCTCTACGGTGTCGCCGCCGGCTTCATCTTCGATCGCCTGCCGATTTTTCGCATCCTGGGTCTGTTCGTTCGCGTGCTCCTGAAAGCCATCAAACCCGCCATTCTGATTTACGGCGCTTCGAAGGTTTATCAGGCTGTGCAGAGCGACGAATAAATGTAGCGGCGGGCGTGTCGCCCGCAGGATGGGACGACCGCTGAGCGACGCGGGAAGCGTGCGTGACCGAATGGGGTGGACCGGTGGTTTCTCGAGCGGCCGACACGGCCGCCTCTACCACAACGAGCCTAACGATCGAGGGTGAATCCCACCTTCACGGTCACCTGCCAGTGGTGAATCTTGTTCTCCTCGATATGGCCGCGCGTCTCGACGACTTCGAACCAGCGCATATTTCGCATCGTCTGAGAGGCGAGAGAGAGGGCATTCTGCACGGCGTCCTCAATGGAGGTGGTGGAGGAACCCACAAGCTCAATTTTCTTATAAACGTGATCGCTCATAGCGAAGGATGGCCGAGCGTCACGGCAAACTCAAATTTGTAGACGCTTTCCTCTGGGAAGCGCGGGTGTGGGTTTTTGGCTTCATCTCGACTTTCTAGTCAGCGAAAGCCTAAACCCGCGGTTCCCAGAGGAAAACGTCTACAGCCGGTATCCCGGCTAACGAGAACTTTGCGTTGAGCCGTCCCGCACCGCTTGTTAGCCTGCCTTCGCTGCCCATGGAAAAAAATATCGAGTCGCATCTCAAGGAAACCCGCGTGTTCAAACCGGCGCGGGCCTTCGCCAAAAACGCTCGGATTAAAAGTCTCGAGCAATACCGGCGCATGTATCGGGAATCGATCCGCCAGCCGGAGAAGTTTTGGGCGCGCGAAGCGAAGGAGCTGACCTGGCAGACGCCCTGGAAAAAAGTCCTCGAATGGAAGCCGCCTTACGCCAAATGGTTTCTCGGGGGAAAATTAAACGTCTCCGAGAACTGCCTCGACCGGCATTTGAACGGGGCGCGACGCAACAAAGCCGCTCTCATTTGGGAAGGCGAACCGGGCGACAAACGCATTCTCACTTTCCAGCAGTTGCATCGCGACGTCTGCCGTTTCGCCAACGTGCTCAAGCGAAACAAGATTCGCAAAGGCGATCGAGTCATCATTTACATGCCGACTATTCCCGAAGCGGCCATCGCCATGTTGGCCTGCGCGCGGATCGGCGCGGTGCACTCCGTGGTTTTTGGAGGCTTCAGCGCGGAGAGCATTCGCGATCGCATCGCCGATTGCGGGGCGACGGCCGTCATCACCGCTGACGGCGGCTACCGTCGCGGGGCGATTGTTCCGCTCAAGCACAACGTGGACGAAGCCCTCAAAGGCAAAACGACCATTCAACGCGTCATCGTCTTCCGACGCACCGGCGCCGCCATTCACATCGAAGAAGGGCGCGACGTCTGGTGGCATCGCGAGCTGAAACATGTCGACGCGCATTGTCCGCCCGCCGCTCTCGATAGTGAACATCCGCTCTACATTCTTTACACCAGCGGTTCGACGGGAAAACCGAAGGGCATTTTACATACGACCGGCGGCTATCTGGTCGGCGCGCACACGACCGCCAAATACGTTTTCGATCTGCGCGAAGAGGATATCTACTGGTGCACCGCCGACGTCGGCTGGGTCACCGGCCATAGCTACGTGGTCTATGGTCCACTGGCCGCTGGCGCCACCACGCTGATGTATGAAGGCGCACCGAATTGGCCCGAACCCGATCGTTTCTGGCGCGTCATCGAGGAATACGCCGTCAGCATTCTCTACACGGCGCCGACGGCTATCCGCGCTTTTATTCGCTGGGGCGACAAATGGGTGAAAAAGCGCGACCTCTCGTCGCTGCGATTGTTAGGCACGGTCGGCGAACCGATCAACCCCGAGGCCTGGATGTGGTACCACGAGAAGATCGGCGGGGGCCGCTGCCCCATCGTCGATACCTGGTGGCAGACCGAAACCGGCGCCATCATGATCACGCCTTTGCCGGGCGCGATCCCGACCAAACCCGGCAGCGCGACACTGCCTTTCTTCGGAGTCGATCCGGCCGTGGTTGATGCGAAGGGCCAGGAAGTGCCGGCCAATGTGGGCGGAAAATTAATCGTTAGGCGACCGTGGCCCTCCATGCTGCGCACGATCTACGGGGACAAGCCGCGCTTTCGGAAACAATATTGGAGCGAATATCCGGGCCATTATTTTACGGGCGACGGCGCCCGCCGCGACCGGGATGGTTACTTTTGGATCGTGGGCCGGATCGATGACGTGCTCAACGTGGCCGGACATCGCCTCGGCACCTCGGAGATCGAGAGTGCACTCGTTAGTCATGCCAAAGTGGCGGAAGCCGCCGCGGTCGGGCGCCCCGATGAATTGAAAGGTCAGGGCGTCGTCGTCTTCGTCACGCTCAAGAGCGGCGTGAAGCCCGGAGCGAGTTTGAAAGACGAACTCCGCACCCACGTGGGCCGGCAGATCGGCGCCATCGCCAAGCCGGACGAAGTACGCTTCGCCGAAGCCTTGCCCAAAACCCGCAGCGGAAAGATCATGCGCCGCCTCCTCCAGGAAATCGCGAGTGGCCAGAAGGTCACCGGCGATACCACCACGCTGGAAGATTTCAGCGTGCTGGCAAAGTTAGGCAGCGCCGAGGAATAATCGGCGTCCGTGGTAGCCGGGGACGCTGTCCCCGGCCGCTTGGGAGGCAAATACCGAGGGGAGGCAGACGTGCTGCAGGGCACTCGCTCTCAGCGCGCGGGGGCCGGGGACAGCGTCCCCGGCTACAGTTCGCGACTCTTCTTTTTAATCCGCTCTCTTATGTCTAAGCTTAGCCCGTGAGTTTCATCAAAACCGGCTTGCGCGAGATGACGCTGAAAGTGCGTCGGCAAAAAACGCGCATGGCGCTCCAGCACGAGAAGCGTCTCCTCCAGAAATCTGAAATAGCTCTGGGCCGCGAAGGGACTGCGGAGGCCGCCAACTTTCCCGAAGTGCGCAACGAGATTGTTGCTCTGAAAAAGATCGAGCAGGAGCAAAAGGAAGTCACGGGCCGGATCGCGCAAATCGAGGAGGCGCTCAAAAAGATCGACGCGCAGCGCCAGGAGAATTCGAAAAAACAGGCCGCCGACCTGGCCGAACTGGAAGAGGAACGACGCCCACTGCTGCAAGCTCGCGACGAGGCCCGATCAGTTACCAGCCGTTGCGACCAAGAGCTTACCGGGATCGATCGCCGCCGGCAGGAGAATGAGTCCACCGACCGCGATTTGCTCAAGAAAGTGACGGCCCTGCAGGAAACCAAGCCGCCGCCCGACGATCTTCAGGCGCTGCTGGACCGCCTCAGCTCCGAGCGTGCTCGTCTGCCTCGCGTGAACGCGGAGATCGACCAGGCGCGGCTGGGCGGCGTCGACGCCTGCCGCAATGCCCACGAGAAACTGAGTGCGGCCGAGGCGGTCGTCTCGCAGGTCGACAAAAAGATCGCGCAGGTCCGGAGCGAGTACGAAGCCAAGGATCGCGCGCTCAACGAAAACGCCCGCGCCCAGCAGGAAGAGGTGCGCCAAGCCCGCCAGCAACATCAGACCGTCGAGAAAAAAAAGAACCCGGCTTACCTCAACATCGGCCGTCATCTCGCCGCCCAGGGCATCGCGCCGCCCAATGCGCCGCACCTTCTCACGGAGGTGCAACAACGCCGCACCGCCGCCGATCGCCACACCGCACACAAGAAAGAATTGGCCGAGCTTTCCAGCCAAATCGACAAACAGGAGCTGCGGAAATTTTATTTCGCGATCGCATCCATCCTCGTGCTGCTCGCTATCCTCTACCCGCTCGTTTCCAAGTCGCCCACTAAACGGGAGTGGCTGCCCAGGGAAACGCTCGCTATTCTGTCGCTCGACCTCGAGCGTTTCAACAAGGGAGACGTGCCTCTCGCCTGGCGCAAACAGCAGCCTGACGCCTGGCAAAAGGTAGCCACAGGCCTGTTCGGGCCAGCCGCTCGGACGCCTGTCCTCAACCTGGCCGAGGATGCGCAGCGGGTGACACGCGCCCTGACCGTCGACGAGCGACAACCCGAACGAGAATACGTTCTGGTCGAATCTGGCGGCGACCTCGCGCCGGTGGTGCGCGATCTCAACGGGGACGACAGTTTCCTCAAGAGCACCGTGACCGGTCTGGTCATTTGGGAAGGGAAAGACGTCACCGTCGCGCGTCTCGGCCCGCGCACCCTGGCGGTCGGCTCGTTAGGCGAAGTCGATCGCCTCGTCCAGGTCCGCCTCGGCACAGAGCCGGATCTGAAAATCGACGATCCCCTGCTCGCTCTGTTCCAGACCCTCGATTCGGATGCGGCCCTGCGTCTCGTCTCGCGCTCGCCCCGCGATCTCGGTACTTTCTTTGGGCCGATTCTGCCTCGGGAATTTCTGGAAATGTGCGGACTCCTTGGTCTGGAGATAACGTTGGCTAAACCGGCCAAAGCACACCTGATTGTGAGAACGACTGATGCGACAAAGGCGAAAAGCTGGGCGGCCGCCTTGCAGAACGAACCGGCTCGTTGGTTTACGATCCCCGGCTCCGATTTTCTCCTGGCAACCGGGGCCCCAAAAGTGGAACAAAAAGAAGATCAGCTCGATCTGCATTTCGACGTCTCTGAAGGCGCCGCGCGCTTGTTTTTGCAACGCTTGGCCAAAGTGCAATCGATCCCGCTCACGCCCCCGCCGCCGGTTGCCATTCCCTCGATCACGGCAACACCTTAGTCACTTTTTGGAGGCTGCTCATTGAGGACGATCCGATTCCTGGCCTTGTGCGTATGGAGCGCAGTCTCAGCCCAAGCCGCTGCGACCTACGACAATCTGGTCGATATCCGCGCGGTGGATCCGACCATTGTCGTCGAGCTGCGCTATGCCTCGCCGCAGAACATCACCGGCCGCGCGCTCTACCCAGCGGACATGCCGGCACTTGTTAGGCCAAGGACGGCTGCGCGCCTGGCTCGAGCGCAGGCTTTTCTGCGCAAATATCACTTCGGACTCAAGATTTGGGACGCCTACCGCCCTCTGGCTGCGCAAATGGAACTTTGGCAGCGAACGCACAACGGAAGTTTCGTGGCCGATCCCCTCACCGGGAACGGCTCGCTCCACACATGGGGCGTGGCGGTCGATGCGACCATGGTCGACGCGGACGGCCGGGAAGTCGCGATGCCGAGTGGTTTCGATGAATTCACCCCAAAGGCAAAACTACGCTACCACGGTGATGACCCGGTCGTCAGGCGGCACCTCAAAATCCTGCAGGCCGCCATGCGGGAAGGTGGCTTTTACGGGATGCGCACCGAGTGGTGGCATTTCGTGGCCTACGATTGGAAAAAATATGCGCCAATTCGGGAAGCGAAGAAGTTGGAGTGATGGAGTATTGGCGTATTGCTAGCAGGACATTTACCAACACCACCTCGACCCGATGCTCGCCACACTCAGCCAAGACCTTAGCCAGCCCGAATACGTCCACGTCCTGATCAATCCTCTCCCAGTCTACGGACTCGCCATCGCGGCACTCGGCTTGATCATCGGCCTCGTGCTCCGGAGTCGCCCGGCGCAGGTCGCGACCCTCTCCCTTGTCCTGCTCTGCGGCGTGATCGCATGGCCGGTGGTGCACTATGGCGAGGAAGGTTACGACCGCGTTCTTTCGATGACGGACGACCCGGGCGCCGCCTGGCTTAAAGCCCACGCGCACCGCGCGGGTGATTTGGTCTGGGCGTTCTACGTCCTGGCTGCGATCGCTGCGATCGCCCTTTTCGCTCCCATGCGATGGCCCAAGACCGCTACGATTCTCGCCTTGGTCACCCTGGTCTGTTCTTTGGCCGTGATGGGCGTGGGGAGTTACATCGCCTACGCTGGCGGCAAAATTCGGCATCGTGAATTCCGCAACGGTCCGGCGCCCGTGATCCCGGCCGAACAGGACGAGCATTAGGTGCGCGTCGATATCGTCACGCTTTTCCCCGAGAGCTGCCGCGTCCCGTTAGGCGAGAGCATGATGGGCAGGGCGCAGGCGGCGGGCGCGCTCGCTTTGCAGATTCATAATCTGCGGAGTTGGACGAATGATCGTCACCACGTGGTCGACGACGCGCCCTTCGGTGGAGGACAAGGGATGGTCATGAAGCCGGAACCGCTTTTCGCGGCGGTCGAGTCCCTCCGCCAGGAGACGAGCACGGTCGTTCTCATGACTCCGCAAGGTCGGCGCTTTGAGCAGCCCCTGGCTCGCGAATTCTCGGCCAAAGAGCATCTCATTATCCTCTGCGGCCACTACGAAGGGGTCGATCACCGAGTTATCGAGCACCTCGTGGACGAGGAAATTTCCATCGGCGATTATGTGCTGACGAACGGTGCCATCGCTGCGGTCATCTTTGTCGATGCGATCGTTCGACTTCTGCCTGGGGTGTTGGGCGACGACCAATCCGCGGCCGACGATAGTTTCAGCATCGGCTTGCTCGAGGGTCCGCAGTACACCCGGCCAGCCGATTTTCGCGGATGGCAGGTCCCGGAGGTTTTGCTTTCCGGACACCACGGGCAGATCGCAGCCTGGCGGAAGAGCCAAGCTGAACGAAGAACGCGCCAGAATCGGCCCGATTTGCTACCGGAAAACTAAACTGCCTGCGATCTCCTCGTTGCGGAAGGGCCAAGCAGCCGAATTTTTGCTGGAAATTCTGCCTGCCGCGGCCACATCAGCAGATGCGACCGCAGCAGCGCAGGTTCATCCAATAGAAGCGCTCGCAAATCCAAGATCCCGCGCGGTCAGAGCACCCTCGGCAAGAGGGTGCCCCACGGACTAAAGTGAAAGGACGACCGGAGTTACGATTTTTTCCGAAGAGCCTTTAGGGAGTCGGACTCGGGCTCATGTCCCGAACGGCGTCCGCTTTGTCTTCCATCTTGTCGGCAGTGGCTTCCGTGCTGTCACGGGTCGAGTCGGCCGATTTCTCCAGCGCATCGTTGGTCGTGCTACTGTTGGACATATCTTTCTTTTCTTCGATCATGTCGGCCTTCTTCTCTCCCGAGTCGCGCACCGCGTCGGCTTTGTTTTCCATTTTGTCGGCCTTGGCATCAGCCGCATCTTCGCGTGCGTTTTCCTGCTTCGAATCGCAGGCAGAAAGGGCAAAAAGTCCTGCCACCGCCACTAGGCAAGGGGCAAAACGTCGGAGTGATTGTATGGTTGGTTTCATCTGACGTTAATCGCACGGGCTCAAGACTCCGGATGTTTCGATCACGAAACTAATTGAACGACGAGGCAGAGCCTTCCCCGGTCGATTTGGCTCTCGGGGGATGATCGCCTTAAAATCGGGAGGGCGCCGCGGCGTCGATTGCCGGACATTTGGCTTGCCCGCCTCCCAATTCTAGAGCTACTCCTGCCTTATGCGGCGAGCATCTTTTCTTCGGTGTAAAACGGTTGGGGCAACTCTCTTTGCCGCTCTTCTCGGGCTCAGCAGCGCCTGGTCGGGAGAAATCGCCCTCACTCACGCCTTCATCATCAATCCCAGAAATGGCCAAACAATTCCCGACGGCGTGGTCTTGATCAGCGACGAGAAGATCGCAGCTGTCGGTTCGTCTGACGAAGTCGAGCTGCCCGCTGGCGCCGGGAAAATCGATTGCACGGGAAAGTTTGTTTTGCCGGGCTACATCGACACCCATGTCCACTTTTTCCAGTCGGGCGACATTTTCACGCGACCCGATGTGATCGATCTCACCAGCGTCCGTCCCTACTCGCAAGAGATCGCCTGGATCAAATCTCACCTCGCCGACGAGTTTGCCCGCTACCTGCGCTCCGGTATCACGAGCGTGATCGATGTCGGCGGGCCCATGTGGAACTTCGAGGTGCGCAAACGTGCTAACACCACTGCGGCTGCTCCGCGCGTCGCGGTGGCGGGTCCACTCATCTCGAGTGTGGCGCGCCCTCAGCTCGACCTGGGTGATCCGCCCATCGTCAAGATCGATACGCCGCAGCAGGGCCGCGATTTCGTCCAAAAGCTCGCGGAGAAGAAGCCCGATTACATCAAAATCTGGTACATCGTGAACAAGGAAAAGCCAGTGGCCAGTTTTCGTCCTGTTGTGCACGCGGTCGTCCAAGAAAGCCATGCCCGACACCTCCGCGTGGCGGTGCACGCCACCGAACTGGAAGCCGCCCGGGCCGCCGTGGAAGAAGGTGCCGACCTGCTGGTACACAGCGTCACTGACCAACCAGTCGACCAAGCTTTCGTTAGGCTAATGAAGGAACATGGCGCCACGCTCACTCCGACGCTGGTGGTCTTCGAACGCTACCAGCGGACGTTTTGCCACCAGCTCAACCTCACGAAAGAAGAACAAGCCTGGGGCAATCCCGAGGTCATTGCCACGCTCGACGTGACCAAGCTGCCCGCCGACAAAATGCCGCAACGACTCAAGGAGGCGGTCGCTCACCCGGAAGAAATGATGGCGAGCGTGAAAAAAACCTACGACGTCGCTCTCCCGAATTTGAAAACGCTGGAAGATGCCGGAATTCCGATCGCGGCGGGCACGGACGCCGGTAATATCGGAACCATCCATGGGCCGGCGCTCTTTCGCGAATTCCAGCTCATGAAGGAAGCTGGCCTAACAAACGAGCAGATCCTGCGCAGCGCCACCTCGACGGCGGCCCAAGCCTTCGGCGGCGAAACGGGTCCTAAAATCGGCGCCGTCGCGCCGGGACATTACGCCGATCTGGTGATCCTTAATTCAAATCCGCTCGAGGACATCGCCAACGCTTCCGACATCCAGACCGTGATCAAGAACGGCGTGGTCTATCCGGCTGTGTCGCTCCTCTCGCAGAAGGCTACACCTTAAATTCCTGCTTAAGCTCGTCAGGCAAAAGCGGCGTCGCGCCATTGTGTGAAGCGACGTAGGCACCGAGACGGCAGGAATTGCGCAGGACGGTTTCCGGCTTCATCTCGGAGGCGAGCCCTGCCACCAAGCCGGCCATAAAGGCGTCTCCCGCTCATGGGACAACCCTTTCCTCTTGCAGTGTCATACCAATGCGAAAACCGCATCAGTATATTCATAAGGCGGAAGTCTAACGACGCGCATTTTTCCGCGACAATCTCGCGTAGGTAACGCCGTCGTGCCTCGAGACCTGCGCCTTCGAGACTTGCGCCTGCGTTCCGCCATGCGCGCAGCAAGATAAGCGAATTGATCGATGGCTTCGGTGAAGCGCCTGCCGGTTGGGAAAATCCAACCAGCATCGGTGCCAGATGCGAATGGTCTTAAAAGTAACTAAACCGGAAATTATCTTATGGGCCTCTTCAATACTTTAATGTCGAAAATCTTTCACCATGCTTCGGCTCCCGCCGCTAACACCGGTGGCGCAGCAGCGCCAGCCAGTGCACCAGCCGCTCAAGGCTCCGGTGCTCCGGCCATGCCAGCTCCCGTCGCTTCGCCCGCTCCGGCAGCGAGCGCGGCCACTGCACCCGCGCAGCCCGTAGACGTCGCAGCCATCCTCGACAGCCTGGCGGCAAAGAATTCGGAGAAGCTGGATTGGAAACATTCCATTGTGGACCTGATGAAACTGGTCGGCATGGACAGCGGCCTCTCTGACCGCAAAGAACTGGCGAAGGATCTGCATTACACCGGCGACATGGATGATTCTGCGGCCATGAATATTTGGCTGCACAAGGAAGTCATGAAAAAGCTTTCGGAGAACGGCGGTAAAGTGCCGCAGGATCTGCTAAATAAGTAAATCGCCAGCTCGATGGCAATTGTAGCCGGGGTCGCTGACCCCGGTCCGATAAGGTGCGCCAAACGCTGCCCGTGAGCAGGGGCGAAGGCCCGCGCTCCACAGAGCGAAGCGTTTACACCGCGTATCGTACCGCTGCCCCAGTCGCAAGTAACGAGCGTTTCTCCAGATGTGATGTTTATCCGGATTAAGGACTCTCCGTTAGACGTTTCCCTCCAGGAAACGCGGGCATCAGCCTCCTTCCACCTCTCCCGCTTCGCAAAGTGAAGCTCCAAGGATCCTGCCAGCTAGCTCTGGCGGCTGAGGAGGATTTCCGCGATGTCGCGGACCTTCACATCCTCACCGCCTTCCGTGCCGGTCATGCCCGCGCTCATCATGTTGAGGCAGAAGGGGCAGCCCGTAGCCAGAGTCTTCGCGCCTGTCGCGACCGCTTCCTGCGCCCGGAGGTTCGCCGGGCGTTGGGCCGGTGGTTCGTCGAACCACATGCGACCGCCGCCCGCGCCGCAGCAGGACGTCTTCTTCCCGCAACGCGGCATCTCCCGATATTGATCGTCGCGTTCCGCACCCAGGACTTCGCGGATTGCATCCACTTCGTCGTTCACCCGCGCGAGATAACAGGGATCGTGCAGGGTGATCGGTTCGCCGCCGTGGGTGGCATCGCCTTGCAAACGCCCGGTGCGCACGAGATCCGCCAGCAGGGTCGAATGATGCTGCACCTCGTAGGCGCCGCCAAACTGCGGATATTCGTGGCGCAGCGTGTTCTGACAATGCGGACAGGCCGTGACGATCTTCCTTACTTTATGCTTGCCTAACGTCTCCACGTTCGTTTGAGCGCGCTCCTGGAAGAGAAACTCATCGCCAATGCGTCGCGCTGGATCGCCCGTGCAAGTCTCTTCTTTCCCGAGCACCGCGAAATTAACCTCGCCTTTCTTGAGCAATTCCACCGTGGCCCTGGCGATTTTTTGGGCGCGCGGGTCGAAGGAAGCCGCGCAGCCGACCCAGAAGAGATACTCAAAGTCGGGATTCGACTCGACCGTCGGAACGTCGAGCCCTTCCGCCCAGGCCAAACGCTCCGCATTCGGTCGACCGTACGGGTTCCCTTGGTTACCGATCTGCTGGAGCGAGCGCGCGGGCGGGCCCGAGAGTTTTCCTTCGCCCACCAGATAACGCCGCATGTCGCTGATGAGATCGACGTGTCCAATCAGCACGGGGCATTCCTGCACGCAAGCCTGGCACATCGTGCAAGACCAGAGCGTGTCGGCGTTGATCGCCACGCCGTGCAATTCTCCGCCATTCGCCATGACCCCGCGCAAATCCGTCACGATGAACTTCGGCGAAAGCGGCTTCCCGGATGCGGTCGCGGGGCAGGCATCTTCGCAGCGGCCGCACTCCATACAGGCGTCCAGGCTCATCAGTTGCTGCTGATTGAATTCCTCGATCTTGCTCACACCGATGAGCCCGGTCTCTTCCACCGTTTCCATTTTCAGCGGCACCAGCTCGCCCATCGGTCGCTCCGGACGAGTCGCGATATTCATCGGGCCGGTGATGACGTGGAGGAATCGATTGACCGGAATGGTGGCAAAAAAAGCCGCCACCAGAATGATGTGCACCCACCAATTGATGAGATGCAGGCTTTGCGCAGTCGGCACATCGATTCCCTGCAGCAGCGTCTGATCGATGATCCAGCCGACCGTCGACCAGTGCGCGACCCATGGCTGCACTTGGGTGTAATGCATGCGCAGCGCTTCCACGGCAAAACCGGTGATCCCGAGAGCGAGCAAAATGCCTAACAATCCCCAATCGCGCGCGTTGTGTCCCAGACTCGGCTTGCGCAGAAAAGCGCGGCGATAAAGAGCGAGCAGACACCCTAGGATGAAGGCGACGCCAAAAACGTCCATGGCCAGCTCGTAAATGAGATAGTACCAACCGTGATGGAAGTTGTAGGGACCATCGTCGGCGATCGCGAGCAGAGTAGTGCCAATGGTGAGAACAACGAAGCCGCTGAAAAGCAGGAGATGCAGGAGCGCGCCAAGACTTTTCTTGTGCACGCGCTTCTGCGCCGCGGCATAGATCGTTAGGCGCTCGAGCCAGACGCGCGGGCTTTTCTCAAAACCGCCCGGCTGCCCTTTGCGCCAGGAGCGCCAATGCGCATAGACCTGCCACGCGAGCACCCCGACGCTCGCGAGCATCATGAGCCAGAAGATGATGCGCATCCACGGCGCGATATTGCCGAAGACTTCGCGCGTGGCCTCGTTCATCGGGACCGGCATGGAGTTTATCCTTGGCGAATCAATTCGATCAGTTGCGGCACGACCTGGTGCAGATCGCCGACCAGACCGTAGGTGGCCATCTGGAAAATGGGCGCGTCGGAATCCTTGTTGATTGCGACGATGACTCGAGAATCCTTGATGCCGGCGAGATGTTGGATCGCGCCGGAAATGCCGAGCGCGATGTAGAGATCGGGCGCGATGACTTTGCCGGTTTGACCAATCTGGCAGTCGTTAGGCGCGAGCCCGGTGTCAACGGCGGCGCGCGTTGCCCCGATGGCGCCGCCGAGGAGATCGGCCAGGCCGCCCACCAGTCTGTCGAAGCTTTCCTTATCCTTGAGCGGTCGGCCACCGCCGATGACGACGCGGGCCTCGGTCAGGTCGGGACGATCCGAAACGCGTTCTTCGCGCGAGACAAATTTGGTTCCGACCGGCAAGGAAGCGGCGTCGACCTCGAATGGCTCGATGGGACTTGCTTTCTCGTCCGTGGCGGGTGCTTCGAAAGCCGAGGCGCGCACGATGAGAGCACGCTGGTCGCCCGACAGTTGCACGGTGGCCAGCATGCTGCCTGCGCTGACCGGTCGCTGGTAGGAAACAGCGCCGTCTTTTTGCTCGATCGCTACGACGTCGGTGAGCATCGGCGCATCGAGGAGCGCGGCTGCGCGGGGCAGGATGTCTTTACAAAAGGTTGAGGAATGTCCCAACAGCGTGCTTGCGCCGATTTTCTGCGCGGCTTGCGCGACGACCGCAGCGTAACGATCGGCCAACGGCTCCGCCAAAGCTTCGTGGTCGGCCACCAACACGGCTGCGGCACCGTAGCTGACCAGCGAATTCGCCATTTCGCTCATCCCCTGGCCGACGAGAAGGAGCGCGTAATCGCCTCCCAATTGTCGCGCCGCCGTGATGGCATGGAGAGAGGGGCGTTTTATCTCGCGACGGTCGTGCTCGATGAGAATAAGGATGGGCGCGTTCATTAAAAAACTTTGGCTTCCTCCCTGAGTTTGGTGACCAATTCTTCGACCGACTCAACTTTTGCCCCCGCCGCACGTTTAGGCGGGCGCGTGGTCGTGATCACGGTGGTCATTGGTTGCACATTGACGCCGAGTTGCTCGCAGGTCTGGACCTCGATCGGTTTCTTGCGCGCTTTCATCAGGCCCGGCAGGGAGACGTAGCGCGGCTCGTTCAAGCGCAGATCGGCCGTTACGATGGCAGGTAGGTTTACTTCAATCACTTCCAGGCCGCCGTCAGTCTCACGCGTGCAGCGCGCGCTCTGGCCGCCTTCGAGCAATTCGATTTTGGAAATGAAAGTCGCCTGCGGCCAGCCTAACAATCCCGCGAGCATTTGGCCGGCCTGGTTGGAATCGTCGTCCACCGCTTGCTTGCCCATGAGCACGAGCTGCGGTGCTTCTTTCTCGACCGCCGCCTTTAGAATGCGCGCGACCGCGAAGGGATCGAGCGGGCGAGCGTCATCGACCCGAATGGCGCGATCGACGCCCATCGCGAGAGCAGCTCGCACCTGCTCGTCCACCGTCGCCGCACCGATCGTTAAGCCAACCACTTCGGTGGCTTTCCCAGCTTCCCGCAAACGGAGGGCCTCCTCGATCGCGATTTCATCAAATGGATTGACCACCGCCTTGGTGGTAGAGCCCACTCCGCCGGGAGCGGCCACCTCGTAAGGGTCGGGCACGCTCTTGAAAGGAACGAGGATTTTCGCGATCGGCAAACTCACAGGCCGATCAGAGAGGCGATGATGTTGCGTTGCACTTCACTCGTGCCGGAATAGAGCTTGGCCCCGATCGCATCGCGCAGTTCGCGTTCGACCTCATACTCCGTCATGTAGCCGTAGCCCCCGTGGATCTGGATCGCGTCTTCGGCGCATTTCACCCAGGCATCAGCGATGTGCAGTTTGGTCATGGCTGCTTCCAGATAAACCGCTTTGCGACGTCCGGCCACCCAGCCGAAGTGATAAAGCATGTGCCGCGAGCTTTCGACGCGCAGTTTCATCTCCACGATCTTCGTCGCGACCTGCTGGAATTTCCCAATCGACTGGCCGCCCTGCTTGCGCTCGTTGGCGTAACGAATGCATTTTTCGAGCAACCGCTGCATCGCCCCAACGGCGCTGGCCAGGATGCAGCCGCGCTCCCAGGTAAGCGAGCGGGTGAAGAGAAAGGCGCCGCCGCCTTCCTTGCCGAGCAGATTTTCCACGGGCACCTCGCAGTTTTCGAGAAAGACCTCCGCCATTGGTGAAGTGCGCACGCCCATCTTCTCGATCTTGTGGGAGGGATCGAAGCCGGGCATGCCCTTCTCCACGAGGAAGGCTGTGAGGCCGTCCGCGCCCCGCGCTTTGTCGACCGTCGCGAAGACGACAAGAACGTCGGCCACAGGGCCATTGGTGATGAAAATTTTGCTTCCGTTCAGAACGTATTTGTCGCCCTTTTTGGTGGCCGTGGTCGCCAAGGCAAACGCATCCGACCCGCTATTGGGCTCACTCATGGCGTTCCCGCCGATGAGCGTGCCGTCGCACAGGCCGGGCAGGAATTTCTTTTTCTGCTCCTCCGTTCCGTTGTGCACCAACGGACTGACCGCGGTCCACATGTGCGCGTTGATGGAAAAAAGCAGCCCGTTGTCTTTGCAGGCATAACCGAGCCGCTCAAGCACCGCGACGGTCGTAAGCGGATCCTGGCCGAGGCCACCGTAGTCCGGCGGGACGAGCAGGCCTTGCACGCCGAATTCACCGCACTTTTTCCAGGCGTCATGATTGAAAATCGCCTTTCGATCGTTCTCGATGACGTCGTAGTTGAGCTGTTCGCGCGCAAACCGGCCGGCTGCGTCGAGCAGTTCACGTTGTTCATCAGACCAGGCAAAATCCATCGTATTAAGCTTTGGGGGTTATGACCATCGTTTCCGTTTCGTCCCAAAATGGAGCAAGGCCGATGCCGTGGGCAAAAGGCATCCTGCTGGGCGTCAGCGCCCATTCTAGAGGGGTGGGCAAAGGCGGTCAAGCCGAGCGGCCCGCCGACGCGGTCCTCGGCGCACGCCGAATGCGAAAGACGGAAAGACTTCGCCGGCGGACTGGTCGGGCGAGACCTTCGAAATCGGAATCGCGAAAAAGGCGGGCCGCAAAATCGGAGGCCGATGGCTGGGGGGATCGCTCCCGCCTAACCAAAACAGGTGGTTTGCCTGTTACGCTATCTATTCCGTCACGCCAGAATCTAAGTCCTACTCCGGCCCGAATCTCAGGACGCCGATAAACTCTTTCAGAAATTCCATCTTTGAAAGGCTTTCCAGCCTTTCGAGGTTAAAGCTCTCGTTCACGCGGCGCTCTAGCAGGGTAAAAGCATCGGTCACAAAAAGATCCTGTCTCTCCACCCCGAAACGAACCACAAACGTCGCCATCAAAGCACTCGGCGACCGATCTTCAGCCAGGTTGCCATAAGCCATGACCGCGTCGAAAAGGTAACTCTCGGTCCACTGCTCGCTCACCTCGTAACTTTCCTTCTGCTTTGCGTACTGAAAAAACGTCACCGGATCATCCAAGTCGATCCGTCCCGCGTCGGCACTCTTATCCGAAAGATAAGCGGTTGCATAGGGCCACGGCGCGGTCTCGCGCTGCTTGGTCAACTCTTTAAGAAGGCGGTGCGCGGCCGCCGTGAGGGCGTAGACTGACACATAGCTATCATCAGCGAACCAAAGCCAAATGGCAGACTCGATCTGTCGTCTCGCCGCTTCCAGCTTACTTAGGCTAACGAGTCGAGGTCGAATACATCTATCCATTACACAAGCCTGGGAGGCACCAGCTCGACATACCGACATTCAGTATGCGTCAGCCGCGATTCTAGCGATCTGCCAGGCGTTTTGTCAACAAACTTGGTGGAAACCTCCAGATTCTGCGGCCCGCCAAGATGAAAACGCCTTCCGACCCAGGAAGACCCTTAAAGTGCGCATCCTCGGCCGGGATTTGCCGCCCTCGGAATTTCTGCGTGCAATTTGCGGTCACGTTAGGCAGCATGACGCATGAACTTTAATAAAAACATCGGAATGCTGTTGCTTGCAATCTACCTCATCGTCGTCGGGATCGTGGGGCTGACGGGGCTGGCTCCGGGCGTTCTTCTTCCCATTCTGGCCCTGGTGACTGGCGTCTTTATTTTGATCGGGAAATAGTCTGGTTCGCCCAGAAGGGAAGATGGAGGGTTGATGGCCGGGCTCGATTGCCCGTCTCCTGTTTGACGTTGTCTTTTCGGCAGGGTCGGCGGAATCTCAGCGCATGAAAATCGTCACCATTATCGCGCGCGTTCTGCTGGGATTGGTCTTCGTCGTTTTTGGTCTTAACGGCTTTCTCCATTTCATCCCCATGCCGCCACCGGACAGTTCGGTCATGTCGCAGTTCGGCAAGATTCTCATGAGCACCGGCTTTATGACGGTGGTTTCCGCGCTTCAGTGCATGGGTGGTCTGCTGGTCCTGCTCGGCTTCTTCGTGCCGTTGGGTCTGACGATTCTCTCGCCCATCATCGTGAATATTTTCCTCGTGCACGCTCTCATGGATCCCAGCGGCTTACCCATCGCGGCGGTGATCGCATTCCTCGATCTCTTCCTCATCTGGCGTTACTGGGGAAATTTCGCCGGGCTTCTCCGTTCGGGCACGTGATCATTTTTCACGATCCGCGTTGCGCAGACTACGCCGCGCCGGGCCACCCGGAACGTCCGGGCCGCGTCACCGCGAGCGCGGCGCACTTGAAAGATGCGCAGCCCGACTGGGCCTGGCGTTTGCCTGACGAGGCCGCGGAGGAAATGCTACAGCGCGCCCACCCAGCCGCCCATCTCGCCCGGATCCGGGCCGCTCAGCACGATTTCGATGCCGACACCCCTGCTTATCCTGAAATTTTCGCACACGCGGCCCGGGCCAGCGGGTCCGCTTGCGCCGTGGCGCAGGAGTCGTTAGGCGGGCAACCCGCTTTTAGTCTCATGCGTCCGCCAGGTCATCACGCCATGGGCGATCAAGCCATGGGTTTTTGTTTTTTTAACCATATCGCGGTGGCGGCTCTCGAGGCCCTGGAGCATGGAGCGGAACGAGTCGCGATCTGGGATTTTGATGCGCATCACGGGAACGGCACGGAAGCGATCCTGGCCGGGCACAACCGCGTCGCCTTCGCCTCCGTCCATCAATTTCCCGGCTACCCTGGCACTGGAACTCATTCGTTAGGCAAGATCCACAATTTTCCCCTCGCACCTTCCACACCGCGGCCGGCCCACCGCGCGGCCGTCGAGCGGGCGCTTGAGACGCTCATCCAGTTCCGCCCCGATCTCCTGCTCGTCTCGGCCGGCTTCGATGCCTACGCGGGCGATCCCCTGACACAGATGAGCCTCGAGATGGAGGATTTCGCCCTCTTTGGTCGCTGGCTGCGAGAAACGGGGCTGCCGGCGGGCGCGATCCTGGAAGGCGGCTATAGCGAAGAGTTACCGCAGTTAATCGAGGCTTTTCTGAGTGGATGGGCCGCGCCCCACGACTAGCTCGCCGGGGAGTCGTTAGGCTGAGCCCGCCGGAAGACCACCAGAGTCCCGGCCACGCCCGAGATGATGCTGGCCGCCAGAATTCCTATTTTCGATGTCTCGATTTCTGCATTGGAACCGAAGGCAAGGCTGGAAATGAAAAGCGACATGGTAAAGCCGATACCGCCCAGCATGGCGACCCCGATGATTTGTCGCCAGTTGACCTTCTGCGGCAGGGTGGCTAGTCCCGTCTTGACGGCCAACCAGGCGAAAGAAGCGATCCCGAGCGGTTTCCCGAAGACCAGCCCGCAAATGATCCCGAGACTGATGGGATCGACCAGATCGCCCAGCGCGTCGTGCCCCAGCCAGACACCCGCGTTGGCCAGCGCGAAAATCGGCATGATGACGTGTTTGATCCAGGGTTGCAGAGCATGCTCGAACCGCAGCATGGGGGCCTCGGCGTAATGGCAATCCTGCGCCAGCAGACTGAGCGCAGCACTGCGCGTGGCGCTGGTCTCGACCGGCGTTTCCGCCTCTCCGGCGCGGCGGAATTCATCCAGAATCCGCCGGCTGCGCTCAAGGAAAGCTGTGCTGTCAATCCGGCGACGCGTCGGAATAGTGAGCGCGAGAAGCACCCCTGCGACCGTCGCATGGATGCCTGACTTGAGAAAGGCCAGCCACAAGGCCAGACCGAGGATCGTGTAAATGAGCGGATGACGCGCGCCCACGCGATTCATGATAATGAGCACGACGAAGAAAATCCCGGCCAGGGCGAGGCTGAGCCAGTGAATCTGCGCCGTGTAAAAGAAGGCAATGACCAAAACCGCCCCGATGTCGTCGGCGATGGCCAGTGCGGCGAGAAAGACCTTGAGCGAAGTGGGGACGCGGTCACCGAGCAAAGCGAGCACGCCGAGGGCGAAAGCAATGTCCGTCGCCATCGGCACGCCCCACCCCGGGGCGCCCGGTCCGCTTTGGTTGAAGAGATAATAGAACCCAGCCGGCAGGAGCATTCCGCCCACCGCGCCGATCAGCGGCAAAGCGGCCTTTTGCAGCGAGGCCAGCTCCCCGATCAAGACCTCACGTTTAATCTCGAGGCCGACGAGCAGGAAGAAAATCGCCATTAGACCGTCGTTGATCCAGAAATGGATTTCCTCGGAGAGAGTGGCATCGGCGAAGCCGATCCTGAGCTTGGTATGCCAAAATTTGAAATAGACGTCGCCCCAAGGTGAGTTAGCCCAGAGAAGCGCCACCATCGTACAGACGATGAGAAGAATACCGCCCGAAGCCTCGAGCCGGGCGAACTCTTCAAAAGGTGTGGTCAACCGCTCAAGCGGAGTCCTCCCAGGTAACGGCATCTTGTGCTGCATCCTGGTTTCTTTCTGGCTGGGTTCGTCCATCTCGGGCGCTGTCGGTCCCCTCTCCCTCGGGCTCCTAGATTTATTTGGCAAGCGCAACCGGGCGCTGAAAGCGCGAAGCGTCAATTGCGGCCGGGGTCGCTGCCCCCGATGACGGACCGGATGGCGCTCACCCGACTAGCCGGAATAGCGTCCCCATGGACGATCACTCCCGTGGGCAGCAACGTCGCTCCTCACTTCTCGCCAAAATTATTTGGCAATCCGAACTCCTGCGGCGCATAGTCACGCATTTTCGGGCCGTAGCACAGCTTGGTAGTGCGCTTGAATGGGGTTCAAGAGGTCGCGAGTTCGAATCTCGCCGGCCCGACACCTTTAAAAAGCTGATTTTACCCAGCGTTTTAGGTGATCGGTTAAATTTTGAGAGGTTTCCGAAAAATGTGGTGGTAGCCCCCGGTGGTAGCCCTTATGCTCCCGGGACGATGAAAAAGCTTGGGGCTTCAAAACACCGCGGGACGTTCGCTTTTCTCGATAACGTTGCGCCGAATCTCTTTCGTCACCGCGAGAATCATTCCTATTGGGGCGTCAGAAAAATGAACGGGAAGCGCACCGTTCACGCGTTGAGGACAACGGATCGAAAGACGGCGAACGGAAAGCTCGCGGACTGGTTAGGCGATCTCAAGAAAGTGGACCCAGGCAATCGCGACATGACGCTCGCGCGGCTGCTGCAAAAGTATGAGGCGGCGCGCACCGAGATCGCTCCGTCCACTCGGATTGGAGAGAAAGGGCGGATCGCGAAATTCCGCGAACTGTTTCCTCGCCCGATGGAAACTTTGGTGGCTCGCGTTCTGAACTCCGACATCGCGACGTGGGTGGGCCTCGTTGGCAAAAATAAACGTCCTTCCACTCGCAATCAGTTCCGCGCTTTCGCGCGGGCGCTTTTTGATTTCGCCGTCTCAGACACCGTCATCGCGAAGAACCCTTTTGACCCAAAGATCATTCGCAAGGCAAAAAAAGAACCGATCATCCGGCTCATCCCTTCGCCCGAGGAGTTCGAGCAAATCATCGCGGAAATCCGCAAGCCGAGATGGAAGACGAAAGGAAAGCACGGCGGACCGCGACGGACGATTCAGGACGAGAGCGCGGACTTCGCGGAATATCTCGGTCGGGCAGGTATCGGCCAGGCCGAAGCGATCGCACTGAATTGGGAGGACATCGACGAGCGGCGCGATGTCGTTCATTATCGAAGGAAAAAAACCGGACGTGATTTTAACACGCCGATTTTTCCATGGCTGAAACCTCTCCTGAAAAGACTGCGCGCAAAGGCCGGACCGAATCCACGCGGACCGGTCTTCAAGGTAAAGAATGTGAAAAAAGCACTACGAGGCGCGACGCAGCGGCTCGGCTTTCCGAACTTCACTCAGCGCAATCTGCGCGCGATGCGGATCAAGCGGCTGTGGGAGCAGGGTGTTGACGTAAAGGTGATCGCGCAATGGCAGGGGCACAGCGACGGCGGCAAGCTGATCATGACGACCTACACCGAAGTTTTCGGGAGCAATTCGGAAAGCTACGAACGCACGCAGCTTGCCAAAGCTGCGGCTGCGGAAGCTGCCATGAGTCGACCGGTGCGGCTAAAAAAAGCGGCTTAAACAGCACGTCGCTCAACTGGTTCGTGCGAGGAGCGTTTCCACGTCCTCGCCAGGGATGAGCGTCTTCGCCTGCGCCCTGCTTTTTCGGAGGAGTTTGCGGGCGATGAAATTGCGGATCTGGCGCTCGCTCACTTTGAGATAGGCGGCGGCCTCCCTAGCGGTGTAGGTACCTTGCTGCGGGACGAAACGCTCCGTTTTCATTGGACGCAGGGTTGAGATGCCGGTCGGATTTTCACGCGAGATTTTGCTGGAAATGAACGGATCGCTGCGGGATCGCGTTGCCAGTTTTAAGCGGAGGAAAAAGATGCTCGAGCCTCACCCCGAGCGCGCGGACGAAATAGAGGAGTTCAAAGTCTCCCACCCACACAAGCTGGCACTCGACTTTCGCGAGGGAGCTCCGGGTGATATCAAGTCCCTCGTTCGCGAGTCTCTCGGCCAGTTTTGCCTGCGTCCAACCGAGTCGGCATCGCAACTTTCTAATTTCTGGACCAACGAGATTCTTACTGAGATGTGCGTTCATGAGTGGAAATTGTGAAGCGGCCTTACCACTTGTGGGTGTCGGCTTCGGAGCAACATTTCGGAACCTCATTTGACGCCTCTCCATTGCATCACATTTTCATAGAACGTTCGTTGCGGCTTCTCCGGGGGATATAAGCGAGGCACTTCGGTTTTCAGCGCCTTCGCGAGGAAAAGCATCTCAAAATCGCTGATCCAGACGAGTTGAGACTCGACTTTTGAAACACCCACGCGATCCAGATCCCAGCCGAGAATTTGCAACTTTGTCGCGAGATCCTTTTGGGTCCACCCGAGCGCGTACCGTCGTCTGCGGACCTCCGGACCGACGATGTTTGTGAGGGGTGGTCATACGCAACGAATGATACGTCGCGAAGACCGTCTACAGGTTCCCGATTCGGAGCTAAATGCGCTCGACCCGTAAAATTTCCGAGATTAAACAGGCGCGCTTTCCGGGACTGCCGGATAGTCGCGACTCGACGCCGTCGTTTCACATTAAGTACGGTTTTGTCCCGGCGTTGCGAATGGAGGTCACCGGTGTCGTCTTGGCTGCCGTGCGATCAAGCGGGGCGAGATACCGGTGAATCTCTGGTCGCAGGACTTGCGGCGACTCGACGCCAAAATTCGTCCTGACTGATCTCGAGAGCCCGAAGGAGATAGAGCGTCTCGAAATCCTTCACCATCATTTCGCGCGCCTCGATTTTTTCGATATGGCCTTCAGGGATATCCCAGCCAATCGCCCTCAGTTCTTCCGCGAATTCCGCCTGCGATATCCCCTTGCCCTCCCGAAGCTCCTGAACAAGCGGGCCGATAATGTTTTGATGTTTTCCGATGCTCATAGTGCCAGACGTTGGGACAAATTTCGAAAATATGTTGGTTCTTGAGTGTCTGGCGAGGAATACGCTCACTGAACCTTTGTCAAAGCAGGACGCTGCCTTCCAGTCAAGCACGAGTAAAGCGGAAATTGAGGAAGGCCTCAAACTTTGCATCTGAGAGAAAGCTACTCTCGCAGGGCCAATGGCCCGGCGAACATCACCAAAGCCCGCCGACGGGAAACTCAATCTCTTTGGCCCGAAGATCCGGCGACTGCGGGAAGCGTCGGGTCTGCGACAAAACGAACTCACGCACCGTCTCCAGCGAGCGGGATGGGACGTCGATCCGGGAACGACCAATCGCATCGAAACCGGCGCACGAACACTCACGGACTTGGAATTGATGTTGATTTTGAAAGTGCTCGGCAAACGTCTGAGCGATTTAGAAGAGTAACCGCGAAAGCAGCAAGGTCGCGCCCAACAGACTAAGCTAATCTGCGGGGCGCGACGCCCTTCGACATCGCGCCCTCCGTTGGACAAGGCTCCTCGGTCTCGGGAAGCGGCGAGCTCCGCTGCGGTTCCCGCGGTCGCGACCACCTATCAATTCGCCAAATATAGACTCGACCCCGAGGCCGGACAAACCCATTGCTTGAGGCAAAGCGTTTATAGGTTTCTCCTTGGAGGCGGACTTCGGTTCAACTGATTCACTAAGTTCGAAACTCTCGATCTGGTTCAGCAGAGGTTCCTCACCAATCATACTTTCAAGAACGATCGCTGCTGCTTGCCACCTGTCGCCCTCACTCAAATCCTTCGCCTCAGAACCGTGCAGCAATATCTCGTGAGCCCCATCAGGATAACTCAGTAATAGATATTTCCACCTCTTTGCATCGATACGAATTCTACCTCCGCCAGTTCGATCCATCTGAAATTGACCAGTCCATTCCTTTGGTTGACGAGTTGCATGGAATTCCCCAACCTTCGACAACCGGCGCTTCAGCGACAACTCGTCGTGAAACCTGCAGTAAATTCCGATCGAGATTTGGCGAAAACAAGTTGCCACTCAGCTTGTTTTCCGGGGCCTATCTCCCACGAAAGTTTGGGATTGATCTTTGTAATTCTCTCGTCCAGCTCAGTGACCAAATCTTTTTGCTGGTCGGCAAGCGCACCTGCGTGATCAGCAAACCACCTCCAAAATTCCGAGACAGTGTTCATTAGTTGCCCCTCGCCTGCAGCACTTCTAGTGGCGGTGGCGGGGGCTTCCTGATTTCGTTTCGTTTATCATGGGGCGGATCGTTCGGCCAGGTCGAGCCTTTGGTATAAAAGATCGTCGCTCCCGTCATCACATACACCTGCATCGGCTGCCCCTGCTGATACGTGTTATGGTAGATACGAACGGTTGAGCCATGTTCGACATTCTGCAAGAGGCTGGGCCGCAGCGTCAATACCCAAGTTCCAGCGACGAACCAGTTTCCTTAAACTCGGGATGATGCTCAAAGCAGGAGAATGCTAACAATATATAGGTCGTGTTGCCCGGCTCTCGCCCGCCCGCACTAGCTAGAGAATACAATGGGCGGTTGAGGTAAATGTGGGTGGAGCGCCAGCGGAACGAACCGCCTCTGCCGGAGGCCTCCTGCAAGGGTACTCCGATTCTCACTTAGAATTCCGAAGTATTAAAGTCGCCTCTCGCCGTATCTGTTCTTCAAATAGAGGACGTTTCTCAGATTCCGCTTTGCAGTAATCAAGGAAAAGCTTTGCTACAGTTGCAAAGATCGTCGCTCCCGCCGTGCCCGTCGTCATATACACCGGCATCGGCTGCTCTTGCTGATACCCGTTGTCGTAGATCAGACGGCTGAGGCACGTTCAACATTCTGCAAGAGGCTGGACAGAAGTGCCATCCAGTTAGCTTGCGCCCGACGCCACCTGACAGCAGCTATCGCCATTTACTTTAGCCACGGCAACACAGTTTCGACTCGCCATTTTTGAGCGCGTGCTAGGGGGACCAGTTCCAATCCTTTAGAGGTAATAGCATAGGGGATCCACTGCCGTTTTGAATCAACACCGCTTTTGGGCACTCGGGATGGTTTAAGGGAGGTCTTCGCGATTAGCTCGCCGGAAGCAGCTGTCACTCTAACGTCGAGGCTACGTGCGACAACCGCATCGAGTCCACCCGGTTTTAGCGTTGCTGTTGCCGATCCACCGGGCCAAGAGGTCATAACGGTTATCGATGACGCCATGTCATTTCGAAAGATAATGTATGTGTTCGGATCAGTAATCGGCGGACGGTCTAGTGATTCAATCCGCTCAGATAAGAGTTCGAAAGGAAACGCGTCGTATGGCCCATGAAGCCGTGTGTTTACCACTCCCGTGACCCTTACCCAATGGTAGTTCAATCGCTGATAAGAAGGCGCGTCAGCTCGTCCTCTGATTGACACCCCCTTGGAAAAATCGCTTTTCGTCGCGGCAATCGAATCTGGATATATGGTAACGTAATCGCCATCGACTCGCGCAATACCTTCAACAGTTATACGTTTAACTTCGTAGATCTTAGGATCGGCAAGCAAACTTTGGATATTCACAGCCGGAGCAGCGGCGAACGAAATAATTGACAGGCTCAGAAAAGCGAGCTTTAGGAAAACAGAATTTTCAGCGTAAGACATATCCAAATCTCCAATCTATCTATTCATCGGGATTGATATGTCCATTATAGAATAGAATTCTTGGGTCTGGCCCCGGCCGGCCGGGGAAAGCCGGCACAGCAATGTAGCCATTCAACCCGGCCTTATAAAACTGGCGCTTATCGTGCATGCCGGGTTCGACGATTGGAAGAGCGTGCGAGAGAGCAAGTGCGGTTCGCCGATACGCCTCCGGACTTGGGCCGCGAACCGGAAAAGAACTGTAATTTTTGTATTTTCCATCGACCATCCCCTTTTTTCCCAGCACGATCCTGGTAAGGCCATTGTTCCCATGCTCCTGACGGCGCGCCCGCATTGAAGCGGGCCACGATCTCATCGATCCCGATCCCATAGAGGTTGCTCGATTGAGGCGTCCCATCGGGGTTGTACTCCAGGAGCCAGTGTTCCCCGTCAAACAGATAATAATTGGTCGTCTCCACCCCCATGTTGGAGCGCACCCGCTTCACCACCCGCCCCAGCGCATCGTAGTAGAGCGTGTAGATCTCGGGGGACGCGCTGGCCTGGGCCAGGTAGGCGCCCCCCATGTAGGCGTAGCTCACGCTGTCGTAGCCGGCAATCTCGTGCGCCGGCCCGTTGCTCACCGATACTCCATTGACCTTGTTGTATTGGTTGAGCGGGTTGATCACGTAGTTCTGCGGCGCCCCCCCGTTGGCCCCAGAATCAGTCACTTTGCTGCGGTTGCCGACCTTGTCCCAAAGGTAGCTCACCGTCCGGGTAGGCCCGCTCAGCGGACTCAACTGCACGTTGTCTTCGTTGACACACTGGGTGATCTCGGAATCGCTCAGGCCAGCCTTGTAGCCCACTGCCGAGAACAGGGCCGCCTGCCCCGGGAGCAGCAGCGGCGGAGCGGCCGGGTTATAGACCAGCGTTTCCCCGGTCGGGTTCGCCCCATTATGGGTCGGATCGTTCGGGCAGGTCGACCCTTTGGAATAAAAGATCGTCGCTCCCGCCGTGCCCGTCGTCATATACACCGGCATCGGCTGCCCTTGCTGTTGTCGTAGGTGGCCAACGCTTTTGAGAGTCTGCAAAAGGCTGGACCGCACCGTTAATGAGTAAGTTCCCCGGAGAACATCTCTTGAGCCTTGAATGGCGTCAGGGGCGCAGAGTATCAAAGTAGACGCATCTCCGATGCTGGCGCGCCTCCCGCGCTCAGGCGTAATCGCCAGGTTTGGCGAGTATGCCGGCAACCGAGTTAACCACCAATCTCTTCCGTTTCTTCGCTGATCTTCCATTCGGCTGCCGGCGATAATCGCTCGAGAACGGTGCCAGACGGAAGGTCCACGAAAGGCTTAAGCGTCTGATCGTAAGCTAAGACCTCGTGAACAGCCCATACTTGGGCTGAAGACATATCTTGGTGGCTCCGGCCACAAAGGAATTGCCAGCCACTGTCGGCAATATCTTCCGGCTTTGAGCGAGCAGCGTATAGTATGGGTGCATGATCCACGGCTACTTCGTGACATACAATCGCAGCGCTGTCGAGATTCGTTTGTTGTCTCATCCGCCGTATTTCTGAAGTAGAGGAGGAGGTGGTATCTTATCGCTCTTTTCCCGGTTCTCCTGACGAGACAAAACTTGTGAATTGTCTGGTGTATTAGAACCGCCCTTTGATCGAGGATTCATGTGATCAACTTGCGCCTCATTCTGCGGCGGTGTTACGCCTCGCTCCGATTTCTTACTCGGCACCAACTCCTGTCCGCTTTTATCAGAGCGTAACTGACCAGCGTTTTTCTCACGATTGGCCTGCAGTATTTCCCGTTTTTGTGCTCGCGTAAACGCTTTGCCTTTTGCAGCCACTTCCGCAGCCTTTGTAGCCTCCTCAACCCGATGCGCAGTGTTCGCCAGACAGGCGGTTCGATAGGCGACGCCAGCTCCAGTTACAAATGGGACGGCAGCACCTGCCGCATCAAGGCCGAGCGCTGTGAGATTTGAGCTGAAGTTTGAACGACCGTCAGCTGCCAATCGATACAGGTCGTATCCGATAAATCCGATATCCGCGATTGTATCGATGATCTCGCCTGTCGGATCGGTGTGATCGAGAGGATCATTGCCGACATAGCGATAAAGATTGTAGTCGCCCGCGTCAAAGCCCTTGGGATCTTCTGACATGAAGCGACCCAGCGCAGGGCTGTAGGCTCGTGCCCGATACTCGTAGAACTTATACTCCGGATTCCATTCCCGCCCCGTGAAGAGGAAGCGGTTGGCGATTGTGGTCGTGGGCCGCACCGCGTCGGTCGCCGGATCGTAGATGGTCGGCTGCCCAAAGGCGTCGTAGCGGTAGTATTCCAGCAAGGTGGCTGATCCGTCGTTCCCGCCCGTGATCACGCTGATGTTTCCGTTGCGATCCTGGTAGGGCCATTGTTCCCATGCTCCTGACGGCGCGCCCGCATTGAAGCGGGCCACGATCTCATCGATCCCGATCCCATAGAGGTTGCTCGATTGCGGCGTCCCATCCGGGTTGTCAAAATTTGTTGCCTGGCCCCCAATCAGCCTGCCTAACGCTTCTCTCGGGGAAGTCGCTTTGCCTCACGCCCGATTTCTTTCAGAATCGCGGTTCGTTGGCTAGACGGCGCATGACAATATTTTGTGAGAAGTGCTTCAGTTAGGTGCGCGAATGAGGCCATCTCGGGGGTTATTTCAATATACCGATTCAATTCGGCACGTAGAGGGGGGCCGGATGATCGTTGGATCGACCAAATAAAACGGGTGCTGTCGAGTACTAGGTAATCCTTATGCTGAGATTCCAGACCGTGCCGCACACTACCGAGCATTTCCGTCCAGACATTTCGGAGAAGCAGAGCGGTTTCAGCTGGGATGTCTGCATCGATACGGCGCACCTTCACATTTTTCATCGCTTGTTCCGGTCGTCGCCAAGTCGTTTTCTGCCACAGGTTTTTATCGGTGGAGATCCATGTTACTCGAAAATTGGTTTTACCGCTTGTGCCCCCGCGTACACAATAAATAGAAATCGATGCCTCCGGTTCGAATGCCGGCAAGACTACCAACCGCCCGCAATCGTACGGTGTGACCTCGAGCAAAGAAGACCATAGCTGTTGATACTGCGGAAATTCTCCCGACGGTAATATCAGCGGATCCCGTCTTCCTGCCGAGCCGGAGTGGACTAACACCAAAACCAGCGAGCATGTCAACAAACGCCAGAATGTAGCGGTCATGGTTCCCATATCTCAGGACCTATGATAATCTGGAGACGTTGATTCAAACTCCAAATCCACCCATCACGAGTCGCGTCATAACCCCTCTGATGGCCGTGTACTTCATGAGGCTTAAAAAGCCAAAACTTATGTCCGCCCGTAATGTCATCTCCACTCCAAGAAAACCGGCCGACGGGGTGGGCATGTCCGACAACGTCAGCGCCGGGCGGGACTCGAAGTTGTTCTATGTACCGCAGGCCGACAAGCTTCGACGGTTGCGAGTAAACGAACTCACCGGTTCGCGGATCTCTTGCCGCGGAGTAGTAATTGCCTCCGCCGCTTTTGTTGACAGCAGCGTCGGTCGCCTGTTTCCCTTCCATGGCGATTCTTGGCGTTAACGGAGGAGCGTTTCGCGATGGCAGCGGAACGGCGCTCGAGCTTCGGCTCGCATCGGCTGCCGTTTGGATCAGCTCCTTCTTCTGTTCCAGTCGTAGAGCCCGAAGTCTTTCCCAAGTTGTGTTGAAAGGCTCTTCCCCCATCGGGTCGGTCTTATCGAGTGGATCATTGCCGACATAGCGATAAAGATTGTAATCCCCAGCGTCGAAGCCCTTCGGGTCTTCTGACATGAAGCGACCCAGCGCAGGGCTGTAGGCTCTCGCCCGATACTCGTAGAACTTATACTCCGGATTCCATTCCCGCCCCGTGAAGAGGAAGCGGTTGGCGATCGCGGTGCCGCCGGTGCGTTCCATGTCGGTCGCCGGATCGTAGATGGTCGGCTGCCCAAAGGCGTCGTAGCGGTAGTATTCCAGCAAGGTGGCCGCTCCGTCGTTCCCGCCCGTGATCACGCTGATGTTGCCATTGCGATCCTGGTAGGGCCATTGTTCCCATGCTCCTGACGGCGCGCCCGCATTAAAGCGGGCCACGATCTCATCGATCCCGATCCCATAGAGGTTGCTCGATTGCGGCGTCCCATCCGGGTTGTACTCCAGGAGCCAATGTTCCCCGTCAAACAGATAGTAATTGGTCGTCTCCACCCCCATGTTGGAGCGCACCCGCTTCACCACCCGTCCCAGCGCATCGTAATAGAGCGTGTATATCTCGGGGGACGCGCTGGCCTGGGCCAGGTAAGTGTCCCCCATGTAGGCGTAGCTCACGCTCTCGTAGCCGGCGATCTCGTGCGCCGGCCCGTTGCTCACCGATACTCCGTTAACCTTGTTGTACTGGTTAAGCGGGTTGCTCACGTAGTTCTGCGGCGCCCCCCCGTTGGCCCCTGAGTCGGTCACTTTGCTGCGGTTGCCGACCTTGTCCCAAAGGTAGCTCACCGTCCGGGTAGGCCCGCTCAGCGGACTCAACTGCACGTTGTCTTCGTTGACACACTGGGTGATCTCGGAATCGCTCAGGCCAGCCTTGTAGCCCACTGCCGAGAACAGGGCCGCCTGCCCCGGGAGCAGCAGCGGCGGAGCGGCTGGGTTATAAACCAGCGTTTCCCCGGTCGGATTCGCCCCATTATGGGTCGGATCGTTCGGGCAGGTCGAGCCTTTGGTATAAAAGATCGTCGCGCCCGCCGTGCCCGTCGTCATATACACTGGCATCGGCTGCCCTTGTTGATACCCATTGTCGTAGATGCGCACTGGGCCCACCTGTGTGCCCGGGGAAGGAGTCGGGGTCACGCTCGGGGTCGGCGTGGCGCTCGGGGTGGGTGTCGGGGTCACCGGCGTTCCATATTGGGCCAGGGTAATTTCGCCCATCTGGTCGTACTCGAAGTGGTCGTTGGTCAGCGTCTCTTCCCGCCGGAGATCGGTCACCCGATCGCGCGCGTCAAAGCTGTAGGTTTCCCGCGAAAAAGTTGCCGCCGGCAGGTTGATCTCCGTTTCCTTGATCCGGTTTAGGTTGTCCACCGCGTAAATCACGTTGGTGCCATTGATGCGATTGGTTCGGCTGGTTACGTTCGAGGCCCGGTCGTAACCATACACATAATCCACTTCCGTGTCCTCATTATTCATGAGGGTGGAAAGCCGCGCCATCCCGTCGTAATCCAGATTGAAATCGTAGATCTCCCCCGGTCCCACGTAGAGGCGTTTTACTTGCCCGTCCTGCCGATAGGTGTACTTCAGGAGCGGTGCGGTGAAGGTCGCACCCGCATAGGTTTGCTTCTCGCTCTTGAGCCGCCCCGCCGCGTCCCAGACGCGCGTGACGACGCTGTTGTCGTTGCTGGCCTCGATCAATCGCCCGGCTGCATCATAGGCGTAATGATTGTCATAGACGCCATTGGCCCATCCATGCAAGGGAGTGGATTACGTTTTGCCGTCGCGCCAGCTCATCGATTTTTGCCGATTTCGTTCGTCGTATTCGAAAACCTGATAGACATTCGAAGTGGTCCGGCGACTGAGCAGATTATAGTTTGGGTCGTACTCGTAAGCTTCGTAATCCGAGACCCCCTGGCTATTTGCCGGATAGACGACCTGGCTTTTCAGGTCGGTTTCGTTGTAAGAGAATGTCGTGACACGGCTCCGAGCGTCGGTCAGCGTCTTAAGCGTGCCGGCCGGGTAATAATCCATCAGCGTCGTCGAGGTGACGCCAGGGTCCTTGGGCTGGGTGTCCATCTTCAGGCGGTTCATCGTGTCGTAATCCTTGGTTTCAGCGGTGCTATCGGGACGCACGATTTTGGTCACGTTGCCGTTGGCGTCGTATTCCCATTGGGTCTTTTCGACCCCAGTCACAGGGACGGCGGGCGGACTCACCTGTTTTTTGCGGTTACGGGCATCGTAATCAGTCAGCGTCGTATAGGTGGGATCCCCCAGCCCATAGCCCCGCGGATCGGTCACAGAGGTCTGGTTTCCGTAGTCGTCGTAGCCAAACCGGGTGGTCGCCGCCACCGTGGAATCCTGGCTACCCATCGTCTCGCTACTGAGACGGAAATTTTCGTCGAATGTCCGCGCCGTCACGACCAGAGAAGGTGCGGTCTCTTTCCAGACCGAATTAGTCGTATGCGACAAAGGATTAATCCCATTCGGTGGGTCGCTACGATTGGGCGTGTAATCGTAAACCGTGGCCCGTTGGGTGGGCACGGAATCTGAGTTGGGCAGCCGCATCGTCTTGAGCCGATTGTAGTCGTCGTAGGTATAGTTGGTGGTTTCCCCGAGTTGATCCTGTGTTTCGCTCTGGAGATTTCCGTAAATATCGTAGACGTAGGACATGGAGGTGCCGCCGGCGATCGTGCCGGTATGCGTGTCATCTGGATAACTGACTTTGGTGATTAATCCGCGGCCGGAACATGAGGTCCCGGTTTGATTACCGCCAGAATCAAAAGTCTTGTCATACTCGTAGGTCGTTCGAAACCCGCGTGCGTCGGTCACCGTCTGCACGCGGTCCCTCCATTTATGCGTGCCACTGTAATAACTGTAGGTAGTGCTAGGTCCGCTGCTCGGATGCGAAGGGCTCGCGACTGGATTCCATTTAACCTTCAAAAGCCCAGTTGTATCGTAGTCGAAGAATTCATAGAAACCGTTTTTGCGCTTGTGCCTGGTAACTTGGCCCAAATTGTTATAAACAAAGGTTTCGGTTGCCCCGTCGGGGGTAATCAATTGTCGTGATCCGGTGGGTTGCGGGATCGCGCTGATACGTCGTGACGTAGCTGCGATCGTCTTTGACGGAAGCAACATAATAGGGATTAGCGGGATCGGTGTAGGTGTAAACCCGAGTGGTCTCGGGAAATGACACGCCGGTCGTAAAACTCCCGCCGGTATGCGTCACCTTGAGAGGCCGTCCCAAAATGGGTTCGTTCATAAAGGTCGTCACATTGCCATTGCGATCCGTGAGCGATTTCAGATAGTTGGTACCATCGTAGTCGTAAATTTCGACGACGCCTTTGAAGTCGCTTTTTCTCCGCAAAAGAGGCGTATTGCCGTCTTTGGCGATGTAGAAACTCCGCTGGGGACCATCGCCACGGTTCTCAAGATTGGTTGCGGACATCGAGCCCCGCCCGTTTGTGGGCAAGAACTTGGACACTTCGAGGCCAGATGGATGCTGCTCCTGCTTAACCTGGCCCTGAAAGGGCGCCTCATCATAATAGGTGTATCTAATCGAGCGCATCGGCCCTTCTGCCCGCACGTCGGTGGCCGTCATAAGTTTGTATGGATGACAGACGCCCTGCGGGCATTCCGAATTCAAATAGGTCGTTTCTCCATAAGTATAGGTCGCGGACGTTTCATCGCTGTAGGTAACCGTTGGGGTGCTCCCAAAAGATCCGTCGTACGTCACCGTTTGTCCCGTGCTCGCAGTGATGCTGGCCAAGCGGCCGGGATAGACGGGATCGTAATTATAGGTGAGCGAACGCCCGCTCGGGTCGATCACCTTGGCGAGGTGCTGGTTATCGAAGTTCGGAGGATAGGATATGTTTAACAACATGGTAATCTGCCCATAGGGATCGGTGAAAGATTCCGAATAGAAGGTGTCGATCGAATACCGACGAGGCGGATCTGGCGGCTCGGTCGTCCAGGTAAAGTGAACATGACTGCCGTCCTCAAGGTAGAGATCGGCCGATTGATTGGAACTGCCCCGATTGTTCAGAAAAAGCCGCTCTTTGGTCCCACGTCCAGCGCGGTAGGCAGTCTCGCCGGGATATTTTGCTGTATCGGGAGGATAAAATGTTGTCGCCCGGCCGTCGGGGAAGTTAACCAGGTAGCTTTGGGGGCCGGTGAAAGGCTGGCCGTGGATTTGCCATTGCCAGGAAAGCGACCAGCCGATCCCGGTCGACGACGTATAGGTCCGGACCACACTGAGGCCATGCGAACTGACCGCCCCAGGCACACTGAGATCCGTCACTTGTCTGCGCACGGCGCCTGTCCACGCATCGTAGCCACAACCCGTCGTAATTAGAGTGGAGACGTCGGTGTTTTCGGTGGGCGAAACGTCGCCCGATCCAAATCCAGCGGGCGGTGGCTGGGCGGCCTCGGTAGCGTCTGGCGAGCTAGCGGAGGGATCCGCAGGCGGCGCATTCTGGCCGAATCCTGCGTCAGCAATGGAGATCAAACCAGCGATGAGAAGGGCCGAGCCGATTTTTCTGAGAGAGAGAATTTTCATGTGGGTTGTTTTGGGTTTTAAATAACATCGAATTACCATAATTATCAGCATAATCTATTCCACTGATGCTTTGGTCGGGTCGATCTCGCCAAAGGGAATTTGACCTGTTACAGCCGGGTCAAGCTCGCGAGGCTGCTGCGTAAGCGCTGGGGGTGCAATGCAGGTTCGTTTCTGCGGCGAACTGGCCCAGCGACGCTCGAAGTCGACGTCGGTTCGCTCGGTCGAATAGACTCGTCATGCGCTTGCTCGCGAGGTAGAGAATCATCGCGCCTCCAATCGGAAGCCCGATCAATGTCCGATAGTCGTGCCTCGCGAATGCGTTCGCGCAGTCCCCAACCAGGTTCACGCTTAGCACCGCGATCGCAAGACGACGACCCCACTCCGCCCGCTTCGCAAGTCCAATGGCCGCCAACGCGCAGGCCGCACCGACTGCCGCCATCAACGGAAACGCGAAAGCGCCCATCGCCTGAAAACCGATGCGCGCATCCGGCTTCAAACGCCACATCGGCTCCAACGTGCCGCCTGGAAAGAGTAGCGCGGTCAATGTTATCAGGCAGACGACGGCTCCGAACGCAAAGAATGCGATGAGAAATTTCAATCCAATGGGAAGAGGCGCTACAGTTGCTTTCACTTTCTGAGGGGTGGTCGATCTTGCTTGGCTTTGCGCACGGTGAATCAAGATACCGAGGTTTTGATCGTTGGCGCAGGTCCTACCGGCCTCGCACTGGCGTGTCATCTGTTGCGCCTTGGGGTTGCGGTTCGGATCATCGACAAGAAATCCGGCCGTTCCACGACATCGAAAGCAATCGGCCTGCAATATCGCGTCTCCGAGGTTCTCGCATGCATGGGCATCGTCGAGCGCTTCATCGCGCGTGGAGGATCGCCGACAGCGGTCAATATCAATATTGGTGCGCGTCGGCTGGTGCAGCTCAGATTTTTAGCGTCTGGAACCGAAAGCGGTCGCGAGGCATTCGCTCCCAAAGCCATCATGATTCCGCAGAGCGAGACCGAAGAGATTCTTGGGGGCCTCTTGTGGGAGCGTGGTGGTCAAATTGAGTGGGAGACTGAGTTTCTAGGCTATCGGGAGAATGCCGAGACCGTTGTTTGCCGAGCGCGACACCGAGATGACGCCGAGGAACAGATCACCTCGAAGTGGCTGGTGAGCTGCGAAGGCGCGCACAGCGTCGCGCGCCAGCAGGCGGGAATCACGCTGACCGGAAAGACCTATCCGCTTGCCTTCTTTCTCGCGGACGTGGAGCTCGATGGACCGTTAACGCACGGCGAGAACCACGTTTGGTTGCACGCAGACGGTTCGTTTGCGGCGCTGCCTTTCGCCCAGCCGCGAGCTTGGCGCTTATTCATTGACGTAACCAAAAGCCACCTCCCGCAGGGCGAGCTGTCGCTGGGGGTGATCAAAGACCTGATGACCGAGCGCACCGGCGAGCGCGGCATGACCATCAGTAATCCGACTTGGATTTCGGAGTTCCGGATTCATTGCCGCATGGTCGATCGCTACCGATGCGGACGCGTGCTTCTGGCCGGCGATGCTGCGCATATCCACAGCCCGACCGGCGGCCAGGGAATCGTTACCGGAATTCAAGATGTAACCAATGTCGCGTGGAAGCTTGCGCGCGTCTTGCGCGGCGCGCCTGAAGCACTTCTGGATACTTACGAAGAAGAGCGCCTGCCGAAGGCCCGAGAGGTTCTAAACGAGACGGACCGGACAACACGTCTGCTTCTTGCGCCCCGCCTGGTCACCCGGCTGTTTCGCGATCTCGTCCTTCTACCAATCATGCGGATGGCCTGGATACAGAGAAAGCTCTTTTCGAAACTCGCGCAGCTTCACGTAAACTATCGCGGCAGTAGTCTCTCGCAGCATGAAGCAACGGCACCGGGACGCCCTCGCGTGTTTCTAAAAGCCGGAGATCGCGCCCCGGACGTTTGCTTTGAAAACTGTCGATCCGGAGGCAAGGTCACATTGTTCGAACTGTTGGAGCCAATGCGGCCCGTCGCCCTGATTGGAGTAGCCGAGCCAAATGCTTTCCAAAGCAACCGAGTGGCGGGCCTTTTCGCCGAAGCAGACGTTGCCGCCTATTTCCTGGTGCCAGAGAGTGCTCCCCAGGTTGTCGCTGAGTATTTGCGCGACCTTCACGGCGATTTTCGCAGGCTCTACGGAATGACAGGCGAATTCCTCTGTCTGATCCGGCCAGATGATCATATCGGGCTCTTTCAGCAACCAATCAACGAGCGGTCGCTTCGCCAGTACCTAGCGAAGCTCGCCTCACGCAATTCTTCAGCAGCCGCAGCCTCCCTTGCGTGAATCGATAGCGACCTCTTTGCGGCGAGCGAGCACAGTCATAGGTTTAGCGCAGGCATGAGCAATACCTTGACAGCGCACAGCGAGCCATAAAATCGGGGAGCGATTCACGTCGGGTGGGTCCAACGTTGTCCTGCGTTGAGCTCGACCCGTGATGATCTGCGCACTCGCAGCGGCGCGTCCGGCAGTCCGCATGGGAGTATGGGGCGGAACAGCCGAGAGCGCCGCGAGGACGGGCGCAGATGATCACCTTCACGAATCGGCAAACTCGGAGTCTGTGCTGGGGGAGTCCGCGGAGGAAGCACAGTCTCCACGCAGCGCAGCCGCATTAGGAGGATTCGGGAACCTGGCGTTCCCGTCCGAAGTTGATCGCAAGAGAATTCGGTGGGCGACGCAGTGATCGCGAGTTGGCGGAATGAAGCACGAAGCAGGGAGCCAGGGGCGGAGGCGAAGGGAGACAACTCGCGATGACTGCATCTCCGAGAAGGGAAGCAAAGTCATTGAGCTTTCGGAGAGAGCAGCCGCGAACGCGGAAGCCCGGAAGGAGAAAGCTCAATGTCCTTGCGACATGGCGGAACCTATGGCGTTGCGCGGTTTCAGCCGCTAATCTCCACCTAATTTAATTTTAGTTTTGGATCATGCGTAAATTTGCCTCGCCAATGTCCGTGGATTTGGAGAAATGGAATGTGCCGTACCGAATCTCTGGCCACGAATCATTCCCCTGCCGCTACGCTTGGCTGCCCAAAGCAGTAAAGTGGGTTGGGGATTGCCCTCGACTTTTTGCAGACGAACAACAAGCGATGGTCGACCTCGGCGTCGGAAAGAATATGGTTCGGTCTATTCGTTTCTGGTCTCAAGCTTCAGGGATGATCGAGGCTATGGAAAAGGGAGGCGGGCATCGCGTCACAGCTTTCGGCAATGCGATTTTGGGCAGCGACGGCGCCGACCTTTTCCTTGAGGACATGCGAACGCTTTGGTTGGTTCATTGGAAGCTTTCCACTGATCTGCGTCATCCCCTTCTTGCCTGGGACTATCTCCTGAACCACTGGCAGGATCCGACTCTCGCTCCGAGCGCCGCTGTCGATGCGCTAAATAAAGAAGCAGCATTGCAGGATCAGCATCTCTCGCCGGTGACGGTTCAGCAGCACTTCGACACTTTCCTCCATACGTACATCCCAACGCGGGGTCGAAAAGGAGAGGTCCGGGAAGACAATCTCGATTCGCCGCTTGTCGAATTGGAGCTACTCATTAAGGCCGGCGAACGCGAACTCGACACTGGCGGTCGTCGCGAAACAATTTATGCTTTTCGACGCGAGGAGAAGCCAGATATCACCCCCGAGTTATTCATTTACTGCATAGCCGACTTCTGGCAGCAACGTCATCCCCGTGAGGAGACGATTCCCTTCAAGACGCTCGCGAATGGCCACGGCAGCCCGGGCCAAGTATTTAAGCTGCCGGAGGACGACATCCGAGCCCGTTTGGCAACGCTCGATCGCGATTCGAATGGGGCTCTAGTTTTCAGTGACGCCGCCAACCTGCAACAGGTTCGAAGGAATTGTGAGCTCGATCCCGCTGAGCTGGTGGATCTGGTTTACGAGTTAGAGGATGCCAATGTCTAACGGACGAATCGCTGACGTTCTCAACATTGAGGGTCGGTTTTTGCGCTCTGCGCATCTCGAGCGCGACTTCCATGATTCGACCGCCCTTTCCGGCTACGTAGTCACAGATTTCGCACGGTCATCTCTCGGCCGCGTTGCCGAGGGCTTGAAGTCAGGTTCCGGGCAACGGGCTTGGCGTATTACAGGCCATTATGGCGCGGGCAAATCAAGTTTCGCTCTCCTCTTGGCGCATTTGCTCGCCGGCCGTGAATCGAGTCTTCCGCCGCAGGTCCGCAGAATAACCGAGATCGGTCGGAAGGCTCCCTCGTTCCTGCCCCTCTTGGTCACGTGCGCGCGACAGCCACTATCCGTTTCGATTCTCAAAGCGCTGCACCTTTCGGCTAGCAAAGCGTATCGCCGAGGCTCAACGGTGAAATTGGCGGCTGAGATTAAGCATCTTACCGAGACCAGCTCCGAACCGACTGACGACCAAATCCTTGATCTGATCATCAGGTTCAACACGCAGTTGATCGTCGATTCGAAGGCCAAAGGGTTGGTTCTGATTCTGGACGAGCTAGGGAAGCTTTTAGAATTCGCGGCACTCCATCCGGGCCGACAGGATGTGTTTCTCCTGCAGCGCCTCGCCGAAGTTGCCTCGCGCAGCGGCGACGAACCTCTATTTGTCGTCAGCCTGCTTCACCAAGGCTTCAGCGCGTACGCCGACCAACTCGACCAATCAACCGAGCGAGAATGGGAGAAGATCGCCGGCCGTTTCGAAGAGATCGTCTTTGATCAACCGATTGGCCAAATCGGCGAATTAATCTCTTCCGCTTTAAGAGTATCGCTCCAGAAGGTTCCGAAGGTTCAGTCGGAAGAATTGAAAAAGGCAGCTGAGCAAATCGCTCAACTCGGATGGTATGGCGCAACGCCGTCGAAGGATTTGCCGGCGTTGGCGGCCCGACTTTATCCTCTTCATCCGAGCGTCTTGCCTGTTCTCATTCGGACGTTTCGCCGCTTTGGGCAGAACGAACGGTCGCTCTTCAGTTTCCTATTGTCGAACGAGCCGTTCGGATTGCAGGCCTTTGCTGAGAAGAGCCTCCAAGAGAACCGGCTCTTTCGGCTTCATGATCTTTACGATTACGTTCGCGCAAACTTTGGTTACCGGCTGGCTGTTCAAACCTATCGCAACAATTGGAATTTGATCTCGTCCATGATCGATAGTTTTACGACCGAGGACGAACTCGATAAGGAAATCCTCAAAACCGTCGGAATTTTAAATCTTCACGACGACGAGGATCTACCTATCAACGAGGAATCCGTTTTGTGCGCTATTGCTACCGATAGTCGAACAGCGCGCGCGGGCGTCGCTTTAGCGCTTCAAAAGCTCCGAACCGGTAAACGCGCGCTATGGAACCGCGGAGCACGAGGACTCTGTCTCTGGCCGCACACGTCTGTTAACCTCGATAAGGCGTACGGTAACGCGCGCAAGGCGGTCGGTTCGTCGCAAGATATTGCATCGTATATCAAGGAGTTTCTCGAGACGCGTCCCATCGTTGCGCGGCGGCACTACATTCAAACGGGCAATCTTCGCCACTTCAGTGTCCGCTATTGTCGCGTGGCTGATCTGGCTCGCGTGCTCGATGAAGAGCCGCCGAATGCCGATGGCGCTATCGTAGTTCCTCTCTGCGAAACCGCCGTCGAGCGGGAGGCTGCATTGGTGTGCGCGAAACATTCGTCTTTGAAAGAGCGTGAAACGTTACTGCTCGCGGTTCCTCAGCCGCTCAACAATCTCGCGAGTTTGGTTCAGGAGGCGCGCAGATGGGAGTGGGTTTCCAGTAACGTGCTAGAGCTGAACGCGGACGGGTATGCGCGCAACGAAGTTGCCCGCCAAAAGAACGCCGCCCGTCTCCAGCTAGAGCAGCGGATTCAAAGTTTCGTCAGCTTCAAGCAGTTTAGAATCGAATCGTCGCTCCAGTGGTTTCACAAGGGCCGGGCATTGCAGATCGCGGGCGGGCGCGAACTGCTCAAGCAGCTCTCACTCATTTGCGATGACGTGTATCCCCGAGCTCCCCGGATTCAGAATGAGCTTGTGAACCGGCGCGAGTTGAGTTCGGCTGCCGCCGCCGCGCGAATGCGCCTACTGGAGCGAATGTTTTCCAGCGCGAGCGAACCTTTGCTAGGCATGGACCCGGCTAAAAAGCCGCCGGAGATGTCGATGTATCTTTCCGTTCTCCAGAATACCGGTCTTCACCAGAAAGCCGGCGATGCTTGGCGGATCGACCTTCCAAGCCCAAAACTGGACGCGAAATGCGGCGTTAATCCCTCCATGGAGCGCATTGGGGAGATCGTTCAGCAGCAGCCCGACGCGAGGGTCAATGTTGGCATGCTCTGCGAAGATTTACGCCGTTCTCCGTATGGCGTCCGCGACGGTCTGATTCCGCTTTTGCTCGCGACCTTTGCAATCACGCACGAAAAGGATCTCGCGTTTTACAAGGACGGCACGTTCCTCCGTGAAATGAACGGAGAGACAATGCTCTTGCTGACCAAAGCTCCAGAGCGATTTGACGTTCAGTTTTGTAAAATCCAAGGAATTCGCGCCGAGCTATTCGACAAGCTGGTTGCTCTTTTGCAGATCGCTCGTTCAAAAGATCGCGAAGTGGAACTGCTCGATGTCGTGAAGCATCTCTGCGTTTTTGTGGCGGAGTTGCCTCCTTACGTCCGAAACACGAAGAAGCTATCCCGCGTGGCGCTATCGGTCCGAGATACCATCCTCAATGCGCGGGAACCTGCGACGCTGCTTTTCGCCGATCTGCCCAAAGCGTGCGCCTTCAAGCCTATCTCTGCCAGGCGCACCGGCGGAAAGGAGGCGTCTCAGTTCATCGAAACCCTCAGGGGGTCCTTGGATGATCTAAGGATGGCATATCCACAACTTGAGGAACGTTTGCGCGCGCAGCTACGCATCGCTTTTGAATTACCGGGCTCGTTTCAAGCCTTCCGCAGCAATCTGGCGCAGCGAGCCGAGCAGATCCTGCTTAGCGTGACGGAGCCAAAACTTCGAGCCTTTTGCCTCCGTTTGATCGACGACAATTTGCCTGAGTCAGACTGGCTGGAATCGCTCGGCAGCTACCTGGCCTTGAAACCGCCAACCAAGTGGCACGACGCGGAAGAAGACTTGTTCAACAGTGCTCTAGGCGAGGCGGCAGCGAGGTTCCATCGTCTCGAAAGCCTCGTGTTCTCGCAAGGACGTCGTAGAAGTGACACGGCGATTCGACTGGCTGTGACGCGCGCCAACGGGATGGAGCACGAGGAGGTTGTGCACTTCGCCACCGATGAGGAAGAGAGATTAGGCAAGCTGCAGCGACAGTTTGAAGGCCTTTTCGCCGGGAATCAACGACTCGCACTAGCAGCCGCCTCGCGTGCGATTTGGAACACACTGGAAAAGAGCGGGAAAAATTCAGATGGATAAACAAACTCGCCACGTCCTTTGTATGTCTGGCGGCAAAGACAGCACGGCACTTGCGCTGTTTATGCGCGATCGCATTCCGGAGATGGAATACGTCTTCTGCAATACGGAAAAGGAACTCACGGAGACCTACGAATACTTGAACCAGGTTGAAGCTTTTCTTGGGAAAAAGATCATTCGCCTAAATGCAAAACGAGGATTCGATTACTGGCTGGAAGCTTTCGGAGGCTATCTGCCTTCCCCGCAGATGCGCTGGTGCACGAAATATCTCAAGCTTTATCCATTCGAAGAGTTTGTTGGCGAGGACTCGGTAATTAGCTACGTCGGCCTCCGCTCGGACGAGGACCGGGTCGGCTACATCAGCACAAAATCAAATATCCAAGCAGTGTTTCCGTTTAAGGAACACGGTGTGGACTACAAGGGGGTAATGAAAATCCTCGAAGACAGCGGGATTGGGCTGCCGCCATACCTGAAGTGGGGTCGGACTCATTCCGGCTGCTACTTCTGCTTTTTCCAGCGCCCGATCGAGTGGGTCCGCTTACTTGAGACGCATCCGGATCAATTCGACCAAGCTCAAGGCTACGAAAAGATTAATGACGACCCCGGCAAGACATTTACCTGGGTTCAAAGAATGCCACTTCACGAGCTGCGAAAGCCAGAGAATGTTGCAGCCATCAAGCGTCGCCATGAGGAGGGCGAAATGCGCAAGAAGAATCTTCAAAAAAACAGACCACTGGTAGATGTCCTTGGCGGACTAGAACATTATGAAGAGCGCTCAGCAGCATGTCTAATTTGCCAATTATGAAGTGGAGCAAGTAAGGAGGATACGCAATGCCTGACATTCCCGCACCTACTGTCAGCCAGATACACGGTGTTCCGATCTCGGACATTGAAATTGGTACCTACAATGTCCGCCTTACGAATGCGGATAAGGATCTCGACGAGCTTGCGGCGAGCATTAAACTTCAGGGTTTGCTTCAGCCCATAGTGCTGACGGGTGAGTTCGGAAAACCACCTTATCAACTCGTTTCAGGCCAACGGCGTCTCCTCGCGCATGAGAAGATCCTCGCGGCTACTCACATTCAAGCGGTATTCGTTGGAAACATAACTCGGACAGAGGCAGTGATTCGATCTCTTGTCGAGAATTTGCAAAGAGCGGATTTAGAATTCCGCGATACCGAGGTGGCCATTACTGAGCTGTATAAGAAACTCGGTAGCGAGGCGGCTATTAAGGAGGCAACAGGGTTATCGATTCGACGAATTAGAAGTCACTTGATGATCGGGGAGCGAGCTTCCCAGCGAATGAAGGATTACATCGCCAGTGGCAAAGTGTCCGTGGCCGACGTGAAACGAAGCCTTCAAGCAGCGCGTGATGATATAGCAAAAGCCGAACGATTACTCGACTTGATAATCGAACTAAAACCGACGGCGCATGAAAAAAGGAGGCTTGTTAAATATGGCGCGAAGTCTCCAGAGGCAACTGCCGATGAGATTTTCGAGGATGCTCTCAAACCCCACGTCGAACAGAAACTTGTAATTTCGCTAGGAGAGGAGATCCGGACAGCACTTGCGGAGGCGACTAAGTCACTAGAGATGGACAATCCGGCTGAACTCGCTGAGCGAATAATCTCGGAGTGGCTCGAACAGGAGGGATTCCGGAGTGAAGGGCAAGGTTCTTCCTAAGGGCGATACTGACGTCGAGCGGGCGCTGGCTTTGCTAATCTCGTCCACAAAAAGGAAGAGGCGTACTGCGTCGTTGGTCGAGATTGCCGCCGCTGTCGATGTGGCGAAAGGGAGGTTTGGCTCAACCACTAAGGTAGCGGAAGCTATCGGTCTAAGCGGCAAGATGTTGGCACAATTCTGCCGGGTTAACGGCCTTGAACCAGAGGTGCAGGAGCTCGTATCAAAGAAAGCCATCGACAGCGTCGACGCGGTGGCTCACCTAGCTCAGCTGGCACGCCGTGAGCAACTGCGCGCCGCTACCGAGCTAGCTAAACGGGAGATTGATACGATCGATCTTCGCGCGCTCGTTGAGTTGAGAAAGAGAGATCCGAAGGCATTATTCGAGAACATAATTGAGCGGGTCAAGTGTAGCAAAACTCAACGTGAATACGTAGCGGAGTTTATAGTTCGCAGCCGACTCAATCGGGACGAGCTTTTGGAACGCTTCAAGCAGCTGGTGTCACCCCAAAACATCTTAGGTCTCGCGCTTTCGGGTTCGTTCGGGCGAATAAGATTCAACAAGCAAGGGTATCGAGAACTTACAGCGGCCGCTCGGCGGCGGGGCCTTAACGTTCGGCAGATGGCAACGCTTGCAACTACACGAGACGGTCTGTAGAGGATTTGTTTATCCATGGCGGAACTCAACCGTTACACATACTCTGCAACTAGGGAACTCGTTCAGTTGGCCGAAGAGCTCCAAAAGTACCGCGACTACCCCCCTCTCTTCTCCACCGGGGGCGGGCAGTATAAGGGGCACATTCTGGGATTTGTCAAGGGTTTGAGGATCTCAGCTAAGCTGATCTATTTTGCTCGAAAGTGTCTGTCGACCGAGAAGTGCAACGTGAGTTGGGGGCACATAATCGACCCCAAAACGGAAGCGTGTTCGCCAGAATGCGATGTTATCATTCACGACCCTGGTCACTTCGACAAGTGGAACGGCGATGAACACCCGATAATGGAATTTCTGTTTGTCGAGGCGACTCGAGTTCGAGGGGTGATAAGTTGCAAGTCTCAGCTTTCGGAGATCGATGAAGATTATCCGAGATTGCTAGGGGAGTTCGGGATCAAGAACGTCTTCTTATTTGCAGAGTGCTGCAGCCTAACAAACTTTGAGAACCTACGGGATAAGGCACTCGCCGCGGGATACTGCGGGTTATGGTGCGCCTATTTCACCGAAGGTGGGAGTGATAGCTATACTACGGATGATGGGCATTATCTGGAATTCAGAGAGACTCTGAGAAGCCTCTTTTTATGATTAGCGGCGGGACATGCTGGTTGCTGTTTGAATCTCTTTTCAAGTGTAACTCTGAAGCTGCTGTTATGGCAGTGCTTGGTAAACAGCCCGAAGGCACCTGGAAGCCGCTGGGTGAGAACGAGAGCAACTTCGGTATAATCGAGAATCAGCAATCGTCCCCAGTTGCGGCGCTGATTGAAAAGATCACTAATTCAATCGATGCAATTCTGCTTCGAAAATGCCTCGAACAGAATATCGATCCAAGATCGGGACATGCACCTAAGACGATGGCTGAGGCAATCGATCGGTTTTTCGGTAGTTCTCCTAAAAGTTGGCATCTAGGACCGAATCGGCGCTCTCAAGCAGAGTCTATCCAGATTGTAGCGAGCGGTTCAACAAAAGCTCCGTGTCTGCTAATTTATGACGATGGCGAAGGACAGCACCCCGACGCATTCGAGACAACGTTCCTCTCTCTCCTTCGAGGAAACAAAAACGAAATCCCATTTGTGCAAGGCAAGTACAATATGGGAGGCACAGGGGCGATTGTCTTTTGCGGGAAACATCGTTACCACCTCATCGGGTCGAGGCGCTTCGACAAGACCGGAGACTTTGGTTTCACACTAATACGAAAGCATCCTCTTTCGGAAGAAGAGGCCAAAACAAAGAAGAATACGTGGTACGAATATCTGAAGATTGATGGTCAAATTCCGCGATTCCCAATCACCGAACTCGACCTTGGCCTGGCGAATCGAAAGTTTGAGACCGGAACGATAATCAAGCTCTACGACTACGACCTGCCTGCTGGGACACGCGGAGCGCTTCCACAGGAGCCCCGCCGGGCGATCGATCAGTTCCTATTTGAACCTGCTCTACCGATCTTCCTCGTCGATACGCCCGAGCGTTATCCGCGCAACAAAGTTCTCCAGATTGATTGTTTCGGTCTTAAGAACCGACTGGAACGCGAGGAAAACAAGTACGTAGAGACGAAGTTCTCGATCGACGAAACCGATCACGATATCGGGCGGATGAAGATAACCTGCTACGTCTTTCGAGCCAAGGTTGAGGGTCGCTCAGTCAAGGAGACGCGAGACATCATTCAGACCGAGTTCTTTCACGATAGTATGGCCGTGCTATTCAGCCTCAACGGTCAGGTCCACGGGCACTTCAGACCGGAGTTCACGACTCGGACCCTAAAAATGCCACTGCTGAAGAACCATCTACTGATTCACGTTGATTGCACCGGATTGAGCTACGATTTTCGGAGCGAACTGTTCATGGCCTCACGCGATCGCCTTAAATCGGGTGACGACACCGCGGAGTTGAGGAAACGCGTTGCTGCGGCGCTTCAGAAGAGCGAGCTGGCTGAAATCTACAAGAGGAGACAGAACGCCATTTCCGTGGAGGGAGGCGACGCCAAGGACTTGCTGAAAGCTTTTTCCAAGGATTTGCCGTTCAACAAAGATCTGATGCGGTTGCTCAGCCAAGCATTCAAGCTCGATCAGCGCGACCCCGAGAAGAAGGAACATCCAAAGCCCGAAAAACCCAAGCCCGTGAAGACGAAGGAGCCTTTCCACCCGAAGCGATACCCCTCATTCTTTAATTTGAAGACTGGCGGAGGAGAGAAATTCATCACAATCCCAGCCGGGGACGAGAAGACGATTCGATTCGCGACCGATGTCGAAGATAACTACTTCGATCGATCTGAGGATCCCGGCGATTTGAATATCTCCATTCTGCAATTTCGCCGCAGCGGGGAATTGCCCGACGTTGAACCGGGGCCGGCGGATAGTCCTGATCAGCTGTTCGACATTCGGAAGTCGAGCCCGAAGGAAGGAGCGATCCGAATTGGTCTCGGCCCGACCGAAGACTTGAAAACTGGTGACGAAATCGAAATTCAAGCGACGCTGGGCGGACCCGAGGACTTGGAATGTCGTTTCTGGGTGAAGATGGTCGACCCACAGCAGAAACGGGAAGAGGCCAAAAAGGAGGAATCCAAAGAAGAGCCGCCCGGCCTCCCCGACTACGTCTTGGTCTACAAAGAAGCCTCATCCGACAATCCTGGCGCGATGACCTGGGAGAAGCTGGGTGAGAGCAACATCGTCATGGATTTCGACGTGGTGATGCAGCCAATGCCGACCAGCGACGGAAATCTCGAGCGTATCTTCATCAACATGGATAGCCGTGCGCTACGCAATCACTTCAGTAAGCAAGGAAGCCTCAGCGTCGAGAGCAAAGAGCTCGCCGAAAAGAAATACATCAGCTCCGTCTATTTCCACACTATCTTCCTATTCAGCATCACCAAGAGCCGCAAATACGAGCTCAAACAGGCGGATCGAGACGTGGATGTCGGCGAATACCTGAAAGACGTTTTCAGCAGCTACTACGCAGACTTCCTCCTGAATTTTGGAAGCGAACAACTAATGGCCTCGTTGGCCGATTAGGGGACGATTATTCGAGCTTTGTCGCTCCTTATTTTGTTTATATTTTGTTTCTCCCCGATTTCGATTCCCTGTTCCTCTCCTTCATCCACGGCAGCGACGGCCTGGTTTTTCGTGATGTCGAGGGCCTCGACAATCTCAGCTTGGCGCTTGGTCGCGGCTTCAAGCTGCGCGGAATACTCGAACGGCTGGTCGAGATGTTTCGCGAGGTCTTCCTGCTTGCGCTCCATGTCAAGGAGATCGGCGCTGCGCTCGATGAGGCGTTGATCGAGATGAGTGAGCGCGTCCTCCAGCGATGAGATGGTGCCGAGTGGGGTCTCGCTGATGTTGGCGGTGTAGGTGTTCTGGCCTTGAATAAGGATGTTGGCGCGCTCTTCCAGTTTTTGAATGGCGATGGGGAAGCCGCCGATCACGCCGATGGGCTTTGTCGTTTGGAACGGCTTCAGAGCAGCGGCAGCGAAGATGAGGGCGCGGCCGGCTTTCGCGCGGTCCGCGAAGGCTTCTTTGCGAAACTGCATCGAAAACTGATCCCCTTGAGTCGGGATGCGCGTCTGCAAGTCTTCGCGCATGTTCGCGCTCTCGCGGCGGCACATGTCGGCACTCTCAGCGAAGGATTTGATGCGGTAGCGAAGCTGATACTGGCTGTCGAGATGCTGCTTCTTGAGTCGGCTCAGTCGGATGACTTCGGCATCGACGGAGGCTTTCTCGATGACGAGTGAATTGCCGGACGCGATCGCTTTCACCTCGGCGTAGGTGAGCGCGGCGGCGTCCACGTCCTCGGCGCGTCGGACGGTCGCGTCGCCATTCATCACCTGCGCGATGAAGCGCGCTTTGCTTTCCAAGGTTTGCCACATGTAGGCGTCAAATGACCCTTCGGTGACGTAGCGATAGATACTGACGAATTCGTTCTCGTTGCCTTGACGAAGGATACGCCCTTCCCGCTGTTCGATGTCGGCAGGTCGCCACGGCGCGTCGAGGTGGTGCAGCGCGATGAGGCGGCGCTGGACGTTCGTCCCCTCGCCCATCTTCGGCGTGCTGCCGATCAGGACGCGGACCGTTCCTTCGCGCACGGATTTGAAGAGCGCGGCTTTCGCGGCATCATCGTTGTAGTCCTGGATGAAGGCGATCTGTTCGCTCGGAATACCGCGCGCCATGAGCTTGCCGCGCACATCGGCATAGACGGAGAGGTGCAAGCGGTTGCCGGTTGGCGTGGATAGGTCGCAGAAGATCATCTGCGTCCCGCGCACTGTCGTTGAGTCGAGCCAGATTTGATGAACCATCTCGACGGCGCGGTTCGTTTTGGAATCGGGGTTGTCGCGGACGTGCGGGAGCATCAGTCGCAAGTCGAGCGCGGCTTTGCGCCCTTCACTCGTGATTTTGAGCATGTTGTCTTCTCGCGGATCGACCTGGCCGTTCTTGATTCGCTCGGTCCGCTTCACAAGCTCGTCGACGAACGCCTTCAACTCCGGCGTGCTGGGCGCGCTAATCGTCACTTGTTTCCCCTCGCGAAGTTTCGGCACCGGTAGTTGCAACATCTCCGCGGTCTGCACGTCTGCGGTCTGGCGGAATTGCTGCATCAACTCCGGCACATTTACGAACCTCGCGAAACGGCTCTGTAAGCGGTAGCCGCTGCCGTTCGGACTCAGCTCCATCGTCGTCACCGTCTCGCCGAAAGTCGCCGCCCACGAGTCGAAGTGCTGAAGCATATTCCGCCGCAGCTCGTGCATTTGCAGATAACGCTGCATCGTGAACATCTCCGCCATCGTGTTGGAAATCGGCGTGCCGGTCGCAAAGACAACACCACCGCCACGGTTCTTCTCCTGGATGTGCTGCACTTTGAGGAACAGGTCGAAGGCGCGCTCGGACGCCGTCTGTGGCAGGCCAGCGACGCGCGTCATTTTCGTGATGTAGAAAAGATTCTTGAACTTTTGCGCTTCATCGACCAGCAGCATGTCGATGCCGAGTTCCTCGAAGGTCAGCGTGTTGTCCTTCTTGTGCTCGGCGGAGAGGCTCTTGAGTTTTGTTTCGAGCCGCTTCTTCACCTTCTCCAACTCTTTCACGAGGCGCGTGCCGCGCTCTTCGCGCTTCTGTTCGATGATCGCCTGCTCGATCTCCTTGATCTGCGATTGAATGAACTTTTGTCGATTTTTCAATGAAACCGGAATCTTCTCGAAACTCGCGTGCGTTACGATCACCGCATCCCAATTGCCTGTCGCGATGCGACTGAATAGCCGCGCCCGCCGCGCCGCCTCGAAATCCTTCTTGCCCGCGACAAGGATGTTCGCAGTCGGGTAGAGTGTGAGCAGCTCGGTCGAGAACTGTTCCAGCATGTGGTTCGGCACCGCGAACATCGGCTTGGTCGCGCGCCCGAGCCGCTTGCATTCGATCGCCGCGGCTGCCGCGGCGTAGGTCTTGCCGGCTCCGACCGCATGCGCGAGGAGCGTGTTGTCGCTCTGCACAATCCGCCAGACGGCGTTCTTTTGGTGCTCCCGAAGTTGAATGAGCGGATTGCTTCCGGGGAGCGTGAGATGGCTGCCGTTGAAGATGCGCAGCCGGATGTTGTTGAACTCCGTGTTGTATTTCCGGCAGAGGCGTTCGCGCCGTTCGTCGTCCTGCCAGAGCCAAGTCTTGAAGCGCTCTTTGATTTTCTCGAGCTTGTCGCGCGCGGCCTCGGTTTCCTGCACGTTGATGATGCGGCCGTCACTGGCCGGATCGGGATCATAGACCGTCGGCGTCTTGAGATTCAGCGCGTCCTGGATGAGGTCGAGCGCCGTGTAGCGGCTGGTGCCCCAGTCGGTCGTATTCGCCACCGATGACTTGGCCGAATAGTCGGCCCGCACAAACCATGTGCCAATCTGCGGCGCGTGGCTCACGGTCACGCCTTGGGTGATGAGCAGTTCATTTGCGAACGCCTGGATATCATCCGCGGGAACCCAGACCGCGCCGAGTCGGGCGTCGATCTCGCTCGCGGTTAAATCGGCGGGCTGCACCGCTTCCAGCGCCGTGACGTTTTCTTGATATGCCGAGTCAGCCGTCGAAGCCGCTTGCGCGTCGCGCAGCTTCGCGCGCACGTCACCCGAAAGATATTGATCGTCCGTCTCCCACTGCTCGGTTTGCGGGTTGCGATAGATGAGTCCTTTCAGCTCGGGCAGAAACTCCTCGGGCGGACGACTGAGAAGCCGTTCCATGTGCTCCAGGTCCATGCGTCCGGTCGCGTTGAGCGAAAGGATGAGCGCATCACGTGGAGTCTCCGCGGCGAGCAGCGGTCGCGCTTGTTGGATCGTGCGCTCGCGAAAGATCGCGGCCTTTCGCGCGACCTGTGTCTCCGCGTTGTAATCCTCAAGTGAGCGCAATAGTGGCAGGTCCGGATCGCCGTCAAACGCGCGGACATTTGCCGATCCGTTGACCGCTCCGAAGCGGGAAACAAACTGGTCGTAGTGAAGATTGAGCTGGCGTCGCGCTGAGATGACGGTCTCATCATCGCTTCCCTCGTTCTGCGTGCGCAGCGCTTCGCGAACCGCGTCGCGCACGCGGATCATCCCGCGAATCCGCCGCGCGGTCTGCGCCGGCATTTTCGTGAGCACGGACAGCGAATCGCCTTCGCGGACTGCCAGCGAGCCATCTTCCTGGACGACAAAGGCATTCTGCTTCACGTGGTCCGGCGCGAGGATGGGTTCGCGCATCGTGAGCGATTGTGATCGTTGGCGGGCCTGGTAAATGCCGCGGGGCAGCTTCGCAATCGCTCCACGCAACGCCTCGCCGAGATCGCGCCCGTCGGAAACAAGCGCGGCCTCGTTGCCGCGATACATCGTGCCTTCCTCCCGCATAATCCCGAGCATCATTTCAGGTCGCGCGGCGAAGTATTCGTTGATCTGGAACGCCTGCCCGTCGGAATTCAAATGCTCTCGGAGGCCAAGCCACGCTGGTCCTGCTGGTGTTTCGCCTTGCGCGAGTCGTCGAAGGAAGACGATATCCGCCGTGACTTCCGTGTTCGCATTCTCCTTGAATGCCGTGTTCGGCAGCCGAATTGCGCCGATAAAGTCCGCCTCGCTGGAAAGGTGATGTCGAAGCGTGGAGTTCTGCTTATCCAGCGTCCCTTTCGACGTGATGAAGATTAGCAACCCGCCGGGCCTGACCTTCTCGATCGCCTTCGCGAAGAAGTAGTCATGGATTAAAAAGTTCTGCCGAGCAAAGGCCTCGTCGAATGGCTTGTAATCGCCGAACGGCACATTGGAAATCGCGAGATCGAACGAGCGATCCACGAGCGTCGTTTCCTCGAACGCTTGATTGCGGATGTCTGCGTCCGGATACAAGCGGCGCGCGATCGCGGCGCTCGTCGGATCGAGCTCGATACCGATGAGTCGTGAACGCGATGCCATTTCATCCGGCATCAAGCCGAAGAAATGCCCGATGCCTGCCGCCGGCTCGAGCACGCGGCCGCCCTCGAAACCAAGCCGTTCAACCGCTTCGTAGATCGCCGAGACGACCACCGGCGATGTGAAATGCGCGTTAAGCGTGGAAGCCCGCGCGGCTTCGAATTCCTCCGGCGTCAGCAGCTCATTCAGACGGCGCCGCTCGGCTTCCCAGCTTTCATCCGCGTGCCAGGCGAAGACTTGCGGCAGACCACCCCAGCCGGCGTATCTCGCGAGCACTCGCTTCTCCTCATCGGTCGCGGCGCGGTTCTCTGCATCAAGCCGCTGCACCAATTCAATCGCCGCAAAGTTGTCGCGGCACTTTTGCTTTAGCGAACCCTGTCCGACCCGATCCTCTACGCGGATGCGATGATTGCGCGCGTTCAGCCGCGGCTGCCGGTGTCCGTTCCTTCCGGCTCCAGGAGAATATATCTCGTCCTCACGATCTCCCAGGCCTGGTCGTGCGCCTGCTGTTCCGTCAAGCCCTGCCGGCGAAACTCCGTTCGCAGATTCTCCATTTCCGTTTTGGTGGTCTCCTGCGCCTCGAAGAGCGTCTCCATGAGTCGTCCCTGTGCTTCCAACGCGCGCACCATCGTCGGCCGAAACTCCCGCCAATGGCGTTCGGCCATCCGTCCATATTGAGTCAGATACGGTTCGTTCATGATTGTCCTTCGCGAAGTCGAACAGGCTGAGTTGAGCCTGCACGGGTTTGCCGTTTCGCTTGAGCATAATTTCACACGAGCAGCGCATCCAGCGGCGGGCTTTACCCGCACTGGCACATGGCTTCCCCGCATCATTTCATCCGGAGAGAAATCTGGTGTTCCCGATTCGGAGCCACCGGGCGACTCCGACAAAGGTTCTGCAAAGAACACTTTTCGGGCAGAAAAGTGATACCGACCTCCTGCTGGGACGCAGAGCGGGGGTCAGGAGGGAAACGGAATAAGTGCCGAAGGCCGAGCGCAGCGAGTTATGCCGGATTCGCTCTTTACCTCCGCGCCGCGCCCTGCCTGATGAACGCGAGCCCTCTCGCGAATAGCGAGAAAATTTCGTGCAATAACCCCGCCGCTTTGCCTTGGGAAAACGGTGCCCTTCGTTTTCACGCGCACGATGCGCTCCCCGCGAGTCTGAGCGTTCAGGCCCAGCGAAGACCGGAGCGGCAGGCGGCCAGCCCGGGAATACTGGTGGCTGCCGTGAGCGGAGGCGCAGCGAAGCCTGAACGTTCAGTCTCGCATCGTTTCTGGCCGACGGGATGATCTGCCGATCCCGGAGCTTGCGAGGACAGCGACAGTTGATCCCGTAGGGAGTGACAAAGGCTCGCCTCGTTAGGCGTCGCTGCGATTCCTTTCGTAAGAAGAGCTTGCGGCTGCGTGACGACTAGGAAATTGCTCGAATCGTGATCATCTCGATGGAAGGTGGGATCGTCACCGAATCAATGACTCGCCTGAGCTCAAAGACGTCGAAAGGCTTGGGCATCATTAAATCGACGGCCATGGCGCCATAAGCCTCGCGAATTTCGGGCGAAAGGTGCGCTGAAAGCACGATAATTTTCCCTTTGAAATTATTTGATCGCAGCGTCGCCACCAGCTCCTTCCCGGAAACGGGGCATGCTGTTGTCGGTGATGACCAGATCGAAGAGTTGCGGCGAAGCGGCCATTTTCGCCAAAGCCTCCTCTCCATCGGACGCGGTCTCCACAAAGTAATCCGAGCTTTTCAGAGCGAATCGGATGGAAAATATCACGGTGGCTTCGTCATCTGCGACCAGGATACGGAGCTTTTTTGAGGGGTTCATAATTACTATAATTCAGGCTACATGCATATTCCGTTCCAGAAACGAAAAATATTCCGCATACGGAACGTCAGGTGCGGCAAAACGTTTCGGTGCCGAGTTCTCTCGACAAGCAACTTTCCAAATTCCTGCGCCGGACTCGCGGAGATCAAACCTTCGCCGAATTCTCGCGAAAAGTGGGTCTGCCGCCATCGACTTTGTATCGATTGGAACGGTGCGATCAGAGCATCACTTTGGGAAGGCTGGAGCAAATCATGAAGCGGCTGAAGTGCGACCTCACTGATATTTTTCCTAGTGATGACAGGTTTGCCTAGCCGCCGGGCTAATCTTCTCCTCCCGGTTCTGGACTTTTCCCGCGAATGCGCTGGTGCGGGCATGGGGCCAGTAAAGGTTGACGAATTCACTGGCGGCCTCGACAGCGGCAGTCGCCGAGCTATATTTTCCGTATGCGGAATGTATCTCCTGGAATTGATCGTGTGCCCTCAGGATCAAAGTCGGCCGAGGAGTTTCCGCTCTTGAATGCGCTCGGCCGTCCGGGGGACAGTGGAAGAGTATGGCGGACGCGTATTCGGGATTTATTACAATAGGTCTTCGATCTGACGATTACTAAGGTTTGATGCCGAAACCTTCGCCGTTTTCGGCCGCTCCTGATGGCAAATCCGCTTTGTATCGAGGCTTAGCGAATCTCGACGAATCACCACTGTATCTCTGGAAAGGGCATCTCGATCCGCAATCTGAGCGAATGCGCCGGTCGCGAGTCTGCGGGACTCAGGCGGAGCGGAGGTCTGGAGCGTCTGGCTGCCGAGGGGGGAACGTGGGCGGCAGCCGGGAGCGACGGCGGAGCGGAGCCTGAAACCCGCAGTCTCGCATCCTTTCTGTGCGGTCGGGATGGTCTGCCGATCCCGGAGGCTTTGCGAGGACAGCGGCAGACGATCCCGCGATCTGTGGAGCGCAATGGTCGAGTACTACCACCGAAGCTCACCTCGGTCGCCGAGCGCGCCACTTTTCGGTTCGAAATTCCACTGCGGGCTACGTCGGAAAACGTTCCCGCAGTTCAAACCCCAAATCACGCACGCACGCGAATGCGATCTGAAATAAACTCTTGCTTGCCAATTCGGTAACGGGTATTTCCGAGAACAGTTCTTTGCGAGTCATAATTTGTGGATCGGCGCGAGGAATCCGGTGCGAAACCGGAGCAGTTGCGCTGCTGTAACTGGATACGATTTCCCATTGCCAATCTCCGGCGTGAGCCGGGGGTGAAGGCGGGAAAAAGGTGTGCGTGAGTCATCAGACGAACGCCGCAAGCCAGGAGCCAGAATATTTGCCCGCTCCACCTCATTCGTGCTGCGCTCCGCAGCGGTCCCGGAATCATTCGGGCCGGCTTTCTGCGTCTCAGCGCGAAAAAACTTCTTCGCGAAAAGGAAGAATGAGAGCCGTGGACAATCCGCTTGGCGACAAGTCCGCCTCTCAACAATTGGAGGAAACTTGTCATGTGGAAATATCCACGCTGTTGGTTGTTCGTTACCGTTGGTTTGTTTGGCGCGTTGCCAGTCGGCTTCGCGCAGGTTGCTTTGCTGACGCCTTCACCGGGCGAGTCGGAAACGGAAGAAATCGTCGTGAGCGCGACGAGAATTGCGACTCCGATCGATCAGATCGGGAGTTCGTTGACTGTGATTACGGCCGACGAAATTCAGGAGCGTCAGCGGCGCACTTTGCCCGATCTTCTGCAAACAGTGCCGGGACTCAATATCGTACAGACGGGAGGTCCGGGCGGAAAAACTTCTGTCTTCACCCGTGGCAGTAACTCGAATCACACGAAAGTGCTGATCGACGGCGTGGATGCCAACGATCCAAGTCAGGATGGCGTCTTCGACTTCGGGCAAGTTCTCACCTCCGACATCGAGCGCGTCGAGGTCCTGCGCGGTCCGCAGAGCAGCCTTTACGGATCAGACGCTCTCGGCGGTGTGATTAATATCATTACCAAGAAAGGCGATGGCCCGCCGAAATTCACCGGAACCCTGGAAGGCGGCTCGTTCGATACCTTTAATCAAACCGCAGGAGTGAGCGGCTCCACCACGCGTTTGAACTACGCATTTAATGTCGCCCACTTTCGCGTGGGCGAGACTCCGGTGACACCGCTGGATTTGTTGCCCCTTGGCCGGAAACGTAACGACGACGCATTTAATGTCGCCCACTTTCGCGTGGGCGAGACTCCGGTGACACCGCTGGATTTGTTGCCCCTTGGCCGGAAACGTAACGACGACAGCTACGAAAACACCACTCTCTCGACGAGGCTCGGCGCGGATTTTACCGACACGTTCGGCGTCAATTTAGTCGCTCGCTACACTGACTCCTTTTTGGAGTTTACGAGTGACGACTTCTCTGTGTCCCCGAGTGTTCCCGCGGCCGACCAAAGCGAGCAGCACGCGCAGCAGCTTTTCACCCGCGGAGAGGCCCACCTCTCGCTCTTCGACGGCAAATTCAAGAACACTGTCGGGCTTGGCTACACCTATTACCGGACGGAAATTCAGGCGCCAGATACCGGCTTCGGTGTTCCGCCGCCGAATCTCAACCATGGCGATCGGATCAAGTTCGACTGGCAAGGGAACATCGCTCTCGCGGAGCGGTACACCTTGTTGCTTGGCGTTGAAGATCAAAACGATCGCCTGCTCGAGAGTCCCATCTCAGCCGAGAATGGCAACGCCGCTGGCTTCGCGGAAGTGCAGTCGGAAATCCTGCATGACTTGTTCGCCGCAGCGAGCGTGCGCTATGACGAGAACGAGCGCTTCGGCGGAAAAGCGACGTGGCGTATCGCGCCGGCGTATCTGGTTCCGAAGATCGGAACGAAGCTCAAAGCGAGCTACGGCACCGGCTTCAAAGCACCAAGCCTCACCCAACTGTTTGTCGATTTTCCGGCGTTCAACTTCTTCGCCAATCCGAATCTGCGGCCGGAGGAGAGCGAAGGTTATGACTTTGGCTTCGAGCAGCCGCTCATTGAAGAGCGCATTCGCTTCGGCGCGACTTACTTCCACAACGAGATCACGAATCTGATCAACCCGAACGCAACCTTCACGTCGCTCGAAAATGTTGGACGCGCGACGACGGAAGGCGTCGAAGTATTTGCGTCACTAACGCTGACAGAGCGCTTCCAAATGCGCGTCGATTATACTTATACCGACGCGACCGACGACACGACAGGGCTGGAGTTGCTTCGTCGCCCGAAGTATCGCGCCAGCCTTACTGCGACTTGGCGCCCGCTCAAGCGGCTCACACTCTCGACCACGATGCTGTATGTCGGTTCGCAAGTGGACGGGAATCGCAGTTTCTCGATCCCGCGCCTCAACACCGATTCGTATTTCGTCGTCAACCTCGCGGCCGAGTATGACCTCGGCAAAGGCGTCACGCTTTTCGCGCGCGCCGATAACTTGTTGAGCCACCAATATGAAGATCCGACCGGGTTTCAGCGTCCGGGCTTCGGCGTTTTTGGTGGCGTTCGCGTGAATTTCGATACGAAACGGTCCAGCACCGCAGCGAAACAAGAAACAAAGGAGAACTCGAAATGATAACTCGCAATGACAACGCAGAAATGCCCTCAGGCGCCGCCAGGATTGTCTGGCTCGTCATCCTAACGCTCGCCGGTCTCGGCGGAAGTTTGGTGATCTCGTGCGTCACACCGTTTGTTGCCCTCGCAGTAGCGTTGGCCGGGACGGTGCGGTTGGCAGTCGCTCTCCGCGCGATGACAGCAATTTGGCTGCTTAATCAACTCATCGGTTTTGTCTTCCTGAACTTTCCGCGAACGCCGAACACATTTCTGTGGGGTTTGGCAATCGGGGGCACCGCGCTCGTAACCACAGTAGCGGCTGCGCGCGTGCTCAAACGCACGGTAACATTTCCTACGCTCGCTCGGCTTGGCTGCGCGCTCTTGGTCGGCTTCGCGGTCTATGAATCCACTCTTTTTGTAGCGGCGCTGTTGCTCGGCGGCGTCGAGACTTTTTCAACCGCCATCATTGCGCAGGTTGGGTTTGTGAATTTTCTCTCGTTCTTTGGCCTAACGGTTTTGAATGAATTGGTGGCGGTGTTGTTGAAGCCGTGGCTTGGTCCAGCACCGCGATTAGCGAAGGCATGAGTAGGCCGCGTATCATTTCGTTGCTACCGAGCGCGACCGAGATTGTGGCCGCGCTCGGTTTTGGCGAACATCTTGTCGGCCGATCGCACGAGTGCGATTTTCCGCCGGGCGTTGAGCAATTGCCAATCTGCAGCTCGACGAAGATTCCGGTCCACGAATCGTCCTACGCGATCGACGAGCGCGTGAAAGAGATCGTGGCGGAAGGCCTCTCGGTTTATCGCGTCGATACCGAGCGACTGCGGCAGTTGCAGCCGGATTTCATTCTGACGCAGACGCAATGCGCGGTCTGCGCGGTCACTCCGCGCGATCTGGAGCAAGCGCTTTGCACCTGGGCTGGGACGCAACCCACGATTGTGTCGCTCGAACCTAGCGACCTCAGTGATGTATGGAATGACATCCGGCGCGTCGGCGAGTCGTTAGGCGTTTCGCAACGTGCGGACGAGTTGATCGCGTCGCTCACGCAACGTTTCGGCGTCATTCGCGAAAAAGTGGTGAACGTGGAAGCCCGGCCAACCGTCGCGGCAATCGAGTGGCTCGGGCCGTTGATGGCGGGCGGAAATTGGATGCCGGAACTGATTGAGACCGCCGGCGGTCGCAGCCTTTTGGCGCAACCCGGCCAACATTCGCCCTGGCTTGAATGGCAACAGCTCATCGACGCGGATCCGAATGTCATCCTGCTTCTTCCCTGCGGATTCAAGATCGCGCAGACTATCGCTGACCTCGGATTGCTGACGGAAAATCCGGCCTGGCCGACGCTACGAGCGGTCCAAAGTGGCAAAGTTTATCTAAGCGACGGCCATCATTTCTTTAATCGACCCGGACCGCGGCTCGTCGAATCCGCGGAGATTGTGGCCGAAATTTTGCATCCTGATCGCTTCGCGTTTGGCCATCGCGGCACGGGATGGATAGCGCTCGCTGATGTCGGCTAAAGAACTAGTCGTCTTGTCGTGGAGCGGCGGGAAAGACAGCGCAATGGCGTTATACGAGTTGCTGCGGAGCGACGATTACGAAGTCGTTTCGCTGCTCACCACGGTTTCCGAAGAATATCACCGCATCAGTCATCATGGCGTGAGGGAATCGCTTCTTGATCAGCAGGCGAAAGCGATCGGCATTCCGTTGACCAAAGTCTACTTGCCCGCTGGTCCAGGCGGTGGATGTACGAACGAAGTCTACGAAACGTTCATGAACGAGGCGATGCTCTCTTATCACCGCGAGGGAGTCCGCACCGTTGCCTTCGGCGATTTATTCTTGCAGGACCTGCGCGAATGGCGCGAAGCGAGTCTCGCGAAGATCGGGATGCGCGCGATCTTTCCACTCTGGAATCGCAACACGACCGAACTCGCTCATGAAGTGATCACTCTCGGTTTCAAGAGCTATCTCTCCTGCGTCGAACCGTCGCTTGGATATCGCTTTGCTGGGCGGCTCTACGACGAAGAACTTCTTCGAGCTTTACCTCCGGGAATCGACCCCTGCGGGGAGAATGGAGAGTTCCATTCCTTCGTCTGCGACGGTCCAATATTCAGGAAGCCAATCCCAGTAACAATTGGAGAGACCGTGCAACGCGGCGATCGTTTCTATGCTGATTTGTTGCTTGCTTGTTGACTAAGAAGGCTCTCGTCATGTCGGCGTGCGGTTGCGACGGGAGAGCTTGATTGCCTTTGCGCTGCACAATTGAGACACTGCAAGTCACCGCGCTTCGATGCGTCCGTCGCGAGTCTGCGGGATTCAAGCGGAGTGGAGGGCTGGAGCGTCTGGCTGCCGCGGGGAGTTGGGCGGCAGCCGGGAGCGACGGCGGAGCGGAGCCTGAATCCGCAGTCTTGCATCCTTTTCTGGACGGTCGGGATGGTCTGCCGATCCCGGAGGCTTTGCGAGGACAGCGGCAGACGATCCCGGCTAGCGGTGGGCGGCTATTGTAAAGTGGGCGAAACGCCTACCTAGAGCTCGGTCTCGACATCAAACCGGGGACCATCAATCATGAGCAACCGGTTGCACCAAAACTGCGATAAGATGGACGGCAATAAGCGTGAAACGATCGATTCTCCCATTTCTTTTTCTCTACTTGGGCGTTACGGGTTTACTCGCCCATGAAACTTGGCTGGCGCCGGGCCGGTTTGCGAGTTCCACGGGAGACCCAATCGATTTCAACCTGACGAGCGGTCTGAAATTTCCCGAGCTCGATTACGCGATCAAGCCGGAGCGCGTCGCGGAAGCGCAGGTTCGTCTGGCTGGTCATCGATCGGAGTTGAAGCAACTCGCGCGCGGAAACAATGCGTTGCGTTTTGAGCTGACTCCCGCGCAAGGCGGTCTTCTGACCGCGTGGGTCCGGCTGAAACCCAAGTCGCTCGATCTTTCGGATGCCAAGGTCATCGAGTATTTCCAAGAGATCGACGCGCCAAAGGAAGTCCGGGACGTCTGGGCGCGACGGAAAGGGCACCTTGCTTGGAAGGAAACCTATACGAAATGCGCCAAGACTATTCTTCGGGTCGGTGACGCTAAAGATGATGATTCGTGGAAAGTGCCGGTCGGTATGCCGCTCGAAATAGTGCCACTAACGGATCCGACCGTGTGGAAAGTCGGAGAGAAAGTGGAAGTTCAATTACTGGAAAATGGAAAGCCGCTGGCGAATATCGCACTCGGTGCGATTGCCGAAGGAGGCAGTAAACGTGATTTCGCAAGCACCGACGCCGACGGCCAGGCGGCCTTTCTTCTCGTAAAGCCTGGGCGGCTTTTGCTCTTTGGAGTTCATCTTCATTCGGCGGGTGAAGTCTGGCAAAGCACCTTCACGACCTTGACCAGCCAAGTGGCACCATGAAAACTCCGAAGGCGAGCTACGGAGTTTCCGTCGGCTTGACCGGCCTCGGCCGTGCCGCTAGGATCTTGCCGTGATTTCGACGATCGGACGAGCCGCGACCATAGTCGCGCTCTGCCTTTCATTAGGGTTCCATTGGATGGCTCTCCAATCCGTCGCTTGGGCGACCATGCTCGTCGAGAATGCGCGACATGCACCGCTCAGCGAAGCGGTGGCCAAGACCTTCGACGGCAACCATCCTTGCGATCTTTGTCACGCCGTCGCCGCGGGCAAAAAATCGGAGAAAAAATCACAGGCACTGCCGATTACGACCAAGGTCGATTTGCTTTGTCCGCCGCGGGTGGTACTTTTGCCGCCGCCGTTCACCGACTTCGAGTACACCGGGCTCTCACAGCAAGGCTTTCTGCGATCTCAAGCCCCGCCAGTGCCTCCTCCACGTCCATTCCTTGGGTAACTAACGCTCGTTAGTCTTCGCTGCGCCGTGCGTGTGCACGGACCGCAGGATTTCCCAATACCAACCCGGCAATCGTCGCGCTCTGATGCGCAGACGTTTCCCATTCTTTTAGGAGGAATGACTTTGAAAACTTGGAAACAACTTTTTGTCTTCGGAGCGCTTGCCACCGTGATGACCTTGCCGGTGCACGCCTGCGATTTGTGCGGCTGCTATACGCCGCAGCTAGAGGCGCTGCCGCAGAGTGCCGCTGAAACTCCCTTCGGCCAGCCGGTGGGCACAACGCTGCAATCGTGGCGCGACCGGCTTTACGTCGCGCTGGGCGAGCAGTTCACTTACTTCAATACGGTGCAAATCGATGGCCGCGAAGCGCCCAATCCAACCGACCAATATCTGGCCAGCTCCATTACGCAGTTAGTCGCCGGCTATAGCTTCAACTCGCGGTTCGCGCTCCAACTCAATATTCCGCTGATCTATCGCCAGTTTGAAAGGCCGGAAGGTTTTACGATCGATCGCGGGACGGAATCAGGCCTGGGAGACATCTCGCTCCTCGGTCGGCTGGTCCTTTTCCGTATGGAAGCGGGCGGCGGCCGGGACGTCAATTTCGACGATCCGAAAAATCCGCGCATGGTAAGTCGCGAGCCGGACTTTACCTTCTCGGCAGTTTTCATCGGAGGAGTGAAGTTTCCAACCGGCGACAGCAGCAGGGTCAAGGAAGAGTTCAATGAAGTGGAGGTGGAAGGTGCTCCGGAAAGCGGGATACACGGTCACGACTTGACGTTGGGCACTGGTTCCTACGATGGCATCATCGGAGGCCAGGCTTCTCTTCGCTACAAGAACGCATTTCTCCAGACCGATTTACAATTCACCCTGCGCGGAGACGGACTGCACCAATATCATTTCGCCAACGATCTCTCGTGGAGCGGCGGCCCCGGTTACTATTTCGTACGCAACCCACAGATCATCGCCGGCCTGCAATTCGTCGTCTCCGGCGAACATAAGGACGTCGACCGCTTCCGTGGTCAGGCTGCGGAAGACACCGGAATTACGTCCGTCTTCGTCGGTCCGCGAATTATCGCTTCCATTGGCAAAATCAGCGCGGAGATCGGAGCCGATCTTCCGGTTTTAATTGACAACACCGCACTCCAAGTCGTGCCGGACTATCGCATTCGCGGCGGTATTTCTATTCGGTTCTAACCTTATCTACATGACCAGACGAAACACTACAACTCAAAGAAAGACGAATAATGATCACTCGAAGAGAAGCTATTAAAAACGCGCTCATCACGGGCGCAGCCTTCAGTCTACCCGCATTGCGAAGTTACGGCGCCGAAGCGTCGTCTCACGAAGCGAATCCGGATACTGGATCGGGACCTTACAAGCTCCCGCCCTTGCCTTACGCATACGACGCGCTCGAACCCCACATCGATGTCCGGACGATGCAGATTCACCACGATAAACATCATGCGGGCTATGTGAAGAAACTCAACGCGGCGCTCGCAGACCACGCCGCTCTGGCGCAGAAGTCGCCAGAAGAGTTACTTCGCGATCTTGCCGCTGTGCCTGAGGAAATCCGCAAAGATGTGCGGAACAACGGAGGCGGTGATTATAATCACACCCTCTTTTGGAAAATGATGAAACCAAAGGGCGGCGGCGAACCTACGGGCAAATTGGCGAAAGCGCTTGAGCAGAAGTTTGGCGGCTTCGCCGATTTCAAGGAAAAGTTCAGCAAGGAAGCAGGCAATGTTTTCGGGAGCGGCTGGGCCTGGCTGGTTCTTGACGGCAATGAATTGGCGATTGACTCCACGCCGAATCAGGACAGCCCTATCTCGCAAGGTAAGACTCCGCTGCTAGGGATCGACGTTTGGGAACACGCCTACTACTTGAAACGGCAGAATCGTCGTCCGGAATACATCGAAGCGTGGTGGAACGTGGTGAACTGGGACTATGTCGCGGAGCGCTACAGCAAAGGGGAATAGCTGAGTGGCCGTGAAAAATTTGAAACAACTAATATGGCTGACAGTTTTCGCAGCCATACCGCTGAGCCTTAGCCCGGCGGGTGAGCTGCCGCTGACGGTCGAGCAAGGTTGGATTCGTGGAGTTCCCGCCTCCTCGGACGATTCCGCTGCTTACATGACATTGATAAATAATTCGGATCAACCCCTGCGGCTAACCAGTGGCGGTACCTCAATCGCCCAGATGGTAATGCCGATGGTGACTACACGAAAGGGCAAAGAGGGACATGAGATGATGGGAATGCAGCAGACCGATGGGCTGATGATCCCCGCTCACGGCCGTCTTACCCTCGCGCCGGATGGTGATCACCTTATGTTAATGGGACTTAAAGAACACCCGAAACCTGGCGCAAAGGTGAAACTAACGCTGCGCTTTCAACCAGGCGATAAGGAGATACAGATAGAATTACCCGTCGCATCGAGCAAGCCGTGAGACGCTGGTTACTCTTCGCACTCCCCCTCCTGACCGCGGCGGTCGCGTTCGCAGCCTTTTGGCTCGGACGCGACCGGCCCTCCGGGAAATACGAAACTTTCGGCTCCGCGTTCACCGCGCAAACGCCGCAGGATTTCACATTGATGGACCAGGACGGCAGGTCGTTCTCGCTTGGAAGCCTGCGTGGACAATTTGTTTTGATGACCTTTGGGTTTACCCACTGCCCAAACATTTGCCCGACGACTGTGGGCAATCTAGCGGCGATCTATCGCGATCTCACACCCCCCGAACAGGCGCGGCTTCAGGTGCTCTTCATCAGCATCGATCCGGGGCGAGATACTGCCAGGATCTTAAAAGATTATGTTCCCTTTTTTGACGAGCATTTCATTGGGCTTACCGGCTCGGCCGAACAAATCGCGCAAGTTGCCAAGAGTTACGGAGTCTCCTACGAAATAGTGCCACAGCAGAGCTCCATCGCCGCCAATTCCTACACCGTAAACCATTCCACCTACACTTATCTCATCGATCCCACAGGAAGATGGATCGCTCTTTACAACTACGAACAGCTAAACAGTCGTCAGCGGATGGTGGATGATTTGCGGCACTGTCTAGGTGCGAAAATGTGAATGCTGACTGGCTTAAGTTTGGTTGCGCAAATCGCCGTGCCGGAACTTCGGCAATGCTGCTTGTTTTTCTGGCCTCGCTTATGACACCAGGCTGTGGCCGGCGCGAAACAACGATGGACTCGAACTTCTCCGACCCGCTGGCTAGGGGGCGGCGACTTTATCTCGAAAAATCCAGCATCGCCCACCTTAAACGCCCTTCCAAAGAGGTCGCACTTCGCTTTCACGCGGAGAATCGCACATTTTTCTTAGCGCGACACTCAATAGCTGGCGGGCTGCGCCTCGCTATCCGGATGGATGGTCTCCAGTTCACTCTCGTCGCGAGTCTGCGGGATTCAGGCGGAGTGGAGGTCGGAGCGTCTGGCTGCCGAGGGGGAATTGGGCGGCAGCCGGGAGCGACGGCGGAGCGGAGCCTGAACCCGCAGTCTCGCATCCATTTCTGAACGGTCGGGATGGTCTGCCGATCCCGGAGGCTTTGCGAGGACAGCGGCAGACGATCCCGATCGATGGAGAGAGCATTCGCCTAAACGCCAATTCCGCCGTTGCGGGTTTCGGCTGCCGCCTCGGCTCGACGCTCCTGCTCGATCCGCAGGTCATTCTGCTCGGCAGAATGGATAAGACGGCGCAGAGAATCGGTGCTGATTGCCAGCGGCGGATAAAGGACATCCTCTTGCTCTGGCGTCCGCTCGGAGACAGCTTCCCAGCGAGCGAATTCGCCAGAATTCTTGAGGAGGCTGCGCATCGCGTCTTCCTTTAACGCTCCAAGCATTGCCGCCCGAAATGTGACGATGACGGCATCGGAAAGCCTCGTGTCGAGACCGGAAGTGAGATCGCAAAGGTTGATCAGGTGATGCCCATTCCAGAGCGACCAGACGAACTGGCGCAGTCGTGGTCCACCGCCAGTGCTCCATTCCGATTGGAGGTAATCCGTGATGACATCGAGAGCGCCTTGTAACTCTTCGCGCGCGATTGATTCGCGTCGGTTCCGCTGTTCGGTCAGACTCTTTTCCAGCGCATCGAGCGCTTCGCTGGCGCCGTCCCAAATTCGGCCATTGATGCTTTGTTTCATCCGTCGATGATCGAATCGTGAATTTGCTGCGGATGTTCCTGATTCGGAGCATTCCGCGAGTCAGCACTGCGGCCCGCAGGATTCCATAGGCACCCTGCCAAGAGGGCGATGAGTTCATGAAACTGTTGTTTCGCTGCTTCGCTTCGTGCCTTTTTATAACTTGGAGTGACTCGCTCAGGAGTACGCCGCCAGCTGCCGCCGCAGTGGTGATCAACGGATTCCCGTCGCTAAGATTTGTTGCCGATAACGCACCGCCGGCCGCGCCAACGGTGTCACCGATGATGCGCGTCGGGCTAACGCCCGCGCAGCTCGCAAGGATTGTGCTCGCGAGAACCGAAAGAAGAAGAGTCCCGATTTTCATCACGCGACATTTGTAGCACCACAGCGCGATACGGCTGCTCTAGCGCGGGAGCGAGCTTCTCCCTACGGCGTCCCGTTTTGGTGAAGCGAGCCTAACGATCGGGCGGCTGAGACGGACTCGTTTTCTGCGCGGTCTGCACGAACACCCGCAAGTCGGGGAACGCCATCATAAGAGGAGTGTTCCCGAATGGGAACGGTGTGTCCCTGATTTGGGACCCGACACGCCGGGAGAAACCGACGTAACTGTCAACATGACTCAAACCACGAATCCTGAGCAAAAGAACACTGAGGCAGCGACCCAAACGATTCTCCTGGTTGGCGCCACCGGCATGCTCGGCGGGCGCGTCGCGCGCCACCTTCTCGAACAGCCCCACGCACATATCCGCCTGTTAGTCCGCGCCTCGGAGGACGACGAGAAAGAATCCGCGCTCGCTTCGCTGCGCGACCGCGGCGCGAAAGTCGTGGAGGGCGATCTTTCCGACCGCGCGTCTCTCGATCGCGCCACCGAAGGCGTGGACGTGATCGTCTCCGCCGTCCAAGGTGGACCCGATGTGATGATCGAGGGCCAGGTCGCCCTTGCCGAGGCGGGCCAGCGCAATGGCGTGCGCCGCATCCAGCCGTCCGATTACGCGCTCGACCTTTTCAAGGCGACGCCCGGTGAACACATGATGTTCGACCTGCGCCGGAAAGCCGACGACAAGATCGCGGAGATGCAGATCGAGCATGTTCATGTGCTGCAAGGGGCGTTCATGGAGATGTTCGGCCCCGGGATGGGCACCTTTGATTACGAGAAGGGAACCGTCAGCTTTTGGGGCGACGGCACCCAGCGGATCGAGGTCACCAGCGTAGAAGACACCGCGCGCATGATCGCTCGGATCGCCCTCGACCGCTCGATTGAGAGCGGGAAGTTCGCTTTTGCGGGGGACAAGGTTTCGATCCTCGACGCGGCAAAGATCATCGAAAAACAGACCGGCCGCAGTTTCGAGCGCCGCTCGCAGGGTTCGGAAAAGGACCTGCGTGAGGCGATGACGAAAGCCAAGCATGACCCGAAGACTGCCGTGATGCTGGCGTATCAACTTTATATGCTGACGGGGCAGACTGCGCTGAGCGACTTGCAGAACGACTTATACCCCGAGGTAAAGTTGGAAAATTTCGCCCAGTTCGCCGCGCGGGCGCTGCCCAAGAAAGCAAACTCTTAACTCAATACGGAAAGTATACCTAACGAATCCAAGAGTGACTCCTCAAACTCTTCATCGCCGACCCCCGGCTCCGAGTTCTTTATTCACAACATCAAGACAGGTCGCGCCTGTTGGCTGGTCGGCATTCTCTGGACCATCCTGGCGACAGGCGATGAAACCGGCTGGCGTTTCTCGCTCATGGAGCAACTGCTGCCAAAGGGTATCCGGACGATCGGTAAAGACGACTTCGTGACGGTGCCGTTATCCGGTGTGAATTGGGCGAGCGTGCGGGAGCTATTAGCAAATGACACCAATTAAGAACTTAAACGACGCATCCAACGAAACCGTGCCGAACACATTTTCAAACTCGGCCGATACTCCGGTCGAGAATCTAGACGGATTTTTTCATCGTTATGCCAAAACGGGCGGCGCGAAAATCCATTACGTTTCCGGCGGGAGCGGTCCGGCGGTTGTGCTGCTGCACGGGTTTCCGTTCACCTGGTTTGAATGGCGCAAGATAATGCCGCAATTAGCCGGAAAATATACGGTCATCGCGCCGGATTTGCGCGGGACGGGGGATTCCGAAAAGCCCGAAGAAGGTTACACGAAAGCGAACGTCGCCGAAGACATCCGGCAAATCGTCCGTCAGCTCGGATTCCCGAAAATAAATCTGGTCGGCAAGGACATTGGGATGATGGTCGCCTACGCTTATGCCGCCGCTCACCCGGACGAAGTGCGCCGGCTCGCCCTTTGCGAATCGCTGATTCCCGGTTTCGGACTCGAAGAACTGATGAATCCGGCGACAGGCGGATACTGGCATTTCGGCTTTCATATGCAGGTGGACATCGCCGAGATGCTGACCAAAGGAAAAGAAGCCGATTATTTGAATCCGATGTGGCAGATGATGTCGCCCGTTCAGGGAGCTGAAAAAGCCGCTGTCGCCGAATACCTGCGGAGCTACGCCGCGCCTGGCGGAATGCGCGGCGGCTTTCAGCATTACAAAACGCTACTCGAAGACGGGAAAACCAACCGCGCCAACTTTCAGAGTAAATTAACAATGCCTGTTCTGTCGCTTAATGGCGAGAAGGGCATCCCGCAGGAGCAAACTCTGCACGGAGTCAGACAAGTCGCTGGGAATGTGACGGCGGAACTGATTCCTAACTCCGGTCACGCCTTCGCCGAGGAAAATCCCGCGTGGGTATCCGACCGATTGATTAGCTTTTTTGAGTCGGAATAAACCGAAGCCTTAACGCGACGCTCAAAAAGGAGGGCAAGATTCTGTGCTGTTGGGCGACATCGGTTCTGACTTTGATCTGAGGTTCCTCAGAAACTTTCGTGATTGGTTCATCCATAGATCCGACACTCTTACATATCGTGAAAATGGGGTATTACGGTTTGCTTATGTCGGCGGCGCGAGGTGGGCGATCAGGCCTTCGATGAAGGCGCGCACTTTCACCGAACGGCTGCGGTGGCTGGGATAAAGGGCGTGCGCTTCCACGGGGGTGGCGTGGTGAGCGGGGAGGACGTGAACGAGCGTGCCGGCAGCGATGGCATCACGCGCGTAGAAATCCGGGAGCAGCCCGAGACCCGCTCCGGCGAGAAGCATGGTTTTGATGACGGTCGGTTCGGGGATAACGAGGCCAGGAGCGATCTCGATCGCGTGCGATTTGCCGGATGAAGTGCGGAAGTGCCAGGTCGTGCGCCGATCGACAATCGTGAGGAGCCGGTGCGCGGGCAGATCGGCGACGGTCTTGGGCGAGCCGTGCGCGGCGAGATATTCGGGGCTGGCGCAGAGCCAGAGAGCAAAGGTCGTGATACGTTTGCGGATGAGTTCGGAGTCGGGCTGCGGGCCGATGCGGATGGCGACGTCGAGTTCGTCGGTGGTGAGATCGATGGGGCGGTTGTCGAGGTTGAGCACGAGGCGCACTTCAGGATGATCTTTGGTGAAGCGGGGGAGCATCCCCGCCAGTGGGCCGACGGCGAAACTAAAGGGCACATTTACCCGGAGGACGCCGCTGGCTTTTCCCAAGAGGTCGCCGACGGCGCTCGCGGCTTCCTCCACATCGTCGAGAATCTGGGGAGCGTGGCGTTGGAGCAGTCGACCCGCATCGGTCAGCCGCAGATGGCGGGTGGAACGTTCGACGAGAACGGTGCCGAGCGTTTCTTCCAGCCGGAGGAGGGCGCGACTAACTGAGGACTTCGGGCTGCCGAGCGCGCGCGCCGCGGCGGAGATGCTGCCAAGCTCGGCGATGCGGTTGAAGGCACGCAGGTCGGTCAGGTCGAGCATCCCTTTTCGTTCCACGATTGGAACGCTGTGTCCAGTTCCGCGGACTACCCGCCTCTCCCCGGCGCGATAGGTTTGTCGTGTTCTCTTAACCAACAAAACCTATGACACAAAAAATACTCCTCGTTGGCGCGACCGGCATGCTTGGCAGCCGAATCGCGAGCCACGTTCTCACCCAGCCCGAGGCGCAACTGCGCCTGCTCATCCGCGCCGATGCCGCGGCCACTAAGAAGGACACGCTCCAGCCGCTGCTCGATGGCGGCGCGGAAATCGTCACCGGCGATCTCGCCGACCGTGCCTCGCTCGACCGCGCCACCCACGGCGTGGACGTGATCGTTTCCGCCGTGCAAGGTGGGCCGGACGTGATCATCGACGGCCAGATTGCGCTCGCCGAAGCCGGGAAAAACAACGGCGTGCGCCGCATCCTGCCGTCCGACTACGCGCTCGATCTGTTCAAAGCGACGCCGGGCGAGCACGCGACGTTTGACCTGAGGCGCAAGGCCGATGAGGCCATCGCCGCGCTCGGCCTCGAGCATATCCACGTCCTGCAAGGCGCCATCATGGAGATGTTCGGACCTGGCATGGGCACCTTCGACTTCGAGTCTGAAGTGGTGACGTTCTGGGGCGATGGTACGCAGCCGAACGAGTTCACGAGCGTGGAGGACACCGCCAAGATGGTGGCGCGCATCGCGCTCGACCGGAGCGTGCCGAGCGGCAAGTTCGCCTTTGCGGGCGACAAGGTTTCGATCCTCGATGCGGCGAAGGTCATCGAAGCGCGGACCGGACGCACCTTTGAACGCCGCTCGCTCGGCTCGGAAGCCGACCTGCGTGCAACGAAGGCCAAGGCGGAACAAGACAAAGCCAACCCATTCAAAGCTGTGATGCTCGCCTACCAGCTCTATATGCTCAACGGCCAGACCGCGCTGAGCGACCTGCAGAACGATCGCTATGCCGACATTCAGTTCGAGAGCTTCGCCCAATTCGCCGCCCGCACGTTGCCCAAGGCCGCCGCTTGATTCCCGATATGAACACCGAAAACTCACCTGCCCCGACGTCGCTCCCCGGCACGGAGCTCTTCATCCGCAACACCGACACCGCGCCCGCCTACTGGCTGGTCGATGCCCTTTGGATCATCCTCGCTGACGCCCGCGATACCGGCGGACGGCACTCCATGATGGAGCAACTGCTGCCGCGCGGTTCCGGCCCCGGACCGCACAAGCACACTTGGTCCGACGAAACCTTCTACATCCTCGAAGGCGAACTCACCTTCCTCGTCGGCGAAGAAATTCGGCAGGCGCGGAAAGGCGACTACCTGATGGTCCCGCGCAACACCCGCCACGCCTTTCGCGTCGATAGCGAGACCGTTCGTTTCCTCAACGGCTACACACCCGCGAGCCTGGAAGCATTGATCATCGAGCAAGCCACGCCCGCACCCGAACGCGTGCTGCCGCCCAAAGGCACCACCCCGTATCCCGCGATGAACCCCGAACTCTTCCGGCGCTACGGCATCGACGTCCTGCCCGGTCCCGACCCGCTGCGCCCCGAAGAACATTGAACTCCGAAAGCGCGACTCGCCCGATTTGAAAATAAGCCCATGCTTCAACCCATGATCGTTCTCGCTGGCGCTGCCGGCGACCTCGGCAACCGCATCGCGAGGGCGCTCGTCGCGCGCGGCGCGGGCGTGCGTGCCTTGGTGCGCGAGGATGCTTCCGCCGCCGACCGGGATCGGCTGACCGCACTCGGCGCTACGCTCGAAACGGCAAACATGGCTGACACCGGTTCGGTCGCCGCGGCTTGCGAGGGAGCGACCTGCATCGTCTCAGCCCTCAACGGCCTGCACGACGTGATCGTGGACCGGCAAAGCATCCTGCTCGACGCGGCGGTGAAAGCGGGCGTTCCGCGCTTCATCTCGTCCGATTACTCCGCCGACTTCACCAGGACCCAGCCGGGCGAGAATCGCAATTTCGACCTGCGTCGTGAATTCATGTTCATCGCCGATCGCGCGCCGATCCGCGTCACCTCAATCCTCAATGGCGCATTCATGGACATGCTCGGCGCCGAGATGCCCATTATCCAGCGCCGCATCCGCCGCGTCCTTTATTGGCGGGACGCCGATCAGTTGCTCGACTTCACGACCAAGGATGACGTGGCCGCCTACACCGCCGCCGCCGCGCTCGACGCGACCACGCCGCGCATCCTGCGGGTCGCCGGCGAAAGCATCTCCGCCCGCGGTCTCGCCACAGTCATGAGCGAAGTCTCAGGCCAGCGTTTCCGCTCCTTGCGCGTGGGTGGGATCGGCTCGCTCGGTCTCCTCATCCGCATCGCGAAGCTTGTCGCGCCGCAACCTCGCGCGGCCTTCCCGCCGTGGCAGGGCATGCAATACCTGCGCGACATGTTCAGCGGACGCGGCAAACTCCACCCCCTCGACAACGACCGTTACCCCGATCTCCATTGGACTTCTGTCAAGGCGATGATGACCAGAAGAAATCTTGTCATTAACTAGGTATAAGACTTTCCCCCCGAAGCGGATCACAAACACAACAATCCCAAATTCATGAAAACCAACAAAAATACTATTCTCATCACCGGCGGCGGCTCCGGCATCGGACGGGCGCTGGCAGAGAGCTTTCATTCTCTCGGTAACGACGTGATCATCGCCGGGCGCACACGGAAGTCGCTCGACGAAGTGACAACTGCCAATCCGGGCATGAAAAGCATCCCCTTCGACATCTCCGATCCGGACGACATCCAGTCATTCGCTGCGCGAGTCACCGAAGAGTTCCCTAAACTCAATGTGCTCATTAACAACGCCGGGATCATGCGAAACGAGAATTTACTCGCGGGTGCGGATGAGCATCTCGACGATGCGGAAGCGACAATCTCGACGAACCTTCTCGGACCGATTCGCCTGATCGGCGCTCTCCTGCTCCATCTGCAAAAGCAGCCCGAGGCGACGATCGTCAACGTGAGCAGCGGACTGGCCTTTGTCCCGCTGGCCATGACGGCGACCTACTGTGCGACCAAGGCCGCGATTCATTCCTACACGGAGTCGCTGCGCTACCAGCTCAAGGACACGAAGATCGAAGTGCAAGAGCTGATCCCGCCCTACGTCGCGACGTCACTCATGGGAGAGCGACAAGCGAACGATCCGAATGCCATGCCGCTGCAAGAGTTCATCACAGAAGTAATGGAGATATTCAGGACGCAACCGAATGCCACCGAGATCGCGGTTCAGCGCGCCCATCCGCAACGGCTTGCCTCCGAAGGTGGCAGACAGAAATACGAACAGTTCTTTACCCAATTCAACGACGCAATGGCAGCTGCCAGACAAAACGGCTGAAAGCTGCATCATTGCGGCCACCGACGGCGGCTTCCGCCGTCACCTGACTTCAAGCCCGCGAGTACGGTCCAGAGCCTAACGAAAATACCAGCTATGAACAGCCGCGAAGCAATCTTTCCCAAGCACCCACACGCGCTCTACAGAGAGCACGGTTACTCTCCGGCTATTTTGTCCGGTGACCTCCTTTTCGTTTCTGGCATGGTCGGCGCCCGCCCCGACGGCACGCCTGAGCCCGACCTCAAGGCTCAGGTTCAGCTCGCCTTCGACAACCTGCAGGGAGTTCTCGAAGCGGCTGGATGCACCTTTGAAGAGGTGATCGACGTCACGATGTTTCTCGTCGATCCCGAAGCCAGCATGGGGCTGGTGATCCAAACGATGAGGAAAGCTTTCTCCCGTGAGCCGTACCCGAACGCAACCGCAGTCGGCGTGAACTGGCTCGCCGGCTTCCAATTCGAAATCAAAGTCGTCGCGCGCGTTCGGCCGAAGTAAGGAATCCGCTTTCCAGAGAATTCCGTGATGGTGGAGCCTCTTCCAATGCGAAGCTGAGTCCATGGGCGTGAACATCTATGGCTGCAATCACGTCGCGATCGAAGTCGGCGACATCGAGAAAGCGGTCGCCTTTTATGAGGATGTCTTCGGCTTGGAAAAGCTCGACGAAGGCGAAGGCGACGCTTTTTTCAAGATCGGCGAACATCAGTTCCTCGCTCTGTTCGAGCGCAAAGACATGCCCCGCCTGACCAGCAATTGCCACTTCGGCCTGATGGTCCGCGACGACGCGCAAATCGCGGAATTACGCCACAAGCTCACTGAAAAATACGGCATCGAATTGATGGAAGGATTCCGATGCGACTTTCGCGATCCGTGGGGCAACCGCATCCAGGTTGTCGATCTCCACGATGAATCACTGGTTTGGTTGCTGCCGTATCGCGAAGTGCGAAAAGCAGGCGTCCGATTTGCAAGTTAGCTCAAGTAACCGCGCTAAAACAGAGAGAACCGCGAACTCGGCCCAACGTTCAGGACCTTTTGGAAGAGACGCTCGTCAACCGCACCGTCCGACTGGCCCAAATTTTAGTCCCTAACTAAGCGGGCTCTCGCCCCGTCGAATACGAAACAATTGAGGCAACCACATCCTCGCTACCGCGAACCTCTCGCGCGCGATCGTCAAATTGCGCACCGCTGCTGCCGCTGACGATCGGCGCGTCGTTCTGGCGCATGAGGGAGGGTTGGCGACTGATGCCGAAGACGGCAGAGCGGAGGCGACTTTCTTTGAACGGACCTGTTGCTCGACGATGGAGGTGTTCCAGCAATTGAACTTTCCGCATCGCATAAGCCCTTCCGTTGACGCAACGAAACACACGTTCTACGTGACATGGAGTGTCTTTTTGGCGACGCGATCCCCTCGCACACTCTCCGCATGCCGGGTCCTACCGCCGTCAATTTGGCATAGAAAGGCCGAGCTGGCTCGCTAAGCATTATTCCCACGCGTACCGCTCGTGCTGCCGGTCGCCCCACGTCCGCCACCACGCTGGCCACCTGATCCGCCGCTGTTCGCTCGCGGTTTCACGCCGGCTTTTCGGGCCGATTGCAAAGTGGCGCTTTCAATCGCCGAGAGCACATAGTCACTCCCGCATCGGAGAAACGCGTTCATCGAATTGGGCACCGCTGCTGTCTGGCGCTATCAATCAGACACCTGGCCGGAGCCTTCGGCCGGGTGATGCCTGGAAGTTGATTGCTTACAGGCGCCTGCCCGCGTCGATCCCTCGCTAGACCTTTACCCCGCCTTGGTGCGCCTGGCGCGGTTCGCGGGGCGTGACTGAACGCATGGTTCGGGCCGCGAGCTTTGTCATCATCTCCTCGCGTTGGCCTTCAGGGAGGTTCTTCACGAGTGTCTCGTAGGCGGCTTTCATTTCGGGGTCCTGGTCGAGTTTCTTCATGATTCCCTCGCGCATCCTTTGCTGGCGCTCCTCCTTGTTCACTTCGTTCAAGACGAGGGCACGAGCCATGCGCTCGGGTGGCATGGTTTGGATGTATTGCCAGTGCTTCGGATTTGCTTCGATGTAGGCGTCGATCTTGGCGTTGACTTGAGGGTTGTCGCGGAATTGCGGTTGGTCGCCCTGCTCGGTCGTTGCGCCGGAACTGTCGCCGTTAGCTGGTCGGTTTTTCTTAATCATAGTGTGGTCCATGGTTTAGCGGGTTGCGGTTGATGCCTGGGGGTTACGCCGCCGCGTGGCGGAGAATGGTGTGGCAGTAGATTTCTGCGAGATCGTCGGAGTCTTCTTCGTTCTCAAGGAGTAGCGCCATCAGCGCCTCGGGTCCGGGAGAACGGCCGAGTTTCTCGGCAATCCGTTTGTCGGCTTCGACGTATATCTCATACTTGTCGGGCCGGATGTTGATGTTGGTTGTTTTGGTGTGGGTCGTCATAGGTCTATCTCATTGGTTATGGTTGCGTGGTTACAATCGTGGATGGCGGGGAAGGTTCACCAGTTTGAATCCCCGGTGTCTGGTTTGATAGCTATTGAAGGAGCAGGCGATGGGACGTGCTGCCGCAGTTCCTGCTCGAGAGCCTGCATCCGCTGGCTCGTCGTATCGACCTGCTGCTTGAGTTGCTCAGTCTCCCTGGCGAGTTGCCGGGTCTTCTCGATACTCTGCGATAGCTCGTCAAGTTTCGTGGAGACATCGGTCGTGCCTTGGATCAAGGTCCTCGTAGCGGCTTTCTGGCGGTTGATTTCCATGACCAGCTCCTCGTTGACGGGGCTTGCCGATCTCGACGACGAGCGTGCGCGGACTGGACCAAGCGGAACAGCAACAGGCGCGTTCGGATGCAGATTCCAGTGCGGAGTCGTCTCCACCCGATAGATCGTGTGGCCCTCGTGCATGACGAGGCGGTTGCTCGGGTCAATGTATCGGCTCATTGGATATGCCTTGATGTTCTCGGCGTACCGGACGCTCTCCAGACCAGCCGACGGAAGTGAATTGCCCGGAACGAAGGTCGGCGTCATGCGGACCCGAGTGGAGTGATGGCTCGCGCATGAAGCGAGCAATGCAGGGATGCAGAACAGGAGCAGTGAACGGTTCATTTTTCGGTCGTCTGTGAAATGGGGCTCAATGGTGGGAGTGGCTGTGCTGCGGGAGCGGCAATCGCGCGTTGGATCAGATGGCGGCGCAGGTCGGCATCCGTACTCACAGTCTCGCGATCTTCATTCTCCTTGGCGTCCTTTGAGGCAAAGCGGCTGCTGCCGGTGACCGCCTTCTCTTTGTCGATTGTCTGCGTGACGTAGAGGTAGAATTGCTTGCCTGCGGGAACGCGTACGTAGAAGCCGTCGCGCTGGATCGTATTCTGGATTTGCTGCGCGTAAGCGGCGAGGACTTGCTGTGCGCCCGCGAACGGCGCGTTCTGCAAAGTCGGCGCGATCTGATTCCCAAACAGAGTCGGTTGCTTGGTGGTGAGAGCGTCCGCCGCGCCGCTCAGGAAAGTGGCGGCGAATAGCTTAATCTCGGCCAGGTCGTCGCTCTTCACGAGCTGGCCGCGTAGCCCGGCGCTGCCATCCGTGATTGCCCAGCCCTCCTCTTCCCCCGCCTTCTCGCGATCAAGTGCAATGCCGCTGAGAGTCAGCTCTTCGCCGGACTGCCAGACGAGCGTCCAACTTCCACTGCTGGCGATTCGCTCCCGCACACGATCCACGCGCGCACTGCCGTGAACCTCGGCACCTGCAGGTATGACCAGGCGTCCGGCGTGCCACACGTCGTCAGTCACAAGGCCGATGATCGGCGTGTTAATCGACGAGGAGTCAACGGTGACGATCAGCTCGCAGCGCACCAGCCGGCCGTAGGGCGCATAGGTATCGCTCAAGGGCTCGTCCCGCTGGGAAGTGGACGCTTCCGCGTAGAGGCTAAGCGGAGGGAGTTCGAGCGCTTTCTGCTCCTGCTTTTTGACTGGCACCGGTGCGGGCGTGGGACTTTCGACCGTCTCCGGCGGTCGGAACTCGGCCATCTTGCGCTGAATCGTTTCAACAACCTGCGGCTTCCCGGTTTTTGACGCTGGTACCTTTCCCGGGCCATCAGCCGGTTTCCGGACAGGTGACTTGAACCCGATAACGATGACGTAGGCCACGCCGAGCAGCAGCAGAAAGAGTAGGAACGTGCCCACCGGCTTACGAAAGAAATTGATGAAACCGCGAGGACTCATTTCTTAAATCCATCCTCCTTCTCTGGCAGTGGAGGCTCGTTGCTTCCATCGGTCGGGGCGTCCGCACGACTTATGATGACCGTGAAGTCGTTCTTAATCGAGAGATCGTTTCGTCCTCCGCTCGGCGTGCCGGTCACGGCAAAGAAGGCACGGCTGTCGCTCTTCGGCGGCATCACGCCGCTCGCATCGCTTATCGAGCTATGAAAGACATGCTCGCCGACACGGATGGCAAGGCTCGCGGGTTGATAGCGAATCTCGGAATCGGTCTTGTTGCGGAGAACGATTTGAAAAACCAGTGTATCTTGGACATCGAACCGGAACACTTGCTCGATGCCAACCTCGAAGTCATCGAAATCCATGACACGCGGCTTGTCTCCGTAACTGAAGTAATCGACCTGCTGGAATGCTTCGGGATGACTTTCTTTCAATAGGGGATACGCCTTGGCTTTATCGAGCAGGCCGAGAAGAACGGCCGGCCCGACCGTGGTTAGCTGCCGTCCGTTGTCGCGCCGGAACCGGAAAATCAACGAGAGGACCGGATGCGGGCTGTCCTCCAGTTCTATCACGTAGGTCTTGTTGTTCCAGCGGACGTTTACATTGGTCCGAGCATCTTTCACTAGGCTCTTGCATGAGAAAAAGTAAGCTCCCGGAGTGTGAGAGATTTGAAACAGGCCGGCGTGCTTTGCGTCGTTGGTGACAAGCGCCGAGTCGATCGCCGAGATCGGTCCTGGAAAGCTAATGGTCGTAATCCGTCCTGCGGAAACCGGGACCGTAAAGACAGCGTGCTCATCGAGTTCGATTTCCTGGACGGTTTTGTCCTTCGCGCCGTGCGCGGATGCGACCGTCGAGGCAATAATGAGAGAGATGAGAGTGTTAGCGAACCGGCTCATACTTGAAGTCACTCACTGCGGTTGGGAAACGCCCATTCTGTGTCATGTCGGGGTTGCGGCGCATCTTGAAGGCGAGCTTGAACGGAATCGCCTCTGAGAAAGCCTTCTCTTGAAAAATGCCTGTGCGGATGAGCTGTCCTTTTACCTGGGTTAGGACGAAGCTCTCACGGGTTTGAAGGATATTAATCTCCGCTACCTCAGCCTTTTGGTGGAGCTGTTTTGCTTTGAATTCCGCCGCTTCAGAAGCTTGCTGCGACAGCGCCTTGTCATACGCGAATTTCAGGAAGAGCCGTTTGAGTAGTTCGGGGCTATCAAAACCGTTCGGATTACGTTCGAGAAAGGCGGTGGTTGCGACGGTCGTCTGCTGGGCGTGCAACTCTTTCGCTTCCTCAAAACTGAGCAGTGGAGAAACGTAATAGGTGTGAGCTGGATCGATGACAACGATTCGCTCCCGCTCCTTGAACTTCTGGATCAGGAAGAAGGGAGTAAAGATGGCGCATCCGACAGCTAGGAGTGCGACGACAAACCAAAAGAAGGCGAGCCGGTCTTTGTCCACAAAAACCCGCACCGGATTCATCTGCCGGGATGGCTTCCGGGCGACCGTCGTTCTCACCGGCGTCTCACGCAGTTCCACACTTTGGTCGAGGGTCATGATTGGCCCTCCCCGGACTTCTTGGAGTTGTCGATCATCTCCTGCACCTGGTTATCGTTAGCAGGATCTTGTTTGTCGAAACGCACTGGCACTGGCGCGTCGGTAGCGGAGGAATCGGAATTTGAGCGGTTCCGGGAACCGCCTCCCGACGATTGAGCGGAGCGTCCCAGTTCGCCGATGAGTGAAGCCATCGGGGAATACTGCGAACCACTCAGCGACGATCCTCCGAGCGCAGTGGCGCCGGCGACTCCGCCGAGTGCCAGGCTCGGAACTGCGCCTCCGCCGGCGAGCGCGGCGGCGTTCGCAGACCCTGCTGCCGCGGTGACTGCGGCTCCGGCTGCGGTCGCCGCGCCACTGGCTAGCGCCGATCCCACTTGCGACCCAGCGGCGATCGCCTTTTGCAGGATGACAGGTCCGGCGATCGTGCTGAAAATCAGCCAGAGAGCCAGCGCGCCAACCCCGATAAGATTCTGCAAGCTGTAGAGGTCACTTCCGGCTGGCCCGCCCACGACGGTGAGAAAGCTTTGGTTCGACATGAAGTCGATGAGTCCGTTCGTGAGCAAAGCGGCGACTCCCCAGCCGAGCGGCCAAAGCATGACTCCAGCTAGTCCCTGCAGATAATTGATTCCCACACTGCGCAGGCTTTGCACGGCGAGGAAGCCGATGAAGATCGGTGAAAGAGCGTAGCCCACATACAGGATGAACTTTTGAACGAGGTAGGCGTAGAAGAGAATCAGACTCGCGAGGAGTCCAAGCAACCAGAGCGCGAATGAGACGAGTGCTTCGAAGATGGCCGCGTCCGCGTTCCAAATCTTGTCCCACCACGAGCTCTCGCCGTCGCCGCTCTTTTGAATCTGCAGCGCTTCGTTGTATTTGGCATAGACGGCGGAGGGGTCGGCATTCAGCGTATTACGAACCGTGTCGTCGGTAATCTGCGCGATTTGATCGCCCCATGAAACGATGAAGACGAGGACCGCTCCGATGGCGAACGTGCGAGCGACTGTCCGAAGATATGCGCCCGGACTGCGTTGGCCGGTGACTGTGGACGAAACCACGCCGATAACCATCAGGACGAACGCAATCGGCATTAGCACCGTGCGGAGTTGCTGTGCTTGCGACAGGAAATTGGGAAAGAGTGTGTCGAAGTCACTCATTATCGTGAAAACCGCGCCGGTGAAGTGTCAGGAATCAGTGTCCTGCCGACCGCTTGAGGAATCTTTTCGATTTCGCGCTGGCGTTCATCGGCCCGTTGCTTTTGAAGGCGAATTGCGATGATGGTCGCCGCGACCATCACAATCAGGACGAAGATCAGCAGCCAGAGAAGCTTTCTCCCTTTCATTGTCCACCTCCGAAGTGCGCGGGCTCGGCGCTAAGATGGAAACTCTTTGTATAATTTGCTGCGGCTTCAGAAAATTCTGCCTGCTGTTCTTCGGCGCGTGCCTGCTTCTGCTTTTCCTCGTCATTACGATTGGCCACGTCCTGGACATTGACCTGCGCGGCTGCGGCGATGACTTCGCTGTCGAGCGACTGAATTTGCGCGGCCTGACCGGTCACCACACCTCCAAGTTTCTGAGTCTCGGCGTCAGTCGTTGACGCCTGAAGCTGGCGGGTCGAGTCGGCGAGTTCGCCCTTTAATGCCTGCCGTTTGGTGGTGATATCGTCATAGACGGTCGCGTAATTCGACGTGACACGGCCGATCGCATCGAACTTGCGGTAACTGTCCGCTGCTCGCGGAATCTGCACATTAGTTGGTAGCGTGAAAGTCTCACCAACCTTCTCATATAGACCGTTGCTGTTGTCCAAGAGCGCGGTTGTCCCGTTCGCGAGTTGCTGGAGTGAACCAATCGTCTGGCCAACTCCTGGACGGCCCAATCCTGTGATCAATTCGTCCGCGCCTGTAATTTTCAACAGACTGGCGGGATCGCCGAAGGCGGTGACATAAGCAGTGACCTGCTGAAGTTGTTGCTCCAGCCTGGTGATCTGCTGGACCTGATTGTTCACCATCTGCACGTATTCAGCGAGATTGACCACTTGATTCGCCGCGTCCTGAACGGTGTTAGCAACGTCAGTCACTGGTATCTGAGCGCTGATTCGTAGCGTGGTGAGCGCGATCACCGTTGCGATGAGAGTTACGGTTTTCATATGTCTAGGTATTGCCGCCGGCGGCGATCTTCTTCACGGCGAAGGTCTTCCCTCCGGCGCAGTTCATCCTGGCGACGAATCTCCTCGAGACGTCGCTCTTCGCTTTCACGGAGCCGCCGCTCTTGCTCGTCGCGACGGTCTTCCTCAAGTTGATCCAAATAGTCAGACATCATTCCTCAATTCTTAGAGTTGCTGTGCGTGGGGTTAAGATCACGCCATCTACCTGTTGTTCCGGCAACGGTACGTCATAGAGGCTGATCGAGGGTTCCTGATTGGGAGCATCTTTTTGCTGATCCACCATGAGCCAATACTGTTGTTTCACCGCGTCGCTACGGCCCTTGTTGTAGCCTTCCACCAGCGCTTTGCGGGCGTGCGTGTCGCTCGCATAATTAAGCGTCTCACCAAGTAGGACTCCGCCCGCGGCGCCGGCCGCGGTGATGAGTGGACTGCCCTTTCCGAGCGCGTTTCCCGCGAAAGCTCCGGCACCGGCGCCGATGGTGTCTGTCGCAATCCGTGTGGTGCCAGCGCAGCTTGTCAAAAGGGCGCAAACAAGTGGCGCAGCGAGGCAAAGTTTTAGTTTCATTGAGAAACGGCGGGTTTGAGGGAAGTCGGTTGAGCTTGAGCGACGATTCCCTCCACGATGTCGCCATACTCCTTCAATTCGCGGGCACGCTTTTCGAAGTGCTCACCGCTGGTACTGCTGCAATACAACATCTCGGCCGATGAGACGTTCTGAACTGTCCCGCAGATGGGTCGCTGCGCGTCCACATGGTAGTAAGTGAAGGCCGCAAACTTCTCCCGCTGCTGCTGGTCTGGCAGCGGATAGGACATAATTGTTTGCTTCGTGACCTCGGGGAGCGCTATGTCCTGGCCGATGTCATCGAGATCGGTGCGGTCATTCTGCTTCATGATGAAGAACTGACGGCTGTTCCCGAAAACCGCAGAACGGATGCGGCTTTCCTTGAAACGGCTGTACTGCTGCACGATCGAAATGTTCCAGGTGTTGAACTTCCGCATCTGCGCGTAGCTCTCTTTAACGATTTTCTCGCCCTCAGGGATGTCGAGGAAACGCGCGACCTCTTCATAGACATTCCTCTTCCGCATAGAACGCGGCAGGCCAATGATGTGCTGACGCGTGTAGCTGGTAATGAGGAAACCCGCGGCAGACTTCAGCTCCTTTGCCGACTCGGGAATGTATCCCAGCTCGAAGTGGGCGATCTTTCCGGTGAGCGAGATGTTGGATGCTCCGTCGAAGAGCGGCCCGTAGTTTCCGTCGCGACACCAGGCGAGCAACAAGGTCGCGATTTGAATGACTTGGTCTCTCTCCGGCCCGGACGCTTCGAGCTGCATCAGCTCCTGGAGCATTCGATGGGTCGGATATTCGGTCTTGGTGAAATAGGAGAAGGCGAGGTTACGAACTTCACGGGCAGTGTTCCCGTCCTTCAGGAACCGCAGCACATCGGCTTCGTCGGAACTCATCAGGTAGGCATGAGCTTCGTCCTCCGCGCTCGCATACCAGTCGCGATAGTCTGCGAAGGCATCGAGTGTGGTGGCGCCGGGCGAGAGACGTTCGCGGCGAAATCTTGAAAGGGTGTAGGCGTGCCGCGCCACGCTCATCAACTGTGCTGGATTCCGATTGCACCAATCCTGGTAGGCGTCTTCGTAGAGTTGATTCGTGTATTTGGCGATGAGCGCCTGCCGCAGCATTTGCTTCTCTTCGTCCTGGCTCGTGCCAGCCATCCGGGCGGCGAGAGACGTGGCCGCGGATAGGTGCAGCGGTGTGAGCGGCAGACCGCCGGTGTCGAGGTAGTTGATGGTTAGTGCGCCATCCGGTTGGATGATGATCGGCTGAGCGTCGGGTTCGACCGTCTGCGTGTAGATGCCGTAGGAGAGTCCTTCCTCGATGAGCACGGTGTAGTCGTAGTAAAGCTCGGTCTGCGTGAGGAGGTCGCACATCGTGACCGACTTCCCGGCGCCGCTCATTCCGAGCAGCACGGCATGCTGCGGCGTCTGCTCGCCGGATGAGCCGGCGAAAGTTTTGATGCCAACAATGTTTGCCGCGCCGCCGTCGTAGATAGCTTCGGCAGTTTCGAGATGTCCGGTAAATGTGGAGTTCACCGGCAGCATATCGGCGAGGTAGCGATGCTCCGCGTAGAGTTTCCGGTGGTGATAATGGCCCCACGTCCAGCCGGGCCATGTTTGCAGAAATAGCTTCCGCGTGGTGCTCGGCAGGTTGCTCTCGAAATACTGAGCGCTGTTCATCGAGTTGACCGCGTTCTTGATTGCAGTCGCTTTCCCGATCAGGCCGGCCTTGCTTCGATCCCAGACGCGGATGGCGAAGAGAACGTTGAAGGGCAGCGTGTGGCCCTGCATCAGCGCTGCGATCTTCCGCTCCTTCTTCTGCATCACAGTCAGGAGCGAGAGCTTCCGTTCGCTGGCATAGTCACCCGCGATGCGATCGTGTGCCTTCTCTTCCTTGTGGATTTCCTTCCGCACGGCGAGCGGATCGACGTTGACCGTGATCGCGTAATCAAGCAGCCTCAGATTCGTTAGGCGATGAATGATTCCCGGAAAGGTCATTCGCGGCCAACGATTGAGGACAATGATTGAGTGATAGTGACCATCCATGAAGAAACCGAAGTCTTCCTGGGCGGCCGCCTCGCTCTGCCAGCAATTTTCCTGAATCGAGAGTTCTGGGTCGAACGATTCGCTGATGTCGTAGTCGAAGCGCTCGGCAAGCGAAGGATTGAGGAAGGTCTTGTAATGCCGGAAATGATCGACGTCGGTCATTGCCGTGATGCGTGTCCCTTGAACGCCGAAGATTCCCGTCAGCGTTTCATGCACCTGCGCGAACTCCTGCTGGAGCTGGTCCAACACGTACTCGTAGTGCCGCGTCTTTCCGCTGCGAGTCGCCGCGGCATTCACGGACTTGTCGATGGCTCGCGAGATATAGAAGACGAGGCGCTGCCGACGAAGTTGCCGGCTCGTCATCATCGACCAATAGCGGGCGAAGCGCTCGTTTCGCGCGCGGCGCGTCCACACGTTCGTCGCGCGTTCGGTTTCCGCCTGATAACGCAGTAGTTCGTGTTGATAGTTCGAATCGCAAAACCACTGCACCTGGAGGCGCTGATTATCGCTCAACGAAGCGAGTAGGATGGATAGCTGGTCCTGGAATTGATTTAGCTCGGAGATCTGTGAGTTGTTGAAATCCGGCGGATGAACGACAAAGCCCTTCGCTACGAAGCCGCCTGCGCCGAGGGCCTCGAAGATGATCAGGTCACGGACGAAGTATCCGTTCGCCGGCTGTTCTGTAAGTGAGAATGCCATTGTGACTAACGATCAGCGGTTTCGCGTCCAGGAGGCTTCGGTTGCGCGTAGGGATTGAGCGCGCAGCCGCTTCCCCACAGCCACGAGTCGAGCAGGTCCATGTCGTAGCCCGGTGGCTTGCCCTGCCGTAGCGCGAAGACATAGGTGAGCGTCAAGGCGAGCGGGATGGCTGCGACAAGCATCGAAGCGCTGAGGCTCACGCGCAGTGCGCTGAAGAGGACCAGAAGGATGACAACCGAGACGAAGGTGCCGCCGACCACATACCAGAAGAGGTTGCCCTCGAGGCCCCACGTGCGGCCTTGCGAATCGTCGGCGCTGTTCGTCTCCGTGAATCTCAGCTCGTGTTCGTTCATTGGAAGGCACCTACGTCCACCGTCGAGCTGTCGAGGCCGAAGGCTGAGAAAAGCGCCTTCACGATGATGGGCGCGCCAGCAATAATGAGCCCGCCGACGATGGAGAGCTTACCGGCGTCCGCGTCGCCACGACGAATTTGAAATCCGCCGCCGACCACAGCGATGGTACCGAAGATGAAGCCGATGAGCATCACGATGCCCAACGCTTTGCTCGCGCCTTCTGTGAGACTTCCCGTCGTTTGCGCGAGCAACGGGGTAAGCCTGAGACTCAGACCAAGTAATGATGTGTTCATGGCGTGAATTTTTACCTAAATAATTCCGGAACGATGTTCCCGGTTTGGAGCCAAATGCGAACCTAGGCGGATTACGCTTCGCGAATCATGGACACGACTTCGCAGCAGACGCGCACAACCCTGAACGACCTCGATCCTTTTTTGCGACGGCGGATTCTCGGCCAGGATCAAGTCGTGCCGCGCATCGTCTCCGTGCTTCGCCGCGGCCAGCTTGGCCTAACGAAAAGCGGACGCCCGCGCGGCAGCTTTCTTTTTCTCGGGCCGACCGGCGTGGGTAAGACAGAGATCACTTTGGCGTTTACGGAATTCCTCATCGGGCGCGATCAACTTTCTCGGTTTGATATGTCGGAATATCAGACGCAGGAAAGTCTCGCGCTGCTGCTGGGCGGAAATGCGAGCGAGCGCGGCACGCTTGGAGCAGCTGTGAGCAAGACCGGAGGCGGCACTTTGCTCTTCGATGAAATCGAAAAAGCACATCCGCGTGTCCTCGATATTTTCCTGCAGATTCTGGACGCCGCCCGCGTGACGACCGCGAGTGGAGAGACGCTCGATTTGAGCGGCTTCTACATTGTCTTCACTTCCAATATCGGCTCGGCGGAATTGATGAATTTGCAGCACTCCTCATTCGCGACCATGGAGCGGCATGTCCTCACACGCGCGCAGCAATCTCTTCGCCCGGAGCTTTACGCGCGCATCACCGAGAAGCTGGTCTTCAACCGGCTGACTTACGATATCCAACTCGAAATCGCAGCGTTGCTGCTGACAGAGGAACTGACATTCCTACGAACGCGCGGGCACGAGTTGAGCCCGGCGAGCGAAGTGCTTTCGTTCATTGTTCGCCGCGGCTTTCATCCACGGCTCGGCGCCCGTCCGATGCGCGATGCGGTCGAGAAACTGGTGGGCGATGCAGTTGCCGAACGCCTCCTGACGAGCGGCACCGCGTCGGGAAGATTGGTGGTGCTAGACGGAGCGGAACGGCTCACAATCGCCGATTGCAACGGAAACGAATGAAAAAGCGCAAATCATCCGAGAAGGCTCCTGCGGTGCCCGCTGAGTCCATCGATTACGACAAGGTGCTCGGCGGGCTGGTCGATCTGCTCGAAAGCGCCAGACGTTCCTCTGCGCGGGCGGTGAACCGGTTTATGACGGCGACGTATTGGGAAATCGGTCGCAGAATCGTGGAGGGCGAACAGGGCGGAGCGACTCGTGCCGAGTATGGAAAAGCTCTTATTGAGCGACTATCGGGGGACCTCACAAAGCGATTTGGGCGCGGGTTTTCGCTGCCGAATCTCTATAGATACAGGCAGTTCTTCCTCACGTTCCCGGAGATTCTCTCGACAGTGTCGAGAGAATCAGCCGACGAGAAACTCTCGACAGCGTCGAGAGAATTGGATGACGAAAAACGCCCGACGCCGTCGGGCGAATTGCGCGATGAGAAACGCCAGACAACGTCTGGCGAATTGGCTGTCGGAGGCGATTTGATGATCGCCACGCTCCATCCGGCAATGGCGCGCTTCCAGTTGCCGTGGTCGAGCTACGTCCGGCTGTTGGCGCTTCGCAATGAAAAGGCTCGGCAGTTTTACGAAGCCGAAGCACTGCGTTGCGGTTGGACAGTTCGGCAACTTGACCGGCAGATTTCCAGCCAATTCTATGAGCGCACCGCACTCTCGCGGAACAAGGCGGCCATGCTCGGTAAGTCGGGTCAAGCGAAGACCGGAGATGACCTCAGTGCCGACGAAGAAATCAAAGATCCCTTCGTGCTCGAGTTTCTCGGATTGAAAGACGAATACTCAGAGTCCGATCTTGAAGCCGCCTTGATCCGGCATCTCGAAAGCTTCCTGATCGAGCTCGGTGGCGATTTCGCGTTCGTCGCGCGTCAACGCCGGCTGAGAGTCGGCGATGAATGGTATCGAATCGATTTGCTCTTCTTCCATCGGAAACTCCGATCTCTCGTCGTGATCGATCTGAAGCTCGGGAAATTCACTCATGCCGATGCCGGCCAGATGCATCTTTACTTGAACTACGCACGTGAGCACTGGACTAACGAGTATGAGAATCCGCCGGTCGGATTGATTCTTTGCACGCAAAGAGATGATGCCGTCGCGCGTTACGCTTTGGAAGGTCTGCCGAATAAAGTGGTGGCTCGCGAATATCTCACCGCCTTGCCGGACGAAGAGATTCTGGCCGAGGAAATCGAGAAGATGCGGAAGCAACTGGAGATGCGCCCAGTGCGGAAACGTTGAGCGCATCCTACAGACCGCACATTCCATCACACTCCCGTGCGAAGCCAAAGAGGTATTGGTCCTTGCGCGATTCCGCAGTGTCGATTTCTGCGCGCTCAAGCGGCACGCATGAACTGTGCAGATACATCGCTTTGCGGAGCCCGCAGCTGCAGGCGGCGTCTTCTCGCAACGCGCGGTCGATCGTTAAGGCGCGCTGCCATCCCTCCTGGTCGTGGTCGCGGATGTGCCGCCATTCCTCGTTGTTGTGATATGGGCAGAAGACGCACGCCGAGCGCGGGACGATGTGTGGCACCTTATCCCGAAGCCATGCCGCGCACTTCGCGCGAGTCCATTGCATGTCGAAGAGGGGGCATTCGAAGGTTTGCCAGGCGCAGTTTTTTCCGCGCACTTTTGCCACACGCATCGGCTCGTCCCACGAGAGCCCAGTGACGTTTGTGCAGGAGAATCCGGGTGGCACATGCTGGCGAGGCGCGAGGCCGAACAGCTCGCGCTTAATCGTCTCGTCGATCACCTTCACCTTGTAGTTGTAGGTGCATTGCCGCCAGCCGATGCCCTCTTTGCGGCCCTCTTCGCTTGCTAGAAATGCGGGGATGTTGCGGAAGTTCTGATTCGGTCCGCGGCCCGACAGGAGATCGTCGCCCAGCTTTCCATAAGAGCGCCGCAGGACCGGGAAGGTGACATGGCGAATGAGCCATTCCAGATGGTCATAGACCGCGCGCGGCTCCTCGCCGGTATCCGCGAAGATGGCAATGTCCACTCGCGGCAGTTCGCCGCGTTGGCTCATCAAAGCGACCGCGGTGCTTTGGACGCCGGCTCCAAGATTGAGCACGCGGATGTGAGATCTTCTGGAAGAATCCATCCGGCAAGACTCGCCGAATCAACGTCGCCAAAGTTTCCCAATTGGGAGCCATCGCACAATGACGCTAAAACCATCGTCGCCGAAACCACGGCGAGACTGTGCCGTCGGGCTCCAGCGGCGGAAGCAGCGTGCGTTTGAAACCGCTTTCGCAATGAACCAGGATACAAGTGTGCTTCGGCAACGCGCGGAGCGTGTAAGGCTTGATCTTGTGCTCTTCCTGCTCGCTGTAGTTCCGGGAAGATCGGCCGGCTGAGTAGCCCCACGAGCGTTTCACGAACTTCCGTTTGCCGAGAAAATCGGCACTTTCGACCGCACCTTCCTCGTCGGCAGCTTTGAAGATGAGTCGATTGCGAAGATTGAGCGTGAGCACCCTCGCTTTCTCGCGTCCCAGCGGTGGGATGAAAGAAGTCGAAGATTGCGCCGCAGCGACAACAGTCGCGCCAGCTTCGCGAATCACGTCGATGGAATTGTAGTCGCTCATGCCTTCTTCGCTGGCAGTCATGAAGCGCTGGGCTTCATCGGCCCAGAGGATGAGCAGATTCGCATCCTTTCGTTCCGACTTCGGCTTATCGAACCGCCGCAGGACGTGGGTATAAAACAGCATCTTCAAGCAGGTATTCACATAGCGCCGTTCGGTCTGGAACTTCTGCGGCATCGAGATGCAGATGATCTTGCCGCGGTCGATCTCATCGAATTCGAAGGTGTTGACGTCGGTGCAAAAGACCTGCGCGATTTCCGGTGTTAGAAAGTATTGCAGGTAATTCGCGATGGTTTCGCGGACGCCGCCGATCTGCTCAGGCGGCTGGTTGAGATAGCGATTCTTGAAATGGTTAATGAGATCGCGCCGACGTTCGGTGGGATAGCTGTTTCCGAGATCGCGAAGCGTTTCATCCATGTCTCGCTCATCAAGGAGCAGGCTATAAACATTCTCCAAGGTTACGTCCGCCTGGATTTCGTAGAGGGCATCGAGCGCCCGTGCGATGTGCGTTTGTGCCTGATTCTTGAAGAAGCCTTTGTCGCCCTGCTGGCCGAGGCTGGATGCCGTATCGACGACGAACTTCGCGTAGGTGCTGGATGGAACCGTTCGATCGGACGTCAGATTGTAAGTGTTGATGGGCTTCCAGCCGGATGGCGCACCGTCGGGCTTTACCTGCAAAAGGATCAAGTCATTCTGCCGATGGAAATGAGCCGCCATCTCAGAAAGCGTCTCCCAATAAAGTCCCTTGTCGTCGATGCAAAGTCCGCCCCAATTCGGTTCATTCTTAAAGACTTGGTAGAGCAGCGGCGTGATGCCGGAGCGAGTTTTGCCACAGCCGGTGTCTCCGGTGATGAGCCATCCGCGACAGAAGTCCTCCCGGGTCCAACGCAGTACTTTTATGTCGATGACGATTCGCGACTTCAAATCGCTGGGCCTAACGATGAGAATAAAGAGCGAAAACGCGCCGAACACGGCCGTTAATTCCCATGATGTCGGCTGAGAAAACGTGATGAAGCAATAAGCGCTGAGACACGCTGAGACAGCGGCCTGGAACAGTGAGAAGACGCGCATCGTTCAGAGCAGGAACTTTCCGATGACAAGTCCGGAGACGAACGCCCCGATGAAGGTTAGCAGGAGCGCGGAAGCCTTGAAGGCGCGAAGTCGGCGGCGAATATCCGGGCCGATCCTCAGTTCCTGGATCAGCTCGCCGGCTTGCTTCGAGAACCTTTTCGAGCGCTGGTCGAGCAATTCGATCGTGGCCCGGAAATCCTCGAATGCCGGGAGCCGAGACCCTTGCTGGCTCGCCGACGGATGAGTGACGCGAAGATAAATGTGGAAGAGTTCCAGCGAAGCCAACAACGGGTCGCCGTCGCGAATGCCATATTTCTTCTGCCATTCGAGAACGGCATTCTTAAGCGCCAGCTCACTGTCTTCGTCGATCACTGCGCGGCAACCTCCGGCTCGGTCTTTCCCTTTTTCCTGGCCGGGATCTTGGGATTCAAACCGGGCAGCAGGATTTCGCGGGCTTGTTCGATCTGTTCGTAAAACTTGCCCTGCCAGTTCCGCAGCCGCTGCCGGTCGACAAGAGAGAAATCGGCATGCCCGATCGCTTCGGTGATGCAGAGATTCGTTTCATTCAAACCGGTGACGAGCCAGTCGTAGAGGCGCGGCATGAGTACCTCTCTGCCGCCGAGTTCGTCGATTACCCGCGCTCGGGTGCGACTGTTATCGTAGATTTTGAATTGGTCGCTGTGCGCCTGGTTCTTCACCACGATGTAACGACAGCGTCCACCCAACGTCTCGGCGATGATCTTAACCTGCTCCACGCTATCCGCCTCGTGGTTGACCGGAGACACGACGGTGAGTGAAGCGTCGAGCATCGCGAGGACGTCGAAGACCTGCACTTCGGCGAAATAATCGAGGAAGATATCAGTGGAAGCAGCCCGGCAATCCACGATGACAAGGTCGCTTTCTTCGAGCTTCGTGAAGACCTGGTCGATCTCTTGAACTTTGTCGATGTTCACGAATGCGGCCTCGCGGTGGAAGCGTTTGAGGGTCGAATTCTCGTTGTCCGTATCGATCGCGCGATGATCGACCCGGTTGTCTTTTAGGTATTGGACGAAGTTGATGGCGAAGAAGCTTTTGCCCACGCCTCCCTTGCCGTTGAGGATGATGTCGATTTGTTTTTTCATGGAGTCAGACGTTCTTGGGATCTGCGATGCGAGGCCCTCGGCGTTGGTTTGCGGAGGGAATGGGTGATGGTGGCATGATTTGCTTTTCGTGTTGTTGTTTCGAGGCGCCTCTTACGTCCGGTCTAGCCCTCGGAGGTGTCCTCGGCCGCGGATGCGAGTGCCACTGAGGCGCAGTGCCGACTAAAATCTCCGTGCAAAAGCGGGCGACCGTGTTGTGTGAAACCTCGACGCCGAGCTGATTCAGCAAGTCTGCGATCGTGCGGAATGAGGCTCGCTTGCTGCGAAGGTCGGCGATGCCGTCCTTGAATGGATGAAGCGTCTGGAACCGTAGCGGCACTTTCGACTCGAAGCTCTTCACCTTCGCCTCGAATAAGGTCTTGAGACGCTCTTGGTCAGCGAAGTTACTCATGGTGACAGACGAGGTGACAATGCGACGCAGGAGCCGGAGGCATGAGCGCGATGCAGCTGTGACACGGCTGATACAAACGCCGTTACGTTGGTGGCGCGACGAGATGACTCGACTGCCACAGATGCGGTGCGGGAACTGGAACGTGCTGGGCGCTTATGATGACAAGTGCTAGCGCAACGCGTGAGACACTGTCTGAAGTCGCAAGATAGCGATGCGTGACGTTGTGCAGACATGGCCGTGACAAATTCCACTAACGAGTCGTTAGGGGTAGGGCGTCCTCTCTTCTAAAATTGCGCTTCATGCGGTGATAAAATCACATCCCGCGGGTCATCTGGCTCCGAATCGGGAGCTTCTTTCAGCGCGGGATCAATTTAAGAAGAGGATCACTGCCGTGATCTCTCCTAAAACCCAATACAATCTCAAGAATGCCCGGAGCTATTTTGAGGAGCACCTCTCCGTTGGCGACTATTATAGCGAGGGTCAAAGCATCCACGGCATGTGGGCCGGGAAGGGCGCGGGGTTGCTCGGGCTTCATGGTGTCGTGATGCGCGATGCCTTCCTTCGTCTGTGCGAAAACCTCCATCCGAACACCGGAAAAAATCTTACGCAGAGGCGGAAGACGGTTAGGCGGGGACTCAGCGAAAATGGAAAGGATTGCGAAGAAGCAAATCGTCGCGTGTTCTACGACTTCACCATTTCGCCGCCGAAATCGGTCTCGATTCTGGCTCTGGTCGGAAGCGACCGACGAATAATTGATTCCCATCAGCGCGCCGTCTCGATCGCCTTGCGGGAACTCGAATCGTTTGCTTCCACCCGCATCCGGCAAGCGGGTCAGTTCGCAGATCGCGAGACGGGCAATGTGGTCGCGGCGGTGTTTCGCCATGACACCTCGCGCTTACTCGACCCGCATTTGCACAGCCAGTGCATCGTTTTCAATGCGACTCGCGACCCGGTAGAGAAGCGATGGAAGGCGCTGCAAAACTTCGACATGCTGCGGGCTCAAAAGTATGTCGAAAACGTCTACTACCATGAGCTGACGCGAGACTTGATCGGCTTCGGTTATCGAATTGAGAATCATCCACGGGGAGATTTCCGGGTGCTCGGCGTCGGCCCGACGCTTGATGAAAAGTTCTCGAAGCGTCACGAAGAAATCGATGCAAAGACGAAGGCACTTCTCATCCGCGAACCGGACAAGGCCAGCGCGAATCTGGCCGCGATCAGGGAGAATATCGCGCACAACGAGCGGTCTCGGAAAATTAAGGACACCGGGCTAACCGAGCTTCACAAGCTTTGGAACGATCAGCTTTCGGACGAAGATCGGAGTGCGGTCGTGGCTGCCGTCAGTGAGGCGAAAGGTCATCAAAGATCACCAATGGGGCCGGACATCAACGAGGCGCTGGAGTGGGCGGAAGAGCACCTATTCGATCGCAAGTCGGTCGTTCAAGAACACGAGCTGTGGCGGCACGCGCTTGAACACGCGCGAGGCTGCGACATGCCGTGTGAAGAGATTCACGCTGCGACCGAGCGACGCGAATACATTCGGGATGAAGCAAATTCTCACAAGGTCACCACGAGAGAAACGCTCATGCGGGAATGGACGATTCTCGAGTTGGCGAAGAAAGGGCGACAGAGGTTTGAGCCGCTCAATGCGAATCATATTGTTGCCGAGACCACGCTCGATGCCGACCAGCGGGTGGCTGTCGCAACGATTCTTGGCTCGCGCGATTTTCTGACGCTGTTTCGAGGCGGCGCCGGCACAGGCAAGAGCTATGCGTTGAGGGAGGTGAGCTGCGGACTTGAGAACGCGGGATTTCCGGTCGTCGTCCTCGCGCCTCAACGGCAGCAAGTCATGGATCTCGCGAAGGACGGGTTCGCGGATGTGCGGACTGTCAGCGAGTTTCTGACGCGAAGGCGGATGCAAAAAGGTTCGGTAGTGATTGTGGATGAAGCCGGCCAGCTTGGGGCGAAGCAGATGCTGGAGTTACTGAGCTTCGTCCGGGAAAACGGCGGTCGCGTGATTGCTTCGGGCGATACTCGGCAGCACGGCGCGGTCGCGGCTTCAGATGCGCTCCGCGCTATCGAGAAATACGCGGGATTGAAAGCAGCGGAGTTGACGACTATTCGCCGCCAGGATCCGAGACGTGCCAGCGACGCAACGGAGCGTGAATTCATCGAGCAATATCGTTTGGCGGTGAAGGAGGCAGCGGCGGGCAAAATCGAGGAGTCATTCAATCGGCTCGACGAGCGTGGCGCAGTCGTCTCATGCTCGATCGCAGACCAGCAGGCGAAGCTGACTGAGGAGTATCTCCGACTGGCGTCGGGTCATCACTCGACAGTCGTAGTCGCGCAAACATGGTCGGAGATTCACAAGGTTAATAGCGCTGTCCGCACGGCGCTGAAGAAGCACGACTTGGTCGGTGTTGACGAGAAGACGGTGACGGCGCTGGAGAAAGTCGATCTCAGCGATGCGCAGAAACGTGATGCGCGCTTCTATCAGCCGGGATTCGCGGTGGCGCTAAACCGCGATTGCGCGCGCTTTCGCAAAGGCCAATGTGGAACGTTCATTGCGGTGACCGCTAAGGGAGTGGTTCTACAAGTCGAAGATCGAATCGGGACAGTGCCGCTGAATCGGGTGGATCATCTGACGATATGTCGTCCCCACGAGCTCGCGCTAGCTGCCGGCGATCGTTTGCACTCAAAGCGAATGCTCGAACTGCAGACAACCGTCGTCTCGTGAATGGAGAGCTGGTCACTGTCGCTCGCCTTGATCACGATGGCAGCGTTATATTACAGGATGGTCGAGTCCTCACACTTGGTTATCGGCAGTTCGTCCGCGGATACGCGGTCACGTCCTACGCCTCACAAGGTAAGACAGTTGATTACGTGCTCTTTTCGGATTCGGCCGTGCGGGCCGCGACGAATCGGCAGCAATGGTACGTTACAATTTCCCGCGGACGAAAGGGCATCCGGATTTTCACCAGCGATAAGGAGCAACTTCGCGAGAATGCGGCGCGATCCGGCGATCGTGAACTCGCGCTCGACCTGGTTAAACGAGTCTCAGGTCCGAAGCGCGTGAAGCGTTCGCACGCAGCCCAAGTCGCAATCGCGTGCCGGCGCTGGTTTATCCGAATCATGCAGACGCGCCGTGCAGCGCAAACCCAGCGGGAAGGAGTCGCTTTATGAAGAAGAAGCCGCGCGCTGATGATGAAACTCTTTCGGGCACAGACGCGAAACCGGCTGCGCCCGGCTGCTGGGACCGGGATCCCAACGCCCAGGCATTGCGCGTTGAAATGAGCGATGGTTCCGCCTTCGTGTTTCCCTACGCGCATTTGAGCTTCGCAAAGCTGGAAAGCGAATCCAGCGGAGAGACGTTGAGGCTGATGTTCGGCAGCCACGAGGTGTGCGTAACTGGAAAGCGTCTGCGCGAAATTTTGCTTGCAGTGCAAAAGCTGGCGGTTGAATCGATAAAGGAGTTGCCAGCGCGTTACTCGGCGCTCAGCGATCGCGACTGTGTGTTCGTCGAGAAGATTGAGGTCAAGGCACTGACTGACGATGCCTCCTCGCGCGAAGTGACGAACTGAATGAATCTCGCGCGAGCGGTTGTTCTGGCGGCGGCAACTCACCCGGCGAGACCCCTCCCGCAGAGGGTCGGCTATAGCCGGGGAGTTGTGGGTAACGTTTGGTTATTCAAGTGCCGGAAACAACCCGATACGTTTTGAGATCAGCCACGATGAATGAGGCGGCGACCTGGCGTCGAATCCTCGCAAGTTCGTCGTGATCGAAATTCTCTTCGCGAAGCGGCGATTCGATTTTCCGGTTTCGTTTGTACCATTGCGCCACACGCTGGTGACGCGAAAGTCCGTCCTTCGCCAACAGCTTCGACGCCTTCATGACGGTCGAGGACGGCGCGAAAAATGTGACGCGTCCGGTGCGGCAAGCCTGGTCGACTGCAAACCCGTGGCAGACGAAGAGGGCGTCGGAATAGCAATTCAGAATTCGTTTCGCTTCGTGCCCGTCGTTGAGTGCACGGTATGCGTAGCGAAATGCGGTTCGCCTGGCGAAAAGGACTTTGCAGTTGTCCCAATGGCAGGCTTCGAGACGCCGCAGAAGGCTGAAGGCTTTTGAGCGAAGAGGAGCCCGACTTTGTTGGCCGCGTAGCGCCAATTCTGACCCGCGCCGACGCTTAAAATCGCGCAGAGCGCCGTTTGAGTCTGGCTGCTGTATTCCGAAGGAATCCTTTTTGATATAAGCAATGTCACAGCGTTCGGGATTTTCTTTGAACCCATCGGCGTCCGAGACGCCAGCGGTTTCGTGCAAATTTGCTGACTTGGCAGGCTCAGGTCTATCCACTCGCGGTTCCGCAATTTCATGACTTAGCGACGGCGGACGTTTCGGCGGCCGACCTCGCCGACGAAGGGGTGAACTACGCAGCACGATTGTCGGCTCCAGCTTTTTCCCGCCGGCAGCCAACGTGGTATAATTATGCAGGCGGCAGCCCTGCGCATCGTAGAAGAGCGAACACTTGTCGTATTTCAGCTTCGCACGGTCGGCGACGATCACGCCCCAAGTCCGGCGGCCGTTCGGTTTCTTGTCCCGCAGTTTCGTCTCGAACACCAGACCGCTATCCTCGCGCCGAATACGCGTTAGCTCGCGCGTCGCATGTTCGCGGCTGTAACCGGTGATCCGGCAGAACGCCGCGAGGTCCACGTCACCCCAAATTGGCGAACGATTCGCGACGTTACGAAGCCAGCCTTTGAGGCGGGCACGGCACGTCGCCACGCCGCCGGGGCGTCGGCCCGGACAACGCTCTCCATCGTCCTTGCTCCCGGACGGGCACATAGCTCGCCGGTTAGAAAAATGAGACATCTTTCTTGACTCGGTCGCTCGCCGAGCCAAAGATTCCCGCATCTCACTGCTGGCTCACGTCGGCTCGAAAAGCTTAACGGGGCCTGTCGAATTCAAAGTTCGACAGGCCCCCTTTTGTTGAATTGGGATTGTGGTTAGTTTGGTTTCATCTGCTTCACCTCCAAGAGCGTTACCGGCTAGGGGTCGAAATGGAGTTCCCGATCCGGAGCAGATAATTGAGTCGCGAGACTCGCAGCGCGGTTCCTCGCGAGCTTGGCGGTGAGGCATGCGATAGTTTTCACCTGCCGCCCGCGCCGGAGCCGAACACCTGCAAAGCGAAAGGCTGTAGCGGGTTCCGCGAGCGCTCCCAGGGTTCGCGACGGCCTGCCCACCGCCAACTCCACAAAGTGGAAGATTACGTCAGCGAACGGCTAGCCGAAGATGTCTCGATCGAAGCGCTTGTCCGGCTTGGTCGAGTTGAGCCGCGTTCCATTTCTCGCGCGTCTTTAAGAAAACGACCGGCCTGAGTACGCTGCAATTCGTCACCCGCGAACGCATCACACGCGCCCAGCAGATATGCGCGAGAGTACGGAGCCTGATCGAGATCGCGCTCGAAGTCGGCTACCCCAGCCCGAGCGCCTTCGCGCAAGTCTTCCGCCGCATCGTCGCGTCACGCCGACGGAGTTTCGGAGTGCTTTGTGAGGAGGCGACCAGAGCCGCCGGGAGGTTGCGTCGCGTTTGTCGATCAGCGGCAGATATCGTCCACCCTCGGAGGCGGCTTGCGATATCGCACTTGCCGCAGGAGGCGCTCGGCAAGATTCCCAAGCTCGCCCTTGTGATGTGACCTTACGAGCTTAAGTACGGCTCGCGCGCTTTTTCTTTCTTCAACCCTGTGATCTGTAAGTGATCTCGGCCAGCGTTTGGCCGCGAGCTCGATGTTTACCGAATCGAGAATTTGATCCAAAAGTTCTGGCTCTCCAAATAGAAGTTTTAAGAGCTTGGGTATGCCTTCGGACAAAGAAAGCTCTGCGATGCCTTTTGAGATGTGCGCGATGTTTGATTCGACAATCTTCTTGGCGGATTCTTCATCCAATGCTGCGACTCGGCCAATCGCGAGGTAGTCCACAACCCAGCTTTGGTGATCGTGCGCCAGATTGACCACTCCGCCGTTACTCAGAACGACTCGAGCGGTTTCAGGCGATAGCATAGTTAGCCGTGCACCGATTTCCCTCATTTTCGGGGCATGTTTGAATAGCCATGGCCCGACTGGCTCTGTCGTGTTGTAGTCGAGGATTAAATTTGTCATCAGTAGTCCAAACTCTCTCCCGGGTCTCTCGAGTTTGTCGGAGACTGCATCGTCCAGCGCCGGCCAGTTCATTGCATTCACGATTTCACGATGCTTTTCGCCGTGAGCACGTCGCACCCAACCTAGGAATCGCGCATAGTTCTCCCATTCACCATAAGGACAGGTCACAATCCCGCGAACGGCGTCTTTAGCATTTATTCCTGTAAAGATTCTTTTTGAAACAGCTCGCTGTCGAAGCGTTGGCTTGTCGTCATAGAACAGTCCCTCGCCCAAGAGCCAATGGGAGCTATCAAATAACGTGTGGAATGTTTGTATCGCGTCTCGGCCGATCGCGACGGATAGGGCGGGCGCCGCCAACTCAAACAGCTCTAACGCGAAGTCGAAATCCAAACCCGCAAATCCCTTGATGTAGCTCGGCAGCTCCTCGCACCGATTAGGCGGGACAGCAGCGACTGCATCACGGATAAGTTGACGCGGTAGACGCGATGCGACTGCGTTTCGCCATTCTTTGTCTCCAAGGGACACACGACCAACGAAGTGGCCCCAGACATATCCACTCATGGGCGGTACTGTTCCGATTTTTTCCGCTAACGCTTTCGGATCGCTTTTTCCGAGTAAAGCGGCTGTCGCGCTCGCGGAATCGTTGTGCATATTGTTCAGGACCCAGCCGATGGCGGGAGCGTCTGTCGCATCGGCGTCCATTAGCCAATAGCGAAGCAACTGTTGATTCTGTAAGACTTCGGTCATTACGCCGCGATCACGTCGACCCAGGAGTCGCGAAAGGACTAAACAAGAATCGCGAATCTCGAGATGCGTCTGGGCCGCTATGCAGCGGGAGATGAGGTGAGACTTGATCTGCGGGAGTACGATCGCGTCGTCGTGCTCACGCCACAAACACTGCAACAACCAGGAAATGCCTTGCAGCGGTAGAGATGCGTTTCGAAGCGTTGCCTGCAGAATGTGGACAAGGTCTTGATAGTCCTGTCCACTTCGCATTTCTAGTGCAACTTCGATGATCGACTGGGCAGATCTCAGGTGGAGGCAGCGAACGACGTCGGAGCAGAGAATCGCTCGTTGTTTTGATAGCACGTCCAATGACGAGTGGACCCAATCCTCCGTTCTGCCTGTCTGCTCTGCCGCGACGACGAGTTCTGCGATGGTAGAACCGGCATCGACTGTCGAGAGTTGTCGTGCCGCGATTAAAACCAATAAAGCGTCGGCTTGTTGAAAGTCATGCGCCGCATCAACTAACGCGCGAACTTTGCGCGTGCCACCTCTCAAGACGTACGCGAATTTCCATGGAGCGTGTTCTTTCGCAGCCTCATCAATGCGCCGCTCAATACGAACATCCATGAAGCCATCGCCGATCTGAGGATCAAGCTGTCGAACAATGAGCGAAACTGCCGCCCGTCGAAATCGGAAATGATTTGCAAGAGTCTCCACAGCGACCTTAGCGGCTGCGCGAACCGCCTCCTGCTGTTCGCCCTTAGGATCCGTGGTACCGAGAATGATCTTGCGGTTTGCGTTAGCGAGGTCGCGAAGCTGGCCTATCAGTTGCGCTTGAAAGACTTGGCTGTCGTCCACCACCACCACAGTTTTCCACGCCTGAGCTTTAAGGGCATTTGTCGCGGACGGTAGCGCAGCCCTTTGTCAAGCGTCTAACCGCAGGACTTGCCAATCCTTGCTGTGATACTCGTCAGCGAGCTGCCACAGAGTGATGGACTTGCCTGAGCCCGATTCACCAGCGATTTCGACGACGTTCAACAATGAAAGGTGGTTAAGAGCTGCATCGAAATGAGGCAAACGTGGACAAGCTTCCACGTCACGGGGTCCCAGTCCCTCACCGGAAATTGCAGCTTCTAGTCCCCTTTGATTTGCGAAGGTCACAACCGACCAGCCGGGCATATCAGGGGTCGGCACCAGGTGCTCGACTAACTCCTCCAAGGCTCGGCCGGCTGGCAGTTTGATCGCACCTTCGCCTGTAGCCGCCGGGCTTATCTTAAAGACCCGCCATTGCGCAGCTAACGGAGCGACTATTTGCTTAACTACCGCAGCATCTCGCTCCGAATAGCCGACAATTAGAAGGACGCGTGGGCGAACGCGTGCGAGATCAGTCAGTCGCTGTAGAAGCTCGACGGGAACTCTGCCGTCTTCGTGAGGCAGGACCCAATCGACATCTGGATACAGACAATCGCCATGCGGTTTCCAAAGTTTGACCCTTTGGCTGTTGATCCCGAATCCGAACCGGTCGTGGAATGCAGTTTCCAACAAAGTGTCCCAGTTTAATGAGATCACTTCGATAACTCTGCCCGAATGAATCAGGCGTGCGAGCGCGGTATGCGCCGGCGAGGGTGTCGCAGCACGACTCTGATTAAGCTCGCAGAAACTTTTCTTAAACGCTCTGTACGCGGCTTGATCGCTCCTAATACGCTCGAAGGCACAAACGAGCCTTTTCCAATCATCGCCCACGACGCTTTTCGCACTCGAACGCGCTGCACCGAATTCCGCGCAGAGTAGATGTAATACATTCGGATTCGAGTCGAGAGCGTGCCACACCAGCGGCGAAAGGTGGCCAGCGAGCGGCATTCCAGCGGTAAACGACACACCCGCACCCATCAGAACAACTGCATCTGATGTGCGAATTTCTTGAGCAGCTCGATCAATGCTCTCGGTTGTTATCATCGACAGGTGCACATTCAGCCGCCGGTAATACTTCGGCAAACAGCGGATGCTGGCAGAGCACGCCGGGCGCTTTGGCAATTAGGGCTCAATCCGGGCGCCCGCACATCAGCACGGCGGGAAGCGCATTTAGGCCCGCGCGCGGACGCGGTCGTTCGAATGGCAGCCGCGCAGTCCGACGAAATCCAAGGCCGGTTTTCCTTTCCTCCATATCATTGCCACGAGCGTCGTACTATCGCCGCGATGCGCCTTGAAGGAAATAGCGGGTTCGCATTGCTTCCAGACCTGAATTTCACTGCTCATAATGACACCGGTTGCCTCCGAGGCAGTGGAGTGAAAGACCGGCGAAGGAGGCCAAGGGTATTCATTTTGGTTCAGAGATATGGCCAGCTCCCCTTGTTCTGATAGTCGAGCATGAACTCAGCCAACGAGACGCAGGGGAAATCCTTGATGACCTCGGCGGCAATGCAGGGATAGAGCGTGATCATGGCGCTGTGGAGAGTAGAAAGCTTCGGTGCTCCGAGAGCGTTTGCTATCGCCTCCTCGTTCTCCCGCACCCAGGAGATTTTGCGCCGAAACTTTGGGGCGAATGACTTGTCGCCTTTAGTGAATTGCGAAATGTCATCCCGCCAGAAGGTCGCTTCCAAACCCGTGAACGCCATCTTGGATTCCACGAGGAGCAGGATCTTCTCGTCGGGATGGAATCCGAGAAAGTCGATCTCGCCTACCGAGGAGGGGATGATCACCCTCTTCGCTCCGATGCCGATGGAATCCTTACATCGAGCGCCGACGAATCTCAGAGCCGATAGATTCTTCTGCACCACATTTTCAAACCAGCTTCCCGCCGCGCCGGAGAGCTGGGTCAAGGCTGCTTCCGTCGCGGGAGTGATCCATTCGTTCGGCAGATGGAGATAAGAAACGCCATTACAAAGGTGGATCATGCACTCTTTCGCCATCGCGGTCGAAAAAGCGAGGTGGGGTCCTGTCTGATGGGGAAACAGGAAAAACCCTCTTTTGTAGGCTCTGCTGTGTTGTTTCGGCCGGTAGCCGACGCGGTGCTCGGCGAGCAGGTGGTCTGGGGACACCGTGAAGCCGCGCAGAGCGACATCAACGGCGTCTCGCGGGAGGCCGGATGCCGCGACGAGCGCACCGAGCAGTTTTTCTCGCTGAATGAAAAGCGTTGGGAAACCCGTCGGCGCCGGTCGTGCATCGCGGATCGTGTTGGCCACCACCGCAATGCATTGATCGTAACCAATGCCAAAAGATGTGGTGAACGCAGCATTCAGATAGCTGGCGTGGGTATCGGTATGGACGTCAAACGCCGGCCAGCCGGTAAAGTCCCGCCGAGCGTTCCGGTCCCTCTTTATCCGCTCGAGGAAGCGACTGTCGAATCCTGCGGAGGTTCCATGGATTTGCAGGCTGTATCCCGAGCCAGTGTCCGCGTGAATTTCGAGACTCCACGCATCCGGGAAAAGGGAAAAGACCCGGTGGCTCATTTCTGAGAGATGGAGGGCCTCTTCTGCGAAGGCCAGAGCCGCTTCCGCTGCATCGGTCGCGATTGGTCCGACGGCCTTCGGATGCAAATCAGTTCCACGATGTACTTGAGCGCGCGGAGAAATGTCCCTTCGATGCGTTCCCATTCCTCGCGTTCCCGCATGTCAGGCGCGTCTTTTCCGTGGAGGATCTTATTCGCTTCGTCGTAAAGGAAGAGGAAGAGTTCAGCCGCGTCGCGGGAAGCCATCGGCTCAATCAGCCGCCGGAGATGTCCATCGTGGAAGGCGAACTGATGCTGAATGATCGCGTTGATGTGAGCGGGATCGGTGTAGCACCCGGCGGCAAATCGTCGCAGAAGATGCGTCCGAGCGTCCGCACGGATGACCTCGCGCAACGCCAGCGACGGACGGAGCAGGCGGACGGGGCCAAAGCGTTCAAGGTTCATGGCGAAGCCATTGTAGCGCCGCCTGAACACCAGACCGATCTAAATGCCTCGGTAGTATCAAGGATGACCGACCGAGAATTCGGAATATCTCGTCGGCTCTCGCACGCTGCCTCCAGCCGGCGCAGGAAGTAGCCGATCACGCGGAGAGATAATGTCGATTGGAACCATTTACCCTTGGTGAGTCGACGTTCTCCGATTTTCGCAGTTGCTTGCAAACGCTCATGCTCTTTATGAAAAGAATGCGGTAGTTGAGGCTCTAGACCGACAAATGGCTCAGATCGAACTTCTCTGCTTTGTCCTATTACTGGTGGCGGCGCTGGATATCGCCGCGCGCAGGATTCATCTGCCGTATCCGGTTCTGATGGTGTTGTGCGGGCTGGGAGTGAGTCTCATCCCGGCATTGCCGAGGGTCGATTTCGATCCTGCGCTGGCCCTGGTCATCTTCCTGCCGCCGCTGCTCTACCCTGTTGCTTATTTTACTTCCTGGCGCGATTTCATTTTCAATCTCCGCGCCATCACTCTGCTCGCGGTGGGGTTGGTGCTGGCGACGATGTGCACCGTCGCCTGGGTCGCGCACTCCTGGATTCCCGGTTTTTCGTGGCCGGCCGCTTTTCTTCTCGGGGCGATCGTCTCGCCACCCGATGCAGTCGCCGCGACCGCTATTTTCACGCGCCTGGAAGTGCCGCGACGTCTCGTGACGGTGTTGGAAGGCGAGAGCATGATCAATGACGCGATTGCGCTGGTGACTTATCGCTTTGCCGTCGCCGCGGTGGTGACGGGGAGCTTTTCGCTGACGGCGGCTGCCGGAACTTTCCCTTTGGCAGCGCTGGGCGGCGTAGCGATCGGCTTGGCCGTCGGCGCGGTCATCGATTGGATTCAAGGCCGTCTCGATGATCCACCGGTGCAGGTCACTCTTTCGCTGCTTACTCCATTCGCCGCTTACCTGCCGGCAGAACACTTTGGCGCCTCCGGAGTGCTCGCGGTCGTCGCTGGCGGGCTCTATTTGGGCTGGCGATCGCCGCGAATTTTCTCCGCCCGTTTCCGTCTGGAGGGAAGCGCCTTCTGGCGAATGGTGACCTACCTCTTGAATGGAGTGATTTTCATCTTCATCGGGCTACAGTTACCCCGCGCCGTGGGCGGGATGAGCTACGAGTCTTGGTCGGATTTGCTCTTCTATGCTGGGATCATCAGTGGAACGGTTATTATTCTGCGTTTGGTCTTGATGTTTCCGATCGCCTATCTGCCGCGCTGGCTTTTTCCACAACTGCGGGCGCGGGATCCCTATCCGAGCTGGCGCTCCATCATCATCGTGGGCTGGTCTGGAATGCGCGGGGTTATCTCAATGGCCGCGGCCCTTGCCTTGCCGCTCGCGACGACTGGGGGTGCCGCTTTTCCGGCCCGGAATGCGATTATCTTTCTTTCCTTTTCGGTCATCCTGGTCACGCTTGTCTTGCAAGGGCTCAGCTTGCCGTTGCTGATCCGATTTCTGGGAGTCGAAGAATCGGGCGAAGCTCAGCGCGAAGAAAAATTGGCGAGAGTGACCGCCAATCGCGCCGCGCTCTCCTACTTAAACGAGTACCAGCACTCGCATTCCGACCGTGGCGAGCAACTCAGGCGGCTCCAGGCGGAATATCGGGAACGGCTCGACCAACTGGAATCTCATGAGGCTCCGGCTAAAGAGGGCGCGCCAAATCCTCTGGCGTCGCCTTATCATCGTTATGCGGGCGAGGCTTTACAGGCTGAACGCAAGGCGCTGATCGAGCTGCGCGACCAGCGCCGGATCAACGATGACGCTCTGCGGATAGTCCAACGCGATATCGATCTTGCCGATGCTCGCATCGTCGAAGCCGAGCGATGAGGAATGTTACCTGGGGCAGCGATTTCCAACAGGGCGCGAAAGGATTGGGAAGTTAGAATCGTCAGTTCGACGGCTGCCTGAGAGACTAACGAACATAGGTTGATCGATCATTTGCTCGGACGCTTTTTTCGCGAAAGCCACTGCGAAAGAACCATTCTGGCCCCTCGCGCGGCGTAATCTTCGCTTTCCCCTCGGGAATAATCCCGTCCGATCAAGTGCAACGGTGATGCGCCGAGACAGACATGTCCAATAGCCGCCGGATACTTCTTTCGGCGGTTGCTCTCGACTGAAAAAGTCACCGAGAAAGCCGGCCTACTGTTCCTGATAGTTCCACATCAGACCGCCATCGACCACGATGGTCGTGCCAGTGATGTAAGAAGCCTCGTCCGAAGCCAGGAACGCGACCGCGCCCGCCACGTCCGCCGTCTCGCCCATCCGTCCGACCGGAATTTGACCGACAAGCGCCTGCAGCTTCGGCTTATCGTGGAGCAGCGATTCGTTGATCGGCGTTTTGATTGCACCGGGCGCGACGTTGTTCACCGTGATGCCGAGCGGCGCGAGTTCGATCGCCGCCGTGCGCATAAACATCTTTGTGCCGCCTTTGCTCGCGCAGTAGGGCGTGAAATTAGGAAACGGTAAATCTTCATGCACCGAGCTGATGTTGATGACACGCCCCCTCGCACCCCGCTCGGCCAGGTGCCGGGCGAACAGTTGGGTCAGAAAGAACACCGCAGTCAGGTTGAGCTGGAGCACCCGCTGGTAGTCTTCCTCCTTCACTTCGAGAAAAGGCGCGTGATTTTCGACCCCAGCGTTGTTGACCAGAATATCCGCCTTGCCAAAAGCCTCCAGAGTTGCAGTCATGACTTCCTTCCGTCCCTCCGGCTGGGAGACATCCGCTAGCACCAGGACTCCGCGGCGACCAGCCGCCTCGACTTCTTTCCGCGTCGCTTCGCCACCTGCGCGATCGGAGTGATAATTGATCGTTACATCGGCTCCAGCCCGCGCCAGGCGAATGGCGATGCCTTGCCCGATGCCGCTGCTGGAGCCGGTAACAATAGCGACCTTGTCTCTCAAGGTATCTGGCGCTTCGTTTGGCGGGTTCATCTTGATCTTAGAAAATCTGACACAAATGCTCGCGGCCGCAGGCTCTCCGTGAAGGTCTCCTTTCGCCGCGTCGTTGAAGAAGATAACGAGATGCCAGCCGTCAACGCAAACCCGCTGCTAGATCGAGCTGTTCGAGCGCGGTCAGATGGGGATCGGTTAGGTGTTCACTCTACGCTCGAGCGCCACTCTCGACCATGGCGCTGAGTGCTTCCCGACTTGCGAAACGAGCCGCGACGAATCACCAGCCGCCGCGGTCGAAGCGGCAGATGTCCGGATATCGCGGACCTACAACCCATCGAAGGAATCCGTCAGCCATGTCACAGGCGCGTCGCCGAAGCCAGCGCGAAAAAAACCAGAGAGGTCACACGTTTAACCGACGTGCTGGTCGGGCTCATCGAAGCCAAAGCGACGGGCAGACGCTCCCAGAACCGAATCAAGCTTTCGACGGCTCGACATCACGAGGTGAGTGAGCGAGGAGAAGCTGATCGCCTCTGGCCAATGATCTGGCATCTGTGCGGAGCTAAGCTAAGACTGAGACGCGCCCAGCGTCTATCCGGCGGCGGCGTCCGCTTAACCGAGCGCTGACGGATTTTTTTGTCGGATGTTCACTTTTTCGCGAGGCTTTTCCTAGCCCTCGCCGGCCAAACTCACGAGAGCGACGGGAGCCGTTTGCAGTCTCGCGAGGTTTTCCAGCGCGCGGCGGAGCCGTAACTGTGTCACAACCTGCCGACCCAAAATCTCCAGCGCCCGCTTTTGCTTCCCATCGAATTGCCGCGGCACCCGATCGATCACGCAAAGCGAACCCAGCGCCGGCCCTTCCGGCGTGATCAACGGCGCGCCGGCATAAAAACGGATGTTGGGTTCGCCGGTCACCAACGCATTACTGGCAAAGCGCTCGTCCTTTGTCGCGTCCGGAACCACAAAAACCTCATCCTGCAAGATCGCATGTGCACAAAAAGAAAGTTCGCGCGAAGTCTCCTGCGTATCGAGCCCGACGGTGGATTTGAACCATTGGCGGTCCTCATCGACCAGCGAGATGAGCGCAATGGGCGTCTCACAGATGCTGGAGGCCAACTCTGTCAACTCGTCAAAAGCCTTTTCAGAAATCGTATCAAGAATGTCGTATTGATACAAAATCCGAAGCCTGTGGGCTTCGTCATCAGGAATCGGTGCCGCCACGGGTTTCTTATAAGCGAATTGCGTACCAGCATCTGCGGGAAGTAGTCGAAGGCGGCTGAACGCAGAGGAACCGATCCAATTCGGCGAACGAAATCGGACCTCCGCCAGAGGAATCTGGGCTGAGATGGAATACCGGCCGAGGCTCCTTTTAAGAGATCGGCTAATAGGCCGGCTCTGCCTGGCGCAAGGCCGGTGTTTTTTCGTTGGGGTTGCGACGGCGGAACTATCCGGCTCCTTTATCTTGCGATGAACGAACCCTTAACAATTCTACTCGGCAACGAGGACGCCGATTTGCGCAAGCGCATCGCGCAGATCGCGCCCGATGCCGAAATCGTCGCACCTTGCGATGACGGCGCGTTGGCGCGCGCGCATATTATTTACGAAGGCGTCAAGCCCGAAGAAATCGGCGACGCTCAGAGCTTGCGTTGGCTGCAATTGCACAGCGCGGGCGTTAATCGCTGGCCGCTCGAAGAACTGAGCGCGCGCGGCGTGCGCGTCACGACGGCAAGCGGTGTTCACACCGCGCCGATTGTTGAGCACATGTTCGGGATGCTCTTGATGCACACGCGCAAGCACGATGGGCGCGACCTCGATACTGGCGATAATGCGCAGATCATCTGCGGCAAAACACTGGGCCTCTTAGGCGTCGGCGCCATCGGCACACACGCGGCGACGGTCGGCAAAGCGTTCGGGATGCGTACCATCGGCCTGCGGCGGAGCGGCAAAGATGCGCCCGACATCGAGCAAATGTTCGTGCCTAACGAGAAGCTGAAATTCTTCGCCCAAACCGATGTCGTGATGAACACGCTGCCCCTCACCGACGCCACGCGCGGCTTCGTGGGCGCTGCCGAACTCGACGCGTTGCCGCGCGGCGCCATTGTCATCAATGCCGGTCGCGGCGCAACGATTAACACGGCCGCGCTGATGGAGTGGCTCGAAACCGACTCAGAATCCGCCGCGCTCCTCGACGTGACCGACCCTGAGCCATTGCCGGCCGAGCATCCGTTGTGGACGATGCCGCGCGTGCGCATCACCTCGCATTATGCCGGCCTGCGCCCCGACTATGAAGCGCGTGCTCACGATATTTTCATCGACAACCTGCAAAAGTTCCTCAATGACGAACCGTTGCATAACCTGGTGAACGCTAAGGCGGGCTATTGAATTTTATTAACAAAGAACGGGGCGGACACCTTCAGTCCTTAGACTCCGCGTTCGCCCGTTCGTTAGGGTGATCCTATCTGCCGTCACGATCGCGAAGCTCTCCCGCTGATCAACTGGGGCGCAAAATGATCCGGCCAAGATAGTGCTCTTTCAGCATCCGCTGCGCATCGGCGGCTTGCGCGAAGGGGAAAGTCTTGCCGAGATGCACTTCAAAAGGACCTTCAGCGATCAGCTTGTGCAGTTTCTTCATCAGCTCGCGATCGGGTTCACCATCGAAGCTCTGTACGCGAACGCCTTTCGGTGCTTTCGGTTCGGGCTGGACGCCGTTGGGATACGCAACGCGCCCGCCGTCGCGTATGGCTTGCAGTGCCTCGTCGACTGCTTTCCCACCGGAGGTGACGAGCGCCGCGTCGAGCCCGTCCGGTGCGAACTTACGCGCGGCCGCGGCGACATTTTCTTTATGGCCATCGACTGCAAGATCGGCGCCGAGGCGTTGCGCGAGCGCAACGCCGTCATCTCCGGAAGCGATCGCAAAAACCCGCGCGCCCATCCGTTTCGCGAGCTGCACGACGAGATGTCCCATCCCGCCGCTTGCGCCGAAGAGCATCAGCGTTTCGCCTTCCTGCAGGTCGAGCACACTCGTTAGGCCGCGCAACCCGGTCCCGGCGTCGATCGCCAATGCGCCCGCTTGTTCAGTCGGGATTTCATCAGGGATCGCCCATGTCTTTTCTGCCTTGATGGCCGCATATTCGGCATAGAAACCGCCGTTCTCGCTCAGCCCGTAAACGCGATCTCCTTTTTTGAAATTGCTAACCTTGTCGCCGACCGCCACGACCTCTCCCGCTCCTTCCGAGCCGAGGATGAAAGGAAACTTCGGAGTCTCTCTCATTCCCATCTTAACAAACTCTCCTTCCCGCTCGACCGCATCCCATCGACCCACCCCCGCGGATTCGACGCGGATGAGGACTTGATCCGGCTGTATCTCCGGCACCGGAAGGTTTTGGAGTGAAAGAGTGTCAATCCCTCCGAATTGATTGATCGCGACAGCCTGCATCGTCTTTGGTGTTGTTTCAGTCATAAGTCAGTGAAATGTACTTCGCTCTTTGTCCGCTCACTGGTTTCATCAAAGCAACTTGTGCGACGCGATCGGGGCGCGACTGCGTGAAATCCTGCCTCGGCGAGCGCGGGAACTTGATGACGCCACGAATACGATGCCTCCGGAAAGCCGTGGCAAAATAGGACGAGCGGCCCTTCTCCCTGCTCGGCGATGCGAATTTGTATGCCGTTCGTCTCGACCAGGCTTTGCTTGAAATTCATCGCTACTTTTCCGAAATGCCGATCTTCATGGCGGCTGCGATGACCTGTAAATCATGCGCTTCAATCTGAAAGAGACCGCGCCGAAACGCCTGCCCCCAGGAATCCCTGCCGCGGGTGAAAGATAACTTCGGGAGAAGCGAGCGGATCGGCGCCTCATCGCCCTCATGGTATCGAACGGCTTTTCGGAAGGGACGAAAACCACCAGCGGCGCCGGCTTGGTAAGGCTCGCCCGGCTCTACTTCGCCCAGCGCAACGAAGCCTTGGACGGGATCGCCCGACCGCATTTTCTCTCGCGGCGCATAGTAAACGATATGATCGCCAGCCTGAAGTTTTCGCAGCGGAGCTTCCTTCCCATGACTTAGCTGGCAGAATCCGCCCTCCACCGCGGCGGTCACATGTTCACGACTCGCGACACCCACCCAAGCGTTCTTCACGACGCGTTGTCTGCAGTGTGTGTCTCGCTCAGATTGTAATAGATCGGCTCGAATGAGTCGGCAATGCCGGCTGCCTTTTCCATGTGCGACTTTGCCGTGGGGTCGCTCATCATGGCATCGACGTCGGCCTGGCTGCGCCACTGGGCGTAATTCGTGACGTGTCGCTTGTCCCGGCTGACGTGAAGGCTGGCCGAAATAAAGCCGGGTCGTTGCCGCATGCCGTGTTCCGTCGCTTGCGATAACACGCGCAACAAGTCGTCAGCCTTGGCGGAAGCGACGGTGAAGGTGTTAATGAGGACGAGATAGCCTGATTGTGGGTCGAGTGTAACCATAAGTTTCCTTCCGAGTTAGCGGTTTCCTGGTGAGAATTATCCGAGGCGGAGATGACTCACAGCAACTTGTCCAAGGTGATCGGCAGCTCGCGGATGCGTTTGCCGGTGGCGTTGTAGATCGCGTTCGCGACCGCGGCGCCGGTGCCGGTGATGCCGATCTCGCCGATGCCGTGCGCGCCCATCGGGGCGTGCGGATCGGCGATGTCGGTCCAGATGACGTCGATCTCGGGCACGTCGAGATGCACCGGAACGTGATACTCGGCCAAGGTCGCATTTGTGATTCGACCGGTGCGTTCGTCGAACATCGTTTCTTCGGTCAACGCCAAGCCAATGCCCATGATGATGCCGCCGCGGAATTGGCTGGCAGCGGTTTTGGCGTTGAGGATGCGGCCACAATCGAACGAGCCGAGGAATCGGCTGACGCGCGGTTCGCCAGTGATGGCGTTGACGCGCACTTCGCAGAACATCGCGCCGAAGGAATGCATCGACCAATGCTGCATCTCGAAGGGTGGCGGCGCACTGCCTTCGACCGTCAGTTCGTCGCGTTGGGCGCGCGCGAGGATCGAGGCGTAGCTCTCGCATTTCTCGGGCTCGTCCAATTTGCATAAGCCGCCGTCGCGACCGCCGACCTCGTCGGGCTTGAGGCCGGCGAGCGGTGAATCTTTGCCCGCGAGCTTCAGCAGCTCCGTCACGAGCGCGCGATGCGCCGCGATCACGGACGCGCCGATCGACGCGGTCTGTTGCGAGCCGCCGGCGAGAATGAGACCGGGAAACGTCGAGTCGCCATAGACGACGGTGACCTTTTCCATCGGCAGGCCGAGCCGTTCAGCGGTGACCAGAGTATGCGTGGTCGAGGTGCCCATGCCCATTTCGTGCGCCGCGAGCTCGACTTTGGCGCCGCCGTCTTTCGTTAGGGTAATTCGCGCCGCGCCGCCCGGCATTCGGTAGTAAGGATAGGTCGCCGTAGCGCAGCCGAGGCCGATCAGCCACTCGCCTTCGCGACGGCCGCCGGGTTTCGCGTTGCGCCGGCTCCAACCGAATCGTTCCGCGCCCGCGCGATACGCTTCGACGATGTGCCGTGAAGAGAAAGGCTGGCCGGAAGTCGGATCCTTTTCCGGCTCGTTGCGAATCCGGAGATCGATCGGGTCCATCCCGAGCGCCACCGCCATTTCGTCCACCGCGCTTTCGAGGGCGAAAGTGCCGACCGACTCGCCGGGCGCGCGCATGAAAGTGTTCGCGAGCATGTCCACCGTCGCCGTCTCGACGTCGAGCTTGATGCTGCCGGCCGCGTAAGCGCTGCGGGCCGGCAGGATGAACGGCTCGGGCATGTTGTTGTGCTTCGTCATCACCACGACGCCGGTGTGAATGAGCGCATCGAAGCCGCCGTCGTCCTGCGCGCCGATCGCGACGCGCTGCTCGGTGGCGGTGCGACCGCCGACGACTCGGTAAACGCCTTCACGCGAGAGGGCGATTCGCACCGGACGTCCAGCGAGCCTGGCCGCCGCGGCGGCGAGGATTTGGTGTTGCCACAAGGTTTTGCCGCCGAAGCCGCCGCCGACAAAAGGCGAGGTGACGTGGACCTGTTTCTCTTCTATCCCGAAAACCTGCGCGACCGACCAGGCCATGTGGACGACACCTTGCGAGGCATCGTGAATGGTCAGCTCGTCGCCCTGCCACGCGAGCGTGGCCGCGTGCGGCTCGATCGCGTTGTGGTTGTATCGCGGCGTTCGATAGGTTGCGTCGATCTTGTGCGCCGCCGCCGCCAGCGCCGCCTCGGCGTCGCCGATCTCCAGCTTCAGCGGTTCTCCCTGAAACACGCCCGGCTTTGTCCCCGCGCCCTCGCTTCCTCGAATCCGGTCACCGCCGGCTCGGTCTCGTAGCTGGCGCGGATCAGCCACGCCGCGTGATCGGCCTGCTCCTGCGTCTCGGCGAGAACGACCGCGATCGGCTCGCCGTTCCAGTGCACGCGATCATCCTGCATGATTGGCAGATCGCTGCCGCCCGCCGCTTTTTCCTCCGTTAGAAAGACGGGCGGAGTTTTCATCTTCGGCGCGTTCTTGTGCGTCATCACCAGGACAACGCCGGGCGCGGATTCCGCCGCATTCGTCTCGATCGTCGCGAGCCGGCCTTTGGCAATCGTGCTGAAGGCGAGCGCGGCGTAAACCATCCCGTCGAGTGGGAACTCGGCCGCAAACTTCGCGTGGCCCTGCACTTTGAGGGGCCCGTCGAGCCGCGAGACACGCGTCCCGATCAAGCCGTGTTCGTGTTCGATCAGCGGATCGGGCTTGCCGCCGGGCAGCCAGCTCTCCGGCGCGAGCTCGACCGCTTTTTTCATTACGGTTTGAACGGCAGTTTAGATAATGCTCATGAGGCGTCTCCGGTTAGTTCGCGGAGGACTGCGACGATTGTTCGTTTCGCGAGCTCGATCTTGAAGGCGTTGTGGCGCAGGCCCGCAGCCTCGACCAGTTCCGCTTCGGCCGCGGCGCGGAAGTTATCCTCGTTAGGCGGCTGTCCGCGTAATGCTTCCTCGGTTTTCCAGGCGCGCCACGGTTTGTGCGCCACGCCGCCGAGGGCGATCCGCACGTCGCGGATGTTGCTATTTTCCAAATCAATCGCCGCCGCCACCGAGACAAGCGCGAAGGCGTAGCTCGCGCGGTCGCGCACTTTGCGATAAGTCGAGCGCGACGCGAACGGCAGCGCGGGCAGCTCGACTGCGGTGATCAGTTCGCCAACCGCCAGCTCCGTATCCACATCGGGCCGGCCGCCGGGCAGGCGGTGCAGATCGACGAGCTTCAACGTCCGGGCGCCGGCCGGACCTTCGAGATGCACGACGGCATCGAGCGCGGCCAGCGCGACGCACATGTCGGAGGGATGCGTCGCGATGCAATCGGGGGAAGCGCCGAGGATGGCGTGGATGCGGTTGAAGCCGTCGAGCGCGTCGCAGCCCGCGCCGGGGTTGCGCTTGTTGCAGCGCGCGGCGTCGTCGTAGAAATAATAACAGCGGGTCCGCTGCAGAATGTTGCCGCCGACGGTGGCCATGTTGCGGATCTGCGCCGAGGCGCCGGCCAGAATTGCGCGTGAGAGAACGGGGAACCGCTCGCGAATCGCGCGATCGGCTGCGAGCGCGGTGTTCTTCACTCCGGCGCCGATGAGGATGCTGCCATCTTCGCGCGGCTCGATTTTTTTCGAAAGCCCGGAGACATCGACCAGCGTGTCGGGCCGCTCGATGTTTTCGCGCATGAGATCGACCAGATTCGTGCCGCCGCCCAAATATCTGGATTCCGGGGCGCTGTGATAGAGGTGCACGGCGGAGGAAGAATCCGTCGCGCGTTCGTAGGTGAATTCGTTCATCGAGAAAGCTCCTTCGCGAACGTCTCGCGCACCGCTTCGACGATGCCGTTGTAAGCGCCGCAGCGACAAAGATTGCCGCTCATTCGTTCGCGCAACTCGTCATGCGTCAGCTCAAACTCGTTCGCCATGAGATCGCCTGTCACCGCGCTCGGCACCTGTCGTTTCAACTCATCGATCATGCCGATGGCAGAACAGATCTGCCCGGGCGTGCAATAACCGCACTGAAAGCCGTCGCACTCGATGAACGCCTCTTGCAGCGGATGCAGCTCGCCGTCATGGGTGAGGCCTTCGATGGTCGTGATCTCGCGCCCCTGATATTGCACCGCGAGCGCGAAACAGGAGTTGATCCGCTCGCCATCGACCAGCACCGTGCAAGCCCCGCACGCGCCCTGGTCGCAACCTTTCTTCGTGCCCGTGAGCTGCAGATGCTCGCGCAACAAATCGAGCAGTGATGTCCGCACGTCCACGTCAAGCTCTTGGTCTTCTCCGTTAATCGTGAACTTCATGAATTTCTTTACTCAAAAGGCATCGCAGCTCTGACTGGTCTCGCGGGTTTGAAAAATTTCTTCTTTAGGTTTGGGACGAATGACGATGTCGCCTACGTCCGGCGGCTGCTCGATCGCGAAGGCAATGGCCCGCGCGATTGCGTCGGGCGGAATCGCTATCTCGTCCATCTTTTCCCGGATTTGGTCTTTCAACTCGGCTGTGGTCGTGGAGTCCGCGAGCCCCGTCTTGACGGAGCCGGGCGAGATGCCCGTCACCCGGAGTCCGGCGCCTGCCCCCCTGGCGGAGGCCTTCGCAAATCGTGCGCACGGCATTCTTAGTGGCGGCGTAGACCACCTGGAGCTTTCCATGCCGCTCCCGCGCCAGGCCGACAAGGGCGACCAGCTCGTCGCGGTTGCTTAAGTCCGTCGGCGCACAGATCGCAGTTCCGCCCGCCGCCGTGAGGACGTCAAAGCCCTAGGCCTGCCGGGGTCAGCGCCCCGGCTACAACGCAACTCAAGGCGTCGGGGTTGTCGCCGGCTTGGCGATGATGACGGAGACGCGGCGGTTTTTCGCCCGGCCCGCCGGGTTGTCGCTGCCGTCGGGGTTTTTGTTCGGCGCCACGGGATTCTCCTCGCCGTTGCCCACCGCCGAAATTTTTCCCGCGGGAATGTCTCCCTGCTTGACCAGCCAACCTTTCACCGCGTCGGCCCGATCGCGCGAGAGCGTCTTATTGAAAGACTTCGAGCCTTTCGAATCGGTGTAACCCTCGATGGTCACGTCGCTCTCGGGGAATTGCGAGAGCACGACCGCGACTTTTTTGAGCGCATCTTGCGCCTGCGGTTTAAGCGTGGCTTTGTTGTAATCGAAGAGGACGTCGCCGGAAAGATTCATGCTCAGCGACCGGCCGTTCTCCTGATATTGCAGGTCCTTTTTCGCCTGCTCGAGCTCCAGCTCGCGTTGTTGCAAATTCAATTCTTTTTTTTGCAGCTCGATCTTTTGCTGCTTCAAATCGGCTTCCTTTTTTTGCACGTCTTCGTCGCTCGTCTGTGCATGCGCATTCGTTAGGCAAGGCGCCAGAGTGAGGGCCAGGACGAGCAGGAGAAGGTAAAAAAATCGGGTCTTCATACAATGGATTCGAATTTGCAGTGAGCTTCGCGCGCTGGCGAATTGCCTGGCCGCCGCTTTGGCTGCGGAGATCATTCCAGCCGTCTGCTCGATTAGTGTCTCTGGCTTCGGTAGGTGAAGTAGAGGACGCGCCCGCCGCGCGTGACCCATTTCAAGTCGCCCTTGGCATTCTTCCGATTAACGACGCCATTCCATTGCACCTTGTTTGTGGCGCGCAAGACGGGCACCGTCTCCCAATTCCAAAAACTCGTCGTCCCTTTTGGCGGTGTAAGTGACGGGACCGACCCCTCGCGCCCCAGCTCGCGCGAGGAAAGCTTCCCGTCGGGAAAAGTCAGCACATCCTCGAAAGCGCTTGCGCCTAGCGCCGCCGTTCGGCGCGTCGGGACGATTCGCACCGCGCAGCAGGCCTTTTTGCGCGGGTCGCTTGGTAGCGGCGGAGCGCGGAATGTCCATACGGCTGACTCACTCCCATGAATCGAAACCATTCAGTGGGATCGACAAATCTTGCCGGCTCATTTCCCATCGCGGCCAAAACCAATCATACTGCAGGCCAGGCCAACTTCGCGATGCACCACGATTCAAGAATTTTCTGCCGCCGGCTCGGGCCCGCGCTCACTCTTCTCGTGCTCTGCGGTTGGACCCTCGGCGGCTGCGGACAAGGGAAAAAAAAGGAAGCGCCGCCGCCGCCGCAGGTGACGGTGGTGCATCCCGTGCGGCGGGAGGTCACGGAGTGGGACGAATACACCGCGCGCCTGCAATCGCCTGAAGCGGTCGAGGTGCGGGCGCGGGTTGGCGGTTATCTCGAAGCGGTCCACTTCGAGGATGGGCAAGTGGTGCATAAAAGCGATCCGCTTTTCACGATTGATCAGCGGCCCTTTATCAATGCGCGCGACCAGGCCCAGGCGGCGCTGGAGCAGGCGCAGGCGCAGTCGAATCTGGCGGAGGTTAATTTCCAACGGCAGCAGGACTTGCGGAAAAAAGGCGTCATCGCCGCCGACGCCTTCGATCAGGCGCAAAACACGGTGAAGACGACGGCGGCAAATTTCGCCCAAGCCAAAGCCGCGTTGCAAAACGCGCAGCTCAATCTCGCGTATTCCGAAATCAAGGCGCCCGTCACCGGCCGGATCGGCCGCCACCTTGTGAGCGTGGGCAATCTCGTCTCCGGCGGCGACACCGCGAGCGCCACGCTCCTGACGACGATCGTGACGCTCGACCCGATCTACGCCTACTTCGAGGTCGATGAGAATTCTTATTTGAGCTATCAGAAGATGATGGCGCCGGCCGGCCAAATGGCGGTGCTCGACGAGAAGGAGGTCGGCTCCACGGTGGTGGAAATGGAGTTGCCCGATGAGAATAAATTTCAGCACCAGGGGCGGCTGAATTTTGTCGATAACCAGATCGACTCGAGCACCGCGACGATCCAGTTACGCGCGACTTTTCCCAACCCGCGGCTCTTGCTCACGCCGGGACTTTTCACGCATGTCCGCCTCCCGGCGCGCCCGCGGCACGAGGCGATTTTGGTGCCCGACCGGGCCGTCGCCACCGATCAATCGCGCGATTACGTGAACATCGTCGATCCGTCGGGCAAGGTGAAATTTCAGCCGGTCAAGCTCGGGCCGATCGCGCAAGACTTGCGCGTCATCCGCGACGGCTTGAAGACGCAGGACCAGGTGATTGTTTCCGGCCTAACGAGTATAAGTCCGGGGAGCAAGGTGCGAGTGAAAGCGACGACGATCGACCAGTTCATGAAATCGACAGTGCCGACTGGCGACACCTCAGACGCTGGCGCGAGCGGAAACGCTGGCGCGGCTCAGAAACAATCCGCTCCGGCCAAATGATCCGCCCGAGATGAAGTTTTCCCATTTTTTCATCGACCGGCCGATCTTCGCGGCGGTCATCTCGATCGTTATCGTGATCCTCGGCGTGGTCTCGTATTTCAACCTCCCGGTTTCGCAATACCCCGAGATCACGCCACCGACCATTCAGGTCACGGCCAGTTATCCCGGCGCGAGTCCGGAAATTCTGGCGAAGACGGTGGCGCAACCGATCGAGCAGGAGGTCAACGGCGTCGAGAACATGCTTTACATGGACTCAAGCAGCACGGTGGACGGCACGATGACGCTCACGGTCACCTTCGCCATCGGCACCAACGTCGATGAAGCGCAGGTCCTGGTGCAAAACCGCGTCGCCATCGCCGAGCCGCGCCTGCCCGCGCAGGTCCGCGCACTCGGGGTGACGACGAGAAAGTCCTCGCCCGACCTGATGCTGGTGGCGCACGTCCTTTCACCAGATCAATCGGTCGATCAGCTCTACATCAGCAACTACGTCAACATCCAGATCAAGGACGAGCTGAGCCGGATCGACGGCGTCGGCAACGTCACCGTCTTCGGCGCGCGCGATTACAGCATGCGCATCTGGTTAAACCCGGATAAACTGGGCGCGCTCGGGCTCACCGCGGCCGATGTGGTGAGCGCCTTGCAGGCGCAGAATGTGCAGGTGGCCGCCGGCTCGATCGGTCAGCCGCCGCTCAAGGGACGCGAGGCATTCCAATACACCGTCCTCACCCAGGGCCGGCTCGATAATGCAAAGGAGTTCGAACAGGTCGTGGTCAAGACCGGATCGAATGGCCGCATCGTGCGTCTGCAAGACGTCGGCCGGGTCGAGCTCGGCGCCGAGACCTACACGACCAACAGCTACCTCAACGGCAAACCAGCCGTCGGCATCGGCATCTTCCAGCGCCCCGGCACGAACGCGCTCACCGCCGCGCAGGCCGTGCGCGACAAGCTCGAAGAGTTAAGCAAACGCTTCCCGCCCGGCCTCACTTACGACATCGCTTTCGACCCGACCGTCTTTGTGCAGGAGTCGGTCAGCGCCGTCTATCACACGCTCGGCGAGGCGGCTCTGCTCGTCATCCTCGTCATTCTCATCTTCCTGCAATCGTGGCGCGCGACGATTATTCCGCTGGCGGCGATCCCGGTCTCGCTCATCGGCACCTTCGGCGCGATGGCGGCGCTCGGCTTTTCCCTTAACAGCCTCTCGCTCTTCGGTCTCGTCCTGGCCATCGGCATCGTGGTCGATGACGCCATCGTCGTGGTGGAAAATGTCGAGCGCCATATCAGCGACGGGATGAGCCCGCGCGAGGCCTCGCGCACCGCCATGACGGAAGTGGGCGGCGCCCTCGTGGCCACGGCGCTGGTCCTTTCCGCGGTCTTTATTCCGACCGCATTTCTCGGCGGAATCACCGGCCAATTTTTCCGGCAGTTTGCCCTCACGATTGCTTTCTCGACGGTCATTTCCGCGCTCGTTTCGCTCACCCTCAGCCCGGCGCTGACCGCGCTCATGCTCCAGCCGCACGACGCCGAGCCGGATTGGTTCACGCGGATGCAGAACAAATTCTTTGGCTGGTTTTTCCGCGGCTTTAATTGGGGGTTCAATCACACCGCCGGCGGCTACACCAGCGCCGTTACCCATATCGTTAGACACGTGTTCATCGGTTTGCTCGTTTACGCCGGTCTGCTCGCCCTCACCTGGCTGGGCTTTAGTCGCGTCCCCGGCGGCTTCATCCCGGCGCAAGACCAGGGTTATCTCATCATCGACGGCCAATTGCCCGAAGCCGCTTCGCTCCAGCGCACCGACGCCGTCGCCCAACGGGTGATGAAGATCGCACTCGACACTCCTGGAATCGGGGGCGCCGTCGGCATCGTCGGCTTCTCCGGCGCGACGCGGGCGAATTCCTCCAACGCTTTCGCTGTTTTCACGCCGCTCGATTCTTTCGACAAACGCGGCAGCCATTCCGGGCAAAGCGCGATGGCCTTGAGCGCGACCTTGAATCGCAAACTCTCCGCGATCGAAGCCGCTCGCGTGACCGTGATTCCGCCGCCGCCGGTGCGCGGGCTCGGCACCGCCGGCGGGTTCAAACTCTATGTGCGGGATCGGGAAAACGCCGGGATCGAGCCGCTCCAAAACGCCACCCAAAAACTCGCCGCCGCCATCCGCAAAGACCCGAGCAGTGGCCGCGTTTTCACTACTTTCCAAACGAACACGCCGACCCTGTTTGCCAATATCGACCGGATCAAAGCGCAGAAACTCGGCGTCCCCTTGGGCAGTATTTTCAGCTCGCTGCAGACTTTTCTCGGCTCGACTTTTGTCAATGATCTCAACCTTTTCGGCCGCACCTTCCACGTCACCGCCGAAGCGGAAGAGCGGTTTCGCGATTCGCCCGCGGACGTGAGCCGTTTCAAAGTGCGGAGCGACAGCGGCGCGATGGTGCCGCTCGGATCGCTCTTGAAAATGGAACGCCGCGTCGGCCCCAACCGGGTGCAGCGTTTCAACCTCTTTACCGCGGCGCCGATCAACGGCAGCACTGCGCCCGGTTACAGCTCCGGCCAGTCGATCGCCGCCGTCGAAAAGCTCGCTCCCGAAGTGCTCCCCAAAGGAATGGACTTTGCCTGGACCGACATCGCTTTTCAGGAGAAAGCCGCCGGCAACACCGCGCTCTTCATCTTTCCGCTCTGCGTCCTCTTCGTTTTCCTCGCCCTCGCGGCGCAATACGAAAGCTGGTCATTGCCGCTCTCGGTGATCCTCATCGTCCCGATGTGCCTGCTCTCCTCCATCGCCGGCATCTGGTTGCGCGGGATGGACAACAACATTCTCACCAAAATCGGCTTCATCGTCCTCGTCGGTCTGGCCTGCAAAAACGCCATCCTTATTGTCGAGTTCGCCAAGCAACAGGAAGAGGAGGGCAAGAATCGCTTCGACGCCGCGATCGAAGCCGCCCGGCTGCGCTTGCGGCCAATCCTCATGACGTCGTTTGCTTTCATCCTCGGGACGCTGCCGCTCGTCCTGGCCAGCGGGCCGGGCGCGGAAAGCCGTCAGGCGATGGGCACGGCGGTTTTTTTCGGCATGCTCGGAGTGACGTTTTTCGGTCTCCTCCTGACGCCGATTTTCTACGTCGCGATCCGGCGTTTCAGCAAAAAACCGCGCGAGCCCGGCGAGGAGGAGGAAGGAGAGGAAGAGGAATCCGCCGAAGCGGCGGAAGCAGAGCCGGCTATGGAAGGCAGCCATTGAGTTCGATTGATCAGTGAGGCGGGAAACGACCGATGGTGTTTTGGCGCGGCTCGGCGAATCGCGACGGTTGCTGGCCCAACCAAGGGACGCCTTTTCATGAGCAGAATCCTTATCTTCGGCGCCTCAGGCTGGCTTGGCGGAGGAAGCCGCGAAATTCGACGCACTTGTCGGAACTTTGCTCGGCACCCGCAAAGCGAAGCTCGACTCCGCTCTTGGTGCTGCCTACCTCGATGGAGCGCCCTACGACGTCGAGCGCCTGGCTCTTTTCGAGACACTGCGGCAAAAGCTCGCCGCTGAACCCCCGCGTCATCTCCCGGCGAAAGCAAGCGACGGCATCGCCCTGCCATTTTTCGAAGCCTATTTTTCCAACTACATCGAGGGGACGGAATTCGCCGTCGATGAAGCGGAAGAGATCGTCTTCCAAGGGAAGGTGCCGGCGGCCCGGCCGCAAGATGCGCACGACATCATCGGCACATTCGAAATTGTGCGAAGCCAGGAAGAGCTGAGCCGCGCGGTGGCGACGCCGGAAGAATTCGTGCGCCTTCTTTCCGAGCGACACGCGAAGATGATGGCCGGCCGGCCGCAACTTGCGCCCGGCGTTTTCAAAACCGAAGCGAATCGGGCGGGAGCCAGCTTGTTTGTCCACCCACGTCATGTCCGCGGGACGCTTTTGGAAGGGTTTCTGCTCGGGCGCACCTTGACCTCGCCCTTTGCTCGCGCGGTTTTCATGATGTTTCTGGTCTCGGAAGTCCATCCGTTTGCCGATGGAAACGGACGCGTCGCGCGAATCATGATGAACGCAGAGCTGGTGCGGGCGGGAGAGGCTCGCATCATCATCCCGACCGTCTTCCGCACCGAATACCTCCAGTCGCTTAAGGCGCTGACGCACAACCAACGGCCCGATGCGCTCGTCAACGTGCTCGACTACGCCTGGCGCTATACGCAGCAACTCGATTTTTCCACGATGGAATACGCGCGCGCGCAATTGACTGCGACCAATGCGTTTGAGCCACCCGCGGACGCGCTCGGCGCCGGGGCAAAACTGTTACTGCCGGCATCGCTCCGCGTGGGCACCATCGCTTGAGCGCAACCCGCGTGGCGTCGACGGACCGATCCTTGCCAGCGCGAGGCATGACGCGCTAAATGAAAGCATGAGCGTGCAAGTTTATGGCTGTGATCACGTCGTCATCGAAGGCGAAGACGATGCCTCACCCGTTTATGCTTTCCCCTTATGCGTTCCTGGGAAAGCGAATAGCTCGACGAGCGCTTTCACGCGCTCTTTCTGACGGCTGGGCGGAAATCGCTTGGTCCTTGTGAGCTCGGCGATCCCATGGAGACCCGCCCAGAACAGTTCCGATAGAACCTTCGACTTCGAGCCCTGTCCCTGAAACAACTCCAAGAGTTGAGAAAACGCGAATCGCATCGCCGGAGGAGTAGCCGCGGCACCGAACGGGACGTTCAGGCTAAGCGAAAACATCACTTCATACAGTGCCGGTGAGGCCGCGGCGAACTCCAAATAGGCGGCCGCGACCAATTCGACCACGCATCCAGGTCCGACCCGCGTCCGTGCCTTCTCTAAAGCCAGACCCATTTCCTGGAATCCCTCGACAGCCACCGCGGCAAGGATTCCTTCGCGGCTTTCAAAATGAGCGTACAAGACAGGTTGACTGTAGGAGATTGCGTCGGCCAGCCGACGAACGGTGACTTTGGCCCACCCTTCACGCTCCGCGACTCGTCGTGCGGCACGAATGATCCGGGCACGGCGAGCCTGCTTTTCACGCAGTTTTCGCGTCGTAATGAGGTTAGCTGCCGGCGTTTTTGCCATCGATCGAGAGTGTAGCGTTGCCAGGATCAACGCCAGGCAGACGATAAGCCTTTTCGAAGCGCTTGACATCAAATCTAGCGTTGCTAGATTTTCTAAGGGCGAAATATCTTATGCACCACGATATTCCGATCATTCTTGCTGCTCTCATCGTTGTCTCAATCGTTGTTGTCGGTTGTTTCTACCTGGTATCTCCTGAACGAATGACAGGATCCTTCGGTCTTAAGCCGCCGGCATCCGACGCGGACACACGTGCCTGGCTACGTCTCAAAGGAATTCGGGACCTGGCATCTGGACTGGTCGTGCTGGCAATGATGGTGACTGCGAACAGACGGCCGCTTGGTATCGCTCTGCTTGTCTTTGCCATCATCCCGCTTGGCGACATGTCAGTTGTTCTTGGGTCGGGCGGATCGAAGTCGAAAGCGCTCTCAATTCATGGCCTGACCTGCGCCGTGATGCTGGTCGTTGGCCTCTTATTCATTTAAGCTTTTTCGAGAGAACGCGTTTGTATATCGGCGGCGTACACGAAGCGATGACGACGAAAGTTTCGCCGGCGAGCTAGCGCATTTGAGCGTTCCACCGCGCGTTCGCGAAGCAGGGCGGATAACGCATTGCCAGCGGGAACCGTGAGCCCCAAAATGAAAGCATGAGCGTGCAAGTTTATGGCTGTGATCACGTCGTCATCGAAGTGGATGATGTCGAAAAGGCGGTCGCATTTTATAAGGATGTCTTCAATCTCGAACAGCTGGATGAAGGCGAAGGCGATGCTTTCTTTAAACTGGGCGAGCATCAGTTCCTCGCGATTTTCAAAGTGGAAAAACTGCAGCCGGATCGAATGCGCCACTTTGGAATGCTGGTTCGTGATGAGGCGCAAATCGCCGAGGTCCGGGAGAAAGTCTCGGGCAAGTATGGACTCAAACTCGAGCCCGAGTTCCGTTGCGATTTCCGCGATCCGTGGGGAAACAGAATTCAGGTCGTGGATCTGCACGACGAATCACTCATTTGCTTGCTCCCGTATCGCGAGGTGCAAAAAGCGGGAGTGACTTTCAAGGAGTCGACCGGGTAGGAGTAAGAAATCGTGGAGATCGACTTATTTCTCGGCACTTCCCGAAATTGATAATGACCGTTTAGTCAACGGACGTTCCTACTATCTCGCCCCGTCTTATCCCGCATTATTAGCCGCCGGCAGCTTTTGGTGGTCGGAAAGGATTGCGCGTTTTCGACTCAGCGGTTGTATTACAGCAGCTTCGGTGACTATCTGCCTGCTCGTCTTTGGGGGTGTAGCGATGGGCCGTCTCCTCATGCCGATCCCACAAATCAATTCCCCTCTCTGACATAGCTCGCGCAAACTCCTCGATGATTTCGCGGAGGAAACAGGCTGGCCCGAGTTGATCGCTACCATCGCCACCATCTATCACGCCCAACCGCAGGTCGGCCGCATCGCTATTCTTTGTCGTAATTACGGAGAGACTGGAGCGGTCAACCTTTACGGCGCAGCAGATGGATTGCCGAAGGCCATCAGCGGCGTCAATTCCTATTGGCGGCGAGGTTATGGCGCGCCCATCCCCGACACAATTATCCTCGTTGGCTTTGATCTAGAGGATGCTGCGCACTTCTTCGCCGATCCCATTATCGCCGGACGAGTAACCAATCCGTACGGGGTCGAGAACGAAGAATCGAGGGATCACCCCGATATTTTCGTTTGTCATCGACCACGGTGGCCCTGGCCGGAACTCTGGAAGAAACTGCGAAGCTTCGGGTAGCAGACTCCCGTCGAAGGCCGGCGTGAATCGCTCCTCGATTGTGCGGCCCGCTGTGATCGATTTTCGCGCCGTCCGCCAAAATGAGTTGTTTGCGGCTCCCGAATGCTGGGGATCGCGCTCGAATCCAGGCTGCTCTTTCCTTTTTTTGTGCGCAACGAGATCGCGACCACCGCGCAAGAAAGCCGCATCTGGCGAGACGTGGAGGCGCGAATAGATACCGAACCCGTGCACACCAAATCCCTTCTTCTCATTTTCTTATTCTGGCCGGCCCTGGCTTGGGCGACTTCGACGCCCGCTCGTCCACCGCTTGCGGTCGTGAGCAATGAAGCGACCCAGGAACAGCTCGATCTGGCGGCGAAACAAGGCCGGGCGGCCCGGGCCGCGCTCGACTGGTTGCTGCGGGCTGCGCCGATCGCGCGCGAGATGGATGCCGGCCCGTATCACGTGGCCTGTCTGGTCAGCGCGCCGGAAGGTTATTATTTGCCTAACGACGGCGGTGGCTTGCGCTGGATCGGGGCGCGCGGGAATGCGCACCTCCGGGTGATCGTGCGCGACGGCGCGGACGGGCGGGAGATTCCCCTGCTTCCGGTGCGGGCCACGATCGTCGATGCGACCGGCCACCAAGTCGCCGCCGTGCCGCTGCCTTATGGCTGGTATCCGCTTCTCAACGGCTACGCCGAGACCGTGCTTCTTCCAGGCAACGGCCGCTACACCGTGCGGGTAGAAATCGATCCGCCGCAGTTCCATCGCCACGATCCTTACAATGGCGATCGCTTCACCCAGCCAACGGTCGCGGAGTTCGACGACCTCACGATCCAACCGGGCAAACTCGGCTCGTCGCTGAGCGCGCGCGAGAGCGGTCAGCTCGGGCTGGCCCGCTCCCAGGGTGACGCATTTTTCGCGACGGTGAAAGGAATGTTCGCGCAGGCGAACGACGGCGTGGTCAAGCCGGCGGGGGATTATCGAGTCGTTTGCGCGGTCGAATATTCCGAGGCGTGGTGGTTTTATCGCGAGGGGAAATTCGATTACAAGTATGAGGAGGAACTCAGCGCGAAACATAACGCGCATGTCGAGATCGCTCCGGTGGACGCGCGCACCGGCCGGTTTCTTCCCGCGCCTAACGTCACCGCGGCTCTCGTCGAAGAGGATAACGGCCAATCGTTAGGCGAAGCGGGCGAGCACTTCATGTGGCACCCCTGGCTCTACCACTACGGCGACAACTGGCGCGTGCCGCATGGCGGTAATTACCGGATCACCGCCAGCTTCGATCCGCCCGCCTACCGGCGTTATGGCCGAAACGCCGGGCGGCGTTTTGCCCATCCAGTAGAAGTGTCTTTCGAGCACATCAAAATAAAAACGGGAGAAAAATGAAGCGGCTGTTTGTTTTACTTTTCCTGCTCAGCCTCGCGGCCGGGTCGCGTCTTCTGGCCCAGACGAACGATTCCGTGGGCGACCCGGAATCGTTTTATCGCGTTTATCAATACGATACGCCGCTGACCGGCTGGCTGGAATTCAATCTCTGGAACACTTACGTCGCGAAGAGCGATCTCGCTTACGATCACTTCGGGGAGGAGCATCATCGCGAGGGATTGCTCGCCACCTCGCTCGAAGCCGAATACGGACTCACCGATCACCTCTCCCTGGCCGGCTATTTGGACTTCGAGGATGCGCACGGCGGCGATTTCGAGTTCACCCGCGGCCGCGTCGAGGCGCGCTACCGTTTCGCGCAGCGCTACGACTGGCCGGTCAACCTTGGCCTTTACGCCGAGTATTACTTTCCACGGCACGATTTTTCCGACTCGCAGGAGTTGGAGACGCGCATCATCGCGGACAAGGATTTCAACGATTATCGGGTGGCGCTGAATGCGATTTTCAGCAAAGACACGACCGGCAGCGAGTCGAGCAGCCAGGTGCGAGGGAGCGTAGCCGCGGGCGTTTACTGGAGGCGCTTCTTCAACTTCCAACCGGGCCTCGAATATTACGCCGACTTCGGTGAGCTGGGGAAAATCCCGTCGCTCGGCGACCAGCATCACACCATCTTCGCGACCGTCGATTGGCGGTGGTCGAAGAATTGGGTTTGGCACCTCGGCGTCGGCAAAGGCCTGACCGACGCGAGCGACGACGTGGTCGTGAAGTCGATGCTCACCTACGAGTTCAATGCCATCCGGCCGACAGCACTTTTCCCGCGGCCGACGACGCCCGTCCCCTAAGCGCCGTTCTTCCTTAGCGCGCAAAACCCCTTCGTCGCCCGTCCACCAAGACCACCGCAGACTCCTCGTTCGTCGTGTATGTTCAAACGCAACGCGAAGGTCGCGACCCGCGACGATCAACTCAGCCTCTTCGATTTTGCCCGCACCCGTGACCGCGAAGATTTATCTCACGCAATACGGGCTAATGGCCGAACGCAATTGTCGGGCGTTCCATCCGAAAATGGTGCCCGAATGGGAGGCAACGAGCACTTGGTGAAAGGCTGTGCGAGGCGTCGGAGACAACTGTTAGCGAGAGGGAGACCCTCAGCTGTGCAACTTGATTCGGTGCCCAGGCGACCGGTCCAAGCTTCGGTTGACGCGTCACCGAAAGAACCCTACCATCGGGGTCGTGCAAGGATTCCGCGAAGCGAAGACATGGCAGCGCACACTGACGCTCGCGCTGGTTCTGCAATTCTTGCTTGGCCTCGCGATGACCACTTCGCCGTGGCTGCACGAGCGTCTCCATCACGCCGCGGGCCAAGAACGCCACGAATGCGTGGTGACGGTGATGCACTCCGGCGGCGCCGACGGGACGATGGTGACGCCAGTTCTCGCCCCGGACTTCCTCCCAGCGCCTGAAATCGTCGCCGTCGCTCAGGACAATTCCTGCGCCGTCGCGTCGATCTTTCTTCGCGCTCGAGTCTTCGAGCACGCTCCGCCCGCACTCGCTTAGTTCAGCGTTAGCCGGCGGGCTTTTCTGATCCTCTTCGGGTCATTTACTCGCGGGATAACTTCGTCCGCGCAGCCGTCTTCAGGCCTGCCGGTTCCTTTCTGAATTTGCGAGTGATTAGTGAGTTGGTTCCATTTTAATCTCCAAGATTTTTCGATCTCGTTCCTGAGCATTCTTTTTGAAGGCGTGCCCTTCATGTTTCTCGGAACGCTGCTCTCGGGCGTGATCGATGCCTTCGTGCCCGCGGAGCAGATTGAGAAAATTCTGCCTTCGAATCGCACGGCCGCGATCGTGCTCAGCGGCTTGCTCGGGGTCGTTTTCCCGATGTGCGAATGCGGAGTCGTCCCGGTGATTCGGCGTCTTTTGCGCAAAGGTCTGCCGGTCTCCTGCGGACTCACTTATCTGCTCGCCGCGCCCATCGTGAATCCGATCGTCGCGCTGAGCACTTTCGCCGCGTTTCGCGGTCAGCATCCCGGGATGATGACTTCGCTGCGCTTGACGCTCGGGTTCGCGGTTGCGGTCGTTTTTGGCCTGATCGTGCAGCGCATTCCCGTCGCGGAAATCCTGAACCGGCGCATGCTCGCCTCGCTTCCCGCGGCGGCGGCACGCAAGCAAGAAGCAGCTCCGCTCCCGGAACTCGCCCTGGCCGGTGGCCTAACGAGTATAGGAGGAGCGACCTTTCCCATCGTCGCTCCGGAAACGATTGTGCATCTGCACGACGAGGCGCACGCCGAGAAAAGCTTTGCCGGCAAAATCCTCGGCGCGATTCGTTGCGCGGCTTTCGATTTTCTCGATGTCGGCTTTTACCTCATCATCGGCGCGGCCATCGCCAGCCTCTTCAACACCGCGGTCGATCGGCATGTCCTTCTGCCGCTGGCGAGCCATCATCTCTTCGCCACGCTTAGCTTGATGGTGCTGGCTTTGCTGCTTTCGCTTTGCAGCACTTCGGACGCCTTCATCGCCGCGAATTTCCTCACCTTTCCCGCGAGCGCGAAGCTCGGGTTCATGGTCTTCGGTCCCATGATGGACCTGAAACTTCTCTTCATGTACGGCCTCGTTTTTAACAAACGGCTGACCTTTTCGCTCGCGCTCGCGCTTTTCGTCGTGATCGCGGCGCTCGCCCTTTCGGTCGCTCCTTTCCTTCGATGAAAATTCTCCAACGCGCTCTGCCTTCCCTCACGCTTCTCGAGTGGGGAGTGATCCTCACTTACTTCTATTTCAGCGGGCGGATCGCGTCGTTTTTGCATCCGATGTTTCGCCCTTGGATCCTGGTGACGGGGATTCTTCTCGTCCTTACCGCGCTCTGCGTGGGCTTCTTTCCCGAGGAAAGTTGCGATCACGCCCATGAGCATGAGCACGATCATGCTCATAACCGGCTCACAGTTGGCAGCGTGATCGCTTTCTTCCTTCTGCTCATCCCGCTCGCGCTGGCCGCGAAGATTTCGCCCGATAGCTACGGCGCCGATCTGATCAGGCGACGTGGTCTCGTTGAAGACATCCGCAGTTTGCCCGGCATGAATAGCCGAGCGCGCGACCGCGTTGCGGCGGTGACGCCGACACCGCCTCATTCCTTGGCGGCTCAGGCGGCGGTGTTGAACCAATCGATCGCCCGCACCGCAGCCATCCTGCAAAAGAATCCACAGCAGTCGATTGCGAAGAGCATGGAGGAAGCCGCGCAGGAACCGGTCATTGATCCTGTTCTTCCCACCCAGACCAGCGGCGGCGAAGACTCCGGGCCGCCTCCGCCTAACGACGGCAATTATCAAAATCCCGCGCTTCAGCCTAACGAAGCTGGCAACATTCCGGTGCAGGTGACCGATCTGCTTTATGCCGCGCAGGAAGCATCGACGCGCAAAGACTTCGAGGGAAAACGGATCGAGCTCATCGGCCAATTTCTCAAGCCGAAGAAGGGCGAGGCGAAGCAAAAGCTGGAGCCGAACTCCTTTATGCTCGTGCGCCTGGTCATGGTCTGTTGCGCCGCGGATATGATGCCCGCCGCGGTCAAGATTCAAAACACCAAAGCGCTGCCCCATTTGCGCGATACGAGCTGGCTCAAGGTCGTGGGCCGGCTGCATTACCGCCCGCGTCCCAAAGGTCCAAGCCCGGATGGCATCGACTACGGCGACACCCCGGAGCCGGTGATCGTGGCGGACTCCGTCGCGAAGACGGCCACGCCGGCGGAAAAATACGTCTACTAGCCGCCTAACGAATGAAGCTTACGCCTTACGTTCTTCGCTTCCTCGCCAGCGGCGCGCTCTTCCTCTGCGCGACGGCAGGTTTGGCGGCGAGCTCGTTCTCGACCGTGGTGATCGACGCCGGCCACGGCGGCTTCGATCGCGGTGGCATTCCCGGCCAGCGCGTTGCTGAAAAAGGGGTCGCGCTCGACACCGCCTTGCGCTTGCAACGGCTGCTCCAGCGCGCCGGACTTCATACAGTGATGACGCGTTCGACCGACGTCTTCATTCCGCTGCCGCAACGCGCGGCGATTGCGAATGCGCAGCCGGATTCCATCTTCGTCAGCATCCATTACAACGCCTCCCCACGGGAAGGCGCGCGCGGGATCGAGACTTATTCCGAAGATGCGCGCGGGAGGGCGTTAGCTGCGCGGATTCAGCGACAAATCGTCAGCCGCGTGAGCACGATGAATCGTGGGATTCGGCACGCCGAATTTTTCGTCCTGCGCAAATGTCAGAAGCCGGCCGTGCTCGTGGAATGCGGATTCCTAACTAATGCCGCCGAAGCCCAGCTTGCCCTGACCGCGAGTTACCGCCAGACCGTCGCCGAGCAAATCGCCGCCGGCATTCTTGAGCAGCGGCACTTTGCTTTTCCCGGGGCCAGCCAGCGCAAGCCGCGCCGGAAGCGTCACAAAACCTACCGCGTAGCGAGGAAATCGGACTAACCAATGGTGCGCTTCCTCGAAAACACCATGGCGACGGCAAGGGCTCCCCTAACGAGCGCAGACTTGTCGCGTCTGCGCCGGGCGACGCTTTGGCTGGCGATCCCGTTCGTGCTCGGCGCGAGCGCCAGTTTAGTCCTCGCCGCCACCGTGGCTACGCCGCTTTTTGCGGGCATGGAGGCCTATCTTTGCTGGGGCGCGCTTGCCTCCATTATCCAATACATTTTCCTGCAACTGCAGCGCGCCGCTCAATCCGACACCGAGTATAACGAAGCCCTCAGCAAACGGCAGAATGACCCGCGCCGCGTGGGGAAGAGCGATCCGCCGATCACGAATCCGCCTGCGCTGGACAGCTTCGCGGTCGGCTGGCAATGGGTCCTCTTTTTCGGCGGCATCATCGCGCTCGCGGTCGCCTTGCAAGCCACCTACGGCCGCACGCCGCTCTCCCGCGATGCGCTCGTTCCTTTGCGGGTCGCGACGGTCGTCTTTCTCTCGTTAGGCTGCGTGTATTATTTCTTCGGGAACTTCGCGCGCGCGGTCGCCGCGCGCGTCGGCTCCGAAATTCTCGCGCCGCTTCTCGCGCTCACGCGACTCGCTTCCTTTGCCTCGTTTCTGAGCGCGGCGGTCGTCTTTCTCTTCATCTCCACCACGCGCGATTACAGCTCGTGGTTCGGCTGGGTCATGCTCGGCTTCACCGGTTTTCTTGTCCTCGAAGCCGTCCTTCGGTTCGCCCTGCGTTTCTATCAACCAAAGAGCATCCGCGCGATTCCCGGGCCAGCCGGAACGAGCCCCATTCTCGAGGCGCTCTTCGGCCGCGGCGAAGGTTTGGGCTCGGCGCTGCAAGGTTTCGAAGAGTTGCTCGGCGTGAAGCTGCGCGAGGTTTGGATCGTTCGCTATCTGCGGCAGGCGGCCGAGCTGATCGTCTTTGGCACCATCGTGCTCGGCTGGCTTTCGACTTGCCTAACGACGGTGCCGGCGGGCAGCCGCGGCGTGCGCGTGCTTTTTGGCCGCTATCAGCCGGTAGCGTTAAATCCCGGCCTGCACCTCACCTGGCCGTGGCCGATCGAGACTCTTGAGATTGTCCAAACCGAAGCCGTCAGGCAAATCTCGTTAGGCTTCGACAAGGATCTCTCCGGCCCGATTCTCTGGAGCGAGCCGCACTTCGAAGGGGAAAAAAACCTGCTCGTGGGCGACGGCGAATCCCTCCTCACCATCGACGTCCCGATTCTCTATCGCATCGCCGATCCGGTCCGTTATCTGGAGACCACGACCGACGCGGAAAAGGCGTTGCTCGTCCTCGCAGAACGCAAGCTCATCCAGATTGCCGGCTCGCGCGGCAGCTTCGAGATCATGACTTCGGAACGGGCGGAGATCGCACGCAAGTTGCACGACGCCTTGCAGGCCGAAGTGCGCGGTCTCGGCCTGGAAGTGGTTTTCGTTGGCCTGAAAGATGTGCATCCGCCGGTCGATGTCGCGCCTGCTTTTCAGGATGTGGTCAGCGCGCAGGAAGAGAAGGAAAAAGCCATCGATCTCGCGCGTGCCTCGCGAGCCGAGACGCTGCCCGCGGCCAAAGCGCAGGCGCATCGCATGCAGGTGCAGGAGGACGCGAACAACAAAGAGCGGGTGGCCGCGGCGGAGGGAGCGTCCGCGCGTTTTACCGCGATCATCGACGCCGATCGCGAGAACAGCGCGGTCTTCCGCCTGCGCCTGAAGCTCGACGTGATCGAGCAGGTCCTGGGCAAGGCGACCAAGACCATTCTCGCCCTGCCGGATCGCTCGAAACAGGAGTTCTACCTCGACCTCCGCAACACCCAATCGATCCCGCCGCCGTAAGCACCTAACGACTGCCTAACGAACCCATGAAACCTCAAATGCTCGTCCGCGGCGCCGTTTCGGTGCTCATCCTTGTCATCCTTTTTTCCTTCATGCTCGGCTTCCAGGTCCGGCAGAACGAACAGGCCGTGCTCACCCGTTTCGGTAATCCGGTGCGCGTGATTCAGCAGCCCGGGCTTTACCTGAAATGGCCGTGGCCGATCGAGAAGGTGAACCGTTTCGATGCGCGGCTGAACTTCTACGAGATTCGTCTTTCCGAGGCCCTCACGAAAGATAAACGCAACGTCATCGTGCCGGCATTCGTCGCCTGGCGGATCGCCAAGCCGCAGAAGTTTCTCGAGGCGATCGGCAGCATCGAGAACGCCCGCGGCAAGCTCGATAGCCTGGTTAGCAGCGCGAAAAATACCGTGCTCGGCAGCTTCGATTTCAACCAGCTCGTCTCGGTGAAACCGGAGGAGGTCAAGTTGCCCGAGATCGAGAAAAAGATCACTCAGCTCAGCGCCGGGCAGGCGCTTAATTCCTTCGGCGTTCAGATCGAAGAAATCGGGATCGAACGGGTCACGCTTCCGCAGGTGAACACCAGTTTCGTCTTCGAGCGGATGCGCGCGGAGCGCTCGCAATTCGCCGCGCGCTATCGCGCCGAAGGCCAGCAGGAAGCGGATGCGATCAACGCCCAGACCGACGCCGAGAAAACCGTCCTCCTCGCGGAAGCGCGCAAATCCGCCGAGGAAACGCGCGGCAAAGCGGAGGCGGAAGTCGCGCACATTTATTCCACCGCGCACCAGGAGCAGCCCGATCTCTACCGCTTCCTGCGCGAGCTTGAGGCGCTGAAAAAAGTTGTGAACCAGAACACGACCCTGGTGCTCGATGGGAATTCGCCGCCTTTCGATCTCTTGAAAACCGGCCCTCTGCCTGTGCCCGCCGCCTCACCCGCGCCTGTTTCCGCGCCATGAAGCAAAAACGCGAAGACGCACTTTTTTCAGCGCACGCCATTCTGGCCGCGCTGCGGTCCAGCATCCGCATTCTGCGTTGGGGCATGCTTGTGCTCGTCCTGATTTATCTCTGCTCGGGCATCACCGTAATCGGGCCTAACGAACGGGGATTGGTCCTGCGCTTCGGCCGTGCGCTGCCGAAAACGGCGCCGCCCGGATTGCTCCTCGCCTGGCCCGCGCCGATCGATGAGATCGTTAGGCTGCCGGCCAAGAGTGTGCAGGATGTCGCGCTCGATGCCTGGGCGGAGAAGAGCGACGGATCCTACCAGGGCTCGCTCCATCCCGCGCGCGATCCCTACACGATCAGCGGCGACGTGAATGTCATTCGCGCGCGCTTTTCCGTGCGCTACCAGATCGCTGATCCGATCGTTTACGAGTTTGGCGCAACCGATCGCGACGCGGTGCGCGACGCGATTCTCTATCAATCCGCCTGCCAGACGCTCGCGGGAATGAACGTCGATGACATTCTGACTACGCGGCGCGACTACATCGGGCAGGAAGCGCTGCGGCTCGCGCAAGCGGAGATGGATCGTCTTGGGCTCGGGATTCAGTTGCTCGCTTTCGAGACGCGCGAGATCAACCCGCCCGCGCAAGTCGTGGCGGCTTTCCAGGACGTGGTAAGCGCCAAAGTGCAAGCGAAGACGATGGTCGAGCCTGCGCGCAGCCGCGCGGCGACGGTCATTCCGGAAGCGAAAGCGGAGGCGTATCGGATTCAACAACAAGCAAAGTCCTACGCGCAGGGAATCAGCGCGAAGGCGCGCGGCGAAGTCTCATCTTTCCTCGCGTTGCTGAAAGAATACCGCGCCAATTCCGGCACGGTGCGCACGCGTCTTTACGCGGAAATGATCGAGCAAGTGCTGCCGAAACTTCGCGTCTCGAGCGTGCTCCCAAGCGGCGGCACACCCGTGCGTCTCTTGATTGAACCGCAAAAGGGCGACCCCGTCAGCTCTTCCCCCGGGGAGAGCGAAGACAATAGCAACATTCAGGAGCTTCCCACTTCCACGACATATCCCAATAACATCCAACCGATGGAAAATTACGAAAATCCCTGACCCGTCCCAAGTATGAGCTCTAAGTCTGTCGCCCTGCCACCGTCGTTAGGCGGTCATCATCATCATCACGATCACGACCATCATGAGCACGATCATGACGGCGAGAATTTGCGTAAGCTCGGCGATTGTTGCGGCGGGGCGCACGATCATTCCGAGCACGGTTTGAAGTGGCGCCTCACGATGGTTTTCATCGGCGGCGTTTGTCTTTTGCTCAGTGGAATTCTGCGTTGGATGCGCCCGACTCAGGCGGATCTCGCTTCCGCCTGGGCCATGGCCGGCGCGATCATCACCGCGCTCCCGATCTTCCGCGACGCGTTCTACGGCTTCAGCTCGAAGGCGCTCGCGAACACTGAGTTTTACATGAACCAGTTCATCACCCTCGCGGTGATCGCCTGTTTCGTGACCCAGCAATATGTCACCGGCGGGCTGGTCGCGATCATCCTCCTTCTCGGCCACATCCTGGAAGATCGCAGCATGCTCGGGACGAACGAGGCGATCAACAGCCTGCTTCATCTCTCGCGGGTGAGCGCGCGCCGCGTGCGCGGGGCGGTGGAAGAAGAAGTCGACGCGGAGTCGTTAGGCGAAGGGGATGTCGTGCGCGTCCGCCCGGGCGATACGCTGCCGGCCGATGGCAAAGTGCTGGTCGGATTCTCCACTATCAATCAGGCCAGCATCACCGGCGAATCGCTGCCGGTCGAAGTCGCCGCCGGGACGAAAGTCTTCGCCGGCACCTCCAATCTGACCGGCTTGCTCGAGATCGAAGTCACCAGCACCGGACAACAAACCGTGCTCGGCCGGGTCAAAGATATCGTCGAAGAAGCGCAGCAGACCCGCGCCCCGATCGTTAGGCTGACGGAAGAATACGCGCGCTATTACATGCCGCTGATTCTGCTCATCGCCGGCTTTGTTCTCTTCTTTACCGGCAACGTGCAGCGCGCGATTTCCGTCATCGTGGTGAGCATTCCCTGCACCTTCGTGCTCGCCGGGCCGTCTGCGATGGTCGCCGCGCTCGCCGCCGCTTCGCGCATGGGCATCCTCGTGAAAAGCGTCCGCTTTTTCGAAGCGGCTAACGACATCGATACTGTCGTCTTCGATAAAACCGGAACCCTCACCACCGGTGAGCTAAAAGTCGCCTCGGTCGAACCGCGCGACGGCATGAAAGAGAACGATCTCCTCGCCATCGCCGCCGCCGTCGAACAACATTCGACGCACCCGATTGCGCGCGCGGTCGTGAACGCGGCGCAGGCGCGCGAGCTGGAAATCTCCGAAGCCGCCGAAGTGCAGGAGAAGCACGGACACGGTCTGCTCGCTCGTGTCGGCGGGCGCGAAGTCGTGGTCGGCCGCGCCATTTGGTTGGAGGAACAGCGGATCGTCCTGGCGAAAAATGGCAGCCGCCAAAACGATCTGAGCGCGCTGCACATCGGCGTGGACCGGAAGTTGGCCGGCATCATTTACCTCAGCGACACGGTGCGTGCGGAAGCCTCTGGCGTGATTGCCAACCTGCGCGACGAAGGCGTCGAGCAGCTCACCATGTTGACCGGCGACCGCCAGCCGGTCGCGGAACGGCTGGCCGCCGAAATCGGCCTGACGGATTTCCAAGCCGACTGCTTGCCGGAACAGAAACAGCAAGCCGTCGTGAGGCTAAAAGAAGCCGGCCGCAAAGTCATGGTCGTAGGCGACGGCGTGAACGACGCGCCCGCGCTTGCCGCCGGCGATCTCAGCGTCGCGATGGGCGCGCTCGGGAGCGATGTCGCAATCCAAACCGCCGACATCGCCCTCATGGCCAGCGATCTCAGCCGCGTCCCGCATTTCCTCGGCCTGGCGGATAAAACGCTCCGCATCATCAACCAAAACATGCTCTGCGGATTTATCTTCATCGGCGCGGCCATCGTCCTCTCCGGCGTCGGCCTCATCCCGCCGATCGCAGCTGCGTTCATCCACGAGCTGGGCGCCTTTTTCGTCATCTTCAACAGCGCGCGTCTGCTCCGCTTCGAAGGGAAACCAATGCTGACTACGCCAGCCTAACAATGAAAAAAATACTCTGCACTTTCATCTTTCTGCTCGCCGCGCTCAGCTCGGCGTCGGCCGCGGATCGGATCAAGATCGCTTCCTTTTCCACCATCCTGACCGAGATCGCGCAAAAGGTGGGCGGCGATCACGTCGCAGTTTTCGGTCTGGTGAAGCCGGGCATCGATCCGCACGAATACGAGCCCACGCCGAGCGACTTAAAGAAGGTCGGCGATTCGCGGTTGATTCTCACCACGGGCAAACATCTCGAGAACTATCTGAACAAGCTCCAAGAGGCCAGCGGCGGCCAGGCTGACTTGCTCAAGGTGGGCGATCATCTTCCCAGCCTAACGATGAAAGGAGAAGGCGAAGCTTCCCCGGACGCTGGCGGCATGACGGAAGATCCGCATTGGTGGAACAGCGTGACCAACGTCGAGCAGGCGACCCGGATCGTGCGCGACGAATTGGGCAAGTTCGACCCCGCCGATAAGGCGGACTTCGCGAAAAACGCCCAAGATTATCTCGCGCAGCTCGACGACTTGAACCGTTGGGTGAAGCGCAAGGTCGCCGAGCTGCCGCGCAATCAGCGCAAACTCGTCACCTCTCACGACGCCTTCCAATACTTCGCGCGCGACTACGGCTTCACCATTCTCGCGATCGAAGGCGTGAGCACCGAGACCGAGCCGTCGAACCGGCACGTCGCCGACCTGATCGACCAGATCAAAATAGAACACGTCAAAGCCATCTTCACCGAGAGCACGTTGAACCCGAAGGTGACCAAGGAAATCACGCGCGAAACCGGCGCTCGCATCGGCGGCGAACTTTACGCCGACGGCCTCGGCACTGGGGACGCCGGGACCTACGCGGGCATGGTTCGACACAACGTTTCGACCATCGTCGACGCGCTGAAGTAGCCAACGAAACGCGAGAAATGAGAGGATCGCCTTTAGTCCGCGCCGGCCTCGTGCTCGTGGTGCTTTTGCTCCTCATCCTGCCACTTCGCAGCCTAACGAGTGCGCGCTTGGCGTCGAGTTTCGCCGCGCCGGCGCGTGCTGTGCAGACGACTGCAGTCAGCCTGACGATTACTTCGACCAGTTACCCGTTTCAGTTTGAGATTTCGCATCTCGGGAAAACCATCTGGAAAGGCGAAAGCAACATGAGCAAGAGTAGCAAGACGCTCGCGCTCGCCTTCCCGCGGGAAGGCATCGATCTCATTGTCGCCGCCTCCTGGGCGCGCCCGCAGGAGACCGCGGTTCGGATCGAGGTCGCACGCAGCGACCAACCACCGCTCACGAAAACGCTCTGGGGAACTGAGCAGGTTAACGACGTGGTGACCTTCGCCCCTTCACCCTAACGATGAGCGCGAAACACCAGCTCGTGATCAAAGATTTGACCGTCGCCTATCAACGCGTCCCGGCGATCCATCATCTTGATCTCATTTTGTCCTGCGGACATCGCGTCGCGCTCCTCGGCCCGAATGGCGCGGGCAAGACTTCGCTCTTCAAGGCGCTGGTTGGCCTCGTCCCTATTGAGACGGGCTCGGTGAACTTCGGTGGTCACGGCGCCACGCCAGCCGCCGCCGAAATTGCCTATCTTCCACAACGCAGCGCGGTCGATTGGGACTTTCCCGTGACCGTGCGCGGGCTCGTGGAGATGGGACGTTATCTCCGGACGAGCTGGTGGCGACCGTTCGCAAGAGCCGACACCGAAGCCGTCGAATCCGCGCTCGCCACGATCGATCTCCACGATCTGGCCGATCGCCAAATCAGCGCGCTCTCCGGTGGGCAACAACAGCGCGCTTTCATCGCGCGCTCGCTCGCGCAGAACGCGCATGTCTTCCTGCTCGACGAACCTTTCACCGGTCTCGACCAGCCCGCGCAGGAGTCGTTGGGCGAAACCATCACCCGCCTGGCCGAAGCCGGTAATCTCGTCGTCGCCGCCCATCACGATCTCAAAACCGTGCCGGAGCTTTTCGATCAGGTGATTTTCTTAAACCGGGAATTGATCGCTTTTGGCGACACCGCCGAGGTTTTCACCGAAGAGAACATCGCCCGCACTTTCCACGCGAAAGTTCCTGTGGGCGCCAATGGTTCGTTAGGCCAATGAACTGGCTGCTCGAACCGTTCCGGCATGAGTTCATGCAGCGCGCCCTTTTCGGCTGCGCGATCATCGGGTTCACCAACGGCGCGCTCAGCGGGTTCATTGTGCTGCGCCGGCTCGCTCTCATGGCGGACGCGATGGCGCATTCGCTGCTCCCCGGCGTGGCGGGGGCGCTGATTCTTTTTGGGCTCGCCCCGGCCAGTTTATTCTTCGGCGCGCTGGTCGCCGCGCTTCTCGTTGCGCTCGGGGTGCAGATCATTTCCGGCAGCTCGCGGATCAAGGAAGACACCTCGCTCGGGTTGCTCTTCGCCTGCTCTTTCTCGTTAGGCTTGATCCTGCTCAGCTTCTCGCCCGCGCAGGTCAACGTGACTCATTATCTCTTCGGCAACATCCTCGGTCTGGCCGATTCCGATCTTTGGATCATCTACCTGATCAGCCTGATCGTTCTCCCTCTTCTCGTCGCCTTTCAACGTCCGCTCGTGCTCGTCATGTTCGAGCCCTCGATCGCGGCCACGCAAGGTATCTGGGTTAAGTCGCTCACTTATCTTCTTATGGGACTGCTCGTCCTTTCGATGATCGCATCCCTGCAAGCGGTCGGAGTCATTCTCGCCTTGGGGATGCTGATCGCACCGGCGGCGACGGTCTATCTCTGTTCGGACTCGTTCCCGGCGATGTTCTGGGGTGGGGCGCTGATCGGAATGTTTGGGTCCTGCGCGGGACTCTTTCTTTCCTACTGGTTAAACCTTCCTTCCGGCGCCTGCATCGTCCTGACCCTCGGCGCGATCTTTTTCCTAGCTTATCTCTTCAGCCCAAAATACGGCGCGCTCCCGAAACTGTTTCGGCGCCATCGCCATTTCCATGAAGTCCACGCCATCAAATGAACAAACTTCGCACTAAATCGTTGTCTAATTTGCTGCGTGAGCCCAAAGTGTCGCTCGTTATGAGCCGCGCTAAAAAACTCCGCGTCCTGATCGCGGGCGCTTTGTTTTCGGCGTTTCTCTTCGCGCTGGCACTGGCGGCGTCGCCGCAATTGCATGCGCGCTTTCATCCGGACGCGGGCGCGCCGAATCACGAATGCGCGGTCACTCTGATCGCGACCGGGAAGTATGCGCACGCCGAGGCGCCGCCGGTCTTTGTTGCGCCGCGGCCGGCGGTGCTGTTCGAGAAAATACCGGCCTTCTCTCCCGTCTGGGTCGCTGCATCCTTCTTCGGTGCAGCCATCTTCGAGCACGCGCCGCCGGCGCTCTCCTAGCGCGTAGTCAGGCCACCGGCCTCGCTCTCACGGGTCTATTCCCGTGCGGCGTCGTCGCAGCGGCACGACTTGCGCACGCCATGGTTCGTTAGGCCCTCCGCCTGTCGCGGAGCGGCGGGTTCCATCCATCCAGTCCAATTGCAAACCTAGGAGAATTATTTTGAAGAAATTAGCATTACTCACTTTCGCGCTGTTCGGCAGCGCCGCTTTCGCGTCTGCACAAGTAGCAGTCGCCTCACCGACACCTACTCCCGCCTCAACCGGTCCGGCCGCTGAAGCCAGCCGCATCGTTGTCACGGGCGGTCAGATTGAACTCAGTGCCACCGATACCGCGCAACCGGTCTCCGTCCTGAGTGGCAACAAACTTAAAGAGCAAGCCACCGCTACCCTCGGCGATACGCTAGATAACCAACCAGGCGTCGCGGCCAGCGGCTTCAGCAACGGGGCGAGCCGTCCAGTTATCCGTGGTCTCGCGGATAATCGAGTTCGCGTCTTAAACGATGGCACCGAAGTTTTCGATGTCTCCAATCTGAGCCCGGACCATGCGCCGAGCGTGAGTCCCTTGATCAGTCAGAGCATCGAGATTGTGCGCGGCCCCGCGACGATCCTCTACGGCTCGGGCGCGATCGGCGGCGTCGTTAACGTGGTCGATAATCGCATTCCAGTGGAACTGCCGCCGAATCCTTTTGGCGGCGAGTTTGACCCCCGCTTCGCCAGCGGCGATCTCGAGCGAAGCGTCGCCGGGCAGCTCGATGTCGCCCTCACGAGTCACTTCGTCTTCCACTTCGACGGAACGTTTTTGCGGACCGACTCGCGGCGCATCCACGGCTTCGCCCTTGACCAACGCATTCGCAATTCACTCACCCCGGAGCAGCTCGCGCGGGGCGATCAATTCGGCGGCAACCCGGAAGGTGAAGTTCCAAACACTTATGTAAAGACCAACGACTGGGCAATCGGCGGCTCCTACGTCTGGGACAAAGGCTACATCGGCGCGTCGTTCAATCAGTTCCTTTCCGTCTACGGAATTCCTGACGATCCCGAGGTGGACGACCCGACAGCTCTGCCAGAGCGCGTGCGTCTCGACGTGACCAAGCGCCAGGGGAACGTGCGCAGTTCCATCGTGGACCCGTTTCCCGGTTTCAGCACGATGAACCTCAAGTTCGTTTATACCGACTACAAGCATCTGGAGATCGACGGCAACACCGTCGGCTCCACCTTTAAGACCAACGGAGTCGATTCGCGGCTTGAGCTGTTGCACAAACCGATCGGGCTTTTCGAGGGGTCGTTAGGCGGGCAGTTCTTCTATAAGGACCTTTCGATCCTTGGAGCGGACGCTTTCCTCCAACCGACCACGACTGTCGCGGGCGCGGGCTTTCTCTTTGAAGAAGTAAAACTCGGCGCCTTTACCATTCAGTTCGGCGGTCGGGTGGAACACGACAACGTCAGTATCGACTCAAGCGACCCTGACCTCACCTCGCTCACTTCGCCCAATCAAAAAGATCAGGACTTCACCCCGCTGAGCGCGGCCGGCGGCGTCATTTACCATTTTCTTGATGACTGGGAGCTGGCGATTAACGCCACCTTCTCCCAGCGCGCCCCGACCGCGGAGGAGCTCTTCTCCCGCGGCGGCCATGACGCGACTTTTCAGTTCATCATCGGAGACCCAAATCTCGGCGTGGAAACGAGCCGCGGGATCGACGTAAGCCTGCGCAAGAAAGCCGGCGTCGTGACGGGGACGCTGAGCGGTTACTACAACTCCTTTTCGGATTACATCGACTTCACGCCGACGGGCGAGTTTGAAGACGGGCTCCAGGTTTTTGATTACACACCGAAGAACGCTGACTTCTTCGGTGGCGAAGCCCAGGTGGACTTCCATCTCCTGCCTTTGACGATCACGCACATCTCCGATCAAAGCGTCGATGATCCGAAGTCAGTCAAGAACGTCATCACCCATGCCGGAAGCACCTCGGAACCCAACCCGCTCGATCTCTACCTGCGCTTGCAGTCCGACTATGTGCACGCGGAAGATAGCGATACCGGCGAACCACTGCCGCGGATCACTCCCTTGCGTTACAGCGCTTCGCTCAACTACGTGAGCCCGACGTGGAATGCGAGCATCGAGGGGCAACGGGTCAACCGGCAATACCGCACCGCCGAGTTCGAGACCTCGACGCCAGGCTATACCTTCTTGAACGCCAGCATCAGCCGGCGTTTTCGGCTCGGTCCCACCTACATCGATGCCTACCTGCGTGGCACTAACCTAACGAACGAAGAAGCGCGCGATCATCTATCCTTCCTCAAGGAGGTGCTCCCGCTGGAAGGGCGCAGCATCATCGTAGGAATCCGGACCACTTTCTAATCGGCCTTAGCTAAGCCGCAATGAAATCTCCGGATGAGATTGCGAACCATCCCAAGGCGGTTCTCCATCGAGAACTGGTTGAGCGATTGCGCTCTGCCGGCAGCGCGATGGGGGCGGAGCGAGCTTGGACGGCGTTCAGGCTCAATCCGCGCCTTTGGAGGAAGATCGTGACCTTTGGCTTTGATAACCATGAGCGGCAAAAGCAGCTCACGAAGATCGCTTTTCCAGATGCGAACTGGATAGAAGTAGAAGCCGCTCTTCGCGCCGGTAACAAACTGAAACCGCTGTACGAGCTAGCCTGCGGCATTGGCTCAATAGCCAGGGATGCCGCGGGAAATTACAAGGTAGGTTCGCGCGGTTACAAAGTAGTGAGTGTTCAACCGCGATCTCGCGGAGAAAGGAGGTAACCCACCACTCACCAATCCTGCTCGAATTTCGGAGCCGATCATGCTCTGATGTCTGCACCAAAGCCCGATAGAAAGGTCGCCAGTCGCGACGATCAGCGTAGCGCTTTACTGAGAAACTCCAGCACTGCCTGCCAAATGGCTTCTGCGCCTTTCGGGTTGCGTGCGGAAATCAGCATCGATGAGCCGTGGACCGCATTCGACGGCACAAGGCGAACATTGTTCTTACCGTGGAGCGCAGCGAAAATTGGATCCGCATACGCTTTCTCCTCGTCGCTTCCAGTGGAGGCAACGAAGGCGGGCACACCGATCTTGGCCGCGGCTGTGCGAACCATGTGTTGATCGGAGAAATACTCGCCCGGAGAGAATGCCAGAACCGCGCGCACGTTGGCCGGATGTTCGGCGGCAAGTCGAAAGACAAGCGCTGAGGAATAGCTGCTGCCCCAGAGCACGATCGGTAGCTGCTGCTGCTCGGCCCAGGCCAGCGCAGCTTCGAGATCGGGGTAGGCTTTGAGGTAGCCAGCATCTCCAGCCAGCGCCTCGGCCCGCTCCGCCCCAAGTCCAGCGGCAGTCTCATTCACTCCATACATTTCGCCGCCGGAACGCTGATCAATCGCCAGCGCGCTATAGCCTGCTTTCACCAAGCGCGGTGCAATGCTCGCGTACTCGTCTTTGCTCGAGCCAGCCTGATGGAACAACAGGATCAGCGCCTTGGGCTTTGGCGTTTTGTAGTAAAGACCGTGCACCACCACGCCGTCGGACGCTTTGAGACGGACGGGCGTCATTTCCGAACGCATCCCGTTCTGCGTTTGCGCCGCCGCTGTCGGCGCGGCCGCAGTCTTCGCTGCCAATGTTTCGTCAGCGGCCGACACGCTCGCCAAGGCAGCGATGGTGAGAAGAGAAAGCAGGCTTGGCGACTTCACAAGAGGAGCCTAGATCGGGTTGGGCCGATTTCAATTTGCGGGATAATGAACCGAGATGACTCCGGAAAGTTCGACGCTCTCGCGTTGTTTCGGCCTAATGGTCGTGAATCGCCAGCGCCCGGTCGATCGACACCAGCAGAGGGGGAATAGGATTTGAATCTCACGCGTTTTCTCGCCGAATTGAAGCGGCGTAACGTCGCATAGGCGAACGTTCCCTCGCGATGCTCTCCGTTGCAGAAGACCCGCTCATCGCTCCCGGGATCGAGGAGCTTCGTGCTCGGGTGGAAGCGCAGGTGGGGGAGCAGGACCGCGCCCTCGGACGACTGGAACGGCTGCTCACCATGCCCTACGGTCCCGGCCGGATCACTCAGGCGCTTCTGCGGCTCGATCCGGCGTGGGATCCTCTTCGCTCAAATCCGCGCTTTCGAAAACTGATATCTGAACCGGAACCTAAAACTATTTACCAATAAGGAAACGCCTTGACTCCTTTCTCGGAATACACAACCCTTTCGTTGTGGATAGCCTGAGCCCGATCTTTGCCGCTCTTTCTGATCCGACCCGTCGCTCCATCGTCGATCGCCTGGTCGCCGGGCCCGCGACCGTGAACGAGCTCACGACGCCTTTCACAATTTCGCAGCAGGCCGTTTCCAAGCACCTGGCTTATCTGGAAAATGCGCGCCTGATCGAACGGCAACGTGTTGGCCGCCAGAACTACTGCGCGCTCAAGCCCGAATCACTGAAAGAAGTCGCCGACTGGGCCAGCCGTTACCGTCGGGTTTGGGAGAAAAATTTCCAACGCCTCGATGCTTTGCTTGAGGAAATGAAAGCCAACAAACAGAGAACAATACAATCATGAAGAATAGCGAAACCTTTAAGCTAACCTCCTCAGGAGAGCGCGAGATAGTCATGACCCGCGTCTTCGATGCTTCACCCGATCTTCTTTTCGACGCGTTGACCAAACCCGAGCTGGTGAAGCGTTGGCAGCTTGGACCGCCAGGATGGTCGATGCCCATCTGTGAGATCGATCTCAAGGTGGGAGGCGGCTATCGCTATGTCTGGCGGAACGACGACGGAGCAGAGTTCGGCATGCGCGGAGAATATCGAGAGATTCGGCGGCCGGAGCGACTCGTCCACACGGAAAAATTCGACGAACCATGGTATCCGGGAGAAGCCCTTATCACGACGACGCTCCTAGCCCAGGATGAAAAGACGACGCTGACGAGCACCATGCTCTTTGAGTCGGGCGAGGCGCGCGATCAGGCTTTGGCCTCAGGCATGGAAAGTGGTGTCGCGCCCAGCTATGATCGTCTCGAGGAAATCTTACGAGAGGGATGATGGAGTAAACGGAACTGCCGAATTCTGCTCAGGCTAGGCACCCGCGAACTATTTTGCCGCTCCGGACGGCTACGTTGCAACGCCAAATTAACCGTAATCGCTCCGTTCTCGGAGCATCGCCGACTCGAAACGGAGCAGAAGCTGATTCCGCAACCGGCGCACAATCAAGCTTGGGAGATGATTCGCGAGAAATACATTCTTCTCCCGCCGGAAGAGAACTAAACGCGCGGAATTCACGTATCCGGTCTGATGCCCGGCTGGAACACGGCTCGCAAAGCAAAAATGCGCGACAGCTTCGGGGGGATCGAGTGGGTGCAACAAACAGAGGACGAAGACCGTGTTGCGACGAACGCGCTGCGATTGAGGTCGACGACGCTTTAGCCCGGAGTTCGAGATCAGATTGACATATTCCTTAATCGGAATATGCGTTCACAGGCATGAAGCTGTCTTACCTGAAATCACTCCTGCGGGCGCATCCAGAAGCGCTCATTCGTTTTCTCTTGCCGGATGGCGATGGAATCCCGGCTCATTTTCACATTACCGAGGTGGGCCATGTCACGAAGCGGTTTATTGATTGCGGCGGCACCGTGCATGACAACAAACATACGTGTCTGCTCCAGACATACGTGGCCGAGGATTTTGATCATCGGCTTGATGCCGCCACCTTCGCGAAGATTCTCGATCTTGGCGCGCAGGTGCTGCCGCATGAAGACCTGGACGTGGAGGTCGAATACGATTGCTGTGTGGTTGCGCAGTATCCGGTAGCCGCGGCGCAAGTTGCGAACGACCGCCTCGAAATCCAGCTCGGTGAGAAGCACACCGATTGTCTGGCGAAAGAACGTTGCGGAATCGAGGGTGCGAGCTGCGCTCCAACGCAGAAGCCGAAAGGAGAGGCGGCAGTTTCCTGCTGCTGACGTCCGTGGACCTGATTCAGATATACGAGTGCTTCTGCGACCGAACGCGGCTGCGCATCCTCAACTTGCTCAACGTCACTCCCCTTTGCGTCTGCCATTTTCAAGACATCCTCGGCGAGCCGCAGGTGAAGATTTCCAAGCACCTCGCTTACCTCCGCCAGCGCGGGATGGTCGTGCCGGAGCGAGAGCAGAACTGGATGATCTATTCGTTGCCAACCAAGCGCACCGCCGAGTTGGATCGTAATCTCCGATGCCTGCAGGATTGCGTGCAATCGGACCTGGCATTCAAGCGCGACCTGCAAAAGCTCGCGCGTCTGCAGCAAACCTGCTGTGAGCCGAGCAGCCTTTTTGGAAGTCCCGGAGAGAAAGCTAAACGCAATGCCAAAACAAAAAGTCCTCTTCATCTGCGTTCATAACAGCGCCCGCAGCCAGATGGCGGAAGCGTGGTTGAACTACGTCTGTGGCGAAGCATTCCAGGCATCGAGCGCGGGCTTGGAACCCGGCGCGCTCAATCCCTTGGTGGTCCAGGCGATGTCGGAAGTTGGAATTGATTTGTCGAACAAACCGACCCAGGCCGTTTTCGATGTCTGGAAGTCCGGCCAGATCATCCAATATGTAATTACCGTCTGCAGCGAAGCCGAAGCGAAAGGCTGCCCGATTTTCCCGGGTGTCACGACCCGTCTGCATTGGCCCTTTCGCGATCCCTCACAGCTCAGTGGGACCGACTCGAAAAAGTTGCGCGAAATTCGAAAGATTCGGGATGAGATACGAACCAAGGTCGAGGAATGGTGCGAACAAGTTTGCCCAGAAGCGCTGGCGCCCACGACTTAGTCGGGAACGCAACTTCTCCGTCTGCGGAATGACCCGCTCTTACGCGCGCTTTTCTGACCCGCGATCAGAGTCATGAAAAAATACGGCGCAGAGTGCCTCGGGACATTCGCGTTGGTTTTCGCCGGCACCGGAGCCATCGTGATCGATGAGACCAGCGGCGGCGCGGTCACGCACGTCGGCATCGCGCTGACCTTTGGATTGATCGTCCTCGCGATGATCTACACCCTCGGAGACATCTCGGGTGCGCACCTCAATCCGGCAGTGACTCTTGGTTTCTTCGGCGCGCGCCGGCTGCCCGCGCGGGAAGTCGCGCCCTACATCGCGAGCCAATGTGCCGGAGCATTGGCCGCCAGTGCAATCCTGCGCCTGCTCTTTCCGCAGAACGCCAACCTTGGGAGCACGTTTCCCGCTGGACCCGCGATCCAGTCGTTCGTGCTCGAACTCATCCTCACTGCGATGCTCATGTTCGTGATTCTTGGTGTTTCCACCGGCGCGGCGGAGAAGGGCATCACAGCCGGAATTGTCGTCGGTGCAGTCATCGCCTTGGAAGCAATGTTCGCGGGTCCGATCTGCGGCGCATCGATGAATCCGGCGCGCTCGCTCGGACCCGCGATGATTTCCGGACATGCACAATCGCTTTGGATTTACCTTATCGCGCCCGTGCTCGGTGCTTTCGCTGGTGTTGTCGGCTGTCGATGCGTGCGTGAGCCGGGCTGCTGCTCTGGAAGCTCGCTTCCCGACTCTTCCGCTCATTCTCCTTGAGGGAGAACGGGAGATCCGATGAGCGAGCGCGGGTGTCCGCTGGAAGAACAAACAGGAGCGAAACGACATGTTCTAACTCTGGCGCTCGTTCTGAATGCAACCATGTTCGTCGTCGGTCTGGTCGCCGGAATCGTAGCTCAATCAACTGGATTGATCGCAGACTCCCTCGACATGCTGGCAGATGCTTCAGCCTATACGATCGCGCTCGTTGCGATCGGGCGGTCGAGCACCTTCAAAGCGCGAGCTGCGACGTTGAGCGGAACTATTCTCCTCGTGCTCGGCATCGGGGTGCTCGGCGATGTGCTCAGGCGCGCACTCACCGGCTCGAATCCGGAAACAACTATTATGTTGATCGTCGCCAGCGCTTCACTCGTCGTGAACTCAACTGTCCTTTATCTGCTCGGACGATTTCGCGCCGGAGAGGTTCACCTGCGAGCGACCTGGATTTTTACTCGCGTGGATGTGGTTGCGAACATCGGCGTGATTCTCGCAGCCGTCATTGTGCGCTTGAGCAAGCTGGAGTGGGTAGACTTAATCGTGGGAGCGGCCATCGGTATCTACATTGTAAAGGAGGCATTCGAAATCATCGCCTCTGCCCGAAGTGCGCGAGACTAGACTTTCGCAATCCCGGAAACGAAATAGTGATCGTTCCCGGCTCAAGGACGATCCTCTCTATCGCGAGCTCGAGACTGTGACGCCCGACTTCGTTTCTGAACTATCAGCTTCCCCGCAACAATCGACGCTGGCTTTCCGGCGAGCACGCCGTCGCATGCACCAGTAAGCGCAACTGACGGTAAGCAGCGTGATCAGCGCCATGAGTGGTTTCCCGAGACCGATCGCTTTCGCTCCAAAAATGCTCAGATAGACCGCGAGCATCGGCGAACCGCAGCAGCCGATCAGAAAGCAGCCTGCGGCCAGGATTAATCCCGCCAGAGTGATGCTGCCCGCTGTTTCCACGGCGGAGCTACGACGATTGATAACGAATCGTGTGATCGCCCACGCGGCAAAAGCCGCGCCGAGGGCATAGGAGAAACCGACAAAATAATCGCGACCGAGAAGATATGGTTGAAATCCGAACCATGCAGTTGGCGCCAGAGACGCCGCGTTGGCCCAGCCATCGATCGACAAGCGCGAGACATGCCGGAGGTAGAGGGCGTGGCCGGCAAACACGAGCAGGAAAAGCGCGCCCGCGACGAGGCGGGGCCAGCGTGTATCTGCGGCTCTATCTCGCGGCGGCTGCACTGATCTTCTTCCCGACGAACGACAGGCCTTTGCCCGACTCGCTCAAGATTCCCTCCACGCGCAGGTGCGTTTCCATCGTGGGCGGGTCGCCCGTCCATTGCACCGGGATTTTGGCCGTTCCCTTTTCATAAATGCAGCTCATGCCGCAGGCATCGTATTCGCGCTGATCGACCAGGATGAAACCTTTCCCCGGGTTGACCGAAGCGACCACCCCGCTGAGGGCGACGTTGCCGAGATATTGTTTTGGATTTGCCGCGACTTCGTGGACCGCGCCCGGCTTTGGATCGGTCTGTTGCGCATGGGCCAGTGTCGTTAGGCCGAGACTGATGATGATCGCGATTCTTTTCATAACTTTAGGTTTGTTTTGGATTTTCATTCTTTGGCGTCGCGCGCGATTTCGCCGAGCGCTGCGTCCTGTTCGTAAACAGTTCCGCCTTTTAGCGCCGCTTCGGCTTTGGCCAACTCCCGGCCGAGATACGCCGCGTGATCCAACTGCGTCAGGAGCCCTCGCTCGATCGCCGTTGATGCGATCCTGGCCGCCTGTTTCCCTGTGATCATGTGGGCCAGCCGGCCGCTGTTCTCGTAATGTTCGCAGGTGATCTGACCGCGATCCCGTTGTGGGATGACGATGAAGAAACCGGCTTTATCAAGCCGCAAGGTCTTGGGCGCCCGCGCAGAAATTTTTTCCACCGTTGTCGCTGTCGCACCGTTGCCTGAAACGAATTGGTCGAGCGGCGGGACTTCCTTTGCAGCGTAACCGCTCACCGCCTCAGAAATCCGCTCCGCATCACTGTTGCCGATGAGATTCACGATCTCCACCTGCGCACGAAAACGTGCGATGTGTGCGAGCGTGAGATTCTTCAGGATAGGACGCCAGGAAGCGGACTCGAGCACGCGCATATTCGCATCCACGCCACGCTCTTTGAGAGAGAGAAAGGCATCACCGGCCCGGTGTCCTTTCGCTTCCCTCCCGCACAAAATCAGCCAGCGGATGTGGGAGTTCGAGATCGTGTTCAGAATCACTTTTTCGATTCCAATGTTCTCCGTATCGCAGCGTCCGGCGATCGCGATCTGGTCGCCTGAGCGGTGGATTAGCTCACCCGGCAACTCCCGATTTGAAAGCGTGCAAACAGCCACCCGCGCCTCTCGGTTGCCGACCAGATAATCACCCGGCTGCGGCGGCCACTCTGCTTTTTCTCCCGACGCGGTCGTGCAACACGGCTCATCCGCACAGCTCTCAATCTCCACCTCGTCGAAATGGTTGGCCAACTGGACGGTGCCATCCGCGCCCCAGCACTTCTTGCAGCCAAGACAATCGTAGGCGATCGGCTCCATCGTCGCCTTGAACTCAACGATGCGCGGCAGGAGCCCTTGAATCTCCGGCTCGGGAGCTGAAGCGAACGCGTGCTCCGCCTGACGAAGTGCGTCCTCCATGCACCCGCACTTCCGGCATTTCTTGAGTTGCATCCCGCGCTCGATTTCCTCGAAGGCGGGAGCGGCTTTATCCGGGAAAACAGCTTTCATCTAGGCCGCTTTGGTTTTGGCGCGGCTATTCAATTGGTCAAAGCCACGGACGCACTGGTCATTCTCGCGCAGCTCCAAGCGACGGCTCACCCTCGCGCGGTCGCGGATGACACGTGAGTTTGTTTCGATGTCTTCGAAGCTCGCGAAAATGGCATTGATCGGCCGCTTCACATCCCGTGCCAGGCGATAGTAAATCCAGCGGCCTTCCTTGCGTGTTTCGACCAATTCATTCTCCCGGAGAAAGGCCAAATGGGTCGAGAGCGTCGATTGGGTGACCTCCAGAGCGTCGCAAAGCTCGCAGACGCAAAGCTCGCGCTCGCGCAGCGCCGCCGCGATTCGCAGGCGGGTCGGGTCTGCAATCAGCCTGGCAAAAGCAATCGCTCGCTCCATATCGGCAATTACCGATATGATCGCTTGTCCGTCAAAGACAAATCTCGTTTTGATTTTAGCCTCCGAAGACGCCGCTGGCTCGGAGGATTCCAAACGTACTCGCGGCGACCATCAACACCAGACCGATCGCGAGTTCCACCTTCCACTCTGGCAGGCGATCAACGAATGCGCGCAGCCATTTGAGCATTAGCCAGGGGAGAGCGAATCCTAGGGCGCCGCCGATCGCTGCCGGTACCCACCCGGCAGAGCCATGAGCGACACCGAAGGTATAAAGCACCGCCTCGCCGCCCTCCAAAAATACCCCCGCGAAAGCCGGCCACACAGCAGTCCAACCGCGTGAATCCTTCTTTTCTTCCTCGGCCTTCTCTTTTTCACCGCGCTCGCTCAGGCCTTCCCGCACTTCGTTCGCGCCGAGCAAGAAAATCAAAGCCGCTATCCCGTAATCCAGGTAGGCGCCGTTGACGTGCCGGAAGAGAAAATACAAACCGATCGCAAACGGGATCAGGGCAAGAGAAGCGCACAGCGTGGCGAGCAGAGCGCGTCGCCAACCGCCGCGAGCGGCGCTGGCGGCGGCAAGAAGCGCGGCTTCACTCCCCTCGACCGCATTCAAACCTAATGGCAAGCCAAAGCCTAACCAGCTCCATTTGGAGGTCGCAATTGCAACAAGCCCTATGTTCACCTGGAGGGACGCTTTCTAGCACCCAGGTCCGCGGCATTCTCCATCGAAGCTGATTCGATTAGTTGGCAAAACTCCGTAGCTGCGTCGCAACCTGCGCGCCCTTCCCTTCGCCATCGTTCAAGATTTCTGGAAAGATTGTCGCGAAAGCACCGTAATTCTCGCAGCTTCTCGTTTGCTTCCGTCATCAAGGCGTCTGCCATTGCGACCACCAGGTCACAGCAATTATCCTCCCCCTGACGACGCGAACGCATCACCCGTGCGATTTCATCCAACGAAAATCCCAAAGCCTGCGCCTGCTTGATAAAGCGCAGCCGTTTCGCTGTCGTCTCGTCGTAAATGCGATAACCAGTCGCGCTTCGCGCCGGTGGCAGGAGCAGCTTCTTACGCTCATAAAAGCGCACGGTATCGGGCTTCACTCCTGCCTCTTTCGCCAGCTGGCCGATAAGCATTTTCTTCATGGAAACAGGGGAAAAAGCGACCGGTGCCTGATTGGTCGGCCGCTTCACCGGGACGCTATTCCACTTTTTGCATTTCCCCCTCGCAATCACACCCGCCGCTGCAACAGCACAGGGTCCGGTCATCACCTTTCCCCTCCGCGGCTCCTTTGATTACTCGGATTTCGCAGCCGCACTCTGGATCGGAGCACCGATAGATTTCGCCTTCTTTGATAGCCATTCTTTTCACCTCCTTCTCTTTCATTTCTGAGCCTACACCTTGGAGTCAGGTCAAAGGTCAAAGCATTTTTTCCAGCCTTCAAGATTTGCTCAAACTCCGGAGCAGTTTGCGCCGTTTGTGCAGCGAGACTTGCACCTCGTCGTGTATGCTCAAGCGCAATGGAAAGGTCGCAACTCGCGACGATCAGCTCAGCCTTTTTGATTTTGGAAACAGAAATGGCCGAAGACATTTATCTGACCCAGTACGGACTGATGGCCAAACGCCATTGGCGGGCGTTTCGGCCTCGAATGGTTCAAGAAATGGAAGCGAACGGCACGCTGATGGAAGCGCTATTCGAGGCGCAGGAGAGACCGCCATCGAGATGGAAACGCCCAAAAGGTAGATCTCTAGAAGTCAGTAACTTTGAAGAAGGCGCTATGAGATAAAAAAGAAACGAGCACAACGTGACAAGGATTGCGTGACAATGCCTATGCAGGTCCACAGCTTTGCAAGCGAGCGGTGAGACTACACTCGCGGTGGGATCAATTGGCGAACGGAGGTCGACAAAGCCGGTGCGAAATCAAACGATTCGGAGATGCCAGTGCACGACCCTCGGGGGAGGGATGCAAAAACAAGCCCTTGTCAGGCTGCGGGAGCGGGATAAATCCGATGCTTCCCAAGGGGAAACTTGAGGCTGCACTATCGAAGCCAGACGCAAAGGGGCGGCGCGAAGCGGTGGTAGCCCCGGTGGTAGCCCCGACGAAAAAAACGGATGCCAATGCATGCCGGGTTATTCCAGCAATTTGACGGATTTAAGTGATTCGCGTTACATATCTTATGCGATTGGTGCCGCGTGATGCACGATTATGCCTCATCCTGCCGGGTCGTGCCGAATACGTATAATTCTTTATGGGGTTCAAGAGGTCGCGAGTTCGAATCTCGCCGGCCCGAGACTTTCTTTTACCTATGAAACGAGCGCGATTGGCGTTGTCAGGGGAATCTGCGACTTCCCTCTCAGGTGGCTTAATGGTGCCCTGAAAGCCACATCTTGGTCGGGCGCGTAGGCTCGCGGTCCTTCCCACAGAACCAGCGCTTGAAAGCTGGGCTGTTTACGGTGTCGCTATTTCATTGCAATATTTGAAGGCTGGCGACTTTCTTTTTGGAGATAATTCCTCGACTGGAACCGCTTCTTTAGTGAATGCACGCGGGCCAAATTTGGCGAAGCTCTGGAGCTGTTAGACACGCCTCACCGAAAAGGGCTGCTATCTCTCGATGGAATGCCTTTTCGGCCTCTTCCGTTTCCGGACTAAACGGATCCATCGCATACGCAAAGCGCTCGTAGAATTTCGCCAAGCGACGAACTTGCTTCGGCTGAAGAGCCGTTACCCGTGGAGTTCCGCCAGTCGTTTTTCGACGTCACAAATTTCGAAGGAAGCTTGTTGTCCCTGAAGGGTCAGGGTCTCCTGCCCGATTCGACGGAAAAAGATTCCCAGTTAGGCCAGTTTGCGCACTTTCACGAGCCCGACGGCAACGAAGTAACTATCTGGGGAGAAAATTATATCGAATTGATGGCATCGGCGGAGTGTTTTTGTTCTCCAATAATCCCAAGCGAATGGCTGAGTGGTATCGCGAGAATCTCAGTATCAGTTATGAGGAGAGCCCGGACTGTAGCTCTTTCTATAAATCGTTTGATCACCGGGATCTGACGGAAGCCTCACTCAAGCGATCGACCACTTGGGCCATCATACATTCCGATAGCGATATTGTCGGTAAGCCTCGCACGGGCCAGATCAACTACCGGATAAAAAGCATGGCGGAAACTCTTTCTCATCTCCGGTCGAAGGGCGTGGCGATTGATAAGACCGAAGACTGCGAATATGGAAAATTCGCATGGCTCATGGATCCGGAGGGCAACAAAATCGAACTTTTTGAAGAGCCGCCCGAACCGATGCAAGGTTAGATTCATCGGTCACCGTTGGAAAATGCTTCGCGAGATCAGCGCGGCGTGTCCCTCGCACAATCACTATGTGACTGTCTGACTGAGCGGAAGGTCCATGCATCGACAGAATGCGATTCCTGCCAAACGGGCGAGAGGGCAACCCTTCCGAAGCAGCGCTCGAAATTCAGTCCTATGTCTTATAGGTTGCCCTCACATGGAGCTATATCTTTGTCGCATGATGACACGCGATGAATCTAACTCCGTTTCCATGATCGCTATTTCTTCGGAGCGAGGTCGGCCACGATCTTTTCGAAGCGCGGATCGCCGCGCAGACTGTCCCAGCAAGGGCGCAGTTTCAAATTGCCGTAGTTGAGCGTGCTCGGGATGCGCAGGGTCGCGGCAATTTGCTGGATGGCGAGATCTTTCTCCCCACACCACGCGTAGATGACGGCGAGATATTTGAGGAGCTCAGCTCCATCGAGGGCGTCTTTGGTCACCGGTAGGATCTCGACTCCGCGACGCCCCTCGCGCAGGGCTTCTTCTTTGCGCCCGAGAGCGGCGTCGATTAATCCCAAAACAGTGTAGGCCGGCCCATAACCGGGCTGTTCCTGCACCGTTTTTTCCGCTTCGATGCGGGCAGCGAGGAATGCCTTGTGCGCCGCCGCCGTATCGCCGAGCGCGCGAGCAGCCAAGCCCTCACAGAGAGAGCGCGGGAAGTTAATATCGGTCGAAGTCCCCAAGGGAGGAATGGCTGCGAGGGCGCGTCGCACCTCGGCAGGGTCGCGCTCGCTCAAGGCGAGATAGAACCACTGATCAGCAAAAGCAGGTCCTGCCTTCGGATCTTTGGCCAGGAGAGAATCGATGAGTCGATGCAGCGGTCGAGTGTCGGCCCGCCATTCATATTCGACAACAGCGCGCGTGAGGCGCGAGTCAAGATCGCCAGGCGCAATCTCGAGAGCCCGATCGAGCGTAGCGGCCATCGAGCGGAACTGCCGTAACTCCTGATAACTGGCGCCGATTTGCTGAAGCAGGAAAACGTTGCGCGGGTCGAGCTTGGCCGCCCGCTGCAAGCTGCGGGAGGACTCATCCCAAAGGCCTTGTCGACGATCGATGTAGCCGGCCAGTTCAAAGGCCTCTGAGTTATTCGGCAGGGTCCGCTGGATGTGAGCCAGCTCTACACGGGCGCCATTATAGTCGAGGTGACAGCGGTAGAGGAAATTGGCCCGCGCCAGATGAGTCTCGCCAGCGGCTGGACGCAGCTTGGCGATTTTGTGCAGCACTTCTTTCGCCTGGGCCAGGCGCGCTGGCGTGTGATCGAAGCCGAAGAAATAGATGTAGTTGTGCGCGGCGGCCAGTTGGCACCAAGCCAGGTAGAAATCGGGGTCGCTCGCCACCGCCTGGCTGAGCACGTCTACGGCCTGGAGCAATTTCTCGTTGATTTGCGAACTGGAGACGCTCGCCACCAAGACTTTGCCTTTGACGTAGAGTGCATAGGCAGCGAGGTCGTGGTTTTGGCGCTGCTCGATGGCGGCTTGTTCGTCCGGCGAGACCGTCGCATGAAACTGCGCGATGATCCTCTGCGTGACATCCTTTCGGATTTCGAAAATGTCGTCAGGCGAGCGCTCGTAATTCAACGTCCACAGCCGCACACCCCGACGGGCGTCAGTGAGGACCAGCTCGATCTTCGCTTGGGCAGCGTTTCGACTGACTCTCCCTTGCAGGATATGCCCCGCGCCGAGGCTCTGAGCGATCTCGCGCAGATTACCAACTCGCGCGGGCGTGTAGCTGTTGACGGACGTGCTACTGATGACGCGTAAATCCGCGACCTTAGACAGCGTCGTGATGATATCGTCCTGCAGGGCTTCAGCCACCGAGGCGGCCCCCTTTTTGCCACCGTCTTCTTCAAATGGGAGCACCGCGATGCTCTTCTCTGGGAAGGACGCGACGTAGGCAGACGCGACCGAGGCTGACGGAGTGATCTGGGGAGCGAGTTGGAGCGCCAGACTCCAGAGCCCGAACCCGAGTCCGCAGGCGACCGCCGTCAGGATGACGAAGGTCAAGACACGCCGGCTGGTAGGCACAGGCACCATGAAATCCACGGCCGGAGCAATCGCGGGCGCTGGGCGCTCCAGCGGACTCGGCGGTTCGATCGCTTCGTTAACGGAGAGGTTCATGCAGCGACTGAGCTCATCCGCATGCCTTGCAAGCAGGAGATGTTCCAGCAACCGCTTCTCAACCCCCTCCGAGCCCCTTTTTCCACCGAAGAATGAAATTATTTCCGTTAGGCTCGAAAGTAGCTGTTACCCCTCGACACGGAAATGTTTACGCTTCGCGACCGACCGATCCGGCAGAAGATCATGCTCGTGATAATGCTGATCACGGGTGTCGTGCTTTTCCTGGCATTCGCCGCTCTTTTCTATTTTCAAGCCTACACCTTGCGTCGGCAATCCGCCCACGAGTTGGCGGTCGTAGGCCAGATTACCGCTCATAACTGCGCCAACGCGGTCATGTTCAAGGACGAGGACGCGGCCGAGCAAATTCTCGCTGGTCTTAAAACCATGCCTCAGATCGTGAGCGCTCGTTTGGAAACGATGGATCGGCAGGAGCTGGCCTCTTTTGGCGCAGCACGAGATCAAATTGAGAGCACGCGGGTGCAGTCTGGCGTGCAAGTGCACCGCGAACGGATCGTTTTTGTCCAACCCGTCCTCCTCAACGGGAAGCGCGAAGGCACGCTCTTTCTCCTGGCCGATTTGCGCGCCATGACCTCGCAATTACTCCGGCTCTTCGGAGGAATCTTCGCCCTCGTTTTGGCCGGGTCACTTCTTTTCGCCTTTGTCCTCTCGAGTCAATTTGAACGATTTATCACTAATCCGATTCTCAGCTTGGCCGGGACGGCACGCGCCATTGCGGTGCACCGGGATTACTCGGTGCGCGCGACCAAGGTGTGCGCCGACGAGCTGGGAGTTCTGACCGATGCCTTCAATCGCATGCTGGGGCAGATCCAATCGCAGGATAGTGCGCTCCACGGCGCTCAGGAAAAATTGCAAGAGCAGGTCGACGCGCTCCAGCGTGAGATCAGCGAACGGCGGCGCGCCCAAGCCGCCCATGCTCGTCTCACTGCCATCCTGGAAGCCACGCCCGACGTCGTGATGAGCTCAAATCCGGACGGAATTCCTTTCTATCTCAATCATGCCGGCCGCCAGACGCTCGGTTTTTCCGGCGACCAAGACATTAGCGAGCTCAAGGTCGATGATCTCTACCCTGGGTGGGCGCGCGACGTCATTCGCCGGGTCGGCCTGCCGGCAGCCCTCGACCAAGGCTCTTGGTCGGGTGAGACGGCCATCTTGAACTCGGCTGGTCGGGAACTGCACGTCTCCCAGGCGATCATCGCGCATAAGAATCCAGAAGGCGGTTTGGAATACCTTTCCACGGTGATGCGCGACATGACTGCATATCGTGACGCCGAAAAAGCACTGCAGGATTCGCAGCAAAAATTGGTCGAGACCTCCCGCCTCGCGGGCATGGCGGAAGTCGCCACTGGCGTGCTCCATAACGTCGGCAACGTCCTTAACAGCGTCAACGTCTCAGCCAGCCTCGTGATCGAGAGATTGCGCCGCTCCAAGGCGCCCAAGCTCGTCCAGGCCGCCGCCCTCCTCACCAGCCAAAACGGAAATCTCGGGGAGTATGTTACGAAAGATCCGAACGGTCAGAAACTGCCGGGTTACCTCGCCAAACTAGGCGAATTCTTCGTGGCCGAAAATGCCGACTTGTTGTCCGAAGCCGATCAACTGGGGCGCAACATCGAACACATCAAAGAAATCGTAGCGATGCAGCAGAGCTACGCCAAGGTGAGCGGGGTTTTCGAGAACCTGCCGCCGGATCGCCTGGTCGCGGATGCGCTTGCCATGAACGTCTCTTCCTTTGAGCGCCATAGCATCACGCTCGAACGACGCTTCACGCCGGTCCCGCTGGTGCGGGTGGATCGCCATAAGGTCCTGCAAATTCTGATCAATCTCCTGCGCAACGCGAAATATGCGGTCGGCGAATCGAAGCGGACCGACAAACGCATCACGGTTTCCATCTTTTGCCCTAACGAACAAAGCGCGCACATCGTGGTGGCTGATAACGGCATCGGGATTCCGGAGGAAAATTTGACCCGCGTTTTCGGGCATGGTTTCACCACCCGCCACGACGGCCACGGCTTCGGCTTGCACAGCGGCGCTCTGGCCGCCCGCGGCATGGGCGGCTCGCTCTCTGTGGCCAGCGCGGGCCTCGGTCACGGCGCCACCTTTACTCTCGAACTCCCCCTCGCATCCACCTTTCAGAAGTCATGAATGCATCCGCTCCTGCACCGCAACCCGAGAATCGCCGCATTTTGGTCATCGACGATAATCCGTCCATCCACGACGATTTTCGTAAGATCCTCTGTCCCTCCCAAGCCAAGCTGGCGGCCGGGCTCGATGACGACGAAGCCGCGCTCTTCGGAGAGACCTCCGCAGTCGGGGGATCCTGGAGTTTCGAAATCGACTCTGCTTTCCAAGGCGCAGAGGGCTTGGAACAAGTACGCGCCGCCGCGGCCAAAAATCTCCCCTACGCGGTCGCCTTCGTCGACGTTCGCATGCCGCCGGGGTGGGATGGCATCGAGACGATTGCGCGCATCTGGAGGGAATTTCCCGACCTGCAAATAGTGGTCTGCACCGCTTACTCCGACTATTCCTGGGACGACATTAGCAAGGCCATCGGGCAGACCGATCAGATGCTCGTCCTGAAGAAGCCTTTCGATAATGTCGAAGTCCTACAAATGGCGCATGCGCTGGCTCGGAAATGGGAGCTGACCCAGATCGCCCATCGCCAACTGGAACACCTGGAGAAACTGGTCAACGAACGCACCGCAAAGCTGCGCGCGGCCAATGAAGAATTAACCGCCGAAGTGGCCGAGCGCTCGATGGCCGAAGTCGCGCTGCGCCATTCGGAAGAGCGCTTCTCCAAAGCTTTTCATGGCAGCCCTCTGCCCATGGCTATCCGCCGGTTAGACATCAAAGGCTATCTGGATGTCAACGCCAGCTTTGGCGTGCTGCTCGGCACTTCACGCGAAGAGGCTCTCGCCGACGATGGGCAGCTCTGGACCGACCCAAAAATCGACGCCAAAATCGTGGCTGAATTGTCCGAGCGACAAGGGTTACGAGAGCTATCCGCCTCGGTCCGCACTCACTCCGGCAAGAGCCGCGAAGTTCTCGTCACGGCTCAACTTTTGAAATTGGGGGACGCGCCTTATCAACTCTTGATCCTGCAGGACATCACGGATCGCACCCGGCTGGAAAGCGAACTCCGCCAGGCGCAGAAAATGGAAGCCGTCGGACGGCTGGCGGCGGGCGTGGCCCATGATTTCAATAACATTCTCACCGTCATCCTGGGCTATACCACCCTCCAGCTCCGTAACCCGCAGCTCGACGACAGCCTGACCAACGCTCTCCAGCAAGTGGAACTCGCCGCGGACCGCGCCACGGTGCTGACGCGCCAGTTGCTCGCTTACAGCCGCAAACAGGTGATCCAACGCCGACCCGTCGCTCTCAATTGCCTGGTGGATGAGACCATCGGCATGCTGCGCCGCATCATCGGCGAACACATCGACCTCAAAATGCAGCTCACCCTCGATCTACCGCCGATCTACGCTGATCCGGGCAGCATCGATCAGGTCGTCATGAATCTCGCTCTCAACGCCCGGGACGCCATGCCAGAGGGCGGCCGGCTCATCATTTCCACCTACGAAGTCGAGATTGACGAGGCGGCTCGCGTGCGCAATCCCGAGGCTCAGTTGGGGCGCCACCTTTGCCTCGTCCTGCAGGACACCGGCAAAGGGATGGACGCGGCTACGCTCTCGCGCATCTTCGAACCGTTCTTCACCACGAAGGCGCCGGGCGAAGGCACAGGCATGGGCCTGGCCACCGCCTACGGTGTCATCAAACAACACGACGGCTGGCTCGAGGTCGATAGCATCCCGGGGCAGGGCACAACGATTCGCACCTTCTTCCCACTCTGCCAGGAAGAAACGCCGACGGAAGCTTCTCAACCGAAGAGATTCACCGCCCCGTCCGCGCCAACCGCCAACCACACTATCCTCGTGGTCGAAGACGAAGAAATGCTGCGCGATTTCGTGGGAGAATCCCTCGGAGCGCTTGGCTATCGCGTGCTCACGGCCACCGACGGTCGCGATGCCCTCCGCGTCTGGACCGAAAACGGCGGGGCGGTCGACTTGCTCCTGACCGACGTGGTCATGCCAGAATCTATTTCCGGCCTGCAACTCGCCGAAAAATTGCGGAAGGAAAAGCACGACCTCAAAGTCATCTTAACCAGTGGTTATGGCACGGACTTGCTGGAAGAGTTTGAGGAAATGAAATGCGGCTTCCTGGCCAAGCCATATCTGCCGGATGAACTCGCCTCCACTATCGCCGGGCACTTGCAGGGCGAGATGGTCGAGTCCCACTGAATTCCGCACGGCCAATTGCGGCCCGCCTTCATCCGCCGTAACCTCCGCGCCTATGTTGAGCGCCGGAATCGTCGGTTTGCCGAACGTTGGCAAATCGACTCTGTTTAACGCCGTCACCCGCACCCAAAAGGCGCAGGCGGCCAATTATCCCTTCTGCACCATCGACCCGAATCTCGGGGTCGTGACCGTGCCCGATCCGCGGCTGGAAGTGCTCTCCCAGCTTTCGCATTCGCAAAAGGTCATCCCGGCCGCGATCGAGTTTGTCGATATCGCAGGGCTCGTGAAGGGCGCCAGCGCGGGGGAAGGCCTGGGCAACCAATTCCTCAGTCACATTCGCGAAGTGAACGCGATCGTGCAGGTGGTGCGCTGCTTTGAAAGCGGCGACATCCACCATGTCAGCGGCTCGATCGATCCCGTCCGGGACATCGAGGTCATCAATACGGAGCTGATCCTGGCCGATCTGGCCTCGTTAGGGAAAAAGCGCGATCGTTTGCAAAAGGAAGTGCGCGCCGGCTCGAAAACCGCCAGGGCGGAGACCGCGATCATCGAGAAGCTGCTCCCGCATCTCGATGCCGGAAAACCGGCGATCACCTTCGAGCTGACCGATGAAGAAAAGCCGATCGCGCGCGAATTTTTCCTGCTCACCTCGAAGCCGACGCTCTTCGCCTGCAACGTCGCCGAGGCCGAGCTGGCCGCGCCCGCTTCACCGCACGTGCGCGCGGTGCAGGCCTACGCGAAAGATCATTTCGCGACCGAAGCAGTCGTGATCAGCGCGCAGATCGAGAGCGAGCTGGTCGATCTCCCCGACGCGGAAGCGCAGGAATATCTGCGCGATCTCGGCGTCGAGAGCAGCGGCGTCGGCGCGCTCATTCGCGCGGTTTATCATTTGTTAGGCCTGCGCACTTATCTCACCACGGGCGAGAAAGAGACGCGGGCCTGGACCATCAACGAAGGCGACAAAGCGCCCGCCGCGGCGGGCGTCATCCATACCGATTTCGAACGCGGTTTCATCGCGGCCGAGACCGTGCATTTCGACGATTTAGTTTCGTTAGGCTCTTTCGCCAAGGCGCGCGAGGCCGGCAAACTGCGAATCGAAGGCAAAGAATACGTCGTCAAAGACGGCGATGTCGTGGAGTTCCGCTTCAACGTCTAGATTGTCGACGTTCCCCTCTGGGAAATGGGGGGGTTGTGGAAGGAGCGTAACGCCCGCGTTTGAAAGCCCGGCCGTTTGCTTCGGATCCGTTACGGCCCAGAGGAAAACGTCTACATCGAATACAAAATCCGGCCGCACTGCTCGCAGTTCACGATTTCGCGCCCGCCCCTCACGCGCACGGATGTCGCCGTCGTCACTTTCATGTGGCAACCGGTGCAAAAATCATGATCGAGCCCGACGACCGCCGCGTCGCCTTTACTCGCGAAAAGCCGGGTAAAGAGATCGAGCAAATCTTCGTCCACTTTCGCGCTGAGATCCTCGCGCTCCTTCTTTAACTCCTCGAGCCGGGTCGCGAGCGTTCCCTGCTTGGAATCCAAATTCCCGACTTGCTGCGCGATCGATTGCTTCGCCGTCGCGGTCCGTTTGTCCTCGGCCGCAATCTCCACCTTCAGTTGATCGGCCTTTTCCATCAACTCCAGCTCCTGATCTTCCAATCCGCTGATCTCCGCCTGATAACGCTCGATCTCGCGTCCCATGGCGGAAAACTCGTCGTTCTTGCGCGTCTCGTATTGCTGGGTCTTAAGGCGGGCGATGCTCTCCTCCCGCGTGCCGACATCGAGTTCCAGGCTCTTCTTTTGCACCTCGACCTGGCGGGCGCGGTCCTTGACCGCTTCGAGGCTCGCCGTCGTCGAGGCCAATTGCGCATCCAGCGACTTTTTTTCCAGCGGAATATTGCGCAGTTCCGCCTCGACTTGTCGGATCTTCTGCGCGCGATCCTGCAGAATAAGCAACTGCTCTAGCTCGACTTGCACGGGCGCATGTTAGGAGGGCGCGCGGGCCGCGTCAATGTGGGAGGGACCTTGGTGCCCCGATTAGGACAGGCTCACGATCACGCCACCAAGGCTAAGGGCGGCGCCAAGGCCGCTCCCCCATTCGATCATGCGACCCGGCCGAGCACGACGCAGGCGTTGATCCCGCCAAACCCAAACGAATTGCTCAAGACGTAGTCGATCTCGGCCGCGCGCCCGTGCTGCGGAATGACATTCAGATCGCAGGCCGGATCAGGATTCTCCCAATTCAAGGTCGGCGGAATCCAGCCGCGATCGATCGCGAGCGCGCAGAGGGCCGCCTCGATCGCACCGGTCGCGCCTAACGGATGACCGGTGTAAGCCTTGGTCCCGCTCACCGGCACCTTGGTGGCATGCGCGCCGAAGACTTCCTTGATCGACTTTGTCTCCGTGCTGTCGTTCAACTGCGTCGAGCTGGCATGGGCGTTGATGTAATCGATCTGCTCTGGTTTTAATTTGGCGTCCGCGAGCGATTCCTGCATGGCCCGGATGCTGGCCGCGCCGCTTGGCAGGGGCGAAGTCATGTGAAACGCGTCGTTGCTGAGGCTGTAACCGAGCACTTCCGCGTAGATGTGCGCCCCGCGCGCGCGGGCGTGTTCCAGTTCTTCGATGACTAACGACGCTGCGCCCTCGCCCATCACGAAACCATCGCGCAGACGATCAAACGGCCGACACGAGCGAGCCGGATCCTCTTTGAACTGGCTCATCGTTTTGATGAAAGCAAAAGCGCCAAAAGAGAGCGGACTGAGCGGCGCCTCCGCCCCGCCCGCCACGATGACGTCGGCAAAATCGTCCCGAATATAACGGAGAGCTTCGCCCACCGCGATCGTGCCGCTGGCGCAGCTATTCGAGTTAGTCGTGCCCGCTCCGCGGAAGCCAAATTCGATCGCTATATTAGTGTGCGCAGAGCCGCCAAAGACCTGCAAAGCGAGGGTTTGATTCACTCCCCGGCTTCCCTTTTTCAAGAAATGAGCATGCTCGTACTCCGCGTTGGCGATGCCACCCAAGGCCGTGCCGAAGCTGACGCCGATGCGATCCTGCGGATCTTCTTTCGACCACTCGATCCCAGCGTCTTCGAGAGCGAGTTGGGCCGAGGCGACCGCGAATTGCGCGTAACGATCCAGCCGCTTCAGCCGATGGGGAGGAAAGAAAATCTCGGGCGTCCAGGATGGGATTTCTCCCGCACAGTGCGCGTTAAAAATCGAACAGTCGAAACTTTCAATCTTCCGAATCCCGCTTTTCTCCGCGCGGATCCCCTGCCAAAAATCATCCCGCCCAATCCCAACGGCGGTGATGGGGCCGAGGCCGGTGATGACTGCGCGTCGCTGGGAGCGGGCCATGATCGTGAACTCGTTAGGCCGCCTGCGCCTCACGCGGCGCCTGCAGCTGCTCTTCAATGTGCGCCTTCATGACTTGAAGCGTGCGGTTGGCCACGTGGTGAATGAAAAAGCCGCCAATGATCCGGTCTGCGATGGGAGCGAGCGCGGGCACGCGGAAACGCAGCACATGGAGAATCTCCACGAGCACGCCAGCCGGCGTTTCGCGGAAAGTCCAGGTCACCTTCATGCCGCGCGTGAATGCCTTGAGGTGCAGAAAGCGGAGTTCCATCCTTTCCCGATCGGCGACGAATTCTGACGTCCACGAAATGGGAATACCGGAACGCGTCGCCGCCATCTCCACGACGGTAGGCCCGGGCGGCCGGCTCAGGAACCGGATGTAGCGGTAGTGCGGCAGGATCCGAGGCCATTGCGCGAGATCGGCGGCCGTCTCGAAAATGGTCGCGCGAGGCGCCTGGATGATGATGGAGTTACCGGTGTGCATGGGCACGGGCGAGAATGGAGCGTCAGGATAGGCGGCGGAATCCTCCGCGCAATGAGTGGACGGGAAGTAGTCCGGGAAATTCGGTAACAATTCGCCCGGCACATCCCGACTTCTCCTCGGTCTTTTGAGCGGGCTGTTCGAATTCCTTTTCCCCTAGGGTCGCTTTGCCCCGGAAGGTAGGGGAGACGGGTGAGCTGACCTGGTGGTCGATTTGTCCGTCTGCGAGAGGCTGGCGATCACTTCATCAGTAAAATCGTCTTTTGGGCGCGAGAAGAGCAGCGGTGAGATGCCACTAGTGCTCAGACCCGATTTATCGAGGACCAAATCGAACTGCTTCCGACCCGCGATTTCCAGGACAGCGTTTGTCACCTCCCGCAGGATCTCGTTTTTCATTCGCAACATCTGCTCCTGCAGCTGCTCTTCCCGCGTCTGGCGAAAGGCCGTGATTTCGCGTTCCATTTTTTGGATTTGCTCAATCTTCTCGTCCCGTTCCCTCGTCTTACGCGCTTTAACGTCCGCACTGAGAGCAGTCGTTTCGAGCTGATGACTGAATCCTTTGATTTCGTCGACTGCCTTTTGGTAAGCATCCGCCCGCTCATTGAACTCTTTGAGCGCGTCGTTTTTGGCTTCGTTAATTTTAGTCTGAGCTTCCCGGGTCTTGTGGTAGCCAGTGAAAATTCGATTTATATCCACCGTTCCAACCTTGAGCTGCGCTGCTGCCTTTGGCGCCGCACCCGCGCAAAGCAGGGAGACAAGGAAGACAAGCGCTGGGGTGAAGAGTTTCACGGCCTGAGCACGACCTCATCGCTGTTCAAGAAAGCCTGGACTGGCAGGTCGAGCCGCAACCGCATCAACCCGTCTGGGTCGTCCATGGCCAAAGTCCGATGGGAGGCGATGAGCGACAATTCAGACGCCAGCTCCGCGTGGTTCACGCGCAAGCGAAATTGAGTTGGCGAATCGAACCACCCTGATCTGACCGCAGAAAAACCTGGCGCGGACGGGACCGGCTTTCGTGAGAAGAAGACTGGAGCTGGCCCTCTGAGATAAGTCCGCTGCGCCACAAAAGCGATCGTGACGAGCAGGCAGGCCGCCGTCGCGAGACGGGCGGCTGAGGGAAAACGCAACCATCCTGCCCCGGCGAAAGCCTGGAGTCGCCGGACAATATTTCCGGCGCGCATTCCTCGCGGATGCGGAACCCTTGCGCGCAGCTCCTCGCGCAATGCATGCATCACGTCAACGGGAATTTCAGGAAACGAATTCGTCCGCAAGCCATCTCGGCGGCCAATAATTTTTCGCAAAACCACTTCCACCGGAACCTCCCGAGCCAGCTCCGTCCTTAATTCGATCTGCCGCTGTTGCGACAGGGTCGGGATGGATCGCCACAAGCGGTCCCGTTGCCGCGGAATTTCACGCAAGCAGCGATCGACCTCATCATTGGAAGGAGTCAACTCAACCATCGGCGTGGGTGAAGTGGGATCGGCCGAGAATGAGGAGGAGCTTGTCCTTGCATCGGCTTAACCGGGTGCTGACGGTCTTGGCATTCATGCGCCGGACCGTCGCGATTTCTTTGCAGGTGAGCTCGCCGAAGTAATGCAAATGCACCAGATCGCGATCCGTCTCTTCAAGCTCCTCAAGGGCCCGGTGGAGCAGGTCGGCGCGGTCGTTCTCCGCGGAAATATCGGCAGGCGATTTACCATCGTCGCGGAATTCGAGCACGCTCGGGAAAGGAACGATTTGGCCCGCACCGCGTTTCAAAGTCGATTGCGCACGATGAAAGGTGGTTGCTTGATGCGCGGCGATTCCGAAGAGCCAGCCGCGAAAGGAGCCTTGGCCGCGAAATGTACCGGCGCCTCGAACGGCCGCCACTAACGTAGCCTGAGCGATATCTTCCGCGTCTCGTTCGTCCATGCACCGATAAAGACGATGGATAAAGAGAACTAACGCCGGCCAAACCAGAGCGAAAACCGATTCCCAGGCGAAGGCATCGCCTATTCGGCACCGTGGACCAAGAACTTCGATTTCTGCCCAGGGCGAGGCGTCCAGTCCAAGGCGCTCCTTCCTTTCCGCAACTTCAGGCGCAGCCCTTGCGGAAGAATCCTGATGCCACAGAAGATCAGCGTCGTTAGCCCGAGAAATCGCAGCCGGCAGAGAAGAAATCATTTTTGGAGAACAAGGATTCGTCAGACAGCGCAGACGCCGCAACTTCGCGCGACACGCTGCCTCTCCTATTCTAGTCGCCAGGAAGCGCCCTGGTGCTTCAACTTTTTCCGAAGAATTTTCGAAGGCGAAAACAAACGCCCACCGGTTCTGGAAAACGTCGTTAGGCAGGATAGCGCAGCCGATACTGCAGGAAGCATTCTTCGCCGACGGTGCGCATTTCGAGGAGGGAGGCGTGCACGCTGGCCGGCAAAAACTGCGGGCTTCGGCCGGTCAGGGTCGGCGCCTGTTTGCCGCCGAAAACGTAGGGCGCGATGGTGAGGTTGAGCCGGTCGACCAACCTCAGTTCAAGCAAGCCGCGAAACAGCTCGGCGCCGCCTTCGCAAGCCACCTGCCGGACACCGTATTCGCTGCGCAAAACCTGGAGCATGCAGACCAGATCCACCGTGCGTGCGACCCGCAAGCGCAAGGTCGCCTTATTCCGCAGGGCAACCTGATAAGTCCGCGGCATGCGCGTAGTCGAGAAAATGACAATGGGCGAAATGTCACTCTGGAAAATTTTCAGCTCGGGATCAATCCGACCTTCGTTGGAAACGATCACGCGCAATGGATAGGGCGACTGTCCGCGCGCTTCCCGCTCGGCGCGCATCCGAGGATCGGGCAGGCCGAGGCGGACGTTGTCTTTGCTCAGTGTGCTGCGACCGATAAGGACGGCGTCGCCTAACGACCGTTGGCGCAGCAAGTGGAGCTTGTCCTCCCGAGAAGTGAAGTCGACCGGCGAAAAGGCCCGCGTCGTGATCTTGCCGTCGACGGTCATGGCAAAAGTGGCCGTGACTTTGGGCAGGAGCGGCCGGGGTTTGGCAAGGCGGGAGGGGCCTTGGCGCCCAGATGTCGCAGCGCGCCGCTTCCTTTTCACCGATGGGGGCGCCGAGGGCTCTCCCCCCTTATTCCGCTTCTTCGTGCTCGGCGATTTCATGCTCCAGCGTGGCCACTTCCTTGCGCATTTCGCTCAGCTTCACATGGCCGGTTTGACCGCTTGGTTTATAGAGAAAATAGACGATGCCGCCCGGGGCGCAGCAGGCCAGCATGACGAGAAAACTCATCGACCCGATGAGGACGGCGACGGCTTCCGGCACGCCACAAAGCCCGTGCAGCATGATCTGAAAAATTTTCTCGCGCAGGCCGACCCCGGCGAAGCTGATCGGCAACGACGAGATGGTGCGTTCGATCGGCATGATGGCAAAGAAGTCGAGCACCGCCACCTTGGCCCGGAAGGCATAAGCGACGCTCAGGAAAGTGGCAAAGGTCGAGAGGTGCGCAATAATCGAAGCGCCGAACGCAGCCAGGGTCGCGCGCCAATGATGCGCGTAAAGATGGTAGGCGGCGGAAAGCTCGATAATGCGTTCCCGGCCCGGAAAGCGCGGCGGCAACTTGTGCGCCAGGTTCAGACCGCTCACAATAAAGGAAGTGGCCAGCATAAGGACGGCGCTGCCGAGGATCGCGATCAATATCCAGACCAAGTGTTTGGCTTCCTGAAGCTGGGTGAGCCAATTGTAACGCAATCCGATCAGCGCGCCGGTGATCGCGATGAGCGCGACGAGCCCGACCATCCGGTCGAAGACCACTGCGAGGAGCGCGCCGGTCGCCTTTCCCGGGGTCTCCTTGAGCAAGAGATAACTTTTCATGATGTCCCCGCCCGTGCCGCCCGGAAGGAACTGGTTGTAGAACATCCCGATCAAAAACAAACCCGAGACGCGAGACGTGCTTAGATTGATCTTTTGCACTCTGAGCAAAATCCACCAGCGCACGGCGGCGGCGAACTCGACCAGAAGATAAAAAAGAATCGCCCCGGCGATCCATCGATAGTCGGCCGCCCGCAGCGCCACCGCCATTTGGGCCCGCTTTTGCGGATCGTGAAAAACCCAGAAGAGGACCGCCACCGTGACCGCGATCTGGAGAAGCGTGGCGAGGATTTTTTTCATTCGCCAAAGCGCTCTTTCCAGATGTGCACGGATCGTTGAATCTGCTCGGCCGTCTTCCGCGGGCTCATCTCCCAGACAAACAAGCAGCTTGCCGGCAAAAGCGGAACCAGTTTCTCCAAGTCGACGCTTCCAGCAAACGGCGGCTGATGGTCCTGCGCCGGCCAAATGCAATCCTGGACGTGGCAGCCTAACGTTCGTGGCCCAATCGTGCGGAGCCATTCCGCGTGATCGACAAAGCCAAGGTTCTCCTTGATCTGAATGTGGCCGAAGTCGTGCCAGTAACCGACCTGCGACGAATTCAATTCATCGAGGAGTCCGGGAATCTCGCGCTCGCTCGGGATCTCCTCGTAACCCCGCCGTCCTTCCACTCCCAGCTTGATGCCCTTAGCCGCGGCATGCTCGACGATCGGTTTAAGGCATTCTTTAACGTTTTCGAGATAGGCGGGCGCCGCTTCCTCGCGCCGGGCCACGGCGTTGACCTTGCGGCGCACGTATTCGCGCGAAAACATTTTTCCTTCCTTGGCCAGCGCGATGAGAGGGTCGGTCACCGGTTTGATCGGGACCCGGCCGAGATGGAGAACGACGAACGGGGCCCCCAGTCTCTCTGCGAAGTCGATCGTCTGCAGAGTTTGTTTGACCGCACGTTGCCGCTCGCGCCCGGAAGCGGCCGAGAATTTGTAACAATCCGGCGACGCTCCCATCACCTCCACGGGGAGCGGACAAAAATTGTGCAGGCTGGTGAATTGCACCTGGCCGGTCTCAAACATTTTCTGAATGCCGGGCATGAGCGAAATACGAGTCCCGTGGCCCAGCTCGATCCGGTCGAATCCGAGCTTGTTTTTAATCTCGCGCAACATCGCGTCGCCGGCGGTATGACGGCTGGAATTCCAGCAGGTGGAGAAAGAAATCATCCCTCTTGCCTAACGACGTTCACAGAGCGGGAACCGTGGCCGGCTCGGTCGGTTGAGCTGCTAATCGGGTCGGCTCGTTTAAGGCGCTGCCGATGCGGATGAGGATGAAGAGCGCCACCACTCCGTAGGCGATCGACGAGGCGGCCAACGCCGTCCGCATTCCGATCGCGTCGGCCAGGCTGGTCACACCTAGGCCCGCCACCGGCATGAGCCCGAAGAAGCTCAATCCCATGACCGCCGAAACCCGGCCGCGCAGGTAGGCGGGTGCGCGTTCCTGCACAATCGTATTGGAAAGGCCGAAGATGAGGGAGAGACCAAACGAAATCACCACCAGGGTCGTGGCGGTCAAACCGAAAAGATGCACGCGACTCAGCGCCAGACTGGCCATCGCCACGGCCAGCGCGGCCGCCATCATACCGATCAGCCGATGCGGCCGCGGGATGGAGACCAGCGCGATCGCTCCCAGAACGGACCCGCCCGCCGACGCCGCCATGAGATAGCCGAGGGCCGTCGGCCCGAAGTGCAACACATCGCGCACATAGAGCGGCATCATCACGGAGAGTGTCGGAAAGATGAAGATCGTCATGGAAGCGATCATCCCGACCATGGCGAGGCTCGGTCTATCGGCTCGCACGTAACGGAACCCTTCCTTAAAGCCAGTGGCGCGCTGCGCTTCTTCTTCCTGACTGCCGCGCGGGCGCGGCGGCAACGAGACCAGCGCGATAATGAAGGCGACAAAAGAGAATGCATTGGTGAAAAAAGCCATGGCGGCGCCCCAAACGCCGACCACAATCCCAGCAACCGACGGCCCTACCAGCCGCGTACAATGAAAAACGCCCCGATCAAGCGCCACCGCCGCCGCGATTTGCTCATGCCTGACCAACTCCGGGACGAGGGCCGAAAGAGCCGGATGTTCAAAAGCAAAAGCGACACCTAGGAATCCGGCAGCCAGGATGATGTGCCAGATCTGGATATGATCGGTGTAGATCAAGATTCCGATCGCGACCGCGAGCGTGATTTGCACCAGCTGCGTCCAGACGAGAATTTTTCGTTTATCCATGCGATCGGCCATGGAGCCGCCAAACATGGTGAGGAAAATCATGGGTAAACCGGCCGCGAAATTGACCATGCCGAGCATGATCGCTTTGTTCGTGAGAGTGCTCATGACCCAGCCTTGGGCCATGACCTGCATCCAGGTGCCCGTGTCGGAGAGCGACGTCCCGATGAGATAGCGGCGGAAAGGCCCCGGGCGCAGAAGAGCCCAGGTCTCGCGACCCCAAGGTTTGGCGGTGGGCTTCATCGGCAGCAACAGATACGCGGGGAAAGAGGGAGTCGCAATGTGGGAGGGCCTTCGTGGCAAACCTGATTCGGCTAGGACGAGACTCTGTCGCCGGGGATGTCGCTCTCGCTGCCGGCCACCTCCTATCCCCGGCTCGACGGAGTCTCGCCCTACCGGGAAAACAAATCTCGCGCTTACCGTTGGTCGAGCGGCTCGGCTGTTTTCCCGAACGGTTCGCCGACGTATTCGCTCAGCGGACGGTACAGGCGGTTGTCTTCCAGTTGCTCAAGGACATGCGCACACCAACCCGAGCAGCGCGCGATGGCGAAAACCGGAGTGAAAAGATCGGTCGGAATGCCTAACGAGTAGTAAACCGTGGCGGAATAGAAATCGACGTTCGCGTTAAGGTTCTTCTTCTCCTTCATCAACTTCGCGATGCGCTCCGACATGTTGATCCACTTCGGGTTGCCCAGCTTCTCGCTGAGCTTGACCGCCATCTTCTGCAGATGCGGCGCGCGCGGATCGAGCGTGCGGTAAACGCGGTGGCCGATGCCCATGATCTTCTTCTTCTGCGCGAGCTGCTCGTCGATGTAAGCGTCGACTTTGTCTTCGCTCCCAATTTCCTCCAGCATTTGGATGACACCTTCGTTCGCGCCGCCATGAAGCGGTCCTTTTAAGGTGCCGATCGCGGAGGTGATGGCGGAATAAATATCGCTCAGCGTAGCGATGGTGACGCGCGCTGAGAAGGTCGAGGCATTCATCCCGTGATCGGCGTGCAGCACGAAAGCGACGTCGAGGGTGTCAGCCGCTTCCTGCGCGGGAGCTTCGCCGCTCATGAGGTAAAGGAAATGCGCCGCCTCGCCCAAATCATCACGCACTGGCGGAAGATCCTTGCCCTTCCGCGCACGATGAAAATAAGCCGCAATCACCCCGATCTTCGCGGTGATGCTGCGAGCCCGGCTTTTATTCTGCTCCTGCGAGTTATCGGATAAATTTTCGTCGTAAAGCCCAAGCATGGAAACGGCCGTCCGAATCACATCCATTGGTCCCGCTTTCTTGGGAGCGTTCTTGAGGAAATCGATCACGCCGCCGGGCAATTGACGCTGCGAGCGCAAAGATTCGCGGCAATTTTCCAACTCCGCGCGATTGGGGAGCTTATTATTCCAAAGCAGATAAACGGTCTCTTCGTAGCTGACTTTGCCGGCCAGCTCGTTGATGTCGTAGCCGCAATAAACCAGCTTCCCCTTATCACCCACGACGGCGCTCAGCCGGGTGGAGTTGGCGATAATTCCTTCGAGTCCTTTGGCAGTTACTGGCATGATGATGATTTCGTTAAAAACATCCCTCCGGCAGATTTTCTGCGAGGGTCGTCAGCGAAACTAGGTTTATTCCTTCATCCGCGCAATGAGCGTGTCCGCCATGGTCGCGGGTGTCTCTGCCACGGCGATGCCGGCGGCTTGGAGCGCTTCGATTTTGCCCGCCGCCGTCCCTTTGCCTCCCGACACAATCGCGCCGGCGTGACCCATGCGGCGGCCCGGCGGGGCGGTCGCTCCCGCGATGAAAGCGGCCACCGGTTTCTGGCAGTTCTCCTTGATCCACTCGGCTGCTTCTTCTTCGGCGGAACCGCCGATTTCGCCGATCAGGATCATGGCCTCGGTCTGGGGATCGTCGTTAAAAAGTTTCACCGCATCGAGATGCGACATCCCATTTATCGGATCGCCGCCGATGCCAATACAGGTCGATTGACCGTAGCCGCGCGAAGTTAATTGCCAGACCGCCTCGTAAGTGAGCGTGCCGCTGCGCGAAATCACCCCAACGCTGCCTGGCTTATGGATGTAACCGGGCATAATGCCGATTTTGCATTCGCCCGGTGTGATAATGCCCGGGCAATTCGGGCCGATGAGACGCGATTTCTTGCCTTTCATCTGCGCTTTGACCCGCATCATATCCATGACCGGAATGCCTTCGGTAATGCAAATAACCAACTCGACGCCCGCGTCGACGGCTTCCAAAATTCCATCCGCCGCGCCCGCCGCAGGGACGAAAATAACGGAGACATCGCAGCCCGTCTCCTGCCGCGCTTCCCACACGGTGTCGAAAACCGGCACCTTGCCTTCAAATTTTTGTCCGCCCTTCCCGGGCGTCACGCCCGCGACGACGTTGGTCCCGTAATCCATACACTGCTTCGCATGGAAACCGCCGGCGCTGCCGGTGATTCCCTGCACGCAAAGGCGAGTGTTCTTATCGACCAGGACTGACATACAGATTTTTAAATCAGGAAACCAGAAAACCAGGAATTGATGTGATCCAAGATTCCATTTCTGGATTCCTGGCTTCCAAATTCTTTCCTGCTTTCCTTATTCATTCTTTATTCGTTAGGCGCTCTTGCGTTGGTGCACAAGGAGCTTGTTACCGTCCGGGTCGCGGAATTGCGCCATCCAGCAAACCGGGGTTTCGATCTTTTCCATGTCGAAAGTGACGCCGCGCTCTTTCAATTTTGCGATGGTCTTATCGATATCATCGGTTTCAAAGGCAATCGAGATCCCGTCCCGCGAAGGCTTCCAATCCGGGTGGCAACCTACGCCGATGGTGGTAGCGCCGATCTCGTATTCGACCCAGGCCCCTTCCATGGCGGTCATGCCGGGTTTTAGTTCCAGCGTTTCCTGATAAAACTTCCGGGCCGCTTCCGAATCGGTCACGGCAATGGCTACGAATGCAATTTCTTTAATCATTTCTGTTTGGCTGCCTTGACGGCTTTTTCGGCTGCATCGCCCAGATCGTCCGCGGTGATCACGGCGACTCCGCTTTCTGCGATTAACTTTTTGCCCGCTTCAACATTGGTTCCTTCCAGCCGCACCACCAGTGGAATGGAGAGCTGCACGGCTTTGGCCGCGCCGATGATTCCCTGCGCGATAACGTCGCATTTTGCGATCCCGCCGAAGATATTGACCAGGATGGCTTCGACCCGCTGGTCCGCCACAAGGATTTTGAAAGCTTCCGTGACCTGATCCTGGGTCGCGCTGCCGCCGACATCGAGGAAGTTGGCCGGGCTGCCACCGTAGAACTTGATGATATCCATCGTCGCCATCGCGAGGCCGGCGCCGTTGACGAGACAGGCGATGTTGCCGTCGAGGCCAATGTAGTTGAGCCCATGTTTGGAGGCTTCAACTTCACGCGAATCTTCTTCCGTCGTATCGCGCATGGCGGCGATCTCCGGGTGCCGATAGAGCGCGTTGTCGTCGAAGTTGAACTTGGCGTCGAGCGCCAGGACGTCGCCTTTTTTTGTCACCACGAGGGGGTTCACTTCCACCATCGAGCAATCCGAGGAGATGAAGGTGCGATAGAGCGCACTGAAAAGCTTGGACGCCGGTTTGATCTCGGCCGATTTGAAGCCGAGTTGTTTGGCCAGCTTGCGGGTCTGAAAAGGTTGCAGGCCGGAAAGCGGATCGACCGGCTCGCGCATGATTTTCTCGGGCGATTTCTCCGCGACCGATTCGATCTCCACGCCACCCTCGGTGCTCGCGACCACGAGCGGCGCAGCGGTCGCGCGATCGAGCAGAATGGCGAAATAAATTTCACGCTCGATGTCGGCCGATTCCGCGACCAACACCTGGTGCACGACTCGGCCTTCCGCGCCGGTCTGGTGGGTGACGAGCGTTTGTCCGAGCATTTTGCCCGCGACATCACGCACTTCTTCAGGCGTTATAACCAAGTGCACGCCGCCCTTAAAGCCGTTCTTAAACGTTCCCTTACCACGGCCTCCAGCATGCACCTGGGCTTTCACCACCAGTTCGCCAGAGCCGATCTCGCGCGCGATCTTTTCCGCCTCTTCGGGAGTGGTCGCAACCCTTCCCCGAGTGGTGGCTGCGCCAAATTTTTCGAGCAGTTCCTTAGCCTGGTATTCGTGGATATTCATCGCGAACGCGCGTTGCACTTAGCCCGCGAAGTGATGAGCGGCAACCATTTTTCCGGCCAAGCCTTCATTCGATTCCGCCTCACGAATTGTTAGTTCGCGAAAGCCGCGTGCCCAGTGATTTTCTGGCCCAGGATGAGCAGATGGATGTCGTGCGTCCCCTCGTAGGTCTTCACGCTTTCGAGGTTGCACATGTGCCGGAAACATTGGTGTTCGTCGAGAATTCCGACGCCGGCCAGGATATCGCGGGCGGTGCGAGCGATGTCGAGAGCGATCTCGACGTTGTTCATTTTAGCCATCGAAATGTGGTGCGCTCGCACGTGACCGGCATCTTTGAGCTGGGCCAGACGGTGGGCCAGGAGCTGCCCCTTGGTGATTTCGGTCAGCATGCGTGCCAGCTTGGCCTGCACGAGCTGGAAACTGGCGATCGGACGTCCGAACTGCTCGCGCTTCAGCGAATACTGGCGCGCCTCGTCGTAGCAAGCCAGGGCGGCTCCCAGAGCGCCCCAGGCAATTCCGTAGCGAGCGTGATTGAGACAACTGAGCGGCGAACGTAATCCCCCGCTCTGAGGCAGAAGCGCGCCTTTCGGCAATTCGCAGTTTTGAAATTTCAGCTCTGCGGTGAGTGCTGCCCGGAGAGAAAGTTTGCCTTCCATTAGGCTCGCCGTAAAGCCGGGCGTTCCTTTTTCGACTAAAAAACCGCGAATGGCGCTGGCGCTCTCCCCGTCGAGTTCGGGTTCGCCACCCAGTTTCGCCCAGACGATGGCGACATCGGCGATCGTCCCGTTGCCGATCCATTTCTTGGCTCCGTTTAGGCAAAAACCGTCAGGCGTCACCGTGGCACGCGTGCGCATTCCGGCCGGGTTGGAGCCAAAGTCAGGCTCCGATAAGGCAAAACAGCCGATTTTTTCGCCTTTCGCCATCGCGGGGAGCCAGCGATCTTTCTGTTTCTCCGAGCCAAAGAGGTCGATCGCCATCATGGCCAGCGAACCCTGCACCGAAGCAAAAGTGCGCAGCCCGCTGTCGCCGCGTTCCAATTCCCGCATCATGACACCAGCCGCTACGCCGCCAAGCCCGGCGCAGCCGTGACCGCGAATCCCGGGACCAAAAACGCCCAGGCGGGCCAGCTCGGGGACGAGATCCATGGGGAACGTCCCTGCGCGGTATGCTCTGCGACGACCGGAAGGAAACGCTCGGTCACCCATTCCCGGACCTCGTCGCGGATGCGGCGCTCCTCGGGTGTAAGGAGGTCGTCGAGGTGATAAAAATCGGCCGCTTCGAATGCCATGGTTGCGAGGTTTGGGCGCACGTTATCTCATGCGCCAGCAATTGTAGACGATTTCCCCTGGGCCGTAACGGATGCGAAGCAAACGGCCGGGCTTTCAAACGCGAGCCTCAGCCCCGATTCCCCACTCACGCCCGCGTTTCGCACAGCAAACCGTCTCAGGGGGAATCTAGGCGCAACGAGTGCGGCGGCCGAGGTGATGCGGTTTGTGGATCGCACTCGCGTGAGCGGGTCCACCGAGGGTACCGCCCCCCACACCCGAAGGGCATGAAGGGCGGCTGTTCCCCCCAGAACACTCAATGATTAAAATATCCGTTCGCCCCCTGCAAGTGGAATATTTATAAATATGCGAATCGGCCGTCATTTTGCTTTTGCCAGCCTCTCCATTTCCGTCACGACGCGATCCAATTCGTCGATAAGAGCGCTCGTGCCGTGCTGGCGAAATGCTCCGACCAGCGAACGATAGTACCAAAGCGCGCCCTCCTTGCCGCCTTTGAAACGCGACCAAACATCGTCGCCTTCTTCGCGCAGCCTATGGACGATGGCCTGCGAATTGTGCAGCTTATCCGAGGCCGAGACCAGCCGGGTAGAGGCGGAGGCGGTCGCCAGGTGCGCGATGTATTTTTCTTTGCGCTCGCGCCAGGGCGGCTGCGGCGTTTCAGCGGTGTCGGTACACCCAGCTACGATGTCGCCCACCGCGCGCCCGAACTTTTCCTCGATCTCCTCTTGGCGCGCCGCGCCGCCGCAATCCTCCACCGCATCGTGGAGCAAAGCGCCGATCGCCTCGGTTTCATTCGCGCCATATTCCATGGCGATGGCGGTCACCCCGAGAAGATGGCCGATGTAGGGAATCTTCGTCTTCTTACGCAGCTGTCCGCCATGGACGCGCGTGGCGTAAACCAGGGCTTCCTCAAATTTGGGCGAAAGCTTCATTCGTTAGGGCTTCTTGGACTCCCCTTTCATGTCCAATTGGGCAAAGAGGAAGCTGAAGATATCGGCCTGCTGCTTGATCCGTTCGCTGAGAGCGGTGCCAATCCCGTGCCCGGCGCTGCTGCTGGTGCGGAGGAGAATGGGATATTCGGATTTATTCGCCGCCTGCAAACGAGCGGTCATCTTGCGCGAATGATAGGGCGCGACACGGCCATCGTTAGCACCCGTCAACATGAGAATGGCCGGATACTTCGTCTCAACCATCACGTGATGGTAGGGCGAGTAAGCATAGAGGGCTTTGAACTGGTCGGCGTCTTTAACCGTTCCAAACTCGGTCACGTTAAAAGCGCCGTTAGGCGCGAGCTCCACCCGCAACATGTCATAGATGCCGACCGAGGAGACGACCGCCCGCATCAGGTTGGGATGCTGCGTGATCATTGCTCCCATTAGTAATCCGCCATTACTCCCGCCCATCAGCGCCAGCTTCGCAGAGCTGGTGTATTTCTGGTCGATCAGGTATTGAGCTGCTGCCGTGAAGTCATCAAAGACGGTTTGTTTATTCGTTAGGTTACCGGCCTTGTGCCATTCCTCGCCAAATTCACCGCCGCCCCGAATGTTCGCCACGACATAGATCCCGCCGCGATCAAACCAAAGCCGACGGGTAAAATCGAAAGTCGGTGAAAGGCTGATCCCGTATCCACCGTAACCGTAAAGCAAGGTCGGGTTCGTCCCATCGAGCTTCGTCCCTTTGCGGCGCATGATATTGAGTGGGATTTTTGTTCCATCTTTGGAAGTGGCGAATTCGCGCGTGACCTCGATATCGCCAAACGAAACCGGCGCGGTGGTCACCAGGGCGGTTTTTTTCGGCTCGACCTGGTCGGGCGCGACTTTGAACCAGGCGGGCGGCTCGGTAAAACTCAGGTCGCGAAAAAGAAGTGTTCCATCTTCTTCCGCCACCAATCCCTGCACATTGGAAATCTGCGGCACTGGAATGGTGACCGGATTCCTTCCCTCCAAATCAAAGCGTCGAATCTGGAACGGGCCGCCTAACAAGTCTGCCACGTAAAGCGCCTTCGCCGCCGGGCGCATGTCATCGATGACGGCCTCGCCCGCCGGCACGATCTCGACCGCCTTGGCCAGCTCGGGGTTTTCCAGCGGCAGACGCAGCACTTTGCCGCGCGGAGCTTCGGCGCGGGAAAGCAGATAGAGTGCGGCGTCCCGGCCAAGGCGAGCCAGCTTCACCTGATCTTCAAATTTCGTGATCTGCTGCCAGGAACCCTGGGGGCCTAACAAATAGTGAGCGAAGTCGCCGCCATCGCCATTGGCCACCGAAGCGAGGACATACTTCCCGTCGCTCGATGACTCGAGCTGGATCTCGGCGATGCGCGGAAACTCTTTTCCGACTGCGTAGGTGTCCTTGTCATCGGCGGTCCCGAGTTTGTGAAAGTAAACCTGCTGATAAAAATTCAGGTCCGCCTCGGCGCGCTCACCTTGGCGCGGGAAGCGGGTGTAATAAACGCCGCTCCCGGCGGAGTTCCAAGCCGCGCTCCCGCCGGCCGTCGGATATTGCACATGCGCGATCGTGTCGCCGATCTCTTTGCCATCGGCGGCGTTGTAAAAGTGCAGGGTGCCATCTTCACTGCCGCCCTTCGAGAGAGAGACGGCCACTTTCCTGCCATCGAGAGAAGGCTCGTACCAGTCGATCGCGGTGGTCCCTTTGCGGTCGATCTCGTTCGGATCCAGCACCACTTTTTCCGATTTTAGGTCGTCGGCCGAAGCCAGCTTCACCAACATCGGCTGCTGTTTCGGCGGTTGAAATTCGATCGCAAAGATAATGCCCGGCCGCGTCACGATAGAGGTGTAACTGGGCGACGCTTTTTCGTACCACGCCTTCAGCTGCTTCTCGATGGCCGCCTGCGACGGCAGGCCGTCGAGATACGAACGTGCGTGTTTGTTTTGTGCAGCCGACCAAGCTTTGACGGCCGAGTCGTCATCGTTTTCCAGCCACTGATAATCATCCTCTACCTTTTGCCCGTCGTATTCGTTGGAAACAGGCTTCTTCTCGGTCGTCGGAGCAGGTGGCGGTTCGGCGGCGAACATACCCGCCAAACCCAGCCCGAAGATCGCACCCACAAACAGGCGTTTTCTCGTCATACGGTAACAATCACCCGCCGGACTCGCACTGCAAACCGCCCTTTCGCCCAGAAAGAATCGACCGCTCTGCGTGGCATGTTGAAGTAACCTGCCTCTCACCGGGAAGCACTTTTTTCGCCGCGCCTACGAGGGGCCCGTCCCACGTGTGCACGGCCTTTTGTTAGGCTCTACGATCGGAAAGGAGACAAAGAAGGTTGCCATCATCTTACAAATTTGAAAGGTTATCGGCAGTGAATTCGATCCTTCGCAAACTGGCTCGCTCCCTCTTTCTTTTCGAGCGCTCCGGGCCGATTCGTTAGGCGATTTCTTGCGGACGCTCCCCCAGAATTCTGGCCCGACCTTTACCGAAAACCAGAACGACAGCCTGGCCGCGGGCGGCGCCGCCGTTGCCCTGCGGGGGCTTTCGCCGGACGCGACGCTGGTGCTGCAAAACGGACGGACGCCGCCTGGCTCCCTATCCCTTCGCGCAAAACGGAATCACGGCGTTCGTCGATCTGAACTCGATCCCGCTGGCGGCCATCCGCCAGATCGATATCCTGCGCGACGGCGCCTCGCCCATCTACGGTAGCGACGCCATCGCCGGTGTGGTCAACATTCGGTTCGTCGAGAAATTCAACGGCGCGCTGGTCAGCGCTGGCTATGGCAACACGACCGACACCGATACGGCCGAATATCGCGCCTCCATCGTGAGCGGATGCTCCGACGAAAGGCGCGGGATCGAGGCGGTCCTGGTCGCGGACTATTTCCATCGTAACGCTCTCTTCCAGAGCGATCGCTATTTCTCGGAATCGATCGACCAGACCCGTCTCGGGGGTAGAAGTTTTCTTAGCTCGGTGGCAAATCCGGGAACCGTTTTCGATCCTATCACCGGCGATCCGTTGCGCGTGCCGGCCGATAGCAACGGTAGGCCCGCGGTCTCGGACTTTACTGAGGGCCGCAACCGTTTTGATCGCGCGCCGTTCCAGCCGCTCGTGCCGGAGACCGAGCGCGCCGGCGTTTACCATTCAGTCGCTCCTCGCCACCACCACGCGCGGCGGTGAGAGCCGCATTTTAAGCGACGACGTGAAACTGGACGGGCCGCTCTTCAAACTTCCGGGCGGCCAGGTTTCCGCGGCGGTCGGCCTCGAATATCGCTACGAACAACTCGATGACCATTTCGACCCGTTCGCGACCGGAGGCGGCGTAATCGATCTCAACAGCACCTCGGCTAAAGGAAATCGCAACGTCATTGGCGGCTTCGTGGAGTTCTATGCGCCGCCGAACCGGTGCGCGACCTGGCGGGCGCCTATCTCCGGCCGCGCGTGCGAGGCCGTGCCCAGCTCGGCTGGCATATCAGTGGCTTCGAGGCCGTGGGAACGTTCAATTACACCGACTCCTACGAGGATGCGACCGGCGACCGCACGGTCGACTACTCGACCACCTTCGACGCGCTGATCGAGTATCGGTTTGCCGACAAATCTCGTCCTGAAGTGACCTCCAACACGCCTCACGACAAAAAGACCGTCGTGGAACCGGCCGGCTCAGCTCGACGCAACGACTGGCTGAGCGGGCTGGCCTTGCGCGCGGGTGTCCTCAACATTTTCGACGACGCTCCGCCCTTTGCCAGCAACACCGCCGGCTATCCGGTCGGTCTGGAAGATCCGCGCCAGCGCTTCATCTTCTTCGGCATCGAGAAAAAGTTCTAGCGCGTTCCTCAATTCTCCGCCGAGCGGCCGGGGGCGACGCGATAAACTCGATCCCAGCCAAGCCCAAGGATGCCGAGAAATGAAGAAGCGAAAATTGAAGAGGAGCAGGAATTGGTGCCTGATCTTAACGGCGCTATTCCTGATACCGGCGCTCCAGACGTTGGTTGTGCGATTTGTGAGCCCGCCGCGGACGTTGCCGATGTTACTCGAAGAAGGCGGCGAGATGTTCTCGAAGGGAGCTAAGACGCCACTGCGCTATCGCTGGGTCGATCTGGAGGAGATGCCGGAGATGTTTCTGAAACATCTCTGGATCTCGGAGGATCAGCGGTTCTTCCAGCACGAGGGCTTTGACTGGAAGGAGGTGGACCTGGCGATGAAGAAGGCGAAGCGGACCGGCAAGCCGGTGAGGGGCGCTTCCACGATCACAAGTCAATGTGCGCGCTCGATCTTTCTCTGGCAGGGACGTTCATGGATCCGGAAGGGGTTCGAATCGTATTACACGCTCTGGATGGAAGCGCTGCTGCCGAAGCGGCGCATCCTGGAGCTCTATGCCAACGTGATCGAGATGGGTCGCGGGATCTACGGGGTGGAAGCGGCGGCCCAGCATTTCTACGGGGTCGGGGCCAGCGGGTTGACCCGGGAGCAATCAGCCATGCTGGCGGCGGTGTTGCCAAATCCGAAAGGCTGGGATCCGGCGCGCCCGAGCCGGAAGTTGCGGCAGCGGCAGGAGCGGATTCTGAGGCGGGAACGGGAGGCGAAGTTTCCGGCAGACCTCCTAAAAGCCGATAACTGAAACTGGAAAGCTGGAATACGGAGACGCCGATGTTCATAACACAACGGGCGTTTGCAGTCGGGGTTGTTATGCTTTCGGCCATGCGTTTGAACGAAATCCTCGAGGCGATTCCCACGCTATCTTTCGCGGAAAGACAGCAACTCGCCCGACGGGCGATCGAAGAGGACGAAGTTTTGACTCCTAAAGAAAAAGCCATCCTCGAAGAAGAGTGCGGGTTTTAGACCGACTTAAGAACGGATGACCCCGCGGGTCATCTTTCAACCACAGGCGGTTGAAGACGTGGCTGAGGCAGCGGATTGGTATAACGAACGCTCGTCAGGCTTTGGTGAAGAGTTAATCGACGAGATTCTTCAAGCACCACTTCACGCTTCGGGCGTTTGAGCAGGCTCCAACTGGCTCTGCACTCGTTGCACCATCGTGACTGCGGCCATAAGGACCAGCGCCGCGATTACCTGATGCAGGCGCAGGGCCGCATGAAAGAATCCCCAAGTGATGCAAACCGCAGCAAGGGTTTGCATCATTTCAAAATAGCCAGCCGTCGAGGCTTTCGTTAGGCGAAGCCCCTCGAAGTAAATCAGGAGCGGAATGCCTCCCGAGATCGTGGCCAGGAGCACTATGGCCAGAATGGCGGTTTGGGCGTGCTCCTGCGCTTCCACCGGCCAAAGCGCAGCGCCCTTCATTTTGTCAGCACGAGCAGGATGATCGTCAGACAGGCTAAGCCCACCACGACCCGTAAACTCGATGCCAGGCGCAGCGACATGCCCGTCATGACTCCCCGGCCAGCGACGGTCGAGAGTCCCCAGAAAAGGGCGCAGATGAGGGCGTAGCCGAGGCCGCGATTGAGGCCGGCTTCTTGAAAGGAGCTGCCGATCAATTCTGGATGTTCGACCGAGAGAAAGATGCCGGCGACGATGGCGATCCCGGCAAACAAATAAAATCGGGGGGCCAGCCGATCGTGAAAGACCAGACAGGCGCCAATGGTGGAAATGATCGGCTGGATGTTGAGGATCACATTCACGACCGTCGGGTTCCCGTTCTTGAGCGCGAGGGTAAAGAAGATCGTACCAACGGCGGAGCCGGCGAAGCCCGAGAAAAGCAGATAACTCCAGGTGCGCGCGTCGATTTTCGAGATCTCTGACAACCGGGTGAGCAGGAGCGGGAGCAACATGATGAGGATGAGGACGTGCTCCCAAAAAACGATGACTTCGGCGTCGAAGAGGTTGTTAAGGGGAATGCGCCACGCGCTTTCGGTTCCCCACAGCGCGGCGCCGAGAGCCACGAGCCACGGGCCATAATTCGGGCGGCGCGATTCAGCTGGGTTCACGGGCAAGGGTTTATCTGCGACGGGGTTGCGCGTCAATGGGGCGTCATTGCAGGGACAATGTCCTCGGTCGTGTGGTCGGAGCCTGTGAGACCGGGATGGCATCCCCGGCTCCAAGACTTGGCATTGCCCCAAGCATGGCGAACCTTCTCGCCCGTGGGCACCAATGCAACGAGATGGGAAGAATTGTTAGACCAAGCCAGCCGGCTCCTCCCGGAATTTCGCACTGCCACCGCCGGGCTCGAGCATGAGAGCAAGGGCATCCGGCGCAGCGAACTCTTCTTTTTCTACGCCTTCGCTTCTCCGCGACGCCCGGCGCGCATTCTCGAGTCGGGTCGGGCCCGCGCGCAAAGCACGCTCGTGTTGGCGCGTCTTTTCCCGGACGTCCCCATCATTAGTCTGGAATCCGACGCCCATTCTGCCGATGCCGAGATCGGGCTCGAAAGGTTGCGCTCCTACCCCCAGGTGGATTGTCGTTTCGGCGATTCTGTTCGCCTCCTACCCGAACTGGTGCGGCCGGGCGACGTGGTCCTGATTGATGGCCCGAAGGATTTGCGCGCTCTGAAACTCGCTTTCCACCTGCTCCAACGGAACCAGCCTCAGGCGGTCTTTGTGCACGATCTTTGGCCCGGCTCGCCGGCTCGGGAATTCGTGGATGGCGCGGTGCCGTCCACCTTGCTGAGCGACGAACCCCGCTGGGTCGAGCACTACGCGGCGCTGGATTTCCGGCATAAACGCCGCCCGGCTATTCCCTCGAAAGCTGGCTGCGCCTACGGCCCCACGCTGGGCTGTTTCGAGGCGGAGTTGGAAAATTACGCGCGCCACCGGACGCAATGCCGCGTGGCCCAAGGCGTCAATCGCCTTCGCTCCATCGCGCGCCAGATTCAAAAACAGCCTCCTCCCCGCCGGCCCCGGGATTTCGAGCCTGTCCGATAAACCGCCAATCCCGGGCCGAGTCTGGGACCGGCGCAGGAGGAACCGGTGAAGCGCGACAGTTAAGTGTGTCTCCTTGGCCTGTCGTATGATTCACAACAGGAGCGTGACCTGTGCGGGACTTTGGCGATGGGCTCGGCTGTTCTTTGTCCGGATGAGACTTGATGACCGTTCAGGCCAAGGCCGCCCGCATCTCGCGCAAGGGTGCCGACCGCTCGAACCAGAGCTCAAAGGCGAGTGCGCCCTGGTGCAGAAGCATCGTTAAGCCATTGGCCCCGCGGGCACCGCTCGCATGCGCCGCGGCGAGCAAGCGAGTCTGGTGGCAGATCAGGTCGTAGATCATGAGATGCGGCGCGATGAGCGCGTGCGGGAGCAGTGCCCGGTCGGATGCGGCCAGCCCTAGCGTGGTGGCGTTCACGACCAAATCGATGCGTTCTAGTTGGGTGCGGAGGGCTCGTTCGTCCCATAGGATCGCTTCCAAGCGCGCTTCCGGCCCGAGGACGCGCGGGCCGCGGAAAGCCGGCGCCAGCTCGCGCGCGAGGGCCTGCGCTTTGGTGAAAGTGCGATTCACCAGGACGAGACGCTCGCAATTTTCGCTCGCACATTCCTGGGCAATGGCGCGCCCGGCACCTCCACCCGCGCCCAGCAGGAGGACGCGCAGATCGCGCAGGTCGACCGAGAACTCCTCCCGGATGGCCCGAGCAAAACCGGGACCGTCGGTATTCCAGCCTAACGATTTCCGATCGCGGAAAACCACGGTGTTGATCGCGCCGATCTTTTGCGCGGCTTCGTCCACTTCATCCACGAGCGAAACGGCCGCCAACTTGTGCGGCACGGTCAGGTTTACTCCGATAAAATCGAGCTCGCGGAACCATTCGAACCCTTCCGCAAGTTCGTTAGGCGCAACCCGGAAACGCGCATAGGCGAGGTTGACCCCGCTGGCTTGCAGGGCCGCGTTCTGCATTTGGGGAGAAAGCGAATGCTCAATCGGATCACCCACCACCCCCAGCCGGATGGGGCGCTCCAATCCCGCCGTGACCTCCCGCCAATTCCGGAGATCGGAGAGTTGATAGACGTCCTGCATCGTCATGCTGTGGAGCGATTGGCTGCTGAAGGCGCCCTCTGCTAAGGTCAGCCGGCCACCATGACCACGCCGCCTACCGACGAGACTCCTTCCGATTTCATCCGCGATATCGTCGCAGAAGATGTGCGCAGCGGAAAGCACCAGCTCATCCACACCCGATTCCCGCCCGAGCCTAACGGTTACCTCCACATTGGCCACACCAAGGCGATCTGCCTCAACTTCGGCATCGCGCGCGAGTTTGGCGGCATCTGCAACGTCCGCATGGACGACACCAACCCCGCCAAGGAAGAAGTCGAGTTTGTCGACTCCATCATGGCCGATGTGCGCTGGCTCATCGCCGGTTGGGCCGACCAGCATATCGGGCTGCAAGCGGACGGCTCACCGTTCTACGCCTCGAATTATTTCGACCAGCTCTATGACTTCGCACAGCAACTCGTGCGCAAGGCCAAGGCTTATGTCTGCGACATGACGCCCGAAGAGACCGACGAGTTTCGCCGGCTCGGCAAAGATGGCCCTTTTCGCAATCGCAGCGTGGAAGAGAACCTCGATCTGCTCGCGCGCATGAAAGCGGGCGAATTCCCAGACGGCGCGCGCACGCTCCGCGCGAAGATCGACATGCAAGCGGCGAACATGTGGTTACGCGATCCGATCCTCTATCGCATTCGGCACGCGACGCATCACAACACCGGCGACCAGTGGTGCATCTATCCGAGCTACGACTTCGCCCACGGGCAGAGCGATTATCTTGAGGGCATCACGCATTCACTCTGCACCCTCGAATTCGAAGTGCATCGACCCCTCTACGAATGGGTCCTGGAAGCGCTGGAACTGCCCGAGCCGCGTCCGCGCCAAATCGAATTCGCCCGCCTCAATCTCACTTACACGGTGATGAGCAAGCGCAAGCTGAAACAGCTCGTCGACGATGGCCTCGTTAACGGCTGGGACGATCCACGCCTGCCGACCATCTCCGGGATGCGACGCCGCGGCGTCACCGCAAGCGTGTTGCGCGACTTTGTCTACCGCATCGGCATTACGAAATATCCCTCGCTCACCGCAGTCGACGCGCTGGAGCACGCGATGCGCGGCGAGTTCAACAAAACGGCGCTGCGCCGCCTCGCCGTGCTGCATCCACTCAAAGTCGTGATCACTAATTATCCCGAGGATAAAACCGAGGAGCTGGAGGCAACGAACAACCCGGAAGACCCGACGGCGGGCACGCGCAAGATCCTCTTCAGCCGGGAGCTTTACATTGATCAGGCTGACTTCATGGAAACGCCCGTGCCCAAATATTTCCGGCTCAAACCGGGCGGCGAAGTGCGCTTGAAATACGCCTATATCATTAAGTGCGACGAAGTCGTGAAAGACTCCGACGGCAACATCACCGAGCTGCAGTGCACCGCCGATCTGGAGAGCAAGTCAGGCGGCGCCACTTCGAATCGCAAGATCAAAGGCACGATCCATTGGGTCAGCGCGCCGCACGCGGTCGAGGCCGAGGTGCGACTCTACGACCGGCTTTTCACCGTGCCGGAACCGGATGCGGACGGCGATTTCAAAGCGCACATCAATCCGCACTCGCTCGAAGTCGTCACCGCGAAATGCGAGCCGTCGTTAGGCGAGGCGAATCCGGAGCTGCGTTATCAATTCGAGCGCCTGGCGTATTTCGCGCTCGATCCCGATTCACGTCCCGACAAACCCGTCTTCAATCGCACCATCACGCTGCGCGACACTTGGGCGAAGGAAGCCAGGAAGTAGTCGAGCGGCGTCGGATCTTTCACTGCAGAGAGCGCAGAGGACGCAGAGGAAAGACAATTAAAGAGAATTACCTCTGCGCTCTCTGCGTCCTCTGCGGTTAAACAGTCGCAGGCGGCTCTTCGCCGATTTGAGCGAAGTATTCGCGTAGAAAGACAAGATCGCCCGCGTCCTTCTCGCGGTGAGTATGCGCCTTCATCCGCCACAACAAGCGGGGCGAAGCGAAGGGAATTTGGAGCCCCTGAACCTCGTGCATCACGACATCAGTGGCTGCCTCGGCATAATCGATTCCGGAGGCCGATCGCATCAGATCGACCACCACCTCGTCCGCCACTCGGACCACGATATATTCTCCCACTTCCCCCGGCTTCAGTTCGCGCACCGCCTTGTCCGGCAAGACCTCCAACGCTTTAAAGACGAGCGCCTCGTTCTCCAAGTCAGTCGCAACGACCAGATCAATGTCGGTGGTCGTGCGAGCCAGGCCTCCGTAGATGATGGCAAATCCGCCGACCACCACGTACTGAGCGCCCAACTCATTCAGACGCCGGCAAACCAGGACCAAGTCGTCCTCGGTCGGAACCCTTGGAACTAGTTCCGCCGACGGATCGCGCTCTTCACTATCTCCCGGGTCATCCATGCGTCTGCTTCCTCAAAGGATCGAAATCGAAAAACTCCCTTTCGGCAGAGACCGCCGAAACCTTGGGATTTGCGCACCTCGTTAACTGTCATTTGCATCCCCATCGCGCTTTTCCACGCGTCGCGCAGCCGCCGCCGGCCGACCGTTTTGCCCGCCGGATCCTGAATGTTGATCACCGCGTATTTCACGTGGCGGTAGTCTGCCACTATTTCGCCTAACGAGCAAGGACGCCGCCTCGTCGCCCAATTCGCTAGAACAAGCTCAGAGCGCGATCCAGACGTGCGAGCACCTCATCGCGGCCGAGAATCTCCATGAGATGGTAGAGGCTCGGCCCCGCGTTGCTGCCCGTCAGCGCCAACCGCGTCGGGTGGACGAGCGCTTTGGCTTTCACGCCCAACTCTGTGGCAGTAGCTTTGAGGGCGGTTTCCAAGGGAGCGGCGTCGAAGTTTTCCAGAGCCCTCAGCGCTCCCCGCCAAGCCTGCAGCAACGGTTTATTCTCGGGCGTAAAATGCTTGGCCACCCCTTCGGCCTGATACTCGAAGTCGTCAGTGAAATAAAAGCCGCCATACGCGGGGAGCTCGCTAAAAATGCGGAACTTGCCTTTGCAGGTCTCGAGCGCGGCGCGGACGTATTCGTCAGGGAATTTCGTTAGGTCGACGCCGGCGCGGACGAGCGCGCGGCGGGACATCTCTAGGAAACGCTCGTCGGAAAGCTCGCGCAAATATTCGCCGCTCAGCCAGGTGCATTTGTCGAGATCGAAGGCCGCGTTCTTGCGATTGAGCTTTTCCAACTCGAATAGCCTAACGACTTCCTCGATCTCGATCTTCTCCCGATCGTCCTTGGGCGACCAGCCGAGGAGACAGAGAAAGTTGCGCACCGCCGCGGGAACGAAACCATGCTCGAGGTAGGTGTTGAGGCTCGCGCCGGTGTCGCGTTTACTCATCTTCGAGCCGTCCTGGTTGAGGATGAGCGGGATGTGCGCAAAACGCGGCGGCTCGGCCCCGAGCGCGCGATAAAGCTCGATGTGTTTGGGCGTGTTCGAGAGATGATCCTCGCCGCGGATGACGTGGCTGATTTTCATCTCGAGATCGTCGACCACGTTGACGAAGTGAAAAATCCACGAGCCATCCGGCCGGCGGATTGTCATGTCGGGATGCGTCTCCGGGTTCGTTAGGTCAAAGTCGATCCGGCCGCAGACAAGGTCGTCGAGAATGACGTGCTCCCGTGGTGAGCGGAAGCGGATGGCGCCGTTCTCCTCGTAGAGGTGACCTGCGGCTTCGAGTTTCGCGAGGTGACGCTCATAGATTTCGTTGCGCTCGCTCTGAAAATACGGGCCGTATGCGCCCCCAACCTGCGGGCCTTCATCCCAGTCGAGTCCTAGCCAGCGCAAGCCGTCGTAGATGGCTTCGGCGGCCTCGGCGGTGTTGCGTGACTGATCGGTGTCCTCGATCCGCAGGACGAAAGTGCCGCCGGTGTGCCGGGCGAAAAGCCAGTTAAAAAGCGCCGTCCGCGCCCCGCCGATGTGGAGATATCCGGTCGGGGAAGGCGCGAAGCGCACGCGATTTGGGTTAGCCATGATAGTGCCTCATCCTGTGCGAAAGCAGAGACGCTGGCAAATATCGCGAAACACGCGCCAACCCATTTTTCGTCATCCTGAACCGGCGAAGCGCGGCGAAGGACCTCCCGGCTACTCCAGGAAAAGCTTGCCCGCGCGGCGCCGGAGGTGGCGTCCGCGCGCCAAATTGATCTTGGCCGGATCCGCCCCCACCACCAGACCCAATGCCGCCTCGATCACTTCGAAGCCCACTTCGTTTATCCCATGATTTCTGAGCCACTGTCGCAGTACTCGGCGCTGCAAAGCCGGGGCGAGCTGGCGCAGCGCCGGCAACGGCAACTCGTCCTCACTCGTGAGGCCCGCGGGAGTCCGCTGTTCCAGAAAATCCTCTTCTTCGGCCAGGATAGAGGCCGCGCGCCAGATGGTGGCGCGAAGGTTTCGTCCAAATTCCTTTTCCAACTGCGGAATGATGCGGTGCCGCAGCCGGTTGCGCCGGGCGGCCAGTTCGTCATTGCTCGCATCGTCGCGAAATTTGAGCTGATGCTCTTCCGTATAGCGATCGATCTCCTCCCGCCAAACTCCGAGCAACGGTCGGACGAGAGTGAGCTTTCCGTTCGTAGAGCGCAATCGCATGGCGCCGAGTCCGCGACGTCCCGCGCCGCGGAAAAGGTTGAGGAGAAACGTTTCCACCTGGTCGTTTGCCTGGTGGCCGAGCAAGACCGTGAGGCAACGACGCCGGCGGCCCACGCGCTCGAAAAATTTCAGCCGCTCCTGCCGCGCGGTCGCTTCAATCGACTGCTGGTGACGGACGGCCAGAGCGGCCACGTCGGCGGCACCCGACACAAACGGGAGGTCGTGCTTGCTCGCCAATTTCTCGACGAAGCGCGCGTCGCCCTGGCCGGCTCTTCCCCGCAGGCCATGTTCGAAATGGCAAACGACCAGGCGCTCATAGCCTAACGATAACAACCAGTGCAGCAAAACGACCGAATCCCGACCGCCGGAGACGCCGACCAAATAACGTTTCTCGTTAGGCAAAACCCGCCGGGCGTCTTTCCCCCACGCGAAGGCCGGACGTGTTTTCATGGTGAGGGAGCGGATCGTAGTTCCCGCTCGCCCAGCCAGGGCCAGGATCGCCGCACGACCCGGCGCAGACCAAATGGCTCAATGGCACGGGCGCGAATGTGCTCGATTGCTTCGTCGACAGAGTCGGTCAGGTGAATCAGATCAAGGTCGCTTTCCGAAATGGTCCCGGCTTGCACCATCTTTTGAAGCAGAGCGGTCAGCTCCGCCCAGTAATCCTTCCCCATGACGACGACCGGGAAGTTTTTGATTTTTCCCGTCTGGATGAGGGTGAGCGCTTCAAATAATTCATCGAGCGTCCCCTCTCCGCCGGGCAGGACGACGAAAGCGTAGGAGTATTTGATGAGCAGCGCCTTGCGCACGAAGAAATATTCCATCGTGACGCAGCGATCGAGATAGTCGTTAGGCGCTTGCTCGAAAGGGAGCTTGATGTTGCAGCCTACGGAACGCCCTCCAACATCCTTGGCACCGCGATTGGCGGCTTCCATGATGCCGGGCCCGCCACCGGTCATGACCGTAAATCCAAGCCGCGCAATGCCCGCCCCAACCTTGCGCGCCAACTCGTAGAACTCGCTCCCCGGCTTGAGGCGGGCCGAGCCGAAAACGGTCACGCAGGGCCCGACGAAATGGAGGGTGCGGAAGCCGCGCAGGAAATCCCGCAGGACGCGCAAAAGCGTGAAAAATTCATCCAACCTCGAGTGCGGGCCTGCCAGCATGATCTCGTCGGCGCGTTCCGGCGGCGCGGTTGCTGCCGGTCCGCTGAGTGCTGCTTCAGGCGGGATGTTCACTCGTCACGAAATAGCAAGGCTGACCGGCTTGCACAATCTCTCAAGGCTGTCGGAAGTATTTGAAGAGCAACTTTTCAGGCGCATGAACAACTTCTCGCGAAATCCAATCTTCCCCGATCGATCGCGTCGATTGGTCGGCTTCACTCCGGCCGGACCATGACGCGGTCTGCCGGCTGAGGCGATCCGTTATTCGGTAGAGAACGATCTCGTTTGCGCAAGATAGACAAAGCGGCTTTGGCCCAGAAACTCGTCGATCCGGCAAGTCTCCTGCTCTTTTGGGGAATGAATTGCCCGGGTGGAGGCGGGAAAATTGCTCTATAAGCGAAGGTTATTATTGTATTTTGAAATCAAATTCCTTAACCTCAGATGACGGTTTTCTGACGAAAGGTTGTCCCACCCGGACCACGACGATCGTGTTTTCCTTTACTCAATCCCTTCTCCGCTCATGAATGTTGCTACGAAAGAAATGGATTTGGTCGCTCCCGTCCCGAGTCCAAGCGCTCCTGCTCGTCCGAGCGCGCCCGTGACGACGAAGCCAAAACCGCGCGGCTTGCTCCGCACGCGTCCGCAAACGCTTCTGATCATCCCGGTGGCCGCTCTCATCGCTTTGGGCCTTAACTATTTTGGACCTCGCGCCGAACTCCCGCCCGACACCCAATATTATCCTAGCCTGCTTTTCATTGTCCTCGGCTTGAGCCTTGTCGGCGCGGCGCTGCAGATTTTCATGCCTCGTCTCCGCACATGGATGACCCGCATGTGCCCTATCCTCGGCATGGCTGTGCTGGCGGCCGCGGCCTGGCAGCTGGCGACCACTTCTTTGAGACTTTTTCCGTTGCCTTATTTTCCCGGACCTGAAGCGGTCATGGCGGCGCTCTACAATGATCGCGCGGTGCTCTTCGATAGCACCTGGCATTCGCTCGTACTGCTCTTGAGCGGGTACACTCTGGGCACCATCCTGGCTCTGATCACAGGAGTGACAATCGGCTGGTTCCCGCACGCGCGCTATTGGGGGATGCCGATTCTGAAAGTCGTCGGACCGATTCCGGCGACAGCCTGGATTCCGCTCGCCATGGTGGTCTCGCCTTCAGCGCTCTTTTCGGCCATGGGGCTGGTCGCGCTCGCCGTTTGGTTCCCGGTCACGATGTTAACCGCGTCGGGCATTTCCAATACACGCGCGTCGTATCTCGACGTGGCACGCACGCTGGGCGCGGGTCGCGCCTATCTCATCTTCCGGGTCGCGATTCCCGCCGCGTTGCCCAATATTTTTATCGGCCTTTTCATGGGCCTGGGCACGTCTTTCCTGACCTTGGTCGTAGCCGAAACGGTCGGGGTAAAATCGGGCCTCGGCTGGTATCTGAGTTGGGCACAAGGCTGGGCCGAATACGGCAAAGTTTACGGGGCGCTGGTTATAATGGCGGTCTTCTTTTCCACCATCATGACGTTGCTCTTCAAATTGCGTGATCGCGTGCTCGTTTGGCAGAAGGGCGTTATCAAATGGTAAACGTCGCGCCGCAGCCTCTGGCCCACGACGGCGCGGCTCTGCGCGTCTGGCACATCACCAAAACATTTGATTCGCCCGATGGCGGGATCACGCCAGGAGCTCTCGCTCTCGACGATGTCTCGCTCTCGATCGCGGCCGGCGAGCTGGTTTCGATCGTCGGTCCCAGCGGCTGCGGTAAATCCACGCTGCTGCGCATGATTGCCGGGCTCGCCACTCCCACATCGGGCGAACTCTCGATCGGCGCCGAGCCGATCAAGGCTCCGAGTGCGGAGCGCGGGCTGGTTTTTCAAGACCCGAATCTTTTTCCCTGGCTGACGGTGCGGCGCAACATCGAGGTGGGCCTGATTGCGCGAGGCAAGCTACGCGAGAAACGTGCCGAGGTGGACGAATTCATGCGCCTGGTCGGTCTGGAATCGTTTGCCAATTCTTTCCCGCACCATCTCTCTGGCGGCATGGCGCAACGTGTCTCGCTCGCGCGCGCCCTCATCAATAAGCCGCGCGTGCTTCTGCTCGATGAGCCGTTAGGCGCGCTCGACGCCTTCACCCGCATGCGCATGCAGGATGAAGTGCTGCGCCTCTGGCAAACCCACCAGATCACGATGATTTTCGTGACCCACGATATCGACGAAGCGATTTATATGAGCGATCGGATCGTGATCATGACGCAGCGCCCCGGTAAGATCGAGCAGATCATCCCGGTGAATCTGGAGAGGCCGCGCGATCGCAGTCAACCCGAGTTCCTGCATCTCCGCGGCGAGATTCTGGAGACGCTGCACTTCGCCGGGCAGCCCTTGGCGGGAAATAAGGTGTAGACGCTTCGCTCCGCGCAGAGCGGAGGCGAATTCCAGACTTCTACAGGAGGAGAAAGCGATAGCCGCGTTGGAAAGCCCGGCCGTTGCTTCGCATCCGTGACGGCCCAGAGGAAAAGGTCTTCACCTTACGCAACTCGCCTGCTTCGCGGCGACATCTCCTTCGCTTTTTCCGTGAAATCCTGTTGGACGGGAGGAACCTGTGGTCTTAAGTCTGGGTTCCTTTTCCCAAAATGGCGCGCCGACCAAAAATTCCTGCAGACGACGATCGCGACGAATCCAGTCCTCGGCTACCGGCAGTCAGTCCGACCCTCGATCCAGGAGAACCGACCGACTTGGAGTTGATGTTCGGAATCCAGGCGGAAGATCCCGAGGCTCTTTCCAAACTCTACGATCGCTACAACGGAATCATCAAAGCGCTCATCCTCCGGGTCGTACATAATGAGGCTGAGGCAGACGACTTGCTACAAGAGATCTTCATGGAGCTCTGGAACCAGGCCAAAAACTTCTCCGCCCAGAAGGGCAAACCGTTAGGCTGGATGGTCACCCTGGCGCGGCGCCGAGCCATCGACGGGTTGCGCAAGAAGCAGGCCTACATGCGGGCGGGCGAAAGATTGCAAAACGAGACCGAACAGCAGCCCGATGCCTGGGTTCACAACGCGACGGAAGAAGAAATCAATTTCTCAGATACGCGTGTTTTGGTGCGTAAAGTCATCAGCGGCTTGCCTCCTGCTCAGCAGCAGGCGATTGACCTCGCATTTTTTCGCGGGATGAGTCAGCGCGAAATCGCCGCAAATACGAATACTCCTTTAGGGACCGTGAAGACTCGCCTTGAGCTGGGGCTTAAAAAAATTTACGACGGCCTCAAGGAACTTAAAGATGAGCTTTGATGAATTCCAAAACCAAGCACGACTTTACGTGATTGGTGCTTTGGAAAACGGGGAGTGTCACGATTTCGAGGATGCTCGCCGGAATTTCGGCCAACCGGCCGAGGATTTCGTCACGGAGTGCTATCGGCTGCACGAAGCCTTTGCGTTGAGCTTGAAGCCAGCCAAATCATCCGACGCGCTCAAAGACCGGTTGATGAAAATGGTGCGCGAGCGAAAGCCCCAGGGCGAGCCGCACTAAGAGCCATCGCATAAAACCGGACGCTCGTTTTCGTCCTCGTGCTCCTACTCGTCCTCGTCCTCGATCGGCTAGGAATTCGAGCACGAGGATGACCGGGCGTCTATCCGTTAGGTCGCTCGGGCGCGTTGCCGCCGTCGCATTCCATTTCGCGCAGTATGAACTCTTGGAGAAAACCGTAGAAGTTCACCTGAAAAAGACTCAGATCGCGCCGCGAGCCAATGGGCGATCGATAGTGATCGCAGAGTTCGGCCTCCGTGAAGTCATACTTAGCCGCGATCACCAGGCGCGCCTGATTCAGGGCGTTGAGCCACGCTTCAGAATGTTCGGGAGGAATGCGCAGATTGGAATTGGCAAAAGGCTTATCGTTCTCGCCGAGTTGGGCGAGATCGGTCATCACCGTCTCGGTCGAGCTTTGAAAAAGGCGGCGCAGCTCCGGCTCGACATAGAGTTTCCATTCCGCGCACATCTCCTTCTCGTTAGGCCCGGCCGGCGCGCTGTGAATCCGCGCTTCAGCCGCCGGAACGGATTCCGGATTTGCACTCGCCGGGATCTGCCGCAGCAGCTCCGCCAGGAGAGGATCGATCTCAGTGATTTCGAGGACGCCGTTTTTGCGGAAGACTTCCATCTCTAACCACTCCGCTCGATCGTGGCGAGCAGGAGATAACCGTGCAGTTGCTGCACAAACAACTCCGCCCTTTCCCGCACCCCGCTCCAGAGAATCGAGCGCCCCTGGCGATGCACCTCGAGCATATGGGTCTCCGCTTTTTCCTTGGGATAACCGAAGACCTTTTGGAAAACCATCGTGACGTAGCTCATCAGATTCACCGGGTCGTTATGCACGACGACCACCCACGGCAGATCGAGCGCTTCGTCGGTTTTGGATTCATCAGTGATAGCCGGCGTCTCGACAGCATTGGTGATCTCCGGAGAAAAGGGCATGAAAAAAATTGAGGCGCGGCGTTCTAACTAGAACTGGAAGACGGGGATGAGAAGATCAGTGCGACCGGCCAAAGCATAACGAAAAGAATAACACGCAAGGCGCGTGAATCAACCGTGGGCGAGTTCGTGCCCCCTTTGATCGCCGCAAACTAGACCGTCTGCGAATCCCGGCCCACCGGCACCTGATATTCCGCCAAAGCCTCAAAGACACAAGGCTCGTCGCGCGCCGGTTGGCTCCGCCTTAAAAAATCGTCCAGGATTCGTCTCGCCACGACTCTCCAATCGACGACCACCATATCCACCGTCGCCTCATTAATCATAGTGTGAAGTCCCCGTACCGGTCCACCCACCAGAGCAAGGCGGGAGTACTTGGCGAGACGGGCGAATGCGCCTGGATAGTGTGTGGCCAAAATCGAAGCGGCCGATGATTCGACGATGATACCGGAGGTTGGATTTTTAACTAGAGAGTCGATGAAGTGCCTGATCGTTTGGGATCTAAGGCGGATGAATTGAGCGTCAAGGTCCATTTCCGCGAGCGTTCGCCCGATCCTCGCCTCTTCGGCGGCCGAGCGCGCCGGTCCCAAGGCTACTCTCACCCGCGCGAGAGCTGCATCTCGCTTCCATTCACCGACAATCTTGCGCAAAGCAGGCCAGCGACAAACCTCGTATTGGCAAGGGATAGCCGGATAGCCGATATCAGCGATTCCGATAATCGGAATGCCGGCATCGTGCGTCCTCAAGGCGACCTCTCTTGAGAGCCTCTGCGGGGAATACCAAATTATTCGGTCGGGGCGGCTAATTTTAAGCCGGTCACCAAGCATATCGGCTGTCTCATTCCCTTCAAAGAAGACGGCGGTCGGAATGACATTTCGCTTGCGACATTCCCGCTGCATCTGCAGCAGGAATATTCGAGCATCCTGCTCGGTCAGAAATCGGGGAAGGGAGGAGGCAATTGCCAACAAACCGTGAGCTGTCGATCTGGGAGTCGGTCCCGAGCCTTCCAGAAGCGTTCCTGATCCGCGAATCGGCCGAAGAAGGCCCTCCGCTTCCAGTGTCCGGTAAATTTTGGCCACAAGAGATGCGGGGACCGCATATTTCCGTGCTACCTCCCGCTGTGAGTAGAAAAGAAGCGCCTCCCCGCCTTGATTTGAGCGAGCGAAATCGCGCAGAAGGCCTAGCAAAAGTTCCGTCTTGTTGTCGCGCTGCCGCAAAAGGGGAGTCTTCGGAAGGGGAGGAAGGCGGCGGGAAACGCTTTTTCGCGACATAGTCCAGGCAGGTCTTGGGATTCTAATAATTGTGCTATTTATGTAATTTATATTGCTCATCGAGTGATTGTCTAGCCGTAAAAACCAAACGGGCGGAAATAATGGTCATGAAATCCATTATTCTCTGCGCGCTCTCGGCCAGTTTCCTTTTCTTCACTAGCCCGCCCCTGCCCGCTCAGCCGGTTGTTCCTATCGACCCAGGCCAATTGGGCCAATCGGGCGTCGGACCTATCGCTCTCATCGGGTTTGCCGACGGAAGATGGCTAACCGCCACCGCTGAACGTGGCATCTCAGGATTCATCGGCCTCCAGGCTGGCGAGGCGGTCACTGTGCAACTGACTTTTCCGTTGAGTCTGGTTGAAGGGCGCATCGTCGCCGAATCGCTCGACGGCGGAATCCTGGGAGCGGATCAACCCAACCCCATCATCAACCTGGACGGCACCGTCAACCTCACCTTTCAGGCCGGCGCCCGGCCCGGCTTGAATCGAGTGGCCCTCCAAACGGGCGGGAACGTCTCGCTTCTGCGCTTTTGGGTGCTCGATCCGCAAAACTCTCTCGCCCACCCACCGCTGCTTTCACCCGCACCCTAACCACCCGTGAACTATCAACCTTTTCTTAAGATTATGAATCTCAAAACCATTTCTTTTGCACTCCTCACCCTTTGCCTTCTGCCCAGCGCCCGACTGTGCGCCCAGGCGGCAGATGATAACCCAACCGGCCCCGCCGGGATGTTCAATGGTAATGTGACCACGGCCGGATTTCTGGACCCATACACCGGTAACGCGATGAGAAATGTCACGGACGTTATTTTGTCCGGCGCAGTCGGAGACTACCCCCTCGCCTTCACCCGCATCGCCAACTCCCGCAATAGCCCGCGCAACGCTGGCTTCGCCTTCGCTGGCGGCTGGCGCCATTCCTACGCTTGGAGCATGACGGATGAACCGATCGTCTATAGCACGGCGGGCACTCCACCCACTTCCTACACCGTCAATTATCCTGATGGGAGGGTCATCACCTTCGAGGAGCCGGCTGCCGGTTCTCCGGCCGACAACGCGGGCGAGACTTACTTCCGCGGTCCGATCGGCCTTTCCGAGCGTTTTCAGCCTCTCAATCTCACCACCAATCTTGCCTACCTCGTCATGGTGGACGGCGGCAGAGTCGAGTTTAAGGCCACGGAAACCAACGCTGGGACCTATTTCTATCGCGACTACGTCGCCCAGGCCATCATCGACCCGCATGGCCTGCGCACCGAGCTGACCTATAACACCGACGGGACCTTGCACCGCATGACCGAACCGGCCGGCCGCTACCTCGAACTGACTTGGGAAAGCATCCCGAATGGCTTCTATTCCGAATCCGTCATTGAGAAGGTGACCGCGAGCGATGGGCGGGAGGTCACTTACGATTATGGGAACGACAATTTTTACCCGGGGACTACTACCTATAATTACCTCAGCAGCGTTCACTATTACGACGACCCCGGGACCGGCGGAGCCGTTTACACTTACAAAGCGCCGAACACGCCCGATGCCTTCGGCCAATACGATGGCACCCCCCTCCTCGCCTTCTGCACCGACCCTCTCTACCCGCGCGCCATGCGCAACATCGCCTACGACTACCTACCCAACGGCACCGACGTCGTCCACGGCCAGATTCTGAGCGAGAAACCCGGCCCGGCCGATCCGGCCGTGACTACCATCGCTTACGGATACGAGATCCGCACGGAAACCCGCGGCGACGGCCCCACCCGCGACATCAATTACGCCGCCTATCCCTACATCGGACATCTCCTCTTTGGCGTGACCGACTTCAACGGCGATACCGACAGCCTCTTTGGCTACGACTACAGCAATTATCGCAGTGCCTACACCGACGGCAACGGCAGCTACACCCAGATGATTCGCGAGCCGATCACTGGTCGTCTCACCTCCCTCACCCACCCGCCAGATAAGAACAACGTCCAATCGAGCGTCTCCTACGTCTACACCGACCCGCTCAATCCCTATTACCTCGATCATCGCACCGACGAACTCAATCACACCATCGCCTACACCCGCGACTCGCTCCATCGCGTCACCCGCATCGATTATCCCGACAGCGCCTACGAAACCTTCACCTACAACGCGTTCAACCAAGTCCTGGTCCATCGTCTGACCAGCGGCGGCATCGAGACCTCGGTTTATGACACGCGGGGCTTGAAGCAGACCTTCACCAACGCGGACAACCAGACCACCACCTACACCTACGACGCGCTCGATCGCCTCGCCTCGATGCAGGAGCCGCTCGGCTACGTGACCGACTACGAGTACAACAGCCGGGGACAATTGACCAAGACGACTTTCCCGCCTGACCCGGTAACCAGCGTGCGTTACACCAAAGTCAACACCTACGATCTCATCGGGATGCTCACGGCCACCACCGATGAACTGGGCCATACCACCAACTACGTTTACGACGATTTCCGGCGTCTGCTCACCACGACGAATCCGCTCAGCGAGACCGTCACCAACAGCTATCTCCCCTGGGGCCAGACGAGCAGTTACCTGACCACCTCGCGCTTCGTCTTTTCGGTCACCGCGCCGAGCGGAAAGAAAGTCTATCATTATGCGGATAACGAGTTCCGGCTCACCAAGGAAACCCAGGCGCCGGGCACCGCCGACGAAGCCATCCGCAACTTCACCTACGACCCGGTCGGCAACCGCTTGACCGCGCAGGACGCGCGCGGCAACACCACCAGCTTCGAGTTCGATCAACGCAACCGGCTCATCACCACGACCGAGCCGCTCTCGCACGTCACCAGCTACGACTACGATCAGGCCAGCAACAAAATCAAGGAAACCCGCCCGGACAACAAGTTCCGCACCTGGGACACCTTCGACCCCTTGAATCGCGTCACCCACATGACCGGGTTTCTTTCCGATCCGACCAGCTACCTTTACGACTTCGCCGGGAACCGGACCCAAATGACCGATTCCAAAGGCGCCGTCTATTCCTTCGGGTTCGACGCCATGAATCGCAAGATCAGCGCCACCTATCCGGCCGATGCGGGCGGGGCGCTACGGAGCGAGACCTGGACCTACGACGCCAACAGCAACCTGGCCACCTACATCAACCCGGCCGGGCAAACCAACGCCTTCACCTACGACAATCGCAACCGGCTGGTTGCGAACGACTGGAACGCTTTCGGACCCGATGTGACCCGCACTTACGACGCGGCCAGCCGCCTGATCAGCGTCTCGACCACCGACAGCGTCGTCAGCTTCGCCTACGACGACGCCAATCGCCAGACCTCGGAAGATCAAAGCTTGACCGGCCAGCCCTTGCGCCATATCACTACTCCGGTGGACGTGGATGGGAACCGCGCTTCACTTTCCCTCGCCGGGGTTTACACCCTTTATTATGATTACACCCAGCGCCAGCAGCTCGCCCACATCCGCGACAGCGCCACGCTCGGCTCGGGTGAATGGTTCGAGTACACTTACAACCTCAACGGGAGCATGACCAAGCGCCAGAATGTTTTCCAGGGGTTGGACTCGACCAACTTCAGCTACGACGCGCTCAACCGGGTGACCCAGCTCGAGCAGACTGGGCTCAACGACGTTAACTTTGCCACCAGCCATTACGAGTACGATCTGGTCAACAACATCCAGGACACCTATCGCGACGAGCAGGCTGGCAAAGGAGAGCGCTTCGGTTATGACGACGCCAATCAATTGATTAGCGCGGTCTATAACGCCGATGGCGTGCAGACGCCCAACCCGACCAACGCGACCCGCACGGTCGGCTACACTTTGACCCCGCTCAACCGGCTGAGCCTGACCGACAACGGCGCGCTGACCAATTACACGGCCGACGGGATGAACCAGTACACCCAGGTCACGGGGTTGGCCTCGCTCTACGATTCGAACTTCAACCAGCGCAAGCTGGGCGGCTGGCTCTACACCTACGACGCCGCCCGCCGCCTGACCAAGGCAGCCAACGCCAGCACCGGCTCTTCAGTCGAGTTCGGCTACGATGGCTTGAACCGGGTGACCAAACGCGTGACCAACGGGGTCGCGAAGGTCTACACCTACGACGGCTGGAAACAGATCGCGGAATGGAACGGGAACGGCAACAGCCTGCTGACCTGGAACCTTTATGGTCCCGGCCCGGACGAACTCCTGCTCCGGCGCGCTTCGACGACCAACTACCTCCATTACCACAGCGATCAGTTTGGGAGCGTCAAGTTCCTCCTCGACCAGAACGCCGTCGGGATCGAGAAATACACCTACGACGCCTTCGGCGCCCCGACCATTACGAGCTGGACAGGCCAACCGCGCACTGAAAGCGCCTACGGCAACCGTTTCATGTTCACCGGACGCGAGTATCTCGCCCCGACCGGTCTCTACGATTATCGCAACCGGATCTACTCGCCGGTGATTGGGCGGTTTCTACAAACAGATCCTACAGGGTTCGACGCGGGCGATAATAATCTGTTCCGCTATGTTGGGCATAATCCAGTGAGCCGAACTGATTCGAACGGCCTCTTTCAGTTCACGTTTGCCGGTGGTGACGAGCTTGGAGGATACGTCACATTTGGTTACAACGGGAGACAATTCAATTTCGCTGGATATATAGGAGCAGGCGGAGGATTTCTCTTTAACTTGAATCCTTACGACTCCGGATCGCATGATGCTGGATCATTTGCGGGATACATAGCGACGGGCGGCGAAGGTGCCGGCTACTTCAGTGTGGATCTTACCGGTTATGGCGGCGGCGACGGCCACTATACAACGCTCGAAGGTAGCGCCTTTAACTATACCAGTGGAGTAGACCTCGACGCCCTTACGCCGACCCAAGGAAGCGTTAGCTTGGGCGAGGGCGCTTTCATTGGTGTTGGCGCTAGCCATTACAACACACCGGGTTCGCCGAACTCGCCCACTTTGATTGATCAGGTGGGTCAAGCTGTACAGGGATTCTTTGACTGGATTTTCGGCGATGGGGGTGACTCTGGCGCCGGGGCAACCGGGACCGGCTCAAGCTCAGCTGGCGGATCATTCGGTGGATCAGGGGGCGTCTCCGCCAACGGCTTTACGGGTTCGGTCTCAGGCTACGGCCCTGGAGGGCCTAGCGCTGGAAGTATCACTGGCTCCCTTTTAGGTGATCTAGAGGCCAACGCGCCATCAAATAATAAGGATCATTGACGCGTGATTATTCCTCTTCTCCGGCGGGTCACAGTCTGTGACGAGATCATATATATACTTCAAAACCGCCAGCGGCCGCAGGCTGACAAGGTACCGCTCACAACTCATTCGCCATGTGTCCTGTCTTCCTGTCGGCCCGGAGGCGCCCATCGGCCTTTCAGCGACTAGCGCCGTTTTAATCGAGGAGAGACGTCATTGCCGCAGCGAGCTTTTTCCAGATACAAACGTATTTCCGCGACGACGAATGTTGTCTTGGTGCTCCTTTGTGGATGGGGAGGGTATTGGAGCATGGGAAAAGATACCGTTCGGCAGGCGGATCTCAGTTTCAGCTTCTTTGCGCTGCTACTTCTTATCATACCGCTATTCGTTTTGGGAAGTATATCTGGCTGTCCATTGCTGACTAAGCCTTCCTTTAACCGTTTCGCTTCATCCTGGACAAGCGATCCGCTTCAAAAGCTTTTCATTGCGACTATTTGCTTTTTTAGTAGCTTCGTAGGCAGTTGTTTCCGCTTGCTTTGGCAAGGTAGCGCTGGCATTCAGGTGGCAGGTATGTACGCCTTCATCACCGTGGGTTTATTAGTTGGCCAATTACTAGGGTATCACATTTTCCGCAAACGCATCGTCTCGCCATAAGTCTTATTTTGCGGATATTCATAATTGGTAATGAAGCACGTCCTTATATTACTTTGCGCAGTCGCTGTGACTGTGCTTCTGGTTGCGGGCGCCGGGTTTACCATTTTATCAGTTCGAGGAACCACCTACGATAGAGAAAGCAAGGTTTACGCTCAGAGGGTGCTGCGTGAGATTCTTAAGAAGCGGGACGAAAAGACTTTACTTAGCGTGGCGAGTCCGGAGCTAGAGAAGTCCGCGACGGGCGCTAAGCTTGACGCTTTGTTCAAACCGCTTAATCAGCTCGGGAATTTTGAGAATTGCGAGCCAGTACAGGGACAAGCACATATCTCGATTACGCTAGGAAAAGCAGAGATCGTTTCAGCGCGTTACACTGCAAAAGCATTTTTTTCCAATGGGCATGCTCTTTGTGTTCTCGGTCTAATCATGCACGGGGATTACTGGTATGTAGAAAGCTTATATGTCCGATCATCCGCGCGGGACGGTAGAAAGGGTGTCGGTCTGTGAATCTCGCTCCTTAATCCACGGGAGGGCAACTTGGGGGTCAGGGAGGGCAACTTGGGGGTCAGGCAACAAATCTTGACAGCGGAAGCAGACCGGTGGCCGCGGCTTTCTTGTCCGTCATAGGGGCGACGGTAGGGAGAAGTAGGGGTCGCGTCATTATTGACATATACGACGACGTCAATCGCGCAATCGCTGAAAGATCAAAGCTTGACCGGGCAGCCGCTGCGCCATATCACTACTCCGGTGGACGTGGATGGGAACCGCGCCTCGCTCTCCCTCGCCGGGGTTTACACCCTTTATTATGATTACACCCAGCGCCAGCAGCTCGCCCACATCCGCGACAGCGCTACCCTCGGCTCGGGGAAATGGTTCGAGTACACCTACAACCTCAATGGCGACATGACCAAGCGGCAGAACGTCTTCCAGGGGTTGGACTCGACCAACTTCAGCTACGACGCGCTCAACCGGGTGACCCAGGTCGAGCAGACTGGGCTCAACGACGTTAACTTTGCCACCAGCCATTACGAGTACGATCTGGTCAACAACATCCAGGACACCTATCGCGACGAGCAGGCTGGCAAAGGAGAGCGCTTCGGTTATGACGACGCCAAGCAGTTGATCAGCGCGGCTTACAACGCCGACGGTGTGCAGAACCCCAACCCGACCAACGCGGATCGGACGGTCAGCTACACCCTCACTCCGCTCAACCGGACGAGTTTGAACGACAATGGCGCAGTGACCAATTACACGGCTGACGGAATGAACCAATACACCCAGGTGACGGGGATGTCCTCGCTCTACGACAGCAACTTCAACCAGCGCAAGCTGGGCGGCTGGCTCTACACCTACGACGCGGCCCGCCGCCTGACCAAAGCAGCCAACGCGAGCACGGGAAATTCAGTCGAGTTCGGCTACGACGGCTTGAACCGGGTGACCAAGCGAATCACCAATGGAGTGGCCAAGGTCTTCACTTACGACGGTTGGAAACCGATCGCGGAATGGAACGGCAACGGCAACAGCCTGCAAGCCTGGAACCTTTATGGCCCCGGCCCGGACGAAATCCTCCTCCGGCGCGCTTCGACGACCAACTACCTCCATTACCACAGCGATCAGTTCGGGAGCGTCAAGTTCCTGCTCGACCAGAACGCGGTGGGAATCGAGAAATACACCTACGACGCCTTCGGCGCACCCAAGATCACAGACTGGGCGGGCAACGTGCGCACCGACAGTGCCTACGGAAATCGCTTCATGTTCACCGGCCGCGAATACCTCTCGGTCATCGGCATCTACGATTACCGCAACCGCATGTATTCGCCCATGATTGGACGATTTTTGCAGACCGATCCGCTCGGATTCGATGCCGGGGATAAAAACCTGTTTCGGTATGTTGGATTCAATCTTGTAAATATGACAGATCCAGAAGGCACTAAGGTGCTTAGCGAGTTTGATCTAGAGTTTTCGCTCTCGAACAACCTGGCGCCTAGTCTATCGCTAAGTTTGAAGTCCTCAATGACTGTTGTGGTTGCCGAGGGAGACTTCGTTGGTGGCGGCGGGAGCTTTGGTGGTGGAGGTGCAGGAACCTCATTCGGAATTCCTGGTCCGAGCAATGCTAGCTCATCGCCCAGTTCGGGCGGCGTAATCTCAGGTAGTTTCGGCAGTTTTCCCAGTGGAGGGGTCGTTGCAGGAACCGGCTTAGCCATCGGCACCGGCGTAGTCATTGCGAATACAGATGCCGCAGCCACGCTAGCAGGTGGTGTACTTACCGCCGGCCCTTCGGTTGCTAGCGTTAGTGCAGGCGCTTTTACGGGGATAACCGGAGATGCTAGCATCGCTATCGGTGTGGATGCAACCGTAGGCTCTTCGCTGAGTTCTGTCATCGCCGCGTTTATCGCCGCCTTGCTTGGCTTTTAATTCTTCGCAGGATTTGGCTTATGAATAATAACTCTAAGATAACTGATCTCCGAAAGGAGGATAATACTAGTCGGGTTGTGACCCTGGTATTGGGTTGGATATCGGGAATTGCGGGGATGCTCTTGATCGTAAAAGCCTACTTTGCGTCCAAGGCCGGACGATCAATAGATGTTCAAGTTCCGAATCTGGGCTCTTTAAGCCCATTTCAGGCTGCGGTGATGGGTGTCTTGGGCATAACTATCGGTGTAATCGTCGTTTGGGACCTCCGAAGAAATAAGGGAAGGCCGAGCATTTAGGGAAGCGCGTGCAGTTCGACACTTTGGGGGCGGGGAAGGTCAAAAGGGGTCAGGGGGAAGGTCAAAAGGGGTCAGTCCTTTTTTCTTGCATTAGGGGAAGGTCAAAAGGGGTCAGTCCTTTTTTCTTGTATTATAGATTGTGCCGGCGAAGCTGGCAGGAATGGCGCGCAAGGTCCGGGTGGAATTTGAAGGCGCAATCTATCATGTGATGTGCCGGGGGTGATCGGCGGGAGAACATTTTCGAAGATGAGACGGATCGCGAGCGGTTCCTGGAGACGTTGGGGCAGGCTTGTGAGCGCACCGGTTGGAAGGTTCATGCTTACGTGCTCATGAGTAACCATTATCACTGGCTGTTGGAGACTCCGCGGCCCAACCTGGTGGCCGGGATGCGCTGGTTCCAAAGCTGTATCACGGCTCGTCACAACCGGCGTCACCGCAAGAGCGGTCGTTTGTTCCAAGGCCGCTACAAGGCGATGCTGGTGGAGCCGGGACGGAGCGGGTATTTCTCGGCGGTCTCCGATTACATTCATCTGAATCCGGCCCGAGCCCAGCTGATCGGCAAGAAGGGGAGCCTTGAGAGTTATCGCTGGAGCAGTTTTCCCGCCTATCTGATCGCTCCGCGAGGGCGACCGGCGTGGTTGGAAACTTCCATGGGGCGAAAAGCAAAAGGGGTCAGTCCTTTTTTCTTGCATTATTGCTGGTGCTGGCGAAGCTCTCACGAATGGCGCGCAAGATCCGGGTGGAGTTTGAAGGGGCAATCTATCATGTGATGTGCCGGGGCGATCGGCGGGAGAACATTTTCGACGATGAGACGGATCGCGAGCGCTTCCTGGAAACTTTGGGGCAGGCTTGTGAGCGCACCGGTTGGAAGATTCATGCGTACGTGCTGATGAGTAACCATTATCACTGGCTGTTGGAGACTCCGCGTCCCGACCTGGTGGCCGGGATGCGTTGGTTCCAAAGCTGCATCACGGCTCGTCACAACCGGCGTCACCGCAAGAGCGGTCATTTGTTCCAAGGCCGCTACAAGGCGATGCTGGTGGAGCCGGGACGGAGCGGGTATTTCTCGGCGGTCTCCGATTACATTCATCTGAATCCGGCCCGAGCCCAGCTGATCGGCAAGAAGGGGAGCCTTGAGAGTTATCGCTGGAGCAGTTTTCCCGCCTATCTGATCGCTCCGCGAGGGCGACCGGCGTGGTTGGAAACTTCCATGGTGCTGGGCGAACTGGGTCTGAGCGACAGACCGAGCGGTCGGAGAGCCTACGCAAGGAGGATGGAACGTCGTGCCAGAGAAGGTATGAGCGAAGAGCAGCTCAGAGAAGTGCGTCGTGGCTGGGTGTTAGGCGGCGAAGCCTTCCGCGACCGGGTCTTGGACTGGATGGAAAGCAAACAGCACGGCCAGAGACGCAGAGTCCGTCGGGAGGAATCAGATTCTGAGCATGGTCAACGTCACGCCGAGCGAATCATCCAGGAGATGCTCGGCGTGCTCGGGATTGGTGAGGGGCAACTTTTACCCACGCGCAAAGGTGACTGGCGTAAGCGGGTGATCGCGCATCGGGTCCGGCAGCAGACGAGCGTGAGTCTGCGCTGGCTGGCGGGAAGACTCCAAATGGGCAGCGAAGGTTATGTGAGCCGAGTAGCAAGTTCACTGAGCGATCTAGCGGATCATCCGGACTGGCGTTCCCAAGCAAAAGCCCTGCTCCTTCCGCAAAATGAAACAAAAGAGGCTGACCCCCCGTTTCCCCTCCGTGACCCCCCGTTTCCCCTTCAAGCCGCGTGAATCAACAGGCAGCAGCCTTCTCATCGGGCGGGCCAGCCTCAGTGGCTTGCGCGACAATTTCTTCCTGGATCATGTGCATGCGCTGCCGGTTCGCTTCCTCTTTATCATCGAGACCCTGCAGATGGAGGAGCCCGTGCACCAGATACAATTTGAGCTCGCCCTCCAAAGAGGTGCGTTCGTCCTCCGCCTGGCGTTGCGCGGTTTCGACGCTAATAAAGATCTCGCCGTGCTCGAAGGTGATCACATCGGTCGGTCCCGGAATTTGCATGAAACGCCGATGCAATTTGGCGATGCGCCGATCGGAGACCAAGACAACACTGACCTCGGCTAGATTCGTTAGGCTGCCTAGGCCTTCCTTTGCGCAAAGAGGAAGGGCGCGCTCCGCAAATCTCTCCAGCGCGGATCGATCAACCTGAACTTTTCGCTGGTGATTCAGAACCGAGATCGCGGAGAGCTTCACGCCATCTTTTTGCGGTGGACGAACGGAATCTCGTCCCTCCGGAGGGGCTCGCCGCGGCGAGCCCAGACTTCGATTCGTGCGTTCAATTCGCCATACAACTTCTCCAGCTGCGGCGTCTCAAGTCCCGCCGCTCGCCCGCGCCGGAGCGGTTCCCCCCAGATTGGCTCGATCTCCAAAGGACGGCCGGCGAGATAATCAATTAAAGTCGAGGTTTTGAATTTCCCCATCGGCCTGGTGCGATTCATCTGGTCGAGTGCGATGGAGGTCGGGAGTTGGTGACCACACGCCTGCGCGATCGCAATGGTTTCTTCCATCAACTCGAGAGCGCGCAGCCGCAGAACGTCATCGGCGAGAATGGCTGCGGTATCGACTCCGCCGGCGGCTACGGCCAGGCCGTTAAAGGGAATATTCCAGACGAGCTTGCGCCAGCGATCGTAGGCGAGATCGGCGGAGACGCTGCAGACTACTCCGCAGCGTTTGAATTCCCAAGCCAGATCATGCAGACGCGGCTGCGGATAACCTTGAAATTCCCCAATGATTAGCCGTCCGGAATCGTACTTCTCCACCAGGCCGGGCTCAGTGCGATTCAGGCAGATGAAACAGATGCCGCCCAGAATTCTTTCGGCGCCAAAGTGTTCTGCAAGAAATTCTTCGTTCCCGATCCCGTTCTGCAGAGTGAGGATCATGGTCTTCTCGCCTAACAATGGCTCGATAAGGGCGGGAAGCCTCGGGTTGGAAGTGGCTTTGACCGCGACCATGACCAAATCGCACGGGCCGATCTCGCTCGTGGATCGGTAGGCGTTGACCTTCGCGACGTGAATGTTTTCGCCTTTGCTCTGGATGCGCAACCCGCGTTTGCGCGCCGTCTCGTAGTCGCTGCGCAGGAGGAAATGCACATCGCGGCCGAAATAGGCCAGCTTCCCGCCGTAGTAGAGTCCAATCGCGCCGGCTCCGACGACGGCGATGCGGAGATTCGGAAGGATATGTCGCGAACGCATGGGAAACTATTTAACCGCAGAGAGCGCAGAGGACGCAGAGAAAAGACGTACTCGAGACGAGTCCCTCTGCGGTTAGCTTATTCCTCATCCCACCGGCCGTTGTTCCGCTTGGAAGTTGCGCGTGATCAGGCGCGCGCCCTTGTTGAACGTCACGTAAGCCCAGGCCCATTGGAAAAGGACGGCGATCCGACTCCGGAACCCGACCAGGTAGAGCACGTGAATGAAAAGCCAGGCGAGCCAGGCCGGGAGGCCGCTGAAGTGCACGACATTAAGATCGGCCACCGCGCGATTCCGACCGATCGTCGCCATGCTTCCCTTATCCCAATAATAAAAGCGCTGCGGCCTGGCCCCTTCGATCATGTGCAGGATGTTGCGCGCCGCATGGCGCCCCTGCTGGATCGCGACCGGCGATACACCCGGCAGCGGTTTGCCATCTTTGGAGGTGAAATTTGCGAGGTCGCCGATCACCTGCACCTCGGGATGACCTGGAATGGCCAGATCGTCCTGCACGACGACGCGACCGGCTTTGTCGACCGGGACACCTAACGTTTTCCCCACAAAAGAGGCGGTGTTGCCAGCAGCCCATATTTTCACCCGGCAAGGGATGAATTTCCCGGCTACCTCAAGACCGTCCTCCGTCAGGTTTTCGGCGTGCGTCCCGGTGATGACCTCGACGCCCAGCTCCTGCAATTGCTCCAGCGCGCTCGCAGAAAGATCTTCAGGAAACGCAGAAATGACCCGCTTGTCGCCTTCCACGAGGATGACTCGCGCGGTCGAAGGATCGATGTGGCGAAAATCCTTCGCCAAAGTGGTGCGCGCGATTTCAGCGATCGCGCCCGCCATTTCCACTCCAGTCGGGCCACCACCGATGATGACAAACGTCATGGCTGCGGCGCGCGCCTTCGCGTCCTGCGTTTTTTCAGCGAACTCGAAAGCCATCAGAATACGGCGCCGAATCTCGACCGCGTCTTCGAGGCTCTTGAGGCCGGGTGCGAGTTGCTCCCATTCCGGATGCCCGAAATAGGAATGCCGCGAGCCAGTCGCGACGACGAGATAGTCGTAACGAAATTCGCGTTCCGCGGTCCGAACGACGCGCGCCTCGACATCGACTTGCTGCACCTCGGCCAGAACGACCTCGATGTTTTGATATTTGCCCAGGACACCGCGCACGGGAGCGGCGATATCGGCGGGCGAAAGTGCGGCCGTGGCTACCTGGTAAAGCAAGGGCTGGAAGAGGTGATGATTAGTGCGATCGATCACCGTGACCGCGACAGCCTCGTTACCCAGATGTTTGGCCACCTCCAAACCGCCGAAGCCAGCGCCCACGATCACGACACGAGGAGCGGACGATTGCTCGGAATCCATCGGAAGATGATCGCCGGTTTAGGCCCTCGGTAAATAGAAAATCGGTTGTCAGCCCCGGGCACCGTGCTTATCTTCCGCGCCTTATGCCGAAGTCCATCGCGCGCAGCAAGACCAGGAAAGCAGTCGCCAAACGGTTCAAGATCACCGGAACCGGCAAGGTTTTGCGTTCTCACGCCACGCGCCGGCATCTCATGGGAACCAAGAGCGCCAAACGCAAGCGCCAGCTGGCCAAGCTCGCCGTCGTGCACAAGACCGACGAGCAGCGGGTCAAAGCCAACCTGCCTTTCTCTTAAATTCGAGGGCCTGGCCACATAGCCGCAGGCCCTCATCGCCGGTAGCAGGTGCCTCGGGGAGAAGACCTTTTCTCGGGAAGGCTTGACGGAAATCTGATCCTGGCTATCAACGCCGCTAGCCGGATCTCTGGCAACGGTGTTTTCCGGCTCACCAACGTCAATAACATGATTCAGGGCCAGGGACAGATCGGGGGCCGATGGTATCGCGATCACGAATCAGTCGCTCATTAACGCCAACATCAGCGGCAAGGCTCCGACCATGGTCCCGCCAGTGAAGCCAACGTCGTCGATGGCGGCTCGCCTTTCCTCAAGCAGGGAACGCTCCCGGCGAGCAACGGCGGTATTCTCGTCCTCAGCGGTTATGGCGGCGGGGACAACCTGATCCAAGGCCGCGGGCAGATCGGCCGAACTTTGACTATCGATCCTGCGAACAGCACGACCTCCCCGTGAGCCGGCCGACGAGCGGCGGCGAAAAACCCACCAGTGGAAAAGGGAGCCAGCAGCCTCTTCCCCGCGTGAACCGCACCAGCGTCGAGCGTTTCCGCGATTGATCTCGGGTCGGCGCCGAAGCATCGGCCGGGCCCCAGAAGAGCCGTTGTAGCCAGCGGTCGCTGACCCCCGCTCTAGTCGCTCAGACGCTCTTCCACATAACCGGAGCCCAACGCGACACCTGCGACCAGCAGAGCTCCTGCGGTAACCAGCGGCACCGGGTCAAAGGGAGCAGGCGGCAAGGCCAGCACACCGCTCTCATCCGCGACAGCCGGCGCGGTTGAGTAACGCCCCTTGCGTGGTGTCAGTTTCCGATTTGCCAGGCGTTGCAGCCGCTCGGGCAATTCGCGATCCGTCATCGGAATTCCATGGCCGCAACCGACCACGTTAGGCCGCAGTTGCGCGAGGCGCTGAACCGACGCCTGGGTCGCGCTCCAATCCATGTTGAAAGGCGCACCCGCCCGGGACAGACGCTTTTTCCCCGTCGTGAGACCGATCCAGGAATCCATATCCATGGTCGCGAAAGCATCGCCAGCCAGCAGCACCCGATCGGACCGGCGGAAGAAAGACACGTGCCCCGGCGAATGTCCCGGTGTTGGAATGCACTCCCATCCGTTCAGACCGGGAAGCGTGTCGTTAGGCAACTCCCGCAATCGCTCACCCAGATCGCGCGCCCGGTACGGCATGAAACGGGATAAGAAGGCGATCGCCCCCCCGATCGTGGGGTCGGGTGGTGGATAGTCGGACTGCCCGCGGAGATACGGCAGCTCCAATCGATGCGCGAAGATGGGCACTTCCCAGCGCTCCGCCAAAGCGCGCGCGGCCCCCGCATGATCGAAATGTCCGTGCGTCAGGTAGATGGCAGCTGGACGCGAATCCGCGCCGAAGCGGGCGGCGGCCGCATCGAAAATCTGCTCGGCACGGCCGGGCAATCCCGTATCGATAAGCGCCCATGAGCCCCCCGGATGGCCCACGAAGTAGGCATTGACGAAACTGATTGGTTGCCAGCCCACATCGGGAGCAATTCGTTCGATAGCTTTCATAGATTTGTGGCCTACCAATGATAAAACGAAATCAGCGGCTTTTCCTGCTTTAAGTGCGCCCCTTTCTACCTGCCCGAGACTCAGGGAATCAGGAGGGTCTGGCCCGGCTTTAGCTCGCTCGGCTGGGATAGCAAGTCAGCATTGGCGTCCAGGATGCGCTGCCAGCGGGCTGAGCTCTTGTAAAACTTTCGCGAGATGGAAGCGAGCGTGTCGCCCGGTTCCACGGTGTAATGGCGTTCTTTGCCAGTCGGCTTGGCCCTCTTACGCTTGGCGCGCTCGCCTCTTTCCGCCGCTGTGGCTACTTTCTCGTTCGCCCAGCGTTCCCCGAGCTGTTTGCGCAGGTTTAGATTCTCGTTATTGAGCCGCACCAACTCGGAGCGCGGGACCATCGAATCACCCGTCAGATTGGTCATCAAAGTCAGCTCATCGCGCTTCATGAAACCCTTCACTTCCTGCGCCCGCTTGCCGCTTGGCTCAAGCGCGAGGAAGCGCTTAAAATGGTGCAAAGCGTTCAGCGGATCGTTCATCTTATCGTCATAGATAAGTGCCAGCTTATAATGGACGTCGGCTGAATCCGGCCGCCCGTCGAGCGCGGCTTCGTAAAGGTTGATCGCTTCGTTGAAGGTCCCTTCCGCGGCCTTCGCGTCAGCGTCTTTACTCAATTGCGCCTCCCGGGGGATGATCATGCGGTTGCAGTCCGGGAAGATCCCTAACAATAGAAAAAGCAGCCCCACTCTTACTCCTGCTCGTCCTCGTCCTCGTCCTCGTACGTGACTACCCCATTCGGGAGCACGAGCACGAGTCTTCACCATGGCGCTAATACCGTGGAACATCAGGATCAATCTCCTCCGACCAAGCGTCGATGCCGCCCGCCACGTTGGCGACTTGGGTAAAGCCATTCGAGCGCAGGAACTCCGCCGCACGCGAGCTTCGCACGCCGCTATGGCAAAGCACGAAAACGTCTTTCCCGCGGTCGAGCTCCCTCCAACGCGCGGGCAACTCGCCTAACGGAATCAAATTTGCTCCTTCGATGCGAGCTAGCTCAAATTCGAATGGCTCCCGCACATCGAGCAGAGTAAAGGGAGACGCGGACAGCATCCGACTCCGCAGTTCCTGCACCGACAGTTGCGGGATCGCCGCGCTCAGATCCGGAGCGCCGCCCCGGCAAAACATCTCGTAATCAATCGGCGCCGAAATTCTCGGGTTCTCGCCGCAGACGGGACACTGGGGATCGCGACGCACGTTGAACTCACGAAACTTCATCTTGAGCGCATCGAAATGGAGCAGGCGTCCGACGAGCGATTCGCCAATTCCGAGAATGAGCTTGAGCGCCTCGGTCGCTTGGATGGTGCCGACGATACCTGGGAGCACTCCGAGGACGCCCGCCTCTGCGCAACTCGGGACCGCACCGGGCGGCGGCGGTTCGGGAAAAAGGCAGCGATAACAAGGGCCGCCAAGATGGGGCGCGAAAACCGTCGCCTGCCCGTCGAACCGGAAGATCGATCCGTAGACGTTCGGCTTACCCGCGAAGACCGCCACGTCATTCGAGAGGTAGCGCGTGGCGAAATTATCCGTGCCATCCACGATCAGGTCGTAGCCTTGCAGAATTCCCTCCGCGTTGGCGCTCTCAAAACGACAAGGATGCAGACGGACGTCCACCTGCGGATTGATGTCGTGCAGCCGCTCCTGCGCCGATTCTGTCTTCGGGCGGGTAATATCTTTCGTTCCGTGCAAGAGCTGGCGATGCAGATTGGAGAGGGCCACTTTGTCGTCGTCGACCAATCCGATCGTGCCCACACCCGCGGCGGCCAGGTAGAGCGCGGCCGGCGACCCGAGCCCACCCGCGCCGAGACAAAGGATCCGCGCCGCTTTCAGACGTTCCTGACCCTCCGGCCCGATCTCCGGCAGCATGAGGTGGCGCGAATATCGTTGCCGCTCCTCCACGCTCAATCCGACCCTGCGGTTTTCGTGAGGCGACGAGGACTCTATTCTTTCACTAGCTCCCATTTGATTCCCACAATCCGCTGATCGACAAAGGGCATCAAGGATTTCGCAAACGCGAGGTAGATGGCCTGCGGCCGTTCGATCAAGCCGACACAGCCAAATTCAGTACCGGCCTCGGATTTTTGGACTGTCATGATCCGGTTCTGGCGAAGGTGAGTTTGCAGGCGCCGATCTTCCTGCGGCTTTTGCCACAGCACATAGACCGTCGGCGCGCCGCACTGTTCTACCACCGCACTAAAGCGTGCGGTTTTCGTAGTTAAAACCTTCACAGCAGACGAGCCCCAAAAAAAGACCGCCAGAGGACTACGGCAAAAAGGATCAGACTACCGTTGCTGCATTCCTGCCCTGGCGGGGTTCGTTAGTCCTCAGTCCATAGCCCCTGACGGAAAAGAAATCTTCCGCGATGAAGGCCCGTGCGCAATCAGTTTCTCTGGCCCGTTGACAGGGCGCAGCGGTTTTGATTCGATCTCACGGTGAAATTTCTCCTGGTCTTCGGCCTGCTTCTCGCCGGGTTTACTTTCTGCACGACTCTTTCGAACCGGCGGGATCTTTACAATCCGAGCGAGGACGCCGGCCCTTACAACTCGCTACAGGAGAAGACCCCTCCGGCGCCACCCGCGCCCGCCCCGCCGCCGTCGTCGTCGTTGTAACCAGGGAAACGCAGTTGTAGCTGGGGACGCTGTCCCCGGCAGAGGCGTTTCTTTTGCACCCAAGACTGCAGTAATCTCCGGAGAAAATCGCGCCTAAAGCCAAATTTTCCCCGCGTTCGCGCCGGGGACAGCGTCCCCGGCTCCAGACGTCGGCGAGGCCACCGCCGGTTATATTTCCAGGAGTTCTCGTTGCCAGGCGACCAGCATTGTCTCACTGCGGGCGGGGTCGGCCGCGATGCCTTCCATGGCACTGCGGGGGGCGATGAAGGCGGGATCGAGGGCCAGATCCTGAGCACGCCGATCACGGCGCTTCCGGAGTTCCGCGATCTTTCTGTCGAAACCCGGTGTGCGGGTGCGGACGCCGCGAGGAGGACGTTGTGGCCAGGCCGCCTCCGGTAATTCCAAGGCCGCACGTGCAGCCTCAAGATAACCGCGCCGCCGACGCTCCGAGAGGTGACGAAAGTCCGGTATCTCGCCGGCCACGAACTGCTTGGCCGCTTCGATCATGGCGCTGTTCTGCAAAATATGAAAAGAAGGCCGGTCGGCCTGCTGCGCTTCATAGTCTCGCCAGCGCCAGATCGCCCGCAGCACGGCGCCCGTCTGCCCTGGAAGCGCACCGCTACCGGTGATCCGCCAGGCGTCATCCGGATCGCGCTCGCGGGTTACGAGGGATTGCTCCAGGGCACGCTGGCACGATTGCCAAAACCAGTCGAGTCGACCGAGCGAACGCATCTTTTCCTCCATCCTTTCCGCCAGCGGCAATAGATAATGCGTATCGTTCCTGGCGTACTCTTCCATGGCGGCAGGGAGCGGCCGGCGCGCCCAGTTCGCCTTTTGCGAAGCCTTCGCCAAAGTCACGCCGAAATACTGCTGCACGAGCGCAGCCAAACTAAATTCCCGCAGCCCCAGCATGCGCGCCGCAATGACAGTGTCGAAAACACGCTGAGCCGGCAGGTCGAAAGAACGGCGCAGCAGACGCAGATCGAAATCCATTCCCTGCAGCACCATCTCTTTTCCGGCCAGGACCGAGCAGAGCGGCTGCAAATCGACCTCAGCCAAAGGATCAACCAGGATGTCCTCCTCACCAAAGGTGAGTTGGATCAGGCACAGTTTTTCGAAGTAACAGTGCAGACTATCGGCTTCCGTATCGACGGCGATGCGCTCGAACTGACGCAGCCGCGGCAAAACCTCCGCCAGTTGTGCATCCGACGTGATCACCGCAGACCCGCCAAAAGCAGCTCGGCGTTAGACTTGGTTGCGTGCAGATTTTTGATCAGCAACTCCATGGCTTCCAGTGGAGGCAAAGCGGCCATGGCCTTGCGCAGAACCTGCACTCGTTCCCATTCCTCCGGATGATAAAGAAGATCCTCCCGCCGCGTGCCGGATTGCAGGATGTGGATGGCGGGATACAGGCGTTTTTCGACCAGCGATCGATCGAGATGCAACTCCATGTTGCCGGTGCCCTTAAATTCCTCAAAAATAACTTCATCCATGCGGCTGCCGGTCTCAATCAACGCGGTGGCCAGGATCGTTAGGCTGCCGCCTTCCTCGACGTTACGTGCGCCACCGAAGAAGCGTTTTGGCTTAAGGAGCGCCTTCGCCTCGACCCCACCCGACATGGTGCGGCCCTTGCCTTTGACGAGGGAATTATAACCGCGCGCCAAACGCGTGATGCTGTCCAGGAGTATCACCACATCTTTCTTTTGTTCCACCAAACGCTTGGCCCGCTCGGCGACCAGCTCGGCTACCTGCACGTGACGCGTCGGCGGCTCGTCAAAGGTCGAGCTATAAATCTGGCAATCGACTTCGCGCTGCAGGTCGGTCACTTCCTCAGGCCGCTCGTCGACCAGCAGGATGATGAGGACGATCTCGGGGTGGTTGATCCGAATTGCTTTCGCAATCTGCTTGAGCAGGATGGTTTTTCCCACCCGGGGTGCTGCCACGATCAAGCCGCGCTGGCCGCGCCCCAGCGGCGTGAGCAAATCCACCGCCCGGACGCAGGCGGCATCCTCCGTGTCGTTCTCCAGCATGATGCGACCCTCGGGGTAAAGAGGTGTCAGATTATCGAAGGCGGTCGGCGCTTCCCACTCGTCGGCCGGTTGTCCCTCGATCGTGAGGAGACGATCTACCATGAGGGTCTTCTCCCGTTCGCGGGGGGAGCGCACGGTCCCAGTCACCCATTGCCCCGGCCGCAGGTTGAAATGGCGGATGAGCTGATGCGCCACGCCTACATCTTCGGGCAGAGGTAGAAAGTTGTAACGGGGCGAGCGCAGGATCGCTGGGCCGTCGTTTGGCTGTTCCATATACCCGCTCACCTGCACCGGCTGATCCCGCGCGATGACCTGACGAACAAGGTCGAGAATGAGTTGATGTCGCGTCCGGCCAGAGTGCGCCCGCATTTCGAAACGCGCAAAAACATCCAGGAGAGCGGACGGTTTAAGCTCCTGTAAGTCCTCCAAAAGGAGGGGTGAAGGAAGTTCCGACTTTTCGTTAGGGGCGGGCGCCAGGCTCGTAGCGGCGGCCGTCTCGCTCTCGTTCGTTTCGTCCATCAGCACTGTAAAAAGAAGCGCGCCAGTAACTCAGCTTCCGCTTTTAAGACGGAGAGTGGGCCGTTGTTCCAAACCACATGGTCGGCGCGAGAAATTTTTTCGGGGAGCGGCATTTGTGCAGCAATCATAGTGCGAGCGGAGGAAGGAGTGATCTGGGCGCGGTCGATCAACCGTGCCTGCTGGATCTCAGGTGCGCAGGCCACCACCACGACACGGTCGCAGAGCAATTCACCTTGGGTTTCATAGAGAAGAGGGATATCAGCCAGGAAAAGTTCGCCGGATTGGCGGCTTTCCTCCGCCGCGGCGGACCACCGTCGACGGATGCGCGGATGCAGGATTTGCTCGAGGGCGCGCTTCTTTTCCGAGTCGGTGAAGATTATCGCTCGAAGTGCGGTCCGATTCAAATTATTGCCGGAAAAAATCTGCTCTCCAAATTCCTTGCGTAAAAGGTGAGCCACTTCCGGATCGTCATCCGTGAGGCGACGGGCGGCCCGGTCCGCATCGAATAGACGCGCTCCGGTTCGTTCGTGCAGGAGTTTGGTGAAGGTGGATTTACCAGTGGAAATGCCCCCGGTAATCCCGATGACAGTGCGAGGCTTGGACATGAGAGAGGCGAGGCAGCTTGTAGGGATGCCCGCGGCCCAGGTCAACTCTCACTGCTAAAAAGCCAGCGATCCTTTTTCCAGAAAGCTCGGTCGCGGTAGGGGGGAACCTTCCATTGATCCTCGATCAACGCTTGTCCCGTGGACACCGATGGAGACGTTTCGCTCTGCGAATCGCGGGGGTTAGCATCGCCCTCCAAATCCGATTCTTAGGGAGAGCGCGTGGTCCCCGGCTCGACGAGCCCCACCGTTCTCCTAGGCGTAGAATTTACGAGGACTGCTCGGCCCATGTTCCGCAGAGCGAAACGTCGACAGCGGGGACAGCAAACGGGTCACCGCGATCGATTGTAACGACCGCGGTGACCGTCGCCATCGACGAACCAAATGAAGCGCTCCCGTAGGAGCTGGCTTATCCCTCGTTAGGGAGTGTGAAAAACGTCGTCCTGAATTTCGGTGGTGATCGGCGTATTGCGCCGGATGATGGTCGCGAGCGTTTGCGCCCGAACCGTGGTCAAGGTGGCCGGATCCAGATAGGACTCATACCAGAAGCGATCGCCGTCTCGCAGGCGCAGGAACTGGTCACGGATGACGGCAAACATGGTTTCGCCGACTTGGCCGCCGTTCACATGGTCCTCACAAAGGCATCCGACCCACGGATCCACATCGTTGGGCGAATTATAGGCGGAGGCCAGACGGTTCTGGAAATCAAGGTTCGAGGTCATCTCCGCGAACGTGTTCTTAGCCGGAAGTCCGTAAGCGACGCGGAGCTGGTTATACCGGCCCACGCCGTGATCGCGCCCCCGCTGAATATTCAACGCCGGAAGATCGAAACCCTGCGACTTCAGGAAAACGAAGTTGCGCACGGCGTCGATCACGTAGGCATCAACCTCCTGCGGTGTTTGCTTGGCCAGACCGCGTAGATAGGTTTCGATCCCGTTGCTGACAAACAACTGCGGCTCGAAGAAGGTGGAACCCAAGTTGATGTCACCCGGGTTACTTCTCCCGGACGCGTCGAGCCGCATCAGGACCGGCGGCAGGAAGGTGTGACCGACCCGGAAAGCGGCGCTCGCGAACTCGATCGCCACTCGGGGATCAATGGCCGAATTATAGCCAGTGTAGGGCGGCAGCGCGTTAGGCCCGAGCAGAATCGGGAGGAAATCACGATAGGTAATGAGTTGGGTCTCGCCGTTCACGATCGCCCGCGCCCGCTGAAAGATCGCTTCATCATTGAACGACGGGTTGCTTGCCTTGATTTGATCCGCCCAGTAATTGTGCTCGCGCATAAAAAGCGTCTGCAGGGAGAAGATGCTGGCATTCTCATTCGCACGCACATCGCCGCCCAAAAAGAAATCGGCCAAGTTGATTTCTTTCTGATTTCGGCTTTGCGGCTGGTTGGGCAGGCCGCTCGTGTTGAACGGCAGCAGGTTGCCGTCGCTGGTGGCCAAACGTCCGGTGCCGTCGTTCGCACGCATGACGGCTATCCGGTTCGCCTCCGAACCGTAGATTTGCGAGGCATCGAGGAACGAGGTCACCGCATTGACTTGCGTGCGCACACCGTTGACCAGGGTCCAGCTCGAGCGCTGATCAGGCAGAGTCTTTCGGCCCGTGTTGCGGGGATCGAAGGTTTTATCACCCCTCGGCACCGGGATGTTCATGATCTCCGCCGGGTTGGCGTTTTTCTCGATCGAGATGTCGTGATCGGTGAACTGCCCCCAGCCCCAGACGAAGCTGCTGATGTTTGAGGAATTGGGGAAGACCTGGCTTTGCGCGTTGACGATGTTGCTGATCTCGCGAGCTCCCTTTTGATCTGCGCCGGCCATGGTGCTGACACCGTCACCGTATGCGTTCGTTTTGCGCAAAACACTGGTGCCCGCACGGCCGAGATTGGTCGGGTTGTTGCCCGATCCATCCTCGGTGCGGAATTCAGTCGGATAAACCGCGGCTGCTTCGAGCACCGGCCCTTGAGCCATGGGTGCCGCCGCCGGCGTGGTAAAATCCTCGAAGGATTGGAACGTGTTAAACACGTCCACCGACGAGCGGAAGAGTCTGCCTCGTTTGGTATCTTTAAGCTGCGGCTCTTGAGGAGCAGCAACTGCGGTGGCGAGGGAGAAGAGGCACAAAAGTGCCGTGATCCTGTGGGTTTTCATAGGGTCGATTTTATATCTGATGCTTGGGTTGTTATTGGGTTGAGGAAAGAGTAGCAACGCAGGTTCCGGGAGAAGAAAGACGGCATTCCTTGGCGACCCAGGCGGCCCTCCGGGAAAACAGGTGCCCAGGCAGGCGCACCAAGCATGGAGGGAAACGCTTTGGGAGCTTCATTTAATTATGCCTCAGAAAGGCGCGATAATACTCAAGAGAGGGCCAAAACGTCAATGAATTTCGCGGCTGGCCAATTCTTTTGTGGCGGCCGTAAATGTAACCGCTCCAATCGACTTACGAGCGAAGCAGACGGAGGGACAGAGGCGCAGGTGAGTGCGCCTTACTTCTTATAGAGAGGAACTGGGGGAAGGATCGGCTGCTCGATTTGCGTGATCGTTTCGCTCTCCTCTTCTTCCTCGATCGAGTTAACGGGTTGCCCGGCTGGATTGACCAGGCGCGCGGTCACGAAAATAACCAGGTTTCGTTTGATGTGCTGCTCGCTATTGGAGCGGAAAAGTCGACCGACCAGCGGGATATCGCCAATGATCGGGGTCTTGTCTTCCGTCTTCTGCACATCCTCACGCATCAAGCCGCCGAGCACGACCGTTTGGCCATCCCAGACACTGACGCTGGTAGTGACTTTGCGGGAGTTGAAGATGGGCTGATTGATGACGTTAGGCGTGAGGACAAAGGGCGTCGTCATACCCAAGGCGTTGGTCGAGGCGGTTTGAATCGGGCTGCCGTAGTTAATGAAGCCTTCAAACTCGACCACCTGCGGAACGAGATTAAGATCAATCGTCACCCCATCGGGTCCGACGACTGGTTCGACCTCCAGAGTCACACCGGTGTTGCGTGTCTCGAAGGCGGTCGGAGTGGTCGGCGTCACCGGGAATGAGCCGGTGCTCGAACCCGTAATTAGATCCGGCGAGGTATTGTCGATAAATCGGTCCGGAATTTTAGGCGGATCGAATTGCGTGGGATAACGAAATTCGCGCACTATCTCGATGACCGCGCGCTGGCCGCTTTTGGTCGTGACCCGCGGCGCAGAGAGGAGATCGACGCCCTTTTTCTGGTTAAGAGCTCTCACCACGACTTGGAACTGCGGATCGGTAAAGACACCGCTCAAACCAAAAATACCCGGCGCAATCGAGCTGGCCCCGGGAATACCAAAGAGCAGCGCATCCAGCGCGTTCGCTGAGATAGCGAAATTTCCGCTTCGATTGCCCGCGGTGACCGGCAAACTGCCGACGGGCTGACCGTTCGCGTAGTTAAAAGGATAATCCGCTCCACTAAGGACCGGCCCCGTGCCCGACGTGCCGCCCCCGCCCAGGATTCGGTCGGTGCCGACGCCGAATTGGCCAAGGAGCCAGTCGAAGCCCAGCTCCTTAAGATTATTTTGCGTGATCTCGACAAACTTCGCCTCGATCTCAACCTGTTTCGGGCCGGAAACATTCGCCTGTTCGACCAAAGCGTCGACCAACTCGAGGTTTTCCGTGGTGTTCCGCACAATCAGGCGGGAGCTTTGCGGGAGAAAATTAGCGCTAGCGCCGGGCGGGAAAGGAACGCCCTGATCCTTGAGGAAATCGGATGCCGTCTGACGGTTCACCAGCTGTTGCCCACCGGTCGACTCCTGGGTGTCTTTGCCCGTGCCGCTGCTGTTCGCCCCGACCCGTGTGGGTCCCTGATTCAAAGCGTTGGGTCCTACATTGACTGTGCTGCTGATGAAACCGGGCGGGACCCGATATTCTTTCGTGAAAAGATCGCTGCTCTGCTCGTTGATCGGGATGACCGAGACCGCGTACGGCTCCACCTTCACCTTAAGCCCGACCTGGCTCGCAATGTAGCGGAGCGCTTCGCCTAACGGAATTTCATTGAGCGTAATGGTGATGCGCGCGTCGTTCGGGGCAATCGAGGGAGCGGCCGGTATTGGCACCGGGGTGGGCTCGATCGCCGCCGCTAGAGGCTCGCCCCCGGCGGGCGGGAGATCGGCGCCCGGCAAGGGCGGGACCGCCTCGGGAAGCGAAGTGGCCGGCGGCGGCACAGGCGCCTCAGCTCGGCCCAGCGCATTGGTTCGTAACACGATGTCGACTCCTCGCTTGTTATCCGAGCTCGGATCATTTGCGGCCGCCTGTTGTCGCAGAAAATCGATCGCTTCGCGAATACTGGCGTCACGGAACTCAATTTTGGGAATGACGATGCTGTTGAGCTTATTCGTGATGCGAGCCGTCCCGCCGGCGTCGCGCGCGAACGCGTCGCTGATTGGTCCTACGCTCTGGCCGTATTGGCGGACCGGTTCCTCCCAGCCCTTCTGCACCTGCCAGAGGGAGCGTGAGCGCGTCTCGTTGTAGGCCTGCTCGCCGTAGTGGGATTTCGAGTTGTTGAGGCGTTCTTCGCCCCGGCGAGCCGCCACGTTATAGGGATCGAGATTGAGCACCTGCTCGTACTTTTTAAAGGCGAGATCGTAACGACCGGAGTTGTAGTAACCTTCCGCATCGCTCAGAAGCTTTTTCACTTCCTCGACCTTGGCGATGAACTTCGGGCCCATGGTCTTGTTGAAATAGCCGGGCTCCGAGAGATGGGCGAGGAGGTTGCCGGCATCGCGGCAATTTGGATCGTAGCGATCGCTCACGACCTCGCGCAGGATTTGCTCGGCCTCGCCATACTTGGCTTCGGCGATGCGTTGCTCCGCCAGTTTGACTCCGCTCTCACAGAAACCGGCCATGGCAGCATCGTGTTGCCCGCCGGTGACCAGCGAATCTGGCAAGAACGTGACTGCCGCGCGAAATTCGTCGTGGGCCCGGGCAAAGTCGTTCGCCTCCCGGGCGAGCTTGCCGCGTTCGAGGGCGGCCTGCCCCTGGAGCACGGCGGACTGCCGACGGGACACCTCGTGTTCCGCGATGCTGCGCACGTTTTGCCCTCGCGCCGTCCCGGCGTGCGCAGCGGAAAGGAAAGTGACAAGGCAAAAGCAAAGGCGCGCGGACGTGTTCATGGGTAGTTGCGGCGGTTTTATTCGGGGGAGAAAAAGCCGACAAGCAAATACGGAAAAAATCGTGTTACATCTCGGCGACAAACGCGGGCTCAGGGCTGGATCGGACCGATCTCGACTTTTTCGTTAGGCTGACGCGTGTCGACGATAACGGCTTTCTCCGTTTGCACGTCCAGCAGCTTGTATTTCACCTCTTCGGGCTTCAGGGAAAACTCCTGGTCCTTCTTGACCGCGAAGGTCTCGTTCGCGCCATTCCAGGTGTAAATGAAATTCGCGACCGACTCTGGCGAAGCGGCCCGCTTCTCCATGGCGAGGACGACCCGGTCGTGTGTCTCAACCTGTTCGAGGGTCAGCTCGGAGACATTGATCGTCGTTCCGTATTGGTTGGTCTCGAACTTCTCCTGGTAGTCGGTCAGCTTATACTTCGTGCCTGCCACCATCTCGCCGAGTTGGAGAAACTGGGTCGGAATTCTGGGATCGACGTTGTTGATCGCGTAGACTTCGTTGACGGAGGACAATAAAATCAGCGGGAAAGCTTCTTTCACGAAGGAGCGCAGTTTGAGCTTAAAGGCGTAGGGCGGGTGCTGGCTTTGCTCGGTCGGATTGGTTTTGCCCTGCCACTCGTCGAGGTTGGTGAATCCGTCGCCATCCGCATCCTGCGTGAGCACGTCGGCGTCGGTCATGGGGAGTCCGAACGCCTCGATCCAGTCGTTAGGCACGGGCGGATGGAGCTGCGTATTCTGCAGGGTGACGGGCTGGCCGTCGGCGCCGAGGAAATGTTTCTCCGGCACGAAAAGACCCGATCGGCCGCCCGCGTTCCATTGCGGCGGCTTGCCCAACCTGGCCGTTGCCGCCACCATGGCAGAGGCTTCCCCCACCGGCATCTTGTCGCGGCGCGGAGGAACGTTCTGCAAAGCTTCATACCGCTCGGAGAACCGCGCCGTGCTCAGGAAGATGAAAAAGGCGCAGAGGAGAAGAAAAAGCGCGCCGGCCAAGACCGCGGCTCGATCGTAATGAGCGCGAAGCCACTCCATGCCTAACGAACTCCTTTCTCAGGAAAACGAAAGCGGACGATCTCGATTTTGGACGCGACGCTGAGATGTTCCGTCCCGACGATGAAGGCGATTTTCGCAGGGGGTGGAGACGCTCCCGGCGGCGCGGACGGGTTCGATGGCGCCGGCACCGCCTCCCCCATCACGCCTCGCTTGGGCCCTGTCGCGGCAGAGTTATGCACCTCGAGGGTGCGGATAATGTAGAACTTCTCCCGGGCCCCCGCGATCTGATTCAAAACGCGGCGCACTGCCGTCGGGCTGCCTGCCAAAGCCAGCTCGATCGAGGAGGAGGCGACGATCGGCTCCGGCTCGCTTTTGGTCGGTCGGGCCCTGGGGCCGGCCGACGCGCCGCGCCCCGTTGGAGTGTGCGTGGGTGGGGCAGACTTTTCCTCGGCCAAAGGATGGCGCGTCAGACTCTCAAGCGCATCGACGCGCGCATCGATAGCCAAGTTCACGATCCCTTCGATGGCTCGCAATTGTGCGCCTAAGAGAGGCGCCGCTTCTTTGTTAGGCAAGGAGGTCGCATATTCATTGAAGCCGAGGTAGAAATTATCGGGGAGCCGCACCTTGGCCGTGTGGGCGCGCTCAGTCACTTCCGTCGTCACTTGTCGCAATAAAGATTGAAACTCGTTAGGCTCGAGAGCGGGCTGGGAGAGAACGCGGCCGCGCATATCTTCTTCCAACGCGGCGAGCGAACTGCGATAACTGTCAGTCTGCGCTTTCATCTGGCGAACGTTCTCCTCGTTTGGAAAAGGAATGCTGCGGCGCAGTCGATTCAGTTCCATCACAGTCGTTTGCAGGCGCTCCTGCCCTGCGGCCGCGGCTCCTTTTTCGAACCAGAGGAAGACGAGGCAAAGCAAAGTGCCAAGACCGAGAGCGACGAGAAAGCCGCCCAGAAATTGATTTTGGCGAAACCAGTTCATGGCAAGGCCAAAGGCTGACGCAACTTGAGGTGCAACTCGTAGGGATAAGCCCACTCCGTGCTGGTCGGCGTGCTCGGCTTGATCACCTCCGACTGCTTATTTGGATCGATCTCGAAGACGGTGGACTTGAGAAGATTTCGGAAATAATCGACCACGATCTCCTGCTGTTTGGGATTGGAAAGATAAAGTCCCCTCACGAATATCCCATCGATCTGCGGAATGCCTGCCTGCGTCCCTCCCGCCGCCCCATTCCGCGGAGGAACCGGCGACGGTGTGGGGGCGCTTCCGGGAGCAGTCCGGCCAACCACAGTTCCGCCCGAAGTGGGCGCCATCTCCGTGATCCAAATATTTTCCTCGGGCAGATGCAGGTTGAGATCGTTCACAATCCGCACCCAGGCGCCGCGCTCTTGCACCGCCCTCAGCAAAGGCGCCGCGGCCGCATCGAGCGCCTTCGTTTCGCGGCGCAGGGCTGTCAACCGGCTTTCTCCCCCGCGCATGCGATCGACGTCTACCTGCAAGCGATCGGCCACTTGCGTTTCCACGCGGGCGACGCGCATGAAATAAAAACTCCAGCCCAGCAGACCAAGGAGAAAACAGGCCGCGGCCAGAATCAGGAACGGGCGGCGCTGGGCGAGCTGATGACGGCGCACGACATTGGCCGGCCGGAGATTCAGCTCCATCGGGCAAGTGACGGTGCTGCGCAAAGCCAGGCCGACCAGTTCGCCCAACAAATGCGCGGAACGCGTCACCCCTTCGAGCGGCACGGTCGGCGCCACCGCTACGTTGCGCAGCGGATTGAAGAACTCGATCGGCAACTGCAGCTTCTCGTGGAAAAACTCGCGTATATAAGGCGTCGTCACTGTCCCGCCGCACAGGAAAACGCGCTCGGGCGGGCTTCCCTGCTGTTGCGTACGGTAGAAACTGATCGAGCGAGTCAGCTCCGAATGCAGCCGGGTCATGGTGTTGCGGACGAGCTTCGAGATGCGGGCGACCTGCGGATCGGACGCTTCCGCGTAGGCCCCACCCAGACTAACGAATCCATCCTGGACTTTGCGCGCCTCGGCCGCCGCGAATGGCTCATGGAATTCCTTGGCGATCGCCGACGTGATGGAGCTGCCGCCGATCGGAATGCTGCGACTGAAAACTTTGCCCGGCTCGATGAAAAGCAGGTTGGTGGTGCGGGCCCCGATATCGATAAGGAGCGAACACCCTGTCCGTTCGCCATAGTTAAATCGAAACGCGTTGTAGAGCGCCATGGTGGCGACATCGACCCGGGTGGTTTCCAAACCGGTGGCCTCGACCGCCGCGTTGATGCCCTCGAGCAGATCGGCCTTGATGGCGACGAGCACGACTTCGATTTTGTCCGCCTCGCCGCTACCGATGAGCTGATAATCCCACACCACTTCCTCGATCGGAAAGGGCACGTTTTGCTGGGCTTCGAAGCTGATAATGCGATCGATCTTCCCTTGATCGACCGCAGGCAGTTTAACGAACCGGGCAAAGACCGATTGCCCGGACACGGCATAATCGACCGGGCCGCTCTTGAGCCCGATTTCGTGCAGCATGCCTGGGAGCGCCTGGGCGATGAGGCGATGGTGATTCCCGTCCGCCGCGGGATCCGCTGGCAATTCGCGGAGCTGATAGCCGGCCAGCACGAGACCTCCGTTCGGTTGCGAGTAGAACTCGGCCAACCCGAGGGTCTGCGAGCCGAGATTGAGGCTAACGATGCGAGGAGGAGCCGGCATGAAAACGCTTCTAACCGCCGGCCGGCTTGACCTGTTCGTAGCGATCCCAGTAAAGCGGCGCGAACGGCGTCTGGCTCTTGTTTAAAACCAGTCCTGTCACAACGGGAAGAGCCGCGAACCACTGCGGCCGAGAGCGCGCGAAACTGAGCTCGCCCTGCACGGTCCCCTCGATCGATACCTGCACTGCGACATTTTGGACCGAGTTCGCGATGAGCGGACGATTATTCATGAGGTAGGCGACAGCCTTGGGCGGCACATACACGACCGAGCGCCGTTCCCTGCCTCCCAGGATGTTCACATGCGTCACTTCCCCCGCGAGCAGCTTGCCATTGATGAGAATGAAGTACTTAAACGTCGCCGCCTCGGTGAACTCCGCCAGGGCAGTAAATTCCACCTCCACCGACAGCCAACGGTCGCGTGTATTAGTGGGAAACGTCTCGGCGCCACTGTAGTTGAACTCCGGGGTCGAGATCAGGCTGCGCGTGATTTTGGTGAGCTGGATGGCGGGCCCGCGCTGCTGCGCCAGGGCGGAGGCGACCCAGGCAAAAAGAAGGATCGTTAGGCCGGTTTTCCCCCGCATGCCCGAGCATTGGAGTCGAAGCCTGCGCAGAAAGCCAGATTTTTAATGTGACCTTTTTGCGCGCGCGATTCTTCGCTTAGCCCTGCTTGGTGCTAGCCAGCCATTCGCGGAAGTAGTCGATCGTCCGCACGATGCCTTCTTCGAATTTCACCTTTGGCTCCCAACCCAGAATTTTTTTCGCGCGCGCGATGTCGGGCTGGCGCACTTTCGGGTCGTCGACCGGCAGCGGCTTATACTCGATGCTCGATTTCGTGCCGGTGATGCGGATGATCTCCTCGGCAAACTGCTGGATCGTCATCTCGCGCGGGTTGCCGATGTTGACCGGCTCATGGAAGTCGGATTGCGAAAGCCGAAAGATGCCGTCGATCAAATCGGAGACGTAACAAAAAGAGCGGGTCTGTTTCCCATCGCCAAAAATCGTGAGCGGCTGATCGGCGAGCGCCTGCCCGATGAAGGCCGGGACGACGCGACCGTCGCGCAAACGCATGCGCGGGCCGTAGGTGTTAAAGATACGCACGATCTTGGTATCCATCCCGTGATAGCGATGGTAGGCCATGGTCATCGCTTCGGCGAAACGCTTGGCTTCATCATAGACTCCCCGCGGGCCGATCGGGTTGACGTTGCCCCAGTAATCTTCCTTTTGCGGATGCACGAGCGGGTCGCCGTAACATTCCGAGGTGGATGCGAGCAGGAACGTCGCCTTTTTTGACATGGCCAGACCGAGCGTGTTGTGGGTGCCAAGCGCGCCGACTTTCAACGTCGGGATCGGGAGCTCCAGATAATCGATCGGGCTGGCTGGCGAAGCGAAATGAAAGACGTAATCGATCTCATCCGGCAGGAAGAGATACTGCGTCACGTCCTGTTTAATGAAGCGGTAATTCTCGTTCCCAGCCAAGTGCTCGATGTTGCTGAGGTGGCCGGTGATGAGATTATCGATCGCGATCACGCGGTGTCCCTCCGCCAGGAGACGGTCGGTGAGATGCGAGCCAAGAAAGCCCGCGCCACCAGTGACAACGGTAACGGGCTGGCGATCGCGGGGTTTGGGCATGGCGCGACTTATCTAAATGCGTGCGGCACTCTTGGCGAGCAGAAATGGAGAAGTTCGGATGGAGTCCGCGCAGAAACTCTCCGCGGCGGGGGCGAGCCCCTTATTTGGCGGCGACCAGTTCTGCCTTCGGGACCATGGCACCGCCCCTGGCGATCCAATCCTCAGTTCCCGGTACCGGTGAATCGGGTTCCCAGAGCGGGGCGCGCTCCGGATGATAACGCGAGCCGATCGGGATGGAATAATCGTCGGCATCGTATTCACGAGTGCGCTTGAGCAGTTTGCGGAGAGGCACCGTGGATGAAGACTGCGTCCGTTGAATCCTGTTCTAATTCCTAGAACATCAACGAGCTCTGCGATCGAACAGAATGTCTGCCAGGGCTCAATGTGATGTTTTTGTCATTTCGTCGCAATGATTTTCGGAGTTCGACCCCTTGTTTCCAGCTCGACTTCCGGTCGATTTGTCGTTTCATTTTTCCACCGCTGAACGGAGTTTCCGATGTGCCGAAATATTAAAGGCCTCCACAATTTCCAGCCCCCAGCTACGCACGAAGAAGTCCATGCCTCCTCCCTCCAATACGTGCGCAAACTGAGCGGATTCACTCAACCCTCGAAAGCCAACGAAGCAGCCTTCCACCGCGCGGTCGAAAAGGTGACCAAAGCATCCCGCGAGCTCCTCGATGGGCTTGTCACGCACGCACCTCCGCGCAATCGGGCGGTCGAAGCCGCCAAAGCCACCGCTCGCTATCGCGCCGGTTAGGCCGCCGCCGACTCCATGAAAATAATCAACACAAACGACCTGGACGAATTCCTCTGGGACTCACCCAAAAAGAAGTTCAGCGGCGCCGGCAAAGACATTTCAGAAGGCCTGGGCTGGGACCCGCAGGGTGCCGATGCGCTTCAGCGCCACCCCTTTGCCGTAGAGATCACGCGCATCAGCGCGGGGCAAGCTCCGTGCCCCTACCATTCCCACTCCGCGCAATGGGAATTCTACCATGTCATTTCTGGGCGCGGCAAAGTCCGCGATGAATCCGGGCATCACGACATTGTGCAGGGCGATGCCTTTATTTTTGGGCCCGGTGAGGCGCACCAACTGATCAATGATAGCTCTGATGATCTGATCGTGTATGTGGTGGCCAATAACCCTGTGGGGGAATCCTGTTACTATCCGGATAGCGAAAAATGGCTCGTGCGTTCACCGGCAAGAACTCTCCTTTCCCGTAACTCTGGGATGACGGATTACTTCGCGGGCGAGGAGTAACCGGCGCGAAGAGTCACTTTCACTTCTAGGCTCACGTGAAACGAACCTCGCAACCTGTCTCAATGCAGGTCGGCCAGATGGAATTTCTCAAACTCAATGCCTCTCGGCAAGAATGGCGCGATATCTATCACTTGGTCTTGGCCCTAAGTTGGCCCAAGTTTGCTCTTCTTATTCTCGGTGTCTATCTGGGCCTTAATCTGGTCTTCGCCGGCCTCTACGCCGCGGGAGGACCTTGTATCGCCGAGCTTACCCCAGGATCGTTCTCCGAGGCCTTCTTCTTTAGCGCCGAGACCCTCTCGACGGTGGGCTACGGTCACACGTATCCACAAACCACTTATGGACACCTGGTGGCGACGGTCGAAATGGTCGGAGGCATGGTTTGGCTGGCCGTTATTACCGGCTTGATCTTTGTGCGGTTCTCCCGGCCCACCGCACGCATTCTTTTTAGCAAGTCTCTGGTCATCGCTCCCTTCGACGGCCAACCGACCCTGATGCTGCGCGTCGCTAATCTGCGCCACCACAGCATGGTCGAAGCGGAGTTTCGCCTCATGCTGCATCGCGACGAAGCTGTTCAGGAAGGCGAAGTCGTTCGCCGCTTTTATCCGCTCAAGCTGCACTTCGATCGCCTGATCACCTTTCCAGCCGCGCTGACTTTGCGTCACACGATTGACCAATCGAGTCCTCTGCACGGGATGACAGCAGAACGACTCGAAAGCAGTGACACGCGCTTAATGGCTTCGGTCGTTTGCGTCGAGACCGTCATCCCGGCGGCCGTGCAAAGTCAACAGGGCTACTCGTGGCGCGATGTTCGTTTTGGCGAACGCTTTGTGGAAATCTATACTGAGCTGGGAACGGATCGCCTGAGCGTCGATTACGGCCGCCTTCATGAAACCGAGCCGGTCGTATCGGCAGATAGGAAAGATATTTCGCCTAACGACTCTAAGCTTCCTCGGACCGCAGATTTGAAGCCATGACCTGGATTGCAACCATAGCGCCTTCTGAGGCCGAAGGGCGGTTGCGCTCTCTGTATGAACGAGTGAAGGCCCCGGACGGCACGGTCGATGAGATCCTGATGGCGCACAGCCTTCGACCTCACACGCTCGAAGGTCATATGGCGCTTTACAAAAATGTCTTACACCACTCGGGCAACAGCCTGCCTCAATGGTTCCTCGAGGTCATTGGTATCCACGTCAGTCTGCTCAACGGTTGCAGCTATTGCGTGGAACATCATTACGCAGGTCTGCAACGCCTTCTCCAGGACAAGGCTCGCGCCACGGCCCTGCGCCGGGCTTTGGAAGCGGGCTCGCTCACCGATGCTTTCTCGGAACGCGAGACGGCGCTCCTTACTTATGCGCAGAGGCTCACGGAGGCTCCCGCCGACCTGAAGGGATCCGACCTGGAGAGGCTGCGCGACGTTGGTCTGACGGATGGCGAGATTTTGGAGACGAATCAGGTGGCGAGCTATTTCGCCTACGCCAATCGCACCGTGCTCGGCTTGGGCGTGGCGGTTGAGGGCGACACGCTCGGGCTTTCGCCCGGAGATTTTGATGATCCCCTGAACTGGAGCCATGCTTAAACAAAGTCCAACTTTGAGGGCAAAGACGAACATCTTGCAGGCATGAACGAAGCCACGGCTAATCCCATACTCGCCGAGCAATTCGATGACATCACCCAGCAGCGCGATGCCGCACAGCTCGGCATGTGGATTTTCCTCGCGACCGAGGTTCTTTTCTTTGGCGGCCTCTTTCTCGCCTACACGGTCCACCGCTATCTTTCTCCGGACGCTTTTGCGGCGGCGAGCCGCCACACCGAGATCATATTGGGCGGCGCGAATACCGCGATCCTGCTTTTGAGCAGCACGCTGATGGCGTTGGCGGTGCGTGCCGCTCAATTGGGCCGGCGCCGACAGCTACTTTGGCTCCTGCTCGGCACTGCGCTGCTCGGTCTCGTTTTCCTCGGCGTGAAAGGAGTCGAGTATCATAAAGACTTTACCGAGCATCTCGTGCCCGGCGCGCACTTTGTCTGGAACGAAGCTCGTCCACAGGCGGCCGAAATCTTTTTTTGGCTCTACTTTGCCATGACGGGGCTGCATGCCATTCACGTCACGGTGGGGATTGCGGTGATGCTGGTGCTTGCGGTCCTGGCCCAGCGCCGCCATTTCGAAAATGGAAATTACATGCCGGTGGAAGTCGCCGGGCTTTATTGGCACTTCGTCGATATCGTCTGGGTGTTCCTCTTTCCCCTCCTTTACTTGGCAGGACACCGGGGATGAATGACGGATTTAGAGCGTCGAACGACGAAGGAATAACCGCATGACAGAGGGCGAGGTAGGCTCTCTGCTGAAGATCGAAGAATGGGGCGACATCCGAGGAGCCCGTAATATCCCGCCTCCCTCGCAGTTTCGTCTTTTGTTGTTGGTCATTCGTTATTTTTCATCATGACCCACTCACCAAAACTCTATTGGACCAACTGCGTCTGGTTAATGGGCCTGCTCGCTCTGACCTGGGGCCTTGGTTATGTGAACTTCGGCGTGTTCAATCTGATCATCGCGCTTGGCATCTCCTTCGCCAAGACGATGCTGATCGTGCTCTTCTTCATGCACATCAAAGGCAGCAGTCGACTTCTTCATCTGGCCGCCATTGCCGGTCTGCTCTGGCTCGTTTTTATGCTCTGCCTGACCCTGGCCGATTACATCAGTCGCGGCTGGGTTTCGCACCCGGGAGCATAGTAGCTCTCACCGTGTAAACAGCCTCTGAGCAAAGAAGAAGGGCGAGGAACCCGCTGTTCCTCGCCCCTTTTGGATAACCTTCTAGATGGACGAGCCTTAGCTGATGGCCCCGTTCATTCCTTGCGGGAAGAACAACCCCTCGTGCACGTTGACCGCGCCGTAGACGATGTTCAAGACCTGCCGCGTGCTGCGGGCATAGACCAAGCCATTGCGATCTGTCAAAACGGCATTGGCTTTGCCGTTCTTGAGGAGGCCGCCATCCTTGGGTGTCCGGCCATCCAGCGCATCGCGCAGATCTGAGATCTTCTGTGCAATATCGTAAACGGTGGGATCCTCGGTTCCAATTAGGATAGTCCGAATTTCCCCGGCATGATAGGCTTCGGTCCCGAGGACGCCAGCCGCCGCGAAGATCAGGTCAATGTTGCTTAGCAAGCGCGCTCCGCCGCGATAGGCAGTCACGCCGACATCTTCAAAAATGAAGGCACCCAGCTGGAAGTTGATCTGACTGGAGAAAGGATCAAACGATTGACCGATACCAGCGGCTTGCGCGAGAGTGTTGAAGCTATTCAGCAAGTCGAGCGGTGGCCGGGCCACAGGAGTGACACCGAGCGATTCGAGCGCGGCGCGCAGATATTGCACGTGGTCCTTTTCGTCGGTCGCAATCTCCTCTGCATACTGCTGGTCAATCGGATCCGTGAATGTAACCTTGGGATTAGACTTGATCGTCGTCATCCCGAGGGTGCCGGTGCCGGTGATATCCTCGGCGTCCAAACCGCGGCCCGTTGTGGCGTAGAGGTAATACTCCGCCTCGAGATACTCGAGGTTCAGGGCGAACTGCAGAACATCGGCGTCGCTCACGCCGCCACTACCGCCACCACCCTGGGTGGCCGCACGGGCTTTACCAAGCATGCCGAGGCCGGCCAAGCCGACCGCGCCAGCTCCGAGGCTTTTCAATACCTGGCGGCGCGACCGTTTGGCCTGTGTCACCTGGTCCAATATTTCTGACGTCTTTTCTAGATTCATGAATTTCCTTACGTTTACTTGGGTTGTTATGAGATTACGATGCTATCGAATTACGAAGCAAACGTAAACAGTTAGTTGATACGCCTCGGATTGCGGCCTGGATGCATTCGTCACTAACGAGCTTGGGGCGCGGAGTTTGCGTCAACCTTCTAAACTCGAGGCGTGCGCGATCCTCCCGCAATAGTCTCCATCTCACCGTCAACCGGACGAAACCTGCCCGAACAAAGCGACACTCAGGCCTGCAGCTTGCTCAGGACGGTCCGAAGCTCGGCCGCATCGATCGGCTTGGTGAGATGAAATTCGAAACCTGCCTCTTCGCTCCGCCGGATGTCTTCCGACATGCCATAGCCGGTCAAGGCCACGCCGCGCACCGGCTGCAGACGCTGCGCTTCCGCGATGACCTCATAGCCCGTCCCGTCGGGCAGGCCGATGTCGCTGAGAATGGCATCGAGCGGCCGGGCCCGCACAATCTCCAGCGCCTCCGACACCGCGCCGGCTTCCGAAATCTCGCAGCCTGATCGTTTTAGTATTCGGGAAAGAACGCGCCGGGTATCCTCGTGATCTTCCACCACCAGGATGCGCAATGGCGTGGTTCGTTCGGGCGCAACCGGCCCCGTCGCCACCTTGACTTCCCCGCCGTCGCAAGACTTGAAACTCACCTTGGCTGTCGTGCCAAAACTCCGGCCGCGACTGCTGACTTCAATCGTGCCTTCATGGAGTGCGAACAAGCTTTTGCAAATCGCAAGACCGAGGCCGAGACCGCCAAACTGCCGTGAAATTCCCCTCTCGCCCTGTTCGAAGGCGTCGAAGAGCGAGGCCTGCTTGTCCACCGCGATTCCGATACCAGTGTCAGTGATGGCGAGGACAAAATTTCCGTTCTCGTTCCAGGTCTGCATGCGGACCTCGCCGCCCGCTCCCGTGAACTTGACCGCATTGTTGAGCAGGTTCCAAAAGACCTGCTCGATGCGCACGGGGTCAGCCCAGATGTAAGGAACCTTGGCCGCCCAATCGGTGGTGACACGAAGTCCTTTGCGATGAATATCAGAGCGGGCGATTTGGAGGGCATCGCGCGCCAGAGCGTGGCCATCGACCCGCTGCTGGTGCAGATCGATCTTACCCGTACTGATGCGGGTGAGGTCGAGGAGATCGTCGATCAGGCGCGCCTCGAGCTGGATGTTGCGCCGGATGAGATGGATGTCTTCGCTGAATTTCTCCGGCAGCTCGGACATGTTCTCGGCCATGTAACTGGCTGCGGCGAGCGCGGGAGTGAGCGGAGTGCGCAGTTCGTGGCTCAGCCGGGCGAGGAATTCATCCTTGGCTTCGTTGGCTTTCACGGCCGCGAGCCGTTCCGCTTCCATCTCGCGGACGCGCATCTGATCGGAGAGATCCCGGGTCACTTTGGAAAACCCGCGTAATTTCCCCTGCTCGTTAAGCAGAGCCGTGATCACGACGTCGGCATAAAAGGTGGTGCCGTCTTTCCGCACGCGCAGGCCTTGGTCGCGGATATGCCCTTTGCGGACCGCGATCTCGAGATTTTGCTGCGGCCTGCCCGCCGCCACATCTTCCGTAGTGTAAAAGCAGGAGAAATGTTTCCCGATGATCTCCTCCGCTCTGTATTGCTTAATCTTTTCGGCGCCGGTGTTCCATGACATCACCAGCCCGGTTGGATCCAAGAGATAGATTGCATATTCCTCCACCCGATCGACGAGGAGGCGGAATTGTTCCTCGCTCGCCTTCAGTTGTTCCTCCGTCGCGCGCCGCTCCGTCAGGTCCCGGGTCACTTTTCCAAAGCCGGCCAGGTTCCCGCGGTCATCGTAGAGGGCGGTGATCACGACCAGCGCCCAAAAGCGGGAGCCATCCTTGCGCACCCGCCAGCCTTCGTCTTCCACGCGGCCCTCGGCCAGCGCAATCTCGAGCTCTCGTTCCGGCTTGCCCGCCGCCACGTCTTCCGGCGGGTAGAACTCTGAGAAATGCCGGCCAATGATTTCGTCGGCATGATATTGTTTCAACCGTTCGGCCCCGCGGTTCCACGTGGTGACGACCCCGCTGGGATCGAGCATGAAAATCGCGTAATCGCGCACGCTCTCGACCATGATTCGGAATCGTTCCTCGGCATCGCGGACAGTCGGAGTAGGTTTCGGCCTGGACATGAGATGCGCGGGGCCCTGCAACTTCATTCGTTTCTCTCCAGCGTCCAGCAGCCTTCGCGCCAAAACTCTGGCCAGGACCGCTTCGTAGCGCTGGCATGGGCGGGGAATGCAGGGTAAAGAAGTTTCGGGACCCCATGGCTTACGCTTCATTCTCCGATTTCGTCACCGCACTCGAAAAGGGGGGTGAACTGCAGCGCATCAGCACACCGGTTGAGACAGACCTGGCCATCACGGAATGGGCCGACCGCGAAATGAAATCTCCCGGCGGCGGGAAAGCGCTGCTCTTCGAACAACCGCTCATCACAGGCAAACCATCGCAGTTTCCCCTCGCCATCAATACGATGGGCTCGCGCAGGCGCATGGCGCTGGCGCTAAAGGTGGAAAGCATTGCCGATCTCGCGCAGGAAATTTCGCTCATCCTCAAGGCGAAGCCGCCGACCGATCTGCGCGAAGGTTGGACGCTCCTGAAACAGGGCATGAATCTCCTCCACGCCCGACCGAAGCGGGTCAAGAGCGCCGCCTGCCAGGAGGTCGTCCATCGCTTCGAGGGCTCGCAAAATTCAACTCTCAAGTCTCAGCTTTCCCTCAACGATCTTCCCATCCTGAAGTGCTGGCCTAAAGATGGCGGCCGTTTTATCACCTTGCCTAACGTGCACACACGCGATCCGGAAACCGGCGCGCGCAACCTTGGGATGTATCGGATGCAGGTCTACGACGATACCACCACTGGCATGCATTGGCAGGTGCACAAGGTCGGTGCGCGTCACGACAAGCTCTACTACGAACGCAACGAGCGCATGCCGGCGGCAGTCACGCTGGGCGGCGACCCGGCCTACACTTTCGCCGCCACCGCTCCCCTCCCCGACGGCCTGGACGAGATTCTTTTCGCAGGCTTCGTCCGCAAAAAGTCGGTCGAACTGGTCAAGTGCCTAACGAATGATCTCGAGGTGCCGGCCGATGTCGACTTCGTTTTGGAAGGTTACGTGCAGCCGGGTGAAATGCGCGCGGAAGGGCCATTCGGCGATCACACCGGTTTCTATACGGCGGTCGAGGATTATCCGGTCTTTCATCTCACCGCGATCACTCATCGGCGTGACGCCGTCTATCCGGCCACGATCGTGGGAATCCCGCCCATGGAAGATTTCTACCTCGGCTCCGCCAGCGTGCAGGTTTTCCTGCCCGTCTTCAAAATGAACTTCCCCGAGATGGTCGACATGGCCCTGCCGGCAGAGGGCGTTTTCCACAACCTGGTCTTCGTCAGTATCCGCAAGCAGTACGCCTACCAAGCCTTCAAGGTGATGCACGGCCTTTGGGGCATGGGGCAAATGATGTTCAGCAAATACATCGTCGTCGTGGACGAAGACTGCGACGTGCACAACACAAGCGAGGTGCTTTTCCGCATGTGCGCCAACACCGATCCGAAGCGGGACAGCACCATCATTACCAACCCAAGTGATTCCCTCGATCACGCCCCGAGCGTGCAGAACGTCGGTTCGCACATGGGCTTGGACGCGACCCGCAAATTACCCGGCGAAGGCCACCACCGCGGCTGGCCCGAGCTGGTGCGGATGGATGACGCGACCCGACGGCTGGTTGACGAGCTACAAAGAAAAACGGGTTGACCCCGCTCGCGCGAGATCAACCAGATTTTAGAATTTCCTCAGACGTTTCCGTTAAGGCTTGCGAAAGATTCCGCCCGTCGAAGGATCGCGCACCAGCGCACCTGGCGGCACACCCCGCACGTCGATGACGTTATGATTGCCGTAGGGACTGTAGACGTAACCTGGCGTGCCCGTCCGACGAGCGTAGGGGTAGCCTCCCGGCGGGGCATGATAGTAGCGCGCCTGATCATCCGCGATGGCCGCACCGATGAGCGCTCCCGCCAATGCGCCCGCGCCGGCTCCCAAGGCCGCACCGCGCGCTCGGCCCGTCGCCGCGCCGCCAATGATCGCGCCGGTGGCCGCGCCAAATCCGGCCCCTTGGCCGACCGGCGTTTCGCACGAGGAAAAAACCAGCGGCAGAAGGATTGCGGCCGAGACCGCAGGGATAAGATACTTTTTCATAATGCTTTAGGATTCGAAGTGTGAACTAGAGACGGATGTTGTCCGGCCCTATTCAGATGAGCTGCAGCAACTTTCGGCCCACGTGCCACATTTTCGCCAGCTTCCCGAGGCCGTAATCCCGGCTGAAAACCCGAAACTGATCCTTCTCCATTTGGAAGAGCAAAGCGTGATAAATCGAAGCCATGATCTGCGCGCTAACCATGGAACGGCGATCCTCGCGCGGCAGGACGGCCGCGGCCCGGTCGAAATAAGCGTGCGCCCGGTCCGCCTCGGATTGCATCAGCCTAACGAACCGGTCGTTGTAGACGCGCGCCTCGAGATCCGCCGCGGAATACCCGAAACGCGCCATGTCTTCCGCAGGCAGGTAGATGCGACCATTCGCCAAATCCTTGGCGACGTCGCGCAGGATATTGGTGACCTGCAGGGCGAGCCCGAGCTGGATCGCATACTCGCGGCAGCGCGGGTTGCGATAGCCGAAGATTTCGATGCTTACGAGCCCCACCGCGCTGGCCACGCGGTAGCAATAGGTGGTGAGCGCCACAAAGGTCTCGTAACGAGAAATGGTGAGATCCATTTCCACGCCATCGATGATTTCTTCCAGCATGACCGGAGTGATGGGGTATTTGCCGATTAACCCACGCACGCCTGCCGCGATGGAGGATTCGGTTGGGACGCACGCCCGGAGCGCGGCGCGCCAGACGGTTAATTGGCGCGCTTTCTCCTCCGTCGACAGCGTGGTCGAATCCGCGATGTCGTCGATCAGACGGCAAAAAGCATAGAAGACCGTGATATCGCGTCGCCTCTCGGCGTCTAACGAAATAAAAGCAAAAGCCAGGTTCGATTGACTGGCCCGCGTAATCTCCTGAGCACTTGAGGAATCGTTCATTTCACTAATAGCGGATCCAAGTCTCGCGATTCACGCGACCAATTTCGCATTGACGAAAAAGCGACACCCAACTGGCCAGAAGCCAGCCGGTCACAAAAGCTCGCGCCAGAACGAAGAAAATTTTCCAAACCACCAAGGCGAGCAGGCGCTCGGTGGCCGCCGCCCGTATGACCGCATCCGCCAGGGAGAGAAACCAGTAATGCAGCGCGCAAATCAAGAGAAACCAGCGTAACCGATAACCATGTCGGCCCACAAACTGCCAGTGCGCCCGGAAAGCTTCACGCAGGCTTTCGTTGTGCAAGACGAGCGAAATCTGCATTGCGGCCAAGATGATAAAAAGCGCCGCCATCGCGCAACGCCCAAACGGCAAATAATCAAGGACACCGGGCAGATCTCGAAAATAGGCGATCAGCAACGGCAGGCGGAGCAGCAGCGTGCTGGCCAACACCGCGATCCCCAGCCATTTCAGGACAAAACTGAACCTACGCATGGCAAATCGGAGCAGCTCGGTCTCGCGAAACTGCAATCCTTTGATCCAGGCCAGCGCGACCGTGATGAGATAGACCTGGAGATAGACCGCGCAAAGATACTCAAAGACAAAGGCAACAGTATCGACCGCGGCAGAAGCCTGCAGGAGATGGGCGGGCGATAAAAGATGCAAGCGACCCGGGAGCGGTCCGTAGATTAAAGGCTTAAGCAAGGAAGCCAGCGCACTCAGCAGGATCCCCAGATAGATAAGCCAGCCCGCCCACCCAAACTGTTTGCGCACCGCTCGCAGAAGGCTGCCGTGCAAGCCGCGCCAATTCACCAGAAGCAAAAAAGCCGCCACGACCGAGAGCGGGTAAGTCGTCGCCGCAGCGTCGAAGAGGCCCGCGACCGACTCTACCATATGCAGCAGGCTCTCCCGCCACACCTCGGAAAAGAGCGGCCAATGCCACGATCTCCAGAAGAAAAATTGTTCCGATCGCAGATCGGCCACCGACTGCAGCGGAGTGAAAATAACAAACTGGAAAACAGAGTAGGCTAGCGCCAGCACAGCAAAAATCAGCCAAAGCCTCTGGAAACGCAGGGTCGCGCGCAAGCCATCGCGCAAGGCGATTCGCACGGGATTGGTCAGCATGACCAGCGCGTAGCCGGCCAGCATCCCGACCAACGGGAGCAGTAAGGGAGTGATCGAGTATTGGAGTAGTGGACTAATGAAACTCACTCTCACTTCACTACTTCACCACTCCATCACCGACCTAACGAATAAATCCCCAATGTCGATTGAAAGGCCAGTAAACGAAAAGCCCGCGCCCAACCAGGTTCTCTTCCGGGACCGGACCCCAATAACGGCTATCGTAACTGTTGTAGCTATTGTCGCCCATGGCGAAGTAACTATGCTCAGGCACGACGTAAGTCTTCGCCGGATTGGACATCTGGCCTTCCCGGGGACCCTGGGAGTAGCCTTTGTAGGGCTCTTGGGCGGACATAACCCGTGCGATGCCAAAACGTTTAGCCGGCTGGCCATTGACGTAGAGACGCGGCGATTCAATGCGCAGTTCGTCCCCCGGTGTCCCGGTCATTCGCTTAATGTAGTAGGGAGCGCCCGTCACTGGGTCTGCGCGAATCCCGAGAATATGGTCGGTGCGAAAGACGAATACGTCTCCGCGACTCGGGTGAACGAAGTTATAACTAAATTTATCGACGAAGACCTGGTCGCCCGTGTCGACGGCCCCGCGCGCGATCACTTCGCCGTGCCGGTAGACGTTGCCCGGGAAGACTTGGAAATCCTGTCGCAGGATCTCGGGCGGCGCGTAGACGGTGAAGGATTCCTGGTCACAGGTAATTTCCGAGAGAGTGAAGAAAAAGAGGAACTTGCGCGGCACGATATCGATCACGGTATTCTCCGCCCCGGAGACGACATCGATGTAGTTGCGACCCAGGACAACGAAGTCGATGACTTTTTTGAAAATGTTCGGAGCCGGCGCCGTTAAAGGATGACCGATAATGCCATTCAAGGTGGGCTGCATCGAGCCGGTCGGAATCTTGAAGGGCTGAATAAAATACGAGCGTATGCCGATGGCCACGACGATGGCGACCAGGATAACTTCGACATTCTCGCGCCAAACGGCGTCCCGAGGCGGCGGGGTGTGGGTGGTGAGGAAGGCATCGAGCCGCTCCGATTCCTCGTGCGTGCCTTGATTGTCGCGGGCCTTCACGGCCGCGCGCACCTTTCCAATCTGCGTCCGCAATTCGTCGATGGCGGTTTGGCTCAGACGATCCCGCCGGTAGCGGATCAGCTTCTCCGCGTGGCGAATGAGAAGCTGGCTGTGCTTGACATAGCGAGGCTCGAACATGGGGCGAAACGCTACCCGAGGAATCCGGTTTGCAAAGGAGGTTTATGTAGGCGCGAAAGACTACAGACGCTTCGCTCTGCGACGCGCGGGCGTGAGTGACCACGAGCAAAAAACCCGCGCTCTCATGTGACGAGGATGACCGTCCGGCTGACACGCTCACACCCGCGCCTCCCAGAGGAAGGCATCCACATTACTGCGCCTTCAGAACTTTAATGAAGGCGTCCTGCGGGATGTTGATCTTGCCGATGCTCTTCATCCGCTTTTTGCCTTCTTTCTGCTTTTCCAGCAGCTTGCGCTTGCGCGAGATGTCGCCGCCGTAGCATTTTGCGGTCACATCCTTGCGCAAGGCGCTCACGCTTTCCCGCGCGACGATCTTGCCGCCGATAGCGGCCTGGATCGCCACCTGATAAAGCTGGCTGGGAATCACTTCCTTTAGTTTTGCAGCCAGCTGGCGGCCGCGAGCTTCGGCCCGGTCGCGATGCACAATCATGGAAAAGGCATCGACCGGTTCGCCGTTTACGAGGATGTCGAGCTTGACTAATTTGTCCGCGCGGTAGCCCGCGTGCTCGTAATCCATCGAGCCATAGCCGCGGGTGATCGACTTAATCTTGTCGTTAAAATCGACCAGAATTTCGTTCAGCGGTAGCTCGCAATGGAGCATGACGCGACGCGTATCGAGCGTCTCGGTGTGGTCCATCGTGCCGCGCTTTTCCATGATCAACTGCAGGATGTCGCCGATGTTCTCGTTAGGGCACAGAACGTAGGCTTTCACGATCGGCTCCCGCACTTCCTCGATGATGCTCGGGTCGGGCAAATGCGCGGGGTTATCGACCAGGACGGTCTCGCCGCGGGTCGTGAGAATCTCGTAAACCACGCTCGGCGAGGTCGCGATGATATCCATGTCGTATTCGCGCCGGAGCCTTTCTTGAATGATCTCCATGTGGAGCAGCCCGAGGAAACCGCAGCGGAATCCAAAGCCGAGCGCCACGGAACTTTCCGGTTGGAAGATGAAGGCGGAATCGTTCAGACGCAGCTTGGCAATGGCGCCCTTGAGATGCTCGAAATCGGCGGTGTTAATCGGGTAGATCCCGCTGAAGACCATCGGATGGATTTCCTGGAACCCCGGGAGTGGTTCCTTGGCGGGGTTGCGCTGGTCGGTGATGGTGTCGCCGATCTTGATGTCGGCGGTGCTCTTGATATTGGCGATGAAGTAGCCAACGTCGCCCGCGCTCAGTCTCTCCTGCGGAAACATCTTGGGGGTGAAGACTCCAACCTCCTTGATCTCGTAGCGCGAATCATTGTTCATCATGCGCACCATTTGGTTAGGCACCATGCTGCCCGACATCACCCGGACGTAGGCGACCACGCCGCGGTAAACATCGAAAACGGAGTCAAAAACGAGCGCGCGCAGGATCTCATCCTTGGGCTGCTTCGGTGGCGGAATACGGTCGACAACCGCTTCGAGGATCTCTTCGATGCCAAGGCCCATCTTGGCGCTGCAATCGATCGCTTCTTCCGCTGGAATTTGCAGGATTTCCTCGATCTGACGATGGACCGACGGGATGTCGGCGTTAGGCAAATCGATCTTGTTGATCACCGGCACGATGGTGAGGTTTTGCTGGTGAGCGAGGTGCACATTCGCCACCGTCTGGGCTTCCACGCCTTGGGCCGCATCGACGATCAAGAGCGCGCCTTCGCAAGCGGCGAGCGAGCGCGAGACTTCGTAGGCGAAATCGACGTGCCCCGGCGTATCGGAGAGGTTGAGCCGATAAGTCTTCCCATTTTTTGCCGTGTAACGCATCGCAACGGGGTGCGCCTTAATCGTGATTCCGCGCTCCCGCTCGAGATCCATCGAATCGAGCAATTGATCCTGCCGCTCGCGATCCTGGATCGTGCCCGTGCGCTCGAGCAAACGATCCGACAAGGTGGTCTTGCCGTGATCGATGTGCGCGATGATGCAGAAATTGCGGGTCAGCTCGATCGACATGGAGGCGCCACTATGCGGGCGCGGCGAGGAGCGGTCAATCGAGGGTCCGTCGCCTTAACCAGAAGATGTATTGAGACGGACCGGATCTCTATTTCCGGTACCGCCCAGAAAAACGTTGCCATTTTCTCGCATTTGATGTCAGATCGCCTTCGTTCCGAGTGGCCGACGCGCTACCACCCTATGAAACTACCCGCCGCCCGATGGGCAGCAGCTCTCTTCTGCGCCTACCTCTTGTCCCCGGCGGTGACACGTAGCTCCGCTGCGGCCGCTCCGGGTGTCTCCCTGGTAGCCACCGTGGATCTTTCCGAGGGGCCTGACTGTTATGGCCCATATCAGGTACTAGTTAATCACACGACTCACCGGCTCTACGTTCCGGGCTCAGGTACCAACGTGCCCCTCCCTCTGATCGCTAGTCACGCCATAAAAGTCATCGACACAACAACAAACAGCGCAATTGCAGGAGTCGATCTTGGTTACTACGAAAAGTCTGGTAGCAAGGTGGCATTTCGATCGTTCGCCGCAACCATTGATGAGTCTGTGGCCCCGCTCGGCAACAAACTCTACATCCTCGGCAGCGGAGATGACAATGCGTATGTCATTCGAGTAATCGACGGCGTTTCTAACACGAATGAGACAACTGAATTGACCGACATTCTTTTGCCGGAAAGCGGGCTGTCGCCAGGAAACTATATTATCACAGCCAACCCCGTGAATCATAAAGTTTACGTCGTCGACTCCTCTAGCAGAATCGTCGTTATTGATGGTCCCAAACATAAGGTTCTCGCGACTTTACAACCCAGCCTTGGCCTGTCGGACAAGGTCATGGTCACCAACCCCATTGCTAACAAAGTCTTTGCATTAACCTATGGTTCGTGTGCTGTCATCGACAGCACTAACGATACCTACACCACAATATCGTTCCCTCTCTACCCGAGAGCCGCGGTTTTCGACCCCTTAACGAATCGCATTTTCGTCGCCGCCAGTCAAAATTTGACGACCGGTGACGCAGTGCTGTATGCGCTGGACGGCTCTTCCGGCGCTATCATAAATTCGGTCACGATCACGCCAGGCCTCACTAGAAGTATTACCGTCGACAGCGTCGCTGGCATCGTTTATCTCACCCAGCCGTTTTCGCCATTCTATCCACCTGGCCAGATTGGTGCCTACGCCACCAGCGATCTCTCTGCTCAAGGAACTCACCAGGTAGGAGGCACCAGCTTGGCGCTCGATGGGAGCGCCGCTACTGCTCGATTATACATGGTAGCTAGCTTTTTCGACCCGGCCGGCGAGTGGAACAATAAGGTCGCGGTCTTCCATCCAACGGACGGGCAGGTGGAAACTATTACGGTAGGATATAGCTCAGCAAGGCTGGCCGTTAACCCGAGGACAAATCGTCTTTATAGATCGGATGACGCGGCCAGGGAGTTGACTGCTTTAGACGGAGAAAGCCATGAAATCGTCGCCCATATCGCCACCCAGCCCGGCGATGTTAATGATTATAACGGGCCCGCTGCCGATATTGGCGTGAGCCTCGCAACGAACAAAATTTTCGTATCCCGTTACGTCTCCAATAGCGGATCGTTTATCGATATTTATGATGGTGCCACCATAAAGGCGATCGGTTCCATCTCCGTAGATGACGATGATTTCACTATTTTCCCCTATATATCCGTGGATGATACCCGCCGCCGGATTTATGTGCCCAGCGGCTCAGATCGGCCCGACCACCTCGTCAAAGCGTTCAGTCTGGATAATTATTCGTTAATCGATACGCTTCTAAACGTTACAAATGCGGCGGACAATCTAGCGAATCCGATTACGGGCCTATTGTATTTTTCTACCGGTCAGCTGTATTTTGCCAATGCCCCGCTCAGCGTCGTCGCTCCATCAACGGATACCGTCCTAAATAGCATCCCGGGCGGCTTCAGCCCAGGAAGCCTAGCGGCGGATTTGAGGACGAATCGCATTTTCGCCGTTGATAGTGCGAATAATCAGATTTCAGTCATCGATGGAGCCACTTCCCAGTTAGAAACGACCATTCCTAATCCGTTTCCGGACGGATCCTTCACGTCTGTTTCTGTCGATGACCTTACCCACACCGTCTATGCGAGTGGCGTCACCGGCTTCGCGGATGCTCCTGGCATTATTGCGGTTTTCGACGGGAACAAGGACTATGCCTATGTTGGCCAGATTGATGTGGGTCCCGCTCCAGGTCCCATTTGTTTCAATACCGCTACAAGAGAAATCGTCGTAAACGATAGCCGGGATGGAACTATCCGGTTTCTGCAAAGCAGCACTCCAGGGCTTCCCGATCGACTCGCTAACATCTCAACCCGTCTTGGAGTTCGAACGGGCGACGACGTCTTGATCGGCGGCTTTATCATCTCCGGTCCTGCCGGCTCGACGAAACAAGTGCTGATCCGCGGGATTGGACCTTCTCTGACCGCTTTCGGAGTGGCCGGTGCCCTGGCAGATCCCCTCCTAGAGCTACACAATGGTTCGAGTATCATCGCGACCAACGATAACTGGAAGCTGGATCAGAACGGAATGAGCCAGCAAACCGCGATCGAGGCGACGAGCCTCCAGCCAAGCAATGACCATGAATCCTCTATTCTGACCAATCTAACGCCCGGAAGTTATACAGCAGTGATGCGGGGATTGAACGATGGGACCGGAGTTGGATTGGTAGAAGTCTACGATGTGTCCGCTAGCGACACCATTAAGATGGTCAACATCTCCACGCGCGGCCGAGTGGAGACTGGAGATAGTGTCATGATCGGCGGAATCATCGTGACCGGCTCTGATCCTTCCCGTGTCCTGCTGCGAGCGATCGGGCCATCCCTCGGTGATTTTGGAGTCACCAGCGCTTTGGCCGATCCGGTTCTGGAACTCTACAACAGCGATGGCGACATCATCGTCACCAACGATAACTGGCAGGCCGCAAACAAGGACGCCATTCTCGCGACGGGGCTCGCCCCTGCGAACGATAAGGAGAGTGCGATTCTGACTACGCTCTACCCTTCCAGCTATACCGCGATCGTGCGCGGCCAGAACGACTCCACTGGGGTTGGCTTGGTGGAAGCGTATTATCTTCCCTGACGAAGGTTAGCGATCCTGCTTCGTCGCTACGCCGATGGCTGCCTCGTAGGCGGGTGAAGTCTCTTGCGGGTTGGCGATGGTCACCGCGAGGTCGCGCAGGCGGCCGTCTTTCAAACCGTAAATCCAACCATGGACTGACAGCTCCTGCCCGCGTTCCCAAGCATCAAGGACCACGGTGGTCTGGCAAACATTGGCGACCTGCTCGATCACATTCAGTTCGCAGAGGCGGCGAAGTGGTTCGCTCTCACTGGCAAAGGTAGCCAGCTGCGCTGCATGCTTCTGCTGCACGTCCTGGATGTGGCGCAGCCAGTTGTCGCAAAGGCCGACGCGCTGACGCTGGAGCGCGGCTTGCACGCCGCCGCAGCCGTAATGCCCGCAAACGATGATGTGTTTCACTTTCAAGACGTCGACCGCGAATTGGATGACCGAAAGGCAATTCAGGTCGGTGTGGATGACAAGGTTGGCGATGTTGCGATGAACGAAGATCTCGCCGGGAAGAAGATCGACGATCTCGTTAGCTGGCACACGACTGTCGGCGCAACCGATCCAGAGATATTCCGGCGATTGCTGGCGGGCCAGCTTGGGAAAGAAATCCGGATCTTGTTGCCGAATGCGATCGGCCCAGGCCTGATTTTTCTCGAAAAGGTGAGCGAGCGTGCGCATAGCGGAGGTTAGCGGATGGCGTTGTTAGGGCAAGGTCGATGAGCTCGGGCGCCGTCCACCGGCACGGTAGAGAAATTAAGGTGGCGCTGCGAGCCTTTCGCCGGTGAGGACGGATCGGTGCTCCATCTCCGCCGGGAAGCTCCGACACTCGAGCGACCTGCTTACGGTTTTTCTCTCTGGAGATGCCGCAGCAGGAGGCGGTTGTATTGTTCCGCGTAGGCGCGGGCGCGGATGCGGAAGCTGAACTTCTGCGAGGGAGTTTCGATGGTGCGCAGAGGCTGCCTCACGAATTGGGTGCCGTATTTCTTTTGCAAGCGCGGGTAACGTTCCACCCCAGGTGCTTCCTCGCCGGAGCGATCGATGGTGACGAAACGAAAATCGCCTTGCTCGATCGCCTTTTCCGCATCCTCCTGGGGATGCGACAGCTCGGGATAAAGCAAATCGACGCCGGGAATCAGGTCCTGGGCGCGAAGCGTGACCGTCGCCATTAAAATGAAAAGGAGTGCGGCGGAGGCGATTTTCATCAGGACGAAAACAGCGGCTTTAGCAGAAAGGCGCGCCGTTCCTAACGACGCGCCTTTGCGAATTTTAGCCCGGAGGAGGCCGACTACTTCTCGTAGCGCTGGGCGACTGCGTCCCAGTTCACAGTGTTCCACCATGCTTTCAGGTAGTCGGGCCGACGATTCTGATAATTCAGGTAGTAAGCGTGCTCCCAGACGTCGACGCCGAGGACGGGCGTGCCTTCGCAACCGGCCACCGCTTTGCCCATGAGCGGGCTGTCCTGGTTGGCCGTCGAACAAACCTCGAGACCACCGCTCTTGCTCTTCACCAGCCAGGCCCAGCCACTGCCGAACCGTTTTGCGCCGGCCTCAGCCATCTTCTCCTTAAGAGCGTCAAAACTGCCGAAGGTCGATGTGATATCGTCAGCCAACTTGCCGGTGGGTTCGCCCCCGCCGTTCGGGCCCATGATTTGCCAGAAAAACGAGTGGTTGGCGTGGCCGCCGCCGTTATTGCGCACGGCCGTGCGGATGTCTTCGGGGACAGAATTGAGGTCGCCGAGCAGTTCTTCGATCGACTTGTTTTCCAGATCGGCTTTGCCTTCAACAGCCTTGTTCAGGTTGGTCACGTAGGCCTGATGATGTTTGTCGTGGTGAATCTCCATCGTCTTCGCATCGACGTGCGGTTCCAGCGCATCATTGGGATAGGGTAATTTTGGTAATTCGTATGCCATAAGGCTGAAATGTCGGACGAGTTGACCCGCTTGGGTAGCGCTTTTTTCCCTGGCGGCGACGCCGCCGTGACTTGCGTTGGGCGAGTGCAGAGGTTATTTCCAGCCAGTTTTGATCATGGAAAAAATCTCCGCCCGCTGGCTGGGCCGCTCGTTTCTCGTTCTTATTCTTGCGCTGGCCGGCGGATTCACCGCTTGCCAAAAGAAAACGGAAACGGCTGCGCCCGCGAAGCCCGAGCCGTCGGCTGCCACGCCCGCCGTCCCTGAAGAAACTCCAGCGCCGCCCATCAGCGGTCCGGTCACACCGGCGCTCGTGACGCCGGGAGCGGATTCCATCACTCATTACCTGCACTACCCGGCGGAAGCCAAGAAGGCCAAGCTCGACGGGGCCGTGCAGTTCTATTGCGATCTCCTGGAAAACGGCGCCGTCGAAACGACCCACGCCCTGGTGGCCAATAACGACATTTTTAAGAGCGCTGTCCAAACTGCGCTCGATTGGGGCCACTTCACGCCGGCGACCGTGAATGGCGCCCCAGTGCGCGTCTATGTGGGGGGCACCGTTCTTTTCCTGCATCAGAATAACGAGCCAGTCATCGTCGTCTCCCTGGCCACGCACGATCGCGAGCGCGTCGGTAAACTAACGAATTACATCCAGCCGCAGTTGATCGGCGGCTTGCGGCATCCCCTGGAGAAAACCATCGCCTCACTGACCAAGGGTATTCTGGTGGGGGGCAAGGCCGAAGTCGTGGTGAAGGTCAACGAAAAGGGGGGTGTCACGGGCACCTCCGATATTTCGGAAACGCCTAAAGCCAGCGGCCTGGGGGCATTGCTGAATAAGGCGATGCGAAAAGCCCAATTCACCTCGGCCTACGAAGACGGCAAACCGGCCGCCGGTGGGGTCAACGTCGTCGCTGATTTCACCCGCTTCTAGCGCGCCGCGCGCCCCTCTGCCTTAGTCTTCGCGTTGGCCGTCGTCGTCGGCCATTTTTTTAAAGTGGAGCTGGCCGATCCGGCGTCCATCGGTTTGCGAGACGGTCACCACGTAATCCTCGATCGGCACCTGCTCACCCTGCCGGGGCAAATGCCCTAACAAGTGCGTCACGTAACCCCCCACCGTGCTAACGTCGGAATTCTCCAGCTCGATATCGGCCAGATCGCGCAGCTCATAGAGCCCAAGGCCGCCGTCCACCATAAACTCGGAGTCGTCGATCCGACGGAACTCCGCTTTATCCATGTCGAACTCGTCCTGAATATCGCCGACCAATTCCTCGAGAATGTTTTCCATCGTGACCATCCCGACCGTCCCGCCAAATTCGTCTACGACCATGGCGAGATGGGCGTGTTTCACGAGGAAGATGTTGAGCAGCTTCTCCAGCGGCATCATTTCCGGAACCGGGATAAGCTCGCGCCGGATCGTCATCAAATCCGGCGCCGGATCGCGCATGAGTGGGACCAGTTCCTTGATATGAATGAGGCCGATGGTGTGATCAAGATGCCCTCGACAAAGAGGGAAACGCGTATGCCGGGATTCCAGGGCCTTCTGCACGTTGTCATCGAAACTTTGCTCGATATCGAGATAAACCACTTCGCCACGCGGTGTCATGATATCGCGCACCACGCGGCGGCGCATATCGAGGGCATTCACCAGGATGTCGCGACCGATAGAGGAGACCTCGTCGGATTTTTCGCTCTCGTCGAGAATCAGGCGCAACTCCTCTTCGCTATGAGCCAGCTCGCCCTCCTTCACCGGAGCCGTCCGTAGGATATTTTTCAGCACCCAGTTAGAGGAAGCATTAAGAAACCAGATGGCTGGTTTGAAGATCGCATAAAAGAAACGCAGGGGCCCGCTCACCAAGAGCGCAGTGGGCAACGCCTTGCGAATGGCGAGAATCTTGGGCGCCTGTTCACCCAGCACAATGTGCAGGAAAGTAATGACCGAAAAAGCGAAGAGGAACGCCACGGAGGTGATGATGGCCGGCGAAGTGATGCCCAAGAGGACAAACACCGGCTGCAAGATTTGCGCGAGGAACGGCTCTCCCAGCCAACCCAAGCCGAGACTGGCCAGCGTGATACCGAGCTGGCAGGCTGAAAGATAAGCGTCCAAATCGCCCGCTACCGCCTGGGCGCGCTTAGCCCGGACGTTTCCCTCGTCAGCCAGTGCTTCCAACTGACTGAGGCGGATTTTGACCAGAGCAAACTCCGCTGCGACGAAGAAACCATTCAGCAAAACCAGAGCCGCAATGGCCGCGAGCTTCCCGAGGATGATCTCGGGAGATCCCCAATGGTCGGTGATGCCCTCAGCGAGCGTCGCGAGGGCCAGAAATGGAGGTGGAAAATTCATGGAACGGATGCCGAGCAAGCATCCGAGATCCGAGCGGGCAACGGGCTACCAGCTCGATTTCGTCACACCGGGAATGAGGCCGGCAGAAGCAAGCTCACGAAAAGTCAGGCGGGAAATTTTGAATCGGCGAATGAAGGCGCGGCGACGGCCGCTGACCTGGCAACGATTTACGACGCGCGTTGGACTCGCGTCGCGTGGGAGCTGCGAAAGACCGATGTAATCCTTTTTCGCCTTGAGCTCAGCGCGCAGCTCGGCGTACTTGGCGACCGTTTTTCGCTTGCGTTCGTTGCGATTAATCCAGGAAGTCTTCGCCATAAAGAACGCCGAAGGTAACGGAGAACGCCCGGCGCGCAACTGAATTCTGCTGCCAATCGAGGAGCGATTCGCGCTCCCCCCGGCCCCATCAAGGAGCCGTTGCCCGCATCATGGGTTCGGCCGCGGATGGTGCCAATCTTTTTTCGCAATATACCGAACTATGGCATGCGTCCGGCTGCTTTAAGACCATCATGAAGACACCCACTTCCGTTAAACTGCTTACCCCTGTCCTCATCGCAGCGACTCTGTTCACTGCGACCCTACATCGCGCCGCCGCGGCTACCGTGGATGGCGATATTTATGTCTCCGGAACCCTCGGTATCACCCAAGTCAGCTTGGACGGGACCCAGGTGCTAATCCCTGTAACAGGCACTTCCACCGGCGCGGTGGTCGACCACGAGGGCAATCTCTACCTGGCCGATAGCACCGCGAATACGATCATCAAAATCGCTCCCGACGGAACGAATGTCACGTTCGCCACCGGTTTGAATGCCCCCGAAGACCTCGCCTTGGACGCTTCCGGCAACCTTTTCGTGGCCGATTCCGGAACCAATTCCGTCATCAAGATTGCCTCTGATGGCACTCAGACGACTTTCGCGACCGGTCTCCAAAGCCCGAAAGGATTGGCCTTTGACGCAACCGGCAACCTTTTCGTTTCCAATGCGGGCGCCGATACCATCGTCAAAATCGCGCCGGACGGGACAAAGACCGCCTTCGTTTCAGCCGGCCTAAACTCGCCGGGGGGTATCGCTTTCGACGCCAACGGAAACCTTTTAGTAGCCGACACCGGCAGTAATACCATCGTGAAGGTGGCGCCGGACGGTACGACCAGCACGCTGGTTTCCACGGGCCTCAATGCTCCCACCGACGTCGCTGTCGACGGATTGGGTAACCTCCTTGTGGCAGATAGCGGCTCAAACTCAATCCTCAAAGTGGCGCCCGATGGGACCATCACAACCGTTGCCTCGCCTCTCGTTGGACCGCAATACATCGCCCAGGCCTCCTCCGTTCATCAATTGCTCAATCTCAGCACCCGCGGCTTTGTCGAAACGGGCGATCACGTTCTGATTGGAGGCTTTATCGTTCGCGGAACGCCGACAGGCGACTTGGGACAAACGACCGTCGTGGTCCGGGCCATCGGGCCTTCCCTGGCTGCTGCTGGAGTCTCCGATCCGCTCATGGATCCGATTATCGAACTTTATGACGGCGCGGGCACGCTGATCACCACCAATGATAACTGGAAGGATAGCCAGCAAGCCGAGATCGAAGCGACGGGCTTGGCGCCATCGGACGATCGCGAAGCAGCCATCGAAGCCTTTCTCACCGACGGCTCCTACACCGCCATCGTACGCGGCTCCGGCAGAAGCACAGGTGTCGCCCTCGTCGAGGCCTACAAAGTTCAGTAAGAGCGAGCGCTCGAGTTAGGTTCGCTCTCCAAAACAGTCTGGGCGTCGGGGACATCCCCGGCGCCCAATTGTTTATCTCCAGGGTAGATTCCGCTCTACCGATGACCTCTTGTAGATGTCTCCCTCTGGGAAGCACGGGGTCGATTACCTTCCCTGCAAAGTCCCGCCTCCCCGCGCGTCGCAGAACGAAGCGCGCGTCTTCGTGAGGGCTTGAAAACGCCACGCCCCCGGGATAAGGCAGCGCACGCCTATGTTTCCACTTCCAACCGATAGTCTGCCGCCCGATGCCGAAGCTCTGCGCGAAGCTTTGGAAAAAAGCCTCGGTCAAGTCATCCGACCCGCCGGGGGGACCATGGTGACGGTGGAAGATAAAAGCTACCCTGCTCTCACCGCCATCCGACTGTCACTGGACGGCGCCAGCGCCCTCGCTCAGCCGCCGCCCAAGCTGGCTTTGCCTAACGATAAGATCGAACCCGCTTTGCGGGTGGATAATTTCGAAATCAGCGGCCGCCCCGTGCACGTGCAGCGAGCTGCGATCGACCTGAGTTGCCGAGCTCGCGAAGTAGAGATCGGTCAGGCGCGGAACGCGGAAGGCCAAGTGGTCTTGCTTTTGCGGGATGCTGCGGAAGGCGAGGTGGAAGTCGCCGTCTCGGTCACCGACCTCGAAGCGCTTGTCCTCGCGGGAGCGCAGGCTGCGGCCGGCCGGCAGGGCGTGGTGGTGGAGAACGTGAGCATCCAATTAAACGCACGCGCCGATCGTGAACTCGATGTGGTCGTGCAGGTCCGAGCCAAGAAACTTTTCCTCACCGCCTCCGTGCAGATCAATGGCCGGGCCACCATCGATGAGCATTTCAACGCTAGGCTCTCCGGCCTGCGCTGCGAGGGAGAAGGCACTCTGGGAACACTTGCCTGTGGATTCATCGCTCCGCAATTGCAGCGCTTCGATCAACGCGAGTTCTCGCTCCTCGCCTTGCCCCTGGGCGAAGTAAAGCTCCGCGACATCCGGATCACCGCCGGTCAAGAGCTTCGCGTTTCCGCCCAATTCGGCCGCGCTGCCTGAGGCTTTCCGGGCATCGTCATCGGCTGCGGCTTTAAAAAATCGTGGCCGGAGTTCTGGAAAACCTTCCAACGCTTCGGATGACCATCTAAAGTGCCCTTCGGGCCGGAGCAAAAAGAGGGCGAGAGACAATTCCCCTGGCTGGCCCCTCACCCAAAAATGGCCTAACGAAATGCTAATCAAAATCGGGTTCGACATGGAATTTGAGCTGCGGGGTCCCACTCCCATGGTTCTGATGCTCTTCGTTCGTCCTGCGCGCCAGGCCGACCTGCGAGAGCCAGAGGAATTGCGGGTCGAACCAGAGATGCCGGTCGCCTATTACACCGATCTTTTTGGCAACCGCTGCGCACGGATTCTGGCTCCGCCGGGGCCGATTCGCCTCTCGCTCGAGACCATGATCGAAGACAGCGGGGAGCCCGATCCGCAATCGCCCGAAGCGATCCAGCATAACATCGAGAACTTGCCTAACGAAACCCTCTCGTTCCTCATGCCGAGCCGCTATTGCGAAGTGGACAAGCTCTCCGACATCGCCTGGCAACTCTTTGGCCAGACACCGCCCGGCTGGGCCCGGGTCACGGCAATCTGTAACTGGGTGCACCACCACATCACCTTCGGTTATCACTTTGCCGATCCCACGAAATCGGCCTTCGATGTCTACCAGAGCGGCCAGGGTGTTTGCCGCGATTTCAGTCATCTCGCGCTGACCTTCTGCCGTTGTATGAACATCCCGGCCCGCTACGCCACCGGTTACATGGGCGACATTGGCGTTCCCCTGGTCCTGCCGATGGATTTTAGCGGTTGGTTCGAGGTTTATCTGGGCGACCGCTGGCACACCTTTGACGCTCGCCACAACGTGCCCCGGATTGGGCGCGTCGTGATGGCGGTCGGGCGCGATGCCGCCGATGTCGCTCTCACGACCAACTTTGGCAGCGCCACCCTGAAAAAATTCTTCGTCATCAGCGACGAACTGAAAGAAGTCGAGGTGCGGTAGCGCGACCGCCTGGAGGAACAGGCGCCGACCCGTCCGTGGTTGGTCGATTAAGAAACTCGGACGCCCCGGCGGGCATCCCTCGACGGGTCCCGGGTTATTGCTTGCTCAAGCGGCGGAAGAGGTAAGCCCCGATCACAATAAAAAGCAGGTTCGGGAACCAAACGAGCAGCTCGGGGTGAATCTTGGCATTCGCCCGCATCGTGTCGGCGATGATGATGAAGAGGAAGTAAAAGACGGCCACGACCAGCCCGGTCGCGAAGCCGACGGATGTTTCTCGCCGATGCGTCGTGATGCCCAACGGCACACCGATGAGGGCAAAGGCGATGCAGGAAAACGGAAAGGAAAACCGTTTATTGATCTCGGTCCTCGTGGCGCTGCGATCGCGACGCGCGCCCGATTTCAACTGCTCCATCAACTGGGAAAGTGACAGCGCGGAACGGCTCGGTTGTTTCTTTTCCCGTTCGTAAAGTTCCTCCAGGCTGATGGGCAGCGTGCCCTCCGAGAGACTGATGCCATCGCGCACCTTACGCAGGTCGTAAGGGTCCTTGGCATCACGCTCCTGGTAACGGGCGTCGTAGAGATGGAGCAGGAGCCGCCGATTTGGCAGGTCGGTCTCCAGCATACCGGTGCGCGCATGGGTCACCCGCACGGGCAAATCGTGTTCGTCCATCTGGAATACGAGGATGTTCTCGAGCTTGTTCCCCTCTTTCTTGCCGACGTAGATTTTGCGACCGGGAAACTGGTCGATCACCTGGTCGCCGCCGAAAAGGGCGATCGGATTCTGCGTGGCCAGATCGAATATGCTGCTGCGCAGTTTCTCCTGCGCGGCAGGCGCCACGCTCACGTTCAGCCAAAGACAGATCGCCGTGCAAATGACCGCGAAAATGGCCAGCGGCACACAAGCCCGCGTCACGCTGACGCCATTGGCGCGCAACGCGATGAGTTCGTTATCCGCGGAGAGGCGCCCAAAGACAAGCAGGATCGCGGTGAGCAAACCCCACGGAATCGTGAAGATGAGGGAAAAGGGCAGCACATAAGCAACGAAGCTGAGCAGAAATTCCAGCGGCACGTCGTGGTTCACGAGCAACGGGAGGAGCTTGCGAAAAATATTCCCCACCACCAGGACCAGGCTCAGGATCACGATCGCGAAGACGACGTTCACGACCAACTCCCGGCCGATAAAGCGATCGATCAATTTCATAGCGGGCGCGTGGTCACCCCATCCGGTGTGGCTCGGCGCTTGTCAACGCCTAACGAGCGAGCGGGAGAAACCTGAGATGTCGCTGAGCCTGTCGGTCTATTTCAGCGCATTTTGCTTCCGCGGCTTGTTTGCTAACTTGCTCGCCACATGTCCGACCCGATTTACGATGTGGCCATCATTGGCGGTGGCCCCGCCGGCAGCACGGCCGCCACTCTGCTCGCTCGCGCGGGCCGGCGCGTGATCGTTTGCGAACGGGAGAAATTCCCGCGCTTTCACATCGGAGAATCGCTCTTGCCGATTAGCATGAAGATTTTTACCCGGCTCGGTCTGCACGAAAAATTTGAGCAGGCCGGCTTTTTAAAAAAATACGGCGGCGAAATGGCCAGCGCCTGCTCGGAGGCCGGGGTGAAGTTCTACTTCAAAGACGGCTTTGGCGCGCCTACCGACTCGTCTTATCAGGTGCCCCGAGCCGAGTTCGATAAGGTGTTGCTCGACCACGCCGCCGAAAACGGGGCGGAAGTCCATGAGCAGACGCTCGTTCGCAGGGTCGAATTTTTCCCCGAGCAAGTCGCTCTGCACCTGGAATCCAAAACGGCTGCGCCCGCGAAAATCGTAGCGCGTTATGTGATCGACGCCAGCGGTCGGCACTCCCTCTTGGGCAACCATTTCCAGCTCAAGGAGACTTATCCGCATCTGCAAAAGATTTCGATCTTTGCCCACTACGACGGCGTCGTGATGGAATCGGGACGTGACGCCAGCCTGACGCGTCAGCTCCGTGCCCGGGATCGCTGGTTCTGGTGGGTGCCTCTGCCTGACGAGCGCTCGAGCATCGGAGTGGTTTGCGATACCGCCCTCTACCGGCAGGCCAAAAAGTCACCCGAGGATTTCCTCGCCGAATCCCTCGCCGAGCAACCCTTCCTCGCCCGCCGGATGGACCACGCTCGCCGTGTGACCCCGGCCCATGCCAGCGCCGATTTTTCCTACCGCGTGACTCAATTGACCGGTGATCGCTGGATGCTGGCTGGCGACGCGGCTGGTTTTATCGACCCTGTTTTCAGCAGCGGCGTCTTCCTCGCTCTGCTCGCCGGGGAAAAATGCGCGGATATTCTCGACGTCGTGCTCGATCGTCCCCGGCGCGCACCGCATCTTTTCGCCCGCTACGAGAAACTGCTCCGCCGCCTTATGAAAGGCTACCTGCGCTTCGTGGACGCCTGGTATTCGAAGGAATTCATCGAGGTCTTTCTTTATCCACAGGATGTCCTGCAGATTCCGCCGGCCGTAAACGCAGCACTCGGCGGCAACATCACGGGGAATTTCGCGATCCGTTGGCGTATGACCGTTTTCTACTTCATCGTCTGGCTGCAACGCTACCTGCCGCTCTGTCCCCGTCGCACGCTGGTCGCACCAAAACCGGAAACCTCCGCCGCTCGTCCACTGCAACCAGCTGCCTAATTACCATGCGCCAAAGCTCGTCGTCGCCCTCTTCCTCGTCCCCGATCTTCCCTAGCTCGAATCGAGGACGAGGACGAAGGACGACGACGATGGGGTTGATGGCTTTGGCCCTTTTCTGCCTGACAAACTGTCAGACGGCCCAACATCAATTCGCCGCTCCGGCCCCCGACTGGAAATCGCGCATCGGACAGCTGCAATATCGAAGCCCGAAAACCTCTCTTATCGGCGAAGTTCTGGTGCGCTCCTCGAGCCAGGGTGACTTCGAACTCACTTTTACCAAGGGCCCCGGAGTCGTCCTTCTGACCGTGCGCCAGGACGATCAGTTCGTCCGGGTCAGCGGTCCCCTCGCCCGCGGTTCCTGGTCGGGTGCGCCTAACAATGCTCCCGACCGTCTGCGAGGCTGGGTTTCACTGCGAGAAGTTCTTCGGCGCGACAAAAGCCAGTCGCTCATCCGACATTCCGTCGGTCCCGAGAGTTTCATCCTCGCTTTCTGAGCGAACGATGTCGTATTCCAAGTTCATCGCCCGTCTCGTCACCGAACGCCGGGGCCTCGTCTGGCTCGCCGTCGCGTTTCTAGCCGCTTGCAGCCTCTACATTCTCATCACGCGCCTAACCCTCGATACCGAGGTGCTTAACCTGCTCCCGGCCAAGTTCCAATCGGTGCAGGGTCTCAAGATTTATAACAACGATTTCGCCCAGACCCGCGAGCTGACCTTTGCGCTGGTCTGCCAGCCTAACGACGTCGATCGGCTGGAAGAATTTGCCCCAACCTTCGCCGCGCGCCTGCGCGAACAGCGCTGGACGACGCGCGTCCTGAGTGGGTCGCCCATGGAGACGCCGGAAGGCGCCCGCGATCTGCAAGGCCTCGCCCTTCCGCTCTTGCTTAACCTCGATCCCAAGGCTTTCGCTGAAACCGTCGCCATTCTGGAGCCCGCCGAGTTGCAGGCGCGACTGGCCCGTTTGCATCAGGAAATCGAAGCGGGTTCTCCGCGCCCGGAGTTCGAGCTCTCCTTCGACCCGTTAGGCGTGGTCGCGCCGGCTCTCAAGCCTTTTGCCGGGAACGCCGCCCTCCAGGAGGGACAACCGCTCACTTCTCCCGATCGCACCACCCGCATTTTTTTGGCGGTCACCAATCAGCCGACCATCAGCGCGTTCGATTGCCAGGCGCTCATGAAGGAGGTGCAGGCTTTTCGCGAAAAAGCGGGCGCGGGTTGGGAAGGGAGCGGTCCGCTCCAAGTGCTAGTGACCGGTCGCTCTGCCTATGTCGCGGAAATTTCGCTCAGCATGCGCCATGACATCGTGGTGACGCTTTTCGGTTCGATCGTCTTGGTGAGCGGTGTCTTCTACGCCGGGTTCCGGCGCTGGTTACCCCTGCTCGGAATGGGGTTTTCTCTCCTTCTGTGCTGCCTGGTCGCCCTGGCCACCGGCCTTCTCATTTTCCACGAACTCAACATGGTCACCATCGGCATGTGCGCGATTCTGATCGGGCTCGGAGTCGATTTTGCCATCCTCATTTTCGGCCGCTACCAGCAAGCCCGGGACGAGGGAAGCGATCACGCCGAGGCCATCGAGACGGCCGTGGCCAAACTCGGGCGTGCCATCTTTTTCGGCGCTCTCACCACCGCCGTTGGCTTTCTCGCGCTTCTCCTGGCTAACTCGGGCGGATTCACCCAGCTCGGCGTGCTCATCGCGATCGGCATCCTCGTGGCCGGTCTTTTTATGACGAGCGTTTTCTTCCTCTTCACTCGGCGCCGCTCGGCCCCGCCGCGCCAGGACTGGATCCTGAACGTCGTGCGGAGCTACGTCCGCCGCACCCTGCGCACACCCGGCCTCATTCTGGCCATCGCGCTGCCCCTTCTTCTCATTCTCTTCGCCATCGCCCTCCTCCCCCATTGGCCGCTCGTCTTCGACGCCAGCACTCGTTCCATGGAGCCGAAATCGAGCGAGGCCAGCCGCGCTCTCGGCGTCATCATGGATAAAATGCCGACGCGCTGGGAACCAGCTTTGGGCATCGTGCGCGCCCCTAACGAGGAGCAATTGCACGACTATTGGCAAAAAATCGATGCCCAATGGAAGAGCCTGGAAAAGTCGGGCCAAATCAAAAGCTCTTCCACGCCGGCCGCCCTGGCGCTCTCCCCGCGGCTCATGGAACAGAATCGCCGGCGCCTCGCGACCGTCGATTTCGCCGCGGCCCGCCGCGCGCTCGCCGAGGCGATCACGCGGGAAGGCTTCAGCAGCGATACCTTTGTCTCCGGCGTCCGGCTGCTCGAGCAAATGGAAGCCGTCGGGGCAGGCAAAAGGCCGATCCCATCCTGGCGCCAGGCCCTGCCTCTCTCATCGAGTTGGTGGTTCCTGGTCGATCGCTACTTCGCGCATGATCCGCTTCTCACCGTTGGATTCGTGACCACGAATCAACCGATCGAAACCTCCGACCAAAAGCTCATGCTCGAACGCGTCCTACCGGTGGCCGGCGTGCCCATGACTCTTTCTGGCTGGAGCTTTACCCTCACCGATCTGGTCCCCTGGTCGCATCGGCAATTGATCCTCATCAGCACTTTGATGGCCATTTTTGACGCGACCCTTCTGGCCGTCCTCTATCGCGATTGGCGCCTTTGGCTCATCCAGGTGGTGACTCTGGCACTCGCCATCGGGGCCATGATCGCCACCATGAAACTCGGGCACATCCCGCTCAATTTGCTCAACGTCCTGGCCTTCCGTCTCGTCCTCGCCATCGGGGTCGACTACGGAATCTACGTGCTCCTCGTCTGGCAACGCGCGCGTGAGGTCGAACACGACGTGGCCGGCGTGCTCAAGCCGGTTCTACTGGCCGGCCTCACGGCCATCGCCGGCTTCGGTTCGTTAGGCTTGGCTAATAATCCGACCCTGAGCGGGCTCGGCATCGCCTGCGCGATTGGGTTGGCCTGGAGCCTTTTCGCCACCATCTTCTTCACTCTGCCCGCCGCCGCCCTGGCAGAACCAATGTCCAAAGAAACACGCCGACAGCTCGCTGGAACATGATCGCCAAATACTCGCTCGTTCTCTGCTCTCTTCTCCTCCTCCTCGCCCCCGCCCGGGGAGAGGCGCTCGCCCCTAACGATATCAAAAATCTGCTCGAGCAAATCCGGAATAAGCGGGCCAACGCGCCTCAGATGCAGGCCGATTTTGAAGAGGAAAAAACGGTTCACCTGATGAGCAAGCCGATCAACAGCACGGGCAAGGTCTGGTTCCAAAAACCGAACAAGTTTCGCCGGGAAGTAAAAGGTCACTCACCCAGCATCACGGTGAGCGACGGGCAGCAGCTCTGGATCTACTACCCCAAATTTCAATCGGCTGAAAAGTATTCGTTAGGCAAACGTTCTCCACTCGACGCGGGCCTCGCGGCCCTGACTGCTGCGCTCAATCTCGAGAATGTGGAAAATAGCTACCATATTTCCGGGACCAAATCGGCTGATGGTTACACTTTAGAAATGGTCCCGCGTCATCCATCCCTCAAACGGTTGCTCAAAACGTTCAACCTCGAGATGAACAGCGCACTGCAGGTGCAGCGCACCGAGATGATCCAGCCGAACGGCGACCGCGTGCTCACTCGTTACCGAAACGAATCGCGCGCTCCCATCCCTGCAAGCACTTTTGAGTTCACCCCGCCGGCGGGGACGAACGTGATCACTCCACTCGGTCGTTAGGCGGAAAGGTGCGTTCCTCGCGGTGGCGGCGGGTTTTGCTTTGGCTGCTGGTTGCTTTCCCGGCTGGCCTTGGCCTGGCGCTGCTCGGACGGGTTCTGGCCGCGGCCCGCCTCGCCGCTTCCACCCGCATTCCTGTTCGGTCCGGCATTGCTGAACTGCGGCCGGTCGAGTTGGGCGGTTTACCGCAATGGATCTCGATCCGCGGCCGCGATCGCAGCAAACCGCTTCTTCTTTTCCTGCACGGCGGCCCTGGTTTCCCGCAGCTACCGTTCGTGCGAAACAACGCCCTGCTCGAGAATGACTTTGTCGTCGTGCAATGGGATGAGCGGGGCGCAGGCAAGAGCTACCAGCCCGATATTCCGGCCGGCACCATGAATCTGACCCAGCTCGTGGCGGATGCGCATCAGCTCGTGCAAATGCTTCGCACCAGTTTTGGCGGACAGCGGATTTTTCTCTGCGCGCATTCTTACGGCACGCTCATGGGCGCGCTTCTCGTCGCGCAGCATCCTGAAGATTTCCGCGCCTATGTCGGCATTTCGCAAATCGGCGACATGATGCGGGCGGAAGCGCTGCTTTACGAATTCGGCTTGGGCTATGCCCGCAAACATGGCCCGGCCGATGCCGCGCGGGCCCTGGAAAATCTCGGTCCGCCACCGCATCACGACAAAGAGCAACTCGAGTTGGTGGAAAAATGGACGCATCGCTTCGCCAAGCAACTTTACCCGCAAACTCGCCCCGTCGATTTGCTGCCGCGCAGCTTTATCTCACCCCAATATTCGCTCGCTGATTGCGTGCGGCTCCTCCGCGGCGCCGCCTTTTCTTCCAAAAATCTGTGGCGCGAAGCCTACCAAACCAATCTCTTCCAGCGCGTGACCCGACTGGAGGTGCCGGTCTTTTTCCTGGCCGGGCGGCATGACTATTCGGTCACCGCGACGGTCGCGCACGAATACTTTGATGCGCTCGAAGCGCCGCTGGGCAAGCGCTTCATCTGGTTCGAGAAATCGAGCCACTACCCAAACTTCGAGGAGCCGCAAAAGTTTCGCGACGTAATGGTGACAATCGTCCGGCCCGCCGGTGTGAGGCCCGCACCAAATCAACCACCCGGGGCATCCCCTTAACGAGTCAATTGCGTATAAAAGGCAAATGAATCAACATCCACTTCTGCGCCGCCTCTGGCTTTCCCTCGCCGCGGCTTCCCTGCTTCTTCCCCATCTCGTTTATGCGAAAGAGAAACCGCTCTCGGTTGATTTTCCCTCGGGAATCAATCATGCGCGCTGGGAAGAGCTTCTGCAAAAGTATGTGAACGATCAGGGTCTGGTCGACTATGCCGCCTGGAAGGCAAATGGCGCCGATATGAAAGGACTCGACGAATATCTCGGCCAGTTCGCGCCGAAACCGGAGAAACCGGCCCAGAAAGATGAGCGCATGGCAGGGGCCATTAACGCTTACAACGCCTGTGCCATTCATTGGATCCTGGAGAAATTTCCAACCGAGAGCATCCAGGAATTCCCGGATTCGTTCACCGGCAAACGCTATCAAATCGGCGGAGAGAAAGTGTCGCTCGACGACCTCGAACAAGGTACCGTCCGGCCCAAGATCGGCTGGCGCACCCACGCGGTCTTGGTCTGCTGCGCGCGCAGTTGTCCGCCCCTCCAGCGGTTCGCCTATACCACCGGGAAATTAAACGAACAGATCGACACCGCCTACCGGGCCTGGCTGGGAAGAGAAGATCTGAATCAGTATTTGCCGAACGACAAGAAGGTCAAAATCTCCAGCATCTTCAAGTGGTTCAAGGAAGACTTCGATTCGCTCGGCGGTGTGAAGAAGCTTCTCGCCCGCTATGCGCCGGCATCCTTTCAGGATTTTCTTAAAAAAGGCGACTACGATATTGACTATTTGCCCTATCACTGGGGCCTGAACGATCAGGGCGGCAAAGGCAAGGATTATGGCCGCTTCGATTTCATCTGGGACAAGGTCACCGGCACTTTCGCTCCTTCCTCCGGCGATGAAAAGAAATAAGTCTTATGAAACAGGTCTTTACTCTGCTGCTCATCGCACTCGCTCTGGCCGGAACCGCCCGGGCCGAGGATAAACCGAAGCCGTCTCCCGTCTCCGTCCCCGCAGGGATCGATCACTCGGCCTACACGAAACTGCTTAAGAAATACGTCGACAGCAAAGGCCTCGTTGCTTACGGCAAATGGAAGAGCAACGCCGAAGATAGACAGGCGCTCGACACCTATCTAAAGCAGTATGCCGCTGCTGAGAGCAAAGCGGAAGGCAACGAAAAAGCGGCTTCTCTGATCAATGCCTACAACGCCTTTACCATGCAATGGATTCTGCGGAATTACCCCATCGAAAGCATCTGGCAGTTGGATAAATCATTCGAAGCCAAACGCCATCGCATCGGCGGTAAAGAAGTTTCACTCGACGACATCGAAAAGGGCACCCTGGTCCCGCAAATCGGCTGGAAAGATCATGGCGTGCTTGTTTGCGCGGCGCGCAGTTGTCCCCCGCTTCGGCAGGAAGCCTATACCGCTGATCAGTTGGATGGTCAGATCGATAATTCCTTTTCGCGCTGGATGTCCCGGCCCGACTTGAATGAATTCCTGCCGGAAAAAGATGCGGTAGATATTTCAAGTATCTTCAAGTGGTTCAAGAAGGACTTTGAAAAACTAAAGGGCGGCGTCCCCAAGGTGCTCTCTCTTTATGCGCCGAAGAAGTATGACAGCTTCCTCCGTAAGACTAATTACACGGTTAACTTCAAGACCTATAACTGGGGCTTGAACGATCAGGGGGAGCATGGTCGTCATTACAGCACGCCCCAGTTCCTGATCGACAAGGTCTTCGATTAACTCTCACCCGAGGCCTCGTCGGGTTCTTCCTGTAGCGCGGTCTGTGACCGTCGATCGGACGCTATAGGAGATCAACGATGGGAATTTATTCGCGGCTCATCTCTCTAAAAACAAAGCTTGCAAGGCAACCGCGGGCGAAATCTTAGAGTCATGACACCCAAACAATTGAGCCGGCAACTCCGTGAAGACGACCATTCTTACCTGACGAAGCGCCGCGGAATCGTCGCCTGCGGCCTGGCGGCAGCGGGCGCGATGGGGCTGATCACGCTTTACCAGATCGGAATCATCAAACATTTGCCGGAACCGGCCATTCCCGGACTTGATGCCGACAAGGTCGATGCCTCGGACGAAGCGTATTCCTACCTGCAAACACCCGATGCCTTTATCGGTCTCGGCAGTTATGCCATTACGATGGGTTTGGCCGCGATGGGGCCGACGAATCGGGCCGAAACGCAGCCGTGGATTCCGCTCGCGCTCCTCGCCAAAACCACTGCCGATGCCGCGCAGGCTGCGAAACTCACCGTCGACCAGTGGACGAAGCACAAGGCATTTTGCTTTTGGTGTCTGCTCGCCGCCGGGGCCACCTTCGCAGCCTTGCCCCTCGCCGTGCCCGAGGCGGTGGCGGCATTTCAACAACTCCGCAAAGACCTCGATTGAGACTTTCGGTCATCGTTCCAGTCCTGAACGAAGCGGAGGAAGTCCGCGATTTTATCTTCCATCTGCGGGCGCGGTTGCCCGAGGCGGAAATCCTGGTGGTCGATGGCGGCAGCGAGGACGAGACCTGGGGAAGGCTGGAGGCGTTGCGCGAGAGCTACGCGCTGCGGCTGCTGCGGGCCCCGCGCGGGAGGGCGCCCCAGATGAACGCCGGCGCCTGCGCGGCGAAAGGCGAAGTTCTGCTCTTTCTCCACGCCGATTGCCGCCTGCCGCCGCACCCCGGGCCGGCCGTGGCAGCGCTCCTAGCTAACGAACGAATCAGCGGCGGTTGCTTCCGGCTTCGTTTTCCGCGCCCGGAGTGCATTTATCGAATCAGCGATTCCTTAGGCAACGTCGCGGTGGATCTTTTCCAGATCGCCCTCGGCGACCACGCCATCTTTTGCCGGCGCGCGGTTTTCCGGGCGACGGGCGGATTCCCCCTCGTGCCCCTGATGGAAGACGCGCAATTCTACCGCGCCCTGCGGCGTTTGGGTCAGGTCCGGCAATTGCGTCTCCACGTCGAAACGAGTGCCCGGCGCTACGAGGAGCTGGGGCGCTGCCGGACTACTTTGTTTTACCTTTTCGTCCTCGCGCTCTATCTCTTGCGCGTGCGGCCACAGTTCCTCGGGCGGTGTCATCGGCGGTTTACCGGGATGCGAGCCGGGTCCGCCCCTTCCCGTGGGAGCAGGCCCGCAGCCGGTGCCACGGCCCGTCTTCTCCAATGAAGACGCCTCTTGTTTCCATCATCATCCCGGTGGCCAACGAAGAGGCCGCTCTCCCGGGATGTCTCGCTCAGATAAAAGATGCGCCTAACGAAATCATCGTGGTCGACGCGGCCAGCGAAGATGACACCCCTGTGGTGGCCCTCCGCGCCGGTTGCCGGCTGCTTAACCTGGGCCAGCGGCACAGAGCCCGGCAAATGAATGCCGGCGCCGCCGAGGCGCGCGGCCGCATCCTTCTTTTTCTGCACGCCGATACCCTCCTGCCGGCCGGCGCGCTCGAAAAAATCATCGAGGCGATCGACCGGCGGGGCGCGCTCGGCGGTGCCTTCAGCCGACGGTATCGTTCGCGCTCCCCCCTCCTCGCGCTGACCTCTCGCCTGGCCAGCGTGCGCAATTGGTTCTTTGGCTGGCATCTCGGCGACCAGGCCATCTTCGTGCGGCGCGATTGCTTCGCGCGCCTGGGCGGTTTTCGCGATATTCCCATTTTCGAAGATCTCGATTTTTCCAGAAGACTTCGCGCCTTGGGCAAAGTAACCACCCTGACCCCGCCGGTATATTCTTCCGCGCGCCGCTTTACCGCCCGGGGCGCCCTTTGTACCACCTGGAACGATCTTTGCCTGACCCGCCGATATTTATCGGGCGAAGATCCGAATGATCTTTGCCAAGCGCCACCAGATCGCCTAAAGCATCTCCATTCCTATGAACGCCTATCTTGACTCTATCGACGCCCAAATTGCCGCGCGTCATCTCCTGACGCATCCGTTTTACCTCGCCTGGACCCGGGGCGAGCTGAGCAGAGAAACTCTGGCCGACTATGCCGGCCAATACTACCAGCACGTCGCTGCTTTTCCGACATACCTCTCCGCCTTGCACGCGCGCTGCGACGACCAGTCAACCCGTCGTTACATTCTGCAGAACCTGATCGACGAAGAAGCGGGTCAGCCGAACCATCCTCAGCTCTGGCGTAACTTCGCGGCAGCGTTAGGCGTAACCTCGAAGCAACTCGATCAAACCGAAGCCTGGCCGGAAACCGCCGGACTCATTGCCACTTTTCGTGACCTCTGCGGGCGCGGGGAGATCGCCGAAGGTCTCGCCGCCCTCTACGCCTACGAAAGTCAAATCCCGGCCGTCTCCGAGTCGAAGATCGACGGACTCGTTCAGCACTACGATTTCACCGACCCCGAAAGCTACCGCTATTTCAGCGTCCATATCGAAGCCGACAAAGAACACGCCGCGGTCGAGCGAAAGCTCCTGGAGGAAAATATCCACCCGAACCGTCAGGAACAGGTGACCGCCTCGGTCGACCAGGCTCTGGAGGCGCTCTGGAACCTGCTTTCGGGCGTCTGCCACCGCCACGCCATCGCCTGCTGAGCCACACGCTCTTTGCACGGAGCGGCCGTTTGCAACCGCCGAAACCTCCAGGATAACGACCAGATTCTGCGGTTCGTCAAAAAGTGCGGTGTCACTCCGCCGCGCTCTTTGCGCTGGCCAACCACTCGCCCGCCAGCGCCCGCCTTGCCTTGCCGATCGCGCACAGCCTTTTGCTCGCGGAGAGCGGTTTCTCCCCGGCTCGACAGAGTCTCGCCCTACCGATTAAAGCTAAGGCACGACTGTCAGGGTGAAATCGTTGCCGTCGCCGCCGTGGTAAGTTGCCTGCAGGGTATTGCCGCCCGCGCTCAGAGTCGCGCCTTCGGGCAGGTTGGCGAAGGTGCCTTCTATCGGCGTGGCGGCGGTGTTGTTGATAACGGTGGCTACTTTGCCCGGACGCACCCGCCCGCGGCTGATCGCCTGGAGGTTAAGCTGTGCCCCGCTTTCGATCGTGACCCCGTGGGCCACCACCAGGTCCGATTTCCCTTTCTTGAGATTGAGCCGATAACGGCAACTGCCCCCGCTCTTGAAGGTGAGGCTGCTTTGCAGGGTCAGAGTGGTCGGCCGCGCCGCGCCTTGGCTGGGTGCCAGCACGGCGCCCGCGCCGCTCCCGCTCCCGACCGTGACGGAGCCGGCGATCACGCCCCTCCCCGCCAGCGTGCCCCCGCTCACCTGCACCGGTCCGCGGCCAGTGGCCGAGCCCGTGGCGTTGCCCACGGCCAGGGTCCCTTCTGCGATTGTGGTCCCACCGCTGTAGGTATTGGCCCCGCTTAGTTTCAAGGTCCCGGTGCCGACCTTGCTCAGGCTCCCGCCGTTGCCCGACCCGTCTTCGATCAACCCGGAAAAGATCGTGTTCTGGTCATTGCTGCCTACCGCCGAGGCGGTCCCTCCCAGCGTCATCTGCCCATCGCCTGCCACCGAGCCCAGCGTGACCACCCCGGGGTCGTGCCGGCTGAAGTCCACCTTGCCATTGCCGAAAATCGACAGGCTGGCCGTGCCCCCGTCGCTTTCGGCCTGGAATAAAACCGACGCACCCAGGCCGCTGTTGGTGCCGCCCTTGACCGTGATGGCGGCGTTCCCGGCCTTGCCGCTGTTGAAAAACGTCAGCTCCGCTCCCGGCGCTCCCGCCACACTCCCGCCTTCGAGGATAAAGGTGGCCTCACCAGCCGTCGCGCTATCGCCGATGTTGATGATCGCTCCCGGCTCGCTGCTGCTGGCCGCGCCTTGAGCTGTGAAGTGGCTATGGTCGGCTGTCGCAGACTGGGTAAAGCTGGCGTGGCTATCGCCGCTCAAGCTGATGACCGCGTTGCCGGCCCGGCTGGAAGTGCCGAAAAGAACATCACCGATGCTTGTGGCTGTAATCACGGCGTCAGCGGCGGTGGCGCTGTCACCAAATACCACATTTCCTCGGTTGTTGACGCTGATTGTCGAGTTAGCCGCCGTCGCCGTATCAAAAAAGCCTACCTCACCTACGAAACTCCCAGTGTTACTAACATCGAAGCTCGCCAACCCCGCGGAGGACGAGTCAAGAAAGATAAACCCTCCGCCCACTCCAACAAAACTTGTCAACTCTCCTGCGCTCGCGTGATCGAAGAAAAATATGTTTCCGTCGTTGTTTTCCGTCACCGGAGTTAAGAATGTTTGGATCGAGCCAGAGTCATTGATAATGCCGACGCCGGTAAACAGGATGTTAGCCACCGCGACGCTAATCGCGAAGGGCTCAGCATCGGGTCCGAAGATGATCTCGCTTACTTCGACCGAGGTGGCGTGAATGGTGAGATCGGTGACATCCGAGCTGCCGAAGGTCGCCACCTCGCCCGCCCCGTCGGGCACGGTATTTGGCATCCAGTTGGTGCTGTCGTACCAATCCCCGCTGCTGGGATTTGTTTGCCAGGTCGCACTTCCCGCCAGGGATTGCTGCGGCGCGGCTAGAACTAGTAGCGCAGCGACAATGATAACAGCCAATCTGTTCGCGCAAGCTTTCATAGGTGGGCTTGCAGGAATGCGATCACTTCAGCACTAACGCAATCCGTGGTCTCTTCGTTTACCTCGTGCCAATAATTGAAGGCATGGCTAGAGCCATCATTGATCTTGTAGAAGTTGACGTCGGCGGTCGGGTGGTAGATATCGAACTCTTGCTTCATATCTTCCCCTTGCTGGAAAGGCACGGTGTCGCCTTCGGTGGCATACATGCGGATGGGCGGGAAATAGGTGGCGTTTTCGACCAGTTTGATCGGCGAGACGTTATACTGGATCTGATACCAGTCGGGGTCAGGTCCGTTGCGGGCGTTGGTGTAGTTTTCGACCGCAACTTCAAAGTCTGGTACGACCTCAGGATCTCCCTCCCGCGAAGGCAGGTTGGTGGGACCGGAGAGACTCACCACCGCTTTGATCTTCTTCACCACATCCAAATTCCAAGCCGTGATGTTGCCCGAGGCGGGATCGAGCGCCACCCAGAGGGCGTGGCATCCGCCCGAGGAGCCACCAACCAGGTAGATTTTCTGATTGCATTTGCCGTCCGCCAGAGCCGCGAGGATTTGTTGCTTGATGTCGTTGGTCTGCTGAGGCGGCCGGCCGGAGGCGATCCCTTCCGGCTTACTCCTGCTATGTCTTGTTTGCCCCTCCAGTAAGCCCGGGGGCGCCAGACGATGCTCCACTTGAAAAACCAGAAAGCCCGCCCGCGCCAAGTCTCTGCTGGCGGTGCGCTGCGAGGGCACACCACTGGCCTCGCCCGATCTGAAGACGGTGGGGGGAATCGAAATCACGGTCGGGTATTTCGTGTTATCACTGGGATTATATCCTGGCGGGGTAAAGCAAACCCGCCGCAGGATGGTGCCATCATTTGAGTCGTAAATGTGAGGTTGAAAGTCGTCCGGGAGCGTTTCCCGCGGCGCCATTGCATCGGGTTCCTCACTTGCCGGCGGACAAGGTGCGGCCGGAGAAACTGCGCTGCTGAGAAGAAAGGCCAGAACGCAGAGCCACGCGGTGAAGCGCGCGCGGTGCGGATCATCTCGCCCTGTGTGTGTGTGTGTGTGTGTGGCTGGGTTGGGTTGGGGATTTCATGCATCCATTCTGCGGGAACTGCTTTACCGGTGTCAAACCTATTTTTCTGTTTTCGCGGATTTTGTGGCGTGTTAGTTGGTTGTCAGTGTTGCCATCCGCGTTCGTCCTCGTCGTCGTCCTCGTCCTCGAATTTTCCATTACCTTTCGAGGGACGAGAACGAGGACGAGGACGAGGACGACGACGAGGACGATTCACAAACTGAGAATATCCGAACACTTCCCTGACTTTGTGGCGTGCAGCCGACAGAGTGAGACGGAGACGGGCTCGGATAATTCTCACGCCGTTTGCCCACCGGGCCGGCCGCGGGGTCGGGGCGGTCTTGGTTGTCCTTTTCTTCTTTTGGGCAACCGGTCACGCAGCCCCGAGAGGCCCCGGTTGGTTGCTGCTGAAGACGCGTCTACAGCCGCCAGTTCGCCGGATCGTTTTGCCCCCAGTCATGTCATCCCTTTTCGGACTTCCTTTTTGAAGTTGGAATAGCGCCGGTTTTCTTCTCTCTTAGCTGCGTGAAGAAAGGCGCCGGCAAATATAACCTGGTCGTGATCGGCGCCGGCACGGCCGGGCTGGTGACCGCGGCGGGCGCGGCCGGCTTGGGCGCCCGCGTGGCGCTGGTCGAGCGCAACTTGATGGGCGGAGACTGCCTCAATTTCGGCTGTGTCCCGAGCAAGGCGCTCATTTCCTCCGCCCGGCTCCTCCACCGGATGCGCAACGCCGATCGCTGGGGGATCAAAAAGGTCGAGCCGGATTTCGCTTTCAAGACGGTCTTTGCCGAGATGCGGGCCGCCCGGGCCGAGCTGGCGCCGCTCGATTCGCAGGAGCGTTTTGAATCGTTAGGGGTGGATGTCTTTCGCGGTGAGGCGAGCTTTCTTTCGCCTAACGAGGTCGAGGTCGGCGAGCAGAAATTGCGGGCGCGCAACTTTATCATTGCGACCGGCTCGCGCGCCGCCATTCCGGAAGCGATCGGGTCCAGCGAGGCACCCTATTTCACCAATGAGACGATCTTCGACCAGCTCGAGGAAAAGCCGGAAAGCATGCTCGTTATCGGGGGCGGCCCGATCGGATGCGAGCTGGGACAAATGTTTAGCCGGCTCGGGGTAAAGGTGACGCTGGCGCAGCGGGGCTCGCGCTTGCTGAGCAAGGAAGATCCGACCGTAAGCAAGTTCATTCAGGCCCGGCTCGAGGCGGAAGGCATCCGCATCGTGACGGGTTTCGAGGCCAAGGAAGTGAAACAATCGGCGCAGGGCGTTACTTTGCGAGAAGGGGAGCGAACCATTTCCGGCCAGGTCCTTCTCGTCGCGGCCGGGCGCCGGCCTAACGTCGAGAACCTTAATCTCAACCGGGCCAAGGTCGCTTTTACGTCGCATGGCGTGACGGTCGACGATTACCTGACCACGACCCAACCCGGAATCTACGCGATCGGAGATATCATCGGGAAATTGCAATTCACTCACGTCGCCGACTACCACGCCCGCATCGCGATCCGGAACACGCTCGTGCCCTTCTCCTTCCTTCGCCAGAAAGTCGATCATTCCATCGTGCCCTGGTGCACCTATCTTGATCCCGAAGTCGCCACCGTCGGCCTGACGGAGACCGCGGCGAAAAAAGAGGAGATTACCTATGAGTTGATCGAACAGGAAATGAAGGAAGTCGATCGCGCGGTGCTGGAACGGGCAGAAGAAGGTTTTGCTCGAGTCCTCGTCAGGCAGGGAAGTGACGAAGTGCTTGGCGCCACCATCGTGGGCGAGCATGCGGGCGAGCTGATCCAGGAATTCGTTTCCGCAATGAAGAATAAAATTGGTTTGAAAAAAATGGCCTCGACCATCTATGCCTATCCCACCTTCGCCAGCCTCGTTTTGAAGTCGGCGGAGAAGCTAAACAAAAAGCGGCTCACCCCGCGGGTCCGCTCGATCACCGGTTGGCTCTATCGGAGGGCGCGCCAATGAAGTGGCTCGCTAAATACTGGAAATGGATTGCTCTCGGCTTGGGCTTGGTCCTGCTTTCCATCGCTATCTCCTTCCTGCCGGTCGGTGAATGGGTCAAGGCTTTCACCGGTTGGATCCGCCATCTCGGACTCGCGGGTGCTTTCATCTTCATCGGGGTCTATGCGCTGGCGGCAGTCCTCTTTCTTCCCGGAGCGATCTTCACCATTGCCGCGGGGTTGGTTTATGGAATCGCCGGCGGCACCGCTGTCGCGCTGACCGGGGCCACGCTCGGAGCGGGGCTGGCTTTTTTAGTCGCGCGCTATCTGGCTCGCTCGCGGATCGAAAAGTTCGCCAAAAAAAATCAGCGTTTCGGAGCGATCGACGAGGCGGTCGGAAAGCAAGGTTGGAAAATTGTCGGCCTTCTCCGACTCAGTCCGCTGATTCCGTTTAACGTGAGTAACTACTTCTACGGCGTCACCTCAATCGGTTTTTGGCCCTACCTTTTGGCCTCGGCGGTTGGCATGCTGCCCGGGACGCTGCTCTACGCCTACCTCGGAGCGATCGGCCAGGCTGGTTTATCCGGTGGGAAAAAAGGGCATAGCCCGCTCGAGTGGACTTTTCTCGGGCTCGGCTTGCTCGCGACCATCGCCGTCACCATCTACGTAAGTCGACTGGCCAAAGGCGCTCTGAAAAAGAGCGGCGCGACCAAGAAAAAGTAACAACTGGCCGCGAAAGGTCAGTTTTCTGGAGCCGCGTAGGTTCTCCCTTTCCAGGCCACCGGCCGGCCCAAGAGAAAGCAGCCAAGCCCAAACCATTGTATCACGAGGAGCACAACGATGGCCAGCGGATGCCAGAGCACGCTCCCTAACGATTGACGGAAGCGCGCCTGCGCGCAGAGGCGCGGCAGCATAGTGAGGGCAAGGGCAACTGCTGCCACCACTCGCACCAGAACGGTCTTGGCCAGGAAAAGAATCAACCAAGGTGCCACCTGCCCAAGGAGCAGAATGATGGTCATCGGGAGGATCACTGCGGGAGCACCCAAACCCTCGTGCGTGTTTTTCGTTAGGCCGCTCCAGACCTCGGCGCTGCTGCGATACATGCGACACACCGCCACGTCGGTCGCATCAAAAAGATCAGTACGCAGTCCGTGAGCCCGGAAAGACTTCGGCAAGGCCAGGCCCTCATGAATCCGATCGCGAATGGCTCTGTGTCCTCCCGCTTTTCGGTAGGCGGCGGCCTCCGCCACGATCAATTGACCGCAAGCTGCGCCGTAGGCGGGATTCAGGGAGCGCCTCATCCGTTTCAAGGGAAGGAATCCGAGCAACAGAAAATGAATGAGCGGAAGAAGAAGTCTTTCCGAGAAAGTGACCGTGATCTCCCTGGGCACCCCGCTGACCAGTTGAGCGCCAGCGCGATCGAGTTCCGCGGCCAGACGACGCGCCGAATGGGCAGCCAAACGCACGTCGGCGTCCGCGAAGATGAGAACAGATTGCGCAGTAGCTGCCGCTAACTGCGCGCAGGCAAAGTTTTTGCCGCACCATCCAGCCGGCAAAATCTCTCCTGCCACCAAACGCAAGCGTGGCTCGGTCGACGCCATTCCACTGACAATCGACGCCGTGCCATCTGTAGAATGATCGTCGAGGACCAGGACTTCCGTGGCTCCACTGTCCAACGCGGCCACGACCGCGGCTTTAATGTTAACTTCCTCGTCCCGAGCCGGAATAAGGACGGCTGTTGTCTTCTCCGTTAAGTCGCCGTTAGGCGCTGGTCGCAGGACGCTGAGGTTGCGCAGGAAAAGAAATGCAGGCACCGCGGCAAAGAAGAGCGACAACGTCGCCAGCCAGATCATAAGCGGCCATGATCGACGTCGAACGGTTCGCCACGCAAGCGCGCGCGCAGCCCGCGCCAGAGATCGTAGGACCAATTCACTCCGCTGCGTGATTTGGATAACGATCGCCATTCCTCAGGGACACGTCGCTGGACCGCGTCGGACAGCATCGCCTGGGTCGCAGCCAAGTGATCCAGCAAGGGCGCATTCGTTTTCCCCGCGACGGGTGCTCCAAAAGCCAGCAAAATTTCCGGCTTTCGTTCTTCCCAAAATGAGTATTCAAGCGCCAACGGGACGAAGGTGGCGCGGGGCAGACGACGCGCGAGATGCTCGAGGCCCGGTTGGAATGCCAGAGGAGTTCGCACGTCGGCGAAGCTCCCTTGAGGGGTGAGGAAGAGCACGCTGTCAGGCTGCTCGAGAATCGCAGTTGCAGTGAGGAGGAACGCCGTTGCGCCTCGGGTCGATTTCGCTTCCACGGGGAAAAAACCGAGTCGCTTTAGAAATCGATATTTCTCCAGCGCAGCCGCCTCCATGGGCGCGTAAGCGGGACGGCCAGGCAGAAATTCTTTTTTGAGCAGCAGGCAAACCAGCGGATCCCACCAGGACGCATGGTTGAGAAAAATTATCAGCGGGCCCTTCTGATCGTTAGGCACAATGCTCGCCTGGAGAAGACGGACAGTGTGAAAATGGCGTTTGAGATAACGTGCCGAGTAGCGGCTGAAGAATCCCAAAAGCGACTGGGAAACCCTCGGGACCGGGTCCGCCGTCCTCACGCGATTCCGGCGGAGTAATGGAGATCACTCCCTGCTCCGACCGCCGAATTTTGCTGGCCTGAGCCTCCGCCAAAATCATGATCGAGCGCATCCGCCGCGATCCAGCCCGACATCAAGACCATGGGCATGCCGGGTCCCGGATGCGCGGCGCCGCCCGCCAGGTAAAGACCACGCACATCCGGGCTGCGATTGTTAGGTTTGAACGCTCCCATCCAGCGTCCATGACTGGCGATCCCATAAATGGCGCCAACGAGCACTCCGTAGCGATCGTGAATATCCTGCGGTGTCAGGGCTGCCTCCGTCACGATATTGCCCGCCATCTCAAGACCGGCCGTACGTTTCAATTTCTCTAGAATCACATCGCGATAGCGCGGGAAGATCACGTTCCAATCCTGACCCGGCCGCAGATGCGGCGCGTGCACGAGAACATAGAGAGCTTCGCCGCCGGGCGGCGCGACGGACGGATCGGTCTGGGCAGGAGCGCAAACATAGCAGGTCGGATCGGGCGCAGGTTCTCCTCTTCGGTAAATAAAATCGAACTCCTCGTGCGCGTCTCTTGAGAAGACAAAATTGTGGTGAAGCAAATGGGTCGGCCGCTGCCTGAGACCGAGATACAGCACCACTCCAGAGCAGGCAGGTTCATAGCGCCGCCGCCGTTCAAATCTGCGCACCCCACTCAGCAATTCCCGATGTGTCCGCACCGCATCCGCATTGGAAACAACGGCGTCGAGCCTAACGAATTCGCCATCCTCCAGCTCCAAGCCGCTCACCGCGCCGCCACTGGCCTCGATTTTCTGGACGCCGCGGCCTTGCTCTATTTCCACCCCGAGCCGAACGGCAAGCTGCTGCAAAGCCAGCGGAATGGCCCGCGTTCCACCGCGCGGATAAGCTACCCCTTCACCGGTCTGCATGTGCGCGATGCCGCAAAGGACCGCGGGCGACGCATCCGGCGCCGACCCGACATATTGAGTAAAGTGATCGACCATTTGCGCCACCCGTTTGTCCGAAATGAAACTTCGCACAGTTCCCGCGACGGTGCGGCCCATGCGCATGGCCAGCACGTCGCCCAGCGTGCCTGCCTGGACCATGTTTCCAGCGTTAAACATGTCGCGCAAACCGCCGACCGGACGATAGAAAAACCAGTTCTGCGAAATGCGATGCAGGCGTTCGGAGAGCTGGAGGAAACGCTCGTAGCCATCGGCAGAATTAGTCGCCGGTGCAAAGCGAGCCAGGGCTTCACGCATCTTCTGCTGGTCGGCGTGGAGGTCGAGAGTCGTCCCATCATCGAAAAAGGACCGCCACTGCGGATCCAGCCAGACGAGGTCGAGCGAATCTTCGAGTTCGCCACCTGCTTCCGCGAAGATGCGACGAAGGACGGAAGGAAGAGTCAAGATGGTTGGCCCCATGTCAAAACGAAATCCTTCCTGGCTCAGCACTGCCGCCTTACCGCCGAGCCATTCGTTCCGTTCGAAAAGAACCACCGAATAACCGCGGGCTGCGAGTGTGCAAGCCGCCGCCAAACCGCCTAACCCGCCGCCAACGATTCCGATTCGTTTCATGTGGATACGATAGAAACCGGATTCGACTCTTGGGCGGACTCGGGCAGTCGGACTTCAGCTTTGGGCGTTTTCACCTCGTTGAGCCTGGTCAGATCGCCGACGTGACCGCGCTGGCGCATCGCCCGCCAAAAGTCGCGTAGCGATTGAATTCGCCGTGCGCCACGACCATGCACCAGGCGAGCGTAAGCGAGGAAAATATCTTCGTCCCCCGGCTGCCCTTGCTGCAAATGCGGCAGCCATCGATTGCGCCGCACTGCCACCACCTGGGGATAGGTCATTTCCAAGAGTCCCTCCGCTCCCCGCGTGGTCCCAAAGCCGCTCGCCCGCACGCCGCCGAAAGGAAATCGTGGGTCCGCAGTTGGAACGATCAGGTCGTTGATGGTGACAAAACCGGTCGGCAACTGATGCGCCAGTTGATCGGCCATCATTGCGTCGGCGGAAAAAATTGCCGCCCCCAGACCATACTCCCTCGAGCGCATCAAGCTCACAACGTCCTGGTCATCCCCGAAGGAGCGGATTTCCAACCCAGCCACGGAAAGCTCGCCCAGCCGCTTCGTTAGGTCAAAAATGACCTCGCGGTGCGCCAGAATGAGAGCCGGCGCCATGCACGTTTGTCCGTCATTCAGGGTCCGACCAAAGGAGACTGCGCGGGCGGCCCGGTCGAGATCCGCATCCTGCCTAACAATCACTACGTCCGCGCCGGAGAGTTCAAGTACACCCGGCGTGTTCCCTTTCGCCATCAAACCAAGCAGATGTCGGCCATTCTCCGAAGACCCGGTGAAGATCACCTTGTCCACTCCCTCGCGCACCGCTTCCTGCGCGGCGGCGGGCGCCTCGGGCAGGAGTTGGATCAGGTGCTCCTCCTTCAATCCGAGATTCATCAGTTGATCGACCAGCCATCGCAACGGCGCGGTGCAACCTTCGGCTGGTTTGAGCAAGACCGCGTTGCCGGCGACCAAGGCCTGCAGCATCTGCACGCCGGGCAGGAAAAGCGGAAAATTCCGCGGACCGACGATGAGGATCACACCGAAAGGTTTTCGTTCGATGGTAAAGGAACTTCCCGACAACCAGAGCGGGCGTCCCCGTCCAGCCATGCGCCGCGCACGGAGAATCCAGCGGCCTTCGCGCTCCAGAAAGCGACAGGCATCGAGCAGCGGGATCACTTCCGAAACCAGTTTTTCAGTCACCGGACGCTCGTTAGGCTGAGCCGTTAGCTGCGCGAGTAAACTGGCATTTTCGGCCAGTTGATGACGCCAACGCCTGACTAGCGCGAGCCGTTGGCGCAGCGGAAACCGGGCCCAGCGTCGCTGGGCCGACCGCGCAGAAGCCAGTCGCCCTTTCATGCCATGGCCTCCACCGGGCTCGTTAGGCTGGGCCAACTCACGCCCAGATCCTGCAAGAGAAGTCGGGCGCTGATACGGGCCGACTCGAAAATCACCGGCAATCCACTGCCAGGATGAGTCCCACCGCCGACCAGATAAACCCCGTCCACATCTTCGAAACGATTATGCGGTCGCAAATGAAGAAGTTGCCGAAGGTTGTGAGCGAGGTTGAAGGTCGCGCCCAGGTGAATCTCATGACGCTGGTCCCAATCGACCGGGGCGATGACTCGCTCGAAGCGGATGCGTTTCTCCAAGCCATCAAAGCCCACTCGTGCCGCCTGACGCAGAAGGAGCGCGCGAAATCGATCCCGCTCCCGGGACCAATCGACATTGGCATGCTGGTGCGTGACGGGCGCGAGACAGTAGACCGTGCTCATGCCTCGGGGCGCCAGGGAAGAATCCGTCACCGATGCATTCTGGATATAAAATGACGGATCGCCCGAGAGGACATGACGGTTTTCGATCTCATCCAGGTTTTTTTCGTAATCCGCGGCAACGTAGATGTTGTGGTGCGGCAGGTCGTAGCGCCCCTCGATTCCGAGATAGAGCATGAAGGTCGAACAAGAAAACTTCTTCCGAGCCATGCGCCTCTGATTCCAGTGCCGCAGCTTATCGTTAGGAAAAAGACGCTGCATGGCCCGGGCAAAGTCGGCATTCAAGACCACCGCGTCGGCCGGATAAACGCTTTGCTTCGTCCGCACGCCGACAGCGCGGCCTCCTCGCAGAACCACTTCCTCGACTGGCTCATCCAGATGAATGGTGACACCGAGACGCTGCGCCACTCGCGCCAGCGCGGAAGTCACCGCACCGCAACCGCCCACCGGATGGAAGACGCCGTACTCGTATTCGAGAAAAGAGAGAATGGAAAACAGGCTGGGACAGCGAAAAGGCGACATCCCCAGATATTTTGACTGAAATGAAAACGCCAGGCGGATGCGTTCGTCGGAAAAATAACGCCGCAGATACCCATCAATGGATTGATGCGGGCGCAGCATGGGGAGCAGCTTCAGAAGACGCGCGGTGAGGACGTCGCCCCAACCGGAGAAGGCATTTTCCAAACAGGGCTGCATCAGAGTCAGCTTGCGCCGGTTATCCTCCAGGAATCGGCCAAACCCTGCGGCATCCTTGGGCGCGAGCGCGCGGATCTGCCGCTCCATTTCTTCTCTGCGAGCCGTGCACTGAAGCGCTCCGCCACTCCCAAAGACCAATCGATATTGCGGGTCGAGACGAATGAGTTCGATCTCTGCGGCCAGCGACGTTCCGGCCGTCCGCAGGATTTCATCGAGGATTCTTGGATAAAGAAAGAAGGTTGGGCCGAGGTCGAACTTGAATCCTTCCGCCTCGATCGTGGAGGTGCGGCCACCGACCAGGGGCAACCGCTCCAGGATGCGCACGCGCAGGCCAGCCGCCGCCAGCAGAATGGAAATCGCGAGTCCACCGGGTCCGGCGCCCACGATCACGACCTCGCGCTTCGTCGATTTGGGAGAAAGCTGGACTGATTTTCGGATCATGTGCATCCAAGCCGTATTCCGTCAGCGCCCACCAAACGGATTCATTCCGTTAGGGATTCACCGAGAGACCATCCTCCTGCGCTTCTTATCCTCCACTCGGTTTCAGGCGTCGCCCACCGAAGCACCATTCACTTCTTCGGTCGCAAATAAAGCGTCCCGCTACTGAAATCAAAGACGGCGCCGTGCAGACCGAGGTATTCAGCTCCCAGCAAACCCACCGCCGCTTTCTCCTTGCCACCTTCGAGCAGGCCAGAATCCAAGCTGGTGATCGTCACGCTCGCGTTCCTGATCATGAAATCGCCGACCTTAAATTCTGGGAATTGGCTCACCCGGATGGGTCGCGCCTTCGTCCCAAAACCTTGCGCGTACTGACCCGTGCTATACCCGCCTAAATGCGCCTTCCGTGCGAACCCCTCGTCCAGTACAGTGAGAAAGGCACCTGTATCCACCACCAAACGACAAGGCGTGCCGTTTACGACCGCTGCCACGTGCAGGTGCCCTCCCGCCACCGCCAGGTCGATCGCCGTGTAGCCTTGTTTTTGTAAAATAGAACGAATCCCCTCGGAGAGACCTCTTACGGCACCGCCTGGATGGGCCATGAGCAGGTGATTAGAGACATCGAGAACCGCGCCGTATTTTAGCATCTCCCGGAGGCCAAAAAGCCCGTCGGAAAGTCCATATTGACGATACACGCCTCCGCTATGCGGGTCGGACACGACGACGGCCTTTACATTCATCAACGTGCAATTGCCCATGGCCAGCTGATGGATCGTCGTTAGGCCAAACTTTTCCGTTCCGCGGCCGAAGGCGCCCCCCACGGCAATGTCCGTATTCTGCTGCGTGAGACCAAATTTTGACAAAGTCGCCTTGAAAATAACCGAGCTGGGCGCGCCTGTATCGATGGTCAGGTCGCCCGTCTTACCATTGGCGCTAATCGGAAGCCGGTATGTATTCAGATATTGGATAAACTGCGCTCCGCCATAGCCGCGCGAGACCACCAACTGGTCAAGCGCGTTCAGCGGAGCGGCCCCTTGAGCTGAGCTAAGAGATAGGATGAAAGCTAAAAGAAAGACCAAGTTTCTCTCCATTACGCGAGGAATAGACGGAGGGTCCGAAACCGTCAATGGCTTGCTTTACCAACGCGCTTCAATTCCCTGCCGGACATCCTGTGCCCACTGTATGAAACACATCATTTTTACGCGCTCACGAACGATCGACTTCCATCCGTGGTTCAAGCCGGGCGTGCGGGGGGCGCATCAATACCGCTCGGATGACGCACCTTCGAACCAGGACAGAGCGTTGACGAAAGCACTCGCAGTGCGCGAGCAAGTTCTAGCCAACGCCGCACGTCGACTTAAGCATGGTCGACACGAATGACTTCGCTATCGCTTTGACGCCGGCCAACATCTATAGCGTCGGCACGGTGCATGAGATCGTTCTCTCTCCTCTACAGCGGAAACCGGTGCTTTTCGCCAGTCCACCAGTCACCTTTCCTGCGCCCATCCTCCTCCACGCGCATCCGAAGCAACGAAAAGATGTGCACGCTTCGCAACGCGGCTCGATCAGCGATCGAAATCGCAGCCGCCGCAAAAACCGCTCCTCTTTTCCTCGAACGCCTCAGCCACGAGCTCCCGGTGCACTGGAATAATGGTCTGAAGAAATATATGCCTAACGACGATTGGCTCCTATGGGAACTGGTGGAACCGGATGAAGAGAAAAATACCATGCGACGTCCGCACGATGACGGAGGCTCGCCGGAGTAGGTGCAGCGCTACGACGTCATTGTCATCGGGGCCGGCGCAGCTGGCCTCATGTGTGCACTCACGGCGGGCCGACGGGGGCGACGGGTAGCTCTGCTCGAGCACAACGCCCGCGTCGGTCTCAAAATCGCCATCTCCGGCGGAGGCCGTTGCAATTTCACTAATCTCTCCACCAGCCCGGAAAACTATCTTTCCCAGCAGCCCCGTTTCTGCGCCTCGGCCCTAGCCCGCTACCAGCCTAACGACTTTATCAGCCTGGTGGAAAAGCACGGCATTTCTTATCACGAGAAAAAATTGGGCCAGTTATTTTGCGATTTCAGCTCGCGCCAGATCATCGAGATGCTGCTGGCGGAGTGCGCGATCGCGGAGGTTGAGATGCGTTGCGGTTGCCGCGTGGCATCGGTCGCGCGCACGGAATGCTTTTCGTTAGCGACGAATCGCGGCTTGCTGGAGTGCGATTCGTTGGTCATCGCGAGCGGCGGTTTGTCGTTCGCCAAACTGGGCGCCTCCGACTTTGGTTACCGCGTGGCCGAGCAATTCGGGCTCAAGGTCCTTCCGCTGCGACCTGGCCTGGTCCCGCTGACGCTTTCGCCAGAAGATAACTTCGCAGAGCTGAGTGGCGTAGCCCTGCCAATCATCGCGCGAGCCCAGGGGGCATCCTTTGCCGAAGCCATGCTGCTCACCCACCGCGGCCTGAGCGGCCCGGCGATTCTGCAAATCTCTTCTTTCTGGCAGAGCGGCGGTAAGATCGCGCTGGACCTGTTGCCGGAGTGGCCCGGGGCGGAATGGTTGCTCGACCATCGCGGTTCAAATGCGACCGCCCTGGAACTGCTGACGCAAGAATGGCCGGCGCGCTTCGCCCTGGCATGGTGCGAACGTTTCGCTCCGCCGAAAGCGCTCGCACAAACCGCCCGTCCACAGCTCGAGGCTTTCGCCCACTTGCTGCATCACTGGCCGGTCCAACCTAACGACACTGAAGGTTATCCAAAGGCTGAAGTGACAGTCGGAGGCGTCGACACCAGCGAGCTCTCCTCTAAAACAATGGAGGCCCGCCGCGTGCCGGGACTCTACTTCATCGGAGAAGTGGTCGACGTGACCGGTTGGCTGGGAGGTTACAATTTCCAATGGGCCTGGGCCAGTGGCCACGCCGCGGGCGAAGTCGCCTAACGAAAAGATGTCTTCCTTTAATCCTAGTCCGGATGTTTTTCGATGGTCCGAGCATGCGCTTCAGGGACCATGGTTCGACCATGCCGGCGGGAGTAGACCTGGGTGAATTCTGCGCCGAAGAAACAGATCAGAGAGGAGTAGTAGATCCAGACGAGCAAAACCGCAAAGGAGCCGGCCGCTCCGAATGCACTCCCAATGGCGGCGTGGCCGAGGTAAATGCCGATGAGATATTTGCCTCCATTAAAGAGGACGGAAGTGAAGAAGGCCCCGATCCAGACGTCGCGCCATTCGATTTCCACATCCGGCAGATATTTGTAAATCATCGCGAAGAGGAGTGCGACGACCAAGAACGAGATGGCGATATTGCCCGTCTGCCAGAGCCAGGGAAGTGCAGGCATCCAGGCTGTCAAATAATCCTGCAACGCGCTCAATGCGGCGCTCAGAAGGAGCGACACCAGAAGCAAAAAGCCGACGCCGAGAGCGATGGTAAAAGACCGCAAACGATCGAGCACCAAATCAAGAACCAAGCCGCGGCGCACTTCCGATTTCACACCCCAGATTTGGTTCAAGGCGGCTTGCAGCTCACCGAAAACCACGGATGCACCGAGGAAGAGCGCCACCAGCCCGACCGTGATGGCCCATGCTCCCTGGCCAAGGCCAGCAGAAGACTCGAGCACCTGTCGCAGGGCGCCGGCACCTTGGTCCCCGATCAGGCGCCGCATCTCCTCAACCACCCGATTCACGGCTGTCTCGCGCGTGAAAATAAGGCTGGTCGCTCCGACCGCAATGAGGAGCACCGGCGCCATCGAGAAAATGGTGTAGAAAGCCAGCGCCGCAGCCAGGCGGAATGTGTTGTCCTTCCACCATTCGATCGCGGTGTTTTTCAGGAGCACGAAGGTCTGAGGTAGAATTCCTTCCATCCTTTTACTTACACGCAACTTCCTGCCCGAACCGCTCTTTTTTCGCGAAGAATGTCGCCTAACGGGCGATCTTATTTGTCAGCCCATGCGCTCCGCCGCATGATTGGGAAAACATGCAAACCTGGATCGGGACCTCGGGCTTTCAGTACGCGGAATGGAAAGGCACTTTTTATCCGGAAGATCTGCCGACGGGTAAGATGTTGCCCTACTTCGCGGAACGACTTTTCACCACGGAGATCAACTACACTTTTCATCGCATCCCGTCGGACAAGACCATCGAGAACTGGAAAAACCTGACCCCCGACCATTTTCGTTTCGCGCTTAAAGCGCCGCAGAAGATCACCCATTTCGCCAAGTTGCGGGAGTGCCAGGACACGATTGCTTACTTTTGCCGCGTGATCGGGCAACTAGGAAATCGCCTCGGTCCAGTGCTTTTTCAATTGCCTCCAAATTTCAAAAAAGATGCCGACGTGTTGAGTTCGTTCCTGCGCGAGTTGCCAGAGCTGCGCGCGGCTTTTGAATTCCGACATGATTCGTGGCTGGACGAGGAAATTTTCGCGCTCCTCCGTGAGCGAAACATTGCCCTTTGCATCGCCGATACCGAAAAACTAACGGTGCCCGTAGTGGAGACGGCCGATTACGGATATCTGCGACTCCGGCGGGAAGATTACACTTCCCAAGACGTGGAGCGCTGGGCGCAGGTCGTAAAGGAACGGTCCGCTCGTTGGTCCGAGACATTCATCTATTTCAAACACGAGGAGAGCGGGATTGGTCCGAAGTTGGCCACGGAAATGATGGAGCGCTTGCGGGCCTGATGGAATCGATCGCCGAGAACCTCGTTCGGGTGGAAGAGGAGATCGCCGCGGCCGTTGCCCGCGCGGGACGGAGTCGTGACGACGTCCAGCTCATCGCCGTTTCCAAGACGCACGCCGCCGAAAAGGTAGAGCAGGCCTTGGCAGCGGGACAAATCCTCTTTGGTGAAAGCCGGGTGCAGGAAGCCCGCAGCAAAATTCCCCTTCTGCCCTCCCGGTCTCGCTGGCACTTCCTCGGGCACCTGCAAAAGAATAAAATCCGCCAGGCGCTGTCACTTTTCGAGATGTTTCACGGCCTCGATTCGCTCTCCCTGGCCGAGGATATGCAAAGAATCGCCGACGAGGAGGGCGTGCAACCGCGCGTTTTATTGGAGGTCAATGTGGCTGGAGAGGCGAGCAAGTATGGCTTTTCGCCAGAAGCACTGCGGCAAGACTTGGAACAGGTGCTGTCGTTAGGGCGCCTAACCGTCGAGGGCTTGATGACCATCCCTCCTTTCGCTCCGAAAGCGGAAGCATCCCGGCGTTATTTCGCCGCTGTGCGCGAATTGCGCGATCGGTTGGAAACGGAATTTAAGGTGGGCCTGCCGCGACTCTCCATGGGCATGAGTGGTGATTATGCGGTGGCGATCGAAGAAGGAGCGACCCTCGTCAGGGTAGGCACAGCGATTTTTGGCGACCGCTCCCGCGCCAAGCCCGCCTAGTCGCGATCGCATTTGCTCATGCCCTCGACGCACCTCTACCTGGCCACGCGAAATCGACACAAAGGGCGGGAGCTAGCCGAGTTGCTGGGGACCGAGTATTTCGTGGAGGACCTGTCACAACATCCGGAAATCCCCGACGTCGAGGAAAGCGGCACCACCTTTGCGGCCAACGCGGCGCTTAAAGCAATCTCCGTCTCGCGGCATCTTCCCGGGCTGGTCCTGGCCGACGACTCCGGCCTCGAGGTGGATTCGTTAGGCGGGGCACCTGGAGTCTATTCAGCGCGCTATGCCGGCCATGGTGCGACCGACTCGGAGAATCGCCAAAAACTGCTGGCTGCTTTGCCCGCGCCAGAGTCGCAGGCATCCCGGGTGGCACGTTTTCGCTGCGTCCTCGTGCTGGCGCGAGCCGGTCAAGCTTTAGCGACGCTGGAGGGTGTGATAGAAGGTCATGTTCTCGAAAAGGAACGGGGAGCCATGGGATTCGGATATGATGCGATCTTCAGGCCCACCGGCTTCGAGCGCACGTTCGCCGAGCTGAATGCGACGGAGAAAAATGCTATCAGCCACCGAGCTGTCGCGGTAGCGAAACTACGCGAGTTCCTCCAAGCACGCGACCTGCCCGGCGAATAGAGATCGACCTAGGGACTCGGTGGTGGCGGAGGTGGTGGTAGCGACACGCCGCCCGGAGCTCCAGCTCCTCCTCCCCCCGCGCCAGCTTTGACCTTGATCTCATACCCCACTTTTTCGATATGGGCCGAGCGGACGCGGTCGAGAAGCTTAATCACATCACCATGCAGGGATTCCTTGTCCCCACTGATGAAGACTTTGACGTTGGGATTCGCCTTCTGCATCTGCATCAAACGCGGCATGACATCGCCATCGGGCACGACTGCCTCGTCAATATGAACCAAACCATCGCCATCGACCCGCAGGCTGACGAAATCCTTCTTTTGCGGCGGCGTGGGCTGAGCGACCGCCTTGGAAGAGGGAAGATTGACCCGAATACCCTTCATGTGGACCTGGCTCAAACTCACCATCATAAAGCTGGCCAGCAGGAAGAACATGATGTCGATCAGCGGGATGATCTCGATCCGGGCGTGCTTCTTTGGAAGCGGTGATGCAACTCTCATAAATTCGTTAGGCTAGAGCTGGGCTCCTGCCATGGTGTAAGTGATGGGCACATAAACCTTGGTATAGGCACCCGGTTTACAACGCCAACGCCGGAAGGTCTGCATGGAAGTTTGATCGAGGATGGCGCTGCCGGTACTCTTCGCCACCTCTACATCGGTCACTGAACCAGACGAATTGAAGATGAGCAGAAACTTCCCACTCCCCGTCTGCTTCGAACGGCGGGCCTCGTAAGGATAGGTGGGCCGAGGAGCGCTCGTCATATTCGCTTTCGCGGAGACGTAGCTTACCGGTCCCGAAGGTGCCGCACTCGTCGGGCGCGACGACGCCACGCGAGCACGTGGCTTAGGCGTAGGAGCATCTTTCGGCCGCGGTGGAGGCGTGGGCTCTTCGATGGTGAACTCCGTCGGCTCATCGGGTGGCGGAGGCGGCGGAGGGGGCTCTTCTTCGGGCGGCGGGGTAGGCTCCGGCGGCAGCTCTGTGATGACAGCGTCGACGGGTTGCTGCGAAACAAAGCCAGGATCGACCGGAATCTCCTCTTCTTTGTGCAGGCTGGCCAAACCGACGGCCGCGCATTCGATCGCGATGGCTCCCGCCAAAGAAGCAAATATCTGCCACTTCGGCATCCCTGTGTAGTATTGCGGTTTTGCCACGATTTATCTGCCTGATTGATTAGCGATGCTGCTGGAGATCGACGGACTCTTGATCTCAAAAGCGATTTTGTAGAAACCTGACGAACGGACTTGTTCGATCAGCCGAATAATGTCGCCGTGATAAGTGTTCTGGTCACCACGGATGAAGATTTTGGCACCAGGACTGGTGGTGTGGATCTCGCTGAGCGTCTTGTAGACTTGATCAGGCTCCATCTTCGCTTTGTCGAAATAGATCTGTCCATCCATGTCCACAGAAAGACTGACGTATTCCCGTTTGGTCTGCGTCTGCCCACTAACGCCAGTCGGCAAATCAACCTTCATACCCTTCATATGCACCTGGCTGATGCTCACCATCATAAAGCTGGCGAGAAGAAAGAACATGATGTCGATCAACGGGATGATCTCGATCCGCGCCTTCTTGTGCGGGATGGGCGAGGTAAAATCCATGTTTCAGACGGGTTCGAGTTGCCTTAGGAGCGAGGACTTGTGGTAGTCATCTCCGCTTCGTTTTTCGCTTTGGCGTTGGCTTCCAGCATGACCTCGAGGTTTGTCGCCGCAGTTTGTAACTCGAATTCCAAGTTAGACACGCGAGAAGTGAAGAAGTTAAAAGGAATCAAAGCGAAAATCGCGATACCGAGACCGCATGCCGTCGCGATGAGCGCTTCGGAAATACCACCGGTCACCGCCTGCACGGCCAACTCTTCGTTACCGAGAGAGCCGAATGATTTCATCAATCCCGTGATGGTGCCGAGCAGACCGAGGAGCGGCGCCAGCGTGACCAACGTATCCATGACCACGAGGAAGCGACCGGCTCGTTTGATCTCGATGCCTGCTGCCACCTGCAGAGCGCCCTGCAGCGAAGCGTGCTGATGGTTAAGACCATTCCAGAGCATGCGCAGGACCGGGTCCCGAGAACCCCTGGCCAGCTTGGAAGCTTCGTTCACATCGCCGGTCTCGATCGCCGTGAACACTTTTTCCACCCGCTTTGGATCGCGGCGGAAAAAGCGAGCGCCCCACCAGAAACAACGTTCGATCACAACCATCAACGCGATGATCGAAACAATGAGGATGGGCCACATAATCGGACCGCCTGCCCGGAAATTATCGATGAGAAAATTCTTGGAAACTGGTTCCTCCGTGGTGGGTGCGGGAGCATTGGCTGAGTCTGCGGCCGCTGGCGTGGCAACGGGCGGTGCAGCCGGAGTGGTGGCCATGCCAGGAGCGGCAGGGTCCACGGGAGCGACAGTCGCATCCACGGCTGTGCCCGGCGCACCGACGGCAGCCGGGTCGGTTGGCGACGTGGCCGCAGCACCTGCGGGAGGCGCGTTCAGATCAGCACCCGGGGCGGCAGGCGCAGCAGCGGGATCTGCAGGAGCGGCGGCGGCGGCATCGGCCGGAGCGGAGGCCTCCGGAGAGGCAGCCGGATCCTGAGCCAGGGCGGTGAGAGCGAGAGTGACGGAGCACAGACTAACGATTAGCGTTTTTTTCATATGGACAGGGTTGATGATGGGCACTGAGTGCCGCCGTGGTTGATGCGGCATTTATCACAAAATAATTGCAAAGGCGTCCAGCAAAAAGTTTCAAAAATGTTTCGCGGGCGCGGTTTCATGCAGATTACTTATGGTTCGGATTTACTTTTGATGTGGGATGTAGAGGAAGCCTACTAAATTGCAGATAGGCAAGATTTTTTTGCTCATTATGCAGGGCGCGCGACGGAAAGTTGGAGCGGCGGCCACCCCCCAATTCGCCCCATCAGCTCGTCCCCGCCCTGGATCGGCCCCACCCCGGCAGGCGTTCCTGTAAGAATGAGATCACCAGGGAAAAGGGTGAGAGATTCGCTCGCAAAAGCGACGATTTGGGACACCGAATAGATCATTTGGCTGGTGCGAGCGCGCTGTTTCACCTCGCCGTTTTGTTCCAGCGCAATTTCCAGATCATCGGGCGCCACGTCACCATATACGAATGGCCCTACCGGAGTGTAGGTGTCGAAAGATTTGCAGCGCGAAAACTGCTTCTCGGATTTCTGGAGATCGCGGTCGCTCACGTCCAGGGCCACGGAATAGCCGAAAACGTAATCGAGCGCGCGCTCAGCGACGACGTTTTTTGCCTGAGTTCCAATCACAATCGCCAGCTCCACTTCGAAGTCGGTCTGGTGCTCGGGAAACGCAATCTCGATGGCGCCCCGGTGCGGGAGGAGCGAGCTCGGCGCCTTGAACCAGATCAACGGCGAACCGATCTCGGTGCGTTGCATCTCTCTGATGTGGTCGCTGTAGTTGAGACCGACCGCGATGATCTTGCTCGGCGCCACGCAGAGCCCGATCGTCACCTCGTGCAACGGGCACTTTTCGCCCGTAAAATCGAGGCTCAGCCAATAGGGCTCGCGCAACCAATGCACTTCGTCGCCCCGCACCTCGCCGTAAATAAACCTGCCCGCCCATTCAAAGCCGCCAAAAGTTCGCATGAGCGGGCAGTTTCAACAGGACGGACGGATGGCGTCAAGACTTCGAGCTCGGGCGGAACGATTCCCCCCAACAATTCAGCGGGGCGCGACGACCACGAAGTCACGGACCGATTTGATCCCTGGGAGCGAAACCGTTCGCTGGTCCGTGCGACACCAGAACGCGCTCGACGATCCCCCGTCGAGATTGAGGGCCCGATCGATTTTGAGGTCGCCTAAGGCGGCCACGACCTCGGCCAGTTGAGCCAGCGTCAGCGAACCGCTGGAGCCGATGGCCGCCCGCTGATCGGTGGTCAGCAGAACAAACGTGCGCCGGGCGCGGCGGGTGTCGTTAAGGCCCGCCACCGGCTTGCCGTGATCCACCAGGAAGGGCCCGCACTGCAGCGCTTCTGGCCATTGGCTTTTGGAAGAAAATTCGCTCGCCCGCAGGAGACGCACCCGGCCCGGTTTCGCGAGGAGCACTCCGCTGAGCAGCTTGGCCCGGCGGAAAGGAGCGATCGCTTTCCCACCGCTGCGGAGTAAGCCGACCGGCGCGCCCTCGGGATCGAAGTAGCCGCCATTCACGCCGGCCAGAAAATTCTCGCTCTTCATGACATCCGCCAGCGAACGGTTGAGTTCCGGCTCATCGATCACTCGCAGGGTGGCGCGCTTGGTCGAAAAGAGCGCGAGCTGAATCTCGGTGTCGTCTCCGGATTTCTCTTCGCCTAACGAATAGCGTCGGTACTCAATCCGGTCCTCAGAGCCAGCGACGCGTTCCAGATTTGTGACGTTCCATTGCGCGTTGGACGTCGGGGAGCCGAGAAAAACGAGCGCGAGGAAAAGGAACCAGAGCTTCATATGGAGGAGCGGTAACGGCTTTCAAAAAATTTAGCCAACATATTGGTAGGGCGAGACTCCGTCGAGCTGGGGGAAAGAAATCTATCCTGACGCGACCTCCTCCCCCCGGCTCGACAGAGTCTCGCCCTACCGGGCGGAGGCGACCGCCGGGTCGTAGATTCATGACCCGCGACTACCCGCCCGCCCGGAGCACGGCGAAGGTGCGGCTGCCTTTGCGATCGAGATAAAAAAGAATGCCGCGCGTCGGATCGGCTTTCGAGAGAGCTTCGCGAAAGGTGGCCACGTTCGAGATCGGCTTGCCGTCTACCTCGGTGATGACGTCCTCCTTCCGAATATCCTGCTCCGCCGCGATGCTGTTGTCGGCCACATCGGTCACGATCACACCTTGGCGAGCGTTCAGTTTCAGCCGGGTCGCCACCTCCTTGGTCAGCTCCTGGACCTGCAAACCAAATCGGTTTACATCTTCCTCGCGCGGCTCCAGACGCGGCCCCGGCTGCACCGCGGCGCGCTCAAGTTCGTTAGGCAGTTCGCCCGTGGTCACGGCGATCTTCATCATCTGGCCCTTGCGCCACACGTCGAGTTGCACGTTTTGGCCGACTCGCTTCTTCAGGATCTCATGCTGCAACTGCGAGTCGGACGCGACCGGCGCACCATCAATTTGGGTGATCACGTCGAAGGGTCGCAGATCACTTTTGTAAGCCGGCGCATCGGCCTCGATCGTGCGCACCACGACGCCTTTCTCGATGCCTTTGAACAAATCGCGAATGGAGGAATCGTCGCCTAACGTTTCAATCCGGATGCCGAGCCAAGGCCGCACGATCTTGTTCCCGGCGATCAATTGCAGCCCGATCTCGTTGACTAAATTACTCGGAATGGCGAAACCGAGGCCGCGGTTGAGGCCATTGATGAGCGTGTTCATGCCCACGACTTTGCCGTCGATATCGCAGAGCGGACCGCCGCTATTACCCGGATTGATCGAACAATCGGTCTGCAGGTAATCGGCGATGTTATAGCCGCCGGTGGCCAGCAGCTTGTTGCGCCCTTTCCCGCTGATCACTCCGTAGGTGAACGTGTAATCGAGCTTGTAGGGCGCGCCGATTGCGAAAGCGAATTGCCCCACGCGCACGGCATCGCTGTCAGCCAATTGCACAACCGGCAGACCGGCCGCTTCGATCTTGACCACGGCGATGTCGGTCTTTTCATCGGACCCGGCCACCCTGCCGGCAAACTCCCGGCCATCCTGCAGCTTGACCTGCACCTTGTCCGCGCCATCGACGACGTGGAAATTGGTACAGATAAAGCCGTCCTGCCTAACGATGAAGCCGGAGCCTTCGCTTTGCACCGGCTCGGGCGGACGCTGCTTCTGGCTCGGATCGTTGTCATTCGGTTGGAAAAAAAGATCGTCGATCGAGGGATCACTGCCGTCCGTGCGCTTGGTCACTTCGATGATGACCACGGTCGGGGCGACCACTTCGAAGACTTTGGCAAAGGCGCTGTTGAGTTGATGGACTACGTCTTTGCCTGGTGCAGCCACAGTCGCGGGAATGGTGGGCGTGGGCGCGGGGGCAGCCGGCTGCGGCGGCGTAATGGGGACCTGCTGGGCCACGAGGAGCGAGCCGGTGAGAAAGTTCAGGAGCAAACAACAAAGAAAACAGCGCATAGGTGGCGAATTTCGACAAAGCGCGAGGCGCGCTGTTCAAAACAGTAGCGGGAAGCGTGCTAGCAGCAATGGGGGGAAATGTGGCGTCACTCGTGCTCCTGCTCCTAATCGTGCTCGTAATCGTTCGTGAAGGCAGCCCGAGCACGAGCACGATTACGAGGAGAAGCACGAGTTGGAAGGGAACCCAGGCGTGCCCCGCGCACCAAAAAGTGCCTCCGTTGACACATTATTTAACCCCCTTAACTTTTTTCTTAACTATCAAAATGACTACTCTTGCCGAAGGCAAAAAGGACGGAAAAGAGTTCATCTCCATGGCGCCCGGTTACTTCCCGGATATCGCGCCGGAACTCTGGAATAACTGGAAATGGCAGCTGCAAAACCGCGTCACCACGCTGGCGCAACTCGAGCAGCATCTCACCCTCTCCGACGAGGAGCGGGCCGGTGTGCTTTTATCTGGCGACAAGCTGGCTCTGGCCATCACGCCGCACTTCTTTAATCTGATCGAGCGGGATAATCCCGACTGCCCGATCCGGCGACAGGTCATCCCGCGCATCGAAGAAACGTGGGAGTCGCCTTACGACATGGCGGATCCCTGCGGCGAAGATTCCCACATGCCGGTGCCGGGCCTCGTGCACCGCTATCCGGACCGCGTGCTCTTTCTGGTGACGGACCGGTGCGCCAGCTACTGCCGCTACTGCACCCGCAGTCGCGTGGTCAGCGGCGTAGGCGAACAGGAATTGCACACCGAATTCGAGGCGGTCTACAAGTATCTCGAAGAGCATACCGAGGTGCGCGACGTGCTGCTCTCCGGCGGCGACGCGCTCCTCTTCAGCGATGCGAAGCTGGAGAAAATTCTGAGCCGGCTGCGCGCGATCAAGCACATCGAATTTCTCCGCATCGGCACCCGCGTGCCGATTTTCCTGCCGCAACGGATCACGCCGGAGCTTTGCCAGATGCTGCAGAAATATCATCCTCTCTGGATGAGCATCCACGCGAACCACCCACGAGAGCTGACCACCGAAGTCAAAGCTGGCCTTGAGATGCTGGCCAATCACGGGATTCCGTTAGGCAACCAAAGCGTTCTGCTCGCGGGCGTGAACGATGACTTGGAGACGATGAAGAACCTCGTGCACAAACTGCTGATGTGCCGGGTGCGCCCTTACTACCTCTACCAGTGCGATCTCATCACCGGCTCCGCGCATCTCCGCGCCTCGGTCGCCAAAGGAATGGAGATCATCGAAGGCCTGCGCGGCCACACCACCGGCTATGGCGTTCCGCAATTCGTCATCGACGCCCCCGGCGGCGGCGGCAAGGTGCCGATCAATCCGGGCTACGTGCTCTATCACGACCAGGAGAAAATCGTCATCCGCAACTACGAAGGGAAAATCTTCGAATACCCCGAGACGGGCGCCGATCCCAATGTGCAATTCGCGCCCCAGCGCGAATATCACGACGAATATCTCTACTCCTAAAGGCCACCTGCCAAGAGAAAGGCCCTGCTCCGTTCGGAGCAGGGCCATGAATTTTTACACTTGCGGCAGACTACATTTTGCGGCGCTTGTAAGCGACAAGGCCGGCGACGCCACCGAAAGCGAGAAGCGCCATGGTAGTCGGCTCTGGAATAGGTGCGGCGTTTTTCGTTACAAGCGAGAGGTAAAGATTACCCATGGTGGGATTCAATTCTGTCGACTCGAATTCGTTATTACCGCTGGTATCACGATATACACCAGTCACGCTAGAACCGATTGTCGGAGCCCCGGGCGCACTCATGAGCGGTGTAACCACCGTGGAGTAAAACTGACCCGTGGAATTAGTTAATGTAAGGACGACGCCGATGTTTGGGTCGTTAAAGTAAATCGGATTCGTGAGCGCATCGAGGCCGTTGAACGTGTAGGCGACAAAGGCAGTGGTAGCACCCGTATTGGCAGCGATAGAGAAAGTCCCGCCAAATCCACCGATGTAATCGGATTCCACAGGGCCCGTGGAAGCCATGTTGACGGTATCGTAGAAATCCAAAAAGGCGGCACCGGTCTGGGCAGCGGTGCCGGGCGCGACGCCGACGCCAAAGGTCAGAGAGGTGAGGATCTGGCGGACGGCAGTGGAACCGGCGACTAGATTTACGTCATCCAGAACGAAGGGAGAGGTTGCGAAACTAACATTTAACCCAGTGCCAGAGGTCTGCCGATAAGTGTTGGTCTGACCGAACGCCGTGGAAGCGCCGCAGAGGGCGGTGATGCAAAGAGCGAGCGAAAGTTTCGAGAATAAAGACGTTTTCATGTGTGTGAGTGATTCTGGATTTTGTCGCCACCTACGATGACGAACGCGCTGTTTTTATGCAAAAAGAGCATTCGAATGCAAGAACAATTTTTGTATTAATGCGAGAAACTTTTCAAAAACGAGCGCGTCAAACGCTGTTCGGGCACCTGCAGCCAGGAACGAAGCGGAACTTGTCATCCGCAACTACGAAGGGAAAATCTTCGAATACCCCGAGACGGGCGCCGATCCCAATGTGCAATTCGCGCCCCAGCGCGAATATCACGACGAATATCTCTCTTCGTAGCTAATCAACCAGGAAACCTTCCCGCTCCGCGGCTTGCTTCAGGCGCCCATCTTCAGTCCGAAACCGCGCGGTGTGCGCTTCAAAGCCGCAAGCCAGGAGGGCGGCGCCCAATTGGAAAGAGTCGCCTGCCCGCAACGCGTGCGACTTCAAAGCGCGGATCGCCGCACGTCGTAACTGTTCGCTAGGCGAGATTTCGCGCCAGACCCGCGACAGCTCCTCCAGCATTCTATACGATTCGGCGATCTGCGCCGGGGCGCTGCCTTCCCGAGCCTGCCGGGCAATCGAGGAGGCGCACTCCACAAAACTACCCCACCAGGTGACGATCCCATCCTGACGCGCTGCGGCGCGGTATTTGGAGGAGGTGGGGCTTTTGGCCAGCATCGTGACGAGAGCCGACGCGTCCCAGTAATTTACCACGACGCTTCTTCCCGTTCCTTGAGCAGAGCTTTCACCAGGCTGCCCTTCACTTTCGGCAAAGGGCGCGTCCAAAAATCCTTCGGAAGTTTGCCCAGGCCGCGTTTGAGCAGGCCGCGCCGTTCCAAATCGAGCAGGGTGGCTTCATCCGCCACTTCGCTACCAGGCGGAAGCGGCTCGAGTCGAGCGACCGGCACGTTGCGGTCAAGAATCAAAATCGACTCACCGTGACGCACCTTCTTGAGCAGTTTGCTCAGATTATTTTTGGCTTGGGTGACACTCGCCGTCGTCATCGAGATATTCTGGCTTGATTGGAAAGGCCAGTCAAGCTCGTGCCCCCGCGGCGCACGCTCCGTCGCGCCAGTCGATGACCGGCGGACCATGTTGATATCGTTAGGCCGGGGCCCCAATTGCGCCCGGCCTTTTCTGCGGCAAAGATGTTTGATGTCTGACGAAGTCCTCGCGCCTGATCTGCAATGGTACAAAGATGCGATCATCTACGAGCTTCACGTGAAGACCTTTCACGATAGCGATGGGGATGGGATCGGCGATTTCCGCGGGCTGATCGAGAAACTCGATTATCTGCAGGAGCTGGGCGCGACGGCGATCTGGATATTGCCCTTCTATCCTTCCCCGCTGCGAGATGATGGCTATGACATCGCGGATTATTTTGACGTGAATCCGGCCTACGGCTCGCTGGCGGATTTCAAAGCCTTCCTCGCGGCAGCGCATGAACGCGGGTTGCGGGTGATCACCGAGCTGGTCATCAATCATTCTTCCGACCAAAATCCATGGTTCCAAAAATCGCGCCGGGCGATGGCGGCGCGCACTTTAGCCGGGGACGCTGCCCCTGGGAGTTCCGCCAACAGGCGTAGCGGCTCGGGCGAAGACGCGCCGGCCGGGGACGGCGTCCCCGGCAACAGGGACGATGCTTATGCGGACTATTACGTCTGGAGCGATTCGCCGGAGAAGTACAAGGACGCGCGCATCATTTTCAAGGATTTCGAGACCTCGAACTGGTCCTGGGATCCAGTGGCGAAGGCCTACTACTGGCACCGTTTTTACGCTCACCAGCCTGACTTGAATTTCGACAACCCAGCCGTGCATGAGGTGGTGCAGAAGGTTCTCGATTACTGGCTCGACATGGGCGTGGACGGACTGCGTCTCGACGCCATTCCTTACCTCTACGAACGCGAAGGAACCAACTGCGAAAACCTCCCTGAGACGCACGTTTACTTGAAAAAATTACGAGCCCATATGCAGGCGAAATTTCCCGGACGCATGCTCCTGGCCGAGGCCAATCAATGGCCAGAAGACGCGGTCAAATATTTCGGCGAAGGCGACGAGTCGCACATGAATTTCCACTTTCCGCTCATGCCGCGAATGTTCATGTCGTTGCAGATGGAGGATCGCTTCCCGATCATCGACATCCTCGATCAGACGCCGGCCATTCCCGAGTCGTGTCAGTGGGCCATGTTTCTGCGTAATCACGACGAGCTCACTCTCGAAATGGTGACCGACGAAGAGCGCGACTACATGTGGCGCGTCTACGCGACCGACCCCACCGCTCGCATCAATCTCGGGATTCGCCGCCGCCTCGCGCCGCTCCTCGCGAATAGTCGCCGCAAGATCGAGCTGCTCAACATCCTCCTCTTCTCCATGCCGGGCACGCCGGTGCTTTACTACGGCGACGAGATCGGGATGGGGGATAATTTCTACCTCGGCGATCGCAATGGTTGCCGCACCCCGATGCAGTGGAGCAGCGATCGCAACGCCGGCTTTTCCAAGGCAAATCCCCAGCAGCTTTATCTACCGGTCACGATCGACCCGGAGTACAACTACGAGGCGATCAACGTCGAGAACCAGCAGAAGAACCTCTCCTCCCTGCTCTGGTGGATGCGGCGCGTCATCGCCATGCGCAAAAATTTCCGTGCTTTCTCGCGCGGGTCGATTGAGTTTTTGCACCCAGAGAACTCGAAGGTGCTCGCTTTTCTGCGGCAACATGAAGAGGAGACGATCCTCGTCGTCGCCAATCTTTCGCGCTTCTCGCAGCCGCTCGAGATCGATCTTTCCCGCTTCGCCGGGTCTGTCCCGATGGAGGTCTTTAGCCGGAATCTCTTCCCTGCGATAAAAAAGACACCCTATATCCTGACCATCGGCCCCCATGGTCATTACTGGTTTTCACTTCCGTCCCAGGCCAGCAAGCGCTCCGCCAAAAAGCGGGTCGTGCCAACCATTGAAGCCGAGTTGAACCTGTTGGCTTTGCTTCATGAAAAGCAGCGCGCGCAACTCGAGCGCGAGGTGCTTCCGAATTATCTGCGGACCTGTCGCTGGTTCGGCGCCAAGGCCCGCAGCATCCGCGAGATGCGCATCATCGAGCAAATTCCGGTGAGCGAAGGAGCCGCGCAGCTTTGGCTCTTGCAAGTCGATTACACGGATGGCGCGCCGGATATTTATTCCCTGCCCGTGCAACTCACGACCGGCCCGGCCGCCGACGCGCTGGCGCGCACGGCACCGCAGTCCATCATCGCCCGGGTCGGCAAACGTCGCGCAGTCCTGTACGACGCCATTTGGGATGGTGATTTTCGAGAAAAGCTCTTCCGGCTCATGGCCGCGGGTGCGAATCTCAAAGGACGCAACGGCGCCCTCGTCGGCGTGGGCGGCGCTCTTTTGGCCCAGGAACCTAACGACGCCGTGCCCTCCTCTCAAGTGCTCAACGCCGAGCAAAGCAACTCGTCGATGCTCTTCGAAAACCGCTATTTCCTCAAACTCTATCGCAAGCTCGAAGACGGCATGAATCCCGACGTCGAGCTGACCCGGTTTCTGAGCGAGAAACAGGAATTTGCCCACGTCCCGGCCTTCGTCGGCTCGATTGAATACCGGCGCGCGCGCACCGAACCGACGGTCATCGCGCTCCTGCAGGCGGCCGCGCCTAACGAGGGCGACGCCTGGGTTCTGACCCTCGAAGCGGTCGGTCGCTATTTCGAGCGCGTCCTGGCGATGAAGGGCGAGCTCCAAGCCATCGGCGCGACTCCGGGGCCGCTGCTGACCGAGTTACTCGGCGGCATTTACCCCGAGAAAGCCAAGCTCATCGGCCAGCGCACCGGCGAGATGCATCTGGCGCTGGCCGGGGATTCGACCGACCCGCGTTTCGCGCCCGAGCCGTTTAATGCCATGGCGCAACGCTCGGTTTATCAATCGATGCGGGCCTCGCTGCGACGCGCCTTCGCGCTTTTGCAGAAGAAACTGCCCGACCTGCCCGAAGCCTTCCGGACCGAAGCCGCGCAAGTGCTGGCGGCGGAACCGCAGATCCTGCGCGCCGAGCAAGAGACCCTGGAACGGCACGCCACCGCCAGCAAGATTCGCATCCACGGCGATTATCATCTCGGCCAGGCGCTCTACACCGGGAAAGACTTTGTCATTCTCGACTTCGAAGGAGAACCCGCGCGCCCCTTGAGCGAACGCAAACTCAAGCGCTCCGCCCTGCGCGATGTCGCCGGCATGATGCGCTCCTTCCAATACGCGGCTTACAGCGCGCTCTGGCAACCGTCGATGCGCACCGAAGATGTCCCCTTCCTCGAGCGCTGGGCCGACCTCTGGTATCGCCAGATGAGCGCGACGTTCCTTGAGAGCTATCTTTCGACCACCGCGGGAGCGAATTTCCTGCCGCAGAACGGCGCCGATCTGCCACTCCTGCTCGAGGCCTACTTGCTGGATAAAGCCGTCTACGAAGTCGGCTACGAATTAAATCATCGCCCCGACTGGGTCGTCATCCCGGTGCGTGGGATCAAACACATTCTTCATCTCACCTAACGAAACCATGGCGGGAATAGTTCAGCCCTCCCGCGCTCTTATTCGATCATGAAATTACTCATTCTGAGTACCGCTGCTGTCCTCTCCTTGCCCATCATCGCCAGAGCTGAGACCCACTTCGAGAGCAGCCCAACCCAAACGGCGCTGGTCGAGCTTTACACTTCCGAAGGATGCAGCAGCTGCCCGCCGGCCGAAGCCTGGCTGAGTCGGCAAAAGGAGGATCCCGGGCTTTGGAAACAGTTCGTGCCTGTGGCGTTTCATGTCGATTATTGGGATCGCCTCGGCTGGCGCGACCGGTTCTCCTCGAAGGAGTGGACCACTCGGCAGAGTCGCTATGCTGCGCACTGGGGGAACGGATCGATTTATACGCCAGCAGTCGTGGTCAACGGCCAGGAGCAACGTGGATGGTCGAACCGCAAACTCGCTCAGCCTAACGACAAGAAGGTCGGTGTTCTCCGCGCCGCGACGAGGGACGGGAAACATTTCTCGATCGAATTCAAACCCCTAACAAGCCCAGCGGGCTCGTGGGAAGTGCACCTCGCGCTGCTGGGTTCCGATATTTCCACCAGTGTGCGCGCGGGCGAAAATAGTGGTCGCAACCTGAAACACGATTTCGTCGTTCTCAATCTGCAATCGAGCCCGCTCCACCCTGAGGCAGGCAGCCAGCAGGCCAGCCTCACGGTCAACGAATCGGCCGAAAACGATGGGCGCAAAGCGGTCGCAGTGTGGGTATCCCGGTCGGGCCAGGTCGCGCCCGCGCAAGCCACCGGTGGCTGGCTGCGCTGATTTGAGCCCAAGAAGCAAATCAAAACGGATAACGAATATGCATCGATTTCTGACTTTCCTGCCCCTCTTCGTCTGTCTCGGCCTCGGCAGTTTGCAGGCCAAGGACGAACCAAAACCGGTCAAAATCCCGAGCCATATCGATCACAGCGCATACGATCGGTTACTGAAAAAATACGTCGACGCCCAAGGCCTGGTCGCCTACGCGAAATGGAAAGCCGACCAGGCAGACATGGCCGCGCTCGACAACTATCTGGGGCAATACGCCAAGGCGGGCGAGGAAGCGAAAAACGACGAAAAAGGGGCTGCGCTGATCAACGCCTACAACGCCTTTACCCTGCAATGGATTTTGAAAAATTACCCGACCGAGAGCATTTGGTCGCTCGACGACTCCTTCTCCGCGCGTCGGCACAAAATGGGTGGCCAGGAGGTCTCCTTGAACGACATCGAAAAAGGGTCGGTCATTCCACAACTCGGCTGGAAAGGCCATGGGGTCCTGGTTTGCGCGGCGCGCAGTTGTCCGCCTCTGCGGGCGCAAGCCTACCAGGCCACGTCGCTCGACGATCAGATCGCGAGTTCTTACCGCCGCTGGCTGGCCCGCCCCGATCTCAACGAATATTTGCCCGAGAAGAATAAGGTGGAGATTTCCAGTATCTTTAAATGGTTCAAAGACGACTTCGCCAAAGTGGGCGGCCCACAATCCGTCCTGGCGAAATACGGGCCATCGGAGTTTGAGAAATTTCTGGCGAGCAAGAAATACGAGGTCGGCTTCAAATCTTACAATTGGGGCTTGAACGACCAGGGTGAACACGGCCGTCACTACAGCAAAGCCAACTTGTTTTTCGATAACCTCTTTTAGGCATCGCACCGCGATAGCTGCCAGCGGGAGAATTTCTTTGACCCGCCCCGCGTCGCCGTCGTAAAAAGACGGGCGATGCAGGTTCCCCCAGTCGCGTTACTCCTTGCTCTTCTGCTTTGCCTCGCCGCTCCGCTCCACGGGCAGGAAGAGCATATTCAGTCCCGCATTAAACGAAGACCCGTGCAATCGAGCAATGTCGCCAGCGTCGGCTATAGCCGAAAACTGCACGCGCTCGAAATCGAGTTTACGCGGGGCGCCGTCTATCGTTTTTTGGCCGTGTCGCCCCGAGTCTACCGGGATCTCCTCCTCTCGGATTCCAAGGGCCATTTTATTGCCGAGCATATCCGCGGCCAATATTATTTCGTCTGCGTCCGGCCCAGTCGCCTCCCGTCCCGATCTCGCCTCACGGCAGAGCCGCCGATTTTCACTCCGTGAGCGCCTCGTTGTAGACGCTTCGCTCTGCGAAGCGCGGCCCTGGTTTTGTTTGCCCGCCAGTTTGCACCCCTCACGCCTGCGCCTGGGAAGCGTAGCCTAACGACCCCATCACGCAATCGCACTTCCGAATGCAGAGAACTTTAAAATAAAGTCGTTTCTCCCCCTCACCATGATTTCGCGGCGCTAAAAGAACAGAAACGCCCCGCCTGCAAACCGTCTTCCCCGCGTGCCCAACCACCGCCCGCAAAAAACCCAAAAAAAGTCGAAGATTTGGCGTTGACGATTGTTTGCACTGCGATACTTTGAACGTCCGCTGATACGCGGCCTCGAGTTCCTCGGGGTGTTCTTCTTGGCTCAACGCGAGCCGCCTTTTGTTGGACTTTCAGCAAACCGGCGGCGTCTGTCGTGGAGGAGAGATGGAACGATTTGATCTTTGAAAGTGTAATTCTGGATTTCGTCATCACGACGATTATTTTTTTGAAATCCAGAAGGTAGAAGTCAGCGAAAATTGAATTGTGCGTTATACGTCGAGCCCCGAAGCAATTCGGGGTGGTTCAGTCCCGCGAGGGATTGAACGATTTCTTTGATTAAAAATTTCGCCGGTTTTCACGAATCGGCGATCTCAATTAAGTAAGATCGGACGACCCAGCACTTTATTTAGTAAAGTGCTGGGAAGAATGGTCAGAAATAGTCGGTCCTTTAGCGAGGACTGGCGCAAACTTTGTCCGGGATCAGCAATGATGCCGGCTCCAAATTTTTACGGAGAGTTTGATTCTGGCTCAGAACGAACGCTGGCGGCGTGGATAAGACATGCAAGTCGAACGGGACTTTTTCTGGTAGCAATACCGGGAGAAGTCTAGTGGCGAACGGGTGCGTAACACGTGGGCAATCTGCCGAGAAGTGGGGGATAGCTCGCCGAAAGGCGAATTAATACCGCATATGATCAGGGACGACATCTTCCCAACATCAAAGCCGGGGCAACCTGGCGCTTCTTGATGAGCCCGCGGCCTATCAGCTAGTTGGTGAGGTAACGGCCCACCAAGGCTATGACGGGTAGCTGGTCTGAGAGGACGACCAGTCACACTGGAACTGAGACACGGTCCAGACACCTACGGGTGGCAGCAGTCGAGAATTTTTCTCAATGGGGGCAACCCTGAAGGAGCGACGCCGCGTGGAGGATGAAGGCTTTCGGGTTGTAAACTCCTGTCATTTGAGAACAAGGTGCACCGGTTAACTGCCGGTGCATTGATAGTATCAGAAGAGGAAGGGACGGCTAACTCTGTGCCAGCAGCCGCGGTAATACAGAGGTCCCAAGCGTTGTTCGGATTCATTGGGCGTAAAGGGTGCGTAGGTGGCGAGGTAAGTCAGGTGTGAAATTTCGGAGCTCAACTCCGAAACTGCATTCGATACTGCCTTGCTTGAGGACTGGAGAGGAGACTGGAATTTACGGTGTAGCAGTGAAATGCGTAGAGATCGTAAGGAAGACCAGTGGCGAAGGCGGGTCTCTGGACAGTTCCTGACACTGAGGCACGAAGGCCAGGGGAGCAAACGGGATTAGATACCCCGGTAGTCCTGGCAGTAAACGGTGCACGTTTGGTGTGGGAGGATTCGACCCCTTCCGCGCCGGAGCTAACGCGTTAAACGTGCCGCCTGGGGAGTACGGTCGCAAGATTAAAACTCAAAGAAATTGACGGGGGCCCGCACAAGCGGTGGAGTATGTGGCTTAATTCGATGCAACGCGAAGAACCTTACCTGGCCTTGACATGTATCTCTAAGCACGTGAAAGCGTGTGAGTGTCGAAAGACACAATTTACACAGGTGCTGCATGGCTGTCGTCAGCTCGTGTCGTGAGATGTTGGGTTAAGTCCCGCAACGAGCGCAACCCCTGTGAACTGTTGCCACTCCTTTTATTAGGAAGCACTCTGTTCAGACTGCCCTGTGAAACGGGGAGGAAGGTGGGGACGACGTCAAGTCAGTATGGCCCTTACGGCCAGGGCTGCACACGTACTACAATGCTCAGTACAGAATGATCCGAGACCGCGAGGTGGAGGAAATCTATCAAAACTGAGCCCAGTTCGGATTGGAGGCTGCAACTCGCCTCCATGAAGCCGGAATCGCTAGTAATGCCGTATCAGCTACGACGGCGTGAATACGTTCCCGGGCCTTGTACACACCGCCCGTCACATCATGGAAGTTGCTTGTAGCCGAAGTCGGCGCACTAACCCGCAAGGGAGGTAGCCGCCTACGCTATGAGCAGTAACTGGGATGAAGTCGTAACAAGGTAGCCGTAGGGGAACCTGCGGCTGGATCACCTCCTTTCTAAGGAGTAATTCATCACCTGCGAAGAGCTTGCTCTTCTAAGTGTGTTTGAATAGGTCGACGGCTAAGACCGCAACCCTTCGGGGTTGCGGAGATGCCGTTAGGACTCTGGAATCGAAAGAAACCAGAGCTCAGAGAAACGACGGATAACGCACAATTCAGCAGTCGCTGACTCTTACCAAAAAGCCGGATCGTTCAACGCGATCCGGCTTTTTGCTTGCACGTCGGTGCCGAAAGATGCTTCGTAGCGCGCGTCCCGCTTTGCACTCAGCGCGAAATCGATAAGATTCTGGGGAGATGCCTGGGCGGTTTCAAATCACGGTCTCTCATGTGGGACTTGGAAAGGTGCGAATTCTAAATGGCTCCGACACGTACGTGCTTGAAAGCCGTGCTCGCGAGCTGCAGCAAATGTGGAACGAGCAGTATTCCAAGAAGCTCGAGATGGAAAGGCGAGCCACTGCCCGCGCTGAGCGCTTAGAGCATATCGAAGACCGTCAGGACGAAGCGCGAAAACAAGCGGACGCAGCCGCAAAAGAGCGCCAATCCCTAGAGCAACTGCTGAGTGACGGCGTCCGCAGCCGCCGCCCGTTCGATTGGGAATCGCTCAAAGACTTTTCGGCCTACAATGAGCCACGGCCACCTGCTCCCATCTACCAACAGTACCCTCCAGAACCGGCTGCAACTTCTCCGAAGATTCCCCTGTTGGCGCGACTAATACCGGGTTACGCCAAGAGGAAGCAAGAGGCCACAGCGGCAAACAACGCTGAGCAAAAGCAGGAGTGGCTCGATCAAATTGAATTGATCCGCGCGAAGAACGAAGCAACAGAAAATGCGTTCGTCGATAGTAATGCTGACTGGGAAACGCGGCGGGCACAACACGAGGCAAGCGCGGCGACTCAGCGCGCATCGATTGATAATACCCATTCGGGTTACGAGGCCGGCGAGACGACGGCAGTCCGCTCGTTTTGTGAGATGGTCCTGTCGCGGAACTCACATACTTTGTTTTCGCCACCTGATTTTGAACTCGATTACACGCCAGAAACCAAGTCGCTCATCCTTGAGTATTCGCTTCCTGCACCAGAAATATTACCCGATTTTCGTGACGTGCGTTACGTCAAGCCCGAGACGAACTGGTAAGCACACGATACACCGAAGCCGAACAAGCACGCTTCTACGACTCGGTTCTGTATCAAATATGCCTGAGCAGCGTCTACGATCTCTTCACCGAAGATACTGCTAACGCGCTACAGGCAATAACATTCAACGGGTGGGTCACCGCAGTACAGGCGGCGACCGGAAGGGAAGAAACTGCGTGCATAATGTCCGTCACGGTCCGTCGCAGCGATTTGGCCGATGTTAATCTCGGGCGAGTCGATCCGAAAACCTGCTTCCGATCTCTTAAAGGCGAAGCAGTGCCAAGTTGCATGGTCTCACCGCCGTCGCACCAATTTGTACGATCAATCGGGACGATCGACGATTCGTATCCGCTCACAATGTCACTCCTATACTTACTCAAGAAACTAATCTTGCAATGATGCCGTGGGAGGACTTCGAGCATCTAATTCGGGAGATCTTCGCGAAAGAGTTTTCTGCCGGCGCCGGCGAAGTAAAAATCACGCAAGCAAGCAGAGATGGCGGCGTAGATGCCATCGCTTTTGATCCAGATCCAATACGTGGCGGCAAGATTGTGATTCAAGCGAAACGTTACACCAGAACAGTCGACGTTTCAGCCGTGAGGGACCTATACGGTACAGTGCTGAATGAAGGAGCGACGAAGGGGATTCTTGTCACCACAGCAGATTACGGCCCCGATGCTTATCGCTTTGCGGCCGATAAACCACTCACCCTGCTAAGCGGAGCCAACCTATTGCATCTTCTCGCAAAGCACGGACATTCCGGGCGAATTGACTTAAACGAGGCGCGTCGAGTTCTAGGAGCGGCAAACAAGCAACATTCGCCAAGGTCGCGAGTATGATCACTATCGCGCGAATATGAACTATTATGTTTATCGTCGAGGTAAACAGATCGGACCTCTCTGCCTCAGCGAAGTTACTGATCGTTTGGCCAACGGAGATTTCGCGCAATCGGATCATATTTGGCATGATGGATTAAATTGCTCGAAGCCTATTTCGGATTTGTTTCAGTCACATAACGAAGAAACTCCTCCCCTTGTTCGAGCGCAATCACCGTCCGATAGACCCAACGAAACTACTTTCGAGTCTTTCACACCACCGCAAGGGAAAGAGTTCGACATTCCGCCAAACGATTTAAAGACTATTCGCGCATACGCGCAGCGGGAACATCCGGATGATTACTCGACCCAGAGGCACGTTATCGAGGAGCAGTGCGAATCATTTGCCGCCATCCAAAGCCTTCGCCCGGGTGATGTCCCGGCCGTCATCCTCAATAAGATTCGCGAAAAGGCCGCCGGCGATCATCCAGAGGATTACTCGACTCAAAAGTATGTTATCGAAGAGCAGAGAGAATCGTTTGTCGCCATTAAAAATCTTCGCGCACCTGACGTTCCGCCTGCTATCTTCAGCAAGATTCGCGAAAGAGCCGACGCTGATCACCCGGATGATTATTCCACGCAGAAATACGTTATCGAGGAAGAACTTGATGCTTATCGAGATTTGCATTCAAGCTAGGCTCGAAGCGCAGTCGTCAACTTTGGTGGTTAGTAGCGGGAAAACGTAGATCGTCCAACAGTTGCGCGGAATGACACGGTGCTCTTCGACTCGTTCCGCATACGATATGCGTCGCTATTTGGAATCTGTGGCACACCTACGCAGCTTGCGGCTCTGAGTTTAACCTGACTGCCCACCGTTAACAAAATCCTCGTCGCGATTCATGTGGGTCGCTCCGCGAAGCTGCATTGCCGGCGTGGCGGACGCACCTACAACGGCACGTCCGTCCATAGCGACATCGAGGTGATCCCAATGCACTTGGGGAACGACCAATGACTCTGCAAATTCTCCCCACTCCTTCCCGTCGCCTTTTCGCCCAACTCAACCCCGATCCCGCATCCTAACGATGTCGACCAAAACCTTCCGCCAACTGCATGATGAATTCCTGCTTCTGCCCAATGCCTGGGACGCCGGTAGCGCCCGCCTGATCGAGAGTCTCGGCGCCCAGGCGATCGCTACGACCAGCGCCGGCGTCGCCTGGTCGCATGGTTATCGCGACGGCGATACCCTCCCTTCCGAGGCTCTGCTCGCCACCGCCAGGGAGATCGCCCGCGTCATCAAGATTCCGCTCACCGTGGATATCGAAGGCGGATACTCGGATGAACCGAGCGACGTTGGCCAGTTGGTGAAACGCGTCATCGAGGCAGGCGCAGTCGGTATCAATCTCGAAGACGGTGCCAGCCCGCCAGAATTGTTTTGTCGCAAAATCGAGGCGGCACGCAAAAGCTCGGAGCAGGCCGGCGCGGATCTTTTTATCAACGTTCGCTCCGACGTTATTCTCCGTGAACTCGTTCCGGAGAGCGGGGCCGGGAAAGAGATCGTGCGCCGCGCGTGCAGCTATCGCGAAGCGGGCGGCGACGGGTTGTTCGTGCCAGGATTGGCCGACGGCGCCGTGATCGAAGAAATCGCCCGCGCCATTCAGCCGACCCCACTTAACATCATGCTCGTCGCCGGCTTGCCCGACTTCGCGACCTTGCGAAAACAAGGCGTGCGCCGACTCAGCGCCGGGGCGGCCATCGCCCAGGCTTCTTTGGCATTAACACGCCGGCTCACGCAGGAATTCTGTGCCGGCAATTGGAGCAAAGTATTGGCCGACGGAGTGGAATACGGACCAACGAATGCACTCTTCCCTTCTGTCGCCAAGGGGAGGCTATAATTTCGTATCGGAAAATGTGAGTCAGATTGGGAAATGAAGATCAAACGAAGTGATACACGCACGTCCGGCGAAGGTTCGGCTGACTGGTTTACAGGCTCGGTTCGGATCGAACCGATGTTTGAGGCGCCCGAGCCGGCGCGTGTGCGGGGTGCCAGCGTGACTTCCGAGGCCGGCGCGCGCACCGGCCTGGCACACCCATCCGCTGGGACAGACCCTGATCATCACCGCAGGGACGGGTCGCGTGCAGACCAAGGGGGACCGATTGAAGAGGTTCATCCCGGCGATGTGATCTGGTTTCCTCCTAACGACAAGCACTGGCAGGGAGCCTCTCCCACCACTGCCATGACTCACCTCGCCATCCAGGAGGCTCTCGACGGCAAGGTGGTGGAGTGGATGGAAAAGGTAACCGACGAGCAGTAGCAGAACGACCTTAAGACTCGTTAGGCGGAGGCTTTCCTGCGTGAGGCCTGCCTTATCCTGGCAACCAAGCCGTGCGTCCAAGCTGGGGAGCGTATGCGCCTCGCGGGCTGGCGAAGGCGTCCCCACTTTGCGACATTTTTCCAGAAAGATGGTTTTGCCGAGGGCGCCAAACCCAACATGTGTAGTTCGAAGACTCCTACACCTAGCATCACAATTGCACGCCCTCTGTTCAGCGGTGCTTGTGCAGTCGGTCGCGGCGAAAATGTGCTACTTGTTAGGCCACTGCGGCCAGGTGCGCACCAACGACCCGACCGCTTTTAATCGCTTCTCGGCCAGCCGATCGGCGGCGAGATAGGTCGGGATCTTGTCCGCCTTCGCAATCGCGAAAACGCCGAGAACCGTGTCGTAGATTTCGTCCGCTTTCCGCAAGGAGCGTTGCGCGTCCCAGCCAGCCAATTCGCTGTAGACATTGATCACGCCGCCCGCATTTGCGACGTAATCCGGCGCGTACAAAATGTCGCGTTGCTCGAGCTCATCGCCGTGTTGCTTTTCCAAGAGCTGGTTATTCGCAGCACCGACCACGATTTCTACCTTCAGTTTCGGAATCGTCTGGTCGTTAATGACACCCCCCAGCGCGCAGGGCGCGAAGATGTCGCCCTTCTGCCCGATGATGTCCCCCAAGCCTACCGCGGTCGCCCCAAATTCATCCACCACTCGGCGAACTCGTTCTTCGTCGATGTCGGTCACTGCTAGCTTGGCGCCCACCGCGCTGAGTTCGCCTGCCAGGTGATATCCCACGTTACCGCAGCCTTGAATGAGAATTTTTTTACCACCCAGATCGTCCGAGCCCCAGCGCCACTGCGCCGACGCTTGGATGGCGCGAAAGACTCCGCGCGCCGTCACGGGTGAAGGGTCGCCGGACCGATCGGTCAAACCCGCGACATATTCGGTCTCCATATGGACAAAATCCATATCACCCGTGCTCGTCCCCACGTCTTCCGCGGTGACATAGCGTCCGCCTAGCGACTCGACGAAACGTCCGTGCGCCCGGAAAATCATTTCCCGGTTCTTGGTTTTGTTATCCCCGATAATGACGGCTTTGCCGCCGCCGAGATTCAGGCCCGCGACGGCGTTCTTATACGTCATGCCCCGGGAAAGCCGCAGCGCATCCTCAATGGCTGCCTCGTCGCTCGCATAGGTCCAGAAGCGCGTTCCGCCCAGAGCCGGCCCCAGCACGGTGCTGTGAATCGCAATAATGCCCCGATACCCGGCCGCTGGATCGGAACACAAGGCCACCTGCTCGTGCCCCATCTCGGCCAGCCGGTCAAAAATCTCCGCATCGCCGGCATCCGCAGTGCCGCGGTGGGGCTGCGCCTTGGTGGTGGCCTTCTTATTCCGCTCGCTCTTGAGCGAGGCTGATCCGTTTGATCTTTTTTTCATGTAGCGCTTGAGCAGTGCCGTGGCGGCGAAGACCAATCGTCAACCACAGGCGGTGATCGGTCAATGGAGGGCCCAACGGGATTCAGACCCGCCTTCGAAGTCTCGCCCAGCCCAATGGCCGCACGAGATGCGCCAATGTCGTCAACTTTAAGGCAACCTGTCTCCCCGGAACCGCCGGATCAGATCGAGATCACGATTGTTGATGCGGCCGTCCAAATTCATATCGGCCCTGAAGTTCGCGCTGCTCACTGCGCTGCCTTGGAACGCACGCGCTGCGGCGCTGTCGCCGGCGTCGACTGCTCCGTCCGCGTTTACATCGCCGAAAAGAACGCCAAAAGTGACTCCGGCACTGGCGAGAGCGTTTCCGTCTTCGTCTGTCAGCCCGATAAGCGTCACCGTCGCCTGGCCCCGATTGCAGGGAATCTCACGCAGATCGACCGTGACCACTTTGGCATCCGCTGGATCAATCACTGCCGGACCAACTTTACCGCAGGAAGTCGTCACTCCGCCTACGGCATTCACTTTGGTATTAAATGTGAAAACCAACTGCCCCGGGCCAGGCCGGCTTTCGATCCCGATGCCGCCATCCAGCGGCAGCTCAACCTCAAAAATCCCTTTCCTTTCATGCGCTTTGCGGGACGCCACACGTTCCAGAGTGAGCTCACCTCCACCCGCGTCGATATAGTCAAACTCGATTCGTGAAGTATCGAGAATGACGCCGTCGAAATTTTCCCCCGGTGTCTCGCCGCCATAACGGAAGGGAGCGAAAACGCCATTAAAGCGGGTCGTTTCCTCAAAGTAATGGAATGTCCCGTCCCCAGACCAACCGAGTTCCGAGCCGAACAGCACGATCGCATTGGTGTTGCCCGGGAATGGCTCGATCGGGAACGAAATGTCGGTGAAAAAATTCGCCGCGTCCGAACCCTGGAACGACTCCACGTCGAGATAGATCCGAGTGGAAATAATCTCCTTGCCGATGAGGGGATCACCCTCGAGCAACGCGGCCGAGAAAGAAGTGCCGACCTGCGCGAAAGTAAAAGTCGCTGTCCCCGCCGAGGCGCCCGCGGAGGACCCGAGCATCCCGATCATGCAGCTCACGGTTAGGAGAATTCGCGCTAATCCCAGAGTCGTTTTTGCTTTTCGCATTCGACCTTTTTAATACATCGGATCGATCGAGACAAGGAAGATCCGAGCGGGAGCGCGGCGCAACTTCGCGCTGCACCTGCTTAGTCCGACCCCACGCCTTGGATTGCATTTTCCGATCTTCGCTTTACCCTCTCCGCTCTCGACGGGGGCATAGCTCAGTTGGTAGAGCGCCAGCTTTGCAAGCTGGATGTCAGGGGTTCGAATCCCCTTGCCTCCACTTCTCTACAGGTTTTGGACGCCGCTCGCGTGGCGAATGTGACTGGAATGACTCTTGATCTGAGCGGCTTTTACGTTGTCTTCACTTCCAATATTGGCTCGGCGGAATTGATGAATTTGCCGCACTCCTCATTCGCGACCATGGAGCGCCACGTTCTCACCCGTGCGCAGCAATCGCTTCGCCCGGAGCTTTACGCGCGGATCACCGAGAAGCTCGTTTTCAATCGGCTCACTTACGACATCCAGCTCGAGATCGCGCAGTTGCTGCTCAATGAAGAACTTGGTTTCCTGCGTTCGCGAGGCCACGAACTGAGAGTCGACGACGACGTGCTCCCATTTATCGTGCGGCGGGGATTCCATCCGCGGCCCAACGCGCGGCCCATGCGGGATGCAGTGGAAAAACTGGTTGGCGATGCGGTGACAGAACATTTGCTCAGAAGCGGCATCGCTTTGGGAAAATTGAGGATGCGCGACGAACCAGAACGGCTCCCAATCGAGTCTGCGACGGAAGCTGATGAAAAAGCGTAAGTCCAAGACATCTCCTGCAGTATCCGACGAAGCTGTCGGCTACGACAAGGTGCTGAGCGGGCTGGTTGATTTGCTCGAGAGCGCCAGACGTTCCTCCGCGCGAGCGGTCGCAGAATCGTCGAGGGCGAGCAATGCGGTGGAGTCGCGCCGACTACGGGAAGGCGCTTATTGAGCGGCTATCCAGGGACCCGACGAAACGATTCAGACGCGGTTTCTCGGCTCAAAACCTCTACAAGTACCGGTAGTTCTTCCTGACCGTTCCCGAGATTCTCCCAACAGTGTCGGGAGAATTGGCTGATGAGAAACTCCCGACATCGTCGGGAAAATCGGCCGATGAGAAACGCCCGACGGCGTCGGGCGAATCGGCCGATAAAAAACGCCAGACAATGTCTGGCGAATCGATTCCTTGGCAGCAGTTCCATCATCGCCACAGTCGGCCCAGCCATGTCTCGCTTTCGGCTTCCGTGGTCGAGCTATGTCCGGCTGCTGGCGCTTCGCAATGAACAAGGCGCGGCAGTTTTATGAGACGGAAGCGCTGCGCTGCGGCTGGACCGTTCGGCAGCTTGACCGGCAAATTTCCAGCCAATTTTATGAGCGCACGGCTCTCTCGAAAAATAAAGTCGCGATGCTGCGGAAATCCGGGCAGGTCCAGCCGGATGAGCGTTTGAGTGCCGAGGAGGAAATCAAAGATCCCTTCGTGCTCGAATTTCTCGGGTTGAAAGGCGAATACTCAGATTCCGATCTTGAAGCCGCCTTAATCCGCCACCTCGGAGAGCGGTACAGGCGAAGGGTCGAAATGGAGTTCCCAATCTGGAGCAGAAGTTATTCTGCGATTCCGACGTTAACCGGCGCGAGATTACCCATCGACGTGATGCGAGACGCTTAAGACGACCGGTCATCGCCGCGGCGCAATCTGGTCGGCTGTGAGCGGATAATTTCGGGTGAAGATTAGCAAGCCGCGTGAAAGACTTCGTGAGGCCACCGGTCCCCGGTTTCGCGGTTGCTTGCAATCGCTCATACTATTTACGAGAAAGATGCAGGACTTGAGGACTTAGCCCGACGAAATGGCTCAGATCGAACTTCTTTGCTTCGTCTTATTACTGGTGGCGGCGTTGGATATCGCCGCGCGCAGGATTCATCTGCCTTATCCGGTCCTGATGGTGTTGTGCGGGCTGGGAGTGAGCCTCATCCCGGGATTGCCGAGGGTCGATTTCGATCCCGCGCTGGCCCTGGTCATCTTCCTGCCGCCGCTGCTCTATCCTGTTGCCTATTTTACTTCCTGGCGCGATTTCATTTTCAATCTCCGCGCCATCACTCTGCTCGCGGTGGGGTTGGTGCTCGCGACGATGTGCACCGTCGCCTGGGTCGCGCACTCCTGGATTCCCGGTTTTTCGTGGCCGGCCGCTTTCCTTCTCGGAGCGATCGTCTCGCCACCCGATGCGGTCGCCGCGACCGCCATTTTCACGCGCCTAGACGTGCCGCGGCGTCTCGTGACGGTGTTGGAAGGAGAGAGCATGATCAATGATGCGGTCGCGCTGGTGACGTATCGCTTTGCCGTTGCCGCGGTGGTGACGGGGAGCTTTTCGCTGACCACCGCCGCCGGGATTTTCCCTTTGGCGGCGCTGGGCGGCGTAGCGATCGGCTTGGCCGTCGGCGCGGTCATCGGATGGATTCAACGTCATCTCGATGATCCACCGGTGCAGATCACTCTTTCGCTACTCACTCCCTTTGCCGCTTATCTGCCGGCGGAACACTTTGGCGCCTCCGGCGTTCTCGCGGTCGTCGCCGCCGGGCTCTATTTGGGCTGGCGATCGCCGCGTATCTTCTCCGCCCGCTTCCGTCTCGAAGGAAGCGCCTTCTGGCGGATGGTGGTTTACCTCTTGAACGGGGTGATTTTCATCTTCATCGGGCTGCAGTTGCCCCGCGCTGTGGGCGGGATGCGCTATGAGTCCTGGTCGGATTTGGTCTTCTATGCTGGGATCATCAGTGGGACGGTCATTGCTCTGCGTTTGGTCTTGATGTTTCCGATCGCCTATCTGCCGCGCTGGCTTTTTCCACAATTGCGGGCGCGGGATCCCTATCCGAGCTGGCGCTCCATCATGGTCGTGGGCTGGTCTGGAATGCGCGGGGTTATCTCAATGGCCGCAGCCCTTGCCTTGCCGTTGGCGACGGCTGGGGGTGCACCTTTTCCGGCCCGGGACGCGATTATCTTTCTCTCCTTTTCGGTCATCCTGGTCACGCTTGTCTTGCAAGGGCTCAGCTTGCCGTTGCTGATCCGGTTTCTGGGAGTCGAAGAATCGGGCGACGCTCAACGCGAGGAGAAACTGGCGAGAGTGACGGCCAATCGCGCTGCCCTCTCCTATTTGGACGACTACCAGAATTCACATTTCGACCATGGCGAACAACTCAGCCGGCTCCAGGCGGAATATCGGGAACGGCTCGACCAGCTCGAATCTCGCGAGGCTCCGGCTGAAGAGGGCGCGGCGGATCCTCTGGCGTCGCCTTATCATCGTTATGCAGGCGAGGCCTTGCAGGCCGAGCGCCGGGCGCTGATCAAGCTGCGTGACCAGCGCCGGATAAACGATGAAACTCTGAGGACCGTTCAACGCGATATCGATCTTGCCGATGCTCGGATCGTCGAAGCCGAGCGCTGAGCAATTTTACCTGGGGCGGCGATTTCTAACAGGGGCGCGAAAGGATTAAGAAGTTAGAATCGTCAGTTAGACGGCCGCCTGATAGGCTAACGAATATAGATGGGATCATTTGCTTGGACGCTCTTCTCGGGAAGAGCCACTGCGAAAGAACCATTCTGGCCTCTCGCCTGGCGTAGTCTTCGCTTTCCCCTCGGGAAAATCCCGTCCGATCAAGTGCAACAGTGATGCGCCGAGACAGACATGTCCAATAGCAGCCGGATACTTCTTTCGGCGGTTGCTCTCAACCGAAAGAGGCACTGAGAGAGCGGCCTACTGTTCCTGATAGTTCCACATCAGACCGCCATCGACCACGATGGTCGTGCCAGTGATATAAGAAGCCTCGTCCGAAGCCAGGAACGCGACCGCCCCCGCCACGTCCGCCGTTTCGCCCATCCGTCCGAGCGGAATTCGACCGACCAGCGCCTGCAGCTTCGGCTTATCGTGGAGCAGCGATTCGTTGATCGGGGTTTTGATTGCACCGGGCGCGACATTGTTCACCGTGATGCCGAGCGGCGCGAGTTCGATCGCGGCCGTGCGCATAAACATCTTCGTGCCGCCTTTGCTCGCGCAGTAGGGCGTGAAATTAGGAAACGGCAAGTCTTCGTGCACCGAGCTGATGTTGATGACACGTCCCCTCGCACCCCGCTCGGCCAGATGCCGGGCGAAGAGTTGGGTCATAAAGAAAACCGCCGTCAGGTTGAGCTGGAGCACCCGCTGGTAGTCCTCCTCCTTCACGTCGAGAAAAGGCGCGTGATGTTCGACCCCAGCGTTGTTGACCAGAATATCCGCCTTGCCAAAAGCCTCCAGAGTTGCGGTCATGACTTCCTTCCGCCCCTCCGGCTGGGAGACATCCGCTTGCACTAGGACTCCGCGGCGACCAGCCACCTCGACTTCTTTCCGCGTCGCTTCGCCACCTGCGCGATCGGAGTGATAATTGATCGTCACATCGGCCCCAGCCCGCGCCAGGCGAATGGCGATGCCTTGCCCGATGCCGCTGCTGGAGCCGGTAACGATGGTAACTTTATCTCTTAAGGTGACTGGCGCTGGGTCTGGCGAATTCACTTTTGGATAACAAAACCTGACACTGAACGCCCGCAGCCGCAGGCTCTCGCAAGCGTCTCCTCCGCTGCGTCGTCGAAGAAGATAACGATGTGCCAGCCGTGAACGCAAACCCGCTGCCACATCGACCTATTCGAGCGCGGTCACGCTTGATCTAGTTAGGAGAAGCAATCCGCGATTTCGAAAGCGCGCCCGATGCCAAGACTGCGTTGATGCACGCAATCAGCTTTCCCGCTGATCAACTGGGACGCAAAATGATCCGGCCAAGATAGTGCTCTTTTAGCGTCCGCTGCGCGTCGGCGGCTTGCGCGAGGGGGAAAGTCTTCCCGAGATGCACTTCGAAAGGACCTTTGCCGATCAGCTCGTGCAGTTTCTTCATCAGCTCGCGGTCGGGTTCGCCATCGAAGCTCTGCACGCGAACGCCTTTCGGTGCTTTCGGTTCGGGTTGGACGCCGTTGGGATATGCAACGCGCCCGCCGTCGCGTAGGGCTTGCAGTGCCTCCTCGACTGCTTTCCCACCGGAGGTGACGAGCGCCGCGTCCAGACCGGCCGGTGCGAACTTACGCGCGGCCGCGGCGACATTTTCCTTATGGCCATCGACTGCAAGATCGGCGCCGAGGCGTTGCGCGAGCGCGACGCCGTCATCTCCGGAAGCGATCGCAAAAACCCGCGCGCCCATCCGTTTCGCGAGCTGCACGACGAGATGTCCCATCCCGCCGCTTGCGCCGAAGAGCATCAGCGTTTCGCCTTCCTGCAGATCGAGCACACTCGTTAGGCCGCGCAACCCGGTCCCGGCATCGATCGGCAATGCGCCCGCCTGTTCAGTCGGGATTTCATCAGGGATCGCCCATGTCTTTTCTGCACTGATGGCCGCATACCCGGCATAGAAACCGCCGTTCTCGCTCAGCCCGTAAACGCGATCTCCTTTTTTGAAACTGTTAACCTTGTCGCCAACCGCCACGACCTCTCCCGCTCCTTCCGAGCCGAGGATGAAAGGAAACTCCGGAGTCTCTCTCATTCCCATCTTAACAAACTCTCCTTCCCGCTCGACCGCATCCCATCGACCCACCCCCGCCGATTCGACCCGGATGAGGACTTGATCCGGCTGTATCTCCGGCACCGGAAGGTTTTTGAGTGAAAGAGTATCAATCCCTCCGAATTGATTGATCGCGACAGCCTGCATCTTCTGCGGTGTTGTTTCAGTCATAAGTCAGTGAAATGTACTTCGCTCTTTGTCCGCTCACTGGTTTCATTAAAGCAACTTGTGCGACGCGATTGGGGCGCGACCGCGTGAAACCCTGCCTCAGCGAGCGCGGGAATCTGATGACGCCACGAATACGATGTTCTTTGGAAAGCCGTGGCAAAATAGGACGAGCGGCCCTTCTCCCTCCTCGGTGATGTGCAGTTCTATGCCGTTTGTCTCGACCAGGCTTTGCTTGAAATTGCTCATCGCTACTTTTCCGGAATGCCGATATTCATCGCGGCTGCGATGACCTGTAAGTCGTGCGCTTCAATCTGAAAGAGACCGCGCCGAAACGCCTGCCCCCAATTATCCCTACCGCGGGTGAAAGATAACTTCGGGAGAAGCGAACGGATCGGCGCCTCATCGCCCTCATGGTATCGAACGGCTTTTCGGAAGGGACGAAAATCACCAGCGGCGCCGGCTTGGTAAGGCTCGCCCGGCTCTACTTCACCCAGCGCAACGAAGGCTTGGACGGGATCGCCCGACTGCTTTTTCTCTCGCGGCGCATAGTAAACGATATGATCGCCAGCCTGAAGCTTTCGCAACGGAGCTTCCTTCCCATGACTTAGCTGGCAGAACCCGCCCTTCACGGCGGCGGTCACATGTTCACGACTCGCGACACCCACCCAAGCATTCTTCACGACGCGTTGTCTGGAGTGTGTGTCTCGCTCAGATCATAATAGATCGGCTCGAAAGACTCTGCGATGCCGGCCGCCTCTTCCATGTGCTTCTTTGACGCGGGATCGTTCATCATGGCATCGACGTCAGCCTGGCTGCGCCACTGCGCGTAATTCGTGACGTGTTTCTTGTCGCGGCTGACGTGAAGGCTGGCCGAGATGAAGCCGGGGCGTTGTCTCATGCCGTGCTGCGTCGCCTTCGATAACGATTTAAACAACTCGTCGGCTTTGGCGGGATCGACGGTGAAGGTATTGATGAGGACGAGATAGCCTGCTTTTGGGTCGAGTGTAATCATGATGTTCTTCGAGTTGAGGTTTCTTGTTGGAATAAAAATCTCTGCGAATCATCCGAGGTGGCTGATATTGAAATGTCGAAATTTCACTGCGAACTTGCCAACGAGTAGCCAGTTAGCGCGAGAACGTAGGATGTAAACTGTTCCAGTGTAGCCATGTTTTTCCTAAGTCGGACGGCGAAAGGGTCGAAGACTTTGCACATGTTCTCGTTCTTAATTGCGCGACGACCTTACGTTAGAGGCTCTTCCTTCTGAAAAGAAAGGCGGCGACAATAATCATGTAGAGCGCCGTCCCCCAGTGAATATAAATGGGTGGCGCAAAGCCAAGATGTCGCAAAATGACCAGCCCATCGCAGAACGGGACGAAAATCGAAATGGCGAAGATTGTTGCGGTTGTGCGCCGGTCTCCCCTCCAAAGGAACGGCAGGACTACGAGACCCGCAAAGATGTCGCGAATTCCCTTGATCCACACATAAGGAAAAGCGGCGGGATCGTGGATCGGAACGCCGTAACCAGTTGAGGCCCCAACCGGGTTCAGTATGAAGTTAATACCGACTGCGATGATAGCCGCCGGCACCGCGAGAGTGCACCAAAACAGCCACGAATTTCTTCTCAAAGGCAGAATATCTGAGTCAGTTTTTGTGTTCATCTATTTTTCTTGAATAAATGTTCCCAGGCCCTTCAGAGGGCGGCCAGCTTTCATAGTTCTGTTTCAAGACTGGTCTAGGATAATGACCAGTGCTACGGTCCGCAAGAAGGCAGCTCTTTGTGCCCGGTTACCTGGAAGGAACTACTCTTTATGCCCAACGAATTCCGATCCCGCCTCCTGCTCGCAGCACGGACAGCCGGAGAGGATTCGGGAAAGTGTCCCGTCCGCGACGTGCTGGATCATCTCAGCGGCAAGTGGAGCACGCTCGTGCTGCTCTTTCTGGAGGAAGGACCGTGCCGCTTCGGCGTGCTGCTGCGAGGCGTCCCGCAAATTTCGAAGCGGATGCTCACGCTCACCTTGCGCCAGCTGGAGCGCGACGGGTTTCTCACGCGTCACGCGTTCCCAACCAAACTGCCGAGCGTGGAATACCGGCTCTCCGCCATGGGAAAGTCTTTTCTTGGGCCGCTGCGCGAGTTGATAGTCTGGGTGGAAGAGCAGCACGCGCAGATTCGGCGAGCGAGGACCCGATACGACGCCAAAGGGTAGTAGGGTCCCGCTGTTTGGACACCAAAACGCGGAGGGCTCCAATGAATGTTTCTCCGAAAGCGCGAGGAGGATCGCTGACAGAGACGGTTGCCGATCGAATCCGATAGGGGCGCTCAGGTGCGCCTCCGCTCCCTCGCGCTTCACACTTTCGAAGCGGTCGTAAAACTCTTTCTTGCATGGCGCTCAGGCGTTGATGCGAGCGAAAAACGAAGGCATGGACAACTCCATCTTACATGACGATCGAGGAATTAGTTCGGGATAGACTGCGGGCCGGCCGCGCTCCGATTTATCGGGTCTGCTACCGGCCGGCGCGCGATCTTTTTGCGATCTGCTCCCAACGCGACTGGACCAGTTGCCGTCGTCGCGGATCTCTTATTCTGCCAATCATCTGCCGAAGCGCCGGTTTGGAGAAATCGCGCGGTAACGCAATCTCCGGAAGCTTGGCAAAGAGACGCGAGCGATTCGGGCTGAGGTAGAGAATGTCGAGGAGCGCTTTTTCGGGTGTGGCGATGTGCGCCCCATCTTTTCCCGGTTCATAGCCGAAAAAGAAATCGGGACTGACCTGGTGCAACGAGACGACGCCGAGCGGGGTGGACCAGCGCCGCGGCTTCGCCAGCGTGACCGCGAAGATCACGTGTGGAATCTGCGAGAGGATGCCGTAATGAAAAAGCGCGCTCTGCAACGAAATATACGCCGGATAAGGTGAAGCCAGATGCTCGGCCAAGGCAAAGGCACTTAGCTTTTCGGCTATGGCCCAACGGCCCCGCGCGAGATGCACCAGGAGGCCATTGGCGGCCAGGCGGCTGGCAATTTTGTTCGCATTTCCTGGCGTCACTCGCAGGGCGGCCGCGATGTCCGCGGTGGTCAGGAGCGGCGTGGCCAATGCGCGCAGCCGTTGCAGGGCTTCAGTCCCGCTCACCATCCACCTCCATTGAGAACATTGACCACCTGCTCCTGGAGTTGGTTCCAGGCAGCGCGCGTTCCGTAGTGCTCCTGCCACTCCGGCGGAAGATACGCGACCACTTGCGCCCGAAATTCGTCAAAGGTGATTCCAAGCGCTCGATCGGCGGAGCGTGCGAGAATCTCATCCCATTTCGGATTCTTGATTCCCGGAAGCGCCGCTCCTGCGTCGATCAGCAGTTTTAAATCAAAGAGATCGCGCGCCTGCGTTTCGGTCCGGCCGGCTAGAGCCTCGACTTTTTGCCTGAGTGCGACATCGTTGGAGTAGTGGCTGGCGAGGATGGGCGCGAGCCGGTGCTGTTGGAGAAGGTGACCATCGATCGGTTCAAAAATGACACCCTCATCTACTCCACGGCGCGAGAACTCAATCTTGGTCGGCGCTTCCCCTGTTGCGTTCACTTCGAGACGCAGTTTCCAGCGTTGCACCGTGTCCGTCTGCTTGGGCGCGGACCAATTCCTGAGGCCGATGGCGTGAACGCGCAAAATCCGCGCGAAGGCCGCCGACTCGATGATGGCATCCACGTTCTTCTTTAACGTGTCGCGGGTGATTGTCTGCACGTCGAAGTCCATGTCCTCCGAGTAGCGGATGCTCCGGAGGAAGAAGCGCAGATTGCAACCACCTTTCAGCACGCAGAAGTTTTTCGGCACACGGCTGCCGAGTTGTTGCAGGAATAGAAGGTGAAACACCTCGATTGCCGATCGAAGCGCGGGAATCACGACATTGCTGATAATCGACACATATGTCGATTTCAAGCAATATCAGCACCTTGACTAACTCGCAAATGCATTTGCCGGTGACGTTGAATCGGCTGCTCCTCGAACTTCCTCCGCCAGTCGAAGCAAATGGGCGGGTTGGACAATCGTTTCTCTGATTGGTTCTGCGATGATTTGAGGCGATAGCGGATGAGCACGCTCGCTTTCGCGTTCGGCGGAGGCGGAATAGTTTGGCCGAATGATCCGTCGCATGATCGCAGACCAGGTGGTGCCGTGGCGGCGTTTTTGGGTGGCATCTTCAGCCCGCATTTCCGCAGTTCACGATGGACGGGGCTTTCTTGACGATCCTGAAGATGAACTGGGACGCGCGCTTAATCCGAATGTATCGCTCCTCGACGAACTCCTCGATCGATCCTGCCTTGTTCTCTCAGGGCACCGGGTATCGGAAAGACAATCGAACTAGATCTTCTGCAGGCGCGATCATCGGAGTGGTTGGCCGCGGACGAAACATTGATCAAGTTGATCGGACGGCTGCTCCATTCGCCTGAGGAATTACGTCGCCAGACCGTCGACTCAGCGCAATGGCGCGATGCGATCGGCAACGGGCGCCGCGTGCGCCTGCTTATCGACGGCGTGGACGAAGCTCTGCGCCGATTATCGGTGTTGGTGCAGGTTTTAGTAGAAGCGTTGAAGGATCAGCCGCTCGATCGTGTGAAGATTATTTTGGTCTGCCGTCTGCCGTGCCGCGGAGTGGCACCTCGCAGACGGTCAAGCTCTCGCTGCGCTTTGGAAGGAAAATGCTGCTTCGGCGGTCTTCGAGCTATGTCAATATCTCCTCCCAAATGGCTGGATCACGGTATCCATCTTGTCGGTTGGTTTGGTGCTCGATCTCGTCGAGAAAGTGGCCGCCGACAACCTTCGTCGAAGCCCAACGAACCGTCGCAGGATGGCAGGGGGCGCAAAGCTCATTCGGCCTCACAATCCGCGCGTACACGCTCGACTGCGTGATTCCGAAGCGCGGCCCCTAATTGGTGCATGTAATTTACGGTCGAAGCCCTCTCACCCCGGAGTTGAAACGGAACAGGAGCTGACTCCGCAGCAGGCGCAAACTCGCTGGCGTGCGCCTTCCCACTTCAACACTTACAGCAATTCATCGAGCGTGATCGGCAGCTCGCGAATCCTTTTGCCGGTGGAAGTAAAATCAGATTCCGGGTAGTTTCGTCAGATGCCTTGGATGTTGCCGCTAATCTGCGCGCTCGCGGGCGCTGCGATTTCCGGTTGGCCGGGAGCAGTAATCGGGTTCGCTCTGGGCTGCGTCGCTGGCGCGACGCTCGCAAAAGGCAGGGGCAGGGATGCGCTGGCGGCGGCAGATCCAGCGGCTTCTGCCGAAAGGGCGAAAACCGTAACGCCGAACGTTGCTCCTCCGCTACAGAGCCCGGTTGAACGGATGCACGCTCACATGAAGGAGCTCGCTGCGGAAGAGTCAGTAATTGCTGAACACGCCAAATCGGTTCACGCCGCAAGCACCGGCGTGTCGCTCTCTTTCGGCACAGTTGCCCCAACTTCCATACCCGCGCGTCGCGCGAAGCCCAAGCTTGTTTGGTATGCGCCTGGTGAGGCGTTGATGCACGAGGGGTTGATGATCAGCGACGGCATGGTTTTCGGCAGTGATCGCGCGCTGCCGTGGCCGGGGGAGCCTTCCGCAATCATCAGCTCGATCTCCGTGGCAGAAATTGCGGCGCATCCGATGTCGGACTTCGGTTACTACCCAAGTTACGATCGCATCTCCGCGGAACAGCGGCGCTGCTACTTGGAATGGCTTGCGGCCGGAAGGAGAGATGTCGATCCGGCGCAACGCTCTCTCGGGTATGTCTTCTTGTTTTTCTATGGGATCGAGCGACGCGTGTTCGTTGATGACGATCGCGATCCGCGACTGATCGCAGAACTCGTTAGGCTGCTGGAGCACTACGGCTCAACGCACAAATCCCGGTCGCTTCGGAGCTACTTCCTGCAGCTGCTGCATTTCGCCAGCTGGCAACTCGGCTCCGACTCTTATCGAGCGCTCTGGCCACGTTTTCTCGAATTCGACGCCGATCGGCCCGACGAGGAGGGTCTTCGGTTTGTGCTGGCAAACCTTTATCAGCGTGGCGAACAGCTCGACTGGACGGTGGCCTACCGGTTGGCGTTGGCTGATGTTGAAAGTCGGCGCAGCACTGTCGTCACGCGTGCGCAGGATAAGTTTTTCGCCTTATTCGAGCAGCGTTTTCGTGAGCAATTCGGCGACGGCCTGAATCTGCAAACAGCCAAACAGGAGGCCCTCCTGCAATATCGCCCTGCGAGTAACGCGCTAGTGCAGATGCGCTATCAGCAGCCCGGGCAGAATCGCTTCGAACTTCGCATCCCGAATGTGTCTGGTCTGCATAGCCAGTTTAAATCGCTGCCGACGATCTGGAACTCGTGTGTCGAGGACTTATCGGGCTATAGCCGCGCGCTTGCGTCAAATAAACAGGGTAATTCCGCAGCGCTGGCTAAGTGGGAGGCCTTGCCAGCCGAATTGCGCAAGGCGGAGGATCACCCGCTCAGGTTGGCTTTCGACGAGCTTGTCGCTCACGCGCCCAAGGAAGGCGACTACACATTTTTGCCGACTGCAGCACTGGCGACGCTGGCAGGTATTCCCGAGCGCGCCAAGCTCACGGCCGCGCAGGGTCGCGACGTTAGTGAGATGATCGATGGCCTCGGCTGGAATCTCGCGCCGGACCCGCGGATTACCGGGCTGCCGTTGGCTTGGGATCAAGAGCTCGCTCTCTACCGGGCGGATTCAGATCAACCAGCGCCGAACGACATCATGGGTGTCATCCGGCTGCTCTACCTCGCTCTCACGGTCGCTGCCGCCGACGGGATCGTTGAGTCTCAGGAAATCAAGAGCTTCTACCAGCTCATTGCCTCACAATTGCCTTCCGAGAATCATTGGCGTCCGATTCGTGCGACGGAGGCCTCGTTGCGGCGAGATCCGAATGTTGCGGTTCGTTCCCTGCCGCAGATGTCGAAACTGATTCCATCGGAGAATCGGCAGTTCGTGCTCCGATTGCTGGCCCATATCGCGGCGGCTGACAGTGAGGTGAGCCTCGACGAGTTAAGAGTGCTGCGCCGGGTTGCGCGGGCGTTTCAACTCGAACCTGATTCCGCGGAGAAGCTGTTTCGTGAAGACGAAGATTTTCAAGCAGTCACAGTCGCTGCCGGAGAACGCGGACGTGCGCGCGGCGAAACCATTCCCAAGCGACCGACCGACACGCCGCACAAATTCCGTCTCGACGAAGAGCGCATCAAAGCGCTTACGCAGGAGACGCATGAAGTGATTTCAATGCTCTCGGTGGTAATGGCTGAACCTGAAGATGAGTCACAACCATGTCCGCCAGCCGACACGCCAGCACCGCCTTCGCCCCAATCAGCCGAACTCCCATGGCTGAGCGGAATCGCGGAGCGATACCGTGGCGCTGTTCTCACTTTGGTCCGCCACGACGCCATCACGCCGACTGACTTCGATTGCATTGCAGCCGAGCATCATCTCTTGCCCGACGATCTTTTCGATTCGATCAATACGTGGGCCGACGACACCTTTGGCGATTTCCTGCTCGAGCGCGGCGAAAATGTTCGCATCTTTCGGAGCTTGATTCCCGATCTCGCTGCCCTTCCTATCGCTGCATGAATCCGCCTGTCGCCATGAAACGTCGTGAGCGCGATGCGGTCTTGCAATCGTTGCAGGCGGGTCTGGTTCCGAAGCAGGGACTGCATCTCATTCAGGTGGGCCGCAAAGCCGAGGTTTCCGCGCTCCTCCAGGATTTGGATCGCATTTGTGATGAAGGGGCGTCGTTTCGAATCGTGGTCGGCCGTTTCGGCAGCGGAAAGAGCTTCTTCTTGAACCTTGTTCGCAACCTGGCCTTCCAGAAGAAGCTCGTCGTGGTGCAGGCCGATTTCAGCATGGAGCGGCGCCTCTACGCCACCGGCGGGCAGGCGCGCTCTCTCTATAGCGAACTCATGCGGAACATGGCGACGAAGGCGCAGCCCGATGGCGGCGCGTTGAGCAGTGTTCTTTCCGGTTGGGTCTCGCAGGTCCAGCACACGGTGATGAGCGCAGGCGGCACGGCCGCCGAAGTCGAGCAACGGATCGGCGAAGATCTGCGCGACCTGCAAAACCACATTGGCGGTTTCGAGTTTGCCGAAGTGGTGCGCGCGTTCTATCGCGGCTACGTCGAAAAGAACGACGCGTTGAAAGCAGCGGCGCTCAAGTGGCTGCGCGGCGAATATTCGACAAAAACGGATGCGCGGACGGATCTCGGTGTGCGACGCATCATCGACGACGAGTCCTTCTACGACAGCCTCAAATTGATGGCTGCGTTCGTGCGCAAAGCAGGATTTGGTGGGTTGTTGGTGAACATCGACGAGATGGTCGTGCTCTCGCATCGCCTGCCGAACTCGCGCGCTCGTCAGGCAAATTACGAAGCGTTGCTCACGATGTTGAACGACTCGTTTCAAGGCAACTCGCGCGGGCTCGGGTTTATCATGGCAGGCACTGATGAGTGCCTTGAAGACAACCGGCGCGGCTTATTCAGCTATGAGGCGCTGCGCAGCCGTCTGGCTGAGAATGCGCTTGCTCGACAGCAAGGTCTGGTCGATCTCTCCGGCCCGGTCGTCCGTCTCCAACCGCTCACGCCTGAAGATCTTTTCGTGCTGCTCAAGAACATCGCCTTCGTTCATGCCGGCGGCGATCCAGCAAAGATCATTGTGCCTGACGAAGGGATCGTCGCGACGCTTCGAGCTGCGAGCGAGCGACTTGGGGCGGATTACTTTCGGACGCCTCGCGATGTGGTGCGCTCATTCATCGGTCTCCTGAATTTGCTCGACCAGAATCCCAGTAAGTCATGGCAGGAGTTACTCGGTGCGGATGTATTCCAAAAGCCCGCAGCTCCGATGTCACCGGAAGAAGAGTTCGCGAATGGCGCACTGGCGGCGAACGACGATGCGGATGACGATCTCACGGCCTTTAAGCTTTAGCCCACGCGCCGCATGAGTGCGGCTTTCGGAAAGCTTCATCCGAAGATTCAAGAGGCGATTTGGAACCAAAGCTGGGCTGAGCTGCGCCCGCTCCAGGTCGATACAATCGAGGCGGTGCTCGATTCAGAGGATGACATCATCCTCGCCGCCGCCACCGCGAGTGGAAAGACAGAAGCCGCGTTCTTGCCCATCCTTTCGAGGCTCGCCGCCGCGCCGGTCGAGTCTGTGCAAGCGCTCTACGTCAGCCCGCTAAAGGCACTCATCAACGATCAATTCAGACGGCTCGAAGACCTTTGCGCCTACGCCGATATCCCAGTGCATCGCTGGCACGGTGATGTCAGTGCGACCGATAAGCAGCATTTCCGAAAAATGCCGCGGGGCGTGCTTCTGATCACGCCAGAGTCGCTCGAAAGTCAGTTCGTTAACTACGATCAGCATCTCGCGCGGATTTACGCGCATCTGCAGTTCGTCGTCATCGATGAGCTCCATGCCTTTCTCAATAACGTCCGCGGCATCCATCTCCGGAGTCTGCTCGCGAGGCTGAACATCGCCGCGAATGTCGCGCCGAGGCGGCTCGGCCTTTCGGCGACAATTGGCGATTTTGCTCCGGCTCAAACATTTCTGCGCGCGGAGACACCGTCGAGTGTGAGAGTGATCCAGGACACCACACAGCGCAAAGAGCTGCGCGCTGGTGTGAAAGGGTATATCGAAGCGGCGGCAGCCGGCGAGACATCGCAAGCGGGAACTGACATCACCGCGAGCACTACGGGGCTCGCAGCAATTGCCGCAGACATTGCGCAACGATTTCGGTCGGAATCCAATCTCATCTTCTGCAACAGCCGCCGGCAAACAGAGCTGCTCGCAGACAAGCTTCGAACCCTCGCAGAACAGGAGCATTGGACGCGAAATCCATTCGTTCTTCATCACGGATCGCTTAGTCGCGAGCTCCGCGAAGACGCCGAGCGCGAGCTGAAGTCCGGGCAACCGGTCACCGCCATTTGCACCAGCACTCTCGAGATGGGCATTGATCTCGGCGCCGTCCGCGCCATCGGCCAAGTCGGACCAGCGTGGACCGTGTCGTCACTCGTGCAGCGACTCGGCCGCAGCGGGCGCCGCGAAGGCGAGCCACAAATTCTGCGGCTCTACACCTTGGATGATGCGATCACCGAACACTCCTCCCTAACCGATCGGCTTTTTCCAGAGCTCATTCGTGCGATCGCCTTAATTGAGCTACATCGCGAACAATGGCTGGAGCCACCAGAGCGCGAGCGATTCCATTTCAGCACGTGCGTTCATCAAGTGTTCAGCGTGCTGCGACAAACGGGCGGCGCGACAGCCACGCATTTGCAGGATGTGCTTTGCCGACGCGGAGCATTCCAACAAATCCAGCAGCCGCAGTTTGCCGCCTTACTCCGAGGACTTGCTGCGAAACAACTCATTGAGCAGATTCCAACCGGAGAGCTGATTCTGGCTCCGATTGGCGAGCGGATCGTTGAAAGCCGCGATTTCTATGCCGCTTTTGCGAGTCGCATCGAATACCGCATCGAGCACGATGGACAACCGATTGGCGTGCTCCCGCAAGACAGCCTTCCAGCCGAGGGAGAGTTTCTTCTTCTCAACGGCCGTCGCTGGCGGGTGAACCTGATCGATCATAGTTCGAAACGAGTAGCTGTAACCCCCGCCAAGGGTTGGAAACAGCCGCGGTTCGGCGGCGGGATTGGCGGAATTCATCCGATTGTCAGCGAACGGATGAGACGCATCTTGAGCGAAGAAAACGGCTTTTCGTACGTGAACGACGCCGCAGCCGAGATGCTGGGACGCGCCCGAGAAACATTTGCCCGGTTCGGCTTGGACACACGAGACAGCCTAACGACACTTCGCGGCGTCGAATGGTTCCCTTGGAGCGGCAGCCGTGTCCTGTCGACGCTGGAACTCTGCGCCAAAGCGGACGGTCTCAGAACTGAGCGAGACGATTTATGTCTCCGCTATCGACAGATCAGCGCTGACGATTTCACGGCGCATCGGAAGCGGATCGCATCCGGCGCATTCAGCGGCGAGCAACTGATCGCGCTCGTGCCCGATCTGCAGCGTGACCGCTTTGATGAATACGTTGCCGAGCCGCTACTCCAACAGGCATATCTCGCCGAAGCGATTGATTTAGCCGGAGCTAGCGCCACGGCAGGTCGCGAAGTTTTCTCGACCGAAAAATGAGAGTGCTGAACACACGAGGTCTCGTTACACTTACAGCAACTTATCAAGAGTGATCGGCAGCTCGCGAATCCTTTGGCCGGTGGCGTTGTAGATCGCGTTCGCGACGGCGGCGCCGGTGCCGGTGATGCCGATCTCGCCGATGCCGTGCGCACCCATCGGGGCGTGCGGATCGGCGATGTCGGTCCAAATGACGTCGATCTCGGGCACGTCGAGATGCACCGGAACGTGATACTCGGCCAACGTCGCATTCGTGATTCGACCGGTGCGTTCGTCGAACATCGTTTCTTCGGTCAAGGCAAGGCCGAGGCCCATGATGATGCCGCCGCGGAATTGGCTGGCAGCGGTTTTGGCGTTGAGGATGCGGCCGCAATCGAACGAGCCGAGGAATCGGCTGACGCGCGGTTCGCCGGTGATGGCGTTGACGCGCACCTCGCAGAACATCGCACCGAAGGAATGCATCGACCAATGCTGCATCTCGAGTGGCGGCGGCGCGCTGCCTTCGACTGTCAGCTCGTCGCGTTGCGCGCGCGCGAGGATCGAGGCGTAGCTCTCGCACTTCTCCGGCTCGTCCAATTTACATAAGCCGCCGTCGCGGCCGCCGACCTCTTCGGGCTTGAGGCCGGCGAGCGGTGAATCTTTGCCCGCGAGCTTGAGCAGCTCGGTCACGAGCGCGCGTTGCGCTGCGATCACGGACGCGCCGATCGACGCGGTCTGTTGCGACCCGCCGGCGAGAATGAGGCCAGGAAACCTCGAGTCGCCATAGACGACGGTGACCTTTTCCATCGGCAGGCCGAGCCGTTCGGCGGTGACCAGGGTATGCGTGGTCGAAGTGCCCATGCCCATTTCGTGGGCCGCGAGTTCGACTTTGGCGCGGCCATCTTTCGTTAGGGTAATTCGCGCCGCGCCACCGGGCATTCGGTAATAAGGATAGGTCGCCGTAGCGCAGCCGAGACCGATGAGCCATTCGCCTTCGCGACGGCCGCCGGGTTGCGCGTTGCGCCGGCCCCAACCGAATCGTTCCGCGCCCGCGCGATAAGCTTCGACGATGTGCCGCGAGGAGAAAGGCTGGCCGGAAGTCGGATCTTTCTCCGGCTCGTTGCGAACCCGGAGCTCGATCGGGTCCATCCCGAGCGTCACCGCCATTTCGTCCACTGCGCTCTCGAGAGCGAAAGTGCCGACCGACTCGCCGGGCGCGCGCATGAAAGTGTTCGCGAGCATGTCCACCGTCGCAGTCTCGACGTCGAGTTTGATGCTGCCGGCCGCGTAGGCGCTGCGGGCCGGCAGAATGAATGGCTCGGGCATGTTGTTGTGCTTCGTCATCAAGACGACGCCGGTGTGAATGAGCGCATCGAAGCCGCCGTCGTCCTGCGCGCCGATCGCGACGCGCTGCTCGGTGGCGGTGCGACCGCCGACGACTCGGTAAACGCCCTCACGCGAGAGGGCGATTCGCACCGGCCGTCCCGCGACCTTGGCCGCCGCGGCCGCAAGGATTTGGTGTTGCCACAAAGTTTTGCCGCCGAAGCCGCCGCCGACAAAGGGCGAGGTGACGTGGACCTGCTTTTCTTCTATCCCGAAAACCTGCGCGACCGACCAAGCCATGTGGACGACGCCTTGCGAGGCATCATGAATGGTCAGCTCGTCGCCCTGCCACGCGAGCGTGGCCGCGTGCGGCTCGATCGCGTTGTGGTTATAGCGCGGCGTTCGGTAGGTCGCATCGATCTTGTGCGGCGCCGCCGCCAGCGCGGCCTCGGCGTCGCCGATCTCCATCTTCAGCGGTTCTCCCTGAAACACTCCCGGTTTTGTCCCCTGCGCCCTGGCTTCTTCGAATCCGGTCACCGCCGGCTCGGTCTCGTAGGTGGCGCGGATGAGCCACGCCGCGTGATCGGCTTGCTCCTGTGTCTCGGCGAGAACAACGGCGATCGGCTCGCCATTCCAATGCACACGATCGTCCTGCATGATCGGCAGATCGCTTCCGCCCGCCGCTTTTTCCTCGGTCAGAAAGACGGGCGGCGTTTTCATCTTGGGCGCGTTTTTGTGCGTCATCACCAGGACCACGCCGGGCGCAGATTCCGCCGCGCTCGTCTCGATCGTCGCGAGGCGGCCTTTGGCAATCGTGCTGAAGGCGAGCGCGGCATAAACCATCCCGTCGAGCGGGAACTCGGCCGCGAACTTTGCCTGGCCCTGCACCTTGAGCGGCCCGTCGAGCCGCGAGACGCGCGTCCCGATCAAGCCGTGCTCGTGTTCGATCAACGGATCGGGCTTGCCGCCAGGCAGCCAGCTCTCCGGCGCGAGCTCGACCGCTTTTTTCATCACGGTTTGAACCGCAGTTTGGATAATGCTCATGAGGCGTCTCCGGTTAATTCGCTGAGGACCGCGACGATGGTTCGTTTCGCGAGCTCGATTTTGAAGGCGTTGTGGCGCAGGCCCGCGGCCTCGACCAGTTCCGCTTCGGCCGCGGCGCGGAAGTTATCCTCGTTGGGCGGCTGTCCGCGCAATGATTCCTCGGCTTTCCAGGCGCGCCACGGTTTGTGCGCGACGCCGCCGAGCGCGATTCGCACGTCGCGGATTTTGTTGTTTTCCAAATCAATCGCCGCCGCGACCGAGACAAGCGCGAAGGCGTAGCTCGCACGGTCGCGCACTTTGCGATAAGTCGAGCGTGTCGCGAACGGCAGCGCGGGCAGCTCGACTGCGGTGATCAGTTCGCCCACCGCCAACTCCGTGTCCACGTCGGGCCGGCCGCCGGGCAGCCGGTGGAGATCGACCAGCTTCAACGTCCGCGCGCCAGCCGGACCTTCGAGATGAACGACGGCATCGAGCGCGGCCAGCGCGACGCACATGTCGGAAGGATGCGTCGCGATGCAATCGGGCGAAGCGCCGAGGATGGCGTGGATGCGGTTGAAGCCGTCGAGCGCATCGCAGCCGGCGCCGGGAGTGCGCTTGTTACAGCGGGCGGCATCGTCGTAGAAATAATAACAGCGCGTCCGCTGCAGAATGTTGCCGCCGACGGTCGCCATGTTGCGGATTTGCGCAGACGCGCCGGCCAGGATGGCGCGGGAGAGAACGGGGAACCGCTCGCGCACGGCGCGATCGGCCGCGAGCGCGGTGTTTTTCACTCCGGCGCCGATGAGGATGCTGCCATCTTCGCGCGCTTCAATTTTTTGCGAAAGCCCGGAGACGTCGACCAGCGTTTCGGGCCGCTCGATGTTTTCGCGCATGAGATCGACCAGATTCGTGCCGCCGCCCAAATATCTGGACTCCGGCGCGCCGTGATAGAGGTGCACTGCGGAAGAAGGATCCGTCGCGCGTTCGTAGGTGAATTCGTTCATCGAGAAAGCTCCTTCGCGAAAGTCTCGCGCACCGCTTCGACGATGCCGTTGTAAGCGCCGCATCGACAAAGATTGCCGCTCATTCGTTCGCGCAGCTCGTCGTGCGTGAGCTCAAACGCGTTCGCCGTGAGATCGCCCGTGACCGCGCTCGGCACCTGGCGTTTCAGCTCGTCGAGCATCCCAATGGCGGAACAGATCTGCCCGGGCGTGCAATAGCCGCACTGAAAGCCGTCGCACTCGATGAACGCTTTTTGCAGCGGATGCAGCTCGCCGTCATGGGCGAGGCCCTCGATGGTCGTGATCTCGCGTCCCTGATATTGCACCGCGAGCGCAAAACAGGAGTTAACCCGCTCGCCATCGACCAGCACCGTGCAAGCGCCGCACGCGCCCTGGTCGCAACCTTTCTTCGTCCCGGTGAGGTGCAAATGCTCGCGCAACAAATCGAGCAGCGATGTCCGCACGTCCGCCTCGATCTCGTGTCTCTGACCGTTGATTATGAAGTTCATAACTGATTCTCCAGAGAGAAATCGCAGCGCTCTCCCAAACCGCGGGTAATGACCGCAAAATTCGCAAGCTTTATTGCGAACCAGCGATTAATCACGGTCAGCCGACCGAGCCGCGGCTTCACCAGTTCGTTCTCACTCAGCAGGACTTATCGCGATGGAATGAAGAGTTTCGACCTCAAACCCGGGAGGCCAAGGCACATTTAGAGGGTTCCAACTTCCGCCGCCATCGCGCGAATGATAGACTTCGCGCTCCCAAACCACGAAAAACCTGACCGGTTCGCTCGGATGAGCAGCTAAGGCAGCCGTCCGTCGGCCGCTGGACTGTGGCAAGCCAGCGCAGACCTGCTGCCAGGGTGCGTCACCGTGCCGGCGGTAAATGAACGACTCCGCCTTTTCTTCGTCATGCGCATGCCTGGCCGAAGCAGCCGCTGAGACGATGACGTTATCAGGATCACCGGCATCGACGGCCACACTCCAGACATAATTATGGCGCAGGAAATAGGTATGCCCAAGGCCGCCTGCGAGCTTGCTCCAGGTATCGCCGCCATCGCGGCTCTCGAAATAACCATCTCCCGCCGCCGAATACAACCGTCCGGGGGCGGAAAGATGCATCGCCAGTTGGTGAGTATCCCTCGGACTATCGGGCGTGCGGTCTTGCCAACTCTTTCCGCCATCGAAGCTGCGAATGAGAGCGCCAGCTTCGATCGCCGCGAATAACTTTCCTTCGATGTGCAAGTCTGGCTGAATCCACCGCACGTGGTGTGTCTCGGGGTGCGGCGGATAACTCCATTCGCTCGCCGAAGGAAGCCCCATCAGGTCCTGCAGCTGCCACGTTTCGCCCCCATCCTCGGAGCGGAAAAGCGCGCTAGGTTCTGTCCCGGCATAGACCACGCCACGCCCATTGACTCGCTCCAATCGACTTACTGCGACTGACATAACTCTTTGGTGAGCTATACCAACCCCCACTGGCTTCCAGCTTCTCCCGGCGTCCTCGCTGCGCCATGCTCCACGATCGAGCGTTCCGCAATAGATCAATTGCGGATGCAAGGGATCAACCGCCACGCTAACCACCGCGCACTCTTCCAAAGCCACGTCGCAGCGGGTGTGCTTTGCATCGATAGTGATGACGGCGAGGGGGCCATTGGGAGCAAGATAGAGCTTCGTTCGCTAAGTTGAGTTAGTTAGTCTTAAGTGTTCGTCGCGGGCGGCTCGAATTTAGGTTTCTCGCGACGAGAAAGACCTTGCACATCTCGTTAGCTATTGGCGATGGTAACGGCTTGGTGCAGATACTGATCGCTAGAGAGCTGAGCGACCACAAAAGAAGCCAAGTCGGCACGAGTGATCTTGTGAGCTTTTTCGCCTGTTTCGGCATCGAAGACTCGGATATCTCCTTTCGGTGGATCATCGTTCAAGATGGCTGGCCGGAGGATAATCCAATCGAGATCGCTTGATTTTACCGCGGACTCCATGGCCGCTTTGTCCTTGTCGGCGCCTCGCAGGAAAGTCGAGAGCAGCAGACGTTCGTAAATCGTCGCGTTCTCCTTGCTCGTTCCTTCCCCGATCATTGAGGTAACCATGAGACGGCGCACTTTGTTCCGCTGCATGGAATCGATGATTGTCTTCGCCACACTCGATTCGAGGTCGGTTTCTTTGTAAGGTGTTTTGCCGCCGATCGTGTCGATGACTGCATCCTGGCCGCGAACTGCCTCGTCCATTTTGGCAGCGTCGCTTGCGTCACCTTCGATCACGCGAACACTTTCCTCCTCGTAATCGTGAGCGTGATGCACAAATGCAGTAACCTGGTGCCCCGCCGCCTTGGCCTCGTGAAGGACAGCGCGGCCCGTTTTTCCGGCAGCACCTATAACTAATACTTTCATTGTCTTTACCTCATTCTTGTTCGCGGGATGCGGGTGTTTAGCTGAAACAAATTCCTGGGATCAAAATGCGTTGGACCGCGGCAAACTGTCGTTCACGCGTGCGTATTTTTGTAAATTGTCTGTTCGTCAACCTGATCTAATTCGCCTTGGCTGGATTCGAAATCATTCGCTAACTCGTTCACCGTCGACTTCTATTTGGACTTTGTCCGGGTAAAAGCAGACGTGCTTTGCTGCGGCCAGTCCCTCGGGTAACGGATGGGGCAGGGTCCAGGCGGCGTCATTCACTTTCTCGCTGCCGATTTGCAGGTGCCAGTGTTGGCCGTCGCCTTTATAGGGACACTTGGAGACGGTTTCGCTTTTTGTAAGCAATCCGATCTCGACATCGTCCCATGGAAGGTAGTAACGGATCGGAACGCCCGTCTCGAACAAGAGCTTCGGTCGCTTGCAATCGGCGACGACTTGATTGCCGTGGCGTACGACGACATGGCGAGAAGAGCTCAATACGTCCACCCGATGATAGGGATCGCGCGGATGAGCGTAAATAGGATCGTCTTCTTCGAACCAGCGGTCCATCGAGTCGAATTTCAGCGTCACGTAACCCTTCAGTAACTCGCCGCCATCCGCACCTTTTGGGGAAGCAATCACACACGTCTCGATCACGCGGTCTCTTACGTTCAAATTCCAGCGGCGTATTCCGTCCTCCGGCTCTGCCTCGTTCAGAAAACCAGCGCGCATGTCTTTCAGAGGATAATAGAACGCGGCCAATTCAGCCGTCTCAGACAGGATGATTCCGGCTCGACTATCGAGGACTGTCTCTCCGCCAAGGATTGCCCGCATGCGGCGCGGCCATGGTTCCCAATAGCGTGTATGATCTGGCAGAGGACCGCTCTCGAACGTTCCGTTTCTTTCGGGCCCAAACGGGCCTGTTCCCAAACTCAGGCTCATCTTCGCGGCCCCGATCGGTGGTGAATTGTTGGCATTCCATCGTACATCGCCACACGCGGGCGTGGTGGATTCAAATTCAGCGACAATGTCCTCAACTTTAAAATTGGCACTGGCCCGCATAATTCTCGTAGGGACGAGTGGAGAAAGGTTCGCTAGCCTTCCCGGGAGGGATTCCGCCTTGGATAGCGCCGACCTCGATCGACGATCATTTGGAGGACGTGGCCGCTCCGGCGCATCTTCTCTGTGGAGGGCGCGACAACGTCGTGCCGCCCGCGAGACACCACGACATGGCGAGCAAGCTGCCACGCTGCAAGGGAAGTAGTCTTCTCCGCCGAGGGACACATGCTGCCGATTGAGAGCACGGCCCTCGCCGCGCGCGAGATTTTCGCCTTTCTCGAATCATGACAAAGGACTGATGGCCGACGAGGACACGGCTCGTTAGGAGCCAGCGCCGAGGACGAGCGAAAGGTGCAGCTCGGCAATTCGTTCACGCCAACATCCCGCTATAGCGGTTTAAGAAAAACTGTGACCATGGTGGGCGCGGGCGAGAACGCCGTCTCTGGTAGGGTGGGCGTCTTCGCCCGCCGCTTCAGGCGTCTCGCCTGTACGAACTTTCGCCTCGGCACGGAAGGCCGCGACGCAAGATGCGTCGCCCGGCGGGCGGGACGCCGCCCTACCCGAGACGAGAGATGCGGCGGCTACAGAATTATTAAAGCCGCTTCTAATAAACAAAACGCCTACACCCGAAGCCACAACATCGCCGGTGAACCGGAGAGTAAGATCTCCGACACGGAAGATGAGAAGGTAGCCGACAACGAGATTGGAAAATCCCCAGAACTCGTTCACGACCGCAAACGCAAGGCTTTACCCGGCGGCCTGGCGAAAGGGCTTTGAAAAGCGCATCCCATCACGCCACTGACAAAATGCGGGATGGCGTTGACAAGAAAAACGCCGCCGAAAAAGTAAGAGGCGCAGTGAAGCCATCCCATCTTCAAGCAATTCTTTTCTCGAGTAGATGGGTGATCTCCCGAGTGGTTGCGGGTTCGCCCAGCCGCGGGAAAATGCGCGTGACGCTGTTGTGGTGCGCCTCCGCGCTTCCGTCAGTCATCGCGTCGGTGGCGAGAGTGACATTTAAGCCGAGCTCGCGCGCGGTGGAACTGCCCCGACGCTAGTGGCCACGCCCGCGATCAGGACCTGCGTGACGCCCCGCTTCCTTCAGATAGGCTTCGAGATCGGTGTGCGTGAATGCGCCCCACGTTCGCTTCGTCACCAGGTGGTCTTCGGGTTGCCGATTCAACTCGGGGATGAGGTCGTCCCAGCCAGCGGGAAGATTGGCCACCTTGCTCGGCCGCTCTGTTCGGGCGGAAGGCGCACCGCCGACCGTGACAAGCACGACCGGCGGCCCGCGCTGGCAAAAGCGTCAGCCAACGCCTTGGCCTTTTTCACCACGCCCTCCATCGGAGTTGCGCGGCCTGAAGCGCGACGGCGCCTTTCTGCAGGTCGATGATATGAAGAGCGGTTTTCGGATCGAGAATGGTTACTGACATGATTTGGTTTCCTGTGAGCCGATCGTCTGCTAATCGCTAAGGCGCTTGAGCAGGGCGACCGCGCGCGCTAGTTCGTTTTGCTCGCTGCGCGTGAGCGTTGTTTCGATGGTGTGCGAGCCAGTCTTCCCGGGCTACGCGGCTGCTTTTGATCATGCGGCGGCAAGCGGGGGTCAGAGAAAGAATGGTTAGCCTCCCATCGGAGGGATCGGATTTGTGCGCAACGAGATCGCGACCACCGCCGCAAGAAAGCCGCATCCGACGAAATGTGGAGGCGCGAATCCATGCCGAACCCGTGCACACCAAACCCCTTCTTCTCGTTTTCTTATTCTGGCCGGCCCTGGCTTGGGCGACTTCGACGCCCGCTCGTCCACCGCTTGCGGTCGTGAGCAATGAAGCGACCCAGGAACAGCTCGATCTTGCGGCGAAACAAGGCCGGGCGGCCCGGGCCGCACTCGACTGGCTGCGGCGGGCTGCGCCGATCGCGCGCGAGATGGATGCCGGCCCGTATCACGTGGCCTGTCTGGTCAGCGCGCCGGAAGGTTATTATTTGCCTAACGACGGCGGTGGCTTGCGCTGGATCGAGGCGCACGGGAATGCGCACCTCCGGGTGATCGTGCGCGACGGCGCGGACGGGCGGGAGATTCCCCTGCTTCCGGTGCGGGCCACGGTCGTGGATGCGACCGGTCACCAAGTCGCCGCCGTGCCGCTGCCTTATGGCTGGTATCCGCTCCTCAATGGCTACGCCGAGAACGTGCTTCTTCCAGGCAACGGCCGCTACACCGTGCGGGTAGAAATCGATCCGCCGCAGTTTCATCGCCATGACCCTTACAATGGCGATCGCTTCACCCAGCCAACGGTCGCGGAGTTCGATGGGATAACGATGCAAACAAACAAACTCGGCTCGCCGCTGAGCGCGCGCGAGACCGGCCAGCTCGGGCTGGCTCGCGCCCAGGGCGACGCATTTTTCGCGACGGTGAAAGGAATGTTCGCGCAAGCTAACGACGGCGTAGTCAAGCCGGCGGGCGATTATCGGGTCGTTTGCGCGGTCGAATATTCGGAGGCGTGGTGGTTCTATCGTGAGGGCAAGTTCGATTACAAGTATGAGGAGGAACTGAGCGCGAAACATAACGCGCATGTCGAGATTGCTCCGGTGGACGCGCGCACCGGCCGGTTTCTCCCCGCGCCCAACGTCACCGCGGCCCTCGTCGAAGAGGATAACGGACGGTCGTTAGGCGAAGCCGGCGAGCACTTCATGTGGCACCCCTGGCTCTACCACTACGGCGACAACTGGCGCGTGCCGCAGGGCGGTAATTACCGGATCACCGCGAGCTTCGATCCGCCCGCCTACCGGCGTTATGGCCGAAACGCCGGGCGGCGTTTTGCCCATCCCGTAAAAGTGTCTTTCGAGCATATCAAAATAAAAACGGGAGAGAAATGAAGCGGCTGTTTGTTTTACTTTTGTTGCTCAGCCTCACGGCCGGGCCGCGTCTTCTGGCCCAGACGAACGAGTCCGTGGGCGATCCGGAATCATTCTATCGCGTTTATCAATACGACACGCCGCTGACCGGGTGGCTGGAATTCAATCTCTGGAACACTTACGTCGCGAAGAGCGATCTCACTTACGATCACTTCGGAGAGGAGCATCATCGCGAAGGATTGCTCGCCACCTCGCTCGAAGCCGAATACGGACTCACCGATCACCTGTCCCTGGCCGGCTACCTGGATTTCGAGGATGCGCACGGCGGAGATTTCGAGTTCACCCGCGGCCGAGTCGAGGCGCGCTACCGTTTCGCGCAGCGCTACGACTGGCCGGTTAACCTTGGCGTTTACGCCGAGTATTACTTTCCGCGTCACGATTTTTCCGACTCGCAGGAGTTGGAGACACGCATCATCGCGGACAAGGATTTCAACGATTATCGGGTGGCACTGAATGCGATTTTCAGCAAAGACACGACCGGCAGCGAGGCAAGCAGCCAAGTGCGCGGGAGTGTGGCCGCCGGCGTTTACTGGAGGCGCTTCTTCAACTTCCAACCGGGCCTCGAATATTACGCCGACTTCGGTGAGCTGGGGAAAATCCCGTCGCTCGGCGACCAGCATCACACCATCTTCGCAACCGTCGATTGGCGGTGGTCGAAGAATTGGGTCTGGCACCTAGGCATCGGCAAAGGCCTGACCGACGCGAGCGACGACGTGATCGTGAAGTCGATGCTCACCTACGAGTTCAACGCCATTCGGCCCACAGCGCTTTTTCCGCGGCCGACGACGCCCGTCCCGTAGGCGCGGTTAGGATTCGACCAGCTTACCGGCCATCGCAAACGTCTTGAGCGCACTGCTATTTCGGATCATTCCGCTGCGGCGGAAATCGTAATCCATCTTCCGCACATCCTCGGCGGCGGACACTCCCCGCCTCGCCGTTCGGCGCAGACAGCCGCCGCGGACCGGGGTTGTGGCGGTCGAACACTTCCTCAGTTGCGATCTCACGGCGCCGCGACCCGCTCAGCGGCCGGTCCGAACCACGGAGAGCGGCGCCGATTGCTTCGATCACTCGCCAGTCCTTTTCGCAATCCTCGGCGAAGTGCAAGAAATCGTGGTCAAAAGCAGTGCGAAATACCGTGCCCGTCCGCCGCACCGCTCGCGATGCTCCCCACGTCTTCGAGCTTGCCGCGGTGCACCTCAGCGCCGCAAGCCTGTGGCTCCAGTCAAATATACACGGATTTGTGGCGCCCTTTAGTTTGCGGCGATGGAGTCTAACTGCTTGATCGACTCCTGTGGAAGTTGCAGACCCGCGGCGGCGACATTCTCGCGGAGGTGTTTAACGGATGACGTTCCTGGGATGAGCAGAATGTTAGGGGAGCGTTGCAGCAGCCATGCGAGGGCGACCGCCATCGGCGTCGCGTTTAGCTGCGCGGCCACGCTCGATAAGGTTTCTGATTGCAGCGGCGAAAAACCGCCGAGCGGAAAGAACGGCACATACGCGATGCCTTGTTCCGCCAGGGAGTCGATCAGCGCATCGTCCTGCCGATTGGCGATGTTGTAGAAGTTCTGCACGCCGACGACCGGTGCGATCGATTGTGCCTCGGCCACCTGCTCGGCGGTCACATTACTTACGCCGAGGTGCTTGATGAGCCCTTGCCGCTGCAAGTCGGCGAGGACGTTGAAAGGCTCAGCGATCGAACCGGCTTCCGGCGCCTGGATTCCTCCGACCCGCAGATTGACGACATCGAGCGCGTCGACACCGAGGTTCTTGAGGTTGCTGTGAACGGCATCACGAAGCTGGTCAGGAGCGAGCGCTTTCGGCCAGTTGCCATCCGCGTCGCGGAGCGCACCAACTTTTGTTACAATGCGAAGCTGCTCCGGATACGGGTGCAGCGCTTCTTTGATTAGCTGGTTCGTAATGTGCGGACCGTAGAAATCGCTGGTGTCGATGTGGGTGATGCCGCGTTCGACAACTTCGCGCAGCACTGCTAGCGCACCGCTGTGGTCTGCCGGCGGTCCAAATACATGAGGTCCGGCCAGCTGCATCGCGCCGTAGCCCATGCGGGTCACTGTCAGGTCGTCGGCCAGCTTGAAGGTGCCGCCGGGAAGTAGAGTGGATATGCTCATCTCGCAGAAGGGTTCCCGACCTTACTTTCCGTAGGTCGCGCGGTCGTCGGCTTCCAGCCAGTCGAAGTTGGTCGCCTTGGCGGGATCTAGACCTAGCTTCTCGCATTCGTCGTCAAAAAAGCCGCGCTTCTCGGGATCGCTGTGCATGCTTGAATTCTCCACTTCGTCCGACCATGCGCGAATCTCGTCCGGCGTCTTGGGCGTGCCGTGAGAGTCCAGATAACCAGCGATCTTCTCGTCCGTGGCGCCTTCTTCGAGGAGCTTGCGCACGGGAGCGTATTCGACGCCTTTCCAATCGAGCAGCATGTGATCGAGCGGACAATCGGTGTGGTAGTCGCCCATCTTTCCGGCGATGTCGGCGCGCGCTTTGTCAGTCATCCGCGAGAGGATCGCGTAACCGCCGGCGCGCTGGCGCGGGCTGGTTGGCGCTTGTTTGGTGAGGTCTTTAGTGTCGGTTGTCATAGGTTGTTCTTTCTAGGTTTGTTGGTGTTACTGAGCTTGATTCATTGAAGCTTGTTTGGGTTCAGCCGTTCGGTCTTGCAGCTCTTCGATTACCCGAGCAGCGAAGGCCTTGACGTCTTCCGCATCGGCGAGCGGCTTTTGCGTGCGGCCGGAAATAGTGACCTGGTTACCCAACGCGTGAACTGATTCCGCGAGATCATGGCCGACGCCCGAGCCGCCGCCGGTGATACAAATGGTGTTGTTAGTAAGGTCGGATAACACAAGATGCGATAAGGAGAATCAGAGCGACGAGCAAAAAGCCGACTCGGATGGCGTGAAGCGCGTCCCAGCGACGACGTAACTCTCGCCAGTCCGCGGGTAACGAATTCAGCTGCCAGCGAGCAATCTGATTGTTGATGGGCACTGCCAAAAGCACGGTGTAAATGATCATACTGGCGAAAAGCGCGGCGGAGCCGAGTGCCATCCACCATGGCCCGCTCCAAGCGGGGTGTGTGAGGAAAGTCACTGCCAGGCTCAGGAGAAACGTCAGCGCGTACCAGAATGGCATGACCGCTCCGAGAGCCTTGGCCAGGGTCTGAGCGACTCGAGCGTGCACCGTGTCCTCCAGGCGGCTGATGCCCGGGTGAAAGAACACCGCCACGGCAATTTCGTTGCCGGTCATAGTGCCCGCGACAACGATAGCAGCGACCTCAAAAATATGTGCGGTGGCGGGGCTCATAGGATCGTGCAAGAACTTTGGAGGCGGAGTTACCTACTCCTTAGTTAGATGCCATTCTCGTGCGATTTGATTGGGTTCAGCATGCGCTCCCAACTGTCCGCGAAATTGAAATCGGACATGCTGAGCACGAGCATCGGGTCGTGCCGTCTGCCGCGCCGGCTGAATAAGCCCGACCACGTGCGCCGGGATCTTGCTTGCGGTTTAGCGGCAGGTACTGTTGTTCGTTTGTCTCGAAGGTTCATTCGTGTTTTTGGTTAGGTTTCGCGGTCCTGATTACGCAAACGCTGGTTCAAACGTCGGGAACTCCACCCGCTCAGCAGGCTCCGCGAAGTGGTGTGTCTCCACCGGTTGAAGACTGAGCTTCGTGATGTGTGCTTCCACGAGATCGGGGAAGAGCAGATGCGGAAAAGCCGACAGCTCCCACGCCTTCTCTTCTTCTTCGTCGAGGACGAGGTGGATGATCTCGCGGAGCGCGGGATAAGCGCGTTCGTAGTCTCTCTGCAACTCGCGTTTCACTTGCGCGAGCGCGCGTGAGATTTTGCGGTTGAAATCCGCTGCGTTCGATTGGTGGAGTGCCATGATGTTTGTTTCCGGTTGATATTTGACTGGTCGTCTAGTAATTCTGCAAAAAAAGAGAGAAGTTACCGTGCGGCGGCGGGTGCTGGTTTCACGCCGAGCAGATCGAGCGCAATCTGTTTGAACTCGCGCACCAGCTCGAGGTCGTTCTGCACGCGAGCCTGGCTGAGGACGCCGTGATAGCAGGCAAACAGCGCCTTCGCCTTCATCTGCGGATCCGGCGCCTCGATCAGACCTTGGGCGTGCGCGTCGCGAATCCCGGACACGAAGTAGTTCATCTTCTGGTCCAGAATCCGATCGATCGTGCCGCGGACGACTTGATCCTGTGTACAAATCTCGCTGCCGATCGCAAGCATTGGGCAACCCAGAATGGAACCGCACTGCTCCTGTCGTTGCGCAAGGCTCTCATACATCGAGTCGAGGTAGCGCTCGAAACGATCGATCGGCGGAACGGTTGGCGAGAACATCGCGTCCATTGTCGCGCGCTTCTTCGCCCAGTCCGCTTCCAGGGCCGCAGCCGTAAGCTCCGACTTCGACTTGAAGAAGTAATAAAAGCTTCCTTTCTTCGCCCCGGCGCGCTCACAGATCGCGTCCACGGACGTGGCGCCGTAGCTGTTCTCCCACATCAGCTCGATCGCGGCGTCGGTCAGCCGCTCTTTCATGTCGCTCCCTCGAGACATGCCGCACCATGGCGGCGACTAGACGGTCGGTCAACTACATTGTTTAAAGATTTCTCGGCAGCGGGAAAGTATCGATCCGCTTCGGAGCATGGTGCACCATGGCTCTTATCTCTTCTCCCTGCGCGACGAGAGACTTGATGATCTCTCTTCCGTTGTTACCAGTCGCTCCCGTGATAAGAATCATAAGTTGGTTTGGGGCAGGCTAACTTCTCTGGTCGTGGTCAAAAAGTTCTGCAACGCGAGGGAAGGGTTTTCCTCGGACCAGATCAGGCGAAGTTGATATCGCGCCAGCGGCAAGCGCAAGCGTTTTACCCGACAACCGGCGACGGGAGAGTTTGCGGACGTGCCCGACAGGATCGTCACGCCGTAGCCGGCCGCGACCATGGCCAGGACGTTTTCGAATCCATCGACTTCACGAACATTGCGCGGAGCGGAGACCGTGCGTTCCCAAATTTTATCCAGCCGTTCGGCGTAGGCGGGCGCATCCTCTGCACTTGGACGCAGAAACACCTCGCCCCGCAGCATCTGGAGGTCCACCTGCCGGTGACGCTGGCGGGCAAGCGCGTGTCTCGTTGGCAGAGCCACGGCCAATGGAATGGTCTTGAGTAAGCGGGATCGAAGCGGTGGCTCCAATTCTTCGCCGAAGTCGGGGGAAAAGGCGAGGTGGACAGTGCCGTCGCGCAACGCAGCTAAATACTGCGTAAAGGTCATCGCAACGAAGGAGACTTCGACATCGGGATGGCGCCGGTGGAACTCGGGCAGATAAATGCCCAAGAGCGGCGGAGAATGCGTCGGGCAGCCGGCGAGACGCAGCGGCCCGTCTCCTCCTGTGGCCGCCCGCCGGGCGTGTTTGCCAGCCGCTTCCACGGTTTGCAGCGCTTGTCGAGCTTGATCGAGGAAGGCGCGGCCGGCGTCCGTAAGGCGGATGGCGCGCCGGCGTTCCCGCTCCAGCAGACGCACGCCGACCTCGTCCTCCAGTGCCTTGATTTGGCGGGTCAGCGGCGGACGGGATATGTGAAGACGCTCCGCGGCGCGTCGGAAGGAGAGTTCCTCGGCCACAGCGACGAAGTAACGAAGGTGGCGCAGCTCCATGGACACGAAACCTGCCGACAATTACCTCCACAAGCAACAAAACGGGTTTCAGAAAGTAATTTCAGAAGTGTCTACGAGTTTTAGCGTGCACACGTCGCTCTGAGCCACTACCACCGTCCGCCACCGGCGGTCAGGAGCGGTGATTGCGGCATCTGAGGGCGCGACCGCGTCCGAATCTGGAACGAAAATAAAACCTCCTATGTTTGAAGTTGCTCATGTCGCCTACGTCGTCCGGAATCTGGAGCGAGCGATGGCAGAATTCCAGAGCGTGCTTGGGGGACGGCTGAGCGACATCGGACACTTCGACGCATTGGTCCATCTGCCTTTGCTCCAGCCCGAGCCAAGGCGCATCCGCGGGCGCAATGTTTGGCTGAGCGGGCAGTTCTCGCCCCTGGAGTTATACGAAGGCGAAAAAGGGTCGCCCTGGTATATCGAAAACGCGACGGACGATGCTGCCGTTCTCAATCATTACTGTTATTGGGCGGATGATTTGGATGAAACCGCGGCGAAGTTTCAGTCGATCGGTTTCGAGTTGGAATGCAAGGCAGTCCACGACGGCGAAGGGATCTTGGGTTTCTGCTATTTGCGCAATCGGAGCGGAAGCCGCATCGAGCTGCAGACCGCTGCCGATAAGCCGGGCATCGACGACTGGCTCAACAATCGCGCTCCAAAAAAACAACCCGAATGGACGAAGCGCTTGCAATAGCGGAATGGCCGTTCTTCAGCAACTAATCGGACGAGCGAGCGATGCAAAATTGATGAGCAATTCAACAGAAGCCACAGACGCTGGCGCCATCCGCAGTGCTGTGCCCATCGAGCATTCGATCGTCGAGGTGAATGGCGCGCGATTGCACGTAGCGCGGACTGGGCGCGGCCGGCCGCTTTTGTTGCTGCACGGATGGCCCGAGTTCTGGTTGTCGTGGGAACCGGTCATGACACGGCTCTCCGACCGCTTCGAACTGATCGCGCCAGACCTGCGTGGGTTTGGCGCGAGCGATAAGCCGGCGGGCAAATTCGGCCCTTCCGATCAAGCGAACGACATCGCCGCGCTCATCGACGAGCTCGGCGTCGGCCCAGTCGGGATCGTCTCGCACGACGTCGGTGCATCGGTCGCGCAGGCACTTGCGCCACAGTCGCCGGAGCGAATCGCAGGCTTGTTCTTTTTCAACTTCTTCTATCCGGGAATTGGCGACCGGTTCTTCGAGCCGGCTCAGTTGCAGGAAGTCTGGCACACGTTTTTCAACCAGAGCGATCTGGCGCCCGTCTTGATCGGCGCGAGCCCGGAAAACATCCGCCTTTTCTTCAGCTACTTTTTAAAACAGTGGGCCCACCGGGAGGAAGCGTTCGACGATGCGTTGCTCGACGCGTTCATTGCTAATTTCCAGACGCCCGGCAATGTGGACGGCGGCTTTGCGTATTACCGGACCGTGTCGGAGCAGCGCGATCAGAATCCTGCGCCGATCCGGCTGCCGACCTGCGTCCGCTGGACCGAATGCGATCCGGCCCTGAGATTCGATTTCTCCGACCGGCTGCCGGAATTTTTCACGGACCTCGACTTCGCGCCGTTTCCCGATGCCGGACACTTCCCGCAACTGGAGCAGCCGGATCGCGCGGCGGACGAGATCGCCCGCTTTTTCCAGCGGATCGACCAGAAAGGTTGGCTTGCAAATGCGGATGCCAAATCAGCCTCGACGCAAAGTCCGAAGGATTGAACAATGCGCGTTTTCCTGACTGGAGCCTCCGGCTACCTTGGTGGCGCAATCGCCCGCCGGCTCCTCCGCGGCGGTGCGGATGTTCGTGGGCTCATTCGTGATCGGGCCAAAAGCGAGGCGCTTGAGGCAGCCGGGATCACGCCAGTGCTCGGCGAGCTGGATGATGGAACTTTACTGCGTCGTGAGGCCGAGGACGCCGACGCGACAGTCAACGCGGCGAGTGCCGATCATCGTGGCGCGGTTGAAGCGTTGGTTTCCGCGCTGGCTGGCCCGGGAAGGCGCTTCTCCACACCAGCGGCAGCGGCGTGATCACCGATGAGGCGCGCGGCGAACCGTCGCCGCACATCCATCATGAGGCGGAAACAATCGTGCCTCCACCGCGGATGAAGGAGCGCGCTGCGATCCAACGCCTGGTGCTGGACGCGCCAGGAATGCGGTCGGCGGTGCTGTGCAATGCGCTGGTGTATGGCGACGGAATTGCGCCGCAGACCGAAAGCGCAGTCATCGCGAAGCTGGTGCGCCAGGCTCAAGAATGGGGCCGGGCGCGTCACATCGGCCGAGGGCTCAACCGTTGGTCCACCGTGCACCTCGAAGACTTGGCCGAACTCTACGCTATCGCGCTGGAATCCGCGCCCGCGGCAAGCTTCTTCTACGTTGAAAGCGGCGAAGCGGAAATGCGCGCCGTGGTCCAGGCGATGCCGATCGGTTCAGCCTCGGCGCCGCCGAACCGGCTGACCCTGTCGAGGCTGAGAAGGCTTGGGGACACCGCCTCGCCAACTACACGCTCGGCGCGAACAGCCGGGTTCGCGGTCAGCTCGGCCGGGCGCTCGGGTGGCGGACTCGGTCTGACTCCATCGTGGACTGGATCAGACGGCCGAGTTCGCGCCTGCTTGCCGCTCATTAGACCGCAGTGGCGAAGAGCGTCTGCCTGCAGCGGAATAGCGATGACGAAAAGCACAAACCCTCACCGCACAAAGCACCTCGTCCTACTCGCGGTCGCGGTCGGCTACGTTTGGGCATACAACGGAGGGAACTATCTCGCCTTCATGGTCGGAGTGAACGCGCTACCTCCATTCCTGCTTGCCGGGTTGCGCTTCACTGTAGCGGGCGTGCTGGTGCTGCCCTATGCAATCTGGCGTCTGCATCGCGGGACTTGGCCATCGCTCCGGCAATCACTGGCGGCGGCGCTGCTCGGCGCGATCATGCTGGTCGGTGGTCAGTCCATCGCGCTATGGGGCGTTCAATATCTGCCGGCTGTCGTGGCGTCGGTCTTTGCCTCCTCCGCGCCGCTCTTCCTGGCGCTGTTCGCCTGGACGTTACTCCGCCAGCCGCTGGGCAAGCTGCAACTGGCTGGCGTGGGCGTCGGTTTCGCCGGTCTGGCATTGATGGCTTGGAATTCGGCCAACGCTGGCAACATCAAGCTGATCGGCGCAGTTGCCGTGCTTGGAGCGTCTGCCGCCTGGGCTGGTGGATCGCTCCTGATGAACAAGCTCAAGCTGCCCACCGACCCAGTTATCGACCTGACGATCCAGCTTCTCTCGGCTAGCGCGCTGCTCTGGTTGATCACGTTGTTCACCGGCGAGACGTCTTGCGTCCGCTTCAGCCAGGTTCCTTTCCCCGCTTGGGGCGCCCTCGCATTCCTCGTCATCGCCAGCACGCTGATCGGCTATTCCGTGTTCACTTGGCTTGATCGGAATGTCTCCAGCACACTCGCCAATACCTACAACTACGTCGCACCGGTAATTGCGATGGGATTGTCCGCACTTTTCCTAAACGAGCCGCTGGGCTGGATAAAAGTAGTCGCCGCCGGAGTCGCCTTGGTCGGCGTGGCATTGATGGTGAGCGGGGGCAGTTCTCAGCGCGAGGACAAGAGAACCTGATCATGAAGAACACAGAGTCAGCTCCGATTCACGTGCCGGAAGATGAGATCGAGGATTTGCAGCGTCGTCTCGCCCGCACCCGCTGGCCGGAAAGGGAACCGGTGAGCGACTGGAGCCAGGGTGTGCCGCTAGCCAAAGTGCAGGCGCTCTGTGAGTATTGGCGCGAGCATTACGATTGGCGCCGTTGCGAGGCCATGCTCAACTCCTGGAATCCCCATCGCACCGTTATCGACGGCCTCGGGATTCGCTTCTTCCATGTCCGCTCGCCCGAGCCGGAGGCGCTGCCGGTGATCATGACACACGGCTGGCCCGGCTCGGTGATCGAATTTCATAAAGTCATCGCCCATTTGACCGATCCGCGCGCAAATGGAGGAGACCCCGCTGATGCTCTTCATCTGGTGCTGCCCTGCCTACCCGGTTACGGCTTTTCCGAGAAGCCGGACGCCACCGGCTGGAATCTGCTCAAAGTTGCCGATGCCTGGATCAAGCTGATGCGGCGCCTGGGTTACCTCGAGCGCTGGGCGGCGCAAGGAGGTGATTGGGGCGCCCAAGTGACCACCGCGATCGGGAGCAGACAACCGCGCGGTTGCATCGGTATTCACCTCAACGGCCTGAGCTGGAAACCTTCCGAAGCGGAGATCGCGAACGCCAACGAACACGAGCGCGAACTGCTCCAGCGGCTGCAACGTTACGATAAGGAACTCTCAGGTTATAACCGGGAGCAAAGCACTCGGCCACAAACCATCGGCTACGCTTTGGCGGATTCGCCCGCGGGCCAGGCGGCCTGGATTTACGAAAAATATCACGACTGGACAGATAACGACGGAAGTCCCGAAAGCCTCTTCTCGCGAGATGAGATGCTGGACAACATCATGATGTATTGGCTGACCAACGCCGGTGCGTCTTCCGCGCGACTCTACTGGGAAAGCTCTCGCCAACCGTCGAGCGAACGGCTCGTTAAGATCCCGATGGCTTTCAGCCGGTTTCCGAAAGACATCGGCGGCCCCTCGCGCCGCTGGGCGAAACGAAGGTTTAGACAAATCGTTCGTTGGCACGAAGCGCCACGAGGCGGCCATTTCGCCGCGTTCGAGCAGCCGGCGTTATTTGTGGAAGAAGTGCGCGCCGGCCTTCGCGCGCTTCGCAAGCACTGCGGGTCGCAGAGCCGGTCATAATCTCACCCTCACATCCTTTTTCGGCCGAGATCAGTCGTGTTAAGTGGTGAAAACTTGCACTATGGCAGCATTAAAGCTAAAAAAGTTTCTTGTAAGCGCATCTTGGGTTGCTAAATGGCTGAAAAATTTCAAATCCGCGATGAAGTCATCGTCTCTTCCAAGGAGACGACGCTCGCGGTGCATCGAGGCGTGGCCAATGGGACGCTACGTAAGCTGGCTTCGCGCCTCTATACCAGTAATCTACAGGATTCGCCAGAAGCGATCATTCACCGCAACGTCTGGAGGATCATCGGTGGCTTTTATCCCGGCGCGTTGATCGCCGATCGAACCGCGCTCGAAAACCGGCCGGCGCGTGATGGCTCGGTTTTTGTGGTTCACCGGAAAACAACGGATCTCGCGCTCCCCGGTCTGCGCGTGCGGCCCCGTAAAGGACCCGACCCGCTGCAGAGCGATCGGGAATTTCTCCACGGGCTCCGCTTCGCGTCGCCTCCAAGAGCTTATCTGGAGAACCTGCGCCAGTCGCGGTCGCGCGGAGGAGCCGTCGCGCGCACCCTGTCCGATGAAGAGATGATCGCGCATCTCGATGCGCTGCTGCGTGCGAGTGGCGAAGATGCGCTGAATCGATTGCGGGATGAAGCGCGCCGGCTCGCGCCGGAGCTTGGCTTGGCGGAGGAAGCCGCAAAATTCGACGCACTTGTCGGAACTTTGCTCGGCACCCGCAAAGCGAAGCTCGACTCCGCTCTTGGTGCTGCCTACCTCGAAGGAGCGCCCTACGACGTCGAGCGCCTGGCTCTTTTCGAGACACTGCGGCAAAAGCTCGCCGCTGAACCCCCGCGTCACCTCGCGGCGAAAGCAAGCGACGGGATCGCCCTGCCATTTTTCGAAGCCTATTTTTCCAACTACATCGAGGGGACGGAATTCGCCGTCGAGGAAGCGGAAGAGATCGTCTTCCAAGGGAAGGTGCCGGCGGCCCGGCCGCAAGATGCGCACGACATCATCGGCACATTCGAGATTGTGCGAAGCCAGGAAGAGCTGAGCCGCGGGGTGGCGACGCCGGAAGAATTCGTGCGCCTTCTTTCCGAGCGACACGCGAAGATGATGGCCGGCCGGCCGCAACTTGCGCCCGGCGTTTTCAAAACCGAAGCGAATCGGGCGGGAGCCAGCTTGTTTGTCCACCCACGTCATGTCCGCGGGACGCTTTTGGAAGGGTTTCTGCTCGGGCGCACCTTGACCTCGCCCTTTGCTCGCGCGGTTTTCATGATGTTTCTGGTCTCGGAAGTCCATCCGTTTGCCGATGGAAACGGTCGCGTCGCGCGAATCATGATGAACGCAGAGCTGGTGCGGGCCGGAGAGGCTCGCATCATCATCCCGACCGTCTTCCGCACCGAATACCTCCAGTCGCTTAAGGCGCTCACGCACAACCAACGGCCCGATGCGCTCGTCAACGTGCTCGACTACGCCTGGCGTTACACGCATCAACTCGATTTTTCCACGATGGAAAGCGCGCGCGCGCAGTTGACCGCGACTAATGCGTTTGAGCCGCCCGCGGACGCGCTCGGCGCCGGGGCAAAACTGCTTCTGCCGGCATCGCTCCGCCTGGGAATCGTCGCTTGAGCGCAACCCGCGCGGCGTCGACGGAGCGATCCTTGCCAGCGCGAGGCATGACGCGCAAAATGAGAGCATGAGCGTGCAAGTTTATGGCTGTAATCACGTCGTCATCGAAGTGGACGATGTCGAGAAAGCGGTCGCGTTTTATAAGGATGTCTTCAATCTCGAACAGCTTGATGAAGGAGAAGGCGATGCTTTCTTTAAACTGGGCGAGCATCAGTTTCTCGCGATTTTCAAAGTGGAAAAACTTCACCCGGATCGAATGCGCCACTTTGGAATTCTGGTCCGTGACGAGGCGCAAATCGCCGAGGTCCGGGAGAAAGTCTCGGGTAAGTATGGACTCGAGCTGGAGCCCGAGTTCCGTTGTGACTTCCGCGATCCGTGGGGAAACAGAATTCAGGTCGTGGATCTGCACGACGAATCACTCATTTGGTTGCTCCCGTATCGCGAAGTGCAAAAAGCGGGAGTGACTTTCAAGGAACCGACTGGGTAGGAGTCTGAAGTCATGGAGGTCGACATATTTCTCGGCACGTCCCGAAAATTTGGTAGTGACCGTTTCCTCAAGAATCAGGCGCTTGCACTCGCTTTGTTGGCCCGGAGCTGATTAGCGCCCAGCCTAGAGCTCCGCTCGCCAGCGCGAGCAGCGCGCCGACGCACATGACCTGACGAAAGCCGTGGACGAACGATTGCTCGATCGCCCGACGGACAGGTGCTCTTCGCTCCGGCGCGAGCGCTGAGAGGTCCGCGCCGGCGAGTTTGCTCTTTTGCCCGGCCAGAGTTGTCTGAGCTGCTGGCGGAAGGTGCGGAAGACGCCGGTTCAATTCATGATCGAAGCCGCGCACCATAATAATCCCGAGGACCGCGATCGCGAGCAATCCAGCGGTGCGGGAGACCGCGTTGTTGATACCGGAGGCAATGCCGGCCTGGGTTTGCGCCACCGCATTCATGACCGTGGTGGTGAGCGGCGCGACGGTGACGGCCATGCCGAGGCCAAGCACGACCAGCGCCGGAAAAAACGTGCGCCAATAACTGCCGCCGACATTCGGGAGAAGAAAAAGCAGGAAACCGAGCGCCGCCACGAGCGGTCCGATCGTGAGCGGAAGTTTCGCGCCGTAACGCTGGACGAGCCCGCCGGCCCAGCGCGAAAGCAGAAACATGATCAGGATGAACGGCAGTAACGCGCCGCCGGCCGCCGTCGGAGAGTAGCCCTGCACCTGGATCAAATTGAGCGGGAGAAAAAAGAGCGTGCCGCCCAGCGCTGCGTAAAGAAAAAGCGTGAGCAGATTGGCGCCGGTGAAGGTGCGCGAATGAAAGAGGTCGAACGGCAACATCGGATCGGCGACGCGCATCTCGACGAAGATGAACGCGACGAAGGCGACGGCTGAAAGCGCAAACGAACCAATGACCGCAGGATGCGCAAATCCGAGCCGCGACGATTCGATCAAACCAAAAACAAGACCGCCAAGTGCGAGCGCAACCAATCCCGCCCCTAACCAATCCAAATTTCCCTTGGTCCCGCGGCTTTCCGGGACGCGCCAAAGCGCGAGCGCGATGACCGCAGCCGCGAGCGGCAGATTGATGAAGAATGCCGCGCGCCAGGAGAATTGATCGATCAGCCAGCCGCCCAGCACCGGACCGATCGCGGCGGTGATGGCGCTGAAGCCCGACCAGGTGCCGATGGCGCGCCCGCGTTCTTCTTCGCGAAAAGAGCTGCTGATCAAAGCCAGGCTTCCGGGGACGAGAAGCGCCGCGCCGAGACCTTGCACCGCGCGGGCGATAATCAATTGGCCCACATTAACCGCAAAGCCGCACCCAGCCGAAGCCGCCGCGAAAAGTGCGACCCCGAGAAGGAAAATGCGTCGTCGTCCATAATGATCGCCTAACGATCCGCCCACCAGCAGGAGTGAGGAAAGCAGCAGCGCGTAAGCCTCGATGACCCACTGCACATCGGCCACGTTCGCGTTCAATTCTTTCTGCAACGCCGGCAGCGCGATATTCACCACCGTGCCATCGATAAAAGCCATGCTCGAGCCGAGGATGGTCGCGGCCAGGACCCATTTCCCGGCTGCTTCCGAGCAAGGCGCCGCCGCCGCGCCGGCTTTGATGGCCGCTTCGTCGCAGGGTTGGCGGATTGATGCGATCATGAGCGCAGTGGAAGCTTCCTTATGATGATGGATGACGAAAGGGACGAGCAGTTTTATCGCGATACGGAGAGCGTCGCGTTTTCAAAAATCGACGATCGCCAGCTCGCGCAGCTCGATCAGTTGGGCAAGCGACGCAATGTGCGGGCGGGCGAAATCATCTCTAAAGCGGGGCAGCGCGATGTCGGCTTGACGGTTGTGCTGAGCGGCGAGCTCGAAGTTTTCGAGGCACGCGATGGAGCCGAGCAAATCCTCGCCACCGCGGGTCCGCGGGACTTTGTCGGCGACGTGGCCATGCTCAAAGGCACCTCCGTTCTGGCCAGTGTCCGCGGCAAAGCCGACGAGTCGGAAATTCTGACCGTGCCGGCGCCGGAGTTGCGGCGTGCGCTCGCGGAATTGCCGGGCTTGGGCGAACCGATCGTGAACGCCTTTATCATGCGGCGGGAACGTCTGAAGCGCGATCGCGAGTTTGCCGGTTTGCGCGTGCTCGCTTCGCGGGACTCGCGCGAGGGTCATCAGCTCGATGATTTTCTCGACAAGAATCACATCCCGCACCGGCTGATCGCCTGGGAAAGCGACGACGGCCGCGCGCTCTGCGCACGGTTGCATCTCAGCGAGCGCGATCTGCCGGCGCTGATCACTCCGGCCGGCGCGCCGCTGCGCAAACCGTCGCTCCGCGAAGTCGCGCAAGTCGCCGGATTGCTCCGGCCGCTGGCGGAAGAAGGCGAGACAGAAATCCTCTGCGATGTCGCCATCGTCGGCGCGGGACCGGCGGGATTGGGGGCCGCCGTTTATGCCGCCTCGGAAGGAATGAAAACCGTCGTCCTGGAAAGCTACGCGCCCGGCGGGCAGGCCGGATCGTCTTCGTTGATCGAAAACTTTTTCGGCTTTCCAACCGGAATCAGCGGCGGCGACCTGACGAATCGAGCGCAGCTGCAAGCATTCCGTTTCGGCGCGAAATTTTCCACGCCCGCGCAAGCCCTCGCGCTCAAGCTCACCGAGACCGACTATCGCGCGGAACTGCAGATCGAAGGTTGCAGCGCGACCTTGCGCGCCAGGTCGGTCATCATCGCGACGGGCGCGAATTACAACCGGCTCGAGGCCGAAGGACGCGAGCGCTTCGAAGGCTTCGGCGTTTACTACGCAGCGACGCCGTTCGAAGGACAAGTCTGCAGCGGCGCGACCGTGATCGTGGCGGGGGCGGGTAACTCCGCCGGCCAGGCGGCCATGTTTCTCTCCGAAGGCGCCGAGAAAGTTCTGCTCGTGATGCGCGGCGATAATCTCGCGAAAAGCATGTCCAGCTATCTCTCGAAACGCGTGGAGGCGAAAGAGAACATCGAGATCCTTTTCGGCACCGAGATTCGGCAAATGAACGGCGAGAAACATCTGCAAAGCGTCGAGCTGGGGAACACGAAAACGGGCGAGCGCTCGACCGTGGAGACGCCCGCGGTCTTTTCCATGATCGGCGCAAGACCTTGCACCGATTGGCTGCCGCCGGAGATCGAGCGCGACGCCAAAGGCTTCATCAAAACCGGCAGCGCGGTCGTCAGTTCCGCAGCCTGGAATAAGGCCACGCGCAAACCCAGCGCACTCGAAACCAGCGTGCCCGGAATTTTCGCCGCCGGCGACGTGCGTTCCGGATCGGTCAAACGTTGCGCCGCCGCGGTGGGCGAAGGCGGGATGGCCATCGCCGGCGTGCACGAAGCGATCGAGACAAGAGTTTAGATTTTCAGATAAGCGCGCCTAACGAATTTTATGAGCGCAAAGGGATTAACCGTTTCGCCGCGATGAACGTCACTTTAACAGGTGAGCACACCGTGCGACTGCGACGCTTGCTCAGTAACGCGCCATTTCGTCATCGAAATAACAGTAGAGCCAACGCTCGCCCGGTTGCGCGGAAGCAATCACCGGATGTCCAGCGGCGCGCGCGTGTTTGCTCGCATGGTGATTGGGCGAGCTATCGCAACAAAGTGTGACGCCGCATTCCTGGCAGGTGCGCAGGTGCACCCATTCATCGCCATGCTTCACGCACTCCGCACATTCCAGACGCTCCGCTCGCCGCACGGTCTTGATTCCGCGGAGATGAGCGCAAGGTCCGTTTGCTTCCATTACTTTCCAATCTACTTCCCTCAGATTTGACCTGCGAATGCTTTCATCTTCAGCAGATCTTGATCACGCGCTCGCGGATGACGAAATCCCTTTGCCGCCGGTCCAGCTCGATTGCGCTCGACATTCAGTCGCCATCCGAAACGGCCAACGCCCGCGGGTCATTCAACTCAAACCCCCGTGGCCACGGAACGTCCAGCCGCTCCCAATTCGCGCCGCCATCGCGCGATTGAAACACCTCCTTTTCCCAAGCCGTGAAAAATCTTCCCGATTCCCTCGGATGCGCCGCGAGCACGGCCGTCCGTCGCCCGGCTGGCTCCGGCAGTCCTGCGCGGACTTCTCGCCACGGTGCGCCGCTCGTGCGCCGGTAGATGAAAGATTCCGCATGCTCTTTGAAATGCGACCGCCAAGCCGAGGCGGCCGCGGAGACGATGATAATATCGGCGTTTCCGGCATCGACAGCCACGCTCCAGAGGTAGGTGTGATGCAGACCCTCTTCGAGGTTCTCCCAGCGTTCGCCGCCGTCTCGACTCTCGAAGTAACCGTCGCCCGCCGCTGAATACAACCGTCCCGGTGCGGAGAGATTCGTCGCGAGTTCGTGCGTATCGATAGGGCCGCTCGGCACGCGATCCTGCCAACTCTTCCCGCCATCGGAACTTCGGACGAGCGCGCCCGCTTCGATCGCGACGAACAGTTCCCCTTCGGCCTGCGGATCGGGATGAATCCACCGGACATGATGCGTCTCCGGCCGCGGCGGAAAACTCCATTCGCCCGCGGATGGAAGGTCAATCAAGCCGCGGCACTGCTGCCAGGTTTCGCCTGCATCCTCGGACCGAAAAACCTCGCTCGGCTCGGTGCCGGCATAGACGACGCCACTTCCATTTACACGCTCCAGCCGGCTCACCGCCACGGACGTCACTTGCGAGTGAGCGATTCCTTCGCCCACAGGTCTCCAGCTCTGCCCGGCATCATCACTGCGCCACGCGCCATCGCCAGAGGTCCCGCAATAAACTGACTCCGGACGCAGCGGATCGACCGCGACGCAAAGTGACGAGCGGCCTTCCAGATGGATGCTGGATCGAATGCGATCGTTCTCGATCTCGATCACGGCGAGTGCATCTTGGGAGGCAAGAAAAAGGTTCATGGCGTTATGAAGTTGTGGCGGTTCTCTAATCCGATCAAACAGCCGACGCCCGAAGCCATCCGGCAAACCAGCAATGACGTCAGACCGCAAACGACCGCGGGGCTGCAGCTTTGGCGTTGTTCATCCGACGCGTCGCCCGTATAGTCTCGGCGTGGGTGAACTCGTCGTGATCGACTTCGGCTCTGGAGCCGCTCAGCAAGAGCAGCACCTTACCGATTATTTCTACCGGTCAGGCTCCTTCAACCTCGCAGCTTCGGAAAAGACGTTTCTCGTGCTCGGCGCAAAAGGGGCGGGCAAGAGCGCAATATTCCGCATGCTACAGGAACTGAACTCCGAAATCCCAATCCTGCAGCTTCCGAACCGCTGGTTTGCGGACGAGCCACAGCTCCGCGACCATTGGGACATCCTCGCTGCGAACGGCATCAAATCGCAAGAAACGCTGTGGCGGTTCTATGCCGCCACTCTGATCGCGAAAGTCTGCCTTGAGGCAGAGGATCTTCCCGAGAATCTGAGGAGTCAGTATGAGCGATTTTTAGTTCGTTGGGGTCTCGTACGGGAGGGCGCGCCGACGGCGTGGCAGACTCTCAAGCAGTTAAAATTCAGCGTGGGGTTCAGCCAATTCATCAAAGCCGAATTTCCGCTGAAGACACCGCTTACGGTCGCCGAAATCGACTATGTGATCTTTTCGGCTGACGCCTGGCTAAGCGCCAACGGCGCGTTTCTATGGTTGCTACTCGACAGCCTTGATGAGGTGTCGATCAACGGCCGCTCGCACGATGATTCTGAAGATCTACTTAGTAACTTGATGCGAGCGGTCGCAGTATTAATCCGGCTCAAGGCGATACGATTTAAGCTGTTCTTTCGAACTGACATCTATCAGGCGCTTACCTACGTAAATAAGGACCACTTCAGCGCTGTGAAGCTAGAGCTTCGATGGTCCAAGGAAGATCTCGCGATTCTCCTAGCGCACCGTCTGCAGCAGCTGCACAGCGATCATGAGGGATCTGTTACGTTCGATGTGAGCGTCGGTTGGATTAACGAGGTGTTTGATTGGCCAGCCGAGGGCGTGCTATCGAGCTTTGAGAAGCTCTATTATGCCTTGCAAGACGGCAACAAAGATGTTCTGCCGCGTGACCTCATCCAGTTTTGTATCACCGCGCAGGCGGCACAGACTAATTACGATATACAAGACACAAATACCCCTTCCGAAGGCAAATTGATATCCGCGCCCGCGATCAGAGAAGCGTTCAAGCACACGTCTGAGTCTAAGCTTAACGACTTCTTGCAGGTCTTTCGAAACTTCAGTGACACCTATGACCAGCTCAAAGGCAGTGACAGCCAGCGGTTCAATCGAAAGGATCTCAGTAGCGCACTTGGCAAATCTGACCCGCTCGATGCGAACTTTGTTATTGCGGATCTCGTCCGAGTTGGTGCGCTTGAGATCAAGGACAGGCGTGGCGTCAACCAAGCCGACGACTTCGAGATCCCATTTCTCTACGCGTTAGCCCTCCAGATAGATGACCTCTATGAACGAATCTGAATACGCAGTTCCACCGCTCTCTGCTACCGCGCCAGCCGACGGCAGCACGCTATCAGAAGCACCAAGACAGCGGTCGCCCCGCATGTCAGCCGAGAGGGCGTTGCCGCAGTCTGGAGCGGATACTCTCGTGCGTATCATCAAAGGGTATGCCGTCGCCTCGAACGGAGGACAGACCCAAATCAACTACAAAGATGTTGCAAGCGCCGCCGGTCTCAGCCCCACTATTGTTAGCAAGAACAATCGTTTCCTGCTCGAATCTGAAATTCTGACATCTTCGAAGTTCGGCTACTACATCCCGAGTGAAGCTGCCGTCCGCTTCGCACGCGAAGCCGCCTGGGACGAGCCTGCGGCGAAAGGACATCTGCGGCGTGTCGTGCTGCAGTCATGGTACGGGCAAGTGGCTGTGCAAAACTTCACGCTGCGCCCAGCTCTAAAGCGAGAAGAGCTAAAACGCGCGCTGGCGATTAAGTGCGGAGCTACAGAAGGGGATTCCGCGGCGCTGGAGTTCCTAACGGATTTCCTGATCTACACGGAAATCGTAATCGTGAGTGAGAACGGCGCCCTCACGCGCGGTGAAATGGACGCGAATGGGTCTGTGCCGTTTCAGGAAAACCGTCCAATCCAGCCGCTGCAGGTCCCAGATATTGATCAGACGCCCGTCGTTGCTGCTCGCAGGCGCCCCATCGGGGTTACGCTCCACGTGCACATCAGAACTCTCGATGAGTTGACCCCCGCCAACGCGGACCGTCTGAACGAGTGGCTCCGAACGCTGAATGCTGGCGCTGAAGCTGCATCGTTGTCCGTCATTACTGAAGCGGCCGACGACGCAGCTGGCTAGAGCTATAGATTGGATAGCCGCGACGAGTTTTTCCGACGATCGACGCGGCAAAAAAGTACTTCGTGCCGAGGCGGCTCAGAGTGAAGTCGCGAGTCACCAGCTTCGGCAGTTTCAGTCGTTTTGAACACTTGACCCCATTGCCCCTAGCTGGAGCTATCATGGCTGCGTGGGCAGGTTAACAGCCGCGGTCGTTAGTGGCCTGATCTTCGGAGCGCGGTGGGGGGGCGCGCTCATGTTGCCGATGCAATTCCCGGACAAGCGCAAGCTCGCCGCGTTTGCGAGCCGGTTCGCGATCGGGTTCACCATCGGCTGCGTGCAACTCTCCTGGGCCGGATGGCTGACTGGCCTTGTGTTCGGGCCCTCTTGAGTTGCCCGATGCGATCGTGACCAAGGCGTGTGCGCCAATCCTCGTCGTGGGCGAGGATTGGCGGCCTTCTCATCGGCGGGATTCCACTGCCGGGCGAAGTCGTTGCCGGAAGCCGCAATTGTGCGCTAGGATCGCTTGTGTGAGCACAATCCAGGAAATCGAAGCTGCCATCGACGATTTACCCGCCTCGGAACGCGAAGCGTTGGAAGCGCGACTGATCGCACGCCGCTATGGGTTCGATGGGCTCGGGAGCGACGAATATCGCGACCTCATCGCGTCTCTTGACGAGGCGGAGCAGGATATCGACGCGGGCCGCACCGTGACGGCAGATGAGCTCCGGCAGAAAGTGTCTGGGTGGGCTGGAAAGTAGTTTACGCCCGGCGGAGCGAGCGTGACCTCTCGGAGATCGTCGCTTACATCGCGAGGGATGATCCCACAGCGGCGGTTCGCTTCGGCGAGCTCCTGATCAAGAAAGCCGAAACGCTCGCCGACGCGCCTGAAATGGGGCCGACCCTTCCTGGAAAGCCAAACACGCGCTTCCTCCCGCTCGGCGCTTACCTGATCATCTACCGAAGCGATGAACGCCGTCAGACCGTGCGGGTCCTGCGGTTCTGGCATTCCGCCCGTCGCGAACGTCCGGCGCAGTAAAGCGCGTGAGGTGTTGGAGGTTTGACCCCGCCGCGCCAGCCGGAGCTATGATGCTCGGATGGGCAGGTGAACAGGCGCGGTCGTTAGTGGCCTGATTTTCGGAGCGGCGGCCGGTCGCGCACATGGTGCCGATGCAATTCCCGGAGAAGCGCGCCGCGCTGCTCGGCGCATCTGCTAGCCGGTTCGCGATCGGGTTCGCCATCGGCTTCATGCAATTCCCTTGGCCCGGACAGCTCATCGGCCTTCTCTTCGGGCTCCTCTTGAGCTTGCCCGATGCGTCGATCCTCGCGCGCCCAAAATCTTCTTGAAAGGCGGTGTGATTCCCAGATAGATGCGCCGCGGAAATTGCGTCGCTCCACGCCGCGTGTCCCGTAGAGTAGAGCGGCATGACGGACGACGGAATTCAAGGAGCTGGGGAGATTGAGGTGTTGGACCCGCGGAAACTGAGCGAGACGGTGCGCGATCGCTATTTCAATCGCCCGCTCACGACGGTGAACGATCACGAGGTGCGCGTGAGCGTGATGACCGAGCCGTTCCTGTGGCATTATCACCCCGACTCCGGCGAAACGTTTTTGGGTGTGGAAGGCGGATTGGTCATCGAGTTCGAGCAGCGCACGATTGTGCTGCGCAGCGGCGAACTGGTGACGGTGCCCAAAGGGGTGCGGCATCGCACGCGGCCGGAAGGGGAGCGTTCGGTCAACCTAACCTTCGAGCGGCGTGACGCGGCGACTGTTTTCGACAAGTAGCCGTCGCAGACAATGGGTGGTGCCATTCTCGCTTGATACCGACAGATCGAAGTCGATAAGCGGGTTTACCGCTGCGGGCGAGACCCGGCAAAGAGACGCGTGTTCATCAATGCGTAGTCAGACTACCAGGCTGGCTTGCGAGATGGGCACAACTGAAGCGCACCTTCGGTGCGTCACTCATTGTTGCCGGCCCTCCGATGACCTGTTCAAAGCGACGGGCGATGGAAAACGCTGATCTCGTTCTCGATTGTGATTGCCCTTCGGCGAAATCGGGAGAGACTCCCAACCGCATGAAGCGTTGGCTCACTCGCGAAACTAGCCTCCGGGTCACGGCTTCAACGCTCCTCAGTGCATTCTTCTTCGCCCTCACGCTGGCCGCGGCCCCGCAGCTCCATGCGCTGGTCCACAAGGATAGCACTGCTCCGAACCATGAGTGCGCTGCGACGCTGATCGCGTCAGGCAGCTTTCAACATTCTGCTGCCCCGGTCGTTTTCACGGCGCCCCAGGCGGTCGTTTACGTCGAAACGCTTTCGACGCTCTCGCCGGTTTGGGTCACCACGCCTTTTCTTGGCGCCTCGATTTTCGAGCACGCGCCGCCTGCGCTCTCTTAGCGCGTTTCCCGCTCGATAAGTTCGGAGCAGTTCTCGGTCTCCGGCAATTGCCTGGCGCGATTCGCGCACGCTCGCGGTCCTGAAGGTCACCACTCGTCGTGGTGTGCCTATCCCACTCGTTAGTCCAATTGCCAACCGGAGAAAACTACTTTGAAAATATTTACAGCTTTTGCTTTTGCGCTCCTCAGCAGCGCCAGTCTCACGTCCGCGCAAGTCGCGGCCGTTTCGCCGTCCCCTACACCTGCCGTCAGCACCGCCGATCGCATCGTCGTCACCGGCGGTCAGATTGAACTCAGTGCCACCGATACCGCGCAACCGGTCTCGGTGTTAAGTGGCAACAACCTGCAAGAGCAAGCCACCGCCACACTCGGCGATACGCTCGATAGCCAACCAGGAGTCGCCGCCAGCGGCTTCAGCAACGGGGCGAGCCGTCCAATCATTCGAGGGTTGTCCGATAACCGAGTCCGGGTCTTAAACGATGGCACCGAAGTGTTCGATGTCTCCAATCTGAGCCCGGACCATGCGCCGAGCGTGAGTCCCTTGATCAGTCAGAGCATCGAGATCGTGCGCGGTCCGGCGACGATTCTCTACGGCTCGGGCGCGATCGGCGGAGTCGTCAACGTGGTCGACAACCGCATTCCCGTGGAGCTGCCGCCGAATCCTTTCGGCGGTGAGTTTGATGCGCGCTTCGCCAGCGGCGACCTCGAACGAAGCGTCGCCGGGCAACTGGATGTCGCCCTCACGAGTCACTTCGTCTTTCACTTCGACGGGACGTTTTTGCGGACCGACTCGCGCCGTATCCCCGGCTTCGCCCTCGACCAACGCATCCGCAATTCACTCACCCCTGAGCAGCTCGCGCGGGGCGACCAGTTCGGCGGAAATCCAGAGGGTGAAGTCCCGAACACTTATGTGAAGACGAATGATTGGGCGATTGGCGGCTCCTACGTCTGGGACAAAGGCTATATCGGCGCTTCGTTCAATCAGTTCCTTTCCGTTTACGGAATTCCTGACGATCCCGAGGTGGACGACCCGACGGAGTTCCCAGCCCGCGTGCGCCTCGACGTAACGAAACGTCAGGGAAATGTCCGCAGCTCCATCGTAGATCCCTTCCCGGGCTTCAGCACGATGAACTTCAAGTTCGTCTACACCGACTACAAACATCTCGAGATCGATGGCGACACCGTCGGCTCCACCTTTAAGACCAACGGAGTCGATTCACGGCTTGAGCTACTGCACAAACCGATCGGCCTTTTCGAAGGTTCGCTCGGCGGCCAATTTTTTTACAAAGACCTGTCGATTCTCGGCGCTGACGCTTTTCTCCAACCGACCACGACAATCGCGGGCGCGGCTTTTCTCTTTGAAGAAGTGAAGCTCGGCGCCTTTACGATCCAATTTGGCGGCCGGGTCGAGCAAGACAACGTCAGCATCGACTCAAGCGATCCCGACCTCACTTCGCTCACTTCGCCCGATCAAAAAAATCCCGACTTCACTCCGCTGAGCGCCGCCGGCGGCGTCATTTACCATTTTCTAGAGGATTGGGAACTTGCGATCAACGCCACCTTCTCGCAGCGCGCCCCGACCGCGGAGGAACTCTTCGCCCGCGGCGGCCATGATGCGACTTTTCAGTTCATCATCGGCGACCCAAATCTCGGCGTGGAAACGAGCCGCGGAATCGACGTCAGCCTGCGCAAGAAAGCCGGCGTCGTCACGGGTACGCTCAGCGGTTACTACAACTCCTTCTCCGATTACATCGACTTCACGCCGACCGGCGAGTTTGAAGATGGGCTGCAAGTCTTCGATTACACGCCGAAGAATGCCGACTTCTTCGGCGGCGAAGCGCAGGTCGACTTCCATCTCCTGCCTTTGACGGTCACCCGCATCTCCGAGCAAAGCGTCGATGATCCGAAGTCAGTCAAGAACGTCGTCACTCACGGTGGGGAGACTTCAGAGCCGAATCCTCTCGATCTCTACCTGCGGTTCCAGTCCGACTATGTGCACGCAGAAGATAGCGACACCGGCGAGCCGCTCCCGCGGATCACTCCCTTGCGTTACAGCGCCTCGCTCAACTACGTCAGCCCGACCTGGAATGCGAGCATCGAAGGGCAACGCGTCAACCGGCAATACCGCACCGCGGAGTTCGAGGCCTCTACGCCGGGCTATACCTTCTTGAACGCCAGCATCAGCCGGCGTTTTCGGGTCGGCCCGACCTACATCGATGCCTACCTGCGCGGAACGAACCTAACGAACGAAGAAGCGCGCGATCATCTTTCGTTCCTGAAGGAGGTGCTTCCGCTGGAAGGCCGCAGCATCATCGTAGGAATCCGGACCACTTTCTAAACGCCATCAGTAGGCGCTATGAAATCTCCGGATGAGATTGCAAATCATCCCAAGGCGGTTCTCCATCGAGATTTGGTCGAGCGGTTGCGTGCTGCCGGCAGCACGATGGGGGCGGAGCGAGCCTGGACAACCTTCAGGCTCAATCCGCGCCTTTGGAGGAAGATCGTGACCTTTGGCTTTGATAACCATGAGCGGCAAAAGCAGCTCACGAAGATCGCTTTTCCAGATGCGAACTGGATAGAAGTAGAAGCCGCTCTTCGCGCCGGTAACAAACTGAAACCACTGCATGAGCTAGCCTGCGGCATTGGCTCGATAGCCAGGGATGCAGCGGGCAATTACAAGATAGGTTCGCGCGGTTACAAAGTAGTGAGTGTTCAACCGCGATTTCGCGGAGAAAGGAGGTAACCCACCACTCACCAATCCTGCTCGAATTTCGGAGCCGATCATGCTCTGATGTCTGCACCAAAGCCCGATAGAAAGGTCGCCAGTCGCGACGATCAGCGTAGCGCTTTACTGAGAAACTCCAGCACTGCCTGCCAAATGGCTTCTGCGCCTTTCGGGTTGCGTGCGGAAATCAGCATCGATGAGCCGTGGACCGCATTCGACGGCACAAGGCGAACATTGTTCTTACCGTGGAGCGCAGCGAAAATTGGATCCGCATACGCTTTCTCCTCGTCGCTTCCAGTGGAGGCAACGAAGGCGGGCACACCGATCTTGGCCGCGGCTGTGCGAACCATGTGTTGATCGGAGAAATACTCGCCCGGAGAGAATGCCAGAACCGCGCGCACGTTGGCCGGATGTTCGGCGGCAAGTCGAAAGACAAGCGCTGAGGAATAGCTGCTGCCCCAGAGCACGATCGGTAGCTGCTGCTGCTCGGCCCAGGCCAGCGCAGCTTCGAGATCGGGGTAGGCTTTGAGGTAGCCAGCATCTCCAGCCAGCGCCTCGGCCCGCTCCGCCCCAAGTCCAGCGGCAGTCTCATTCACTCCATACATTTCGCCGCCGGAACGCTGATCAATCGCCAGCGCGCTATAGCCTGCTTTCACCAAGCGCGGTGCAATGCTCGCGTACTCGTCTTTGCTCGAGCCAGCCTGATGGAACAACAGGATCAGCGCCTTGGGCTTTGGCGTTTTGTAGTAAAGACCGTGCACCACCACGCCGTCGGACGCTTTGAGACGGACGGGCGTCATTTCCGAACGCATCCCGTTCTGCGTTTGCGCCGCCGCTGTCGGCGCGGCCGCAGTCTTCGCTGCCAATGTTTCGTCAGCGGCCGACACGCTCGCCAAGGCAGCGATGGTGAGAAGAGAAAGCAGGCTTGGCGACTTCACAAGAGGAGCCTAGATCGGGTTGGGCCGATTTCAATTTGCGGGATAATGAACCGAGATGACTCCGGAAAGTTCGACGCTCTCGCGTTGTTTCGGCCTAATGGTCGTGAATCGCCAGCGCCCGGTCGATCGACACCAGCAGAGGGGGAATAGGATTTGAATCTCACGCGTTTTCTCGCCGAATTGAAGCGGCGTAACGTTTACAAAGTCGCGGTCGCCTATGGGGTGGTCGGCTGGCTGCTAATCCAAATCGCGACGCAGGTATTTCCGTTTTTCGAGATCTGAACTGGGCCGTGCGACTCAGTATCCTCGTCATCGTGCTTGGATTTCCGATCGCGTTGGTCATGCCGTGGGCTTTCGAGCTGACGCCGGAAGGGATTCGGCGAGCGGACGAGATCGATCCGGCGGCAGCTGGGAGCAGCTCGCAAAATCGTGCCTGGATTTTCGTCGTCCTCATCGCCGATGCGATGTCGCTGGCTCTGTTTTTCCTCGGTCGCTTGACCGCGCCGGCCAGCCGCGAGAGCGGCGACCTTTCTCGGCCATCCATCGCCGTGCTTCCTTTCGAAAATCTTAGTCGCGATCTCGACAACGCCTATTTCGCCGGCGGGATTCAAGATGAGATCATCACTCGGCTCGCGAATGTCGGGGATTTGAAAGTGATTTCCCGCAGCTCGAACACAGCGCTACGCGACCAAGCCGGAAGATTTGCGCGAGGTCGCACGAGAGTTGGGTGTCGCCTACTTCGTCGAGGGTAGCGTGCAAAAGGTCGACCGTCGGGTGCGGATCAATGTCCAGCTTATCCGAGCGAGCGCGAACGACCATCTTTGGGCGCAAATTTACGATCGCAACCCGACTGATATTTTCGCCGTGGAAAGCGAGGTGGCCACGGCTATCACCGATTCCCTAAAGGCCAAATTAAGCGGGCGCGAACGGGAAGCAGTCGCAGCAACGCCTACGCTGAACCTCGATGCCTACGACGTTTATCTGCGCGGTCTCGACCTTTACCAATCGGGAATGGGCTCACAGACAATCCGGGCCTCGGAAGCGTTTCGTGACGCGGTGCGGCTCGATCCCAGTTTCTCATTGGCTTGGGCCAAACTCGCTGAAGTGGATGCCGCTCTTTACTTCAAGCAGTTGGATGCCACCCCCGCGCGGAAAGAAAGTGCACGTATCGCGGCCGAAACTGCGACGAAACTTCAACCTGAAGCGACTGCGACCGCCTTAGCTAATGCTTTTTATCGTTATCATGTGCTGCGCGATTACCAAGGCGCGCGTGTCCTTTTTGAGAAAGTCCGCCGCAAAATGCCTAACAATAGCGAGGCCTTGTGGGCCTTGGCGCTGGTCGCGCGGCGCCAAGGTCACTGGAATGAATCACTTCGGTTCTTCAGCCAAGCTGCGGAGCTCAATCCGCGCTCGCCCGACCTTCTGGCCGACTGGAGTTGGACCTTGAGTTTGACCCGGCAATTTTCTGTTGCCCTGCAGATCCTTGATCAGGCGCTGAAAATCCGTCCAAGTCCAGAGTTGTGGGCGAGCAAAGCGACCGTTTATCAGTCAGAAGGTAACCTGGCAGCGGCGGCGGACGCGCTGGCAAAAATTCGCTCTGATTCCACCGGCGAGCCAGTTCTATTCGCGCGCATCGCGCAGCTTTTCCTGGAAAGAAAACACCGGGACTTGGTTGACTACCTCCAGAATATCCTGCCTGCGCCAGGTTCGAATGCGCCCTTCACTTTCAGCCTCGCCCGACTCTCCCTCGCCCAGGCGCAAGAGCTGGCGGGCAACCCGACCGCGGCGCACGCCACTTTTGCGCAGACACGCGCTGACCTGGAAACGCTCCTGCAACAACAGCCTAACAACGTCTACATCGTGGCCGGATTGGCCGCCGCCTCCGCCGGACTGGGCGACAAAGAAGCTGCTCTTCGCCAAGGCGAACGTTCCCTCGCGATGCTCTCCGTTGCAGAAGACCCGCTCATCGCTCCGGGAATTGAGGAGCTTCTTGCTCGGGTGGAAGCGCAGGTGGGGGAGCAGGATCGCCCCCTCGGACGACTGGAGCGGCTGCTCACGACGCCCTGCGGTCCCGGCCCGATCACTTTGGCGCTTCTGCGGCTCGATCCGGCGTGGGATGCTCTTCGCTCGAATCCGCGCTTCCGAAAGCTGATATCGGAACCTAAAACCATTTACCAATAGCAAAACGCCTTGACTCCCTTCCCGGGATACACAACCCTTTCGTTGTGGATAGCCTGAGCCCGATCTTTGCCGCTCTTTCTGATCCGACCCGCCGCTCCATCGTCGACCGCCTGGTCGCCGGGCCCGCGACCGTGAACGAGCTCACCGCGCCTTTCACGATTTCGCAGCAGGCCGTTTCCAAGCATTTGGTTTATCTCGAAAATGCGCGCCTGATCGAGCGGCAACGTGCTGGCCGTCAGAACTACTGCGCGCTTAAGCCCGAATCACTGAAAGAAGTCGCCGACTGGGCCAGCCGCTACCGTCGGGTTTGGGAGAAAAATTTCCAAAGCCTCGCTGCTTTGCTTGAGGAAATGAAAGCCAACAAACAGATAACAATAGAATCATGAAGAATAGCGAAACCTTTAAGCTAACCTCCTCAGGAGAGCGCGAGATAGTCATGACCCGCGTCTTCGATGCTTCACCCGACCTTCTTTTCGATGCGTTGACCAAACCCGAGCTGGTGAAGCGTTGGCAGCTTGGACCGCCAGGATGGTCGATGCCCATCTGTGAGATCGATCTCAAGGTGGGAGGCGGCTATCGCTATGTCTGGCGGAACGACGACGGAGCGGAGTTCGGCATGCGCGGAGAATATCGAGAGATTCGGCGGCCGGAGCGACTCGTCCACACGGAAAAATTCGACGAACCATGGTATCCGGGAGAAGCCCTTATCACGACGACGCTTCTAGCCCAAGATGGAAAGACGACACTGACGAGCACGATGCTCTTTGAGTCGCGCGAGGCGCGCGATCAGGCTTTGGCCTCAGGCATGGAAAGTGGCGTCGCGCCGAGCTATGACCGTCTCGAGGAAATCTTACGAGAGGAATAAGGGAGTAAATGCATTCACTTGAACCGAACATTACTTAGCGGTGTCTTCGGTACGGGTGACAACGAGATCGTTCGGCCGCTCGCCGCGCCGGACCTCCCATCCAGGATTCAGCTTTAACTGCCATCCATCCCCTGACGTGTCTGACGGATTGACGCCTACTGCGCTCACCGTTGCGATCTGCGGTTTATCACGGACCAGGACGCCCCCATGGTCAACCTCTAACGCTCCCCAGTCATCGACCAAGCGCATGGTTGGGTAGATTGTTCCGAACCCTTCGAGAGGCACCAGCGTCTGCGGGTTGAACTGGTAGTTGCTGTGATTGAGCGGGAATGAAAGCACCGGACCATCAACGAGGCGCGCTTTGTAAGAAGCGAGGCGCGCCCGCCTTTCTTCGTCCCGCTTCACTTCGTTGGTTCGCAAGGTCCCATCACCGTAACGGGCAGCTCGCTCTTTTACCGTCTCGTTTGCCGGCGTTTCCAATTTCATCGCTCTCGCCAGTCTTTCGTCAAAGCGAAGACCGTCCTCGAGTTTGGTGCACCAGCCAGGATCGGTCTGATCGAGCATGAGGCCGTAAGCCGGCCCGGTCGCATAGGCGAATGACCTAACGAACGTAGGAGCCGAGACGAAGGCCGAGAGATCGCGAATGGCGTAGGACACCCGATCGTTGTCGGTGGTCAGCCCTAGTTTGACGCCAGTGTATTCGGGGATGCCTTCGTTAATCTCGAGCGCGCCTTCCTCTTTGGCGGCGTCTGGAAAAAGGCGGTAGCGTTCATGGCGGAAAGCGAGTGCATCTGTGACAGGCGCCTGGCGTTCTTCGGCCGTTTTCGCCTCCAGCGATTTCGCGAGTGCGCGCCACTCCAGCTGGAGCAGGTAGCGGCCTTCGAGCGTATCAAGATGCTGGTTGGCCTCCTCCCGGGCGCGTCAACTTGAGCATCGGCTGAATGCGATGAATCCAGTTGAAGCAGGCGCAGGCTCGGGCTTCTGCGAAGCCATTACTTTATAGGAAAATAAACATGCTCCCGCTGTAGTCAGGTCGAGGATCAGCGCGTTGACGCAAAGATTCTTGAAGCGTATCTAAAGACATGCCTCGCTTCACTACAAGTTTGCATCTTTTCCGGGGGATCTGCGCCGTTTTTCTCGCGGTACCGGTATACGCTCAGCATCCCGAGCGAGCCCCTGTTGTTCAACTCGTCAAAGATATCAATCCGAGGCTATCAGGCTCCGATCCTGCGAACTTTGTCACCCTCCATGGGATCGCGTATTTCCGCGCTAACGATGGCGAGCACGGCTTCGAATTGTGGCGGAGCGATGGCACGACGGCGGGCACGACCCTAGTAATTGATCTCAATCCTGGTCTACCTAATGGATTTCCTGATTCCATTACGTCCGTAAATGGGAAACTTTACTTTAACGGTTTCGACAATCCGGAATTTCTGGGATCAGAGGTGTGGAAGAGCGATGGAAGCGCGACGGGCACGATTTTGCTCGCCGATACCTTTCCGAGCTTGCAGGGTGGGGGAACTTTTGGACCGCAGTTGCCCGGTTATTTCACTGCGCTCGATCGCGAGACGGTGGTTTTTACCGCGCTCGACCCTGAGGGTGGAATCGAACCGTGGGAGACCGACGGTACGCCCCAAGGAACGCGCCGAATTATTGACCTGCATCCAGGCCAACAGGACTCCATTCCGATTGGGCTAACCCGATTGCGGGACGTGATCTATTTTGGAGCGGACGATTCTTCAATCCCTGGTGGCGGCGGCACCACCATTTTTGACCGCGAGCTTTTTCGCACCGATGGCACGGCTGAAGGAACCTACCGGGTTAAAGACATCAACCCTGGGCCGTATCCGTCAACCCCGACCGACTTCATCAAATATAGGCACTTGGTTTTCTTCCGGGCGGACGACGGGATACATGGTGCGGAACTTTGGCGCACGGACGGGACCGGATCGGGCACTACACTGGTAGCCGACCTTAATCCCGGCCCGACTGGCTCGCTTCCCGAGTATCCGATGGTCGCGCACTTTCGAGCGGCCGACGGCGCGCAGGAAAAAAGCCTGCTTGTGTTCGACGCCGACGACGGAACTCACGGATTCGAGCTTTTTCGCAGCGACGGCACCGAGCGTGGGACAAACCTCATCAAAGACATCAACCCGAGTGGCGATTCATTTCCGCTGGGAGAAACCAATTTCGCTGGTCGGGTTTATTTCAGCGCCGACGACGGCGTGCACGGCAACGAACTCTGGGTGACGGACGGAACAAACGAGGGAACGCGACTTCTAGCCGACTTGAACCCAGGAGTGCTCCGTTCCAGCCCGCAGGAGTTTACGGTCGCGCTCCAGCGGCTGTTTTTTGTCGCAATTGTGCCGGATGACGCGCACTTCACGGTGAAGACCCAACTATGGGTCACAGATGGCACATCTGCTGGCACCAAGTTAGTTTTTCAAGAACCGGGCTTCAGCTACGGCTATTCGATAGGAAACCTCACGCCTCTTCGAAGCAAATTGCTCTTCACCGCGCCCCGAGGTGTCGATGCTAATGGTCTTAGCAACGATGTGGAACTTTTCTCAGTGTCTCTTGAATGAGGACCTAACAACGCGTGCGGTCGACCGAAGAAGGTCCGCCGCACGTCCTCCCACTCAGGCGTGATTTTGTCGAAGTAATTGATCGTCGCTCCCGCACGAATTTCGTTAACCATTGTGCTGCAGAAGAGATTTGGCCGGTGCACAAGTGTGTCCTGGCGTTCTACAAACCCTCGACGCTGCGAGATCAATGCCCGAACCAGGTGGCACTTATCGCTGGGTCTGGCGCAACGATCGTGATGGTAGCGAACTCGGAATGAGTGGTGTTTATCACGAGTTGCTGCGATCAATCGCGGCAAACGCCGTCTGCGCGACATTGGCTGTGGTTATCCGACTTCCTCCCACCTGCGCTGGCGCGACTAGAGCGATCAGCCACGCGGCCACCCAAAACCTGCAAGACAGGATCAAGCGCGCGGTGGACGCGGCGATACTGCCAGTGATGGCGAAGTATCATATTCCCGGCATCGCGGTAGGCGTTACTTTTAAAGGCAAACCCTACGTGTTCAGCTATGGCGTGGCTTCAACCGAAACGCATCAACGTGTCACGCACGACACGTTGTTCGAAATCGGATCGGTGACTAAGACATTTACGGCAACGCTGGCAACTATGCGCAACTAAACAGGTATCTCTCTTTGTCAGACGAGACTAGCGAATACCTGCCGCTTTTACGCGACACTAAGTTCGGCGAGGTAAATCTCCTCAATCTGGGGACGCATACTCCCGGAGGGCTCCCGTTGCAGGTCCCCGAGGATATTCGAAACAACGACCAGTTGATTCACTATTTGCAGCAGTGGCGGCCCAGCCACACACCGGGAACATATCGAACCTACTCTAATCCTGGCATCGGGATGCTCGGCTTGATTGCTGCGAAAACCATGGGTGAGGATTTTACCACGTTGTTGGAAGAGCGCCTGTTTCGTCCCCTCGGCATGAACAGCAGCTTCATCAATGTCCCGGCGGCCAGAGTAGGTGACTATGCCCAAGGCTACACGCAGCAAGATGCCCCCGTTCGAATGACGACTGGGGGGCTATCCTCGGAAACTTATGGAGTCAAGACGACAGCGGCCGACCTGATTCGCTTCGTTGAAGCCAACATGAACCTCCTCGCGGTGGACAAGCAACTCCAGCAAGCAATTACCGATACGCACACCGGATATTTCAAGGTAGGCGCGATGACTCAGGATCTAATATGGGAACAATACAGGTATCCGGTCATGTTGACGGCTCTGCAGGAAGGGAACTCGTCTGCGATGATCTTTAATGCGACACCAGTAGCTAACATTGTGCCGCCGCAAAAGCCGCAGGTCGACGTGTGGATCAACAAAACTGGCTCAACCAACGGCTTCGGCACGTATGTGGCTTTCGTCCCGAGAGAGCTGATGGGTATTGTGATACTGGCGAATAAGAACTTTCCTATCAAGGAGAGGGTAACCCTCGCCTACACAATCTTGATTTCACTTGGCAATAGCACACCAGTAACCGCGGACGCCGTAGCATCCATGAAGTGATTGCGAGGAATTCTCGTGGTGCCATTCGCCGCCTAGGTACAGCGCGAGCAGCAGTCCGGAAGCCAGCAGCAACCAAAGCACCATATCAGCGGGCGTTCCTGCTATAGGAAGCGACGCGGTAATGCGTCATCTTGTTGTGATAGGCGCCTCGGCCACTACGCAGCCGGTACAATCGCAAGCGTTGATGAACGCTGCCCGCAAATGGATAGCCGTTCTCAACTGCGCGCATGGCGGTCATACGCGTGCCAGTCCCCTCTATCGACCACAAGTACGCCGTGGCGATTCTCTAGGTGCTCTTTCCTCTCGCTATAATATCTCGTCGGCCGCCACCATCTCGACCTCCACACCATTGACGGTGCGCGAGCTGTGATACGACGACGGTCAGCGCTGATTGCAGCGGACCAAGAAGCTCGTTGCGCGGGCTAAATTGGAATCTGTTCAATCCTTCTTCATCAGACGATGAAGGAGAGGAATCCGGTAGGCATGGCGAATACCGTGAGATCAACAGGCCAAAGCGCGACTCGTCCGCACGCAGAAATTTGGTGTAATCGGATTCGGGAGAAGCACTGATCACAACGACACTCCTTCCGAGATGAAAAGACGACACTGAGGAGTACCATGCTCTTTGAGTCGGGCAAGGCGCGCGATCAGGCTTTGGCCTCAGGCATGGAAACTGGTGTCGCGCCGAGCTATGACCGTCTCGAGGAAATCATACGAGAGGGATAAGAGGTATGCGCCTTTCGAACAGCGCGAGCTGAACGAGCGGTTCGGTTATCGCAGTTGCGCTCGGCCCTAACGAATCGGCTCACTCAGATCGCGCGCCTTATCGGGCTTCTCAATGTCTTTTTGGAACGTCAGGACCGTCAGGGGTTCCGGAAGCCCGTTACCGGCCGTCGCGGCCTCATGCACCCAAGGCGCTTGCCCTAGTTGCGCCACGTTCGGCAGTCGGCCAACCTTGGTCCACCCGGAGAGGCTATACGCCATCCCTTCGGCGAGGAGAGGATCGGTTCCAGCGCCCATATGCAAATGCAAATGCGGACCGGTGCCCGAGCCCGTCAGACCAAGCTTCCCGATGACCTGGCCCGCTCGCACGTGATCGCCGAGCTTCAACGGGATCCCGGGTTGGAGATGTTCATAGAAAACGGTTCGGCCATTGCCTAAACCTAGGCCGACAAAATTACCGGCTTCATCGGCCAACGGCACCGGGCTTCGCTGCTCCAAGACCAGCGTCTCGCGCATCTCATCGCGCAGCGCAACGACTTGAGCATCGGCCACGGCCAGGACATCGGCGCCGTAGCCCGCGTAATCTGTCAAAAGTCGACCTCCCCTGCGCGCCGTCGCACCATCTGGGAAGACGCCGAAAAAATCGATGGCGAGCCGCCCGGGAATGGTGGCGCGCCCATCAAGCGCATGAATAACGCGCCGGTGTCCTCGCTCCCAGGAGGGATCATATAGAGCGATCCAAGTGCCTATGTGCAGGGGCGGTCCTAACAATAGCGCTTTGTCACGATCGATCTTTACAGGCGGGGCAGTGATTTGTGCGGTCGTGCCATCTTTGAAACCGAGCGTCACCCGATGGAACAACTCCGATGAGTGCCGTTTGGCCGGCATCGGCAATTCGAAAAAGGCGATCGAATGAGCGCCGGTAGCGAGAGAGGGACTCTCGTCGTCACTGGTATGGGGAAAACGCTTGGCAAGCGCATTCCCGGCATAGTTCATGATCGTTCCCTTAGCGTCGCCCGTCTGAATTCCTCTAATCGAAATCGGAGCATTCGCCCAGTTAGCGAAGTGCAATTCGTAATACAAAGTCGTGCGGCCCGCGACCGTCGCCGATTGCGCTGGAAAACGGCAGTCGATCGATAGTGATTGCCGGACCTCGGCAAGTCCGCGACTTGCGATCAGAAATGTTATGAAAATGAGCAGAGTCAATGCGCGGAAGGATCGTTTCATTTCAGATCATCTGCTCGCGTGTGTCGTCGTTGTCTCAGAGCAACGCGGACGAGAGATATCACAATGCTCCTAGTGCTGCAATCGAACGGATGAGAGCCGATTGGTTAATGCAGCGAACCCACCGAAACCATGCGATTGCGCCCATCAACGGGCCAAGCTCGGTGCTCAATATGAGCAAACCCTCGAATTACACCAATGAATTTTGGCCATGACGATTGTCTTAATAGGAAAGGCGCATCGTGCGTCTCGAGACAGCAGTCTGTTTGGGAAAGGACATACCAATGCAATTTGAAAACCAGAACGTCGTAGTAATTGGCGGTAGCCGAGGAGTGGGGCGGGCGATCATCGCTGCCGTCCGTGCGCAAGGTGCGCGCGCGCTTGCTGTGGCGAGACGGCCGGAGCCGCTTGCCCAACTGGAAGCTGATTTCCCGGGTGTCCTGACGCTCTCGATGGATGCCGCACACGAAAACGCGCCAGCGCAGGTGTTTGAGACGCTTCACCCAAATGTCCTTGTGATCTGCGGTGGAGCGATACCTGCCATGGGCCCGTTGCAGGCTCAAACGTGGGAAGGATTCTCCCGTGACTGGAATGCCGATGTCCGGATGTCATTTCTCTTCTGCCAGGCGGTCCTGCTCCTGCCGCTCTCGCGGGGCGCCACGATCATCCTTATTTCTAGCGGTGCCGGGTTGGGAGGATCAGCCATTTCCGGCGGTTATTCTGGCGCGAAGCGGATGCAGATGTTCATGGCGGATTACTGCCAGCAGGAATCCGATCGCCTAGGCTTGGGCTTGCGCTTCGCCGCACTTGCGCCGAGGCGAATCATGCCGGACACCGACTTAGGAAAAGTCGCTATCGCGGGCTACAGCGAGTACCTTGGCATCTCGCCTTCCGACTTCATCAAGGAAATGGATTCCCCCCGAACTGCACCGGACGACGTCGCCAAGGCCGTGATGGCATTAGTGACAGCACCGCAAAAGCAAAACGGCAACGTATTTACCGTCTCCGAGAATGGGATCGAGGTAGCATCTTGATCAGCCCCGCGCAGAACACTTATGCGTCCCGTCATGCCACAGCAGATTACTTTTCAGCAGCGCGTCGAACTGCACCGCCCTGAACTGCAGCTTCACTGTTATCGTATGTCGGGCTCGTTTCACGAGGCGGAAGACTTGGTGCAGGAAACGCTCGTGCGCGCATGGCGAGGCGTTGATCGTTTCGAGGGTTACGGTTCCCTACGCGGCTGGCTTTATCGGATTGCCACAAACACTTGCCTTACTGCAATCGCCCGCCGGCCGCGCCGGGTGCTTCCTGAAACGCAAGGCTCGCCCAATCCCGAGGTGCCGCCCGATAAGCCGGCGACGGAGATCGCGTGGCTGGAACCTTATCCTGATGTCGCGCTCGAGAGCATCGCCGACACCGCGCCCGGGCCTGCTGCGCGCTACGAACTGCGGGAATCCGTCGAGCTTGCCTTCATCGCGGCAATTCAATACCTTCCGGCGCGTCAACGAGCGGTGCTCTTGCTTTGCGATGTTATCGGTTGGTCCGCGGCTGAGGCTGCCCGGTTGCTCGATACCTCACTTGGCTCCGTGAACAGCTCCAGCGCGCGCGTGCGACCCTGCCAAAACGATCCTCCGGCGGAGACGAGCGCGTCGCTGCGCCGCTGAATGCTGGGCAACGCGCGCTGGTTGCTCGCTATGTCGCGACTTGGGAGCGCCACGATTTAGACGGCTTTATCGCCTTGCTCCACCAAGACGCGACCCTCAGCATGCCGCCGTGGCTACAATGGTATCGTGGACGCGAGCCAATCCGCGCATTCTTCGCTGACGCTTGGGCCTCCCGAAAATACGCTGCATTCCGCGTCGTCCGCACGGGCGCAAATCTGCAGATGGGCTGCGCCGTCTACAGCCTTGCTCCGGGCGAGACGGAATTTCGGGCGCACTCGCTTCATGTAGCTGCGCTCGACAATCAGGCGATCAAGATCCTGACCGTGTTCATCAACCCAGCATTGTTTAGCGGCTTCGCTCTTCCGGCTGTCCTGCCCTCTTAATCCCGAAATCATCGCGCCTCGTCAGGCATTGTACGAGTGACGGTTCATGCCCGGTCACTCTATACGCCTGTAAAGAGGTTCCCTCACGTGTGCGAGCACTCTGGCTGGAGGGTGTGCCTCGTTACCTTCGCGAGCGGCAGAACCGTCGTCATCGGCAGCGTGTTTTGCGTCCGCTTCGGACGATTTTACCGGAGCAGGCCAGCGCCAATAATCCCAATCCCACACTGAGCCACGAACGCGACTGGGCAAAGTCTTTCGGGTGAAAGCAGTAAATTCACTCTCCAGCTGAGATCGCCACCGCCCGCGGCGGCCATGGCAACCGCTCTCGGCAGGCGACTCTCCGCGAGCCGCACCAAGGCTGGCGCCGAGGCGCCACGTGTAACCGCGAGTTGATCGCAACAGGCCTCCCGCTCGCGAGAGAGACTATGGTATAACGCCCAAGCCGCTGGCTGAAACCAGAGCACCACCAAGACAACCCGCTGCAGCAAGTTCATCGCGAAATCGCGGCGTTCGACATGAGCCAGCTCGTGCAGCAGCACCGCCTCTCGACCCGCGGCGGGAAGGTCGGCAAGACTGGCAGGCACAAGCAAAATCGGGCGCGCGGAGCCTGCCACTTGAGGCACGGGCACGTCGGCGGCTGTCGCCTGACGCGCGTGCGCGACGCGAGGAGTCGCACTTCCGCGGCAAACGCGGCGGGAGCCGGACGAGACGGCACTCTAGCAAGCTGCCAAGCTTCGATTGCGAGCCGAATCGTTGCCAGCAAAGTGCCGGCCAGCCACGTGCAAAGGAAGAGTAAGACCATCCGCTGAGCAGTCTGGGCGTCACCCCCAGCCATATCTTCTGTATGCGGCAGCTCCCGTAATATCTCTCCGCCCAGTGCGATCAGTTTCGAATGTACGAAGCCGATCAGCGCTGCTGGGATCGCGAGAACCGCCACGAAGTGACCGCAGGCCACGCGGAATCGCACCGCAGCGTGCACCCGGCGAAGCGCTCTGTCCCAGATGTACCACGAAATCCAAACGGGACCGCCGAGAAGTCCTGCAAGAACGAGTGCCCATACGGCCAAACGAAGGAAATAGGCTGCGGTAAATGACATCACTTTGCCTTTTTCTCCAGCTTCGCGATCACGGATTTGAGTTGCGCGAGTTCTTCCGCGTCCACCGGCCGGGCATCGAGCGCCTGCATCGCCAGCGCCAGCGAAGACCCGTCGAAGGCGCGGTCCATCCAGTTGCGGACGATTCGGTTCAGCGTCGGCCGTTCCGGCACGGCTGCGAGATAAACATGTTGCTTCGCGTTCGCCATGCGCGTCACCAGCCCTTTAATCAGCATGTTCTGCATGATCTTTAACGCACTGGTGTAGCCGGTGTCGGTGCCGCGATAAATTTCCTCGTGAACTTCGCGGACGGTCGCCTTTTTGCGCCGCCATAAGACCCGCAGAACCGCCAGCTCAGCGGCGGTCGGAGTGGCTGATCTCATCAAATCATAATGTCTCGCTGGAGCACGCGCGACAAGACTCGCTTTCAATTCGATTTCTGAGTAGCTCCCGCCGGAGTGAAGCAATGGGGGGCAAATAGTTGATGATGACGTTTTACGTATTTTAAGCCAATGATGAAAGTCCCGATGAGAATCAAAAGCCGCACCTTACTTTTTTTCGTTGGCGGTCTCTCTATTGCGATTGTGTTGCCAGAACTGGGCCTGCTCTCGACCGTGTCGCCCGGCGACGATGCTGCCGCACGTTTTGGACGCCAGGTTGTTTGGCTCATGATCGGCCTCGCGCTGCTGTTCTGGGTTCGCTGGGCCGAGCGATTGCCGCTTACCTCGATTGGTTTGAGACGCCCTACTTTGGGAACTGTCGGATGGGGCTTCGCCGGAGCCGTCGCGCTCATCGCCTCCTTCGTCCTGTGCTACGCGCTGATCTTGCCGCTGCTCGGCCTCAGGATCGACGTCCAGCGAACTAACTCCATCATTAGCAACGCCTACTGGCTGCAGCTGATGATTTTTGTCTTCGCCGCATTCGTTGAGGAGATTATTTACCGTGGTTATATCATCGAGCGGACTGAGGCATTGACCGGAAACAAATGGTTCGCGTTTTCCGTCTCCGTCCTAGCCTTCACACTGGTCCACCTCTCGTCGTGGGCAGCTTCTCAGCTCATTGTTGTCGCCTTCGGTGCGGTCATCATGGGACTACTTTATCTGTGGAAGCGCGACCTCATAATGGTCATGATCGCTCATTGTCTTGCCGACGTGGTTGGATTTGCTTTGGCCGCCTTGCAACGCTAAGCGCGTGCCACAGCACTCGCCACCAGCTGCCCCCAAGGCGATGGATTGAACACGGTCAGCCGCACGTGGCTGACCGTGGAATTCGTCGGTCGCGTCGGAAGAGCACCCGTCGCTCGGAGATGGGGAAAGAGATGTTCAATGCACACACCAAGAGTGCGGACGAAATATAGAATCTGCAATTTCGTCGCGAGATCCTTTTGGGTCCACCCGAGCGCTAGCGTCGTTTGCGAACCTGCGAACCGACGATGTTCTTATGTGGGTCGTCATGCTCGACGAATGATCCGTCCCGCCGACCCTTGGAAGGCATCCGTTGTGGACGATGCCGCGCGTGTGCTGGTCATGGTCATCATCACGAAGTTCGTCAACCGGCGGCTCGATCTTGCGCGCAACGAACGATCGAACGATCAGCTTCGCCTATCGAACTGGACGGGTGCGCAATTAAGCTTCCGTTTCTTGCGTATGTAGACGAGAGTGGGCCGCGCACTGTATCGGGCTTCGCGTCCTGAACATGAGCAAGCTATGTCAAAAACCGACTCTCTTGCAGTCCCCGATCCTGCGGCTACCGATGAGACGACGCGAAATGCCCGCAATGGGGCGGCGAAGCGGCGCGATCCGGGGGAACCGGCGGCGGTCGTAGGTCTCGGAGCATCGGCCGGAGGCGTTTCGGTATTGCAGCAATTCTTCGGCGAGATGTCGCCCAAGAGCGGACTGGCGTTCGTGGTCGTGATGCATTTGTCGCCGGAGCACGAGAGCAACCTTGCCGCCATTCTGCAGCAGAAAACTCCCATGCCGGTGACCCAGGTGACAGAGGCGGTGAGGGTGCGGCCGGACAATGTCTATGTCATTCCGCCCAACCATCAGTTGATCTTCGAGGAGAGCATGCTGCGTTTGGTCGCGCCGCAGCAGGCCCTTGGACGGCGAGTGACCATCGACCTATTTTTCCGCACGCTCGCGCAGGCGTACGGGCAGCGCGCGGTCTGCGTCGTCCTCTCCGGCACGGATTCCGATGGAGTGATCGGATTAAAGCATGTTCGCGCACAAGGCGGCGTGACAATCGTCCAGGATCCGAACGAAGCAGAATACGACAGCATGCCGGCGACGGCGATCAGTACCGGAATGGTCGATTGGGTTCTGCCGGTGGCCGAGATGGGGCCGAAGCTGATGGAGTTCGTGCGCAACGAGAACGCGATGCGACTGCCGCCAGAGAATCCAGCGACGGAAGAGCAGGACGCGAAGATTGACGATGCTCCCGGGGGCGAGACGGTCTCGGACGAGACGCGCGAGCAGGAGGATGAATCGGCCTTGGCCGAAGTCTTGAAATATGTACGCGCACAAACCGGGCACGATTTCAGCCACTACAAACGCGCGACCGTGCTGCGCCGCATCGCGCGACGCTTGCAGGTCAATTCGCTCGAAACTATTCCGCAGTATCTTGAGTTCCTTCGCAGCCATTTCGCGGAAGCACGCGCGCTCCTCCAGGATCTGCTGATCGGAGTGACGCATTTCTTTCGGGACCGCGAGGCTTTCGCGGTGTTGGAGGCGCATGTCCCACAGATTTTCGCCGGTAAAACCAAGGACGACGAAATCCGCGTCTGGGTTGCTGGATGCGCCTCCGGTGAGGAGCCCTACTCGATTGCCATGCTGCTTTGCGAACACGCCGAGCGTTTGAGCGATCCGCCCTCGATCCAGATCTTCGCGACGGATATTGCCGACGAGTCTCTCGCCGAGGCGCGCCAGGGTGTCTATCCGGTTACGATCGAAGCCGATGTCTCGACCGAGCGACTGCGCCGTTTTTTTGGCAAAGACCACGGGCGCTATCGAGTTCGGAAAGATTTGCGCGAGAAGGTGCTGTTTGCGCCGCACAATTTGCTCAAGGACCCGCCGTTCTCCCAGATCGATCTGGTGTCATGTCGCAATCTGCTCATCTACTTGGGCGCCCAGGCGCAGGAGCAGGTCTTTGATATTTTCCATTTTGCGCTCCGTTCGGGAGGGATGCTTTTTCTCGGAGGCGCGGAGAGCGAGAGCCATGCGCAGGCCCTCTTTTCGCCCGTGGATAAGAAGCATCGGCTTTATGTGCGCCGCGCGACACCACGCGCGGGCTGGAAATTGCCGATGCTCCCGGTCCGGACGCCGGACCCGGCGGGACGGCGCGAACGCACACTGCCGCCGTTATTGCGTGCAGGCGTGGAGGAGGCCGGCGCCGATATTCCGAAATCGATCCATGCAGGGCAGGAACGCCGCAGCATTCTCTTCGGCGAACTTCACCTGAACCTGCTCGAAAAGTACGGTCCGCCTTCGGTGGTCGTGAACGATACCTATGACATCGTTCATCTTTCGGATCACGCCGGGCCTTATCTGCAATTCGTGGGCGGCGAGCCCTCCGCTAATCTCATCAAGGTCGTGAATCCCGCGCTCCAGTTTGAGCTGCGGACCGCTCTCTTTCGAGCTGCGCAGGAAAAATCGGCAGTCACAGCCACACCGCAAAGCGCGGAGATCAATGGCCGCAGTGAGGTCGTCACGGTCCATGTCCGGCCGATGCGGTCGAGCGATGTGGCGGAAGCGTTTTACCTCGTCGTCTTCGAAAAGGAAACGGAGGCGGCGCCGGCGCCATCCGCACCGGCACGGCCGGACGCTCTGACCGGTGATCTGGTCGCGGAGAATCAATTCCTAAGGGAACAGCTCAACGCCTCCGTGGAGCAGTACGAGGCCGCGAACGAAGAACTGAAAGCCTCCAATGAAGAGCACCAGGCGGTGAACGAGGAGATGCGGGCTGCGGCCGAGGAGCTCGAGACTTCCAAGGAAGAATTGCAGTCGGTCAACGAGGAGCTGACCACCGTGAATCACGAGCTGAAAGGCAGCGTGGAGGAGCTGAGCCGGACCAATGCCGATCTCACCAATCTGATGGCATCGACAGATATCGGGACGATGTTCCTGGATCGAAAGCTGCGCATCCAGCGTTTCACACCGAGCGCGCAGAAAATTTTCAACCTCCTTCCGGCGGATTTGGGGCGTCCGCTCTCCGATATCACACACAAACTCGGTTTCGAGGGCTTCATGGCAGATGCCGAAGAGGTGCTCGACCAATTGACGCCGATCGAACGCGAAGTGCGCGCCCGCGATGGAGCCTGGTTCCTTACCCGCATCGCGCCCTATCGGACGGGAGAGGATCGTATCGCAGGCGTCGTGGCAACATTCATTGACATCACGAGACGCAAAAGCGCCGAGCTGGAATTGGCAGGAGTTTCGCAAGAATTGAAAAATCAGCTCCACAAATTCGGCACGGTCATGAAGTCGGTCTCAGACTTCATTTATCACTTCGATCGCGAAGGCCGGTTCACTTACATCAATCAACCGCTCCTGGATCTCTGGCAGAAGACGCACGCGGAAACGGTCGGCCGGAATTTTCATGAACTGGGTTATCCCCCGGAGCTGGCGAAAAAGCTTGAGGGTCAGATTCGGAGAGTGATTGAGACCCGTCGCCCGTTAAAGGACGAAACGCCCTATACGAGCGCGATCGGCGAGCGGCAATACGAATACATTCTCTCTCCGCTCCTCGCGGCGGATGGCAGCGTGGAAGGCGTCGCCGGAGTCACGCGCGACATCACCCACCGGAAGCAGGCCGAGCAGGCATTGCGCGAAAGCGAGGCGCGTTTTCGGGCCATGTTCGAACAAACGAATGTCGGAATAGCGCACATCGATCAGGAAGGTCGATTCAGTTTAGTCAATCCAGGATTCTGCGCGATCATTGGCTACAGCGAGAAGCAACTGCGCAAAATGTCGGTGCGAGACGTCACCTACTTCGAAGATTACCCCGAAGAGGAAGCCCTCAACCGCCGATTAATCGCGGAAGAGATTCCGGAATACACGCTCGAGAAACGCTTTCTCCAAAAAGGCGGCGAAGTGGAATGGGGAACCATGACCGCAACCCTCGCCCGCCTCGATTCTGGGACCCCGCTCTACATCCTGGCGATCGTGCAGATGATCGGCGAACGCAAGCGGGCCGAAGAAGCACTGCGCAGGAGCGAAGAACGCTTCCGTCTCCTCGTGGAAGGAGCCCGCGACTACGCGATGTTCCTGCTCGATCCGGGCAACGTCATCACCTTCTGGAGCAAAGGCGCCGAGCGAGTTTTTGGCTGGAGTCAGGAGGAAGTGGTGGGGCAGAGCGGCGAAATGATCTTCCGGCCGGATGAGCGCGCCAAAGGGGAGGTGGAAAAAGAACTCCAAACCGCGTTGACCGCCGGAAGGGCTGCCGATCGGCGCACTCATCTGCGTAAAGACGGCTCACTATTCTGGGTGGATAGCGTGCTCGTGCCCTTGAATGACGAGCAAGGCCGGCCCAGCGGTTTCGCCAAGGTAGCGCGCGACGCGAGCGACCAGCGCGCGAGCGAAGATGCGCTTCGCCACGCGCGCGATGAGATGGAGCAACGCGTCATCGAACGGACAAAAGATATGCTCGCCACCAACGCCAAGCTGGAGCAAACCATCGCGCAGCGGCAACTGCTTGAGAAGGAATTACTCGAAATCAGCGAGCGCGAGAAGCGTCGCATCGGGGAAGACCTGCACGATGGAGTCTGCCAGGAACTCACCGCCACCGCTCTTCTCCTAAAATCAGCTGCACAGAAAGTTGCATCTGAAAAGCCGGCCGCCGCGGCTAGGACTTTGGAGGAAGCCGCCAAGCTCGTGAATCGCAATGTAGGAATCGCGCGCGATCTCGCGCGCGGCTTGCAACCCGTCGAGTTAAAGGGCTCCGGTTTAATCGGGGCTCTTCGCGCACTGGTCGAGTCAGCCTGTGAGAAGACTCAGATCCAGTGTGAGTTTAAGGTCGGCCGCGGGACGCGTGTCGCCGACGATACCCTCGCCCTAAATTTATATCGCGTGGCGCAGGAGGCACTCACCAACGCGGTCAAGCATTCCGGCGCGCGAAAGATCCTTATCGCGCTGGATCATAGCCGCGATCACATCTGCGTCAGTGTGCAAGACGATGGCAAAGGCTTCTCGTCTCGCCGTCGCGGCAAAGGCTTGGGACTTCATCTCATGCGTTACCGCGCGCATGCGCTTGGTGGCAAGTTAAAAATCGAGAAGCGCCGCACCGGCGGAATGAAAATCACCTGCGTGATTCCGGTAAAGCGATGAAGAGCGAGCCTTGGTATGCGGAGAAGCGCAAATCTGTGCTGAAAAGAGATGGCGTATCCTCACAGATGAAACGTTTCAAGATGCGATCCCACGGCCGCGCCGCCAAGTAAGCAAACAGCCGCTTCCAAATTTGTTTGGTCGACGCGTCGATGGCTCGGTGACCCGAATTCGTGTCAGAAAGCAGATCATTTCGCGGGAAGCCGGAACCTGATCTTCTTCTAAGAAACTACTTGTGCAGAGCAAGCAGCCCGGTCCTGATGTGCGCTCTTACTTCGTTGAGAGGAATTTCGAGACGCGCCGAAATTTGCGCAAGATTAAGTCCCCCGAAGACAGCGAGCAAAAGAGCTTCGCGTTGTGAATTGTCGGTTTTGCGCGGCGCGCTCTGAAACCCTTTAACTCGCTTCCTGCTCAGCTGGCCGTCGTTATTCCCGTTGCCCTCTCCGAGCTTGAGAATCTTAGCGATCCGCGAGGTTTCCGTCTGCTGTTTGTAGTCTGGCCGCGATCGCAATTTGGCAATCGCCCGGCGACGCGAGAGCATGATGGACCACGTGAAAATACTACCGCGAGCAGCGTCGTACGCGGCCGCCTTCAGTCGCATTTCAAGAAAGGTTTCCTGCAAGACATCCTCCGCTTCCTCCTGGTCGTTCAAGATTTGATAAACAGTTGAAAAAAGCACTCCGGCTTGCCGCTCATACAAAGTGGTAAACGCCTCATGGTTTCCCGCGGCGACTCGTTTCATCAACGCCCGTTCCGGAAGCAAATTCGTGTCGCGCGCGCCATCGACCGACCAGGACGCACCAGATTCCTTCTGCGGCGTTGATCCGTCAGCGGAAGAAGGGATCTGCGCGGAATCGGAAGTCTGACCGGTGCTACCCAGACTCACTTTAGGGGTCCGCAATCCTGAGTTTCGCCTGTCCACAATTTGCCAGCCTTCGCTGGATTAACGCAAACCATGCTTTCGCTGGCTGTGGCTTTCGGGGAACCGTCGCCATCAAGCCTGGAAAGCCCACTCCCAAGTAAGGCTTTTCCCGACGGGCGAATCGTGCCGCAGCCCGATTGCGCCGGCGCAGGAAATCGAGTGTTATGCCAGCAACACAATCATGAATACGCATGTCTCTCTCGATGAAAAATTGACGGTTCTCCAGGAAGCCGATTCGTTGCGCAAATGGCACTCGCTCGATGATCGGCGCGTCTGCGTCCTGTGTAATCGGTTGATCAGCGGACGAATGATCGACATCTGGCGCGATCGGCGGGGTGGATTTCGACTCCATTGTCCAAGTCCCGGCTGCGACGCCACTCCGCGCGATTGGTTTTACCATGGTCCGACGGCAAATGCATTGGCTGAAGCGGGACGCTCCCGACCGCAAGTTTCCGCCGCCCTCAGCGCCTAACGAAACAAGCTTTTGTGATGAACAAAAATAACCTCTCGCCCGAAGACCGACTGGCAATCGTGCGTCGCGGCGACAACTCCCGAAGCTGGCACTCTCTTGATGACGAACGGGTCTGCGTCCGTTGTACCAAAACCTTCACGGGGCATGAAATCAGAATCGGGCCGCAACGCGATGGCGGCTACGACATCCATTGCCCGACCGATGGTTGCGATTCGATCCCGGTGCATTGGTTTTACTACGGCACGTGCCGGGCATCATCTTCAAGCCTTTTCACGAGTTATCGCGGAGCGACTCTTTGATTTCGCCCGGTTGCATCCCCGGCTTCATCTTCGCAGGCATCCAGTTATCCGATATGTACTTGGTGCACACCGATCTCGCGTCCAGCGGCGCGCTCGAAGGGCGGATGCCCGGAGCGCTCTCGAGACGGCGAAGGGGAGAGAGGCCTTTAGGGTGAGCATAGGTAAAAAACATTGGGCGATCGCGGAAGGGTGGATTCCCACATGGAGCCATGGTCCGGAACCGGAACTCGCAAGCCATGAGACGGTTTGCATTCTGAATGCGGGAAACACGGCGGCGCACGTCGAGATCATCATTTATTACAGCGACCGCGATCCAGTCGGCCCCTATAAGCTGACCGTCCCGGCGCGACGAACCCTTCACCAGCGCTTCAACAACCTGAAAGATCCCGAGCCGATTCCGATCGGGACAAACTACGCCAGCACCATCACCTCGGATGTGCCGATCGTGGTGCAACACACCCGGCTCGATTCCCGGCAATCGGAAAACGCGCTCATTACCACCATCGCTTTCGCCGGGAGCGAGTAAGAGATATTTATGTCCGAACTAGTCAGTGACCACTTAATCGAACGCATCACCGAGTGGGGGCTCAAACGCATCTACGGTTTTCCTGGTGACGGCATCAACGGCATCATCGGCGCGATCGACCGCGCGGGGGAGAAGGTCGATTACGTGCAGGTGCGGCACGAGGAAATGGCCGCCTTCATGGCTTGCGCGCACGCCAAGTTCACCGGCGAAGTTGGCATTTGTCTCGCCACTTCCGGGCCGGGCGCGATCCATCTTTTGAACGGCCTTTACGACGCGAAGATGGATCACCAGCCGGTGGTCGCGATCGTCGGGCAACAGGCGCGCGCCGCGCTCGGCGGGAGTTATCAGCAGGAGGTCGATCTCATCAGTCTCTTCAAAGATGTCGCGCACGAGTATGTCCACATGGCGAGCGTGCCGGCGCAGGTGCGGCACCTGGTCGATCGCGCGATTCGCATCGCGATGGCCGAACGCACCGTTACCTGCATCATTTTCCCGAACGACATCCAGGAAGTCGAAGCGGTCGAAACGCCGCCCCGTGCCCATGGCACGGTCCATTCCGGGCTGGGCTATTCCGCGCCGCGTGTCGTCCCGCAGGACAAAGACCTGCGCGCTGCGGCCGAGATTCTGAACGCCGGCCAGAAGGTCGCGATCCTGGTGGGCGCCGGCGCGCTCCCGGCTACGGATGAAGTCATGGAGGTGGCCGACCTGCTGGGCGCGGGCGTGGCCAAGGCATTGTTAGGCAAAGCCGTTCTGCCCGATGATCTCCCCTACTGCACCGGCCCCATCGGTTTGCTCGGCAGCAAGCCGAGCTGGGACATGATGAGCGATTGCGACACGCTTCTCATGATCGGTTCCAGTTTTCCCTACTCCGAATTTCTGCCCAAGGAAGGCCAGGCGCGCGGGGTGCAGATCGAGATTGATCCGAAGATGGTCAGCATCCGTTATCCGATGGAAGTGAACCTGATCGGCGATAGCGCGGAGACCCTGCGCGCGCTCATTGCGCTCCTCGAGCGCAAGGAAGATCGCTCCTGGCGCGCAACGATCGAGAGCGGCATCAAGGATTGGTGGGAAGTGCTCGAAGCGCGGGCCATGAACAGCGCCAACCCGATCAATCCAGAGCGCGTTTTCTGGGAATTGTCGCCGCGCCTCCCCGACAACTGCATCCTCGCTTCCGATTCCGGTTCCTCCGCCAACTGGTTTGCGCGCGACCTCAAAGTGCGCCGCGGCATGATGGCGTCGCTCTCCGGCAATCTCGCCACCATGGGGCCGGGCGTCCCCTACTCCGTGGCGGCGAAATTCGCCTGGCCCGATCGCCCGGTTATCGCACTGGTGGGCGACGGCGCGATGCTCATGAACGGCATCAACTGCCTGATCACGATCGCCGATTACTGGAAAGAATGGAGCGACCCGCGCCTCATCATCATGGTCCTGGCGAATCGCGATCTGAACCAAGTCACCTGGGAACAGCGCATCATGACGGGCGATCCAAAATACAACGCGTCGCAGACCGTCCCCGATTTTCCTTTCGCCAACTACGCGGAGATGCTCGGGCTGCGCGGCATCCGGGTCGACAATCCGGAAGACGTCGGCCCGGCATGGGACCGCGCGCTGGCCGCCGATCGCCCGGTTGTTTACGAAGCGCTGACCGACCCGGAAGTGCCGACTTTGCCGCCCCACATCACTTTCAAGGAAGCGGAGAATTTCGCCAAATCGATCCTAAAGGGCGACCCCGACGCGCCCGGTATGATTCGAGGCGCCTTCAAGGACGCGATCGAAAGCTTCATCCCGCACAAGGAGTGAGCGTGGGTTCGCCAAGCGCCACCCGGGGAGCGCACGCGACCCGCGTGCTCGTTTCGGCGCCCCGCCGAAACAGGCTCTTCTTCCCACGCGAAGACTTCGCCCTGACGAGGCGCCAGCGCGTGAGGGCGCATGCGTTCCCCGGATGAAAGCGCCTGCGATCGACAAGCTGGAAGTCTCGGCCTACAAGATTCCGACCGATCAGCCGGAATCCGACGGCACCATTGAGTGGGACAGTACGACCATTGTGATTGTGGAAGCGGAAGCTGGGGAGAAGCGATCGTTGGGCTACAGCTACGCGGACGCCGCCACCGCAAAGCTGATTCAGTCGAAGCTGAGGGACGTCGTCCTCGGTCGCGATGCATTTTCGCCTAACGACTGCTTCGTCGCCATGGTGCACTCGATCCGCAACCTCGGCCGTCCCGGCATTTGCTCGATGGCCATCTCCGCGGTCGACACCTCGCTCTGGGATCTAAATGCCAAACTCCTCGGCGTCCCGCTCGCTAGGCTCTTTGGTCAGGTGCGCGAGGCGATGCCGATTTACGGGAGCGGCGGATTCACCTCCTACTCGGTCGAGAAACTCCAGGAACAACTTGGCGGCTGGGTGGAAGCAGGTATTCCGCGCGTGAAAATGAAAGTCGGGCGCGATGCCAAAGCCGACCCAGAGCGCGTCGCCGCCGCGCGCGCAGCGATCGGCGAAGAAGCGGAATTGTTCGTCGATGCCAACGGCGCTTACAGCCGGAAGCAGGCGCTCGAACTGAGCTATGCCTTTTCCGAGTTGGATGTAAGTTGGTTCGAAGAACCTGTCACCTCTGACGATCTCGCCGGCTTGCGTCTGATGCGCGAGGACGGTCCGCCGGGGATGGATATCGCGGCTGGCGAGTACGGTTATGATGTCACCTATTTCCAGCGTATGCTCCAGGCCGGTGCGGTGGACGTTCTGCAGGCTGATGTCACGCGTTGTGGCGGCTATACCGGATTTTTCCAGGCAGCGGTTTTATGCGAGGCGCATCATTGTCCGCTCTCTTCGCATTGTGCACCGGCTTTGCATGTCCCGGTCGGTTGCACCGCCCGCCCCTTCCGGCATGCCGAATATTTTCACGATCACGTTCGGATCGAACGGATGCTCTTCGACGGAGTGGCCCAGCCTGGCGACGGCGCGCTGGCGCCGGATCTTTCGCGTCCGGGCAATGGCCTCGAGCTCAAGCGCAAGGACGCCGCGAGGTTTGCCTTATGACATTTCCTCGCTGGGTGAGCGACGCCTGCCCGGAAGCCGAAACCCGCGCCGAGGGCGAGCGACGCGCCAGTGAAGACCGCCTAACGATGAAAAGCGCTGACTAACCAAGATAAGACCTATGAAGCATAGACATAAAGCAAGAGTGATTGTCATCACTGGTGCGGCGGCGGGTGTGGGGCGCGCGGCCGCACGGATGTTCGCAGAAACTGAAGGCGCTTCCATTGGACTCCTGGCGCGCGGGCGGGAAGCACTTGAAGGAGCGAAGCGTGATGTGGAAGAGCGTGGAGGGAAGGCCCTCATCCTGCAATGCGACGTGACCGATGCCGACGGGGTCGAGGCCGCCGCCGAACGGGTTGAGCGCGAACTGGGGCCGATCGACGTCTGGGTCAACGTCGCGATGACCAGCGTCTTCGCTTTCATCAAGGATACGACGCCAGCTGAATTTAAACGCGTGACCGAAGTCTGCTATCTCGGCTACGTCAACGGCACGCTGGCGGCGCTTAAACGCATGCTGCCGCGAAACCGCGGACACATCGTGCAAGTGGGCAGCGCGCTGGCTTATCGAGGCATCCCGCTGCAGGCCGCTTATTGCGCGAGCAAGCACGCCATCCAGGGATTCATGGATTCGCTGCGCGCGGAATTGATTCATCAAAAGAGCGCGATCGTGCCGGTGATGGTGCAGATGCCGGCTTTAAACACACCCCAGTTTGACTGGTGCAAAAACAAGCTGCCTAACAAGTCGCAACCGGTCCCGCCAATCTATCAGCCGGAAGTGGCGGCGCGCGCCATCGTCTTCGCTTCGAAGAAGAAGCGGCGGGAAATTTACGTCGGCCTTCCCACCGTCATCGCCATCATCGGGAACAAAATGTTTCCGCGCCTGGGAGATCTCTACCTCGGGAAGAACGGCGTCAAAAGCCAGCAGACGGATGAGAAGGCCGATCACAGCAGACCGGATAATCTTTATGAACCAGTCGGCGGCGACCCAGGGGCGCATGGGCGCTTTGATGCACAGGCCCATCCGCACAGCCCGCAACTTTGGACCGACATGCACCGCGAATGGATGGTTGGAGGCTTTCTGGCGCTAGCCGGCGCCGTACTGGGCGCGCTGTGCCTCGCCAAGCGCGATGATTCTTAATGGGAGCGATGTTCATCCTGTGGGTTAAACACCAATGAAGCCGACTCCTTCTTGCCTAAGCCGTGAACTGCGCACCGGCACGAATGATTTCCTTTCTCATCGCCGGACCACCGTCGCATTGACTCTTGTAGGCATGGCATCCCTCAGCGTGATTGCGCTCTATCAGCTCGGCCTTCTCAAATGTTTGCCTGAGCCGCCGCTGCCGGGTCTTGACGCGGAAAAAGTCAACGGTTCCGCGGAAGCCTATAAACTCCTTCACACGCCCGATGCTATCCTCGGCCTTGGCAGCTATGCGGCCACTTTGGGACTGGCGGCGACGGGCGACGCCAACCGCGCCGATAACCGCCCGTGGCTCCCGTTGGCTCTCCTGGCCAAAGCAGGTGCTGATGCCGTGCAAGCGGCCTTCCTCACCGCCAGATCCTGGCGAAAGTTTCGGGCCTTCAGTCTTTACAGTCTCGTCGACGTGTTAACGGTTTTTCTCAAGCTTCCTAGCGTCCTCCCGGAAGCGTCCGCGGCGCTGGGCCACGTTGGCTTCATCTCTGCGAAAGACCAATGCCATGAATAAGAACCTCACTGTTCGAAGGATTGTTGAAATTACCGCCCTCCTCTTGCTCGGCGAAGGGGTTATAGGTCTGATCAAACCGCGCGGTTACTCGCTGCTCTGGCGAATAGGACCCAGCTTTTTGCGTTCCGCAGTGCAAGAACTGGCCGCGCATCCACACTTCGCCCGTTCTATCTATGCGGCGGAAGCAGCGCTGGGGATTGCGCTCGCGTCATCGCAAACACGGGAAGCGAATCTTTGATTTTTTGGACATGAGCTACATAACGAGCCCGGTCACGTGGTCGACCGAATCGGGCGTAAAGGAGACAATGTGAAAAACGGAAATGGGTTATTGGAGCGGAAAGGGGAAATGCAGACCTCGCTCCCAAAAGAATTGAGTAAGCGCATCCGCGGCGAGGTGCGCTTTAGCGACGGTGACCGCGCGCTCTATGCGACGGATGGATCGAATTACCGCGAGGTGCCGATCGGCGTCGTCATTCCGCGCGACGCGGAAGACACCATCCAGACCATCCTAACCTCGAAGAGTTACGGAGCGCCGGTCTTGTCGCGCGGCGGCGGGACCAGTCTGGCGGGGCAATGTTGCAACGTCGCAGTCGTGATGGACATGTCGAAGTTCTTCAATCGACTGGTGGCGATCGATCCGGCGAAACGCCTTGTCAGAGTGCAACCGGGCATCGTGCTCGACCGCGTGCGCGAGGCGGCTCAAAAGCATGGCCTCACTTTCGGACCCGATCCGGCGACTCACAATCATTGCACGATCGGCGGGATGATCGGGAATAACTCGTGCGGCGTGCATTCAGTCATGGCGCAGTTTGCGGGAACGGGCGCGCGCACTTCCGATAACCTGCACGAGCTGGAGATCTTCACCTACGAAGGGGCGCGCATGCGGGTGGGCAGGACCAGTGAGGAAGAGCTGGAAAGCATCATCCGCAACGGCGGACCGAAGGCGGAGATTTATCGAAAGCTCAAAGCGCTGCGGGACAAATACGCGCCGCTGATTCGGGAACGTTACCCTAAGATTCCGCGGCGCGTTTCTGGTTATAACCTGGATGATCTGCTGCCGGAGAACGGTTTTCATGTGGCGCGCGCGCTGGCCGGCAGTGAAGGCACCTGCGTCACGATGCTGGAAGCGACACTGGAATTAATTCCTAATCCGAAAGCGCGCTCGCTCCTCGTGCTCGGCTACTCCGATGTCTTTCATGCGGCCGATCATTGTCCGGAGATCATGAAGCACCAACCGATCGGGTTGGAAGGAATGGACCACGAGCTGATCGATTTCATGAAGGAGCACCATCTGCATCCCGACGATTTGAAGCTGCTCCCGGAAGGGAAAGGCTGGCTGCTGGCGGAATTTGGAGGCGAGAGCAAAGAAGAAGCCGACGAAAAGGCGCGCGAGGTGATGGCGATTCTGGAAAAGGACAAGCAGGCGCCGTCGATGAAACTTTACGACGACAAAGAAGAGGAGGAGAAACTTTGGGAGGTGCGTGAGAGCGGCCTGGGCGCGACCGCCTTTGTGCCAGGGCGGAACGATGCCTGGCCAGGCTGGGAAGATTCCGCGGTGCCGCCCGAGAAGATCGGCGATTATTTGCGCGATCTGAAGAAGCTATTCCGAAAGTTCGATTACGACGCCTCGGTTTACGGCCACTTCGGGCAGGGCTTGGTCCATTGCCGGATCCCGTTCGATCTCTACACGCACGATGGAATTGAGAAGTTTCGTGATTTCCTTGATCACGCGGCCGATCTCGTCGTCAGCTACGGCGGCTCACTTTCCGGTGAGCACGGCGACGGCCAGGCGCGGGCGGCCTTGCTTCCGAAAATGTACGGTGAGGAATTGGTCCAGGCCTTTCGGGAATTCAAATCGATCTGGGATCCACAAGGGAAAATGAATCCCGGCAAGATCGTCGATCCGAACCCGCCGACCGGCGAGCTGCGCCTCGGGCAGGACTACAATCCGCGCGAGCCGTTGACTTACTTTCAGTTTCCCGATGACAAAGGGAGCTTTGCCCGTGCGGCTCTGCGTTGTGTCGGCGTGGGCAAATGCCGTCGCGACGAAGGCGGCACGATGTGTCCGAGTTATATGGTGACACACGAGGAAAAGGACGCGACGCGCGGGCGGGCGCACTTGCTTTTCGAGATGCTACGCGGGGAAGTCATCGGCAAGGACGGTTGGCGCGATGAGAACGTGAAGGACGCGCTCGATCTCTGCTTGGCCTGCAAAGGCTGCAAAGGTGATTGCCCGGTTCATGTCGACATGGCGACCTACAAAGCGGAGTTTCTCGCGCACTATTACAAGGGACGGCTGCGACCGCTTTATGCCTATGCCTTTGGCTTGATTCATATCGCGGCGCGGTTCGCTTCCCTGATGCCAAGCGTGGCGAATTTCTTCACCCAGGCTCCCATCTTCAGCGATGTGATGAAATGGATCATCGGCATCGCGCCGCAACGCCGGATGCCGCCGTTCGCCAGTTACACCTTTAAAGATTGGTTCCGGAAACGCGGCGTGCAGAACAAGGGCAAGCCGCCGGTCATTCTCTGGCCGGATACGTTTAATAACTACTTCCATCCGCGTACTGCGCAGGCGGCGACGGAAGTGCTGGAAGCGGCGGGATTTCGCGTGCTCGTGCCGATGCAGGACCTTTGCTGCGGACGTCCGCTCTATGATTACGGCATGCTCGACACCGCGCAGCGCTGGCTCAAACAAATCCTGGAGGCTCTGCGGGAAGAGATTCGCAATGACATTCCGCTGGTCGGCTTGGAGCCGAGCTGTCTGGCGACGTTTCGCGATGAGCTAACGAATCTTTTCCCCCACGACGAAGATGCAAAGCGTCTTTGCAAGAATTCCTATCTGCTCAGCGAATTCCTCGATAACTGCGCCAAGGACTTCGAGCTGCCGAAGTTGCACCGCCAGGCGCTCGTGCATGGCCATTGCCATCACAAGGCACTGATGAAAATGAACGACGAAAAGGTCTTGCTCGACAAAATGGGACTCGACTACGAAATGCCCGACACCGGCTGTTGCGGAATGGCGGGCGCGTTCGGTTTCGAGAAGGAGCATTACGATGTCTCGATCAAATGCGGCGAGCGCGTGCTTCTGCCCGCGGTGCGTAAAGCTTCAAAAGATACGCTCCTGATCGCGAACGGCTTCAGTTGTCGCGAGCAAGTGCGGCAAACGACAGACCGTGTCCCGCTTCATCTTGCGGAAGTCATCCAGATGGCTCTGCGCGACGGCGAGCGCGGCCCGGGCGGTTCCTATCCGGAGAAAGGGTACATCACGCCCCAGCCCGCCAAGCCATCGCTCCTGAGCAGTCTGGCTGTGCTCGCCGCGGGCGCTCTCGTGGGCGGCGCGCTCTGGAAAGTGTGGCGGCGCCAACGCTGAGAATGGCGGTTCAGCGCTGGACGAAGAAAAAAGCCATTCCCAAGACCAGGTAAACCGCGAGCAGGAGCACACCTTCGAACCAAGTCGTCTCGCCATCGGCTGCGATCGCGTTGATGACGAAAGTCGCGCTCGCGATGGCGATCAGTTCGAGCGGGTTTTCGAACACCAGATTCATGGGGCTGCCCATGAAGTAGGAAAAAAGCACAAGCAGCGGCGCGACCAGGAGCGCCACCTGAATGCTCGAGCCGACCGTAATGCTCAGAACAAGCCCCATCCGATCACGCCGCGCGAAGTAAATCGCGGCAACATATTCCGCCGCGTTGCCGATAACCGCGAGCACAACCACGCCGAGGAAAAAGCGGGAAAGTCCAAGCTGCGTCGCCGTTTCGCCGAGCGCGCCGGAAACCAGCTCGGCTTCCCACGCAGTCAGCGCCGTGCCCACCAACAGCACGAGCAGTGATTGCCAGATCGGCCAGGGCGGAGCGCCGCCTTCTTTGCCTTGGCTGCGCTCGAAAGCGAAGACTTCACGATGGGTGACGAGGGTGTAGACCAGATTGGCCACGTAGACCAAAATTAAGACCACCGCCACCCCGAGGCTCAACCATTCGGCGAGGCGATTCGCCGCCGCGGCATCGCGCAATCCGCGCTCGGTGTAATCAAAAAGCGCCGGCACGAGCAAGCCGATCATGGCCAAAATCAGCAGACTGGAGAGGAGACCCGCGCGCTCCCGTTTAAAAGTCTGCCGCTCGCGTCCCCAACTGCCAACCAAAATCGCGAGCCCGAGGCCGAGCAGGCTGTTACCGATAATGGAACCGGTGATCTGGCCTTTCACGACTTCAGTTTCGCCCGTGGAGAGAACGAAAAGGGCGAGGATCAGCTCCGCGGTGTTGCCGAAGGTGACATTCAACAATCCACCGACCGCCGGGCTGGCCCGCGCCGCGAGATGCTCGGTCGCGCGCCGGATCCATTCGGCCAAGGGCACAATCGCAAGGACCGCGCCGACGAAAATCCAAATCGGCCCCGCATGCACGAAGTAACGCAAGGCGAGGGCGGCCGGAACCAGTAAAAGCAGCCAGGTAAAAATCATGGTCTCGCAACAATAAATCGCGGCTCCCGGCCATTCAGCCCCCAATCATCTTTCAGGGAAAGAGACTTCCGCGCGGGCAGAAGAAAAGCTGGTCGCGAAGGAGACCGTTTGCGTTTCAGTATGCCGGGGCGACAACGCAGGCCGGACCCAGCATCATCGAAACGCTCCGCGAATAGGCGCGCGGCGTCGCCGGCAGCCTCATGTTCAGCCTGCTGCTTCTCTACACCATGGAAGCCTGGCAGACCGGATTCGTGGCCGGGCCGGTGCGCCTGCTCATTTTTGGCGACGCCACGTTTGTCATGCCTGGGCTATAATTGTCACGCCGGTTTACCCAAAGACACCTGCTGGTCGAAGTCGTGATCGTCTCGATCGAGGAGATGGGCGTCGGGTTGATGGTCGCGGTCGGGGTAATCGACAACGCTTTTCGCCCTCAAGCCCCTTACCGCTTTAGCTCAAAGCGCTAACCTTTGTGCACTTCCATCTCAGGCGGCACGCGGATCGGGGTCAGGGCTTTTAAGATCGATACTGGAACATCCACCTCCTTACGATAGCTAGATACGCCTCGTCAGCTGTGGAACCGAATCACCGAAGCACTCGAGATACTTAATTCCTGACCCGGTATTGAAAATCACAATTCGCTCGTTTGGCTCGATCTTGTTTTTCGCCAAGAGGGAGGTCAGGGCTGCAAAACATGCAGCGCCTTCCGGGGCGACAAAAAGACCCTCCGCCGCACCGACCTTCCGTGTTGTGCGAACCATCGTTTCATCATCGACCGTCACGGCGCCGCCGTTCGATTTCCGCAGGATATCCAGCATGATGAAATCCCCCACCGCTTTCGGAACGCGCAGACCGGAAGCGCAGGTGTGGGCATCGAGGAATTCTCCCGCGCTGGTCGCGCCCGCTTCGAAAGCGCGCACGATCGGCGCGCAACCGCTCGCCTGGATCGAGAACATCCGAGGCCGCTTCGAATCGATCCATCCTAACGACTCCATTTCATCAAACGCCTTCCACATTCCAATCAGACCGGTGCCGCCACCCGTCGGGTAAAGGACGACATCCGGCAACTCCCAGCCGGACTGTTCGGCCAGCTCGTAGCCGAGCGTTTTTTTGCCTTCGACCCGGTACGGTTCCTTTAGAGTCGAGACATCGAACCAGCCTTCCCGCTCCTTGCGGCGCGCGATCTCCGCTCCGCAATCCGTGATAAGGCCGTCGATCAGGGTAACGTGCGCGCCGGTCTCGCGACATTCGATCACGTTGGCGATCGGAGTGTCGCTCGGCATGAAGATATGCGCCTCGAGCCCGGCCCGGGCCGCGTATGCGGCCAGCGCGCCGCCTGCATTTCCTGCGCTCGGGACAGCGAGCTTCGTGGCGCCGAGATACTTCGCCATCGAGACCGCCACCGTCATGCCGCGGGCTTTGAAGCTTTGGGTCGGATTCTGGCCCTCCTCTTTGATCCACAGATTCGCGAGGGCAACTTCCTCACCAAAACGCTGCGCACGCAGAAGCGGCGTGCCGCCTTCGCCTAACGACACCGGCGCGATCTCGGCCGGCAAAGGCAAGACCTCGCGATAACGCCAAAGCGATTTCTCCCGCTTCGTGAGGGCTTCGCGATTTAACGCCCGGCCTGCCGCGGCCAGGTCGTAAACCGGGAAAAGCGGCTTTTGGCAGGCGGTGCAGAGATTCTGCAGTTCTCTCCATTCGTACTGAAGCCCACAGGCGGTGCAACTGAGGTGAGTGAGAAACATCCCGAAAGGGAGCGGGTGAGAGTTGGAAAGCAAGCCGCGTCATGTCTCGGGTCGGGTGGGCGTCTCGCCCGCCGGTTTTGGCATCCTGCCGAAACGGGCTTTTGAAAGTTCGTCAAAGCGAGACGCTTTAACCGGCGGCCGAGACGCCCACTCGACCCGAGGGAACTGGCGAATCGGCCTTTCTTCGCGCGCCAGTTTCTGTTACCCCTCACGATGATGAGTCCACCGAGCACCCAAGGTTCCTTGCCACCCGGCCGCCCTTGGTACCGCCCATCGCTGACCGTCCAGATCTTCATCGGTCTGCTCGCAGGCGGATTACTCGGGTGGATCAGCCCGGACTGGGGGAACAAGGTTTACTTCCTCCGCGACATTTTCCTTAACCTGATCAAGTCGATCATCGCGCCGCTGGTCTTCTCCACGATCGTGGCCGGCATCGCGGGAGCGGGCAGCCTGAAAAAAGTCGGGCGCATGGGGTTGAAGGCGATCATCTATTTCGAGATCGCCACCACCGTGGCGCTCTTCATCGGATTGGCGGTCGTCAATTTCACTAAACCAGGCGTAGGCGTCGAGCTGGTGGCGGGATCAAACGCGGTCGTCGAAAGCGTTTCGCATACCCAGCCGAAAACACTCCTGGAGATTATCACGCACGTCTTCCCGGCGAGCGTGGTCGATGCCATGGCCAAGGGCGATGTGCTGCAGATCGTTGCCTTCTCCGTCCTTTTTGCCTTGGCGGTTTCGGCCATGGGGGAAAAAGCGCGGCCGATTGTGACTCTGGCCGAGAGCCTCATGCAGGTGATGTTTAAATTCACCAACTTCGTCATGATGTTCGCGCCCATCGGCGTCGGCGCGGCCATGGCGCACACCATCGCGACGCAAGGGCTCGGCGTTCTGCTGAATCTGGGGAATCTTATCCTCTCGCTCTATCTCGCGCTGGTCATTTTCATCGTGCTGGTTTTCGGGACGGTGCTTTTGTTGCTGCGCGTTCCGTTGCGCCAATTCGTGAGGGCAGTGCGCGAACCGGCCACTCTCGCTTTCGCCACCACCAGCAGTGAATCGGCCTTGCCCAAGGCGATGGAATCAATGGAGCGCTTCGGCGTTCCCCGGCACATCGTCGGGCTGGTCATGCCAGCGGGTTACTCCTTTAACCTCGACGGCTCGACGCTTTATCTAGCCATGGCTTCGGTTTTCGTCGCGCAGGCAGCCGAAACGACGACTGGGCATCACGTGGGAATCGGTCAACAGATTACGATCATGCTCGCGCTCATGATTACCTCCAAAGGCGTCGCCGCGGTGCCACGCGCTTCGCTCGTCATTCTGCTCGCGACGTTGAATAGCTTCCTTCCTTCCGGCCTCGGACCGATCGGCGTGGCCGTGATCTTCGGCGTGGATGAACTCATGGACATGGGCCGCACCTGCGTGAATCTCGTGGGCAACTGTCTGGCCACGGTGGTGGTCGCGCGTTGGGAGGGCGAATTTAACGATTCACGCGCGCGCGTTTTCGGGACCTCGGAAGAAATGGAGTTGGATCTGCGTGAAGGCGAGGTCGCTTTTGCCGAAGCCGCTCGCCAGGGCGACTAACGGGGCGCCACTGCTGGAGGGCGAGATTCTCTGGAATAGAACCGCCACCGGATGGCTCAAGCCTTTAGTGATGACGCCGGGAAAGTCTATCTCGAGTGGAGAGCCTTCGCTCTGGCGCAAGCGCTGGAGCGCCTTTCGCCATCCGATCGACCTGGAAAAACAGTCTCTTCTGCGCGAGCGCTGGAACTCCCTACCTAACGAACTCCGCACGCCCAACCAGCTGGCCGGCCGCCACCTGACCCACTGCGGTTTCACGACTGGGGCGAGCTACTGCTCGTTTCATTGCACGCATTGCTATCTGCCGAAAAACGCTAACCAGGTCCCGATTCCTTCGCTCGCGCAGGTGAAAGAGCAGATTGAAGCCAACCGCCGACTGCAGGGACCGGGTGGCGGTTTGCAGATCACAGGGGGCGATGTAGCCGATGCCTACTGGCGCGCCGATCGACAGGAAGAGTTGGTGGAAATCGTCCGGCACGCAGTCTCGGTCGGACTCGTGCCGATGCTCATGACTCACGGGCAGACGTTGCTCGAGCATCCCGAATTTCTGGGGGCGCTCGTCGTAGAAGGCGGGCTTCGTCAGATGGCGGTGCACATCGATATGACGCAGGCTGGCCGGCATGGATTTCCCATCGGCCGAATCCAGAGCGAAACCGATCTGCATCCCGTGCGGGAATCGTTTACAAAACTGGCCCAACACATCCGGTCTCGGACCGGCCTTCCCCTCGAACTGGCGCACAACTGCACGGTGACCGAGCGCAACATCGAGTCGGTCGGCGAAGTGGTCCGCTGGTTTCTGGCTGATCCAGCACGCTCACACATCTGGCGCATCCTCAGCTTTCAGCCGGAGGCTGACACCGGCCGTACCGTCTTTTCGCGCCATCCAGTAACGCCGGCACTCGTTTGGGAAAAACTCTGCGCCGGCATGGGCCTAACGATCGACGGAAGCGCTTTTCTCGGCGGCCATCTCGCCTGCAATCAGGGCGCGGCGCTTCTCGTGGAACGGAAGAGCGGGCGCTATCTGCCGCTCTTGCCTAACGATTCCAAAACGAAGGAACTCTTCGCCGACATCCTGGCCACCATCGGCGCGGTCTCGACCATAACGACGGACGCGGTGGCGGGCTCATCGCTGGTCCCTTATCGCGCAGCGGGAGCTTTTGCGCAGCATCCTCGCCTCGCCTTCCGCAGCCTTGTTCGCGTGATCGCGCTGCTGGCTTCCGGGCAGATCCCCCTCCCCTTTCTGCGGGCGCTGCTCACCGGCCGCGCGCATACGATCAACATCGGGACCCACAACTTCATGGACGCCGCCCGCGTCGCGCAGGCGCCTAACGATCGAGAAACGCAGGACCGACTCAACGCCTGTGTCTTCAAAGGCGCGGTCAAGAATCGCGCCACGGGCCAGTGGGAAGCGGTCCCCATGTGCGCGATGAATCAATCGCGCTGGAGTGAGCTCTACGAGGAGCGGTCAGCCGACGCGACCCTCGCGTCGCGCTCCTCCAAAGCCGATCTCGGGTAGGGTGGGCGTCTCGGCCGCCGGTGAAAGCGTCTCGCTTTCACGAACTTTCCAAAGTCTGTTTCGGCAAGATGCCAAAACCGGCGGGCGAGACGCCCACCCTACCCGAGACGCCGCGCTCCCCCTCCCAAATGAAAACCGTTAGGCTGAACAGATACGGATACTGCCACAGGGCAGTAGAATGGGTCAGCTACCCGGAGGATTTTGGTTTCGTCAGGTCAGCCTGGTTGAGATCGAGATTTTTCTGCTCGATCACTTTCGCATCTGGGACGTTCTTTTTGAGGGCTTCCAGGAACTTGTCGGCCTGGCCGATGATCACCAGACTGGTGGGTTGGGCGAGATACTTCTTGGCAAAAGCGGTAACCGCGTCGCTGGTCACGGCGTCGATCGAAGGAATGTATTTGTCGAGTGTGTCGAGAGGCAGGTCGTAGGTCGCGAGATTGGACAGTTGCGAAACAAAGCCACGGTTGGTTTCCAGAGAACGCGCGTAGCTGCCGGTCAAAACCGCTTGCCGCGACTTCAATTCCTCGTCTTTGACCGGCTCAGTCACGAGACGTTTTAACTCCGACTTCATCAGACTCGCCACTTCGGCGGCCGATTCGTTTTTCGTTTGGGTCGCGGCGCTGAACGGCCCTTCCTCGCGCCGCGCATCCAGCGAGCTGCCGGCGCCGTAGCTTAGACCGCGCTTGATCCGGATTTCGCGATTGAGGCGCGAGACAAAGCCATTGCCGAGCGCGGCGTTGGCCACCAGTCCGGCATAGTAATCCGGCGCCGCCCGTTTGATTGCGGGTCGCGCCACCACGACGGCGGCTTGCCCGGCCTCCGGCATGTCGATGACGACGCTCTCCGGCTTCCACTTGGCCGCGCCCGACACGATGGTTTCGTTAGGCTTGGATTCGTCATTCTTCCAATCGCCAAAATATTTCTCGGCGAACGCCTTGCCCTGTTCGAGCGTGACATCGCCGGCCAGAATGAAGGCGGCGTTGCGCGGCTGATAATATTTGCGGTAAAGCTGCTCGATTTGGTCGCGGCCGATCTTCTGGAGGGTTTCCATGGTACCACCGGAAGCGTGCCCGTAGGCTCCGTCCCCAAAGACGACGCGCGCTGTGACAAATCGAGCGAGCGAGCCGGGCTGTTGCAAGGCGACGCGCAGGCCGTCATAACGCTGGGCTTTCAAGCGATCGATTTCATCCTGTTGAAAGGAAGGATGGCGAATGACATCGGCCAGGATCCGCAACGCCTCGTCCGCCTTGTCGGAAAGCGCAGCCACGCTCGCACCCGAGGCATCCCAGGCGGCCCCTGAATCGATCGAGCCGCCTAACGACTCGATGGCGCTGGCAATCTCCGGTGCGGACATGGTTTCGGTGCCTTTGGTTAACAAATCGCCCGTCAGACTGGCGGTGCCCGCGAGGCTGTCCGCGTCGGCTTCCGCACCGCTGCGGATGACGACCTGGGCCGCGAGTAAGGGAAGACCGGGCCGCGCGGCTACGATCACGCGCAAACCGTTCTCGAGACGGGTTTCTTTGGGCGGGGCGAACTTGGTTTCGTGCTTTGCCGACGGCGGCGGCGGTTGATCGATGCCCGCGATAGCGAGGGCCGAGGGTGGATGCGTTAGAGCGAGGAGGAGAACTGCGGTTGTCGCCAAGGAGGAGAGTTTTCCTGTCGAGGTCGCTTGAGATGGCTTGTGAGGTCCTTCTCTGCCCTGCGGCGGCTCGGGATGACAATCGCAGGGCGATTCGGGATGATGGGAGGGTGACTTATTCGGCAAGATGCTCATGACTTTTTCTCTTCCTTTGGCGGTTTGGCGGCCTTCATGGCTTCGGGCAGATATTCGATCACGACCCGCTTGCCGGCGAGATAGCGTTTCATTGTGGCCACGACCTGGTCGGCCGTCAGAGCCTGCAATTTCGCCAGATCGGTGTTCACCCGCGTGACGTCGCCGTAGACCACAGCGGCTTCGCCTAATTCACTCGCTCTGCCGTTGTTCGTCTCGCGCTGCATGATCTGGCCGGCCAGAAAGCGAGTCTTGCCTTTCTCCAATTCGGCGGGCGTGATTCCGTCCTTCAAAAATTTGTCGAGTTGCGCATCCAACGCTTTCTCGGCGTCTTCGGGCTTCTTACCGTTGGCAAGGATCAGTCGCACCGTCAGGAGTCCCAGATCTTCATTCAAATCGGCATCAAACGAAGCCTGTTGCGAGATTTGCTGCTGGTAAACCAGTGATTGATAAAGTCGCGAGGACTCGCCTCCGGCCAGGATTTCCGCTCCCAGCTCGAGCGCGTCGAGATCTGCGCTGCGGATGGACGGCGCCAGGTAGGTGATGGCAATCGCCGGCAGCGGCGCGTTCGGGCTGTATTCCACCACCCGCTTGCTTTCCTTGCGCGGCGGTTCCTTGACCGTGACCCGAGGGATCTTGGTCTCCGGTTTCTTGATCGCGCCGAAGTATTTTGTCACCCAGTCGTGCAACTCGTTAGGCTGAAAATCTCCGACCACTACGAGCGTCGCGTTGTCCGGCCGATAGAAGGTGGAGTGAAAGGCTTGGACCTCCGCTAATTTCGAAGCATCCAGCTCCTCGATGCTGCCAATGCCGGGACGTTTGTAGGGATGCACAGCGTAGGAGTTTTTGATCGAAGCGAGGAAGAATGGGCCGTAAGGGTTGGCCAATATCCGCTGGCGATATTCTTCTTTAACCACGTCGCGCTCGGCTTTGAAATTGCCCTCGTTAAGAGCCAGCGACGACATCCGCTCGGCTTCTGCCCAGAGAATCGGGTTCAGGTAGTTGGAGGGCACGACCTCGTGGTAGACGGTGACGTCATCGGCCGTGTAGGCGTTGTTTTCGCCGCCGATATTTTCAGTCAGGTTCTCAAAGGCATCCGGGGACAGGTGCTCGTTGCCTTTGAACATCATGTGTTCGAAGAGATGGGCGAAGCCGCTCCGTTTCTCCGGATCGTCCTTCGAGCCGACGTGATACCACACCTGGACTGCGACAGTCGGGCTGGTGTGATCTTCGGATGAATAAATCTCCAATCCGTTAGGCAACGTCTCGTGCTGATATTTGAGCGGCGGCACCTTCACCACCGATGGAGCGGGTTCGGGCGGGGCTTCTTTGGCAAAGGCGGCAGACGTCGTCGCGAGCGCCGCGACCAGGACAAATAAGAATTTCACCATGCGTTCGACACCCTACCCCGCGAAGCGTTGAGATAAACCCTCAACTCCCACTCTTGCTCCTGCTCCTAATCTTAATCCAAACCGGGAGCGCAGCGCTCGAGCACGAGCACGAGCACGAGTGGGAAGGGGGGTGGGCCTGACTGGGCTCGAACCAGTGACCCTGCGCTTATCAAGCGCATGCTCTAACCAACTGAGCTACAGGCCCGGGAGGCGCGACGCGCCAAAGGAAGAGAATAGTGACGGGGGATTACCGGTTGGTCAAGGGATCGGGGCGATTCGGGGCCGGCCGCTCCAGCAGACGTCGCATACCCGGCCCAATCGAGTGCGAACCCGGAGCGCTTGCTTCCAGGCACCAGCCCGCCAGGCTGAGCAGAGCTGCCGTAAGGAAGACAAGGTGCCAGGTCCTGCGGACTGCGGTGCCCAGCCAGTTTTCCCGCGCGGCCAAGCGAAGCCTCCGATAGAGGACTACCACGATAAACGCGTCGAGAAAAACCTCGGCGATGAGGGCTGACGCGAAAATGATGGCGTAGATCAGGATCGCGAGTAACGCGATCAGCACCATCATTAGAAGAGCGGCGAGAATGCAGCCGTCGTCGGCATGCCCAAGGTCCGGCACATTTAGCCAGTCGAGCCAGGATCCGCGCCTGGAATAGATCGGTTCGTCACCTCCTACCGGCGTTTCCCTGATCGAATCTTCGATCTCGCCGGGCTGTGGATCGAAGTCTCTCTTTTCCAATTCCACCCACCCGCGCAGCAGCAGCAGGAAAACGCCGTAGGCAGCCACGACCACAAGCGGATAGCGCAGCCACATATGCACCAGACCGAGATGCAAAAGTCCGGCCGAAATCGCAAAGCCAGCCATCCCGGTAAGCGCCAGAACCAGCGTGAGAATGAGACGCGGCCAACTACGCTGCCGGAAATAGCGCTCCAAAGCTCGGCGCGCTCGTCCGCGCCACGTGGGATCATCCGGTTGCTTCGTCACGGGTCGATTCTCGCGTTGACACCGTAAACCTCCAGCAGATCAAAATGCCGAGCAACGCTCCGGTATAATCGATCAGCACGTCATAGATCGACGCGCTGCGCGTCGGCACGAACGACTGATGATATTCGTCGACCGCGGCGAAAATCAGGGCGGGTAAGAACGCCAGTAATGCGCGCCGCCAAAACCCGTCGATCAACCCCCGCAACGCTCGAAAAAGCAACCCGGTGAGAATGGCGTATTCCAGCACGTGAGCCGTTTTGCGCACAAAAATGTGGACCTCGTTAATAGTCGCTGGGGAAATGCCCGGATCGAGCCAGCGCAAAAAAGGCGTGAGATAGCGCGAAGTATGAGCGCCCGACATCAAGTCGGTAGACCCGAAGAACATCAGCGCCATCCAGAAGACAACCGGCAGCCAGGCTTTAAATAGATTTCGAGCAGGCAAGCGAGGAACTTAATCTCTCAAGGTTGTCTGACAAACCGGCCAACCCGAGTTAATCTCGCCGCCGACATGCCACCTATCCCGGGGTCACCGCTTACCTTCCAGCCGCTTTTCATGGAGCGCGTCTGGGGCGGGCGGCGACTGGAAACGCATTTCGGGAAGGAGCTTCCGCCCGGCCGTTCCATCGGAGAATCCTGGGAAATTGTCGATCGTCCCGAGGCCCAGAGTGTCGTTAGGCAAGGACCGTGGGTAGGGCGCACTCTGCACGAGCTCTGGAGCAAGCATCGGGCTGAGATTTTTGGCGAGGGGCTGCCCGACGCTCCGCGCTTCCCTATCCTGGCCAAGCTGCTCGACGCCCGAGAAAAGCTCTCTCTGCAGGTGCATCCGCCTGAGAGCGTCGCGGGGTCATTAGGCGGGGAAAGCAAGAACGAGCTCTGGTATTTTGCGACGGCCGAACCAGGTGCGGAGATTTTCGCCGGCCTGCGGACGGGGGTGGACGCTGCGCAATTCGAGAAAGCGCTGCGGGAGGGGAAGGTGGCCGACTTGGTCCCGAGAATACCGGTGCAAGCCGGCGATAGCTTCTATGTCCCAAGTGGGCGCTTGCACGCGATCGGCGAAGGCAACCTCATTGTCGAGATCCAGCAAAACAGCGACACGACCTACCGCGTTTTCGACTGGAATCGCAAAGATCGCGACGGCAAACCGCGCGACCTCCATCGCGAGGAATCGATGCAAGCGATCAACTTCGACGACTTCGAGCCGCAACTCTCGAAGCCGGAAGGCGAGCGGTTGCTCGATTCACCCCATTTCCGAATCGATCGCTGGGATCTGACAGAGCCGAGGCGCGCTTCTGTCGAGTCCGCCTTTGCACTCTTTGTATCTGTGGAGGGTGCCGTGGAATGTGGCGACTTAAAGATGGCGCCGGGCGAGTTCTTCCTCGTGCCTGTCGGCGCGGCGGAGAGCGAAGTGCGGCCAGTCGGCGCAAAAACCCGGCTTCTTCGCGTAGCGATCTAGACGTTGCCCGAAGTTTGTAGACGCTCACCTCTGGGAGGCGCGGCACCAATCTTTGCGGCCACCTTCACTCCCGCGCTTCGCAGAGCGAAAGCGTCTACATCGACATCGTGTTGCCCCTAGATCGGCAGGCCGGGCGGCTTGCGCTCCAGATGCAAACCGAGCGGTTGCACGCCATTGATCTTCCAACCGCCGGATTCCGCCGAGAAGTTGTAGAGATAACCGCGCATATTTCCGTTGCGCCCCGTGAGAAAGACCTGCACAAGAGCTGCCGGGCCCGCCACCTCGACAGTCCCAAATTCCACCCTTTGCGGCTGAGTCATGGAGGAAAAATCGCGCCGAATCATGAGCTCAAACTGCGCGCGGGAAAACTTCTGCTGCACGCCGGACGCGGATTGCCGATAGGCGGTGTCAAAATCTGACTCGCGCAACGCGGAAAGCTGGCGATTCACAACTGAGTAGAGCTCTTGCGCGGCCGGCACTGCGGTGCGTCCGCGCGCCATGTAAGTGCCAATGGCGGCCGCCCCGCAGAGCGCGAAGAAAAACGAGAGGAGCAGAATTTTGACTCGCCGGCTCATTCGTTAGGAAGCACGGGCCGGATCGATCCGGCGGAGATATTGGTAGGAGTAAATGCCGGTATTGTGACCATCCGCCCAGGCCGGCTGGATTGCGTAACCGCCGACCAGGTGCCATCCGCGCAGCTCGAAACTGCTCTCCGTATAGCTCACGCCTGGGCGCACAATATGCCCCAGCACATCCGGCTCTCCGCCGCAGGCTGCGCAGGGGCAGGCCGTCCGGAGCAAGCGCAACGGAAGGAAAGTTTCACTTCCATCATTCCATTCGATCGCGAGCTCATTTCCGATTTGCTCGATATTCTTCGGCTCGAGGCGCATAAGGACATCTTAAATGCGATCCACTTTCGAGAGCAACTTTCACTTCCCTTCTCGCGGTTGATTTCCAAGCGGGGGAGCTCAGTGGCATTTCGGACGATTTCGTGATTCTGCAAAATTATTAAAAAACTTGTTGACGCAAGTTTATGTTTTTGGTGAAACAAGCAAAAATACTATGAAAAATATTCTCCTCGGGATCGGGTCGTTCAGCCTACGTATCATCACGCCTTTGGGGGTGGCCGCTTTATTCCTGGCCTTCGCTGAAGCCTTCGCCGATGCGCCGCCGCTTTCTCCCGACGAGGCTACGCCGACGACTAACACGGACGTCTCAAGCTTCATCTCGACTGCGGGTGGCTATGATGCCTGGACAGGTTCAGCCCGCAGAATAATTCATGACATTTACCCCGTAGCGGGCTCCGTGGCCGCCGGTGGGCTGAAGCTTGATCGCACCTATTCTTCCCATAATGATTCGCAGCGGCAGCCAGATTATTATGATGCGCCAGGTGAGCAATACAGTGCGGCACCCGTATCTTATACATGGTGGATGACCGGGCTTACCGGATTAAACGATGGTTCAGCCGATCTGTATGTCGTTCACTTTCCGGACGGCCGGAGCGCTGGCTTTCACCGGCCGGAAGATTCTGCAATCGAAGGAGAGACCGAAGCCTGGCGATCCGCCTTGGGGACTAAAGAAAGGCTCGTCATCGATAATCCTAACGGAAACGGCTATCCCGGGACAGCCGACTTGTATCTGGAAGATGGAAGTGTCGTTCACTTCAACCGGACGACCGAATTCGTCGAGCGAGAATCGCCGCCCCCGGGTGACCCGAGGCCAGCTAATTTTCTCTTCGACATCTTTACCCCGACGGGCATCAGCGATCCCCATGGTTTGCTGACCACGTTTGCCATGGAACAAATTCCCGGGACTTTTGACACGTGGCAGACGCGCCTCAAGAGAGTGACCGACCCTAGCGGCCAATATCTCGAATTCAGTTACTACTCCGACCAGCAATTTAGTCCCATCAGTCAGGTGACCGCGAGCGATGGCCAGTGGGTTAGTTACGATCCCTATCCAAACGTCACCTATAGCGACGGCACTTCGGCAACCTACGAGGTCAGCTCCGTCCAACCAATCGACCCGGATTCTGGTGCACCGGGCACGCCCACTTTAGTTTGGTTGAGTGCCCAAGACACCCGGGCGGAGGGGCCGATGCGCTCAATCCAATACACCTATAGGGACGAGCCGCCTCCGAAATTCGCCGGACAGATCGTCTCGGAGAAGCATTATGGCGACGGGATTCCCGTCTCCACCTTCACTTCGGACGATGCGCGCACCCTGGGGACAGATCAACGCGGGGATGGCCCTAGCCGCACCTTTTACATGGAGAAAAGCGGGCAAACCCCGCTCTTGCAATGGAAGACCGATTTTTACGGTGCGAACGAATTCTTCTACTACGATGGCGACAAGTATCTGAACAAGTACACCGATCGCCGCGGTGCGGATACTGTTTACGCAAATGAGCCAATCCTGGGCCGGCCGACAACTGTGACCTATCGTGATTTTAGCGATAACGTTGTTGGCATGCACTCTGGCTTATCAATACTCCTTCAAGGGCGTCGCCAACGATGCAGCTCACCCTTACTTCATCTATTCCGTTAAGGACGAAAACGACCATTTCACCTACTACGACCGCGACACCTTGAACCGGATCACCCAGATTCGATATCCCGACGGCGCGACCGAGATCTTCGAATACAATGAGTTCGCCCAGGTCACCAAGCACAAGCGCAAGAACAATTACTACGAATTCGCCGATTACGACGAGACTGGATTGCTCCAGACGCTCTGGAGCCCGGTCTTGGCGGACGCTCATCCGACCAGTGGTCCCAGCACCACCTTCACCTACTATCCCGCGGGGGATCCCTGGGCCTACCGCGTTAAAGATATCACCGACCCCAATGGAACTTACCCGGGCGACCCCAGCCACAGCACGACGTATGAATACGATCTCAGCTTCGACAGCCAGGGGAAGCAAACCTCCACGCCATGCTCGGGCCGCGGGCTGGTGACAAAGATAATCAACCCCGACACCGGGGGAGGAAGGAGCTCCAAGACGATGGCATACAACACTCATGGAGACAAAATATCCGAGACGGATGAGACAGGCCGGAAAACGTCCTATACCTACGACGACTACGGGCGGCTGAAAACAAAGACGGAGCCGGGCCAGGCGGCCATGACGTATGACTATACCGCCACGGGCGGCCAATCCCCTTTTTCACACACGACCGGTTCCTGGACGACGCAGACTTCCCCTTCGGGCGATGTGACGGAGCGAACCTATGACGCAAACTTTCGCCTCAGCACCGAGAAGGCTGGAGCGACCGACGCGACCATTGCGGCCACCACCAGCTACGGCTACGACGCCAACGGCAACCAAACCAGTGTGCTGACTCCGCGCGGCAACGCTGGGTATCCCGGTGACTATCTCACCACCTACGAATACGACAGCCGCAACCGCAAGACCAAGGAAACGAGCCCGACGCCGCTCAGCTACATGACGAATTGGGGGTACGATGCTGTAGGCAACGTGACCAGCATTGCCCGGCCGGACGGGGGAACTGAGACGAAAACCTACGACGAGATGAACCGGCTGGAGACCGATACGATGCCCAAAAATCGGGCGCCGGGAGCGACTTTCTCCACCATGACCTTTACTTACAATCCCTCCGGGACGCTCAAAACGGTCAAAGACGGAAACCTCCACGTGACCACCTTCGAATACAACACCAACGCCGATGGTTTGAATGATGGGTTTGATCTCAAAAGCAAGGTGATCTATCCCAACGCGGACACGGAAACGTGGCTTTACGATGCCAATAAAAACATGACCAGCCGCACGACCACGGCAGGAGACGTGCAGGCTTTTGGCTATGACGAAAGAAATCGTCAAACTTTCATGGGCTGGTCTGGCAAGGTGTGGGCAAACGGTTCGACCTATGAGAACACCTACGGATATGACGATGCCGGGCGCATGGTCTTGGCGGATAATGCCGTCAGCACCGTAGTCCGTTCCTATGACGCAGCGGGGCGGCTGGGGAATGATGAACAGACCATCAAGAACAGCGGCCTGCCGACGCATACCATGCACTATATCAACCGGGATGATGGGGAATCGATAGAACTGCAGGTGGACCCAAGCGCTTCCCCCATCCCGTATGATTTCAAGCTCGGTTACGATAAAATGGCGCGGCTTTCGACCCTTATGAATGCGGCAGATTCGGCCGTCGATTACACCTATCACTACGACCACGATTCGAACGTGCTCCAGAGGCTCAATGACCTTGGCGGCGATGTTGTAAATTTTAGCTATGATAACCTGAGCCGAACCACCGAGCGTGAGATCAAGCTATCGGATGGAACGACCTGGTCGCTCGAACATTACGACCTGGATGAGATGGGCCGGGTAATCTACATTTATCGGGACGAAGATGAAACGGAGGAGACGTTTACTTATAACCTTTCGGGCGAACTAACCAGTGCTGCATATGTAGGAGCGCCGACTCCCACACCGACGCCCACAGCCACTCCTACGCCGACCGCGACTCCGACACCTACGCCCAGCGCAACGCCGACGCCGACGGCGACACCAACCGTAGCTACGCCCACCTTTAATCCCCCGGCAGGAGCTTATCCTTCGTCTGATTATCCAAAGACGATCACCATCTCGACCACGACGACAGGAGCCAACATCCGCTACACCACCAACGGCACCACGCCCACCAGTACCACGGGCACCCTGATTGCAGCTTCCAGCGGGACGGCCAGCGTGGCCTCGGGTGCAACTCTTAAAGCAATCGCCTTTAAAAGCGGGATGAACGATTCAGCCATTCAGAGCGGAGTTTACGCGGCCCTTGGAGTGGTAGCGACACCTAGCTTCGCGCCGGCGCCGGGCGCCTATCCGTCCTCGGATTATCCCAAAACGATCACCATCTCGACCACGACCTCCGGAGCGCAGATGCGTTACACGACCAACGGAACAACGCCGACCTCAACGACCGGCACGTTAATCAATGGCACGAGCGGCACCGCCAGCGTCTCCTCGGGCGCGACTTTGAAGGCGATTGCCTTCAAGAGCGGCTTGAGCGATTCGACCGTTCAAAGCGGCGTTTACTCGATCGCCACTGCCGTGGCCACGCCCACCTTCAACCCAACGGCAGGCGCCTATCCTTCATCGGATTATCCCAAGACGATCACCATCTCGACCACGACGACGGGAGCCAACATCCGTTACACCAAGGATGGCAGCACGCCGACCAGCACGACCGGTACGCTGATCGCGGCCTCCAGCGGGACGGCCAGCCTGGCTTCGGGTGTAACCTTGAAGGCAATCGCCTACAAGAGCGGCTTGAGCGATTCGGCGGTTCAAAGCGGCGTTTACTCGATCGCCACTGCCGTGGCCACGCCCACCTTCAACCCAGCGGCAGGCGCCTATCCTTCATCGGATTATCCCAAGACGATCACCATCTCGACCACGACGACGGGAGCCAACATCCGTTACACCAAAGATGGCAGCACGCCGACCAGCACGACCGGTACCCTGATCGCGGCCTCCAGCGGGACGGCCAGCGTGGCTTCGGGTGTAACCTTGAAGGCGATTGCCTTCAAGAGTGGCTTGAGCGATTCAGCGGTTAAGAGTGGGGTCTATTCCGTTGCAGCCGCAGTAGCCACGCCAACCTTTAATCCCGCCGCAGGCACTTATCCCTCGACCGATTACCCCAAGACGGTCACGATCTCGACCACGACCTCCGGCGCGCAGATTCGGTATACGAAAAACGGGACTACACCGACCAGCACCACCGGCACGTTGATCGCAGCCTCCAGCGGGACAGCCAGCGTGGCGTCGGGCGCGACTTTAAAGGCGATTGCCTTTAAGAGCGGTTCGAGCGATTCGGCGGTCAAAAGCGGGGTTTATGCAGCTTCCGCGACCTGCGCGGCGCCGGTCTTTAACCCGCCTGAGGTGATCAGTGGCCCGCATCCTCCGGCCAACTATACGGTCAATCTGAGCACGACGACGAGCGGGGCGCAGATGCGTTACACCAGGAATGGGACGACGCCGACCGCGACGACCGGGACCTTGATCGCGGGGACCAGCGGGAATGTGACGATCGCGGCCAATAGCGTCATCACGCTCCAAGCGATCGCCTTTAAGAGCGGGCTGGGCGATTCGAGTGTGACGAGCGGTTCGTTCGATAATCAGAACGGAGGCATCAATCGGCCGCCGCGATCGCAAAAGAAAGGGCAGGAAGGAACCGGCCGCCACGAGGCGTCGGCCAAAACGAGTCGCAGCGCACCGGCGGAGATAGCCGGGCTGCCGGGTGCCGAGCCAGAGAAAGGAGTGAGCGGTTATCGGCTCAACCTCTGGAACAACGACACCCTGCGCCATGACCCCAATCTGAGCCTGAGCTGGTGGAAGAAAAGTGGCACCAACCAGACGACGAGCGGGAGCCGCACGGTCGTTTACACCCTGGACTTGATGGGCAACCGGACGAACGTGAGCGAGGATGGAGTGAATAAGAGCTACGTGCCCAATAACCTGAACCAATACACGACCGCGCACGGGATTGGGGCGACCAACGGCACCTCGCACCAGATCAGCTCCTACGATGGGACGAGCTACAATTACACCGGAGACACCTACCTGGCCAAAGCGACCGCCGGCAACAACAGCTACACCCTCTTCTACGACGCCCTGGGCCGCTGCGTGCAACGCACCTCGGTGACCAATGGCGGCACCGCCGTGAACAGCTATTACCTTTTCGAGGGGGAGCATTGGATCATGGAGTATGATTCGGGCGGGACGAACATCAGCAACGTGCTCTATGGGCGGGGGGTGGATGAGCTAATCTCACGCGGGGTGCAGGTCAACGGGGTCAACCAAGGCTGGTTTTATTTCCCGGATCGCAACGGCAACATCAGTGTCGTGACCAATGGAACGACCGAGGTGCTGGAATCGTATCGCTACGATGCCTTTGGGCTGCCCACGGTCACGCCGGGAGCGGGCGGCGCAATCGGTAACCGCTTTCTCTTCACGGGACGGGAATGGAATCCGGCGTTCGGTTTCTACGAGTATCGAGCGCGGGCCTACAATCCCAAGATCGGCCGCTTCATGAGCGAAGATCCCAAAGGCTTCGATGCCGGTGATTATAATCTTTATCGCTATGTCGGCAATGATCCGCTCGATCAGGTCGACCCGATGGGATTGGACTTCAGGCCGGTCGGTTCATACGGACCTGATTCAGCTGACTTCGCGTCCTTCAATACCGCGATTTCATACATTAGTGAAAATGCGCAAATGGCTAATTATATTGCCTCCGTGCGGCAGCACGACATCCCGCTGATCTTGAATCACGACTTCAACAATGGCATCGGTTCAAAAAACCAACTCCAATTCGATCCCACTCACGGCCAACTAGTAAAAGGTGCGCTGCAAAGTCCGGCTCTGATCCTCGCACACGAAATCAAGCACCTCTACGACCAAATAAAGAACCCCCAGAAATATGCAGCCACTCTCGCTCACGCCAATAGGCAGATTGGAACCAAGCAAAGGGAGGTTGCTAACGATAACGAGAAGAGTGCCATCGCGGCAGAGAAGAGCACTGCAATAACTAAACGTGAACCGTATAGGGAGCCAAGCGACTATCATAACGCGGGAAGACCAGTACCTGTCAACTCGGTGACCGAACACACCAAGGTAGAGTATCAAATTGGTTCACTCATTCCCTTGCGGACGAAGACCGGAGAGTGAGGAAATTGATGAAGGGTCTACCGAGAATGATAAGAATGGCGCTGTTTGTGGCATTTGGACTCTATTCACGAAGAAGGCTTTACATATGCGCTCTCGTGCTCCCAGCAATTACATGTCTAGTCGTCAACACGTGCACGGCTCACGACGCCCGATCCCTTTTCGATATCCTGGCCCATAACGAGTTTGAAGTGATTCACCATGTCTCGCAGCTACCGATGAGAGTACTTTCAGCTGCAAATGCTATTCCAAGATCCAAAAAAATTGAGTCAATAATGGTTGATCCCGGCCAAGATTACCAAGATCAACATTCGGGCATTGACTTCTCAAAGCCGACAACGCAATTAGTTTTCGGAGGAGTAGCGAAGCATTATGTTTTGGTGTGTTATTGGGTCGGGGGAGTAACAAAGGCCGAGCATCTGATGCTCATCCGTTGCGACGATGATCGAGCTGTGGTCGTTGCTAAAGGCGTTGTTCACCCACCGGCTGATACGCTTGTAAGCTTAAGAGAGCGATTAAAGGATGGCGAGTACGTTCCGTTTGACCTTGAAAGTACCTATATTGTGCCGGCGGTCCCGGAATAAAAACTGTAGTGGGGGGAATTGGGTCAGTGTGCAAATCTTGACTATACCCTGGACTTGATGGGCAACCGGACGAACGTGAGCGAGGATGGAGTGAATAAGAGCTACGTGCCCAACAACCTGAACCAATATACGACCGCGCACGGGATTGGGGCGAGCAACGGCACCTCGCACCAGATCAGCTCCTACGATGGGACGAGCTACAATTACACCGGAGACACCTACCTGGCCAAAGCGACCGCCGGCAACAACAGCTACACCCTCTTCTACGACGCCCTGGGCCGACTGCGTGCAACGCACCTCGGTGACCAATGGCGGCACCGCCGTGAACAGCTATTACCTTTTCGAGGGGGAGCATTGGATCATGGAGTATGATTCGGGCGGGACGAACATCAGCAACGTGCTCTATGGGCGGGGGGTGGATGAGCTAATCTCACGCGGGGTGCAGGTCAACGGGGTCAACCAAGGCTGGTTTTATTTCCCGGATCGCAACGGCAACATCAGTGTCGTGACCAATGGAACGACCGAGGTGCTGGAATCGTATCGCTACGATGCCTTTGGGCTGCCCACGGTCACGCCGGGAGCGGGCGGCGCAATCGGTAACCGCTTCCTCTTCACGGGACGGGAATGGAATCCGACGTTCGGTTTCTACGAGTATAGAGCGCGGGCCTACAATCCCAAGATCGGCCGCTTCATGAGCGAGGATCCCAAAGGCTTCGATGCCGGCGATTACAACCTTTATCGCTATGTCTCCAATGATCCACTCGATAAAACCGATCCCATGGGGTTGGATGCGCTTTTCGATCTTGTTCGGGATGCTTACACCGAGGATCAAAATCCGAGGCGGTCTGCGGGGATTATGTTCATTTATGAGAATGGTAGATACTTAGGGGCGGCACGCGTGAACCAAAATGGCTTTACGACTACTCCATACCGCCAGGGCATCCCGGCGGGCCGATATGCAGTCTTGCCAAAGGCAGAGGACGGCAACTTCAAAAAGGGAACCCCTGCTGTGACTGGTCTGCAATATCAGAACGAGCCGGGCCGGGCCACAAGAAGCCATCAGCAAGGTGACATCTTAATTCACCCTAAAGGAAGCAAAGATGGCGAGCCGGATTCTAGGGGTTGCCAAACCGTTTCCGGCTCTTGCTTTGGCGCGATCAAATCAGTCATGGAGAGAAACCTAGGAACAACAACTGAAAGGGTCCAGAACGGGCCTCAGATTTCCGGTGGAGTGAGAGTTGAACGCGCCTTACCGGTAAAGGAAATCGACACTGAAGTGGTCTTTAGCTTGGGTTCGTTGATTCCGACACGTCAGGCTCGCGGAGAATAGATATGCTTACAAGTCTTGAACGGTTCCCATTTAAATGGCCCCAGCGCTGCAAGGGCCCGACACTTCATTGCCTCGTCTTATTAGCTGCGATGCTATTTTTCAGCACGAGCCAGTTGTCCACTGCAGAGGATCAAGATTCAGCAACTAAGGGAGTATGGCTTGAACCGCCCAAGAGTTTGGCTGAACAAAAAGGACAGCCGACGAGGTCGGAGACAGTGATCATCGAAGGCATGATCTATGGCGACAGGGGTTCGAGGCAGCCGTACCGACTGGAGTGTCACATGAGGGTGGTGAAGCCGGGAGACCTGAAAAAGGCTGATTTTCAAATCCCCGGATACCTGTTTGGATTTGGAAAGCTCGCTGGCTCAGGGGCACGTTCCAATGTGCAGGTTCTAAGGAAAGTTATTCTGTCGACCGGAAACGAGATGTTGGAGGTGCCGAATATTTTACTTGACGACTTGTCACGACCGGAAATTCCTCAATACGTTGTTGTCTTTCGGCATAATGACAACGTTGTCGTACAGATAGGTGGCCCTGACGGGAGTGAAGGTTATGAAGTGGAATTTGTGAGTAAGGGCGGCCGCTTTTTGTATCGACTGATCCGATTCGAGCCTGGTTCCGAACTGAAAGAATATCCAAGTCCGCTGAGAAAGGACGTTTAGCAGGAGCGGATGGGGCCTGTTTTCGATTCTTGAGATTTATTCGCGATCAAACGGCGTCATCGACCTGATGGGCAACCGGACGAACGTGAGCGAGGATGGAGTGAATAAGAGCTACGTGCCCAACAACCTGAACCAATATACGACCGCGCACGGGATTGGGGCGACCAACGGCACCTCGCACCAGATCAGCGCCTACGATGGGACGAGCTACAATTACATCGGAGACACCTACCTGGCCAAAGCGACCGCCGGCAACAACAGTTACACCCTCTTCTACGACGCCCTGGGCCGCTGCGTGCAACGCACCTCGGTGACCAATGGCGGCACCGCCGTGACCAGCTACTACCTTTTCGAGGGGGAACATTGGATCATGGAGTATGATTCGGGCGGGACGAACATCAGCAACGTGCTCTATGGGCGGGGGGTGGATGAGCTGATCTCGCGCGGGGTGCAGGTCAACGGGGTCAACCAAGCCTGGTTCTATTTCCCGGATCGCAATGGCAACATCAGCGTCGTGACCAATGGAACGACCGAGGTGCTGGAATCGTATCGCTACGATGCCTTTGGGCTGCCCACGATCACGCCGGGAGCGGGCGGCGCAATCGGTAACCGCTTCCTCTTCACGGGACGGGAATGGAATCCGGCGTTCGGTTTCTACGAGTATCGAGCGCGGGCCTACAATCCCAAGATCGGCCGCTTTATGAGTGAAGATCCCACGGGCTTCGAGGCGGGCGATTACAACCTTTACCGCTATGTCTCCAATGATCCACTCGACCGGGTCGATCCCATGGGATTGGAGGTATATGCACCTGGAACAATGGATATTTCTCCTGAGGTGCTTCAGGCGGTCTTTGCTTCGGCAAGATCCGCTGCTCTTCAATCTGCTGCGAGCCCAGTAAGCAGAGGGCAGGAGGGCGGCTCATTTCTTCGCACAAGGTTGCTGGAGGTGCGCATCGACGGTTATCGAGATAGTGGCAATCGCTTGCGAGAAACATCGCCCGTCCGGGGGACCTTCGACAAAGCTGCGGCTAATGGACAAGGGCAATACCAAGCAGCCGCTCCCAAACTTCCAGCGGGGATGCCGGAGAGTCAGCGCGTGTATTCGACTCACAGTCATGGGCCAGCTTCCGAATACGGCAATAATGTGGGGGATCGCCGTGCCGCGAACGACGCGGATAACAATGGCAAGAACCCTTTGTTTTCTGGCGTTGCGAAAACCGCAACACCAGATCGCGTCTCAATCTTCGTACCCTCGACGAGTGCTGATGTCAGATCACAAAATAAGGGCGGTGTCGAAATTACTACCGAAGACGGCGTGAATGCCGTTGCTGTGAAAAAGTATGGCAACTGATTTCACCTCGGTCTCGACGCGAAACCGCGCGTTCGTGATCGCTTTTTGTTTGATCCTTTCGGTTTTGAATCTTTCTTCAGGAGGTATTATCCCTTCAGGAACGCTCATTTCTTCTGGAGACGGCGGCGCAGTTGACTATCCAGTGCAAGACCATTTGACGCCGGTAGACCTTCGAATCGATGCTGCGATCCGTGCAAAAGTTGAAGCACTGCTGCTCGTGACGGGCGGCGAATATGGCCGAATGCTGATTATTCCGCCCGAGTTGGATGGTGAATCGAGCATCTCGATTCATGGCAATCAGAACGAACCCAAAAAAGAATGTGTCATCACATATATGGTCGCTGAAACCAATCTTTGGAATTTGTTATCAGAAGAGGGTAAATCGGGAGAGAAAAGTCCTGTGCGGCGAGTGGATGCGCCCCTGAGCGTTGTCACGGCTGAGGCGATACGAAACTGCTGGGAGGAAATGCTGTCCCGAATCAGGCCTTCTGAACTGAACGATCTTCGAATTCCGACTCATCTTAGACGCGTTGAGTTCTCTATTGGTGACGCAACCCGCGCGGGCGAAACGCCGATAAGATTTGGGGACAAAGTGAACGACTTAGTGGAGATCGGCACGTCGCTAATAGCCTACTGCCAGGCGCAGCCGAGCGCGCGATCTGAAATGGAACGGCAAATTCAGATTCGGAGCCAATCACTTCTTTCGAAGCTGCGAGAAAAGCGGTAGAGCCAGGAAAAGCGGTAGGGTCAAAGCTACTATCGACACTGTTGAAAACGGCGTCATCGCCCAATGCTGCGATCACGGCTTCCCGCTCGGAGAAGAAGAGATTCGTCAGGGCGTTACGGGCGTTAGGGGTCGGCGTTAGGTTAGGAGCGTTAGGGGTCAGGCATCAAATCTTGACAGCAATGGGTTTCGCGTCCAGATGAAAGGGTGCCGCGCAGCGATCACGACCTCCGGCGCGCAGATTCGGTATACGAAAAACGGGACTACACCGACCAGCACCACCGGCACGTTGATCGCAGCCTCCAGCGGGACAGCCAGCGTGGCGTCGGGCGCGACTTTAAAGGCGATTGCCTTTAAGAGCGGTTCGAGCGATTCAACGGTCAAAAGCGGGGTTTATGCCGCTTCCGCGACCTGCGCGGCGCCGGTCTTTAACCCGCCTGAGGTGATCAGTGGCCCGCATCCTCCGGCCAACTATACGGTCAATCTGAGCACGACGACGAGCGGGGCGCAGATGCGTTACACCAGGAATGGGACGACGCCGACCGCGACGACCGGGACCTTGATCGCGGGGACCAGCGGGAATGTGACGATCGCGGCCAATAGCGTCATCACGCTCCAAGCGATCGCCTTTAAGAGCGGGCTGGGCGATTCGAGTGTGACGAGCGGTTCGTTCGATAATCAGAACGGAGGCATCAATCGGCCGCCGCGATCGCAAAAGAAAGGGCAGGAAGGAACCGGCCGCCACGAGGCGTCGGCCAAAACGAGTCGCAGCGCACCGGCGGAGATAGCCGGGGCGCCGGGTGCCGAGCCAGAGAAAGGAATGAGCGGTTATCGGCTCAACCTCTGGAACAACGACACCCTGCGCCATGACCCCAATCTGAGCCTGAGCTGGTGGAAGAAAAGTGGCACCAACCAGACGACGAGCGGGAGCCGCACGGTCGTTTACACCCTGGACTTGATGGGCAACCGGACGAACGTGAGCGAGGATGGAGTGAATAAGAGCTACGTGCCCAATAACCTGAACCAATACACGACCGCGCACGGGATTGGGGCGACCAACGGCACCTCGCACCAGATCAGCTCCTACGATGGGACGAGCTACAATTACACCGGAGACACCTACCTGGCCAAAGCGACCGCCGGCAACAACAGCTACACCCTCTTCTACGACGCCCTGGGCCGCTGCGTGCAACGCACCTCGGTGACCAATGGCGGCACCGCCGTGACCAGCTACTACCTTTTCGAGGGGGAACATTGGATCATGGAGTATGATGAGAATGGCGACAACCACAGTGGGCTGCTGTATGGGCGCGGGGTGGATGAGCTGATCTCGCGCGGGATCAATGGAGCGGGCTGGTTTTATTTTCCCGATCGCAACGGCAACATCAGTGTCGTGACCAATGGCACGACCGAGGTCCTGGCATCATATCGCTACGATGCTTTTGGCCTGCCGGCCATCACGCCGGGAGCGGCTGGCCCAATCGATAACCGCTTCCTCTTCACGGGCCGGGAATGGAACCCGACGCTCGGCTTCTACGAATACAGGGCCCGGGCCTACAATCCGAAGATCGGTCGCTTCATGAGCGAGGATCCAAAGGGCTTCGAAGCCGGCGATTACAATCTTTATCGCTATGTCTCCAATGATCCACTCGACAAAACTGACCCGATGGGGCTGGAAGGCGAAGTGGTGATTTATAGAGAGGATGGTCGGGCTTCTCTAAATAACCCGTCCGTAATCTTCGAAAACGGAAAGACGGTAGCGTCGTTCCGAGCGAACGAGAACGGATTTATTCGATTGGATAGCGGGCAAACACGCGGACCGCGAAGCGGAACGTATTCCCTTCTGCCAAAACAGAACGCGCAACCAGGAGATTCATTTCCGAACGGTCAACCTTCGATAACAGCCAAGCAGTACGCCGATTCGACCAAGGCCAATTACGCTCCAGGAAGAGCGGGTCCAGAGTACAAAGCTGAAGGAACTGTGCGTGTGCACAACAAGAGTTCGGATGGGCAACCCGATTCAACTGCATGTGTAACTGCGTGCGCACCGGCAGTCGACCGAGTCACCAAATTGATGAACGACAACGTCAACACTGGCGGCACCAAAATTATTTTCATTGATGGAAAACAAACCCTCGATGGACGTGAAGTTCGACGTGCGGAACCGGTCGTTCGGCAGAAGTACGGCGAATGAACACTGTTCCCATTTTGAGCCGAGAGCTTGCTTTCCTCTCAATACTGCTGTGCTTCCATCTTGGCGCAGCGTCTTCCGTTGCCCCAGCCTCTTCGGAGGCCGACAAGTTACTTGTCGGCCGCTGGAAATGTGAAATCGAATATGGCTCCTGGACAATTCAGCGGAAAGCCGACGGAACGTTCGAAAAGGAAGGGAAACTCGTTCAGACGTTAGGACAACCTCCACAGGATTTTGCCGTCAAAGGCCGATGGCGTCTCGATGGAAAGAAGTACATAGAAATTTGGGATGAAGTGTCTCCCAAGAGTTGGGCCGAACTTAAAGGATCGGTTAGGCGGGCAACGGTTCTGCAGCTGCAACGAGATAAGTTTCGACGGATCCAAAGTGATGCCCCCGTTTTCATAGAAACTCGTATCGAATAAGACCAAAGCGCGCCGCGTCATCGCCAAAGTCGGCGATCACGCCTTAGAGCTGGGAGAAGAAAAAGTGAGCGGCAGCTGCGCTGCGGCCAAACAAACGGCAGCGCGGCCACCCCCTTGGGCAAGAAGACCCTAAAGAAGCCCCGCTCCGCCGGCTGTCACGTCCGCTGCTTGCACGAGAAATCATACAATGGGCGGTGAGGCAAAGTGCCGCCTTTTGCACTCACGTCTAACGCGTTCATGTCTTCTGCCGCTCTCCATGCTGGAGGCCTCCGGCAGAGGCGGTTCGTTCCGCTAATGCTCCACCCACGTTTACCTCACCGCGCATTGTATGATCTAGTGCGGGCAGCGGGCGCGCCAGTCGGCTGCGGGGATTTCATTACGCTCTGAATTTTTCTGTTTCTTTCCGGCGTTCCTGTGTTCCTCGTTGTTCCTGCATGAGCGAACGCCGTAAACCGTATCCCTTCGATCAAATTGAGCCGAAATGGCAGGCCCATTGGGAGGAAGGTCAAACCTTTCGCGCCCTCAATCCGGGCGAGCCCGGCTTCGACCCAGCGCAGCCCAAATACTACGTGCTCGATATGTTCCCCTACCCCAGCGGCTCGGGACTACATGTGGGTCATCCGGAGGGTTATACCGCGACCGATATCCTGGCTCGCTACAAGCGCTTCCGCGGCTTTAACGTCCTCCACCCGATGGGCTGGGATTCCTTTGGCTTGCCGGCGGAGCAATACGCCATTCGTACCGGCCAGCATCCCGAGATCACCACCCGGCAGAATATTGCTCACTTCAAGAAGCAGCTACAACGGGTTGGGTTTTCCTACGATTGGAAGCGCGAGATCAGCACCGCCGAGCCTGATTTCTTTCGATGGACGCAATGGATCTTCCTCCAGATTTACCACAGTTGGTGTAACCCAGAGACGCAACGGGCGGAGCCGATCTCCACCTACAAGGGGGACGATCCCGACAGCGTGCGGCTGGCTTACGTGGCCGAAGTGCCGGTCAACTGGTGCCCGGAGCTCGGCACGGTTTTGGCCAATGAAGAAGTCATCGACGGCAAGAGCGAGGTGGGCGGTTTCCCGGTCGTGAGGCGGCCGATGCGGCAATGGATGCTGCGCATTACTGCTTTTGCCGAGCGCTTGATCGACGAGCTGGAGCCACTCGCCTGGCCGGAAGGAATCAAGTTGCTGCAGAAGAATTGGATCGGAAAAAGCGAAGGGGCGGAAGTGCGGTTTGCGGTCGCCGATCGTGAGGAGATCATCTCTGTGTTCACGACGCGGCCCGACACGCTTTACGGCGCCACTTATATGGTTCTCGCGCCGGAGAATCCGCTGGTTGACAGACTAACGACTCCCGAACAACAACCGGCGGTCGCCGCCTACAAAGCCGCCGTCTCGGCCAAGAGCGATCTCGAACGAACCGATCTCGCGAAAGATAAAACCGGTGTCTTCACCGGTGCTTACGCGATTAACCCGGCCAATGAAGAGCGGATCCCGATCTGGATCGCCGACTACGTGCTGATGGGTTACGGCACCGGCGCGATCATGGCCGTGCCGGCCCACGACGAGCGGGATCTTGAATTCGCGCAAAAGTTTGGACTGGCGATCAAGGTAGTGGTCGCGCCTCTCCCGGGTAGGGGGGGCCTCTCGCCCGCCGGCGAAGGCATCCTGCCTTCGCGAACTTCCGCTTCGGCTGCGGGGGATAAAGTTCGCTCGGGCAAGCTGCCCGAGCCGGCGGGCGGGACGCCCACCCTACCCGGGAGGCGCGCCGATGCCTTCACCGGGGAGGGGGTTGCGATCAATTCCCCGCTCATCGATGGCCTTCCGACCGCAGAGGCGAAGACGCGCATCACCGCTTGGCTGGCAGAGCGCGGGCTCGGCCGTCGTGCGATCAACTACAAACTGCGTGATTGGCTTTTCTCGCGCCAACGTTATTGGGGCGAGCCTTTCCCGATCATCTGGCGAGAAGGAAAACACGAGGCGATTGCCGAGTCGGAGCTGCCGCTGGTCCCGCCGCCGCTGGATGATTTCAAACCCACCGGGTCCGGCGAACCGCCGCTGGCTCGGGCGAAAGAATGGGTCCGATTCTCAGAAACCGCCACACGCGAGCTGAACACCATGCCGCAATGGGCGGGTTCCTGTTGGTATTATCTGCGCTACTGCGACCCGGGAAATGGCGGACGTTTCATCGGCGAGGAAGCAGAGAAGTACTGGATGAACGTGGACCTTTACGTCGGCGGCACTGAGCACGCCGTGCTCCACCTTCTTTACGCCCGGTTCTGGCACAAGGTGCTCTTCGACCTGGGACATCTTTCGACCGCGGAACCGTTCCAGCGGCTGGTCAACCAAGGCATGATCCTCGGGGAAGACGGCCGCAAAATGTCGAAGCGCTGGGGCAATGTGATCGACCCCCTCGACGTGATCGCTGAATACGGCGCCGATGCCTTCCGCTGCTACGAGATGTTCATGGGCCCTTTGGAGCAGATGAAACCCTGGAGCATGACCGGCGTGGAAGGTGTTTTGCGCTTCCTGGCCCGCGTCTGGCGGCTGGCCATGGAGGAAAACCAGGCTGGGGAATGGGTGCTGTCGGAGTCCGTGCAGGAAGTTGAGCCGACTCGCGCGCAGCTCAAGGTGATCCACGCCACCATCAAGAAGGTCAGCGAAGACATCGAAGCGCTCTCGTTCAACACCGCCATCGCCCAGATGATGATCTTCGTGAACGCCTTCACCACCGTTGAGGCCGTCCCGATCTCGGCCTTGCGCACCTTGCTCGTGCTGCTTAATCCTTTCGCTCCTCACCTCAGCTCGGAGCTCTGGGAAACGTTAGGCAGCCGGTTCCCGGTCAGCCTTCCCGAGATCACCGCGCAGTCGTGGCCAGAGTTTCAGGAGGAATTTCTGGTCGAGAGCGAGGTGGAGATTCCCCTGCAAGTGAACGGTAAAGTGCGTGACCGCGTCACCGTGTCGATCGAGGCGACCACGCAGGAGTTGGAAGCGATCGCCCTCGCGAACATCCGAGTCCAGGAATTCAGCGCCGGCCTCACCGTTCGCAAAGTGGTCGTCATCCCCAAAAAGTTGGTCAACATTGTCGCTAACTGAAGACCGGAGATTATGTGGAAGGAATTCAAAGAGTTCGCGGTGAAGGGAAACGCCATCGATCTGGCGGTCGGTGTGATTATCGGGGCGGCCTTTGGGAGCATTGTGACTTCGCTGGTCAAGGATCTCCTCATGCCACCGCTGGGATTGATCACGGGCGGGCTGGATTTTTCCAATAAATTCATTGTCTTAAAAGCTGGCGCCAATGGGGCGACGGACTTCGCCACCCCGGCAGCGGCCGCGACGGCCAAGGCGATCACGCTCAATTACGGGAACTTCATCACGGTGCTGATCAATTTCATCATCGTGGCGTTCTGCATCTTTTTGGTGGTGCGAGCGATGAACAAGTTAAAACGCCCGGCTCCAGAGACCGAGGCAACGTCGAAGGATTGTCCGGCCTGCGCCATGACCATCCCGATGAAGGCGACACGCTGCCCGCACTGCACGACCGAGCTGTAACTCTGTCGACGCCTCCCACTGGGAGACGCAGCACCTCCCGCCGCGGCAAAACCGGCTTCCTCGCTTCGCGGAGCGCAAGCGTCCACAGCGGAGGCGAGGAGCAAACCCCTGCGGCTACCCTCACACCCGCGTTTCGCAGAGCGCCGTAACGGATGCGAAGCAACGGCCGGGCTTTCCAACGTTTACAGCTGCATGACCCGCTGCGGGGAGCACAGCCAGATGCGGCTTTGTCCGTCCTCCGCCCAGGTCACGCCGCCGGCCCACGGGGAAAACGCAGGCAAAATCCAGCAGCGCTCCTGCTGCACAAAAGCCGGGAACTTGAGTCGTAAACCGGCGCCGTCCCGGATTGTCGCCGCGGGATGATGATGGCCGATAATGCAAATGCGATCGCTCTCGCCGGTCTCGCAATCACCGTGCTGGAAAACGAACTCCGGGGTCTCCCACCGAGGCAGAAAATCGATCACGCGTCGGACATGGCGATCGTGGTTTCCGGCCAGGACCACGACCTCGCAATGCTCCCTCAGCCGTTGGATCAATTCGCGGGCCGCGCTCGAAGACGCTTTGTCATGCACGAGGTCGCCCACCATGATCAACCTGCGTGGTCCGTAATCGCCCAGGAGTTCCCAAAGCCGCTCTTCGATCGAGGTCATGCCCCAGAGCGGCATGAGCCGTCCCGCGGCACGTTGCGAGAGTTCGTAGCCAAAGTGCAAATCCGCCACCGCCAGCCAGCGCTCTTCTTCATGAAAGAGCGCCAGCCGCCCATCCAGAAGGATGTTTGGAGCGACGGCGACCTGGCCAGCTGCGGTGATGGGCATGGTTGGGGCGCAAAATTATGTCTTGCCAGTCCCGTCTTCAACCGTTAAGCAATCGAGCCCTAGCCAAATGACGACGCCACTGAGACTTACACTCGCAGGCGCGCTGGCTCTCTTTTGCGTCAGTTGCGCGAGCCAACCGGCAACCGTCATAAAGAGCAGCCCGACGCAGCGCATCAAAAAGGTGCGGACGACTGCCTACACCCACACCGAGCCTGGCGGTCGACGCAACGCCATCGGCACGCGTCTTTTCGGCCAAAACGTCAAAAGCGCCGCCGCGGATTGGTCGCGCTGGCCGCTCGGAACAAAATTCCGCATCGTCGGAACCGACGAGATTTTCCAGATCGACGACTACGGTGGCGCCCTCATTGGCACTGGCACGATCGACCTTTACAAAACGAATCGCCTGGCCATGCGCAAGTGGGGCGCGCGCTCAGTCGATATCGACGTTCTGGAATGGGGATCGAAAGCGAAGAGCCTCCAAGTCCTCGCCCCACGCAAGAAAAACTCGCGCGTCCGCGCCATGATCATCTCCCTGACCCAGAACACCCGCATCACCAAGCCCTTCTAGCCGACTTTCCTTTGACAGAGCAAAGGCCCGCCGCACCTTCCGCGGATGAAGATTTTTGTCGTGGGCGGGGCGGGCTACATCGGAAGCATCTGCGTCGAGCTGCTGCTCGATGGAGGCCACGAGGTCGTGGTTTTCGATAACCTGACCGAGGGCCATCGCCGAGCGATCGATGAAAGGGCGGCCTTCCTTGGGGGCGACCTAGCCCGGCGAGAGGAGATCGAGCACGCGTTGCAGGAGACAAAGCCTGAGGCAGTCATGCACTTCGCGGCCAACGCCCTGGTCGGCGAGTCGATGCAAAATCCCTCCAAATATTTCCGCAACAATGTCGCCTCCGGGCTAAACCTGCTCGACGCCATGCTCGCCACTGGCGTGAAGCGCCTCGTCTTCTCATCCACCTGCGCCACCTTCGGTCCGCCCGATCGGATCCCGCTCGACGAAACGCTGCCGCAGCGGCCCATCAATCCCTACGGCGAATCGAAGCTCATGTTCGAAAAAATCCTCAAGTGGTACGACGAAATTCACGGCCTGAAATTTGTTGCCTTGCGTTATTTCAACGCCGCCGGCGCGACGGAAAAATTCGGGGAAGATCACCGCGTCGAGACGCATTTGATTCCCAACGTGCTGAAAGTCGCGCTTGGTCAAAAACCGCAGGTCGAGATCTACGGGATCGATTATGAAACGCCCGATGGAACCTGCATTCGGGACTACATCCACATCCTCGACTTGTCCCGCGCCCACATCCTGGCGTTAGGCGCCCGTGAGAGCGCCTTCTACAATCTGGGCACCGGCGGAGGCTCGAGTGTGCGGAAAGTCATCGATGTCTGCCGCGAGGTGACCGGGAAGGACATCCCAGTCGTTGAAAAGGCGCGGAGACCGGGCGACCCACCGCGATTAATCGCAGCTTCCGAGAAGATCAAACGCGAGCTTGGTTGGGAGCCAAAATTCGAGAACCTGCGCGCGATTATCGAGAGCGCCTGGCGTTGGCACCAAAAATTCCCTAACGGCTACGGCGACTAAGAACGTTCCTACATTGGGAGGGCGAGACTCTGTCGAGCCGGGGAGCGAACGCGGCTAGCGAAAGCAGTCTGTCCCCCGGCTCGACAGAGTCTCGCCCTCCCAATTGTCCCGCGGTCGCATGACTGTAGCCGGGGACGCTATCCGATGAGCTATCACGACAGACAAAACGCCCGCGGACACACGGTCCGCGGGCGCTTCAAAAACTATCGATCAATCGATCGACTTCGAATCGTTAGGGATTCGTGGTCGTCGTCGTCGTGGTCGTCTCTTTCTTCTCGTAGTAAGTGATCGGCTTTTCGAGGGTGATCTTCGAGATCACCATGCGATCGCCTTCTTTGACGTAGGTGTAGTGGACGGGCATGTCGGGCTTGAGCATCGACATCTCGACAGTCTTACCTTCCGGATCGACCACCGTGGTGCTCTTGCTGTAATAATACTTCGTCGGCTCGGCGCTCGCTTCCGAGCGGAACATGATGTAGTCCGAGTCCGGCGTGTAAGTGGTGATGGTACCCGTGCCATCCATCGAGCTCGTGCTCGTGGTGGTGGAAGCACCCGTGCTCCCCGCCGTCACGCTGGTGGTGGTGCTGGTTTCCTGCGCGAAAGCGGTGCCCAGCGCGAGTGCGCAAGCGGCTCCGGCAGCTAACATTTTAGTCAGTGTATTTGGTTTCATAATTTGTCCTTTGCTTTGGTTGAACAGATGTTCTCCGTCGTGCGTTACTCCGACCGGTCCAGTCAGTCGTTTATTCAATCCTTCGTCCTCTCGGAGCAAGCTCCGGGCCGCAGCCGCGTCGTTAGGCTTGATCTTTTTTCACTCTAGATGCAGCCGTTGCCTGGTTTTCGCGATTTCCTGCCGGATGACTGCGCCCGGCGCAATGCCATCTTCGCCACCTGGCGCGACGTTTGCCGCCGCTATGGCTTTGTCGAATGGGACGCGCCCCTCCTGGAACCGACCGAGCTCTACACCAAAAAAAGCGGCGCGGAAATCGTCGGTCAGCTCTTCAATTTTACCGACAAAGGCGAGCGCGCAGTGGCGATGCGGCCTGAGCTGACGCCTTCCCTGGCTCGGGTGGTGGCGGCGCACGAACGCGAGTTTCGCAAGCCGCTTAAGTGGTTTTCGATACCACAATGTTTCCGCTACGAGAAGCAACAGCGGGGCCGGTTGCGCGAACATTACCAGCTCAACTGCGACCTGATCGGCGACGCTTCGCCGGCTGCGGAGGTCGAAGTCGTGGCGCTCGCCATCGATTTACTGCGCAGTTTCGGCTTTGGCCCTAACGACTTCGTCGTTCGCCTGAGCGATCGCGCATTCTGGATCGAACTACTGCAACGCCATGATGTGCCTAACGAGCGTTGGAGTGAGCTCCTTCTGGTGATCGACAAGAGTGAGCGCGAAACTCGGGAGAAGACTAACGAACGACTCGGCGCCCTGGCCGGCCCCGTCTTCAAAGTTCTCGAGGGCGGCGGCCAGAGCGAGAAACTCGACGGCATTGCGCGCGAGCTGGGTCAGCGTGGCCTGGCCGACTACGTCAAAGTCGATCTTTCGATCGTGCGCGGCCTGGCCTATTACACCGGCGTCGTCTTTGAAGTCTTCGATCGCTCCGGCAAATTTCGCGCGCTTGCCGGGGGCGGCCGCTATGACAATCTCATCCACCAGCTCAGCGATGGCGCCGCCTCCCTGCCGGCCGTCGGTTTCGCCATGGGCGACGTCGTGCTTGGCGAATTGATCGCCGAAGTTCCGGCCACGCGGGAACGGATGGCCGAAGCCGTTAGGCAGACTAACGAGCTCGATCTTTATCTCATCATCGCGAAGGAAGAGCGGCGAGCGAACGCCCTCGCCCATCTGCAAAAACTGCGCGATGCCGGCTGGCGGGTCGATTATCCCCTCGCTCCCGCCAAGGTGGGCAAGCAATTCCAAACCGCCGAAGCGCTCGGCGCAAAAGTGACCCTGCTCTACGGCGATGAATGGCCGTCGGTGAAAGAGAAAACCTTGGCCACTCGCGAAGAATCATTGATCCCCAACGACAAGATTCTCGATCGACTCGCGGCGCGTTTCGCGGAGCTTCGGCGAGCACGGGCGGCCAGACCGTAAGCGTTTGGCAGCCTGCCCAAATGCCGCGGCGCGTAGCGCCACCTCCCCGCACAACCAACTTGCGCGTTTCCCCCCATCGCCCAAACTGACGGCTCGCCACATGTATCGCACGCACCATTGTAACGCCCTCCGCGCCGCCAACATCGGCGAGCCAGTTTCGCTCGCCGGCTGGGTAGATTCCCGGCGCGATCTCGGCGGCGTTATCTTCATCGATCTGCGCGATCGCGAAGGCCTCACTCAGGTCGTCTTTCGTCCCGAAGATCACGCCGAGATGGCGAAACAAGCCCACACTCTGCGGCATGAAGACGTCATCCAGGTCACCGGCAAAGTGGCTCCCCGCCTAACGGGTCAAGCCAATGCCGACCTCGCCACCGGCCAGATCGAAGTTGTGGTCGAGCAGCTCGAAATCCTGAACCGCTCCGAAGTCCCGCCCTTCCCGATCGATGGCGAAGTGAAGGACGAAGATCTCCAGCTCACCTATCGCTATTTTGATCTCCGCCGCCCGAACCTCGCGCGCAACCTGCGGCTCCGCCATCGCGTCACCAAGGCGGCCCGCGATTTCCTCGACGCCCAGGGGTTTCTCGAAATCGAAACGCCTATCCTTTCCAAAAGCACTCCGGAAGGCGCGCGCGATTTTCTGGTCCCGAGCCGGCTCTGGCCGGGCAAGTTCTACGCCCTCCCGCAGGCGCCGCAGCAATACAAGCAGCTCCTTATGGTCGGCGGCATCGAGAAATATTTCCAAATCGCGAAATGTTTCCGAGACGAAGATCTGCGGGCCGATCGCCAGCTCGAATTCACCCAGATCGACATCGAAGCTTCGTTCGTTAGGCCGCAGGACATTTACGCGTTGACCGAGGGGATGCTCGCCGCCGTCTTCAAGGCGACGCACGGCATCGACCTTCCGATCCCCTTCCCGCTCCTCAGCTACCAGGAAGCGATGAACACCTTCGGGAGCGACAAGCCCGACCGGCGTTTCGGCCTTCAGCTCGTCGATCTGACCGACCGCTTCCGCGAGAGCGCTTTCAACGTATTTCGCGGCGCGGTGGAACGCGGTGGTGTGATCAAGGCGATCAACGCCAAGGGTTTTGCCGGCATCACGACCGGGCAAATGAATGAGCTGGAAGCGCTCGCGAAAAAGTTCGGCGCCAAAGGCCTCGCCTCGATCAAGGTCGAGGGCGGCGAATGGAAATCCGCTATCGCGAAGTTTCTTTCCGACCCCGAGAAAGCCGGTCTGCAAAGCGCGCTTCAGATCGAAGAAGGCGATCTCATCCTCTTTGCGGCCGACACTTGGAACGTCGCTTGCGAAGTGCTCGGCCGGCTCCGCCTTCGGATCGCCGAGATCCAGGGCCTAACGAACACTGACGAACTCGATTTCCATTGGGTGACCGACTTCCCGCTCCTCCAGCTCGACCCCGCGAGCGGCAAATGGAGCGCGGTGCACCATCCCTTCACCCGCCCGAAGGCCGAGGATGTCCCGCTCTTGGAAGAAGGCCGCTACGCCGACGTGCGCGCCGACGCTTACGACGTCGTCCTGAACGGCGTCGAGATCGGCGGCGGCAGCATCCGAATTCACGAACGCGACCTGCAGGCGAAGATGTTCGGCGTCCTTGGCCTAACGAGTGAAGAAACCGAGCGCCAGTTCGGCCATCTCTTGAAAGCGTTCCGCCTCGGTGCTCCTCCCCACGGCGGGATTGCCCTCGGGCTCGACCGCCTCGTGATGCTCGTCTGCGGGACCGATTCCATCCGCGACGTGATCGCCTTCCCCAAGACCAACCGCGGGCAGGACCTCATGTCGCAATCCCCGAGCGAGGTCGATCCGCGCCAGCTCCGCGACCTCCACATCACACCCGCCGAGCAGAACAAATTGTAGGGCCGGCGATCCACCTGCCGAGCTCCATGCAGAACGCCGGCGAAGCCCATCGATTTTTTGAATCCAAAGCACGGGGCCGCTGCATCTATTAGAATAGAAGCCATGGAAACGACCTATCCGACACCGCCACCGCTCCCCGCCGCCCCGCTCACCAACGTGCGCACCTGGACCGCGTTGTGTCACGCCAGCGCGTTGCTCGGCGTTTTCCTGCATTTTCCCGGTCACATCTTCGGGCCGCTTATCGTGTGGCTGGTCAAGCGCGGTGACTCGCCCGAGATCGATGCGCACGGCAAAGAAGCCCTCAACTTCCAAATCTCGATGCTCATCTACAACGCCATTGCGGTGGTCTTCTGCCTCATCCTGATCGGCTTTGCCTTCCTGGTCGTTCTTTGGGTTCTGAACGCCGTCTTCTCCATCATCGCCGCCATCCAGGCCAGCGAGGGGAAGTTCTACCGCTACCCGATGACCATTCGGTTTCTTCGGTAAGATCGCTGATTCCTTGAGCGATCGGCTTCGCGAGATCGCGAACGCGCTCAATCGCCCGATCAGACAGTATCTTCGACCGTGGAGATGATCCGGTAATGCCGGCGCCGAGGCTCCGAATCCAGCGCTCAAGCCTATGCTCCCAAGCCAGTCGGTTCCACGCCGAGGCCGATGAAGTTGAGATACTTCTTCCTGTAATTGACCCGCGGTCTCGGGGGTCAGAGCGCGTATGGCACACGCACGCCAGGGTGATCGCGTGGAAAGTGTTTGCTGTTCCGCGTGATCAGGAGAGCGCGATGAGCGAGTGCCGAAGCCCAAACGATCGCGTCAGGCAACCGGATCCGATGTTCCTGCCGCAGCGCGATCGCGCGCCGCGCGACGGCGGCGTCCAACTCGATGATTCGGAAGTGCCGGAGAAAGTTTTCGCGTAGTTTGCGCAGCTCGGGAGTGCGCGCTCCGACCAGGACTTCCATCCAACTGATGCGACTCACGAGAAGATGATCGTAGCGACCCATCTCCTCGGCAGAAGCGGGGATGCCATCGAAGTAATCGATCAGAATATCGGAATCGATGCAGGCGATCATCGCCACTCTTCGCGCAGGCGACTGACGGTCTTCACGCTATCCTCCTTGCGGAAACGTTGGCTGCTGCCAAAGGCCGGATGAGCCGCGAAATCGGCGCGCCCCTTGCCACGGGTGGGAATAAACGCTTCGACCGCGCGCCGGACGGCTTCCGCCCGGGAGATGCCTTCGCGCTTTCGATAGGAATCGAGCGCCTTGATTTGCGTTGCAGGCAGATCGACAATCGTTCGCATTCGTCATCATGTAATGATGACACAGCGAAGTCAATCATCGCGCAAACGAGATCAAAGACTTACCGCTGTTCCTGCTTTGAAAGCCTGGCTGTCGCTTCGCACCCGTCGCCGCCTACCTTCCTCGTTTGTAATTCTCAGACTACTACGGGGTTTTCACTGCACTTGCCCCTTCTCCATTTTCTGGTTTCCAAATTTGTCGGTCATTACTGCATGGCTTCATCGAGCAGCAGCTGATAGCCATCACTTCACCGCGTCGCTCCCGCCATCACGTCCGTCGATTTTAACGGAACCGCGAAGGGCTCCAGCGACATCGGGTCGTCGTGATCGAGGAACTCGCGGCAGTGCGCGAAGAGGTCGGCACGCGTGGTGGTGCGGCGGATGCGGTGGAGAAACTCGCCGGTCGGCTCCACGCCGAGGCCGATGAAGTTGAGGTATTTCTTCATGTGGTGGACCTGCGAGATCTCACGGATCTCCGGCGTGCTGACCGCTTCGTAGAGAGCGTGGATGTAAGCGAGGAGGTCGCGGCCTGTCGGTTGAAAGATCGGGAGGCCGCTGCGTTGCTCGCGGATCTGGCGGAAGAGCCAGGGATTGCGGATGACGCCGCGGCCGATCATGAGTCCGCGCGCCTTCGTGAGAGCGAGGACTTCGTCGGCTTTGTCGGCGGAATAGATGTTGCCATTCGCGAGCACGGGGCAGGACATTGCGGAAACGGCGCGCGTGATGAAATCGTAACGCGGCGCGCTTCGATACATCTCTTTCACGGTGCGAGCGTGGATGGTGAGGAGGTCGAGGGAATGGCGGGCAAAGATGGGGAGTAGCTCGCTGTCGAAGTTCCCGGCGTCTTCGAAGCCGATCCGCGTCTTGACGGTGAACGGGATGTCGATCGCAGCGCGCAGAGCGCCGAGAATTTGGTCCATGCGATCAGGGTCGCGGAGGAGACCGCCGCCGGCGCATTTGCGATACACGACCGGAACGGGACAGCCGAGATTAAGGTCGATCGCGGCGACGGGATGTTGCTGGAGTTCGCGTGCGGTGCGGATGAGCGCGGCGATGTCGTTGCCGATCATCTGCGCGATGACGGGACGGCCGGTCGGGTTCTCCGTAATGGAGGAGAGGATGTCGCGATCGAGCCGGGAATCGGGCAGAACGCGGAAATATTCGGTGAAATAGACGTCGGCGTTGCCGTAGCCGCTGATCAGGCGCATGAAGGGCAAGTCCGTGACGTCCTGCATCGGCGCGAGCGCGAGGATCGGCTCGGAGCTCGTTAGCAGGTTGCGGAATTGAGACGCGGCGTCCACTGGGATGGAAGCAATACCCGCTCCGGACTAACGAGTAGAAGCAGCCGCGCCGTGGCGGTTGACCGCCAGCTGCGCTTCGCTCGTCCGGAAGAGGACCGCTACCACGAAGGTAACGATCGTTCCGAAGCAGATCCACCAGGGAAATTCCATGATCGGGAACCAGGTGGGCGGCGTGAAGAGCTTGGCGCCGAAGATGCGCGCGATGTCGTTAGGCAGGTTGCTGATCAGCGCGACAAAGAGGAAACCGCAGATCATGGCGAGCGGATTGACCCAATCGGAACCGCGCGTTTTCGTGAGCATGCCGCAGAAAAAAATGCCGAGGAGCGAGCCGTAGGTGTAACCGAAGATCCCGAGCGCGATCGGGATGATGCGGACGTTGGGCAAAACGATAACGCAATAGGAGGTGGCCGAGGCGACCACGATCATGAGGATGGCAAAGCCGACCGTGGCCCAACGAACGGCGCGCAGGCTTTGCCGCTCGGACGCGCCGGGATTGAGGTAAGGCTGATACCAGTCGCGGGTAAAACTGGTCGCGAGCGCGTTGAGCGCCGTGCTCAGCGAGCCCATCGTGGTCGCGAAGATGCCGGCGATGAGCAGGCCGCGCAGTCCGACTGGCATTTGGTAGAGAATGTAATGGCAAAAGGTCTCGTTAGGGGTTTTCGAGAGGGTGGGGTCGGGGTGCACCTGGTAGTAAACCCAGAGGAGCAGCCCGATGGTCAGGAAGGTGAAGGCGATCGGGATATCGGCCAGCCCAGAAAGGATGAGCGAACGGCGGCTCCGCCGAATGTCGGGCGCGGTCAACATCCGCTGCACCATGTCCTGATCGGTGCCGTGCGTGCCCAAGGTAATGAAGGTCGCGCCGAAGAGCCCGGCAAAGATGGTGTATTCGACCCCGAACATGGCGACGATCTTTTGCCAGCCGTGTTTCGCTGGGTCGAAACCGGTTGTAAAGACGTCGTTCCAATGAAAACCGCCCGTGCGAGCGCTGATTTCGCTCCAGCCGCCGGGGATGGAAAAGTAGAGCAGCCCGACCGCGACGAGCGCGCTGCCAAACATGATCGAGGCCTGGATGAAGTCGGTCCAGATGACGGCCTTGATTCCACCAAGCGTCGTGTAAATCGCGGTCAGAATAACTATGGCCACGGTAGACAGAACGTAAATCCAAAGGGTCTGGGTGGCGTTGGGCCGGACGCCGCTGATCATCTCGTAGGCCAAGGCCAGGGCGATAGCGCCGACGTAGAGCCGGGCACCGGAAGCGAGCAGGCGGGTGATCATGAAAACGGCGGAAGCGGCATTCTTGGTGCGCGTGCCGAAGCGAGCGGTCAGGTATTCGTAAATCGAGAAGACTTTGTAGTCGTAGTAGGGCTTGATGAAGATGTAGCTGACGAGAATGCGGGCGATGATGGTGCCGATGGCGAGCTGGAGATAAGTGTAATTGCGGAGCGCAAAGCCCTCGCCTGGTGTGCCGAAGAAAGTGCCCGCGCTGGTTTCCGCCGCGATGATCGAAGCAAGCACCGCCCACCAAGGAATCTTGCGGCCGCCAAGTGCGAAGTCTTCCAGGCTGTCTTCCTTGCGGCCCATGTAGAGGCCAATGAAGATGATCACGAAGAAGTAGAGGAAGAGGACTCCGGAATCGATCAACAGGCGCGCATCCACGCGGGGTTAATAGCCACAGATAGACACAGATGAAACACAGATTTTTCCGAGAAGCGTCGGACTCTTCCATGATCTTATCTGCGTTTCGTCTGTGTTAAGCTGTGGCCGATGAATTCACTCGCGGTCGCGGCGGTCGATTTCAATCTCGCGCTGACGCTCGACTCGGGGCAGACGTTCCACTGGGAATCGTTAGGCGCGGGCTTTGTCGGAACGATTGGGGAGCGGGCGGTTTTGGTGGAGCAGAGCGGCGATGTTTTAAAAGTTCGCGAAGGCAAGATGCCTTCGCCGGCGGGCGGGACGCCCACCCTACCCGAGATCGTGGCGCGCTATTTTTCTCTGGACCATCCGCTGGCGGAAATTTGCGCCTCTCTCCCGGATGATGCGCCGATGCGCGAGGCGAGCGATTTCTGTCGCGGGTTGCGCATCATGCGGCAGCCGCGCTGGGAATGTCTCGCCACCTTTATCACTTCCTCCATGAAACAGGTGGCGCACATCCGCCAAATCTCGCACACCCTGCGGCGGCGTTTTGGCGACGTGCGGTCAATCGAGAATTTTATCGTGCATACATATCCGGGCGCGGAACGGCTGGCGAGACTGAACGAGGGCGATCTGCGCGATTGTGCCCTCGGTTATCGGGCCAAAAATCTCCTCGCAACCGCGCGGCTTGTGGCGGGCGGCGAGGTCAACCTCGAAGCACTCGCTGATTTGCCCGACGACGAATTGCGCGCTGCGCTTTGCGCCTTGCCCGGTGTCGGCGCAAAGGTGGCTAATTGCGTGATGCTCTTCGCCTATGAACGGCTGCGCGCCTTTCCCATCGACGTCTGGATCGAGCGCGCGCTCATGCAGAAGTATTTCCCGCGCCGGCGGAAGCTGAAGGCGGGGCAACTGCGCGATTTCGCGGCGACACATTTCGGCGAGCACGGGGGTTACGCACAACAGTATCTTTTCCACCACGCCCGCAAGACCATCCCCAGGCGGTTGTCACCACGCGGGAGCTGAGATAATTTTCGCGCTAAAGAATTCGCCACCCTCTCCTTTCGCGCTTTCGTTAGTCGCGAGACTTCCTGAGAGACGGCGTTGCCCATGACGGACCCAAAACGAAATCGGCGCAAACTATGGTGGGCGGTGCTCGCCTCCATCGTCCTGCACCTGCTCATTGGACTTTCGCTGGCCGCGTTCAGCCGGAGCGAGCCGCCGCTTGCAGTCGAGGAACCGCAAGCGCCGCAGCTCACCATTATGCAAGTGGCTGAATCCACTCCGCCGCCCACGGTCCCGAAAAATGCGCCGACCACGACGGTCGACGAGTCCCGCAAATCGGCCGAGGCCCCGAAGGAAAAGACCTTTGAGGCTAACGAGAACTCAATCGCCGCCGCCGAACAAGCCGCCACGACCGACAGCCAGCTTCCGGGTCAGGACGGCCAGGATCGGCCCTTCATGAATCTGGAGGAACACGAGGACTCGCTCGCCGCCAACGGCGCCGCGCCCGAGCCAAAACCATCCGCGACCCCTCCTCCCAAAAAAGAATCGACCCCGGCAGAGACACCTCCCCCCGCTACTCCACCGCCGGCCACTCCGACCCCCGAACCGGATCAACTGGCGCTTTTAACCCAGACGCCCACGCCGGTTCCATCGCCCCCGGAGGCCGAAGAGAAAGAGGAAATTCCGACCCCGACCGAACCGCCCACACCCACGCCCGCGCCGAGCGAGACGCCTAGGGCGCCTGCTTCAAGATATCAGGACTACCAGAAGAAGACGCTCATCCGCGGCGGCATCAACAACCGCGGTCGTTCCGCTGTCAACGCGGTCGGCACGGCGACCGGCCGTTATCGCAAACAACTCGAGGACGCGATCGGCGCGCGTTGGTACTACTTCGTCAAGGCGCAAAGCGATTTGATCAACATCGGCACGACCACGGTGACGTTTGAAGTCACTTCGGACGGGTCGGTGCAGAAGCTGCGCATCACTGAAAACACCGCCAACGAGGCTTCGGCCGGCATCGCTTTGCGCTCGATCCAGGAGTCGAAATTCCCGCCCATCCCCGATGAACTGCACGACACCTTCCCGGATGGCCGCTTTACAATGGAGGAATCCTTTACGATTTTCGCAAACCGATGACCGCCATTCTCGCCGCAGCCACTAATCCATTGCAGTCCGTCATCGATTTCCTGGCGCGCGGCGGCCTCTTTATGTGGCCCTTACTCATCTGTTCAATCGTGGCCCTCACCGTGATTATCCTCCGCACCATGGCCTTGCGGCGCCGCAACGTGCTGCCTCTCGTGATCGAGAGCGAAATCGAGCGCCTTTCCCCGGGCGCAAATCCCGAACGCCTCGCCCGCATCGTACGCGAGGACGATTCCTCGCTCGCCCGGATCTCGCGCGTCGCCCTGCAGCATCTGCGCGCACCGCGCTCGGAGAATGTGGAAGCAGTCGAGACTCGCGCCCGGCACGAGATGGTGATTTTGGAAAAGGGCCTGATCGTGCTCGAAATCATCACCGGCATTGCGCCATTGTTAGGCTTGATCGGCGCGGTCTCCGGTCTGGTCCACGTTTTCTCCAATCTGGGCCTGGGCACGGACACCGCCGACACCAAAGCGATCGCGCTGGGTATCTCCGAAGCACTCAACGCAACCGTCTTCGGCCTCTCGATCGCCGTCCCGACGCTGATCGCGTTCAGCTATTTCTCGAAGAAGGTGGAAGTGATGTCGGTCGAGATGGAAACGCTCGTGGTGGAATTGCTGAGCAAATGTTACTACGGGCGCATCCCCGAAGGATCGTCGCATCGCGTGACGGGCACGGTGCCGGCGCCCGGCATGATGCACGCGCCGACGCCCTTGACCTAACGAACGTCAATTGGCCTCATGAAGTTTGCCGTTCGGAAACGACGCGCCCCCTCGATCATCATTGTCTCGTTGGTCGATATCCTGATCATTCTCCTCATCTTCTTCGTCGTCTCGACCACGTTTAAGAAAGATCAGCCGGAGGTGCAGATTAATTTGCCGGAATCGAAAACCTCGAGTTCCAAACCGGCCGAGATCGAACACGCGGTGGTGAGCGTGGACGCGCAAGACGCGCTTAAGCTCGACGGCAAATCGATCGAGGTCGATCAATTGCGATCGGCGATCGAAAATCTGCCGCCGGCCCGCAAGAGCACGCTGGTCCTGAAAGCGGACGAGAAGGCTTCTTTCGGCATCATTATTAAAGTGATGGATGCGCTGAAGCTGGCTGGGGTGAAAAACCTCCCGGCGTTCACCCAGCCGCCTGGGAAATGAAATTGCCGATCGTTCGTTACGGCGACCCGATTCTGCGCGCCAAGGGTAAACGAATCGAAGTGATCGATGACTATGTGCGCGATCTAGCCGGGAATATGGTCGAGACGATGCACGAAGCCAACGGCGTGGGACTGGCGGCGCAGCAGATCGGCGAGGCGTTGCAGATCACCGTCGTCGACGTGGCCGGCGCCGAGGACCAGGCCAGCACGATGAGCCTGAACGGGGAAGAGGTTGAACCGAAATCCGCCATGCCGCTGGTCCTGTTGAATCCGATTCTGACACTCGGCGAAGAAACAGAGACGGCCTTGGAGGGCTGCCTCAGTTTTCCGGAAATCACCGGCGACATTCGCCGATCTGGTTTGGTGCGGCTGAAGGCGCTGTCGCTCGACGGCGAAGAGCTTGTCATCGAAGCGAGCGGGTTGCTGGCGAGGGCGTTGCAACACGAGGTCGATCATCTCAACGGCATTCTTTTCATCGATCGGATGAGCGCCGCGACCAAGGTCGCGCTCCGCAGTCGGCTGAAGCGGCTGCAGAAAGAAAACGCGGAACGCTGATGTAGACGCCTCCCTCCGGGAGGCGCGGGCGAGGGTTTCGCCGCTCTTTATCTGCGAGCAATTTACCCCCGCGCTTCGCAGAGCGAAGCGTCTACAGAGCTTTGTAGGTCACCGTGATGTTGCGATAAACGTTCGGCTCTTTCTGCGCCGAGAAATAAAACAACTCGAGAGCCGACTTCCCCACCACCCATTGATATCCAACGAGGGTCTGAATGACGTCGGTATCGTTGTCGCGCGCCCGCGAAATCAATCGCCCGGTCCCGTATTTAGAATCGAAATAACGGCGAATCTCTCCCATCCGGTTGTTGTACTGTTCCAAGGACCATCCTGGATATTCGTATTGCAGCTCGATCTGGGAGAGCGCGTCGGCTTTGAAAGAAAACAAGGTCCGCTTGAGGCCCGGATGGACCAACCCCTCGACCGTCCAGACATTCTGACCACTCAGGTTCTCCCGGCTGACAATCCTGGCTTTGGCCCCTTTTAAAACCTTTTCGACTCGCGCGGGAGAATCGTTCCAGCGGAACCCAAAGGGCGGCGGAATCTCATCTGCGGCACACGAAAAGAGAGGCAGAAAAACAGCCCCCAGCACTACCGCCCACGAACGCATCCGCCTAACGACCATCAAAGTTGTAAATTTCCTGCCGGCGCACGAGCGGACGCAGGTAGCGGCCGACCGCGGCCCGGTGCCGCGCGTCCTTCCCAAACCGATCGAGGGCAGCGCGATCGCGGAAGGTGATGACGATTGCGAGATCGAAACTGCGATCCGCCCCGGCAGGCAGGTCAGCGACGTTATTGCTCGTTTCGACCCGCACGACGCCGCGTACCATGCGGAGGGAGCGCGCGGTCCGAACAAGTTGGGCGCGATCATCGGGACGGTCGGGGTGCTTCAGCCAGACGAGCACAACGTGCCGGAATGGCGGAGGCGGCGCCACCAGCGTGCTGCAACCACCGCAAATCACCAACGCGCCCACGAGCGCGACGAGCGCGCGTCCCAGCCGACCGTAGAAAGGGGTGAACGAATTCATTTTGGTGTTCGCCAAACTGCGGGAAAATCGGCTGCACGCGAACCTTTTCGCGTTTAATCGGACATTCACATGGCGGAGTCGCCGGGCGGTCCGAGTGTTGGCCTAACGACTTATTTTTTAGCCCAAAGGCTCGCGTCCAGAGGGGAAAATGACCCCGCCAAAGATCAATTAGCGTCAAGATTTTTTTATGAAGAAAGGCAAAATAAAATTCGGGTTTTTTCTTGTGAGAGTGACACGCGATTTCTAATCTGAACCCGCAGGCCGGGAGGGATAGAGACCGGGTGTGAATAAGATGTGAATAAGGTAAACGCCTAAAAACGGAGATACGAGTATGAATTGGAGACACAGTTATTTTTGGGCCACCACCTCGGCAGACCCGCGCAGGTCGAGTTTTGCCTGCGGGTTCGACGCCCCATCGGTTTTTCCCTCGTGGAACGCCTTTTTACGTCAAAATTTCCATCGTGCTAACGAACTTTTCGCCCCGCTTTTCCCGATCCAGCGGTGCGACCTCAGTCCCGCTAGTTTTTCCTTTCGGGCCGCTTTCGGCGTTATTTAACGCTGTTAACAAGTCGCCATGGACGAGAAGTGTACCCAGTTGTGGACGAAGCTTTCCGCAGTCCTAAAACCACAAGTCAGCGCGGATACTTTTAAGCGCTGGTTTTCCGCCGTCAGACTGAACAGCGTGACCTCGGATGAGGTGACGCTTTTGGTCCCGAATAACATCTATCAATTCTGGATCGAGAGTAATCACATGCCGGCTTTGCAGTCATCCATCACGACCACTTTCGGCGGTCCGCGTGCGGTCAAGTTTGTCTGCGCGGCGGACGGCACGAGCGACGCCGATGGCGCGGACGCGGATGCCGCCGCCCTCCGCCCCTCGCCGGCCGCGGCGAGTCGCGCGAACAAAACGCCGGGATTAAATCCCCGCAATACTTTTGAATCGTTCGTGGTCGGGCCTAACAATGAGATCGCGCATGCCGCCAGCCTGGCCGTCGCGCAATCGCCCGCCAAAACTTATAACCCGCTCTTTATTTATGGCGGCGTCGGGCTAGGCAAGACGCATCTCATGCAGGCCATCGGGCAATACCTCGGGGCGCGGGGTAAAAGCACGCGGGTCATGTATCTCTCGAGCGAGCGCTTCATTAACGAGTTCATCGACGCCATCCAGCACAACAACCTGGTCAAGTTCCGGAAGCGCTATCGGCAGGCGGATTTACTCCTGATCGACGACATCCATTTCCTGGGCGGTAAAGAGCGCTCGCAGGAGGAATTTTTCCACACTTTCAACACGCTCTTCGACGGTCATAAACAGATCGTGCTCTCGAGCGATCGACCGGCGTCGGAGATTGCGAATCTCGAACATCGTTTGGTCTCGCGCTTCGAATGGGGTCTGACCGCCGAGCTGCAACCGCCCGACGTGGAGACGCGCATGGCCATCGTGCGCAAGAAAGCGCACACCCTGAAAATTAAGTTGCGCGACGAGGTCTACGATTTTCTCGCCACCCGGATCAAAACGAACGTGCGTCGCTTGGAAGGCGCGCTCATGCGGGTGGCCTCGTTCGCTTCGCTCAGCGGCAAGGAACTGACCCATGAAGTGATCGAGCATTTGCTCAAGGACATTCTCCAAGAAGAAGCCCGGCGCGCCGTCACGATCGATCAGATCCAGCGACGGGTGGCCGAGCATTTCGACGTGCGCCTGGCCGATATGACGAGCAAACGCCGCCCGGCCAATATCGCTTTCCCGCGCCAGATCGCGATGTATTTGGCTCGCGAGCTAACGAAAGCCTCCCTCAACGAAATCGGCGAAGCCTTCGGCGGACGCGATCACGGGACTGTCCTGCACGCCTGCAAGCAGGTGAAGAAGCGGATGAAGGAGCAGGACAAGATTCGGCAGACCATCTCGTTTATCGACAGTGCGCTGCAGCGTTGATGCATCGTCGCGAGATTGCGGTTGCCGGATAAAAACGGAAGCCTTACATCTTAACGACTCCTATCCGCCTTCATGAAATTTAGCGTTACGAAAGAAAAGCTGCTCGAATGCCTGCAACAGGTTCAAAATGTGGTCAGCACGCGCACCACGCTGCCGATTCTTTCCAACGTCCTTCTCCAGACGAATGGCGGGGAAGTTCGCCTAACGACGACCGATCTCGACGTGGGCGTGCGCGGGAGTTTTGAAGCGCAGATCGACAAGGAAGGCGCCACCACCCTGCCTGCCCGCCGCCTCTTCACCATCATTCGCGAGCTGCCCTCGAGCGAGATTCAATTCGACATCGACGGTAAGAACGCCGCCTCCATTCGCAGTGGGCAGAGTTTTTTCAAGATTCTCGGGTTGCCGGAGGAAGAGTTTCCGCCCCTCCCGAAGTTCGACGATTCCAAAGTCGTCACCATCCGGCAGAAGGATCTGCGCGATGGCCTCAAGAAAACTTCCTACGCCATCTCGACCGACGAAACGCGTTACGTGCTTAACGGCGTCCTTTTCAGTTTCAAGGATAACAAGCTCACTCTGGTCGCGACCGACGGCCGCCGCCTGGCCATGCTCGATATCGATCTGGAATTTCCGCGCAGCCACGAAGCCGACATCATCGTCCCGACCAAGGCGGTCACGGAATTACAGCGTCTCCTCACCGACGAGGGGGACGTGCGCGTGAGTGTAAGCAGCGGGCAGATCGCTTTCGACCTGAACAACACGCTGCTGGTTTCGAAATTGATCGAAGGTAATTACCCAAATTATCGCCAGGTGATTCCCGGTGAAATGAAGGAACGCGTCACCTTGGAGCGCGAGACATTTCTCAACTCGCTCCGGCGCGTCTCCCTCCTCGCGAGCGATAAATCGAACTCGATCAAACTCAATTTCACCAAGAACAACATCGACATTACCGCCAACACGCCGGAAGTCGGCGAGGCGAAAGAATCGCTGCCGGTTTCTTACAAAGGCCGCGAGTTTTCCATCGCCTTCAATCCGGAATTCCTCATGGCGCCGTTGCGCAACCTTCCTGAGGACGAGATTTTTCTCGATCTCATCGATGAGATGAGCCCGGGAGTGATCAAGATTCAAAGCCCGTTTCTTTACGTGCTGATGCCGATGCGCATCAGCTCGTAGCGCGGGCCTAATGACCGTTGTAGCTTGGGACGCTGTCCCCGTTTTCTCATGACCGGAGACGGCGCGGTGCGGCCGGGGAGAGCGTCCGCCGGCTACAAGGTCAGCGCGCCCAGCACCTCGTGAACTTCGATGCCAGGCATGGTCCGATCCGCCGCTCGCAGGACGCGCACATTGGCATTTTCCGGCGCCCACACGGCTGGATCGGTCGGGCCGAAAAGAAGCAGGCTGGGCACGCCGACGGCGGCGGCCAGATGGGAAACTCCGCTGTCGTGGCCGAGGAAAGAGGCGCAGGCTTGCAGTTCGCGAGCGAGTTCTGGCAATGGGAGATTCTTCGCCAGTTTGACTCGATCATTCGGCAAGGCCGCGAGCAGTTGGGCGACACGAGCAACATCCGCCTCGCCGCCGATAAGCAGAAGTCGACACGCCGCGTCCGTCGCCAGGAGAGCGGAAGCGACCTCAATGAATCGCTCGATCGGCCAGTTCTTGCTTTCGCTGCCGCTGCCGGGATGGAGCGCGATGAGACCCGCTTCTCTCTTCCGATCGTCGTTAGGCAAAATCAGCGGCGCTGGATTCTCCAAATAAAGCGCGAGCTGTTCCAGCGGCCGGGCCAACTGTCGGGCCGCTGATTCCGTCCCAGTTACCTTGGGCGACGCCACGAGCAGATGTTCGACGCCGGTTCGCCGCAGGTTGGTCGCGAAGATCTCATCCGAATCGAAGAGGTAACTGACGATTTGCTGGAAGCTGCCGAAGTACTCAGCTAGCTTTGGGTCGAGCGTTCCATCCCGGGCGAAGAAACCGGCCAGCGCTCCCGCTTCGATTGAACGCGTGGCGTCCGCGTATCCGGCCAGTTCCGCCAAAGCGACGATGTGTTTATAGCCCATGATTTCCAAACGAGCGTTTGGAAAAGCGTCACGCAGTAACCTGATCGCCGGCAAGGTGAGGATGAAATCCCCCAGCGCTCCACCACGAATGACTAGAATGCGGCTCACGCCTCGAAGCTGGCGAAAAACCTCCGACTTGTCATCCCGAGTCGGCGCAGCGCGCCGAGGGACCTCTCTAAGACAAGACGCGCGCCCTCGTGATCAGAAAACGTGGATTGCATATGCGAGGTCCTTCACCGTCTTCGCGGTTCAGGATGACAAATGGGCGGATCGAGACCGTCCGCCCTAGGGCGGTTTAGGTAAAAGTGTAGCCGCAGCGCATCTCGGGTAGGGTGGGCGTCTCGCCCGCCGGCAAAGGCATCTTGCCTTTGCGAACTTTTATCCCGCTGCGCACTCAAAAAAAGATTGTTTCGGCAAGATGCCGCCGTGACGCAGGGCGGGAGCCCAAGGCCGGGCTTTCAAACCGGCGGGCGAGACGCCCACCCTACCCGAGAGTTCCCGCCCGCGCGCGGCTATGACTTTTTTTAAACCGCCCTAGTAGGCGACGAAAGCACAAACCAAAATGGCCAGACCATATGCGAGAGCGAGCCCGGAAAGGAGCCGCCAACGCGTCGCGTTCCGCACGCTCCAATCGATCAGGTCGCGCAGCAAGTAAGGCATGGTGACCCACACGAGACCCATCACGATCATGACGTAGGCGAGGACTGTCACCAGCAAGCGGCTGGCTTCCGGTCGCAGAAAGGCGGCATTGAGCAGCGGTTCGGCCGCCAACAGGCCCAGGATCCCGAGCGCACGGACGGCCAGAAATTCATCCACAAAGCGCAGGACCAGAAAAAAGCCAACCGGCAAAACGATCATCAGAGGACGGCGAAAACCTGCGAACTCGCCCATCTCCATAGTGGCGAGGAGCCAAAAACTCCAAATTAAATCAACCGTCAGCAAAACCCCGCCGGCGACCTTGGAACGCGGAAAGCGGCGCAGGGAATCCCCTGCGGGAAGGGCGAGAGCGAGCAGGCTGAGAAGGACGACGAGCACGCCCGTAATCAGTCCGATGGTGTGCAAAGAAAATTGATAGATCATGCGAAAGCCGCGGAAGGAGGCTGAAGTTCTTCCATCGCAGGCAAATGACAACTCTCCGCCGCCGCAACTTTTGCCCCTGTGAGACTGAACCCAGTGGAGTGTGAGATTTCCAAATCGAGCAACTGCCCGATGTCCGCGTTATCCCCCTCAAAAACCACGATCTTGTTGCTGCGCGTGCGACCGGTCAGACGCGCCGCGTTCGTTTTGCTGGGGCCTTCACAGAGAATCTGCACTCGTTGTCCGACCAAACGCCGGCCGGCTCGTTTGGCCGCGTCATCGACGATCGTGAGCAGATCGCGATTGCGTGCTTCCCGAGTCTTCTCGTCCACCTGAACCGGCATTTCGGCGGCCGGGGTTTCGCTCCGGGGCGAATAGCGAAAGACGAAGGCGTTGTCGAATTGCACCCGCTCGACCAAAGCGCGGGTCTTTTGGTAATCCTCCTCGGTTTCGCTCGGGAAACCGACAATGACATCGGTCGTTAGGCCCAGATCGCTTTTCGCCTCGCGGAGCGCGTCGACCAGGCGCAGATACTTCTCCGCGGTGTAGGTGCGGTGCATGGCTTTGAGAATCCGATCGGAACCAGATTGGAGCGGGAGATGGACATGCTCGCAGAGCTTGGGCAAATCGCGCAGAGCTGCGATCAGATCCGCCCGGAAACCGACCGGGTGCGGCGAGGTGAAACGCAAACGCTCCAAACCATCGACATCGTGGACGGCTTCGAGCAGCTGCACGAACGGACTCTTTCCGCCGATCTTGGGGAACTCGTGACGACCGTAGAGATTCACGATTTGGCCAAGCAAAGTGACTTCCCTGACACCTTGTTCGACCAATTGCCGAACCTCCCTGACGATCTCCTCGATGGTGCGACTGCGCTCCGCACCGCGTGTGCGCGGCACGATGCAGAAGGTGCAATGCATGTTGCAGCCCTGCATGATCGAAACAAAAGCGGTGGCCTGCTGCGCACGCAGGGTGTGCTCGCGAATCGTAGCCTGCGACCCCGGTTCTTCCGCGGTATCGACGATCGCAAAACGGAGATCGTCCATGGCACGGCCGCGGTCGGCGGCCTCGGCTAAAGTGGCGCGCTTTTTCGCGACTAACTCCTCGACGTAATCGGCCACCCGGTGAAATTTCTGCGTTCCCACGACAAGGTCGAGATGGGGAATGCGGTCGAACAATTCGGCGCCTCGCGCCTGCGCCATGCAACCGAGAAACCCAAACACACGTTGCGGACGTTCTTTGGCCAAACGGCCGAGCATGCCCATTTTGCCGAGCGCTTTCTGCTCCGCCATATCGCGCACGCTGCACGTGTTGAGGAGCACGACATCCGCCTCGATCTCCGTCGCGGCGACCTCATAGCCACGCTCCAGCAAGGAGCGCGCAACCTGCTCGGAGTCGCGCTCGTTCATCTGGCAGCCGTAGGTTTTGATGAAAAATTTGGGCATCCGGCGAGAGTGATTGTCGGGCAGTCCAGTTCGCTTACCAGCCGGACCTTTTCAATCTCGGGATTCGATCAAAATGTCGATCGCGGCTGGCCAGCAGGTGGCGGTGCTGCAAGCAGAGTGCCGCGATCCATAGATCGTTTTCGGGAATTGGCGCGCCCCGCTCTCGCAACCCGGCGCGGATGTCAGCATAAAAATTGGTCGTCCCCAGGTCGATTTCGAGAATGTCGGATTCGTTGACCAGCTCATCGAGCAACTTCCGCAGCTGGCGATGCGCGCGAGAATTTTTTAGACCATAAGCAAATTCTCCGACCACGATCACCGGCAGCTGATGGCGGTCCTCTTGAGACAGTAGTTTTTCAATCGCTCGATCGCCGCCGAAGAGACTCGAGACCGCGTTGGTATCGAGGATCATCTCCACTCTGCCGCATCGACCTTTTCAAAAGCGTCTTCGACGGCCCGGTCGACTTCGGCGAGGTCCGCAGCCTTAGCCCGTCCGAAGACTCTCCGCCACCCGCGCTCACTGTCGGATGGTAACTGGCGTCCGCTCAGTTTGTCGCGAAGAGCGCGACAAACAAAATCTTTAAGCGAGAGATCGGCCATGGCGGCACGTGCTTTCGCCTTCTTAAAGAGGTCGTCGGGGATGTCGAGAGTCGTCTTGATGGCCGAGAAAACCATCTTTACGGGTCACTGTCAAAAACCGAGGTCGAGTCGATAAAAAGGGGCTGACATCTTTCCCGGATAGCCGCGCTTTTTCCACGAGGCCGGACGATCGTTCAGCGCGTTCAATCTGTCGACCGAGAGAACCGTCTCAAGACGGACGTTGCTTCGATTCTTGACCACGATTACATCGCGCTGCCCTTCGGCGCGGGGCTCATACGTTTCATAGCGTGAAGGATAATGTTTCCGATTATCGCCTTTCCAATCTTTTCTTCTGTAGAATAATCCCGGCGCGCATGAAGACGGATCAGCCAGCCATCGGCATCATCGGGGGAAGCGGACTTTACGAGATCGAAGGATTTCAAAATCCGAAAGAGCACAGGGTCGAGACGCCTTTTGGCGCGCCCTCGGATGTCATCGTGGGTGGAGAGGTCGAGGGGCGGCCGGTTTACTTTCTGCCCCGGCATGGACGCGGTCATCGCATTCTCCCGCACGAACTGAATCACCGGGCCAATATTTACGCCCTGCGCTCGTTAGGGGTGCGCTGGATCATCTGCGTGACGGCCGTGGGGAGCTTGCAACAGGAATACGCGCCCCGGGATATCCTGCTGCCCGATCAGTTTTACGACCGGACCAGCCAGCGCGCCGCACACACCTTTTTCGGCGAGGGCATCGCGGCTCATATCAGCTTTGCGGATCCCATTTCCACGCCGCTGCGCAACTTGTTGGCCGAAACGAGCGGTTCGTTAGGGATGCGCGTCCATAACGGAGGCACCTACGTGAACATGGATGGCCCCGCCTTCTCGACGCGAGCCGAATCGGAACTCAATCGCCGCCACGGATTCGATGTGATTGGCATGACCAATCTGCCGGAAGCAAAACTGGCGCGCGAAGCCGAGATCGCGCTCGCCACCATGGCTATGATCACGGATTACGATTGCTGGAAAGTCGAGGAAGAGCCGGTCTCCGTCCAGACGGTCATCGAGCATCTGGTGGCCAACGCCGCGAGCGCCAAGAAGGTGCTGGCCGCTGTCATCCCACAAATTCCGGCTATGCCGAACTGGCCGGAGCACCACGCGCTCGACTCCGCGTTCGTTACCGCCCGTGAGCTTTGGCCTGCCGCGACGCGCGAAAAGCTGAAAACGATTCTGGGACGATTTGATCTTGCCGCCCTGCCTTGACAAAGGCAAAAAGAGTACTTGCCGCCGCGATTCAAAATATAGTAATTATAAAAACATCGCTGGGTTTTATACCAATCCCGCGCCTCGGAGGTAAAAAATGAAAATCAAAATCGCCCTCAGTTTACTCGTTGCGACGGCCCTCTTGCCGGCTTGCACCACCACCGTAAAAACCACGTCGCAGGCTCCAGGCAGCACCTATGCCCTCTACGCCGCCAACCAGGAGCCCGCGCCCCCGGCGGAAGGTCCCGAAGCGGATATCCCGTCTGAAGGTCCGTCCGATGTGAACGCCAATCCGGCTTACATCCCGACCCCGCTCTTGCGCGGCAGCGCGGCGGCCAGCCCCTAGAGCCGGACCCAGGAATTTTTCCCGGTGCGAAGCTGTAGCCGGGGTCGCTGACCCCGGCTGGCCTTGCGCGCAAACCGCACCCTCACCCTCCGGGGTCAGCGACCGGCTACAATTTGCCGACCGGGGCTAACCGGCCGAGCAGGTCGGCCAGCGCGGCGATTTGGCGCGCGGAGTGGAGGGCGCTGATCGTGATTCGAAGCCGGGCCGCCCCTTTCGGCACCGTCGGGAATCGGATCGCTGGCACGATGAAGCCCTCTTTGTGCAGGGCGCGCGAAAGGTTGACCGACTCCCGTTCATCGCCAATCAGCCAGGGGATGATGGCTCCTCCCGGTTTTCCGAAAGCCTGCCCGCCGCCGGGCAGCAATTTCCGGAATTGAACGATTCGGCGCCAGAGCAGTTTGCGCCGTAATTCCCCATCCTCAGAAGCCAAAAAGCGAATAGCCGCCGTGGCTGCCGCCGCCAAAGCAGGAGACTGGGCGGTGGAGAAAATAAAGGAGCGAGCCCGGTTAATCAGCCAGTCGATGAGACTTTGAGAACCGCAGACATATCCGCCGCTCACGCCTAAGGATTTCCCGAGAGTGCCCATGAGCACGTCGATTTCCCTTTCGAGTTCGAGCTCCGCCGCGAGCCCGCGACCCTGCGGACCGAGCACTCCCAGGGAATACGTCTCATCAAGGACCAACCGGGCTTCATAACGCTTTTTCAGCTCGACCAGTTCCCGCAGAGGGGCACGATCGCCCTCCATGCTAAAGATCGATTCGGTCACGACCACGACGCGCGCATCGGGCTGCTCGCGCCGCGCTCCCGCGAGTTGGCTTTCGAGTTTCCCGAGATGGTTATGCGGAAAAACGCGGAGGGTCGCCCCGCTCAGTCGGGCACCATCGATGAGCGCGGGATGACAATGTTTATCCAGCAAAATGACGTCCTCCTTGGCGGCGAGCGCCGGGAGAATCCCAAGCGCGGCCGCGTAGCCGCTGCTAAAGCAAAGGGCGGCGGGCGCTTTCTTCCATTTCGCGAGAGTCGATTCCAAGACGACATGGGGCGATTGGGTCCCACTGATCACGCGCGATGAGCCCGCCCCGACCCCAAATTCTTCGATGGCGGCGACGGCCGCATCCCGCAGGCTGCTGTCAGCGGCGAGACCCAGGTAATCATCAGACGAGAAATTGACCAGCTCCCGGCCCACGATGCGCACTGCCGATCCCTGCGGAGTGCCGAGCTCCCGCAGCTCGCGATGCAGCGCCCTCGCTGGGAGAGCCTGCCCTTCCTCCTCGAACCGTTCGCTCATGCAGACGCCTTCCGGCGCGTGCCTTACATCCGCCGGAGACCCCAGGAAAGCAATGCCGAAGCGTCTTGCCAGACGCGGCTTTTGCTGTCGCCCAACACCACCACGATGACGTCCCGCCCAGGGATGGTGCCGCTCGCGATAAGGCAGTGTCCAGCCGCCTCGGTGTATCCGGTCTTCATGCCGTTGCAATAGGGCAAACGTTTCAAAACTTTATTGGTATTCTCCAATTCACGGGTGCGGCCATTGGCGTAGCGGAAAACGAGCTGCGGCAAACAGACGATCGAACGGATGGTCGGATTCGCGTAGGCGGCTCGCGCGATAATCGAGAGATCCCGGGCAGTCGAAAATTGGCCGGGGATAGGCAGGCCGTTGGGATTGACGAAATTGGAATGCGTCGCCCCCAGATAGTGCGCCTTGGCGTTCATCTTCTCGGCGAACAGCTCGATGCTGCCGGCGTTATCGCGCGCCAGGCAGCGAGCGACGTCGTTAGGGCTTTTGACCAGGAGTGCCCGCAACAGATCGATCCGTTGGTAGGTCTCGCCCGTTTTGATATTCAACCGAACCGGCTCCGCCAGCGTGTCCACCTTTTGCACCCTCACGGAGCGATCGAGGTAGCCTTCTTCGGCGACGATGAGGGCCGTCAGGAGCTTTTGTGTGCTGGCGGCCGCACGGGGCGCGTCGGCATTTTTCTCGTAGAGCACCTCCCCGGTGCGCGCATCTTCGACCAGAACCGAAACAGCGCGCGTCGAAGGCACGGCGACATCGTCCGGATTGAGGTCGTTCTGCTGATACGCCTCCGTCAGGTCGTTCGGGGGGACGCGCTTGGCCCGGCGGACCTCCCGGCTTTTCCCCTCGACCGGGCTGGCGCAGAGAAAGGCCAGACCGACGATCGCGGGTAAAATGAGGGACGTAGCAGCTCCGCGAACCATAGCCGCCAATTAGTAGCAGAAGTCGGGCCGGTGCAAGCCTAACGATCGTCGCCGCGCTGGATCAACTCGATCTCGTAACCTTCCGGCGCGTCAATGAAGGCGATCGCGCCGCCTTTCCCGTTCTCGTGCGGACCGTCGGAAAGAGGATAGCCTTTCGCGGCCGTCTGCTTCGCAAACTCTTCGATGTCGTCCACTTCGAAGGCGAGATGAGTCAGATCCGGGCCGACCGAGACGGGACCGCTTTCGTCAAATTTGCAGATCTCGATTTCCTCCGCGCTCCCGGGCGCTTTCAAGAAAACCAATTGCGACCCGCGACCCGAGGTATGCCGGCGCACCTCCTCTAATCCGAGCACGTCCCGATAGAAGAAGACGGTTTTTTCCAAATCGGTCACCCGATAACGCGTATGCAGAAGCTTTGTGATCATCGCTATTCTATTGTGCCCAACCGCGCATTATTTCAAACTCCAAGGCGCGCGCGGGTCACCCCGTCGAAAATCTCACCATGCTTTGCCTCGGAATCGACAGTGGAACCAAAAGCACGAAAACGTTGGTTCTCGATATTGAGTCCGGCGAAGTGGTGGCCCTTGCCCAACGCGCTTACGGCACCATCCCGGACCTGCCGCCGGGACATGTCGAGCAGGACCCGAAGATCTGGATCGACGCGGCCAGCGAGACGGTGGCCGAGTGCCTAGAAAAAATCGGCGATCGCCGCAGCGAGATTAAAGCCATCGGGGTCAGCGGGCAGCAGCACGGTCTCGTCGCCCTCGACGAAGCGAATGAGCCGCTCCGCCCAGCCAAGCTCTGGTGCGATGTCTCAACCGACGAGCAGTGCGCGCAGTTCGAAAAGGAATTCGGCGGCCTGGAGGGACTGATCGAATGCATCGGCAACCCGATGTTGCCGGGCTATACCGCGCCCAAGCTTCTGTGGCTGAAGGAAAACGAGCCGGGCAATTTTCGGCGCCTAACGAGCGTCCTGCTCCCGCACGATTACCTGAATCTTTGGCTGACCGGCGAACGCCAAATGGAGTACGGCGACGCTTCCGGGACGGGGCTGCTCGACGTTCGCACCCGCCAATGGTGCAAGCCGATTCTGAAGTTCATCGACGCGAAGCTGGAATCGTGTTTACCGCCGCTGCGTTCGTCCAAACGGCCGGCGGGTCTTTTGCGCAGCACGTTGCGCACGGAGTGGAACCTGGCCGACGACGTCCTGGTCAGCGCGGGCAGCGGCGACAACATGATGAGCGCCATCGGCACGGGCAACATCCGGCCCGGCGTGGTCACGGTAAGCCTCGGAACATCCGGCACGATTTGCGCCTTTGCCGAGGAACCCGTCGTCGATCCCAAGGGAGAGGTAGCGGTCTTTTGCGACGCAACCGATCACTGGCTGCCCCTTATCTGCACCATGAACGTCGCCGTCGCGACGGAGCAAGTGCGGCAACTTTTCGGGTGGGAAATTCCCACGCTGGAAGAACAGGTCGAGGCGGTTCCGTTCGGTGCGGGCGGATTAATGTTTCTGCCTTACCTCCAAGGCGAGCGAACGCCCAACCTGCCCAAAGGCAGCGGTGTCTTTCATGGCCTCACGACCGAGAACATGAAGCCCAATTTTATGGCGCGCGCCGTCGTGGAAGGCGTGACGCTCGGGCTCGCCTACGGTCTACGTCGATTCAAGGATCTCGGGATGGTACCCACCGAAATCCGGCTGACCGGCGGGGGGAGTAAGAGTGCGGTGTGGCGGCAAATCGCCTGCGACGTTTTCGGTTATCCCACCGTCTCGTTCAAAGTCACGGAAGGCGCCGCTTTAGGCGCAGCCATTCAAGCCGCCTGGACCTATTGCCGGGTAAAAGGCAAACCGATCACTCTGAAAACGCTGGTGGACGATCTCGTGATGGTGGATAAAAAATCGCGGGTCGAACCCGACAAGGAAGCTCACGAACATTACCGTGAAATGCGCCTCCGCCAGATCGACCTAACGAAAAAGCTAAAAACCACCGGCTACCTTTAAAGTTAGGAGCCGCCCTCCCGCGCCACGTCACTCCACTCTAGCGTCACTCCACCCTAGAGTGAAGGCGCGACCTGTGGTTTGCTATGCGGAATGAAAATCGTCATCGCCGCGACCGGGGCCAGCGGCACGCTTTATCTGCAGCGGTTGCTCGACCTGATCGACGCGTCGGCGAACGAAGTGCATCTCGTCCTCAGCGGACACGCTAAACAGGTCGCCGCCCAGGAAGTCGAAAAACTCAAGGTGCCCGAGAATGTCGCGCAGCACGGCGAGAACAATCTCAACGTGCCTTTCGTGAGCGGCTCGGCCCGCTTCGACGCGATGGTCGTCGTCCCCTGTTCCATGGCGACGTTAGGCCGGATCGCCTCCGGCACGAGTGATAGCGCGCTCTTGCGGGCGGCTGATGTTTTCCTGAAGGAGCGCCGCAAACTTATTTTGGTTCCGCGTGAGACGCCTTGGAGTTTAATTCACGCGCGCAATGTGGTCACTCTGCTTGAAGCCGGTGCGATCGTTTTGCCCGCCATTCCATCTTTTTACAGCCGCCCCGCCTCGGTCGCCGACGTCGTCGACACGGTCGTCTGGCGCATTCTCGACCAGATCGGATTGCCGAATCCGCGCGCTTATCGCTGGCAGGAGCCTGAGAGAGCCTGACTTTGAAAATCGAAGGCTGGCGCGCGCGATGGCTGGTGGCTTTTGGTTATCGCCTCCTGCAAGTTTGGGCTCGCACCCTCCGCTTCCAAATCGATGATCGGGCGGGCGTGGTGGGAACGCCGCCTAACGAACGCTACATCGGCGCACTTTGGCACAATCGTCTTCTCCTGCTCCCTTTCGTCATCAAGCGCTACCTCCCTCGTCGGCAAGGCGCGGCTCTCATTAGCACAAGCCGCGATGGCGCCATTTTGGCCGACTTGGTGGAGCGTTTCGGTTTCGAAGTGGTGCGAGGTTCCAGTTCCAAACGCGGAGCCAGCGCGATTCGTCAGCTCGCCGAAATCATCGCGGGCGGACGCGACGTCGTCATCACGCCGGATGGACCGCGCGGCCCTGCTTACGAGCTCGGCCAGGGCATCGTCTTTCTGGCCCAACAATCGAACGCGGAAGTGGTCCCAATCAATTTGGAATACTCGAGTTGCTGGCGATTGGGGAGTTGGGATCGCTTCATTTTGCCCAGACCCTTTTCGAAAGTGCGCGTCACCTTCGGCGCGCCCCATCGTGTCCGGCCCACGGCCACCGAGGGAGAGTTTGCGCAGGAACGCGCGCGTTTGCAGGACGCCATGACCCAGCTAGTGGAGATGCGATGAAGTTGATCGATGGCAAGGCGGTGGCCGCCAAAGTCTACGCCGAACTCCGCGGCGAAATTGAATCGCTGAAAGCCGCGGGGCGCACCCCGGGATTGGCCGTGGTGTTGGTGGGAGATGATCCGGCCTCGCGAGCTTACGTGCGTTCGAAGGACAAAATGTGCCGCGAGCTTGGCTTGCATTCGGTTAAACTCGAGCTGCCCACCGAGACCACGCAGGACGAACTTTTGCGGCGCGTCGCCGAGCTCAATCGCGATCCGGACATCCACGGAATTCTGGTGCAATCTCCGCCGCCCAAGCAGATCGACGAGCCTGCGATTGTGCGCGCGCTCGACCCGGCCAAAGACGTCGATGGATTTCACCCGCTCAACGTAGCCAAGCTGGCCATGGGCGATCGCAGCGGATTCGTTCCCTGCACGCCGCTGGGTTGTCAGCGACTCCTCATGGAAAATGACATCGAAATCGCCGGCGCGCACGTCGTCGTGCTGGGCCGCAGCATGATTGTCGGCAAACCGCTCGCGCTTCTCCTTATGCAGAAAGGGAAAGGCGGCGACGCCACCATCACGGTGGTGCATTCGCGCAGCCGGAACCTGGCGGAGATCACGCGCTCGGCCGACATTCTGATCGCGGCGATCGGGCAACCGCATTTCGTTAGGGCAGAACATGTGCGGGAGGGTGCGGTGGTGATCGATGTGGGCATCAACCGGATCGACGACGCGAGCGACAAGCGCGGTTATCGGCTGGTGGGCGATGTCGCCTTTGAAGAGGTGGCGCCGAAGTGCGCCGCGATCACACCGGTTCCAGGCGGGGTGGGTCCGATGACAATCGCGATGCTGATGGCGAATACAGTGAAGGCTTGCCGCCAGCTCGGCGACTCGCAGTAACCCACGAGGGGTGCGGCAAGCTCTGGGGCGCGCGCGCGCTCCAGAGTCGTCGCTGCGCTAGCGGCTCACTTTCGACGTTAGGGTAGCGAGGAGTGGCGAAGGAACGAACCGGCTGCGCAAAAGGAGGGAGGCGATGCGCGGGGACAAAACCGCGGCGCGAGCGATGCGATTGATCCAAAGCCGGCCGCGATAGAGCTTGGCGTGCGCGGTGGCGTAGGCCCTGGCCGCAGCATCGATATCATTCTGCCTAACGAATGCAGAAATCGCCTCCGCGGCCAGCTCGCCCGTGCGCAGGGCGTAATAGATGCCTTCGCCCGTAAACGGCTCGACTACTCGCGCGGCGTCGCCCACCAATAAAAGCCGTTTCTGCGCGGGAGCGATGGCGCCACGACGCAAAGGCGTGATCGTCCGCCAAGGGTGACGGGGCGGGAGTTTGAACTCCTTTTCCGCCCAATCGCGCAACGCGGACATGTCGCCCGGTTTGCCGACTAAACACACGTTCAGCTCGTCTTCGCCGACCGGCGCCTGGCCCGAGTAACCTTGCGGCAAGAATTGCAGGACGATGCGGTCGCCGAATTCGTTAGGCAGAGGAAGATGAGTTTGCAGCCCCACCCGTTCCCGGGCGATCCGGGGGAGCAAGCCGAGCAGGCGCGCCACGCTGGAATTGCGTCCGTCGGCTGCGACCAGCAATCGCGCTCGATGAGTCGCTTCGCCCGTGATGATTTGCCAGCCATCGGATTCCGCATGCAAGGCAGTCACGGTCGCGCCTTCTCGAATCTCCGCGCCGGCTTCCCGGGCCCGCGCCGCCAGCAGCGCATCGAGCAGGCTTCGTTTCACGGCCATCTCCGGTGCACCAGGAAACGGCACGCTGACGGCGTGACCACCGATCGCGATAAACTCGACCCGCGCCAGCCGACCATGCGGCAATTGGCGGACGCGTTCGCTCACGCCAAGGCGATCGAAGACCGTATGGCACGCAGGATTCAAACAATCGCCACAGACTTTCTCGCGCGGGAATTGGGCGCGTTCCAAAACCAGCGTACGCAGACCCGCCTGGGCGCAAAAGGTCGCGCAGCTGGCGCCGGCCGGACCGCTCCCCACGATGGCGACATCCCACATTTTCGAGTACTCTCTCAGCTCCGTGCCGCTGTCGAAGGAAAAGCCAGATCTGAACAAAAAAGTGCACGAGGTGCCGCATAAGCCCGGCGTGTATCTGATGCGCGACCGCTTCGGGCGCGTCATCTACGTGGGCAAAGCGCGCGACTTGCGCAAACGCGTCGGCTCTTATTTTATGCCGTCGAAAATGGCGGTCGCCGATCTAAAAACGCGCGCCTTACTCGAGGCGGTCTGGGATTTTGAAACGCATACGGTCGCGAGCGAAGCGGAATCGATTCTTCTGGAAGGTCGATTGATCAAGGAATATCGGCCGCGCTATAACATCTCGTTTCGCGACGACAAACGTTTCCTCGTGGTAAAGGTCGATCCCACCGAAGAGTGGCCGCGTTTTCGTCTAGCTCGCTTTAAGAAAGACGACGGCGCGCGTTACTTCGGGCCGTATGCGCACGCGGGGGCCTTGCGGCAGACGCTGAATTTCATGCGCAAAAAATTCGGCGTGCTCACCTTTGGGCGGGGCTCTCCGACAGAACGCGAATTGAAATCGGCTACTTATCAGGTGCCGATGCGTCTGAGCGAGATCGACGCCGAGACCTATCGTCAGCGCGTCGAGCAAGCCGCGGATTTTTTGGAAGGGCATTCACGCGAAATGTTCGCCGTGCTCGAAGAAGAGATGCAAAAGGCCGCTGCGAAACTCGATTTCGAGAAGGCGGCGGAGTTACGCAACATGCTCTCCGATCTGCGTCGCACCACCAAACCAATGCGACGTTTCACGCGCCACACCCTGCCGAGCACAATTGATCCCGTGGCGGACGTGCGCGCTCTAGCCGACGCGCTGCAATTGCCCAGCCTGCCGCACGTGATGGAGTGTTTCGACATTTCCAACATCTCAACCACGCATGTGGTGGCTTCGATGGTCTCGTTCCGCGAGGGCGTGCCGGACAAGAACAATTACCGGCGTTATCGGATTCGGACAGTGGAAGGTCAGGATGATTTCGCCAGCATGGCGGAAGTCGTGAGGCGACGTTACTCGCGCGTGCTCCTGCAGGCGCGGGCGGCGCATCCCGAGGACGCGGAATTTTCGCAGGAGAATCCCGCCGAAGCCATCGCCCGCTTAAACCGTCATCCCGAACCGCCGCAGGACGGAGAGAGACCTCCCAAGCAACTAGCGGTGTTGAACTCTGCTGCGGCGCCAGACGTCGAGGCCACCTCCCCCGACACTTGTGAGGTCCCCCTCCGTGCTGCGCCGGCTCGGGATGGCAATGCGAAGGGCTCCGCGAACACACTCGTTAGGCTGCCGGATCTGATCATCGTGGATGGGGGCAAAGGGCAGCTCTCCTCGGCCTGTCGCGAGCTGCAGCGGCTTGGTCTCCACGAACTTCCCATCATCGGCCTGGCCAAGGAGTTCGAGGAAATCTACCGACCCGGTCGGGCGATGCCTTTGCAGTTGCCGGTCGATTCCGGGGCGTTGCGACTCCTGCAGCGCATTCGCGACGAAGCGCACCGTTTCGCTAATACTTATCATCAGCTTCTGATGAAGAAGAGAATCGGCGAAAGCGTGCTCGACGATTGCCCGGGGGTGAGTCAGAACCGGAAAAATCTGCTCCTGCGCCAGTTTGGATCGGTGCAGCGGCTGCGCAAAGCGACCGTCGAAGCCATTGCGTCGACCGAAGGGATAGGCCAGAAGTTGGCAGAAGAAGTGCATCGCTTTCTAGAGCGACACTGACCGCTACGCAGGAAGAATTTGAACCACGGATAACACGGATCAGAAAAATGAGCTTCGCAGTCAGGTCTAAAATCCATGCCTATCCGTGGTTCATCCTGCTTTTCCTTTGCGGAACGCTCGCGGCCCAGGAGCCGAGCCCCGCTCCTGAGGCCAGCGCCACGCCCTTCGAGGAATCGATCAAGCCGACTTGGGAAACGCAGAAGCAGGCGCGCACTTACGTGCTCGATATTCCAGCGCCGCGCGGCCAGATCGTAGATCGCAACGGCCAGCCGCTGGCTCAGAATAAATTAAGCTACAATCTCGCGATCGATTTCCCCACCCCGCTGGTTTTTTCCGACGCGCAGGCTCTCTCCTATGCGCGGGATAAAATTCGCTTGGCCGGGAAACGCCTCGGGCGCGCGCTGGACGTCTCCGACAAGGCCATTGCGCGGCATTATCATAACCGTGGATTTCTGCCTTTGGAGATCGTCCAGAATTTAACCCAGGAAGAAATGGATGTGCTCAAGGATCACCTTCCGGCAGGGCTTTCTCTGAAGCCGATCTACCTGCGTTATTATCCAAACAAAAGCGTGGCCGGACAGGTCATCGGCTATGCCGGGCGCACGAGTCGTAACGCCGACGGCATCATCCAGAATGGCCAGGTGCTGTGGCCGGAAACGGAAGGCCGGGAAGGGCTGGAACTGACGTTCAATAACATGCTGACTGGCCGACATGGGCAATACAAAGTGACTTTCGACAAGGAGGGGCGGAAAACCTCCGAGCGCATCGTGCAGCCGCCGGTGCCCGGCTATAACGTGGTCACCACGCTCGACCTGCGCCTGCAGGAGATGGCGGAGAAAGCGCTCGCCGATAAAGCGAAACGCGGCGCGATCGTAATCATGGACCCGAACTCAGGCGACCTGCTCGCGCTGGCTTCCTGGCCGACTTTCGATCCTAACGACTTCATCCCGTCCATTACGACGGCGAAGTTTAAGCAGCTCCGGGACGATCCTAATATTCCGCTCCTCCCGCGCGCCTACCGTTCCGCTTATCCGCCGGGCTCGACGTTTAAAGTGGCCGTCGGCCTGGCTGCTTTCCAGAGCGGCGCGATCACCCCGCACGATCAGTACGAATGCGTGCCGGCCATGGACGTGGGGAACGTGACCTTTCACAACTGGAAGAAAACCGATCGCGGTTCGCTTAACTTCGTCCAGGCGTTGACCGAATCGTGCGACACCTGGTTTTACCAAGTCGGCATCCAAACCGGGGAGAAACCGATCCTCGATTGGGCGGCCCGGCTCGGATACGGCGCGAAGTGCGCCATTCCGTTGCGGGGCGAAGCGGACGGGCATTTGCCTAACGACGAATACATGCAAGCGACCCACGGGCGCAAAATCCTGGCCGGCGACATCGCCAATTTGTCCATCGGCCAGGGCGATCTGCTGGTCACGCCGCTGCAGATGGCCCAATCCATGGCCATCGTCGGAAATGGCGGCACCTTTTATCAGACGCGCCTGGTCGAGCAGGTGCAGACGGTGAGCAACGAGATCGTGGCGGCCTACTCTGTGCGAGTGAAAAAGACGATCGACGCTTCGCCCACGGTGATGGAGCTCATTCACACGGCGATGGTGGATGCGGTGAACGCGCCGGCCGGCACGGCGCATCAATCGAGTCTCGATAAAGTCGCGGTGGCGGGCAAAACCGGCACAGCGCAGTGGGGACCGAAAGACAAGGAACGAACTGCAGCTTGGTTCGCGGGGTTCGTCCCGGCGCAAAATCCGCAGTACGCGTTTGCGGCTCTTTACGAAGGCGACGTCGGCAGTTCGGCGCACGGCGGTTCGTCAGCGGCACCCATGATCGGGAGAATTTTGCGGCAGGTTTACGCCGAGGGCGGCGACCGCAAGGACGAAGCCGAGGACGAAAGCTCGGACTAACGGTTCGCGACGGCGGGGCGCCGTCACCAGCACGCGAGGGCTCGTGCGCTTCCCAGGATCGTCTCGGCGCGATTTGGAAGGGCGAGCGGTGCTCCTTTCCTCGGCGCTTTAGTGGTCTAGGATTTGGCCATGCACTCGGAACACCGCGACTCGGCCCTCCTCATCGTCGGTCATGGTTCGACCGTAAATCCCGATTCGAGTGCACCCAGCCTGGCCCAAGCCGCGGCCTTGCGCGGCCGCGACCTCTTCCGCGAGGTGGCCTGCTGTTTCTGGAAAGAAGAACCCAGCATGCGGGACGCACTTTTTTTCTTCGACGACCCCGAGATTCGCGTGGTTTACGTCGTGCCAAATTTCATCAGCGAAGGCTATTTCACGCAGACGGTCATTCCGCGCGAGCTGGAGCTGGACGGCCGCCTAACGACGCGTTCAAACGGACAGACCTGGAAATATTGCGAGCCGGTGGGCAACCACCCGACGGTGACCGAGTTGCTCCTGCAGAGGGCCCAGGAAATTGCGCCCGGTGTGCCGGAAGCGGAAACCACGCTTTTCATCGTCGGCCACGGAACGGCCTTGAACGATAACAGCGCCATCGCGGCCAAGCGCGAAGTGGAAAAAATCGCGGCGCGCGGTCGTTACGCGTCCGTTCAAAACGCCTACATGGAAGAAGCGCCGCTCATTTCCGATTGGGCTAGCCTAACGAAAACGCCTAACGCCGTCGTAGTGCCGTTTTTCATCGCGGACGGTTTGCACAGCTACCAGGATATTCCGGTTTTGTTGGGCATCGAGCCGGAGCCGACGGCCGCCGCCAGCCAGCACGAGATTTTTCGCCAGAACCCGCACCAGCTTCGCGACCATGCTCTATATTACGCCAGCGCGATCGGGACGGAACCGCAATTTGCCGACATCATCGCGGCCCAGGTCGCGGCATTTGACACGGCGCGCCCTTGATCTCGGCTCGTTTGCGTAAATGGTTCTTCTTACCGGCTTTGAAAACAGACTCCACCAATCTTCTCCAGGATCTTGCGGCATATTTGCTGGCCGCACCCAAGAACCCGGAGACCGTGAAGCGAGCAGCGGAGATGGTGCGCGCCGAACGCGGTTACCGCTGGGTTGGCATTTATAAAATTGGCCGCGGCGATTTCGTGATCCTGGCGGGCACCGGGGACGACCCGCCGGCCTATGCGCGGTTTCCCCTCAGCCAGGGACTTTGCGGCGCCGCGGCGGAAACCGGGGAAACCCTGATCGTCGATGATGTGCGAAAAGATGCGCGGTGGCTGCCGGCCTTCGGCAGCACTCTCTCGGAAATCGTCGTGCCCATTGCGCGCCCTTCGAAGGAGCGCATCCTGGGCATGATCGATGTGGAAAGCGATCAGCTGAAAGCGTTCACCGAAGACGATCGCGATTTTCTCGAGCACGTCGCGGTGCTCATGGCAGGCAAACTCTGCGCAGTCAGAAAGACGACCAAGCATGCCGTCGCGCACTGAGCGCGTTCTCGGTGAGTGGCTCACCGCCGGGGCTCGCGGGATCGGTCAGGTGTTGATCAAGCGCGAAGGCGAAAGCTTCGTTCTTTGCCATCGCGACGATGAAGAGAAGGAGACGCTCCCGGTTTTCACTTCTCCTAACGACGCCAGCGACATCGCGCGGCTCGATGACCAAGGCGAATACCGCGCGCTCAAGACGGCCCCGAACCTTCGCCATGGCTGGAAATTGGAACTGAACGACCCAGCGGCGCTCGCGCAAGCGCTCGACGGATTCTATCCGGGCCGTTTGGCCACGCTGGCCACGTGGGAGGCCCACCGCCTGGTCCCCACTCCATTGCGCGACACGCTCAATCGGCAGTCGGGCATGTATCGGATCGTTGCCAAAATTTCTGATGAGCAGATCGACCAAATGGTCGGACGTTTCTGTCGTTCGGAAGGCGGAGCGCCCGGATGCCTGCGCACGATTCTCTGGGGTCGCGACCAGACCAAGGCCCGGCCTTCGCTCCGCCTGCCGCTGGACAAATTTATTGCCCCAATCGATCAAACCGGTCGCGGTGAGCAGATCATGCCGCTGCTTTGCCAGGAAGCGTGCAACCTGCTGGTGGCCGAGGCTCGCCAGGTCGTCAAAGGAGAGTCCTCCGAGAAACCCGAGTGAGCGGCCCGGAATCTGGCGGCCTAACGACAACCTACCGAGCGGGCACCGTCGTCACGATGGATGGCGCGCCGCTCGAGAACGGCGCGGTCACCGTGCAGGGCGACCGAATCGTGGACGTCGGTCGCCACGAAGAGGTGAGGGCGCGCCGCAGCGGAACCTTAGTTGATCTGGGGGAAGTCGTCCTTCTGCCAGGCTTGATCAACGCGCACTGCCATCTCGATTACACTTGTCTGCGAGATTTCGTCCGGCCCCAGGGCTCCTTTGCGGATTGGATCCGCCAGATTAACGGGCTACGGCGCGAGCTTTCCGACGAGGAATTTCTCGCCTCAATTGCGCAGGGATTCGCAGATGCGCGCCGGTGGGGCACGACCACGATCGGCAATATCGAGTCGATGCCCGCGTTGCTTGCCTCGATGCCCGCGCCGCCTTTGCGGACGTGGTGGTTTGCGGAGCTGATCGACGTCCGCCCAGATAGTTCGGCCGAGGAGATCCTCGAACACTCCGTTGCTTTTTTGCAAGCAAGAGCTGGTTGGAATGGCGGATTCGGCCTCAGCCCGCATGCGCCTTACACGGCGTCCGCAAAACTCACGCAACTGGCCGCCGCCGCGGCGCGCCCAGAGGGCTATCGCCTAACGACGCATCTGGCGGAGTCGGCCGAGGAGATGGAGATGTTTCGCGACGGACGCGGGAAATTATTCGAACTGTTGCGCGCGTTGGGCCGACCGATGGACGACTGCGGGAAGGGGAAAACTCCGCTGGCGGTGATGCTGGACCGCGAGGTGATCGACGCACAATGGATCGTGGCGCATTTGAACGAGCTAACGGAGGGAGACTTCGACAGGCTGGAGCGAGGACCGCGTTTTCACATCGTGCATTGCCCGCGGAGTAGTCGCTACTTCGCGCATCGCCCTTTTGCGCTGCCGCGATTAAGCGATCTTGGGTTCAATATCTGTCTCGGGACAGACAGTCTCGCGAGCAATTCATCGCTGAGCCTTTTCGCAGAAATGCAAACTCTGCGCGACGTGGATCCCAGTCTGCCACCCGAGCGGATTCTGGAGATGGTCACGACCAATGCTGCTCGCGCGCTCGGACAGGAAGATTTGATTGGGAAAATTCGTCCCGGCTTCCAGGCCGATTTAATTTCTCTCCCGATTGAGAATCGAGAGAGAGACTTGTGGGGCGCCATCGTCGGCTGGCAGGAACCGGTCGAGTGGATGCTGGTAGCCGGAACTCAATTATAGACGCTTCGCTCTGCGCCGTAACGGATGCGAAGCAACGGCCGGGCTTTCAAGCGCGGGCGTAAACGCCTCTTGTAATCGCACCCGCGTCTCCGAGAGGAAGACGCCACAAAGGGATAGCTGCTCCCAGTCATTCTCAACTTTGCCTTTCCTTTTCTCATTTATGAAATACTCTCCGCGCTGAGAATATGGCCAAGATCATCATCATAGACGACGAGCCGGCAATGGTAGAAGTCATCGTGACTCTCTGTCGCGAAAAGGGGCACCAGGTGTTCCCCTTCAGCTCCGCCGCCAAAGCTGTGGAGCAAATGGAATCGATCGAGCCGGAGATCGTCATCACCGATGTAAAGATGGAGACGATGAGCGGCTTCGATGTTCTGCGTCACGTCAAAGAGCATCACAAGCAAACGCTCGTCATTCTGATCACGGCCTACGCCTCCGTGGATACGGCGATCGAAGCGATGAAGATGGGTGCGCACGGCTATGTACCCAAGCCATTCAAGATCGATGAATTGCAGATGACGGTGCAGCGGGCGCTCGAATTCCAATCCGCGCGCTCGGAAAACACCTTCCTGCGCAAGGAGCTCAAGAATAAATATAAGTTTGAAAATATTATCGGCTCCAGCCGCAAAATGCAGATCGTTTACAACCTGATTAACAAGGTGGCCGACACGGACAGCACCGTTTTGATCCAGGGCGAGAGCGGCACCGGCAAAGAGCTGGTCGCGCGTGGTCTGCATTTCAATAGCAATCGTCAGCATCATCCCTTCGTCGCGATCAACTGCAGCGCGCTTCCGGAAAATCTGCTCGAGTCGGAACTCTTCGGACACAAAAAGGGCGCCTTTACCGGCGCCGTCGCGGACAAGCGCGGTTTATTCGAAGAAGCCAACCTTGGTACAATTTTTCTCGATGAGGTCAACTCGATGGCGACCTCGCTCCAGACTAAACTCCTGCGCGTTTTGCAGGAACGCGAAGTGCGCCGGGTCGGCGACAATAAGAGCGTCCCAGTCAACGTGCGCGTGGTCGGCGCGACCAACGAAGCGCTCCAGCCAAAAATCGGTGACGGCTCGTTTCGAGAAGATTTGTATTACCGCCTGGCCGTCATCCCGGTGGAGATCCCACCTTTACGCGAGCGTCTCGAAGACGTCCCGCTGCTGGTGAATCATTTCCTGCAAAAACAGGCCAATCAAGCCGGCGGCGAACCGAAAAAGATCGACCAACAGGCGGTCGATTTTCTTTGCCGCTACGACTATCCCGGTAATGTGCGCGAACTCGAAAACGCAATCGAGCGAGCCTGTGCACTCTGCGATGACGAAATGATCTTGTCGTCGGATTTGCCGCCGCAGATCGTGGATTTTGCCAGCGAAGAAGCGTCCAAGAAATCGCGGGCGGCCATGCCGGTCGGCAAGTCTCTGGATGAGTTCATCCAAGAGCAGGAACGCGAATACATCGAAGCGACCCTGGGCAGATACAAAGGTTCGCGCGAGAAAGCGGCCAGCGTGCTCGGCATCAGCATGGCAACGCTCTATCGCAAGCTCGAGCACAAGAGCAAAAAGTAGCTAGCCTCCTCACTCCCAAGCTCCAGCTTCACCGCCTCATTCCCAAGCTCCAGCTTGGGAATGCCGCTGTCCCGGAAGCTCCAGCTTCCCTCCTGAGCGCTGCCGGTGCGCTGTCCCTTGCGTGATTCCGCGGCGAGTGGGATAAACAGCGTTCGCAATTATGACACCTGTTAAAGTTTGGCTCGGTTATCCCTATCCCCTCGGAGCGACCTGGATGGGGAATGGCGTGAACTTTGCCATCTTTTCCGAAGCGGCCACTTCCGTCGATCTCTGCCTCTTCGATTCGCCCGACGCGCGCCAGGAGAATATCCGCATCCCGATGACCGAGCACACCGATCAGGTGTGGCACATCTTTTTGCCTGATGTAAGGCCGGAACAGCTCTACGGGTTCCGCGTTTTCGGGCCCTACGACCCCGAGCGCGGACTCCGCTTTAACAGTTCCAAACTTCTCATCGATCCCTATGCCAGGGCCGTCTCGGGCCGGATCAACTGGTCCGACGAGATGCAGGGCTACGTGATCGGTAATCCGTCGGAGGATCTGGCCCGCGATTTTCGCGATGATGCCTGGGGCATGCCGAAATCGGTCGTAATCGATCCTTCGTTCGATTGGGGCGACGACGAACCGCCCCGGGTTCCGTTGCATCGCTCTATCATCTATGAGCTGCACGTAAAGGGCTTTACGCAGTTGAATCACGCGGTGCCGGCAGAACTCCGCGGCACCTACGCTGGTCTCGGAAGCGAAGCTTCCATCGCCTACCTGAAAGAGTTGGGGGTGACGGCGGTCGAGCTCCTGCCCGTGCACGCCTACGTCAACGACAAGGTGTTGATCGATCGCGGCCTAACGAATTACTGGGGCTATAACTCGATCGGTTTCTTCGCGCCCGATTGTAAATATTCCTCCAGCGGTCCCCTCGGGGGCCAGGTGACCGAATTCAAGAACATGGTGCGCAATCTCCATGCTGCCGGGCTCGAAGTGGTTCTGGATGTTGTATACAACCATACGGCCGAAGGCAACCATCTCGGTCCCACCCTCTCTTTCCGAGGGATCGATAATCAAGCCTACTACCGGCTGATGCCGGAAGACCCGCGCTTCTACCTCGATTTCACGGGCACCGGCAACACTTTCAATCTCCTGCACACGCGGACGCTGCAGTTGGTCATGGATAGCCTGCGCTACTGGGTGAGTGAGATGCACGTGGATGGTTTCCGTTTCGACCTCGCCTCGACGTTGGCCCGTGACGCCAACGGGGTGAACAAGCTGAGCGCCTTTTTCGAGATCATTCACCAGGATCCGGTCATTTCGCAGGTCAAGTTGATCGCCGAACCATGGGATATCGGCGAAGGCGGATATCAGGTGGGCAATTTCCCGGTGCTCTGGGCCGAGTGGAACGGCAAGTATCGCGACACGGTGCGCAGTTTCTGGAAAGGCGACGAAGGCCGCACGGGCGAGTTGGCCAATCGCCTAACGGGAAGTCCTGACCTGTATCAGCACAGCGGCCGGCGACCGTACGCCAGCATTAATTTCATCACCGCGCACGACGGTTTTACGCTGAACGACCTGGTCAGTTATAACGACAAGCATAACGAAGCGAACGGCGAAGAGAATCGCGACGGCGACAACAACAATCATTCGTGGAATCACGGGGTCGAGGGTCCCACGGACGATCCCGAAATTCGGCAATTGCGGGCGCAGCAGCGGCGTAATTTCCTTCTCACCCTCTTCTTATCGCAGGGCGTACCGATGCTGACCGCGGGGGACGAGTTTGCGCGCACTCAGCAGGGCAATAATAACGCCTACTGCCAGGACAACGAAATCAGTTGGCTGAGCTGGAATCACGACGAGGAGCAGAAGGCTCTCTTTGAGTTCACCAAACGCCTCATCCAATTCCGGCTGGAACATCCTGTCTTCCGGCGTCCCAAATTTTTCCAAGGCCGGCGCATCCGCGGCTCGGAGATACGCGACGTGATGTGGTTCAATCCGGGAGGCAATGAGATGACCGATACGGAATGGAATTCTCCCTTCGTGCGCTGCCTCGGCATGCTTCTGAGTGGCGACACGATCGACGTCCAGAATTTTCAGGGCGAGCCTATCCGCGACGACACCTTCCTGCTTTTGATGAACGCCCATCATGAAGCGATCGGATTTGTTTTGCCGGGACAGAAAGAGGTCGAGTGGCAACTCGTCCTCGACACGGCCAGCAGCGAAGGATTCCTCGCGACGCCTAGAAATCAGGTGGCCGGGGACGAGGTCGCCATCCAAGGCCGGGCCGCCATCCTGTTCAAACTCACGACCGGCTCGACCGCCCAGGCCAGCCGCGGGTCGTGGAAGCGGCGCCAATTTCAAGCCCCGCAGAACGGCTCCACGGCCGATGCGGCGGGGACAGAAGAGTGAGCGCGCCGAGGCTTCGGGCCGCGATTTAGATGTGAGTCTATGACCCACATCACTCATCGTGGTGGCCGATCGCGGCGGCATCAAAGCTTACCGGGTCAACGAAACGCCGAACCGCGGCGCCAGCCTGCAACTGGTCCAAGCGTTCGACATCACCGATGCCCACGGTCGCTACGACGATAAACTCACCGACCAAGCCGGCCGGTTCCCGGTGGCCGATGGAAACGGAAGGCACGCGAACTCGATCGCGGAACGCACTGCGCTGGAAAATGAGACCGACCGGCGAATCTATAAGCAACTGGCCGAACACATCGCGGAGGTCGTGAAACGGGAAGCGGCCGAAGGATGGTCGTTTGCGGCGCCGGCCTCGATCCACTCGGCCGTGGCCGAGTTGCTGCCGGCGAAGATTCGCGATCGCGTCGTCGAGCACGTGAAATCCGATTTGGTGAAAATCGAGCCGGCCAAGTTGACCAGCCATTTTCGTTCTCTCCAGCCGCTCTGATTCTTGTTATAGTGCGCTATGAAATTACCGGTAGGAATCTCGTATCGAGGCGTCGATAAATCCGACCAGCTCGAGGAACTCATTCGCAGCAAAGCTGCGCGGCTCGATCGCTTTTGCGATCACATCAGCCGCTGCGACGTGGTGGTCGAACATCCGAATCATTCGCAACATTCTGGCAATCCCTTTCGCGTGCGGATCGACGTAACCGTGCCGCCTGGGCATGAACTCGTGGCCGATGAAAAGCCCGCCTCGCATGAGATGCACGAGCCGTTGAGCAAGGTGATCAACGACGCGTTTAAGACCATGGAGCGCCAGCTGAAAACGCTCGTGGAAAAGCAGCGCCACGAGTAGCGGCCGGGGCCGCACGGAAAAAATGCGGTAGGGAGAGACTCTGTCGAACCGGGGATGACGGGCGGCCGCGAGATGGAGTTTTAACCCGGGCTCGACAGAGTCTCGCCCTACCATTTGAGGGAAGGATCGCAGCGTTACGCCGGAGCGCCGCTAAGGCCGCCGCCGAGCGGTGGGGCCACATCGGGCGCGACCACGATTTGTTTGGGCGGTTTCTCCGGCGCCAGCTTGGTGCCGGATTGAGGCGGCGACGTAGGAGGATTCATCAGCCGCCCATGTTCGATCACTTCACGAATCTGCGCCCCATCGAGCGTCTCGAATTCCAGGAGAGCCTTGGCGATGATTTCAAGCTTCGCGCGGTTCGCGAGCAGAATTTCGGTGGCGCGCGAGTAGGCGTCATCGACGAGTTTGCGCACTTCGCGGTCGATTTGCTCGGCCGTCGCCTCGCTGTAGTCGCGAGCCTTGGAAATGTCGCGTCCGAGGAACACGTAATCTTCGTGCTCACCGTACTCGACCATGCCCATCTTTTCGCTCATGCCCCATTCGCAGACCATTTTGCGGGCGAGCCGGGTGGCCATTTGAATGTCGCCGCGAGCGCCGCTGGTCACATCGCCAAAAACAATCTCTTCCGCGACGCGGCCGCCCATGCTGACGACGAGATCGTCCAGCAGCTCATTGCGTCGCTGCGTGTATTTGTCTTCCAACGGCAACCACATGGTCGAGCCTAACGACGGTCCTCGCGGGATAATCGTAACTTTGTGCAAGGGCTCGGTGAATTCGAGCATCTCGAGCAGAAGCGCGTGCCCGGCCTCGTGGTAGGCCGTGTTCGTCTTTTCTTTCTCACTCAGCGCGAGGCTGCGGCGCTCTTTGCCCCAGCGCACTTTATCGCGCGATTCTTCGAGCTCGGGGAGCGAGATTCCTTTCAGCCCACGGCGCGCCGCCAAGAGCGCGGCTTCGTTGATGACATTGGCCAATTCCGCGCCGGAATAGCCGGGCGTGCCTCGTGCCACCACCCCCAAGTCGACACCTTCGGCCAGTTTCACCTTTTTCGAGTGCACCCGAAGGATTTCTTCGCGGCCCTTCACGTCTGGTAAATTCACGGTGATCTGGCGATCAAATCGACCGGGACGCAGCAAAGCAGGATCGAGCACGTCGGGCCGGTTGGTCGCGGCGATAATGATAACGCCTTCCTGGGTATCGAAGCCGTCCATCTCGACGAGAAGCGCATTGAGGGTCTGCTCCCGCTCATCATGGCCACCGCCTACGCCGTGACCGCGATGACGGCCGACCGCGTCAATTTCGTCGATGAAAATGATGCAAGGCGCTGACTTCTTGCCCTGCTCGAACATGTCGCGCACGCGGCTGGCGCCGACGCCGACAAACATTTCGACAAAGTCCGAACCGCTGATGGAGAAGAACGGAACATCCGCCTCGCCCGCGATGGCGCGTGCGAGAAGCGTTTTACCCGTGCCCGGAGGCCCTACCAGGAGCACCCCTTTGGGGATGCGCCCGCCGAGTTTCTGAAATTTCTTGGGATCGCGCAGAAACTCGACCAACTCCTGGACCTCGTCCTTGGCTTCTTCGACGCCGGCGACGTCGCGGAAAGTGATCTTGTTCTTATCCCGCGCCAACATGCGCGCTTTCGATTTGCCGAAGTTCAACGCTCCCTTGCCGGCCATACGGATCTGCTGGCGAAAAAGGAAGTAAAGAATGAGCAGGAACGCAGCGATGGGCAAAAAGCCGATGAGCGCCTGCGCCAGGACATTTGACTCCGTCCGAATCGCGATCGGAACGTTAGCCGCGGCCAGTTTCTCCTGGAGATCTGTGGTGAAATTCAAAAAAACCGTCGTGCGAAACGGTATCTGCTGGGCCGGCGCGTTGCCGACGCCAGGCCGGTTGTAAGCACCGCGGATGGTTTGAGTCGGGCGGCCTTCTTCGACGACGAGGCGCAGCGGAAACTTGGGGTCGTTGACGAGCTGCTTATGCTCGATCAGCTCGAGGAAACGATTGTAGGGAACGTCTTCTTCGGTCCCGTAGCCGGCGCCACCGCGGAAGAGAACGGCCAACCCGATGAGGGCGAAAGCGATGGCAAACAAAATGACGCCGCGCCAATTGAAGTTGGGATCACCGTTGCGTTTGCCGTCTTTTTGCGAATTACGATCAGGCTGGGCCATAGGAGATTGCTGCGCTGGAGAGAAGCAGGACGCGAAACTATCATAAAGCGTCTGCCATTGCAAAAGCAGGAGGCGGGCCGCAGCCGGGGCATTGCACCGATTCCTGCTGTCACCTACTTTGCTCGCTAACTCGCATGTCGGAACCAGCTCCCACCTTCGCGGATAAGATCGATCGCGCTGTCCAACGCGTGACGCCTCTGGCCTATCGCTGGCGGCGCCGGGGACGACGCTGGATGCGCCGCGCCATGCGCAAACCACGCAGCGTGGCGGAAGGGCCCAACCTTCTCCCGGTGCTCATCCAGGTGTTAGCCAGCTTTTCCAAGGCGGATGGCGTTCTCCTCGAAGAGGAAATCGACTCCAGCCTCGGCTTCCTGCGTTACGACTACCCGGAGGCGGTTTACTCGGAGCTGCGCATGCTCTTCCGCCAGGCGCTTTACGAGCAGCAGGATCTTTCGGCCATGGCGCAGAAACTGGCGGCGTCGCTCAGTGCCGACCGCAAGATCATGCTGGGTGTGCAGCTTTACGATCTGATTTCGCAGGCCGGGCTCAAACAAGATCAGGTGGTTGCCTTTTATTCTTTCATGTCGCAGCTCGGCATGGCCGCGCAGGCGATCGATATCGTCTACCAACTCAATGCTTCGGAGGAGGCCGATCCGGACGAACACATTTATCAGCGCGGCACTTCTCCCCTCGAAGCGATCTCTTTCGGCGTGAATGGAGCGGCCGACATCGTCATCAAGAGTCTCTCCGGAAACGATCGACTGCTGGCCTTTCGTTATCACGACCTGATCCTGCTCAAGAACTATAGTGCGCAGGCCGTCTCCGTACGGGGTCGCCCCCTGGTCCGCGGTGGGTTTTGCCGCATCTATCCCGGGCAACGCATCCTGATCGGGGACTACGTCCTCTCGTTCCAGGATCTCGCCACTTACTTCAACGCCAAGAAGAACGTGTCGCTCCCGCAGATTTTCGTGCGCGTGAACCATGACTCGGACGAAGTGGACCTGGAACGTTCGCGCACCCGGGAAAGCTCGCTCGAGGTCACCTTCGGGCTCAAGGTGCGGGTCAAGGCCCTGCGCGATGTGCGTGCGAAATTGAACGGCGTGCCTCTCCGGGCCAATACGCAGATTGAGGCCTCGCTCGACGATCGAATCATCTTCGCCAACGATACGGAGCTCGACCTTTTTGATTTGCGACGCCGGGCTCGCGCCTTGGGCGGTCGCTTCCAACTAAAAGCTTCCAAATCCGAATACTTGGTCTCGAATAATCCAAGCCTGCTCGAAGAAGACGACATCCTTCTTTCGCCGGGCACCGCCGGCGACGTTCTGCTCAAGATCTCCTGCGATTACGACAAACGCGTGGGGGTGCTCGAAGTGCTGGAAGCGGATCGACCCATCCTGGTCGGGGACGTGGCCGTGCGCACGACGGCGCCGTTGACCGACGGCGACACGATTCGCATCGACGTCGGCCAGTTCCTCCGCTGCGATTTCTCCGAGCGGATCATCGAAGAAGAGCGCAATATCATCCGCAGCCTTGAAGTGGTCGACGTTAACCATCACTTCAGTAACAACGAGACCGCTCTCGAAGGGATCAGCTTTGCCCTCAACCGAGGTGAACTGGTCTGCGTGATGGGCGCCAGCGGTTCTGGCAAGAGCACTCTCATGCAGGTGGTCGGCGGGCAAAACCAGCCAAGTCGAGGCCAGATCCTGCTCAACGGCCAGCCTCTCTACGAAAATCTCGACGCTCTCAAGCGTTACGTGAGCTACATCCCGCAGGACGACGCCTTCGACGAGCACCTCACGATTGGCGAGAACCTCCAATTTGCGGCGGCCATTCGCTCCCCTCACCTCTCCCGTCGCGATCGCACCCGGCGCCTGGAAGGCAAACTGATCGAACTCGGCCTGAGCGAACGGCGCGACAGCATCGTCGGCAGTCCCACCAAAAAAACGCTGAGCGGTGGGGAACGAAAACGCCTCAACATCGGCCTCGACATGATCGGGTCGGCCGACGTCTACCTCTTCGACGAGCCGACCTCAGGTTTGTCCTCGAAGGATTCCGAGCACGTCATCGAGATCATCCGCGGGATGTCGCATAACAAGATCATCGTCGTCACCATTCACCAGCCGAGCTCGAAGATTTTCCAGATGTTTCACAAGGCGATCCTGCTCGATAAGGGCGGGCGGCTCGTCTTTTTCGGCACGCCCACCGATATGCTGCGCTACTTCGCGGAAGCGGAGCACCAACATCAATTTGGCGCCGACCTGGGCGCCTGTGCGGCTTGTGGCACGACCCGGCCGGAGTTCATCTTCGACGTGCTCGAAACGCCGCTGCGCGATCTGAGCGGCGACATTATCTACGAAGAGAACAATCGCGGGCAGCTGATGCCGGCCCGGCGTTACTCGCCCGAATTCTGGCGCGATAAATACGAAGCCTTCCGGCTCATCCAGGACGTCAAGCAGGTGCCGATGCGGCGCGAGCCGCCGCTGCCCATGCCGCCGACGCCAGCCCAGAAAAAGCGCGAACCGATTCGCTGGCGCGATGAATGGACGCAACTGGGCACCCTTTTTCGCCGCGCCTTTATGAGCAAACTGCGCAACCGCGCCAACCTCGTGATCACGATCGGAGTCGCCCCCCTGCTCGCCATCCTGATCGGTTCGATCCTGCGCTATTCCGACAGCGGAAAGTACGACTTCGCCTCCGCTTATCACATCCCGACGTTCCTCTTCCTCACCCTCATCGTGGCGATGTTCCTGGGATTGACCAACAGCGCCGACGACATCATCCGCGACCGCGCCATTCTCCAGCGTGAACGCAACCTGAACGTACGCCTGACCTATTACGTCCTGGCCAAGACAGTTTCGTTAGGCGTATTCGCGCTCGTGCAGTGCGTCCTCTTCATTCTCATCGGTAATTACATTCTCGAAATTCGCGGGATGTTCTGGCCCTGCCTGGCCATCGTCTTCATGACCGCGATGAGCGGGGTGTCGTTAGGCCTGGTGGTTTCCGCGCTCGTGGCCGACCCGAAAACTGCGGCCAATATCGTTCCGCTGGTCCTCATTCCGCAGATCATCATGGGCGGCGCCATGATCAAGTACGAGGATATGAACCGGAACCTCGGGCTGGTTTACACCTTCTCGCGCTGGTTTCACGACCACCCCAACAGTGACGAAACCAAGAAGATGGATAGCCGGCTGGAGGTCCCTTTCATCTGCGAATTTGTGGCCATGCGCTGGTCCTACGAAGAACTCGTGGTGGCGCAGGCCAAGCTGAATCCCCTCACGAAAAGACAGGAAGAAGCGCAACAGCAAATTGACGCCATCGTGGAGCGTCACGAAAACAATGCGGGTGACTCAAAGCGCCTCGACGATCTCAAGGAAACGCTCGCCGTTCTTTCCGGCCTGGAGGCCCGGACTCCGCGTGAATTAAAAGGCTACCTCACCATCATCGACCGCGTCTTGAACGGGAAGATGAGTTTTCATCGCGAGGCTTTCCAAAGCGCGAATGGCCCGATCACGGCCGAGCAGCTCTATCTGAACCAAAAAATCTCGGACCTGATCGCGAACGCCGAGATGGAGCAAAGCGACTACCGACGGGAAGGTAAACCGAACGTCTTCTTCGGCGCCTATAAGCGCTACTTCGGGAAGAAAGTCAGTGTCTTCGCTTTCAATACCGCGGTTCTGATCTTGTCGAGCCTGGTTCTTCTCGCCCTCCTCGATTGGATTTTACGCCGCCAACTGGAAGTGCGAAGAAGTTAGTTAGGACAGCGTAACCGTCGAAGCGAAAATTGGAGGGCAACGCTCCGTCGTTGCGGAGTTTTAGACCCGGCGATGACGGAGCATCGCTCTCCAAGAATGCCTCATCATCCGTGACATCGCACTAGTTCCTGATCGGGATTCGCCCTTATGAAAACAAAAAAACAAAACTCCAAGAATCGCCTCATCGTGGCGGCCAGTGAAACCGACGCCGACATCCTGTATGCGACCCGCTTTTTTGCGCCTGACCCCTTCATTTTTCTCGAACAAAACGGCAAGCGAACTCTCGTTCTGAGCGATCTTGAGATCGATCGTGCGCGCAAGCAGACCGAGGCGGACGAATTTCTGGCGTACAGCGCGTTTGAGAAAGAAGTCCAGGGAAAGAGCGCCAAGGCGCCACCTTACGAGAAGGTTCTCGCCCATTTCCTGGCGAAAAAGAAGGTCCGATCCGCCCTGGTCCCGGCCAATTTCCCGCTCGGCTATGCCCGGGAATTGGAAGCAAATAAAATTCGCCTTCAGACGACCAACGGACTTTTCTGGCCAGCCCGCGAAACCAAGACCGAATCGGAGTTGGGACAAATGCGCAAGGCGCTGGAGATCACCGAGGCCGGCATGGCGCGAGGGATCGAGGTTTTAAAGCGCTCGAAGCCGGGCAGAGGGCAAAAGCTGGAGTGGTCGGGCAGCGTCCTCACCTCGGAGCGGCTCCGTGCGGAAATTGATACGGCGGTTCTGCGCGCCGGGGGACTTCCCGCCAATACGATCGTCGCCGGCGGCGACCAGGCCTGCGATCCGCACGAGCGTGGGTATGGACCGCTCAAAGCCAATACCCTCATCATCCTCGATGTTTTCCCACGTTCCGCAGCGACCGGCTATTTTGGCGACCTCACGAGAACGGTCCTGCGCGGACGAGCTAGCGACGAGCAACGGCGGCTGTGGGACACGGTGAACGCGGGGCAGACCCTCGCCCTTCAGAAAATGAAGCCCGGGGTGGACGGCCTGAAGTTGCACCAAGAGGTGAAGCAATTTTTCGCCGATCAAGGTTTCCCGACGGAGGTTCGTGAAGGGCGCCAAACCGGATTTTTTCACGGCACTGGCCACGGGCTTGGCTTGGAGATCCACGAGCATCCTAGATTTCAAAAGACCGTTTTCAAGGTTGGCCAGGTGCTCACGGTGGAACCGGGTCTTTACTATCCTGGGCTCGGAGGGGTCCGAACCGAGGATGTGGTCGCGATCACGAAGAGCGGGATCCGGATGCTTTCACGACTTCCGAACGAGCTGGAGGTGTAGACGTTTTCCTCCTGGGCTGCAACGGATGGCGAAGGCAGAGCCGGTCTTGCAAACGCGGGTCTAACGCTCCTCCACCCCTTCCCCCGCGTTTCCCTGAGCGAAACGTCTACATCATGTAGACGCCATCCCCGCAAAATGAACGAAGCGCGTCCCCAGGCGTCTAAAACGGGGACTCACTTTATCCATCGAAATGTACGCACCTCACCTTTATGGTGGCGGGATGTTCACATCCAACTACCTCATTCTTGTCGGCATTCCAATCCTGATTGCGATGTGGGCGCAGTTCCGCGTCAGCGGCGCGTTCAAGAAATGGGGCGCGGTCCGCGCTACGTCGAATATCACCGGCGCGGAAGCGGCCCGGGAAATTTTGCAGGCCGCCCAGATCAACGATGTCAACGTGGTCGAGATTAACGACTATCTCGGCGACCACTACGATCCGGCGCAAAAAAGGCTCTGCCTTTCCAGCAACGTCTATAACACGCCTTCGGTCGCAGCCCTGGGCATCGCTGCCCACGAAACCGGCCACGCCATTCAACACGCCAAAGCTTATGCGCCGCTCAAGGCGCGCATGGCGATCGTGCCGGTCACTTCGATTGCTTCGCGCATCCTCCCTTTTGCCATCCTCGGCGGCTTGTTTTTCCACATCACCGGGCTCATCACGATCGGCATCTATTGCTATCTGGCGCTGCTCGTTTTCCAGCTCATCACGCTGCCGGTCGAATTCGACGCTTCACGCCGGGCCAAGATCATCCTTGGTCAAATGGGCATCATCCAGCCAGGCCAGGAAGCGGCCGGCGTGAGCAAGGTTCTCAACGCCGCGGCTTGGACCTACGTGGCCGCCTTTATCGCCACGCTCGGCAACCTCATTTGGCTCCTTTCGGTGCGCGACCGTCGTTAAACGATGATTCCAGCTGCTGCTTTACCGGCTCCCCGCCGCCTGTCCGATTTGTTATCGTCGGGCGTCCCAGCGCGTGCTAAACGTAGCCGGGAGCCGATGGATCAACCGCGAACCGACGAAGACCAGCCGCTCGTCGCGCGCGCCCAGTCGGGCGACGCTGCGGCCTTCGACGATCTGGTCGTGAAATATTCTCCCCGCCTCTACGGCCTTGTTTACAACATGACCTCGAATCACGAGGACACGAACGACATGCTCCAGGATGTCTTCGCCAAGGCTTACAAGGCGATTAAAGGTTTCCGCGGTAAATCGTCATTTTATACCTGGATCCACACGATCGCGGTCAACATGACGCTCAACTTCCTGAAGAAGCGCGGCCGGCGTTATCACCTGAGCCTCGACGACGTGGACGCCAGCATCCAGAATGACAAAGAGTTTATCGAGCTCACTTCGACCAGCAGCCCTGTCCGGGAAGCGGACCTCTCCGAGCTGCAGCGAAGATTGAACGAGGCGATGATGAAGCTGTCTTATGAACACAGGGCGGTCGTCACTATGTTTCACATCCAGGGAATGCCACATGCCGAGATTAGTAAAATCCTTGGCGTTTCCGAGGGAACGGTGCGATCAAGGCTCTTCTACGCTAATCGCCAATTGCAAAATTATCTGGACGAATTCCGTAAAAACCCCGTTGCTTAGAACTCGCACGCATGGATCACTTCGACGATAACGAAATCGGTAAGCTGCTTCGCTTGAAAAAGTTTGAGCAACCGCCCCCCGGTTATTTCGAGGATTTTCTGCATGAATTCCATCGTCACCAGCGCGACGAACTGCTGCGCCAGCCCATTTGGTCGGTTGTCTGGCAGCGCCTTTCCGATTCCCTCTTCAGCCTCAATATTCCGTCCCTCACCTCCTACCCGGCCGCTGTCACAGCGCTGCTCATTTGCGCGGCGGTTGTTTCGCTGAAGGTTTATCAGGCGCCGCCTTCGTCCCCGGTGGCGATTGTGGAGTCGCCGGCTTTCTCCTCTCACCATAGCGTTATCGACCAGCTTTCGGCCGAACGTGTGGCCGATAATTTCACACTGAGCACCGCCAGCGGCAGCGGCAGTAAAACCCACGATCAACTCGTGCTTTCTACCCGTAGTCTCGGCCCCGATCTTTCCCGGCAGATGAATGACAGCGCCTATACTCAACGTGCCTCGACGCCGCCGCGCTACGTGCTCGATCGGTTGCCCGTGAGTTATGAGCCGTCCTTCAAGTTCTAAGATCATCCGTCGCCCATTCTCACTGCTGGGGGGCCGGGTCGGTCTCATCGCTTTCCTCGGTCTCGTGAGCCTGCCTCTCTTGCAGGCGCAGGAAGACACGGCCAGCGCGATTAGTCGCGAGGTCAAAGCCGTCTTCGAACGTTGCGGCGCCGCCGTGGTCAAGATCCACGCCATGGACGAGCACAGCGAGCTTTCCGGGACCGGCTTCTTCGTCGATCCCGCCGGCACGATCTACACTTCCTATTCGGTCGGAGGCGAAGCCAACAATTTCACCGTGCAGTTCGCCGGGAAGAAATATCACGCGCAACAGCTAATGGCCGATCTGCGCAGTGGCATCGCGCTTTTGAAAGTCGACGCCGCGACCCCTTTCCTGCCCATCGGGAAATCTTCTGGACTCGGCCTCGCCACTCCGGTCGTGGCCATCGGCTACCCGCTCGATCTGCCGCAATCTCCGAGCTTCGGCATGATTGCGGGGTTCGATCGAAAATACTTGGGTCGTTATTTCTCCACCACGCATCTGCGCGTGAATCTGCCCACCCAACGCGGTGAAGCCGGCGCGCCACTCTTGAATTTCAGAGGCGAAGTCATCGGCATCCTCATCAGCAGCGTGGATAGCGGCTCGGCTTGCTACGCCCTGCCCATTGATGCGGCGGAGAAAATTCGTCGCGACTACGTGCGCTTCGGCGATGCCCGCCATGGCTGGATCGGCATCGACGTGCGCGAGGCCGATGCGCCGGTCGCAGGCTCGCGGGCTGAAATGACGAAAATTCGCGACAACACGCCTGCGGACGGTTCTGGCCTGGAGACCGGCGACATCCTTTTGCAAGTGGGCAACGTGCCGGTGCATCAACCGGAAGATGTGATCGATGCTTCGTTTTACATCAGCGCCGGTGACTCCGTCCCGATCACCGTCCAGCGAGGTGAAAAGAAAATGACCTTCAACGTCCAGGCCACCTCGACCCAGGCCAGCTCGATGGCTGGAGGCCCACTTCCCCTTCAGCTTAACGGGACACCTTGAGCGGGACGCGCGGTCGTTAGGCCAGAGAGACAAGCGCGTCTCGCGCTTGACCCGGGGAGTTTCGCCCTCAGCCGGCCGGGATCAGAATTCCGGCAACATCGGTGAAGTCTCGTTAGGCTTTGTCCTGCAAAAGCCGGCGGAACTCCGCTTCATCCAGCACACGAATCCCAAGCTTTTTCGCCTTCTCCAGCTTGCTCCCCGCTTCCTCGCCCGCCAGGACGAAGCTGGTCTTCTTGCTCACGCTGCCGGTGACCTTTCCGCCAAGCTGCAAAATATCCTCGGCAATCTCATCCCGGGGCCGGCTCAATGTCCCTGTAATGACCCAGGTGGTTCCCTGGATCTTCGATCCGGACGGCGTCTCTTTCTTGGGTTCGCCGCTCAGTCGCAGCCCGGCCTCACGCAGCCGCTCGATCGTCTCGCGATTACCCGGCTCGCGGAAAAATTGCGCAATACTGGCGCCAACCACTTCGCCTACGTCGGGAATGCGCTGCAACTCCTCCGGCTCGGCCCGCATAAGCGCGTCGAGATCGGGGAAGTGCTGGGCCAACGCGCGCGCCGCGCTCACACCCACATGTAAAATACCGAGCCCAAACAAGAGCCGCCAAAGTGGCTGTTCTTTGCTGTGCTGGATGGCAGTGAGCAGATTCTGAACGCTCTTTTCTCCCATCCGCTCCAGTTCACGCAATGGCGCATCCGTTAGGCCATAAATATCGCTCACCTGCGCGACCTGGCCGCGACTGACCAGTTGCTCGACCATGGCTTCGCCCAAACCTTCGATATCCATCGCGCCGCGCGAGGCAAAGTGCTCGATGCGCCGTTTCAGCTGGGCCGGGCACTGCGCATTCACGCAACGGACCGCCACCTGACCTTCGCTTTTCACCACCGCGCTCCCGCACACTGGGCACTTCTTGGGCATGCGAAATTTCTTCTCTCCGCCCGTGCGTAAATCCGTGCGCACACTCACCACCGCGGGGATGACTTCACCCGCCTTTTCGATCATGACCGTGTCGCCGATCCGGATATCTTTCCGCTCGATCTCGTCTTCGTTATGCAAAGTGGCCCGCGCCACGGTGCTGCCACTGACCACCACCGGCTCGAGCGCCGCAACCGGCGTTAACACTCCGGTGCGCCCGACCTGGATGAGGATGTCGTGCAACTTCGTCTCGACGCGTTCCGCTTCGTATTTGAAGGCCATCGCCCAGCGCGGCGACTTGGCCGTCATGCCTAACGACTCGCGCTGGGCGTAAGCGTCGACCTTTACGACCGCGCCATCCGTTTCGTAGACAAAATCGTGACGCACTTTTTCCAACTCGTGGATGGCCCGCAGGATTTCCTCGAGCGAGTGGGCGCTCCACCAGCGTTCGCTGCCGGGCAGGCCCAGTTTTTCCAAAAGCGGAAAAAGCTGCTCGTGGCGCTGCAACTCGATCCCCTCGACCGCGCCGGTGCCGTAAAAAATAACGCCTAACGGGCGCTGCGCCGTGATTTTCGGATCGAGCTGCTTGAGGGAACCGGCGGCGGAATTCCGCGGATTGGCAAAAACCGGGAGACCAGCCTCGCTCCGTTCCGCATTTAGTTGGGCGAAGCCTTTCTTCGTCATGAAGACCTCGCCGCGCACCTCCAGCAAGCGCGGCGCTTTACCCTTCAGCTCTCTCGGCACCGCGCGAATTGTGAGGATGTTCTGCGTAATGTCGTCGCCCGTGGCGCCGTCGCCGCGCGTCGCGGCATACTGCAGCTTTCCATTCTGGTAGAGAAGGGAAACGGCCACGCCGTCGACCTTGGGCTCGATCACGACAGGGATCTTTTCGTTAGGCCAAAGCTTTTCTATCCGCCGATAAAAGGCTCCCACCTCCTCCTCCGAATAGGTGTTGTCGAGGCTCAGCATGGCCGCGCGATGGGTCACCTGCGAAAACGCCTTCAGCGGTGCGTCTCCTAGACGGCGGGTCGGCGAATCTGGCGTGGCGAACTGAGGAAATTGCGCCTCCAGATCGACTAACTCGCGGTAGAGTCGATCGTAATCTCGATCCGCCATGACCGGAGCGGCTTCTTCGTAGTAGCGTCGGTTATGTTCGGAGATTTCCGCGCGCAAAGCCGCGATCCGTTCGGCGGCCGACGCTTCCGTTTCTCCCATGAGCGATCATACAAACGACCCGACAAACGGCAATTCGTTGTGCGCAATTCCGTTGTAGCCGGGGACGCTGTCCCCGGTGGAATCGACCCCGCCTCCTTCTACAGAATGAAAGGATTTAATGATTGGTTCTTAATCCTAATTTATCCTGTCTGAATCACACGCTGCTGCTGGCAACAGCATCCCCGCTCCAAGTCAAACGTAGCGCTAAAATCCTTCCGTCTCCCTTAACATCTCGCGCGGAAGATTGAGTTGGGCCACTCGCTCATCTGGGGTCGGCCCCTCCGCCGGCCCCTCCGCCGGCACCGCGGCCAGAGTCGGTTCTTTCCTGGCTTCACCCGCTTTGTCGATCTCGTTGAATCGATCGCCAACTTCGTAGGCCAGGAAGACGTCTCGCGTCACCATCTGATGACGCACTTTTTGATCCTCGCCTCGCAGTTCCAGACGGTAAATGCCGTCCATCCCCAGCGATTGAGTTAGAGGCGTGGGACGAAACTCCTTCTTGACCACGATCCCACTGGCAGCCCAGCTTCCAAACGGGCTGGCCTTGGCCAGCGTGCAAGAAATCAGGGCCAGCAGAATCCATGGGAGAAATTTGGGGACGCGCATGCCCGCTTCCCCCTGCAAGATCCACGCCAATCGCGCAGCGCTCCAAAAATGTGCGCGAAAAATATCCGCCTAAAAACAAGCGCGCGCGCGGCTTGTGACACGAAAGAAAGTAAACCTAAACCGGAGGAAAAGTTATGTTGTGGACAATATTCGTTATTCTGTTGGTGTTGTGGCTTCTTGGTCTGGTCAGTTCGTACACGATGGGAGGGTTCATCCACATCCTGCTCGTTCTGGCGATTGTGGTCTTGATCATCAATCTCGTTTCCGGTCGGCGCGGCGTGTAGTTCGACTTTCCTTATGAAACCTGCAGGCATCATTGGTATTATTCTTATCGTGGTCGGCATCGTGGCGCTCGCCTACGGAGGTTTCAGCTTTAAAGAGCACAAGAAAGATGTCGACATCGGACCGGTGCAGATCGGTCATACGGAAGAGCACAGTGTGCCACTCCCGCCGATCCTGGGTGGTCTCGCCATCGCCGGCGGAATCGTCCTGGTCATCGTAGGAAGCAAGAAGTAACGCGGCGCGGATTCATGCTCCGCGCCGCCCCCCACAATCAGATGTGAATGGCGTGGCCGAAGGCTTGGCCTGCCGCTTCGTGCACCGCTTCGCTGAGGGTGGGGTGCGCATGAATCGTCGCCTCGATTTCCTCGTAGGTCGCCTCCAGGGTGATGGCTAAGCCCAGCTCCGCGATCATCTCGGTCGCTTCGGGACCAATAATGTGGCACCGAGAATTTCACCGTGGGGCTCGCCGATAATTAATTTCACAAAACCTTCGGTCTCACCGATGGCGCGGGCTTTCCCACTGGCGCTGAACGGGAACTTGCCGATGCGGAATTCCTTCCCGGATTCCTGGGCGGCGCGCTCCGTGAGGCCGATGCTCGCCACCTGTGGTTGGCAATAGGTGCAGCCGGGAAATTGGCCGACCTTGCGTGGCTCAACCCTGCCAAACATTCCCTCGATGGCCTGGATGGCCTCCCAACTCGCCACGTGTGCAAGCCAGGGCGGCCCGATAATATCACCCGCCGCGTAAATGCCCGGCACGCTCGTTTCGTAGGCTGCGCTCGTCTCGAGGTAGCCGCGCTCCGTGAGATCGAGTTTTAACTTTCCGTTAGGCAGGAGGGGCCCGACGCCGATCGCGACCAGGCAGACCTCGGCTTCGATGGTCTCCGAGGTTTTTCCTTCCACTGAGATCCGGACGCCCTTCTTCGTCGCCTCGGTGATGGTCGTCTTGGTCTTGGTCAGAATCTTGATTCCCTGTTTCGTAAGTGCCTTTTCCAAGGCCTGTGAAACCTCTGCGTCTTCGATCGGCAAAACGTTAGGCAGCATCTCGATCAACGTCACCTCGGTCCCAAAAGCATTGTAGAAATAAGCGAACTCCACCCCGATCGCGCCCGCGCCGATGATGACCATGCTCTCGGGCTGGGGTTTGAGGATCATCGCTTCCCGGCTGCCGATGACTGTTTGACCATTGAAAGGCAGACTCGGGAGAGCCCGCGAGACGACGCCGGTCGCGATCAGGATTTTCTCGGCCGTGTGCGTTTCAGTTTTCCCGTCCGTGAGTTTCACCTTCACTTCGCCGGCCTTCTCCAACGTGGCCTCGCCGCGGATGTAAGCGATCTTGTTCTTCTTGAAGAGAAACTCGATCCCGGCTGCGTTCTTGTCGGAGACATCGCGCGAACGCCTGATCACCTTGTCCCAGTCGAAGGAGAGCCCTTCGATCTTGAAGCCAAAATCTTCGGCGCGATGCTTCATCAAGTGATAAAGCTCCGCGTTGCGCAAAAGCGACTTGGTCGGAATGCAACCCCAGTTCAGGCAAGTGCCGCCAGCGCGTTCCTTCTCCACGCAGGCGACTTTTTTCCCGAGTTGCGCGGCGCGAATGGCGCCGACATATCCGGCCGGTCCGCCGCCGATGACGATGAGGTCGTATTGCATAGCGGACCAAACCTATCCCGCGGAGGCAGGATGGCGAGTCGTTAGGCCAGCCGGCTTCCTCCGCGCATTGCCCGTCACCGCGGCAGATCACTCCTAACAAACCCGGGCTGCTCATCCAGCCGCTGCGATTACTTGATCCCAGAAGCAAACACTGTCTGAAAGTGCGGATTCTCCTTCTCCCGGGCAACAACGCATACTTCGATGCTGCCAAAACCAGCCTCTTCCAGCCATTGGTGCAACTGCACTTCGCTGAAGCCGAGCCAGTGGTCGGCGTAAAGTTCCCGCGCTCTCTCGAAGCGGTGGCTGAGCAGGTCGAGCACGATGACGCGACCACCTTTTTTCAAAAGGCGATGCGCGGCGACAATCGCCCGCTCGGGATGGATGGCGTGATGCAATGCCTGGCTGAAAAACGCGAGGTCGATCGAGTTCTTATCGATGGGAGGAGCTTCGATGTCGCCAAGGCGATATTCGAGGTTCTTGAAACCATGCTTTTTCGCCAACTGCGCCCCGAACTCCACCATCTTCGGAGCGTTATCGACTGCGATGACTTTTCTCGCCCTCTTGGCGAGGAGTTGGGAGAGAGTCCCTTCTCCCGCACCGAGATCCGCCACCGTCAACGGCGGCAAAAGGGCGATCAGGGTATGCGCGAGCGCCTGCCAGGAGCGACCGGGCACATAGCTGCGTCCGAAGCGCCCAGCCAGTTGGTCGAAATACTCGCGGGCTTTGTCCTGGCGCTTGCGCAGGGCCACTTGCAACGCGCTCTGGTCGCGCTTTGTCTCGGGCATTTCACGGGCCAGCGCGCGGGTCAGCTCACTCACTTTGGCCCGTTGCGGCCCAAGTCTCTGATCACTCGTTAGGCCGTAATAAACATTCTTGCCGGCTCGCCGATCGATCACCACGCCGGAGCGTTTGAGCTGCGCAAGATGGCTCGAAATGCGCGATTGCCCCATCCCCAGGACGTCCTGCAGTTCCGCGACCGAGAGCTCCTCTTCTTCGAGGAGCAGAATCAGCCGCAGCCTGGTGGGATCGGCCAGCAAACGGAGAAAATTTATGGTTGACGCCATCGGATACGAATACGATATATCGACGCATCATGATTGGTCAATATGATCAGTCGGACGCCTTCCAGGCTCTCAACTCCTCGCTAGCTCGTTTTCTCTCATGCTTCGTCGTTTCATTTTTGCTTCCGAATCCGTCGGTGAAGGTCACCCCGATAAAGTCTGCGACACCATTTCTGACGCCATTCTTGATGCCTGCATCACGCAGGACAAGAGGAGCCGGGTCGCCTGCGAAACCTATGCCAAGAGCAACGTGGTCGTGGTGGGCGGTGAGATTACCATCCCGAACTTAAAGAAAGGCCAGCAGCTCGAGGACGTTATCCCGATCAACAAGATCGTCCGCGATACGGTGCGCGAGATCGGTTATGTGCATGACGACGACGTCTTTCATGCGCGCAAGATTTTTGTAAACACCGTCATCACCGATCAGTCCGATGACATCTCGCAAGGCGTCGATGCCAAAAAAGCGAAAGGCAAGAGCTCAGCCGAACAAGGTGCGGGCGACCAGGGTCTGATGTTTGGTTTTGCCTGCGACGATACCGACGAGTTAATGCCGGCGCCGATCATGTTTGCCCATCGCCTCGGCCGCGAACTCACCCGCATCCGCAAGAGTGGCAAAGCGGATTGGCTGCGGCCCGATGCGAAGTCGCAGGTCTCGGTGGTCTATGAAGGTGGGAAGCCGGTGGGAATTTCCAACGTGGTCATCTCGACTCAACACACCTCGGACAAAGAACACTCCGAGATTGAGAAATTCTGCATCGAGAAAATCATCCGCAAGGTGCTTCCGAAATCGATGATCAACGGCACCACCCAATTTTTGGTCAACCCGACCGGGCGCTTCGTCGTCGGCGGGCCGCAGGGCGACACCGGCCTAACGGGTCGGAAAATTATCGTCGACAGCTATGGCGGCTGGGGCCGACACGGCGGAGGTGCGTTCTCCGGCAAGGACCCGAGTAAGGTCGATCGGAGCGCTGCTTACATGGGACGCTGGGTGGCCAAGAACGTGGTCGCGGCCGGCCTCGCAAGACGTTGCGAGATTCAGTTCGCCTACGCCATTGGTTATCCCGATCCAGTGAGCATGAACATCAACACTTTCGACACTAACACGGCGCCGGAAGAAGCGATCGAGCGCGCGGTGAACCGCGTCTTTTCCTTCAAACCGGCTGAGATCGTGCAGCAGCTCGATCTGCTCCGCCCCATTTACAGCAAGACGACCAACTACGGTCACTTCGGCAAAGAAGATCCCGACATTACCTGGGAAAAAACCGACAAAGCCGCCGCCCTCAAGAAGGCTGCTAAGTAACTTCCACCAAACCAAAATCTATGAGCACAAAAACCGCTACTCCCACCAAGACTAACGACTATAAGGTCGCAGATATCAGCCTGGCCGAATGGGGCCGCAAAGAAATATCTATTGCCGAGCAGGAAATGCCGGGCTTGATGGCGATTCGCGAGAAGCACGCTGCCGGCAAGCCGCTGCAAGACGTGCGGGTGACTGGCTCCTTGCACATGACCATCCAGACCGCGGTCTTGATCGAGACCCTGGTCGATCTCGGCGCCGATGTTCGTTGGGCGAGCTGCAACATTTTCTCGACGCAGGATCATGCCGCGGCCGCGATGGCGGAAGCAGGCGTGCCGGTGTTTGCGTGGAAGGGCGAGACACTGGCGGAATATTGGTGGTGCACCAACCAGGCGCTCTCTTTCCCGGACGGCAAGGGTCCGCAACTCGTGGTCGATGATGGCGGCGACGTGACGCTTTTGATTCACAAGGGTTACCAACTCGAAGAAGGCAGCGACTGGGCGAAAACCGAGGCGCAAAGCAAGGAAGAACAGTGCATCAAAGATTTGCTTCTCGAAGTGAACGGCGAGAATCCTTTTCGCTGGCACGAGATGGTGAAGGAATGGCGCGGCGTCTCAGAAGAGACCACCACCGGCGTGCATCGCCTTTACAAGATGCAGCAACAGAATCAGCTCCTCATTCCGGCCATCAACGTCAACGACTCGGTCACTAAGTCGAAGTTTGATAATCTCTACGGCTGCCGGCATTCGTTAGTCGACGGCCTCAACCGCGCGCTTGATGTCATGATCGCGGGCAAAGTCGCGGTCGTTTGCGGCTACGGCGATGTCGGCAAAGGCTGCGCCCAATCGCTCCGCGGCCAGGGCGCTCGTGTCATCGTGACCGAGATCGATCCGATCAACGCTTTGCAAGCTTCCATGGAAGGTTACGAAGTCACCACCATCGAAGATACGTTAGGCCGGGGCGACATTTACGTCACCACGACGGGGAACGTCGATGTCATCACGCTCGCCCACATGGAGAAGATGAAAAACCAGGCGGTCGTCTGTAACATCGGCCACTTCGACAACGAGATTCAGGTCGATCCCCTCAACGATCGCAAGGACGTGAAGCGGACGAACATCAAACCGCAGGTCGACAAATACACGTTCCCTGGCGGCAACGAGATCTTCATGCTGGCGGAAGGCCGTCTCGTGAATCTTGGGTGTGCCACCGGCCATCCGAGCTTCGTTATGTCGAACTCTTTCTCTAACCAGGTGCTTGCGCAGCTCGATCTGTGGGCGAACAGAGACACCTCTAAGGTCGGCGTCTATGTCCTGAGCAAACAACTCGACGAAGAAGTGGCGCGTCTCCATCTGCAGAAAATCGGAGTGAAGCTGACCACGCTCACCGAGAAACAGGCTGAGTATCTTGGCGTACCGGTGGACGGCCCCTATAAGTCAGAGCATTACCGCTACTAGTGCACTGTATCATTTGAAACGTGAGTCATCGCCTGGGGAGCCAGAACGTCCTCACTCTGCTCACGTGTCATCCGTCACACTGCGTCAGTGTCTGCGAAAAAATCCGCAAGTAATGGAAATTGCCGTGACACGGTCTGCGCGCCTGCATAGACTTTCGGCATGACTCGATATCTGTCGGCATTGTTGGTTCCGCTGCTTCTGCCCGCTCTGGCCGGCACCGTTTTTGCTTCCGGCTCAACGGTGGCGAGGCCGCCTGCGCGGCAGTTTCTCGGCGCGAAAACGAATCGCAACCAGACTGCGGCGACGAGCAATAACGCGACGCGTGCAGTGGCAGACGAACCCTATAACATGGGTAAGGCGATTTTCGGCGGAAAATACAAACTCGGCCATCCCAAGCTGACCGATGCCAACATCGCGGAAAAGAAGCTGCGTCTTGCGACAGTGCAGCGAACGCTGCCAGTCCCGGAGCGCGAGAAACTGGACCCGGGGGTGCTCTCCCCTCGCCTAACGAATGGCGAAATGAATGCTTTGGAATATTACCTTGGGATGCGCTTCGGTAAATTTATTACCAAAGCGCCGTCGTGGGCCAGGACCGATCCGCCGCCCGAGGTCGCCCTAGCCAACTAGACTCGCTTTAGCTCTTCGTCTGACCCACGGGACTAAGCTCAGAAGCGCGATCAGACTAACGAGTCCGAATTCGACTGGTCGCACCCACGCCGGCTGCGCATAATTCCCAAGCGACGGTTCGCCCAGATTCAAACCGGTCGCATAGCTGATCGGAACCATCACGAAGAGCGCCACCGAAGCCGCACGGGGCCGAAGGGCGACGAACGGGACCAGCCAAACCAGGTACCAGGGATTAAGAACGGGCGAGAGGAGAAAGTAACTTAGCATGACCTCCCACACGGGAGCCAGCGCAAGACTTAATCCCTCCCTCGCCCAGCGCGCAAAAAGGATCGCCGCGATCATCCCGAAGACCACGAGCCACAGCCACCGCGCGATTTCTGGGCCGAGTAAACTCGCCAGCAACGCAAAGCCGAACGAATTGAACTCGAATCCTACGGCCATGGCTCGCACTCCGGGCCATTCCGCAGAAGAACCCGAAATGATGATCGGCCCATAAATGAATCCCAGGGCCAGCAGAAAGGAAGGAAGGAAGATGCGCGGCCGTCGCCAAATAAGAAATGGCACCGCGAGCAACGCGAAAATCTTGGCCGCGACCGCTACGGCGGCGACCAATCCCGTCATAAGATAACGTTCCCGTTGCGCGAGGATCCAAGCCATGACCAGCCAAAGTAACGCCCACGCTTCTGGATGCGCGTGGAACGCGTTCTCCGTCACCACCAGTGGACACCATCCGTAAAACCAAGCCACGGAACGCCCGCCGAGAATTGAGAGGAGAAATAGGAGCGCGCCGTCCACTAAAAGGAGCAGGATCTTCAGTGTCACCAGCGAACCCGGCGCGATGCGCGCCGCCGCCGCAAACAGAAGCTGGGTGACCGGAGAGTAAATGGTCGTTAGGTCGGGATGATTCAGTTCGTCCAGCGCATTTTCAACGCCAGAGGGACGCGCTTCCGCAGTGGTGAAGAATTCCTGCGGAGCGCGGGCGTAAGGTGTTCCATCCTGATTTGTCCGCCAGCCATCCCAGAGATAGCGATGGTAATCGTCCTCTAACGTGGGTATCGCGAAGAGACCGCAGAGCCGAAAAAGCAACGACGTGATCAGGATCAACCGGAAGGCCGGCCAACCCTGGCGAGCATTCCCGAGGAACCAGGCGCAGGCCAGCCAGCCGGTAGCCTGGGCTCCCCACCAGAATCCCAGAGGGAGACGGCCGCTCCCTTCCGACGCGACCGCGAGTGCTGCATAGCCGCCGAGCCCCAACAAAAACGGGAAAAGCCAACGTGGGAGCGTCCGCAGCGAAGTCCAGATCTCGGAGGTCATCCAGACTCCAGATGAAGAGCAAAGCCGAATCCAGACAAGCGCGAATTTTGGTCACGCGCCGCCCGGATCAGGAAATCGTTAGGCAGTTGGTTGTGTTAGATGGCTCGCACTGTTAGCGTCCGCGAATATGAAAACCACCTGGTTAAAATTGTCCTTCGCTTTGGTGGCAGCGGCGCTAGTCGCCAGCTGTGCCTCCGAACCAACCACCACTACGACCACATCGACGAGCAGCGAAACCCACGCGGTGACTGCGCCTCCTCCTCAGTAGGGTCCTTGCGGCGCTAGTTGTCCATCCTATTTGCTCTCGCGCGGCGGCGCGGAACGCTCCTCGTCGCCTTCCGATCTGGAGGGCTGCGCCTCAGGCTCGATAAATTCTTCCTGCGGCTCGCTTGTGACCGCTTTGGTCACATGCTTTTCCTCGTCCGGTCCATCAGTCTCTTCCATGCCCTTAAAACGTGCGCCGCGCGGCGTTTGGTTGTTACTGCGTAGGCAGAGCCGGCAGGTAGTAGAAGAGAAACGCGATAATCACATAGACCGAAAGCAATTGAACACCTTCCAGCCAGTTGCTTTCGCCATCGCCACTGATCTGACCCACAATCCAAATGGAAAGGACGATCGAGGCGATCTCCGGCAAAGAGAATTCCAGCGTCATCGGCGTTCCAAATCCGTAGGAACAGAAGACGAGCAACGGCGTCACAAAGAGCGCCATCTGTAAACTGGAACCGGTCGCGATGCTCAGGCTCAAATCCATCTTGTTCTTCCACGCCGCCCAGACGGCGGTGGAGTGTTCGGCCGCGTTGCCAACCAACGCCACGACCACGACGCCCACAAAGGTCTCCGTCAGTCCGAGAGAGTGCCGTGCGATCTCGATGGAGCCGACCAGGAATTCGCTTAACAAGGCGACCAGGGCGGTGGAGAGCGCGAGGGCCGTCATCGATTGCCAAAGCGGCCAGTGGGCTTCTTCTTCCTCCCTGGTCGGTCCCTTAAAAAGCTCGCGATGAGTGAAAAGATGGAAGAAGAGCGAACAGAAATAGGTCAAGAAAAGGACGAGCACGATCGCGAGGGAAAGCTTGTGCTCGGCTTCGATCGTCCAACCGCCGGGCCGGGAAGCGGCCGCGTAATGGAAGATTGCCGGGATGAGCAGGGCGATGGCTCCCAGCCCTAACGAGGTCGAGGAACTGCGGGCCGCAGTCTGGTTGAAGGTCTGTTTCGGAAAACGAATTCCGCCGGCGAGAAGGGAAACACCGAGCACAAGGAGGAGGTTGCCGATGATCGATCCCGCAATCGAGGCCTTGACCACACCGGTCAAACCCTTGCTTAGTGCCATCAACGCAATGATTAATTCCGCTGCATTTCCAAAGGTTGCATTGAGAAAGCCGCCGACGCCTTCGCCGGAGCGGGCGGCCAGTTGCTCGGTGGCGCGTCCCATCCAGCCGGCCAGCGGCACGATGGCGATGCCGGCAATGATGAAAAGAAGGGTATCGTTCCGCCAGGCGGGCACGAAGCGCAGGGCGACGGCAAACGGGAAAACGAGAAGCAATAGATCCAGCCAGGTGAACGACCAACTGGTCTGTTTTGCGCGCGCCATGCTTCATAGGAGCGCGGACGTTAGTCCGGCTCAAGCGACTTCGATTGATCGCTCGCGAAAGGAGTCGCTCTCGTGACGGCGCTGCTCATCTTTGCCATTGTCCTGGTCCTCGCTCTCCTCGTTTCCGATTTTGCCGACCGGAGCGTTCTCTCCACGGCCGTCCTCTTTCTTGTCGCCGGCTTTTTCGTGGGACCGGGCCTGCTCAATCTGCTTCCGCTCACCACCAACGAGCCCGTCGTTAGGCATTTGGCCGAGCTGGCCCTTTTCAGCGTCCTCTTCACCGATGGGATGCGGGCCGGCATCCGCGATTTGGTGAACGCCTGGCAATTACCGGGGCGAGCTCTTCTCCTCGGCATGCCGCTCACCCTCATCGCTACCGCCCTCCTCGCCTATTTTCTCGTCCACATCTCGTGGATCGAGGCGCTCCTGGTCGGCGCCATCCTGAGCCCAACCGATCCCGTTTTTGCGGCGGCCATCATCGGACGCAAGGAGATTCCCGGCCGGCTCAAACATCTTCTGAACGTCGAGAGCGGCGTGAACGATGGTCTCGCCCTGCCGCTCGTTCTCGTCTGCCTGAGCGTGATCGGACACTACGAGGCGGGTTACGCTGGCCTCGCGACCGAGTTGCTGCTTGGCGTTGCCATCGGCGTTGTTGTTCCATGGGTAGCCTGCTGGTTTCGTCGGGCGCGTTTTCTCGGCGTCTCCAAGTCTTACGAACCGCTCTTTGCCGTCGCCATCGGCCTTCTCGTCCTGGCCATCGCTTCAATCTCTCACGGGAACATTTTCCTCGCTGCCTATTCGGCTGGCGTCACGATTGCCAGCGTGCGCCCAGCGCTCCGGGAGGAGTTTCACCGCTTCGGAGAGTTGGTCACTGAGCTGCTGAAACTGGCCACGCTGCTCGTTTTCGGCGCCTTGATCTCGCCCCAGCTCTTCCGAGAAATGCACGCCCCGGATTATCTCTTCGCCATCCTGGCTTTGCTCCTGGCGCGTCCCATCTCCATGCTGATTGCTTTGTGGAAAAGCGAATTGGACTGGCGCGAACGTTTCACGGCCGGATGGTTCGGGCCTAAAGGCTTCGCCTCGGTCGTCTACGGGCTTCTTCTCTTTCAACGCGCCGTGCCCCATGCCGAGCGCCTCTTCCAGTTGATCGCGCTCGTTATCGCCGGTTCGATCGTGGCTCATTCTTCGACCGACGTCGTTGTGGCGCGCTGGTTTGTCGATAACCACCCTGCCCCGGAACCCGACCCGGAAGATGTTTAGAATCCATCACCTAAATGGCGGCTCTCCGTGTTCTTATCGTCCACCTACTCGTCCCTCGGGAGAGTGGCAAATTGGCGCGCTGCCCATACTCGTTTTCCAGAAATACGGGCGGGACAGCGCCCGTCCCTCCATCACCTCGTCCTCGTCCTCAAAAAACACTGAGAATCGAGGACGAGGACGAAGGACGAGCACGAAGGCAACTCTGCCGTTTAGCAGATGGCATCTAGTAGAGGTAAGGTTCTGAGAGCGAAAAGGCATTGCGCACCAGTTCGAGTCGCGGCGTTTCCCCGGGCAGAATCGTGACTTCAACCACGTCGAACCGGAAAATAATATCCGGATTGCCTAACAATCGCAGCCAGGCCAGCGCGCCTAACGAAATCCGCCGTTGCTGGCTGGGGCGCACCGCTTCCAAGGGACGACCGAAATCCTCCCGGGTCCGTGTCTTGACCTCGACGAAAGCGAGGATGTCGCCATCGCGACAGACCAAATCGATCTCACCGCCCTGGCGGCCGCGGAAGTGACGGTAAAGCACCTTAAAGCCCTGTCGACGCAGATAGCGCGCGGCCAGTTTCTCCCCGCGCGCCCCAAGACGGAGGTGGGCGCTTCTAGAAGGAAAAAACCGGTTGCGCAACCGGCTCAAAGGACCGGCGATGGATCGGGCAGGGACCGTGTTCATGGAGTTTCTGGAGGTGCAGACCGGTGCCGTAACCTTTGTGCCGGCTAAAACAGTATTGCGGGTAGCGCATGCAAAAGTCGCGCATCAATGCATCGCGCGTGACTTTCGCGATCACGCTCGCCGCCGCGATGCTCAGGCTGAGACAATCACCATCGATGATGGCGGTTTGGGGAAGGGGAAACGGGAAAACCGGCAACCCGTCGATGAGAACGTGCTCAGGCAGAATCGGCAAGCCCGCCACGGCGATCCGCATCGCCTCGTGCGACGCGCGCAGGATGTTGATGCGATCGATCTCGAGATTATCGACAATCCCGACCGACCAGATGATCTCGGAGTGTTTTGTGAGATACGAATAAATCTCTTCCCGTCGTTCCACCGAGAGTTGTTTGGAGTCGTTCAGCTTCCGGTGGCGAAAGCGCTCCGGCAGGATGGCCGCCGCGGCCACTACCGGACCGGCTAACGCGCCCCGGCCAGCTTCGTCGATCCCGGCGATGCGGACTACGCCTAACGACGAACGAAGTTTCTTCTCGTGCCGGAATCCGCAGCGCATCTGGAAGGAAGTCTATCCACGGATTGCACAGATTCTTACAGATTAATTCCCGAAGACGAAAAAACTATTCCCGCACTGCAGTCGCTTCCTTACCCTTGCGACCTCGCAGGTAGTTCAGCTTGGCGCGGCGGGCTTTACCCTGCTTCTCCACTTCCACTTTCGCGACACGCGGGGAGTGGATCGGAAAGACGCGCTCGACACCTTCGCCGTAGGAAATGCGGCGGACGGTAAACGTCTGGTTGATGCCCGTGCCCTTACGGCCGATGCAGATACCGGAGAAAATCTGGATGCGCTCCTTATCTCCTTCGCGCACGCGGGTATGCACCCGGACGCCATCGCCCACTTTGAATTTCGTAACGTCGGTCTTCAGCTGCTCTTTCGCGATAGTGTCGATGATATTCATGGCAATAACTTGGCTCCGGAAAAGGGGTCGAATACCTAACGCGGGTCAGGCTGATTGTAAAGCGCCGCGCTCCCCCTCCCAATCCTGCTCCTGCTCCTAATCCCAATCCTCTGACTTCACGCCCGTGCCCGGGAAGATTAGGAGCAGGATTGGGAATCTTGTTGAGTACGCGACTATTTCCCGACCCACGCCCCTCGGTTGTGCTTTCGAGCCCGCCCATTATACTCACGCTCGCTGCGCCCGTAGCTCAACTGGATAGAGTGACGGCCTCCGAAGCCGTAGGTTGCGCGTTCGAGCCGCGCCGGGCGCAGGGGCCTTCCACGGGTCAGCAATTAATCGTTCCCGGCCCAGTCAACTAGTCTTACGAGGCCTCGGGAGCACTGCTGCCGACCAGGAGCCAGCCGAGCATTAGAAAAACGGTAATTGCCGCAAGGGACGCCGAGACCGTGAAGGAGGCCGGTTCCCAACCGAGCGCAGTACCTGGCAAGGCGAAGAGTCCATGGCTCTGCGGCACCCACGCGGCCATGATGTACTCAATCCAGGCCGCCAGAAGAGAGAATATCCCGGCCATCAGAAATGAGCGTCTCCCCAAAGGAAAGAGCACTTGGGAAAAGATCTGCACCGCTGACGCCCCGTCCACGGCCGCCATCTCCTCAAGAATCACTGGAACCGCCTCGAAGGATCGCTTCATCTGCCAAGCGCAAACCGGCAGAGCGGTGACCAGATAGAATAGGAAAAGGAATGCAAAAGCTTTGATCATCCCGAGCCACACGAGCGCGGCGCAGATCAATGCGACCAGGACCGCGGCCGGACCGAGCTGCACCAACAAGGCCGTGCCGGTACCCGAGTTGCGCCGGGTCGAGCCCGAACGCGAAATGAGGTAGCCGATGGCGGAGGCAAGAGCCAGACCGGCTACCGCCACCGCGAAGGAGACGAGGCCGGACTCTTTCAGCCACTCCGCTAACAAACTGGTCCGAGGGTGACCGGCGCCGGCAAAATGCCCCGTGAAACAGATGGCACAGAGCGCGAGCAGTAGAAACGCAAGGTAAATGAAGACGGAGCGCGCCCGTTGCGAAGCGGCGGAAGCGATCACGCGTCAGCCTCCTTCACCACGACGCGCATCCCATCCGTTGTCACGATGGTCACCGGCGTTCGCGGCGCGATAAATTCACCTTCCGTCACCACATCGACGACGTGGGCCTCAAATTCCGCTTTTCCGCTCGGGCGCAGGATAGTGAGGGAGCGTCCTCTCATTCCCGCGACCAATGGGATCGCGGTCGCAAACGTCCGGGGCACACCTGCGAGCGACGGGCCTGGCGGATTTGTGGTCGAAAGGATGAAGCGGCGGTAGAGGCTCGTCTGCGGCAGGTAGCGAGCGAGCAACACCATCAGAATAGCCGCTGCGATAAGGGTGAAAAACATATTAAGTAACGGGCCCCTCAACATCTGGCTGGTCGGCCAAAAGTTCTGCCCCGGGTAGCGATCGACCATCGCCCAAATGAGCGAAGCCAGCATCAGTAGAACGCCGACGAGACCGAAGACGATCGTCGAATGGGCGAAGAAGAAAATCTCGACGAGGACAAAAACGACTCCGAGAACGAAAAGGCCGGCCACTTCCCAGCCGGCCAGACCCGCAAAATAATGCCCCAGAAAAAAGAGGGCGAAGCAGATGATCGAGAGAATGCCCGCGACGCCAAAGCCCGGAATCTTAAACTCGAGGTAGGCGCCGATCATTCCGCCTAACAAAAGCAGAGGCGCAAGCGAGGTGAGCCAGAAGGCGAGCTGCTCGAAACCGCTCGGCTCGATCTCCACGACCCGGCCGGCGAGCCCCGTCTTCTGCACCAACTGTGCGATCGAATCGGCGATCCCTTCGGCCAGGAGCGGCTTGCCTTTAATCTTTTCCGTCGCTTCCTGCGCGCTCAGGGTGAGCAGCGAGCCTTTGGCGTGAATGACGCGGTCGCCGATTTTGACCTCTTTCTCCTTGTTCATAAAGGCTTCGCCAATGTCGGGGTTGTGGCCATTGCGCACCGCGTTGCTCCGAACCAAGGCAGACCAGAACGAGATGGTCTTTTCCTTCTGCGTAGGCGGCAAATCCTGTCCGGTCGAAAGGATGGGCGCGGCAGCGCCGATGGCGCTGACGGGCGCCATATAAATATGCTTGGTGGCCAGGGCGATGAGCGCGCCGGCCGAGCCCGCGTTGGAGTTAATATAAGTGTAAGTGGGAATGGTGGCGTGATTCAGAATGCCGGTGATTTTCTCGGCGGAATCGAGTCGCCCTCCGTAGGTGTCCATGTCGAGAACGAGAGCGGCCGCCCCGCTGCTTTCCGCTTCCTTCTCGACCCGACGCAGAAACAAAACCAACGACGGAGCGACCTCTCCCTTGAGCGGAACCACCACCACGTCGCCCGGTCGCACATCCTCACGGGCCTCGGCCGAGGCTAACGAAAAGTATACCGAGAGAAAAAGAGCGAGCAGCACGCCAACTCTCCGTCTTGGTCCGAAAAAAACGGACCTTCCGGCCCCCGTCGCACGCGGGACCGGTCTGTTTTGGGATGACTTGATATCGCTCCACATGACTTGCTTCAGGCGCTGCGTTAATCTGACAGCGATCCACCCTCGCCACGAGGAAAAACATGGGCACCATCCCCGATCACCTCATCGAACAGATCGCCGCCGCGAATGACATCGTGGAAGTGATCGGCTCCTATTTTCCGCTCAAACGCGCGGGCACCACCTGGAAGGCGCTTTGCCCTTTTCATCAGGAAAAATCGCCCTCTTTCACGGTCAATCCGCAGCGACAAATCTTTAAGTGCTTCGGCTGCGGCGAGGGCGGCGGCGTCTTTAAATTTGTCGGGCTCTACGAGCACATCAGCTTCCCCGAAGCCGTCAAAAAGCTAGGCGGACGGGCGGGCATTCCGGTGATCGAAGAAGGCGGCGACTCCAGCGAGGGCGACCGTCAACACGAAGCGCGCCGCACCCTCCTGCGGCTACACACGGAAGCGGCGGAATGGTTTCACGAAAACCTGCTGAAGCGCGAACTGGCCCAGCCGGCGCGAGATTATCTGAAGAAGCGTGGCCTAACAAACGCGATAGCGAAATCGTGGCAGCTCGGCTTTGCTCCAGATAGCTGGGATGCATGTCTCAAATGGGCGTTGGGCGAGGGCTATAAACGCGGGACGATCCTGCAAAGCGGCCTCGTGAAACTGCGCGATGAGGAGCGACCCGAAAGCGAAGTTTACGATCGATTTCGGGGGCGACTCATGTTCCCTATCTGCAACGACGTGGGCGAAGTCATCGCCTTCAGCGGGCGCATCCTAACGAGCGAGTCGGAAACGGCGAAGTATATCAACTCGCCCGAGACGCCGCTCTTTCGCAAAGGGAGCGTGCTTTTCGGATTGCAGAAAACGAAGCGCGGTTTGATCGAGGCGGACTCCGCCATCGTTTGCGAGGGGCAACTCGACCTCATCACGCTCTTCGAAGCCGGATTGACCAATGTGGTCGCACCTCAAGGAACGGCCTTTACCGAGAGCCAGGCTCGCATCTTGAAGCGTTACGTCAGCGAAGCGATCCTTTGTTTCGACGCCGACCCCGCTGGGCTCAAAGCGGCCGAGCGTTCGCTCGAGCCCCTGGTGGCTAACAATCTCGTCGTGCGCGTCGCCGAAATGCCGCCCGGTGAAGATCCCGATTCCTTGATTCGAAAGGAAGGCGCGGAAGCGTTTACACGCCGTATCGCGGGAGCCCGCGATTTTTTCGACTTCTGGATCGAACGACAGGCGACCACAACTGACCTAACGAACTTGAACGCCAAGATGCAAGTGGCTCGCGCCTTGGCCGAGACGGTGGGGCGAGTACCGGATCCACTCATGCGCAACGAAGTCATCAGCAAAATCGCCGCACGCCTCGGCGTCGGAGCGGCGGATTTCGCTCAGCTTCTGCCCCGACCGACGCGACGCGCTTCTTCTCCCGGCACGCCGCCGCAGAAAGTAGCGCCGGCTCCGCGTCACGAGGTCGCCATGCTCTGCCTGCTCGCTCTGCGCGATTCCGAGGCGCGCGCTCTTATGCTCCATGAAGACTGGCCCGAAGTATTGGAGCAAATTCCCGGCAGTGCCATGCTGGCGCGTATTCTGGGAGGCGACTTCCGACCAGACAACCCCGCGTCGCTCAACCTCTTTCTCTCTACGCTATCCGCTGAGGAAGAATCGTTAGTCTCAGGATGGCTGGTGCAAAAGATGCCGCCCAAGGCGGAAACGGTGGCCCGCGAGTGGTGGCAGGGACTGAAGCAACCGTCCCTGCGTCGGCGCTTGCAAGCCGCCGAAGGCCGTCTCAAGCTTCCCTCGCTCACGGCGGGCGAGGTGGCCGCTCTGCAGAAACAGGTGGTTGACCTGCGCGGGCAACTCGACGACCTTCCCCGGTTTTCGCCGGTCCGCGCGCTAGAGTCGTAAAGGGTGCGCGCGGGCTAGCGCGGAACTTGCTATTTTCGTCCATCGCTTAACCGAAACGTTTTGGCCAAGAAATCGAACACTTCCAGCGACTCTTCCGACGCTCCGCATCCCTCTCCGAAAAAGAAGGGGCGACCCGCCAAGGCAGGTCCCGCGGAGGTCAAAAAACCGCGCGGTCGTCCTCGTAAAGCAGAGGCGCCCGCTGCTCCGGAAGGTAAACGAGGCCGTGGCCGGCCGCCCCGGGAGAAGGCGCCAACCGCGTCCGCGACGGCGTCCGTTAATCAAAACGGGAATCATCCCGCTACTAACGGCAGTTTGCCGCCGAATCTGAGCAGCGGAACGCAGCAGCGCATTCGTGAGTTAATCAAGCTAGCCAAAGAGCAAGGTTATCTCACTTTCGAAGACCTTAACGAGGCGTTGCCCCCGGATCTGACCGACCCGGACGAACTTGATCTCATCTTGATTCAACTGCGCAAGATGGAGATCGACATCATCGAAGCGTCCGAAGTCGACCGTTACAAAGACGTCAAAAAAGATCACGACGAGGAGGAAGAGAAGCCGGAACCGAAGCTCGATATTCTCGATGACCCGGTGCGGATGTACTTAAAGCAGATGGGGCAGGTGCCGCTGCTGACCCGGGAGCAGGAAGTCGAAATCTCCAAGCGGATCGAGGAGGCGGAGGTGCGCGTGGCCGACCATGTTCGTCGATTTGGTTTCGTCGCTCAGGCGCATCTCGAGTTGGCGGCCAAATTGGTCGAGGGCGGTGAGCGATTCGATCGCGTCATCCTCGATAAGAAAATCGAAAGCCGAGAGCGCTACCTGAAATTGCTTCCGCGTCTCTGCAAGCAGGTCGAAAAAACGAGCGAGGAACTCGCGCATGAGTATGAACACCTGGCCCACTCCGGCCGACCCGACGCCGCTGAGCTGCAAAAATTCGAGAAAGCGGTGACCAAGCTGCAAGATCTGTATGCGAAATTTTATTTCAAACAGCGGGTAACCGAAGAATTCGTGCACTTGGCCGACGAGTATTACGCCAACCTGCGCACTCTGCAGGAGGAAATACGGAAGGGTCCAAAACATCACGGCCCGTGCCCGCAGACGAAGCGGATCAAGCAAATCGAAAAAGCGCTGTGGCTTTCCGCCGCCGACTTTAGCGAGCGCTATCAGGAACTGCGCGGTTGGCTGCGCAAGGCGCTTCGCGCCAAGACCGAGATGATCGAAGCTAATTTGCGCCTCGTCATTTCCATCGCCAAGAAATACACCAACCGCGGTCTCTCCTTCCTCGATCTCATCCAGGAAGGAAATATGGGGCTGATGAAAGCGGTCGAGAAATTCGAGTATCGACGCGGCTACAAATTTTCGACCTACGCCACGTGGTGGATCCGGCAGGCCATCACTCGCTCGATCGCCGATCAGGCCCGCACCATTCGCATCCCGGTGCACATGATCGAGACGATCAACAAACTGATGCGCGTGCAGAAACAGCTGCTCCAAGAATACGGTCGCGAACCGACGCCAGAAGAAGTGGCGGAAGAGATTCTCCTCCCGGTGGATCGAGTCCGCGCCGTCCTTAAGATGGCGCAGCAGCCCATTTCTCTGCAGGCGCCCGTCGGGGAAAGCGAGGAGACGAACTTCGGCGACTTCATTGAAGACAAGGGGGCTGAAAACCCGAGCGACATGACCGCGATTGCGCTTCTCAAGGAGAAGATCAAAGACGTTCTCGACACCTTAACCGATCGGGAGCGCCAGGTTTTGGAGCAGCGCTTTGGGTTGGTCGATGGCTACAGCCGCACGCTCGAGGAAGTGGGCCGGCAATTCCGCGTCACACGCGAGCGTATCCGGCAGATCGAAGCCAAGGCACTCCGCAAAATGCGTCACCCGACGAGGATTCGACAGCTCGAGGGTTTTCTCGAAGCTGCCGATCTCCAGATTATCCCGCCCGGGGCAAAGCCGCTCGCTTAGCGACGAGGCGGCCGTCGATGCCGCACGACGCGGTGGCCATTACGCAAGACCACCACCGGCCGGTTGTAAACGTACGGGCGCCGATAAGCGACCGGATAATAGCCATACGAACCGTAGTAAGGAGCGTAACCGTAGGGAGATCCGTAGCCGTAGCCGTAGCCGTAGCCATATCCCGGGTAGGCGCAGCTTGAATAATAACCCACCGGGAAACCGATTCCGATGCCAATGCGGACACCGGCCTCCGACTTAGGAGCAGATGCAAAAGCAAACGCCCCCGTCACTGACGCGATCAAGAGAAGCTTTTTCCAACTCATAGTTTTTACCTCATTTGAATTAAAACGAACACCCTTGAGACGCTGCTGGTTGCAAATTATTCAGCGCCGCTTTCGGACCAGATTGGATAACCGCTCACCACGAGATCGGCGCCGATTCGTTCGTAGTGAGTTCCTCGAAGCTTCGCTCCCTCCACTGTCGAAGCGCCTCCTCGACCGGCCACCGCGAAAACCGGACCGCCCGTCATGATAGGAGCGAGATAAAATTGCACCTTATCGACCAGCCGCGCGTCGAACGCCTGCCCAAGCACGTCGCCGCCCCCTTCGATCAGGACACTGATCACTTCGCGACGGCCCAGATCCTGCAAGACCCGTCCCAGGGACCACTTTCGGTAAACCAGCGTGCGGTCAGCGAAACGATCGCGCAAGAGCCGCGCGCGGCTCGGCAGCTTGCCGGAACGCGTCAAAACCACGCGCCAAGGCTGCCCTCCACCAGCGCCCTCGCGGTTCGTGAGGCGAGGATCATCCTGGCGCAGCGTTTCGGCGCCGATCAGGATGGCGTCGACTGCTGCGCGCAGCCGCAAGGCATGCCGCCGCGCGGCGGGGCTGGTCAGCCAGCGACCCTCTTGCGGTGGCCTCGTTAGGCGACCGTCCAGGCTCATGCCGCATTTCGCGATGACATAGGGGTGTCCGGTCACGATCCATTTATTAAAAGCCTCGTTCAATCGAGTGCATTCCTCCTCGAGCAGGCCGGTGCTCACTTCCACCCCCGCCGCGCGCAATTTGCGCACACCGCGCCCTCCATGTTTTGGGTTGGGATCGATCGCTCCGACTACGACGCGGCGCACGCCCGCGCGGATAATGGCCTCCGTGCAAGGCGGGGTGCGCCCCGTCGTCGAGCACGGTTCCAAGGTCACATAGAGCGTGGCCGAGCGCATGACTTCGGGCGGGATATTCGTTAGGCATTCCACCTCCGCATGGGGGAGGCCTCGGGCGCGATGGTAGCCCACGCCGACCGCACGACCGCGATGCACTAGCACCGCTCCTACGGCCGGGTTCGGACTGACCATCCCAAGGCCCCTGCGTGCTTCGGTCAAGGCCGCCCGCATGAATAATTCATCCTCTCCCGTGCTAGCCATCGCCGCGCACCCTAGCAAACGGAAATCCCGTCGCAAACGGTGCTTTTACCAGCCTAAATCTCGGACGACGGCTTCGTTACATTTTGCAAACGAAGCGGATTTTTGCGGCGCGTCGCTTTTCTGCTTGGCGAGAAGGATCGGCCGTCGTACCTAAAGACCCCGTCCTATGGCCACCAAAACTGAAGAAAAACCCTCCGTTGACAAAATTTCTGCCGCCCGCAACAAGAACCTCGACCTTGCCATCCAGCAGATCGCGAAAGATTACGGCGAAGGCGCCATCATGCGTCTGGGCGACGATAAGATCGTCGACATCGACGTCATCCCCACCGGCAATATTCTGATCGATCGCGCTCTCGGCGTGGGCGGCGTTCCCCGGGGGCGAGTCGTGGAAATTTACGGCCCGGAATCGTCCGGCAAAACCACTCTTACCCTAACGATCATCGCCCAAGCGCAAAAGCGGGGCGGTTTGGCTGCGTTTATCGACGTCGAGCACGCGCTCGACCCTCAATACGCTCGAAAACTCGGCGTTAATCTGGACGATTTGCTCGTTTCCCAGCCGAGCAGCGGCGAAGAAGCCCTTCGCATCGTCGAAACCCTGGTTCGTTCCAACGCGCTCGACGTCATCGTGCTCGATTCCGTCGCCGCTTTGGTGACCAAGCAGGAATTGGACGGTGAGATTGGCGATTCCACCGTCGGGACCCAGGCTCGCCTGATGAGCGCCGCCATGCGCAAACTGACCGCCCTCATCTCCAAAGCGCGCACCTGTTGCATTTTCACAAACCAGATCCGCGAGAAAATCGGCGTCATGTTCGGGAATCCCGAAACCACTCCCGGCGGCAAAGCGCTTAAGTTTTACTCCAGCGTCCGCATCGATATCCGCCGCATCGGCGCGATCAAACAGACCGACGGCGTGGTCACGGGCAATCGGACTCGCATCAAAGTGGTGAAAAACAAAGTCGCGCCGCCTTTCACCGAAGCGGAGTTCGACATCATGTATAACGAGGGCATTTCCACGACCGGATCACTCCTCGATCTCGCGCTCGAGAAGCAGATCGTCGAGAAACGCGGCTCCTGGATGAGCTACCAAGGCGCCCAACTGGCGCAAGGCCGCGATGCTGCCAAGGAAGTGTTGAAAAACGACCCGGCGCTCTACGCCGAAATCGAGACGGCGGTCAAAGCCAAGCTCGACGAAGACAAGAGTGGGTAGGGTGGGCGTCTCGCCCGCCGGTCGATGCGTCCCGCATCGACGAACTTTTCGCTGGCTGTGTCTGAGCTGAATCGAAGAAGTTCGTTCAGGCAAGATGCCCGAACCGGCGGGCGGGACGCCCACCCTGCCCGGGCATGAAAACTCCGCGATCCACGCTAAACTCGACGCGATGACTTCCGCCGAGATTCGCCAAAGCTTCCTCGATTTTTTCCGCGAAAAAGAGCACACCATTGTGCCCTCGTCCTCCCTTCTGCCTGACGCACCCAATCTTCTTTTCACCAACGCCGGCATGAACCAGTTCGTGCCGATTTTTCTCGGCCAGGTCAAGCCCAGCTACGATCCGCCCCGCGCCACTGATACCCAGAAATGCATCCGCGCCGGAGGCAAGCATAACGATCTCGACGACGTCGGGCTCGATACCTATCACCACACTTTCTTTGAGATGCTCGGGAACTGGAGCTTCGGCGATTACTTCAAAAAAGAAGCGATCGCCTGGGCCTGGGAACTGGTCGTTAGTCGCTGGGGCCTGCCGCCGAAGCGTCTCTACGCGACGGTCTACCGGCCTGGGCCTAACGAACCGAGCGAGTTCGACCAGGAAGCCCACGACCATTGGAAATCGCTTTTCGAAAAAGCCGGGCTCGATCCTGCCGTCCATATCGTGGATGGGAACAAGGCGGACAACTTCTGGATGATGGGCGATACCGGCCCCTGCGGGCCGTGCTCCGAGTTGCATGTCGATCTCACGCCGAAAGGCGACACGAAGGGTTCGTTAGTCAACGCCGGCGACCCGCGCTGCATCGAGATCTGGAACCTTGTTTTCATCCAATTCAACGCCAACCCCGATGGCAGCTTCTCTCCCCTCCCCGCCCGCCATGTCGATACCGGAATGGGCTTCGAACGCGCCGTCTCGATCATGCAAGGCACAAACGGCTTCACTGATTTCACCGGCACGATCTCGAACTACGAAACCGATGTTTTCCGCCCAATTTTCGACGAGATCGAAAAGCTCAGCGGGAAACGATACGGCGGCACGCTCCCCGAATCATCCGACGGGCAAGATGCCCGGCCGCCGAGTCCGGCTGGAAGCCCGACTTCCGCGGAAGCCGCTGACATCGCCTTCCGCGTCATCGCCGACCACATCCGCACCCTTAGTTTCGCGATCGCCGACGGCATTCAACCCAGCAACGAAGGCCGCGGCTACGTCCTGCGCCGCATCCTCCGCCGCGCCGTCCGGTACGGCCGTTCGTTAGGCTTGCACGAACCGTTTTTCTACCAATTAGTCGACGTCCTGGCACGCACGATGGGCGAAGTCTTCCCCGAACTCCGCGACCGCCAGGCGCCAGTGCAGGAAACCATTAAGCGCGAAGAAGAATCCTTTAACCGCACCCTCGACCGCGGGTTAGAGCTCTTCGAGCGCGAGGTCTCCCGCCTGGGGAGGGCTGCGATTTCGGCGGAATTCGCGTTTCGGCTTTATGACGAACAAGGGTTCCCGCTCGATCTCACGGAGTTGATGGCGCGGGAGCGCGGGCTGGTAGTCGATACCGTTGGATTCGAGAAGCTGATGGACGAACAGCGCGCGCGCGGTCGTTTGGCCCAGAAGAAGGAGGTCGTCGCGCTCTCGGAGATCGGGACTAACGAGCCCACAAATTTCCTCGGTTACGAACACGATCACACCGGCGCGGATGTCCTGGAAGTGCTCTCGATCAAAGGGAAGACGGTCGCGATTCTGAACAACTCGGTTTGTTATGCCGAGATGGGCGGGCAAGTCGGCGATACAGGCGAGCTAGAGGCCGACGGGAAATCCTGGCGCGTGAACAACACGCTTAAATCGGGGCCGACCGTGCTGCACTTTCTGGAAGGCGACGACGCGCCCGGAGTTGGCGACCATGTCACGGTCCGGCTTGATGAAACCCGCCGGGGCGCGATTCAACGGCATCATACCGTGACGCATCTGCTGCACTGGGCGCTGCACGAAATCGTGAGCCGCGATGCGACCCAAAAAGGCAGCTACGTCGGACCGGAGAAGCTAACTTTCGATTTCACGAGCGGGGCCCTTACCAAAGAGCAGGTCCGCGCGGTCGAGAAGCTGGTGAACGATAAGATCGCGGAAAACACGCCGGTGGCCTGGACGGAAATCCCCTACCCCGAAGCGAAGGAGAGGCCCGACATCATGCAATTCTTCGGCGACAAATATGGCGACTTCGTCCGCGTGGTGCAGATCGGCGGCGTGCCTAACGAATTAAATGGCTACTCCATGGAGCTCTGCGGCGGCACGCACGTTCGCGCGACGGGCGAGATCGCTTCGTTTCGCATCCTGAGTGAAAGCGCGATCGCGGCCGGCATCCGCCGCATCGAAGCGGTCGCTGGCCCTGCCCTCATCGCCTGGGCGGAACGTGAGACCGCGCGGCAAGAGGAGAAGTTTGCCGCGCTGGAAAAAAAGAAGCCGGGGCTCGCTCCCCTGCCACTTTTTTCCCCTGACGACATCGCGAGCATCGACGAACGCGCGGCGCAGCTCGAGCAACTCGAGGCGGAAGTGCGCGACTGGGAGAAGACGAACGCCAAAGCGGCCGAGGCGGGAATGCAAAGTCGCGCCGCCCAGTTAGCTAACGAACTGGCGGTGACGGAGGGAAATACTTTCCGCGTCGCTCGCGTGGACGATGCGGATGGCAAGTTGCTCCAGGCGATCGCCGATGCGCTCAAGACACGCTTCGACGGCCCGATCTTTCTGGCGGGCGAGAAGGAAGGCCACGTCGCTCTAATCGCGGCGGTGCCCATTGCCCTAACGAAGCGTTTCCAAGCCGGCAAGTTAATCCAGGAAATCGCGCCGCTCGTCGGCGGCAAGGGCGGAGGCCGTCCAGAACTCGCTCAGGGTGGCGGCACCGATCCTTCGAAGATCGATGACGCGCTGGCGCGCGCGCGCGCGCTTCTCTCCACGTAGGACTGGGCGTTCTACGGCAACGCGATCGTGACGAAAGTGGTGATGGAGAGCGCCAGCGCGATCACGAAGAGGTAAACAAATCCGCCGAAGAAGAACTTGAACGACGTCACAAGCCAGCTCTGACCATAAACCTGGCGGATCGAGACGAAGACCTGCGCGACGATGGCCAGGATGAAGATCCAGATGACGGCGCCTTCCAGCGCGGGCGCCCAGCGCTTAGCCGCGACCGCGCTGAAGACAGTCAGCAGGATTGCGATGTAAAAAAAAGAGTGGATGTGGAGCGCGTAAACGAGGTGCTCGATGTAAAAGCGGCGCTGGCGGAAGTAGAGAATCTTGAGAACGAAGGCGAAGAGCGGGATGCAAAAAAGCATCATGGTCGAGATGTTATCTCGCAGCGTTTCAGCAAAGAGCTGTGTCTTGGTGCCATCCTCGCCGACCTTGTCTTTCACTTGTTTTTCGAGCCACTTTCCGAAGGGCCCTTCCGTGTTGTCTCCTTCGTCGATCTGGATGATCGGCGAGATATTTTTCTTGACGGCTGCATCTTTCCGGGCCGCCGATTTCTTTTCTTCTTCGCGGAGCGCTTTGCTCACTTCGGCGCGCAGATCGTTAGGCAAAGCCGGGATCTTGTTGATCGATTCCTCGATCTCCGCACGATTCTGCGGCGTGAAATCACCGCTGGAACGCGCCGCGGGGCTGATCGGCAGGAAACGCGCGCAGAGAAAAAAGACGACGCTGACCAGCAGATAAACCCGCAAGGGATGGAGGTACCGCGTGCGGCGGCCAGTCGTGAACTGGTTCGTGAGCCAGCCGGGCCGGATCATGAGAAGTCCGAGGGTCTTGGTAAACTTCGAGTCCCAATTCAGAAATGACTCAGCCACGTCGGCGATGACGCGCCGAAAGGAGCGGCGATAATCGACCGCCATCTGTCCGCACTTCGAGCAATACTGGCCGTGCAATTCCGCACCGCAATCTTCGCAATGCGTGAAGGACGCGGGCGCTTCCTTCCGGCGCGGGAGACGTCCGAAAAAACTGCGCCGCCTTCGCTCCGGCTGCTCCAGCGACGAAACGATCGCGTCGCCCACGATCCCTTCGCTGCTTTCGTCGGACATTTTGTCTTAACGAACTGCCGCCCAGACGCGATGGACGTCCTCGTGGTCTTCCAGGGTCTGCAAAAATTCTCCGACCTGCGTCCGCTCGTCGTCATTCAGCTCGGGAAAATTCTTGGCCACGTAACCGAGTTCGCTCGTTACGACAGTCCATCCGTTCTGGGCGAACCATTGCGAGACCGCGTGGAGGTCGACCGCCGCGGTGGTGAAGCGCGCACCGGTGGCCTCCTCCGGGATATCGTCGTTCTGGTTGTGCGCGAGCGGCTCGACTTCCTGCGCGCCGGCTTCGATGGCCGCGGCTTCGACGTCCGCGGCCAGGTCGGCATGATGTGCTTCGACCAGCCCGACGTGATCAAAAAGGAACTTGTTGCTTCCCGCAGCACCGAGTTGGCCGCGCTTGAAAAGCACTCGAATTTCAGGCGCCGTCCGGTTCTTGTTGTCGGTCAGGATCTCGACGATGACCGGCACTTTGCGCGGCGCGTAGCCTTCGAAAACGACGTGCTCGAGCTCGAGTTTCTCATCTCCGATGCCCGCGCCTTTTTTGATCGCACGCTCGATCGCATCGCGCGAAACGCTGGCACGGCGCGCTTTCTCGATCACGGCAAAAAGCCGGGCGTTTCCCGCTGGCTCCGGGCCGCCCATTTTCGCTGCGACGGCGATTTCCTTCACGAGTTTACCGACCACCTGGCCTTTTTTTAGACCAGCCACTTCGCGTTTGGCGTGCAACCATTGACGACCCATAGGCTTTTCTACCCGGCGGGCTCGCTGGTGGCAAGTGGCGCGCCCTCCCACTCAGCTTTAGATAAGCGGCATGAATCTGGAACTGGAAGGCAAGAAAGCGTTTGTCAGCGGTTCGACGGCTGGGATCGGGCTCGCCATCGTCACTCGATTAGGGCGGGAAGGCGCCGAGGTTTGGCTGAGTGGGCGGACGCAGAAACGCGTCGATGAAGCGATCGCGGCGGTGCAGAAGGAACTTGGCGAAGCGAAGGTCCACGGCATTGCGGCGGATCTCGGGACGGCCGAGGGTTGCGACGAAGTCGTTAGGCAATTGCCGCAGCTTGATATCCTGGTCAACAACGTCGGCATTTTTGAACCGAAACCGTTTGAGAAAATTCGCGACGCCGACTGGGAGAAATTTTTTGCCGTCAACGTCCTCTCCGGCGTCCGCCTGGCCCGCGCTTACCTCGGCGGAATGAAAGCACGCGACTGGGGCCGCATCATTTTCATCTCGAGCGAATCGGGCCTCCAGATCCCGACCGAGATGATTCACTACGGCATGACCAAGACGGCGCAGCTCGCGATCGCGCGCGGCCTGGCGGAAACCTGCGCGAATACGAAGGTGACGGTCAATTCCGTCCTGCCGGGACCGACGGCCTCGGAGGGCGTGACGGAGTTCGTCGGCCAGCTCGCGCAGGAGAAGAAGATGAGCAACGAGGAGTTTGAGAAAGACTTTTTCAAGAACGCCCGGCCGAGCTCGATCCTGCAACGCTTCCTCGAGCCTAACGAGATCGCGGACGTGGTCGCGTTCGTCTGCAGTCCGCTGGCCGCAGCCATGAATGGCGCGTCGGTCCGCGCGGATGGCGGAGTGATTCGCTCGATCGGTTGACGATGTTTCAACGCCGTTTCTACATCGAGCACCTGGTCTTCGCCTTTCACACCCACGCCTAAACGCGCAAGGGATGCACGTGCCGGGACGCGCTTGCCTTCGATAAATTCGTTCGTTAGGCACCACGGTTTCAACAGCAGCCAGGCGAAGGATTGAAAATAGCGCGTGTCGAAATTGAAAAAAGCATCGGCCAGGAGCGACGGGAAAGAGCGACGGTACCGATCTGCGGCTGGCCGCATTGCGCGCAGAATTGGCCGGTCAGCGCGCTCCCGCAGTTCTCGCAATGTGTCAGCGGAGGAAGCGGGCCCTTTTTCCCGCGAAACCAGCGGCGACGGCAATCAATTCCGCAAGAGGAAGAGCGCGGCCGAGCCGACCAGTCCGATGAGACAAAGCGTCATGGTGTCCTCGATGAAATACGGGTAAGCCATGAGCGCGAGCCCGAGAAACATCGGCTTCCAAAGGCTGAGGCGTTTGCCGTAAATGAAGCCGATAAAACCGACGCTGCTGAAGAGGAGACCTGCGAAGAGATTGGTTCCCGAAAGGACCGGCATGTCTTCCCGGGGAGCTAAATCCGCGCCAGCAACCTGGAGGTCCCGCTGAAACAAAGGTTTGACCTGGGCTGGGAGACGGTGCCACGATGCGCCCACTTTCGCCGCTTAAGGCGAAATAACCGGAGAACACTGTGGGATTCAAACTCTTCCAAACCAAAAGCCCTGAGCTCCTGATGCGCGAATCGGAAGCGCCCGATCGCAAAATGAAACGCTCGCTCACTGCGTTCGATCTCACCTGCCTCGGGATTGGCGCGATCATCGGCGCGGGCATCTTTGCGCTCGCCGGCACGGCGGCGGCGGGCGAAGCGGCGCGGGTCGGCGACTCAATCGTGAAAACTCCGGTGCTCAATTTCATCATCTCGTGGGTGAACCACACCGATCTCGTTTTCGGTCGACCGGCGGCAGGACCGGCCGTGGCGCTTTCCTTCGTCGTGGCGGCGGTCGCCTGCGGTTTCGCGGCGCTTTGCTATAGCGAGCTCGCTTCGATGATTCCGGTTTCGGGGTCGGCTTACACTTATTCCTACGCAACGTTAGGCGAGATCATTGCCTGGATCATTGGCTGGGATTTGATCCTGGAATACGCCGTCGGAAACATGGCCGTGGCGGTCGGTTGGGCCGGATATTTTGTCCAGTTATGCGCGAATTTTGGACTAAAGTTTCCGCTCTGGCTGGTCAGCGACCACACTACCGCCGCCACCATTGTCGCCAAAGGCGGTGCGGTTCTGAACGATTATTCTTCGACCACTTTGCCGGTGCTGATGGGCCATTCGATCGCGTTTAATCTGCCCGCGTTTCTCATCGTGATGGCGGTGACCGCGCTCCTTGTCTACGGCATTCGCGAAAGTGCCACGGCGAACTCCATCATCGTGATCATCAAACTCGCGGTGGTCGTTTTCGTGATCGCGTTCGGTTCGTTCCTGGTCAATCCGACCAATTGGCACCCTTTCATGCCAAGCGGATTCGGCGGGGTCATGAGCGGGGCCGCAATTGTCTTTTTTGCCTTCATCGGCTTCGACGCCATCTCGACCACAGCGGAAGAGACCAAGAATCCGCGACGCGATCTTCCCATCGGGATGATCGCCAGCCTGATCATCTGCACGCTGCTCTACGTCATGATGTCGCTGGTGCTCACGGGCATGAAAAAATACACCACTTACCTGGGCGACTCGGCCGCGGTCGCGACGGCCTTTGCAGCCAAGCCGTGGGCGCAGGCCTTGATCAGCGCCGGTGCGCTGGCGGGCTTGACCTCGGTCCTGCTCGTCTTCCAGCTTGGTCAGCCGCGCATTTTTATGGCCATGGCCCGTGATGGCTTATTGCCGCGCTATTTTGCGCGGATCCATCCGCGTTTTCGCACGCCTTATATCACGACGATCTGGACTGGCATTGTGGTCGGCGGAGTCGCGATGCTGACGGATATCGGTTCGTTAGCCGACCTCACCAATATAGGTACGCTCTTCGCCTTCGCGCTGGTTTGTGCCGGCGTGATCGTGCTGCGCAGAAAAGACCCGGATCGGCCGCGACCGTTTCGGGTGCCGTTCGTGCCCGTTTTTCCCATTTTGGGCGTGCTCTTTTGTGGCGCGCTGATGCTGAGTCTGCCGATCGAGACCTGGATCCGATTCTTTATCTGGCTCGGGCTGGGGCTGCTCATCTATTTCTTCTATGGCGTGAATCACAGTCGCCTGCGCCAGGGTATCGACACCGGCGATACGGAAGAAGGTTTGCCGCCGGCGGTTTAGGCGTTTCCTCTGGGCCGTAACGATGCGAAGCAACGCCGGGCTTTCAAACGCGGGGACGAGCGCTCGTTAGGCAAGAGGCGCTTACACCCGCGTTTCGCAGGGCGAAAGTCTACAGGGGCGTCCACGCGCCCCGGGGCGGTCTACGCAATCAGGCCGCGGGTTTCAGGTGTTTCGCGAGGAACTTCTCCATCGCTCCGTAGAAATCGAAGCGGTTTTCTTCGTTATGAAAACCGTGGCCTTCGTTGTCCTTCACCAAGTACTCGACTTCGACGCCACGTTTTTTCAGCGCCGCTACCATCTGATCTGATTCGTCTTTGTTCACCCGCGGATCCTGCGCGCCTTGCGCGACCAAGAGCGGCGTCTTGATCTTGTCCGCGTGCATGACGGGCGAGACGGCTTCCAGCATGGCCTTGTCCTTCTCCGGGTCGCCGACCATCTCGTGGAACATATCGAGGAACGGTTTCCAATAAGGCGGAATCGTTTTCATGAAGGTAAACATGTTCGCCACCCCGACGTAATCGACCGCCGCGGCATAAAGATCCGGCGTGAAGGCGACGCCGGCGAGTGTCGCGTAGCCGCCGTAACTGCCGCCGTAAATGGCGACGCGTTTCGGATCGGCGATCCCTTGTTTGATGAGCCATTGCACGCCGTCGGTGATGTCGTCCTGCATCGTCTTGCCCCACTGTTTGAACGACGCCTCCCAGAATTTACGACCGTAGCCGGTCGAACCGCGGAAGTTCATCTGCAGGACGGCGTAGCCGCGATTGGCCAGAAATTGCACCTCTGGATTAAAACCCCAGGAGTCGCGCGCCCAAGGGCCACCGTGCGGGTTGATCACGACCGGCAGGTTCTTGGCCTCGCGGCCGAGCGGCAAGGTGAGGTAGCCGTGAATCGTGAGGCCGTCGCGGCTTTGGTACTCGATCGGTTTCATCACGGCCATTTGGTCCTCTTTCAGCCAGGGCGAAACCTCGACCAGCTTCGTCAGGATGCCGGTCTTGGCGTCGTAAAGATTGCGCGTGCCGGGGGAGCGATCGTTGCTCGCCATGACGATAAATTTGTCCTCCGCTTTGTCGTGCGCGACGACTTCGACTTCATACCCTGGCAGCTTTTCGGCGAGCGTTTTATACATCGCCTCGGTTTGCGGATCGAAGAACTTCCGTTCCGTCTTCCACGTCTCAAAAGCAGCGAAAGTCACTACTTTGCGCTTCTTCGAGTAAGCAAGCGCGGCGACATCGACTTCGGGATTTTCGTAGAGTTTTTCCAGTTCTTTGCCGGTCGTCGGATCGATCGTCACGACGGCCTGTTTGTCGCGGCCGATATTCGAAACGGCGTAGAGATTCTTGTTATCGAAAGTGTAAAACTGCGGCCTCGCTGATTCGCGGAAATCAGTCGTGAGCACTTTCTTGAAAGGCGTTTTCGCGTCCGGCCGGGTGAGCAGGCTGGCATTCACGCCGTCGGTCTCGGTCGCCGCCCGGATCACGCCCGCGTGGTCGGTGATCCAACGATCGACCTTGCCCGGATTTTCGGCTTCGAGTTTCATCTCGCCGGTCGCGAGGTTGAGCCGAAACGCATCGAAGACTTCAGGATTCCGCTTGTTCAGCGTGATGAGAATGTCGGTGTCGGAGACGTCGGCGAGATCGTCAATAATATCGCTCCGCACTTTCGGAAACGGCGTGAGATCTTTCGCTTCGCCGCCGTTTACATCGACACGCTTGATGTGGAAATTCTCGTCGCCTTTGTTGTCCATCGCATAGACGAGGAACTTGTTTCTTTCCAGCCGTAAATGCGGACGTCGCGTTCTTTTTCGCTCGTGACGCGCTTCGCTTCGCCGCCGGCGGTCGGGCGCACGAAGATGTTCATGCGCGATTCCCAAGGCTGGAGAAACGAGAGCATTTTGCCATCCGGCGAGAGGTCGTAGCCGCGGCTGACCGGATTTTTGAAAAAATCGCGCAGCGGAATGGTTGGCGGGGTCGCGGCATCCGGCGTCTTGGCTGCGTCAGCCGTGGCGGCGGGTGAAGAGGGAGTCATGGGCGGTGGTGAAGGAGTTTGGGCGAGCACGGCGATAGCGGAAAAGGCCACGATGAGATAGGCGATAATGAATTTCATAGCGTTGTGAATAGGATGCGGTGTGGGCCGCATTGGATTCAACATTCGCTTTGCGCTTCAGGCAAGCGATCGCACCGCCGTCACTTTTCATTCCTTATCCAAGCGGATACGGTTGCCGGGCTGTGATAACTCCGCCGCGAACCTTCGATCTGCTCGGCACGCCACTCCTCGCCACGACTTATGAAGGGCTGACCGAATTCGCCCAGGCCCTGGCCAAAGATCGCGGACCGCACGCGATCGACCTGACCAATACTCACATCGTCACGCTGCGACGACACGATCCGCACTTCCGCGACATCACCCACTCTTTCGATTATTTCGTGCCGGACGGCATGCCGTTAATCTGGTGCCTGAACGCGCAAGGCGCCGGCCTGCGGGACCGGGTTTACGGGCCCACCTTCATGAGGCGTTGCATCGAGGCGAGCCCCTCTCCCTGGACGCACTATTTGTTAGGCGGTTCGGCCGAGTGCGTGGCGGCGTTACGGGAGCGCTTCGCCTCCGCGCAGATCGTCGGGGCGCGCCACGGTTACTTTTCGCCTAACGAGGAAGACGAGATCGTGGCGGAGATCAATCGACTGGCGCCTGACTTCATCTGGGTCGGCCTCGGGACGCCCAAACAGCAGGAGTGGATTCACCGGCACAAGTTCCACATCCGGCGTGGCGTCCTTTTCGCGGTCGGCTTTGCCTTTGACGTCAACGCCGGCCTCAAACGCAACGCGCCGCCCTGGATGCAACGAGCCGGCCTCACCTGGGTCTTCCGCATCCTGACTGAGCCCGGCCGCCTCTTCAGTCGCTACCTTCGCTTCAACTCGCTTTTTCTCTATTATCTCGCCAAAGATGCGCTCACCTCTCCAAAGGCTTAACAAATCTCTGCGCAGCGGATTCCTCCTCGTCCTCCTCCTCGCTCCCCCTCTAACCGGGGAAGAAAAACCTCCCTCTTTCCTCAAAGGCGTAACGGTTTCCTGCCAGACCTCCGGCTGGGAGTGGGCCACGCCCGAGATGGCGAAAACGCTCGACGAATTGAAATCGTTAGGCGTGAACAGCATCGCGATTCATCCTTACGCCCAGATTCAGAACGACGGGCACGTTCGGTTTCGGAATAACGACGACTTCCGCCACATCTCCCAGCCCCTCGATTGGGCCCGGGAACGCGGCCTCTCGGTCATGCTCATCCCGCACATCGCGTATTGGGGAACGAAATTTCTCTGGCGCGGTGAGATCAATTTCGCCACGACCGAGGAATGGGATCGATTCTTCGGCGACTACGAAACTTGGATCGTGCAGATGGCCAAAATCGCCGAGGCGCATGGCGCCGGGACGTTCTGCATCGGGCTGGAGTTCACCTTCGCGCAAAAGCAGGAGGCGCGTTGGCGCAAGATCATCGCCGCGATCCGGCAGGTTTATCATGGCCAGCTGACCTATGGCGGGAACTGGGACAGCTTTGAGGAGGTGACTTTCTGGGACGCACTCGACTACATCGGGGCGCTGGCCTATTTCCCCCTAACGAAAAGCGAGAATCCAAGCAAGGAAGAGATCGCGCAAGCGTGGGAGAAAAAATGCGCGGAACTGACCGCCTATTCGAAGGCCCACGGGAACCAGAAAATCATCCTGGTCGAGATCGGCTATAACCGGAGCGCGCGGGCTGCTGCCGAGCCCTGGGCTTTCAAAATGGGGGGCGCTCACGCAGATGAAATTCAGCAACGCTGCATCGACGTCGCGCTCGATCTACCCAAGCACTGTCCCATTCTGGCCGGAATGTACTGGTGGAAATGGTTTCCCGAATTGCCCAGCCGCGAGGAGGAGAACTACCGGTTGCAAACGCCCGAGATCAAAGCGCTTTTTAAGCAGCACTGGCAAGGACCACCGCTCAAGGCGGTTCCGTAATGCAGAGGCGGGCGTGGCGTCCGCAGGCGATGAACCTGGCTTCATCCGCTGGCTGACTGCGATCGCCCCGGCCGGCGCTACACTTTCCGCCCAAATTTTTTCTCCAATTCGCCTAACGATATCTGGATCATGGTCGGCCGGCCGTGCGGACAACAATAGGGCAACTCGCACTGCAGCAAGTCGCGAATCAACTTTTCCACTTCCGGCTGGCGCAGTGAGTCGTTGGCTTTGACTGCGTGCCGGCAGACGGTTTTGGCAATCATATCTTCACCCAGCCGGAGCGGCGAACTCTGGTGGCTGGCCGACTTCAGGCTATCGATCACATCCTGCAAGAGCCGGGCGGGATCCGCTCCGCTCAGGAAGGGAGGCAGGCTCTCGAGTTTAAAGGTGTGCCGACCGAATTCTTCCACGCCGAGTCCCATCTTTTGCAAGGTAGGGAGGTTGCGCTCGATCCATTCTGCATCGCGCGGCGCAAGCTCGACGACCTGGGGAAGTAAAAGACGCTGTGAGAGCACACCCTCCGTTTCCATTCGCCGGCGCAATTCTTCGAAAAGGATCCGCTCATGAGCGGCGTGCTGGTCGACCAGGACGAGGCCGTCCGCATTCTCCATCAGCACGTAGAGTTTGTTCAGAATGCCGAGAAGGCGAAGCTCTTTCCCGCCGCCGGATTCCCCCGGCTCCGGTGCGGGTGGAAAACGCTCATCGATCACCGAGGGAAGCGACTTCTCCTCCGAAAAAATCGGCGGAGTTTCTTCCGGGAGCGGTGCGAGATGCTCGGGCGGGCGCATAAAAGAGGGCTCGCCCGTCGCAGGGGCGCGGAATTGCTCTTGCCAACTGTTCCGGTCGCCTTCCAAGGTCCGCCGCACGGTTCGCACGACCGCTTCGCGCACCCTTGCAGGATCGCGAAACCGCACCTCGCGCTTGGCCGGGTGCACATTCACATCCACATCGGCCGGATCGAGCTCGACGAAAAGGAATGTGACCGGGAATTGTCCTTTCATCAGCGCGGTGTGGTAGCCCTCCTTTAGGGCGGCGCTCAGCACCGGACTTTCGACGGCGCGTCCGTTGACGAAGACGAACTGCTGCCCCCGACTCGCGCGGCTCACGCCGGCTTGGCCGATAAAACCTCTGACTCGAACGTTGCCGTGCGCCGCCTCGTCTATTTCCAGAAGCCGGGCCAGGAGCTCGTTCCCCATCAGATCGCGGATTCGTTGGCGCAGCGACTTGGTGGCCGGGAGTTGGAAGACGACGCGTTCATCCCGCACAAAGGAAAAGGCAACCTCCGGGTGCCCAATGGCCTGGAGGTTGAGCTGATGCTCGATGTGGCGCGTTTCGGTGTTCTCGGAACGGAGGAACTTTCGTCGGGCCGGCAAGTTATAGAAAAGGGAGCGCACTTCGATCTGCGTCCCGGGCGCTTCCCCGCCATCACGGACCGTCTCGATTTTCCCGCCCGCGATAAGAACCTCGGATCCGGCGACTCCATCCTTCTCCCGGGTGGTAAGCCGGAACCGACCGACGCTGGCGATGCTGGGGAGGGCTTCGCCGCGAAACCCAAGGGTCGCGACGGTGGCGAGATCGGCGGCCGTCCTGATCTTACTGGTCGCGTGGCGCTCCAGGCAGAGGAGCGCGTCATCACGGTCCATCCCGATCCCGTCATCCGTCACCCGAATAAGCGACATCCCGCCCCGCCGAATCCTGACTTCGATTGAATTGGCCTGGGCGTCGAGGCAATTTTCGACCAGCTCTTTGACGACTGAAGCGGGTCGCTCGATCACTTCCCCTGCCGCCACTTGGCTGGCCAGGATATCGGAAAGCAAACGGACGCGACTCATGCGTCCGAAGAATAAACCGTGTTTTGGGTTTGCGAAGCAAAAGCGTGAGAGGTTTGCATCCCGGAGGTGGCTTTACGTCATGCAACCCGCTTATCGGATTTACCATCCAGTATAGGATGAACTCTGGTTGAGAGATGTAATTACGTTTTTACGGTGATACAAAGACGTGCTTGTCAGCCGGGTCTGTAAAGACTAATCCAATCGACCCTAAAGCAATATGTAACCTAACCTTTTAGTAATGTATGCACACTTTAAAATGATCGATAAATGCGTCGTAAGCGCCATCTCCCTAGCAATATAAGCATGAGAGAACCCAATTTACCCTGGGAGAAACAACGTCCAAGTCAGGATTGAAGTTCGATTTTGCGACCGGGAAAAAGGCCCATGCGTGGTGTCGGATGACGAATCTGTAACCCGAAACAGCTTGACCCGACCGGGGCGAGTATCGTACAAAGTGCTAAGGCAAGTCCTTTCCAAGCAACATGAAATCCCAATCTCTGACAGTCCTCACCTGCATTTTAACCCTCAGCTCTGCCGTCGCGCAGGAATCGGCAACCGACCGTCAATCGCCTTCGGAAAAGTCCGCCGAGTATCAACGCCGAGCCTATCTTTTTAGCGATCGCCTCTCGGTTTACAAAGCCTTTCAAAGCGACGCCGAGCCAAACAGCGCCTCCAAGGCGGCAACCACGGAAGCCGTCACGCCGTTCCCAATGTTAACCACGGAAGCGGTTTTTCCTCTCGAATTTCGCCGCATCGATGGGAAGGGCAATAATCCCACCGATCTCGGACAAGCCGGTGCAACCGTGCTACGCAAAACCCCAAATGGTTACGGGGACGGAGTCGGCACCATGGCCGGCGCCAGCCGCAAAGGTGCACGCGAGGTCAGCAATATCGTCAACGCGCAGTCCCAGCCGTTCGAGAACAGCTCCAACATTACCAGCTTCGTCTGGCAGTGGGGCCAGTTCACCGACCACGACATCAGCCTCATCCGCAACTCCAATCCAGCCGAGTTCGCGTTTATTCCCGTTCCGCGGGGAGATTCGACCTTTGATGCACGGAGCCGGGGCAACAAGACGCTCCCTTTTCAGCGTTCTGCCTGGACGTTGGTCGACGGTGTCCGCACTCAAATCGGGGCGGTGACCTCCTTCATCGACGCCTCGCAGATTTACGGTTCCGATCCCACTCGTCAGAGCGCTCTGCGCGCGAACGACGGGACCGGCCGTTTAGCGACCAGTGATGGCGACTTGATGCCTTTCAACGTGAATGGACTCGCCAACCAACCCCAAAGTCAGCCCGGTAAGGTCATCAATCCGGCCGATTTCTTCCTCGGCGGTGACGTGCGAGCCAACGAAAATACCGGACTCACCTCGCTCCAGACGGTCTTCATGCGGGAGCACAATTACTGGGCTGGCCAGATTAAGGCCGACAATCCCGGGTTGGATGATGAGGGCATTTATCAGCGCGCCAAGGCTATCGTGAATGGCGAGACCCAAAAGATTACCTATCAGGATTGGCTTCCCGTCCTGCTCGGTCCGAATGCGCTGGCTCCTTACACCGGCTATAATTCCGCGGTTGATCCGCGGGTCGCTCTCGAGTTTACGACGGCAGCTTTCCGGGTGGGCCACACCTTTTTGCCTCCGGTGGTGAAACGGCTGAATTCCCGCAATCGCGACCGGCCGGGCGACATCGCGCTGAACTCCACTCTTTTTGAGACGCCGCTGTTTACCAGCACGGGCGTGGAGCCGTTCCTGCGAGGACATGCCAAGCAGGTCCCGCAAGAAGTGGACGCTTACATTATCGATGCGGTTCGGAATTTCGTCTTCCTGCAAGCCCAAGGTTTTGATCTGGCCTCGCTCAACATCCAGCGTGGACGCGATCATGGTCTGGGTAGCTACAATCAGGTGCGAGTCGGTTACGGCTTGGCGCCAAGGGCGACCTTCGCGGAAATGACCTCGAACTTGGACTTCCAGGCGCGACTCGCTGCTGCCTATGATTCTCCCGACGATGTCGATCTCTGGGTTGGCTGCCTGACCGAAGATCATGTGAACGGCGGCCAAGTCGGCGAAACGATGTTCACCATCATCAAGGACCAGTTCCAGCGCCTGCGTGACGGCGATCGGTTCTGGTATGAGGACTACCTCGATCCGACCACTCTGGCGACGGTGCAGCAGCAGACATTGGCCAGCATCATCAAGCGCAACACGTCCATCAGCAGTGAAATGCAGGACGACGTGTTCCACATGCCCTAAGGGAAACGGAAGATCTCCAAGCGGGCAGTCACGCTCGACTTGTCAAACACTTTGAGCTCGCCTCGGAACGAGGCGAGCTCACTTGTTTTGGTGCTCCCTCTGGCGGCCTCAAACAAGGGTGCCGCCCAAGAAATCAGTTTCCAGAAAGGTGGGGGCGATGGAATGATCCGGCATGGCGACTGAACGCGATTACATCCTGGGAACTCATGACGACGAACTGGATCGTCTCGGATTGCAACATCGTGTCTGGCAACCCACGACCTTGCGCAGTTGGCAAGATGCCGGGATCACCAGCGGCAGTCACGTGCTCGACCTTGGCGCGGGGCCGGGCTACGCATCGGCTGACTTAGCTGAGATCGTCGGCCCCACCGGCTCGGTCACGGCGCTGGAACGGTCGACTAAATTTGTCCAAGCTGCGCAAAGACGGTTTCAATCCCGCTCGCTCGAGAACGTTCGACTGCACGAACTCGATTTGATGATCGACGACTTGCCACAGGATTCATACGACTTTTCATGGTGCCGATGGGTCGCATCGTTTGTCACCGATCCGTCGCTCCTGGTGCAGAAGTTAGGCCGGGTCATGCGGCCCGGAGGTGTCGCCCTCTTTTTCGAGTATGCCCATTATCTTACCTGGCGATTCATCCCCCGAGTGCCCAGTCAGGAGCGTTTCGCTGAGGAGGTCAAAGCAAGCTGGGCCGCCGCCGGTGGCAAAGCCGACATCGGCCTCGATTTGCCTCGTTATCTGGTGGAAAGCGGATTCGCTATTCGTCTGCTTAAGCCTCACGTTTTCTGTGTCGGTCCGCAGGATTACATGTGGCACTGGCCTGTGTCCTTCATTGCGACCGGGCTGGCTCGACTGCAGGAGCTCGACCGCGTGGACGCCGAGTTTGCCAGCCAAGTGCAGAGGGATGTTGCCGCTGCGGCCAAAAATCCGGCGGTGCAGGTGATGATGCCGCTGGTCCTGGAGATCGTTGCGGAGAAGAAGGCGTAACTTCGGCCCACCTTCGACGAACCTGTGCCCTGGACCCTATCGCACCCTGCGGCCGTCCTTCCTCTGCGGCGCTGGACTCCGCAACCTCTCGACTTCGTGGCCTTAGTCATAGGGAGCATGACGCCGGACTTAGGCTATTACATCGGCCACTTCGATTTCGCGACGTTTGCCCATACCTTGGCGGGAAGTCTCCTCGCCTGTCTCCCCAGTGGCCTTTTCTTGTTCGTGCTCTTCTACCTTTGCGCGAAGCCGGTCTGTTTTACTCTACCCCGCCTTTATCGACGACTGCTGCTCCCCAAATGTCCGAAACCACCCAGTGGGCCCGTCGGCTGGATGATCGTCATCCTTTCCCTGCTGCTCGGCGCATGGACGCACAATTTCTGGGACGCTTTCACCCATGAGCACGGTTGGTTCGTCGATCGCATTCCGCTCCTGCAACGCGAGGCCATTACCATTGGCTCGGCCAAGGTACACGTCTTTCTTATTCTGCAGGAACTCAGCACCCTGGCCGGGTTTGCTCTGGTCGTGGCTGCCTATCGCTCCTGGGCGCGAAAACAGATGCGGCCGTCATTTCGAATCGACGCGTCGGACGGTTGGCGTTGGCTCTTCTGGACGTTACTTATCGCCGTCTCCCTGCTGATTTCGCTTCCCTTGGCCATTTCCTACGCTGCATCGCACTCCCTCCACGGCTTGGTGTTTGTCCGTTCCGTCGCTTTTCGGACGGCCATCTATTTCCCGCTGGTGATGTTTCCCCTGCTGCTCATGGGAGCCGTTGGCTTCCACTTCAGGGGTGCCAACGAGGCCACATCACCGGATTAACATAAATTATTTTTGTCTGCTACTAACTGTTGTTAAGACAGTTAGAAAATATTTCGAGGCGACAGACTCGACAGGCATAAAATCCGCTCTATATGGATACCAAGATGAAAATGATCCGTCCTCTACACGACTCACCGGTTTCCGGAGAGCTCGTCTAGGCGCGTTTTGATCTAGCTTTCTCGCCGCACGACGCGGCGATGCGAAGGCACATTTTCCCCGCGGCTATCGCCACGGGTATCTGGTTCCAACAAACCCGGATATCACCCAAAACAGAAACCAATGAAATCATTACCACTTCAGTTTGAAAACCAACGCTATTCCCGAGAAGGCAATGCCTTCACCGGCGGACGCGCGTCATTCCCGCTGATTCATCAACACTACCAGGCGACCGCAGAAGATCCCGCGAGGACCACTTCCCTCGCGCCAGGCGTAGACGCTGCGACGCAGGCCGCAGAAGCGCGCAGCTTCCGTCAGCTAAGCCGAGACGCCACAGGTTCCCAAAATCACTGGCCCTTCGCGCTGGAAGCGACCGTCCTTGGGTTGATCGTCGCGACCGTCGTCTGGCCGCTGGTCTCCTTTCTGACTCTCATATCCGTGAATCCATTCCCGTGGTAAGGCGCTTTCGCCGTTCTTAAGCAGCGCTCCTCGCTGCCTCATTTTGCCGGTGCACAAGACCGGTGACTCGCAATCGCGCCCGGGCATATCGCGGGTTGAATTCCGCGCTTCACTTTTAGCCGGAGCACAAGCAGAGTCGTGCTCCGGCGTCCCCGGTTTGAGTGACAATTAAAGCCAAATACGATGTGGTGATTCTCGGCGCGGGCCACAATGGATTGGTGGCCGCTGCCTATCTTTCACGAGCAGGACTGAGTGTCCTCCTGCTGGAAAAGAACGATTACATAGGCGGCGCGACTGCTTCGCAGAAGGTGTTTCCGGACTACGAGGCGTATCTGTCCCGTTACTCCTACCTGGTTAGTCTGTTCCCGGATAAGATTATCCGGGACCTTGGATTAAACCTAGAGTTACGCCGCCGCGAAGTGGCGTCCTACACTCCTTACGAGAAAGAGGGTACCCCTCAGGGTCTGCTCTTAAGTAACGTCTCAGAAGAGCAGGGCCGCCGGTCCATCACTCAGTTGACAGGCAGTGCTACGGAATTCGACCGGATGAAGCAGTTCTACGCCCTGGCCGGCTGTTTTGCCGAGAGCGTTTGGGACACCATGCTTCGCCCCCTCTCCTCGCGGTCGGATCTCCAGCAAGCCATTGCTAAGGATGATCTGGGCCGTGAAGCGTGGCGCAGTCTGGTGGAAGAGCCGCTGGGTGAAGCAATCGAACGTTACCTCAAGAATGACCTCGTTCGCGGTCTGGTTTTTACCGACGGAAAAATAGGAGTGTCCACCCACGCTCACGATGAAACCCTCCTTCAAAACCGTTGTTTCCTTTATCATCTGATCGGCGGCAAAACTGGCGAATGGAAAGTGCCGGTCGGTGGCATGGGTCATGTCGCGGCAGAGCTGGAGCGCGCGGCACGGGCATCCGGTGCCGAAATGGCGACCCGAGTCCGCATCAACGCCATCCATCTTGATCAGCGGAAGTCAGTCGCATTTGAAACCGAAGGAAAGTCACAGACGGTCGAAGCGCGCTTCCTCCTGGTGAACTTCGGTTCGAATGTTTTAGGCGGATTGCTCGGCAAGTCTTACCAACCGCAGCCGACGGACGAGGGGTCGGTCTTTAAGATCAATCTTCTCTTGCATCGGTTACCTAAACTGCGAGACCAATCTAACCCCGCCGACCACGCTTTCGGCGGGACCTTTCACATCGATGAAGGCTATGCGCAGATGGAACAGAGTTACCGACAGGCCACCCAGGGAAAACTGCCTGACCAAGTTCCCGGAGAGATTTACTGCCACACTCTGACGGATGATAGCATCCTGGCCCCAGACTTGCGGGCTCGCGGATTCCATACTCTGACACTCTTTGGCATCGACACGCCTTGGCCTCTATTTGCAGGGGACAACGACGCTATGCGCCAGCGGACTCAGCAAGCCTTTATGGCCGGCTTGGATCAGTGGCTCGCGGAGCCGCTGGAGAGCTGCCTGGCCCGAGCGGCGGATGGCAGCCCTTGTATTGAAGCCAAGACTCCGGTCGATCTGGAAGAGTCCCTGGGGCTGTATCACGGAAACATTTTTCAAACCGCCCTCACCTTTCCTTTCGCCGAGACGAAAGAACAAAAGGGGCAATGGGGCGTGGAGACAGAATACGAAGATGTCTATCTCTGCGGCTCAAGCGCTCTTCGTGGCGGCGCGGTCAGCGGCATCCCGGGACACAACGCCGCCATGAAAGTCAGGGAACGGTTGGGGACAGACCACCGCTAGAATTCTGCGGCTCGACCAGCTATCGAGCCTTTGCTCGTTAGGTGAGCGAGTCGATCCGGTTGAGCAAGTCTTTCTTGCTCGCCATACCCGTCACCTGATCGCGTAACTGACCGTCCTTGAAAAAGAGGAGCGTAGGAATCGCGCGAATGTTGTAGCGAGCTGATAAGCTCTGATTCTGATCGACGTTCACCTTGGCGATCTTCACGGAACCGGCCTTTTCCTGAGCGATTTCGTCCAGAATCGGCGCAATCATTTTGCAGGGGCCGCACCACTCGGCCCAGAAATCGACCACCACTGGCTGGGTGCTCTTGGTGACTTCGTTATCGAAATTTGCTTCGTCGATGATTACGGCAGCGGAATTATCCATGATTGATTAAGAAAGGTAGGTCCAAAGTTGAGTGAGCAGGGCCAACGTCGACGCTGCGAGGAGACCCCAGCAGAGAGATGTTGGAACTGAATCAACTAAGCGCGCTGGCTGCGAGTTGGCAACTACAGGGGGATGGCGAAGGTCCGGGGGCGACAAAAGCGGCTGCACGCTGCTCAACCTGACCGTCGCCTTCATAGATGAATCCGCGATCCGCGCAGTCTCCTTGCGAGGTCCCGAGAGAGTCGCGCTGTGATTCTCCAGCTTGGCGGGAGACGCCGGGAGCGGCCTGCCGGGCGGCGGGGTTTTCGTTAGCGACGGGACTTCTGGCATTTTGGTTCCCGAAGTTAATGGCGACTGGGCCGGCGTCGGCATCGAACTCCGCGCAGGACGGACGGCGCCGGGAGTGGGCGCGGGCGGCCGCGCCATCGGCGGAGCTGGCGGACGCAGGCCACTGTTGGAGGGCAAAGGCTTGGGCGCTACGGCCGACGGGGGCGGTGGCCGGACCGGCCCGGCGGAGGGAGGACGCAGGCTGCTTGCACTTGGTTTCCCAGCACCCGGCAAACCGGGAAATCGGTTAGGCAAATTAATGCGAGGCTTTCCGTCCTCCAGCACGGCGGCAGGGGGCCGGGAACTTTCAGGTGGCAACGTGATGCGGACCGTTTCCTTTTTCGGTTCGTTCAGGTCGGCCATAAATAACTTCCTCGTTGCCTCGTAGCGGGACGCTCCTCGTGTCTCGCAAACCGGTTCCGAGGTGTCAACGATAAATAGTTATGTCACCAGATCGTAACCACGCGTGCCGCGGATCTTTCGGTAGACGAACTCCCCGACCGGGCCGGCCTCCGTCAGCAAAACCCGCGTGTCCACGTCGGGCGCATCCGCGTCGGTCCGCGCGACGAACGGTTCGTCGACCAGCAATTTCAATTCGCAACCCACCTTTTCGGCCGCGATCTCGCGCGCGATCTTTTGTTGTAAGGTCATGGCCTTTCGATAGCGCGCGTTCTTTTGGGTGGCCGAAATTTGGTTTGGCATGCGAGCCGCCCGCGAGCCTTCCTCCTGGGAGTATTTGAAAATCCCGAGGCGCTCAAAGCGGACGCGAGCGATGAACTCGAGCAAAGTTTCAAATTCCGCGTCGGATTCGCCCGGGAAGCCGACGATGAAAGTTGTGCGTAGAGCGATCCCGGGAATGCCCGCTCGCAATCTGAGGATGAGGTCCTCAATGTGGGCGCGCGAGGTTTCCCGCCGCATTCTTCCGAGCATCGCTTCATCGATGTGCTGCAGCGGCATATCCAGGTAACGCGCCAGCTTGCGACTTTGCGCGATCGTTGCGATGAGCTCATCGCTCCAATGGGCGGGGTGCGTGTAGAGAAGGCGCACCCAAAAATCACCCTCAACCTGCTCGATTTCGCGCAGAAGCGCCGCCAAAGTGGGTCCCCGCGCTGAGTCAATCGGCTGGCGCGGACCGGCCTTCTCCGCCCAAAGATCCATCCCGTAGTAGGTCGTGTCCTGGCTGATCAGGTTGATTTCTTTCACGCCTTCGGCGACGCAACGGCGTATCTCCGCCAGCACCGAAGCAGGTGTGCGGCTGCGATGTCGGCCTCGCATCTGTGGGATGACGCAAAAACTGCAGGGATGGTTGCAGCCTTCGGCGATTTTCAGGTAGACGCTATGAGCCGGCGTGAGGCGAAAACGAGGCGTATCCCAATCGGGAATATAAGCCGGCTTGGAGGTGACGAAGTTGGCGCCGGGGACCCTGACCCCGCCCGAGCTGGCGCGACGATCTCCCCCATCCTGGACAGCGTCCCCGGCTATGATCCGCGCGATGACCGACCCCAGTTCACGCACCTGGTCGAGGCCGATGAAGGCATCGACCTCGGGCAGCTCGGCGTGCAAGTCCGCGGCGTAGCGCTGCGACATGCAGCCGCTCACAATCACCTTTTGGTTTGCCGGGCTCGTTAGGCCACGCTGCTGCATCGCCTCCAGGATCGCTTCGATCGATTCCTCCTTGGCCGAATCGATAAAGGCGCAGGTGTTCACGACCAGCACGTCGGCTTCGGCCGCGTCCGAAGTGACCTGCATCCCGCGCTCCAGAACGCTGCCGAGCATGATCTCGGCGTCGACCAGGTTCTTGGCGCAACCGAGGCTAATCATGCCGACCTTCGTCGTGAGACCGGCGGAGCTGGGCGCGAGGTTATTCAAAGTCGATGTCACGATCTGCTGCGGCCAGGGCAGCGCCATTTTTGGTAATTTGCACCGCGCCACGCTCCCGCGCTGTCACAGTGATGTGTTGCCCAGTGAAAGTTAGCGGAGCATCTGACGGGTCGATAGATCCGTCGTAGGCAGGTTGAGGCTGGCCATCCACTATGACTCGTAGAAATGTCCGCCGCATGGGCGTGATCTGGAAGCGATTGGCAGCTTCCGTCGGAGTTGCTTCCTGCGGAGGGGCGTCTTGCGGACTCACGGGCACGGCCCTTCGCACCTCCGGCTCTGCGGGGGAAGGCGCCAGTGACGGCGAGGGCGGTGGAGGCGCTACAGTCGGCGCCACCGTCACGCGCGACTCACTGGCCGGCGGTCCGTCGGCCGGCTGGGCACGCGGTGCAATGACTCTCCCGGGAGACGCGGGCGACGGCGCGGGCGTGGCGCTGGCGACCACGGCAGCCCCGGGAGTTTGGGTCGGCGAGATGCGCTGGATATCGAGGAGCAATTTCACCAGATAGAGACCCAGCACCAGCACGCCCACTGCGATGATGAACGGAAATAAGGCCGGGCGTTTTGAAGCTTGCCGTCGCACAATCGGAGGCGGCGATGTGCTGGGCGCATCTTGCAGATACGAATAGCCGTCGACACTGACTTCGTGGGACGTTTCAAACGCATCGAGATACGGCGAGACATCTACGTCGAGAAATTTTCCATAGATGAGGAGAAAACCCTTGGCGTAAGCGAGGCTGGTGAAACCGGAAAAGTCCTCATTCTCGATCTCCTGGATGCGAGAAGCTCGGATCTTGGTGACCCGGGCAGCTTCCTCGAGGGAAACCTTTCTGCGGAGGCGAGCCTCTTGTAATTTTTTGCCGAGCGGTTCCATCGGGTGGACGGGATCAGACGGTGGCGTCAAGATCGACAAGAATCTCACGCGGTTTGGCGCCTTCGCCGGGGCCCAATATGCCCCGCTGCTCCAGAATATCAACGATCCGGGCCGCGCGCGTATAGCCAAGACGAAGCCGGCGCTGCAGGAGCGAAGTAGAGGCGCGCTTCTCTTGACGGATAATTTCGAGGCATTTCTCGACCAGTTCCTCGTCTTCGTCAGTCACATCTTCTTCCGGGGCGGCGGTCGATTCCATCCGCTCGTGCATCTCCACGTCGTAGGCGGGCGGGCTTTGCGCCGACACGAAATCGACCAGCCGTTTGATCTCCTCATCCGTCACGAGCACGCCCTGGGCGCGGATCAGGCGCGAAGTGCTGGGTGGCAGATAAAGCATGTCGCCCTGGCCGAGCAAACGGTCGGCGCCGTTCTCATCCAGGATGACACGGCTATCGATCTTGCTCGCGACTTGGAACGCGATCCGGCTCGGGATATTAGCCTTGATCACGCCGGTGATAACATCGGCGCGCGGCGTCTGCGTCGCGACGATAAGATGAATACCAGCGGCGCGCGCCATTTGCGTGATGCGCGCAATCGCGCTTTCGACATCGGCCGGCGCGGTCTGCATGAGATCGGCCAACTCATCGATGATGACCACGATATAGGGAAGTTTGTCCGGGATAATCGGTTCATCATCGCGCGGCACCTTGATATTTAAACCTTCCGTATACTCTTCGACCGAGCCGACCGGTGGCTTGTTCTCCTTGAGCCCGTTTTCCGCCGCTTCGGCATCGAGTTCCTTTTGGGTTTTTTTCGGCGGACGCCCGTTGAAACTGGTGATATTCCGCACCCCTGATTTGGCGAAAATTTTGTAGCGATTCTCCATTTCCAGAATCACGTGGCGCAACGCAAGCAGGACTTTCTTGGGATCGGTCACGACCGGGATGATCAGATGAGGAAGGTCGTTGTAGACCTGCATCTCGACCACTTTCGGATCGATCATGATGAAGCGGAGTTCCTGGGGCGTGAAACGGTAAAGCATGCTCGCGACGAGCGCGTTGATGCAGACGCTTTTGCCGCTTCCCGTGGTGCCGGCGACGAGCAAGTGCGGCATTTGCGCGAGGTCCGCGATGATCGTCTTTCCATAAACATCCTTCCCGAGCGCGATCGGCAGTTTCGCTGTTGTCTCGGTCCAATCGGTCGATTGCATCAACTCGCGGAGGGTCACTTTGACCTTGCGGCTGTTGGCCAGCTCGATGCCCACGGTGTCCTTGCCGGGGATGGGCGCGAGGATGTTGATCCGCTCGGCCCGCGTCGCGCGCGCCAGGTCGCGCTCCAGACTAACGATCTTATCGACCCGCACGCCCTTGGCCGGATAGACTTCGTAGCGGGTAATGGTGGGGCCCTTCGTGATGTCGCCGGGCGCGACCTTGATGCCGAATTGCTCGAGAGTGTCGATGAGCGTCGCCTGGATCTCCGCCAGTTCCGTCGGATCGGCCGCGACACGCCCTTCGCTGTCGTGTTCCTCGAGCAGATCCATCCCGGGCAGCTCGTAATTTTCCGCGTCCCAATCGCCGCTCGTCGTCAAGCCCGGCTCCGCGCTTCTCGCGTTTTTCTTTCCGCGTCGGAGCTCGGCCAGAGAAGGCTTCTTCCGCGCCGCCGATGAATCCACCGGCAGCGCGGTCGTGTCGACCACCTTCGGCTGAGGGCGATTGGCGAATTCCTCCAGCAACACTTCGGGAGTCAGCTCCTCTTTCGAAGGCGCCGCGCCTTTCTTGCGCAGCTTTTTCTCGATGGCGCGCTGCTGTTTGTCGATCTGTTGCTGGCTGATTTCGAGCTGTCCTTTCAAGTCGGCGCGGCGCATCCGTCGATGCAAAAACCAGAGCCGCAACCCCACCGCGCCGCGGCGCACGACGAGCACCATCTGGCGGACGAGATATATCGGTCGCAGCCCGGTCATCAGGATAATGCTCGTCAGGTAAAGCCCGGCCAGAACGATGACCGAGCCCTTCCCCATGAGCGATCGGAAGATATGGCGCCCGAAGAAATATCCCACCCAGCCGCCCGGGCCCTTGATGTTAAAAACCTTCTGCCAATCCTGCAGGAACCAATGTTGCAGGTGGAGCAAACAAGCGCCGGAAGCGATGAAGAGGATGATCCAGCCCACCCGCCGGCTGACCTTTAAGTCACCATGAAAAAGCTTCGCGCCGCCGAAACCGAGCAGCGTGGCCGCGAGAAGATAGGAGGCAGCGCCAATCAGGAAGTAACAAATCCCTGCCGCAATGGCGCCGAGCGGGCCGAGGAAGTTTTGGGCGGGGCGATTGGGCGACGAGGTTGAATTGAGCAGCGGGAACCAGCTGGGGATGTCTTTGGGCACATAGGAGATGAGGGCAAGGAAGAGTAACGTCCCGGTTCCGAGAAGAATCAGGGCGTAAACTTCATTCCATGCATTGTGCTGAGTGCGTTTGGCCACCGCGCCTCCATAGTAGTCGTGCCCCTGCGGCTTTCAATGCCCTCTTCGCATTGGCGCAGTCCCTCCCAAAATCGTTAGGTGGAAAGAGGGTTGTATCCATTGTCACGGAGGAGACGGCCCGCTACGCTTGCCTCCCATGATTTCACGTATCGAACATGGGCGAAGAGGGCGCTCTCGGGCTCGCCTTCGATCGCAATTACTCCAGGAACGGCCGCTTTTTCGTCAACTACGTCGCGCCGGGGGGTGCCTTCGGCCAAGGCATAACGCGGGTCGTTGGATCGGATTAAGTCCGCGGGGCCGCGACCGCGATAATCTCTACATCGCGAGTGGAGACGGCGGCGCGGGTAACGACGTTGGCCAGGGACACACGAACCCGGCGGCAATGCCCAGAATCTCGCTACCCTGCTGGGCAAGATGCTGCGCATTCATATCGAAGCAGCTTATGGCGCCTATTCCATCCCCGCCGATAATCCCTTTGCCGGCCAGCCCAAAGCGCGACCCAAAATCTGGGCCTACGGATTCGCAATCCGTTTCGCCACAGCTTCGATCGTTCGTCAGGGACCATGTTGATCGGCGATTCAACCCGGCGGATTGAACTACGGTTGGCGCGTGCGCGAAGGCAGCATCCAGAACCCGGCGTATCCGAACGATCCGGTGCCGCCCGATGCAGGTTGATCCTGCCTACGACTATGCCCGGGCCGTCGGCCAGAGCTTGATTGGCGGCTATGTTTATCGCGGGCGCAGGGTTCGAGGGCTGAGCGCGACCTCCGTCTTCGCCGACTATCCTGGGCTCGAGTCCGGCAATTTCACCGGCCGTATCTTCACCCTCGACTTCAACGGCACGACCGCCTCGAATTTTCAAGACATCACAGCCGACCTCTTCCCCACGAGGGTGGGCGGTTATGCGCTGCTCAATCCAGTGTCGTTAGGCGAAGACGCCAGCGGCGAGCTCTATATCGCTGACATCGGCAGCGGCAGTATTTTCCAGATCGTCCGCGGGCAGCGGTAGCAAAACGCGGACGTTCCTGCGCGCTCCTAAAATCTGGGGAAGATAGGCCGAGCTTTTTCGCGCCCCGAACAAGAATCGACACGACCTGATCTTTTCGCAGACACGAATGATAAGTATGAATTCAGGAAACCAAGATAAAGCAGAGGGAACCGCCAAGGAAGCAATTGGCACCGTGAAGGAAAAGACCGGTGAATTGACCGGGAATGAGGATTTGGAAGCCCGCGGTGCCGCCGAAAAGGCGGAGGGCAAAGTCCAGGACAAGGCTGGGGACGTCAAAAAAGTCTTCGAAACCTAAAACCTTCGCACGCGAAGGACATCTCGCGTGCTTGTCGGGATGTCGCTCTCCTGATTCGGGAGAGCGACATCGCCTCTGATCATTCTCCCGGAAATGTTTGATCGCTCCCGCCAAGGAGCGATTTTGTGGTGTGGAAATTGTGCGCGCCTCCCCCTCCGATGCGGCCCGCCTGAGCGCCATCGCGCGGGCCGCCAAGGCACATTGGAGCTATCCCGCGCATTGGCTGAAGTATTGGGACGAGCTACTCACCATCACGCCGAAGTTTCTCCGCGCATGAGACCTTCGCCGCCCGTCTGGATGGGGATCTGATCGGGTTTACGCTTTGGTTCGAGCCGAGGACAGCCTAAGCCTGGAGCATCTCTGGTGGCGCCGCCCTGGATGGGGTGCGGCTTCGGCCGTCGCCTTTTCACCCATGCCGTCGAGCGCGCAAGTCTGCAGGGACTTCTCAGCCTAACGATCACAGCAGATCCTCACGCGGAAGCTTTCTATCTTTATCTGGGCGCGGCGCGGGTGGGCTCGAGCAGGAGCGAAATCGACCGTCAGTTGCGGGAGCGTTCGCTCCTGCAGTTTACTCTTGGCCCGACCAGACCGACTTACCCTAACAAATAAAGGGACCTGTGCACTCCTCGGCAGCCCGACCAAACAAAACGGCGGCCGCTTGCGCGACCGCCGCCATCCATTCACTCTGAAAAAGGGTTTTATTGATTATCCGGCTCAGCCTGATCTTTGGGACCGCGGTGACCCTTGTGCTTCTTGCGCTCGTTATTTGAGTCATCCAGCATCTTTTGTTGCTCTGGCGTCAGGAGCGCGCGGATCTGCGCCATGGCGTTCTCCATGACCTCTTTGGTTTTTTGCATCGCTTCACGGCGAATGTTTTCGATCTGCGGTTGCGCCTGATCGATGATGGGTTGGACTTGGGTCTTTTGCTGGGGCGTCAAGTTCAACTTCTCGGTCGTGCGTTCGAGCGACATGTGGCCGCGTCCTCCGCGATGTCTGTGGCCGCCATCCTCGTCATCGTTGGCGAGGCCGGCGTGTCCCAGGGCAAGCACCCCAAGAGCAGTGAGAGTTATTAATTTCATTTTCATATTAAGGCCTGATGACCAGCGCAGCTCGAGATCGGTTACAAATATCGAGGGAGCTCGCGGATTATGCAGAAGTTTGTAACCAGGACGCGCGCAGAGCGGTCATTCTCGTTAGTGTGGCGAGATCTTGGATGACATGGTTGAGGAATTTGATGCGCAGGCGCTCGTGGCGGCCGCCCGCCAGCATGATGAAGCCGCCGCGCGTGACATCGTGCGCCAGCTTTACCCGCTCGTCCTTAAATTGGTCCGCTCCCATCTGGCGCGCCGGACGGCTGAGGAGGATCTCTGCCAAATGATTTTTATGAAAGCTTTCCAAAAGCTGGATCAATTCTCGGGGAAGGTCCCGCTCGAGCATTGGGTTTCGCGCATTGCGATCAACACCTGCATCAACCAAATCCAGGCTGAGAAAGTGCGGCCGGAATTGCGCCAGGCCGACTTGAGCGAAGAAGAGGTCGCGGTGATCGAAAATCTGGCGGCGACGGCTGCCGAATTGGCTCCGGATCACGCCCTCGTCGCCCGCGATCTGGTGGAGCGGTTACTGACCAGCTTGGCGCCCGCCGAACGCCTGCTTATCGACATGCTTTACCTGCAACAGCAGTCCGTCGCGGAAATTCAAGCGTTAACCGGATGGGGCGCATCTCGCATTAAAGTGCGCGCTTTCCGCGCCCGGCAAAAAATGAGACGCCAACTCGAGAAACTCAACGCGGAAGGAAACCAATGAAAGAGTCCTCGGATCAATTGCGTCGCCTCTTGCGCGCCGCTGCCCCGCCTAACGACACTCCGGTCCCGATGCCTTTCGGGTTCGATACGCGTGTCCTGGCGCATTGGCGCGACACGGTCCCAACCGAATCCGTGGCGGTGAGGCAACTCCTCCGCCGAGTCGTTCTTCTTTCCCTGGCCGTGATCGTTTTATCGTTGGCCGGCACTTATCAGGAATTTGGCCTGAGCGGCGAGACCGAGCTGCTGCTGGATCAGGATGCCATCGCCGATTCCGCCATCGACGGGGCTTTTGACCAATGAACGCTTCGCTGAAAGGAAAACTGATCGCCGGGTTCGTCCTGGCTTTTCTAGCGGGCGCTGCAGCTGGAATCTTCTTCGGGTTTCATCAATCTCGTGAGGGTCGAGATTTCGGACGCCACCCTCATTTGCTGGCCGATAAGATGCGCCATCGCCTGGAAAGCCAGCTCGACTTAACGTCGGCACAAATGCAAAAAATCGCTCCCATCCTTGATCGGGCGAGCAAAGAATTGCAGGAAATTCGCGCTGAGACCGGCGCCAAAGTGCACAGCGTGATGACGCAAACCAATCGCGCGATCGAGCCAGAACTCACGGAAACCCAAAAGGCTCAGCTAGCCACACTCCCGAAAGCCGGCGGCAAGCGAAAACAGGGGGATCGGCACCGTCGGCGAGGAGACCGGAGAAAAGCGCCCGACGAACGAGACGACCATGATCCGCCAACCACGCCTCCCTGAGCCTTGCCCCTCGCAAAACAGTGATTGACGGCCCGAGTCTGCCTAACCAGAGTGCTACTATGAAATACCTTCCGCACCTGCTTCTCGCGACCGTTACTGCCCTCTCTCTCGCTTCCTGTGCCGCGCCCGGGGGCGGCGGCGCGGTCAGCACCAACACCGAAATGGGTCCGCACAGCGGCCAGAAATTCGCCCTCGTCACCCACACTGGCGCCCGGACGTTGAATGAGAACGATCCAAACTTCGCCAGAACCTTGGCGTTGGTCGTCACGGTCCAGCAGAAAATGGTGGGCGATAAGCAGGAAATCACCGCCAGCGGGGCCGCGCATAAGGACGGACCAACCGGTCCTCTCATCGGCGTGGACGGACTTCGTGTGCAGGTCACCCAGCCGGTCCAGTTCGGCACAGATCCGCGCAAGACGGGCGAGGCGCGCATCACGAATTCCATTCCAGCTTCGGGTGGAAAATTTAAAACCGTGACCGCTGAGGTCACAATTAACTCACCCGATTACACCACCGGCGCCGTCTCGATCACGGTCCCGGGCGACCAATAAATTCAAGCCTTCACTAGCTCGGGAAAAGCTTTAAAGGCAGCTTCCATAGCCGGGCTCGCCGCGATGGTCGCGGCGCTGCTCGGGCTTTGGAGGATGGGTTCGCTCTTCTCTCCTCATCCGGGAGTGATCGCGGCCCAGGTCGTCGCCGTCCTGCTCATGGTCTGGGCGCGCGTCACCTTTGGGATGCGCAGCTTTCATGCGGCGGCGAATCCCACCACGGGTGATCTGGTGACCCACGGTCCTTTTCAATTCATCCGGCATCCCATCTACGCTTCCATCTGCCTTTTTATTTGGGCGGGAGTCCTGGGCCACGCCTCGCTCACTGCGATCTCGTTAGGCGCGCTGGCGACCGCCGGGGCCGTGGCCCGCCTCCTTTGCGAGGAGCGCCTGCTGATGGGCCAATATCCGGAATATCGTCAGTATGCCGCTCGCACCAGGCGTTTGCTCCCAGGTGTGTGGTAAGGTGTCCCGCGTGAAGGCGATCGCGATCAACTCTTTCGTTTCTCTCTTCCTCCTCGCCGGCGCCCTGCAGGCTGATCCTGCCCCGGACGCTTACCTTCTCCATCCCGCGCGCGTTTTCGATGGGCAGGAAATGCACGCCGACTGGGCGGTGCTGGTGCGTGGCGACAAAATCGAGCGCGTCGGACCGGTCGCCGAAGTGAGCGCGCCTAACGACGCCGAGACGATCGATTTACCGGACGAGACGCTCATCCCGGGAATGATCGAGGGGCATTCGCACCTTTTCCTGCATCCCTACAACGAAACGCCGTGGAACGATCAGGTTCTGAACGAGTCGCTGGCTTTTCGGACAGCGGAGGCGACGGCGCATGCCCAGGCGACTCTCCTCGCCGGCTTCACAACCGTGCGCGATCTCGGGACCGAAGGCGCGGGCTACGCTGATGTCGCGCTGAAACGAGCCATCGACCAAGGCATCGTTCCCGGACCGCGCATGATCGTCGTGACGCGCGCCATCGTGGCCACCGGCAGCTACGGCCCCAAACTTTCGACCGATCTCACTCTGCCCCAAGGTGCCCAGGAGGCGAGCGGAGCCGAGGAAATCGTGAGGGCGGTCCGTGAGCAGATCGGTAAAGGCGCCGATTGGGTCAAGCTCTACGCCGATTATCACTGGGGCCCCGGTGAGCCTTCCCGCCCCACTTTTTCGCAGGAAGAGCTCACCGCCGCCGTGCGAGCGGCTCACGATGCTGGCCGGCCGGTGGCCGTACACGCCACGACTGCGGAAGGGATGCGCCGCGCCACCCTCGCGGGCGCCGATACGATCGAGCACGGCGACGAGGGAACGCCGTCCGTTTTTCAACTCATGAAAGAACACAACGTGGCCTTTTGCCCCACCGTCGCGGCGGGTGACGCAATCGAGCAATATCGCGGCTGGAAAAAGGGCAGCAGGCCGGAACCGTCCCGGCTGCAGGAAAAGCGTGTCAGCATGAAAGCCGCTCGCGCCGCTGGCGTTCGTTTCGTCATGGGCGGTGATGTTGGCGTCTTTAGCCATGGCGAGAACGCTCGCGAGATGGAGTTATTGGTTAGGGAGTATGGCTTTACTCCCGTGGAAGTTTTGCGGCAGGCGACCAGCGGTAACGCCGCTATCTTTCATCTTTCGGATCGAGGAAATGTGCGGCCCGGCCAGATAGCCGACTTGGTCGCTCTGCAGGGCGATCCAACGAGCGATGTGGCGAGCCTGCGCCAAGTGCGCTTCGTCATGCAGCGCGGCAAGATTTTTCGTCGGCCGTAGGGCGGCAATTCCACGGGTGAACAGCCATGCAAAAGTTGCCGAATTGTTGCACTTCTTGCGTTGCAAAAGAATTCCAGCTCCGCTATATTCTTACGGGTTTAGTTTGAAAGCGTTTTGGCGTCGGGCCGAAAGCAAAACTCCCTTTTCGACAACCCTGTTTGAACAAATACGAGAAGTAGACTTTCTCGACAACGCTCACACCATTCAATGACCGATCTCCGCTCCAAATTCGCCCTTTTCTTTACCGTCTGCTCCCTGGCCGTTTTCGGCCTCGGCGGCACCGCCAAAGCCCAGGACATTATCGAAACCTATGGGGTCGCCCCAGATGGGGCTAATCTGCAATGGGTTGTCCATTATCCCGGCGGAGAAGGTCCCTGGCCCGTCGCGCTCGTGATTCATGGAGGCGGCTTCCATGGAGGCGGTCCGCTCGAAGAAAATTTGGACGCTGCAGCCATGAATATGGCCAACGCGGGTTACTTGGCTCTTTCCATCACTTATCGGCTTGCTGGCGGGCAAAAAATACCGGGTCAGACCTCGGATGGCGGCGTGCCACAACAGACGGACGATTGCAAAATGGCCGTCCGCGCCGCACGCAGCCGGCCCGACTGCAATGGCAAAGTCGTGGCTGTGGGCGGTTCGGCCGGCGCATCTCATGCGGCCTATCTGGCCGTGACCGGCACCCCGGGAGATGATCAGGTGGATGCCGCAGTTAGCCTCTCCGGCGCCTACGATCTGAGTGATTGGAGCGATGATCCAAACATCGAAGCCTTCAAGCGTAACGTGCAGGTTTATTGCCGCGTCCCCGACACAGAACCGCCCTCGGACGAAAGCCTGGCCATTATGCAGCAAGCGTCGCCGGCTCATCAGGTGATCACGCCAAACTCTCCCGCTCCCATGTTTATGGCGGCTTCGCTCGAGGATCCCATCCCGGCCAGTCAATTGCCCGATATGGTGGTGGCTCTCATCGCGGGCGGTAATCTTGTCACGACCTACCCTGAGATTTCGCGCTACGAGCAGATCGTGATTCCGGGCGAACTGCACCAATTTGAGTATTGGAAATCTCCCGATGCGACGGTCCGAAACGCGGCGCTCGACTTCTTGAAGGCAGCTCTGGCTGAGCCAATACCGGCACCAACTCCCACCCCTGTTCCCACGGCGACTCCGTAGAGCACCGGCAGGCGAAGATGGTGGGCAGGGCTGGATTCGAACCAGCGAAGGCGTAAGCCAGCGGATTTACAGTCCGCCCCGTTTGGCCACTTCGGTACCTACCCGCGCCGCGAGCGATTGATATAGGCTCGCTCGGGAATAGTCGCAACTGTTTTGCCGACCGAGTAAGCTCCTAGCTGCGATGCGACAGCTGCCTCTACTTCCGCCCTTATCGGACGGCGATCGCGCTCAGTTTTGGCCCGCTCTTCCTTTCGCAGACTGGCAGGGCACCGCCGAGTCGCTCCAGCTTTGGCTGCAGATCGTGGGAAAGATCCGCCTCGCGCTCACTCCGTGGATAAATCACTCCTGGCATGTGACGCTTTATCTCACCGCCCGCGGACTAACGACATCGCCAATCCCGCACGGCTTTCACACCTTTGAAATCCGGCTGGATTTTGTGAGCCATGAACTGCGCATCCTGAAAAGCGATGGCGCCCTCCGGGTTCTCCCGCTCAAGGCACAGCCGGTCGCTCACTTCTACCGCGCTCTCCTCGACACGCTCGAGGAACTGGATCTAGTAGTGCAGATCGATCCGTTGCCTAACGAAATCGCAGACGCGATCCGCTTCGACCGCGATACCGTTCAACGAGCCTACGACCCTCTGCAGGCGCATCGGTTCTGGCGCGCGTTGCAGCAATCCGATCGCATCCTGAAAAAGTTCCGCTCGCGCTTCTGTGGGAAATGCAGCCCGGTTCATTTTTTCTGGGGCAGTTTCGATTTGGCCGTGACGCGTTTCTCCGGCCGCTCTGCGCCGCCCCATCCAGGCGGCGTGCCACACTTGTCGGACGCCGTGACCCGCGAAGCGTATGCGCAGGAAGTGAGCAGTGTCGGATTCTGGCCGGGGAACGCCGCCAGCCCCACTCCGATTTATTACTCATATGCCTATCCCGAGCCGCCGGGTTTTGCGGATGCGAACGTGAAAACCGCCGAAGCCTCCTACCTGCCACAAATGCACGAATTCATTCTGCCCTACGATGCGGTGCGGACGGCGCCTTCGCCGGATGAGATGCTGCTCGAGTTCGCGCAGAGCGCGTATGACGCCGCTTCCGTCCTGGGGAAATGGGATCGCGCCGCGCTGGCAGAAAGCTCTCTCAAGCCCCCAGCGCAGCTCCCGTAATTGTAGCCGGGGACGCTGTCCCCGGCCGATCGCGACCAGAATGTCGACCCAGCGAATAAGTTGCTCGACGATGGGGCGCCAGAGCCCCTCGGCCGGGGACAGCGTCCCCGGCTACAGGCATCGTCACATCGCGTAGAACTCGACGATGGCGGCGACCACTTCCTGCTGCATCTCTCGGGTCAGTTCGGGATAAATCGGCAGCGCCAGGGTTTCGCGCGCCGCCCGTTCCGTCTCGGGGAAATCACCGGCCGCGTAGCCGAGGGACGCGAAGCACTTCTGCTCGTGCAGCCCAAGCGGATAATAAATTGCGGAACCGATTTCGCGCTTGGTCAAATGTTCGCGCAAGGCATCGCGGCGCGAAACGCGCACCACGTATTGATGGTAAATGTGATGATTCGTTAGGCCACGGTCGCGATACGGTTCCGCCGGCAGGGTGATTTGCCTGGTCAGGCCCCGCATCCCGAATTCTTCCCGGTAAACATCGGCCACCTTCCGCCGCGCGGCCGACCATTCATTCAGATAGGGCAGCTTGATTTTTAGAATCGCCGCCTGCATCGCATCGAGCCGGAAATTACCGCCCACGACATGATGGATGTAGCGCGGTTCCATCCCGTGCTGGCGAAAACTGCGCAGGCGCTGCGCCATTTGATCGTCATCGCAAATCACCGCGCCAGCGTCCCCGGCGGCGCCGAGATTTTTGGATGGATAAAAACTAAGCGAACCCGCCAAACTCATGGCGCCGGCCTGGCGGGTGCCTTCCCTGGCTGGATACTCCGCGCCGATCGCCTGCGCCGCGTCTTCGATCACAGCGAGGCCATAGCGATCCGCCAGCTCGCGAATCTCGTTCATCTCGCAGCACAAACCAAAAAGGTGGACCGGCACGATCGCCCGCAGGCGCCGGCCGGCCTGATCGACCAGGTGTCCGTCCGTCTCTCGTCGGCATTTTTTCTCGAGAAAATTTGCGATCGCGGTGGGCGCGATGTTGAAGGTGACCGGATCGATATCGACAAAGATCGGAGTCGCGCCGAGGCGCGCGATGCAACCGGCCGTGGCGAAAAACGTGTAAGGAGTCGTGATCACGGCATCACTAGGCCCGAACTCCAGGGCCATGAGGATATCGAGCAGCGCATCGGTCCCGGAAGAAACGCCGACCGCGTGTCGAACGCCGCAGGAGTTAGCGAGCGCGCGCTCGAATTCCTCCACTTTCGGCCCGAGGATGAAACTTTGCGTGCGCAGAATTTCGTCGAGCTCCTGCCGGATAGGGTCGGCCAGGAGACGGTATTGTGCGCTCAAGTCGAGCAAGGGCACGCGCATCTGCTACCGAAGCATGGGGGAAGCGATCTGGCGAGTGGGTCCCCCGCTTTGAGATCGTGAAGTTAGAATCGTTGACCGCCCGGAGTCGATCGGCTAACCTCGGCGCGTGGGTTTACTGCGGAATCTCTTCTGGCTCTTGCTCTTCGTGTTTTTCACGTTCTGCTTCGTGGTCCTTTTTCAGTATGGGCCGAGCGAGTTTGTGCCGGGCTTTCAAAAGGAGTTGGGCCGCGTCACTCAATACGTGGAGAACCTGGTTCAACCGGCTAAGAAAAAGACCGACCAGAGCAATCCCTAGTCGAGAAACTCGATCTCGCCGGTGGCTGGGACGTAACCGCCCTCGGCACCAGCTTGCAGAAATTGGCGAATCGCCGCGCGACCCGCCTCGCCATAGTCGCGGGTATAATCGTTCACATACATGCCGATGAATTCGCCGGCCAGGGCAGCATCCATGTCCCGCGCGTAGGGCAGCGCATGCCGGACCGCCGCTGCGCGATGCGCCAAACCGTAATCGATGCTTTCGCGAATGATCTGAGCGAGATCGTGCCGCACCCCGGGGTCGAGGTCTTTGCGCAGGACGTTCCCGCCTAGTGGCAACGGCAGAGCGGTTTTTTCTTTCCACCAGCGACCGAGATCGAGGAGCTGGCGAAAACCCGCCGCCGCATAAGTAAGCTGGCCTTCGTGAATGATGAGGCCGACCGCGGCGCGCCCCTCTTTCACCGTGTCAAAGATCTGGTCGAAGGGCACGACCAGACTCTCAAACTCGCCCAGGAAAAGCTGGAGAGCGAGGTAGGCGCTGGTCATTTTCCCCGGGACGGCAATGAGGCGGCCGCGCAGCCAGTCGCGCAGTTCGTTAGGCTTTTCCATGCTGGGCGCGTCCGGATCAGTCGCGACCAGCATCGGGCCGTAGCCATCGCCCATGCTGGCGCCACAGGAGAGCAAGGCGTAGCGCTCGCGCACGTAGGCGTAGGCGTGAATCGAGATGGCCGAGATATCGAGTTCGCCGCGCTGGGCGCGTTCGTTCAGAGTCTGGATATCTTCCAAACGATGCTCAAAGCGATAGCCGCGCAGGTCGATCTTCTGCTCTGCCATGGCGTAAAACATGAAAGCGTCATCCGGATCGGGCGAATGACCGAGAGTAAAAACGCGAACGTCGCTGGATGACATGGCGACGAGGGTAAGCGGAGGCTCGGGCGGACGCAACGCGCAGCTGGGCCACGCTCCCCCTTTGCGTCCGATTCCCGCGCGGGTTAATCGTTCTCATTCCGATGCATCCTTTCGCCACCGCCCATCAGCTGGCTTGTCCTGATTGCGACACGCTCTTCGAGCTGGCTGCGCTGGAGGCGGGCGAAAAGGCGATCTGCTCGCAGTGCTTCGCCACTCTGCAGACTCATCAGCGCAATTCCCTGCATCGCACTGCCGCTTTTGCGATGGCCGCCGCGATCCTCTTTCTGGTCGCAAACTGTTTCCCGTTTCTGACCCTGCGCGCCGGTTTTCGCGAAAGCGAGATGCATCTTTGGCAGAGTGCCGTCGGGCTGGAGGATGAAGGCTCGCCCTATCTGGCGGGTGCGATTTCGCTCTTCATCGAGCTGGCTCCAGCGTTGCTTATCAGTGGCCTCCTCTATCTCGTGCTGCCTCTGCTTTTTAATCGGCGGGCGCCCGGAGCGCTCTCGATTTGCCGCGCCGTCGTCTGGGCGCGCCACTGGAATATGGTCGAAGTTTTCCTGGTCGGCGTGCTCGTTAGCCTGCTCAAGCTTGGCAAAGTGGCGACCCTTTCGCTCGGCACCTCTTTCTGGGCGTTTATCGCCCTCATCGTCTGCCTGACTGCCGCCCTGGCCTCCATTCATCCACGCGAATTGTGGGCTCGACTGGAGGGCAGCACGCGATGAATCACTTCGCTCCCGGTTCAGCCGCCGCGCGTGGCTTGGCGCGCTGCGAAGTCTGCGCGCTGGTCTCGCCCGTGCAGGAAGGCCGTTGCCCGCGTTGCGGCACTCGCCTGCATCTGCGCGTGCGGGAGAGCCTGCAACGGACCTGGGCTCTCATGATTGGCGCATTGTTGCTCTATTTCCCGGCCAACCTCCTGCCCATCCTCCGGGTCGACTCCGTGACAGGCGACTCGGCCAGCACCATCATGGGTGGCGTGGTGCAATTCTGGCAGCAAGAGGATTATCCGGTCGCCATCATTATCTTCTCGGCCAGCGTGATGATCCCGGTCATAAAAATCATCGCAATCGTGGTTCTCTGCCTGGCTGCGCGCAACGGCCGGAACGCGCGCACCATGACGCGGCTCTATCGTGTGACGGAGGTGATTGGCCGCTGGTCGATGGTCGATGTCTTCGTCGTCGCTATCCTGGTCGCGGTCGTGCAACTCGGCTCCACCATCTCGATCCACCCCGGCGCGGCCGCACTTTCGTTTGCAGCCGTCGTTGTCCTGACGATGCTGGCCGCGATGAGTTTCGATCCCCGTCTTATTTGGGACGCAGCCGCGCGGCAAGAGCAGCCGGCTCCTGCTCTGCCTATATCATGACGAACGATCGGCCAACTCGAGACGACACACCGGCTCCTCCCATCGTGCAGCGGGGCAAGAGTTTTTCCCCCATCTGGATCATCCCGATCCTGGCTGCGCTGCTCGGCGGCTGGCTGGCCATCAAATATTATGCGGCCCGCGGGCCGGAAATATCGGTGCGCTTCGAGACGGCGGAGGGCATCATCGAGGGCAAGACGCCCATCCTCTGCCGCAGCGTGAATATCGGGACGGTGGAGAAAGTTCGCCTAACGAAGGATCTGAAGGGTGTCGTCGTGACTATGCAGATGACGAGCGAAGCCACCGACCTGCTGAAAAAGGATACCCAGATCTGGGTCGTGCGACCGCGCTATGGGGGCGCCGCCGGCATTTCCGGGTTGAGTACCATTGTCTCAGGCAGTTATATCGCGCTCGAACCGGGCGTTTCCCTGGAGCCGCGGCGAGACTTTACGGGTGTGGAACAACCCCCCGTCACTCCGAGAGGCGTGCCTGGCTTGCACGTAACGCTCTTTGCCGATCAGGCCGGCGGCATCGGGCCTGGGTCGCAGATTCTCTACAAGGGCTTGAGCGCCGGAAAAATCGAGACCCGCCTCTTCCATTCCGCCACCGGGAAGATCGAATTCGATGCTTTCATTTCGGCCGACTTCGCCAAATTGGTGCGCAAGAATACGAAGTTTTGGAATTCCAGCGGGATCGACGTCAAACTGGGGGCGGACGGCCTCCAGCTCAACACTGGCACCCTCGAGTCCCTCCTCCTCGGGGGCATCGCCTTCGGCGAGCCCGAGGGTGCGGAGGCTGGGAAACCGGTCAAGGACGGAACCACCTTTCGCCTCTACGGCAGCCTGAGCGAGAGCAAGGCTTTCCTGATGGAGAGGAGCGAGCCTTACCTGCTTCTGTTCGACGGCAGTGTGCGGGGCCTTAGTGAAGATGCGCCGGTCGAATTTCGCGGCGTGCGCCTTGGCACGGTGGAGGGAGTTTCGTTTGAATATCTGCCTAACGACTTCTCCCGGCGCGTACCGGTCCTGATCCAAATCGACCCGAGCTTGATCGCGAGCATGTCCGCCGAAGACACCGACGCGGCCGAGGACTTCATGGACAAAGCCGTGCAGAAGGGTCTCCGGGCCACACTCAAAACGGGCAATCTTCTGACGGGCCAGCTTTACGTAGATCTCGATTTCATCAAGGAAGCGCCGTCGGGAAAAATGGTGGAGAGAGACGGCTACCGCATCCTGCCCACCGTCCCGTCCGGCTTGGGAGAGCTACAGGAAAAAGCCACGGCTTTGCTGGATAAGCTAAACGCGTTGCCCATCGAAGAGACGGTCGAGAGTGCGACCGCGGCGCTGGACGAAATCAAGAAAACGGCCGCCACGCTCAAGACGACTGCCGGGAGTTACGATCAGAACGCGCCGCTCTATCAAAATCTCTCCAAAACGTTGCGTCAGCTCGACGAAACGTTGCGCTCGGTCCGCTCCCTCAGCAGCACCTTGGAGCGAAAACCCAACTCGATCATCTTCGGTAAACCGGGCAAGGTACCGCCTCCGAAAGGAAGTTCGTCTCCATGACCATGATTTTTTTGCGTTGTTTCTTCTGCTTTGCCTTGGCGGCTTGTCTGGTTTCCTGTGGCTCGAGCCAGGAGTTTTTTCAATTGAGCGCGACAGCTGCAGCTTCGACTTCCTCTCCCTCCGGCAGCAGCATCGCAGTGGGACCGATTTCTCTACCGAACTACGTCGATCGCTCCGAACTGGTTTTCCAAGACGGCGCCAACGAATTCCAAGTTCCTTCCAATGCGTCCTGGGTCGGTTCGCTACCTGAAAACGTCAGCCGGGTGCTCGCGGAAGATCTCGGGCGCATTTTGCACTCCAGCCGGGTGCGCACTTCACTCGAGAGCGGAGTGACGCCGCGTTACCAAATCGCAGTCGACGTCCGGCAATTCCATGGCATCAGCGGCCAGGAGGCCATCCTCGATGTGAGCTGGCGGGTGCAGAGTGGCGGGGGCGGCGTGCTCCTGCGCCAAAGCGGCATCTTTCACGAACCGATTGTCGGGGATGGCTACGCACCGGTGGTCGCGGCCCAGAGCCGTCTGCTGGAGCAGCTCGCGGCCGCCATCGCCCAGTCATTGCCGTAGCAGCCGTTTCTCGTTAGGCAAGTTCTGCCGCAGGCCCCGATTCGCGTTCTGCGGTCGGCTGATTATTTTCTGCGCTCCATGGCGCCGACCATCATCGAATCGCATTTGACTCAAAGCGAGGGCGAACCGGAACGACGAAATCCTCAACCGACCATCCTGGCTGTTCTTCTCGCCATCAGTTTCTCGCATCTCCTCAACGACATCATTCAATCGCTCATCCCGGCGATTTATCCGCTGCTCAAGGCCAGCTTCCAACTCAGCTTCGTCCAGATCGGCCTGATCACTCTGGCTTTCCAGATGACGGCTTCCCTCCTTCAACCTTTTGTTGGCCTCTACACGGATCGAAAGCCCAAGCCGTATTCCCTCGCCTTTGGCATGGGCCTGACGCTCGCCGGCCTCGTTCTTCTCTCCCAAGCCACGCACTACGCGATGGTCGTGGGAGCGGCCGCTCTGGTCGGGATGGGCTCTTCCGTTTTTCATCCCGAATCGTCGCGTGTCGCGCACCTGGCCTCTGGCGGTCGCCATGGGTTTGCCCAGTCGGTCTTCCAAGTGGGCGGGAATGCGGGCAGTTCGTTAGGGCCGCTGCTGGCGGCTTTGATCGTGGTCCCGCACGGCCAGGGCAGTGTCCTTTGGTTCGCTCTCATCGCGCTGCTCGGAATCGTGGTTTTAACCGGCGTCGGCCGCTGGTCCGCCCGGCATTTGGCGGAGGTCAAAGCGCAGCGTGCGGAGGTTGCGGCGGCGGCCCCGCTTTCGCGCCGGACCCGCCTCGCTCTCTTCGTCCTGGGCGTTCTGATCTTTTCCAAATACTGCTACCTTGCCTGCCTAACGAGTTACTATACGTTCTACTTGATCCACAAATTCCACCTCTCCGTCCAGAGCGCTCAGTTACACCTTTTCCTTTTTCTCTTCGCGGTGGCCGTAGGGACCATCGCAGGCGGGCCGATCGGCGATCGCTACGGACGGAAACTGGTCATCTGGATCTCGATCCTGGGCGTCGCGCCTTTCACGATCGCACTCCCTTACGCCAATCTCTTCTGGACTGGCGTGCTCACGGTCGTGATCGGTCTTATCCTTGCTTCCGCCTTCTCGGCCATCCTGGTCTATGCGCAGGAGTTGGTCCCCGGGAAAGTCGGTTTGATCTCTGGGCTCTTTTTCGGCCTCGCCTTTGGGATCGCCGGGATTGCCTCCGCCCTCCTCGGGGCGCTGGCCGATCGCACCAGCATCGAGCATGTCTTTTACCTTTGCTCCTTTCTCCCGCTCATCGGTTTACTGACCGCGTTCTTGCCCAACGTGCGCGGCCAAGGGTAGCGGCGGCCGTGTCGGCCGCTCGGCCTGACATCGCGCCAGTTGAACTTCAAGATCTCCCTTTCCCCCGGCCGGCAACACCGCCGCTACACTCCGCGCTTGGTCGGCGTCCAGATGAACTTGTGCATCTGAAGCTGGAAACGCACCGGCAGATTGTCGGCCAAAATCCAATCCACGATTTCGCGCGGATCGATGCGGCCGAAAATGGGCGAAAACAAGACTGCCTGGCATCGCTCCGCCAGCCGATGCTCACGGACCTGCGCGCGCGACCATTCGTAATCTTCCCGCGAGCCGATGACGAATTTCACTTCGTCGTTAGGCGTGAGGCTTTCGACGTTGGAAAATAAGTTGCGCTCCATCTCCCCGCTGCTCGGCGTTTTCAGATCCATGATGCGATGCACGCGCGGATCGACCGCCGAGATGTCATGCGCACCGCTCGTCTCCAGCAACAACGTGCAACCAGCGTCGGCCAGGAGCGTCATGAGCGGGAGGACATTCTTCTGCAACAATGGTTCTCCACCCGTGATCTCGACCAGCGGACATTGATAGGCCACGACGGCTTCGACAATTTCGCCTAACGTTTGCTTCTTCCCCTCGTAAAAGGCGTACTCGGTATCGCAATAGGTACAGCGCAGGTCGCAGAAAGTCAGCCGGACGAAGACACAGGGCCGGCCCGCCCAGGTACTTTCCCCCTGCACGGAGAAATAGATCTCATTGATCGTCAGCTTCAGATCGCGGTCCGGCATCAGGCGCAACTTAACATCGCCCCGTGCCACATTCACTGCCAGAGCCAGACGAGCCGCACGGCGAAAAAGAGCATGACCAGCGCGCTCAAGGCCTGCGTGCCAATCTGCCAGGCCGGCTTGGCGAAGATGCGCGAGCCCAGTTTGAGGGCCGTGCAAAGCACGATGGTCCAGGCAATCGCGCCCGAAACGACGGCGACCGCGAGCGTGAGCGAACCGAGAAATGTGGCCTGTCCCTGGGCGGCTCCCTGCCCCCCCACCACCGCAAACCAAAACCCAACGTTCCAGGGGCTGGTCAGGGCCAGGGTCAAACCGAGCAGGTAACCGCGCGTCTTAACGCGCTCTGGCGTGACGTCTTCGCCCCGGCCGCGCTTCACCTCCTCGTGGGCCGCTCGCCACGCGCCGCGCGCGAAGTTAAAGGCCAAAAACAAAAGCAGACAGAAGCTGATCACCCCGAGCGCGAGATGGAGGCTGGGCGACTTCAAGAGAGCACCCGCGCCAGCGGCCACGCCGAGCGCCCAGAGAAAATCGCCCGTGCACGCTCCCAGGCCGAGTTGCCAGGCCGCCCAGAATCCACCGCCTCGGGTGCGGGGAGTGAGAGCACGCCGAATCATCTCGGCATTGATCGGTCCCGGCGGCCAGGCGACGGACCAGCCCAGGATCAGCCCCTTCACCATTGTCGCGCTCGCCAGATCCATCGTCGTTAGGCAAACACTAGAAATCGCACATCGATTTCGCTTCGGCGTAACTCGATCGCACCCGCACCAGGCTGGCCAGATAGCGATCGACGTTGGGCGCGTCTGCGATTCGCTTGAGGTTGACCGGGGCATACAGGCGGGAAAAAATCGCCCTCACAATCTTGGCCCGCAGCACACTCTTCTCCCCGTAGCCAAACGGAATGTTGCTCGACCAGTAACGCACGTACTCGAGCCCGGCCTTTTTTTCCGTTCCGAGATAAATGACCGAGTGCCCGTGCTCCTCGCGACCAACCTCCGGCGACCAGAAGATCTTCATGAAATCGCCGGGCTCAGCCTCCGCGAAATCGTCGAAATTCCGGCCCAGCCCCAGCTCGGCGAAGAGCCGCGCCGTCCCCGGCCCATTGGCGTTCCAGCGCCCCCAGATGCCGCGGCCATCGGGCTGCCCACGAATCATGAGCGCATCGAGTGTCTCGTAATCGAGCTGGAGATCACCTCGATCACGCAGAGCCTCGATCGTCTTCATGAAGACCAAATAGGTCGCGCCCGAGCAGTAGCTTGGTGAAGCGGCCTCCGGCAGGACAAAAAATTTGCCCGACTCAAAATGCGCGGCCGACTGCAAACGAATCGTCGCGGTCCGCGAAGCGGAGTATTTCCCGCCGACCGGCATGGTTTTGATCTGTTCTAAGATGAGGGGGTTGAGGGGGCTGGGGGCCAGCTGAGCGCGAGACTCGTTAGGGAGCAGCAAGGCGCCCAAAGAAATGATGAGGAACATCCAACGCACCCGAGATCAATAGGGGAATTTGTCGCGCGGGCAAACCCGGTAGGGCGAGACTCCGTCGAGCCGGGGGGAAATCGCCAATTTCGCAGCCGCGCGCCATCCCCGGCTCGACGGACTCTCGCCCTACCGAGAAGCGAGGCCAGCTTGGCATTCTCCCGAGAGTATGTTAACCAGCATGCACATGCTGCGTTTCACGAAAATGAACGGCGCGGGCAACGATTTTGTGCTGCTCGACAACCGCACCGGCGAGCTCCAGCTCTCTTCCGCCCAAATCACGCGCGTGTGCGACCGGCACCGTGGCATCGGCGCCGATGGTGTGCTCGTCCTGGAACGTCCCAGTAATGGCGCCGATTTTCGGATGCGCTATTACAACGCCGATGGGGGCGAAGCCGAGATGTGCGGCAACGGCGCCCGCTGTTTTGCTCGCTACGCCGCGCGGACGGCGGGGCCCTTCGAAGAGCTAACGTTCGAGACCCCGGCGGGCGTGATTGGAGCTCGGCTGGAGGGCCATCTGGTCACCCTGCAAATGAGTGAGCCTAACGACCTCCGACTCGGACTGGAGGTTCCGGTGAACGGGGAAAAATTCGCCGCCGGCTACGTCGATAGCGGCGTGCCCCACGTGGTCGTGCCGGTGGCGCGCGTCGACGACGTGGACGTGCGTTCGTTAGGCCGAGCCTTGCGCCAGCATGCCCTTTTTGCCCCGCGCGGGGCGAACGCTAATTTTACCGAACAACGCGGTCCACAAAGCATCGCGCTCCGCACCTATGAGCGCGGAGTGGAAGATGAAACGCTGGCCTGCGGCACTGGCGTGGTGGCCAGTGCGATTCTCTTTGCCGCCAATCAGGATGTCAGTGGTCCTATCGACGTCCTTGTGCGCGGGGGCGACACTCTGCAGGTCGATTTTACCCGGGAGGGCGACCGTTTCAGTCGCGTCACGCTGACGGGCCCGGCTGAATTTGTCTTTGACGGCACGATCGAGCTCTAGCTAGGTTTGCCCTAACGACAAATGTTTCGCGGCACCTACACGGCTCTCGTCACCCCGTTCAAAAATGGGGAAGTCGATATCGAAGCTTTCGAGCGTCTGATTGAAAAACAGATCGAAGGCGGCGTGACCGGCATCGTGCCGGTCGGGACCACCGGGGAATCGCCCACCCTGAGTTTTGGAGAGCGACATCACGTCATCGAGCTGGCCGTGAACACTGCGGGCGGCCGTTGCCAGGTGATCGCCGGGACGGGATCGAATTCCACCCGGGACGCGATCGAACACACCAAAGAGGCGGCGGAAATCGGGGCGGATGGCGCGTTGCTCGTCGCTCCCTATTACAACAAGCCCAGCCAGGAAGGGCTTTTTCGTCATTTCACGGCGGTGGCGGAGGCGAGCCCGCTTAACCTCATGCTTTACAATATTCCGGGCCGCTGCGCGGTCGACATCACGGCCGACACGGTCGTTAGGCTGGCCGAGCATTGCGCGAGTATCGTCTCGATTAAAGAGGCGAGCGGGAGCGTCGATCGGGTGAGCGAGCTGGTCCATCGTCTGCCGGAGCAGTTCACCGTTTTGAGCGGGGATGATTCGCTCACTCTGCCCTTCCTCTCCGTCGGCGCGGTCGGAGTGGTGAGCGTGGCTTCCAATCTTTTCCCGGCTGAAGTCACGCTCATGGTGCAGCATTTTCTCGAGGGCCGCGTCACGGAGGCGCGTCGACTGCACCAGAAATTCTTTGGTCTCTTCAAAGACATTTTTCTCGAACCCAACCCAGTTCCCGCCAAAACCGTCCTCTCCTGGCGCGGGATGATGACGGCCGATTGTCGCCTGCCCCTTGTGGAGATGAGCGCTGACAATCGGGAGCGACTGCGTCGCACGCTCGCGGAATTGGAGCGGGCCGATCGATGACGGCTCCGCGGCGCGTGCTGCTCGTCGGCGCCCAGGGCCGCATGGGCCGGGCTATTACGGCCGCAGCAAAAGAAGATTCCGGCCTAACGATTACAACGGGCCTGAGCCGGGGCGATTCGGTCGAATCGGTGATCGATCACTGCGATGTGGTGGTCGATTTCAGCCTGCCCTCGGCGACCGCGGACGTTTGCCGCGCCTGCGCCCAAAATGGCAAACCGCTCGTTCTTGGAACGACCGGTCAGGACGAGGAACAGAAAAGAGCGGTGACTATAGCCGCGCAGAGAATCGCGATCGTTTGTGCGGCCAATTTCAGTCTCGGCGTCAACGCCCTCTTCGCCCTGACCCGCCGCGCGGCGGAATTGTTAGGGCAGGATTTTGATCTCGATGTGATCGAGCTGCATCATCGCACGAAGAAAGACGCCCCTAGCGGCACGGCCAAGCGTCTGCTCGAGATTCTGCGCGAGGCCGGCCATTCCGAGGTCGCCGCGCAATCGATCCGCGCCGGCGACATTGTGGGAGAGCATATCGTTATTTTCTCCGGACCAGGCGAACGGTTGGAATTAACTCACCGCGCAACCAGCCGTGCCACCTTCGCGGGCGGGGCACTGCGCGCGGCCCGCTGGGTGGTGACGCAGCCAGCCGGACTTTATCGCATGGAAGATGTCCTCGATTTATAGGGGCGAGAATTCGGGAAGCCGGCTCGGTAGGGCGACGCTCCCTCAAGCCGGGCATAAAATCGGGGCTGGGCGTGGCGAGACCTTACCCCCGGCTCGACGGAGTCTCGCCCTACCGAAAAGGAGCACCCCGGGATGAGAGCTGGGATCGCCTTAGGCGCTAATCTGGGTGATCGGTTGCTTGGCCTAACGACGGCGCGCGACCGTATTTTTGCCCTGCCGGAAACTACGCCGCCGTGTCTCTCTTCGACGCTCTACGAGACCGAACCGGTCGATTGCGAGCCGGGCGCCGCCCAGTTCCTGAACGCCGTGGTGGAAATCGGTTTCGATGGTTCCTCGCAGAAACTGTTGCAGGCTTTGCAAAAGATCGAAGCCGATCTCGGGCGCCCTTCCGGGCATGCGCGGAATCATTCTCGCACGATCGATCTCGACCTGCTTTATCACGGGGCGGAAGAGAGCGAGAAGCCCGGACTGGAGTTGCCTCACCCGCGGCTGCCCGAGCGAGGCTTTGTCCTTTTGCCGCTGGCCGAAATTCGCCCGGATCTGATCTTACCCGGCCAGACAAAAACCGTGCGCGCGCTCGCCGCCGCGCTCCCCTCCTCAGTTTCGGTGGTGCGTTCCAGCCGCCAATGGTAGTATCGGCCACCATGGAGGATTTTCGCGCGCGCAAAGGCCGCGGGGAGCGCATCACTGCCCTCACGGCCTACGATTACCCGACGGCCCGGTTGCTCGACGAAAGTGGCATCGACATCATTCTCGTCGGCGACTCGTTAGGCATGGTCGTGCTCGGCTACGAGGACACGACTGAGGTGACTTTCGAGGAAATGCTGCATCATACTCGCGCGGCGGCGCGGGGAGTGAAACGGGCGTTGCTGGTGGCGGATCTTTCCATCGGCACCTACGAAACACCAGCGATGGCGGTCGCGAACGCGCGCCGACTCATCGCGGCGGGGGCGCAGGCAGTCAAGCTGGAAGGCGGCGCCAGTCACGTCCCGCAAATCGAGGCCATCGTGCAGGAGGACATTCCGCTGATGGCCCACATCGGAATGTTGCCCCAAAGCGTCCGCGAAGAAGGCGGCTATAAAGTGAAAGGGCGCGGCGTCCCCGAAGTGGAAGCTCTGCTCCAGGACGCCCGCGCGGTCGAGGCGGCCGGTGCTTTTTCGGTGGTTCTGGAGATCGTGGTGGCCGCGGCCGCGCGACAAATCACCGAGGCGATCGAGATCCCGACCATCGGGATCGGCTCCGGGGAACATTGCGACGGTCAAATTTTGGTCACGCATGATTTGATCGGGCTTTACCCTTGGTTTACCCCGAAATTTGTCTCTCCTGTGGTGCACGTGGCTGAAGAGATTCGGCGGGCCGCCGGCATCTTCATCGATCGGACGCGGGGCTCGCATTAGCTCTTTTTTGGTAGGGCGACTCGGTCGAGCCGGGGCGCGGCTTGGCCACACCAAGAAGACATCCGCCCCACCTCGACGGCGTCTCGCCCTACCGGGGAACCAGTGAGTTTCCCAAAAGTTTGACAAACTTTTGGGCGGGACGTTTGTCTAACTCGGCATGCAAGCAGTCACCGCACGCACTTCTGCGCCACTTCCCGTCTGGTCGGGACGCAGCAAACAACGCAATTGGCTCCTGACCGGGCTGCTGCTTTCCCTCGCGCTCCATGGGCTGCTCTGCGTTTTCTTTTACCGCACCGGCTTTCAACCCACCGCTCCGCTCGAGTTGAAAAAGCCACCGCCGCCTGCTTTCAAAGTGAGAAGCGTCGATAAAACGGCTAAGCCGCTCGATCAGGCGACCGCGAGTTCGATGGCGGAAGCGGCCAAACCAGATCCGGAAAAAACCGACGTGCAGTTGCCCGACGACCAGAAATCCTTCGATAAACTGCTGCAGGAAGTGCACGCCACCGCCGCGATGCCGGACGACACGCACGATGTCTTGCCCGACAAGCCGCAGGTGGAGCAAGCCAATCTCAATTCGGTCATCAACGAGATCGAACGCACCACCGCTCAATCGCTCGATAAAACGCCTGACGGAACGCGCGAACAGGCTTTGCTTAACGATGTGGCCGATTCGGGACGCCCCCAGCCGGCCATGACCGGAAAGGAGCTGGCCACCAGCACCACGATCAAACGGCCGAATAATTTCAAGGCCATCGCGGGCGACAGCGCCGGGCCGCGGAACGATCGCGCGCCGGGGTTCAGCGATCTCGAATCGCTCCTATCTCAGAAGGGTCCGTTAGGGGCCGGCACCAAGTTCAAGATGCCTAACAATCAACTATTTCAATACGACAGCTCCGATTTGCAGGGCGTCGCGGTCGAGCAACTGCAGAAAGTCGCCACGCTGATCAAGCGAAATCCGAAGGCGACTTTTTCGCTGGAGGGTTACACCGACTCCTATGGCTCGGATGAGTACAATCTCGACTTGAGCCGCCGCCGGGCCGAAAGCGTGAAGACCTATCTGGTCAGCGCGCTTGGAATCAACCCGGCCCAGATCGATACCCACGGCTACGGCAAGGCCAACTTGCTGACTTCACCGAGTGCCTCGATCGAGGAACAGGAAGTGAACCGGCGCGTGGTGGTGGTGGTGCACTAGTGAGTCGTTAGGCGGGAGCGCCTCGGTAGGGCGAGACTTTGTCGAGCCGGGGAGTGAGCCTGGTCTCGAGGCGAAGCGTCACCCCCGGCTCGACAGAGTCTCGCCCTACCAATTTTTGACCCAGCCGGGTCTGCCACCATCGATCGCGGAGCCAGAAGTGCTCCAGAGGTCGAAGGTGGGATTGTAGCCTTTCCCAGGATCGGTCTGGAAAATTGTTGAATAACCGTAGCTGTTTCCAAAAGGATCCTCGATATAAGTGACCTTTTGGGTCGTATCCGAAGGTGCGAGCTGGTTTGGCCTGAAACTCATATAGGACGTCAGCTCAGCACTCCGGTTGGCATCGTTATCGGCGTCGCCGCTAAGCGCCCTATAAAGCGTCAAACTAGCGACCGCGTAAGTACCGGGATTTGAATTAGTTTTCGCGTCGACGCTGGCATCCACCGGATACACCCCGTTATCCGCCTTATAACTTTCCAGCGCAGCGGACATCGCGGCGATCTCGGCTTCGGCGCGGGAACGCGCGCCTTTGTCTCGCACGTATTTGCTCGTGGCCAATACCAAGCCCGCCAGCACGAGAATGATGGTGAGCACAACGATGAGCTCGACCACCGTGAAACCAGCCCTGCTACGCGCGTGAGTCCACCGGCAGATCATTTCCTGACGAAATCTCAGGCCGCAGTTCTGTCGACCGAGCATCTGCTTAGGATTGCGCCTGCAAGCCGCCGATAATGCTGATCAAAGGCATGAACAACGCGATCACGATCGTGCCGACGATGATCGCCAGCAGCACAATCATGATTGGCTCCAGCATCGAGGTCAGCCCCGCAACCGAGTTATCAACCTCATCATCGTAAACTTCCGCGATCTTGAGCAGCATCTCCGGCAACTGGCCGGTTTCTTCGCCGACGTCGACCATGCTGATAACCATGGGCGGGAAAGCCCCGCTCGCTTCCAGCGGTTGCACAATCGATTCACCCTCCTTGACGGAATCGTGCACTTGCGAAATGGCATTCGCGATGACGGTGTTACCCGCCGTCTCCCGCGTAATGGTCAGCGCCTGCAGAATGGGAACGCCGCTGGTGACGAGCGTGCCTAACGTTCTCGAAAAACGCGAGATCGAGCTCTTGCGTGTGAGATCGCCAAAGAGCGGCGCGCGCAACGCGATGCGATCGATGACCGAACGTCCACCCGCCGTTTTGGAGATGAATTTGTAACCGAAAATCAGAGCTACGATGCCTCCGATGATGATCAGCCAATGCTCCTGCATGAAGCGGCTGGTGCCGATGACGAATTGAGTGATGGCAGGCAATGGTTTGTCGCCCAGCATCTCGTGAAAGATCGTTTCAAATTTCGGCACGATGAACACGAGCAGAAACGCCATGATGATCATGGCCAGCGTCAGCACGATGACAGGGTAAATCATAGCGGACTTGACCTTGTTCTTCATCTTCTGCGCCTTTTCCTGGAACTCGGCCAGTCGGTTCAAGACCAGCTCGAGCACGCCGCCCAGCTCGCCGGCCTTCACCATATTGACGTAAAGCTTGTTAAAGATTTTGGGATGCTGTCCCAGGCTTTCTGAAAAAGTACTGCCACCCTGGACCGAATCAGCCAACCGCAAGATCGTGCTCTGCAGCACCGGATCGCGTTCCTGTTTGGCCAGGACGTTAAGACCGCGCAAGAGAGGCAGACCGGCGTCGATGAGGGTGGCGAGCTGTCGCGTGAACACCATCAGGACCTTCGGTTTGACCGTCTTTTTTTGGAACAGAACGATGTTCTTGCTGCGACGAACGGTGGGTGCAGCACTGGCCGTCGTTTTCGCCGTCCGGCGCGCCCGTTTCTCCACGGCGCCCCCCTGCCCTTCCTCGAAAACATTGGTCGGAAAATAGCCCGCCTGCCGCAGCTGACCGATGGCCTCGTTGGCCGAAAGGGCCTCGACCAGGCCGCTGGATTCCTGTCCCTGCGCATCGAGCGCGATGTAAGTGAAGCGCGGCATGATGGCGAGGAGAGTAGGGAATCCCAATCCTCCTGTCGAGATCGGGGAAGGACGAATTTCCCTCTACGTATATTTGAGCACTTCCTCGATCGTAGTGGTCCCGGCGAAGATGCTGCGAATGCCGTCCTGCCGCAGCGTCACCATGCCGACTTCGACAGCCTTTTGCTTCAGGACCACCGACGGAGCCCGCTCGTCGATGAGGGCGCGGAGCGGGTCGGTGATGCGCATGAGCTCGTAAATGCCGATACGCCCTCTGTAGCCGGTGCGATGGCACTTCTCGCAGCCAACCCCGTAGTAGAATTCGCGATCGCCCACGTCGCGCCGGGAAAGATTAAGCTGATCGAGCAGGTGTTCGTTAGGCTCAAAGGCCGTCCGGCAATCGGGGCAGATGCTGCGCAGCAAACGCTGTCCCAGCACGGCATCGAGCGTCGAGGAGACGAGGAAAGGCTCCACCCCCATATCGAGCAAGCGCGCGATGGCGCCGGGCGCATCGTTCGTATGCAAAGTTGTGAAAACAAGGTGCCCGGTGAGCGAGGCCTGAATGGCAATTTGGGCCGTCTCCAGGTCGCGCGTTTCCCCCACCATAATGCGGTCGGGATCCTGGCGCAGAAAAGTGCGCAGAACCCGCGCGAAAGTGAGCCCGATCGCTTCATTGACCGGCACCTGCATGATGCCCTCGAGATCGTATTCGACCGGCTCTTCCGCGGTGAGCAATTTTGCGTCGATCGTGTTGATCTTGCGCAGGCAGGAATAAAGCGTGGTCGTTTTCCCGGAACCGGTCGGGCCGGTCACGATAAAGATTCCGTTAGGCCGATTGATCACCTCCAGGATGTAACTGAGGATGTCATCGGGCATCCCGAGACTCTCGAGATCGAGGTTAACGGTCGAGCGGTCCAGCACGCGCAAGACCACGCTTTCGCCATACTGGGTGGGCAAAGTAGAAACGCGCAAATCGACCGCGCGGCCGGCAATATTCTTTTGGATGCGACCGTCCTGCGGCAACCGTCTCTCGGCGATATTCATGTTCGCCATCACTTTCACCCGCGAGATGACCGGCAGAGCGAGATGCCGGGGTGGCGGCGCCATTTCGTAGAGCGCGCCGTCGACGCGATAACGCACCTTAAATTCTGCCTCGAAAGGCTCGAAATGGATGTCGCTGGCTCGATCCTGAATGGCTTGGTACAAAATCAAATCGACGAAGCGAATGATGGGCGTGGCGTTGGCTTCCGCCTCGACGTGAGCGCCGGTCGCTTGGTCGCCCTCCAAGGTCATCAACTCGCCGGCTTCTCCGAGTTGCTTGAGGATGTCCTCCATGCTGGAGGTGTCTTCGCCGTAATGTTTGCGCAGCCGTGCCTCGATCTTGAAAGCCGGCGCCATCACCAGATCAATGTCGCGACCAAGCGCGAAGCGAAGGTCTTCCACGGTCTGCATATCCAGCGGGTCGACCAACGCGACGAGGATAGCGCTTCCTTCTTCACCCACCGGCAACGCGCGATGCAACCGCGCCAAACCCGCCGGGATAAGACGCAGGATTTGCGGCGTGAACTCGACTGCATCGAGATCGATCACCTGGCTTCCAAGCGCTTCCGCGAGGGTGAGATAGAACTGTTCGGCATCGACGATGCCGTGATCGATCATGGCCTGCTCGATCTCTTTGCCGTTTTGGTTCGTCTCCAGCAAAACGTCGTCGGCCTGGGCCCGATCCATCAGGCCCTGGTCGATGAAGAGATCGGCGATGCGTTCGTTATTCATGGGAAGTTAGGCATCTTGCCTGGCTCGGCCGGCAGGCATCTTGCCTGCCGACGGAAAGGCAGCCGCCAGGCTCGAAGCTTGTCCGCCGAGTCAGGCAGGATGCCTGACTTCCGTTCTTGTTCGTTTTCAATTCGCATCTCCGATCGTGATCGAAATGACTTCTTCCGCGCTCGTTAGGCCGGCGAGCACTTTGCGCACCCCATCCTCACGCAGCGTGCGCATGCCCAGCTCGCGCGCGCGCTGGCGCAGCTCCATCGTGGAAACGCGGTTGTTGACCATGTGGCGCACTTCGTCGTCGATCACGAAGATCTCGAAAATCCCCATGCGCCCTTTGTAGCCGGTCTGCCGGCATTTCTCGCAACCGACCGGGCGCATCACGTCGGTCTCGAGTAGCTGCGAAGCTTCGATCTGCAAAGCGCGCAGCTCGGAATCGGAGAGATGGCCCGGCTCCTTGCAGGCCGCACAGAGTCGCCTAACGAGCCGTTGGGCCATGATGGCGCGGATGGAGGTGGAAATCAGAAACGGTTGCACCCCGATGTCGATCAAGCGCGCGATGGCGGACGGCGCGTCGTTGGTGTGCAGGGTGCTAAAGACAAGATGACCGGTGAGGCTGGCGTTGGTGGCGATAGAGGCGGTCTCGAGGTCGCGAATTTCACCGATCATAATGATGTTCGGTGCCTGGCGCAGAATCGAACGGAGCGCAGCCGGAAAGGTCATCCCGATGTCGGAATTCACCTGTACCTGGTTGATCCCATTCATCTGATATTCGACCGGTTCTTCCACCGTGATGATCTTGCGATCGGGTTTGTTGATGGAATTCAGACAGGCGTAGAGCGTGCTCGTCTTGCCAGATCCGGTCGGCCCGGTGACGAGAAGAATTCCATCCGGCGCGAAGAGCAGCCGCTCGAAGGTTTCCTGGTCATCGCTGAGGAAGCCAAGCTCGGGTAGACCGAGGCGCAGACTCGATTTGTCGAGCAATCGCATGACCATGCTTTCGCCGTGATTGGTCGGGACGGTGGAGACGCGCAGGTCGATCGATCTTTTCCCCATCTTCACCTGGATGCGCCCATCCTGCGGAAGGCGCTTTTCCGCGATGCTCATGGTTCCCGTCATGATCTTGAGGCGACTGATAATGGCGGACTGCAATTTTTTGGGCGGCGACTGCATTTCCTGGAGGACGCCGTCGATGCGGAACCGAACCCGAAAACTTCTCTCCAGCGGCTCGAGATGGATATCGCTGGCCCCGAGCTTGTGCGCTTCGAGCAGGAGGAGCGAGACCATGCGCACAATGGGGGCATCGCCCTTCTCGCCTTCCGGCGCTTCGGAGGCTTCAAGAATGTCCAGATCGTCGAGAGCTATGTCGCCGATCTTCCGCTGCAGAATATCGACCGCTTCTTCGGCGCTCCCGTAATATTTTACCAGCGCCTGCCGGACTTTCTCCGGCGTGGTGCAGACCAGCTCAATCTCACGCCGGAGGAGGAAACTGAGGCTGTCGATGCTGTCGAAATCGAGCGGATCACCTGTCGCGACGACCAAACCGCCGTGGTCGTTACGCGCGATCGGGATCATTTTGAAGCGACGCGCGTCATGCGGCTTGATCTCGTTGATGACATCCTGGGGCACAACGATGTCAGCCAGATCGATCCAGTGCATTTCGGCCTGGGCGGCGACCGTGCGGGAAATATCATTCGCCGTCAGAAGACCTTGCCTCACGAGCCGGTCTACGACGCTGGCGGAGCCGTCGAGCGCCACCCGCGCCTCCTCGATTTGGGTGCGCGTAACGAGACCGACATCACGCAAAAGATCGAGCGTGTATTCTTCGTTCGGCGGCGGCATAGCGGTCTGGCGAAGGTGATTCGGCGAGGAACAAATGAAAAGCCAGAAGTCGCCCCGCCCGGTTTCCACGCCGATCTCCGTAAGGCCACGAAGAAGCTTGACACTTTTTACGCGCAATCAACAAACTGCGCCATGAGCGTGGAACACTTCGGTCCCTCTTCGTCGCATTCTACCCGCGTCACCCGACGCCGATTTCTTGGCACCACTCTTGCCAGCGGTGGAGCTCTTCTGGCCGGAGGTTTGCCCTCCCTGCTGCGGGGCGCCGCTTTCCGCGACGATCTCGCCCTGGGCGAAGCAACCATCCCGGAATTGCAGACGCTGCTCGCGTCCGGCCAATTAAGCAGCGCCGGCCTAACGAGAAAATATCTGCAGCGCATCGGCACGCTCAATCCGCTTCTGCACGCGGTCATCGAGACGAATCCCGACGCGCTCCGGATTGCCGAGCAGCTCGATGTCGAGCGAGGGCGCGGACATCTGCGCGGGCCGCTTCATGGCATTCCGATTCTGGTTAAAGATAACCTCGCTACCAAGGACAAGATGGAGACAACGGCCGGGTCGCTCGCCTTGGTCGGCAGCGAGGTCCCGGCGGACTCCGTCGTGGTGAGCAAGATGCGCGAAGCGGGTGCGATCATTCTGGGCAAAGCCAATCTCTCCGAATGGGCCAACTTCCGCGGCTACGCGCCCTTTAACGGCTGGAGCGCGCGCGGCGGTTTTACGCGCGATCCCTACCTCCTCTATTTCGATCCCTGCGGCTCGAGCTCCGGCTCGGCGGCGGGAACGGCGGCTTCCTTTTGCGCAGCCTCGATCGGGACGGAAACGGACGGCTCCATCGTTTGCCCGGCGGGTAATAATCTATGTGTCGGCCTCAAACCGAGCATTGGGCTCGTCTCGCAGGATGGAATTATTCCCATCTCCCACAGCCAGGACACAGCCGGCCCAATCACGCGCACCGTGACCGATGCCGCCATCATGCTCGGGGTGATTCAATCGCCCCTCGCCGGAGCGCCGCACGAATACACTCAGTTCCTGCAACGCGGCGCGTTGCAAGGCGCCCGCATTGGGATTGATCGTCGCTACTTTAAAGCCAGCTATGGCGGCGAGGACGATATCGGTGCCGTGGTGGAGGAGGGCATTGCCGCGATGCGAAGTCTGGGCGCAACCGTCGTGGGGACGGATACGGGGGATTCCAATGCTTATTTCAACGCCGAGTTCACGGTGCTGCTTTATGAATTCAAAGTGGACATTGCGAATTACCTGGCGGGGCTGCGGCACACCAGGATGCGCACTCTGGCCGACCTGATCGCGTTCAACATCGCCCACTGCCCGGAGGAAATGGAATATTTTGGCCAGGAGATTTTCCATCTGGCGCAAGCAACCAGCGGCGACCTGACTGATCCGGAATACCTGAACGCGCGGGCGTTGTGCCTGGAGCTGTCGCGCGACCAGGGCATCGATGCGGCGCTCGAGCGCGACAACCTCGATGCCATCATTGCTCCGAGTTACAGCTTCGCCTCGACGCCAGCCGCCGTGGCAGGTTATCCAAACATTTCGGTGCCTCTTGGCCTAACGAGAACGGGCAAGCCGGCCGGCCTCTGGATGTACGGTGGCTACCTGCAGGAAGCGCGCCTCATCTCTTTGGCCTACGATCTCGAACAGGAAATCCAGCCGCGCACCGCGCCCGCTTTCCGCGGCGAAGTGCCGCCCGAGCCGCCCAACGCCGGCATCTGCGCCCGGCATGATGAGGGCGTCAACCTGCTTAACCCTGAGGCCCGGCGCCTGCCGCATCACCTCGGCACCGGAAAACCGCTCCCGCAATAGCTCGCTCTAACGCGGCGCGCCGTCCGATCAGGTCGGCGTGCCGCCGGAGAGCACCGGCTCGGTCGCCAGTTCGTCTTCCGTGACCTGCGACTGGAGATAAGTTTTGCCTTGGTAAAACATCGCGAAGACCACAAAGATCGCGGCGGCGACAAACATCAGCACGGCGAAGAAGAGAAAGTATTGCTGGTCGTTCATCTTCACCGTTCCGTCCTCATTACGGATGAAATAATTGACCGCCGCGGTGAAAAGATTACCCATCGAGACGGTGAAAAGCCAAAGCGCCATGACCGCGCTTTTCATTTTGTTCGGCGCCTGGGTGTAGGAGAACTCCAACCCGGTGATGGAGACCATGGCTTCGCCCAAAGTCAGGATGGCGTAGGCGAGGAATTGCCAGTTCACACTCGGTTTGGCACCGGCATCGACCATTTGCTGAATGTACCAGATGACCATATAACTGGCGGCGGTAAGAAAAAGCCCAATGCCGATTTTGCGCAGCGGCGTGAGAGGAAAGACCTTATCCATCGCCGGATAAAGGAGGTAGTTCACGATCGGAATAAAGAGCAGGATGAAGATGGGATTAGCGGTCTGCACCTGCGACGGGAGGATGTTCATCCCGAACCAATGCAGATCCATGCGCTGCGCTTGCAACGTCCAGGAACCACCGCTGCTCTGATCCCAGAGCGACCAGAAAACCGCCACGAAAACGTAAACGATCGCGAGCCGACCCAGCGCGAGGAGCCCTTCCCGGCTTTTCAATTCCTTAAAAAAGCCAACCCCGCCGGGCCGGATGTGAACGAATTTTTTGCGCCCCAGCCAGAACGAGACCGTGGCCAGCACCATGAAGATACCGGGAATGCCGAAAGCCCATTTCGGGCCGAAACGCGGATCGTGAAGGAGAAATGGACAGGCGATTGTCGAGATGAAGGAGCCGGCGTTAATCGAGAAATAGAACCAGCCGAAAACCTTGGAGAGAAGATGCTTGTTCGACTCACCGAACTGGTCGCCCACATTGGCCGAGACGCACGGCTTGATGCCGCCGGCGCCAAACGAGATCAGCCCGAGCCCGATGAGCAAGCCGAGGCGCGTGTCATTCAGCGCGAGGGCGAAATGCCCAAAGCAATAAACAATCGAAAGCCAAAAAATGGTCTGATATTTCCCGATGAAACCCTCCGCGAGGATGGCGCCGAGGATGGGAAGAAAATAAACGGCCGCGACGAAAAGGGCGAAGTATTGCCGGGCTTCCGCATCGCCCATGTGGTCATTCGCGCCGCTGCTCGTGACCAGATATTGGGTCATGAAAATAATCAGGATGGAGCGCATCCCGTAGAACGAGAAACGTTCCGCCGCCTCGTTCCCGATGATGTAGGGCACGCCCGGCGGCATGGTCTTGATGTTCGGCGGGGTGCGGGCGTATTTAAATGTGGCCATGGCGCTCCTTTTCGTTAGGGCTGGGTCTGCTGCTCTCTACGGTTGCTATTTCGAAAAAAAGTGGGCCGGCGTGGGAGAAGCGAGCGGCGGATTCGGTGCACCAGCGTTCTCTTCGTCGGAAGCGGTTTCGAGCGGATGGAAATGTTCTTTTTGCAACTCGGGCAATTCCCCGACGTGATGTCGCTCGCAGGAGGTGAAAATCATAATCAAACCGGCCAGGGCCGCGAGCGGGACAAACCTAAAACGGAACATGCGGGCAAAGACTAACGGGCGAGCCGCGCCGGGCGCAACCCAAAAAGATTTGGCGAATGAACCTCGTTTGTGTTTTCTGAGCAGAAAAGTTTCCTCACCATGACAATGCGATTTTTTCGAGCCCCCATCTTGGCCGCTTCCATTCTGACTGTTGGGCTCAGCTCCTGCAACACGATCCCTTCAGATGATAGAGTTCCGGAAGGGCGAACCTCCGCCAAACAAGAAGCTTATAAAAAAATGTTTGAAGATCGACTGGGGCCGATTTGGTACCAACTGGTCAAAGACAATCAAGCGCGCCTCCAAATAGGAACGGTGAAAACCGCCTTTGAAATTCCCGCGGCCGGCGGGCATGTGCAAAATCTTCGCGTCGTATCGAGCGCAGGCGGCCGCACGGCTCAGCTCATCGCGCGACAAGCGATCCTGCAGTTGAATGCGCCTCCCATCCCGCGCGAAATCCTGGATGAAGCTCACCGAGATTACCTATTCTTCGAGGAGTCATTTACGATCTACGAAAACAGGGACGTGACATCGACAAAGCTCATACGGTAGGGAAGGCGGCCGGCCGATTGCGCTCCGCTGCTGTGGTCCCAGCTTAGGCGCGAGACCCCGTGGAGCTTGGATGTTTGAGCATTTGCTCCTAACCGGAGGCTGAACGAGCCGCGCTGTTAAGCGACGTTTTTTCTCGGTAGGGCGAGACTCTGTCGAGCCGGGGAGTGGACTCGATCTCATAAAGCGCATCCTCCCCCCGGCTCGACGGAGTCTCGCCCTACCAGGACGAATCGCCGCGGCGAAGGAATTGTATCGACGTTCGGTGGTCTACCCCACAAGAATCTCCCTAGTGTCCCGCCCTCCTGAACGTCGGAAACCTGCTCCCGGCGTCCATATCTTTCGCGGACAAGCGAATATTGTTTTTCTCAGCGTTTGCACCGAGCGACGAGGCCGTTGGCTCGATGACCCTTCGGTAGCGCGTGACCTTTCCATCAGTTGGGAACTCGCCGACGCATGGACGGTTGGTCGCTACGTGCTAATGCCCGACCACCTGCATCTCTTCTGCGCACCGGTGAATGAGAACGTAGCCCTTGAAAACTGGGTCACCTTTTGCAAGCGGACGTTTCGACGTATTCACGGAGGGCCAGAGCGACGGTTCCGATCGGGGGGATTTCATCATCGATTGCGCCAGGACGAGAGTTACGACGAGAAATGGGACTATGTCCGGCAAAATCCCGTGCGGGCTGGTTTAGTCGCGCGTGCGGATGACTGGCCTTACGCAGGAGAACTAAACGAGTTGCGCTGGTAAAATTCCAAAGGTTTCTATTGGTAGGGCGAGACTCCGTCGAGCCGGGGAGCGGGCTCGGCTGCGCAAAGAAGATTCTCCCTGGCTCGATGGAGTCTCGCCCTACCAAGCGCGATTGCGCTCGGCGCGGGCGATGCCAGCTTAGGCGCATGTCGAATCGATTTCTGCACGCCGCCTTATTACTCGTTTTTTGCCTAACGATCCCCCCAGCGGGACAGGCCGTGCCGGCGAAACGCAATATCACCGAGAAAGACCTTTTCTCTTTCGTCTGGATCGGCGATCCGCAGGTCTCGGCTGATGGTGCGCAGGTCGCCTATGTGAGGGTGACAGTGGATGAAAAGAAGACCGGTTACAAAACCGCCATTTGGGTGGCGGCCACCAGCGGCGAGGCCGCTCCGCGCCAGCTCACCAGCGGGCCGCGGGACACGAGCCCGCGTTGGTCTCCGGATGGCAAATGGCTCGTCTTCACCCGTGCGTCGGAGAAGGAGGGAAAGAAGCAACCGCCCCAGCTGTGCCTCCTGTCGATGGACGGCGGCGACGCTTTTGTCTTCACGGACCTCCCGAAGGGCGCCGGCAACCCGAAATGGTCGCCGGATGGGAAATCGATTGTCCTAACTAGTTCCTCAAATTCCGAAGATCTGGCCAAACAGGCCCGACAGAAAAAGCGGGAAGCGGAAGCACAGAAGGTTCAGCTCGAACAGGCTTCGCCTGCGCCCGGCCAGAAAAAGGAAATCGAGGCAGCAGAAGACGAAGAGCGGGAGAGCGATGTCCATGTCATCACCCATGCGGTATATCGCGATGATGATGAAGGTTATCTCGATCCGACACGTCCGGATCACCTCTGGGTGGTCGCGGCGCCGCAGGGCGCGGATGAAAAGGTTGAACCACGCCAGCTCACCAATGGTCGCTTCGACGAGGGCAACGCCCTTTGGTCGAAAGACGGCGCGCAAATTTATTTCACCTCCTGGCACGTCGATGAGCCCTACTACGAGCTGCCCAAGACCGAGCTTTACGTTATCCCGGTCAAAGGCGGCACGGCCAAACTATTAAACACGATCCCGTTAGGCGTGCGCCGGCTCTCGCTGAGCCCGGATGGCCAGCGCGTGGCTTTCATCGCCTCAGCCAACGAGCCGGTGAATTCCTACACGCAAACTGATCTCTGGACGCTTGATCTCGCCGAAAATGCGAAGCCGGTGAATCTCACCGCCAACTTCGATTTCGACGCCGGCGATAGCGTATTTGGCGATAACGCCGCGCCGCGCGGTTTTGGCGGCAACGCGCCGGTTTGGTCGGCCGATGGCAAAAGCATCATCGACATTTATGCGAAGGAAGGCCGGACGCAGCTGGCCGCGTTTGATGCGAGCAATGGCGCGCCCACCGACCTCACTCGCGGCAATCAGGCTGTGACTCGCTTCTCAGCCAGCGCTGATGGGAAAAAGCTGGTTTATCTCGTTTCTACGCCCACGCGGATCAACGATCTCTTTTTCCTCGACCAAACTGCGACAGAACCGGCGACAGCGGTCAACGGCCAACCCCGCCAGCTCACCCACGCGAATGACACGGTTTTCAACCAGCTCAACCTGACGGAGCCGGAGGAGATCTGGTACGAAAGCTTCGACGGCAAACGCATTCAGTCTTGGGTGCAAAAACCGCCCGGCTTCGATCCCACCAAAAAGTATCCGCTCATTCTCGACATCCACGGCGGCCCGCACGCGGCTTACGGCTTCATTTTCGAGCACGAGTTCCAATGGATGGCGGCCAAAGGCTACGTGGTGCTTTACCCGAACCCACGTGGCAGCACGAGCTACGGCCAGGCCTTTGGGAACATCATCCAGTACAAATATCCGGGCGACGATTTCAAAGATCTGATGGCGGGTGTCGACGAAGTCATCCGGCGAGGCGGAATCGATGACAAAAAACTGGGCGTGACCGGCGGCAGTGGCGGCGGATTGCTGACCAATTGGGTGGTGGGGCACACCGATCGTTTCGCCGCGGGCGTGGCGCAGCGCGACATCGCCAATTGGGCCGACTGGTGGTACACCGCCGACTTCACCCTTTTCCAGCCGAGCTGGTTTAAGACGCCGCCGTTCCGCGACGAAGAAGGCAATTATAAGGCGCGTTCGCCCATTACCTATATCAACGACGTAAAGACGCCGCTCATGCTCGTGGTCGGCGAGGACGACACCCGCACTCCGCCGGACGCGGGCGGCGAGCAAATGTTTCGCGCGCTCAAATTTCGCAAAATCCCGACGGTGCTGGTGAAATTTCCCGACGAGACGCACGAGCTTTCACGCTCGGGCCAGCCGTGGCACCGCGTTGAACGCTTGCAGCATATCGTCGGCTGGTTCGATCACTGGCTAATGGGAGTGGCGAAACCGGAATACGAAGTCGCGCCGAAAGATCAGGTCTCCGCCAAACCGACGCCCGCTCGTCGAGAACAAACCCTGATGCGCGACAAGCTGCCTCGACTTAAGCGAGGACGTCCCGCTAGTTGACGCTCTCGCCAATGCTCCTTAGTCTCGGCCGCAATGGCAGCAGAGCGGAACCGGCCGAAGCGGGAGAATTTCAATTCAGCTGCGCAACTTCCTTTCCAACTCCGGCTCGAAGATTTCGAGATCGCGATGCAGGACGTTTACGATCTCTTCTTCGATTTGAACACCGGCTTGCTCGAGAAGGGGCTTGAGCGTCTCGACGACTTTCTTCGGCCCGCGATCATGTCGGGACTGCTCTCCGATTTGCTCACTGCGAGCCTGGCGAAGCACGCGCGCGCGCTCACCTTGAACCGGTTTTTCAATGGTCATCCCGATCTGATCGTAAAGGGCGTTTATCCTAATGATTCGGTGAAGGGCGGAAGCGAGGGCGTGGAAATCAAGACGACTCGCAAGGCCGGAGGCGCGGTTGACACCCACGGAGCGCGCGACCAATGGATGGCTGTCTTCGTCTATCACGCAGATACTAGGACCGAGCCGGCGCGTGATCGCCATGCCATGACCTTTACCGAGGTCTATCTCGGTCAAGTCACGATTGCCGATTTCCGCAAGAATGCCCGCGGCGAGCTCGGGACGCGCACGGCCACCTTGCATCGCGAGGGAATCTTGAAACTGCGGAGTAACTGGATCTACCGAGAAGCATTTAGCTGACCCGGAGTGCCTGCAGTTTCGGGATGGCTTCGCGCGCAATTTCGAAATATCGCTGATCCTTCTCGATCCCGATACTTGCGTAGCCCACAGATTCCGACGCCGCCAGGGTTGAGCCTGCGCCGGCAAATGGATCAAGAATCGTGCCCTCACCCAGCGGCAAAGCGGCCCTCACTATTTTCCTCAGAAAAGCCTGTGGCTTGAGGCTTGGGTGCGGTGCCAAAGCGCGTTCCTGCTTCCTGGTGGGCGACGATTCAATCACGTCGCCAAAAGGCTGATCTTTCGAGGGTCGCCGAAAGCCGCCTGTTTTCCAGCGCCGCAGATTATCCTGTACGCGTCCTTCGATCGGCTTGCGGAAAATCAACCAAGGTTCCCACATCGAACGTGGCATGACACTGACATCGGCAAACTCCTCGTGCGCCGCCTTCGGTCGGTCGCCGCCGCGCATGGTCATGGTGAGCCGGATGATTTCGCCCCGTCGCTCAAAGCCCGCGCGCGTCACTGCATTTGCCACCACGAAAGAAAGCAACGGATTAGACGCCACGATGACATGCGCCCCCGGGACCACGACCGGCCAAACCAACCGGGCCCATCCGAAGAAAAAGCGCTCGAGTTCCGCGATATCTTCTCGCGACAACACGGTGAACCGTGGCAACGGTGCGCGTTTGTTGCCGTCGAACGAAGGCGGAATCCGCCAGACTCCACCGCGACCCGCGCGCAATTTCTCTTGTTCCAGCTTGCTGTACTCGATCAGGCCATACGGTGGATCCGTCACCACGGCTTCGATACTGTTGTGGGCAGCATCCGAAAGCCATTTGAAGCAATCCGCGCGGACGAGCCGCGCATTACCAATCCGAAGCTCGACGCATTTCCTCGCGGCGGAACTATTCGAATAACGCGTCCCATTCGCTTTTTGCCTTTCAGAGAAAGTCACCCCGCCGTTCGGAAAAGAGAGCAGCGCCTGCGCATCTTCGCGCACGCGATAATGGCCCCGGTCCACCTTCGTGAAGAGCCGCGGCGTGTTCAGCCGCAGGTAGGATCGCACTGAGGAAGCAGGTGTCTCGCCGAGGCGCGCGCTCACCTCGGTCGCGATCTCCGCCACCGTGGCCCCGTTAGGCCGATAAACCAATGCCTCGACGATCGCATCCCGCACGGTCCCCGGCTTCCTCTTCTGCTCCGAATACTTCACGCTCGGGAGCATGACGTCGCGACGTCTTTGGCGCAACCGGAAAAGCCTGCCAGTCACTTGTTGTGGAAACCCTGTCGAAGGCTTGCCCGTATCAGGTCTTTATCCTGACGGAGCTGTTCGATCATTTGGTGGCTCACACCTGCGACAACGCATCGCGGCTCGCCCCGGATCTTTGCCAAGTGAGCCGCCCAATCCCGGTAAAACCGCTGATAAAAAGAATCATCGAGCGACGAGTGACCATCCCTTACGGCTCGAACAATGAGCGAGGCATGGCTCGGAGCGATCGACCATTTTGGCGGAATTGGACACGGCATGTTTGCAGTGAAAAGGATGACGCTATCAATATGAGAAAAGCGGGTTCCGATGGCAACCTCGACCGCATAGACGAAGGCGTAGAATTCTAGTGCTAGGTTTCCATCGTTTGCGAACAAGAGTAGGCCGTGGGCCGTTGGTAAACCCAGACTTCTTTTGGTGTCCCGAATCTGGGCATTTCTTTGTCTAGGTGTCGCCGTATCGGCCGCGCGAGTATCTGCCACAAATCGTGCTGGAACGCAGGTGAGCACTTGTTGGACTGAATCAGTCTAACTCCAGCCAAGTAGGGAGTTCCGCCTTTTTTCATGTGGTGTTCAAACAAGTCACTGATCTTGCGCAGATGAGCTTTGTCCGCGGACTTGTCCTCAGTAAGGCATTTCAGCTCAGCCACAATGTTGTCGGACCTGAACACGTAATCCGCGTTTTGAAATGGAGGTGATGGAGTACCTACGAGATCGGTGACACGTTCGCCGCCGATGGCTTGAACGAATCGATCCATCTCCGCTTCGATATGGATTCTTCTCGGTAGTGGCATCGTCTCAAACAAAGGCCTCATCGATTAAGTAGGTGGAAACCGAGGGCGTGCCTGTTACGTAACGGGCGATAACCACCATTCCATTTCGCGAGAAGCGAACGTGGTGGGACGCTCGCTCAAAAGGCGGACCCAAGATTATCTCTAGGGAAGGGACCAGTAACTCATTGAGGTAGCGAATGGCCTTCTTTTTAGGAGACCATCCAGCCATGAAATACTGCACTCGCGCATTCACAAGGCTGGAATCGGAGAAGACCGCTTCCAGGACTCCGCGGCCGCCGGCTCCGTCACAATACTGGTAAGATTTTCGATCAAAATAGTCAGGGAGTGCGCCCTGCCCATCCATCTGCTGAACATCTCGTCTGTTGCTGATGTCCCGGAGGAGCCCGATGCCGACCACATTGATAAGCTGCTCGTGCCTGGTTACTAAGCAGAAGGAGGAGATAAGTCGTGTGAGAAGGTCAAGGTATTGAACTGGCTGCGCTGCATCCCAGTCCCTGAGTTTGATCTGAGGCATTGACGCGTTGTTAGCTATAGTTCTCTACATATGCGCATTTTCTGAGCGAATCGTGATCAGTTTATCATGAAATCTTCTGAACGGTTTACTAGCGGAAGGTTGAAAAAAGATGGGTTTTTCCGCCTATTCGCCGGACGGCCCCGGTTGCGTGGCGACGGGCCGCACGAGGCCGGAAGTGGAGACCGAGATGCACGACACGATTGAGTTTCATCTCGAAGGTTTGCGCGAGGAGGCGCTTCGATTCCGAAGCGATCGACCACCGCGGAATACTTGGAGATCGCGGGCGTGTAATTAGCAGAGCTAAAACCACAGTGTTTTCGAAGGTCGGATCTGGAATTCATGACTATCCTGCTTTGTGGTCGCGGAATAGCCGGGGGCATGTCAAAAAGGGCTATTATTCACCGCAGTTGGAGCGCGCGATGGTGCGCGGGTTGTATTTCGAGGCCAAGACGCTGCACATCCCGATGACATCGCTCGCCAATAACCTGATTAAGACGGGCCTATCCCGTGAAACCGGCCGGCCGACTCGTAAGACGCCAGTCCCCCGTGGCCGGGCTCGTTCTCGCCTCAAAACGAGCTGTCCTTAGGCGATGCCGCCGATTCTAGAAAACCACTTCCCCGGCTCGACGGAGTCTCGCCCTACCTCGCCCCGAAAGCGTCCGCTTGTCACGGCGCCCGACCTTTGCGAACCTCCTCCATGCGGATCCCAAAGCAGAATTACACCGACATCGAGCGCATCATCGAATTCGATTTCGTTAGGGCAACCGAAGCGGCCGCGCTCAACGCCCTCCCCTGGCTCGGGCGCGGCGAGAAAGAAAAAGCGGACGGCGCCGCCTGCGACGCCATTCGCGGGATGTTTGATCTCATGAATATCTGCGGCGAAGTGGTCATCGGCGAAGGCATTAAGGATGACGCCCCGGGTATTTTCAAAGGCGAACAGCTCGGCATGTGGTTGCCCGGCGCGCCGCAATTCGACATCGCGCTCGATCCGATCGACGGCACCACCAATATCGCCAAAGGCGCGCCCAATTCGATTACCTGTATCGCTGCGGCCAGCCCGGAAGAAGGCGTGAAATGCGCCTTGCGCGACATCCCCTCATTTTACATGACCAAACTGGCTTATGGGCCGGATGTGATTCGCCGCATGAAGATCGCGGGCATCGAGACTTTAAAGCTGGAGAGCCCGATCGAGGAAACGCTCATCACGGTCGCGAAAGCGTTGCACAAACGCGTGCAAGACGTCGTCGTCATGCTGCTCGATCGTCCTCGCCACAAGCAGATCGTCGCGGAGATCCGCCAGGCCGGCGCTTCCCTGCGCATGATCAGCGACGGTGATATCGCGGCGGCCATGGCGCCTTCCAATCCCGATAGCGGAATCGATCTCTATATCGGTATCGGCGGCGCGCCGGAAGCCGTGCTGGCGGCAGCCGGCGTGAAATGTTTAGGCGGCGACATGCAATGCATGATGTGGCCGCGCGATGACGAAGAGCGTGGCGATTTAATCAAGGATGGTCATGAAAAAGATCTCGGCCGCGTTTTCTTCGCCGACGATCTGGCCAACGGAAAAAATATTATCTTTTGCGCAACCGGCATCAGCGACAGCGCGCTCCTGCCGGGAGTGAAGTCGCAGGGCTCAAACGCAATCACCCATTCCGTGCTTATGCGGGCGAAGAGCAAGACGGTGCGATTCATAAAAGCCACCCACGATTTCCAGAGCAAGACCATTCGGTTGCGTTCGGATAACCGTGAGCATCGCATCTGATCGTTTCCTCTTTGGTAGGCGAGACTCCGTCGAGCCGAGGAAACGAGCCTTCTTTCTAGCCGAGCGCCCGCCCCAGCTCGACGGAGTCTCGCCCTACCGGGTTCATCTTTTCTTGAATCTCGCGCTCGACAAGCACGGGTCGGCCTGTTCAAATCCGAAATAACAAAGTTATGAAAGACGTACCCAAAACCGAACTATCGCCAGACAACGGCGCGATCATCGACACCAAGTGGATCGTGGAGCCGTTCAAATACCACGCCTCCGCGGTCGGTAAAGCGGCCTCTCCTCCAGTCGCAGGCGACCTCCAACTGCCCGAAGTGATCGTTTACGACCACGCCGGATTCCGAGGCGCCTACGCTCGCACCAACCTGAGCTTCCATTTTCTGGGCGATTTCTGGAACGATCGCATCAGCTCCCTCATCGTGGTCAGCGGGATCTGGCGTTTCTATCGTGACGATCACTATAAAGGCGATCACTGGGATCTGGGACCGGGATTTTATGAGAGCTTCTTCACCGAAGCGGGACCGGACGACGTGGTCAGCTCCTTTAAAGCGATTGCTTTGACTTAGGGCCTGACCGTTGATCCTGTGGTGCTGCGTCGTCCATCGCGGCGCAAATGCCGCTCCCACATTCGAAGGGCGCCGATGTTGGAGCTGAGGCCGCTGTCCCCGTCCTGGTCCTAGGACTCTCGTTCCCAAGCTCCAGCTTGGGAACGCGCATGTGCCGGAAGCTCTGCTTCCCCGCCACGAAACCATACGCGTTCCCGCTCGTCATCGGAGCCTCCACCGTGAGCTCGCGATCCGTGCACCGGCACTGGCGAAGCAAAGCTTCGGAGACAAGTGCGTTTCCAAGCGGGAGCTTGGGAGCGAGGCCTCGCGAAGGTGTGCGGAAGCTGCCGCCGCAGGCGGAACTCAATCGTTCGAATTTTATCCGCTTGCGTTTAGATTGCGACACCATGGTGGTGCTCAAGCAACAACCGCTGCAAGAAAAGATCCTCGAAGGTGCACGTATCTCCTCCGAAGAAGCGCTGGAACTTTATCGCTGGCCGCTCGCGGACCTCGGCGCGCTGGCGGATGCCCGGCGCAATCTCGCCAAAGGCCAAAACTACGACGGCCACGGGCGCGAGATCGTGACCTACATCATCGATCGCAACATCAATTACACCAACGTCTGCAACGTCTATTGCAAGTTCTGCGCGTTTTACCGCACCGAACGCGATGATGACCACTACGTCCTGACGCGCGAACAATTCGATCAGAAACTCGATGAACTCACCGCGGCGGGCGGGGTGCAAATTCTAATGCAGGGCGGACATCATCCCAAACTCGGCTTCGATTGGTACATCGATCTTCTCCATCACATCCGGGAGAAATATCCGCACATCAATATCCACGGGTTCAGCCCGCCGGAGTTTCAACATTTCGCCGAGACCTTCGCGATGCCTCTGCGGGAAGTGATCACGCGTTTCCAGGAAGCGGGGCTCGGCTCCATCCCTGGCGGCGGCGGCGAGATCCTGGTCGACTCAGTGCGGCAACGTATCGCGCCGCTTAAATGCAAAAGCGACCAATGGCTCGAAGTGATGCAGGTCGCCCACGAGCTGGGACTAAAGTCGAGCGCGACCATGATGTTCGGTCACGTCGAGACGATCGAGGACCGCGTGGAACACCTGCAACGGCTGCGCGATCAGCAGGATGCCACGGGCGGCTTCACGGCGTTCATTTGCTGGACGTTTCAGCCGCAACACACCGTCCTGAAAGTCTCTCAACCGACCGGCTCGGCCGAATATCTGCGCATGCAGGCGCTCGCTCGGATATTCCTCGATAATATTCCAAACATTCAGAGTTCGTGGGTCACGCAAGGTCCTGAGATCGGCCAAATCGCTCTTAAATACGGCGCGAACGACTTCGGCTCGGTCATGATGGAAGAAAACGTGGTGAGCAGCGCCGGAACGACGTTTCGCCTCGACGCGGAAAAGATCGAGCGGCTGATTCGGGGGGCCGGCTACGAGCCTCGGCCGCGCAACAATTGGTATGAATTGCTCAAATAATTCCGCGGGCAGCGGAGCAATTCCCTGCCTTTTTTCGGTTTGCTTTGTCTTGACCTTTCCCGGTTGAGACTGCCTCATTCTCCCAAATCCTATCTTGACGATAGCGCCTGCAGTTCTAACTAATACGCCAGCTCACCAGCGGCGAATGCTTTGGCGACCACTCTCTTGTCTATGAAACATCTCACATCGCTTCTCCGCTTGGCGGCGGTTTTCTTTTCGTTAGGCTACGCTCTGGCCTATCCGCACACTGCGCAGGCCCAGGGCGTGGAGGGCGCTCCCATCACTTCCATCGAGGTCCGTTACGTCGGGCCGGAAACCGTCTCCAAAGACCGCATCCTCGCCAACATGCGGACCAAAGTTGGGGCTCGCTACTCCGAAACCACCGTGGAAGACGACATCCGCGCCCTTTACGACACCGGGAGAATTCAAAACGTTCGCATCTTCGGGGAGCCATCCGGCAACGGCGTGCGCGTGCAGGTGATCCTGGCCACCCGATCGCTCGTGACGGAGATCGAAATCGCCGGAGCCCAGAGCTTCAAGGCGCGGACCTTGCGCGGGAAGATCAAGTTTAAAGTGCCCGCCCCGGCCGATGCCGAAAAGCTGGAGGAAGGCCGCCAGAACATCATCGATTTCTATCAACGCAAAGGTTACCCCGGCATCGATGTGCAGGTGCAACTGGTGAACAACGAGAATCGCGGCACGGCTCGCGCCGTCTATACCGTGACCGAGGGCGAGCGGGGCGCGGTGAAGGAAATTCGCTTCGATGGGAATACCAAGTTTAGCGATCGCGTCCTGCGCCGCCAGATGAAGACGAAGGCGCAGACACCGATTTCCTTTCTCGATAAATCCGGCCGCCTCGATCAAGCCCAGCTGCAGCAGGATCTTGATAGCATCCGGGAGTTTTACCAGAACAAAGGTTACATCGATATCGCCATCCCCGAGGTTCGGCAGGAACGCACAGCCAAGGGCATTCGGCTCGTCGTCGTGGTGCAGGAAGGCCTGCAATACCACGTGGGTAAACTCACTTTCCAAGGGCAGGAGCTGGCCAAGGAGGCTGGTCTGCGTGCCTTGGTCAAGATGAAAGAAGGCTCCATCTACACCCCAAAAGGCCTCAAGGATGACATCAAAGCTGTCATCGATGGCTACGGCGCGGGCGGTTTCGTGGACCTGGATATCCAGCCGATAGGCACACCCGCCGGCAACGGAGTGGTCGATCTGACTTATAACATCGTGGAAGGCACCCGCTCCTACGTCGAGCGCGTTAACATTTCGGGTAATACCCGCACGAAAGACAAAGTGCTCCGGCGTGAAATCTCGATTCTCCCCGGCGATATCTTCAATACCGTGCGCGTGGACACCAGCCGGGCACGACTCGAGAACCTCGGCTTTTTTGAGAAGGTCGATACGTTCCCCGAAGACACGGGCATACCGGGCCGCAAAGACCTGCTCGTGCAGGTCCAGGAAAAACGCACCGGTGCTCTCAACTTCGGCGCTGGCTTTAGCACGATTGAGAGCCTGCTCGGTTTCGTGGAGCTGACTCAAGGCAACTTCGATCTGCTCAACTACCCCACCTTTACCGGAGCCGGCCAGAAATTCCGCGCCCGCGCCCAAGTCGGAACGCAGCAGCAGAATTACCTGCTCTCGCTCACGGAGCCCTATTTTCTCGATCGGCCGTTGTCGTTAGGCGGCGACCTCTTCTATCGCGAAGCTGGCTTCCTCAGTTCCATTTACGACCAGCGCAACTACGGCTTCGCCATCGACCTGCGTAAACCAATCACTTCCTTCGTCTCCGTGAGCCTCGACTATCGACTCGAGGAAATCGATATCTTCAACGTCAGCATTTTCGCCTCCCCGGCCATCCAGGCAGAAGCAGGTAATCGGCTGAAGAGCGTGGTCAGCACAACGGTGCTCTGGGACACTCGCGATAGTGTTTTCCTGACTCGAAGGGGTCATCGGGTGGTCTTTACCCCGCAAATTTCTGGCGGCTTCCTCGGCGGCAACACCCAAAACTACGGGTTCGACCTCGAAGGCTCCCAGTATTTCACTTTCCCCTACGACATCATCCTCACCCTCAATGGCGAGGTCGCCGGCATCGACGTTTGGGGGAGCGGCGATCGCGTCCCGCTCTTCGATCGCCTCTTCCTCGGCGGCGCGAACGACCTGCGCGGCTTCAACTTCCGTGACATCAGCCCCAAGGATATAAATGGCGAATCGCTGGGGGGACAATCTCTGGCCCGCTTCACCGTGGAAGTCACCATGCCGATCATTCCGCGCGTGCGCGGGGCTGTCTTTTACGACACCGGCTTTGTCAACGCCGGAGCTTTCGATTACGGCACCCAGAATCTCGTTTCCGATTTCGGATTCGGGCTGCGTCTCGATTTACCGATCGGCCCGCTCAAGATCGATTACGGGATTCCTCTCCAGAAAGGCGACAACGACGGTGGCGGCAAGATCCAGTTTAGCGTCGGTTACCAGTTTTGAACGAAAGGTGTTACTTGCAGTCTAACGCCATCCCTACTACCAGTCTCACCTTACACTTATGAAAAAGCTTATCCTCGTCGCTCTCCTTTCCGCCGCGATCCCTATGGGTGCCTCCGCTCAGGGGATGAAAGTGGGCACTATCGACATGAATCGCGCGTTTAAGGAATACAACAAGACCAAGGACGCCGAGGGCAAAATCAACCAGGCCAAAGATTCGGCCAAGAAGGAATACGACGAACGGGCCGATTCCTACAAGAAAGCGCTCGATGAGATCAACAAGCTCAACCAGCAGCTGGAAGCACCTGCGCTGAGCGCGGATGCCAAGACCCAGAAAGCCAAAGAGCGGGACGAAAAAATCGGCACCATCAAAAACATGGAGCGCGAGATCAACGAGTTCCGGCAAACCCGCGAGAAGCAGTTGCAGGAACAGGCCGTCCGGATGCGTGATGGCATCGTTAAGGAAATCACCGACGTCGTCATGGCCCGCGTAAAAGCAGGTAACATGGACCTGGTCTTCGACACTTCCGGCGTCAGCCTCAATGGTGTCCCCATGGTCTTGTTTGCTCGTCAGGATTGGGATTTCACCAGCGAAGTGGTGACCGAGCTGAACAAGAACGCTCCGGCCGCCAAGGCCCCCGCCAAATCGGCTGCGGAGCCCAAAGCCGCTGCCACGCCGAAGCCGAAGTCTTAAGGCACGAACCAGTTTATCGAAAAAGCGCGCACTTTCGGGTGCGCGCTTTTTTTTGGTAGATTTGTAGACGCCTTCCTCGGGAAGGCGCGGGCGTTAGCCTCGCCCACGGATGCGATCTCACCGGCTTGCAACCGCTCCCTCGCCAGCGGACCTTGCCCCGGTGGGCCTGCGATGGATGATAGAGATTGCGTTCGGTATCGGGCTGTTGCAGCTCGCCGCTGGGGCATCTCCTCCGCCGGATTGGGTGAAAACCGTCACTCTCCGGCCCCGCGGCGATTTCCCTAATCCCCGGCCCCTCGTGGCCCTGTATAACTTTGGCTGGAACGAAGTCGTCGCGGCGAACGCGGAAATTCGTTTCGACAAGAGCGGAGCAAACCTCCAGCTGGAAGGAAAAGGGGAAACCATGGGTGTCGTGCGCGCCCTTTGGAAATTTAATGTGCGCCATCGCTCTCTGGCCGATGCTACCACCCTGCGCCCCATCTCCATGCACCAAGTCGACGAAGTGCGCGGCAAAACGGTCACGACCGACGTCACTTTCAGCGGCAACTCGCTCGAGCGTATCCGGACCGATACTAAATCCAAGAAGAAGCCGGAGCCGAAAGGCTTTTCCTTCCCGGGCGGAATTTTCGATATGCACTCCGCGCTTCTTTACCTGCGGAGCCAGCCCCTGCAGGCCGGTGATGTTTATCGGATTGTGGTTTATCCGGCCACCAGTCCCTATCTCGTGACGCTCACGGTCGCGGCGCGCGAGCCCGTCACAGTCGCGGCCGGACCTTATGCCGGGATCAAAATCGACGTGCAACTGAACAAAATCGGCAAAAATCGCGTCCTCGAGCCGCACAAGAAGTTTCGGCAAGCGAGCGTCTGGGTTTCGGACGATCCCGACCGGCTCCTTCTGCGCGTGGAAGCGAGCGTCTTCGTCGGCAAGGTATTCGCCGAGCTGCAATCGGTCCGTTTCCTGGCTCAGAAACGCGAGGCGCCCTAGCCTAACGACCGGAAATCCACTCGCCGCGGTATACCGGGCGGCCCCGCCAGACGCCAGAAGACGCCCGACCGGATAGGCGTTGCCCCGGCAGCAAGCCCAGCGCCGCCAGGGTCGGCATGTTCAGTCGGCCGTTTGGAAGAAGCCTCATCCGCGTTTGGAATCTGCGCAGCGCGGTCGCCGTCCCCGGGCCAAATTGCCCATCGATTCCACTCCGATAATACCCAAAGCGAGTTAGTAAAGTCTGTGCGCCCACGATGACGTGTCGCTGAACATCGGCCGGCGCGAGCGCGTAGGGCGTCCCGACAAAAACACCCGATGCATTCAATGGCCTTGGGGCGCTGGCCAGGCCTCGCCCGTGGGAGCTGTCGACCAGAGGTTCGCGCTCATCGTAGCGGGTCGGAGGCGGCTGCCGATCAATCTCCGCCGATTGGGTGGCTGGCTCTTCCTCCCCTTCCTCCGTCTCCTCAGGCGCTGGATTGCGTTGCGCACGAGCGGTGGAACGGGCCACCCCGGAACCAATGCCTAACGAACGCAGCGTCTCGGCGTCGATTTCGCCCGTGATTTGCAACCCGTTGCGGATCTGATAACGCCGGATCGCGGCCGTGGTCTCGGAGGTCTTCTTCCCACTCAGGTCGCCGTAGTAGAAACCCTGCTCTTTGAGCGCCTGTTGCACGTTGGATGTCGTTTGATCCGCCCGCGCCGAGCCCGCGCCCAGCAGCAGGCAAAGGATGAGCGCGACGCCAGTCCGTTTCATGAGGGAGTTCTGACGTATCATTTTTTCCTGTTATTCAGATTCTCCGGCGGCTACCGCCAAGGGTGAGAGCCCTTCCCCGACCTCGCGGTATCGCTGCACCCCACGGCTGATCGCGACCGCAATCTCCTGCCGATATTCGCTCGTGGCCAGCTTTGTTGCGTCGGATTGATTGGTCATGAAACCGCCTTCCACCAACGCCGCGGGATGGTGAACGTTGGCGATCACGTAAAACTCCTGCGCCTTCGTTCCCCGGTTAAAGGCCCGCGTGCGCTCGACCAGGGCCGCCTGGATACAACTGGCCAGGCTCTCGCTCTTCCCCCTCAAACGACTGTCGTCGACGGGTTCCAGGAAGGGCAGCCAGGAAAGGAAACGCGCCGGGCCAGACGATGATTGGCCCTGGGCATAGTAGGTTTCGACCCCCGAAGCGGTGGGCCGATCGCCGTCGTTGAAATGGATACTGACAAAGAGAGAATTATCCTCCTCGTTGCCCACGGCCGCGCGATCGGAGAGCGAGACGTAGCGGTCGCTTTCGCGTGTCAGCACGGTCGTGTATCCGGCCGCGCGTAAAAGCAATTCGGCGCGTTGGGCCACATCGAGGGCGAGATCTTTTTCCATGACGAGGCCGCACATGGCTCCTGAATCCTGGCCACCGTGGCCTGCATCCAGGACCACCACGGGCAAGGCTTTGCCTCGCGCCAGAGGCGGGGTCGCGCCTGGGTGATGCGCAGGATGCATGAGCACCGGCACACGGATCAACCAGACAACGGAAGCCGTCAAAAGGAGCAACCCGAGCCACGGGAGCACGCGCCGCATGATTCTTTCCTACGTGGTGAGCTCAGCCGAGGCAAACGCCCGCTGCCTTCCCTGGGGGTCGCCCTGGGGAAAGGCGCCGTCCTGCTCGTATTTCGTTCTGTTATGAGGCCACCAAACCGGCCAGCTCCTCCCCGGTCAGCGCACGATAGCAAATGGAACTCGTGCTACCGCGCTCCAGCAGGCTGGCCTCCAGGCTCGCGCCTTTCAGCTTTTCCTCGCGATGTTTCCGTAGGGTTTCACGGGAAGGAATTTCCTTCTTCTCCTCTTCCGCCGGTGGCAAATCGCCCACGCTCCAGGCGTCGAGCGCCACTTTCATGGCGGCGTGCAAGGTGCTCCCCGAGTCGTGATCGCGCCGGAGCAAATCCTCCATCAATTCCGTCGCCCGCGAAGTCCCACTGATGGCGCTAAAACGTGGCGGCTGCACTTCGGCCGCGGCGCCGCTCGCCTCGATCGCACCGTCATATTCAACCCGCAGAAACAAATCTTCCGCCGGGGTGGCGCCAACCTCCGCGAAGATCATTCGTGCCAGGTAAGGCGCCCCGTAAACTTGTTCGAAGGCCGTCTTGAGCAAGGGACTAAGCGAATAAAAAGCCAGCCGTCGCAATGACACATCGGCGGCCGAGCGCGTGAAACCTTCCGTACTGGCGAGCTCGATCGCCGCCATGCGCAACCGCTCGATGTCGCCTGGATGACCGATGGCACCCATGGCAATCCGGTCGTAAATCTCAAACAATTTTTGGCGCGCTCGCCCGACGGTCACGAAGAGAATTCCGTCCCGATAACTCAGCGCTGCAATCGGGCTGCCCGGCGCCAACTGCGTTTCGATGTATTCGCGCCGGTTCGCGATCGCTTCGACCCAACGATATGGCTCTTCGGTCATGCGACGGTTTTCTTAAAGCGCGCCGCGATTTGTTTCTCTGGCAACGTTTTGATTCCGTCCCGGCCAATGATCTTGATGAGCGGGAAAATGTGTGCGTTGCGATCCACCCCGCCCGTCGCCGTGTCCGCCTCTGCTGCGGTGTCGAGCGCCCGCAAAGCCAGCGTCACCGCCTCCTCTTCGCGCAACTTGTGCAGCGGCTTTTTGCCCCAGCGATTTTCGTAGAACAACACCCCACGAACCGCCGGCGAACCCGATCCCGTGGCCGCGTATTCGGCCACTTCGAACTGCGCGCCCATCGCGTCGTAAAAGTAAAGCCGGGCCTGCCCGCCTCCGGCAAAATCGTAGGTCGCAAAAATCGGCACCACCACCCCGACCCCCTGCATGACAAACCCAAAATTATCGCGCAACAATTTCGAGAGCGCGCGCACCTTGCCATCCACGCTCATCTCCTGCAGCTGCGTGCGACGAAAATATTGCAGCGAATGCTCCAGCACCCGGGCCATTTCCCAGGCCGTCGCCGGCACCCCCGCGATGGCCATGATCGAATGCCGATCCACCTCCAGCACTTTATCCGCGCGGTCGTAGACCACCGTATTGCCCGCCGTCGCCCGGCGATCGCCTGCCACCAGGACGCCCCCGGTAAATTTGAAAGCCAGAATGGTGGTAGCCTGCGTTTGCGTAATCGTGGGAGCGTGCAACGAAGGTGGCGTAAGACCCGTGTTTCCGATCTCCCTGGGCGGCGCAAGGACTCCCTGCCGCCGCAAAAGCGCCGGAAAATCCGCCGTCTCACCGCGGGGAGGAGGGCCTGTCACTGGCCGGTACGCTGCCGATAGCGCTTCGATTGGTTTGGATCCACCTTGCGCATTTTTTTCAGCAAGTCGCTCGTATCCGGCTTGGAAACGTCGGGCGGTTTTGGCCCGCCGCCATCCCCCTGTTTCGGTCCCCACGGCGCTGGTGCCACTGGTTTTTCCGTCCGTTCAGGCATAAGAAAAACGCTATCGCGAAAGTGCCAAAACGCAACCGCGCCTGCGCTTGCCAGCGTCCGGCGCAGGTGCCAAGCTTGCCCCATGATTCGCCTCGGCCGTCCGCTCGCGCTTTTCTTCCTGATCGCCGCTCTTCCACTCGCCGCTCCGGCGCAGAAACCGACTCCGGCCTCGACTGGCTCCGAAGCGAGCGAGCTTCGGAACTTGTCGAAAAAGATCGACGAACAGAACACAAAGATCGATCTCCTTTCCCAGCAAATCCTGCGGCTCCAGCAGGAGCTCGAACATGGCGCGGCGGCGTCAGGTCACGAACATGCCTCCACCAGCCCCGCCGAAGCGACTGCGCCGGTCCCGGCAGACGCCAATACCCATGTCGTCGCCCGTGGCGAAACCCTCACCTCCATCGCTCGGCAGCACCACGTCACCATCGATGAGCTGCAAAAACTCAACCACATCGAGAACGACCGTAACCTGCAAATTGGTCAGACGCTGGTGCTGCCGAGTGCGCCCGCCGCCACGGCCGTGACGGCCACCCCCGCACCCAGCGCGACTGTGCCTAACGAATAATGGATTCGACAGCGAACCAGGAGTGGTTCCTGTGCAAACACGAAGACGGCAGCATCTTTGGGCCCCTGCCTTTCACGCAGATCTGCAGCTGGGCCGCCACTGCCCAGGTCGCGCCGCACGATAAACTTTCGCACGACCAGGAGACGTGGATCAAAGCGCCCATGTTTCCGGAGTTGGAAATGGATTGGCTCGTCGAAGTAACCGGTGATCGTTACTACGGCCCGACCACCTTGGGCGCGGTGCGCGAATTTCTGCGCCTGGGCGAGATCAGCGATGAGACCTATGTCATCAACACCTGCGACGCCTCTCGCCGGCGTGTCATTGACCGATTTGGCCGACCAGGCCGACGCCAGTTTGAACGGCCGACCGCTGGATGGGCCCGCTGCCACCACCATGGCGCTCAACCTCCGCGATCGCATCAGCGAGTTGGAGAAAAACCTCGACCAGGAGCGGCGCGCCCTGCAGGAATGTGAAGCGCGCTGCCGCGAGTTGGAGCAACGGCTCGCCCTGTAGCTCCCTTTCCCCGGCTACAATGTGAGCTCGAGGTTATCCTCGGGCGCGTCGAGAAAACTTTGCTCGCAGAGCCGCGCATATTTTCCGCCTAACGACAACAACTCTGCGTGCGTGCCGCGCTCGATGATGCGGCCGTGCTCCAAAACCAGAATCTGATCGGCCCGCACAATGGTCGATAACCGGTGCGCAATCACGATGCAGGTGCGATGGAACATGAGATTCTCCAGCGCTTCCTGAATGAGGCGCTCGGTTGCCGTGTCCACACTCGCGGTCGCTTCGTCCAGAATGAGAATGGGCGGATCTTTCAGCAAGGCGCGAGCAATCGAGAGCCGTTGCTTCTCTCCGACGCTCAGCTTTACGCCGCGCTCGCCCACCACGCTGTCGAGTCCGTTAGGCAAACGATCGATGAACTCACGCGCCCGCGCCGCATCCGCCGCAGCCAGCAACTCCGCATCCGAGGCGCCCGGTTTTCCGAAGAGCAGGTTTTCCCGGATCGTGCCGTTGAAAAGAAAACTCTCCTGCGTGACCACGCCGATGGCTTCCCGCAAGTCTGTCAGGCGGAAATCGCGCAGCGGTTTGCCATCGACTTCGATTTCGCCGCCCGTGAATTCATAAAAACGCGCCAGCAAATTGACCAGGGTCGACTTGCCTGCTCCCGTCGCGCCGACCAGCGCAATCGTTTGACCGACTTGGGCATGAAAAGACACATGACTCAGCGCCGATAAACCCTTCGCGTAGCTGAAGCTCACGTCGTTGTAGCGAATCTCGCCGCGGATCATCTCTCCATCTGCCGCCGAGTCTTCTCGCCGGCCCGGCTCCGCCTTTTCATCCAAAATCTCAAAGACCCGCTCACCCGCCGCCCGTCCCGCCTGCACGAGCTGATTCAATTGGTGCAACTTCGCGATCGGTTCGTAGAGCAAACCGGTCAGCATGACAAAGGCGACCAGGTCGCCCACTTGCATGGCGCCTTGCAAGACGGCCGAGGCGCCAAAAGCAAGGACCAGCACAATCCCGAAAGAATCCACCAAGGCCATCGACGGGCTGTAGATCGCCCAGACCCGCATCACGACGATGGTGGCGCGACGCAGTTGTCCGCTCACGCGATTGAATCGCGAATGCTCCTCTTCTTCGCGCACGTAACTTTTGATCTGACGAATGCCGCCGAGATTATCGAGCAGGAGCGCGTTCATGGCCGAAGCCGCTTTCCGTTGCTGCCGATAGCGGCGATGCGCCGTGAGCGTGTACCAAAGCGCACCGCCGATCAGAAACGGGAGTGGCGTCATAGCAACGAGCGTGAGTTTGACGTTGAAATAAAACATCACGCCCCCGACCACGAGCACTTGCAGCGCCGCGACCAAACCTTGCTCGATCCCGTCGATCAACACGCGTTCGACCGAGTTCACATCTTCGAGCACACGCGTCATGAGGTCGCCGGTCGCGCGGTTGTCGAACCATTTCAGGGGCAACGATTGAATGTGCGAATAGAGATCGCTTCGCAGATCGAAAATGACGCGCTGCTCGAAAGTGTTGTTGAGGAGGATGCGCAGCGAGTTCAGGCCGTGCTGCAGCAGGAAGGCGACCGCCGCCAGCAAAGCCAAAGGGACGAGGCGATCGGCTTTATGTTGCCGCACCACCTCGTCGACCATGAGCTTCGTGACGGCGGGGAAAACGATCACCATCAGCGTCCCAAGAATGGCGCAAGCCAACGTCCCGCTCGCCATCCAGGGATAACGTTTGAGATAAGCAAAGACGCGCCAGACCGTTTTCATTGGGCCATCAAAGTCACTGCGCCCTCACTCGCGCGCAACCAGCGAGACTCCAAGCCAGCGGTAGGGCGAGACTCTGTCGCCTACCTACACACAGCTGACCGACCCGGGGCCACCGCTGCGCTATTTGCACGAAGGCCGGTGGGCCTTAATCTGCCAGCGTGATTATCGAGCAAATCTTTACCTCGCCCGGTCACAATTATTTCGGCCATTTCGGCAAACCTCCCGACGACTTCCCGCTCCAGGCCGTAGATGAGATCGAATGTGTCGCCGGACGCGGCATTCGGGGCGACCGCTTCTTTGATTTCAAAGATGATTACAAAGGGCAGATCACTTTTTTCAGTCGCGAGGTTTTCGAGCTGCTGGCGAAAGAATTTGGAGAGAACACGAAATCGCCGGGCGTTTTGCGCCGCAACGTGCTCGTATCTGGAGTCGAATTGAGCGATCTGATCGACGCGGACTTCGAGTTGCAAGGCGTCCGTTTCCGCGGCACCGCCCACTGTGCGCCCTGTCCCTGGATGAATCAGGCCTTTGCGCCGGGCACGGAAGAGTTTCTCGCCCAACGAGGCGGCCTGCGCGCGCGCATCCTGTCTGATGGCTCACTCCGGGTGGGCGAAGCGCAGCTTAAACTCCTCTCCCAAGTCGAGGAAAAAGTCGCCTAACGATGCGCTGGAGCGCCGTCCTCCTGGCCGGCGGGAAATCCTCGCGGATGGGACGCGACAAGGCTTTTCTCGAGATCGAAAGTCAGCCTCTTTGGCGCCGGCAAGTCGCTACCCTCACGAGCATGGCGCCGGAACAGTTGATGATTTCAGGTCCGCCGCGACCGGAATGGAAAGCGTTCGAGGTCGTTTCCGACGAGCAGGCTAATGCCGGGCCGCTGGCGGGGTTCGCAACGGCTTTACGAAATTGCCGCAGGCCGCATTTGCTCGTGCTCGCAGTCGATCTTCCCTGCATGACGTCTGAATACCTCCAGTCGTTGCTGCGACTGTGCGCGAAGGACCGCGGAGTCGTGCCCTGGCGAGACGACCGCTTCGAACCACTCGCAGCCGTTTATCCCAAAGCCTGCCTGACGCTCGGCGAAACCGCGCTTCGCTCGGGTGATTATTCAATGCAGAACCTGGTGCGTCGCGCCCGGGACGAGGGCTTGGTCGTGGAGCAATCGGTCTCTGCCGCAGAGAGCCCGCTTTTCGCCAACCTCAATTCGCCTGCTGACCTGTGAAAAATCGCGCTGCCGCTCAACCGACCGAGATCGTCAAGATCCGGGCCGGCCATGCTTTTTGCCCTCAGACGGACGAAGTCGCGGTGGAGGAGCCTCTTGAGATCCGCGTCGAAGGTCACAGCGTCGCGGTCGTCATGCGCACACCGGGCCATGATCGCGAGCTGGCGGCCGGGTTTGCCCTGACGGAAGGGCTGATTCGCGAAAGCAGCGAAATTTTCGAGATCACCTCGTGCCTAACGACAGCGAACCCCCCCGATAACGTAGTAAACATCGCGCTGCGCGATCCCGCTCGGTTCGACCAGAGCAGATTGAGCCGGCACGTTTTCACCTCGTCGAGTTGCGGGATTTGCGGCAAAGCCACCATCGAGGCGGCCTTGCAGCAGTTCGCGCCGATCGTATCGAGTGCCCGCGTCGCGGCGAAGACTTTACTCCAATTGCCGACGAAACTCGTGATCGCGCAGGAGACATTTCAGCGCACCGGTGGCTTGCACGCCTGTGCTCTCTTCGACTTGCAGGGCGAGCTGCTCTTGCTCCGCGAAGATGTCGGTCGCCATAATGCTCTCGATAAATTGATCGGCCACGAGTTGCTCGCCCGGCGTCTGCCGTTAGGCAATCACCTTTTGCTTTTGAGCGGGCGTGTCTCTTTCGAGATGACTCAGAAGGCCATGGCCGCCGGGATCGCGATCATTGCTGCGCTTTCCGCACCGAGCAGCCTGGCGGTTGATTTCGCTCGCGCCCACCACCAAACGCTTATCGGTTTCTTGCGCGGAGAGACGATGAATGTGTATGCGGGGCCGGAGCGCCTTTCTCCCGGGTAGGGTGGGACGCCCGCCTTACCAGGAAGACGCGCCGCGACCTTTGAAGGTGAGCTCGGCGATGCCCGATTTATCCAGTGCGCCCAGATCTTCTTGCACCATCCGATCGTATTGCTCCTTGGTCGCGCGGGCTAGCGGCAGCTGCAGCCCCGCGGTTTCCGCCAGATCCAACGCGATCCCGCTGTCCTTGGCCGCGTGCGCCGCGGAGAAAAAACAGGCGTGATCACGCTTCTGCATATCTTCCCCGTCGGTCTGCAAAACGCGCGAACCGGCTCCGGTCTCGGCGAAGACCTCGCGCAACATGGAGAGATCCAATCCCAGCGCGTCCCCCAAACCCAGGCCCTCCGCCAACCCGGCGGTGTTGATGTTCATGACCAGATTGACTAACGCCTTCACCTTGGCGGCCTCGCCCGCTGGGCCGATGTAACGAATCGTCTTCCCCAGATCACGCAGGATGGGTTCGGCGCGATCGTAGGCGGCTTTCTCGCCTCCACACATCAGGTAGAGTGTTCCTGCCCGCGCCTGGGGGATGCTGGAAGCCATGCAAGCTTCCAGAGTCTGCGCGCCGACTTTTTGCGCGAGGCCCTCCACCTCCTGATGCACTTCGGGCGAGAGGGTGGCGCAATTGATGAAAAGCTTGCCCTGCGCATTGACCAGGAGATTTTCGTTAGGCGCCGAGAAAATCTCCCGCATGGCACCGTCATCCGAGACGACGGTGATGATGGCGTCAGCCGCGGCGGTGACTTCGCCTAACGATTGACTCGCCGCGCACCCCAGCTCCTCTGCCAGCTTGGTCGCCACCGACCGTTGCGCATCATAAACCGCGGTGACCTGGTATCCTTGCTCCTTGAGTCGGCGGGCCATGTTGGCGCCCATCCGACCCACTCCGACGAAAGCGATGTTCATACTCGTGACTTTACACAACCTGCTCGCCGCGAACCAGCCGTGCTTCGGGGCGCTCCGGCGTCCAATGGATTAAGGACGAATCCTGAAGGCCAGCGCTGCGACATGGCCGAGTCTCAAACACGGTGATGACGGAGCATCGCCCTCCAGTGAGGTCCCGGTCTTGCCGTGACCCTGCGCTATTCGGCAAAAAAAGGATTATGTTTCTCTTCGTCGCCCACCGTGGTCAACGGGCCGTGCCCGGGACAAAGAATAGTGTCGTTAGGCAAAGTGAGAATCTTTTCGCGATTATTCCGGATGGCTTCTTCGTAGGAGACATTGCCGCCCCCCATCGAACCGGCAAAAAGAGAGTCGCCCACGATGGCCACCGGTTGGTCGAGGCCGCGCACGAAAAAGGTCGTCCCGCCCCGCGAATGCCCCCAGGTCAGAAAAGAATCGATGGTTAGCCCGCCGACGTGGAAGCCGTCTCCCTCTTTGATCGGTTGCGCACCGGGCGCTTCTTCCCGATCGGAGAGGTAGATCGGCGCACCGGTCTCTTTGGCCAGGCGATCGAGGTCGGCGATGTGATCGGGATGCGCGTGCGTCAGCAGAATCAACTTGATGCTCACGCCCAGTTCCCTGGCCTTGTCGAGCAGGGCCGCGCAACTCGCGCCGCTGTCGAAAGCCACTGCTTCTTTGCTCGCCGGATCCCACACCAGGTAGGCATTCACCTGCATGTCATTGTAGGGGGTGTTGAATTGCGCCAAGCCTTCCAGTTGCCTTTCCTCCGGCTGCCATTGTTGCAGCCCAAGGTTGGCCAGCGCCTCGCCGTTCAACTGCAGCACCGGCGCTACCTGATCACTGGTGGCTCGATCGAACTTTCCCTCGCGGAAACTTTTAATCGCCTCCAGGGTCACGCCCGACTTTTCCGCAAGCTGGCTGTCGGAAATGCCGAGGCCGCGCTGCGCCTTACTCATGATGTCGTTGAAATTGTCTTCGAGTGGAATGGCCATGCCACAACTAAAAAGCAAGGTGGGTTGGTGTCGAGTCGCTTTACGCGGGCGAAAGGGCGAGGATGCGCTCGGTCGCGAGAGCCGCTGCGGCGGAGGCGACACTTTCCACTGCCTGGGCCTGACCGGTTTCCCGCTCGATCGAGGTCATGGTGACGCCGGCAATCCCGCAGGGTGTGATGGCAGCAAAGGGAGAAAGATCGCCGGTCACATTCAGGGCAAAGCCGTGCATGGTGATCCAATGCCGCACCCCCACGCCAAGAGAAGCGATCTTGCGTTCTTCCACCCACACGCCGGTAAGGCTGGCGCGAGTGGTCGCGGCAATTTTGGAACCCTTCAGCAACTCGATGAGAAACGCTTCCATCCAGCGCAGATAGAGGTGCAAATCCTGTCCATAACGGCGCAGGTCGATGAGGAAATAACCGACCAACTGCCCCGGGCCATGATAGGTCGCCTGGCCGCCGCGATTGATCGCAACCAGTGGATGCGGCAAATGGGTCGCCCCGCGCAGGCTGGATTGATCGGGCGTGCGCCCGATGGTGTAAACCGGATCGTGCTCCAGTAACCAGAGTTCATCCGGCAATTCCGGACACGCGCGTTTTTGCCTAACGAAATCTTCCTGGCGCGCGAGCGCGTCCGCGAACGCTATCCGGCCCAGCCATTTTGCCTCCAGCACGGGCGTCATATTTGAGCACCGGGTGGCAACCCAAGGCGCACAGCTTCCTGCGCGCGGAGATGAGTCAAGCCAATCGCCAGCGCGTCGGCCGCATCCGGGCCGGGTGTTTCCGTGAGGCTCAGCAAGGCGCGCACCATGAAAGCAACCTGGCTTTTATCGGCCGAGCCGTTGCCGACCGTGGCCTGCTTGATCCTCTTCGGCGCGTATTCGAAGACGGGCAGCCCACGCTCCGCCGCCGCGAGTATGGCCGCACCCCGCGCGGCGCCGAGCGTGATTGCGGTCTTGTAGCTCTGCACGTAAATGACCGACTCGAGCGCGCAGCAATCCGGTTCGTGCGCCTGGATCAGCTCCGCCAGTCGGTCGCGGATGGCCACAAGGCAGGACGACATCGGCAGCCGGGCTGCGTTAGGGAGACTGCCAAAGTGGAGGGCCTGGAATTTTCCGCCGCCGGCCGCATCGATAATGGCGACCCCGGAACTGCGCAGCGAAGCATCGATCGCGAGCACGCGCATCGTTAGGCAAAGTTTCCGCAGCGATTGAGACGCATGGTTTAGCTTAGATTTGCCGAGACGCCCAGCAAGACGGAAGTCGAGATTCGTCCCGCCATGCGTTCCTCGCTAGTCCACGACCGAATTAATGGAGCTTTTTGGAATCGCCATATTGCCACGGGAGCGAAGTCGGTCGTGGCGAAATCAGTCGTGCGCTCCCGCGAAGCGGTCCTCGAGGCTGGTGGAGTGGTCCGTGCGGTGGCCGGGCACGGCCCAGAGGAAAACGTCTACCAGATCAGCGCTCTGACGCTACTCGTTAGGGCAGTGAGAAATACTCAGCGCTCTGGTAATTCCCGTCGACCGTTTTAGCGATTTGCATCAGCACGTCGGTCATAAGCGAGCTCGCCCCGAAACGGAAAAGATCGGGCGTGAGCCAATCGTCGTCTAACGTTTCCTTCACCATGACCAAATAAGCCAGCGCCTGCTTGGCATGGCGAATCCCACCGGCCGGTTTCATGCCGATGCGAATGCCGGTTTCGTAGAAGTAATCGCGGATGGCTTCCAGCATCACGAGCGTCACCGGGAGGGTGGCCGCCGGCGCGACCTTGCCGGTGGAGGTCTTGATGAAATCGCCGCCGGCTCGCATCCCGATTTCGCTGGCCAGACGCACGTTGTCGTAAGTCTGCAGCTCGCCCGTCTCGAGGATCACCTTCAGGTGCGCGCTGCCACACGCTTCCTTAGCCGCAGCGATTTCGTCAAAAACCCGGTTGTATTCGCCAGCCAGAAAAACCCCTCGATCGATCACCATGTCGATCTCATCGGCTCCTTCGCCCGCAGCCCGGCGCACTTCCTCCAGCTTCAGATCAAGCGGCATCAAGCCAGTGGGAAACGCGGTGGCAACCGACGCGACTTTTACTCCGGAAATGCCCAGAAAGCGTTTCGCCGCGCGAACGAGGTTCGGATAAACGCAGACAGCCGCGCAGGAGGGAACGTCGTAACGCGGGTCGGCCGGCTGCATCGCCTTGCGACAAAGAAAAGCGACTTTGCCCGGCGTATCCTTCCCTTCGAGCGTCGTCAAATCCATCATCGACACCGCCAGTTTGAGACCGGCCAGCTTGGCCGCGGTCTTGATGCTGCGCTTGGTGAACCCGGCGGCGCGTTCCTCGATCATGACCTGATCGACGCTCGGGATCGACCAACGCCCGCGCAGAGTGTTGTAACGGTTGGTGGTCGCGGACAAAGTTTTCAAGGGGAAACGGAGAATAAGCGCCTAACGAACGGATGTCGAGCCTTGGGGAGGCGCGGCGCAGACCTTTGGGGAGCGCACGCGCCTCGCGTGCCGGCGACGGCGCCGCGCCGTCACGAACTCCCGCGCGCGAGAAGTTTCCGGCGGGGCGCCGAAAACGGGCCGCGCGGCGCGAGCGCTCCCAGAGCCAGTCCCGACATCTTATTGTCCGATAATCGAGAGGCTGATTTGGCGACGATGCGGTGCGCGCCGATGTTCAAAGAGAAAAATGCCTTGCCACGTCCCCAGCTGCAAACGCCCTCCGGCGATCGGGATCACTTCGCTGGAACGGGTCAGGACGGAGCGAATATGCGACGTACTGTCATCCGCCCCTTCCGCAGTATGTTCGAACCACGAAGTCGCTTCCGGCACGAGGCGCTCGAAAAACTTCTCCAAATCACGCCGCGCACTCGGATCGGCGTTTTCCATGATGATGGACTGCAACTGGTATGCCTAACGAAAACTGTTGCAGTTCCCCCGCCGATTCCACTGCTGCGCACTGCTTCGTCGACTTGGTCGGTGATTTCGTAAGTGCCTTTCCCACGAGTCGCGATGGTGAAATTTGCGGAGTGGATGTACATGGCGGCGGCCACGCTACCTACGGCTGGCCGCGGGCGCAATCTCCCCGAAGAGGCATTCGATGGCATTGCGTAACTTAGCGCCCGCCATCATAAGTGGGTACAGCCATTGTCTGATGCCTACCCAAAGCACCAACGCCGTCGTGATGATCCGCCCGGACCGGTTTTATCCCAATCCGGAGACCGCGCTCGATAACGCCTTCCAAAAAACCGCCTCCCAGCCTAACGAAGACATCGCGAACGAAGCTCAGGCCGAGTTCGATCACGCGGTGACGCTGCTGACGGCGGCCGGAATTATGGTGCACGTCTTCCAGGACACGCCCGCCCCCAGCAAGCCGGATGCGGTTTTTCCCAACAACTGGTTTTCCACCCATCACGATGGGCGGATCGCGCTCTATCCCATGTTCACACCCTCGCGCCGCGCCGAACGGCGACTCGACCTCATCGAACAACTGCGCGCCACCTATCGCATCGCGGAAGTGATCGATTACTCCGACTTTGAAAAGCGCGGTCTCTTCCTGGAAGGCACTGGTAGTTTGGTTTTGGATCACATCCACCGGCTCGCCTACGTCTCCCTCTCGCGGCGAGCGGATCTCGAACCGCTCGAGAAATTCTGCGACGATTTCGATTATGAGCCGGTCACTTTCCAAAGCCGCGGAAACGACGGGCGCAGGATTTATCACACTAACGTCATGATGTGTCTCGGGACGGAGTTTGCGCTGGTCGGTCTCGACCTGATCCCGGATCGCGAGGAGCGCAGAGCTCTCGGTGAGCGTTTGGAAGCGACCGGGAAAACCATCATCGAACTCGACTCCGAGCAGATCGAAAATTTTGCCGGCAACGCACTTGAGTTGCAGAACGACCGGGGCAAAATCCTCATCCTGTCGCAGCGGGCGCTGCGACATCTGCGCGACGCGCAGCGTGCGAGCATTGAGCGATATGCCGAAATTCTCCCGCTCGATCTTCCTACGATCGAGCTGGCCGGCGGGAGCGCCCGCTGCATGCTGGCAACCATCCATTTGCCCAGCCGATAGGCACTTGGATGCCTCGGCCCCCAGAGAGTGGGGCGCAGGCCGCGACAAAACTCTCCTGGTTTGGCGCGCAGCCTGCTTACTGCCTCATAAACGATGGCTAGGCTCAATCCCGGCGCTGGAAAATCCAAGCAGAAGAAGAAATCCGATCTTCCGGCGCCTCGTCGTCGAGCGAGCAAGAACCGGAAGCCCAAAGCGGAAGAACCTCCGGAAAAAGAAGTCCCTAACGAGGGCGAATCCGCTCCTCCCACGGTCGGTCGGATGGAAAGAACCCGGCGCCTGCTCCTCGCCGCCTTGCACGTTTGGGAATTGAAACGGCGCGTTCGCGATTAATCGCGCCGTCCCCGCAGCTGCGCCAGCACTTCGATCTCCGCCGTCTGCGCAAACATGTCGAATGGCGTGACGCTCTCCAATTGAAACACCGCACTCAAATCGCCCAGGTCGCGAGCCAGGGTGGCCGGATTACAGGAAATGTAGAGCAATGTCGCGACCGGGTACTGACAGAGAATCTCTCTCACGGCAGCGGCCAACCCCACAGCGGGCGGGTCTAGAATCACCGTGGTCAGGTCTGGATCTGCCTCGGAAAGTTCCCCGCCTAGTTCGACCGCAATATCGCCCGCCCGATATGTCTCCGCCGCAGTAGCGCTCGCCCGCGCTGCCTCAATGGCGTGCACATCCCAATCGATCCCGAGCACACGCGGAAACTGGTCCAGGAGGCGTTTCGCGAAAAATCCCGCGCCGCAATAAGCGTCGATCAGCAGGGTATGCCCTGGCGCGATCATGCCGGCCATGGCCTCACCCAGATGAGTCGCGACCGCGTCGTTAGTCTGGGAAAAAATACGCGGACCGCGTTGTGCGCGTAAAGTGTAGTGTCCATCGCGCGGCCGCTGCGATCGGAGTTTGGCCAGCTCTGCGTTCACTTCCGGAGCCGCGATCGGGCAACGCTCGATGTCGATCAAACGATGGGCGTCGTGCCGGTAAAAACCCACCACCCCGTTTTCGGCGTGCACCGTGATGCGGTTGCGATACTCGTAATCCTGCGGCGAAGGGACGATCGGGCGCAAAGGGAGTTCGCGGAATTTTCCAATCCGCCGCAGCGCTTCGCCAACCTGGCGCGATTTCCAGTGCAACTGGTGCTCGTAACTCATGTGCTGATAGCTGCAGCCACCGCACCGCTGGAAGTAAGGACAGCGTGGCGTGACCCGCTCCGGTGAAGGGTCCTCCACCCGGATGAGCTCGGCCTCGGCGAAGGACTTTTTCTCGCGCACGATCGCAGCGGTCACGCGCTCACCGGCGATCGTAAACGGGACGAAAACAGCCTTCCCTTCGACGCGCCCGACCCCTTTTCCGCCGAAGGCGATATCGTCGATCTGCAAATCCACTTCGCGCTGCATCCGGCAGTTGTAGCCGGGGTCGCTGACTCCGGCCAGCCGCAATCTGAAGGTAGGTTGGGCTCCGAGTTACAAGAGCGCCTGCACCGTGACCAAATCGGGATCCTTCTTCGCGATCTCGCGAAAATGGGCATCCATTTGAAAGCTCGTCTGGAGATGACGCTGCGCCGCCCGGGGGCGTCCGAGAAGCGCTTCGTAACAGCCGAGATTGTAAAAGAAAATCGGTTCGCGCCGAAGGGTCGCTGGTCCTTTCAACAAAATCTTGCGCGCATCTCCGGTTCGACCCAATTGGTTGAGACAGAAACCGGCGTGTAAGAAGCCGGCGCCGCAATCGGGCGCCACGCGACAAAGCTTGCGGCTGAGAGTGAGGGCGCTTCGCCACGACTTGCGCAACATGAGATGATGCAGGCGCAGCTGCAGCACTTCCGGGCGATCCTGCGAGCCTTTCGGGATCGAATTCAAAGTGGAGATGGATTCGCGATTCATCCCCAGCTCCGCGTAGCCGCAGGCGGTACGCAATTGCCATTCGAGCGTCATGCATTCGATAAAAAGCAATTGCCGGGCCTTGAGCTCGATCTTCCCTGTCCTGTGGCCGAGGGACGCTGTCCCCGGCCTTGGCGCTCCGCCAGGGTTTGTCGATCTCAAAAGAAGACAATCCTAGGGGCCGGGGACAGCGTCCCCGGCTACAACAGCTCTTCCAATTCGTCGAGTCTTCGCTCGAACAAACGCAACGTGCTTTCGACGGGTGCGGATGTGTGCATATCGACCCCGGCGGTCTGCAAAGTTTCGAGGGGAAATTTCGAGCCGCCCGATTTTAAAAACCCGAGATACGCTTCCACCGCGCCGCTCGCACCGCGCAAGACCCGCTCGGCCAAAGCAATCGCGGCCGAAACTCCAGTCGCATATTTATAAACGTAGAAGGCGCTGTAAAAATGCGGGATGCGCAAACATTCCAGGTCGAGTTCGGTATCGAGGACCACCCGCGGGCCAAAGTAGGCCTCCAGCAACTTTCGATATTCGCCTTTGAAAACGTCGAGCGTGAGTGCATCGCCGCGTTCTTCCAAGGCGTGGATAATTTTCTCAAACTCAGCAAACATCGTCTGGCGAAAGAGCGTGCCGCGAATGTCATCGATCTGCCGATTAATGATGTAGGCCCGCATCTTTTTATCGTTAGTCTGCTCGAGCAGGTGATGCGTGAGCAATTCTTCGTTAAAGGTAGAAGCGACCTCGGCCAGAAAGATGGGATAATCGGCATCCTGATAAAGCTGATGCCGCTGCGCGAACCAGCTGTGCATGGAATGGCCCGCTTCGTGCGCCAGGGTGTAGACATCGGAGAAGACGTCCTGTTTGTAATTCATCAGGATATAGGGCGGCGCGCCAAAACTCCCGCTGGAGAAGGCGCCACTGCGTTTCCCCTTCGTTTCGTAGCGATCGCACCAGCGTCCGCGCAAACCTTTGCCTAACGAATTCACGTATTCCTCGCCTAACGGCTGCAGCGAAGCCAGCACCTTTGCGATGGCTTCATCGAAGGAGATCTCAGTCTCGATCTCCCCCACGAGTGGCACGTAGGTATCGTAGGCGTGCAGTTCGTCCAGGCCGAGCACGCGACGGCGCAAGTCGTAGTAACGATGGAGCGGCCCCAGATCGTCTCGGACGGCCCCGATGAGGCCGTCGTAGACCGCGACCGGAATGTCGTCGTTGAACAAGGAAGCCTGCAAAGCCGAAGGATGGTTACGCGCGCGTGCCCGGAAGACATCGGCTTTGACCGAGTAAGAAAGAGCGGTCGCCAGGGTGAATTGGTGATCCTGAAACTCGGCGTAGAACTGGTGGAAAGCGCGTCTCCGCAAAGCGTGATCGCGCTTGACCAGGAAAGAGCCGTAAGAGCTTTGCGTGAGAGGCCGTTCCTCGCCTTTCTCGTCGAGAAGCACGCCGAATTTCATGTCGACGTTGGTCAATTGCGAGAAAGCGTCGTCGTAGCCGTCCAGCGCCGAACGGCCCAGCGCCAGGAGGCGCTCCTCTTTCTCCGAGAGCACGTGCGGCTTCATCCGGCGCACTTTGTGCAGTGCCATGCGCCACTCCCGCAAGGCCGCATGATCCAGAAGTTGTGCGAACTCCTCATCGCCGATCGCCTGGATTTCCGGCACCAGAAAAGCGGACGCTTCACCGATGGTCGTCATCAAATTCTGCAACTGCCCCATGCGCGCGAGATAAGCGGGATGGGCTCCGTCTTCCGCCAGTTGCAGGGAGGCAAAGTGGTAGACGCGCTCGATCTTGAGATCGAGCGCCTTTTCGAATTCAAGCACCTCGGCCAGCGTCTCGGCCGATTCTGCCATCCGGCTTTTCCAGGTCGTTAGGCGAGGAAAAGTCGCCTGAATCCAGGTCAGATCCTCACTCCATTTCTCGGTGCTATCGTAAAGATGCGAGAGATCCCATTTATCGCTCTCGGCGATCTCATCGCGGGTCGGAATTTTCGTTTCGTCCATCGGTGGAAAATGCCGTCATCCGGCGTGAAGTCGAGCGGGTGCGTCAACGCCGGGATGTTGCTACCTGGAAGCTGCCCAAACAGAACAAGCTTGCGACTCTATCGGAACCCGCTTGTTGGATCTTATCGGCGAACGCTTCTGCGCGCAGCCTGGCTCAGGAGCTTTCTGTTCGATGGAAATCGTGGGAGCAGCCGGCCCCCGGGGCGGTTGCTCAGGACGCCTCAGCGACAGGCGCCGTCACGATTATTAAAGCCGGTCCCCTCCTCGATGGTCGCGGAGGGGGCGGCGATTTCGCCGGCGATGGTGCGCGTGGTCGGAGAAAAGATTGCCGAGGTGGGAAAAACCTGGCCGTGCCCGAGGGAGCGAAAGTGATCGGCTTGGGCGCTGCCACGTTGCTGCCAGGATTGATCGATCTGCATGCGCATCTCACCGGCAGCGCGAGATTCATTGAGAAGACGCGCTGGTGAGCGGCAGAAGCAGCCAAAATTCCGTGCATGCCTCATCAGAGTGCGCAAGGCTTACCTCCCCGCCGTGGGCGCGTACGATTTCGCGCGTAATGCTCAATCCGAGCCCGTGACCGCTGATCCCACTGCCTCGCGCCGGGTCGTTCCGGTAAAATCGTTCAAATATTTTTTCCCGAGCGCCGTGTGGGATACCCGGCCCAGTGTTGCGAAACGTCAAGAGGCTGCTGCGCCCTTCGACCGAGCCGGAGATAACAACGCTTCCGCTCTCGAGATTATATTTGATCGCGTTATCGATCAGATTCATTACGGCGCGGCGTAACAGTCGGTCATCACCGGTCACAATGAGATGGCCGGGCAGATGGAATTGAAGCGCAAGCTCTCGCTCACCCGCGAGGATTTCGGCGTCTTCACGGAGGTCCTCGACCAGGGCCACGAGATCGACCGGCTCGCGTTCGAGAGCGAGGCGCCGGTCGTCGGCGCGAGAGAGGAACAGAAGTCCGTCGATAATTTGCGAGATTTCAGAACATTGTTCGATCAAATCCGAAAGTAATTCCCGTTGCTCCGAGCCGACCCGGGGAGAATCCAGCGTACTCTCCAACTGCGCGCGCATTAAAGAAAGCGGCGTTTTCAATTCGTGCGAAGCGTCCGAGGTGAAACGGGTGACCTGCTCGAAGCTGCGCTGGAGGCGCTCGAAGGTCGCATTCAAAACGCGCGCGAGGTGGGCAATCTCGTCGTGCGATTGCGGGACGGGGAGGCGCTGGTCGAGATCGGACGCGGAAATGTTTTCGGCGCGGTTGGCGATGGCCTGCACCGGAGCGGCGGCGCGGCGCGCAATCCACCAGGCGCCTACGCCGCCGGCAATTGCGACGAGCGGAAGGGTGAGAAGGTAGGCCGAGATCAAGCCCTTCAGCAGTTCGTTGATCTCGTGCAGGTCTTTGCCCAAGGCGAAAGTGACGCCCCGGCTTTCAAAGAGGCCGAAGCGAATCCGGCGACCGGTTGCCGTGATGCTATATCGCCGGCGCGACACGTCCTGGAGCACCGCCTCGTCTCCGAGACTCGGCGAACGGTAGAGCAAGCGCCCGCGTTTATCGCGGGCTTCGACGAATTGGAAGCGTCCGGTTTCGTCCGCAAAAGCCGTGGCGATGTGGCTCGGTTTGCTCCAGTCCGGCGGCTGCTCTCCCAGTTCGTCGAGGAAATCGCGCGCATCGTTCTGAATCTCCTCGTCCACCCGGCCAATGAGTTCCCGGTGGAGGTTCCAGGCGGCACCGGCCCCGAAGAGGATGAGGGCGCCGTTAACGACTGCGACCGACCAGAGCACGACACGCGCCCGCAAAGTGCGCAAGTTCATTTCTCTTCCCGCAAAGCGTATCCAGCGCCGCGGATCGTCTGCAGCAGTTTGCGCGGATGACCTTCGTCGATTTTTTTTCGCAAACGCTGAATGCAAACCTCGACTACGTTGGTCCCGGTATCGAAATGATGTTCCCAGACGTGTTCGCAAAGCGCTGTTTTGGTTATGACCCGTCCGGCGTGGGACATGAGATATTCGAGCAAGGCAAACTCGCGATTGGTCAGCTCCACTTTCTGACCGGCCCGGGTGGCTTCGCGCGCGACGACATTGAGTGATAGGTCGCCCACCTGCATGACCGTGGCATGCTCCCCGGAAGCGCGCCGGAGCAGGGCGCGCAGCCGCGCCACGACTTCGGTGATCGAGAAGGGCTTGGGAAGATAATCATCCGCGCCGAGATTCAGGCCCTCGACCCGCTCATTGACATTCCCGCGCGCGGAGAGGAGGAGCACCGGCGTATTGATATGCCGCTGGCGCATTTCCCGGAGAACGCTCAGGCCGTCGCGGCCCGGCAGCATGATATCGAGAACGATGGCGTCGTAGGGTTGAAACAAGATGCGGTCGAGTGCTTCGGTTCCATCGTGGAGCGAGTCGACGGCGAAATTTTCCTGGGCCAAACCCTTGTGCAGAAAGCTGGCCAGCTTCTTTTCGTCTTCTACCACGAGGATGCGCATCGGGTCTGATTGTAGCGACAAAGGACGACCGTCGCGAGGGCCCGCGGGTTAGATAACAATTTTGTACAAATGACGCAGGGTAAATCGACAGCCGGTGTGGCGAGGTTAACGCCATGAACACAAGAAAGAATATCCTCACAGTTATGGCCGCTTTCTCTTTGACCGGCCTGATGGCGCCTGGCCTCTTTGCGGCGGAAGAAAGCGAAACGCCAGTGCAGAGCAGTATCGCGGTGCCGAACAATACTTCCGAATCTGGGCTCGCCGATCTGGCCAGGATTCCCGCTTCGGAGGCGATTACCCGAGCCTCAGCCGGCCAGCCAGGCAAGGTGTTGAGTGTAAAGCTCGAGAACGAAGACGGGTTCGCCGTGTGGGCGGTCGAACTGGCGGCTCCGACCGGCCGCGCCACGGAGGTGCTCGTTGATGCCGGAAATGGTGCCGTTCTGAAATTGCAGAACGAAAAAACGAATGAGGAGAACGGCGAAGAGCAGGAGGAGAACGAGGGCAGCGGGGGAGATCAGGATTAGTGTCTCACTCTTTCACCGAGGGATGAACTAGCCAAAGGAGCGCAGCAGACGCCGCCGGGACCTTCACCGGCGGCGTTTTGTTCCCGGCCTCGCGGAAAGAAAAATCTTCTCACGCTCTTCACAATACGTTTGCGGTTAATCCATGGCTTTCGTGAGTTCGATCGGCGATGGGGTTGGGATCGGGTGGCCTGTTCTCATCATCGCTTTGCTTGCCCTAACGATCCTGCTCGGGGGTGTGCTCGTCTGGCTTTGGCCTTGGTTAACGCGAGTTGCGCGCCAGATCGCACGGCAGGCGCGCCTGTTATCGGCGCATCCTCGCGTAGTTTCATTTCGTCGCCGGTTCGCTCCCCAAATTCGGTTTTTGCAGCGGCGATTGTCGCCCGAAGGCGCTCTCGGGCTGCATCTCACGGCCGGGATCGTCGTCATCGTGGCGGCGGCCTGGATGTTTGGCGGGATCGCGGAAGATGTCGTGACCGCCGATTACCTGACGGTAATCGATCGGCAGGTCGCAGATTGGTTTCACTGGCATGCCACCGCCGCACTGAACCGGGTGGTTTTGATCATTACATTTCTCGGGTCGCCCCGGTTCCTGACCGGCGCCTCGTTGCTCGCGGCGCTTTTCTTCGCGTGGCGTCGCTGGTGGTATCGCTTGCTGGCCTTTGTGCTGACGATGGGCGGCGGCACCCTCCTGCTCGTATTACTCAAGAACCTCTTTGAGCGATCACGGCCGATTTTTGAAAAGCCGCTCCTCACCCTTTCCACCTACAGTTTCCCGAGTGGGCACGTGATGGGGACGACCCTTTTCTGCGGCTCCCTGGCCTTCATCGCTTTTGTGACCGCCCGAACATGGCGCTGGCGCGTGGCAGCCATCCTGGCGGCGCTGCTTTTTGTCAGCCTAATCGCCTTCACCCGGATTTACCTTGGCGTGCATTACCTGAGCGATGTGCTGGGAGCGGCCGCGGCCGGCATGGCCTGGCTGGCGTTTTGTCTAACGGCGGTGGAAACCTACCGGAAACGGCCTCAGACAAAGACAGCGAAGCCGCCCCGGAAATAACAAACTTGTAAAGTTAGGAAGGGTCGGAGCGTCAGCCCGAAAGGTCGAGAGTTCGTTGTGAAAAGAATGCAATGACCGGTGGACCTTCGTTGGCCGTGATCATTCCGTTCTTCGATGAAGAGCGAAACGTAGAAGCGGTCTGTTCCGAGCTGCGGTTCGTCCTCGAAGCGAAGATTCCGCACAGCGAAATCATCCTGGTAGACGATGGCAGCGTCGACCGGACGGGCCCCCTTCTGGATGAGATGGGCGCGAACTGGCCGGCCTGCCGGGTTTTTCATCTCCCGGAAAATCGCGGCCAGTCCGCCGCGCTCCTCTTCGGCTTCGCCAAATCGACGGCAATGGTCCTGGCGACGATGGATGGCGATGGTCAAAATGATCCCCGCGATATTCCGCGGCTGCTGGCTCGTCTGCCGGAGACGGACATGGTGGTGGGCGCGAGGGTGGCGCGACACGATGGATGGGCGCGGCGTGCCATCTCTCGAATCGCGAACGTCGTCCGGTCGCGTTTGTTAGGCGACAGGCTTTCCGATGCCGGCTGTGCCTTGAAGGTCTTTCGCCGGCAGGTGATCGAGGCCTTCATCCCGATTCGCACGCTGTACTCTTTTATGCCGGCGCTGGCGGTGGCGGCTGGCTTCCGCGTGCTCGAGGTGCCCGTTAATCATCGCTCGCGCTCGGGTGGCGACTCCCACTACACGGTTGGAAGTTTTCTCTTTTTCCCGATTGTCGATTTAATCGGTTTGGAGTGGTTTGGGGCGCGGCGCTGTCCGCCTCCGGCGAGAGAGCGGCCGCCGCGCGCAACGGCACGCCGGGATTTGGGAGAGGATCTCTATCGGCATCGCCGCTGGGCGATGAGGGCCCTGTTTACCGTCACCGGGACAGGCGCCATCCTTTTCTTTCTCCTCCTGCCACGGCACGATAGCGACGGCCCTTTGCGTCGCAAAATCAATCTCACGCAGGCGGAACGAATCGCTCTCCGGCAGGTCCCTAAAGGATCTTTTGGAACGGAAGAATTGCAGCTCCACCACGGGCGGCTCCGCTGGGTCATCGATATCCAGCGGCAGGACTCGGAAGAACTGAGAGAGGTGCAAATCGATGCCCTCGACGGCCGCCTCATCGCCGTAGAGAGCGAATCGGCCGCAGAAGAAGAGTTAGAGCAGGCCGTCCAAGACCATTCCTTTAGTTCAAAAGAACGAAGGCCGCCATGATCAACGATCCGGCAACATCGATGCCGGGTCGAACCACCAGGGAAGCCGTTAGCTCTCATAAGAGTAGTTACGCTGCCGCTGCCCTTTGGCTCATCGTGCTCGGGACGGCCTTTCATCTCGCCTACAGCACTCATCTGGAACTCGTGGGCGACGAAGCCTATTACTGGCTCTGGTCGCGGCACCCGGACATCTGCTATTTGGACAAAGGCCCGATGATCGCTTGGCTGATCTGGCTCGGGACTGCATTTTTCGGCCAGACTGTCTTCGGTATTCGATTCTTTGCGGTCCTTCTCGCCAGTGGCACCGGCGTTGCCATCTGGCTGCTGGCCCGGCATCTCTTCTCCGATCGCGTCGCTTTTTGGGCGATCGTCATTGCGACAATTATCCCGCTCTTTGCCGTCGGGGCATCGCTCATGACGATCGATACAGTTTACATCTTTTTCTGGAGTTGGGCGGCCGTCGCCTTTTGGCGAGCTCGCACCAGCACAACGCTCGCTCCCTGGCTTCTCACTGGCGTTCTTGTCGGGCTCGGGCTCCTCTCGAAATATACGGCTGCGCTGGAACTTGTTTCCTTTGCCGCATTTTGCCTTTGGGATCGGGCTAGTCGGCAGCATTTCCGGCGCGCCACCTTCTGGGTGATGGTGGCAACAGCGCTCCTTTTTCTTATTCCAGCGATTATTTGGAATTATCGGCATCACTGGCCGACGAGCGATTGGCTGGTCCAACGAGGCGCCTTGGATAAGGGCTATCTTTTGCATCCCGGCTTTCTCTTCGGCTTTCTGGGCGAACAGGCGGGCGTCATCTCACCGTTCCTTTTTATAGGTCTTCTTTTCGTCCTTCTCCGGCCTTCGCTTCGGCGTCGACCACCATTTGCCACTGCCTATACTTTGGCCCTCTTCCTGCCGCTGTTTGGTCTCTATCTCCTGCTTGGTTTGCATTACCTTGGTCCCCCCAATTGGCCTGCCGCCGCCTATATCGGCGGAGTGATCCTCCTGGCGGCCCAAGGATGCGAACTGATCGATCGCTACCCTTCGCGGCGCTGGCTGGCGTTTGCCGCGCTCGCTTTTGCCTGCTTTGAAACCGGCATCTTACTAGAGACCCGATGGCTCAGCCTGCCCCATCGGCTTGACCCCCTCGATCGTGCGCGCGGCTCGCGCAACCTCGCCGCGCAAGTCGATCACTGGCAACACATCACGGGTGCCCGATTTGTTATCGCGGACAATTACATGACCGCGGCTCTGCTTTCGTTCTATCTCCCCGGTCAACCAGAGGTCTTTGTGCCCGCTTCCGACAGGCCGTTAAACGAACTGGAGTTATGGGCGAATTACGATGCGAGATATCCCGCAGCGGATTCTCTCATTGTCAGCAAGCGCTCGAAAGTGGTCCATTCGCTCAGTCGCAGCTTTGGCGGAATCAAGTCACTCGGCTCCATCGATGTGACCGATCGCGGGCGCGACATAGGACATTACTGTCTCCTTCACGGTCGGCGGAAAGGATCTCAGTGACGACGCCATCTGACCGCTCATGGGGAGGATGATCGTTGACGGCCGTAAACGTTTCTTGGAATTGGCGGTCGAGCCGCTTATTGGTGTTGCCGCCCCGGTTGACCCTCCGCGCGAAATGCAGGACGATCTCGCGAAATGCCCGGTGAAGACTCCGAACCCAAGTGAGAGTATCGGCCGGCCAACACTGCCCTCGGTTGTGACCCGGCTTCGGGGGGTTTTCAGGCCAGCGGAACCTTCACCGAGCCGCCGTTGCCTTTGGGGATGTTTCACGCTTGCCCTGATCTACGCGGCGGGTTGCGCGGTGCTGGCATTGCACCAGTCCCTTAGTTCTCCCTACGCCTTCGCCGATGACGCGCGGGAGCATGTCTTTTGGATGGCTCGGTATCTCGATCCAGCGCTTTTTCCTCGTGATCCCATCGCCGACTACTTTCAATCTTTGGCGCCCCGCGGTTACTCCACTCTTTACTGGGTGCTGGCGAAAGCGGGTATCGCTCCCTTGCTGGCGAGCAAGCTGATCCCGTCATTCTTAAGCCTGATTGCGGTTGGGTATTTCTTCGGACTGGCCTTCCGCGTCCTGCGCTCTCTGGCAGGAGCTACCCTCACGGCAATGCTTTTTGCCCAGTGTCTATGGTTGAATAGTGACCTTGCTTCTGCTACGCCTCGGGCGTTTTTCTATCCTCTCTTTGTTGCCTTCCTCTACTACGAGATACGCGGTTCGTTCGCGGGAATGTTGGGTGCAATTATTCTCGAAGCGCTATTTTTCCCACCCGCAGCCTTACTCAGTCTCGGCGTGTTGTTCTGGGATAACTGGTGTTGGCGAAAGGGAAGCCTAACTCTCCGCCGAAGACCCAGAGGTTACTTTCTTCTTGGTATAGCTTCTGTCCTTACGCTACTCTGCTTGGCTCCCTATTGGCATCAGACCAGCGCCTTCGGTCCGCTGGTGACTTATGCGCAGGCTCGGCAGATGCCTGAGTTTGGTCCTGAGGGGCGCGTGCCCTATTTCTTTCCGAGCTGGTGGGGGCGATGGATCGGCGGCAATGGAGGCATTCACAACTTCCCCACGCGCCCGCTGTGGTTTCTGGCTGCGTTCCTGTGGCCGCTCTTGCGCCGCTACCCGGAGCTTTTTCCTCTGCTCAGAGTGATCCCGCGTGGCGCCCGACCCATCCCGCAGGTGGCGGCGGCTTCGCTCTCACTCTTTGCCGCGGCACATCTGCTCTTTTTCCACCTTTATCTGCCCAACCGATACACGACAGCGGTCATGCGGGTGGTGCTGACTTTGCTTGTCGGGGGAGTCCTGATCGCCCTGATCGATGGAACCTTGCGCTGGCTGGAGCGGAGCAATCCCGCCTGGCGCAGGAGAGTGCTCCCGCTGATGCTGGTTTTGATCGCTGCTTTTTTGGCTTATCCGCTGATCATACCGAGATTTCCCTCCGGCGGTTACCTCACGGGCGACGATCCATCGCTCTACCGCTTTTTCCGCCAGCAACCCGCCTCGATTCGAATCGCTTCGCTGGCCGACGAGGCAAACAATTTGCCTCTTCTTTGCCAGCGCTCCATCATCATCGGAGCCGAATGCGCGGTTCCTTTTCACCCGCAATACTACTTGCCCCTGCGCAGCCGGGGCCTGCAAATTGCCCGCGCCCAGGACAGCGCCGATCCCGCCATCGTGCAAAAATGCGTGCGCGACCAGCAGATCGATTTTTGGCTCCTCGATCGCGCCGCCTTCTCGCGCCGCTACTGGGTAAAGAGCAGGCTCCTGCGCCAGCTTCGCCTGAGCGCACCCGGTGAAAACTTGGGCGAATCGCAAGATGCGGCGCCGCTTTTGCAACACCCGCCTGCAGAATCGATCGTTTATCAGGACGCCCATTTCCTCGTGCTCGACGCGCACCGACTTTTCCCGCGTCCGAGCCAGCGCGGAAATGCGCGGTGAATGGATAACAAATCTGTCACGAGAGAAATTCTTCTGGTGACAGGTCCCGCGGCTAACTTTCAGAATGATGAAATCAACAAAACAAACCATCCTCGTGCTGGCGGCGATTTTCTCCGCCAGCCTCACCCTGCCCACTTTGCACGCGGCCTCCAAAACCGAAGCTCAGCTCCTGGCGCAAGCGAAGATCAGCAGAGCGCAAGCAGAGAAAATAGCCCTTGCGCAAGAACCAGGCGAGAAAATCCAAAGCGAAGAGATCGAGAACGAGCACAACGCGCTCGTCTGGTCGTTCGACATGGTCAAGCCCGGAAGCAATAACGCCACCGAGGTGCTGGTGAATGCGAAGACCGGCAAGATCGTTGATATCAGCACGGAAACGCCGGCCGATCAGGCGAAAGAAAAAGCGGAAGACACAGCTGCGGGCCGGGATTGATCGTCGTCGTCTCATTGATTCGCCTACGAGGAGCGTCGATACGAGGCAAACCGTGATCACGCGTTCTTCGTCCGCTCATATTCTGGCCGCCGCATTGTCCCTTTGTCTCCTGAGCGCCCCGCGTCTATGCGCGCAGGGCGGGCCGCCGATGATCACGGACGATCCGGGCACGCCTGGCAACGGGAAGTGGGAGATCAATTTGCCGATCGCGTTCGAGCATCGACCAGGGGAGTGGGCCCTGGACGCCCCCGGGCTCGACCTCAACTATGGCTTAGGCGATCACATCCAGCTTACGCTGCAGGCTGCACTTGGACTTCTGAAGCGCGGCAACCGAGGACTGGTCGCAGGTCTTGGTGGCGCAGAGGCAGCGTTGAAATGGCGTTTCGTCGATGAAGATACGAGTGGCTTTGCGCTCTCCGCTTTCCCGCGCGTCCTCTTCAACGCCGTGCATTCTTCCGTCCATCGTGGTCTGGCCGACCCGGGAACCGGCTTCCAGATTCCAGTGCAGTTTCAGAAGACTTTTGGCGCCGGCGGGCTAGGACTCGAATTCGGCCCACTCCTCAGCACAATCGGTCGCGCACAGTGGCTTTTCGGGATCATCGGTGGCGTGAGCCTTGGCAAGACGACGGAGCTGATGGTCGAATTGCACGGGACAGCGCGCACCAGCTTTTCCCGGGATACGCTGACCGTGAACGTGGGTTTTCGCCATGAGCTCAGGAAAGATTGCATCTGGATCGCCTCGCTGGGGCATGATGTGCACGTCCCGCGCGCGGATTCACTCGCGCTCATAGGTTACTGCGGCGTGCAATTGCTGTATTAACGGGCGCGACTCGCCGAACAAAAACGCAGTCACTTTACCACCCAAAAACGGTCAACAAGAAAACGAAAATTATGCCCGAAACAAATCGCGACATTGTCGCCAAGGTCCCCCAGGTCACTTTGCTCTTCTGGATCATCAAAGTTCTCGCCACCACGCTTGGCGAAACGGGCGGGGACGCCGTCACCATGTCGTGGCTCGGCGAGACGACTAAATCCGGCAACGGCTCTGGCTATATCATCGGCACAGCGATCTTCGGCGCGATATTCATTGCTGCAGTGCTCGTGCAGATTAGGGCAAGCAAGTTTCACCCTTTCCTCTACTGGCTCACGATCGTCGCCACGACCACGGTGGGGACTACCCTGGCAGACTATTGCGACCGGTCGCTCGGCATCGGCTACACCGGCGGATCGGCCATCCTCCTCGTCTGTGTGGTGGCATCGCTGCTTATCTGGCGCTGGTCGACCGGCAGTATCTCGGTCGAAACAGTTAGTTCGCCCAAAGTCGAGACCTTTTACTGGGTTACGATCATGTTCTCCCAGACTCTTGGGACGGCCTTAGGCGACTGGGTCGCAGATACCAATGCAACTGGCTATCTCGCGGCGGCCGCGATTTTCGGCGGTCTCTTAGCCCTGACAGCTTTGCTCTATTATTTTACCAATCTCTCTCGGGCTGTTTTATTCTGGACCGCCTTCATCCTCACTCGGCCGCTCGGAGCAGTAGTGGGTGACTTTCTAGACAAGCCACTCGCCAAAGGGGGTCTCTCTCTTAGCCGCTATTCTGCGTCGCTCGGCCTGCTTGTGGTAATCATCGCCCTGATCTTTCTCTTTCCGCAAAAGCCGGCGACCAAGGCACATTAAAACGGGCCGTCTTAGGTTTGAGCCGGTGAGGTTCCGGCAACGAGCGGCCACGGCAAACCTCATCCAGCCAGCTGTGCGAAATTGTGGCCTAGTTACGTTCCGCCTAACGAAAGCCGGCTTCACCCTCCTTGTGCAGGCGCGGTCCTTTCGCGACCAGCTTTTCGCGCGCCTGGTCGATCGGGATGTTGGGACAGTTATCGATCCAGAGTTGCCCTTCCGGCGCGGCCCAGTGCACGGAGTTGCGCAGCACCTGCCTAACGATGGGGTGAAAGTAGATCGGATAGGTCTCGTGGCCCGGACGGAAGTAGAAAACCTTGCCGTTACCCCGTTTCCAAGTGCAGCCGCTGCGGAAGACTTCACCGCCTTCAAACCAAGAGAGAAAGACAATTTCATCGGGCGACGGAATCGCGAAAGGCTCGCCGTACATTTCCGTGTTTCGATCTCGAAACAGCGATCAATCCCGCGCGCGATCGGGTGTCCCGGGTTGCAGACCCAGAGCCTCTCCCGCTCGCCCGCTTCCCTCCAGGTGAGCGAGCAGCTCGTGCCCATGAGGCGCTTGAAGATTTTCGAGTAGTGCGAGGATTGTAGGGCAATGAAGCCCATCCCTTCCCAGATGCGGCTGAGGACGCGTTCGACGACCGCATCTTCGACCTGACGGTGGGCCCGATGGCCCCACCAAACGAGAACATCCGTCTCCTCTAAAACGCTCTTCGTTAAGTCATGCTCGACTTCTTGCAGCGTGGCCGTGCCGACTTCGCAGGCATCGCCCTCACGAAAGCCCGCGGCGATGCAGTTGTGGATGCCGTCCGGATAGATCCCGGCCACGATCTTGCTCTGGCGTTCGTGCACGTTCTCGCCCCAAACGGTGACGTTTATTTTTTTCGCCATGGAAGAAGATTGAATTTGGAAACCAGGAAGCCAGAAAATTCAGACGCCGCCGAATCTCTTTCCCATTTCTGGTTACCTGGCTTCCAAATTATTTATTCCCTCAAAAGCCGGGTGCTTCGCGATCAGTGATAGGGCTGACCGCAGCAGGTCGCGGCCCGGCGGAATGCGGTGCCAAGGTGAGGCACCGGACGGGTGCGGCAATGGAATGAGGTCAAACGTTTGCCCGGCTCGCTCGGCGCGGAAGGCCTGTCCGATGGTTTGGTCGAGTTTTCTGACGGACATGAATTGCGCGATGGCCAATTTCCCGACCGGGATGACCAGGAGTGGTCGCAGAATTTCCAATTCGCGATTCAGCCATGAAGAGCAGTTGGCGATCTCCTGCGGATTCGGCACGCGGTCGCTGCCACCGGGGGCTTTGCCCGGGAAGCAACGGCAGACAGCGGCGAAATAAATTTGGGCGCGGATCGCGTCTTCCGTCAGGCCACTGGCTTCTTCGAACCAACGGAAGAGCGTTTTGCCGGCGGTCCAGGCAAAGGGCTTGCCCGCCACCGGCTCGCGCACGCCCGGCGCCTGCCCGACGAGCAGCACTTCACTGACCACGGCGCCTCCCGAAACCGGGGGCGGATGCATGAGCGGACAACGGCGACATTCGCGAAGTTTCGCGACATGGCGGGTCAGCCGCTTCTGTTTATCGGTCGCGATCGCCATTTGCCTAACGACGAAAAAGTGTCACCAGTAGGCTGAGGACGATGCTGATGATAATGCAGGTCACGATCGGGAAATAGAAACCCGAATTCCCTCGCTCGATCCGAATGTCACCCGGTAAACGTCCGAGCCAGGTCGCGCCGAAGCCGCTCCAAAGCACGAGGCCCACCGGCACGATGACCGCGCCAAAGATAACCAGCATTTTTCCCATCTCTGGCATGACTCGACCATACTCGTAGGCAGCGCCACCGACATCAACCGACGGGCACAACCTGGTGGCCGTCTCTCGCAGCGCCACCGGCCCGCAAGCAATGCGCGACAGTGCGCCTATTCGGTAAATTGGGACAGGACCAGGGTGGCGTTGTGTCCACCGAACCCAAAGGAATTGTTAAGCGCGATGCGCACTTTCTTTTCGCGGGCGACTTTCGGCGTGTAGTCGAGGTCGCACTCTGGATCGGGATTTTCCAGGTTAATGGTAGGCGGAATTTTTCCGTCGCGCATGGCCAATGCACAGGCCGCCATCTCAATGGCGCCGGCTCCGCCTAACAAATGGCCGGTCATCGATTTGGTCGAGCTGATGGAGAGGCCGTTACGGGCATAATCGCCAAACACTGTCTTGATCGCGCGGGTCTCGCATATATCCCCGAGGCCGGTGGAAGTGGCGTGCGCGTTCACATAGTCAACGTCCGACGTCGCCACACTTGCATGGTTGAGCGCCATCTTCATGGCTCGCGCCGCTCCTTCGCCATCCGACGGGGGCGCCGTCATGTGATAGGCATCGCCGGAAAGCCCGTAGCCGGCCAGTTCGCACCAGATTTTCGCGCCGCGCGCTTTGGCGTGTTCCAATTCTTCTACGACCACAACCCCAGCGCCTTCGCCGATGACAAAACCGTCGCGATCGCGATCGAACGGCCGCGAAGCGCGCTGCGGTTCGTCGTTACGCGTACTGAGCGCTTTCATCGCTCCGAACCCACCGAGGCCGATCGGAATGATGGCCGCCTCCGAGCCCCCGGCGAGGAAGATATCGGCGTCGCCAAATTTAATGATGCGCCAGGCTTCACCAATCGCGTTATTGGAAGTCGCGCAGGCGGTCACGATACACATATTGGGGCCACGCAGGCCGAACTCCATCGAGATGAGCCCGCTGGCCATGTTGCTGATGAGCATGGGAATGGTGAACGCCGAGACTCGCGAGGGGCCTTTCTCGACCAGGTTCGTGTGCTGATCTTCCAGCGTCTTGAGCCCGCCAATGCCACTGCTGACGAGCACGCCGAAGCGATCGAGGTTCGTCTTTTCCAGATCAATCCCGGAATCGCGCATCGCGCTCTTGGCCGCAGCCATGGCGAAGTGCGTAAAGCGGTCGGTGCGCTTGTGTTCCTTCGGATTCTTAAAAACGGGCTTGGGATCGAAATCGCGGATCTCGCCCGCGATGCGGCAGTCGAAGTCGGTCGTGTCGAAGCGGGAAATCTCGCCGATCCCGCTGCGTCCCTCGAGCAGGTTTTGCCAGAAAGTTTCCACTTCCATGCCCAAAGGCGTGGCGACTCCCATTGAGGTGATGACGACTCGGCGATTCATGAAGAAGAAGTGACGTGGAACGAGGGCTCAGCTAAACGCGTAACGCAGCTGTAACTTGTGACTCATTAATCGTCACTTGTCACCCCCCGGTTCACTGGGTGCCCATCCCGACGCTTTGGACGGTTTGGAAGAGTTTGCCTTCTGTGCGGATGGAAGGGGCGATGATGATTTCGGTGGCCTGAAACTCGGGAATCGTGCTTGCTCCCACATTGCCCATGCACGTCGTGATGGCGCCCACCAGATTTTGGCTGCCGTCGTCCACTTCGGCCGGTCCAAACAGGATCTGTTTGAGCGAACCGGTCGCGCCGACTTTGATGCGAGTGCCCCGCGGGAGGTTGGCGTGCGGGGTGGCCATGCCCCAATGATAACCGCCCCCCGGCGCCTCGTGTGCCTTGGCAAAGGCGCTGCCCACCATGACGGCGTCCGCACCGCAGGCGAAGGCCTTGCAGACGTCGCCTCCTTTGCTCATGCCACCATCGGTGATGATGGATACGTAGCGGGCCGTCTTCTTGAAATAAGCGTCACGCGCAGCCGCGCAATCGACGGTGGCTGTGACCTGTGGAACGCCCAGGCCGAGAACGCCGCGGGACGTGCAAGCCGCGCCCGGCCCCACTCCAATCAGGACAGCGGCCGGTCCGCACTCCATGATTTCGTAGGTCGCATCGAGGCCGACCGTGTTGCCGACGATGACTGGGATGCGCAGGTCCTGGCAGAATTTCGCTAACTCGAGCGACTTATATTCCGAAGAGACATGGCGCACCGTCGAGACGGTGCTCTGCACCACGAAAACATCCGCGCCGGCTTCCTGGGCAATCGCTCCAAACTGTTCCGCGCGCTGCGGGATCGAGCTGACCGCGGCCGGCACGCCGGCATCTTTGATTTCGCGAATACGCGCGGCGATCAGATCTTCCTGCACCGGTTCCTGGTAAATCTTTTGCAGCAACGACGTCACCTCGTTCTTGTCGGCCTCCACGATTTTTTGCAGAACTTCCTGCGGATTTTTGTAACGAGTCTGCACGCCTTCGAGGTTGAGCACAGCGAGGCCGCCCAGTTTTCCCATGGCGATGGCAAAGCGCACATCGACCACCCCATCCATGGCGCTGGCCAGGATTGGGATTTTGAATTCGAGCGGCTCCGCTTCCCGTCGGCTGAGGCGCCAGGTGATATCGACTTCGTTTGGATTAATCGTGACGCGGCCCGGGACGAGAGCAATCTCGTCAAAGCCATACGTCACGCGTGCTTTACGATTCCGGCCAATCCACATTCCCATATTTAAATACGATCCAGTTTAAAACGTTCGTTCAAGCTGCCGCAGCGCGGACAACGAGGTAGAAGCGTCGTCGTGCGGTCTTCAAATTCGAACGCGCAAATCACACACCGCAGACGGTAGCGCAACGCCCGCTGCTCGCGGCGGCGACGGTTCCACTCGCCAAATATCCAGAGGAGAAAAACCGCCGCAAGAAAAAGCAGCAGATAAATCGTGACCAAGGCGGCCAGACTGACCCGGATCACGGCGCGACCCGCTCCGCCGCGCTGGGCGGCATCTCGACATCCTTGCCAAATTGCACGGTGGCAGTCGACCAGATGAGCGGGCCACTCGGCCGCGATTTTTTTTCCATCGCGAAACGAGAGAGCGCCAGGAAGAACCGCGCTTGTTCGTCGAGGGATGTATCGCCGGAGGATTGCTCCAGGAAAACATACCGGACTGCCCCTAACGAATCGACCGCGATCCGAAAGCGGGCACTCTCCGGCGCATCGCGGGTCGAGGCGATAAATTTCAACGCGGGATGCGTCACGGAGAGGTCGTCCAGCCCATCGGCAAAAAGCAGGATGCTGGGCGCAGGTGCGGACGATCCAGGCGCGGCGGCCGGAGCGAGCGGCACAGGCGCCGGTGGCATGGCCGAAGGAATCACCTCGTCCGCGCGCCGGATCGGCATCTCTTTTAACCTCGGCGGGACCGCCTGGTAGGATGGAATGTGCGCGAGCTTCGGCAATTGGAAGGCCCGAGCCTCGGGCGAACGCTGCGTCTGCGAAGCGAGCGCCGGGTCTTCCGCATCGAGCCAGCTCAGAAAAGAGCGAGCTTCCGGTGAGGTCGGCGCGATCACGCTGACCTGTGCAGGCGGCGGAAGCAGGGCGATCGCCGGAGGGTAAACGACCTGAAAAAGATAGAAGCAAAGGGCGTGCAAGAGGGCGGAAGCGAAGAGAAACCCGCCGATCGCGAGCTTGCGCTGGCGTTGAGGTTCCCAACGAAAGAGCAGATCTCCCGGAGCCGCGGGGTGCGATTCGATCCTCACGGCTGCGGATTGGTGGCGAGAGCCACGGAAGAGATGCCATGCTCGAGAGCGGCGTTCGTGACCGCCATGACCAAATCGTAGGAGACCTGCCGATCCGCTTTGATGACAATGGAGCGACCTTCGCGCTTGGCGAGTTCGAGCGCGGGCCCAAGTTCCGCCAGGGTCACCTTTTGGTCGCGCAGATAGATGGCCGGGCTAGGCCCGCCGGTAATGCTGATGATTTGCTGGTTAGGCTGCGGAGCGAGGGTGAAACGCGAGAAGGGCACGCTGACCGCAATGCCCGGCTGGAGGACAAAGCTCGAGCTGAGCAAAAAGAAGAAGATGAGCAGAAAGACGACGTCGAGCAGAGGAAAGACGTAGAGCCAGCCAAAGCTAAGGGTGGTCGTGCGCGAAAGCTTCATTTGAAGGCCCGGCCGTTGCGACGCATCCGTTACGGCTCGTTAGGCGCGAGAACGAAGATAAGCCTGGCCTAACGTTCCCCGCGCCGCAGGGCGTTTTTTTCCTGGGCCTGCTGAAAGCTGATGATCTCCGCCGCGGGCGCGCGATCGGACAGCAGATGCACGACTTCGATGCCTGCCCGCTCCATATCATGAAGCAGCGTATTGACCCGCGCAGAAAGATAGCTGTATCCGACGAAGGTCGGCGTCGCTACGACCAAGCCGGCCGCCGTCGTGAGAAGACTCTTATAAATACCGTTCGAAAGTTCCGTGACAGTGGCATAGCCACCGTGCGACGACACCATGCCAAAGGCTTCAATCATCCCGGCAACCGTGCCTAACAAGCCAATGAGCGGAGTCAGATAAGCCAGGGTGGCTAGCACCCCCAGAAACCGCTCCAGCTTCGGCACCTCCAACTGTCCCGCCTCCTGCACAATTTCACGCAGCTCCGAGCGCGGCGCGTCGTGCTTGATGATGGCCGCGTGGATGACGCGGGCGACTGGTCCGGGCGTCCCGGCGCACTCATGCAAGGCTTCGGCGTAATTCCGGCGCTGCAGGAGATTGGATAGCCCCTGCAAAAATTCGCTCACATGAATGGTGGCTCGATGAAAATAAAAAAGTCGTTCCGCGAACACCGCGATCGAGATAATGCTGCAGATGAGGATGGGCCACATGAGCAGCCCGCCTTTCTGGATGTAATCGATCATACGGAGACCTGATAACTCTCTTTCATCCCGCTGGCAAGCTGGAGAAGCGCATACCTAACGAATAAAAAAAGGGCGAATCTCATGGCCGCGGGCGCGCGGGGGCCTCTGGCTTTTTGGAAGTGACCTTACGAAGGAGCCGGCCACTCGCGTCGTAAACCGCATAACCAATCTGGTGGCCGACCACGTCATAATTGTAGACCAGCTTATTTCGGATCGAATCATCTTTCTCCTATTGGATCTCCTCCGCGAGCCGCCCTTGTTCGTCGTAACGGTAACGGCTCTTGAAGCGTAGCGCGCCGTGCGGACCCAGGATCTGCGCCGTTTCATAGCGGCCGTCCGCATCCAATTTGTAAACGACTTTGCCTTTCACCTGACCGCCCTGGTCGGTCGTCGTGGCGGTCGCCTCATGCATGACGCTGTTCGTCTGATAAACGGTCTTCGAGCCATCCGAATTCACCATCACGGTCACGCGCACGGCCTCGTCGCTGGCTTGAGCGAAGGTCAGCGAGGCACCAGCCAGGAGAGCCAGCGCGGTGGTGAAATGAAGAACCGAACGGAGCATGCGCGGTGGGTCGGAAAGCTACGGGGACAAAGAAAAGCGCGCAAATTACGATTTTCCTTATTGACCCGCGAAAAGGCAGGTGGTTTAAAGTGGGGGGAAGTGGATTGATTTGGATCATCTTCCCTGCGTATGGAACCGGCGTCTTCTAATTCTACCTTTTACGCGGGTGAATTCCGTCATCAACTCGATGACAAACATCGCCTCACCATTCCCTCGCGCTGGCGGCAGGCCAAGGCCGGGGAGGAGTTCCTCATGGTGCCTGAGCCGAACGCTCAATTTCTCATCGTTATGCTCCCCCACGAATTCGAGCGCATCAGCGCCGCCGCCGAGAACGCGCCCGGGGTTTCTCCCCGCGATGTCCGCGTCTATCTGCGCCAGCTCCATGCCCAGGCCCAGCACGGCGCCTCCGACAAGCAGGGCCGCCTCCTCCTTCCCGATGATCTTTGTCAAAAATTGGAACTGAAAGGCGAGGTCGCGCTCGTCGGCGGCCGCAACCGCTTTGAGATCTGGAACCTGCGACGGCGCCAAGCCGCCCACAACGAGGAGCATCCCACCTATCAGCACGTGGCCAACATGGTCGGGCTTTAGGGCGTGGAAAAGTCAATGAACGCACTGCTATTCGAACGCCCCATCCGGTTCGCGACCGGTCCGTTGCAGCTCGAGGAGGAAGCCCAGGATATGGAAGATTTCAGCTACCACCGCCCCGTCCTGATCGATGAAACGATCGAACTGCTCGCCCCGCAGCCGGGGGCGCTCATCGTCGATGGCACTTGCGGCGGCGGTGGCCATGCCGAAGCCATTCTGCGCACCGGCGCCGACGTTCTCGCTCTTGATCAGGATCCCGACGCGCTCGAATACGCGAGTGCGCGCCTGACTAATTTTGGCACCCGCGTCACCTTGCGGCAGGCGAATTTCCGCGAAGTCGATAGCCTGCTCGATCAGTTTGGCATCGGGCAGATCGGCGGGGCGCTGATCGATCTCGGTGTTTCCTCCCGTCAGCTGGAAAACGCCGAACGCGGTTTCAGCTTCATGCGCAACGGCCCGCTCGACATGCGGATGGATCCACGCCGTGAGTTGACCGCGGCCGAAGTGGTGAATTCCTACAGCGAAGAAGAACTCACCACCATTTTCCGCGAGCAAGGCGAAGAACCGGCTGCGCGCCGCATCGCCAGCCAGATCGTGAAGGTTCGCAAAGAATCGCCCTTCCGGGAAACGCTCGAGCTGGCCAAAGCCATCGAAAAAGTCGTCGGCCGTCATGGGCGTCGACATCCTGCCACCCAGATCTTCCAGGCACTCCGGATGGAAGTGAACGACGAGCTGGGTGCGCTGGCCGCTGGCTTGATGGCGCTGACGAATCGCCTCGAGCCAGGCAGCCGCATTGCCGTCATCACTTTCCATTCCCTGGAGGATCGCGTGGTGAAAAATTTCTTCCGCGGACGGAGCCGGGAGATGCTCGATCGGCCAGAATGGCCCGAGCCGCGGCCCAATCCTGATTTTTCGCTGCGACTCATCACGGGCAAACCGGTCGAGCCGGATGCGGCCGAGCAACGCGCCAACCCGCGCTCCCGCAGCGCCAAACTGCGGGTGGCAGAGAGGATCGCATGAATCGGCGCCGGCGAAATAATTTCAACCCGATCGACGCGCCGGCCCTGGCTCGCTGGATCGTGATCGTCACTTTCATGGCCGCGACGGGGCTGAGCTACGTCTACCTCTCCGTGCAACTGCATCACCAAGGGATCCAGCGCCGGCAACTCGAGCAGGAACTAAGCGCCACGCGCACCCAGAACGAGGACGCCAAGGTGCAGTTTGCCGCGCTCACTTCCCGCACCGCCCTGCAACGGCGGCTCAAGGAAGGCTACTTGAAGATGGTCCCGATCACGGAACAAAGCATCGTTAGGCTGAACTCCTCGCTGCGCCCGCTGGGCGAGGATGCCGTCCTGCCGGTGGCCAATGAGCAAGGCGCACCATGAGGTGGAATGGCCGCGCCCGCTGTGCCTTGATCTGCGTCTTTTTCACGCTTCTCTTCAGCATTTTTTCCTATCGGCTGGTGCATCTCCAGATCGGGATGCACGACTATTACACCCGGCTCGCGGCCGAAAAGAATATCGGGCGCACGGTCATCCCCGCAGAGCGAGGCGCGATCTACGATGCCCGGCAGGAAGTGCTCGCCCAGAACGTGCCGGTCGCCACCGTGGTGGCCGATGCATCGTTGATCAACAACGCTGACTCCCTCGTGCCGATTCTGGCCGAACATTTGAAACTCCCTCAGGCCGAGATCGCGGAGAAGATCGCAACGCGCCGACGTTACATCGTTCTCAAACGCGAAGTCCCCGACCAGGAGGCGCGCCTGCTCGAGAAGACTCTGGCCCAGGAGAAGCTGCGCGGAGTCTACTGCGAGCGCGGCACCGTGCGGGTCTATCCTAATGGGCAGATGCTTTGCCACGTCATCGGCTTTTCCGACTTCCATCAACAGGGCATCCAGGGTGTCGAAGCCTCGATGGACCAATATCTGCGCGGTCAGGACGGCTACCGCTACATCGAGCGCGACGCTCGCGGCCGCGAAATCGTCCTTTACCGCGGCACGGAAGCCGCGCCGCGCGACGGCTGCCGGGTCTACCTGACGATCGACATGGGCCTGCAGACGATCGTCGAGAACGAGCTCGACGCCGCCATGCGGGAACTTCGGCCGGAAAAAGCCACCATCATTCTGATGCGCCCGCAGACGGGGGAGATTCTCGCCTTGGCGAATCGGCCGAATTTCGATCTCAACCTTCGGGCCAAAGCCAAACCGGAAGAGATGAAGAACCGCGCCATCATCGACATGATGGAGCCAGGTTCGACTTTTAAAATCGTCACTGCCGCCGCCGCCCTCAACGAAAAGAAGGTTCGGCTCGATTCAACCATCTTCTGCGAGAACGGCGTCTGGAACGTCGGCGGCCGCCCGCTTCACGATCACGGGCACAAAGGCTACGGCGATCTCAGCGTGCAGGATATCCTGGTCCATTCCAGCAACATCGGCGCCGCCAAGATGGCGGTCATGCTGGGCGAACAGAAGTTCTACGAATACATCCGCCGCTTCGGCTTCGGGGATCGCACAGGCGTGGAATTACCGGGCGAAATTCGAGGCATGGTCCACGCCCCGCGCAATTGGAGCAAAATTTCCATCACCCGCATCCCGATGGGGCAGGAAGTGGGCGTCACACCCCTGCAGATGCTGATGGCCATGGCCACGGTGGCCAATGGCGGCAAGCTCATCCAGCCGCGCATCGTGCAGAAGGTGGTCGATGACAAAGGCAAAGTGATCGCCGCCCTCAAGCCCACCGTCGTTAGGCAAGTGATCTCGCCCGAGACCGCCTCGGAAATCGCGCTCGCCCTGCGCGGAGTCGTGAGCAAACGGGGCACCGCCGCGGAAGCCGCCGTGCCTGGTTTCATCATCTCGGGCAAAACCGGCACCGCCCAAAAAGCCGCGCCCGGCGGCGGCTACGAGAAGGACAAATATGTGGTCTCCTTCAGCGGTTTTCTGCCTTCGGAAGATCCAGCCTTCGTCGGGCTCGTCGTGCTCGACAACGCGAAGCCCAAGGATCCCGCCCTCAACTACGGCGGGACTGTGGCGGGACCCATCTTTTCACACGTCGCCGAAAAGGCGGCGCGTTACCTCGATCTTGAGCCGCATGAGGAAATTGGAACGTCAACGACGGCCGGACGAGTCGCCTTAACTAATGCCCATCGCTGAGTTCCCGCGCCGCGCGCTTCCACGCCTCATGCAGCTCAAACTTCTCGCAGACTCCATCCCGGTCCGGGAAATTTCGGGGCCGCTCGATCGTGAGATCGACGGCATCTTCTACGACTCACGCCGGGTGCAGAAAAATGGGCTCTACGTCGCGGTCCGCGGAGCCCATTTCGATGGTCACCAATTCACCGAGCAAGCCATCGAACGAGGCGCGGCCGCCATCGTGGTGGAACAACCGGAAACACATTCCCGCGCGACTTCCCTGGTGGTCGAAGACAGCCGCGTGGCGCTGGCCGATCTGGCTTTTACATTTTTCAAAAAGCCGGCGCTCCGCCTGAAAATGGCCGGCGTCACCGGGACGAACGGCAAGACCACCACGACCTTTCTGCTCAAACACATTTGCGATACGTGCGGGCTGCGCAGCGGCCTCATCGGCACGGTGCGCTATGAAATCGGCGAACGCGTTCTGCCCGCCATCCGGACCACCCCGGAGTCGCTCGACCTGCAGGAACTACTCGCGCAAATGGCCGGCGCGGGCTGCCGTGCCGCGGTCATGGAAGTCTCCTCGCACGCCCTCGCCCAGGAACGCACCCGCGGGCTCGAGTGGGACGTCGCGGTCTTCACCAATCTGACGCAGGACCATCTCGATTTTCATCAATCGATGGAGAAATACTTCGAGGCCAAAGCGGCTCTCTTCACCGGGCTGAAAGATCAGCCTAACAAACGAGTCGCGAACGCCGTGCTGAACATCGACGATGCGGCCGGCGAGAAGCTGGTCAACCGCCTGGGCGGAGGGACGCCCGTGGTCACGTATGGGATGAACGCGCGCGCCGATTTCCGCGCTTCCAACTACCGGGCGGAATTCACCGGCACCTCCTTTCAACTGGACGCTTTGGGCAAGATTTACCTCGTGCGCATTCCGCTCATTGGTCGCTTTAACGTCATGAACGCCCTCGCCGCGCTCGCTGCGTCAAATTCGTTAGGCATCGGCCTGCGGGAGGCGGTTCTCAGCCTGGCCAAAACGCCGCAGGTGCCCGGCCGGCTCGAAATGGTCCCGGCCAAGCGTCAGTTCCAGGTCTTCGTCGATTACGCCCATAGCGACGACGCGCTCCTCAATGTGCTGAAGACCTTGCGCGAGCTCGGGCCGCATCGCCTCATCCTCGTTTTTGGAGCGGGCGGCGATCGTGACCAGGAAAAGCGGCCTTTGATGGGCCGCGTGGCCGATCAAAACGCCGACTACAGCATCATCACCTCCGACAACCCGCGCAAAGAAGACCCGCTCGCCATCATTGCGCAGGTGCAAGCCGGATTCCGCACTTCCAATTTCGAAACGGTCCCGGATCGAACTGAGGCGATCGCGCGCGCCATCGCCCTTGCCCAGCCGCGCGACATCATTCTCATCGCCGGCAAAGGCCACGAGACCTACCAGGAATTTGCTGATCACACCATTCCCTTCGACGACCGCCAGATGGCCCTGCGCGCGCTCGAAAATCGACCCCTCGAATTTTGAAGTGATGAATCCTTCCCTTGAGAGATGCAGCGAAGTCCGGGGAGCGCAGGCGAATTACGAATTTTTCTCTTCTCTTCGATCCTCGCCCGGATGTTTACGGCGAGTCGCCGCAAACGGCACGCGAGTCGCGTGCGCTCCCCGGAGGACGCCGAAATAGCCATGGACGCTCTCACACTGGAACAAATCGTGGAGTTGGCCGGAGCCGAGTGTCCTGCCTCCCGGAGTGGCGGGCCGGGCATCACCGCTCTGAGCAGTGATTCACGCACCATCCAACCCGGTCAGCTTTTTGTGGCGCTGCGCGGCGACAATTACGACGGACACCAATTTGTGGCTCAAGCCATGCAACGGGGGGCGGCGGGCGCTCTCGTCGAAGCGAAATGGACCGGAAAAATATCTCCAGAATTTCCGCTCCTGCGCGTCGCGAATACGCTCGCCGCCTACCAACAAATCGCCGCGCGTTATCGACAATCGTTAGGCCTGAAGGTCGTTGCCATTACCGGAAGCAATGGCAAGACGAGCACCAAGGACTTCACCGCCGCGGTCCTCGCGCATCGATTTCGGGTCAGCAAAACCGAAGGCAATCTCAACAATCACGTCGGCCTCCCCCGCACCATGCTACAGGCCGGCGGCCACGACGAGATCGGCGTGTGGGAAATCGGCATGAATCATCCCGGCGAGATCGCTCCTCTCGCGCAGTTGGCGCAGCCCGACGTCGCCATCATCACCAACATCGGCGTCGCTCACCTGGAATTCATGAAAACGCGCGCCGCCATCGCGCAGGAGAAAGGTGAGCTCGCCGCCGCCCTTCCCGCAACGGGCACCGTCATTCTCAACTGCAACGACGAGTTCGCGGAGGCCATCGCCCAACGGACGAAGGCCCGCGTCGTCTACACCGGCATCGGCCGGGGCGAAGTGCAAGCCAAAGAAATTGTGCAGACGGCCGAGGGCGCGGAGTTCACCATCCTGGAAGGCGCCCATCACTGCCACGCGGTGCTGCCCGTGCCGGGCACGCACATGGTGCAAAACGCTCTCCTCGCCATCGCCGCGGGACGCCTCTTTGGGCTGTCTCTGGAAGAATGCGCCGCCGGGCTCGCGGTGGCGCCGATCACCCAGGCCCGTCTTCAGATCAAAGAAATCCAAGGCGTGCAGTTCATCGACGACAGCTACAACGCCAATCCCGACTCGACCAAAGCGGCGTTGCACACCCTGGCCGACCTGGAAACCGACGGACGCCGCATCGCCATTCTCGGAGCCATGGCGGAACTCGGCGACGAATCGGCTCGCGGGCACCGCGAGGTCGGAGAAATGGCAGCCTCGTTAGGGATCGATCAGTTAATTTCGTTAGGCTCAGAGGAGATCGCGCAAGCCGCCGTCGCGGCCGGGCTGGCTCAAAGCACCACGGTCGCTTCCCCAAGCGAAGCCGTCTGCCTGCTGCACGAGTCAGCGCGGCCTGGCGACATCGTTTTGATCAAAGGCAGCCGTGCCGCTCGCATGGAGCGCGTCCTCGAAGAATTCGCCCAACGTCCCTGGGAGGCTCCGACCGCGCCATGATGTTCTATCTCCATCGCCTCACGGAAGATTTCAGAGGCTTTAACGTCTTCTATTACGTCACTTTCCGCGCGGTGCTGGCCGCCATCACCGCCTTCGCCATCTCGCTGCTCTTCGGCAACTACGTCATTCGCAAACTAATCTCCCTCAAGATCGGGCAACCGATTCGCACCGCGGCCGAAGTGCGGCATTTGGCGGAGTTACACGGAGGCAAGCAAGGCACTCCGACGATGGGCGGCGTGCTCGTGATCGGCGCCGTCGTGATCGCCTCGGTCGTGTGGGCGCGGCCGGATAATCCATTCGTTTGGCTGGCGCTCTTCTGCATGATCTATCTTGGCGTCCTCGGCTTCGTCGATGACTACCTCAAGGTCACGAAGAAGAAGTCGGACGGGATCAGCGGACGCTTGAAGCTCCTCTTCCAGATCGTTCTCGCCGGGATCGTCACCGCCTTCTTTCTGCTCAATCCCCTGATCGAAGTGCAGGCGCGCGCGCTTTACCTGCCGTTCTTCAAACTGCCCGTGATCGTGAACATGGGCGTCTTCACGTTCTTCTTTTTCGCCCTCGTCATCGTGGGCTCCTCCAACGCGGTCAATCTCACAGACGGCCTGGATGGTCTTGCCATCGGTTGCACCGTGACCGTCGCCTTCGCGTATGCGCTGCTCTCTTACGCAGGCGGAAATTTTCGCATCGCCCAATATCTGCAGGTGCCCTTCTACCCCTTCTCGGGCGAGCTCGCCATCGTCTGCGCTGCCCTGGTCGGCGCGGGGCTCGGCTTCCTTTGGTTCAATTGCCATCCCGCCAAAGTTTTCATGGGCGACACCGGCTCGCTCGCCATCGGCGGCATCATCGGGGTGGTCGCGATTTGTTGTAAACAAGAGCTGCTCCTGGCGGTCGTCGGCGGCGTTTTCGTGCTCGAAGCCGTCTCCGTCATCCTGCAGGTGCTGAGTTTCAAACTAACGGGCAAACGGCTCTTCGCCATGTCGCCCATCCACCATCACTTCGAGCTCAGCGGCTGGAAGGAAAACACCGTCATCGTGAGGTTTTGGATCCTTTCCATCGTCTTCGCGCTGCTCGGTCTAGCGACCCTGAAACTACGATGAAAAAACCCTCGTTAGGCATATCACCCCGTTCTGGAGAAACAAAAACCGTTCCGTCGCGTCGCGTGCGAACGGTCAGAAACGCGTCCCTCTCGCGGTCCGAATTCGCGTCTCCGGTCGTCCGCCCCAACGAGCGCCGCAGTGGATCCGAGAACTCCACCGGCGCCCCGCTGGAGGTGGGACTCCTTCCCCTCGTGAAGTCGATCGACATGTCGCGCCTGACCGCGGTCTTTCGCTCGCTCGCGCACGAAGAAATGGACGCTTAGAGCCACTGACCATGCCGGACTTCAAAAACAAAAACGTCGCTGTGCTCGGCGCGGGCCGTAGTGGCAAAGCCGCTGCGCTTCTGCTCGCGGAGGTCGGAGCCAAGGTGACGATGCTCGACAGCGCGCCCGAAGAAAAAATCCCCGGGCTCGATCCGCTGCGATCCAAGGGCATATACCTCTTGTGCGGCCCGGCCGCGGAGGAGGATCCCGCGCTCTACGACCTCGGCGTGCTCAGCCCGGGCATCGATCCGGAATTGCCGTTAGGCCGCAATTTTTCCCGCAAGAACATCCCTTCTATCGGTGAGTTGGAGTTGGGCTGGCAATTCAGCCAGGTGCCGGTCATCGGCATCACCGGAACGAATGGCAAAACGACCACCACCGAGCTGATTTCACAGATGTTGAACGCCTGCGGCCAGCGCACCGTCGCTTGCGGCAACATCGGCAAACCGCTCGTCGAAGCGGCACGCGAGAAGGAGGACTACGCCGTTCTCACCGTGGAAGTCAGCTCCTTTCAGCTCGAAACGATCCGCGACTTTCATCCCGAGACGAGCGTCTGGCTCAACTTCGCGCCGGATCACCTCGACCGTTATCGCAGCATTCGCGAATATCGCGAGGCCAAGCTGCGCATCTTCGAAAATCAAACTGCCGAGGACACCGCGGTGCTCAATGCTTCGGAGGATTTGCCCCAACTCGCGTCGCAGGTTGTGACCTTCAGCGCCTGGACTAACGATGGCGACTTTTCGCTAGCCGACGGCTGGATCGCCTTTCGCCAGCAACCCGTTCTCGATCTCGCCGAAGCGCAATTGCGCGGTCCGCACAACGCCGAAAACATGATGGCGGCCTTGGCCGTCGGGAGGGCGCGCGGGCTCAGCTTCGCACAGATGGTGCCACCGCTCTGCGCTTATCGAGCGCAACTGCATCGGCTCGAACTCATCCGCACCGTGGGCGGGGTCGATTACGTAAACGATTCCAAAGCCACCAATCTCGACGCTCTGGAAAAGGCGCTCCTCAGCGCCACCAAGCCAATTGTTCTCATCGCCGGGGGCAAGGACAAGGGTTTCGCCTTCGATTCCATCGCTCCGCTGGTCGCTCAAAAAGTGCGCCATGCCGTGCTGATCGGTGAGATTGCCGAGCGCATCGCGCACGACTGGCGCGAGGTCACCCAGTGCGAGCGAGCCTCATCGTTAGGCTTAGCCGTCGAGAAAGCGCAGGCCGCCGCCCGGGCCGGCGAAACCGTTCTCTTTTCTCCCGGCACTTCCTCCTTCGACATGTTCAAAAGCTATGCCGATCGCGGCGACCAATTCCGTGCCCTCGTGCGCGGCCTGTCCGAACCACACCTATGAAAATGCCAAGCCTGATCAAACGCAAGAAACTGCGGGCCGCGACCGCGCGACGCTCGCGCAGTCTGGGGCTGCCTGACGAAATGGATTACGAGCAGATGGCTGAGCCCAACATGAAGTTATCGCGCGCGCTGCTCATTGTCCTTGTGCTGCACATTGTGGCCGTCGCCGGCATCATCGCTTTCAACACCATCAAAACGCGGGAAACCATGTCGACCCCTGCTCCGGAAGCGACCGGGGCCGAGCCGGTCGCCGCCACCCTGGCCGCCTCCGCGACCCTGTCCAGCCCGGCCGCCCCGGCTCAACCTAACGATGAGATCACCAGGGTCACGGACGCCTCGGTCGCGAAGACATCGGCCAAAAAACCGATGGAGAAAACGAAGCCGGTCGTGACCACTCCTTCGGTCCCCGATTCCGGGAAAATCTACACGGTCGTCAAAGGGGATAATCCGGTCACCATCGCCCGGCATCTCCACGTCCCCTACGACGCGCTGCTCGAACTCAATCAGATCACGGACCCGCGCAAATTGCAGATCGGACAGAAGCTCCACCTTCCTGCAGCCACCACGGCTGCGAAAACAAAATAGACTTGAAACGATTCGAGAAAGTTGAAGCGAGCAGTTGTCGCCGGGGATGCCATTCCCGGCGGAGCAATTGGAGCTGGGGACGCTGTCCCCGGCCGAGCCACTCCTGGTCGTGCGACAGAGCTGCCGGGGAGAGCGTCCCCGGCGACAACGACAACGTGCCTAACGAAACTAACTCCTGATGCATCGGAAGAGCGCCTACCTTCTGTTTTTGGCCGTGCTGGGTCTTTTGGCCATTGGCATCGTCATTCTTTTCAGCACGGGTGCTTTCGCGCGCGATAGCCATAACGATGTCTACTATTTCCTCCGTCGGCACGCCCTTTGGCTCGGGATTGGCCTGGTCGCTTGCACCCTTGCCGCGTTGATCGATTACCACTTTTGGCAACGCACCTGGTGGATTTGGTTTGCCGTCTCCCTCGTCGGGTTGACGCTCTGTTTCCTGCCGCCGCTGCACCACAAGATCAACGGCTCCTGGCGTTGGCTGGAATTTCACGGCATCACCTGTCAGCCCTCCGAGTTTGCCAAGCTCGCTTCGGTTTTCTTCCTCGCCTCCTGGTTTTCGCGTTATGAAAAGGAGAGCAGAAAGGTCTGGCGCGGTTTCCTCCTTCCCATGGCAATCGTTAGTCTGCTCTTATCCCTCATCATTACCGAGGTCGACCTGGGCACTACCGTGCTCATCGGCAGCACCACGTTCGTCATCATGTTTATCGCAGGAACAAATCTGGCCCTGCTCGGCACGTTGTCGTTAGGCGGAGTCGGGTCCATTCTTTACCTCGCGACCCACATCGCGGAACGCAATGGCCGCCTGCTCGCCTTCCTGCATCCTGAGAAATACAAATTAACGGCCGGGCTCCAGCAGATGCAGGCGCTCATCGCCTGGGGGAGCGGCGGCATTGAAGGGCTGGGTCTGGGCAACGGGCGGCAAAAAATGTCGTATCTGCCCTACGCCCATACCGACTTTATCTTCCCGATCGTGGGTGAAGAATTGGGGCTGCGCTTCAGCCTCCTGGTGGTCTTTCTCTTCGTCGTCATCATCGTTTGCGGAATGACCATCGCCCTGCATGCGCGCGACCGTTTCGGCATGCTGCTGGCCAGCGGTGTCGTGGCGCTCATCGCTTTTCAGGCCGCCATCAACATCGGCGTGGTCACTTCGCTCTTGCCGAACAAGGGTCTGCCTCTGCCTTTCGTGAGCTACGGCGGCTCCAACCTGGTGGTGGCGCTTTTCGCGGTCGGGCTCCTCTTGAATATTTATCGGCAGGGCGTACTCGAGCCCGCGCCCAGAAAGGAAATTGCCATGCGGGTGCGTGTGACCCCGAGGATCTAGCCATGAAAGCTGTGATCGCATGTGGTGGAACTGGCGGGCATCTCTTTCCGGGCCTGGCTGTCGCTGAAGTCTTGCGCGACAAAGGCCACGAAGTGCTCCTTTTTATCTCGGAGAAGGAGATCGATACTCTCGCGGTCGCAGGGCAAAGCGACTTTCGCTTCGAGAAACTTCCGACCGTCGCGCTCCCCTCTCCTTTTTCGCCGGCCATCCTGGCCTTCGTTAGGCGTTTTAATGAAAGCCTATCTGCCTGCCGCGAGATCTTTCGCAAATTCAATCCCGAGGTGGTCCTCGGCATGGGCGGCTTTACTTCGACCGCGCCGGTCATCGCGGGGCGCATGCGCGGAATTCCGACTTTCATCCACGAATCAAACGCCTTTCCCGGTAAAGCGAATCGCCACACTGCGCGTTTCGTGCGTGCGGTGCTCCTCGGTTTCTCGGAGTGCGCGTCATTTTTCCCGCGGGCCCACACGGAATTCACCGGCACGCCCATTCGTTCCACTCTCCAACGGCTCGACCGCAGCGAAGCGCTCGAAAAGCTCGGGCTTCGCTCGGGCGTCCCCACCTTGCTCGTGATGGGCGGCAGCCAGGGAGCGAGCGGCATTAATCAGGCGCTGATCAAGGCGCTGCCCTCCTTACAAGGCCTCGACCTGCAAGTCATCCATCTCACCGGCAAACGTGATGCGCGGCTCATGGAAGACAATTACCGGCGCGAAAACATCGCTGCGCACGTCGCGGCGTTTCATCATCGTATGGAAGAAGTTTATAGCGCAGCGGACTTCGCCATTACCCGCTCCGGCGCGGCCAGCCTGGCCGAGCTGGCTGCTTTCGCCCTCCCCGCCATGCTCGTGCCTTATCCCTACGCCGCCGATGATCACCAGACGCGCAACGCGGAGATTTTCGTCAAGGCCAAGGCCGCCTTCATGATCAGGGAAATCGATCTCTCCGGCGAGACGCTCGGGAAACAGATCCGCGATCTGCAGGGCGATCCGGAGGCACTGCGCCAGATGTCGAAAAACATCGAAGCGATGGCCCCGCACAACGCGGCGCGATTGGTCGTCGAAACCATGGAAAAATACTGTCAGCCTCATGATGCCGTTGCCGCCTGATCTCCCTCGATTCCTGACCCAGGAACGGCACGCCATCCATTTGATCGGCGTGGCCGGGAGCGGCATGAGCGGCATCGCGGCCTTGCTCCTCGAACTCGGGCACGACGTGCGCGGTTCCGACAGAGTGCGCACGCTCGAGACCGATCGGCTGGCCAAGCTTGGGCTGCGCTTTTCCACTCCGCATCGCGCCGAGGATGTGCAGGATGCGGAGCTCATCATTTTCTCGTCGGCGATCAGGGAGGAAAATCCGATCCTGGCCGACGCGCGCACGCGCCGCGTGACAGCGATCCGGCGGGCCGAAGCGCTCGCTGCCATCATGCTTGGCCAGCGCGGCATCATCATTGCGGGGATGCATGGTAAGACCACCACGTCCGCGATGGCCGCCCACGTCCTGCGCAGCGGCGGTTTGCATCCCTCGCATTATGTGGGCGCGGAAATTCCCATCCTCGGCAGTAATGCCCATTGGGATAAGCGCGGCGAATATTTCGTGGCGGAAGGCGACGAGAGCGACGGCACCCTGCAACTCTTCCGGCCCGAGCATGCGCTCATTCTCAACGTGGAAGAAGAGCATCTCGATTACTACAAAGATCTGGCGGCGATCGAGGAGGTCTTTGCCAGGTTGCTCAGCCAAACCACCGGCACAGTCTTCTATTGCGCAGACGACCCGCATGCGACGCGCATTTGCGCATCACATGCTCGCACCATCTCCTACGGCTTCGCCGAAAAGGCGCGCTACCGTGCGACCGGACTCGATCTGCACGATTTCGCCGCCACTTTCTGCGTGCGACGCGACGGCCAGAAGCTGGGCGATGCCACCCTGAGCGTCCCGGGTAAACACAATGTGAGCAATGCGCTCGGTGTCATTGCGCTGGCCACCGAACTGGACGTTCCTTTTGAGAAAATCGCGAAATCGTTAGGCACATTCCGGCACGCCCGGCGCCGGTTCGAGATCAAATATCAGAGCGATCGCTTTCTCCTGGTGGACGATTACGCGCACCATCCGACGGAGATCCGCGCCACCCTCGCCACCGCCCGCACGGCCGGGCGCAAACGCGTCCTGACCATGTTTCAGCCGCACCGTTATTCCCGGACGAAGGCGCTGGCGCGCGAATTTGGCAGCGCCTTCGACGACGCCGATCGCGTGCTCGTGACCGATGTCTATGCAGCCAGCGAAACCGCCTTGCCCGGTATCAGCGGTCGCACCATCGCGGACGCCATTGCGCAGCACGGCCATCCGGGCGTGACCTATCAGCCGCGCCTCGATCGGCTGCACAGCGACGTTGGCCAGATGCTCGCGGATGGCGATTTAGTCCTGAGTCTCGGCGCCGGCAACGTGCACGAACAATTAGCGAAGCTGGCCGCGGAATTGGTCATCGCGGAAAAGCTGAAGGAGATCGTCGGCTCAGAAGGCGAGGTGCGCCTGGCCGAGCCGCTCGCCCGGCACACCACTTTGCGCGTCGGCGGCCCGGCTCAATTTTGGGTCGAACCCCGCAATGAAAAAAATTTCGCAAAGCTCATCCAGTTTTGTCGGCGCGAGAATTTGCCGCTCTTCGTCATCGGCCGCGGCTCCAACTTGCTCGTGCGGGACGGCGGCATCCGCGGCGTGGTCGCGCATCCCAGCGGCGGGGCGTTCGAGAAAGTCGAAACGAATGGAGTCGAAGTGACCGCCGGGGTCGGCGCGAAATTAAAACAGATCGCCTATGCCGGGAAAGCGGCCGTGATCGGCGGTTTCGAGTGGATGGAAGGGATCCCCGGTTCGGTCGGCGGCGGCTTGCGCATGAATGCCGGGGCGATGGGAGTACAGACCTTCGATCAAGTCGTGAGGGTGCGTTACCTCGATCGCGAGGGCGTCCCGCATGAAAAAACGCCGGCGGAATTGGAAGTGCATTATCGACATGTTCCCTCGCTCGACGAAAATTTTGCGGTCTCGGCAGTTTTTCACGGCGAAAAGTCGAGTCTCGAAGAGATCGTTAGGCGAATGGACGAGTCGCAGGATAAACGACGCGCCACCCAGCCCAGCGCGAAAAGCGCCGGCTGCATTTTCAAAAATCCCGACGGCTGTCCCGCCGGCAGACTGGTCGATGAATTGGGGCTGAAAGGGTCGCAAGTGGGCGGCGCTCGTATCTCGCAGGTGCACGGCAATTTTATCGTCAACGACGGGGCCGCGACCGCCGACGAAGTCCTGACCTTAATCGGGCAGATCCAGGAGATCGCGCGGAAAAAGCGCGGAGTCGAGCTCGAAACCGAAGTCCAAATTGTGGGGGAAGAAGCATGAGGGCGATCGCAGAAAAGCTCCGGGGAGCGGGAGGAAAGTCCTGCCATGACTGATCTCAAAGGCAAAAGAATCGCCGTCCTCAAAGGCGGCCCTGGTTCAGAACGCGAAGTCTCGCTCGCGACCGCCGCCGGCGTCGCCAAAGCTTTAAGCTCGTTAGGCGCAGAAGTCACCGAAGTCGATGTCGCCCACGCCGAGTTCACTTTGCCTAACGACACCGAGATCGCCTTCCTCGCCATCCATGGGACTTTCGGGGAAGACGGCCAGGTGCAGAAGATTCTGGAGGCGCGGGGCGTTTCCTACACCGGAGAAGACGCCACCGGCAGCTGGCTCGCCTTCGACAAGATCGCTTCGAAAAAGAAGTTCTCCCAGCACGGCGTGGCCACGCCCCACTGGGAGATCGTTCACGCCGGGCAACAACCGAGTTTCCCCCTGCCTTATGTCATCAAGGCGCCCCGGCAGGGCTCGACCGTGGGCGTCTATATCGTGAAGGAGAAAAGCGCCGCGACTGCCTCTCTCTGCGAAGCCGTCCAGTACGACGACGAACTTCTCATCGAAGAATTCATTCCCGGGCGCGAACTGACCATCGGCGTGCTCGGCGCTCTCGCTTTGCCGGTCCTGGAGATCATTCCCAAGAGCGGCTTCTACGATTTCAACGACAAGTATCCGTTTCTCAATCCGCAGGGCGGCGGCGGCGCGCAGCATGTCTGCCCGGCTGCGATTCCCGGCGATCTCACGGGCAAAATTCAGGATCTCGCGCTCCTCGCCACCCAGTCGTTAGGCCTCAAAGTCTACTGCCGCGTCGATGTCATGCTCTCCGCGCAGAACGAGCCGTCCGTGCTCGAAATCAACACCATCCCGGGCATGACGGAAACCAGCCTGCTCCCGGATGCGGCCAACGTCGCCGGCATTTCCTACCCGGAACTTTGCCGTCGCATTATCGAACTTTCCCTGGAGGCCCGGCCCGCCAAGTCATGAGCGCGAAGGAAACCAAAAACCAGCCGCGTCCGACGAATCGGCGTCTTTCCAGTTCGCGCCAGCGCCGGCAACAGCATCTCCTCGATGTCAGGGTAAGGGCGCGTCGGGCCTCGCATCATCGCAATCGGCGTATCCTGGTCGCATTGGCCAAAGTCGCGCTCGTCGTCGCCATCTGCGCGGGTCTTTACTATGGCGTTCGCACGGGCCTCTCCCGCTTCTTCTTCGAAAATCCCGATTACCGGTTGAGCACGATCGCAATCCAGACCGACGGCACTTTGCAACGCGACCAGGTCCTTATGACCGCCGCCCTGGAGGAAGGAAGAAATATTTTCTCCGTCAACCTCGCGCAAGTGCAAGAGCGCCTGCAGCAGCTTCCGCAGGTAGACGAAGCGCAGGTCGAACGAAAGATGCCTAACGAAATTGATATTCACATCACCGAGCGCAAACCGATCGCCTGGATCACGAGCGAGAAAGCGGTGGCGGATCCTTTCGCCTCGGACGCCGCCTTCCTGGTCGATGCCCGCGGCATTCTGATGAAGGAGAAGAAATTGCTGACCGACTATCTGGCTCTCCCCCTCATCACCGGCTGCACCACGGAAGCGCTTGTGCCGGGCAAAACAGTCGAGTCTTTCGAAGCCAAGGCCGCGCTTGAATTGCTCCGCCTAACGACCACAAGTTTCATGCAGACGCGCTTCCAGATTCTGGAAGTCGATCTCTCCAAAGGTTATTGCCTCGCCGTCAAGGACAAGAATCACACTCAGGTCCTTTTCAGCTTCGAACATCTCGACGCGCAGATGCAGCGCCTCGAGCAGTTTCTTGTTTACAGCGACGATCACCAGCACCCGATCGAAAGCGTCAATCTGCTCGTTGCCCGCAACATCCCGGTCACTTTCGCCGAACCGGCGGCTACCCTGATCTCAGAGCTGGAACCCAGCCTGGAAATGGTCCCGCCCACTCCGCCCGCGCCCGATTTAAAGACCCCGCGCAAAGAAGCGATCCAGGTCGCGGGCCAGGAGCCCGAAATACGGAAAGCCAGCGCGATCAAAGCGACTCCTATCCGCAAGGCGCTGCCTTACAGCCCCGGCGTCAAAAAATTTCACTCCAGTCCATCGCCCCGGCCGGCGCGGCGGGCGGTCCCACTGCAACGTTTTAACCAGGAAGGTAATGGAAATGGCTAGTAGCAACTTAATGGTCGGTCTCGAAATCGGAACCTCGAAAATCTGTGTCGTGGTCGGCGAAGGTAAACCCGACGGCACCATCAAAATCCTCGGGGTCGGGCAGGCGCCCTCACGTGGCGTGCGCAAAGGCGAAATCGTCGATTTCGAGACGGCCATGAAATGCGTTCAGGAAGCTGTCGTAGATGCCGAAGAGAAGAGCGACATCATGATTCGCAGCGTCTACATCGGAATCAGCGGCGCGCATTTGCAGAGCTTCAACAATCGCGGCTGCGTCACCCTTCCCGAGGATCGCGAAGAGATCGACGAGCAGGATGTGGAAGACGTCAAAATCAACGCGCGCGAGGTCAGCATCCCGGCCCAAAACGCGTTTCTGCATTCCATCATCCAGAGTTACCACGTCGACGGCCAGGATGGTGTGCTGAGCCCGGTCGGAATGTTAGGCCAGCGGCTCGAGGCTGATTTCCATATCATCCACGGGGTCCGCAACCGGATTCAAAACACGATCCGTTGCGTGAGGGAATTGCCTCTCGATGTCGAAGACGTCGTCTTCAACGCCTTTGCCGCGGCACAGGTTGTTCTCACGCAGCATCAGAAAAACCTCGGCGCACTCGTCATCGATATCGGCGGCGGGTCGACCGATTACGTTCTCTACGTCGATGGAGCGGTGAAACAGAGTGGCGTGCTGGCGGTCGGCGGCGATCACATCACGAACGATATCTCCATGGGCCTGCGCATTCCGATGACCCGCGCGGAAAAGCTCAAGATCGAAGAGGGCAGCACCGTGCTGGGGAATTGTCTGCCGGGCGAAACGGTCCTGCTCAAGGACGACTCCGGTTTCGCGGGCAAGGAAGTGGAACGAGAGACCTTGAACACCATCATCCACATGCGCCTGCGTGAGACCTTCGAGCTGCTCAAGAAGCGCCTCGAGGTCGAGCCGTTCCTCGATTACCTGGGCGAAGGCATTTTCATCACCGGCGGCTGCAGCCAGATCAATGGAATCGATAACCTGGCGGAGGAAGTTTTCGACATCCCAGCGCGCGTCACTCACGCGCGTACCATGTCGGGCCTCACGAGTGCCTTTGAGAATCCGCAATTCTCCGCCGCCATCGGCTTGCTCAAATACGCCCAGGCGGTGCAAGGCGATCGTCCGCCTCGCAGCCGCTTCGGGAAGATTTTCGGACGTTTCTTTCACGGCATCAGAACTTTCGCTTTGGCCTGCCTTCCTTTCCTTCGCCTGACCTAACCGCACCAACCTAACGCCTAACAAAATGATTCAACTCAGCCGCAACTACAGCCTGCCGGAAAGAAAAGAGGACGACCTCGCCATTAAAATCATCGGCGTCGGCGGCGCGGGCGCCAATGCGCTCGACCGCATCGTGCTCGACGGCATGGAGTACGCCGAAATGATCGCCGTGAACACCGACGTGCAATCGCTGGCCAGCTCGGTCGCAACCAACAAGGTGCAGATCGGACGCGAAGTCACGCGCGGGCTCGGCGCCGGCGGCGATCCCGAGCTGGGTTACAACGCAGCCCGCGAATCAGCCGACGAACTCCGCGAAGCGATCGCGGGCGCCCGCCTGGTCTTTGTCTGTGCGGGACTCGGCGGTGGCACGGGCTCGGGCGCCGCTCCGTGGGTCGCGCAGATGGCCATGGAAAGCGGCGCGCTCGTCGTTGCTCTCGCCACGCTTCCCTTCGCCTTCGAGGGCAAACGTCGCACCGCCCAGGCCATGGAAGCGCTCCAGGAATTGCAGCGCGTAGCCGATGCCGTGGTTTGTTTCGAAAACGATCGCATGGGCGACATCGTTCTGCCCAAAGCCGGCATTCATCAGGCCTTCGCCGTGGCCGACACCACCATCAGCCAGAGCGTCCGAGCCATTGTTAATGTCGTTAGGCGGCCTGGTCTGATCCGCATCGGCTTCGACGAGCTCCTCTCCGCGCTACGCAACCAGAATAGCCGTTGTCTCTTCGGCTACGGCGAATCGGACAGCGACAACCGCGCGCACGAAGCCCTCGCTCTCGCCCTCAAGAATCCGCTCATGAACCGCGGCAAGATGTTAACCGAAGCCCAAGCCTTACTTGTGCAAATTTCCGGCGGCCCGGGCATGACTCTAACCGAAGTTGAGATCGTCATGCAGGAGCTCAACCGGCACGTCGAGGACCAGACGCAGATTCTTTTCGGCACCTCGGTCGACGGAAAAATGGGGAACCGCCTGAGCGTGACTTTGATCAGTTCGCTGTCGGCTGAGGGCGACGTGCAGGTAGCGCCGATCCACACCATCCGCCGGGAACAACCCGCTCCGCAGCCGGTTGAGACTCTCGCTCCGGTGCAGGAGCCCGAGCCCGTTTTAGAGATCGAAGAAGAAGAAATCCCGGCGGCGCCCAACATCGTCGAATTCAAGAACGAGGAACCGGCGCCTACGCCCGCGCCAGAACCAGAAGCGATTGAAGAAGAGGATGTCGTTCTTCCCATGACCGATCTGGCTCCGGCCCCGCCTCCGCCGCCTGTCCGGAAAGAGAGAAAGAAACCCGCCACGGCGCGCCCACCAGAAATCGAACCCGAACCTGCCTTACCAGCCAAACCGACCCAAAAAGAAAAGGCCGTGCAGGCAAAACAGGAAGTGATGCAATTCGAGCCCGTCACGCGAGGCCGGTTCGAGAAAAGCGAACCCACCATCGTCGAAGGCCAGGACCTCGACGTTCCGACCTTCCTTCGCAAAAACGTGCGGATGAAGTGAATCGATGAAATCGCAGAGCTCGCAGAGAAAGGTCGGGACTGATCTTTTCTGCGTCCTCTGCGGTTAGCTGCGCCGGTCAGCAGGTATCGTCTCCAGCATGACAGCTTCCACCGTGGCCCAATACCTCGCCGCACTCCCCGCGGATCGCCGCGCTGCGCTTAGCACCGTGCGCAAGATGATCAATGAGAACCTGCCCGATGGATACGAGGAGGGCATCCAGTATGGGATGATCGGCTGGTATGTCCCGCTCTCCCTGTATCCGGCGGGCTATGGCGGGAATCCCAAAGTGCCTCTGCCCTTGGTTGCGCTCGCCTCGCAGAAGTCAGGCATGGTGCTGCATTTCCTCTCCTTCTACGGCCACCCCACTCTCTCTTCCTGGTTCGTTGACGAGTATAAGAAGAGCGGCAAGAAGCTCGACATGGGTAAAGGTTGCGTCCGCTTTAAAAAGTTAGACGACCTGGCTCTCGACGTGGTCGGCCGCACCGTGGCGCGCGTGCCCGCGGAGGAGCACATCGCCAATTATCGCGCGGCGAGGGCGCTCCTCGGCAAGGGCGGCGCGAAGAAGAGCGCTAAGTCGGCAGTGACGAAGCCAAAGCCAAAGAAGTGACTATGGCGATTGCCTTCAGCTGGAAGGAAGACCTCGCCAGAAACCATTTTGACAAGAAGACGACGGGGCCTCACGCTGCATATCTATGAGACTATTACGCCAATACATCACCGTAGCTGTTTCCCTCACCGTCCTCGGCCTTGCAATTCCTGCCCTCGCAGGAGATTCAGGCAATCCGAAGGATGTCCAACAAGTGCGGCAGTTGGTGTCGAAAAAGTTCGGCAAAGTCTTGCACATCTCTGTCTCTCACGACTGGGCTCTTTGCACCGCTTATGCCGACGACAGCGATCTTTCCGTGGTGCTGCACCGGACCGGATCGAACTGGAAGGTCAAAGAGAGCGATGGCGGAGCTTTTGACGAAGGGACTCTCAAAGGGATGGGTGTCCCGGGAGCAGACGTTCCCGCACTGCTAAAAGCCTACCAGTAGGCTCTTATCGTCTGCGCGGTGCCACCCTGTTATCGCGAGTTATAGGTTTCGCGGTCTCCATTTCAGGCGGGAGCGATGCCCGGACTTTGGGCGGGCGCAGTCGAAAAGCTGAGCTTCTTCCTCAATTCGCGCCAGAGGAGGTAGAGGCTGAGGCAGGCCTGAAAGATCTGGGTCGCTACGGAAAGATACCAGAGCTCGCGCAGGTGGAACCCGGCCCGGTGCGAGAGCAGCAGCGCCAGCCCGACAAAGAGCGCGACCCGAGTAAAGGAGCTGAAAAGCGGAGGTAAGGTGTTGCCCAAACCTTGGAAGGCGCTCGAGCTGGAGAAAACAATGCCGGACGCGACGAAGTTGAGCGCTGCGATGCGAAGATATTCGCTCCCAACGGCGAGAACGCGCGGGTCGTCGGAGAAAGCGCGGATCAGCGGGGTGGGCACGAAGTGGGCGACCAGCGCGAGGATACCCATGACGGCGGAGGCGATCCCGATGGCGGCGTAGATAGAGTGGCGAACGCGGTCGGCAAAGCCGCCGCCGAAGTTTTGCCCAACCACAGGACTGACGGCGAACGCCAGCGCGACGACAGGAAGGAAGAGGGCTTGCATGACGCGCGAGCCAACGCCAAATCCTGCCTGCGCGGCCGGTCCAAAGCCGCGGATGATGGCATAAACGATGAGGACGTTGACGAAAAAAAGGACGAACTCGGCGCCGGCAGGGAGACCGATGCGCAACATCGACCACCAGGTGCGGAACTGCGGCGGCCACTGCGCCACGCGGAAGCGGAGGAAGTCATATTTCGTCTGGAAATAAATCACCATGAGGATGTCCGCGATGAGAATGGCGATGAAGGTGGCGAGCGCCGCACCGGTCACCCCGAGGCGCGGGAGACCGACGAGGCCGAAGACGAGCAGAGGCGCGAGGAGCATGTTGAGAGCGACGCTGAGCACCTGGAGCCCGACGGCAGGTTTGATAATGCCGGTGGCGCGCAGGGCGGAGCCCATCGCGACGAGCGGGAATTGCAAAAGAACGCCAGGGATAAACCAAAGCATGTAGTCCCGGGCAAGCGCGGCGGTAGCGGGATCGGCGCTCAGGCGGTCGCAATAGATGCCGCGAAAGAGGAAGGCGACCACCCCGAGGCCGGCAGCGACGAAGAGCGACATAATGAACGATTGATTAAAGATGAGCTCAGCCTGCGGCTGGTCTTTGCGTCCGCTGGCCTGCGCGATGAGGGCAGTGGTCCCGACCCCGAGCATCTGGGTCACGGCCATGACGAGAATGGTGAGATTGCCGGCAAGCGCGACGGCGGCGATCGCTTCCTTCCCGAGACGGCCGACCCAGTAGAGATCGGCCAGCAGGTAGAGAGTCTGGGCCAGCATGCTGACGGCGAGAAAGGCCGCCATCTGGACGAGATGCTTAACGACTGAGCCCTGCGTGAGGTCTTTCATGGACACGACAGTGTCGCGCGGATTATTGGCTATTGGAAAAGGCGAGACGCTAAAAGCCGAAACTCAGGTGTAGAGAGGTCAGCAGGAACGCGGCGTTCTCGCGCCCGCGAGTGTCCATAACAAGCTCTAACCCCAAATTCCCTGCATAACGCCAGTTCCTCCCGCTCTCAGAATGCAAGAAAAAAGGACTGACCCCGCCGCGCTGCAAGGGCGCGATGAAGATGCCGGCGTTTGTCGCCCGTGTCTCGCGCAAAGTACGCGTAGAAAGTCGCCAATCCGGATTGCCTGCCGGTGTCTTCTCTAAAGAAAAGCCGCAAGCTGGGAAAAAGAGAGGGACGAGTGTCGATAGTAAGCTCTGACCCCTAATTTGCTTCTCTGACCCCTATTTGCTTCTCCCTGGTATCATTAGCCAAATTTAACGGAAAATTACTCACGCAAAGTTGTTCGCCCATATCGCAGGAGCTCCGTAATCCAAGCGGCGTTTTCGACCTTGCAACATCATCGGGTCAGCTTGCGTGAAAGCAGAGATCCTATCAGGACGATCCCTGCCAACAGCCCCAGCCACAACCAATTTGTGCGATTCGGATCATCGGTCTGTGGTGCCACTAGGCTCTTTGTCGACGGTCCGCTGTCGCCGGGTGGAGTAGTAGGGCGGTCCAAGACAGGCATGTTCAACGCCCTTTGTTGCCCTCTATGTATCCCGGCATTCGCCGAATTCAGGTAAATAGGGTCGCTCCACTGTGGAAAAGTATAACCCAATTCCTTTAGTTTCCCCACCGAGTAAGTCTTTGCGGTGACCGGTCGAGATAGGACCCCTTTGGCAAAGTAGCGCGCGAGGAATTCTTGGCCTTCTATTGATTGAAGATCAAGCGAACCGAGCTGACGCACAAGAAGTCGGCCTTTGTGTATTGTGTAAACGTTCCGGGATGAAAAGCTTTCGCTTGGAGTAAGTTGCCCGGGGTCGCCGGGTTTATGGCGAAGAACTGCCTCGACGACCATGAGGCCTTGTGTTCCGACCTCCGAGATGAACCCGACAAAAGTCGCCTTCCTGCTACCTGCATGGAAATTGATAGCGATGTCTTGGTCTGCTGGAAGCAGCCTCGCGTACCCCCCTGCAGACTCGGCATAGGCGGAATAGTAAATCTCGTTCCCGCCATTCCACATCTTATTATGACCAATAAAAACTTCGTCCACTCCATCGCCATCGACGTCGGTCCGAACCTCATGAATGCTAACAATCGAACTCGCGGGGGAGCAACGATCTTTTATCGGTAATTTGAGAAAATCAGCTACCGGATCCTTGATTACGTCCGCCGCTCGGGCAATCGAAAGCCCTAACATCGAAGCGATAAGAAGAACTAAGCGAACATACGGTTTCATGGGTCGATTTGCCGCTTGAATTTGTCACTGTATGGCTCATCGGGGTTGTTTGGTGGATTCCAAAACCAGCGAAGAGTCGAATCGAGCCCGCAAGCCTTAAAAGGATCGAACACATAGCGAGTCTTAATAGGGCCTCCCCATCCGTTATAGGCGGTTATCCAGATGGCTTCGGAAGATGGAAACGTATGGTTATCAACCGGTATCTCTAGCGGAAGGCACTGATCGAAAGCCATCTGATGGGTTGGAGAGTCATCTTTGACGTCGTTATAAAAACGTGTTGCAAGGCCGCTTTTGATGGGGTCTCGCATGATTGCGAAGTAGGCGAAGATGTTGTCCTGCCAGTTCCAAATTTGCCTTCGAGGGATATCGGCTTCAGAATCGGTCGGCGATCCTGTTATTTGGAATAAACCGTAGCCGCCGGGCAGACCAGACCCGTCATTGTTCCAAGTAGGCAAACCGAGTTTACCACCGTTTGGCTTCGACCGGAACTGATTGTAAAGACTCCATCAAATCGATATTCTGAGGTTTCGTGCTTCGCTATTGCATACGAGAACCATTCGCCGGTTTCAACCTGGGAGTCGATGAATTGTCTGGCGAGCTCATGCTGGCGGGCTTTTTCCCCCAATTCTAAAGTAAACTTTTGTTTCGCCCTGACCGCCGAGGTTCATAGTTAGCGTTGCCTCCCCGCCAAAAAAACCTCGGTTCGCAACCTCGTCCGACCAACTGGCCTCGTCGTAGATCTTCCACGCCTCGTTTTCGGGTTTTGTAATGTATCCCTGGGAAGGAATGGTAATTGTGTCCTCGGATTGATCCCGAGAGGCCCGAGATCCATTGGCTCGGTGGTATTTGACTTCTAACTTCCATTGAATTTCCAGGCCCGACAACGAACTGCCTCCTACCAGACTGGCCTCAAGCTGGGGCATTTGGGGATTACTAGCACTCGAAGCTCCCGGTTCGATCCATGCAATCGAATGCCTGCCATAGTCCGGCTGCTGAATTTTCTGGGCTTGGAGGGAAATGCAGGGGTCAGAGCTTACTATCGACACTCCGCTTACAGCTTGTTTACGGAGGGAAATGCAGGGGTCAGAGCTTACTATCGACACTTCGCTTACAGCTTGTTTACGGTTTTGGAAAAATCTCGGCGCCCTCGTGACGGGTTGCTCCTTCATAACTGCCGCCAGCCGGATGATCTCCCCGACTTTCCGGATCTTTTGCTCGAATGATTGACTCGAATTCTACCTAGCTCTCGGGGCTGCGCGCAATGCGTTGCTTTCGCTCGCGCTCATTCGGACTCCCGGCTTGCCCATCTATGTCGCGCAATTCCCATTGGCTCCATTCATGGTTCTGGAAGGGTCGGGCTATGCCGGAGAAGGATTTCATCCCACAAAGTTTTGTCGATCTCAGTCTGTTCGAGGCGAGGTCTTTGTGGCGCAACCACGATTTGGCTTGGCATTTGTTCTTCCTTCGCTAGAAGAACCGGGAAATGGCAGAGGACCAGAATCGTCGGGTTCGCCTGGAGATCGGGCACGTTCTCTTCCTCGACATCGTCGGCTACTCCAAGTTGGTCATCAGCGAGCAAAGCGGGCAACTGCATCGCCTGAAGGAGATTATCCGGGGGACGAAACAGGTCCGGCTCGCGCTCGCCGAAGGTAAACTGCTGCGGTTACCGACCGGCGATGGCGGCGCGCTGGTTTTTCGCACCAGCCCGGAAGCGCCGGTGGAGTGCGCGCAGGAGATAAGCAAGGCGCTGAAAACTCATTCGGAGCTGCGGGTGCGGATAGGCATTCACAGCGGGCCGGTCAATGAGGTCACCGACCTCAACGAGCAGGTGAACATGGCCGGCGCGGGGATCAACTTCGCGCAGCGGGTGATGGATTGCGGCGATGCCGGGCACATCCTGCTTTCCAAGCATGTCGCGGACGACATTGATGACTACCCGGAATGGCGTCCGCTCCTGCATGATCTCGGCCAGTGTGAAGTGAAACACGGTGTGCGCCTGCATCTCTTCAATTTGTATGGGGCTGACTTCGGTAATCCGGCTGTGCCGGGGAAGGTGCAGAGCGCAGCGCGACTGGCGCGGAAGCGTTCTCGGACTCTTTGGTTGGTGGTAGCGACCATCATGACTTTAATGACCCTCGCCGCGGCAGTCCTTTTCTCGCGCCGAACGGCTACGTCGTTAACCGACATTCCCGAAAAGAGCATCGCCGTTCTGCCATTCGTCAACATGAGCGACGACAAGGCGAACGAGTATTTCTCCGACGGCATCTCAGAGGAACTGCTCAATTTGCTGGGAAAAATTCCTCCGCTCAAGGTCGCGGCGCGCACCTCCTCCTTCTCGTTCAGGGGCAAGGCGGTGGAGATTCCGGAAATCGCGCGGCAGCTGCACGTCGCCAATGTCCTCGAGGGCTCGGTGCGCAAGAGCGGTAACCATGTCCGGATCACCGCGCAGTTGATCCGGGCGGCCGAAGGCTACCATCTTTGGTCGCAGACGTACGACCGCAAGATGGACGACATCTTTAAAATCCAGGATGAGATTGCGAATGAAGTCGTCAAACAGTTGAAGATCACGCTCCTTGACGCGGCCCCGAAGCCGCGTCACACCGATCCCCGGGCTTATACGCTTTATCTTCAGGCCAAGGAACTCGGGCGAAGAGACACCGCCGAAGCATTCGCGAATTCCGACGCGCTCTACCGCCAAGTGTTATCGATCGATCCGCAATACGTCCCGGCTTGGTGTGGTCTCGCTAATAATTACATCAACGCCGCGAGCCTGGGCTTGGTGTCGAACGAGGATGGAATTGCCCATGCCCGCGAGGCAGCGGAGAAGGCGCTGGCGATTGATCCGGAGTTCGCCCTGGCCTACGCCCGCCTCGGCCAGATCGCGATGTTGAGCAACGATTTCCCCGGCGCGGCAAAGCATTTTGAGCGCGCCCTGACACTCGATCCGACCGATCTCGCGGTGGTGGACAATGCTGCGACGTTCCTCGAATCCCTCGGCCGCTTGGACGAGGCGCTGGCGCTCAAGGAAGCCGATGTCCGTCGAGATCCGGTCAATCTCACGTCCCTCTACAACCTCGGAAACGCTCAGCGTTTCGCCGGGCAGTACGATGCGGCTATCGCATCCTATCGTACCCTGCTGAGCTTGAGCCCGGGACACAGCGGCACCCACATGGAACTCGGGGCGGCGCGGCTGCTCAAGGGCGATGCGACCGGCGCGTTGGCCGAGATGGAGCAGGAGAAGAGCGAAGCTTGGCGCACCAACGGCCTGCCCATGGCCTATTGCGCACTCGGGCGCACGACGGAATACGAAAAAGCGATCGCGGCCGAGATCAAGCAGGACGAGAAAGAAGGAGCCTATAATATCGCTTACGTCTATGCCTTTTGCGGCGATGCCGACAAGGCATTCGCATGGCTCGACAAGGCCGTCGAGTATCAAGACCCGGGCCTCAGCGAAATCATCCCAGAGAATCTGTTCGAGAAGATCCATTCCGATCCGCGCTGGCTGCCCTTCCTGAGCAAGATCGGCAAGTCCCCTGAGCAGCTGGCCAGGATCACGTTCAAGGTCACACTGCCACCGCCATGAGCGCAGACGAACCGGAGACGCGTCTCGAAAAGCTTGTGGGAGGCGGGTCGCATCTATACGCCCCACGTCGTCTTCACAAAAAACCGCCGAAGATCCGGTGTCGATAGTAAGCTCTGACCCCTACTCCTCCTTCCCGGGCCACAGCGGCACCCACATGGAACTCGGGGCGGCGCGGCTGCTCAAGGGCGATGCGACCGGCGCGTTGGCCGAGATGGAGCAGGAGAAGAGCGAAGCTTGGCGCACCAACGGCCTGCCCATGGCCTATTGCGCACTCGGGCGCACGACGGAATACGAAAAAGCGATCGCGGCCGAGATCAAGCAGGACGAGAAAGAAGGAGCCTATAATATCGCTTACGTCTATGCCTTTTGCGGCGATGCCGACAAGGCATTCGCATGGCTCGACAAGGCCGTCGAGTATCAAGACCCGGGGCTCAGCGAAATTGTCCCAGAGAATCTGTTCGAGAAGATCCATTCCGATCCGCGCTGGCTGCCCTTCCTGAGCAAGATCGGCAAGTCCCCTGAGCAGCTGGCCAGGATCACGTTCAAGGTCACACTGCCACCGCCATGAGCGCAGACGAACCGGAGACGCGTCTCGAAAAGCTTGTGGGAGGCGGGTCGCATCTATACGCCCGACGTCGTCTTCACAAAAAACCGCCGAAGATCCGGTGTCGATAGTAAGCTCTGACCCCTACTCCTCCTCTCTGACCCCTACTCCTCCTCTCGACCAGCTCAATTCCGCGCCTGCGGGTTGAAGTAAATGTCGCGCGTCGCTCGAACCATGTCATCGAACGACATCCCGTGTGATTGAACATCGAATTCTTTACTCGCACGTTCGTATGTGTAGTAGGGTTCGAGTTCTCGTGCCGATAAAAGAATCGTCCCACCAAATGCACTCGGTCTCGCGTCTTTACAGCGTGCAATCTCTTCTTGCGAAAACTGACCGGTCTTGCTGAAGAGCAAAAACGCTTTCAAACCCACGGCCTCTAACTTATCTGCGACAGCGGATAAATTATCGACGTCTGTTTGAGAGACTTCGTCGTTGGTCTTGCACTCACTAAGCACGACCTCGACAATGCCCTGGCGTTCACTATGAATCACGACAAAGTCAGTCTCGCAGTCCACGCCGAGTCCATCCAATTTCAGTGCTGTTGTGTAAGACAGCGGATGTTCGTGAAGATTCGCCTCAATTTGCTGCAGCGTCAGAAGATTAGGAATACTTCCCTCCTGATGCCGACTCGCACCGAATAATCCCGAACGGCGGAAACGCCAATCCCCCCTGTGCCGGAGCTGCGACGTGATATTAAATACTTTGCCGCAATAGTCACACGGCAGCTTTGTGATGCAATCATCGACGGACTTCCAGAACGGCAACTGGCAGTTTGGACACTGCAATTCCAGCCCAGCTCGGAAGACTTCCTTGTTCAGTAAGAACGCAAGCACATCTTCCGGTGTTAACGTCTGGCGAGAACGCTTTTCGATATACAAAGACGTGTGAGCGGCAAAATCCAAATCGCGAATTGTTTGTATCGCATCAGACCGAACGAACGAATCAGCCGGTCCGTATTTTTCAATTAACGCCCGCACTCCAGGAATTTTTAGAACTCTACATGCCTGTAAATCTCCGAATTGTTGAATGAGCTGACGTGCAATTAGCCCAGGTCTGCTGCGTTGGACTTGGATGCCGGCCAAACTGAACAGTCGCTCAATGACATCATAGGTTGCGATTGCGCGTACTTGGAAATTTTCGTCGGTCGCCCCGACAAAAAAGGCTAGACCTTGTGGCATGGCCCGCACCGCGCCGCGGAAATACCACAACTGTCGCCCGTAGAATTCATTCAATGCCGAAACGGGCGGAGGTGGGAACATGTATTCAGAGGGCGAAATTACGTTCCGATAGGCAGTGACCTCCAAGACCAAATTCTGGCGGTAAAATTCAATGCCATCGACAGTTGGCTTTTCAGGTAAAGCAAAATCGATCGCCGGCGGATCGTCACCATCCAAGCTTGCAAGGACGGAGCGCGACCGCGCTCCAAATCTCGGAAGCGCAAATATGAAGTTGGTCAAAAAATATTCAACAGGGGTGAAGTGAGACTCTTCAAACCGGGTCCCTCAAGGCATGGCTTGTCCTTCGCGTACAGCGGCAAAGCATCACCATCGCTAGCCGCGTGTTGTTCTGTGTCAAACCTCTGAAACTTTGCTAGCAGCTTTTCGAGCCGTGCGTCATTCACGTGCTCGTAAAAGGCCATTTTCTTCCCAGTGGCGCGGAGATTCCAGAACGTGACGACATCAAAGAATCTATCGCCGCTTCCGATGTACAAACCCTTTGTCGGCCGTCGACCAAGCTGAATATCGAAAGCAGTTATCGAGTTCGGCGTTATCTGATGCAGCAAGCCGTCGGGAACATCTTGATCTTTTCGCAACTTAATAGACTTGGGAACAAGCCTCTTGAACTCGGCGCCTAAGCGACGGGAGTAATCCGTAGCCGGATACCGACCCACCAAAGCGCACAACCATGGAGCCAGTGTGTCTTCTTGCTCCCACTCGAGCTCTAGAACCGTCGGGTAGTCAGTGATACTAGTTCGGCGTCCTGCGAGAATACGGATTGGGTGTGTGACGCTTAGAAATCGGGGATATTTTTCACCGTTCTCGCCAAAGTACAAATCGCGATCGAGAATCGGCCACGCTAAATGCTGATGCGCAGAAATGACCTCGGCGATTACATCATCATTGGTGATGGCGTAAAGCGCATCAATTCCAAACGTTTCAACTAGTCGCGATGCATACTCCGCATTATCGCAAGGAATGATTGGACAAAATCGGCCACCCCAGAGTGTGTGTGCAAAATCTATCGCTAGTAGGGCCGCCGCCAGATCATTGTTTCGGACGCAAAATCCGATGCGCGCGGGTCGATAACGTGTGTTCAGAGTTACCGACGCCATGCGGGAAAATTACGCCAAGTAACATATTCGCGTAAACCTCTAATACGAATTTCGCGAACTCCATGCCTTCCGTTTCAGTTCCTCTTGAAGCGCTGTTTCCTCAGGGAATCTTTCGGGGGCAGTCCCTTTTTTCTGACATTGTTGTTCAACTTTCGTTTGAAAATCTAAACGCTTAGGTCTGCATTTCCCGCGTAAAGGCTTCGCCCACGCGGTCTGGTCCATACACGCTTGCAGGAGAGTCTTGAGGGGTCAGAGCTTGCTATCGACACTGCGCCACGTCCGCAGCGTGCAGACTGCGCGCTGGTAGCGCCAGGGTGAGGCGAACGTCCCAGCGCTGACGGCGATCATCACGAGTAGGCCACTGCGAATGCAAAGGAAGAAGGATGAAAGCAAAATTAAGAAGCTCTCCCTCGGTTCGGGATGCTGACACAATCGGCTAACCTCCACCCTAGATGGCGGCTTCGAGTTCTGCGATCCGGCGTTTGAGGGGAGCGATCAGCTCCTCCACTTCGGCCAGGGTGTAGCGCGGGGTGATGTATTGCTGACAGTTCCGGTCGAACGAGAGCACGTCGATGAAGAAGAAACGCTCTACGGCGCGGACGATCTCGGGCTCGGCGAGCTGGGCGAACAGCTCGGGATGTTCCGCCGCATCTTCGACCCGGGCGTGGCCGATGATCTTGAGGCGCGTGCGGGTCGGGTAGTCCATCAGGAAGAGCGTAACCGGTCGTGGACGGCGAGGTTGCCGGTGGAAAGGAGCTGGCGATTGCCTTTGTGATCGGCGAGGGCGAGGAGCGATGGATTCAGCGCGCGCAGAAATCCGGTCGCGCCGCCGCGATGCTGCACGTAGGGCCAGTCGTTCTCGCTGGCGGTGTCGAGGTAGAACGAATCCCGCGCGGCGATGAAGGCGAGCTCCTCCTCGCCGAGGGGATCGCGCTCGCGTGCAACGATGGGGCGCGCTTCGCGGCCGTAGCCATGTGCCTGCGCGCGCCGGACGGCAGGCGTGATGAGAGTCTCGAGAAAACGTCTGGCCATGAAGACGACGCTACGAGAGCACGCGTCGGAAAATTTTCTCACTTTGTGCTCCATGGCTTCGGACAAACCGCACGCCCCGTTCGGTTTTGTGTTCCGAGGCGGAAGCCGATTTTGCCGAAGCCACCGGTTTCTTTTAAATATGCAGGTCGACCGCTTATAGCGGTCGACTTATGCGAGCAGGAGTCAATCCCTCCGCAGGTGGCGACGTTCCCGGGCGCCGTGCCAGAAACGGAGGATGCGCACCGTCTCTGCGTCCTTATCTATTCGATAGATAACCAGGTAGGAGCCGCAGACCGTGAAGCGCGCACCCGGTCTTTCGCGCAAGTGACCGCCCCGTTCCGGGAACAGTCGTAGCTCCTCTGCATGATCCAGCAGTTTGCCGCAGAAGGAACTAGCCACCGCCGGATTATCCCGCGCAATAAACTCGCGGATGCCCTCCAGGTCGCGACGCGCGACGCGTCCGACAATTACTTTCCAGGTCACGGCGAATCGTTCGCCGAACGTGGTCAATCGACTCGCCGCCTTCCTCTCCCCAGAAAGCATCCGCTTCGTCCACGGCTGCCACCAATTCGGGCGACGCGCTCAACGTGCTGCCTTCGAGCAATTGGCCGGCCTTTTGCCAGACAGCCTCGAGTTCGGAGGGCGAAAGCGCAGGCAACTTGGCGATGATCTCCGTGCTACTCATTTCCACACTTTACCTGACCCCAATCGCGGTCGAAAGAAAAAAAAGGAAGGGGAATCCCACTCACGTTTCGTTCTTGTCTGCGAACGTGACAAAGATTGGGTGTGAGTCACTCCACGTAAAAGCCTCCGGCTCACGTGGCTGCTCATCTCCCGATCTCCTGACCCGCGGGCGCTTGGCCGAGACGGAGAAAAGTCTTCACCAGATCGCCTTCGCCGCAAACAATCATGCCGCTAAAGCGCTTGAACCATTTGCCCTCTAGAACCCCCGGCTCGGCGTCGAGCCAGTGAGCGAATTCTCCGAGCTGGTCGGAATGTCGCGGTCTCCGATGCGATCGCAGGCAAAGCCGGCGGTAAATTTCGCCGGCGGATTTTAGCCATCTCGCTTGGTGCCGTAGAAGCCGCTGAGAATCGTCTCGCGCACGCGCGACGCTTTGACGGGATCCGCGGCTACTAAACGTTTCGCCAAGGCGGACAACTCGGGGCTGCTGAGCTTTCGCTTCGCATCAAGCTGATAGACGAAGCGGACAACTCCGCCTGTTCTTCGGGCGACAGACTCTTGATTTCGTCAATGATTTGGGCTGCAGTCAAACCGCTAACTTAAGGACGTGAGGCGGGTTTCAGCAAGTCTTCCCACCGCGTAAAGGCTTCGCCCACGCGGTCTGGTCCAACCACGCTTGTAGGGTGGTTTTCGCCTACGTGCCACTAAATCGCTAAATGCTGAGATCTGCACTTCCTTCCACGACTCTCTGAACGAGCGCCGGCTGTTCGCCCTTGCCCCACCGCGTAAAGGCTTCGCCCACGCGGTCTGATCAAGCGCTCAGGTCGGCATTTCCTTCTACGACCTGCTGAACAAGGGTTGGCGCTTCCTCTTTCCCCCACAGTCTCGCACGATGCCGGACGCGGTAGCGGAGCGGGCCTCCATCGGGCGTGGTCGCGCGCGCGATCGGGCGTGGGATGCAGACGAACTCACTTTCGATCGCCTGCGGTCCGGCGGTGACGACGGCGTAGCCGTGGCCCCCCATGTCGACAAATGCGAGGTGGGGTGCGTTGTTGGGATTGCTGACCTGGTGCGCGGCGGCGAGATCGCCCGACTTGGCATATTCGAGCGCGCTCTTCACTCCGTGTTTCAGGGTCAGATTGATCGTGTTTTCATACTTGCCGCCCGGACGTTCGACGGCGAAGAGCGGGCGCAGCGGATGTTCCTTGAGACCGTGCTCGAGCGCTTCGGCGAGTCCGGGGGCGGAGATGGAACCGGTAATGAAAGCGACCCCGACCGGTTCGAACTTTTGCGGTGGCAACGCCTTGGCGGCATAGCCGGCCCAGAAGCTATGACGGTCGCCTGAGACGATGACGAAGCCGTCGATCCGCTGGTCGCGGATGAAATCGTAGAGTTCGGCGCGCTCGGTCAACGCTCCACTGAAATCGCCCCCGCCGAAACTGCCATATTCGGTCCCTGGCCAGGGCTTCTTCAGCTTCTTGCTCAGCTCGGCGGGCAAATTCTGAGGATCGCTTCGCATGTCGAGCGTGCCGTTGGTCGCGCCCCAGATCTTCCACGTCGCCTTCGATGTCGTGAGGCGTTTTTTGAGCCACGCCTTCTGCTCGCGGCCGAGCACGGTGAAAGGTGGCTCGTCCTTGCGGAAGTTTGGCACCGCCTTGTCGCCCACCCTGATCGCCGCGGGCGGCTTACCCCCGGCATAGTTCCGGCCGGCATCGAGGATTTGCATCCAGCTTTCCGGGACCATGAACGGGGTATCGCCCGAGTCGAGGTCATTCGCTTCGGGCCGCGCGGTCGGTTCCTGCATTTTGTAGCTGTGCAGATCGGTGAGGATCAGATCGACATGCTGGCCGTATCGCATCGCGCGGTAGGACGTCATCGATCCGACCGCGGTGCGGTTATTGGCTTCGTCGCCAAAGCCGTGATCGTCGAGCTTTGTGATCGGCGCCTTCACCACCTTCGGCGGCCGGAATTGGTCAAGCCCCGGCCCGGAAGCCTTCGCCACTCGCGACGGAATATATTCCCACCACGCCTGGTTGGCCGCGACGCGCAGCGGCTGGGCCGGCTCGATGACCTTGGGGCCATATTGGATGAAGCTCTGCCAGCCTTGCCAGGAGAATTCGTGGTTGTCGCCGATGCAGACGAACGGGAAATGGGCGCGCGCGTCCTGGATGTCGGGATCGCGGATGTGGGACTGATAGACCATGCGGTAACCAGCGAGCGTGGTCGGGACGTGAAAATTGAGCACCTTGCGCGCGTCCGGGATCTTGCCGATGTCAAAGACGGTCCGGTCGTAGCGGTGCGGGACCTCCTCGGGATACTCGACCACCTCGTAGATGAAATCACCAAGGTGCAGGACGAAGCCAAGCCGCTCCTCCGCGGGCGCGCGCTCATCCTCCCAGATCATGCGGCGGTAGGCATTCTGCGCACCCTCATTGACGCTCTGGCAAGAGACAAAGGCGAAGCGGACCGGGCGCGGATCGTCGTCGGCCGGCGCGGTGATGGTGCGGCCGATGCGACTGCCATTGCCGTCGCCGTCGCTGAAGCGATACCAATAAACCCGCGCCGGCTTCAGTCCGCCGACCAGGACGCGACAGGTCCAATCGGCTGCGGCGGAAACATCCACCGTGGAACTGGCGGCGACGCGCTCGAATGCTTCGTCTTCGGCAACCTCGAGAGTCAATTGCGCGGATTTGCCGGAGCTGGGATAGCGCGTCCAAAACAAAACGCTGTTGCTATCGGGATCGCCGGAAGCGACGCCTTCCGGAAAAAGCTGGCGGCGTTCACGCCAGCCAGTTTTCGAACGGCGCGGCACTGGCCCACCCCATGCGGCCGCCGCCCCCCAGATGGCCGCGGCGACGATAAATGAGCGGCGGTCCATTCCTTCCCTTTTATAACTCAGCGCGAACCGAAGCAATCAGGACCCGCGTAAAAGGCTTCGCCTCACGCGGCCTTCAGAATAAAAGACGAGCGGATGTTCCACGTTTACTTCCTGCATTCTGCTAAAGACTCCGGTTTTTACATCGGCTTCTCGACGGACTTGAAGCGGCGTCTGGCGGGGCATGCGCGGGGCGCTTCATTCGCCACAAAGTCGCGAGGTCCGTGGAAGCTGGTTTATTATGAGGCGTACACGGAGCGCGAAGATGCGGAAGGCCGCGAAAAATTCCTGAAGAGCGGAGCGGGACGGCGCTTCCTGCGCGCCCAGCTACGTCACTACTTAAAACAATTTCCCGCGCGCGTGCGCGGCTCGCTTCCAGCCACATGAGCGAACGCTTTTACGCGGTCCATCTCGTTGACGGAATTTACGAACTCTTCCGTCACTTCTACGGTTTACGCAGGTTCACCAAAGGCAAGGACCGCCCTTACGGCGCGGTCGTCGGCGTCCTGCAGGGTTTGTTGCAACTGATCGAGGGCGGCGCGACGCATCTCGGCGTCGCGACCGATCACGTCATCGAGTCGTTTCGGAATGGGCTCTGGGCGGACTACAAGACCGGGGCCGGGATCGAGCCCGCGCTGCGCGCGCAATTCCATCCGCTGGAGGAAGCGCTGACGGCGATGGGCGTGGTCGTCTGGCCGATGATCGAGCTCGAAGCCGACGATGCGCTCGCTTCGGCGGCGTATCTCGCCGCGAAGGAGAAAAAGGTCGAGAAGGTCGCCATCTGGACGCCCGATAAGGATCTAGCGCAATGCGTGCGCGGGGCGCGCGTGGTGCAATGCGACGCCCGCCGCAAAACGATTCGCGACGCAGCCGGGATCCGCGAAAAATTCGGGGTCGAGCCGCCGCTGATTCCGGACCTGCTCGCGCTCGTGGGCGATGCCGCCGACGGCTACCCCGGCATTTCCGGGATCGGCGCCAAGACCGCCGCCCAGCTTTTGAACCGGCACGGTCCGATCGAAAAATTTCCGGCAAACATTCTCGGCGAACGGCGCGATCTCGCGCTGCTCTTCAAGAAACTCGCGACCCTTCGCATCGATGCGCCGCTCTTCAAGTCGGTGACAACACTCCGCTGGCGTGGACCGACTCCAGCCTTCGCGGATTGGGCGAAAAAAATAGAGGCGCCCCGGCTGCTCGAACGGTGCGAAAAGGCTGCGACCCAAATAGCCGGCTCCGGAGCTCGGAAACGCGGAGAATCTTAATCGCCCGTAACGCAGCCCCGCAGTCTCGGGGCAAGGCCGGCTTTCAAAGGACGCGGAGTTCGCAGAGGGAAGACTGGGATTCTCATCCTCTCTGCGCTCTCTGCGGTTAAATACGATCTCCCGCTCGCGGCTTGAGTTACTTCTTCATTAAATCGAGCACCGCGCTGGTGATGCCAATGAGGCCGGTCTTGATCGTCGGCTCAGGCACGGGCGCGAATTTGCTCGAGTGCAGGCTCGGTAAGGCTTGGCCACTCTTCTCGGCGGCGGCGATCTTCTCGGGGGCGACGGCGCCGATCGAGAAGTCGCAAGCCGGGATGGAGTGATCGGGCAGGCTGAACTCGGAGAAATCTTCGCCGCCCATGGTCGGATCGCGCTCGACTACGTTGTCAGCGCCGAGGATGCCTTTCCAATCCTGCACGAGGCGCTGGGTGACCTCGGGATTGTTATACATCGAGGGAGTGAAATCGGTCTCGGAGACTTTCACGATCGGCATCCGGTCCTCGGGGAAGCCGGCGGCAATGGCCATGCCTTTCGCGACGCGGGCGATGGCGTCGAGCGTGTATTTGCGCACGTCGGGTTTATAAGTGCGCACGGTGAGCTGCATCTTCACTTCGTCGGAAATGATGTTGTGCTTGGTGCCGCCGTGGATCGAGCCGACGGTGATGACGATCGGGTCGAGCGGGTTGTTTTCGCGGCTCACGATGGTCTGTAATTCCATCACGATGGAAGCGGCGAGGACGACTGGGTCTTTCGTCTTGTGCGGATAGGCGCCGTGGCCGCCGATGCCACGCACGGTGAGATCGACGGAATCGACGTTGGCGCAGGCGTAGCCGGCACGGTAGCCGAGCTTCCCGGCGGCGACCTCGGCGTTATCGTGGAAACCGAGCGCGTAATCGGGTTTTGGGAATCGTTTGTAAAGGCCGTCGGCGAGCATGGCTTTCGCGCCGGAACCGGTTTCCTCCGCGGGCTGGGCGACAAAGACGATGGTGCCTTTCCATTGGTCTTTCATCTTGGCGAGAGCGCGCGCGGCGCCGACGAAGACGGCCATGTGGATGTCATGCCCGCAAGCGTGCATGACGTGGACGTCTTTGCCGTCGGGAGTCTTGGACGTTTCCTTGCTGGCGTAGGGCAAGCCGGTTTCTTCCTCGACCGGGAGCGCGTCCATCTCGCTCCGGATCATGACGGTCGGGCCGTCGCCGTTCTTCATCACACCGACGACGCCGTAGCCGGTCAATCCGGGAGTTTCATATTTGCCGACATGTTCAGTCACTTCGCAGCCGACAGTTTTCAACTCCTTCGCGAGAAGGGCGGAGGTTTTTTCTTCCTGGCTGGAGAGCTCGGGATGGGCATGGAGATCTTTGTAGAGACTAACGAGGGAAGGTAATTCCTGGTCCGCGATTTGTTTCGGTTCAGTTTGCCCGTGAACGTTGGGCGCGAGCAGCAGGGCGAACGAAAGCGGAAGCAGCAGCAGGAATTTCATCCTGCAGGCTAGGGCAAAACTGCGCGGCGGCAATCCGGGCGTGCGACATCCGGAACGCACTCGAGTTAACGCAAAAAGCTTGAATGTTGTGCGCGCGAAGCGGACAACGGGCCGATGGAACACGAACTGATCATCGAGTCGTTCGGTGCCTTCTTTGCCATCATGAACCCCTTCATGATCCTGCCGCTCTTTCTCTCGTTGACCTCGGATTGGCAGCTCGCCGAGCAGCGTCAGTTAGCGATCAAAGTAGCCATCTACGCGACAATCCTTTGCACGGTGATCTTCTTTACCGGGCAAAGAGTGATTACCTTTTTCGGGATTACGATCGATGAATTCCGCATCGCCGGCGGTCTCGTCCTGGCGCAGATCGCCTGGTCGATGTTGAACGGTAAGAACGTCCCCTCCCATCATGGATCGGAGGCGGAGAAGGACCGCCTCGCGCAACTGGACGCGATGGCCTTTTATCCGCTCGCCTTCCCCATGATCGTCGGGCCCGGAACGATCGCCACCACGATCGTCTATACCGGGCAAGCCAGAGGCCTCGAGGAATTCGCTACGATTGGCGCGATCATCATGGTCGTGATCGCGATGCTTTTCGTGGTTCTTTATTTCGCGTCCTACTTCGGTCGGGCACTTTCGGAAACCATGCGCACGGTCATGACCCGGATCATGGGCATGATCCTACTCGCGATCGCGGTCGAGATGACGACGACGGGATTGCGGGCAGTCTTTCCTGGTCTGGCTTGAGGAGATCACGATCGACGACAAATTCGCGTTTTTCGGTTTCGTCACTCGAAACGCGGCGCCACGATGTCGTCGAGATGAGGCGTTATTTCTTCATCAAATCGAGCACCGCGCTGGTCATCGCGATCACGCCGGTGCGGATGGTCGGCTCGGGGACGGGCGCGAACTTGCTTGAGTGCAGGCTGGGGAGCGGAGCGGCGCCGGGCTTTTTAGAAGCGGCGATCTTTTCCGGGGCGACCGCGCCAACATGGAAATCGACGGCTGGGATGGAGTGATCCGGCAGGCTGTACTCGGAGAAATCTTCGCCGCCCATGGTTGGGTCAACCATTTCGACGTTTTTCTCGCCTAACGACTCTTTCCAGACGCCGACCAAGCGCTTGGTCAGCTCGGGGTTGTTATAAGTGGATGGAACGAACTCGCCTTGCAGCACTTCCACCTTCGGCATCTTATCCTCGGGCCAGCCGCCCGCGATGGCGCAACCTTTGGCGATCTGTGCGATCGACGCGAGGACGCGTTCCCGCACGTCACTCTTATAGGTGCGGACGGTTAGCTGCATCTTAACCTCGTTAGGGATGATGTTGTGCTTGGTGCCGCCGTGAATCGAACCAACGGTCACGACGATGGGATCGACCGGGTTGTTCTGTCGGCTGGCAATGGTTTGCCACAGGTTGATCATCTCGGCGGCCAATACGATCGGGTCTTTGGTCTTGTGCGGGTAGGCACCGTGGCCACCCACTCCCAGCACTGTTACATCGACGGAATCGACGTTTGCATAAGTGTAGCCCGAGGTGATTCCGAGGTGGCCGGTTTCCAGCTGCGAATTATCGTGGAATCCGAGGGCGTAATCAGGTTTCGGGAAACGCTTATAAAGGCCATCCGCCAGGAGCGCTTTGGCACCGCCGTAGGCTTCCTCGGCCGGCTGACCGACAAAGAGGATGGTGCCATGCCATTGGTCTTTCAGCTTCGCCATTTCCCGGGCCACCCCGATGAAGGTAGCGATATGCACGTCGTGCCCGCAGGCATGCATGATGTGCACGTCGTCGCCCGCCCGGTTTTTCGACATCGCTTTACTCGCGTAGGGCAGCCCGGTCTCTTCCGTGATGGGAAGGGCATCCAGGTCGGTGCGGACGAGGACGACCGGGCCTTCGCCGTTCTTCATCACTCCGACGACGCCGTAGCCGACCGGACCGGGCTCGCTGTATTTGCCGAGGTGATCGGTCACTTCGCAGCCGACCGCTTTCAGCTCCTTCGCGACCAGCTCGGAGGTGTTCTTTTCCTGGCCGGAGAGCTCAGGATGCTGGTGCACATCCTTATAAATGGTAAAGAGCGACGGCAGCTCAGCATCGGCAATTTCTTTGGGCGATTGGGCCATGAGAGAGACTGGTAGAACGGCGGAAGCGAGCAAGCAAAGCGCGGTCGTCGGAAATTTCATCCCGCAGCCTAGGCCGGAAATCCTAACGAGCAATGCATGGAATGGGTCACGCGCCGGATCGTTGACACTTCCCCCTGACCCAAAACTGAACGGACGAATTTCTGGAAATTACCCAAAAGTCTGGCATTACCGAAATGTAAGATTTCCGCGGCGCCTATGAAAAGAACAAGTGCCTGGGATGGGAATGCACGTAGGTCGGCGAATTGGCTTGCCAATGGCGCGGCGTAGTATATGCCTCGCGTCGCCAAACTCGCTCACGCCGATTGGCAATCTGCTCACACACATGAAAAGAAACTCCGTTAGTCAGTCTGCTTTCTTCAATCCGCGCGCTCTGCTCGGATTTGTCCTGTGCCTCCTAGGGTTGGTCCTTGCGTTCTTCGCTTACAGCGGCGCCACCGTTAGCTCGGTCAAAGCGCAAGGAATTTCGTCTCGTAACAACGCGGCCCAGGCTGCCACCGACCTTTCCGCCCGAGCACCTCGGGACATGGGGCGTATAGCTCCCATCCGCACCCGGCCGTTGCGCGAGATAACACCGATCCGACCTGAGAAGGCTCCCGGGCACGACCACGCGGAGCCCATGCAGCCGAAGCCACCCACCCAAGGGGGCGGGACCGATGTAGCGCGGCAGACGGTGGCGGGCAAGCTTGCCTCGGCGCCGGCTCCAGCGGGGGTCAGCTTTGATGGTGTAGGCGTGGGACTGGCCGGCTTTGCTCCGTCGAGCAATCCGCCCGACGTCAACGGACGCGTGGGCGGCACCCAATACGTGCAGTGGAACAACACCAGCTTCGCGGTGTTCGATAAAACGAACGGCGCGCTCCTGTATGGGCCTGCTGCCGGTAACACCCTCTTCCAGGGACTCGGCGGGGTTTGCGCTTCGCACAACGACGGCGATCCGGTTGTTTCTTACGACATTCTCGCGGGTCGTTGGGTCTTGTCGCAGTTCGTCGTGGGCGGTCCCACGGGCAGCGCTTCACACCAGTGCTTCGCGGTTTCGGTGACGGGTGATGCGACGGGAGACTACTACCTCTACGACTTTGTGACTGATTCGGTGAACTTCGTCGATTATCCACACACCGGCGTCTGGCCGGACGGCTATTACATGTCCGCCCACGTCTTTAACTCGACTGGCACGGCCTACCTCTTTGGTCGCATTTATGTCTTCGAGCGGGAGAAAATGATCTTAGGTCAGCCCGCCCGCATGCAGAGTGCGAATCTCACCCCTTACGGAGGCAGCCAGCAATACGGATTCCTGCCGGCGGATCTCGATAGCTTGACTCCGCCGCCGGCGGGCGAAGCCTCATTCGTGCTGGGGCCTCATCCAACCGACCTGACTAAGACTGCTTCCACTCGAGTCGCGGTGACGTGGGGAACCAACCCCACGATTACGCTGACCGAGTCGACCATTACGAACACGACCTATTCGACTGCCTATTGTGCGAGCAGCGGGCGCGCTTGCGTTCCGCAGCTCGGGCAAGCCAATAGTGCCGGCCTTGATAACATCAAGGCCCATTTCATGTACCGCCTGGCTTACCGCAACAACGGCACTGAGGCTAGTCCCCAGGAATCCCTCGTCGTCAACATCCCCGTCCGCGGTGTGGCTCCCCTCACCACGACCCATGACGCCATCCGCTGGTATGAATTTCGCAACAATGGCAACTCGACCGCCACCCCGACGATCTTCCAGCAATCCACTTACGACCCGGATACCAGCTATCGGTGGCTGGGCTCCGCCGCGATGGACAAAGATGGAAACATTGCGCTCGGCTACAGCAAGTCGAGCTCAACGATCAATCCGGCGATATGGATGACCGGTCGGTTGGCCACCGACGCGATCAACACGATGGGGGCCGAAGTGCAGGTGCAGGCTGGTGCGGGTTCCCAGGATTCGACCGGCGGCAATCGCTGGGGTGACTATAGCTCGCTGACCCTTGATCCGATCGACCAGTGCACCTTCTACTACACGAACGAGTATTTGAAAACGACCGGAGCATTCAACTGGTCCACGCGCATCGCCTCCTACCGATTCCCTTCCTGCGCGGACGCTGCCGCCTACGGAACTCTCACCGGCACGGTCACCTCCGCAGAAACGGGTGCACCGATTTCCGGAGTGGTGGTGACGCTCGATAATGGTTACGCAGCGGCAACCAACGCTGCCGGTGTCTATTCCGTGTTAGTCCCTGCGGGTGGCTACACAGCGGTAGCGACAGATGCCGCTCGTAACTGCACCGTGGCGACTCCGTCGTCCGCGCCTTTGAGCGTGAACGTGAATGCCACCACGACGCAAAACTTCACCATGTCGGGCAGCTCGAAGATCGACGCTAACGGCTTCACCATCGACGACTCATCGACTGGAAACGGGAACGGCATCGTCAACCGCAATGAGTGCTTCTACGTCAACGCCAACATCAAGAATAACGGCTGCGCCACCGAATCGGCGATCTCGGCCACACTCACCACCTCGACCCCGAATGTGACGGTGGTTAACGGCAGCTCCAACTATCCCGACCTGGTCATCGACGCGAGCAGTAATAATAGCGTGCCCTTCCAGCTGGTGACCTCCAACAGTTTTGTTTGCGGCACAAACATCGATCTGTCGTTGAATCTCAACTATGCCAGTGGATCGAAGACGCTCACTTACAGCGTCCCGACCTGCTCCGGCGGAGCTAATCAGACCATTGCTACAACGTCGATCACGACCAGCGACGCGTCCCAGCCGGACCGTCTGGGCCGCGACGGTGTTCCGAGCACCTGCTCTGGTAAGAACTGCCCTGGCCCGATTAACTCAGCGGGTACTCGTAACTACAAGACATTCACTTTCACTAACACAAGCGGCGCAGCGCGTTGCTTTACCGCGACCATTAACGCGGCCCTGGGTGGCGGAGGTGATATCCAGAGTGCAGCGTATCAAGGCAGCTACAACCCGCCCATCGTGCAAGGCGATCCGACGGGAAATATGTGCACGAATTACCTGGGAGATAGCGGAATTTCAGGTCTGGGAACTACGGTAGGCACTGGATCGTATTCGTTCACCGTGGCGCCGATGTCGAACTTCGTCATTGTCGTCAATACGGCGACCGGCTCGACCAACTCGTCGATGTTCAGTGGCACCATCTCAGGTTTCATTGACGACAATCCGGGCCCGGGCCCCTGTCCGGCAGTGACGGTTCCGACCTTGGTATCTGCCTCGTCTAGGCTGAGCAATCCAGCAGGGACATTCGATATTAATCTCCCGCTCACCGGCACGCCGAGCGTGGAAGATCGTAATGGTGCGGGCGATTATCTGATCGTGCTGACCTTTGATGTCCCTGTCGTGTCCGGCACCGCCAGCATGTCTGGTAGCGGGACCGCCGGTCCGCCGACCTTTAGCGGCAACGAAATGCGGATCCCGCTCAGTGGCGTGACCGATCAGCAGACCGTTACCGTGACTGCGAGCAACGTCATGGGCACGAGCGGTGGCGCGCTGCCCTCAGCATCGGTCGACGTCGGATTCCTCATCGGTGATACGACCAACGATGGACAGGTGAACTCCGCGGACATTGGTCAGACGAAATCGCAGTCGGGATCTCCGGTGACCGGCTCCAATTTCCGTCAGGACGTGACCAACGACGGCACTATAAACAGCGCTGATATCGGCTTGGTGAAGTCAAAGTCCGGTCGCGCTCTCTAAATCAAACACGAGGCTCCAAGAGCCGAAAGCACGGGGGCTCGCTGGGCTGGTCGAACATTCGTAAGACCGGCCCGCGAGCCCACTGCACTTCGTTTAGCGGGTATTGTGATTGGCGACCCCACGTTAGGCGAGCGAAGCTACGATATGAAAAATCGATGCCTCCGCCGCTGGAGCGGGATTCTTGCGAGCGTTTTGCTAATTTTTTCCATGCCGGAAATAACGTCCGCTGGTGACTCGGGTGTCGAGGGAGTCATCACTGTCTCGCCCGCTCGCCCGGGACCGATCAGGAAGGGCGAGTCCAACCAGGCACCGGTGGCGGATACGGCTTTTGTGGTCAAGAAGGGAGATGAAAAAGTGGCCGCCTTCACCACCGACGCGACGGGCCATTTCCGAGTCATGTTGCCCGCGGGTCATTACATCGTTTATCGGGAAGATACTGGAGTCTCGATCGGCCACTGGCAGTTTGAAGTCGACGTCTCCGCCGATAAGATGGCCAGCGTCCAATGGACCGGCGATAGCGGAATGCGCTAACTCGGGCCGCCAGAGTGTCACCGCATTCATGAGAACCTTACCCGCACTCGCTGTCGCTACGCTCAGTTTACTTGCAGTATCCTGCTCCGATCCCTTGGAGGCAAATAGTCCCGCGAAATCGGCTCAACCCTCCCTCGCGCAAGAGCCGTCCGATAAAGATTCGGAGGACGAGGCCGCGGAATCCGAGGTTGCCCCGGATCCAGACCAAATTGGCGAAGACTGCGTGGCCTTTCTCCGCGCCACTAAGGCAGTCCCGACGAATGGCGAGAAGAAAGACTGCCCGGAGTGTCCCGGCGGGAGTGCAGCCGTTGAAGTTCTGAAGTTCAATACCTTCAGGATCGAAAAAATTTCTCCCTCGAAAACGAACTGTAACGTTCTGGTCGAAATCCGCGCCGAGTTCAATCCCGGACCTGGCGGAACGATTACCGGTGGCCTGGTCGGCTGGATTTCACCCGAAAAAAGAGAGCTCTACAGGCAGGGGAAAACGCCAGCCGGGCAACAGTTTTACAAAGTGAAAATTGCCTACAACAGAAGTGGCGGCTCCTGGCGACCCGTGGAATTCGATCGCGCGAACTAGCGCTCAAGTCTCACGGTAATCTCCGACGCGGAAATGTAGACGTTTCGCATCTGCCCCGTAACAGATGCGAGGCAACGGCCGGGCTTTCCAACGCGCCGCTGCTGAAACGGGCACCGCGCTGCGCTGGCGCCAACCGATACAACGGCTCCTCTATCTTTATTTATCCCCTGGCTCGGTCGCTGCGTTTTCGCGCTCCCTGATCTGCCGAGCGCGTCCTTCCCACATCTTCTCGACCGCGTCTCGGCTGCCCAAACCGAAGGCCAGCACGAGCCCGAGCGCGAGCGCGCCAAACGCAATCAGGAACGCGCCGGTCACAAGCGTCACCGCCACCCGCAGCTCGACCAAGGCGATCGCGCAGGTCACCACCAAAATAGCCGAGCGCACGGAGCGGGCGACAAGCCCGGCTCGTCCGAAATCTTCCTGCACGAGCGTGCCGTGGAGGGCGCGCGCGAAGGCGGTCGCTACGCCCCACCCGATCAGCAGGATGAGTCCGGCAGTGAGCAATTGTGGGATGAGATTGACCAGCCTCTCCAGGAGAGCGGAGAGCACGGTCAGCTTCCAAATGCGAGAGCGTTGCCGAGAAAAGACGTTCGCTTTTTGACCGCGCCGGCCAATTCTATCGAGTTTAGACAGCGAGAAATGTTGTTCTGTGGGCATAACGATCGCCTCTTAGCAAAACGCGCCCGATCGGCAAGCCATCTTGCTTCAAGGGCCGTAATTGGGGGCTATTCCCTCCCCTAACGGAAAAGGGAGAGGGCAACGGGTGGGACAGCCGCCGTTGCGCTTCCCAAGTCCCCAGGGGTCCAAGGACTAAAGCGAAAATTGAGTGGGCGCCGCAATCGAAGACTGCGACGCCCATCATGTTCTCCCCAGAACAGATCAAAAGAGTACAAAGAGCCAGGCACCCGCTTCAGCAGAAAACATGCTCAGCGCGCGAAGCCGCGCCGAAAGAGAGTCGCCTAACGACCAAACATTCCGCGCAGACCGGAACGTGTTTCGGCTTTCGGCGTCATTTCCCCGGGCCAGCATTCCACGACCTCGAGCGCGAGAAACCGGAACAAAGTGAGCCGGGCGAACTTGATATCGAGCTTCAGATTCTTTGAGATCTGCGCGATGGGCCGGATGCCATTAAACTGCGAGGCGAATTGCGCTTCCGCCACCGTGAGACGCAACTCCTGCACGCGCTCAATCCCGTCGCGCGTGTAAGCGGGCACCGACGAAGTGTCGGGCATCGCCTGTTTGGTCAGCTTCTCGTAGAGCACAAAGCGCAGGGTGCTGAGGGCCCACTGATCGATGCGCTCCTCGGACGCGTGTACCCCCTGGCAGTAGCTGGGTAATGTTACCTGCTCGAAGGTGAAGCGAACGCGATCGGTCCAGAGCTGCGAGAATAGCTTATGACCGTAGTGCTGTACAAGTTGCATCCCGGGCTCCCGCAGAATCAAACCTTCCTGCGCCAGAGTGATGAAAATCGGACAACCATCTTTGCCTTGCCGTGCCCGAGCGGCTTCGATGCGTTCGGCATCGATGTTGAGGAGCGTGACGGGCGATTCTTCGCAGTAAAGGACGGGATTGCGGGTCGTCACCATGACGACGCGGCCGTCCTGCGCAAAGAGATCGATCGCGTCTTGCGTCCAAAAAGCGCGCAGCACACCGGTGAGCTTTTCTCGGGCAATCGTCTGCAGCGCCCAGTGCAGAGAAAAGAAGCTGGAATCCCCGCAAAAATAAGCTCCGGCAGCCGGTTTTCCCGCGGAATCCGGGGTCGGTGCGTTGGCGGTCGGCGCCGCGCTGGCAGGTGCGGTCATCGCTGGTTCGGGTTCCAACAAGGCCTCCGGCGTTTCGGGTTCCGCCGCGATCAGAGGTGGAGCCGGCGGAGAAGGCTCGTTTGACGCGACCGGCTCGTTGACTTCGTGAGAAGCAGTCGGCTGAGGTCCAACCTCTTTTACAGGTGCTAACGCTTCTGCCTCGTCTACCGGCATCGGCTCGGTCGGGACGACGGACTCGTCGGGAGCAATGTCTTCCATTTTTTCCTCTACCAAAGCTTCTTCCGGCACCTCCACCTGCTCGATGGGCTCAACATAGCCGCCAATCGATTTCTGGAGCGGCGTTTCAGCAGCGAGCGGCGCGTCAGTCGCCGACTCGTCCGCGGCGAGCGGTGTCTCCGTTTTCTCGGCGTTGGGCGTTTCTTTCCCTTCCGGCTCAGCCGAAATTTTTGAGGTCGGGCCGGGCTGTTCGATGGTCAAGGGAGCCACCGCGGGCGTCACGGCGGCGGCCGGAGGCTGCGGCTCCGCTTCCTTCTCTCCGGGCAAATACTTTTGGACCGCTTCAATCAGCATGTCCGAGGTGAATGGCTTATGGAGCGAGCCAATTACGTTGGGGATTTCGCCATCATCCGCCTGCAAATCGGAACCAAACCCGGAGACGTAAACAACGGGAATCTTGCTCGTGGCCGGGCTCTTCATGAGCTGGCGACAAACTTCGTCCCCCTTCATGTCGGGCAGAATAAAATCGAGCAGGATGAGATCGGGGGCCGCGCTGTGGCTCATCGTGAGGCCCTCCTTCGCGGTGTCGGCGGTGAGGACTTTGAAATGATGTTCCTCGAGGATTTCCTGCACAAAGCTGAGAAGCATGGCGCTGTCGTCGATGACCAGAACGGTGCGAACCTTCTGCGGCACCGAAGCAGCGTCGCCGGAGGATTCCCTGGCCTCTTGGGTCTCGTCAATTTTGCGCACGGCTTCCATGAGCAGCACCTGCCAATCGAGTTCGATCGACCTGGGCGTATCGCGCGGGACCGGCACTTCGGAGATCATGCCGCCTTTCCACCCGACGATTTCATTGAAGGCAGCTCGCCCTTCCTGGCCCGGCGTGGTGGCATGACGCACTTGCCCATTTTCGAAATAAACCCGTGCCTTTTCGCCCTGTGGTCCGGTGAACTCCAGCATGGACGTCGCCCCGCTGATGCACTTGATCTGGATGATGTCGGCGATGTGGAGATCGCTCAAGGTGCCTTGGAAACGCGCCGCTTCCGGCTTCTCACTCCGCGCCAGCAGCGCCTCGACCAGCGTGATGAAGTCGGCCCGCGGGAAAGGCTTTTCGAGAAAATGAATAGCGCCCAGGCCTGAGACCTGATCGCGCTGCGCGCTAAAATGCGTGGCGGTGAGGATAATGGCGCGAGCGTGTGGATGACTCGTGCGCAGGTCGTAGAGGAATTCCTGGGCCAGATCGTAGGTGGCGTCGACGTCGAGTACGAAAAGGCTCGGCTTTTGATCGACCACCAGCTGCTGCGCTTCGCCTAACGAGCTGGCCACAACGGCCTTCGTTCCGGGAGCGGCTTCATCCAAGGCAGAGATGATATCGACCGCCAGCTTCCCGTCTGGCGCCAGAATGAGAACTTCGCAGCCGTGGTCGGCTGGTGCGGGAGTATTGGCGCTGAGGTTATTCACTTCGCAGGACGATGAGCAGGAGCCGAACCAAACGGAACTGACTCGTGGTCGCTCGTCCTAGAAATTATCTTTCCCCCGTAAAAGCAAACATTTTCGCGTGCAAGAACCAGAACGCGTGGCAAGAGCCAGTCCCAAAGGCTCGAAAAACCTGGCGGCGGACTGCCGATTCCAAGCCGGCAGTCCGCGCGTCAGAAAAGAATTAGTTCGTGTGCACGCCGGTCGTGACCGCGTGGCCGTTATCGGTTTTGACCGTAGTCGAGCAACCGGAGAAGGCCGCGAGCATGATGATGGAGCCGAGAGTGGAAAGTAGAATGGTTCGCATAGTTTTTTGTTGGTTTAGCTCCTATTCGTAAGAGGTCGCACGGGTGAGCGTCTAGCAGAAAATTATTACGACCCCTTATTCGGAGCGGAAAAATGCTTGGCCAGCTCACGACGGCTGATTTTCCCTCGCTCGCTGGCCGGAATGGCATCGAGGAGGAAGATCCGCTTCGGCACCTGCCATCCGCTCAAGCCCGAGCGGCAGAACTCCAGCAGCTCCGCTTCAGCAGCTCCATCGCGAGCGACCACGCATGCGACCACTTCCTGGTTTCGCACCGTTGACGCTCGCCCGAAAACAATCGCCTGCCGGACGTCTGCATGGCTCAATAAATGAGCTTCGACTTCGGCGGGATTCACTTTCTTTCCCGCGACATTGATCACATCCGAAAGTCGGCCCACGATTCGGACGCCTTCATCGCTCAAGAGAACCAGATCGTCGGGCCGAAAACATCCGCGCCCTAGCTTCTCCTCATCCGGTTCGGGAAAATAGCCATCGCCCACCGCCGCGCTCCGCACGCGAATTTGCGACGACGCGCCGGCCTGCAGCGGCTCCAGTTCCACTCCTGCCAGCGCCGGCCCCACGAAGCCTTCGCCCTCCGCGGAGGCAGTGCGGTCGTAGCAAATCCCGCCGCATTCCGAGGCTCCGTAAAATGAATGAATGGGCTGGCCAAACTTCTCTCGAAACTTCTGCGCGACGCGCTGGCTGAGAGGAGCGCCGGCCGAGATGCAGAGTCGCAATGTCGGGAGGTCCGGCACTTCCGTCATTTCGTTAAAGGCTTGGTAAAACAACGGCATCCCCGGGAAGACGGTGGCTTCCGTCCGCGCCAAATCGTCGAGGACTGCGCGCGGCAGGCGATCGTGACTGATCGCCATCGACACCCCGCGAACCAACAGCGGCGTGATCAGATTGCTGAAGCCGTAGGAATGCGAGAGCGGGATAACCGCGAAATTGAGATCCGTCTCGGAAATTCCCATGGTGTCGCAGATTTGCACGGCATCGGCCAGGAGCTGACTGCTGCGGAACCGGACTGCACGCGGCGCGGCGGTGGTTCCCGAGGTGAGCTTGAGTAGAACCGGCGGGCGGCCGTTCCAATCGACCGGCTCGGCATTTTCCAATCGCTCGACGCCACCGTCGACGCCCGTGATGAGAGCAGCCGCGTGGCAGGCGCGCAAGGCGGAGGCACGCTCGAGCTCGCTCATGGTGCGTTCGAGAGGGAGAACCACGACGCCCCGGCGCAGACAAGCCAGGAAGACGGCTGGCCAATGCATATGATTGCCGATCTGAAGCGCCAGAATTTCGCCCGCGGCCAACTCCTGCAGAATCGAGCTTTCGTACTGCCGGCTGAGCTCTTCCACGTCGACGAAACGGCAGACCTCCCCGCGGGGCGGATCGAACATCGCCGCGGCCTTCCCGCGGCGGTGCCGCGTTTCGTCCCAGGCGGCGAGCAACGGATCTTCTGGTTTCCCTACTTGCGACATGCGGTTTTCGCGGTTACTTTGCCGACTCTTTTCCAATATGAAATCGGACATTCACCCTGACTACGTTGAGACGGAGATTAGCTGCGCCTGCGGAGCGGTCTACCATACCCGTTCGACTCGCCAGGACATTAAGATCGGCATCTGCGCCGCTTGTCATCCGTTTTTCACCGGCGAACAGAAGTTTGTCGATACGGCGGGCCGGGTCGAGAAATTTGCCCGCCGCTACGGCAGCACCAAGGCGACCCGCGCCGGCGTAGCCAAGAAAGCTTAGCTGCCTTCACTCTGTAACCGGTGGTCGCCGACCCCGGCTCTCCGCGGTCCGTAAGCGCGGCTACAGTCATGGACTTTCAATCCCTCATCGCGCGTAAACGAGAACGCTTCCAGCAACTGGAAAGCGAGATCGCCGATCCGCATCTTTTCGACGATCGCAAGCGAGCCAGCGCGACCATGCGCGAGCATGCCGGGACGAAAGATCTACTCGCAAAATGGGAGGAACTGCAGAACACCCAGCAGCAGTTGGAGGACAATCGCGAGCTGGCCGGCTCGGATGACGTCGACTTGGCCCAGATGGCTCAGGAGGAAATTCCGTCCCTGGAAAAACGTGTCGCTGCCCTGGAGTTCGAGGTGCAGTTCGCGCTCCTTCCGCCGGATGAAGCGGATGAGCGCGATGCCATTGTCGAGATTCGCGCCGGGACCGGCGGGAGCGAAGCGGCCATCTTCGCGGCCGATCTGTATCGCATGTATTGCCGCTACGCGGAAAACGCCGGGCTCAAGATCGATGAGCTCGAAACGAGCCCGTCCGAATTGGGTGGCTTGAAGGAAACGATTTTCCAAGTCTCGGGCGATTCGGTTTTTCGCAAACTGCGTTACGAAAGCGGCGTCCACCGCGTGCAGCGCGTCCCGGCGACCGAAGCACAAGGTCGTATCCACACTTCCACTGCGACGGTCGCGGTCTTGCCGGAAGCGGAGGAAGTCGATCTCGAACTGAAGCCGGAAGATCTGCGCATCGAAGTTTGCCGGGCGGGCGGGCCTGGCGGCCAAGGCGTGAACACGACCGACTCTGCCGTGCAAGTCATGTACATCCCGACCGGTCGCATCGTGCGTTGTCAGGACGGACGGAGCCAGCAGAAGAACAAAGAAAAAGCGCTCAGCATCCTGCGCGCGCGTTTACTCGAAGACAAAAAACGCGAAGAAGAGGCCAAGTACTCCGCGACCCGCAAGAGCCAAATCGGTTCCGGCGGCCGCGAGGAAAAAATTCGCACCTATAATTTTCCGCAGAACCGGATCACCGATCACCGCATCGGGCTCACGCTCTACAATCTCGACCGCATGATGGAGGGCGATCTGAACGAAATGCTGACCGCGCTGCAGCATGCCGACCTTGAAGAGCGCCTCAAAGAATCCGCGCTGGCCTAACGGCGTGGAGCGCGTCCGATTCAATTTACCGCAGAGGACGCAAAGAGCGCAGAGAAAGAGCGTTTGATTAAGTTTTCCTCTGCGCTCTTTGCGTCCTCTGCGGTAAACAAACAATCATGACGGTCCTGGAAGTTCTTCACTCCACCACCGCGTATTTTGAAAAGCGCGCGATCGAAAGCCCGCGCCTCAGCGCCGAGCATCTCCTGGCTCATTCGTTAGGCAAAAAGCGGATCGAGCTTTATCTTGAGTTCGAGCGCCCGCTCTCCGAACCCGAGCTCGTCCCGCTACGCGATCTGGTGCGGCGCCGCGGTCGTGGTGAACCTTTGCAGCATCTTCTTGGCACAGTGGAATTCGCCAACCACGTTTTCGTCTCCGACAAGCGCGCCCTCATTCCTCGTCCCGAGACTGAGCAGTTGGTCGAGTACCTCTGCGACCTTCCCTGGCCGAAACAGCCGCGCTTTCTCGATGTGGGTACGGGCAGCGGGGTCATTGCGCTTTCACTCGCTGCGCGCTTTCCGCAGGCCGAGATTCACGCGGTCGATCTCTCGGAAGAGGCGCTTACGCTGGCGCGCGAAAACACCGCTCGCCTCCAGCTCATGGACCGACTTCACTTTTGGACCGGGCACTTGCTCGATCCAGTCACAGGGACCTTCCACCTCATCGCCGCTAACCTTCCCTACGTTGCGGCGGGCGAGGTGGCTCAACTGGCCCCGGAAGTGCGGCACGATCCGGCAGTCGCGCTCTACGGCGGCGCTCGCGGCGACGAGCTGATTCGCGAACTGATCGCCCGCGCGCCGGCCCACCTCGAACCCGGCGGCACGCTCGCTCTTGAGATTGGACGCGACCAGGCCGAGGCACTTAACGCGGTTCTGGCTGAGGAAAATTACCACGACATCATCGCGAAAAAGGATTATGCAGGGACCCTCAGGTTCCTCTTCGCCAAGCATGGATAAGATTCTCGTTCACGGCGGTCACCCGCTCTCCGGCTCCATCAAAATCAGCGGCTCGAAAAATTCCGCGCTCCCCATCATCGCCGCCAGTCTCCTCACCCGCGAACCCTGCGTCCTCCATCGTGTGCCCGATCTGAGCGACACGAATTACATGCTCCAGATCCTGATGCATCTGGGCGCCGAAGTGGAACGAGCCAGCGGCACCGTGACCGTTCGCGCCGAAAAGGTCGAATCGATCGCGCCCTACGAAATCGTCCGCAAAATGCGCGCCTCCGTCTGCGTTCTCGGGCCATTATTAGGCCGATGTAATGAAGCGACCGTGTCGCTCCCGGGGGGCTGCATCATCGGCGATCGCCCCATCGATCTCCATCTCAAAGGCTTCGAAGCACTCGGCGCCGCCGTCCGGGTGGAGAATGGCAACGTCAAGGTTTTCGCCCCGAAATTGAAGGGCGCCGTGATTAATTTGCGCGGTAAATTCGGACCCACCGTGCTCGGGACGGACAATGTCATGATGGCCGCCGTGCTGGCCGAAGGCACTACGGTCATTGAGGGCGCCGCAGCCGAGCCCGAAGTCTGTGACCTCGCCGATTTCCTTAACAAAATGGGCGCCAAGATCGAAGGCGCCGGCACGCGACGCATCATCATCGAAGGCGTGAAAGAGTTGCACGGCGCTGAACACGACATCATTCCCGATCGCATCGAAACCGGCACTTTCCTGGTGGCGGGCGCGATCTGCGGCCAGGGCGTCACCTTGAATCGAGTCCAGCCCGATCACGTCACCGCGGTCACCACGGCTCTTTCGGAGTCGGGCTTTAAGGTCGAGATCGGCAAAAATTCGATCTCGGTTTCGCAGAACGGCGCGACCAAACCGCTGGAGCTGGTCACGGAACCGTATCCGGGATTTCCCACCGACATGCAGGCGCAAATGTGTGCGCTCCTTTCCACCACCGAAGGCATCAGCGTGGTGACCGAGAATATTTTTCCGCAGCGCTACATGCACATCGCCGAGCTCAAACGGATGGGCGCGCAAGTGCAGATCGAAGGCGCGACCGCCATCATCCAAGGGGTCGAACAATTGTTAGGCGCGCCTGTCATGGCAAGCGATCTGCGCGCTTCTGCCGCGCTCGTGCTAGCCGGCCTCAAAGCGGAAGGGACCACGGAAGTGCACCGCGTTTATCACATCGATCGCGGCTACGAGCATCTCGACGAAAAGCTGAGCGAGCTTGGCGCGCACATCGAACGTGTGAAAGAATAAGGGCATGGAAACGATCCCATCTTCTCCGGAGGCGACGTCGTCCAACACCCGCACCTGGTGCGTGCTCTGTCACGCCAGCGCGTTGCTCGGCATCTTTTTTCATTTTCTCGGCCACATCTTCGGACCGCTCATCGTTTGGGTTATGAAACGAGCCGACGGCGCCGAGATCGACGCGCACGGCAAGGAATCGCTTAACTTCCAGCTCTCGATGCTGATCTACGATGTGGTCGCGTTCATCCTCTGCTTCGTCCTCATCGGCATCCCGATTCTGGTTTTGCTTTGGGTCTTGAACATTGTCTTCGTCATCATCGCCTCGATCAAAGCGAGTGACGGCGAGTTGTATCGTTATCCCCTAACGATTCGTTTCATCAAATAGCGCCGCGTCCGGAGCCGACTTGTAGACGTCTCCCTCTGGGGAGACGCGGGCCTGCGGGTGGTGAGCATACTCACTCCCCGAGCGGTCCTTTACCCCGCGTTTGAAAGCCCGGCCGTTACTTCGCATCCGTTACGGCGCAGAGCGAAACGTCTACAACGCGCGCAGCGTCTTCATGTTCTCGACATCTTCTTGCAGGTCCTTGCCCTTGGGTGTTTCCAAAACCTTAGGGATTTTGCGCAAACGACGATCGCGCATGATGACCCGGAACGCGGCCGGCCCGATCTGGCCCTGGCCGATGTGCTCGTGACGATCGACCTGCGAGCCGCGCGCGGTCTTGGAATCGTTCAGGTGAAGGGCGGCTAGATGCTGCAACCCAACGACGCGATCGAATTCGCGCAAGGTTTTCCGTGTGCCAGCTTCACTCGTTAGGTCGTAACCCGCCGCGAAGACGTGCGCGGTGTCGAGACAAACGCAGAGCCGCTCCGGCTCGCGCACATTAGCCATGACCCAGGCAAGGTGCTCGAATTTCTCACCAAGGCACGTCCCCTGCCCGGCGGTGGTCTCCAGCGCCAAACGCGTCCGCACCTTGGGAATCCTGGCGTAGACGCGATCGATCGAGCTCACGACTTTTTCGAGCCCGGCTTCTTCGCCCGCGCCGAGATGCGCGCCGGGATGAAGCACCAGAAACGGCAACTCCAACTGATCGGCCAGCGTCAATTCCTCCGCCAAAGCGCGCAGCGAATTGCGATGAAACGACGGATTCGTCGCCGCCAGGTTTATCAAATAATTAGCATGCGCGAAAACGGCCCCGAGTTCCCCACGCTGCGGGTGATCGAGAAACGCCCCGATCTCCGGCGCGGTCAGCGGCCGGGCAAACCATTGCATATTATTCTTCACGAAAATCTGCATGGCCGTGCTCCCCATGGAACGCGCTCGCTCGATCGCCCGATGCATCCCGCCGGCGATCGACATATGCGAGCCCAGAAGAATTCTTGATTTCTGATTTTTAATGGCTGCTTTCGCCGTGGATCGCGCGTTGTCGTTAGGCGTCGCCTTCTTCATTCAATCAACAATCAGAAGTCAAAAATGCCTCGGTCGCCAGATCGGTTTCGTTAGGCTGCCGCCGCCGTGATATTCGAAAAGTTGATAAAGCGGCGTCAGGACTGCGCCCGGTCCTTTCGCGTCGATGCGAATATCGAAGTCGAGTTTGTTCTGAAGAAAATCGATGTCGCCATGGCCGACCATGGCGAAGAGCTTGCCCGCGACGCGCAACTTATCGGTGTGGATGACTCCTTCCTTGATCGAGAACGGCGCGGACGCTTCGTGCGCCACGCTGTAGCCTGCGCCAGAGAAGATCTTGCTCACGAGTTCGGAGAGTGGACCGAAAACCGGGATGGCAAAGACGTTGCCGTCCGTCACCTTCACCCGCCCCTCTCCCTGCAGAGCCGCGGAGTTGCTGCCGTTCCCCGAGAAATCGAAGGAGCCGCCCAGCTTCCCCTCCGAAGTTTTATATTTGAAATAGAGGTCGGTCAGCTTCGGAAAATCGACCTTCTCCGCTTCGATCTTGGCCGTGTAGCCACGGTTGTTTTTGGTTAACGAGATGTCGGCGTTTCCCCGCATTTCACCCGAGAACAAGATGCCGTTGAGGCCAAAAATCTGGAGCCGATCGTCGGTGAAAAGGAGCTGACCGGCGATGCGGTCGAAGGGAAGGACTTTATCGATAAAGGTGTAATCCATTCCGTCCAGCGCAGAGACGTCGATCGTCAGATGCGTCAGCGTGCCCCGGCCCAACTGGACGATCCCGTTCGCGTTTACGTGCGGGGTGCCGTGAAAACGGTAGGGCACCACATGCTCCCAAAAACGCGGTTCGATCCAGATGATGGCGTCGCTCGGCTTCAGGCTCGTCTCGACATTGGTGAGGCGGATCTGGCGCTGGGCGAAGTTGTAACTGACAGAGCCGGTCCCGCTGCCTTCGTCGCGAGTCACGCGAAAGTTTTCGAGCGCAAACTCGCCTTCGCCGAACTTCAGGTCGGCCGTGGCGCTATTCATCCAGACGCCGCGAAAACGGGTGCGTCCGAGCGCAAGGGAACCATCCCCTTTCCAAGTCGCGGGATCGCGGCCGGCACCCTGGAGGTTGAGGCGAATGTTCGGGTAACGTTGCCAGCCCCATTGCCGCAGAAAAGGCCGAAACTTTTCGGGCAGGATCGGCTCAAACACGCTCGGGACGAGCGAGCTGTCGAGGTTGAGTCGAAAGTCGCCGGGCGCGTCGAGCAGATCAGCGCTGAGTTGCCCGTTGCGACTGCGCAACCGGATATCACGCAGCATGGTGCGCGATCCGTCCCAGGCGAAATCGAAATTCGCGCCCTCGAACTCGATCTGGTGGTAGGCAAATTTGTCGACCGCGAATTTTCCCGTGACCGAAAGAGCCTTCTGCGCCGCGCCGATCGTGGCGAAGCCGGACGTTTCGATCTGCGGAGGCGAATGAAAGTCGAGATCCTGCAAAAGCGGGCCGAAGCCAAAACTGCCTAACAATGGCTTTAAAGCGAGGCTGCTGCGCGCTTGGAAACTGGCGCGCCCGTTAACCCGGCTCCAGCTCGCCGTCCCGGTAAAGCGTCCTGTCGCATCGTGCCATTCCAGCTGGGGAATGCTGCACGTGTGATCCCTCCATTCCGCGGCCAGGTAAAAATTCCGCGCTTCATAGGCATCGCGCACAATCCGGCTTCCCCGCAGGGTCGCTTCCACGTGGGCGTCTTCCAGTTGCGAGAGGTCGCCGCTAAATTTCACCTGCAACTCCGGCGCGCTCTCGGGATATTGAAAACGCTGCAGCACCGTCACGAGCGTCTGGACTAAACGGAGCCGAGCCGCCGCGTCCTCCGCCGAATCCGGTTTGGAAGGTTGGTAGCCCGCGCGTTTGATCAGCTGGCCTGAGGCCGAAATGCGGATCCCGCAAAAAATGCCTTCGGCCTGGCTCACTTCGATGCGTTCCGGTGGGAAATAAATGTGGGCGCGAAAACGTTTGAGCTCCGCCGACGAGACCTGACCCGCCATTTTTGGCAGCGGGACGGTGAGATCGCCGTTGCGAATATCGAGCGCGTTCAGAAAAGGCTGATGATGGAGCAGCGCCGCATAATTGATATCGAGCGAAATCTCGCTCACCACCGCGAGCGTGCGGCTGCGATCCTGGTAATCGTAAATGCGCACATCACGCGCAATCAGGCCGCGAAAAGGATCGAGCGTGAGGCGACGCACGGAAGCTTCCACCCCGCGTTTGTGCAGTTCCGCGACCACCTTCTCGCGCCAACTGCGGCTAAAACCCTTCCGGGCCAGATACCAGCCGCCCATGGCCAAGCCGACCACCAGAAGAACGAGGCTCAGCCTGACTAACCAGGCAAGCAAACGGACACGGGCGGGAAGCCGGATGCGCCCCCGGTGCAAGCGCGGTCTGGGCGGCGGCTCTTCGAGCGTAGAGACGGGCATGGGGTTATGATCGTTGAAGAGATACAGAGTTGAAGCGATAAAACAGAGATCGAGCGCGCGCGTCGACCGCTTCAACGCTCTACTTCATCACACCGTGACCATCGCAGACCTGCCGGCGACCAACGCCACCTTCAACGCCATCAGCACCGTCTTCATTTCGTTAGGCTGGTGGTTCATCCGGCGCGGGTTTTGGCGCCAGCATATTGCCTGCATGATCACGGCGCTGCTTTCCTCGGCGCTCTTTCTCACCGGCTACCTCGTCTATCACGCCCACGCGGGCGAAAAATCGTCGGGCTACACCGGGCTCATTGCCTGGTTTTATTTCCCGATGCTTTTCACTCATGTCCTCCTCGCCTTCGTCACCCTCCCGCTGGTCATCGCCACGCTGGTGCCGGTCTTCCGCCGGCGCTGGGATAAACATCGGCGCATCGCCCGCTGGACTATGCCGATTTGGCTCTACGTTTCGGTCACCGGCGTGCTCGTTTATTTTATCCTTTACCAATGGTTCCCACCCGCCAGTCTTGCGCTCGGGCGCTAGTTGATGTTTGATCAGGCACGCCCAACGAACGCGGGCATTTTATGGTGACGATTGCGACCTACAACGAGCCGGCCAAAGCCAAACGACTGAAAGAGAAATTTCAGGAGGCCGGGCTCAAGGCCGATATTCATAACGAAGCCAACCTCCAGACCTTCGCCTTCATGTCGAAGCCGCAGGCCAACGCCAAAGTCATGGTGCAGGAAGACGACTTCTCCCGCGCCCAGGCGCTCCTGGTGGAGTGGGAAGCGGCCGATCCCGACATCGGCGCGCTCCGCTGCCCGCAGTGCAACTCGCCCCGTCTCGAGTATCCGCAACTGACTCGCAAATTCCTCACCCCCGCGCTGGCCGGCATCCTTTTTGCCCTCAAACTTTTTCCCAAGGAATTCTTTTGCCAGGATTGCCATTTCACCTGGACGAATGAAACGGAAGGTTCGCGTTATCGCTTTTGGAACCGGTTTTTCTCCGGCCCGCAAAGCGAAAACTGAGAGCGTGAGAGGCGACTCCGCTGAGCGTCCCCCGCCACCGATCTTTCTGGACGGGATAAGCAGCGCTGTGCTGGTTTAATGAAATGGATCTTCGCCTTCCTCCTCGCCGTGATCATTTTCGGCGGGGCGGCGCTCTTTAGTTACAAAATCTTCATTCGGCCGGAGTTGGTCATGCGCGCCGAGCTGAGTTCCTCGGCCACGCCCATCCCGACGCCGGATATCGGTCTGCCGGAATTTCAGGCCGCCGAGAAGCTGGTCAAAGACGGCAAACTGCTTGAAGCCCGCGGCGCTCTCACTGCCTTCATCCAAAAATATCCGAGCGGCCCACACGTCGGCGAAGCGCAGGATTCGCTCGGCGACGTCAATATTCGCATTCTGCTCTCCGATTATCCCACCCCGGAGAAAGAGGAATACACCGTGCGCGCAGGCGACGTGCTGGCCCGGGTGGCGAGCAAATTCAAAACGACCCCGGAGCTCATCATGCGGACCAATAACCTCAGCCGCACCATGCTGCGGATCGGCCAGAAACTACACATCTCCCGTCCGGAATTTACCATCCTCATCCAGCGCACGGCCAAGTCCCTCTACCTCCTGGATCACCAACTCTTTTTCAAGCGCTACCACCTGCTGGACGAGAAACTGCCGGCCAATCCTCCGGCCAAGATCAATACGAGGGTAGCCGAAATCATGGCCTGGAAAAATGGGAAACGGATCGGAATCGGCAGCCCCAGCTTCCTTAATAGCACCCGCTGGATACGTCTCGCCACACCCGGTTATGTGATCTATTCTCAGCCCGATGAATCCCATCCGATCCTCGATATACCGCCTCCCGAACAGGGTCTCGGCATGACGGCGACGGACGTGGAAGAGCTGAGCAGCCTTGTCAACCCGAGAACGGCTGTCACCGTTACCCACTAGGGTTATAGAGCCCTGACGTCCATGGATTCCCAACCACTCGATTTCGAAAAGCCGATTCTGGAATTGCAACGCCGGCTGCAGGACCTTAAATCGCATTCCAGCAAGCATGAGCTCGATTTCGATTCCGAGGTGGAATCGATGGAACTGAAAATTCGTGAAACCCGCCGCCAGATTTACGATAACCTGACGGCCTGGCAGAGAGTCCAAATCGCGCGCCACGTGCAACGCCCCTTCTCCCTCGACTACATCGCGCGCTGCTTCACCGAGTGGATCGAATTGCACGGCGACCGCCTCTTTGGCGACGACAAAGCCATGCCCTGCGGCCTGGCCAAGCTAGGCAACCAGCGTTGCGTCGTCATCTCGCAGCAGAAAGGGCGCGACACGAAGGAAAACGTGAAACGCAATTTCGGCTGCGCGTATCCCGAAGGCTATCGCAAGGCGCTCCGCGTCATGCGGCTAGGCGAAAAATTTCAGCTTCCCGTCATTGCGCTCATCGATACGCCGGGTGCTTATCCGGGCATTGGCTCGGAGGAACGCCACATCGCCGAAGCGATCGCGGTCAATCTGCGTGAAATGATGACGCTGCGGGTCCCGATCATCGCCTGCGTCATCGGGGAAGGCGGTTCCGGCGGTGCGCTCGGCATCGGCGTGGCGGATCGCGTTCTGATCATGGAGAACGCCTATTACTCCGTCATTAGCCCGGAAGCCTGTTCCGCCATTCTCTGGAAAGATCGCAAACACGCGCCGGAAGCAGCCGAAGCGCTCAAGCTCACCTCGCACGATCTCATGCGACTGGGCGTGGTCGATGAAGTGGTGCCCGAACCGGACGGTGGCGCCCATCGGGATCACGACGTAGCGGCGGCCAATCTCGGGACAGCCTTGCGCCGCAGCCTGAAACACGCGCTCAGCCTGCCGGTCGATAAGTTACTCGAGGAGCGCTACAACAAATTCCGCAAGTTGGGCAACTTCGCCGAGCCGAAAAACAAAAACGGCGCCTAACGATCGCCTGGAGAGAAACCGGACGAGCGAGTATCCGTTTAGCCTAACGATTTTAATTTGAGTGAAGCGGGGCCTCTCGGGTAGGGTGGGCGTCCCGCCCGCCGGTGAAAGCGTCCCGCTTTCACGAACTTTCCAAAGTCCGTTTCGGCAAGATGCCGAAACCGGCGGGCGAGACGCCCACCCTACCCGAGAACCCATGCCCGATTCCTAGGCACGCACAGACGCCGCGACCAAGGCGGACGGGGATAAAGAAACCGCAACACGCCCTCGAAACGCGCCGCCCAGGCGCCTTCGCTGTGATCGCCGCCCGCCACCTCCGCGTATTGGAGATCGCCATCCAGCCGCCAACCCTGGTCGATTAACGCATCGCGCAGACCACGCGCCCGTTCCCAGCCCGGCTCATGCGTGCCGGTATCCAGCCAAATCCTGAGCGGCGGTTTCGTTTCCAGTTCGTCCACCATCCGGCAAACCACACAATCATCCCACCAAACGGAAGGCGAGAGGACCGCCAGCCGGGTAAAGTATTGCGGAAACCAAAGCCCGAGCACGAGCGTGGCCAGGCCGCCTAACGACGAACCGCCCAGCCCGGTCGAAGCCGCCTCCGGTTTCGTGCGGTAAGTGCGATCGATCACCGGCTTTAATTCCTCGATCAAAAATCGACCGTACTTGCGCAACCAACCTCGGCTGCGGCGGCGGCGTTTCGCATTCGAATCAATCAGACCGCGCGTTGGGGCGTATTCGTGGATGCGTTGCTCCCCGGTGTTCGCCACGGCCACGACGATGAGCGGCTCGACCAGCTCCTGCTCGATCAGTCGCTGCGCCGTCTCATCCACGCCCCATTCCACGCCGGCATACGAAGTCGCGGCGTCGAACACATTCTGGCCATCGTGCAGGTAGAGCACCGGATAGCGCCGCTCTGGGCTACGCCGATAACCGGGCGGCAAATAAACCAACACATCGCGCTGGTTCCCCAACAGCCCCGACTCGAAGCGGGGATGCGCGTGAATGTTACCGGTCAACGTGTGGTGTTCGTCCATGCAAAGCCGCATTCCATCGGCGAGAAGAATCGCTTCTGCAACCAAAGCGAGCCGCCTCTTCCGACTCCTGCTTCTGCTCCTAATCGTGCTCGTAATCGAACGCTGGCCGACGCGATGACGAGCAGGAACAGGAGCAAGAGTCGTACGAATAGCTCACGTCGAGGTTGACCGCGTCGGAAAATTCCTGCAAATCCGTGTCATCCGCGTAACTCGCGGTCAAAAAATCGCTTATGAAAAAAATCGGAATCCTCTACGGCCAGGAACACAGTTTCCCACCTGCGTTTATCGAACGCGTCAACGCCAAAACCGGAGGGCGCGACATCAAAGCCGAGCCCGTCCGCATCGACAAAGTGCTGCAGGGCGAATCGGGAGGATACGACGTCGTCATCGACCGCATCTCACAGGATGTGCCTTTCTACCGCGCCTGGCTCAAGAACGAAGCGCTCACCGGCTGCGCCGTGGTCAATAACCCATTCTGGTGGAGCGCCGACGAAAAGTTTTTCAATAATGCCCTCGCCACCAAGATCGGCGTCTCCGTGCCCAAGACCGTCCTGCTGCCCTCGCATAGCCTCCCGCCCGATACGAACGACGGCTCCTTCCGCAACCTGGCTTACCCGCTCGATTGGAATTCGATTTTTGCCTACGTCGGCTGGCCCGCCTTCTTCAAACCCTTCGCCGGCGGCGGCTGGAAAAATGTCTACAAACTCCATAATGCCGACGAATTTTTCCGTGCCTACAGCGAGACTGGGCAGCTGGTCATGATGCTGCAGGAAGAGGTCACATTTGACATGTATTTCCGCTGCTACTGCATCGACCGGAAACACGTGCGCGCGATGAACTACGAGCCGCGCCACCCCTACCATCTGCGTTACCAGACCGACTGGAAAGCCCCGCGCGAGCTCCTGGATAAAGTCGAGCAAGGCGTGCTTACCCTGAACCAATATCTGGGCTACGACTTGAACACGGTCGAGTTCGCCATCCGCGACGGCGAGCCGATGGCGATCGACTTCTGCAACCCCGCCCCCGACGCCGAGATCGCATCGGTGGGCCAGGCCAACTTCGACTGGGTCGTAGAAGCGGTCTCCGAGATGGCCATCCGCAAAGCCAAAGAGAACGTCCCGGGCAAGGACAACCTGAGCTGGGGCAAATTCCTGCAGGCTGCGGTAACCGATAAATCGTTAGGCGAGATGGGCTAGCCACGCATCCCGTTTCAAGAGTGCAGGCCACGGCCGACTCTCTCCATCGGAAGCTTTGCCAGATCGAATCGATTTCGGCTCGATTTTGCCCTGATCAAGCCGAACTGCTTTGCCGCGATTAGGCAGAGACCAAGATCGTCTAATTAAGTTAGGCGCCATAGGTTGACTAATAAGTTGACTTACACTTTACTAATCATGCAGTGCCTTACGAGCCGCAATTTCAGATCAGTCTGCGCCTGCTTTCTACGGTAGAGGCCGTAACCGCGTTGCGTGAGCGAATTCAGGGCGCGGGCGTCGAGCTTCCCTGGATTCCGGCACTGCAGAGAGACACTCGCTCGCGTAACGGTCACGCCTCCACGGCTATCGAAGGCAATCCGTTGACCCTTGAGCAGGTTCGGGCTTTGGAGGAAGGCCGGGAGCTGGCCGCCGCAGACAAGCGATCAAGTCGCGAAGTGCTCAACTATTTTGACGGGTTGCGCTATGTGGAAAAACACGTTCGCAAAAGGATGATCCGGCACGAAGACATCTTTGACCTGCATCGTCTCTTGGCAGCGGGGGTGATGGATCAGGGGGAAGCGGGGCGCTATCGGATCATCGCCGTGCAAGTGGGCCGGCATTTTCCACCCGCCGCAGCCGATGTCTCCGGGCTTATGTTTGAACTATTGGAGTGGTGGAACTATCAAGCAGCCGAACTCTCTCCCGTCTTGAGCTCCGCGGTTCTCCATTATCAGTTTGAACACATTCACCCGTTCGCCGACGGCAACGGGCGCACGGGAAGGGCGCTGGCGTTGTGGGAGCTTTATCGGCGAGGCTTCGACAGCCATCACATTTTTGCTGTCGACGAATACTACTGGGAAGACCGCCCCGGCTACTACGGAGCATTGGAAGCCGTGCGACGAGCGGGCGGAGATCTTTCCGGCTGGCTGGAATATTGTGCCGAAGGTCTGCGCCAAACGTTGGAACGAGTGTGGATGCGGATGCAGGCATTGCGCGGAAAAACGCCCGCCAAGCTTGTCCTGCGACCTAAGCAGGAACAGCTGCTCAAGCTTTTGCGAGACCACGGAAGCATGGCTCCAGCCGAGCTCTGGGAAGCGCTCGGCGTCTCGCGTCAGGGAGCGATGAATTTGCTGCGCCCGCTTTTGGAAGCGGAACTAGTAGAGAAATTAGGGACAAAGAAAACGGGGCGGTATTCTCTCAAACAGCTATGACAAGAACGGCGTTCAGAAGTTCCTGTATCAGGAAAAGTGCCTGAACAAATCTTTTCGACCACGCTGCGCCTTTCGGCTTAACTTGCCTGCAGCATGAGCATCGAAGTTAAAATTCCGCCGGTCGGTGAATCGATTGAAAGCGGCGTCGTTTCCGTCTGGCATAAGAAATCGGGTGAATATGTCGAGGCCGGGGAAGCTCTCCTCACCCTTGAGACGGACAAAGTTTCCAGCGAGATCACCGCAGAGAAAGCCGGTGTGCTCGAAACCAAGGTCGACGAAGGCCAGGAAGTGAAAATCGGTGAAGTGGTCGCCGTCATCGATGACTCGGCCAGCAAGCCGGCCAAAGAAGCGTCTGCCAAAGCTGAAGGAACGGGCTCTGTCCCCTCCAAGTCTCCAAATTTGGACGACGCGGCTGTCGTCCCTCCATCGGAGAGCAATTCCGGGAAGAAGGAGAAACGGTCGCCTAACGCCGATGTTCTTTCGCCCGCCGTGCGGCGGATGACCACGGAGGAAAAGATCGATCCCACAAAGGTCAAAGGCACGGGCAAAGGCGGGCGCGTGACGAAGAGCGATGTGCTGGCGCATCAGCAGGGCGATGGGGCCGAATCAGCCCCGGCCACTGACGAGCAGGAAAAGCCGCGCGCAGAACAGAAAACAAAAGGCGCGGAACCAGCCGGCGAGACAGACGAGCGCTTCACGCGCAAGAAAATGTCGCCGTTGCGCCGCAAGATCGCCGCGCAGCTCGTGATGGCGCAGCAGACTGCCGCCATCCTCACCACTTTTAACGAGTGCGATATGACGGAGGTCATGGCCTTTCGCAAAAAGGCGCAGGAAAAATTCCAGGCCGATCATGGCATCAAGCTTGGGTTCATGTCGTTTTTCATCAAGGCGACTGTCGAAGCGCTCAAAGCCGTCCCTTCGATCAATAGCCGCATCGAAGGGGACGATTTTATTTTCAATCATTTCTACGACATCGGAGTGGCCGTCGGCACGGAGCGCGGACTCGTCGTCCCGGTGGTGCGCGATGCGGACCAGAAAAGCTTTGCCGATCTCGAGCGCGATATCGTCGATTTCGCAACCCGCGCGCGCGACGGCAAAATCAAGATTGAGGATTTGCAGGGCGGCGTTTTCACCATTTCAAATGGTGGCGTTTACGGCTCGCTCATGGGGACGCCCATTCTGAATCCGCCCCAGAGCGGCATCCTCGGCATGCACACCATCCAACAGCGTCCCGTGGCCATCGATGGCAAAGTCGTCGTTAGGCCAATGATGTATCTGGCTCTCAGCTATGATCATCGCGCCGTGGACGGGAAGGAAGCGGTCACTTTCCTCATCAAGGTGAAGGAAGCGATCGAGAATCCGACCGCGCTCTTGCTCGATCTGTAGCCGGGGACGGGGTCCTCGGCGGGTTTTCACATTGCGAGTTGAAGGTGGCCGGGGTCGGCGACCACCGGCTACTGGGGATGGCATGGCGCTGCCGCCGCAACCTGTTTGTCATCTCGAGCCGGCGGAGCGCGGCGAGGGACCTCTCAGGCGATCCCCAGTATCGCCTCAAGAAAGTGCTCTCGCACAACCCTCTTTCCTACTCCTGCTCTTGCTCTTAATCTTCGGGGAAGGGGAGGAGCAGGATTAGGATTTAGGTTGGTTGCTCGGCACGTTCTCGACAAAGGCGATATCGAACGTGGCTTTGGAGATCCCTCGGTCCCCCGGCGGATCGGGATGACAAGCTGGGGCCTCGCAGTTAGATAATAACTCCCCACGACCAAACTTTTCACACCATGGATAAATTCGACGTCATTATCATCGGTTCCGGCCCGGGCGGCTACGTCGCGGCGATCCGCGCCGCGCAGCTCGGGCTCAAAACCGCCATCATCGAAAAAGATCCTGAGCTGGGCGGCACCTGCCTGAACGTCGGCTGCATCCCGAGCAAGGCGCTTCTCGCCTCCAGCGATCATTTCACCTTCGCGCAAACGGAAGCGGCCAAACACGGCATCGTCATCGACAAGGTCGGACTCGACCTCAAGACGATGCTGGCCCGCAAGGACAAGGTGGTTAAAACCCTCACCGGAGGGGTGCGCGCTCTGATGAAGGGGAACAAGGTCACCACCTTCCGCGGCCTCGGCACCATCACCGAGCCCGGCAAGGTAAGGGTCCAATCCGACGACGGTAAGCCTGACGAAATCGCGGCCGATCACATCATCATCGCGACGGGCAGCGTGCCGATCAATCTTCCCAGCATGCCGTTCGACGGTAAAACGGTCGTGAGCAGCACTGAGGCGCTTTGTTTCGAGAAGCCGCCGGAAAAATTTCTCGTGATCGGAGGGGGTGCCATCGGGCTCGAGCTGGGCTCGGTCTGGAGTCGTCTCGGCTCCGAAGTGACCGTGCTGGAATTTCTGCCTCGCATTGCGATCGGATTCGATTTGGAAATGGCGAACCTATTGCAGCGCGCGCTCGCCAAGCAGGGGATGACGTTTCACCTCGAGACCAAAGTCGGCGCGGTCAAAGTCACCGACGATGGGGCCGTCGCCACCGCGACCAAAGCGGGCGAAGAATTGAAATTCGAAGCCGACAAGGTGCTCGTCTCGGTCGGGCGACGCGCGTTCGCCGAAGGGGTCGGCGCCGACAAGCTTGGCGTAGCCATGGACGAGCGTGGGCGGATTAAGGTCGATGAGACTTTTCGCACCAACGTCGAGGGCCTCTACGCGATCGGCGACGTCATCGCCGGGCCGATGCTCGCGCACAAGGCGGAGGAAGAAGGCATCGCCTGCGTCGAGATGATCGCGGGCAAAGCCGGGCACGTGAATTACGAAGTCATTCCCGGCATCATCTATACCAACCCCGAACTGGCTGGGGTTGGTCTTTCGGAAGATGCGGCCAAGGAGAAAGGTCTTGAAGTGCGCGTGGGAAAATTCCCTTTCCGCGCCAATGGTCGAGCCCTGGCGAACGACGACGCGGAAGGCTGGGTGAAGTTTGTGGCCGATGCGAAGACCGATCGCATTCTGGGAGCGGCGATTCTTACGCATGCGGCCTCGGAGCTCATCGCCGAGATTGTCGCGGTCATGGAATTCGGCGGAAGCAGCGAAGACCTCGGCCGCACCGTGCATGCGCACCCGACCTTGAGCGAAGCGGTCAAGGAAGCCGCGCTCGCCGTCGATAAGCACGCCATCCACATCGGTAATCGCTAACGAATTTCCAATATGGCGGACGACAAAGAAGTTTCAGGCGCGGAGGAATTCGTGGCGGCTGAGATCGAGCTGGCTGAGCCGCTCGGTCCGGAGCAGGAAAAGAAGCTGCGCGACAGCTTCGAGGAACTCGACGCGCATGGGTTCGATTCCATCGATATCGGGCCGAAGAAAATTTCTCTTTGTTACGATCCGGCGCGGACGAATGAGGAAGCTCTTCTTGGCTTAATCAAGCAGGCCGGGGGCCAAATCGAGCGAGCCGAGAACGAGGGCTCGCCTCTGCTTTAGGCTGCCCAGTTTGGGAAGAGCCTTGGTGCGCCGATGGTTGAGCGTGCCGCAAAACAGATAGAGGGAGAATGAATTTGGAAACCAGGAAACCAGAAAGGGGAGCGGCTTTTTTTTTGGGTTTCTGGTTTCAAAATTCTCGACACGTAATTTGCCTGGCGGCACGCTCATCCATCGGCGCACTAAGGCCCCCTCTCCCACAGTGATTCACGTGGGGACGCAACTTAGCTGAGAGCCAACGCGGCGCGGGAATTGGCGGCGAAGAGAAAGCCGCCTAACGATGCCGACGCCGGCAGTTCCCGTCCCAGGGCCAGGAACTGAAATTTCGTCCCCATAAATTCCGGGTGAATCAACGTCTGCAGGGCGCGGCTCTTTTCAGCACCAGCGCTGGCCAGCTCGGGCTGGCTGGAAAGCAGACTGGTGAGGAAATGATGTTGATCGGTAAAGCCGAGCAGCCGCAACCCGCGTGCCTCCGCGCGCTCGGCCACGCTCGTCCATTCCACATGCGCCGAAAGATCGCATTCCCCAGCGTCCTCCAGCGCTGACGGAATTACCCGGTGATTGGCGTAGGCCTGCAGGGTCCCGGTCGTCCGCTCTGGGCGATAAAAATCGGGGCGGGCAAATCCGTAATCGGCCACCAGCACCACGCCGCGCTCGACCTTCGCCGCGATCGCGTCGATCCAGGCGAGAGCTTCCAGATTGACTTCCGTCTCGTAGCGTTCGGGCGGAGCCGGCGGCAGCTCGGCGATGCGCGCCCGCAACCTTTGGTCTGCGATCGGTCGCTCTACGAAAGTAAATCCACACGAGGTCCGCTCGACTCGCCGCTCGCGCCATTCCCGTTGGCCCGGTTCACCGCTCGCCGCCAGCAGTCGCACCGGAAACGCATCCAGCAGTTCGTTGGAAAAATAGACGCCGGTGAAAGGGGGCATTTCCTCCAGCGACCCATACCATTCTACTTTCGCACCAAACTGCCGCAGGACGCCTTCCTGCCGTTTCCGCAGCCCGGCAAACGGTTCCACAATGCGGTACTGCACCGTCGCGAAAAACTCCGGCGCCCGCGCCCGCAATGATTCCAAAACATCGGTCGCGAACTCTCCATGATGCGCGCCCTGCTCGACGATGGCGAAGTTGCCCGGCCGACCGAGCACTTGCCAGATATCCGCAAATTGCCCGGCCAACATGATGCCGAAAAGCGGCCCCACGCTCACGCTGGTAAAATAATCGCCCCGCCGCCCGATCGCGCATTTGTCCGCGCTGTAATAGCCGTGCGCGGGATGGTAGAGCGCCTGCTCCATGTAGGAAGCAAAAGGAATCGGGCCGTGCGCGCGGATCTCGTCCCGGATCAATTCGATGAGCGTTTTAGCAGCCACAAGAGTGAGAGAATAGTTGGTCGGACAGATGAGCTAACGCGCCACAATTTGCGCGGCGGCCATTTGGCATTTGCGGAACTTTACCGCTAAACTCCCCCAGTTCGCAAAAGCCCCCGGCTCTCGTCCGTTTGCCGCATGCCAGTTGATTTTTTTACGCCGACGAAATATTCCCGCTACGACCGCCCGTGGTACTGGCAGCCCTGGTTCTACCTCCCGGTCGGTCTCCTCGCGGCCATCCTCGCCGTCGCCCTTCTCATTTTCATCCCGATCGCGCTGACCCTGAAACACCAGGCCAACACGCTCGACCTCACCCATCTCGAGAAGATGGAATCGGCTAGCGTGATCGTCGATCGCAACAACCAGATCTTCGGCCAGATTTACGTCGAAAATCGCGAGACCGTCCCCTACGACCAGCTCCCGCCCGACCTCGTCAACGCCATCATCGCGACCGAGGATAACAAATTCTACCAGCACCACGGCTACGACCTCCTCGGCATCATCCGGGCCGCCGTCAAGAACACCGCCGCCGGGCATGTGCGGCAGGGCGCCAGCACCGTGACCCAGCAGCTGGCCCGCAATAGCTACGAGCTCAAAGGCAAGACTTTCCGGCGCAAACTGCTCGAAATGTTCGTCGCCCAGCGCATCGAGGACAACTTCTCGAAACAGAAAATCATGGAGCTCTACCTCAACCGAATTTATTTCGGCGGCGGACTCTACGGCGCGGAAGCGGCCTCCCGCGGTTATTTCGACAAACCGGCGCGTGAGATGACGCTGGCCGAATGCGCCACCCTCGCCGGCCTAGTCAAAAGCCCTAACAAACTCTCACCCTGGGCGGATCGGGAGGCTTCCCGGGAGGCGCGTAATTTCGTCCTCGGCCGCATGGAGGAGCTTGGCTTTATCGACGATGCCAAACTGCGCAACGCGCAGGCGGAAGGCCTCACCGTGGGTAACCGCCAAAACGCGCGCGGACAAAACTACGCGATCGACTACGTCCGACAGCAGGTCATCGCGGCAGTCGGCTGGGATCGGGCCATGAGCGACGGATTCCGCATCCACACCACGATCGACGCCGGCATGCAAAGCGTGGCCGAGAAAGCCCTGCGCGCCCAGCTCAGCGCCGCTGAGAAAACTCCCGGATACCAACATCAAACCTACGAGCAATACAGCAAACTACTGCAGGCTCGGGGCAAATCGCCTAACGAGAAAAATTCGCCTCCTCCTCCGCCTGCTTATTTGCAGGGCGCCGTCATCGCGCTCGACAACAAAACGGGCGGCATTCTCGCGTTGGTGGGCGGGCGTGATTTCGAGCATAACGAGTACAACCGCGCTCTGCAGGCGCGGCGTCCGCCGGGCACGGCCATGCTGCCCTTCGTCTACGCGACCGCTTTCGCCAAAGGCCTTTTCCCCGGTTCCCTCGTGGAGGACTCGGCCCTCGATAATCGGACGGTCATGATCGGCGGCACCACCGGCATCCTCGGCGAATGGGGCCCCGAAAGCGCCGACAACCGCTACGAAGGGCCGATCACGGCGCGTGAGGCGCTGGTCAAATCGAAGAACGGCGCAGCTGTGCGGGTTGGCACCAACGCCGGCCTCGACGCCGTCACGCAGGTGGTCCACGCCGCCGGCGTGGAAAGCAAGCTGCGCCCTTACCCAGCGACCTTCCTCGGCAGCAGCGTCATCACGCTGGCCGAACTGGCCCGCGCCTACACCATTTTCCCTAACGAAGGCTGGTTCGCTTCCGAGCCGCACATTCTCGACCGCATCGAGGACAAGGATGGTCACATCGTCTGGCAGACCGACCGCAAGCAGGAGCGCAAAAAGGTCGTTTCTCCCGAGGTCGCCTATGAAATTACTTCGTGCCTGGTCGATGCGTTGACCGAAGGGACCGGCCAGCTCGCCTATCAAAAATATGGACTGGAACATTTTCCCGCCGCCGGCAAAACCGGGACCGCCTACGATTTTACCGACGCACTTTTTGCCGGCTATGACTCCGAAGTGACCTGCGCGGTTTGGGCCGGGTTCGATAAGCCGGAGAAAATTTACCGCGGCGCTTTTGGGAGCATTATCGCGCTCCCCGTCTGGGTCGATGTCATGAATGCTTCCAGCAAGCACTTCAAGCCGGAGCCCTTTCCGGTTCCAAAGGGAGTGCATAAACTCGAGATTTGCTCGAAGTCCGGCCTGCTCGCGACCGACAAATGCTACGAAGACGGGCGCGGCGCGAATGGCGAGGTGGTGAAACGGCGCACCAGTTACGTCGAGCTGGCCGACGACAAGCAGATGCCGACCGATGCCTGCGATGTGCACAGTGATGCGGTGCGCAGCCAACTCGTGAAAAAATTCGACGAAAGCCAGTGGCCGCGCGCCGCGCTCGCGGTCAACACCAAAGAAGTTGCGCCTGTGACCATGCAGGGTCCCACGTTGCTCGCCGAAGGCGACCCTTACGAATCGGTTGGGTCCACCTTTAAGCCGAACAAAGTGGCGGCCGCCGGGGGGCATAACGAACCCGGGCTCGACCCGGAGAAGCCGATCAAGCGCGCCATCCCGGTCGCGCCTTCGGAGCAACAAAAGGTCGAAGTTCGCCGCGCGCAGCCGGTGCGACCCATCGACGACGCGAACGGCGTGCCCCTCATTCAAAACGAACCACCCGCGCCGCTCGATTTCAGTGACGACCATTAGATCGCGTCGTGAAACTTTGCGGAAAGGGAGTTGGAGGGACGGGCGCCGTCCCGTCCGTGTTTAGTGAAATAAAGGGAAGAGACACGGACGACACGGCGGTCGTCCCTCCAATTCGGTCACCAAAAGAGGTATGACACGCTCTCACGAAGGCGACGGCAAATTTCGTCTGACTGTCCTCAATCCGGGAGGGCGCGACGTCGCTCAGGATTTTTCGTTAGGCAAAACAACGTCGAGGGAGCGCGCACATGCGCCCGTAAATTTTCACGCTTACGCGGCCTGCACGGGCGGTTCCTTGGAGCGGGAGGTGGCGCCGGTGAAGGCGGCTCGGCGACCGGTTTTGCTTCTTCTGCGCGGCGATTTCAAAGCGACCCAGAGCGCGCTGCGCACGCTCAAGAAAGCCGGTTTGTCCGTGGCCGTTTCTCTCAAGGAAACCGGCCTTCATCAAATCGAGCGACAGCTCGAAAATCCCAAACGGGCCGCTCGCTTTCGCGAAATCGTCGACGCCGCGGACGACTGCCTGGCCGCGACGCCGGAAGCGCTCACCTTTTATGGGCGCGGCCGCTTCATTCCCACGCCCTATCCGATGCATGATCCGCACTGGGATTTCTCCCAACCGGTCAAAGAGCGAGCCGGCATCTTTGTGGGAACGCGGGAGTGGGATGTGCCCTCGCGGCACCATCTCGCGGCCCTCGTCCTCGCGCTCGGTCTGGGAGAACCAGTGACGGCGTTCGATGAAAATCCCCGGCGCACTCGTCGAGTTCTGGAGACGCTGGGATGTTCGTTAGGCTCGTTGCGTCTCATCGAGCGTCGTTCGCCCTACCGGGCTTACCTGGCCGAAATGGCACGGCATAGAATTGTTCTGCAAGCCGATCTCAGCGCGGTGCCGGGACAGGTTGCAGGTGACGCGCTGCTCTGCCGCTTACCTTGTGTCGGCGGCAACGGAACGATCGACCGCATCGGTTTTCCTCGCACGAGCGGGCACGGTCGTTCGTTAGGGGAATTGGCGGAGTTGGCGCGGCGGCTGCTCCGCGAAGCGGCCTTTTACGAGGAGATCGTCGTTGCTGCGCAAGCGCGGGCGCGAGCGCAGCTCGGCTTCGACGTGGCGGCAAAGCAACTGGTCGAGTTTTTCGGGAGCTTGGCCGACCGGTAGGGCGAGACTCCCTCGAGCCGGGGAGAGCGCTCGGCTCCGAGAAGATTACGTTTCCCGCCCCGGCTCGACGGAGTCTCGCCCTCCCACATGGGGCGGCGCCTATCGGCGCCCGAGCGCTTCGAGGTAAAAATCCTCGAGGCGACGGGCCTGCGCTCCCTGCTCAAACTTCTCCGCTACGGCACGCGCTCCGACTTTCGCCAGTTGAGACATCGCCTCCGGTTTCTTTACCCAATCGCACAGAGCTTGCCCTAGCGATTCGTGATCTCCTTCCGCCACCAGAACCCCGCTCACTCCATCTTCGATCGCTTCCGGAATTCCACCATGTCTGGTCGCGAAGACCGGCAACCCGCTGGCCATCGCTTCCAGCATCGCGTTGGGCACACCTTCCTGATTTCCATCCGCGCCGAGCTGACTGGGGTGCAGGAAAATGTGCGCTCGTTCGAATTCTGCGCGCAAATCGGATTGCGAAAGGAAGCCGACGAATTCAATTCGGTCTGCCACCCCGAGCTCGCGCGCCAAGGTTTGGAGCGCTTCCCGCAAGGGTCCTTCTCCCGCGATCATGAAAGTCGCAGCCGGATAGTCTTTCTGGAAAGCCGCAAAAGCGCGCAAGCTGGTTTGGAGTCCCTTCTTTTCGATCAATCGACCCGCCTGGAGAAAGCGCCAGGCGCCCTCGTGAGGCCGGGAGCGCGCTCGATAGGATATTTCGGTGAGTGGAATACCAGTGCGGTGAAGACGAATCTTTTCCCTCGGACAACCCAGCTCTTCGACCGCGCGGGCCAGCGAGTCCGAACGCACCAGGACCAAGCGCGCGGCGGCCAGCATTTCACGCGTGCCGGAGCGATAGCGCGGTTTGTCGAGATCGACTAAAACGTCGGCCCCATGAAACGAAACCACGGTCGGCTTGGGCCAGTGGCGGATGAGAGGCAACAGATGAACGGCGATGTGGCCGAAGTAAATGTGCAGCAACTGCGCCTTCGTCTCGGCCAGGATACTTTCGATGCGCGCGACCTCGTGGCGCGACATCTGCCAGGGCGCGTCGCGTAGTTGTCGGGACCAAATTCGCCGCAGGAAGTGGGTGGCTGGCTTTTCCACCAGGAACACCGGCGAGAAGGGAAAGCGCTTCGTCTCCTCGCGCTTTTGCGCGATAACCACCGGCTGGAACCGTTTCAGCGCGGTCATTTGCCGATAGATGTGCAGCATCTCCGGTTTCAGGAACGTCGCGCAATAGCAGGCGACGACAGGCGGAGAGCTCTCAGGCACGCCTAACGTTCAACGCAACCGCGCATCATTCAAATAGGGCCAACGAGCGTCCTGGAGGCGCCTTTTCGCTGGGAGGCGCGGGGTAGACACTCGTTAGGCAAGAATCGCTCAAACCCGCGCTTGGCAGACCGAAGCGTCTCCATTTCGACGCCGTCCTGGAAGGCTACGTCCCCTAGAAGCTCCAGGCGAAGAGGACGATGCCCTTCGGTTTACCCGGATCCTTGGGGTCGTGGCTCACGTGGTCCTGCGCATTGCCGTAACGGGCGGGCGCGGCCGGATTGATCAACTGGATGGGACTGCCGGTGCGTAAGGCCACCTGCACCGCGCCTTCGATCGGCACGATCGGCGGAGCCGCGGGCGGACGCGGCTTCGGCAGCGTGGTGGTGACTTCACTCCGGGTCGTCGCCGTCGTCGTCGTGGTCGTGGTGGTTAGTTCACCACGCTCCTGGCCTATCGCGATGCTGGTCGCGCCTGCTAACAAAATGCTGAGAAATGTTTTCTTCATAATGTTCTCCTGCTGCGGGAAGGGGCGCGCATTGGCTTGCTCGCGCTCTCCCCTCGCCCCACAATTATAAATCGATGGACTACCTTGAAAAGGCCGCACGTGTGCTTGATTTAGAAATCGCCGAGCTGCAGAGGCTGCGGTCACGCCTCGATGACAGCTTCGTGCGTGCCATCGATCTGATCAAACAATCCGTGGAAGCCCGCGGCAAGGTGATCGTCCTCGGGGTGGGTAAATCCGGGCATATCGGCGAAAAAATCGCGGCCACCCTCACCAGCACCGGCTCGCCCGCGGTCGTGTTGAATTCGCTGAATGCTCTCCACGGCGATCTCGGCGTGGTGGCCGACGGGGACGTGGTTCTCGCTATGAGCTACAGCGGAGAGACGGAGGAATTACTTCGGATTTTGCCGGCGATCGCGCGATTTCAGGTTTCGGTGATTGCGATGTGCGGCGCGCCAAAATCGACTTTGGCGCAAAATTGCGATGTCGTCCTCGACGTTAACGTCGAGCAGGAAGCTTGCCCGTTGAACCTGGCGCCGACCTCCAGCACGACGGCGATGCTGGCCCTGGGTGATGCGCTGGCCATGGTGCTGCTGGAGGCGCGCGGTTTTCAAAAGGAAGATTTCGCCAGGTTTCATCCGGCCGGCATGATTGGGCGCAGCCTTCTTCTGCGCGTCCATCAGATCATGCGTCCGCGCACGTCTCTCGCGCTCGTCAGGCCCGAGGCCAAAATTCGCGAAGTTCTGGAAGTCATGACTTCCTTGCGAGCCGGTGCCGCCGTCGTCGCAGGAGCGGACGAACTATTGCTCGGCATTTTTACCCACGGCGATTTTGTGCGGCATTTCCAGACCGATCCCCGGGTGGGCGAGCGGCTGGTGGTGGATTTAATGACGCTCAACCCGGTCGTCGTGCAGCAGGACAAGCTCGCGGTCGAAGTGCTTAACCTGTTGGAAAGCCATCGCGTCGATGACCTCGTCGTGGTGGACGAGCGCGGGGTGCCGGTGGGGATTGTGGACTCACAGGATCTGACCAAGCTAAAGTTGCTTTAACCAGCCGGGCATAGTAAGAATCGGCCCTCCTCCCCGCACGAATTCACGATCCACGACTTAACGTTTCACGCTTCCATTTCATCCCATGCCCGCCGCCAATGATCTCCGCAAAGGAATGGCCATCAAATACAACGGCAACACTGCCATTGTCGTCGAGGTGCATCACCGCACTCCTGGTAACCTGCGCGCCTTCGTCCAGGCGATCATCCGATATATTAATACCGGTAAAAGCGCCGATGTGCGGTTTGGTTCGACCGATAAAGTAGAGTTGGTCGATATCTCCCGTACCACCCTGGAATTCAGCTACAAGGATAACACCGGGTTCCATTTCATGGACCCGCAGACCTACGAGACGATTTCGCTGCAGGAGAGCCTGCTCACGGAGGCAAAAGATTATTTGGTCGAGAATCTGCCGGTCGAAGTCCTCTTTACGGAAGGCCGCCCGGTGCAAGTCGAGTTACCTTCCTCGGTGCACCTCAAGGTGGTGGAAGCGCCCGAAGGTCTGCGCGGCGATACGGCCAGCAACGTGACCAAGCCGGCCCTGCTCGAGACGGGCAAAACCGTCAACGTCCCTCTGTTCATCAACGAAGGCGAAATCATTAAAATCGATACCCGGACTGGCGCCTACATGGGTCGCGCCTGACGAAATGCCCGCGCGACGCGTGCCCCGGCAGCCGGCTCGGCGCAATCGGGCACCGGGCCGGGTCAAGGTCGCCCCTTACGTGGTGCCAACGCGCCGTGGCAGCCCGCACGCCTCGGCGCTGCTCGTTCCAACCAAGTGGGTGAAATTCGTCGTCGCACTTTTTCTCCTGCCGGTCTGCGCTCTGCTCAGCCAGACGTTTTTCACTTCGTTCGCGCGCGCCACGCTCGCGGAGCGGCTTTGGGCGGGGGAAGAATTCTGGTTCTTTTCGTTAGGGGCGATTCTCTGGTTGATCGCGTTTTTTGGATTGCCCCGCCCGCTTCTCATCTACGTCTTCGGCCACGAACTCACCCACGCGCTCTGGGTTTGGATGATGGGCGGCCGAGTCAGTCGGTTTCGAGTGAGCCGCGACGGTGGGCACATTTTGACCGACAAAAACAACTTCCTCATCGCGCTCGCCCCCTATTTTTTCCCACTCTACAGCATCCTGGTCCTCGCCCTTTATGGCACGGTGGGGTTGTTCGTGAACGTGCAACCATACGGCCGGCTCCTCTACGCGCTGGTCGGAGCGACCTGGGCTTTCCATCTCACTTTTACCTGTTGGATGATCCCGAAAAACCAGACCGACCTGAGCGACCACGGCACCGTCTTCTCGCTCGTGGTGATTTACCTGATCAATCTGCTCCTGCTCAGCGCCATGCTCATCCTTGCATCGCCGCGGATCACTTTCGCGAATTTCGGCACGGACTTGGTGCGCAACATGGCGAACTTCTCGCACGAGGTGGTGGTGCTGTGCGAACGATTCAGCCGCGGGGCCTAAGCCCGCCGAATTGGGAGAGCGAGACTCTGTCGAGCCGGGGGGACGATGATCTTTTTCGAAACCGCGCATTCTCCCCGGCTCGACGGAGTTTCGCCCTCCCAAAAATCAGCCCGGCTGTAAGACAGCGAAGGGAAAGCGGGCAAACGCTTTGGCCAATAAAACCGCACCATTGGACGCCTCGACCGTCTCACCGGTGAACAAATCGCGTCCTGACTTCCAATCCGGCGGCGTTTCCACGGTAGTTTCGCGCCATTTCTCACCCAGCGGCGGAAAGCCCACTCGGGTGCTCAAGCGCGGCGCCAGGACGATGACAGACTGATCCTCAAACTTCCGCGCGAAGGCGATGCACGACTCCGCGAACTCTCCTTTGGCCGCGAGTGGCTCGTAGCTGCCTTGCGCAAAAAGTTCCCGCTTTTCCCGGCGCAAATGCAGCACACGCTGCGTGAGGAAAAGCTTGATGCGCCCATCGGACCAATTGCCTAACAAATCTTCCGGGGTCGCACCTTTGAGGCCATCCAGCATCTTCTGGCGCAACGCATAGTCGACCGCTCGCCGGTTATCCGGGTCGACCAGGCTGAAGTCCCAGATCTCGTTCCCTTGATAAAAATCCGGCACGCCCGGAGCCGTCAGCTTGAGCAACACCTGCGAGAGAGAGTTGATCGCCCCCGTCTGCGCGATCTGCTCCGCGAAAGGGACGAAACTTTCGAGAAAACGACTGCGTGACGAAGGCTCGAGAATATTGGCAATGAAATTAGCCACCGCAGAGTCCCACGACTCGTTAGGCTGAACCCAGCTGGTGTTGAGCTTGGCTTCTTTCAAAGCCTTGGCCATGTATTCCTGAATCCGCCCGATATACTCAGCCCGCGCTGGCGCGCTCCGCTGCGCGAAAGGCTCCAGCGGCCACGAACCAAGCAGCGTCTGGTAAAGCAAGTATTCTTCATTCGCGTCCGGCGCCTCGCTTTCTTCGAAGGTGTGTTTCCAGCGGCGGTTGGCGGCGCGCCATTTGCCTAACGACTTCCGCCATTCCTCCGCCATTTCCGAGATGGCCACCATGCGCGCCCGCACATCTTCGCTGCGTTTCGTGTCGTGCGTCGAGGTGGAGAGCATGGTCGCGGGCCAGTGCTCCCGGCGCGCGCGATTGCGCTCGTGAAATCCTGGCACGCTCAGCCCAAAACGTTGCGGTTCGCCGCCCACTTCGTTGAGAGCGGCCAGCCGATTGTAGATGTAAAATGCCGTATCTTCCAGACCCTTGGCCATGATTGGGCCGGTGATCTGCTGAAACTTGAGCACGAAATGGACGTGCTCTTCGCGGGCCGCCTCATCCAGATTTTCCGGAAAACGGAAAAGCAAAATATCGCGCAGGAAATTAAAAACCGATTCCTCCAGCGCCGCGTTGCGCCGTTTGGCTGCGGAAACCGCGCGCTCCACCACCGCTTCGTCGGCGGCGCTCACGGGGTGGCCGGGCGCGGCATAAGTCCGGTAAACCGGGAAACAAGCGATCGTTTCGCGCACAGCCAAGGTGAGGGTATCGAGCGTGTAATCTCGGTACCAGCGGTTTTTCTCCGAGAGCCGGTCGAACATCGCGCCGAGAACATTGACGTCGTTAGCCAGAGACAGCCGCATGACCAGGCGCTTCTTCGCGTAGACGAGGTGCCCGAAGTGAAGGCTGTGCCCGATGAATTTGTGGAAGGCCGCAATCATGGGGCGCTCAGCCGAGCCGTCCACCAGGACGCCAATCGCGTCGTTCATGAAATCGTAGCCGGACGTGCCATGTACAGCCCAATCGCTGCGCAACTCTTCTTCGCCGCTGAGGATCTTCTCGACCACCAGATATATGGCGCGGCCATCGTCGGGCAGAGGGAGGTCGAGGGCCTGGGCGGCGCGGCTCTGCAGCTTGTTAAAGTAGTCGTTAGGCAGATAGAGCCCATCCGGATGGTCGATCCGTAGCCCGGTCACGGCGCCCGCCGCGACGAGCTCGAGCAGCAGGCGGTGCGCTTCGTCGAAGACTTCGGGCAACTCCATGCGGATCGCCGCCAGATCATTGATATCGAAGAAACGCCGGTAATTGATTTCCTCCGCCGCGACCCGCCAGAAGGCCAGTCGATAAGCCTGATCGCTGAGCAGTTCATCGAGCGCGTCGAAGCTACGCGGATCACCGGGCGCGCCGTTGATGATGTTGAGCGCTTTCTCAATCGCCGCCTGCACTGCGGGCGCTTCCTGGCAACGCCGCTCCAGCCTTTTTTTGATGATCTCTTTCTCGCGCGCGCGCTCGGCGATGCGCTCGGGATCGGTCTCGGTCCGCCGGGGCAGATATTCCAACGCGGTGATAATGCTTTGCAGCTCCGCGTAGAAATCTTCTCTCGAATGATTGCGCAGTTGCTCCAGGGCAATCCCGAGCACGTGGCGATAGGTGCCGGGCGCGATCGGAAATTCGTGATCGAAATAACGCAGGAAAAAACGGCCCCCGTCGAAATGGACGCGCAGCTCCCCACGTTCCAGAACGCGCCCATATTGGTCGCCCAAAATCGGGATGAGCACCTTGTCGCGCAGGTCCGATTTCAGCGGCCGCCAGTCGATATCGAAATAGGGCGCGTACGGCGAGCTCGGACCGTTCTCGAGCACATCGGCCCACCAAAGGTTGTCCGGCTCCGCGATACCCATGTGATTCGGGACGAAGTCGAGCACCTGCCCCATCTGGTGGGCGCGCAATTCCGCGATCCAGCGGTCGTATTCCTCGCGCGTGCCGATCGCGGTGTTGAGCTTGTTGTGATCGGTAATGTCGTAGCCGTGCAGGCTCGAAGCGCGCGCCTGAAAATAAGGCGACGCATAACAATCGCTGATACCCAGGGCGTGCAGGTAGGGCACAAGCTCCCGCGCCTGGGCGAAGGTGAAATCCCGATTGAACTGGAGGCGGTAGGTGGAGCTGGGAATACGTAAATGCGGCTGACTCACGGGAGGGGGAACTTAAAGCGGAATCGCCCGATGAACAGGTTTCGCGCTCGGATAACGGGCGGCAGTGGGCTGCCCCGACGCGAGGCGAAGGATTTGGCGAGGCTGGGCGTATTAGAAAGTAAACCGCCAATATTATGAAATCATTCCTTCACTTTGCTTGGATTCTCTCCGGGATCGCCTTGGTCGCCACGAACATTTCGGCAGAACCGTCCTCTCCACCGCAGCCTACCCAATCGCCAACTTCGGCCACCGTCGCTCCCAAGTTGTTAACGATCGATTTCCCGGGTGGCTCGTTCGAGAAACTGACCTCTATGATCGCAAATGCCGACGGGCCATCCTTTAATGTGATTGGGGAAAAAGCGGATATGAACGCGATTCTGCCCCGGTTTTCCGTCCGCAACGTTGACGCCTCGGACCTGGCCAATGCGCTGAACACGCTTCTGGTGACTCAGCGCGGATTGGCGCTCATGTCGGCGGGGCCCTCCGTCTACACCCTGTTCAAGCCCAACCCGGCTGGTAAACTCACAACCTTCGCGTCTTATCAGCTCGCACCTTATCTGAAAGAGCAAAGCGTGGACGACATTACTGCTGCCATCCGAGAAGCCTGGCAGCTAAATCCCTCGCACGACGAAAAGGATCTACAGTTGAAGTATCATCCGCCAACGACCCTGCTTTTGGTCGCCGGGTCCAACGAGGCAGTGGGCGTGGCCGAACGCGTGATCCATTCCCTAAAGCCGCTCGCGCCGAAGACAGCGGAAGCCGAAGCTGAAGAGCCGCTGGCCCCTTCGCCGCCGGTCCCGAAAGAGCCGTGAACCTTTTGAATACCCGCCCCTTTGGTGCGCATTTTCTGGCTGCGAGCATGGCGTCTGCCGATTCTCCTTCTCCCCTGCTCGCTTTAACGACCGGATTGGCGCGCGGCGACGATCGGGCCTGGGAACAATTTCACCACGAGTATGGGCCTGGAATCTTTCGACATCTCTTGGCGCTCTCCCAAGGCAATCCGGATTTCGCCGATGAGGCGTTACAGCAGACTTATCTGCGGATTGCACGGCACGCGCGAGCGTGTGATTCCGCGCCCATGTTTGGCTCCTGGCTCCGCCTCGTCACGCGAAGCGCGGCCAGCGATCTCCGGCGCGGGCGACGCAATTTCTGGGAAATGCTTCGCCGTTATCACGCAGACATCTCCGAACCCGAGACATCGCGCGGCGACGAGGATCGTCTGCAACGATCCTTGGACTCCGCTTTGCAGAATCTCGCCTCCGAAGATCGTGCGCTTCTGGAAGCGAAATATTTTGCCGGTCAGTCAATAAAGGAAATCGCAGAGAGTCTTTCGACTTCCCCGAAAGCGGTTGAGTCTCGCCTGACTCGCGCTCGCCACGCCCTCCGCTCCGAACTTCAATCGATCCTTACCCGCCATGAAAAATAGCCGCTCCGAACGCGAGACCGAACTGCTGGCCGATCTCTTTCACGAGAATTGGGACACGGGGAAAGCTGTATATTACGCCCGCCAGGCAGCCGTCCTTGTGCGGCGGCGCCGTCTGGTCAAAACCTCTCTCGCTGCGACTGCCTTGGTGACTCTGCTGGCGGCGCTTTTTTGGCCCGTGGTTCGCGAGCGATCCATCCCCCGGGAACGTATGGCGAAAGATCCCGCCCCCGTCCAACGTAACTACGAGATCATCACGACGGACCAATTACTCAATCAGCTGCGCGATCGCCCGATTCTCGTGGTCAAGGAAGGGCGTGCCGGCAAGAAAGTGATTCTGCTTGGACAGAAATAGCGCAGATTCGCAACCCGGGTAGCGCACGCTCCCAGCTCGCAGAGTCGTACTAAGGGCGCTTCGCCAGCGTCCACGGCGGTTACCCGTAACGGATGCGAAGCAACGGCCGCCGGGCATTCCGACCGCCGCTCCTTGGAGGGCGATGCTCTCCTCATCGCCGAGTTTGGTGTCTCTCAACGCTCGCCTGCGACTTCGAAACAGGGCAACGACAGACCGTTGCCCTCCAGCGCTACATCTTTTCCGGGACTTCGATTCCGAGTAGCTCGAGGCCTTTTTGCAGGACTCTCGCGGTCAGTTCGCACAAGGCCAGCCGGGTGCTGCGCGCGGGCTCGTCGGATTTCAAGACGGGACACGCTTCGTAGAAAGCGTGGAAAGCGTTGGCCAATTCGAAGAGATAATTGGCGAGCAAGTTGGGGCGAAAATCATTCAGCACCTGCGGAACGGTTTCGGCAAATTGAGCGAGACGTTTGGCCAGGTTGAGCTCGGACGGTTCGTTCAGGAAGAGGTCGTTAGGCGGGACGAATTCGGTGCCCGATTTGCGGAAGATGGATCGAATCCGCACGTAGGCGTTTTGCAGGTAGGGGGCGGTGTTGCCTTGGAACGACAACATCCGATCCCAGGAAAAAACGTAATCGGTCATCCGATACTGGGAGAGATCCGCGTATTTGATCGCGGCGATCCCGATCGTCTTTGCGATCTCAGCTTGCTCGGACGGCGCCAGGTTTGGGTTTTTTTCCGCCACGATTTTCTGCGCTCGGGTAACCGCTTCGTCGAGCAGATCGCGCAATGGAACATTGTCGCCCGACCGGGTCTTCATCAGCTTGCGGTCGTCCCCCAGAATGCTGCCGTGGGTGATGTGCCGGAAATCGGCCGTGAAACCCTCGCGCCGCGCAATCTCAAAGAGCTGTTTGAAATGCAGCAGCTGCGGCGCACCGGTCACGATCCAAACGGTGTCGGCGCCTAGATCATTAATCCGGTAATCGATCGTGGCGATATCGGTGGTGGCGTAGTTAAAGCCGCCATCGCTTTTCTGAATGATAGCGGGCCGCTCGGCCAAGTCGGGGATGTCGCGGAAAAACACGCAAACCGCCCCTTCACTGTTCTCGGCCAGACCCGATTGGAGCAGACGTTCCACCACGCCTGGGAGGCGATCGTTGTAGAAACTCTCGCCGCGCTGGATGTCGTACTCGATGTGGAGAATTTCGTAGGCTTTCTCAAATTCCTGCATGGAGAGCGCCACGCACTCCTTCCAGATGCGCAGGTTTTCCTCTTCCCCGGCCTGCAACCTAACGAGTTCGTTACGGCAAGCATCGCGCACGGCGGGATCGGCCTTGCTCTGTTCGTTCGCCGTTTTGTAGATGCGCACTAACTCCGCGATCGGATCGCGGGCCAGCGCCTCCCGGTCGAGCAGATGTTTCCAGCCATAGATCACCATGCCGAACTGCGTGCCCCAGTCGCCGATGTGATTATCTCGAATCACTTCGTGCCCAAGAAATTTCGCGAGCCGGGCGAGCGCGTCGCCCAGGACGGTGCTGCGGATATGGCCGACATGCATCGGTTTGGCGACGTTCGGCGAACCGAAGTCGACCACGATCCGGCGCGGTTGCTCGGCTTTAGCCACCCCAAAGCGCTCATCGCGCAAAAGCTGCGCGATCTGCCTCGCGAGGGCCGGAGTCGTCAGACGAAAATTGATGAACCCCGCGCCGGCGATGGTCGGGGTTTCCGACCACTCGGCTACCTCGAGATGATCGATGATCTGCTGTGCGAGTTTGCGTGGATTCTCACCGCGCTGCTTCGCCAGAACGAGCGCCGCATTGGTTTGATAATCGCCAAAGCGAGCATCCGTCGCGGGCACAACATCCCCGCCCAGCGGCAGATCGGCCGCGGACAAGGCGCTTCCCAGAGCGCGGTTCAAATGCGATTGCAATGTTTCCATCACGGGCGAGGAAAGTTAGGCGGCGAAGCGACCCTGTCATCTGTAGACGTTTTCCTCTGGGAAACGCGGGTGTCGGTCATCGTTATGCTGGGCCGCGTTTCCCAGAGGGAAACGTCTACAGGCCGCGGCAGCTTGCGCGAGCCGCTAGCTCTGGGCGCGTTCCTGAAAGACGGCTAGAATCTCTTCCTTCGTCTCAGCCTTGCCCAGGCTCTCGCGCACGGTGCGGTCGTTCAAAAACTTAGCGATCGAGGCCAGGGTGCGGAGGTGAGTTTGAAATTCGTTCTTGGGCACCACGAAAAGGACGACGAACTTAACCGGCGCGTTGTCGAGCGCATCGAACTCAATCCCCTGCGAGGATCGCCCAAACGCAGCCACGACTTCGGTCACTGCCTCGGACGAAGCATGCGGGATGGCGATGCCGAACCCGATGCCCGTGCTCATCGTCTCCTCGCGCTGCTTGAGCGCCGCCAGGATGCTTTCCTGGTTGGCGGGATCGATACGTTTCTGAGCCACGAGCACATCGATCAACTCGACGATGGCGGGCCACCGCTCGGTCGCCTTCATCTCAGGAATGATCTGCTCGGACGTTAAAAGGCTGGCCAAAGACATGCGGTTTCTCCCGAGTGGAGCGAAAGTTTAGCGTCCGCGCCTGGGATGACAAGGACGAATGGCGGGAACTTGCGGGCCGAAGAAGCGCTCCCATGCTAAACCTAAACCGGTAGGGCGAGACTCTGTCGAGCCGGGGATGAGACATCGTCGCGTGGAGGTAATCCCTCCCCGGCTCGACAGAGTCTCGCCCTACCGATCCGTCCGGCCGGATGCTTCTTCGCTCACCCGGTAGCTGAGTTGACGCGAAAGAAGCCAGCGCACGCCGAACATATCGACCGTCGCCCTCACGGCGCGATTGCCGAGGCCATATTTGCTTTGCCCGTACTGGCGCGCGCGATGATTCACCGGCACCTCGACCAAACGATAGCCCGCGCCTTTGACCAGAGCGGGAATGAATCGGTGCATGCCTTTGAAGGGAACGAGCGTGCGCACGCATTCGCGCCGCATGGCCTTGAGCGTGCAGCCAGTGTCGCGCACCCCGTCTTTGGTAAAGCGGCTGCGGACGAAGTTGGCGATCCTGCTCGTTAGTCGTTTGACCACCGTGTCTTTCCGCTTGGCGCGATAACCGCAGACCAAATCAGCTCCGCGCTCGATCTCGGCCAGCAGTTTGGGAATGTCCGCCGGATCGTTCTGCAGGTCGCCATCGATGAGGACGACGATCGCGCCGCGCGCCGCGTTGGCTCCGACAAACATGGCGGCGCTTTGCCCCGCATTGCGAGCGAAGTGCAGAACGCGCGTCTCCGGCGTGCGCTGCAAACGGGCGAGCGTTTGATCGGTCGAGCCGTCATCGACATAGATGATCTCGTGCGTGCGACCGGACAACGCAGCCCCGAGCTCTGCCTGCAAGATCGGCACATTTTCTTCTTCGTTGTAGAGCGGCACGATGACCGAGACTGAAGGCTGTGCATGCTCTTCACTCATAGCGGCAGCGTTCGGTAGTCATAGCAGGCGTAAACCTGCAGCTCACGCAACAAGCGACCATTCGTCCGCACCTCGATGGTCGCGATCTGCTCGGTGCGAGCAAAGCCTCCCCGAATGTTGCGCGGAGGTTGCTTTTTTTTACCCTGCTGGAGATAAAGGGCGGTCCGGCCGGTGAAGAGATTGACGCCGTCCTCCTCGCTGTAAACCTGATCGGCCTCGCGGGCGGCTTTGGCGGGCGCGGGTTCAAATTCATCGTAGCGCGGCCAGAAGGAGAATTGGTTCACCATGTCTTGCGACTCGGGAATGTAGACGGGCGGATGGCCCGGCCCTTCGACGCGGCGGTCGGATAAATAAAAGGCGAGCTCCGCCGCGCGATCGCGTTGGTCGGCGATGAGGAAAACGCGTTGGCCGGTGCGTTTCTCGAAATCGTGTCTCACTTGTTCGACCGCCTGGGCCATGGCTGGCCAGCCGCGCAGACGATCGCTCGGGTCGCCGCCGCGACGCTCAAGCCCCCTGGGATTCAGCATGAAACCAAGCAGAAAAGCGCTCATGGCCAAGGCGAGAATGATGGCCACACTCGTCCAAAGATGAGCGCCGGTGCGAGAGGCCGCCCGTTCCCGCCAGTAGGAGACAGCTAAAACGCCGAGGCTAAGAAAGGCGAGCGCGTCCCAATTCGGCGCGGCGGCCCTGTTGCAGGAGAGAATGGTATAGAGAAGAAAAACCGGCAGCCCGAACCAGAGCAGGTAGAGAACCTTAAAATTCCGCTGCGCGCGCGGCCAGTTCGCGATCGTCGCCCAGGCCAGCCCGAGGAAAAGCAGCGGCGAGTAAGTGCCGAAGTGTTCGCCCAGAAAAGCGAGCAGCTCGAGCGGATGAAATCCGGGAAGGTGATCGAGACTCCCGCGCGATTGAAGATGAGCCAGCGTGATCCAGGCGTGATCGCGATTCCAAAGGATGGGTGGAAGAGTACAGAGACCAAAAACGAGGAGCAGAAAATAGAGATTCGGCCGGCCAAATTCCCGTCGCAATCGCCGGACGAGCAGGAGGACGAGGAGGATCGAGATGAGCTGCATCGCGTTGGTGTATTTGCAGAGAAACCCAAGGCCGATGAGCAGACCGGTCAGCGGCCACCACCAGGAAAAAGCGGGAGAGCGCTCAAGCGCGAGCCAAAAGGTGTAGAGCGCCGCCATCCAGAAAAAGATGGAGAGCGGATCGATCGTGAAAACGAGACTGCCGAGAGTGAAAATGGGCGTGACATTCAAAACCACCACCGTCCAAAAACCGGCCAGCGAACTGAACAGGCGCTGTGCGAAATAATAAAGCAGCAGGCTGGTCCCGGCCGCGAGCAGCGGGCTCCAGCAGCGCACTCCAAATTCGTTATCCCCGAAGAGAAAAGTGCTGGCCCGCATGGCGAAAGCGACCCCGGGGCCTTTACTGAAATAAGAAAGAGCGGGCCGCTGCGACCACATCCAGTAATACGCCTCATCCGGAGACAACTGGGTGGCCGCGAGCAAAGCCAGCCGCAGCACGGTCAGGACAAGCAGAAAAAGCCAGACGGCGCGCGTCGTAGTCATGCAATGGCGTCGCCGATGAGCCGCGGATGCCTAACGAAAAACTCCGGCGCGAGGCGGGACAAGAGCACGCGGTAGAGGCTCTCCAGAAGCGCGAGCACGAGCGCCGTCTCGCCGGCGGCGAGGAAGAACGTGGCGATCACGTCGCTCGGCCAATGCGCCCCCAAGTAAACCCGCGACCAGGCAATGGCGATGGCGAAGAGGAAATAAAGCCAGCCCCAACGGCGAAAAAAGAAGGACAGAACCAAAGCGGCGGTCACATTATTCGTCGTATGACCCGACGGAAAAGAGGGGCCGGAACGACGCCGATCGCGTTCGTCGGAATAATGAATCGTGACCGGCTGAAAGAGGGTGAGAAACTTGGGGCTCGCTTTGGCCAGCTGCACCATGCGCACGCGTTGCACCTGCTTGGGGCGCCGTCGGTCGACGAATTTCTTCAATGTTGAAGTCAAGTTCGTATTGACCAGAAACACGAAAGCCAGGCAAAAAAGCAGGGCGCGTCCCTTGAAACCGCCAAAGATTAACGCATACAACCCGGCCAGGACGAGAAACGGCGCCCAGATATCGGCGTCGCTGATTGCGGCCATGAACAAGTCGAGGGCACGGTTCGTCCATTGCTCGTTAAGAAGATGAAACAGAGTTTGATCCATGAAGCCGGCGGGCGCCGTGCGGTGCGGCACGATAAGAAGCACGCTGCTGGGAAACAAGTGCTTAAGCGCATCCTGCCTGCCCTGCTCTTTTGCGGGTTAAACATCGCTCAGGCCGATTCCCCGCCTTCGGCGCAGCAGATTCTCAGTCAGGTGCGGTTACAACAATCGCAACAGCAACTCGACCTCCGAGGCCAACTTCGCTCCGACGCGACGGTGATCCCTTTTCGCCTTACGCAGACCGGCCCGGTCATCCGTTACACGTTCGCGAATCCTCCCGAGATCATCCAATTGCGCCTGGGAGAGAAAGGAACCCGGCTTGACCTCGTCCAGCTCAATAGCACGAAGAAATTTGCGGCCTCGCGGTTCGATCAACGGATTGGCGGGACCAACGTGACCTACGGGGACCTGGCGCTGAGGTTCCTTTATTGGCCCAACGCCGAAGTGATGGGCGCCGATTCCCTTCGCACCCGCAATTGTTGGAAACTGCGCCTGACCGCTCCCGAAAAGGATGGCCCTTACACGACCGTGTTGCTCTGGGTCGACCAGGAGAGCGGTGCGCTCATGCGGTTGGAAGGCTACGATGCAAAAGGCCAGCTCGTGAAACGCTTCGAGGTCGTCTCGGCCCAGAAAATTGAGGGACGCTGGTTCCTCAAACAAATGCGCATCGAGGCGATAACCCCGGGGACGGACAAAGTTTTGTCGCGCACTTATCTCGAAATCAAGAAGTAGTGGGCTCTTCTTTTGTAGACGCCTTCCGCTGGAAGGCGTGGGCGGGAGCGCCCGCCAGGTCCAAGCCCCTCAAACCCGCGCCTCGCAGAGCGAAGCCTCGACCAAGCAAACGCCATCGTTCGAAGGCTAAGCCGCCAGCGATTAAGCGACAAAGGTTGAGCAAAACCGGAAAGACCGTATTAATCATGATGGTTTTTCTCCGACGATCTCTGCTTTCTCTGACTGCGGCGCTGGTTCTGAGCGGTCCCTCGATGCTCCAGGCCGCTCCGGCGGTTTCCGCGCCAATCGCTGATCGCACCCTTTTCGATTCCGCGCCCTCCGCGGAAATCGATCTCACGACCAAGTTTAACGATCCCACTCTGCCCGCCAACACGGTTCGCCTAACGACCGATCTCGGCGTGATCGATGTGACTCTTTACGACCGGAAAACACCTATCACGGTCGATAATTTCCTGCGTTACATCGACACAGGAGCCTACCTGCTGCCAGATCCGAATTTTTCTGGTTTCGCGCCGGTCTTTTTTCACCGTTCGGTGCCGGGATTTGTCATCCAGAGCGGCGGCTATGTGGCCACGGAAGACCCGCTCGCTCCACCCGCCATCAATCCCGGACCGGTGCCCACTTTCAGCCCCATCCCGAACGAAGCGCGCCCCGACCTTAGCAATGTGCGCGGCACGATCGCCATGGCCAAATTGCCGACCGATCCCGACAGCGCGACCAGCCAGTGGTTTATTAATCTGGACGATAACGGGGGCGAACCGAACAACCTCGATACGACGAATGGCGGGTTTACCGTCTTTGGAACGATCTCGGCGGCCGGGATGACGGTGGCCGATGCGATTGCGGACGTGCCGGTTTACAATGCCAGCGGGCTCTACGGGAACGCCTTCACGCAACTGCCTTTGCGCGACTACACTTCGGGAGAGCCAGACGACGAGAACCTTGTTGAAATCCCCGTCATCACCCGGCCGCTCAAGTTTTCGGCAGTCAGCAGCAATGCCGCCGCCGCCACCGTCAGCGTGATTTCCAACGATCTTTTCGTGCAGGGCGAAGGCGTGGGCAGCGCGACGATCACGGTGACCGCGACCGATGCGGCTGGCGCCACCGCCACGCAATCCTTCGACGTCACGGTCGAGACCAACCCGGTCCACGCAGCGAATATTTCCACGCGGGTCGAAGTCGGGACGGGGCAGGACGCCGTCATTGGCGGTTTCATTGTGCGGGGCACGACGCCGAAGCGAGTCATGATTCGCGCCCTCGGGCCATCGCTGGCTGATGTGGGAGTGAGCAACGCGTTGACCGATCCCATCGTGGAACTGCACGATGGCACGGGCGCTCTCCTCTCCTCCAACGACAACTGGGAATTCGCGCCTAACAAACGAGACATCATCAACACGGGCCTGGCGCCTAACGACCCCGCCGAATCCGCGATTCTCACCACCCTCCCGGCGACCAGCGCGGGCACGGCTTATACCGCCGTCATCACCAGCGCCTCCACCACCAGCGGAGTCGGGTTGGTCGAAGTTTACGATCTCGATAGCGGCCCGGGCTCGAGCGTTTTGAATATCTCCACCCGCGGCAAGGTGCAGACCGGTGATAACGTCATGATCGGAGGCTTCATCATCGCCGGCAGCGGCTCGCAGGATGTGCTCGTGCGCGCCATCGGCCCCTCTCTCACAGCGGTGGGAGTGAGCGGGGCGCTGGCAAATCCTACCCTGACTCTTTACAACGCTCAGGGAACGCAAATCGATTATAACGACGATTGGCAGAATAACCCGGACGCGGCTGCGATCGAGGCGACGACCATTCCGCCTAACGACCCCAAGGAATCGGCCGTGCTGCAGACTCTCGCCCCGGGCGGTTACACCGCCATTGTGGCCGGCGCGGGCGGGGTCACTGGTACCGGCCTGGTCGAAGTCTACGTGCTCACGCCCTAACGAGTCGCTTCGCATTATTGGTGGGGCGAGACTCTGTCGAGCCGGGGATGAGGACGGGCCGCGCAGAAAATTCCATCCCCGGCTCGACAGAGTCTCGCCCCACCAATCATTCAGGCTGCGTTCTCCTCTTGCGCAGCGCCGGCCTGCACGATCTGCACAAAACTGCGAGGATCGAGACTGGCGCCGCCCACCAGCGCACCGTCGATGTCCGGTTGCGAGAGAAGCTGGCGCGCGTTATCCGGCTTCACACTGCCGCCGTACTGAATGCGCATCTTCGCGGCCGTGCCTTCGTCCGACATTGCACGCAGCGTCTCCCGGATAAAAGCATGAGCTTCCTGGGCCTGCTCCGCCGTGGCGGTTTTCCCGGTGCCGATGGCCCAGACGGGTTCGTAAGCAATGACCGTCTCCAGCATTTCCTTGGGGTGGACATTCGCGAGGCTGCCGCGCAGCTGGGAAGAGAGCACCTTTTCAACTTGGCCTCCCTCGCGTTGTTCGAGCGTTTCGCCGATGCAAACGATCGGCCGCAAAACTTCCTCGTAGGCCGCGTGCACTTTCTTGTTCACGATCTCGTCGGTCTCGCCAAATAGGGCGCGCCGCTCGCTATGCCCCAGCACGACGTAGCGCACAAATAGCTCGCGCAACATGGCGGGGCTGATCTCCCCGGTGTAGGCGCCGCTCCGCTCCCAATGCATGTTTTGCGCGCCAACTTTAATGTTCTGCGTTTGCGTGAGCAGCTCAGTCACTTTCGGGATGGCCGTGAAGGGCGGGACGATCACGATTTCGACTTCGTCGAGGTCGCCAATCTCACGAAGAAAAGTGGTGATGAACGCTTCTGACTCGCTTTGAGTCATGTGCATTTTCCAATTCGCGGCGATGATTTTTTTACGCATCAGAAAAGAGGTCGTGGAGTGTGGCAGTTGCGGAGTTAATGGAGAGATGCGCCGCGCGAAATCAACCCTCCAAGCGCTCCATCAGGCTCGTTCGGTGAGGGCGGCAACTCCGGGCAGTTCCTTGCCTTCGATCAGTTCGAGAGAGGCGCCGCCGCCGGTGGAGATAAAAGTCATTTGGTCGGCCAGACCCGCCTGGTTAACCGCCGTCACGGAATCGCCTCCGCCGATAATCGTGGTCGCGTCCGCCGCGGCCAGGGCTTCGGCCAGGGCTTCCGTCCCCGCGGAGAATTCCTGAATCTCAAAAATCCCGGGAGGGCCGTTCCATAAAATCGTCTTGGCCCGCGCGATCTCGGCTTCGAATAGCGTGATCGTTTCCGGCCCGATATCGACCGCCATGTAGCCGGCCGGAATGGAATAACCGGGCGAGATCCGGCCGCTATGGCGTGTGTGCGCGCCGGCCTTGATCTCCTCGGCGCCCAACAAATCGATCGGAAGCAAAAGACGCACGTTTTTCTCTTTCGCCAGGTCCATCAGATCCCGGGCCAGATCGAGCTTGTCGCGTTCGACCCGGCTGCTGCCCATGGAGATGCCGTTGGCTTCCAGAAAGGTATTGGCCATCGCGCCTCCGATGATGATGGTGTCGGCTTTTTCCAAGAGCGCTTTGATCACGCCGATCTTATCGGAGACCTTGGAACCACCCAGGATGACGAGGAACGGACGCGCGGGATCGGCCAGTTCGTCCTGGAGATACTTCAGCTCGCGTTCCATGAGCAAACCCATGGCGGCTTGCTGAACATGTTTGACTACGCCGGCGGTCGAGGCGTGAGCGCGATGGGCCGCGCCAAACGCGTCATTGACATAAATTCCGTCGCTCAATTTCGCGAGAGCCTCGGCAAACTTGGGATCGTTCGCTTCTTCCTCGGGGTGGAAACGAACGTTCTCCAGCAGCGTGACGTCGCCATCGTTCATCTCGGCGATGATCTTCTCCGCGTCAGCGCCGATGCAATCGTGGCTAAACGCCACCGGGTGGCCGATGAGGTCATGCAGCGCGACGCCCACCGGCCGCAGCGAATATTTCTCGACCGGTTTGCCTTTCGGCCGTCCGAAGTGCGCCATCAGAATGGTCTTGGCGCCGTGCTCGCGCAGGTAGTTGATGGTCGGCAAGCTGGCCTGCATCCTGGTGTCGTCGGTGATGACAATCGCGCCGTCGCGATCCTCGGTTGGGACGTTAAAATCAACGCGGACCAGGACGCGTTTCCCGCGCACCTCGAGATCGCGAAGGGACAATTTACTCATCTGCTCGCTCCCCTCCGTAATCGTGCTCGTGCTCCTGCTCGTGAGCGACCTCTGAGGGATAATTCCCCTCCTCTTTCCCGCAAAAAATCCGCCCGCCCAGAAAACTTCCGCAGCATTCCCATCAGCATCTGCACGATCCGGCTCAACTGTTCCTTCTGCGAGACGATACCTGCCTCCGCGAATAATCCCCTAACGAGCAAAACATCCAGACAAGCTGCACACTCCAACGCCGATCCACGCGCAATTTCAAGAAACCGCGCGCGGTCTCTTTCCGAGAATTTCCCATTTCCTTCGGCAATGTTGAGCGGGATGCTGGTTGACGCTCGATCGAGCTGATCTTTCACCGCTGCTCGTGCGCTAATCTGCGCCAAGATCTCGCCCGCCCAGCCGCAGAAGGCAATCGCTTCGCGATAAACATCTAATTTTTCGTGGTCGAAGAAAATCTTCATGATCTAGGAAACTCGATCATGAGCAGGAGCACGAGCACGATTATGATTTACTTGGAGAGAATCTCCAGCATCTGCACGCAACGATTGCTGTAACCCCACTCGTTATCGTACCAACCGACCACCTTGACCAGCTTGCCGTGGGTCATGGTGAGGGCGCTGTCGAAGATGCACGAGTGCGGGTTCCCCACGATGTCGGCCGAAACAATGGGCTCGTCGGTGTACTCGAGCACACCTTTGTAGCTCGTGTCGCCCGCCGCCTTTTTAAAGGCCGCGTTGATCTCTTCGACGCTCGCTTCTTTCTCCAGGATGACGGTGAAATCGGTCACGGAACCATCCGGCGTCGGCACGCGGAAGGCCCCGCCATTCAGCTTGCCTTTCAAATCGGGCAACACTTCGCCGATCGCCTTGGCCGCGCCGGTGCTCGACGGGATGATGCTGACCGCCGCCGCGCGCGCCCGCCGCAGATCTTTGTGCGGTAGATCGAGAATGCTCTGGTCGTTTGTGTAACTGTGGATCGTGCTCATGAATCCACTCAGAATGGTGAAGTTCTGATGCAGCACCTTGGCCAGCGGCGCGAGACAGTTGGTCGTGCAGCTCGCGTTAGAAATAACATTCATCTTCGCCGCGTCATAGATGTCGTCATTAATCCCCACACAAATGGTCGCATCCGGATTTTTGGCCGGGGCGCTGATGAGCACTTTCTTCGCGCCGCCCGCAAAGTGCAGCTCGGCTTTGGCCCGGTCGGTGAAGAGCCCCGTCGACTCGAGCACGATGTCGACGCCCAAATCCTTCCACGGGAGTTTGGCCGGGTCGCGCTCCTTTAAAATCTTAATCTTGTGGCCGCGCACGACGATGTTCTCTTCGTCGTAGCTGATCTCGCCCTCGAATTTTCCATGCACCGAATCCCATTTGAGAAGGTGCGCGAGGGTATGAGTGTCAGTGAGATCGTTAACGGCGCGGACTTGCGCGACCTGATCCTGAGACATGGCGCGCAAGACGTTGCGCCCGATGCGGCCGAAGCCATTAATGCCGAAATTAGCCATAGAAGAAGATGAGTGTTTGGAGTTGTGGTTGAGGCGCCGAAGGCGGCGCGGGCCTTATCTTTAGAACGCCCGGAATGCCGAGGCAAGCGAATGAACAAAAGTGGCTGCGACGGCGTCGAACCTGGCTCATGCGAACCCTCATCCCGCTGCTCTGCTTCGGCCTCACGGCGACTGCGACCTTGGCCAAAAAACCGGCGCCCCACTCTGCCTCCGCCGGAGCGAAAATCCCGACCGTTCTCGTCCTGGGCGATAGTCTCTCGGCGGGTTTCGGCGTAAAGGAAAGCGAGGCCTACCCGGCGCTGCTCTCCGACAGAGCCGCCCGCGGCGAACGGCCGCTCCATATCATCAACGCCGGCGTGAATGGCGGGACCACCGCCGGCGGTTTGCGGCGGCTTCCCCGTCTGCTCCAGCGCCCGGTCGACGTGCTCATTCTCGAGCTCGGCATCAATGACATTTTTCGCGGCGTGCCCGTCACTCAGATCGCCGCCAACTTGCAGAAAATCATCGACCTCACCCGTGCGCGCTACCCGCACGTACGCATCGTGATCGCCGGGATGCAGCTCCCGCAAGCGCCTGGCGTGCAGGATGACCTGACCGCTTTTGGCGAAATCTACAGCGTGTTGGCCCGCCGAAACTCCGCCGAACTCCTGCCGTTTCTGCTCACCGGCGTCGCCGGAAATCCGGAGCTAAACTTGGGCGACATGATCCATCCCAATGCCGAGGGGCAAAAGATCCTCGCGGACAACATGTGGCGCGTCCTTCAGCGGGCGCTCCGCTAAGGCGCTATTGCGTAACGCTGGTAGGGCGAGACTCCGTCGAGCCGGGGATCAGACTTTGTCGCGCGGAAAGCTTCCATCCCCGGCTCGAGGGAGTCTCGCCCTACCAGAAGACAGCCAAACCCTGGTGGAAAAACGAAAGCCAAAGATGGACCCAGCTGACCCGCACAATTTACACGACACCGCCGACAAACCTGTTCTCGAGCGTATCGACATCGCGACCGAGGGGAGTGATTGCGACGAATGCGTTCGCGCCCTGCGCGAGCCGCTCATGAAAATCGACGGCGTGAAAGAAGTCACCGCCGATCCGAAGACAGAGAATGTTTGGGTGACATTTGACGCGCGTAAGACGCATGCGCCGGCCATTCACGACGCTATTTTGAAGAGCGGTTACAAGCCAGCGCCGAGCGTCGACTGATTCTGTGGACGCTTCGCTCTGCGAAGCGCGGGGCTGAGCGTCGCTCGTCTTTGAGTCGACGCGAAGTCCCCGCGGTTGAAAACCGGCGGTTGCTTCGCATCGGTTACAGTCCAGAGGGAAACGTTTACATCGGTTGCTGTTGCGTCAGGCAATGGAAAGCGCCTAACCCCCAGATTAATTCCCGACAATCGATCGGCACAATCCGACGGGTAGGGAAGGCGCGTTGCAAAACCTCGGCCGCTCGCTCGTCGTTAGGGTCGGCAAACGTCGGCAGCAGCACACTGGTATTCGCAATGTAAAAATTGGCGTAGCTCGCGGGCAAACGCAGGTCTCCCCGGTCGATCCTCGACGGCATCGGCAGCTGGCCGATTTCCAGCGACCGACCTCCAGCTGTCAAGCCACTTAAACGCTTCAGGTTTTCCTGGAGCGGCGCGTAATTCGGGTCCGCCGGATCCTCCTCCACCACCGTCACCACGGTGCGTTCACTCACAAAACGCGTCAGATCATCGACGTGCCCGTCGGTATCGTCGCCTTCAATCCCATCGCCCAGCCAGAGAATTTCCCGCACGCCAAGATAATCCCGCAGGCGCGTCTCAATAACTTCACGCGTCAGCTCGGGATTGCGATTTGGGTTGAGCAAACAACTCTCCGTAGTCAGCAAAAGACCCGCGCCATTCACGTCGATCGAGCCGCCTTCCAAAATCATGCGCGGGTAATAAACGGGAAGCTGCAACATCTCCGCCACGCGCGTGGGCACGACATCGTCGAGATCGCAGGGCGGATACTTGCCGCCCCAGGCGTTGTAATCCCAATCCACGATCACCATGCGCGGTTCTTCCTGGCGGGTCAGAAAGATGGGGCCATGATCGCGACACCAAGGCTCATTGGTCGGGATCAGCTGCAAGCTCAGCCGATCGTTAGGCAACCCGGCCAGGGCCGCGCGCACTTCCGCCGCGTGCGCCTCATCGCAGACGTTGATATGGACGTTTTCGGACTCGAGCAGCGCTTCGACCAGGGCACGCAAGGTCGGCACCACGCGATCATAGGAATCGGGAAAACTGATTCCATCCCGGCGCGGCCAGGAGAGCCAGGTCGCCGCGTGCGGTTCCCATTCCGCCGGCATGCGGTAACCGAGCGATGCCGGGGTGGCGGAGTCGTTATCGTTAGGCATAATTCCGGTTATGAACCTATCATAACGGCCAACCTCTGGGGAGCGCACGCGCCCCCGCGTGCTGTTGGCGGCGCCTCGCCGCAAACCCGGAGAGCAGGTGAACTTGTGAGCAAAACGAGAACTTAATGGTGTCCGTTCCGTTAGGGTTCCCTCCTGCCGATCCCGTGCCGGAACCCGAAGACGAAGGAGTGGATGTGAGCATCAAAAGTCGTGCTCGTGATCGTAATCGGAAAGTGCCAGTCGATCACGAGCAGGAGCACGAGCACGATTAGGAGCAGGAGCAGAGATTATTTGGCTTCGTTAATCGATGCGACGGTGCTGCGAGGCGAGCAGCGGGGGGAAGCCCAGCGTGGTGGGAGACGTCGTCCTGCCCAACAAGGCCGCCACCTTTCGCTTCAACTCGCGCCAGCGCTCCCAGGCGAGGTCCGGCGCGTGGGTGATGTGTCGCAGGATGCTCCGCCATTCCATGAGCGCGCGCTCGATATCGCCGTGACGCAAAAATTCGGAGGTAATCCGGTAGCGTCTACTCGGACTCTGGACGATCTCGCGCACCACGGCGGACGCCCCCGCCCCATAATGCTCTGGCACGCCCATCTCGAGGTAACCCGGATAATCCGCGCGCTCGTAAATCGTCTGACAAAGCGCACCGAGCCTCCCGCCAAGACGCGAATCATCTCCGGCGAAGCGCGGACCGGCTCGCAGATTCGCCAGATCGAAAATGAGGTCGTCGATCGGATAAGCTTCGTCTTCGAGCGCCACCGCAACGGCCAGACCTTCGCCTCCCTGGAAAAATCCGAAGAGTCGACCGCGCCGAGTCGGGGTGCCGTCTGGTTCGATCAACCCCAGCCGTCGCCAGGCGTAAGCCGGCGAGCGCACGATCTCAACGGTCCGGTCATGCTCCAACTCGGGGCAACTACGGCAGGGCAGCGGCAGCGCCTCGCGCGTCGGCGGGTCGCGGAGAAAATGGCCTAACGAATCGCGGATCGCGTTTGTTTTGACCGCGGAAAAATCGATCTGAGCGGAAAGAACCTGACCACGCTGGACGATTTCGGCGAGCTCTCCGCCCCCGCTCCACTGCGGCACCAGCGTGCGGGCGCGTTCGATGAGATCGGTCTCGCTCATGAATTTGGCTGCGAGCGTTTTTCGGAGCGGTTTGACCAACTGCAACTCGCTCCTCTCCGGCACGCTGGTCGCGAGCGGAATTTCGCGGCCGTAAATCTTCTTTTCGCGCAGGCGGCAGAGGTTTCCGAGGCGAAAGCGATCAAGCGTTCGCGGCAATCGCAGCGCCGGGACCCAGCGTTCTTCCTCGCGCACCAGAATTTCGCCTAACGACGTCTCGACGGAAGCACTGTGCGATTCCCAGGCGCCCTCGCTGTTGAGCACCTCCACGATGGGTCGCCTGGCGAAGCGCGCCCGTTCCGCATCGACCCACAAGCCGCACGGCATCGGGCCGGTGGCAAGAGCATGCTCCACCCCGAGCGGAACTTTTTGCACACTGAAAAGCGACCGACTTAGTTCCAGAGCGGCCCTGTAGCCGGGGACGCTCTCCCCGGCCGCGTCAGGCTGCGCATGCGAATCTTCGCTGCTTGTCTCACTGCCACTGGAGATGTTCCTAACGGCTCCGTGCAGAGTCGCTGGGGGGGCGGGGACGGCGTCTCCGGCTACAGCTGCCATGACACCGATCAGGCTCGGCCAATCGACCTGCGTGGCGCGCTTCAATTGGCGCGGGCGGGCGAAGCTGAGACGTGGTTGATCCGGGGTGAAGAGGACATAGCCCGTATCATCGAGTCCACGGCGTCCCGCGCGTCCGAACATCTGCAGGAGCTCATCCGGCTGTACCTGGCGCTCGAAATTGCCCGAGAAGTAACGCGTGTCGGTCACCAGTACGGAACGCATGGAGAAATTGATCCCCGCGGCCAGCCCCATGGTGGCCACGACCACATTGAGTTGTCCGTTCTTGGCCAGCGGCTCGATCAGGCCCGCCCGGACGGCGTAACTCAGGCCGCTGTGATGATAAGCCACCCGAGAACGCAGCAACTTCGTGAGGCGTTTGCCGGCCAACGCTTCCTGCGACCGCGAGAGCGGCAGCGGATCCCGCACCGGGATCGCGTTGGCGATGGCGAGGGCCATCTCCTCGGTGGCGTTCCGGCGCGGCGCGAAGACCAGAATCGGGGCCAGCCCGCCCTGCAAGGCCCGCGCGATCATCCGGGGCCAGAACTCACGCGTGCGGGCGAAACCGGCGTCCGGCAGATTGCCCAAATCGACTTCGTGCTGCGGGACGGGACGTTCTTCGTGCCTAACGAGTACAGCGTCGCGCCCGTTCCGCCGCAGCCATTCCACCACGTCCTGCGGGTTGTGCACGCTCCCGCTGAGGAGCAGCAGTTGGGTGCCAGGCGGAGCCAGGGCGAGGGCTAGTTCGTAATGCACTCCGCGCACCGGATCGGCGATGAGCTGATATTCATCGACCACGAGCAGGCGCGGACCTTCCCGGCGCAGAAAACGCGCGCGCTGCGTCTCGAGCGTTGCGACCACCACTTTGGCGTCGAGGTTCAGGGCCAGATCGCCGGTCGCGATTCCGACATCCCAGCCTTTTGCTTTCCATTCCGCGAGCTTGTCGTTGGCGAGGGCTCGGGTGGGAACCGTGAAGACAGCCTGCCCCTTCAGCGAAGAATAAAGCAGCTCGAAGATGTAAGTTTTACCCACGCCGGTGGGGGCGTGGACTACGACATCTTTGCCGACCTGCAGCGCCCGCACCGCCTCCTGTTGCCAGAGATCGGGCACGGCCAAATTGATCTCCAGCCCTCCCATCGTGACAAGATGAAGCGTTCCCGCGCGCGAGCAATCGACCACTGCGGTGACGCCTACTTTTTCCGCTTGAGGCTTATCCCACTCGCCTTTTGGTTAAAGGCACCTACGATCGCTCACCTATGGCCACTTTTCCCAAATGCCAGACCGGAATCACTGGCCTCGATGACATCCTGCGCGGTGGCCTGCCGCCGCGTCGACTCTACCTCATTCAGGGAGCGCCAGGCGCCGGCAAAACGACGTTGGCGTTGCAGTTTTTACTCACGGGCGTGCGCGCGGGCGAGAAGGTTCTTTACATCAGCCTTTCTGAAACGCGCGACGAAATCGAGGAGGTCGCGCGATCGCACGATTGGTCGCTCGATGGCTTGGAGATCGTGGAATTGAGCGCGATCGACGAGCAACTTAATGCCGAGTCCCAGAACACCCTTTTTCATACCGCGGAAGTGGAGTTAACCGAGACAACCAAATTGTTGCTCGACGCGGTGGAGCGCGTCCAGCCAACTCGGCTGGCCTTCGACTCGCTCTCGGAGTTGCGTCTCCTGTCTCAGTCACCCCTGCGTTATCGGCGCCAGATTCTCGCCTTCAAGCAATACCTGGCGGGACGCAATTGCACGACCCTGCTCCTCGATGACACGAGCACAGGCAGCAACGATTCGCACGTCCAAAGCCTGGCCCACGGCGTGATCTCGCTCGATCAAACCGCACCCGAGTACGGTGCGGAACGGCGGCGTTTCCTGGTCAAGAAGATCCGCGGTATGACCTATCGCGGCGGTTACCACGACTTCATTATCGAGACGGGCGGTCTTGCGGTGTTCCCTCGCCTCATCGCGGCGGAGCATCACCGCGCTTTCGAGAACGAGAATGTCTCCAGTGACGTGGCCGGCATCGACCAACTCCTCGGCGGCGGCTTGGCTCGCGGTTCGAGCAGCCTGTTTATGGGACCACCCGGCTCCGGCAAGTCGACTCTCGCGCTGCACTTCATCGTGGCCGCGGCCGGACGCGGCGAGCGGACTGCGATTTACAGTTTCGACGAGAGCCTCGGCATTATGCGAGCACGAGCCGACGGCCAGAATCTTGGCCTCACGAATTTGATCAGGGAGAAAAGGGTCGAAGCCACCCAAATCGACCCGGCCGAGCTGACCCCGGGCCGCATGAACGCCCTCGTGCGGAACGCGGTCGAAAATCGAGGCGCAAAAATCATTCTGATCGACAGCCTGAATGGCTATCTCCAGTCAATGGGCGACGAGCGCACGCTCAATCTGCAATTGCACGAGTTGCTCACTTACCTCAATCAACAAGGCGTGGTGACCATTCTCGTCCTCGCGCAGCATGGCTTGATCGGGCACATGCAAACGCCCGTCGATATTACCTACCTCGCCGACACGGTGATCATGTTCCGCTACTTCGAAGCAAACGGCGCCGTGCACAAAGCCCTCTCGGTCGTCAAAAAACGCACCGGCACCCACGAGGCGACCATCCGTGAACTAAAGACTTCGTCGGCCGGAATTGACGTGGGGCCGCCGCTGGAAGACTTCCGGGGCGTCCTCAGCGGCACGCCGGAGCTTATGCCCGGGAAGAAGCGTCCTGCCCGCCCGCGGAAGCATGAAGCACGAGGATGAACCGACCGTTTTGGTCCTCGCCCCGACCGGGAAGGACGGCACGCTGGCCGTGGCCATGCTGCAGCGAGCAGAGATTGCGGCCCGGGCTTGTCGCGACCTTTCGGAGATGGCGGGCCGTTGTGGTAACAACACCAACGCGCTCCTGATCGCGCAGGAAGCATTGCTTCCCGAGCAACTCCCGCGACTCCTCGAAATTCTTGGCCAGCAGCCCGCCTGGAGCGATCTCCCGGTCATCGTTTTGACCAGCGACGGCGGCGGCGACGCCGTCAGCCTGCGCGTTCTCGAAATTTTCGGTCCCAGCGCCAACGTGACTCTGCTCGAACGACCGTTCCGTGCGCTTACCCTCCTCAGTACGATTCGCGTCGCCCTGCGCGCCCGGCGGCGGCAGCGCGAAGTGCGCGATCTATTGGACCAACGCGAGATGGTCCTGAGCAGCATCAGCGACGCCTTCTCTGCGCTCGATTCCGATTGGCGCTACATCTACTTGAACGAACGCGTCGTCGAGCACTCCGGACTTTCGCGCGAGCAGATGCTCGGCCGCAGCATTTGGGAAATCTTTCCACGACTGGTCGGCGGAGAATTCCACGAACGCTGCCTCCGGGCGGACGCGACTCGGAAATCCGATATCTTTGAGCATTTCCATGAATCCTGGGACCGCTGGCTCGAGACGCGAATTTATCCGGCGGTCGATGGTCTGGTCATTCTCCGCACCGACATAACCGAGCGTAAAGAGCAGGAGGAACGGGTGCGCGAGAGCGAACGTCGGCTCCAGGAAAGCGAGAAGCGTCTCCGCCTCGCCGTGGAAGCCGCTGATGCAGGCACTTTCGATTTTCAGCCTAACACCGGAAAGTTAACCTGGTCCGATCGCTGCAAGGCACTCTTCGGGCTACCGCCCGGGGCGGCAGTGACCTACGACACTTTCCTGGCCGGCCTGCACTCGGAAGATCGCGACCGGGTGGACGCCGTCGTGAGGGATACACTTCAGCCCGGCGGCACAGGACGCTACGACACCGAGTATCGGACCATCGGTCTGGTGGACGGCGAGGAACGTTGGATCGCCGCCAGAGGCTTGGTCATCTTCGACTCCGTCGGCCGGGCCACGCGCTTCATTGGCACGGTGCTCGATATTACGCAGCGGAAGCAAAACGAACTCGACCTGCAAAGGGCCAAGAGCGCGGCCGAAGAAGCAAACCGCGCCAAGGATCACTTCCTGGCCATGCTCTCACATGAGCTGCGCACACCGCTCACGCCGGTGCTCATGACTATCGCCAGTCTCCGGCGCGATCCAGCTCTGGGAGACGAACTCCAGCGCGATCTCGAAATGCTGCAGCGCAACATCGAACTCGAAGCCCTTCTCATCGACGATCTCCTCGACCTCACCCGCATCGCCCACGGCAAACTCGAACTCCACTCCAGCGCGACCGATCTGCATGCGCTCATCGAACACGCCCTCAAGATTTCCGCGGGCGACGCGGACGGCCGACGCCTGGATTTCGTCCAGCACCTGTGCGCCGAGCATTTCCATACCTCGGGCGATTCGGCCCGGCTCCAGCAGGTTTTCTGGAACTTGATCAAGAACGCAGTCAAGTTTACGCCCCCCGGCGGCCGTATCGAAATCTCCACACGCAACCTGCCCACCGGGGTCATCGAGATTACCTTTAAGGACACGGGCGTTGGCATCGAACCGACGGTGCTGCCGCGAATCTTCGAGGCGTTCGAACAAGGCAGCCGGGATGTGACCAGCCGCTTCGGCGGGCTGGGTCTCGGGCTCGCCATTTCCAAGCGAGTCATCGATCTCCACCACGGCACCCTCACCGCTGCGAGCGATGGCCGCGGCCTCGGCGCGACCTTCACCGTTACGCTGAAAGCGATCGACACTTCCCTGCTCGATGCACCCGACGTGCACCAGCCCGATGACAGAGCGGACGCGACGGGTGCGCACATTCTGCTCATCGAGGATCATCAGGACACTGCGCGCGTGCTGCGCCGCATCCTGGCCAAACTCGGCTATGTGGTGGAACACGCCGACACGATCAGCGCCGCGCGCTCACTCGCCGCCGCAAGGCATTTCGATCTCGTCATGAGTGATGTGGGCTTGCCCGACGGCAGCGGCCTGGAACTGATGCGACACCTCAGTTCCACCTACGGACTGCGCGGGATCGCCTTAAGCGGTTTCGGCACCGACGAAGATCTCGCGGCCAGTCGCGCCGCCGGTTTCTCCGAGCACTTGACCAAGCCGATCGATTTGGAGCGCCTGCAGGATGCGATCAGTCGCCTGGCGACCAGCGATGCATGATGTGGGATTCGTTAGGCGCGGGAAGATCCAACATGGGAGCCTCCTCGGCGCGGCGATCCGAGGCTCGGGGGCGCCAAGGCCCCTCCCACATTAATCCAGGCCCGCCGCCGCTCGCTCGTGGCCCTGGAGTTCCAGGACCATGCGCTTAATGTGGCGATATTTCGTGTGCGCAGATAGCCGGCGCAAACTCTCCGCCGGGTCGCCCCATTGCACGACCTGGATCGTTTGATCACGCGCGCCCCAGACATTCATGTCGCGCGTGGAAGCCATGTAGAGATCGATCGTGTTCCGGCCTGCTAACGCCCACCCGTAATCCTCGACCCGATAAAGTTGCCCGGTCGAAACGATGCGAAAAATGGTGCCGGCCGGCCAGCGCGACCAATCGGCGGCAGCGCTCCCATAGATTTGCCGCGGAGCATTAGGTCGCAAGAACGGCTGTGGCGGCACGTAGGCGATTTGCTGGTAGCCGGAGTCCGGTCCGCGGAAAACTTTCTCCGGCACCGGAAGAGCACGAGGTACTAGCGGCGGCGGCGCGGCGTGGAGGACGCCGCCCAGGGCGGTGAGGTTGCCGTAGGGGCGATGGTCGGCCTCGGTATCGGTGTAAGCGGTGGTGCGGACGTTCTGGTAATCGGCGCGAGCGAGAGGCGGCTCGTAGGAGGGCAGGCTTCGCGTCGTGCCGCAAGCGCCTAACGACAGCGCGGCGGTGGCGGCGAGAAGAGCGGCGAAGATTCTCATTCCCAGTGAGTCGGGAAGTTATTAACAGTTATTCACCAGCCGGCAAGGGTGAGTTAAGACGCGCGCCGTCGCAGCCCTGATTCGATCTCCGGGATCAATCAGCTCTCCGCTATCCCCGGCGACAGCTTGGCAGCGAGCGGTCTTTCAGCGAACATGCCTGCATGCTCGCGAAAGTTGCCGATCAAATCACTGCCACGCTCGAAGAAATTAAAGCGCAGGGGCTTTATAAGACCGAGCGCGTCATTACCGGGCCGCAGAACGCCGAGATCGCGATCGCCGATGGCCGGCGGGTCATCAATCTCTGCGCTAACAACTACCTCGGGCTGGCTGATCACCCGGCGCTCATTACGGCGGCCAAGGCAGCGCTCGATTCGCATGGGTTCGGCATGGCCAGTGTGCGCTTCATTTGCGGGACGCAGGATATTCACAAGGAGCTGGAAGCCGCCCTCACTAAATTTCTCGGGACGGAGGACACCATTCTTTATCCTTCGTGCTTCGACGCCAACGGCGGACTTTTCGAGACTTTGTTAGGCGCGGAGGACGCGGTCATTTCCGATGAACTGAATCATGCCTCGATTATCGACGGCGTCCGGCTCTGCAAGGCGCAGCGTTACCGTTACAAGAATTCCGACATCGCCGACCTGGAGAAGCAGTTGCAAGCGGCGCACGAAGCGCGCTTTCGGCTCATCGCCACCGATGGCGTTTTCTCGATGGACGGTTTCATCGCCAACTTGAAGGATATTTGTGATCTGGCGGAAAAATATGACGCGATGGTGATGGTGGACGACGCGCACGCCGCGGGATTTATCGGAAAGACGGGGCGCGGCACTCCGGAGCATTGCGGGGTGCAGGGACGCGTGGATGTGATCACGGGGACGCTGGGGAAGGCGCTCGGCGGGGCGAGCGGCGGCTACACCAGCGGGCGCAAGGAGATCATCGCGCTCCTGCGGCAGCGTTCACGACCTTATCTCTTTTCCAACACGGTCGCTCCACCCATCGTGGCGGCTTCGCTGAAGACGCTTGAGCTGCTGAGCAGCTCGACGGAGTTACGCGACAAGCTGGAGGAGAACACCAAATATTTTCGCGAGGCCCTGACCGAGGGTGGCCTCACGATCAAACCGGGGACGCATCCGATCGTGCCGATCATGCTGGGCGACGCGGCGCTTTCGCAGAAATTCGCCGCGCGCATGCTGGAGAAAGGGGTCTACGTGGTGGGATTCTTTTATCCGGTCGTCCCGAAGGGGACGGCGCGGGTCCGCACTCAGGTGTCCGCGGCGCACAGCCGTGAGGAGTTGGAACACGCGGTGAAGGCTTTTGCGGAGACGAACCAGGAATTAATGAACTAAAGTTCGAGGCGATCCGGGAAGCGCACGTGTGGTGGTCGCTTCGAAAGCTGGCCCGCGAGGGCGCCGGCCAGAGCACGCGGGGCGCGTGCGCTCCCCCGCAGCGGCCACCACGCGCTCCCTGAAAATTCACCGGTCGATCCGACGCGGTTGCGTTGTTCATTTGATAATATATAATGTCTCAAATGAAACAACGAGCGAAAAGCCAGGGGACGGTCCCTGGGGTGGTCGCGCTGCATGTCGCGCCGGAGAAAACGAACCCGTCGCCTGCTCAGGTTGTGAAGGTGGTGCAGGCTGGTTTGGATTTTGCGGAGTTTGAAGCGTTGCGCGACCAGCTCGATCTACCGCTCGAACAATTGGCGGCACGGCTGGGTCTGGCCCGCGCGACTTTGCATCGCCGCAAAGCGAGCGGCCGTCTCACGCCGGCCGAGTCGGATAAGGTGGTGCGTTACGCGCGTATTCTTGGTCATGCGGTGCATCTCTTCGGCAGTCTCGAGAACGCGCGGCTTTGGTTGCGGACGACGCAACGGGGACTGGGCGGCGCCGTTCCGCTGGAGTATGCCCAGACCGAAACGGGCGCCCGCGAGGTGGAGAATCTGCTCGGCCGGATCGACTACGGCGTTTACACCTGATGCCATCCGGCTGGCGCATCGATAAACCGCGCCGGCGCGCTTTTTCGGGCGAAGGTGCGCGCCGTTTTGGGGGCCGCTGGAATTCGCCCGGCATCGCGGTCGTCTACGTGAGCGAGCATCAATCGCTGGCCGCGCTGGAAATCTTCGTTCACCTCCAGCCTCTCCTGCCGCAGGATAAATACCTGGCTTACCAGGTGGAATGGCCGGCAGCGCTCATGGAAGAACTGAAAAAGCTGCCCGCTGATTGGCGCGCTTCACCTCCCGGACCGCTGACCATGCAGATCGGCGATCAGTGGGTGCGCGGCGCGCGCAGTCCCGTGCTAGCCGTGCCGAGCACGATTCTCCCGGCGGAACGCAATTTTCTCCTCAATCCGGCTCACCCAAAATTCAGCCAGATCCGGATTCATAAACCGGTCGAGTTTACTTTCGATCACCGCATGATCGGTCGTTAGGCAAACGTCTTATCGCACGGTCAAGGTGGCGTTATTGCTCGTCACCGATCCACCGCTATTGCTCACGGCGACGGCAAAGACCGAGCCATTATCGGCCGATGTGACAGGCGGCGTCTTATAGGTGGCCCGGGTCGCCCCGGCGATGTCGACGCCGTTCTTTTTCCACTGATAAGCCAAAGGCGCGGCGCCCGTGGCTTGGACGGAAAAGCGAGCCCTTCTTCCCGCCCTCACGCTCGCATCTTTTGGCTGGGTCGTGATCGTGGGGCCCGAGCCCACGACACCGCCGGCGTTCACCGTATAGGAAACCTGGCTCGCCCCAAATTGATCCACACCTTCCAGGACCATGCGATCCGGATTCTGCAGCACGGTGATCCGGCCGTATCCCGCGCAACTGCGGTTGTCGTAGCCTTCGCTCCACTGCCCCGGCGGGCCGGTGCCACAACCGGACTTCCCGGCACGCGAGTTTGGCACTCCCACGCACATTTCGGGAAAGCCGGAAATCGAGCCGTTATCGATCGCGGCAATATGCAGGTCACCTGAGATAAAGACGACGTTCTCGATATGATTCGATTCGATGAAGCTCCGCAGGGCCTGCCACTCGGTTTGATAACCGGCCCAGCCATCGGGAAACTTGGTGGTGTTATTCACAATAACGGAAGTGAAAATCACTTTCCAGCGCGCGGTCGAGCCCAGCAGCCCATCCTTGAGCCACTGTAACTGACCCGCCGAACCCAGATTGTTTCCATCAAGCATGCTCTTGCTCGCATTGTCAGCATCGGCCTCCGGGTCGCGCTGGCTGCGATTATCGAGAACGAAGCACTCTACCTGGGCATAGCTGAACTTTTGCCAGATCCCATAACCCACCGTGGGAAGCGGATAAGTCGGCACATACTCTTTGAAGACTTGCTGACTTAGGTTCCAATCCGGGTAAGTGCGGTCCACGTTATTGTAACCGGCATCGTGATCGTCCCACTGATGGATGATCGGGTACTGACGCAGAATGTCGGGGACAAAGTTCGACATGAATGGCGTCTGCGGATCGTAGAGATCGCGGAACATCTCCCTTTTCTCGGTCAGAGTGAGCGGCCCACGATGGTCGAAGTCGCCCCCGATGAAGACAAAAGCGGGATGCTCCGTAGTGGCCGTGTCAAAGGTTTGGACCGACTCGGACAAAGAGGTCACCGTCGTAAAGTCCGTTAGCACAAGGAACTTAAAATCTCGCGCACTCGCATTGCTCGGAAAGGTATTGAAGGTGGGATACGGGGTCGAGAACTGCGAAACGCCGTTCACGAGCACGTTGAGATAGTAAGGCTTCTCCGCCGCCAGACCGCTCAGCGAGATCGTGCCGGTAAAATCGTTAGCCGCCGCCGTTAAGACAGAATTGGAAGTCGAATAGGTGCTCAGATTCGGATCGGTCCCATAGCGCAAACTCACTGTGGCCGCGGCATTTGTTCGGACGAAAACACGAGCATCCGATGAGGTAACGCCGCCCACGACCGGGCCATGAGTCAGGACTTCCCCGGCGCTGAAAGCGGGCTGCGGTAAGAAGAGGCAGAGAGCGGCCAGGGCAGAAAGGGTGGAAAAGCGGGTTGGGAACGAGCGCGGCTGGTTCCACTGAAAATTTGCGACCATCCGCCGATTGTAGAGTGATGAGAGAAAAAATTTCAAGCCTTAACGACAAAGCGAGCGCTGCCGGGGCTTCCACTTCGCTGGAGGGCGATGCTCCGTCAACGCCGCGTTTAGACTTGCCCCTCAGCGACCACGGAGGGTCGCTCTCCCACCCCTAGAGCGTGTCATGAACTTTCTGGAGCGGTGATGGAGGGACGGGCGCTGTCCCGTCCGTGTCTCTGGACGAAGGACAACGGCGACCCATCCCCCAAACGAATCACGGACGACACGGCGGTCGTCCCTCCACCGAGATCCCTTCCTTGTGCAGCGGGTCAAAGTTCATGACACGCTCTAAAGACGTTCGTGCAGGGCGATACTGGAGCCGACCCACGTCTTATCCTTATTGAAATCGACTCCCATCATCTTCCCCTGGCTCATCCGAACAAGATTATTGACCAGGATGGGGTCGCCGTCGCCCGGCCAGAGAAACATCATGCGAATCTCTGCTTTCGAGCGGCCTCCATCGGGCGTGGGGACAAACTCCGCGTAAGCCACTTTTTGTTGCAGGATGGAAGCGCGCGGGTCGGGCAGGGCGGCCAGCTTTTCCCGGGTCGGCTCCATATCGACGCCGAGCCCGGCGAAAGAATAAAGCGGCTTGAGCACGTAATTTTCGATCGGCTCGTCCTCTGGGAATTCGTCTGCAAAAAAGGCCGGCGTCGTGTAGGCGGTCTTCAGAAACGGGAGCGAATGCTTGCTCAGGCGGAAATACCAGTTGGGGTGGCCCACCCAGGAGATGTCGAGATCGTCACGCAGATCAAACCCCGGGCGCAGCTCGGGACGCCGCAGGAGTTCGTCGAAAATGACGCGGTTATAGATGCGTTCGATGCGGATTTCGCGCCCTTCGTGCCGATAAAAAAGCTGACGTCCTCGCTTGATGATATTCGTTAGGCAAACCGGGCGGACGCCCAGGATGCTTTCCGGGCACGCGAAATCGATGCGCGTTTTCTGGCGCTCGGGCTCGATTTCGAGCAGGATGACGTTCTCTGGATCGACGTCACCCAGCACGACGCGGCGGAGAAGAGCGCGATAGGAATTTTCGTCCAAGCCGCTGAAAAACGGCTGCCAACCGGAGGGGAGATCAGGAAAATTGGCCTGTAGGCAACGCCAGAAAAAGAGTTGGTAGGAGTAGAGACTGGGAAATCCCTGCAGCTCGATGAGGCGCGGGGCCAGGCGTCCCCCGGGTCCCTCACAAACGGCGAAATCGACTTGTACGAAAATGGGGTGCGGGTTTTCGTTAGGCACGACCAGCCGGGGTGGCAACGCGTCGGTCGCATGCGCGCGAAACTCCGGCGTCTGCACTTGGGCGACCAATTCCCGGGCGGCGGCCGCAATTTCCTTCGTAAACTCGGGGGTGAGAAAAATCGGCGTTTCCGAGATGCGGAATTCCGCGGGCCATCCCTCGCTCTCGTTCACCATGCGCAGGAGCGCGGCATACTTTTCCTCTCCAAAGTTGGCGTTAAACCGGGCGCGCTGGATGGGCTCCATCGGCCGCGACCATGGCATAAAATCAAGCGGTTGACAAAAAGCGGCGCGAACCCGTCCGAGGCTGTGAAGGACGTTGGAATTCTCAGCGGGGACCGGCGTCGTAGAGAGCGCCGTAAAGTCTATCCAGGCTGAGCGGCTTGAGCAGGATGGCCGCAACGCCGGAATCCGCCAGCTGCTCCGGAAGATTGGTGGCCCCGGAGATGATGATGATCTTAGCCCCGGGGTCTTTGGCCAGGATGATGCGCGAAGCCGTCGCTCCATTGAGCCGAGGCATGGAGTAATCCATCAAAATGACATCGGGCCGCAGTCGGCTGTAGGCCTCGATCGCCTCCCAACCCGTCCCGACCACCTGGACGATCTCGTGCCCACAACGCTCCACCAGCCTCGCCAAAGTCGAGCCGGTGTTTTTTTCGTCGTCGGCAATCAGGATGCGCATCGCTCAGAGTAACCGTTTCTCCGTCCTCGTCCTTCCCTGTCCTTCATCCTAGAAACCGACGAAAAGCGATCCCATCCGGTCGCGCATTTTCGCATCGGGCAGGCGCCCGAGAAGAGCACCCATATTATCCTCGAGATGCTGGGGACTGTTGGTGGCGGGAATGGCACAGGTCACGGCGGGATGGGACACGATCCACTTTAACAAAAATTGCGCCCACGAGCGACAGTCAAACTCGGCCGCCCACTTCGGCAGCGGCTTCTGGGAGAGAACCTGAAAAACGCCGCCGCCGCCGAATGGCCGGTTTATGAGAACGGCGGTGCCCATGTCCCGCGCGAGCGGCAGAAGGCGCGCGGCGGCAGCCCGATCCATGAGGGAGTAGTTGATCTGAATGAAATCGGGCTTGTGTGCTCGCATCGCTCGCTCCATCTCCCCGTGCCCTTTCCTTTCGGAATGCGTCATGCCGGTATAACGGATTTTTCCTTTGGCCTTGAATTCGTTGAGCGCGCCCATCTCGCGGTCGACGTCCGCCAGGTTGTGCACCTGCACCAAATCGATCGCGCGAACGCGGAACCGCTGTAACGAACGCTCCATTTGCGCGATGCCTTCCAGCTTGCTGCGGGTAAAAACTTTCGTGGCAAAAAATAGCGATTTCGTGAGACCTCTTTTGTAGGCCAGGTCGCCGATGAGACTTTCGGCGTTACCGTAGGCCGGCGAAGTATCGATTAGCTTTCCGCCCATTTGGACAAAGCGCTCCATGACTTCCCCAACCAATGCGATCTGAGCGGCGGCCCGCACGTCGAAGGTGAGGGCGCTGCCTAGCCCGATCACAGGTAGTTTCTCGCCGCTCGAGGGAATCGCTTTCAGGATGCGCGAAGTCTGAGCCGCAAAGAGACGCGAAAGGCCCGGAGTCAGGCAGGCGCCGGCAGCGGCGGCTCCGAGCCATTTCGCCGCCCGCCTGCGTGAAATATTTTTATCCCTGCTCATGCGCGCGGTTTCAGATGAAGCCGACCTGATTTTTACGCTGGAGTGGGGGTAACGGTCAATCTCCGATCCTCGCCGTTAGACTGTCTAGCCAGCGTGCGTCGGCGCTGTAGAGGTTTCACCCTGCGAAACGCGAGGGCGAACGTCGCTCGCGCAGGTGACGTCGATACCCGCGTTTCGCAAAGCGAAACCTCTACAACCAAGAAAGTGCTCAGAAAAAGAAAAGCCGCCGAGGCTGGGGCCACGGCGGCTTTTGTGAGAATGGTCAGTTATCCTAAATCGAGGGACTGGAGCGTCGGTTCATCGATGACCGCTGTCGCATAAAGGCCATGGTCGGTCTGATAGCCGAGGAGCGCTTCACGCGTGAGAGGACCGAGAAGACCGTCCACTTCGCCTCGATAATAACCTTCCGACTGCAGAATGCCCTGGACATTGGCGATAACGCGATCCGGCGGCAGCGCTTGCTTGCCGACATAGATGGGCGCGTCATAGGCATAGTATTGGTAGGAAGGGTTGTAACCCCAGGCCGGATACCAATAGCCATTATTAAAGTAATAAGCACCACCCGCGATAATCTCGACGCGAGGGTAGCGAGATTGATAATAGGACTGGTTATGATAGCTCGGGCGATAAGAGCGGTAGACCTCATACTGCGGTCCCTGCCACTGGTTCGCTCCGCGAATCGTATAGCTCTTGTTGAAGGTAACTGTCGGAACTTTTTTCGGCTGCGACTTAGCTTTGAAGCTAGAGTATTGCGTCTTCACCTTCTGCACCACCTTAGGATCGGGCTTCTTGGCGTTGGCTTTCTTCACGGGAGCTTTGGCAGCCATGGACGCATTGGTGTTCGTCTTGACTTTGGCAGCGTTAGTTTTGCCGGCCTCGCCCGGGGCCGACGGCTGAGTGGCGGTGGCTTCCTGACTGGCGGTAGCTTGCTCCTTCTTCTTGCCACGGCGCATGGCCTTAGCATTCTCTTCTTTGTCCGGAGCGTTCGTTCCGGCGGTGGCTGATTCCGAGGCGGAGACATTTGCGTCAGGCGCGGAAGTGTTGGCGGCGGCTTTCTCCTGACGCATAGCCTTGCGCTTTTCCATCGCGTTATCAGCGGCGCCTTGGTTCATTTCACGGCGTGCTGCTTTTTTCTCTTGGCGAGCATCCTGCCGGGCTGCCTTTCTCTCCTGGCGGGCTTCCTGCCGCGCTGCCTGGCCCTTGCCCTTTTTCTTGCCGGGCTCTGGCGAAGCCTCATCTTGTGCAGCAAACCCGGTCGCGGCGAGCGCCATCGAGCAGCTAATTAGTACGGTTAATAGTCGTTTCATCTTAATTCCTTAGTTGGTTGCGTTTGCTTTTCTATTCAGTGTGTTTTGTCGCTCCCGGGGGCTTTGCCCGTAGAAGAGTGAGCATTCGTTATGCAGTTCGTAGCTCAGGATCCTCCTGGCCGCGTGCCCTAACAGGAGCAAGTACCGGTCCTGCGGAGAAACCTGGAGCCCTTTTTAGGGAGCTTTCTTATGTCAAACGCTGTCCTCGTCATGGCGGCGGCAGTGGCCAAGATCAAAGGCTCGCGCCCCTCCTCTTCGCTATATCGGGCGTGGTGCCGCTCGTGGCCTGCCTCAACCTGGCCAACATGCTTCTGGCCCGCGGCACAGCGCGCCGAAAGGAAATTTCGATCCGGCTTACCCTCAGAGCAAGTCGGTGGCGCATCGTTAGGCAGTTGCTCACCGAAGGTCTCGTTGGTCGTCGGACTTAATGGTTGGATCGTTAGGCAAAGAATTGCCCATCGACATGGTCTGGTCGAAGGGGCTCCGGCCGCGCTGGCTGCCGCGGCATTATTCGCGACCTGGCTACCCGCACGACGAGCTACGCGGATCAGTCCGATGGCGGCGTTGCGGACCGAATAGAAGAGCGCTGGCTAAATCAGGAATTTGCCTTTCGCCATCACCTGTTCGTCGTCGAACCAGATGTCGAAATCGCGGCCGACGCAGTCGATATGCGTTTTGGAAAGCCAGGTCTGGCCGGTGTGTTCGGCGTAGGGATGACCAAAAGCGATGTGAATGCCGGGGATTTTTTCATCCTGCAGGATGTTACCGATGACGTGGGTGCAGGCGGTATTCGTCCCCACGGCAAATTCGCCCACGCGATTGCTGTTTTCGTCCGTGCCGGTATAGGCCCGAAATTCTTCCAGCAATTCTTTGTTATCGCACGCTAGGGAACCAATGCGGTTGTCTTTGACTTCGATGATGAGCGGGGTGGCCTGGATGTCTCCGTATTTCTGGCAAAGGTAATCCCCCACCACGCCGTCGACGACAAAGGTGCCGTTGCTGTCGAAGGGCGAAGTGAAAATTTCGCCGCCGGGCAGGTTGCCCCACTTTTCGGGGGTAATGATGCCGCTGGTTTTGAGCCAGCGTAGATCGGAAGAAAGGTCGGCCGTGTAATCCGTCCCGGCCGGGGTGCGGCAGGTGACGCGCCGGCACCGGCGCACCTGCTCGACCAGGCGCTGGCTGAGCGCGTCAATCGCCTTGAAATCAGCCCGCATTCCTTCGCGCATGATCTGCCGACTGATATTGACCATGTGGGCATGACGGATGTGATTTTTGTTCACCACCTCGCTCATCTGCATGCGCGAGCCGAGTTCGCCCCGCTGGGTCTGGGCGCAGAAAATCGAGACCTGCGAGGTACCGAGGTCGTCGAGGATCACCTGTGGCATCCGTATGAGCGGACGCTCCGCATGTTCCTCCAGAATGAAGAGGGCGTGTTCCGCGCCGACTTCCTCGACCTGCTGCTGGAGGGCGGCCGCGATCTCGCTCGTCACCTCGTCGGTGATGATGGTGATGCGTTCGTTAGCCTGCAGGCGCAGGCAATCCCAAATGGCGTTGCGCGCGCCAGGAATCAGCTCAGGATCGACCTGGATCGCATCGATAGAAAAACGGTTAGGCATGAAAAGAGCGCTCAGCATGGCGCGAAATGGCCCGGGGGGCAATGCCAGTCAGGCTTTGGCTGCGGCGACTGCTTCGGCCTGCGTAACGTTCAGAGACTCGTAGGTTTCGTTGACGATGAGATCGACCACGTCGTGCATGTTATGCTCGCGCTCCCAAGCCGCGATTTGTCGATCGGCGCCGGTCCCTTCCCGCATGATTTTCTCGATGTGGGCAATTTCCCGATCGCTCCCGAGCTCGTCCACCTCCGTAGAGATAAATTCGAGCAGCTGGCCGAGGAGATCGCGGGTATCGGTCTCGGTTTCGCGCCCGAAGTCGATCAAACTTCCGTCAATCCCGTAGCGGGAGGCGCGCCAGCGATTTTCATCGATCAGACGGCGCCGATAGAGGCGGAAGGTCGTGTTTTCGCGCAGGAGTTTATGGAGTTTGACCACGATCGCCTGGATGACAGCGGCCAGCGCCAGGGTGTCGTCGACCCGGCTTTGCGCGTCGCAGATTCGAATCTCGAGCGTGTCAAAAAAAGGATGTAACCGAATGTCCCACCAGATCTTTTTGGCGTTATCGATACAGCCGGTCTTGATCAGCAATTTTAGAAAATCCTGGTACTCCGAAAGGCTCTCGAACGCGTCCGGGGTGCCGGTGCGCGGAAAACGTTCGAAGACTTTGAGCCGATAACCCTTCAAGCCCGTATTGCGACCGACCCAGAAAGGCGAATTCGTGGAGAGCGCGTACAGGTGCGGCAGGAAATAGCGCATCTGGTTCATGACGTGGATGGCGGTTTCGCGGTTCGGGATGCCGACATGCACGTGAAGACCAAAGATGAGATTAGCGCGCGCGACCTGCTGCAAATCTTTTACGATGGTGGCATAGCGCTCGCCCTCGGTGATGTGCTGGTCGAACCAATGAGAAAATGGGTGCGTCCCGGCCGAGGCGATCTTTAAGCCACCGCGACCCGCCATCGCGGCCAGCTCACTGCGCAGCCGCACGACTTGGTCGCGTCCCTCCTGGATATTGCTACAGACGTCGGTGCCGAGCTCCACCACCGATTGATGCATCTCCGGCTTGATTTGCTCTTTCAGAGTGACTTTGCCTTCGCCGAGGATCTGCTGGATGTGGGAACGAAGTTCGCGCGTCTCAGGATCGACGATCTGGAATTCTTCTTCGATGCCGAGGGTGAAGACATGGTCCGAAACGCTCATCACCGCTAACAAGCGCCAACTCCCGCGTCCGCGCAACACGCAGGTTGAGGCCGGATGGCGTGGAGGATCGCGCCGACAGAATCTGCGAAAAGCTCAGCCGCACCGCGGCATGAAACAGCCGCGGAAGTTGGCCAGAAAGCTGCTTAAAAGCACACGAACATTCTTTGCGCCAATGCTGTTGAATTCATTACACCGCCGTCGTCCCGGCGGCTTCACGCTGGTCGAGATCATGATCGTGGTCGCGATCATCGCGCTGCTCGCTTCCATCGGTGTCCCGGGATTTCTGCGCTCGCGCAAACGATCGCAAGCTGCCCGCGTCCTCAGCGATCTCCGCATTCTGGACAGCGCGATGGACCAATATGCCATCGAACACAACAAGCTCACCGGCACGACTGCCAGCTTTACCGATCTGAAGGCATATATGAAAAAAGGCCAGTCACTTTATGCCACTGGCAAGGATGTCCTGGGCTATTCCTACGGGCCCACTTTCACAGTAGACAGTCTGCCCCAGGTCCCGACGCAAACGCGGAGCGCTCTTTCCGACGTCATCGATAGCACCTTTTGGTCGCCCTATCCCTAGGCTGGTTTTTCAATTCCGCGTGTGAGCTGGAAACACGCGTGCTCGATCAACCGTGCACCAGTTGCGCGGTTGATCTTTTTTTGGGCCTCGACCCAGCCTGATGCTGCAGAAAAAACTACGCTTCCGACAGGAAAAGCAGGCTGGCAGAGAATTTGGCCTCGCGCTTGCTGTTGCAGTCTATCAGCGCATGAGGTTTCGCCCATTTTCCTTTTCACGTCGCGGCGGTTTTACCCTCGTGGAAATCATGATCGTCGTGGCGATCATCGCTTTACTCGCCGCTATCGCCGTCCCCGGTTTTCTGCGCGCCCGCAAACGATCTCAGGCCAGCCGCGTCTTGAGCGATCTCCGGATTCTGGACGGCGCGATCGCGCAATACTCGATGGAATACCAGCGGGTCAGAGGATCGAAAGTAACGATCACGAATTTGAAAATCTACCTGAAAAAGGGAGGTCAGCTTTATACCAAGGGCACCGATGTCCTCGGCAATAAATATGGCCCGAATTTCATTGTCGGCACCTTGCCCAAAGTCCCGACCAACACGCGTAAGGCACTCTCGGACGTGGCCAACGCCGCCTATTGGTCGCCTTATCCTTGAGGCAGGCTTTCGTTCCTGAGAGCGTGTCATGAACTTTCGGGAGCGGTAATGGAGGGACGGGCGCTGTCCCGTCCGTGTTTCTGGATGAAGGACAACGGCGGCGCATCCCCAAAACGAATCACGGACGACACGGCGGTCGTCCCTCCACCGAGATCCCTTCCTTGCGCAGCGAGTCAAAGTTCATGACACGCTCTAGATCGAGAATGCTTCGTTGATCACACAAGCCTGCTCGCGCTTGTGCACGGCCAGCGCACCCACCGCCGGGCTCGCGCTGGCGTTGCGCCCGGCATAGCGAATTTCTTGGCCTAACAATGCCCGCAGACGCGGTTCGATGTAGGTCCAGGCGCCCATGTTCTGCGATTCCTCCTGGCACCAGACAAACTTCGAGGCCTTGCCGTAGGACTGCAGCACGCCTTGCAGCTTTTCCTCCGCCAGAGGGTAAAGCTGCTCCAGCCTAACAATCGCTGTATGCTCGATTTTTTCGGAGGTGCGGTGGCCGAGCAAATCGTAATAGACCTTGCCCGAGCAAAGAATGACGCGCTCGACCTGATCGGCTGGACCCGCGTCCCGCGCCGGCAGGATCTCGGCAAAACTTCCTTCCGTAAAATCCTCCGCGCGCGAAGCAGCCTGTTCGGAGCGGAGCAGACTTTTCGGCGTCATGATGATGAGCGGCTTCACGAAATCGCGCTTCTTCTGGCGGCGCAACACGTGGAAGTACTGCGCGGCCGTCGTCAGGTTACAGACCTGGATGTTATCTTCCGCGCAGGCCTGCAGGAAACGTTCGAGCCGTCCGCTGGAATGCTCCGGGCCCTGGCCCTCGTAGCCGTGCGGCAGAAGCAAAACAATGCCGCTCGGCCGCTGCCACTTTGATTCCGCCGAAACGATGAACTGATCGATAATGGTCTGCGCGCCATTGGCAAAATCGCCAAACTGCGCCTCCCACAGGCAAAGCATATCGGGATAATCGAGCGAGTAACCGTAATCGAACCCGAGCACAGCGGCCTCGGAAAGCAGGCTGTTATAGATGCAAATGCGCGCCTGTTCCGGCGCGAGGTGGAGCAGCGGCAGATAAGGCTTCCCCGTCTTCGCATCGTAAAGAAACGCGTGCCGATGACTGAACGTGCCGCGTCGGCTATCCTGACCCGACAATCGCACCGGCACGCCTTCGAGGAGCAGCGAACCGAAAGCCAGCGCCTCGGCAAAGCCCCATTCGTAGGGACCGCCCGCCTGGAAGACTTCGCGCTGCCGATCGATCGTGATGCGCTTCACTTTCGGCAGGAGATTGAAGTCCTCCGGCACCGTCGTTAGGCCACGAACGATTTGCTCCAGCATTTGCGGGCTGATCGACGTTTCGACCGGCGTCCAGTGATGTGCCGGCTGGAAGACAGCGTTTGATTCCTGAAAACGATTCTTTCCGCCGACCCCCTCCTTCTCGATCGCCCTCACCCGCTCGAGCGTCATTTCCAGGCGCAAATCAAACTCGGTTTCGAGCGAGGCCGCGTCGTCGTCGCTCAGGACGCCGGCTTGCAGGAGTTGACTCTTGTAGAGCTTCGCCACGGAAGGTCGTTTCGCGATCTTGGCGTAAAGATCGGGCTGGGTGAAAAGCGGTTCATCGCCCTCGTTATGCCCGTAGCGCCGGTAGCAATACATGTCGATGACCACATCGCGGCCAAATTCCTGCCGAAAATCGAGCGCCGTCTCGGTCACGAAACGAACGGCCAACGGATCATCGCCGTTCACATGGAAAATCGGCACCTCGATCATCTTCGCGATGTCGGTCGCATACATGGTAGAGCGGGCGTCTTCTGGCAGGGTGGTAAACCCGATCTGATTATTCACCACCACATGCACCGTCCCGCCGGTGCTGTAGCCGTGCAGTTGGGACATGTTAAGCGTTTCCGCCACGATGCCCTGCCCCGCGAAAGCTGCGTCGCCATGGACCAGCAGCGGCAGAACTTTCTGCCGATGCTCCGTGTCGCCATGGATGCGTTGGCGCGCACGCGCGATCCCTTCCACCACCGGGTCAACCGCTTCGAGATGGCTCGGGTTCGCCGTCAAACGAATCTCGATTTTGTCGCCCGAGGCCAGTTTGCGCACGGTGCGATAGCCGAGGTGATACTTCACATCGCCATCGCCCGCCACCAGATCGGGCAGGTAATTCGTGCTGAACTCCGTGAAAATAACCCCAAGCTTTTTTTGCAGAAAATTCGCCAGGACGTTGAGCCGGCCGCGATGGGCCATGCCCATACAGATCTCCTCGATCCCTTTGCTCGGGCAGCGATGCAGAATGGTGTCGAGGATGACCAGGAGCGATTCCGCGCCCTGCAGCGAAAAGCGCTTTTGCCCGACATAGCGGGTGTGCAGAAAAACCTCGAAGGCCTCCGCTTCGAGCAAGACCCGCAAGAGTGCGATCTCCACCGCCGTCGACGCTTGATGGTTAGGCGGCCTCTTCTCCAAACGGTCTCGCACCCACCTCCGGAGCTGGGGATTCTGGATGTGCTGAAACTCTCCGCCGATCGACTCGGCATAGATTTCCGTGAGCCGCGCGATCATCTCGCGCAGAGTCATCGTCTTCTGATCGAGGAATGTTTTCGACGAGACTTTGAGGTTGAGATCCTTTTCGCTAAAGCCGAGTTCGCCTAACGAGAGGAGCGGGTTTTCGGGACGCTCGTCCGCCAACGGATTCACGCGCGCAATGGTGTGACCCAGCCGGCGGTAAGCGTAGACCAGCCCGTCGACGCGGTTCTGGAGAGAGCCGTCTCGTTCGGAGGTGTCAGCCGGCGCCGCGGCGGTCGTGGCGCCATTGCGCTGCGAGGTGTTGCCCAGTTCGAAGCCCTCAAAAAAAGCGCGCCAACTGCCGTCGACTGAGTCCGGATCCCTCTCCCAACGAAGATAATTTTCCTCGATCAAATCGAGATTTCCCCGGGTGGCGAAGGATGGCCTCATGTCGCAGTACTCTGGCGGCGTTTGGGCGCGGGGCAAGTTGACAGTCACAAGTCAGCTTCGATGTTCGCCTTCCAGATCGCGTGATGAGACGAACTGCAATTCCTTGTCGATGCTTCGCTCTGCGAAGCGCGGGCGTCAGCGCCGCTTCTCAGATGCATCGTGCCTCTGGGCCCGCGTCGCCCAGAGGGCGGCGTCTACCACTGCTCGCCTTCCTTCTCCTGGCCTCGACCACTCTGGCCCAGCCACCACCTTCCTCGCCCGGACCGCCCGAGCCCGCCTCCGAGCCCGCTGTGCTCGCGGTGGCCAAGGTTTTGCCGGCGGTGGTGAACATCAATACGGAACGAATCGTCCGGCGGCAGGTGCGCGATCCCTTCGATGACTTTGCCGCGCAATTCTTTGGCGTTTATCGCAATCGTCCGCGCGAGATTCGCCAGACGCAGCAAAGCCTCGGCTCCGGATTTCTGGTGGCCGCCAATGGCTTCATCGTGACGAACGACCACGTCGTGGAGCGCGCCGCCGACCTTAAGATCGAAGTCATCACGAACGACAACAAAAGCTATAAGGCGCGCTACATCACGGGTGATCCGAAGAAAGATCTGGCCCTCATCAAGATCGATAACGACAAGCCCTTACCCTTCGTCAATCTGCAAGACATCTCCCCAAATCTCCTCGGGCAAACCGTGCTCGTGGTCGGCAACGCGCTTGGTTACGGCAGCTCGATCAGCCGCGGAGTGCTGAGTGGCGTGAAACGCGAGATCACAATCAACCAGATCGATTACCACGATCTGCTCCAAACCGATGCCGCCATCAATCCCGGCAACAGCGGTGGACCCTTGGTCGATCTCGCCGGTCGCCTCGTTGGGATCAGTTCCGCCAAAATGGCGTTCACGCCCCAAGGCATCCCGACCCAGGGGCTGGGATTCGCCATTCCGGCGAAGGTGGTGCGGGAGAACGTCGATCAGTTTATAAAGATCGCCCAGAAACAACCGGCGCCGCACCCGGGCCACGCCGATGAAGAAACCGGCTCCTCGCGCGCCGATCGCATGTTCGGCCTCCAACTCCAGGATCTGACTAACGATCTGGCCGCTGCCCTCGGTTATGCGGGCGGCAAGGGCGTCCTGGTCAGCGCAGTCGAACCCGCAAGCCCCGCCGACCAAGTCGGGATCGAGCGCGGTCTGGTCATTTACCGGGTCGGACACTACGATGTGAACTCAGTCCAGGACGTCGAGCGCTTGCTGGCTCGCGCCGAGGGCGGATCGAGGGTGGATTTCGCCGTCGGGATCGTCGGCCGCGGAGAGCGGGGGCGTCGCGTCGAGACGGTCAATCTCGTCGCGCGCTGAAAATGATTATCGAAGAATTTGCCAACGTCCGGCCGTTAACGTTGTCAGTAAAACTCACTGCCGCATGATCAAGGTCGAAAATCTCACGAAACGCTATGCCGGCCAAACGGCCATCGACAACCTCAACTTCGAGGTGGGCAAAGGCGAGATCATGGGTTTTCTCGGGCCCAACGGCGCCGGCAAAAGCACCACCATGCGCATCCTTTCCAGCTTTATGCCGCCGACTTCGGGGCGGGCCACCATCGCTGGCTTCGACATTTTTGAGAAATCGCTCCAAGCCCGTGCCCACCTCGGTTACATGCCGGAAAATGTGCCGCTTTATAACGACATGCGGGTCACTGAATACCTCGACTACCGCGCGGCGCTCAAAGGCGTCCCGCATCGTCGCATCAACGAACGCGTCGGCGACGTCAAAGAGTTATGCGGGCTGAAAGAGGTCGAGAAAAAGTTGATCGGCGCCCTCTCCAAAGGTTATCGCCAACGCGTTGGGCTGGCCGATGCCCTCGTGCACGAGCCCGACCTGCTTATCCTTGACGAGCCGACCAGCGGGCTCGATCCCAATCAAATCCGGCAGGTCCGCGAGCTCATTCGTAATCTCGGGCGGCAACACACCATTCTGCTTTCCACCCATATCCTGCCAGAGGTGGAGATGACTTGCAGCCGCATCATCATCATTAACCGGGGACGGATTGAAGCCTGCGACACCCCCGAAAATTTGTTAAACCAAATGCGGACAGCGACGGGGGTTGTGCTCGAAGCGCAAACAGGTCCCGACGACGGCGCGGAGGAATTAAAAAAGATCACGGGAGTCAAGGACGTTAGCCTAACGACTGAAGGAGATTGGCAGCTTTTTTCGCTCCGGGCCGAAGCAGGCGCCGATGTTCGCCCGGAAGTCTTTCGCCTGGCCAGCGAACGCCGCTGGCAGGTCCGCGAGCTCTCCCAACGCAAAGCCACCCTGGAAGATGTCTTTGTCGAGATTACGCAGGCGGATGAAGTCTGACTCGACGCTGCCTACATCCAATGAGACGCCTTTTCCAAGATTGTCATCCTGAGCAAAGCGAAGGACCTCGCGAGCTACGAGCGATGTTGTTCCAGGAAAAAATGTCGCACGTAGACTGTGCGGTTCCTCGCTTTGCTCGGGATGACAGGAAAAGAGGAGCTGACACTGAGGTATGAGAAAATTTTTCACTCTGCTCGCGCGCGAAATCCGGAGCTATTTCTACTCCCCTATCGCCTACATCGTGCTGGTCTTCTTCCTCTTGGTCAGCGGGGTCGATTTCTATTTTCAGATTTCCTACATGAATCAGCGGGCCATCCCCTACTCCGTGCAGGAAGCTTTCTTTAATTCGGTCTTTTTTTGGTTCGCTTTCGTCCTCATTTTTCCCCTCATCACCATGCGGCTCTTCTCCGAGGAGTTTAAGCTTGGCACGATCGAACCACTCATGACCGCGCCCGTGCGCGACTGGCAGGTGGTCCTCGCCAAATACTTTGGTTCACTCTTTTTTTACATCATTCTCTGGCTGCCCACGACCCTCTACTTCGTCATCTTTCAGGCCCTCACTCATCAACCTGCCGCCAGCTCCACGGGCGCTTATCTAGGCGGCTATCTCATGCTCCTGCTTTTGGGCATGTTCTATCTGTCGATCGGCTGTTTCGCGTCTGTTCTGACTAAGAACCAGATGGTGGCGGCGATTATCTCGTTCTCTGCCATTACGCTGCTCTTCTTTCTTGGCCTGGTCTCTTTTATCCTTCTCGACATCAGCTCGGAGACGCGCCAGTTGCTGGGCTATTTCTCGGCTATCGAGCAAATGGGAACGCTCTCGCGCGGCGAGATCGATACCCGACCGATGGTCCTTTATCTGAGCATGACCCTGGTGATGTTAATTTTTACTTATCAGGCATTTCAGTCACGCAAATGGAGACTTTGAGGGCTGCAAAATCCGTCTCCTTTTCAATCCACCATGGCTAACGAGAGTAATCCTGAGAGCGCCCGACCAAAAAAGATTCGCCGTTTTCAGATCGGGCTGAATCTGATCGTGCAGGCCGTGATTATCCTCATCCTGGCCGCGATGGTGAACTATCTCGGCTTCGAACATTACCGGCGCTGGGATCTGTCGCGGGATAAGAAATACGCGCTCTCCGATAAGACCAAGAATTTCCTCCAGAGCGTCAAAGGCAAGATACGGATGACCGTTTTCTTCGGGTCGCAGAATCCCATCACGGCCGATGTGCAGAATTTGCTCACTGAGTATCAATACGCCTCCCGCGGGAAGATCGATGTCGAGTATGTCGATCCGGAACGCAACCTCACGAGGGCCAAGGAACTCTTCGACAAATACAAAGTCGTGACAGACGAGAGTGGCCTGATCGTGGAATACAAGGGGCGCAATAAGACGGTTAAAGCCTCGGAGATGGCGGAGATGGATCAAGGGAACCCGATGCTACAAGAGGCGCCCAAGGTGACCGCTTTCAAGGGCGAACAAGCCATCACCAGCGCGCTGATCGATATCGTCGAGGGGAAGAAGAACACCGTCGGCTATGTCATCGGTCATAAGGAGCCTCCGTTAGGCGAGCGAAGTCCGATTTCCATCTTAAAGACGTTCATCGAGAACGAAAACATCAAGTTTCAAGAGCTAAACCTCTTCGAAGTCCCGGCGATTCCCGCTGAAGTGAAAGTGATTATGATCGCCGGTCCGCAGTATGATTTCTCCGATCGCGAGATGAAAATGCTCCGTGATTTTTGGAACAAGGATGGGCGCATCCTGTTGCTGGTCGATCCCGCCGCGAAAACCCCGAAGCTGCTCGGCTTCCTCAATGAGCTTGGCGTGAAAGTGGATGCCGATCGTCTCATGGCCATGGTGCAAACTGGTATCCAGGAAGTCGCGCGCGTCCGCGATGTGGTGGCGCGATTTCTGCCCGATAATCCGGTGACCAAACGCCTCGCCGAGGTCCAGGCGCCCTTCATCGGACCGACCAGTTCGCTCACGCTCGAAGGAGAGCGCGCCTCCGCCGCTAATATTCATCTCGCACCGCTCGCTCAAGCCATCAAAGGCTACTGGGGCGAAACCGACTACTTTGCGGATTCGGAGCAGCTCCTGCAATTCGATCCGGCCAAAGATAAAAGTGAACCTCTCACCATCGCCGCTTCCGTCGAGAAAGGCGGGAGCGCCGACGAACGCGTGCAAATCAATTCCGCCCGCCTCGTGGTCGTCTCGAACTCGACTTTCCTCGAGGACAGCTCTCTGACTCAGGGGCAACAAGGGCTCGACTTCGTTTCGGCCGGCCTCAATTGGCTGCTGAGCCGAGAAGAGATGATCGGGATCGCGCCGAAAATCCCGCAAACCCTGACCTTTAGCCTGGATGCGCCCGCGCTCCGCAGCCTGCGTTGGATCATCCTCGTCCTCATCCCGCTCGTGCCCGCCGTGCTCGGCTTATTCGTCTGGTGGCGGCGACGGGTGTGATGCGATGAAGCTGCGCACCACCCTTATCCTGCTTGTCCTCGTCGTAGGCCTCGGCGTGTGGATCAAATTTTTCGAGAGCAAGAAGCCGAACACGGAAATGGCGACGCGTCGGGCTGGGCAGGTCGTCAACTTCGATCGCGATAAACTGGAAGGAATTGCGATTCAAAACGGAGACGACCGCATCGAACTCCAGCGCCAAGCCGGCAAATGGCGGCTCACCCGCCCGGTCCAGGATCAGGCCGACAACGCAGCGATCGATAACTTGATCAGCGACCTCGAAAATTGGCGCAAGGAAGGAACCATCGCAGCCAAAGATGTCACTGCCGACAAGGGCCGGATGACGGAATTCGGCCTCTCTCAACCGAAGCTGCGCCTCCATTTGCTCGGGCCGGACGCGCCGCCGGAAATTCTTTTCGGGAAAGACACCGCGTTCCAAGGCCAGATCTACGTGCGGTTCGCCGATGCGAAAGACGTGTTCATCGCCACCGAAAATGTGCGGACAGATATTTCCAAGAAGCCGGACGACTTTCGCGATCGAAAATTGACCGACCTAACGACTGCGCAAGTGACGCGCGCGGTCCTGAAAAGTCCCGCTGGCGAGATCGAGCTGACCAAGCGAAACGAGCACTGGGATATCGTGAAACCCCTGCAAGCCCGCGGAGACGACCAGAAGATCAACGACTTGCTCGCGCAGATAAGCAACGCGCGCATTCAGGAATTCGTCGCCCCTGACTCCGGCGACCTGCACGCTTACGGCCTTTCTGAGCCGCGGGGTTCCATCACGCTTTACGGCGCCGACGAGCAACCGGCTAAAGCCACCGATTCCTCCCAGGCCGACGAAGGCAGGACGCTGCAAATCGGGGCGCCTGCCGATAAGATCAAGGACGCGATCTACGTTCGCTCCCAGACGCGTCATGCCGTCTACGCCTTGCCGAAAAAGACGGAAGAGCTCCTGCAAGTTCGGCCTAACGATTTGCGCGATCGCCATCTCCTGAGGCTGGATACCAATAATCTCGACCGCATTCACATCGAAGCGAGCGGGCAGCCGGCTACCGTGCTGGCGCGCCACGAGCAAAACTGGGCCATCACGAGCCGAAACAACGGGCCGGCCAATGCCGACGAAGTGGGCCGCCTGCTCAATACCCTCAACGAGCAACTGGTCAGTAAATTTGTGGCCGACACCGCGACGGAGTTGCCGAAGTACGGACTCGATGAACCGCTGCTCAAATTAACCTTTAGCTCCTATGCCTCAGAAAACACCGCCGAGACGGGCGCGGGTGAGCAGCCGTTTTTAACTCTCGCCTTGGGCAAAGTCGAAGAAGGCCCGGTGTATGCGCGCATCGGCGAAGAGCCTTTCATCGTCGCTGTTCCGCGCGAACTGCTCAACCGTATCCCGGTCGATCCCCTGCAGTGGCAGAACACAGCAATTTTCAAATTCAAGCCGGAGGAGATTCATCGAGTCTCGCGCGTGATTGACCAGGAAGAATCGCTCGAGCGCAACGGCAAGAAGGATTGGAAATGGGTCAACGGCCAAGGCGCCATCGACCTGACCAACCTGCAATCGCTGCTCAACACGGTCGCCTCGCTTCGCGCAGTGGAATGGGTCGGAGCGACCCTCCCCGAGCATGGCTTTGAGAAACCAAAGCTGGTTGTCACTTTCACCACTACGGCGGACAATAAAACGCTCCACAAACTCACGATCGGCAATCGGACCGACAAAGGATTGTGGTATGCCAAAGTGGACGAACGGGAAGGCACTTTCTGGCTCAGTGCGCCAGACATGAGCGCCTTGATCCTGCCCTTGAAAAAAGCCGAGCCCTCGGCGCCCATCGCGTCGACGCCTTTGGCCGCGTCTCCCGCGCCAGCGACCTCCCCTGCTTCCGATGCGGCGCCCCCTACACCTGCGCCCCCTACACCTGCGCCGACCACCCCCATTCCGCCTAACGAATCCGCTCCGGCTCCGCCCTAGCGCAGTAGATCGAGACGATTCCACCCGACAGCGGTTTCGCCTTAGCGTCGCGAAATCCATTCTTCTCCAGCAACGCGCACATGGCAGCACCTCGCGGGAATTTCTCGATCGAGGCGCCAAGATAGGCGTACGCTTCCTTCTCGCCGGTCACAATCCCGGCTATCTGCGGCAGGATATAATGCAGGTAAGCGCGATAGATCGGTCGCAGCGGACCGGCCGGAAGCGAAAAATCAAGCACCAGGAGGTGGCCGCCCGATCTCAACACCCGTGCCATCTCAGTGACGGCCGCTCCCCAATCCGCCATGTTGCGCAAACCGAAGGCCACGGTCACCGCGTCAAAACTGTCCGCGGCAAAGGGCAAATGAAGCGCGTCGGCTACGACCGTTTTCGTGAGGCCTTTGGCGCGGGCTTGGGCCAGCATCTTCGCGCTAAAGTCTGCGCCCGTAATCTCCGTGGCAGGTAGCCGACGGGCGATCGTGAGGGCGAGGTCGCCGCTGCCCGTGGCGAGATCGAGGAGCTGGTCTGGCTGCCACGCGGCTACCATTTCAGCCGAGCGTTTCCTCCAAAAGAAATCGAGCCCGCCGCTGAGAAGGTGGTTGGCCAAATCGTAACGGCGCGCGATGCGCTCGAACATCGACCGCACTTTCTCAGGATCGCGGTCGCTCAGCTCGGTTTCGAGTTTCATTTGTCGACACCCGGGAGCCGCTTTCCCTTGGAGACGCTTTCTTCTGGGAAGCGCGGATGTGAGTCACCTTTCACCACAGCGCTCCTCACCCCCGCGTCGCCCAGAGGGTGTCGTCTAGAAAAAACCAGCAACCGCTACTCCAGAACGGGATCGCCCCGTTCTTCCTCTCGCGCCGCTAGTTTGTTGCGCTGCATCATGCGCAGGCAGGTGTTCCAGCGAAGCAAAGCATCATCGTTACCGGCCGGCCGCAGCGCCTCGGCTTGCTCAAATTGCCGCATCGCTTCACAGAGCTCGTTATAAGCGTAATGACCGGCGCCGGGGATGCCTTGCGCCAGCTTGGCCTTAGCCCGGCGCTCCGACAAAATGCCCGCGTAATAAGCGTGCTCGTAATCCCCCTGGATGCGGGCGAGACATTGATTCGCCTGGGTATTGCTCACGCCGTAGCCTTTGCTAAAGCGATCGGTCAAAGCGAGGAGCAGGATGATGAGCGCCTTTTGGTTCTCCCCATCGGTGGCGAGAATATCGAGACAAATGCTTTCCGCCTCGCCCGGCTCGTTGAGGAGCCGATAGCGCTCGGCCTTTTCCAAAGCGGCCGGGATCGCTTCGCGGGAGAGTGATTTCAGCTCAGGCATAATCGTTAGGCCGCGCCAGAGCGCCTTCGTTGCGGCGTCGCACTTTTTTCCAGAGCCAGCCCAGCGGATCATAATAATCATCCACGACGCGTTCTTTCAATGGAATGATTGCGTTATCGGTGATGTGAATCTCCTCCGGGCAGACTTTGGTGCAGCACTTGGTGATGTTACAAAAACCGATTCCCTGCGCTTCGCGCAACTCCGTTACGCGATCCTCCGTGTCGAGCGGATGCATCTCGAGCGCGGCGGTGTAGACGAGGAAGCGCGGGCCGATAAACTGGTCGTGCTTCTGGTGATCGCGCAGGACATGGCAAACATCCTGGCAGAGGAAACACTCGATGCATTTCCGGAATTCCTGCACGCGGTCGATATCCTGTTGCGCCATTCGCCACGTCCCGTCGGCGGCATCAGGCGGGCGCGGTTTAAATCGTTTGATCCGCTTTTTGACCGCAAAATTCCACGAAAGATCGGTAATCAAATCTTTCAGACGCGGAAAGGCTTTCATCGGCTCGATCGTGACCGGTTTATCCAACGGGAGATCGTTCAGGCGCGTCATGCACATGAGCTTCGGCATGCCGTTGACTTCCGCCGAACAGGAACCGCACTTGCCCGCCTTGCAGTTCCAACGGCAGGCGAGATCGTTTGCCTGAGTGGCCTGGATGTCGTGAACCGCGTCGAGCACGACCATCCCTTCGGAGACTTCGGTGCTGTATTCGCGGAACTCGCCACTCTTCGCGTCGCCGCGCCAAATTCTGAAAACGGCTTTTTTCATCGCGGGTTGTTTACTCGACTTAAGTTCCATTTGTCATTCCGAGCGGAGCGAGGGACCTCACAGGCATCGACCGGCTCTGCTGCCGATTTGAGCGCCGAACGTCTCTTCTGAGTTCCCTCGCATTCGCTCGGAATGACAGTTGGTGTCTTCATCCCATCTCCTCGATCACACGCTGCAAATCTTCTCGCATCTCCGGAATGGAATCGCGCCGGATTTGCATCCGACCGTCATCCCCCTTCCACACAATGCTGTTCACTTTGCCAAATTCCGCGCTTTTCTCTGGATAATCTTCGCGGAATTGCGCGCCCCGGCTCTCCTTGCGTTCGAGCGCGGAACGCGTCACCGCCTCGGACACGGTCAGCAGATTGGCCAGGTCGAGCGCGGTGTGCCAGCCGGGATTGAATTCCCGATTGCCATCGACTCCGACGCGTGCGGCGCGCTCCCAAAGCGCGCCGATGCCTTCCAGCGCCGCCTGCATTTCGTCTTCTCGCCTCACGATGCCGACCTTGTCCTGCATCATTTCCTGAAGATCTTTTTGCACCTGATAGGCGCCGGCGGCTTGAGCAAATTCACGCTCGAAAGGCTTCAGCGCTTGCTGTGCGGTCGCGTCGACCTGCTGAAAATCGACTTCGGCTAACGAATTCTCTTGGGCAAACTTGGCCGCGAACTCTCCCGCCCGTTTGCCGAAGACCAGGAGGTCGGAGAGAGAATTGCCGCCCAGACGATTGGCGCCGTTGATCCCGGCCGCACACTCGCCGGCCGCGAATAAACCGGGCACGCGCGACATTTGGGTGTCGGAATCGACCCGGATGCCGCCCATCACATAATGAGTCGTCGGTCCGACCTCCATCGGCTCTTCGGTGATGTCGATATCAGCCAGTTGTTTGAACTGGTGATACATACTCGGGAGCTTCTTTTTGATGTGCTCGGTGCCGTTGGAGAGCTTGCTCTTGATCCAGGCGATATCGAGGAAGACGCCGCCGTGCGGGCTGCCGCGACCCGCTTTGATTTCCCTCACGATGCAACGCGCCACGTGATCGCGCGTGAGCAGCTCCGGCGGCCGGCGCGCATTCTTGTCGCCCTGGCAATAGCGCCAGCCTTCCTCTTCGTTGTCAGCCGTCTGCGCTTTGTAGTTATCCGGAATGTCGTCAAACATAAAGCGACGGCCTTCCTTGTTCGTGAGAATGCCGCCCTCCCCGCGCACGCCTTCCGTGACCAGAATCCCGCGCACGCTCGGCGGCCAGACCATGCCGGTCGGATGAAACTGGATGAACTCCATGTCGATCAATTCCGCGCCGGCGTTATAGCCTAACGAGTGGCCATCGCCGGTGTACTCCCAGCTATTGCTCGTGATCTTGAAAGCGCGCCCGATTCCGCCTGTGGCCAGCACGACGGCCTTGGCTCGGAAGACCTTGAAACGTCCGCGCTCGCGATCGTAACCAAACGCACCCACCACGCGACCGTCGCTTTTCAGGAGCGTGAGAATGGTGTGCTCCATGTGCACATCGATGCCCTGGTGAACGCCGTGATCCTGCAAAGTGCGGATCATTTCCAAGCCAGTCCGATCGCCCACGTGCGCGAGCCGCGGGTACTTATGACCGCCAAAATTCCGCTGCAAAATCCGCCCATCCTTCGTGCGATCGAAGACTGCGCCCCAGGCTTCGAGTTCGCGCACCCGAGCCGGCGCTTCTTTCGCGTGCAGCTCGGCCATCCGCCAGTTATTAAGGTATTGCCCGCCCCGCATGGTGTCGGAGAAATGGACCTCCCAGTTGTCGCGATCGTCCACGTTGGCCAGCGCAGCGGCGATCCCGCCTTCCGCCATGACAGTGTGCGCTTTGCCTAACAATGACTTGCAGACCATCCCGACTTTGGCTCCCGCCGCGGAGGCCTCGATGGCGGCGCGCAGCCCGGCGCCCCCGGCTCCTATGACGAGCACATCGTGAGTGAAACTTTCGTAGTCGGACATGGGAACGGCGTTCAGAAAAATCTGAGATCGTGCCAGATGCCGGTCGCGCAGAGGCGCACGTAGATGTCGGAAAAGGCGACCCAGCAGAGGCTCATCCAGGCCCAAAGCATGTGGCGGCGATTAAAACAGCCGACGCAGGCGTAAGCGCGGTGGCAGACCGGCGCTTTCGAGAATTGATCGAGGAAGCCCCCAACGAGATGGCGCAGGGAATGGCAACCGAAGGTATAGCCGCTTAACAAAACCACGTTGAGCGCCAGGACCAGAGTTCCCACCCCCATTCCGAAGGAAGTCCGGCCCGTAGCGGGGTTGGTAAACCAGAGCGCTTCCCAGACGTCGTGCGCGAGGAGGAGAATGAAGATAAGGGCGAGATAGAGAAAATAGCGGTGCACATTCTGCATGATGAGCGGGAAGGATCGCTCGCCCAGGTAAGTCTTGCGCGGCTCGCCGACCGTGCAGGCCGGTGGATCAGCCCAGAAGGCTTTGTAGTAAGCGCCGCGGTAGTAATAGCAGGTGATACGGAACCCGCCCGGCGCCCACAAAACCAAAAGCGCCGGCGAGAAGAGCAGCCAAGCCGGCCACCAACCGGGCTTGGGTCCAAACCAGGCGTGCGGGGAAGCGCCGAAAATCTCCGGCGAATAAAAAGGTGAGAGATAGGGGCCGTAAAAGTAGTTTCGACCCTGAAAAGCCGCCCAGGTGGAGTAAACCAAAAAAGCACCCAACCCCAGAAAGACCAGCAATGGCTGCGTCCACCAAAGGTCGCGCCGCATCGTTTGTCCAAAAGGGCGCCGTGCTACGAGCGTTTCAGCGTTCATCGTCGGAACTCCACCCGCTCTGCCATATCGGGGAAGCTAAGCTGTGGCAAGAAAGTTCCGGGTTTCTGCTGGAAGAAGTTCCGCGGAGCAGGGCGGAGAGGCCAGCAGCGCCTCCCCGCCCTGTCGCGGACACTCTATTTGGTGAGGGAGTTGTGGGCGGAAGCGATGACACTCGTCAGGTTAACGGCGTCGATCTGATAAATCTCGATGTACTTGAGATTGTAGGTGAGGCCATTGTTAACCGAGAGCGTCAACCCGGTCGCCGGATCGATCTTCTTCCCGCCATTAACGCGATAGCTGGAATCGTTGATGCACTGGTAAACCATCTGGGCCGCGACGTTAGGCTGATTGTTCCAGAGCGTATTCCAAGGCGAGTCCGCCACTCCAGGAGACGTCGGGATGGAAGTGGAGAGGCTGTTAATCTGCACGATCAAACGTCCGGGCCAGGTGCGATTAGCGTCGGCCATGGCGTTCTCCGCGACATACATGGCCGTAGAGTCGAGGCCGCCATTGCCCGAGATGGCCAGCGTCACGAACTGATTGGGAAAGGCCGACATGGTCGCGTCGATAATTTCCTTACCCGCATCAATCATCTTATCCGAGGTATAGCCGAGACTGAGCCATTGGGTCACGTATTCCGGCGTGTGCGGCACATTCCAATCTTCGCTCACGCCATTGGCAAAGCTGCAAACGACGATGGAAACCGCCGAGTTCGTGGTAAAATGCGCGCCGAGCGCCGCAATCATGGCTTTCTTCTTGGCCAAATATGTCGGGTCCCAGAAGACCGGGATCGACATGTTCATGCCACTCTGGGTGAAGGTGAAAAATTTTCCCTTCGCCTGCTGGACAGCCGTGTTCACCCAGGCGGGTTTTCCGACCTGACTTCCGATGCGTAGAAGGATCTTTTTCCCCGCCGCGGCCGAGGCGTTGACCGCTGAATCCAGGTAGCCGAAGTCGAACTTTCCTTCGGTCGGCTCCAGGTTAGCCCAATCCTGCCGGATGGTAATGCCATCGACGTTGGGATTGTCCAGAACCTCGTCCTGAGGCTGCTTATCCTTGTTCGCAATGGAAAATACTCCCTCGGGGACCTGCGTCACTACTGGCGGCTTTTTCCGCGCCTCTGCGGGCAGCAGAGAGAGGGCTAAAATCAAGAGCGCCCCGTGCCAGATGCGGGAACCTCGTCGAAGTGTGGATTTACGGGGGGCTGGTGAACAAGTCTGAGACAGCAGGGTCATGCGATAGTTTCTCCTTTGTTGATGGTGATGGTGGCCCCGCTTAAGTGCGGACACACCGGGCTCGCCGAATGACGGCGGGCCTAGACCAACCCCGTCTAACAAAAAGTCGCAACCGTCATTTTCATGACAAAAAATGACAGTTTTACAGACCCGTCAGGCGCGCTTCCGCGAGGTCCAGATCGCGTTGAATCCGCCGCAACGCCTCGTCGTTAATCCGCTGCCCATCGCGTAACGAAATGATCGTCTGGCGCTCGATCTGGAGAGCCCCTTGCTGGAGACGCTGATAGATCGGTGTGGCTACTTCGCCGGACCGATTGGCGCTGGTTAGGCCGCAGGCTTCCAGTTGCGCGATGCGGTCGCAATATTCCGCCCGCACCCGCACCATCACTTCTTCGGGGAAATGTTCCGCCAGCGCTTTCTGCTCGATGAAATCGACCGCGGCTTCGTTCGCCTGCAGGCGCGCGGCGCGTTCTTCGCTCTCGATCAAGCCGTCGTCCTCGATCCGCAGTTTCCGGATCAGAATGGGCAACGTCAAACCCTGCAAGATCAGCGTCGTTAGGATCACGCAGAAGGTCAGAAATAAAATGTAGCTGCGAACCGGAAAAGTGAAGGGCAGGGCCAAAGCCGCGGCTAACGAGACCACTCCCCGCATGCCTGCCCAACCCACCAGGACACTGTGGCGCCACGGGGGGACGGGATCGCGCGCGCGCAAGCGAGGGCTGAGCCAGCGGGGCAAATAAGTTGCCGGAAAAACCCAGGCCAGTCGCACCAGCACCACCGTCGCGCTCACGATGAGCCCGAAGGCCGTTAGGCGGGTTAGCGACTCGTGATTGAGGCGGCCCAGAATACCGGGCAACTGCAGCCCGATCATGATGAAAATGAAACCGTTGAGGAGGAAGGCCACCATTTCCCAAAAGACCTGGGCCTGTAGCCGGGTGCGAGCAGAAAGCGCGGTCGAATGCCAGCCGAGGTAGACGCCGGCCGCGACGGTCGCGAGCACGCCCGAGACCTCAAAGCGTTCGGCCAACAAATAGGCGGCAAAAGGCGAGAGGAGCGAGACCGTGATTTGCACCGGCGGATCGTCCAGTTGCCGCTGCACCCAGCGCATCACGACGCCCACGAGCAGGCCGAGCGCGACGCCACCGGCCCCGACGAGGATAAAGCGAAGACTGGCCCTTCCTAACGAGAACTGGCCCGTGATCATGGCAACCACGGCAAATTGGTAGGCCACCAGCGCGGTCGCGTCGTTGACCAGACTTTCTCCCCCGAGGATGGCCTGGAGACGGGCAGGCACCTGCAACCGCTTCAAGATCGCCTCTGCTGCGACGGCGTCGGGCGGGGAGACGATCGCACCCAAAGCGAAAGCCGCCGCCCAAGGCAGACCCGCAATCCGGTGAGCCACGATCGCCACTACCGTCATCGTGAGAAGCACCAGACCGATGGCGAGAAAAAGGATCGGCCGCAAGTTACGTCGGAAATCGCGCCAGGAAGTAAAGAGCGCCGCCGGGTAAAGCAAAGGCGGGAGGAAGAAGAAGAGAACCAGATTTGGGTCAAGCCGAACCACCGGCAGAAACGGGACGAAACTGAGGGCCAGGCCACCCAAGACGAGAAAGACCGGGTAAGGCACCCTCAGCTTTTGCGCGAGAACCACGAGCCCGGCGACCAGCACCAGAAGAAGCACGACCGGCTCAGCGTGATGCATGGTTAGGTCGACGTTAGGCCGCGCGCGCCGCCTCGCTCCCGGCGGCATTGCGCGCACGAGCGCGATTCGCTTCCAGTTGCGACAAATGTTTCTCCGCCCAATGACAAATGGCGTTGAGCGGCTCGATCAGCGTCCGCCCCAGAGGGGTCAGGGCATATTCCACCTTGGGCGGAACGACCGGATAAACTTTTCTCGAGACCAGCCCATCCCGTTCCAGGCTGCGCAAAGTTTGGGTCAGCATCTTTTGCGAGATCCCGCCGATCTCGCGTTGCAACTCGGCATAACGACAAGTCCCGCGGGCGAGCACCTGAATAATCAGCGCCGTCCATTTATCCGCGATCCGGCTCAAGATGACGCGGGAGAGACAATGCGGATTCATCACGGAAGCGGGTTTGGCGCGGGCTGGCATCCGTTTTCTTAGCAAGCTTCACCTCTACGCGCAAATAGAGAGTAACTATCTGAGCAGGTGGTATTGACCCGATTGAACCATCGAATCGTCCGGGCGGAGCGCCCGAAATTTTTTCTTGGAATGCGAGATTAATCTGGTATCGCTCCCGAAGCGGTCCCCAGGAACCGAAGTCGGCGGCTTTTCCGAATTAGCGGCCGGCCGGATTTGCGGGCGCCCAGATTTTATGGCCAACCCAGACAACGCAGAAATCGATCGAGCATGAGGCTATTGATTGTGGGCGGCGGCGGCCGCGAACATGCCCTCGCCTGGAAACTGAAGCAGTCCCCGCAAGTCGAAGCTGTCTATTGCGCGCCCGGAAACGGTGGGACCGAGGAGCTGGGCGAAAACGTTCCGATCCAGCCAAATCAGGCCGCCGATCTGGTGCGGTTCGCGTGCGAGCAGAAGATCGATCTCACCGTCGTGGGGCCCGACAACCCGCTGGCCGACGGATTGGTGGACAAATTTGCACAGGACAAACTGCGAATCTTTGGCCCCAACAAGTCGGCCGCGCGCCTGGAAGCGTCCAAGGTCTTCGCCAAGCAGCTCATGCGCAGCGCCGGGGTGCCGACCGCCATGGCCGGAGTTTTCGACGACAGTCGCAAGGCTTGCCGGTTTGCTGAAAAACTTCGCTACCCCATCGTGGTCAAAGCGGATGGATTAGCCGCCGGCAAAGGAGTCATCATCGCGCCGGACGCGGCTGCGGCGACAGAAGCGATCGCTGATATGATCGATCGCGGGACATTCGGAGCGGCCGGTTCGAAGGTCCTGATCGAGGAATTTTTGGAAGGTTGGGAATGCTCCCTCCATGTGATGGTCTCCGGCGAGCGCTACAAAATTCTGGGCACGGCGTGTGATCACAAGCGGCTCAGAGACGGAAACGAGGGCCCCAACACGGGAGGGATGGGTGCCTACAGTCCGGCCGCCGGTTGGGACGCGGCTTTGAAAAAGCAGTTCGAAGAGAAAGTGATGGCGCCGCTCCTGCGTCGACTAGGTCATGAGAAGGTGGACTTCAGTGGGCTCCTTTTTCCCGGTCTCATGATTTCCGATCACACGGCTCGCGTTTTGGAATTCAATTGCCGGTTTGGCGATCCGGAAACTCAGGTCATTCTCCCTCGGCTCAAAGGCGACCTGCTGCCCCTGCTGGAAGCCACCATCGACGGTCGCGTCGACGACCTCCAGATCGACTTGGATCCGCGGACGGCTGTCACCGTCGTGATGGCCGCGGCCGGTTATCCGGGCCAGGTGGAGAAAGGCCAAAAAATTTCCGGGCTGGCCGACTGTGCTCGCCTGGAGAACGTCCAAGTTTTTCACGCCGGCACGCGTCGGGAAAAGGGAGAGGTCTACACCAACGGCGGTCGCGTCCTGGCCGTGACCGCGCTGGGAGAGAACGTCGCCGCGGCCCGCGACTTGGCTTACGCCGCGGTCGACAAGATTCACTTCGAAGGATGCCAGTACCGCCGGGATATTGCTCTTGCCGCGGTTGGCGCTAAGGTCGAGACGACTGATGCGGCGCCTCTTTCTTAGCACTAGCCTAACGATTTTTCTTAGTTTGGCCTCGGCGCTCGCTGCGCCGACGCCCCCGCCAGCCACTCCCCCGCCCTCGCCCTCGCCCACCCCGATTTTGGATGGCCTCGACGCAGCCGACCTGAAAGGCGCGCTCGAGCTCTTGCGCAAGAATTACGTCAACCCCAAACAGCTGAGCGAAATCGAGGTGCAGCGCGCCACCCTGGCCGGTCTGCTCGATCGCCTGGAACGGGGTGCCATTCTGCTCCCGGCGCGCGCCAGCCCGGCGCCGACCCCGGCTCCGTTCTATCGCGAAATTCTCGACGGTCATATCGGCTATTTGCGCCCTGGGGAATTGAGCAAGTCGCAACTCGACGAACTTGATACGACCCTGCGCGCCTTTGCCGGGAAGAAAATGGACGCCATCATCCTCGACTTACGCGCCACCGTGGAGAATAACGACTATGCGATGGCAGCGGAGGTCGCGCAGCGTTTCGTGCCCAAAGGCAAACGGCTTTTTGTCCTGCAGGGCCCGGCCGAAAAACCGGAAAAGGATTTTACCTCGAACCGCGATCCTCTTTACCCCGGGCTCATCGTCGTGCTGACCGACCGAGAAACCGCCGGAGCGGCCGAGGTGCTGGCGGCGGTTCTGCATCTCCAAGATCACGCGATTCTCGTCGGAGAGCGCACCGCCGGACGCGCGGTCCGCTACTCGGATCTGCCTCTGCCCAGCGGTAACATCCTGCGCGTGGCCGTCGCCGAAGCAACCTTCCCGGAGCCAGCGCGCTACCCGGAAGGCGTGCCGCCCGACCTCGAGGTGCGATTGCCCATCGCGAGCAAGCGCCAGATTTTCGAACAAAGCCTAACGAAAAATATGGCGCCCTATGTTTTCGAAAATGATCGCCCGCACTTTAACGAAGCCGCGCTCTTGGCTGGCACGAACCCTGAGATTGAAGTGGCGCAGACCGCGCAGCAACGTCGCGCGTCCGGTCGCCCAAATCCGCCTGACCTGCACGATGCCGTCCTGCAACGCGGCGTTGATCTGGTGACATCCATTGCGGTTTACGCAAAACAAGGGGAAAAGGCTCAGTGACGAAAGCATCGTGCACCCGCTCGAAAAACGGATCGACTACCAGTTCAAGAATTCCCTTCTTCTGACGGAAGCGCTCACTCACCCGAGTGTGGCGCACGAACGAAAAAAGAAGACGTTCGATAATCAGCGGCTCGAATTTCTGGGCGACGCGGTTCTGCAGCTGGTCATTTCGGAACATCTTTTCGCGCGCTACGCCGACGTGGGCGAAGGCCGCCTCACCACGCGGCGATCGCGTCTCGTCTCGCGCGAATCTCTCAAGAGACGCGCGGCGGCGCTCGATCTCGGGGATCATCTTCTGATGGGTCGCGGCGAGGAAGTGAGTGGCGGTCGGCAACGCGACTCGACTTTGGGCGACGCCTTCGAGGCTTTGCTCGGCGCCCTCTATCTCGATAGCGATCTCGAAACGGTGCGACACTTCATTCTGGAAGAGATGCGCGACGACCTCGCGCGGCTGGAAGAAGAGCCTCTCGAGGTGAATCCCAAGGGACAGTTGCAGGAGCTCCTCCAGGCGATCTCGTCGCGCAGTCCTTCCTACGAAGTTCTTTCGCAGCAAGGGCGCGAACATGAGCGGGTCTTCAACGTCCGTGTCGTCTGGGAAGATCAGGTGCTCGGCGAAGGCAGTGGTCGCAGCAAAAAGCAGGCGGAATCCGCGGCTGCCCTGGCGGCCCTGGTGGCGCAGGTGTGGTTGTAGCCGGGGACGCTGCCCCCGGCCGAACTATCACGGAAGATCGTTCCAGCGGAGATGTATTCCCGCTGCGCAACTTTTCCCTGCCGCGGCCGGGGACAGGTAGCTGTTTAGCGTCATTGGCTCCTTTTTGGAGGGACGGGCGCTGTCCCGTCCGTGTTTCAGCACACACGGACGACACGGCGGTCGTCCCTCCAGCGCCTCGCCTCCTTCGCTCAGCTTTAGGCGCGATCTCGGCGCTAAACAAATACGGGGACAGCGCCCCCGGCTACAGGAAATGATTCAACGCGTCCACTTCGCCCGCCGAGGTCTCCCAGCGAAGAAGCCCGGCGATGGCGCGGCTGACAAACTCTTTGGCCTGTGCGATGGCGGCGTGAAGATCATCACCCGAGGCCAGCCGCGCCGCGATTGCGGCCGAATAGGTACAACCCGTCCCATGCGTCGATACGCCCTTTACCAGCGGCGCGGAAAATTCCATGAACCGGTCCCCATCACAGAGCAAGTCGATCGCTTTTTCTCCTGCCAAATGCCCACCCTTGATGAGAAAGCGAGTTCCAAATTTCCTGGCCAGCTGTTCCCCCGCCGCTCGCATTTCAGAGAGATTGCTGACCGGCGTTCCAATGAGCGCAGCCGTCTCCGCCATGTTAGGCGTGACGAGCATAGCGCGCGGGAAGAGCCTCTGCCGATAGATCTCCACGGCCGCTGGCTGGAGCAGGGCATCGCCGCTGGTCGCGACCATGACCGGATCGACAATGAGCGGAATATCCGGCGCACCTTCCAGCACGCTGGCGACCATCTCCACGATCTCCGGCGAGCAGAGCAATCCGGTTTTGATCGCGCCTACTGGAAAATGCGCGAGCAAAAGTTCGATCTGTTCACGGACAATCCCTGCCTCGACCGGACTGATGCGCGAGACCCTGCCCGGGACCTCGGCCACGACGCAGGTCACCACGGTCAGGCCATAAACCCCAAGCGCACCAAAAGTCTTGAGATCGGCTTGGAGGCCAGCGCCGGAGCTACAGTCCGAGCCGGCGATGGTCAGTGCGACCGGAACGGGCCGTGGAGGCGCCATGGTCTCAGGCGCAGGAAACGCGGCCGGGCCTACCCGCCGTCGCTCCCGATCGCTTCCACGGGACAACCTTCCATCGCTTCCTTGCAGAGGCTTTCCTCCTCCGGCGATTCGGGCTGTTTGTAGACGAAAGAATGTCCGCCGTCGTCGTTTCGCTTGAAATTCGCCGGAGCCGTTTCGCGGCAGAGATCGCAATCGATGCATTGATCATCCACGTAGAATTGTCCATCTACGTTCTCGACATATTTATTCGCAGCGTCGGCCATAAAACAGTTTTCGGGCGGGGTCGGCCTCGAAGGTAGGGATAATCGCTGGCCGCGCAACGGGATTTTCGGTTGACGCTAAGCGACCCAAGCGGCACATAAGCCACCGATCGAAACCTCGATCTGGCCGACGCCCCGCCCGATTTATGAAAGCCAAAGCCCGGTCCGCACTCTTCGCTCTTTCCGTCGAGCTGTTGGTCTACGCCATTCTCATTGCCATATACTTTTTGCTCGTCTTGCACCTGCTGGGCACCTCGCTGGCCCAAATCGAGACGGAGCACATCCGTTGGTACTCCGTGCTGTGCGTGGCTCTGATCCTGGGGCAGTCGATCGCTCTCGAGACTATCACCAGTTTCCTCGTTCGCCTCTTGCGTCGCCGCGCCCGATGATCGCCATGGTTTTTCCGATCTCCGGCACGGAGATCAATCCGGTCTTGCTCGCCCTGCTCGGGTTCTTCATCGGGTTGCTGGGCGGTTTTTTCGGCGTGGGGGGCAGCTTCATTGCCGGGCCGGCCCTGCGCGCGCTCGGGTTGAACTGGAATTTCGCCGTCGGGACTGACCTGGCCCACATCGTCGGTACCTCCGTGGTGGCAGCGAAACGACATCGCGCCCTCGGCAATGTCGACCTCCGCCTCGGCCTCATCATGGCCGCCGGCACCATCTTCGGCGCCGAAATCGGCGCGCAACTCATTCAAATGCTCAAACGCATGGGCAATGTGAATTTCGTCGTCAGCGTGGTCTCGATCGTGATCTACTCAAGCGTCTCAGTCTTCATGATCTGGGAGGCCAGCCTTACTCTGCGCGGGCAGCGCAAAGCCAAAAAATCCGGCGTTAAATCGAGCAAGGGAATCGACGACCACGCTTTCCGCGCGCTGACCGACAAGATCCATCGCTTCAAGCTCGGGCCGATGATCTCGCTCCCCGTTTCCGGCATTAAATCCATCTCTCTCTGGACCATCCTGAGCGTTTCCTTCATCGGCGGAATCTTCAGCGGTTTCCTCGGTGGCGGTGCTGGTTACATCCGCATGCCCATGATGGTCTACGTGCTCGGCGTCCCGACCCATCTCGCGGTCGGTACCGACCTTTTCGAGATCATCATCTCGGCCAGTTACGGCACCTTCAGCCACGCGCTGAAAGGGAACGTCGACATCCTCATCGCGCTGGTCATGCAAACAGGCGCGGCCGTCGGCGCTCAGATCGGCGCCATCTCTACCCAATATTTCACCGGACCGAAAATCCGGCTCTTCTTCGTCCCCCTGCCCCTCATCGGGGTTGGGCTTGTCCTTTACACTTTGCTGACCGGACACAAACTCTAATCTTCGATGCGCATTCTCATCTGTAGCGACGGCACCGATCCCGCGGATAACCCGACTCGCCTCGGCGGCCTGCTCGCTGGTCCTTCCCAGGCCACCACCACGTTGCTTGGGATCGCGGAGAAGGCCGATGATGAAACACCGCTTAGGAAAGCTCTCGATGAGGAAGCTTCCCTGCTCGAAGCTCTCGGTATCTCCCCTCGGATCGTGGTCCGATCCGGTGAGCCGATCCGGCAGATTCTGGCCGAAACAACCGCGCACGAGTATGACTTCGCCATTATCGGCGCCCGGCGCAAAGGCAGTGGCGGACTCTATTTTCGGCCGGAAAAGACCTATGAAGTGATCAAAGCCGTGCCGCCGCCCGTGCTCGTGGCCATGGGCGTGATCAAGAGTGTGCAGCGCCTGCTCGTCTGCACCGGCGGGAAACGCTTCATCGACGACGCGGCTCGCCTGGCCGGCGAAATCGCCGTTCGCATCGGCGGCACCGTCACGCTCCTCCACGTCATGGCGGAGCCGCCTGCCATCTATGCCGATCTCGTTAGGCTGGAAGAAGATGTCGACCGCCTGCTCGCTTCCAATTCCGAGCTGGGGAGCAACCTGCGCGAACAAAAGGATATGCTCGAAAAACTGGGGATTACCGTGCAGGTGCGCATTCGCCACGGCCTCGCCCTCGACCAAATCTTCGCCGAGCAAAACGAAGGGCAGCACGACATGATCGTGACCGGCACCTCGCAAGCCATGGGACCCTTCCGCCACTACATCATGGGCGACCTCACCCGGGGCATTCTCAATCGCGCCGATTGCCCCGTCTTGGTGGCGCGGGCGGGCAAAATCATGGACGACGAAGATGCCGAGGGCGGTTTTTTCCACCGGCTCCTGCACGGTTTCGGAGGGGCCAAATCGGCCTAACGCTTGCCGTTGGAGGAGGTCAGCGCATTTGTAGCCGGGGACGCTGTCCCCGGTGGGGGTAGGCCACGAAGGTTTGATGAGCTTTCTGCCTCCCGACCGAGATTGTTTCCGTCGAGGCCAGGCCTGCTCGTCGCTCGGCCGGGGACAGCGTCCCCGGCTACAACAGACGCCGGATGCCCTTTGCTTGCACCGCCCGGCGCTGCCGCTATGCTGCGGCTGCCCGCATATGAACCGAAAGATTTCTCAACTTCTCGTTAGGCTCGTCCTCCTTCTCGTCCTCGTGCTCGGTCTTGTCCTCCTGCCCGCATGCGCGAACAAAAAAGGCGGCAGCCAGGGTGCCGGCAGCACCGGCGACTACGTCACGGGCACACCTCTGCCCGATCGACAGGAAGGCACCTCTTTCCTCAGCAGCAACGTCGATCGCAATCAATTTCAGCCAGTTTATTTCGACTTCGACAGCCGGACCATCCGCAGCTCCGAGAACGGCAAAATTCAGCAGGTGGCCAGCTTTTTGCAGCAGGGCAGCAGCCAGCTCATCATCGCCGGCTTCACCGACGAGCGCGGCACGGCGGAATACAATCGCGGCCTCGGGGAACGCCGCGCCCAATCGGTCCGCGAAGCGCTCATCGCTCTGGGAGCCGACGCCCAAAATATCCAGACGGTCAGCTTCGGCTCCGAAATGCCAGCAGATCCCTCTTCCAGCGAAGCCGCCTGGGCCAAAAACCGCCGGGCCGAGATCGGCGTGATCAAGTAGGAGGGAGCGGCGGTTGATAAGCCCGGCCGTTTGCGTCGCAGCCGGACGGGCCACCGCCCAGAGCGTCCTGACTCTGGATTTGCCCTGAAGTCCATCTGGGGACGCACGGGTAACGCACCTCCTCTTCTCGAAAACGCGACAAGCTCTTCGCCGTCCGTGAAGCTGGGAGGAATGGCCACCGCGACACGACAGCGAAATTGGATCGCTCACCTCTGGCACGAATGGGCGGTGGGAAGCGGGCGAAAAATCGCTCCGGCGCCCTTAAAGCCGAGGCCATCTGAATGGCCTAACGACCGCCTGACAGCGGCATGGCTGGGACACGCGACCGTTCTTCTCAATTTCTTTGGCATCACGGTGCTGACCGATCCGGTTCTGCTCTCCCGGATCGGGATTCCGCTGCCTTTCACAGCCCTCGGCCCCAAGCGCCTCACCCAGCCAGCGCTCCAGATTGATGAGTTGCCCGAGATCGATTTGATCCTGCTGTCGCACGCCCATTTCGATCACCTCGACTGGCGCACTCTGCGTCGCTTTTCCGCGCGGACGCAGGTGGTGACCGCGCCGCGCACCCGCGATCTCCTGGCCTGGACGAGGCTGCGCGACATCACGGAATTGGGCTGGGGCGAGACCAAGAAGTGCAGACGCCCCACGGTTCGTTACTGGTAAAGGCCTTCCCCGTCAGCCACTGGGGCGCGCGATTGCGGTTCGACGATTACCGCGGCTACAACGGATACGTGATAGAGTCCCTCGGACAGGAGAGGCGCCGGGTCATCTTTGCCGGCGATACCGCCCTAACGGATCACTTCGCAGAACTCCGCGACGAGACGCCCTACGATCTTGTCCTCATGGGCATTGGGGCCTACCAACCGTGGATTCGAGTCCATTGTAATCCCGAGCAAGCCGTCGCCATGGCCGATGCCGCGGGAGCCCGCTACATATTACCGATTCACCACCAGACTTTTAAGCTGAGTTTTGAGCCTTTCCGCGAACCGATCAAGCGATTCACGGCCGCTCTGATCCATACACCCGAGCGCATCGCCCTGCGCCAAATTGGCGAAACGTTCGTTCTGCCATTGTAGCCGGGGACGCTGTCCCCGGCCGGACGTCCCTCGCAGGAGACAACCGGGAGCTCCCCCGAAAATTCGTTTCCCTCCAGAGGACTACTCCACTGAATACCGGCGACAGCGTCCCCAGCTACAACCTGCGACGCGCGCTGGGAAAACCCGCCCCCAACCTCTCCCGCCTCTCCGCCCAAACCACCCTCAGAGGCAGCGGTGAATGGCACCCTAGCTGCTTTCTAGAAATTATGGCAAAGTTCCTAAATGCTAGCGCGTGCAACTATTATCTCGAAGAGATTATCCGGCTGGCGCACGAACGGCTCGTCCTTATTTCCCCAGTCCTCAAGCTGAACGAGCACATCCAGGAACTCCTTGCCGACAAGAATTCGCGCAAAGTCGAAGTGCATATCGCCTACGAGAAAAACTACCTCGAGCCCGAAGAAATCAACTGGCTGCGCGGCCTTTCCCATGTGCACACCAGCTTCTGCCGCAACCTCCACGCCACCTCCTATCTCAACGAACAGTTTGGCATGATCAGCAGCCTGCACCTGCACGAGCTCAGTCACGCCAAGAGCAACGAGATTGGCATCCTCATCTCGCGCGACGACGACGAAGAACTCTTCGAAAGCCTCTGCGAAGAGGCGGACCGCGTCCTGCGTATCAGCGAGGAAGTCAGGATGAGCTTCGAAAAAGTCCGCCGGATGAGCGAAGACAATGCTCCCCAAGGCGTCGACGACCAGGCTGGGGTGGGAAAACTCAGCACCTCCCGCCTGGCCAAGAAGCTCGGTCTCAAAACCCAGGAACTCACCGACCACCTCGTCCATCTTGGGGCGATCGAAATCAGCGAAGGACAAAAGCACATCACCCCGCTCGGCCGTCGACTGGGCGGCGAGCTGCGAGTCAGCGCCCGGTTCGGCCCCTATTTCCTGTGGCCGGAAGCGTTGCCGTTGGCCAAGGCCTAGGAAGAGCCGGGCGAGCGTGCATTCCTGGTAGGGCGAGACTCCGTCGCGCCGGGGATGAAATCTCGCCACGCCGCCTGCCCCCGGCTCGACAGAGCCTCGCCCTACCACTCAACCTTCCCGGTTAGCCTTCCGTCGATTCCGGCACCGCTTTCTCCGCGGCTTCGAACCCAACTTTGGAATGCGTGCCGTCGCAAAACGGCTTCTCGGTCGAGGCGCCGCAGCGACAGAGCGCCATCCGTTTCTCGGCCGGATAAACATTCCCGTCCGCATCCTTCATTTCCACCTCGCCCTTCACGATGAAAGGGCCGTTCTTGATAACATCGATCGTCACGTTAGCCATGGCCGGAATGTAGAGGACTCCCTTCCGGTTGGCGATCTCGCAATGAGCTAAGACTGATGAAAGACACCGCGCTGATTTTCGATCTCGATGGCACCCTGGTCGACAGCCTGCCGGACCTGCATGCGGCGGTGAACGAGATGCTGCGCGAACTCCACCGGCCGGCGCTCACGCCCGCGCAGGTGCGACCGATGATCGGCGACGGCAGCCGAGCCCTCGTCGAACGCGCCCTCGCCGCCACCGGCCCCGCCTCCGATCTCGACGCCGCCTACGATCGTTTCCTGCCGATCTACAAAGCGCAATCCACCCGCCTGAGCCACCTCTATCCCGGCGTCGCCGAAACGCTCGCCCAGCTCAAAGCCGCCGGAGCCCGCCTCGGCATCTGCACGAACAAACCCCAGACCGTGACCGTCGCGGTGCTCGAGAGCTTCGGCATCGCCACCTGCTTCGACGCCGTCCTCTGCGGCGACGTCGTCCCGTTCCGCAAGCCCGACCCGCGCCACCTGCTCTCCACGATCGAGCAGCTCCACGCCGTGCCCCGCGACGCCGTCATGATCGGCGACAGCGAGAACGACTACGCCGCCGCCCGCGGCGCGAGCGTCCCCGTCATCCTGATGCGCTACGGCTACCTCCGCGTCCCGCCCGAAACCCTTTCCCCCGACGCCTGGCTCGACCGCTTCATCGAGATACCGCAGACCGTGGCGAACTGGGTGGAGCGTATAAACGTAGGTTAGCTAGCGCCGCGGTTAATCTCTAGTGGAGCCAAGGACGGCGACGAGATCGGCAAACGGGCGTCGCAAAGAGGGGCGCGAAAAACATACAGCCTCGCCATCCGATCCCGGTTTAGCTAAACGGATCGCGACAAATGAGCTTCCCAAAACGAAGCGAGGTCGAGCTGCCACTGTTGAGAGTGCTGTTGGAATGCGGTGGCAAAGCAGCGCGAAAGGAAATCTACCCGCGCATCACCGGCATGTTTCCACAGCTCACAGACGAAGATCGAGCTGCTCGATTGCCAAGCAGCCCATCCACTTTCAAGTGGCATAATCTTGTGCAGTGGAGTCGGCAGCATCTCGTCGACAAAGGCGAGATCGACGCCTCACAACGCGGTGTGTGGAAGCTGACCGCGCGCGGCCGTGCTCGCGCGTAGGGCGCCGACGCACACTCGGCTACAGAAATGCTACTGGCCCACCAAGCGACCCTGAAGGACCTCGTTAATGACAACGAGGCCGAGGTGAAGCGCCGGATTGTGTCGGAGCTCCAAGCTCTTCAACCGACGCACTTCGAACAGTTTTGTATTTCCTTCCTCGGGCCCCTCGGCTATGAGCAGCTCGCCGTCACGAGGCGAGGAGCTGATCGCGGCATAGACGGCTACGGCCTCTTTCGCCAAGGCGTTGTATCCATTCATTCAGCGTTCCAAGCAAAGCGTTGGCGAGGTAACGCTGTAAGCCGACCGGAGATCGACAAGTTTCGAGGCGCGATACAGGGAGATTACGATCACGGCGTCTTCTTAACCACGGGCCGCTTCACGGCCGACGCCGAGGCGGCTTCGATCTAGAAGGGCGCGATTCCTCTGCTGTTGCTCGACGGGCACACAATCGCCGAAAACATGATCCGAAACAGCATCGGCGTGGTAGGGCGACCAGTACAACTTTTCGATCTCGATCCCGAGTTCTTCGGTTCGCAGGCGAGGGAAGTCTGCTGTGAGAACTCGGCTGCCGGCATTGCGCTGATTCCTTATCGACCAGCTCGCTCGCAAACACGGGCTTGCTGAGATTTAGCGGACTGAATCCGCCTCTGCTATGCAACGCCGACGCCGCCCGCGACATCAGGCGCGGTCGGGGGAGATGGTGTTTGGCAGCTAACGAAATAGGTTGTTGCCGTTGAGCGGGCCCACGGTTCACATCCAGATATCTCCGCGGACTCTATCAAGATTCGGGGACTGAGCCAGCCTCCTGCTTGCTAACTGCCCCGCCTCTTGCTCCCGAATCGGCACAACGTTCCTTGGCCACTATTTTTGCCAGTCTACCGGGCAGAGTCCCCGGGAAGGCTCGACTAAGTCCGGGTTTCCTGAACTACACTTCAATTGCCCAAGTGAAAATTCTGCCCAGTTTGACTCTAGCTTGAGGTGCTGTCGTCCCGACGACATCGGTGTGAGCACGATTTGCCGCAAGCGGTTTGTGTTCAACAAGCAGGCTCGGAATCTCGCGAACCGCGCGAACTTCGAATTGTAACACTCCGAAATCGTCAGGATTTTTCGGATTTCCGGTCTTGGGGTGCGTAATCTGGGCCGCTTGTTGTCGCGTCATTTCGGCATCGGCGTAGCGGCTCCAATTGGTGGACATGCCGCCGTCGTGCTCAGCATACGCACGGGGCAAGGGTATTCCTTCCTTGTCAACGTTCACAAGGTGTATGCGCAGGAAAAGAGAATCTGCGTCCGGAATTTCCTCGACCGGGTAAGGAGCTACTTCCTCCCCGTCAACCATAGCATTAGCCAAAAATTATCGTGATCTAGTCCTAATGTTCCATTCACGGCATCGCGCTTGTAGTCGTCTCCATAAAAGCTGACGGGTTGATTGAGATCCTCCGGAATATTCAACAGAAGTTCGAGTTCAGCGGATTTCCAATGAACATCAATGGTGCGATTAGGACCTGGAATGATCCTGGGTTCAGGGATACAAAGCTTCTCCCGCTCCCAAAGCCAAAGAGCGTTATCCGACAGAAACCGAATGACCCTGCGCCAATGAGACTCATTAAATCGCTGCCCCCCCTCGTTGTCCCAGTCATCGTCGAGTGTTAGTAGGTGCCGAGAATCTTCGAAAAGTTTTGCCAGGAAATGCAGCTGATACGGCAGTTTGACCCAAAGGAAACTGTATTCAGATGCTACCAGGTTAGGAAAATACGACGCGACGTCTACCGTCCACTTGCCTGAGTCATAACGCGTGCGCGACTCTTTGGCAGACCATTTTTCCTTAAGCCGTTCCCCCAGATTTTGAAGCGCGTCCGGAAACTTTACGTCCCACGGACTAGCGATGGTAGCTAACGGGTTCCTAGGCTCTTCGAAGTGGAGAGCTTTCATTCGTCACTCATATCAAGGAACGAAAGACTATCCCGCATTGATTGACGCAAAGTCTGTTCCTTGGTCAACGCTCGGTCGACTGTCGCCTTAAGCTTCTGCACGTCAGCCAAGTTTAAAGCAACGTGAAATTCATTTGAACCATCAGCATCGTTGTACTTGATGCGTAGCATGTGAAGTATCACAGCAGCAGGAGGCCGGTCGCCCAGTTTGTCAGCGAAGATAGGACGGATCTCTGTTATAATTCTCCCATCGTCAAACAAGCGTTCAGATTCAACAACGATATTAAGTCCCTTTGCGATTACGCCTAATGTATCGGCAAGGCCAAGCACGGTTGCGATGGCGTCACCGATCGGTTCCCAGTCGTTGTCTGCTGGTTTCAGCGCCGGCTCCGGCGACGATGCGGCGAAGTCGCAAATTTGCTGTGCCGTCTCTCGCGGTGAGAGGTCTCGGTCAAGACGCACGACGTACATTTGAAGCAGCAGGTCAAGGAGCGTTCTTACCTTCTTGGATGGAATCGCGATATCTCGACTAATGCTCTCACTTAGTCGGTCGATATCGAGAGTCGGCGCCAGCTTCCCCAACGCACTTACCAGCCGACCGCGCTGGTCCGCCGTCAGTTGAACAAATTCAGAGAACGCTGAAAACTGAGATCGAGGAAGTGAAAGTGCCATTAAACCTACTTATACGCGAACGATGCCACAGGTGGTCAAGCGATCAGACTACCGCGAAACCATTGACGTTCAAACAAGCGCGCTGACATACTTTTTTCAACCACCACGCGCGCGGGTCGATTGCAGTGGTGGCTCAGCAATCGCAGCGGAGCCTACGCTGAACGGTTTTGCCGCATCGCATCTTCGGGTAGAGGCATTTTGCGGAGGAATTCGCCCTTGCGACGCGTCGGAGGAACAGACTCGGAGGGGTCAGGAACAGACTCGGAGGGGTCAGAACAGACTCGGAGGGGTCAGAGCTTACTATCGACACAGGTCTTCCGGTAAGCGGATGACGCCGGAGAACTCGTGCAGATCGACCGGCGATTTGGGCGCGTCTTTGCCGTTCACACGGGCCGCAAGAAAATCGAGCAGCCGCCTTTTCTCTTCGGTCGGCAAGCGTCCCGCTGCGGCTTCTAATTCGGCGAGACTCATGCGATGCGGAAGATTATCACTCTTGTTGGGGCACGCGAACTTGGCTATGCGGCGACACTTTGCAGAGCAACTCGGGTCAGTTAACTTCCTCGTGAATGAGCGCCAGCGAAATCATTAGCGAAATCCAGCGCCTTTCGCCGGCCGACCAGGCGGAAGTGATCCGCTTTGCCTCTCTCTCGACGCCGCGCGGATGCTGACCGGCAAGGAACTGAGCGAGCTGGCACAGCGCATGATCGAGAGCGTCGATCCGGCCGAGAAACTGCGACTACGCGAAGAAATGACGCGCGGGTTCTATGGCGAGAGCGCGAATGCCTAGAATCCGCCGTCGGGGCGGTTCTCACGAGTTGCTCGTCGCTTGTTCAATCGCTATCTTCCGATGTGACTGCCGGTGAAATCATCCGCGAGATTGAGCGGCTGCCGTTGACCGACAAGGCAGAGGTGCTGAGCGTATTGCTACGGTCGCAGGCGAAAAACACAAGGCTCTCGCCCGATGAGCTAGTGGCGTTAGCGGATCGAATGGTCGCAGCGCAAGATCCTCACGAAGCAGATCGTCTCGAAGCGCAAATCCTCGCCGGCTTCTACGGCCGCTGAGTAATGCCTCGCATCGAGCGCGATCGGATTCCTGCAGCGTTGATGGCGCACTGGATTAGGCGCGTGCGCGAGCGGGAGATTTCGACATCCCAGCTCGGGTTGCTCGCGCGTTGGCTAGACAGTGATCCTGAAGTTCCGGAGGGGCAGTGGTTTAAAGGACATTCCTGCGTACCGGCCAAGTTCCGGCGGGGCAGGAAGTCTCTTAACAGCCGAGGGACGCGCTCCGTCCCGGCATAACAGGACTGCTCCTTCCTGGGTTCATGGCTTCCGAATTCAATCAGGCAAACGCATGCGCCGATCGTTCTACTGTGTATAGGAACACCGGGGCTGAAACCGATTACGTCCTTGGCACTCATGATAATGAGATTGCGCGGCTCGGGTTGCAGCATCGCGTCTGGCGGGATGCGGTGACGGCGGCGTGGCAGCGGGCGGGGATCACGGAAGGGTGGCAGTCTGTGAGTTGTAGGGAAGACAGACGTATGTAGTCCCGAGACTGATCGGCGGTGGCGGCACGAGTGAGCTTCATCCCGAAAGCCTCACAGGTCTGCAGCGCAATCCAGGGACTTTCGCGAGATGCTTATCATTCGTCCAAAGTTCCAGACGAGACTCGAGCGCCGTCGCGCAGATGATCGCGTCCGGCAACTTCAGATGCTGCTCGCGACGGAGGGCAACGGCTCGGCTGCGAATGGCCGGGGTCAGCTCGCACACCGTGAGGTTCGCGATGAACGCGCGAACTTTCGCCTCTTCCTTGGGGGCCAACGATGGCCACGCGAGCAACTCCATCTCCGTGATCACGGAGATGCCGTAATCGCCCGCTGGAATGGGATCAGCCAGACGGCCGCCAAGAAGATAAAGGGCGACATTCGTGTCGAGCAGCCCGGTCATGCCCACTCGCCGCGCACGCGCTGCTGCCATTCGAGTGGATCTTCCGGTAACCGGATGACGCCGGAGAACTCATGCAGATCGACCGGCGGTTTGGGCGCGTCTTTGCCGTTCACACGTGCCGCGAGGAAATCGAGCAGCTGCCTTTTCTCTTCGGTGGGCAAGGCATCCGCTGCGGCTTCTAATTCGGCGAGGCTCATGCGATGCGGAAGATTACCACTCTCGCTAGGGCACGCGAATCAAACTTCGTTGTTCGCGGGGGCGCTAGCGAGATGGGGGATCCGACGCACAGCGTCCGGGAAGGCAGGACCTGGGATTCACTCGCGACTCATGCCGGTTATCGTATAGAACAGCATGGCGGAAACTGATTACGTCCTTGGCACTCATGATGATGAGATTGCGCGGCTGGGGTTGCAGCATCGCGTCTGGCGGGATGCGGTGACGGCGACGTGGCAGCGCGCGGGAATCACGGAAGGGTGGCAGGTGCTCGATGTCGGCGCGGGGCCGGGCTATGCGGCGGCGGACCTGCGCGAGATCGTCGGGGCGGGTGGCAGCGTGCTGGGCGTGGAGCGTTCGCCGCGGTTTGTGGCGGCAGCGCGGGAACGTTGTCAGCGGCGCGGGCTGACGAATGTGGAAATCGTCGAGGGCGACCTGATGGAGGTGTCGCTAGGCGAACGGCAGTTCGACGCGAGCTGGTGCCGCTGGGTGGCGTCGTTCGTGGCGTCGCCGCGGACGCTGGTGGAGAAGGTCGCGGGCGCGCTGCGGCCGGGCGGGGTCGCCATTTTCCACGAATACAGCGATTACCTGACCTTCCGCTTCATGCCGGTGCGGCCGGCGCTGGAGAAGTTCGCGGTCGCGGTGAGCGAGAGCTGGTATGCGAGCGGGGGCGATCCGAATGTGGCGCGGCTCTTGCCGGGATTGCTGCGCCAGGCGGGGATGCGGGTGACGGAAATCGTGCCCCTGGTGCGGACCATCTCGCCGCGGAGTTACACCTGGCAGTGGCCGAAGAGTTTCATCGAGATCAACGTGGCGCGGTTGCAGGAGCTCGGGCGCATCTCGGATGAGCTGGCGGCCGACATCCTGCGCGAGTTCCGCGAAGCGGATGCCGATCCGGAGTCGTGGGTGGTGACGCCGATGTTCCTGGAGATCGTGGCGCGGAAGGAGTGAGGCTGGTGCGGCGTTTCACGGAAAACCCCTTACAAAAATAGGCTCGACGACTGCGTCCGCGTCATTTTGCTCTACGCTGCCGAGCCATGATCACATCCATTCATACCTTGATTTACTCCGACGACGCGGCGGCGACACGGGTGTTTCTGCGCGATGTCCTCGGTTGGAAATATGTGGCCGAAGATTGGGACGAGGATTGGCTGATCTTTCAGTCAGGGCGGAGCGAGATGGGGGTGCACCCGACGCATAGCGTCTGGGAAGGCAAGACCTACGATCATCCGCGGCAGCACTCGATCTCGCTCATGTGCGACGATCTCGACGCGACGGTGGCGGAGTTGCGGGCGAAAGGAGCCGAGTTTCGGGGTCCGATCGAGGATCAAATCTACGGGCGCATCATCACGCTCGTGGTGCCGGGCGCGGATGACATGCAGCTTTATCAACCGATCCACCAGGTAGCGTATAATCTAGAGTAGCTGGGAAATCGGTGCGGTTCGTTAGGCGACGACCGCGTGCGCGGGCTAGGCGACGCCGGAATCGAACCGGAGGGCGCGATGGAGACGAGCCGGGAGAACGGGCAGGTGGCGGCGCTCGATCAGGAAGGTGATGATGCCGGCGAGCTCTTTGAAGATGTAGTTGCGGTTGACTGCGCCTTGCAGGTATTGCTCACCGCTGCTCCCGCCGGTGCCGACCCGGGTGCCGATCATGCGCCGCACCATCTGCAGGTGGCGATAGCGGAAATTCCCCAGTTGTTCGTCGATCTCGATGAGTGAATTAAGCAGGGCAAAAGGCAGACGGAACATCGGCTCGTCGCGGTAGAGCATGATGAAAAGGGCCGCCCGCAAAGCGGTCGGCCGGAAGGCGCCCCAGCCCGTCTCGGAAAAGATGTCGTCGAACTTCCCTAACAAGTCCTCTTTGTCATCTCGCTCCGAGAGACTCTCCTCGTAAAGCGCGCGATAGCGATGCCAGAAAGGATCGGCCGCTTCCGCCCCGCCGCCAGCCGCGGACTCTTCCCAACCCGCCCAGAATTCAGACTGAAAGAAGGGCATTCGCTCCAGCCAGTTCTCCGTCATCTGAAGCAGGCTGGGTTTTTCTTCAAACTCGCTAATCGCCTTGAAATCTTCCTGGTTGAAGCCGCCAAATTCGGTGTGCTTATAGTACTCGGGCCGAAAACGGTTTTCCATTTTTAAGCCTAACGACGCCTCGATTTCCCGAAATTGTTTGCTCTGGAATCCGGAGGCGCCATGGAGCAGCTCGCGGAATTCGAGAAAATCGAGCGGTGTCATCGTCTCGAGCACATCGACCTGGCGATTCAGGAGCTTCCAGATTTCGACCACCCGCTTCAGGCGATGCACGACCCTGTTCATGTCCGGGCCGTCGTCGTCCGCGCTCGGCTTGCTCAGCACTTCCTTGCAGGCGGTGATTTCGTGCAGGATCTGCTTGAACCAAAGCTCGTAGGCCTGGTGAATAATGATGAAAAGCATTTCATCATGCGCGATCAGCTTCCCTTCGCGCAGGCTCACCGGCCGCTGCAGCTCGAGCAGTTCGTTGATGGCCAGGTAGCTGCCGTAATATTGCGGGTCGCGGCCGTGATCGAGCGGACATTCCATCGCGGCATTCTCGCGCATCGCGTGGACGGGAGCAATGCGGGTAAGCGCGCCCGCGGCACTTTGGCGACACCCCGCTCGGGAGCGGCACGACCGCCACCTCACGCGATGTCGCCGGTCGCAGAACGTCAATAGAGAACGCGCTGCGTAAACCAGAAACCACCCGCAAAGACAACCGCGAAAGAGCCGGCGGTGAGGAGGCGGCGGGAGGTCGCGCTATCACGCCGAATCAAGAATCCAAGCACCGGCGCGACCGCCAGGACGATGCAGGCCTGACCGATCTCGACCCCGGCGTTGAAGGAAAATAACGACCAGCCCAACGCCTCTCGCGGAAGCTGCATCGCGCGCAACACGTTCGCGAAACCAAAGCCGTGGATGAACCCAAAGCCAAAGGCGAAGAGCAAACGCCAGTCGCGCGCGCCCGGCCGCTGCAAAAGAGCGTGCGCGCCCACGAAGACGATGCTCAGCGCGATGGCCGGCTCGATGACGCGCGCAGGCGGGCTCAGAATGTTCAAAGTGGCAAGAACCAGCGTGACGCTATGCGCGATGGTAAAGGCGGTGACGATCTTGAGCAGTTGCCGAATCGTTCCCCCGAGCAGGAGCAAACCGACCACGAAGAGGATGTGATCCGGGCCGATGAAAATGTGATGCACACCTTCCGCCACAAACTGCCGGATCACGGTCAGTGTGCCTTGGCGGCGGCCGAGAACGTAGTCGCGCGCGCCTGTGTCTTTGGTAAAAATTTCCTGCGAGATGAGCGCTTCGCCGCGAAAGATGTTCACGAAGGTTTTGTGACGCGGATCCGAAGAAAACAAATTACAGCGGACGCGAAGTTTTTCCGCCAGCCTCGGAGACGGATAAAACAACTGTAGGCGGACGTCTCTGCGTGAGGGAAGAGCCTCGACCCCGCGGAAATCCGGCCGCAGCGCTGTCCCACCGGAACGAATTTCGAGCCGCGTAAGAACCAGCCCTAGAATTCCATCTTTCTGGTCGTCAGGATGGGAAAGCAGTTTCTCTTCGTCGAGCCCGGTTGATTCGCGGGCGAAGTTCTTGGCTGAACTCTCGATTCTCGCTTCAATCCCGGTAGCGGTGACATGTAGATCGACGTAGCTGACCGGAAGATCATGGGCGCAGACCGACGCCGTGGCCAGGAGGAAGGCGAGCCCGAAAGCGCTGCCCGACCGGCTCATCGCGAAACCTCCTGCAGGGCAGCGCGGGCCAGCGGACTTTGGAGCGCATCAAATCCTGGATTCAGGTCGAGCGCCTGGCGGAGATACCTGGCAGCGTCCGTGCGCTGGCCAGCGGCGCGCGCGATCATTCCAGCGTGGTAGAAGAGCCGGGCATCACGCGTGCCGAGCTTGAGCGCTTCCCTCATCGCCACCTGCGCTTCCCCGAGCCGATTTGCCTTCAAGGCGGTCCAAGCGAGCGCATCCGCGCCGTAGATATCATGCCGTCCCGCTGCGTATTCGGCCTTAGCGAGCGCGAAGGCGCCTTCAGCATTCAAGTCGTGATTCGCTTGAAAATTGGCCAGGGCCCGGTTGAAAGGCGTGCCGTGGACCTTGCTCGAATGCTCACCGAGTTGCGCGACCAATTCATAGCGCGCGGTCGCATCGGCGGTACGCCCCTCCAGTTGGTAAAGATCTCCCAGTGCGGCCATGGAATCGACCGCGGGAGCGATTCGCACGGCTTGCTCCAAATAGCTGATGGCCCCGGCGAGATCACTGCGTGCCGCCGCGAGCCGCCCGAGCGAGGCGAGGATGCGGAAGTCTTCAGGCGCCCCGGCGAGGCCCTCCCGGTAGTGGCGCTCCGCCGTCGGGTAATCGCCGGCGCCGAAGGCGAGGTCGCCCAACTGCCAATCACACCAGGCGATCGGTTCCCGCGGTGGCGTTTGCAGAGCGCGCAAGAGCGCGAGCGCCGCCGAGAAATGTCGACGCGCACTTTCGGTCTCGCCCTGCAACACCGCCAGACGCGCCAGACGCGTCTCAGTGCTGGCGTCATTCTCGCTCAGCTGCTCCATTTTCTGAAAGGCGGCCAGTGCGCGCTCGTACTCGCCCAGTTCGAGACACGCATCACCGAGAATCGCGAAGGGTGTGCTTTTTTGCGGATGCAAAGTCATCAGTTGCTCCGCGTGGTCACGCGCCGCGGCGAAGTCATGATTCGCGAATTCGGCCAAGGCGAGGGCGCCCAGCCCGCCTGTATTTTGCTCGGCTGCCACCGATGCCAACGAGGCGCGCGCCGCCTGCAGGGCGAGGGGCAAGTAATCCTCGTTACCGGTTTCCCGGACGCGCCGGAGATAGATGTCCGCGAGCGCGTTCTGGGAGCGAGTATCTTCCGGGTCGCGCCGAACCCGCTCGAGAAAAAAGCGAAGAGCCGTCTCGGTTTCATCCGCGCGCCGTGGAATGGGGCGCACCAAACTCGCAGCGGGCTTCAACGCCGCAGTGCGTTCGACCGGGGTCGAGAGCCTAACGAGTAAAGCAGAGATGGCGCCGGTTCCGGTGGCCGTCAGGACGAGCAGCCAATTGCGCCACCGACTACGAGCCTCGGGAGAACTTTTCTCATTAGCCAACTGATGAATTGACTCCGGATTTTAGGCTCGCCGCTCAGGTGCGCCCGTCTTCAAGTTGCGCCACGGCTTCATTCCCAAACGCTCGATGCCGTTCTGGACCAAGCGTTAGTTGGGAAGTTTACAGTGCCGGGCCTTTAACGCCAAGCAAACCGCGTGTCCTTTTTCCCAATCCTACAATCGTCGATCCAGAAACCGAGCCGGCGCTGGCGGGGGAGCCAGCGCCGTTCACGGATGAATTTAAACTGGTTGGTGTTAAGACTACAGACGGATTCTTGTATCCTTACTATTAACGCCGTCCGGGTTCGGCATCACTTGCGGGGCAACGAAGGGAAACAAATCCCCAAAAGCCAAATCATTCCGGTCCACAAAATCGCTCAACGGGCTGTTGTTATTGATCAGCGTAAAAGTCGTGTCCACCACATCGTCTTGCAGGCGTCGCCCGCCCATATTGGCCGCTCCGCCGTCTGGGTTATTGCCGCCGCCAGGACCGCTGTTGGGAACTCTAAGGTCGAGACGAATGAGGTCGCCGTTCTCCTGAATCATGGCCAAAAGGATACTTCGGTTGGTGACGTTGGTGCCGAAGTTGTTGAGTGACGCAATAAGGTCAGCCCGGAACTTGCCCTTGGCGTCGTCCGCGGGCGTGGATGCATTGTACTCGTCTTTTCGTTCCGCCGGGATTAAGCCGTTGTTGACCAGCGGGTTGCCTTCGCGATCCACGTTCCGGTAGGGGCCGGACCCGACGACCTGGCCGTTATTCTGGACGATCTGTGACCGTTGGCGTTGCGTGACGCCGTTCAAGCCCAGCAGGTTCCCTTGCCGGTTCGCTTTTGTGGGCGAACCGCGCAGCATCTCTGCGGGAACTCGAACGGCAATTGTCAGAGTGTTAAAACCGGCGTAGGTGTCGCGACCTGCTCCCTGGTTTTGGCCGACGGTGCCGCCTTGACGGGGCGCGGGACCTTGGTTGTCTGCGTTGGGATTAGAGCCGTCCGGAGAGTTAAAGCCGGCGCGGTTCGGAAAGATCGCGGTATCGGGATGGCCAGGATTGCGCCCGGCCGACAACACGAAGCGATTTGCCGCTGTATTATCGAGGAAGAATGGATCGTCCGACACCCCGGCGAAGATGCTCACCCCGCTGGCGGGATCAGTCGTGACGTTCAACGCGGGCGGCTCAATATCCGGCACGTCGTCCCCCTGCGACGGGACATTGGTCAGCGCGGTGAAACTCTGCCCGGTGGGCAATTGGACGGTGGCGGTCTGCGGTCCTGTCTCGCGCCCGAGCCCACGCGTGAAGGTGACATCAATAAAGCGATCGGTTTGCGCGTCGCCCGTGTTCTCGATTTCAAAGCGGTAACGAATGTTATGATCGAAGATGGCCTGACCGATGATCTCCGATGAGATCAGAAAAGGGTTGATCGTCATGACCAAGACGACTTCCGAATTGTCGTTGGGGTCGACGAAGAAATACATGTCGTTAATGTCGGACGCATGGTCATTGGCGAGTTGCGGCCCATCGATGTGGTCGGAAGCGTAGGCCGGCGCGGAGGCAAGGACGGCCGCGATCGCCGAAGCCACCAGGGTGAAGCGGAAGTTAGGAATATATTTTTTCATTATTTCGTTTGGTTTTTTCGAGAGTTAGATCCGAAGTCAGATCCGGATTCAATGGGTTGTTGTGACATGGGTTTAACGAGTGGGACCGGCCGGTGATTGCATGAAAATATAAAAAGTTTCGGCCTTGCATTTCCCGCTTGGCCGACCCGGAAGGCCACCTTAACTATGCCGAGCTGACAACCGTTCATGGCAATTCCAAACAAAGATCCAGCGTCGCTGAGCCCCGCCGAGTTATTGCAGGCGGCCTATCGTTATGCCATAGCGCTCACTCATCACCCGGAAGACGCCGAGGATCTGGTGCAAGAAGCGTGGATGAATCTGCGCCGTCGTTACGGCAGCGTGGAATCGCGCGCGGTCCTCACGGCCGCCGTGCGCAATCTCTTCATCGATCAATGTCGTCGCCGGAAGATCGTGTTTTTCGAATCGTTCGATGATCTGACGGAGGCGGAGACCCCGGCAGAAGGCGGAGCCGAGCCCGGAGTGAAAGGCGATCTCGACACGCTCCTGGCCACGCTCCGCCCGGCGGAGCGCGAAACGCTTTTCCTGCACTATTACGAAGGCCGCACCGCCGCGGAGATCGGGCAGCTCACCGGACAGCCGCGCAATACGGTGCTTAGCATTCTGCGGAGAGCCATCCAGAAACTTCGCGTCGCCGCCGCCTCCGATCCCGGCACGAAACCAGGAAATCATCTGCTGAGTTTTTTCGTTGTATTCTATTAAGCAAGTGTCTCTTCCCGCACAAACACGGTTCCATGTCTGATCTTCTAAAACAGATTCGCGCGCATTACGCAGCGCGCTCGCTTTCCATCGACAAGGTGTCCGCCATCCTCCATCAGGAAGGGAGGACTGGCGCGGTGCAAGCGAGCACTCGCGGGCGGCACCGTCAGCTTCTCGCGCTCGCGGCTGGCCTCGCCATCCTGGCCGGGATCGGTGCGTTTTGGTTTGCTTTCTCGAAGCGCGCCGACTATGCGGCATTGCGCCCTGCGGTGATCGCCTTCTTTGCGGATAAGCCGGTCTATCCACTGGTGTCGAAACACCCGGAGAAACTGCGCGCGTGGGTCATCGAGCGAGGCGCGCCAGCGGCTTTTCGGATTCCCTCGAAGCTCCGAGCCCTCGCCAGTAAAGGATGCACTATCCTGAAGATTGATGAAAAACCCGCCTACCTCCTGTGCTTTCTCACCGAGAATGTGGAAGGCGAACGGGATGGCGGCATGGTTCATCTCCTCGTCGCGCGGAAAGGCGACTTCCGCAACGTGCCTCCCTCAGGCGATCCATCGATCTACACCAGCGGACGTTGGAGCTTCATTTCCTGGACGGAAAACAATATCGTCTACACCGTCGCGTCCCGGGCTTCCCTTAAAGAGCTTCGCCGCTACCTCGCTTCCGCGACGGAGACGGCGCCGAAAGATACGACGTAAGAGAGGACACGTGCGGATCATTCTCGGGGCGCGACCATCCTTTTCAGAGGCGCGTGCCGTCAAAGCGCCGACCGGTTGCGTCACCGGACGTCAGACGGGACTTTGTCCACTTAAACTCCGTATGAAAAAAATCCTTTTCGCACTTTTTCTCGCCACCACGAACGCCTTTGTGCAGGACGCTTCGCTGGCTTCAAGCGCCCCTGCCGGCAAACATCCTTTCACCTTCCAGGACATGATGAAGCTAAAACGGGTCGGCTCTCCCGTGCCTTCGCCCGATGGAAAATGGGTGGTGTTCGATTGCGTGGAGGTGGATCTCGCCATCAATAAAAAAGTCTCGCATCTCTGGATTGCGTCCGCCGATGGTCAAGGCGAAGCGCGGCGCCTAAATCAGACGCCCAACCACGAAGAGCGTCCGCGCTTTTCGCCCGACGGCACTAAGTTGATCTGGACCTCGCAAGCGACCGATCCCACTCAGATCTGGATGGGCGACTTCGACTCGACTGCGGGGAAGCTGAGAGGCCAGCCGCATCAAATAACTGATCTTTCCACCGGCGCAGATGGCGCGATCTGGACCGGCGATGGCCTGAAGGTTGTCTTTCTCTCGCGGGTTTATCCCGACTGCAAAGACGACGCCTGCAACCAAAAGCGGGACGAGGAGCAAAAGAACAGCAAGGTCAAAGCAAAGATCTTCAAGCGGCTCCTCTATCGGCATTGGACCCAATTTGCGGACTCCAAGCGCAGCCATCTCTTTGTGGTCGGCGCGACGGCGCGGTCGGTAGGGCGAGACTCCGTTGCTAATGCGGTAGGGCGAGACTCTGTCGAGCCGGGGAGGAAAACCCAGTCGCAACCAAACCCTGCCCCCAGCTCGACAGGCTCTCGCCCTACCGACCTCACCCCGGGCGATCACGACGTGCCGCCGTTCAGCCTGGGCGGGCAGGACATGTATGCCTCCTCGCCCGACGGCCAGGAGATCGCTTTCACCAGCAACCTCGACGAAGTCGAAGCGACCAGCACGAACAACGAAGTCTTTACCGTCCCGATCGCGGGCGGGAGTCCCAAGAAGCTTTCCATCAGTCGCGGGAGCGATTCGACGCCGCTCTATTCGCCCAACGGGAAAGTGATTGCCTGGCGTTCTCAGGCCCGCGCCGGTTTTGAATCCGACAAACAAGCTCTGCTTCTCTACGATCGTTCTTCCGCGAAAATCAACGACCCCACCAAGACCTTCGATCGCTCGGTTTCGAGCTTCGTTTGGTCGCCCGATTCAAGCGCGATCTTTTTCACAGCAGAGGATCACGGCCGCTCGCCGATTTATCGCATCACGCACACGGAAGCGCCTGCCCTCGTCGCCGACTTCAGCGCGGATGACCTCGTCTTCGGCGGAAAGAGCACGCTCTTCTTCACCCGCGTCTCCGTGCAGGTGCCGACCGAAATCGGCGCCCTCGATATCTCGACGAAATCCGAGCCCAAAGCGATTACGCACATGAACGAAACGCTCCTCGCGCAGATCGAGATGCCGCCGATGGAGCCGTTCACTTTCAAAGGAGCCGATAACGCCGACGTGCAGGGATTCATCATCAAACCGCCCGGCTTCGACGCGACGAAAAAATATCCGCTCAAGTTCCTCATCCACGGCGGACCGCAGGGCGCGTGGGGCGATTCGTGGTCGTATCGCTGGAATCCCGAGCTCTTCGCGGCGGATGGCTACGTCGTGGTCATGATCAATCCGCATGGCTCCACGGGCTACGGGCAGAAATTTACCGACGCGGTCAGTGGCGACTGGGGCGGCAAACCCTACGACGATCTCATGAAGGGGCTCGACTACGTGGAGCAGACTTATCCCTTTATCGACAAAAATCGCGAAGCTGCGCTGGGCGCGAGCTACGGCGGTTACATGGTCAATTGGATGCTCGGTCACACCAACCGCTTCAAGTGCTTCGTCTCGCACGACGGCATGTTCAACACCGAGTCGGCCTACGGCACCACCGAGGAACTCTGGTTTCCAGAATGGGAATTCCACGGGCCGCCTTGGGAAGAGCGCGAACTTTACCGCAAATGGTCGCCGCATCTTTTCGCCGATAAATTCAAGACTCCGACGCTGGTCATTCACGGCCAGCTCGATTTCCGGCTCGACGTCTCGCAGGGGTTCGACCTTTTCACCACGCTGCAGCGACTCGGAGTCCCTTCGGAGATGCTTTATTTTCCCGATGAAGGCCACTGGGTGCTCAAACCGCAGAACGGCCAGCTCTGGTATCAAACCGTCAACGCATGGGTTGATCGATGGACAAAATTGTAGGGCAACCGCCCTGTAGCCGGGGACGCTGTCCCCGGCCGCCCGTAAGCTCCGCTCCGAAAAACCAAGGACCCATCAAGGAATGACAAGCGCGGCCATGTGCTCTACCTGTCTACCATGGAGAAACGCCTTTTCGGCCAGACCGGTATGGAAGTTTCCGTGCTCGGCTTCGGCGGGGCCGAGATCGGCCTCGAAGGGCTCGAGCCATCCGAGGTCGAGCAATTGTTAGGCAAAGCACTCGACGCCGGGCTCAATGTCATCGACACGGCGGAGTGCTACGGCGAAAGCGAAAGTCTCATCGGACAAACGGTCAGTGCGCGGCGCGATGAGTTCTATCTTTTCACCAAATGCGGACATCCTCATGGAATGGAAAGCGAAGCCAACTGGACGCCCGCATCGATTCTGCGCAGCATCGAACGCAGCCTTGAGCGGCTGCGCACCGATCGCGTTGATCTGGTGCATCTGCACAGTTGCTCGGAGGCGGTCCTGCGCAAAGGCGACGCCATCGCGGCGCTCCAGAGCGCGCGCGAGAAAGGCTACACCCGCTTCCTCGGCTATAGCGGCGACAGCCACGCGGCGCGTTACGCCATCGAATGCGGCGCCTTCGATTCGCTGCAGACCTCGCTCAACATCGCCGACCAGGAAGCGATCGACCTGACTCTCCCGCTCGCGCGGGAAAAGAAAATGGGTGTCATCGCCAAGCGACCGCTCGCCAACGTGGCGTGGAAAACCGGTCGGAAACCGGAGAGTTCCTATCACCACCCGTATTGGGATCGGCTACGCATGCTTCGCTATGATTTCCTCCAAAGTGCGCGTCCCGAAAAAGCGATCGCGCGAGCCTTGCGCTTCACCTTAAGTGTCCCGGGCGTCTGCACCGCAATTGTTGGCACGACCAAACCGGACCGGTGGGAAGAAAACGCCCGGCTTCTCGAAGGCGGTTCGTTAGGCAAAGAAGAATTCGACGCGATCTGCCATCGTTGGGAAGAAGTGGCGCCGAAGACATGGATTGGGCAAACCTGACTTCTGACTTTCGTGGACATAATTGTCGGTTTGGTATATCAGCGATTCCGTAATTTGTCAGCGTCGCGGTCGCCATCGCCCTCGTCCTCGAAATCGCTCCCAATCGAGGACGAGGACGAGTAAGAGAAGGAGCACGATGACAAGCTGGCGTCGGGAAGTTCTTGCTCACGGGCGGTTAGCTCAGCGGTAGAGCGGCACGTTTACACCGTGTTGGTCGGGGGTTCGATCCCCTCACCGCCCACGTAAAATGGCTGGTTGTTGACCTTGCCGAACTCAAACTGGACAATTTTTTCTCGACTTGGTTTTCGACGCCGCTAAACAAAGCGTCCCTGCATGTTGACCCCGAACGTAGAAACGCTGTCCCGCTTTTTCGCCCACACCGATCCGGCATCGCCTAACGATCCTACGCACTGGGAACCGCTCTTCACCAAAGACTGCGCGGCTCTGACGGGCGGTTCGTGCGCCAAGTGCGAGAACCTTGAGCGTTTTCATGGCCACCTGAATAAGGTCGCCTGGTGGACGGCGAAGTTCGCGGAAGAGATGTTTCCGACGGATAGCGCGAACGCGAAGGCGGCGCGATGGGGCTATCTAACTGGTCTTTGGCATGACTTGGGAAAGTTCGCGCCGGAGTGGCAAAGTTACCTTGGTTCTAAAGCGGACGCTCACCGCGGCGAAGTTTCTGCGCGCGTGGATCATTCGAGCGCCGGCGCGCAGCACGCGGTTGGAACACAAAACATCCTCGGACACTTGCTAGCGTATGCGATGGCTGGGCATCACTCGGGCCTTCTCGATGCCATTTCTGAGAACGCCGATCTCCAGAAGCGATTGCACAAGGAGGTGCCGGCTTTTGGGAATGCGCCCAAGGAAATTCTCGATCGTCCGATTCCGGAGCTGCCGCCAATTTTCGCGCGCGATATTCGGCGGCCATTGGTCGGCGCGTTTTTCACGCGAATGATTTTCTCTGCGTTGGTCGATGCAGACTTCCTGGCCACTGAGGCCTTCATGAATCCGTCCCAAGCGCGGCAACGGCGCAGCTCGCGTGATCGATTGCTGGCGCGGATGGCGGAGATTTTAGCGGCGCATATGGACGCATTCCCGATTGCGCAGGATGCCGTCAATCGTGCGCGCGCAGAGGTTCACGCGGCCTGCTTAACGGCGGCGAAGGAGCCGCCGGGATTTTTCTCTCTGACGGTTCCGACCGGCGGCGGAAAGACGCTCTCCGCGCTCGCGTTCGCGTTACAGCACGCGATCACGCATGGGCAGAAGCGCGTCATTTACGTGATTCCGTTTACGTCGATCATTGAGCAAAACGCTGCTGTCTTCGAAGAGGTGTTTCGTTCTCTGCTCGCCTCGGAAAGCGATCCCGTGGTGCTGCAGCATCATTCAAATCTTTCGCCGGAAAAGGAAACGACGCGGTCGCGGCTGGCGGCGGAGAACTGGGACGCGCCGCTCGTCGTGACCACGGCGGTGCAGTTCTATGAGTCATTGCACGCCGCGCGCACGTCGAGCTGCCGCAAGCTGCACAATATTGCTAATTCAGTGGTGATTCTCGATGAAGCTCAGTGCCTTCCGGTGGAATATCTGCGCCCTTGTCTCGAGGTGTTGCAGGAGTTAACGGCGCGCTACAACACAACCGCCGTATTGTGCACGGCTACGCAACCCGCTATCCACCGCACGGTGGATCTGCCCATTGGACTGGAGCGCGTGCGCGAGATTGTTCCCGACCCCGCCGGCCTTTACGAGACGTTGCGCAGAGTCACGATCGTCGATCGCGGCGCTCTGACGGACTCGGTCTTAAGCGGCGAGCTGGCTGCGCGCGATAAGGTATTGGCGATCGTGAATACGCGCCGCCACGCGCAAGAACTGTTTCGTCTTCTGCCCAAGAGTCTCGCCAATTTTCATCTCTCGGCCTTGATGTGCCCGGCGCATCGGCACGGCGTTCTGGCCGCGGTGCGCCAGCGGCTCGATCAGTCGCAACCCGTTCGCCTCATTTCCACGCAACTGATCGAAGCCGGCGTCGATATCGATTTCCCGCGCGTTTACCGCTCGCTGGCCGGCATCGACTCGATCGCGCAGGCGGCGGGCCGCTGTAATCGGAATGGACGCTGGCCCGGCAGCGAGTTGCATCTGTTTCGTTCCGAACATCAGCGCGCGGAAGCGTATTTTCGCGAGACGGCACAGATTGCCGATCAGGTTTTGCAGCTACACGAGGACGCTCTCAGTCTTGCGAGCGTGGAGCATTTCTTCACCCTTTACTACGCCCAACATAATCCGCCCAGCGGCCAGCGCTGGGACAGCAAGGATATCTGCGCGGAATACAAACTGGCCCAGGACAGAACGCTGCCTTTTCATTTCCAATACCGCACCGTGGCCGAGAAGTTTCGCTTGATCGAAAAGGAGCAATTGCCCGTCCTGATTCCTTTTGACGAGCGCGCCAAGGCTTTGCTTAACGAATTGCGAAACGAAGCGATCCCGTTACACCGCGATCTTCTGCGTGGGTTACAGCGTTACACCGTGCAGATTTATCGTTCCGAGTTTTTCCAGAACCACGCTCAGTTCGAATCGGTGCGGGACGATCAGTTTCACATTCTCATCTGCCCGGAGACTCAATACGATTCGCAGTTTGGACTTAGCCTGGAATCGACAGGTCACACCCCACTTATCTGCTAAAAGATGTCCTACGGAATCATTCTCGAAGTTTCAGGCGCCTACGCGCTTTTCAGCCGGCCGGAGATGAAGGTCGAGCGCGTGAGTTACGATGTGATCACGCCCTCCGCGGCGCGCGGCCTTCTCGAGGCGATTTATTGGAAACCGCAGATGCGCTGGGTGATCGACCGGATTCACGTTCTCAACCCGATCCGCTTCACAAATATTCGGCGCAACGAGATCGACGCGAAGATTCCGATCAAGGGCAAAGCCGGAGTGCATGCTGCCATGAACTCCGGGAATGGTGACCTCGGCATCGCGGTCGAGGCGCATCGTCAGCAGCGCGCGTCTTTGCTGCTCCGCGATGTGCGTTATGTGATCGAGGCGCATTTCGATATCCTCGATCGACGCTTCGAAAAGGGCGGACCCGAGCTATCGGAGAACGATGTCGCGGGGAAACATCTCGATATGTTCAATCGACGGGCGCGCTCCGGACAGGTCTTTCACCAGCCCTACTTCGGCTGCCGCGAATTCCCGGTGCGCTTCCGCCTGGTCGAACCGGGCGAAGCGAAACCGGCGCCGCATGAGAGTTTGTTAGGCAAACGCGATCTCGGGTTCATGTTGCACGACCTCGAGTTCGATCAGGATCCGGCGAGCAAGAAGGTCAAATCGACCACACCGCATTTCTTCCGCGCGGAGATGATCGATGGAGTCATCGAAGTGCCTCCGCTCTCCCGTACCCACCGCTGACCATGATTCTGCAGTCACTTCATTCCCTCTACGATCGGCTGGCTGCGGATGAAGATTATGCGCTGGCCGAGCCGGGATTCTCGCCTCAGAAGATTTCGTTTCGCGTCGTCTTGAATCCCGACGGCTCGCTCTTCGCAATCGAAGATGCCCGCGTGAAAACCGAGTCTGGAAAATTCGTGCCCGCCCGTATGCGAGTCCCGGGCGAAGCCACGCCGTCCGGCGCCGGGATTAATCCAGGATTTCTGTGGGCCAACCAGACCTACATGCTCGGCCGGCAACCCGACGACAAGCCGGCGGGCTTCGGCGAGAAGCGATTCAAAGCTTTTCGCGAGCGCCACGTTGCAACCGAAGCGTCGCTTGCTCAGCCATCCTTCGCGGCGGTGTGTCGGTTTCTCGAAAGCTGGAATCCTGAGCACCTCAGTGAGCATCCTGTGCTGGCCGAAGTCGGAACCGGATTCGGTGTTTTCCAGATCGTAGGTGAGCCCAAGCCTGTCCATGACCAGATGGAAATTCGCAGTTGGTGGAAGGCGCGTTCCATCAAGAGCGAGGGCAAAGGGATCAGGGGCCAATGTCTGTTGAGCGGCGACTTCACAGAGATTGCGCGTCTGCATCCTAAGATAAAGGGCGTGATAGGGGCACAAGCCGCGGGAGCTTCGCTGGTCTCGTTTAATGAACCTTCGTATGAGTCCTATCTTAACTACCCGCCCAACCCCGCGCTGGGCGCGCAGGGCAGGGTCTCGCCGGTCGGCGAAGATGCCGCCTTTCGCTACGGCACTGCGCTTAACGCCCTGCTAAGCGGGCCGCAGTCGTCCAAACATCGCATCCGCATCGGCGATGCGACCTGCGTTTTCTGGACGGATAAGAAAACGGTGATCGAGGACATTTTCGCGACCATCGCCGGCAGCGGTGACCATGCGGCCGAGGAAACGCAGGACTTCCAACTTCGCGCCAAGATCGAAGCATTTCTAAAGGCATTGCAGCAAGGCCGCGAAGCCTACGGCGATTTGGCGGACGATCCCGAGACGACCCGTTTCTATCTGCTCGGTCTCTCGCCCAACGCGGCGCGTCTCTCCGTTCGCTTCTTCTACCAGTCGTCCATCCGTGAACTGCTCGATCACCTTCGCCAGCACAAGACTGACCTGGAGATCGTGCGCGAGTTCGAACAGCCGGTCGGGAAACGCCGAGCCGACTCGGAGTTTCCCGCCTACTGGGAATTTCTGCGCGAGACCGTTCGCCAGGGCGACGATCCGCCGCCGTTGCTCGGCGGTGCGCTCATGCGCGCCATCCTGGAAGGCACGCGCTATCCGCAAACGCTCTTCGCCGCTCTCATCCGCCGCATCCAGATGGAGCGCTCCGTCCATTATCTCCGCGCGGCCGCGATCAAGGCGGTCCTCGTTCGTAACCACAAACTCGCCATCACACCTATGCTCGATCTCGATAACAAAAATCCCGCTTACCTGCGCGGCCGCCTCTTCGCCGCGCTGGAGAAAATTCAGGAAGAAGGCCATCGCGAGCAGACGGGGCGTCCGCTGGAGAAGACCATTCGCGACACCTACTTCGCCGCTGCGTGCGCCACCCCGGCGAGCGTCTTTCCGCGGCTCGAACAACTCTCCACCCATCATCGCCGCCACTTGCATCCCGGCCGCAAGGTTCAGTTCGATCAGCTCATCTCCGAGATCAAATGGCCGCAGTCGCCCGGCTCGAGCGCCACCAAATCGCACAACCTCGAAGAGCAAGGCCTCTTCATCCTCGGCTATTACCACCAGCGCAAAGACCTCTTCACCCGCAAAGAAAAACCAATCGAAACACCGGCTGCCGCCTAACCACCCTATGAAAAATCGCTACGACTTCGTCTTCCTCTTTGACGCTCAGGACGCCAATCCCAACGGCGATCCCGACGCCGGTAATCTTCCGCGCATCGACGCTGAAACCGGTCACGGCCTCGTGACCGATGTCTGCCTCAAGCGCAAGGTGCGCAATTTTTGGCAGGATCAAAAAGGAGAGCGCATCTACTTCAAGGAAGGCGCAGTGCATAACCTGCAACACCGGGAAGCCTATAAGGAAGCCGATCTCGGTGATCCCAAGAATGCCAAAGCCGCCGAACGCGATAAAGCGAAGGCGTGGATGTGCAAAAATTTCACCGACATTCGCGCGTTTGGCGCGGTCATGTCTACCGAAGTGAATTGCGGACAAGTCCGCGGGCCGGTGCAAATTTCATTTGCGCGTTCGGTCGAGCCGATCGTTTCCAGCGAGCACGCCATTACCCGCACCTCCGTGACGAACGAAAAAGACATCGAGAAAGGCCGCACGATGGGCCGCAAATTCACCATTCCCTATGGCCTTTACCGCGCGCACGGTTTCGTGAATCCATTCCTGGCCGAGCAAACGGGATTCACAGACGACGACCTCGAACTGCTCTTCACTGCGTTGGAAAACGCCTTTCAATTCGACCAATCCGCGGCGCGACCAGCCGGCTCGATGGCGGTGCGCGGCCTGATCGTTTTCAAGCACGACAGCCAGCTCGGTAAAGCGCCCAGTCATGCGCTCTTCGATTTGGTCGAGGTGAAACGAAAGGACCAGACCAAGCCCGCCCGCGCTTTCTCCGACTATGACCTAACGATCAAAGAGCCGATTCCCGAAGGCGTCACCCTCATCCGCCGCATCTGAAGCGTGAATGCCTGCTCCTGACACCATCGCGCTGGCAGCGCAGGCCGAAACCGAGGGGTTGAAAGCGGTCCTCGTCGGGGGGAACGCGGTGAATCTTCACGCCTACTCCCGAACCACCTTCGATGTGGACCTGCTCGTGCAGGAAGAGGATGCCGAACGGTGGCTGGCCTTCTTCAAGGAACGCGGCTATGCCATCTCCCGGCGCACGGCGAATTTCATCCGGCTGCGCTTTGAGGCGGACCCGGCGGCCGCGCTCCCTTTGGATCTTATGCTGGTGAACGAGACGACCTTTCGGCGAATTCGGGCCGAGAGCGAGCGCCGGGAGGTCGGCCATGCCCGCACCCTGGCCATTCCCAGTGCGCTTCACCTCATCGCGATGAAATTGCATGCTCTGCGCAATCCCCAGCGCGTGGAGAAGGGGATTGACCTTCAGGACGTGAGACACTTGATTAAGTCCGCCGGGATCGACGTTTCCAGCCCGGAATTCACGGGGATCCTCCAGCACTATGCCAGCGAAGAGATACGACGACTCATCGAGTCCGAATTCGGAGAATGATCGGGTGCGGGAAAGTGCCGGATTGTTCGATCTCCCCGCCTTCGACTCTCTCCCAGCGACCGATGGGCTAAGCAATCTCGAAGCCTTCCAGCTCAGTCTGCGCCACGCCCTGGCGTTGCTGCCTGCTCGATCGATGCAGGAGCGAGATGGCCCACGCGATGACGAAGAAATGGAGCGGTTTTCTCTGCCTTAGCGCTTGGAATTTTAGACGGCAGGATGTTTCTCGAAAAGGCCATCCTCCATCTTCGCGCCTGAGCATTCCTCTTCTGAACGGCAGTGAATCCTCCTTGCGCGGCTCTTCAACTTCAACTTAAACTTCACTCACGATGAAAACTGTGACGATGCTTCATTTTCGCAAGAACGCTTCCGCTGTGCTCCGCCGGATTGCCAAAGGCGAGCGGCTTGTTCTCTCTCATCGCGGAAAACCCGCGGCTCGCCTCGAGCCTTTGGTGGCCACTCCCGGCCGGGCCTGGCCCGACGATCCCTTTCTCAATATTGGAGAGCGCGCCTCGCCCTCTCCGAAAGGCCGAACGAAGCACGCGCAGATCGATCGCATTCTTTATGGCAAGCGCTGATGTCTTCATGGACAGCGCCGGCTTTCTGGCGCTTTGGGATGCCAGCGACGAACACCATCGGGCCGCGGTCGACCTCCAGCAGGAGCTCCGCGAAAAGAAGCGCCGCTTTCTCACCACTGAATACGTGGCCGATGAGACCGCGACGCTCTTGCTCATCCGGCACAGTCACCGCGCGGCGTCTGATTTCCTCGACACGATCGAGCGCAGCGAGGCGCTCCGCCTCGAGTGGATCGATCCGGCCCGCTTTCATGCCGCCGCCGTCTGGTTCCGTCGGCATACAGATAAGGAATGGTCGTTCACTGATTGCGTCAGTTTCGCCCTCATGCGCGAGCTGCGCTTGCGCGACGCCTTTACGACGGACCATCATTTTCGGCAGGCTGGTTTCGTTCCGCTTTTGGAATTCTAAAACTGAGGCTCCGTGACCACCGAAGACGCTCTCCTCCCGCTCTCGGCACTGCAGCATCTTCTTTTCTGTGAACGGCAGTGCGCGCTCATTCATATCGAGCAGGCCTGGGCGGAGAACGCATTCACCGCCGAAGGCAACCTGCTCCACGAGCGCACGCACGAAGGGCCGGACGAAGCGCGACCCGGCCTTCGCATTGCGCGGGGCATGCCAGTGCGTTCGTTCGCGCTGGGCTTGAGCGGGCAATGCGACGTGGTCGAGTTCCATGCGGATGGGACTGTGCTGCCGGTGGAATACAAGCGGGGGAAACCGAAAGTGCATCGGGCGGATGAGGTTCAGCTGTGCGCGCAGGCGCTTTGTCTCGAGGAAATGCTTGGCCGACCTGTCGCGCAGGGGATGCTTTTTTACGGGAAACGCCGCCGCCGCACCGAAGTGGCTTTCGATCCCGAACTCCGCGCGTTGACCCGCGAGACCGCGCAACGCCTCCACGCCTTGATCGACGCCCGGCATACGCCGAGCGCGCAACGCGAGAAGAAATGCGAGAGCTGCTCGCTCCTGGATATTTGCCTGCCCGATGCGCTCCGCTTGCGCAAAGGCGTAGCGAGCTGGTTCGCCGCGCAGCTGAGAGATTCGCTCTCCGCCCAGGGATCTCTGGCCACCGACTCTTCATTTTCGCCATGATGAGGAGCAGGAGTGGTTCGCCATGATGCAGCATCTTAATACCCTCTTCGTCACCCTCGAAGGCGCGTGGCTTTTCAAAGATGGCCAGGCCGTCGAAGTGCGGCACGAGCGCGAGACGAAACTGCGCGTGCCGCTTCATAACCTCGACGGGATCGTCTGTCTCGGTTGGGACATCGGCGCTTCCGCGCAATTGATGCATGCCTGCGCCGAAGCCGGCGTCACCCTCTCCTTCTGTTCGCCCCACGGAAAATTCCTCGCCGCCGCCACCGGCTACGCCTCCGGCAACGTCCTCCTCCGCCGCACGCAGTATCGGCTGGCGGACGACCCCACCGCCTCCGCCGCCATCGCGCGGAACATCGTCGCGGCCAAGATCGCCAGCTCCCGCGTCTCCTTGTTGCGCGCCGCGCGCGATCGGCCTCACGACTCCTCAGCCGACCGCCTCGCCACCATCGCCACCTGGCTGGGTCATCGGGTCGAAACCGTCCTGCGCGAGACGTCGCTCGACGTCATCCGCGGGATCGAGGGCGATTCCGCCGCCGCCTACTTCGAAGCCCTGCCCGCGCTCCTCACCGGCGGTGATCCCGCCATCCAGATGAACGGGCGCAGCCGGCGCCCGCCGCTCGATCCCGTGAATGCACTCCTCTCCTTCCTCTACGCGCTCCTCAGCCACGATTGCCGCTCCGCCCTCGGCGCCGCCGGCCTCGACCCCGCCGTCGGCTTTTTGCATCGCGACCGGCCCGGCCGCCCCTCGCTCGCCCTCGATTTGATGGAAGAATTCCGGCCCGTCCTCGCCGATCGCCTCGCCCTCGCCTTGCTCAATCGCAAGCAACTCAGCGCGGCCGATTTTCAAACGCAAGAGAACGGCGCCGTCAGCCTGCGCGACGAATCGCGGAAAAAAGTCCTCGTCGCCTGGCAGGAACGGAAGCGGGAAGAACTGGTCCATCCCTTCCTCCAGGAAAAAGTGCCCTGGGGCATCGTGCCGCACCTGCAAGCGCGGCTCCTCGCCCGTCACCTGCGCGGCGATCTCGATGCCTACCCGGCGTTTCTCTGGAAATAAAAGCCGCCCTTTGTTACTCCTCATCCCGTGCAGATCCTCGTCACCTACGATGTCTCCACCGTCACCTCCGCCGGACGCCGCCGGCTGCGGCAGGCGGCCAAAGCCTGCCTCGACCATGGCCAACGCGTGCAGAACTCCGTCTTCGAATGCCTGCTCGACCCCGCCCAACTGGTCAGCTTTCGCGCCCGACTCCTCGAGATCATCGATCCGGAGACCGACAGCCTGCGCATTTACTTGTTAGGCAAAGAGTGGGATCACCGCGTTGAACATCACGGCGCCAAACCCTCCTTCGATCCCACCGGCCCGCTCGTCGTCTGACCGTCTTTTTCGCTCGCGCGGACGTGCAGCGATCACGTATCTGGGAGGAGATGCGCGCGCGTCCTAAACGGCACGTCCGGCGTTCTTTGAAATTTGAATCGCGAAACAGTGCGGCCGCGTTGCGACGTGTGGAATGCGGTTCGCGGAAAGATGGGTCTCGGAGGTTGGTCGAAAGGGTCTTATGATAGAGCAGTCGCGCGCCGCACGGCGCGCGCGGATTGAAACTATCTTGCTGACTTCGCGATCCGACGCGCTACCGTCGCGCGCCGCACGGCGCGCGCGGATTGAAACAACTTATCCAACTCAAGACGCACTTGGTCATCATGTCGCGCGCCGCACGGCGCGCGCGGATTGAAACAATTGGTCAGCTAGTTCCAGCATGCACAACAGTAGGTCGCGCGCCGCACGGCGCGCGCGGATTGAAACTTGTTGCTCGGCGAATGGAAGGGGAGTCCGCCGCGTCGCGCGCCGCACGGCGCGCGCGGATTGAAACGGGCAAATGATGATTCCCGGCACGAGCCCTGTGGGTCGCGCGCCGCACGGCGCGCGCGGATTGAAACCAGTTCCACATCTCCGATATTCCAGTGGTAGTAGTCGCGCGCCGCACGGCGCGCGCGGATTGAAACTCACCTCGTTGCTTTGGCTCGGGCACGATTTGCAAGTCGCGCGCCGCACGGCGCGCGCGGATTGAAACGGAAAATCTTTCGTTTGCTGTTGACATAACCGCTGTCGCGCGCCGCACGGCGCGCGCGGATTGAAACTTTTTCGAGCAGTAGGCAGCGCGCAAGTTCGGCTGTCGCGCGCCGCACGGCGCGCGCGGATTGAAACTTTTCTTCCCGCTCCCAGGTCGCCATTGTGTGTGGTCGCGCGCCGCACGGCGCGCGCGGATTGAAACATGGCTGCCCCCGCGAATACCCGCTGGCGTGATGTCGCGCGCCGCACGGCGCGCGCGGATTGAAACGTTTTCTGAGTGGCGGGAAGGCGCTGCCGCGCCAGGTCGCGCGCCGCACGGCGCGCGCGGATTGAAACTTCTGAGCAATACGCCTCCGCCTCGATTATTATGGTCGCGCGCCGCACGGCGCGCGCGGATTGAAACAGCTTTTCGACAACGAACATTTAAGCCATTGGGCGGTCGCGCGCCGCACGGCGCGCGCGGATTGAAACCCGTAGAAGGCTGGATGACGATCGCCACGGCTCACGTCGCGCGCCGCACGGCGCGCGCGGATTGAAACTCAATCAATCGCCTCGGTCTGACCATCCCGAGAAAGTCGCGCGCCGCACGGCGCGCGCGGATTGAAACCCCTTTCGGGCGACTCATCTTCTCCACCGTCTTGTCGCGCGCCGCACGGCGCGCGCGGATTGAAACCCGTTGCAGGGATCGAAGCGTCTTGATCCGATCGTCGCGCGCCGCACGGCGCGCGCGGATTGAAACTCAAGAGTGCCTGACTCGCGTTTCAAAAGTGCGGTCGCGCGCCGCACGGCGCGCGCGGATTGAAACTCCCCGCCGTTCGCCTTGTCCACATTCGCGAGCGTCGCGCGCCGCACGGCGCGCGCGGATTGAAACGTTACCGGCCTAAAGGTGAGAAGGGTTTCGCGCGTCGCGCGCCGCACGGCGCGCGCGGATTGAAACACCGTCTTGCACAGTTTCGCCCACGGGGGTTAAGTCGCGCGCCGCACGGCGCGCGCGGATTGAAACATAGAAGTCCTCGCTGGTAAGCTTGATGACGATAGTCGCGCGCCG